>NZ_OUND01000010.1 GCF_900343025.1 Arsenophonus endosymbiont of Aleurodicus floccissimus | reverse complement strand
TTGATCAATAAAATACTGAGCACGATCAACACCTTCTTCACGGATGACCGATTCGATCGCCTGTAACCAGTCGCGAGTTTCGATCGGATCCACGTCATTCTTCGACATATCTGACATGGTCTATTCCTTATCTATTATCTGTTTCTGATATAGTTACTGAGCCATCTTTTGAACATATTTACTAAACCGGAAAGAAGAACAAAAGATAGTCACTATTGCCGCAACTTTGTCTCTAATAAATCAGAGCGGTAATGCAGACCAGTAACAAAAAAATCTACACTACTAAATTAAATTTTGATATTGTTGTATTCGACGTAAAGAACGCTCACGACGTGTATGCTCACGATTGATGTCCAGCAAAATCTCCTCAATAAATGCTAAATGACGATGTGAAGCTTCCTGTGCTTTTTCAGGTTCACGTGCGATAATAGCTTCAAAAATTTGAGTTCTATGTTTACTTACTGCTGCGTGCATTTCTTTACGGGTATATAAGCACTCAAAATTCTGTCTAATATTCTGCTCTAACATTGGAACCATACAACGAAGTATATGAAGTAATACCACATTATGAGCCGCTTCAGTAACAATCAGCTGATATTGCAAAACAGCCTCAACTTCAGCATTAACATCCCCACGCTCCTCAATATCCTGAATTCGTAAATGACTAATCTTAATTCGAGCCAGATCCTCATCGGTTCCTCTTAAAGCAGCGTAATAAGCAGCAATACCTTCAAGTGCATGACGTGTTTCTAAAAGATCAAATTGTGATTCCATATGCCCAGATAATAACTTGGTAAGCGGATCACTAAAGCTTTGCCATAGATTTGTTTGGACGAACGTCCCCCCTCCTTGTCGGCGAAGAAGAAAACCTTTTGCTTCAAGCCTCTGAATCGCCTCACGCAAAGAGGGACGAGAAACATCAAATTGCTTAGCCAACTCACGTTCAGGTAGCAATTTTTCTCCGGGGCGCAATATTCCTTCAAGGATTAAATGCTCAAGGCGCTGTTCAATGACATCAGATAATTTAGGTTGGCGAATTTTGCTATAAACCATATTTACAATAGCCCACTTATATTTTGCGTAAATACTTATTTAACACTACCAAAGTCAATTGGTAATACCAATTTATCCTAGATATACATAAAGTAACAAAGTATTCACCAACTGTCCATAAGAGCTTATATTTAACCTTAAGAAAGTCGCATTTTTTGATAAGGATTTTTAAAAATTAAAAAAATAATAGTTTTAATTTGTTTTTTAGCAACGATGTTAATTTTTGTATACATATAATTAATAAACTGAAACGTTAATATTTCCCTTTAATTAAATTATTAATCAATATAAATGAATTGATATTCAATATGAAAGTTAACAACATAACAATTTTATTATAAATAATATGAATGGTTTTCAGTGAAAACGATTGATAGAGTTGATATTAAAAATATCCTTAATTTTTTAAAATAGCTAAAATAATTAAAAAATTTAATTAATAAATTTTCTTTTATATCAATATGTTGATTGAATAAATCGTTAAAATATTTAGTAGTATTATTCAACTATTTATGAAATCTCATAGAAAGATCTATTGCTGTAATATTTTTAGTTAATGCACCAACAGAAATATAATCTACCCCTGTCTTTGCATACTCTTTTAATGTTTTCAGCATAATATTGCCTGATACTTCGAGAGCCACTTTTCCCTGAGCAATCATTACCGCTTCTTGCATCATAGAAATAGTAAAATTATCTAACATAACAATATCTGCTTTTGCTTCAATCAATTCATTTATATTTTCAACTTTAACCTCGATAGGAACATTTGTATGCGCTAAACGGGCTTTCTTAATTGCTGAAGTAATATTACCTGCTGCAATAATATGATTTTCTTTAATTAAATAAGCATCAAATAAACCTAGCCTGTGATTAAAACCACCTCCAAAAAGTACTGCATATTTGAGCGCGCTCCTTAAACCAGGAATGGTCTTACGCGTATCTAATAACTTTATTTCTGTGCCCTGTAATATCTCAACATAATGAGCTGTTTTGGTAGCAACACCTAATAAAGTTTGTAAAAAATTAAGTGCAACCCTTTCAGCTATCAACAGTATATGGGCATCACCTTCGATAGTACAAAGAATCTGGCCAGATTTAATTTTATCGCCATCACGGACCTACCATATAAGCTGAACAGATTGATCAAGTTGCTGAAATATCTCCTCTACCAACGCATTCCACAAAATATACCATCTTCCCGGGTAATTATTTTAGCAATAGCCAACTGATTTTTTGTCAGTAATTGTGCACTAATATCACTGTCTATATTTATATTTCTACCTAAATCCTCCTGTAATGCGAAAGCAACATTAGCTAAAATATCTTGATGTAAACGTTCTAATAATTGTTCCTTACGTCGCTCAACATCATGAGTGATATACGCCATTACAACTCCTTAATATTTAGAGTAATAAATTATTTTAAACTTTTACTCCACGGTATTGCATAAATATCTATAGTAAATTTTTTCATTGACTTACATCAATCCAACACGTTACTACAATCTATAAAATCTAAATAGAGATTTTTTCTGTATAATTAATGTGGGGACTTACTATAATAAAAATTCTTTATCTTAAAACTGAATAAATAATACATTTCATGAAACATATGACAGATGTATACATTTCGAATGAGCCATTATAAATAGTTATTTATTTATACTGTCATCAAACTTAAAAATGATGACTAATATTAAAAAATTTATTTCAAAAAAAATAGCCAAATTAATTATTTATTAAATTGCTCGAATTTATTTTTTTATTTTCAATATAAAAATAATATTTAGAACGATATTTTAATATTTTATTTTCTCATTGTAACTTTTTTTTACCATTGTGCATCATCACTTTATCTGCAATCGATAATGGAAAATATGATGAAACAACAAGGATTCTCTCTAATGGAAATAATGGTTGCAATTGCAATTATTGCTGCTCTTAGTGCAATTAGTATTCCAAGCTACAAAAGTTATATGCAAAAAGCATCTCTAACTGACATGTTGTAATTTATTGTTCCTTATAAAAGGCATACCGAACTGTGTGGATTTGAAAATGGGCATTTTACAGGTTGCCATAATGGCATATCTTCAATTCCAAAAAGTAAGACAGGAAAATATGTCAGTAATATCGATGTGAAAGATGGAATAATTAAAGTTGTTGGTACAAAATCACTGAAAGATTTCACAATAACATTAGAACCGACATTATCTACAACAGATAATCAAGTGAGCTGGAAAGTTTCTTGTGAAAGTACAGATTCGGGATTAAAAAAACATTGTGCAGACACCTTTATATTCTAAATAATAGGATTCTATTATGACTTTCATAACAGCTATTCCCAAAGACTTTAATGTTATCGAAGATGAATTAAAAAAACTTTGTTATCGTCATGATATTGTAATGATCGAGCTCAATTCAAAAAAACTTTCCAGTGCGAGTTATAGAAAACCTAATGACGAATTGTTAACAGCATTGTCTTTTATTTCTAGTGTTCCTGTTTGTATGATATCTGGCCAAAAGAAAAAATTGAGCATTATTTTAATCGCTGTAATCATGAAGTTGAAATACAAGAAGAACCTATACGTTATGATCCTTCAATTAACAATGAAGAAAAACCTAATTCACCAGCAGTAAATTATGTCGATTATCTTATTGAATCTGCTATTGAAAACGGGCATCAGACATTCATATTAAGCCATTTAAGACCAGTGCCAAAATTCGTATCAGAGTTGATGGTAAATTATTTTATGTTCCTTCACCGCCAGTCAAAAATTATGCGGAAATATTTGCCCGATTAAAAATATTGGCAAAATTAAATATTACAAAAAAGCGCTTGCCTCAAGATGGACAACTTAAATGGATAAGCCGTGATATCTACTATACTATTCGCATTTCAACATTATCAACTCTTTATGGTGAAAAAATAGTTTTAAGGATATTAAATACTAAAAACCATTATTCTTTAGAATAACTAGGTATAAAAAATAATTTTCTTGTCATTTTAAAACAAAAACTTTCTCTGCCACAAGGAATGATTCTTGTCACTGGGCCAACTGGAAGTGGTAAAATAGTAACGCTTTATAGCTGTCTTGAATATCTTAATCACAGTGAATTAAATCTTTCAACGATTAAGGATCCAGTAGAGATACCAATAAAAAGGATTAATCAGATTCCTATAAACGAAAAAATAGGATTAGATTTTTCAACCATCTTAAGAGCATCACTTCGCCAAGTCCTGATATTATTATGTAGGCGAAATCCGCGATCAAAAAACTGCCGAAATTGCTATAAAAGCTGCCTAAACCGGCCATTTAGTATTATCAACCCTCCATACAAATTCAACGAAAAGTACACTAGAGCGACTAGAAAATTTAAGCATATCATCACATTTGATAAATTCTTGTGTGAAATTAATTATTGCTCAGAGACTGGTTAGAAAACTATGTCCTAGCTGCAAACGTCATGAGAAAAATCCTATTATTATTCAATATGATAATATTGAAACTGAAATTACAAACTGGCGGGCGGTTGGATGTGACCATTGTTTCGGTGGATATTTAGGGCAAACTGCAATTTATGAGTTTTTAGAGCTTAAGGAAGAAACTCTTGCTACGCAATTTTATCAGCTACCAATAAAAACAGAAAAAATACCTTTCATTAGTTTATTTGCTTCTGGATTACTTCTAGTCAAAGCGGGCATAACAACACTAAAAGAATTGTATGAAGTAACAGGACAGGAGATAATTCGGTGAATTTTATCTATATATATTGAGCAATTAATACTCAGGGAATATTAATAGAAAATTATAAAATATCTCATTCTAAACAGGAGGTTTTTGAATATATTCTTAGAAGCAATTTAATACCTATTTCAATTAAAATCAGAGAAATTGCGCTATATACCACAAAAATTCTTAGCTATCGCTTGCATTTTATGTATCAACTTAATGTATTACTTAAATCCAATATTTCTTTAATTCAAAGTCTAAATATTATTCAAAAATAATGTAATATGTCCGTTTGGAAATGTATATTAACAGAAATCATTAAACGTATTAATCAAGGGGAAGCATTCTCTTCGGCATTAAAACATTACCCTAAACTTTTTCCAGAAATAATTTATTGACTAGTAGAAATAGGAGAACATACCAATAGCATGGAAAAAATTACCAACTTATTTACCAACAACTTCAACAACAAATATTAAAACAAAAAATAACTAAATCACTACAGTATCCATGCATTATTTTAATTATCGCTTCAGTCGTGGTTTCACTAATATTATTTTTCGTTTTACCTGAATTTAAAGCAATATATCAAACATTTGATGCTCAACTTTCAATAGCAACTAGGTTTATTATTACCATTTCTGATAAAATTGCTGACAATGCTTTACATATCATTATTACCTTAGCTTGCATTTGCCATTACTCAATAAGCTTATTGGTTGGCAATAACTTTACTATTTTTTTCAAACGCTACATATTACCCAAAAATCAGGATTAACATTATTAGAAGGATTCGAATATGTATTAAAAACACTAAAACATCCAGTTTATCATGATGCCATATATTCTATATATCAAAAAATTCAACGAAGTATTTCTTTTAGCAACAGTATAAAAAGAGAAAAATTATTCCCATATCTATGCTTCCAATTTATTACAGCCGGAGAATTATCTGGCAATTTAGTATTATTTTTAGAAAAACTAGCTAATTGGTATCAAGATAACCTAATAAAATATGTTAATAAAAAGATAAAATTAATTTAACCAATGCTAATACTATTACTCGCAGTTGTAATTACTGGATTATTATTCACTATGTATTTGCCGATTTTTAATTTAGGTAATATTATTTCTTAAGTAATCAATGTAACAATAAAATAAAAAATATTATTATGTTAAAAGCCGTTATAATAAACATAAAAAAATTATCAGACCTTTGCCTGGAATTTACCATTTAAATTTATTGAAAGAGAGGATACATGAGCTATATTGTTGCTCTCACAGGCGGGATAGGAAGCGGCAAAAGTACCGTTTCAGATAAATTTGCATCCTTAGGAGTACCAATTGTTGATGCAGACATCATTTCAAGACAAATAGTTATGCTTAATACTTATGCTTTTAACATGATAAAACAACATTTTGGTTCAACTATTCTCAATAACGATGGCTCTTTAAATCGCGCCAAGTTAAGAAAAAAAATATTTAACGATCCAAGAGAAAAAAATTGGTTAAATAATTTGCTTCATCCATTAATACATCAAGAAACACAACGCCAGCTAACGTTACTCAATTTCCCTTATGTAGTTTGGGTTGTCCCGTTATTAATTGAAAATAATCTAGAGCATCTTGCCAACCGCGTGCTAGTCATTGACGTAACACCAGAAGAACAAATAGCTCGTATAATGAAACGTGATAAAATTAGCCAACAAGAAGCAAAAAATATTTTATCTAACCAAGTTAGCCGAACAAGGCGCTTAGAAAAAGCTGATGATATAATTAATAATCACCATAATAACTTAACACTTGATGAAACTTTAGCGAAATTACATCAGAAATATATACAATTAGGTATGAATGCTTCTCAGGAAACACACAATAAGTAATACTATTTCTACCATTATTTATGAACATCCATTAAATGAGAAAATGCGCTCTTGGCTGCGCATGGAATGTTTGCTTCAGCAACTCATTAACTTGAAAAACATCAACTCATTAGCTAGTGTGTTAACTTTTTTTCGTGCCGTTTCTGAATTAATCGAGGTATTAGATCGCAGCGATATACGTGCAGACATTATTAAAGAATTAGATAAACAAAAAAACAAACTTAATCAATGGTGCAGTGATCTCCATGCAGATAAAACTCTGATTAAAAATCTTCTAAAAGAACTACAAGAAAATCTTACTTTATTAAGAGAAGCACTACGCATTGGTCAACACTTACGGCGAGATAAAGTTATTAGTATTGCCCGCCAGCGGTTAAGTATACCCGGAGGGGTTGTTGTAGTTTTGATTTACCAGCCTTACATTTATGGTTAAATACGCCTAAAAAAGAGATAGAAACTAGAATTAATTTTTGGATTAATGGCATCCTTCCGTTACGTTCTGCTTTAAATATGCTATTAAGTTTGATCCGCAAGTCTAATACATTCACCAGTCAAAAAAGTTACAATGGTTTCTATCAAGGTAATGTAGAAAATGCGGATCTGATCCGAATAAAGTTATCGATAAATTTATCTCTATATCCTCAGATTGCTGGACATAAAATACATTTTGCTATCCGATTCTTACATGAAGACAGTGAAAATGGTATTGTACCTGATAAATTACCATTTAAATTAGCCTGTTGTTAGGAGTCATTATGCCAGATAAGTTCACGGTAAAATGTCCGACTTGCCATAAAATTGTTATTTGGCAAAAGAGCAGTCCTTATCGCCCTTTTTGTAGCAAACGATGTCGATTAATCGATCTTGGTGAATGGGCTGGTGAGAAAAAAAGGATCTCAAGTCAATGAAATATTTCCGAAATAGATGATTGTAGTGAAATATCCGATGATCATGACATTAAAAATAATTTTAAAGTCAAAAACGCTATAAATTTCACTTGCACCATTATATAACCTTTAGATAAGATAATTTCAAAAACTTAGTTATATTAACTTATCTGTGGGATAGGCAACTCAAATCACATTATTGATTAGCATATCAACAATTACTCGGTTGGCAGGCGGAAATTCTTCGGCTAGCAGTGATTTTTGCAAAAGCCAACATGATGATTGGCCTTCTTTTCCATAAGGCTGGCAATCCCATTGCTCTACCAAAAAAAATGTAATGTTATTCTACGATCTAGAAATTCATGTTCAACAACCTGCAACAATTGGCTGTTAATAACATCTATCCCAATTTCTTCTTTAAGCTCACGCAACAATGCTTCTACCGGTGTTTCGCCTACTTCTAATTTACCACCAGGAAATTCCCAAAAACCTCCCATATGTGAATTAGCTGCCCGCTGGGTAATAAAAATTTCTTGTTTGGTATTTCTAATAATACCAACAACAATGTGTAATTGTTTTTTTTCCATAAAAATAATTTAATTACTTTTGAAGTTTACAGTAAAAGAGCGGATATATTCTCCGATCTTGTTTTTAATTGTTTTAGCAATTGCGCTTTAACCTAAACTACCATGACAATGCTTATATTTTCTACCTGAACCACATGGACAAGGTTCATTGCGACCAATTTTATGGCTTTGGGCCGCCATTTGAGCCTCTGTTTTTGACATCAATGCTTCATTTTCAATTTCATGGCTCAGGTGCTGCTTTTTCATAACACGTTCTGCCTCTTCACGTCTTTGCTGATCAAGTATAGCTACTTCCTCTGATAATCGAACTTCTACTTTGCTTAATGTGCTAATTACTTCATATTTCAGAGTTTCTAGCATATTGGCAAACATACCAAATGACTCGCGCTTATATTCCTGTTTTGGTTCTCTTTGTGCATAGCCTCGTAAATGAATACCTTGGCGCAAATAATCCATTGCAGCCAAATGCTCTTTCCATAATGTATCAAGAGTTTGTAACATGATGCCCTTCTCAAAATTACGCATCATCTCACTACCTACAATTGTCTCTTTTTGCTTATAAGCTGCAACCGTTTTTTCTAGAATACGTTCACGCAAAGTTTCTTCATGTAATTCCGGTTCTTTATCCAACCACTCTTGAACAGGTAATTCTAAACTAAAATCGTTGCTTAATCGCTTTTGTAAACCATCAATATCCCACATTTCTTCCAAAGATTGGGGAGGGATATAAGCATCAATAGTTGCGGTTATAACATCTTCACGAATACTGTCAATCGTTTCACTAACATCACCACCATCTAATAAATCATTGCGCTGTGAATAGATAGCTCGACGCTGATCGTTAGCAACATCATCATATTCCAAAAGTTGTTTTCGAATATCAAAGTTACGGCTTTCAACCTTACGTTGTGCATTAGCAATTGCTTTCGTTACCCAAGGATGTTCAATCGCTTCACCGGGTTTCATACCCAATTTACGCATCATTCCTGCCACTCGATCAGAGGCAAAAATACGTATTAAAGAATCTTCCATTGAAAGATAAAAACGGGATGAACCGGGATCACCTTGGCGTCCAGAACGCCCACGTAATTGGTTATCAATACGACGGGATTCATGGCGTTCTGTACCGATGATATGTAAACCACCAGCAGCAATTACCGCTTCATGCCGCTCTTGCCATGCTGTCTTGATTTTATCAATTTGCTCCTGACTAGCGCCCTCTAGTTTATTGATTTCTGCTTGCCAGCTGCCTCCTAATACAATATCTGTACCTCGCCCCGCCATATTAGTTGCAATAGTAACTGAACCTGCCTGCCCGGCTTCAGCAATAATATCTGCTTCCATCGCATGGAACTTAGCATTTAAAACATTGTGCGCAATTTTAGCTTTAGTTAGTTCCTGAGAAATTAGCTCTGATTTTTCGATTGAAATAGTACCTACTAATACCGGTTGGCCTCGGCCAGTACATTCAAGAATATCATCAATAATGGCAGCAAATTTGTCCGCTTCAGTCATATAAACCAAATCAGGTAAATCATTACGGATCATCGGACGATTAGTTGGAATAACAATTGTGTCCAATTTATAGATAGATCTAAGTTCGAAAGCTTCTGTATCAGCAGTAGCGGTCATACCGGCGAGTTTTTCGTATAGCCGAAAATAATTTTGGAAGGTAATTGATGCCAATGTTTGATTCTCATTTTGAATTTCAACACCTTCTTTTGCCTCAACGGCTTGATGCAATCCATCTGACCAACGGCGTCCTTCCATTGTCCGTCCAGTATGCTCATCAACAATAATAATCTGACCGTCTTTGACAATATAATCTACGTCCCGACTGAAAAGTGCATGAGCACGCAGGGCAGCCATGACATGGTGCATAAGCATAATATTAGCTGGAGAATATAATGATTCACCCTCTTCCATTAAATTCGCTTTTGCTAATAATTGCTCAATTAATTCTAATCCACGTTCTGTCAATGTAACTTGACGTGATTTTTCATCAACAGAAAAATGACCTTCTCCTTGAAAAGTATCTGAATCTTCTTTTTCTTGCTGCTTAAGATTAGGGATTAGTTTATCCACTTTTTTGTATAGATCTGAACTATCTTCTGCCAGCCCTGAAATAATTAATGGGG
>NZ_OUND01000009.1 GCF_900343025.1 Arsenophonus endosymbiont of Aleurodicus floccissimus | reverse complement strand
CATGTTTTTAGCTCTTTATTAATTAATGTGTTAACAGAAAAAAGTAATTAATGTTTCAAGTGAATACCATTAATGGATTTGTCATAAGTATGTGTTCCATTCCAGGTTAATTTCATGGGCAGCTTGTAATCCATATACAAATCATAGAGACGTTGAACACCCTTTTTGAGCAAGACAGGTTGATAACTGATGAATCTGTAAGCACCATGAGGGCTTATTTCGCTTTTTTTCGGTTAAATATTTATCCCGCGCATAAGAAGCAACACGCCAGCGCATGCCTGATTTACTTTCGTTGTAGAGCCACTTCCGCTCTGCCAGAAAATGATTTATCTGCTGACTATTAACGCCATTAAGCATTTTGCTAAATTGGGTAGGGGTCCCCATACCTTCTTTGAAGAGATTTTTAAGACAATCCACTTCCGTTGATAGGGTTTTATTTTCCAGTAATAACTTTTCATTCTCTTCCTCGGCACGAATGACCATGATAGCAAGTTCTTTTTTTTTGTTGGTAGTAATGTTTGAGGTTGTAAAATTCGTCTTTCGCATTCAATAAAATACTGTCTTGCCTGTTTCCCTTTTTCGTTACGTTCAACCATTGATAGCTCTTTCGACATATCGAGGGAAATGTGGTATTCCTTTGCTGGACGGCCGCCGAAGGGGTTTCCCGCAGAATTATGGAAAACTATATAGTCAATATTTTCAACAAATTTATAATCAGAAATTCGTTTTTTCATCCATGTAGAAAAGTCTTGTTTACTCTCCAGAAACGCATGTAAATCACGGGCATTAACCGTTTGGATTAATTCACCGTTAATGTTTTTTGTTTCAATATTAATTAAATCTTTCATGTAAGAATTCCTCACTACTAAAAACGATGATAAGTTTTGATCTATGCTTGTATTAAATAAGAGAAGTTGTTAGCTTAATCGTATCTCATAGGATTTACTTCTTCGGTTGTAGGTTCAAATCCTGCACAATCCGCCAATCTCACGATTTATCTTCAGGAGTCTGCGATTTTCTTTTTTGAGGTAGGTATTTTCTGCTGTTAAATAGTGAATTATTGTTTTAAGTGTTCTTGTTTTCCTGTCGTCGTCATTCCGTATATCAATACTGCTGAGATAGTGTGAATCACAAAATTTATGACTCCCGTTAGTGACACCAACCAGGTTACCAATATTGGGGTACTTTGCTGTTACAATGTGTGGATTGTCGAGTTTCATCCTTTTATTCCTTTAGTTAGAAAAAATTAGGGGTTATTCTGTGAGCAATGACGCATTAAGCGTGTTGCTTAATAGTGAAGTAAGGGTGTTTCGGTGATTGAAGTAAATTTTAGGCTGTTCTGAGATGAAAATTCCAAAGACCGGCGCTAAGGAGTAAGAAGGTATCATCGATAAAGGGTTTACGATTCCGTAAAATTTGGGTCATACAACAGAGGCGCTTGATACCCACGATAGCGTGTTCAACCGTAATACAGATGCCAGAGATTATTTGATTTTCTTGTTTTTGTTCAGGCGATAAAGCTCTTTTTCGAGTTCCTTTTTTTTTGGGATTTGTGTATTAGGATGCTGTTTATCTATACCTTGAAAACCGGTATCTGCCCAGATGGTTACCTCAGAGGGAATATGACGAATTATATCGACTTTATCGAGTAAGCGTTTATTGTGACGGCGACCATTTTTGCTCATGGGGATAAATCCAATTCGCCTTGTTTCGTCAGTCATAATAAGCCCTTTTCGAGTGGTCTGTCTTTTCTTTCCCGAATACATTTTTTTACGACGCCGCAGATTCTTAGGCTTTTGGACAGGCCGCTCTGTCCCATCAACAAAGACATCTCTAACGCCAGGAAAGGCGCGAAAAAATTCCTTAGCAGAGCGAATTTGACGAGCGGGCAAAACACATTCTCGCCCCAAGGTCATCTCTAAAACCGGCAATAATATTTTTACCCAGCGACATGCCTGTGTTCTATCTAAACCAAAAAGAAGTCCTTGCAAATCATAGGTCGGATAACATTTTAAATACAATAAAATAAAAAGCAGTTTATCTAATGGGGTTGGGATAAATCCTTTCTGCCCGGCACCCATCTGCCTCTCGTGATCTTTTCGATGCTTTTTCCGATAAATCAAATAACAAACTGAAAATTCAGCGGCTAAATTTTTCAATTCTTCGACTGATAGCTAAGCGATATTATTTTGATAACAGCAATCTATGCTTCTTTTGCATAAATTATGGTATCGGCTGTAATCATTTTTAAGTCGGTTAGCTATAACATAACTTGTGATCAAAATTAAGTCGTTTATTTATAATAGTATTGAACAGGCAATTATAAATACTGGACATCAGATAGAATTTTTGCCTGTCTACTCACCCGATTTAAATCCGATAGAACATAAATGGTCTCAAGCGAAACGTAAAAAGATGGAAATAGCATGCAATATCGATGATCTATTTTAAAATTATATGATGCAATCAAAAATAAGTCGCCTAGCTATAATCCAATAATTGCTTTACATAAACGATTATCTCGTAACAACCGCTATTTGTTGATCATTTTAAACCCTTATTTTCTAAGTTAAACCTCTTTTTATTGTCTATAGCGTGACAAAAAAAAGCAATGCTCTATTCAGGCCGCTATTCAATCAGGCCTATCACCGACTCAGGCAGTACGCGAAGTGAGTAAACGCATCGATATGCTTGCAACGCTAATGACGCCGTCCAAGCAGATAGAAGGGAGCTGAAAAATACAATTGATAGAGGCACAAGCCATTAGAGAAGCGGTTATTTCGGGTAATTGGTCAGCAAGTCATAACGGTACCTGCACACTAACGGATTTGGGACTGATACATAATAGCAATGGACTAGTATGGCTTAACTCGGGAGTTTCCGTTCATGAGGCAGATAGCGATACAGGATTCACCGGAGGATATAAGAAATCTTATGAATATCAAGTATCGTTATGCCAAGCTAAACTATTGGAAAATAAGGTTTTTTAACGTGGTGTGCACTCACATAAAGTTGATGATTACTGCCTTTTGATACTTAACCACTCTGATTCATGGGTTGAATATTGGCATCGTAAAAATGGAAAAGCGTTAAGAACTTTTGCAGTGCAGATATTAACGAATGAAAGGCAAGACGCTTTTGATAATTGGATTATCTATCGACACCCTAAACAACATGATAAATATACCGTTATTAATATTGAACCCAATAAGGCATTGGTCAAAGAGTATATTTGTCATGGCTGGTTATGTGAATCAACCTATGAACTTTCTTTGTTGGTAAAAAGTAATAATGAGTTTGGTCGATTAATGGCGCGGCTTGGTTATATTAAAGTGCGCACACGTGAAATCACAGGTCATAAAGAAACATTCTGGATATATCGGGGTGCAGAGAAGGAAATTAAAGAATCGAAAGCAAGAAAAACGTTATGTCCATCTAATACATTGATAAATAAAGATAGTAACCCATTTGTTCAGTATACAAATCAACCAATGAAAGAGTTTAAACACATCCTCGTCGATGGTAAATACCGTTATGTTTATGAAGAGCATATCCACTTTCTAACGAAAAAGCGTCAGCAGATATCAGGTAAACAGGTAACCGGTTATACCGCTAAAGGCGTTGAGATGAGAGAGGTTAAGTTATGAATGAAAATCGATAACATCACCATTACCGTTCCTTTCCCACCTTCTGTCAATCACTACTGGTATCACGCCAAAAATAAACATTTCATCACCGCAAAAGGCAGATTATACCGACAGTTGGCCGTCGCTGAAATTCTTCATCAAAAACTCTGCAAACGATTATCGCAACGTTTAGGAATTGAGATAGTGGTGTATCCGCCTGACCGCCGCAAGCGAGATTTAGATAACCTGATGAAAGTGCCGATTGATACCCTGGTCATGGTGGTTTAATAATTGATGATGCGCAGATAGATGTGTTGCATGTCGATCGGAAAGAAATCGTTAAGGGCGGAAAACTGATTATCACCATTTGGCAAATTGTATAGCTGGAGTAACCATGCGCAGAGATATTCAACAAGTGTTAGCACGATGGGGAACCTGGGCCCGTGATAACAACACCGGGATAGACTGGTCGCCGATAGCGGCAGGTTTTAAGGGCTTGCTCCCCTTACGCCCATCCCTGCGCCCTTCGTGCTCAGATGATGATGGGCTAATTATCGATAATTGCGTGTTGCAATTGCAAAAAGTGCGACAGCCGGAAGAACTAAATCTGATTATTGCGTATTATGTCAAAGGCTATTCGAAGCGGGCCATCGTTCGCCGCCGTCGCGTGGATGAGCGGCTGATACGGGCAAAATTACAGATTGCAGAAGGGTTTATTGATGGTTGTTTATCCCTGCTGGCTGTGCGATTAGACATGGACCCAGAGGTTAAAATTTATTCGGCACAAAAAAGTGAAAAAAATAGAAAAAAATATTAGTGCGGTCCGCAAAAAGTTTGTTAATGTGGTATGGCTTGATAATGATCACAAGGTTTACTATATGAAAATCCAGTGATAACCGTATTTTTGTTTTTTCTGTTATTAAAATAAAGTCACCAAGCTATTATATAAAATAATTACATAGGTTAATAAAATGATAAAGAAATCTAAAATCATCAGGGCAATTTTTATTGTATTGTCCTTATTTACAGTGCCAAGTTATGTTTTTGCTGACACATTCAGAGAATGTTTGTCGTGGAAACGGTGAATTTATTGAAAATGTACGGATAACTTCCGTTATGATAATGGGAGCCAAGAATAATAGAAAACTCTACATCGCAACAAATAATGATAGAGATTGGATTGCAACCAAAAGCTACGATTCAGGTAATCATCCCTCTGATAGAGTTTTAATAGATGTGGTAGTCAAAGCAAATATTTTAAATAATTACGTCGACTTATGCATTACCGGAAACGGTCATGAACTGTACGGAATTAATCTAAAAATATAACTAAAACACTTCATTTTAAACACGTACTGATAGATAAAATAAATTTAATATCAATGAGTTATTTTTATTAACTATAATCCTTTTTAATGCTAGGCCTACAGGCGTGAGTTTTTAACAATCGGCCCGTCAGGGGCGCAGTCGTCACAAATTCTGATTTATTCAACAAAGCCTATCCTACACAAAAATGCTTTAGCCTATCACGAAATAACTTTTTCTAATACCGCTACACTTTTGCCAGTCCATGTTTTCCTCTGGAGAACTGGCTAGCGGTTGCCATAAAGTGTTGAACTTTTTTCAGCAACACAAGTAGCTAAACCTGGAACAAAGTTATACGTAGACACTAACACTAAAAATTAGTCATTAACCAACAAATAGAGGCATACCATGCTTAACATAAAATTCATACCCAAAAAAGCGCTAGTGCTTACTTTAGGCGGATGTATGCTATTTCCAAATGTTTCTCTAACTATTAATAATACTGCACCATATGTAGGTATTTCTTATTCTTATTAAGAATTCATTCCTCTCATATTAATATCAATTTTAACATTTTTATGAAGCAAAAATTATAAAAACCAATAAATTTTCAAAAATGATGTCATTTTTTATAATAACAATAATGCTTTTTTCTAACTTATTATGCGCAAGAGAAATAGATTTTAATTAACGAACTGCTCAAGAATATGCATCATCTACAAAACGTTTGAGAGAATTAGTCAGTCATGCTGCCACCAATATCCCCTCTGTACGTTTTATGAACCAAGCAACCCCTCAAAGTGTCACTATAGTAAAGTACTCAAATCCCTCAGGCGAGGCTGTAAAACTTGTTATCCGAGATGCTGATTTATACGTAGTTGGATTTATATCAGGAGGTAATTTTTTTTAGATTTAATGACCCAGAGTTTTCTGAAATAACTGTTCCTGGGAGTACAACTGTAAACATTCCTGGCCATATAACTTCTAGTTATTCTGGCCATCGCAATTTATTCTAATTTTCAAGCATTAGAAGCCTAGAAACTGTTGATATTGATCAAAATATATTAAATTGTTCTATTCGAAATTTGTACAATTATGGTTCAGGTTCAACAATGATTGGACAAGTAGCAGATGCAATGCTTCGTCTAATTGTTTTCACTTCGGAAGCAACTAGATTTTCCTCAATATCTGCTGTTCTAAATTCTGGAACGACATTTCGGCTAGGGGCAAGATGGAGCATTTAGAATAAATGGTCATGGCCGCGGCGGTTGGGCGCCTATTAGCGAGTTTGCCAATAATATTGAAAATGATCCTGGTCGTCTAGCAGATTATTTTGATTATATATCCTCGTCAAGGATTAATAGCATGACTTTATTTGGAGTATTGGTAGTAGCTCAATATTGCAATTCTGGCCCTCTTAGCCCTCGTACTTTAGGTGCTTTCATATGCCCACCTGATACTGAAAGTGAAAATGTTCTTATAAAGAATACGTATTGGCCAAAATATATCCTGGTTAATATTTTTTGATTAATTTTAGATTAGGGACAGTAGTTATGTGATAAACATGCTAGAATTAGTACGTTTAATGTGTAAGTGTTGCCCGAAATTTACCCGCACTTTACTTCGTATGGATTAAGTAATTTAATTGAACTTATCATAAGAGTTTAATACCCGATCCTTATGCTTAAGGGCGCCTAAAATAGAATTATTGCAACGTTATTTTTAATGATACCATTAAAACTTGATACTTGAATTAAACAAATTAAAATAGGCTAATCATTTATGAAAAAATACAATTTATTCAGTTTGCTAGTAGCACCTTTCTTATTACTCTCCAGTTATGCATCGTATGCTGCAGATTCATATGAAGTAAAAGGATATGTAGCGGATGTTTATTATAGAGTAACGGCTGAATCAGATAAAACCATATGTTATGTTGCGATAGATACCAAAGACAATAATTATTACAATAAAAGGTTTCACGCTAGTAAAAGTATAGATGTATGTTCATTTGCAGAGCGTGCTAAAATTTTGAATGAAAAAGTTTTGATGCAAGCTGATGTTGATACAACCGCAGGTAGTAGTAATGATATTACGTCAATGCATTTTGCAGATACAGGCTCGAAATGGTGGAGGCAATAACATTCCCACATTTTATTAATGTAAATACCTTAACAGTTAATCCGTATGACTGAATTCTGCAAATCACTGCTGGATATTCTTAGACATCAGGGAACTTGCGCGTCGCTAGCTTTCATAATGGCTTGGCTGCGTGCTTGATATCACCGAAAAGGAATCTATCGTTCGCTTCTTGATGACACTAATGTGTGCTATGCTTGGCTGAGTGGCTCATGAACTGCTACTTTTCCTGGGATTGAAAACGGATTATTCCTGGCTAGCTAGCGTGGTTATCGGTTATCTTGGCACGGACCAGATTGGTCGTTGTTTTAAGAAAAAAATCGAGAAGCTATGAAGGTATTGTGATGCATATCAGTGAAAGAGGCCTTACTCTAATTAAATATTATGAAGGGCTTCGGCTGAAAGCGTATCAATGCCGTGCAGGGAGATGGACCATCGGTTACGGCCACACGCATAACATCAACATGGGTGACGTTATCACACAAGAACAAGCGGAGGCCTTTCTGCGGAAAGACATTACGCAAGTTACGGCCCTGCTTAACACTCAGATAAAGGTTCCTCTGACCAAAAATCAGTATGACGAATTATGTTTGCTGGTCTTTAATATCGGTGGAACAGCCGTTACAACATCGACGTTGCTCAAAAAACTTAAGGGCGGAGATTACTTGGGTGTGCCGCATCCGAATTTATGAAATGGCGTAAAGCTAGGGTGAATGGCAAAAAACATTGCTGCCAGGATTGATTAAACGTCGCGAAGCGGAAAAAAACTTGTTTGAATTAGGATAAAATGAACACGGATGGCCTTGGAGATTATTCCTTTCCTAGTTAACGCCTTTTACCATTTAGGATGTCTTATAGGCAAAAAGGCGGGTGATATGGCCGGTGCTTGTGATGAGCTACGGTGCTGGAAATATAATTAAGGCAACAATATCAAAAGGACTGGTTAATCGCCGAGCAGTAGAGCGTGAGCTTTGTCTGACGCCATCATAACCATTTAATTAAATTTAATTCGCCTCGGCACCGTCCGGGGCTTTTTTTTTCGCCTGCGCTTCACACGCGCGTATTTTCAACACAGCGCCTTTCAGGATGAGCCTTGATGAACCGGCTGTTGTCGGTGACTTCTGTGGGCTGGATCCCTGTGTGACAAGGTTCATCACTAAAAGGAAAACATCGATGAAATACCCAACAGTGATACTTAATGGCGTTAACGTTCGCATAGAGAGTGGCTGGCAGCTACAATCTCAACGATTTGCATAAATCAGCTATTGAAGGCGGCAAGGCGACAGAATCACAACGACCAGGAGAATTTCTCAAAAGTCGTCAAATTACCCGATTTGTTCAAGAACTAGCCAGGGCGACAATTATCGCACCGGAGAGATTTAGCGAATAAAAAAACAGACACCCTTAAAGTCAAGACGCGGTAAGAAAGCTCACAAATACGCCAAGCCCAGCGGTAGCCGACCATAGATCCTGTTTGAAAATGACTCTCAGAGGAATGCTAGTATAGCTGGTGAGCTTCTATGGGCTGTCATTTCTGGGCGCTGAGGGTCATTTCCAAAAGGAATACACCATGCAATTAGTGGAAATAAAGAAATTCAACTTAGTAACAACGTCTTGCGCTGTTGCACAAGGCATCAATAAGGATTACAAACCCGTAATTCAGCTAGTTCGCAAGTACAAGTCAGACTTGGAAGAATTCGGAAGGGTAGAATTTGAAATGAGACCCTTTGAAACGGATGGCGGGATACAGAAGCAAGAGATGGCGTTGCTTAACGAGCAACAAACTACTCTCTTAATTACCTACATGCACAATAATGATTATGTTCGTGCTTTTAAGAAGCGTCTAGTTGCTGAATTCTTTCGTATGCGTTCAGTACTGGCAAGCAAGAAAATGGATCGTAATACGGCCCGTCTCGAATATAAACCAATGACCGACGCTATCAAGCATGAGCGTGAAGCGCAGGGCAAGACGATTGCGCCGTATCATTTCAACAATGAAGCTGAGTTAATTAACCGTATCGTACTCGATATGACAGCGGCCAAATTCCGCATCTGTCACGATATCGCCAAGAAAGCGTCCATCCGCGACTATCTGACACCAGAGCAAATCCACTGCATTACTGAATTGTAACGTGCCAACACGGTATTCATTGGTATGGGATGGGACTTTGAACTGCGTAAAGCCACGCTGATGGCAATATTCAACAAAAACCATCGCCAATCGTTGATTGAAGCGCAACGCAAACTGGCAGCATGATACGCTGGAAACTCCTCGTATTCGCTGCGGTTCTCACCTTAATTACCGCACTTTCCATCGTAATGAGGTTTCAGTATGTGGAGAACGTCCGCCTAAAATTGGCCAATCAGTCGATGAGCGCCGAGCGTGATGCTGCACGAGCACAGTTTACCCACTATGCGCAGGCGATTGATATTTTTAATACCATCGCGGGAGCCACGCAGGATGCCCACCAACAGGCCATACAGGCATCTTAGCCTCAAAAAATTAAGATACAGGAAGCGATTAAACCTGAACGCTGTGCGCATCTGCCTATGCCTACTGCCGCTGTTAACCGGTGCGTGCGCACGCCGATAAAATATCTTCCCGTGCGGTCAGCGCCGATTCCGGCCACCCTACTCGATGATTGCCCTCTGCCGGTTATTGCTGAGCAGATGACCTGGGGCGATAGCCTGATACTCAATGTGCAATTGCTACTGGCGTTGGAGATGTATAACCAGGATAAAGCGGCGATAAGGCAAATTGAAAAGCAGCGAGAATAACTGCTACTGAGTCATTGAAAATAGGAAAAAGGATAGTTAAAAATGAAAAGGGCAAGCGGCGTTACGCCTGTTTCAGTCAATCTGGTGAATATTTATGGTGAGCAAGAAGAAAATAGGGCGGCCGAGTATAAGTTAGCCGTGAGTCTTGAAAAAGCCAACGCCTATTTAATGGGCTAATACAAAACCGTAGGGGATGTTGTGCCCAGTGTGGCAGGTTTAGCCTGTTATTTAGGGATAAGCCGGTCTACCGCACAGGAATATGCCAAGGAAAATAGCGCTTTTTCGGGCACGTTAGCGGCCATCAAAACGGTTCAAGAAAATAGCTTGATAAATAAATGGCTTACAGGAGAATTTAATGCTACGATAGCCAAACTGATGTTATCTAAGTTACGCAGAAAAACAAGAAACCGCGCTTACAGGTAAAGATAGCGGTGCGATTGAGATAGATAGCAAGCTGACCATTGAATTTGTAGGCATGCCTAAACGTGAAGGTACAAATTAGCGAAAAGTTCGCTCCCATGTTCAAACCGAAACGCATCAAAGTTTACTTTGGCGGTCGGGGTGGTATGAAAACGGTTTCGTTTGCTAAAATAGCCTTAATCACGGTCGCAATGTATAAGCGCCGGTTTTTATGTTTGCGGGAATTTATGAATTCGATTGAAGATTCTGTCCATGCGGTATTACAGGCCGAAGTAGCCACGTTGGGATTACAAGCCCGATTTCGGCTGCGCAATAGTTACATTGAATGAAGACATTAATAATTCTATTTTCAAATATGGCCAGTTAGCGCGTAACATTGCTTCTATCAAATCCAAACATGATTTTAATGTTGCCTGGGTGGAAGAAGCGGAAACCCCGTTTCCGAGAAAAGTCTGGATACGCTCATTCCCACGATTCGCAAGCCCGGCTCTGAGCTGTGGTTTTCCTTTAATCCTGCCGAAGAAGACGGTGCCGTTTATCAGCGATTCGTCAAGCCATATAAAGTGATAATCGATACGCAAGGTTACTATGAAGACGATGAGGTGTATGTTGGCAAAGTGAGCTACCTGGATAATCCTTGGTTACCGGCAGAACTTAAAAATGATGCGCAGAAGATAAAACAGGAAAACTATAAAAAATGGCGGCATGTTTATGGTGGCGAATGTGATGCGAATTACGATGATGCATTAATTCAGCCTGAGTGGGTGGACGCGGCGATTGATGCACACATCAAGTTAGGGTTTACGTCAAGAGGGATACGTGTTGTCACTTTCGACCCGGCTGATTCTGGTCAGGACGAGAAAGCCTTATCCAAACGCTGCTTATTGAAGATTGCGTGAGCTGGTCAGTGGTCAGAAGGTGATGTGGCAGACGCTACCCTAAAGGCGTTCGATGCCGCCTTTGATTATCGGGCGGATGATTTTATTTATGATAATATTGGGTTAGGGGTAGGCACCGTAAAAACCCATCTAAGACATAGCAATGATGGTAATAAGATGGTGGTGACGGGCTTTGGCGCTGGGTATTCGCCCGATTATCCTCATGAAATCTATGTGCTAGGCAAGGGTGAATACCTTCCCTCTTCAAATAAAGATGATAGAACCCACCGTGATACCTTTAGAAACAAGCTCGCTCAATATTGGGTGTATTTAGCCGACCGATTTTATAAAAAACGTGGCACGCGGTTGAAAAGGGAGAATATCTCGATCCGGATGCGTTGATAAAAGTCTGTCTTCGAAAATAGCGAAACTGTCACAATTGAAATCAGAGCTCATCAAACAAAAACGAAAACGCACACCAGGTAACAGATTAATCCAATTGATTAGTAAAGATAAGATGCGAGCGAAAGGGTTCAAATCACCCAATATGGCGGATACGCTGATGATGTCATTTGCCAATCCTCTCTACATAAAAGAAGACACGGAGTTCAGTACTGGCAAGCAAGAAAATGGATCGTAATACGGCCCG
>NZ_OUND01000006.1 GCF_900343025.1 Arsenophonus endosymbiont of Aleurodicus floccissimus | reverse complement strand
AATTTCAGTAAAATACCGAGGCATATTTGTCGCCTAGGTGAGCCCTTACCCCACCTACTAGCTAATTTCATATGGGTTCATCCGAAGGTGTGAGGCCATTATGGTCCCCCACTTTGCTCCTTAGAGATTATGCGGTATTAGCCACCGTTTCCAGTGGTTATCCCCCGCCTTCGGCCAGATCCCCATACTTTACTCGCCCGTCCGCCGGTCGACTTGCATGTGTTAGGCCTGCCGCCAGTGTTCAATCTGAGCCATGATCAAACTCTTCAATTAAAAGCTTGATGCTCAAAGAATGTTTTACTGACCGTAACGCCCTTTTGTTAAACTTGCTTTGCCGATGTTTGACCACCTTCGCCGCTGCCGACCAAAATAACGTTACTGCATATTAGTTCATATATGAATTAACTGTTTTGTCACTCTTCAAGACTTTAAAATCAAATATTTTTTGATGATGTCTTGCGAGTGCCCACACAGATTGTCTGATTAATTGTTAAAGAGCGTTCGACCTGGGCCGCGAGGTGACGTATGTTACGCTTTTCACCTGTAAAGTCAAGTGGTTATTTCTACTTTTCTTTACCATGCGTCAAGATAATTCAATTGATTCGTTCTATACTGACTCAGTGGCGGCGCATTATAGGCAGTTTTACGCAGCTGGCAACCGTTATTTAAAAAAATTTGTCTAATTGGTTTATATTTCAACAAATCGGCTTAAGGCTTAAATAGAAATTTTTTCTAACCGATTAAAACCTTCATTTATTAGTACAGGAATAAGCTTTTCAGCTTCAATATCCATTTTAGTGCAATAGGCGATATTTTTACTTTTTGTTAAAATCAAATTTTGATGGTTATTGATTAACCAAACCGCTCGTCTGGCAATTGCAGCGCCTGAATCAATAAGTCTGGTTCCGTCAAGCAGCACTTCTTTTAGTTCTGCCGATAATAACGGAAAGTGTGTACAACCGAGCACAATGGTGTCAGGGGGTTCTTTCATTTTTAACCACGGTTTTACAATGCACACTAACGCTTCTTTTGAGATTACCTGACCATGAAGTTTTTTTTCTACTAATTCGACTAATTCTGATGAAGCGATCATCTCAACTTTACAATCAACGGCAAATCGATCGATCAGTTCTCTATTATAGTTTCCACTAACAGTTACCTTAGTTGCTAATAATCCAATAACACCATTGCGAGTTAATTTAGTTGCTGGTTTTATTGCGGGAACAACCCCAATAATTGGAAATTGGAAATGCGCTCTTAAAACAGGCAAACTGACCGTACTTGCCGTATTACAAGCAATAATTGCTATTGCTAACGCATGTTTTTGTTGAATTTGATCGATGAAGCGAATAATACGTTCAATAATAAATTCTGCGCTTTTCTCTCCATAAGGAAAAGCATCATTATCAAAAGCATAAATATAGTGTAAATCTGGCAATAGCTGTCTGACTTCACGATAAATAGATAACCCACCAACACCAGAATCAAAAATTAGAATAGTTGGCCAAGCCGTTTTCCGCTGAGCAAAGGTTACTTTTTTTATTTCATTTTTCATTCATTTCATCATAATAATGAACAATATGCTGATAAGAGAATTGTTAGTAAAAATAGTCATGAGTAATTATACAGTAATAATAGATTGAATGAATCCTGTGCAGTTGTAATAATTTTCCAATTGTTTTAAGACAATATTATAACCTATTTTTATTTTTGCATTACCGTCCAATATCGAAGAACTAAAACTTTACGACTCTTATTATCAATATTCAAAAAAATAAGCTTTAGAAAAACCTTTGTAATTACTATCTATAAATCGTGCACCAAAGCTAGACTTCTCTTTCTCTTTCCCTACAATCTCACGAAAGAAAATTTTTTATCAAGATGAGTCTGAATACATGCTAAATAATTTGTCAATTACCCAATACAACTTGCAGTTAGCTGAAAAAATCAAATATTTAAACAGTATTATGCTGCCTTTTAATGCACCTAAGCCAGAAATTTTTCGTTCTGATTTTTCCCATTATAGAATGCGCGCTGAATTTCGCCTCTGGCATGAAGGACCAGATTTATTTCATATAATGTTTGATCAAACGACTAAACAACGTATAAGAGTTGATCAATTACCTAGCGCTAGTAAATTAATTAATCAAATGATGCTTGCTTTAATTCCATTAATTAAAACTAAACCGCTTTTACGGTATAAACTCTTCCAAGTAGATTATTTATCAACATTAAGTAATATGATTATTGTTTCATTAATTTACCATAAAAAATTGGAACAAGAATGGATTGAACAAGCTAAACAATTACGTAGCGCTCTAATTAATCAAGGTTTTGATATACAACTTATTGGACGCGCAGCAAAAACAAAAATTATATTAGAACAGGATCATATTGATGAGGTATTACCTATTTCAGGTAAGTCAATTATCTATCGCCAAATTGAAAATAGTTTTACCCAGCCCAATGCCGGAATAAATATCAAAATGTTAGAATGGACGATTAATATTACTAAAAACACAAAAGGTGATTTACTGGAGCTTTATTGTGGAAACGGTAATTTTTCTATCGCACTAGCACAAAATTTTAATCGTGTTCTGGCAACCGAGATTGCAAAACCATCAGTAGCAGGGGCTCAATATAATATTGAAGCTAATAAAATTAATAATGTAAAAATTATTCGAATGTCAGTAGAAGACTTTACCCAAGCAATACGAGGTGAACGTCAGTTTAAACGCCTTGAAGATGTTGATTTAACAAGTTATAAATGTGAGACTATTTTGATCGATCCGCCTCGCTGTGGTTTAGATGAAAAAACGCTTGAATTAGTACAAAAATATCCATGTATTCTCTATATATCCTGTAATCCTAATAGACTCTGTCACAATTTAAATATACTCAATAACACTCATAAAATTGATCGATTAGCGTTATTCGATCAATTTCCTTATACCCACCATATTGAATGCGGTGTTTTACTTGAGAAAAAACATATTTGAATGAGATAAAAACGCCATTTAAAAATATGGCGTTTTATTTTATAAGTCATAACAGCAAAAAATCTATCTAATGATAGCTAATATTATTTTTATTCTAAGAATATATTAAATAATATTGGTATAGACAATATTTCTCTAACATTCATAATATTAAAAGTCATTTAAAAAACTAATATAGAAAACACCAATAAATAATTGCAATTTTTGGTTTACTGCAAAAAATTATTTATAATTTAATATTATGTTTTTCCTGTTCACGACGATACCAATAATAGGCTCCTCGGGCGATCATTCTAAGCTGTAAAACTAATCGCTCTTCCAAAAGCTGCCTTTTTTCCTGATCAATATCTAATGCTTCTGCCCCCGCACTAAATACTATAGTAACCATGGCTTCTGCTTCAATTTCAGTAAAATACCGAGGCATATTACTTTCCTGTTGCAAATAGTCGGCCAATTCAGCAATAAAATGCTGAATTTCTCTGGCAACTGCCGCACGAAATTCAGCCGATGATGTACCTGAACGTTCACGCAGCAATAATCGAAAGGCATTCGGATTATTACCAATAAATTCCATAAAAGTAGCAACAGATGTTCGAATAACACTGCCACCTTTTGCAATACGCTGTCGTGCTTGACGCATTAATTGACGGAGCATAAGACCACTTTCATCAACCATGGTCAATCCTAATTCATCAACATCACGAAAATGTCGATAAAAAGAAGTCGGTGCAATACCCGCTTCTCGGGCAACTTCACGTAAGCTGAGACTAGTAAAGCTACGCTCAGCACTCAATTGACTAAAAGCCGCTTCTATCAGAGAACGACGCGTTTTTTCTTTCTGCTTTGCTCTGACGCCTGTAATATTACTCACAGTAATTAATATACCTCTTCGATAATAGTGTAACTAAAGGCTACTATACCAAATTTTAACAGATTTGCAGTGTCCTTAAGTTTAACTAGTATATAAGGAATTTCTGTTATTTATTAAAATGTAAAGCCTGAATCTTATATTTAAGCTTAATTAAAGAAGATAATGTTAATCTGAGTTGTCTATTCGTATTTAATAATAGGTTATACCGAATGCCACAGATTCAATTTGATACTATCGTTATTGGTTCCGGCCCCGGGGGAGAAGGTGCAGCAATGGGGTTGGTAAAGCAAGGGAAAAAAGTCGCAGTCATTGAACGTTATAATAAAATTGGTGGTGGTTGTACCCACTGGGGAACCATTCCTTCTAAAACGCTTCGGCACGCTGTTAGCCGAATTATCGAATTTAATCAAAATCCATTATATAGTGATAAATCCCGGCTTTTACGCTCTTCTTTCTCCGACATTCTTAAACAAGCCGAGACCGTAATTAATCAACAAACACATATGCGGCAAGGATTTTACGAACGAAATGGTTGCAAAATGTTTGCCGGTGAAGCCTCTTTCATTGACCAACATACTTTAAAAGTTCTTTATAAAGATGGTACCTACGATACTCTATATGCTGAAAAAATCATTATCGCAACCGGCTCTCGTCCGTATTGTCCACCCGATGTCGATTTTCAGCATTCACGCATTTACAATAGTGATTCAATTTTAACTCTAAATCATGAACCCCACCATGTTATTATTTATGGTGCAGGAGTAATTGGCTGTGAATATGCTTCAATTTTTAGAGGGTTAGGGGTAAAAGTTGATCTTATTAATACCCGTGATCACCTTCTATCGTTTTTAGACCAAGAAATGTCAGACGCTTTATCATACCATTTTTGGAATAATGGTGTTGTTATTCGCCATAATGAAGAATATGAAAAAATCGAAGGAACAGATGATGGTGTAATTATTCATCTGAAGTCAGGTAAAAAGGTTAAAGCCGATTGTCTATTATATGCTAATGGCCGTACGGGAAATACCGATAATCTAAATTTAGAAAATATCGCTATTCCTATTGATAATCGAGGTCTGATTAAAGTTGACGCTACCTATCGTACTCATAAGGAAAATATCTATGCTGTCGGCGATGTTATTGGCTATCCCAGTTTAGCTTCAGCGGCCTATGATCAAGGTCGTCTCGCTGCCCGCGCGATAACAACGGGCCACAGCGATACCCATTTAATTGAGGATATTCCTACCGGGATCTACACCATTCCAGAAATCAGTTCTGTCGGTAAAACAGAACAACAATTGACTACCATGAAAATTCCTTATGAAGTCGGGCGTGCTCAATTTAAACATTTAGCCAGAGCACAAATTGCAGGGATGAATGTAGGCAGTTTAAAGATCCTATTTCATCGCGAAACATTAAAAATTTTAGGTATTCACTGTTTCGGTGAGCGTGCAGCAGAAATTATTCACATTGGCCAGGCAATTATTGAGCAAAAAGGTGAAGGTAATACTATTGAATATTTTGTTAATACTACCTTCAATTATCCAACTATGGCAGAAGCATTTCGGGTTGCCGCACTAAATGGGTTAAACCGTCTGTTTTAACCCAATAAGCCCAATATTAGTAGTAAGTAAACAATTAATTTTTACTATAGTATCGATACATTTGTTTACGAATTTCCTCAGCAAACTGCTCGTGACAACTTCTAAGCGGTGAACCAGGACGGTAAATTAAAACAACCGAACGTGAAGGAACAGGGTTAATACAATCAAGATAATATACACCATCACGTTTTATCTCTTTCGGTACAGATAAATCTGGCAATAGTGTTATACCACTTCCGGCTGCCACCATATTACGTAATGTCTCTAAACTGGTGGCGCAAAAGTGGGTATCATCTTTTGCCCCGACCTAAAAACAATATCCTATCGCTTGATCACGTAGACAATGACCATCTTCCAACATAAGTAATTTCTGTCCAACCAGCTCACGCATTTCAATTTCCTTACGATTGAACCATGGATGCCCTTCATAAATAGCTAATCGCATAGGTTCCTCATACAGAGCAATTTCAATAAAAACTTCGGTCTCTTTCACTTGCGCTAATATTGCACAATCTAGTTTGCCATTATTTAATTGCGCTAACAGATGGTGTGTTTGTGCTTCATGTAAATACATCTCCAATTTAGGAAATAAACGGTGTAATTCTGGAATGATGTGAGGTAAAAGATAAGGACCGATAGTAGGAATTAATCCTATGTGTAACTGGCCTGACATGCTTTCACCTTGTAAGGAAGCCATTTCCTGCAGTATTTTAACTTCTCGCAATACTGTTCTGGCTTGTTCAACTAATAATAACCCCTGCTGAGTAAACAGAACCTTTCGGCTTGTCCGCTCTAATAACATAACACCTAAATCGTCTTCTAAATTTACGAATTTGACCGCTGAGGGTCGGTTGACTAACATGGCAGGCATTCTGCAGCACGCCAAAAATGTTTATGCTCAGCTAATGCAACAAGGTACTCCAAATCACGAATATTCATGCCTACTCCTTCCCTAAATAGAAATTTGATAGAATCAACCTATCTATTAATCATAATGGATCCAGTTTTCCTATCAACGAAAAAATTCGGCAAAAAAATTTATCTTCATAATTCATAGACAAAAACGAATAAATTAAACGCTTTCGTGGTGAATTGTTTAGCGTCAATAACTGATTCTACTAAGCAGCTAATATTTCACAACTAAGTTGCGACCATAAATCAATGCTTCAACACCCTATTTATTGAAATTCAGATTCACTAAGCATCGATTGAAAACATCACCAATAAAGACTTCACTGAACTTTTATGATCAAATAAATGGTCATTGCTGAATTTAAATCGATATATTGAAATAATTATTTCATCAATAATATTATTATGTTAAAGCAAATATTTTTTAATTTTTAAATAAAATATTTATATCGAAATATATTAATCGACGATCCCATACGCCATTAATTTTCCTTTATCCTGTATATATTATTGTTATCAATTGAAAGGAAAAATTAGTATCATCAACCCTCTCATTAATAAATCTTGTACACTGAACTAACATTAATTGTTGTATTTTTATTTAATGAAATGGATGAGTACTGAAATTTTAGTCATTAAGGCTGACAACAGTGAAAAGCAAACTGCCCACATTTGTTGAGTTATACCGCCAATTAGTTGCCATACCATCAATTAGTTCTATAGATGCAAGACGTGATCTAAGTAATGAAACATTAATTAATCTACTGGCAGAATGGCTTACGACGCTAGGTGGTAAAATAACCATTCAACCTGTCCAGATAGCCGCCATAAATTCAATTTACTGGCTACTTTTGGCCAAGGAGAGGCTGGATTACTACTTTGTTGGCATACTGATATGGTTCCTTTTGATGACGGGCGCTGGACAAAATATCCTTTCCAATTAACGGAATATAACGACAAGTTATATGGTTTAGGCACCGCGGATATGAAAGGTTTTTTCGCTTTTATTATTGATACTTTACGCAATGTCGATATTGATCAGTTACAGCATCCCATCTATATTCTAGCAACCGCTGATGAAGAAACCACCATGGCCGGAGCACATTATTTTGCTGCAACTGCTGAAATTCAGCCTGAATTAGCAATTATTGGTGAACCAACTTCATTGCGACCCATTCTCGCTCATAAGGGGCATATTGCCAATGCCATTCGTATTACCAGTCAATCTGGCCATTCAAGTGATCCGGAACAGGGTATCAATGCGATTGAGTTAATGCATGAAACTATTAGTCAGTTAATCATGCTTAGAAATAGACTAAAAACCAATTACCATAACAAGGCATTTGATATTCCCTACCCAACAATGAATTTTGGACATATTCATGGTGGTGATGCAGTAAATCGAATTTGTGGGTGTTGCGAATTACATATCGATATTCGCCCACTACCTGGGTCTGTCACTAAAAAATTTGGATGAATTGTTACATGCCGCACTTAAACCGATTAAACATCGTTGGCCGGGTCGCTTAACTATCGAGGAACTTCATCCGCCTATTTCCGGTTTTGAATGCCCTGTAAATCATAAAATGCTGAAAATAATTGAAAATTTATTAGATAAGAAAGCTAAAACCGTTAATTATTGCACCGAAGCACCCTTTATTCAAACGCGATGCCCAACATTAATATTAGAGCCAGGTTCGATAGAGCAGGCTCACCAACCTGATAAATTTATTGAACTTAAATATATAAAACCGACAATTGAATTACTTTCACAAATGATATCCCATTTTTGCTTGAAAAAATAAACCACTAAATAGAGAATAAAATAAGACCAGCTCTATCTTTTTTTCGATTACCACACCATGATTGTGCTTTAATAGCACCCAGTTTGCACAAAAATAGTGCAATTTATTATTCGATTTATGATTATTTACTAATAAATCATTAAAAAAGCATTTATTATCAATTATGAAAATTTGGCATGATTTTCGCATAATGAATAATTAACTATAGTAAAACTTTTTGGCGCTATGTTCAAAATAGGATCCAATCAGGAGAATCTTTATGTCTGTTGAGCATGTTTTATCCATGATCAAAGAACACCATGTTAAATATATTGATCTACGCTTTACCGATACCAGAGGTAAAGAACAACATATTACTATCCCTGCTCACCAAATTAACCAAGATTTCTTTGAAGAAGGTAAAATGTTTGACGGTTCGTCAATTGCTGGTTGGAAAGGAATTAATGAGTCAGATATGATGCTTATGCCTGATCCAGAGACAGCAGTATTAGATCCTTTTTTTAGTGATTCAACCTTAATTATTCGCTGTGATATCCTAGAGCCCCACACTCATCAGGGCTACTAACGAGATCCACGTTCAATTTCTAAACGCGCCGAAAATTTCTTACGTAGTAGCAGTATTGCAGATACGATATTATTTGGACCTGAGCCTGAATTCTTTGTGTTTGACGATATTCGCTTTAGTAACAATATTTCTGGTGCTTATTATCATATCAATGATGTTGAAGCAGCCTGGAATTCTAGCGCACATTATGAAGATGGCAGAAGATGGCAATAAAGGTCATCGGCCAAGCATTAAAGGTGGTTATTTTCCAGTCCCTCCCGTTGACTCTTCACAAAATATGCGCTCCGCTATGTGTTCCACCATGGACAAAATGGGATTAATTGTCGAAGCACACCACCATGAAGTTGCCACCGCAGACCAAAACGAGGTTGCTACCCGTTTTAATACCATGACTAAAAAGGCCGATGAAACACAAATATACAAATACGTGGTGCACAATATTGCCCATTCTTTTGGTAAAACAGCAACATTTATGCCAAAACCACTAGTGGGTGATAATGGCTCTGGTATGCACTGTTATATGTCACTGGAAAAAAATGGCAGCAACTTGTTTGCCGGTGATAAATATGGCGGGCTATCTGAAATGGCACTTTATTATATTGGCGGTATTATTAAACATGCGCGAGCTTTAAATGCCTTTACTAATCCAACCACCAATTCTTATAAGCGTCTGGTGCCAGGTTTTGAAGCACCAATAATGTTGGCTTATTCCGCACGTAATCGTTCAGCTTCTATTCGCATTCCAATCGTTGTTAATCCTAGAGCATCGCGTATTGAGGTTCATTTCCCAGACCCGGCTACCAATCCGTACTTAGCCTTTACAGCACAATTGATGGCCGGTCTCGATGGAATTATTAATAAAATTCATCTGGGTGAAGCAATGGATAAAAATTTATATGATTTACCCGCAGAAGAAGCACAAGAGATCCCAACCGTTGCCAGTTCACTGGAAGAAGCGCTACAGGCATTAGATGCTGACCGGGAATTTTTGAAGCAGGGTGAAGTATTTACTGACGAAACGATCGACGCTTATATCAACTTATTAAAAGATGATGTTCAACGTATTAGGATAGCGCCTCACCCATTAGAGTTTGAAATATACTACAGCGTTTGATAAGCTATTCTCCGCTGAGTATTTTTGTTGTGTTGTAATATTTACCTCATCTTTTGATGAGGTTTTTTCTGCATAATAATTGAACAAAAACTCTTGGTTTATACTCAAATATGTTAATATGCACTAAAAACGTGTAGGAGTAAGACCAAGTGAAAATTTACCAATTGGCGATCATATTTTAGATTGTTTATTGTATAATGTTCTATTACTCGATAATGAACTCATTATCCATTACGCTAATCATGGCTAGCCACCAATAGCTAGCTAAAAAAAATTACTAGGTACACCGGTACTGTTTGATTATTGTTCGCTTAATATGGATTTAATGCAAAAAAAATCTAAGCTTTACCGATAATGACGTTATTCTGGTTATTAATAATCACTCTTATATCGTGACTATCAGTGCGCAGCCCATTTCCCCATGCTTTATTTTGCTAGAATTTTCGCCAGTCAATCACCATCGCCGTTTAGATCAAGAACAATCATTACAAAGCGTATCACGTTACTTAATCCGTACTTTAGCTCATGAGATAAAAAAACCCATTAGGTGGTTTACGTGGAGCAGCTCAGCTGTTAGCCAAAACCCTTTCTAATTCTGATCAGTTGGAATATACCCGGGTTATTATTGAGCAGGCGGATCGCTTGCGTAATTTAGTTGATCGTCTACTTGACCCCCTAACATCCTGGCGCAAAAACAAAATAGAATATTCATCAAGTTGTTGAGCGTACTTACCATTTAATATCGCTTACGCTACCGGAAAATATTAAATTAATAAAAGACTATGATCCCAGTTTAACTGAGTTTCCACACTATCCGGAACAAATTGAACAGATATTACTCAATTTAAGCCAAAACGCAATACAAGCAATGGAAGAAAACGGAGGAACCTTGACTATATACGGACTCGCACCGCATTTCAAGTGACGTTACATGGAAAAACGTATCGACTTGCTGCCCGGATCGATATTGAAGATAATGGTCCAGGCATCCCGTCACAGATACAAGATACGCTGTTCTATCCCAGGGTCAATCATCGTAAAGGTAGCAATGGCTTAGGACTCTCAATCGCACAAAATATTATTGACCAGCATGCTGGCAGGATCGAATTTTCCAGTTGGCCTGGCCGTACACAATTTTCGATTTATCTTCCTATTAAGAATTAGGTAACTGATATGCAAAAAGGTAAGGTGTGGATCGTTGATGATGATAATGCCATTCGTTGGGTTTTAGAACGAGCGTTAAATAATGCTAGCATTGAATGTCGGAGTTTTGAAGATATTCAAAGTATACTGGCTGCATTAGAGAAAACCTGTCCGGATGTTTTAATCTCTGATATCTATATGCCAGAAAACAATGGATTATCATTACTAATACGACTTAAACAAAGTTATCCTAAATTACCGATTATCATTAAGACTGCCCATTCAGATCTCAATACCGCAGTTAATGCCTACCAACAAGGTGCTTTTGATTACTTGCCAAAACCTTTCGATATTGACGAAACGATATCGTTGGTTGAACGCGCACTTAATTATTATCACAGTCAACAATCGAATAGCGGAGCAAATTCTTTTCCGACCGCTCCTGTCACCAAGATTATAGGTGAAGCACCAGCCATGCAGGAAGTTTATCGAATTATCGGTCGCTTATCCCGCTCCTCGATTAGTGTACTTATTAATGGTGAGTCAGGCACTGGTAAAGAGTTAATTGCGGATGCACTTCATCGCCATAGCCCTAAAGCAGCAGGGCCTTTTATTACGTTAAATATGGCGGGCTATCCCTAAAGATCTGATTGAATCTGAGTTATTTGGTCATGAAAAAGGCGCTTTTACTGGCGCCAGCCAGGTCAGGCAAGGGAGCTTCGAACAAGCGCATGGTGGTTCACTTTTCCTCGATGAAATTGGTGACATGCTACTTGATATTCAAACCCGCCTTTTACGCGTATTGGCTGAAAGCCAGTTTTATCGGGTTGGTGGTTATACACCGATTGAAGTTGATGTCCGTATTATTGCCGCAACCCACCAATGCCTTAAGCAATTGGTACAAGAAGGCAAATTTAGAGAAGATCTCTTTCATCGCCTCAATGTGATCCGCATTCAGCTTCCACCATTGCGTGAACGGACTGCAGATATTCCACATTTGGCCAGCCATTTTTTACGCCAAACAGCACAAGAACTTGGCGTAGATAGCAAAATTTTGGCGCCACAGACAGAAATTATCTTAATGTCTTTACCTTGGACGGGTAATGTACGCCAGTTAGAAAATGTCTGTCGTTGGCTCACAGTGATGTCTTCCAGCCAAGTAATATTGCCGCAAGATTTGCCAAGCGATTTGCAACAAAATCAACAATTTCTCTATTCGCCTAAAAAGAAACCTGCTGCAAATAACGAAATATGGCTTGATCCACTTGCCAATTGGACAAAAACCACACTCGAAAATAATAAACAGGATTTACTACAGGAAGTTTTACCGCAGATTGAACGTACAATCCTTGGATGCACTTTAATCCATACCAAAGGCCATAAACAAGAAGCCGCTCGCTTACTGGGCGGGGTGAGAAATACTATTACTCGTAAATTGAAAGAATTTGGTATTGGGTAGTAAAAAAGAGCTGAAATGTACAGCTAGACTATCCTCTGTAACCAACTAAATCACACGTGAAAATTGACGTTGACGCATTTGGTTACGCAAATAAATATCAAAACACATACATATATTACGGATTAATAATCGACCTTTAGGGGTAATTTGTAGCTGTCTTTGACCAACATTCACCAAACCATCTGCTATCATCGGTTGTAATAACTGTAAATCAGCAGAAAAATAATTTTTAAAATCAATTTGATAGCAATCTTCAATTTGACCATAATCTAAATGAAAATTGCAGATTAAAGTTTTAATGACATCACGTCTAATACAGTCATCTTGTGTCAAAGATAAACCTTTCCACAATGCATGTTGATGATTTTCAATGGCCTGATAGTAGGCGCTTAAATCTTTTTGATTTTGTGCATAATGATCGCCTAACATGCTAATTGCTGACACGCCAAGTCCGAGTAGATCACAGTTTTGCTGAGCGGTATAGCCCTGAAAATTACGATGTAAAACCCCATTACGTTGTGCAATAGCCAGTTCGTCGTTAGGTTTAGCAAAATGATCCATACCAATAAATTGGTAACCATTTTGTGTCAAGGTGAAAATCGTTTGCTGCAAAATAGCCAGTTTTTGTTCCGCTGTAGGTAAATGTTGCGGTTTTATTTTGCGTTGTGCAGCAAACAGAGCCGGTAAATGGGCATAGTTAAACACACTTAAACGATCAGGCGAAAGGGCTAATACTCGCTCTAAAGTAAAAGCAAACGTTTCCGCTGTCTGTTTCGGTAAACCATAAATCAAATCAATACTGGTAGAACTAAACCCCGCGTCTCTGGCACGTTGAATCAAAGCGAAAATAAAATCTTCATCCTGCTGGCGGTTAACTAAATGCTGTACCTGTTTATTAAAATCCTGTACGCCCATACTCAAGCGGTTAAAACCCTCGTAGCGCAAGTGATCAATAACATCCAATTTTATTTCTCGCGGATCAATTTCAATTGATATTTCGGCATCGGTAGCAAAATGAAAATGTGATTTCAACATTGCCAATAGTTGACTGATCTGGGATTTACTCAAATAGGTTGGTGTCCCACCGCCCCAGTGCATTTGGATAACAGTTCGATTAGTAAATAATTTCGCTTGTTCTATGATCTCTTTTGCTAAAACCAGCAGATAGTTATCTACTTTATGTTTATGCCGAGTCACCAACTTATTACAACCACAGAAATAACACAGCTTACGACAAAACGGAATGTGTACATAAAGAGACAGCGGTCTGTCAGGATAGCGACTGGCAGCAATAGCAAAATCACTATCACTGTAGTGTTGATTAAATTCTAATGCAGTAGGATAAGATGTATATCTGGGCCCAGCATAGTTATATTTTTGAATAAGGGAAAGATCCCAAATAATACCCTGCTTTGACATATTTTTATCCTTCAATAATAACTATCTGCTATCTTATAGCCAGACTCACATTACTATATTTGTTGCTACTATCTTAACTGATGAGAGATTATCTTAAGATGATATAAATGGGATAATAATCCAATTAACAAAACTATTTAAGATCAGTAATATTGATAATCAAAGATAATTATTGATAAGTTATTTATGATTAATCAGTAATAAATATTACTATTTTATCAGGCAATAACACCCATTTTTGATATTAAATAGTTATGAAACAAACAATGCTTACTTCCCTTTCAAAAACCGCATAATATCATCTGGTTTATCATCATCTTCTTCGTCATCAAGCTCAATACCAACTATTTTCAGCAAAGTATCAATGCGATCCAATTTACTATAAACATAAGTCATTTCATCTTTGGCCAATTTTTTACCTTCTTCAAGATCAGTTAATAATGCGGCCAGACGTTCATCATTTTCCAATAATACCAACTCTTCTGCGGGTGATAATATTGATTTTTCTACCTTATTTATTTTTTGCTTGTTGGTATTTAAGGTTTTTTCTTCTTTATCATTAATAAGTAGAGGGATCGGTTTCTTACTACCAATGCGCGGATCTTTCTCCATTGATGGATAATTGTTATTTTGTACGTCAGATCTTTCTTGATAACGATTACTACCTGCCTATATGGCCACGTTTTTTTCTGTTTTTTTCGTTCACGACTGGCTAAATTTAGCGATTCACGATTTTTTTCATCTTATTAGCTGCTTTTTTCTTATACTCCGACATAACGGGTTTCTCTCATTGCTGATTTTCAATTCTATCTTTAACACAATAATATGATATGTGGATGACTTATACTAAATACGGTAAAATTAGAATAAATAAAAACTTCGATATAATAATTATCGAAGTAATGTAAATAAATTATTCAGTTATTTATTAATGCTATTACACATCAACCAAAATAATTTTTGCAATAAATAACAGCGAAACAATAACAACTGCCAAACCAATCTCACGCCAACGTCCTGTCCCTATTTTCATGACACAGTAAGCAATAAAACCTAACGCGATACCTGCAGTGATGGAAAAACTAAAAGGCATCATAACCGCTGTGATAAAAGCGGGTACTGACTCGGTTAAATCATGCCACGCAACACGTGTTAGACTCGATGTCATTAAGACACCAACATAGATCAGTGCGCCAGCTGTTGCATAGGCGGGTACCATACTAGCTAGCGGTGAAATAAAAATAGCGCGCCAACTACAATTGTGGTTAATCCAGTACGTCCACCTATAGCAACCCCAGAGCTACTTTCAATATAGGCAGTTACTGAAGATATTACGATTGCGCTGCCTGCGACCGAACTTAAACTATCAACATAAAGCGCCTGTTTCATCTGCGGAAATTTACCTGTCTTATCAGCCAAACCCGCTTTATCGGTAACACCAATTAAAGTTCCTGAAGAATCAAAAAGGTTAATCAGCATGAAAGAGAAAATAATACCAGACAAAGCAATATCTAGTGAGCCAATCATATCAACATGTCTAACAACCGTCATGATGCTAGGTGGTAGCGCAAAAACACCATTATATTGGACATCACCGATAATCATCCCAATCAGCGTGGTGATCACAATAGAAACAAGCACCGCAGCATGAATATTGCGCGCCGCTAACACGACAATGATAAAAAATCCCAAGATCCCCAACAACACATTCGATTGGGAAAAATTACCAATCGCCACCAGGGTATCTGGATTAGCAACAATAATGCCAACATTTTTCAATCCCATCATGGCAATAAATAAACCAATACCATTAGTAATACCAACCCGTAAGCTTAAAGGGATATGCGCAATGATCCAATAACGAATATGAAAAAGCGTTAAAAGAAATAAACCAACTGCTCCCCAGAAAATTGCTCCCATCGCCACTTACCAGGAATAGCCCCCATAGCACCAACAAAAGCAAAAAAGGCATTTAATCCCATCACAGGAGCAACAGCAACCGGTAAATTGGCGACGATCCCCATCATAATACTACCTAGCGCTGCAACCAGGCAGGTAGTGACAAAAACAGCTTTAATATCCATTCCCGCCATTGATAGAATTTGCGAGTTAACAAAAACGATATAAACCATTGTAAAAAACGTCGTCAATCCGGCAATGATTTCTGTTTGAACTGTTGTGCCATGTTTATGTAATTTAAACATGCGCTGGAGTAGACTCTGTTGTCTGATCGGATCTGTATTGTTCATATATTTAGCCTAATAAAAAATTTTTTTGCTCTATACTACAATAAAATTAATCCAAATAGTTAATTATAAAACAGAAAAAAGAAAACAATATCTGACATAATAATGCGAATGAATATTCAACACAGTCATTACATTGAAATGATGCTTCGTGGAATCAAAAAGAGAGTGAATAAATACCTACAAATAAATCACCCATGTTACCAATCTTTCATTTACCTCTAAAAGGCATAAGATAGAATAACGGACATTAGAAATAAACCAACTGATTTGGTTGCTTGCCTGATAATATAGCCTGTGACGACCGATTTTTTCTAAACGACATAAGATTTGATTTGCTATTATCTCAAGTGAAAAGCACATAATGAAATAGATTAAAGCAACAAATAGAAAAACTTCCATTGGATAAATCATTTCTCGATTATTTATTTGAGTGGCTAAAAATGATAATTCTGCCACTCCCACAATATAAGCCAATGAAGTATCTTTAATTAATTCAATCCACTGATTAATAAAAGAGGGGATCATCATCCGTAACGCTTATGGTAGTATAATATTCCACAATACCGCCCAACGGGTAAAACCTAGCGACATTCCCGCTTGCCATTGCCCTTGACCTATAGCCAAAATACCTGCTTTTACTCCATGCGCTAAATAAGCTGATGTGATCAAAACTAAAGCACAAATTACGATCGTCAATTCAGGAATATCCGTACCTAGTAAAACAGGTAATAAAAAGTAACTCCAGAAAATTAACATGATGACAGGTATAGCCCGAAAAAAACCTAACACAGCTGCCAGTAAATTTGCCCACCAGCAATACCTAGAAAAATAGAGATACTTCCTGCTAATAAATTTATTAACAGAGTCAGTGCTGCACCTTCTAAAGGGCCATCAGGAAATATACCAAATAACAGATAGCGCCAATTTTCAGCAATCACTGTAAAATCCATGTTAATATCCCTTTTAATAGACGCTGCTGACGCCATTGTCTCCAAGCTTCCATCAAGGCAATATAAAGAATTGTCGCCACACCAAAAGCCGTAAAGGTTTGTAAACTTTGACTTTCAATCTGACGAACAACATAAGAAAGTTCAGCAACACCAATTGCCATGGTTAGGGAAGAATTTTTTACAATATTCATATACTACCCCAATAAAGGCGGCATCGCGATTTTTAGCGCTTGGGGTAAAACAACATAACGCATGGCTTGCCAGCCAGATAAACCTAATGCTAATGCAGCAAATTTTTGTCCTTGATTTACACCATAAATACTGGCTCTTAATTCTTCAGCAATAAAAGGCGTAGAGTAGAGAGTTAAACCAATCACACCTGCCAAAAATTCAAATGATGGCCATGCGAGCTTAATATCGAGAATTGCCAGCTGATGTGGTGTATTTAGCCATTGCATAACTGATTCTGGTAATATCGTTCCAGCAGCAAAGTACCCAAAAAAAAAACTGTATTAATAATGGCGTATTACGAAATAGTGAAATATAACTAATTGCTAACCAACGTAAAAATGCGGTATGGCTATCTCTAGCAGCAACGACGACAAACCCTAGTAGGGTTGAGACGACTATGGCACAAAATGAGATCCAAATAGTAATGAGTAAGCCCTGCCAAATCCAATCAAGATATTCAGGGGCTAATAGCTGGGTAGAGAAAAAATGTTCAAACATTTATGCAACCTATCTATGATGAAGGCACTCATTTAGGTATTTTTATTAAAAATAATATTTTTTACTTTTCTAATAGTGCAAATTTAAAATCACCACGAGATAGTGCTGCTTTAGTTTCTGAACCAAGCCAACGATTATAAATTATTTCTGCTTGACCATTTTTTTCTAATTTCAATAAAGTATTATTTACCGCTTTAATCAAATTCGTTTCACCTTTAGCGGCTGCTAATGCCTGATATTCACGTGTAAGACTGAAAGGTGAGATATCATAATCTGCTTTAATTTTTGCCGGTAGTTCCCCAATAAACCAATCGTTTGGCATCATCTTGCGTAATAGCTTGTACATTGCCATTTCGTAATGCAGCAAAAGCAAGCGGGGTGTCATCGTAAGATATTACTTTAGTATTAGGATAGCGTTCACGTAGAGTAACTTCCTGCACGGTTCCTTTATCTGCACCGATACGCAAAGGAATAATATCATCAGCGGTTTTAATACCCCAATACGTGCGATAAATTTCTGCCCAGTAGCAAAATCAGGAATTGAAAACTCAACTTGTTTAGCACGTTCGTTGGTGATGGTAAAATTAGCACCGATCAGATCCACTTTACCTACTGTCAATAGCGGTATTCGGTTCGCTGGATTAGTTGGACGCAATACTAATTTAACACCAAAATCTTTAGCAATTGCTTCTGCAATATCAATATCATAACCCCCCAATTTTTTAGTTTTAGCATCAATAAAACCAAAGGGAGGATTACTATCAAAAACAGCAATACGGATCACACCGGCTTTTTTGATACTTTCCAATTTATCTGCTTTTGCCAACCCTGTAACCAAGGCTAATATGACAGATAATACAGTTGCAATAAGATTGAATTTCTTCACTATTACCTTTTACTGTCAATTTTTTGTATATTTATGTTTATTCGAGTCAAATTATCAATTCATAGTTAGAACATGAAATAATATAAAAATCTATGGTTATTCCAAAAGGGAATAACCATGAACTAAAAAATAAACATTTGATAATCGCTGAAAAGCGTGTTAATGACTACCCTTAGTTAGCATTTTTTCTACAAAATCCCCACCTAAATGACGAAAATCTTGTCCTTTTAAATAATAGAAAATAAATTCACAAATGTTTTGGCAACGATCACCTATTTGTTTAATAGAGCGCGCGCAAAACAACGCTGTTAATACACTAGGAATAGTGCGAGGATCTTCCATCATATAAGTCATCAATTGGCGAACAATACCTTCATACTCTTCATCAACCTTTTTATCTTCCATATAAACGCCAATTGCCGCATCCAGATCCATACGGACAAACGCATCCAACATATTATGTAACATTTGAATAGTATGCCCGCCTAAAGCTTCCAGACTAACAAGTAACGATTGATATTGCTCAGAAAATTTTTCCAATGCAACCTCACAAATCTTATCAGCCACACATCGCCAATACGTTCAAGCTCAGCAATGGTTTTTCAAATCGCCACAATTAAACGTAAATCACTGGCAGTCGGTTGCTGCTTAGCAATAATGCGCTCGCAAGCCTCATCAATCGCCACTTCCATCATATTGACTTTTTGATCATCCTATATCACTTTTTTTGCCAAATTCTGATCTCGGTTATGTAAAGCTTCAATGGCATTTTTAAGTTGTTCTTCTACCAACCCACCCATTTTCATTAATTCAGTGCGAATATGCTCCAACTCAGCATTAAACTGGCCAGAAATATGTTTGTTGTAATTCAGATTATCCATGGTAATATCCTATATTAACCGTAGCGGCCAGTAATATAATCCTCAGTCTGTTTTACTGTAGGTGTGGTAAACAAAGTATCTGTATCATTAAATTCAATCAGCTCGCCTAAATACATAAATGCTGTGTAGTCGGAGCAACTTGCTGCATATTATCTGTGACCATTACCACGGTATATCCCGATTTCAGTTCACTTATCAACTCCTCAATACGTCCTGTTGAGATAGGCTCAAGTGCTGAACAAGGCTCATCTAATAGTAATATTTCTGGCCGGATCGCAATACCCCACGAGCAATGCATAACCGTTGCTGCTGACCGCCTGATAAACTATAACCACTATGCGAAAGTTTATCTTTTGTTTCATCCCAAAGGGCAGCTTTAGTTAACGCCTATTGAACATATTTCATCCATTTCAGCGCGAGAAAGTTTTTCAAATAAACGCACCCCAAAACAATATTGTCATAGATTGACATCGGAAATGGAATGGTGTCGGTTTTTGAAAAACCATACCTACTCTGGCGCGCAATAACGCAATATCTTGTTCATCGGTCAAAATATTAGTGCCATCCAACAAAATTTTACCTTCTGCCATGTCATCAACTTTAATCATCAATTTATCTCTTAAGTTTGTCATCTGTTACTAAAGAACTAATATTTTTTCTTGACAAATAATACACACGCTAAGATATTGATTAACAATACACATAAAGTAATCAATAAAACACCTGCCCAAGCTAATTGATACCATTCTGAGAATGGACTCATCGTAAATTTAAATATGGTTACTGGAAGGTTAGCAATCGGTTCACTGAGATCTGTACTCCAGAACTGATTGGAAAGTGAAGTAAACAACAAAGGCGCAGTCTCACCAGTAATTCTCGCAATGGCGACTAATACTCCGGTAATAATTCCTGAAAAAGAGGCTTTTAAGATGATTGATAAAATCATTTTCCATTTTGGTGCACCTAAAGCATAAGCAGCCTCACGTAAATTATCTGGCACCAGTTTTAGCATATTTTCCGTTGTTCGAATAACAATCGGGATCTGTAACAAGGCCAAAGCAATAACACCTGCCCAACCAGAAAAATGCTGCATTCTGGCAACGATAATCATACAAACGAATAATCCAACCACAATTGATGGCGCAGACAGCAAAATATCATTAATAAAACGAATTATTTCTGCTAGCCAAGAACGACGTCCATATTCGTCCAAATAAATACCCGCCATAATACCAAGGGGTGTGCCTAACACCGTAGCCCATAAAACCAGCAAACCACTACCTACAATTGCATTGGCTAATCCACCACCGGTAGAATTTGGTGGTGGCGTCATTTCAGTAAATAAACTCCAGGACATGCCTTCAACCCCTTTGGTTAATGTTGTAAACAAGATCCAAATTAACCAAAATAGACCAAATGCCATGGTGATCATCGAGAGCAACAGTGCAATCCAATTTTTTTGTCTCCGCTATGCCTGACGACGTTGACGTTGTTTAATATCAATATTATATCAATAGTTTTTGTTGTATCTGCCGTCACCTTGTTAGCGCCCTTCATTTTTCGCTAAACGCATAATCATCAATTTAGAAAACGCAAGCACGATAAAAGTAATAACAAATAAAATTAAGCCTAACTCCATTAATGCAGGGGTATGTAATCCACTTTCCGCTTCAGCAAACTCATTTGCCAACGCAGAGGTAATACTATTTCCTGGCATGAAAAATGAAAGTGACTGCCATTGTTTCCCCTAAAGCTCGCCCTAACCCTAACATCACACCGCCGATCAAACCATTACGCGTATATGGTAATACAATATGCCAGATAACTTCGCAAGTTGTGCAGCCAATACCATAAGCAGATTCTTTCATCATAACTGGGGTCTGCTCAAAAACATCCCGCATCACTAAAGCAATATAAGGAATAATCATAATTGCCAGGATCACGTCAGCAGCTAAGATGACTATACTTAAAGCCGGGTCTGCAAATAATTCACCAATAATTGGTACACCTGCCAAAACGTTACCAATCGGCTCTTGAAAATAAGTGGTAAATAATGGTGCAAAAACAAACAATCCCCACATGCCATAAACAATACTCGGTATGGCCGCTAATAATTCAATCGCAATACCTAACGGTCGCTTTAACCAATTTGGTGATAATTCTGTTAAGAATAAAGCAATCCCAAAACTGACAGGCACTGCAATGATCAATGCAATTAACGACGTTACTACCGTGCCATAAATGGTCACTAGCGCACCAAATTCCTGGGCAGGAATATCCCAATCCTTTGACCAAAGAAATGAAAAGCCAAATTTTTCGATACTTGGCCACGATGCAATAATCAAAGAAATAATAATTCCACTTAACATTAATAGTGTAATAATTAGTGCAACTAGTTTAACGAGAGCACCAAAAATAATATCGCCTTTTTTTCCCGGTGCTTTATATGTCGTTAACTTCTCAGATATTGTTTTTTCTCATTTTAATCCCATTATATAACAAGGGGATAATCGTTCATTTATAATAGAGCGCGATTTTTGCTATCAGCTGATGCCACGCTCAATTCAATATACAGGATTACCATTAGCGTCTTTTATATTGCTTTTCCATGCCGCCCTAATATGGGCCACCACTTCGTTCGGCAAGGTAGCATAATCCAAAGCCTTAGCCTGTTAATCGCCTTTATCGTATGCCCAGTCAAAGAGGGCCAATATTGCTTTTGCCTTCTCAATATTTTTTTGTTCTTTATGTAATAAAATAAAAGTAGCAGAAGTAATTGGCCAGACATTTTGTCCTACCTGATTAGTCAGATCTTGTGCAAAGTTTTTAGTCCAATCAACTTTTTTAGCAGCGGCACTAAAACTATTCGCTGTTGGCGACACCGCTTCTCCATCGGCAGAAATTAATTTGGTATAAGCTAATTTGTTCTGTTTAGCGTAAGCATATTCTAAATAACCAATAGCACCAGGTAGACGTTGAACAAAGGCAGCAACGCCTTCATTACCTTTTCCAGCAATGCCAGTTGGCCACCTAACCGTAGAACCAGTACCAATCTTATTTTTCCAATCAGCATTCACCTTAGCCAGATAGCTGGTAAAAACAAAAGTCGTTCCTGAACCATCAGCACGGCGAACAACGGTAATATTTTGTGCCGGCAATGCTAAACCTGGATTTAATTCAACAATTTTGGGGTCATTCCATTTTTTAATGTTACCTAAATAAATATTAGCCAATGTTTTACCATCTAATATCAATTGCTCAGATTGAATACCTGAAATATTGATTGTTGGAACAACACCACCAATCACAGTTGGAAATTGAATGAGTCCTTCTCGATTGAGTTTTTCATCACTTAAAGGCGCATCTGAAGCACCGAAATCGACTGTTTTAGCTATAATCTGTTTTAACACCACCGGATGAACCAATCCACTGGTAGTTAATCTGATCGCCCGTCTGTTTTTGGTAACTATCTGCCCATTTTGCATAAACCGGTGCGGGAAATGTAGCTCCAGCGCCAGTAAGGCTTGTTGCCGCAAAAGCTGACATGGCTGTCAAAGAAAACATGGCTATGATATTAACGATGATAGAACGCATCAATTTCATAATCTCTCCTATTTAAGATGAAAGAGAAACAAATTACTCTGTTAATTGTAGCGAGTTAAAAAATATGAAGAAAAAATAGGTTAGTTAGATGACAGAAAGATGTATTATTTATGACAGTTTTATGACTGTTAAATAAATAATCAATTTATTTAACAATATAGCCTTATATATCGATATAATAAATTTTCAAAATCAAATAATTATATGATTTCATAAAATATAATAAAATTTCCGTTAAATTACGGCTAAATAAAAATATAGATTTTTATTTTTCCATTAATGGTAAAGTTGCCCGTATAGATAACCCTCCCCGTTTACTTTTATCTATAATAATTTCACCATCATGAGCATCAATAATTCGGCGAATAATTGCTAATCCTAGTCCTGTACCACCATTACTTCTTGCCCTTTCACCTTGCACAAAAGGTTGAAAAAGATGTTGAATACTTTCTTTTTTAATTCCTGCGCCATCATCCTCAACCTGAAACCAGGCATGATCTTTTATCACACCACTACTGACTTTTACCCAACCATTTCCATAGCGGAGGGCGTTAACCAGCATATTGGTTACTGCTCGTTTAATAGCAATTACATTAGCATTAATAATGATAGGTGATGAACTAATCTGCGTCTCAATATTAGACAGGAAACTACTCTCAGCATTAACAGCTTCAAGTAGGACTTTGTTTAAGTCACAAAACTCCATGTTCATTTCCCTGCCTGTACATATATAGTCCATGAACTGCCCAATGATGGCATTACACTCTTCAATATCTTTATTAATTGATTCTGCTAGATATTGATCCTTTTCATTCATCATTTCTGTCGCTAAACGGATCCGTGTTAACGGAGTTCTCAAATCATGACTCACGCCTGCCATTAATATCGTTCTATCATTTTCTAGCATTTTTATTCCTGACGACATAAGATTAAAAGCGCGGATGACATAACGTATTTCTAATGAACCTTCTTCCTTGATTGCTGGAACCATGACACCTTTTCCCATTTGCTTGGCATAGCTTTCTAATACAAATAATGGTCTAGTCTGATAACGAATATAAAGCCATGTAACAGCAAAAATGGTTAAAAAAATAACCAATGTATAACGAAATACAACGGCGAACTGATTCTGTCCTATTTCAGTTAAAGGCGGTCGTATCCAAACATTTGGGGCAAGATAAGAGTTTAACCATAAAAAAGGATGCTCTTTGGCAATTTCAAGACGAACATCCGCCTTGCCACCCATGTATTCTGCCATCTGCTGGCTTAATTCCTCATAATGTCTTGCCCAACGTAAGATTTTTGCCATGGTACGCGGCTCAGTATAAAAATTAATACCCAGTTCTTTATAGATTTTCTTCTTAAATGATGGAGGCATTAAAATTATATTTCCATCTTGCAATTCAATTTTCTCTGTTAATAACGTATGCATTTCATAGGCTAATACTTTATTAAGCTGCTGAAGACTCGGCATTACAACAAAATTAAGCACAACTAAATAGCTGGTGACTAAACTAGCAAACAGTAAAGTAACAATAACAAATAATGAACGAGAAAACGGGTTACGTCTGGAAAAACGCAATCGTTTCATGCTTTACTACCATCTGGTACAAATACATAACCCAACCCCCAAACCGTTTGAATATAACGTGGATGAGTAGGATCATCCTCAATCATTCGACGTAGACGTGAAATCTGCACGTCTATCGAACGCTCCATCGCACTATATTCACGCCCTCGAGCAAGACTCATCAATTTATCACGAGATAGAGGCTCACGTGGATAAGAGACCAGCACTTTTAAAACCGCAAACTCACCACTGGTTAATGGCATAGACTCATCATCTTGAAACATTTCCCTTGTTCCTAGATTTAGTTTGAACTTACCAAATCGAATTACCGCCTCGTCCTGTGCCGGCGCACCTGGCAACTCATTTGCTTGACGTCGTAATACGGCACGAATACGAGCCATTAATTCTCTAGGATTAAACGGTTTGGGTATATAATCATCCGCCCCAATTTCTAATCCAACAATCCGATCTACTTCTTCACCTTTTGCCGTTACCATAATAATTGGAATAGGATTATTTTGACTTCTTAAACGACGGCAAATAGATAAGCCATCTTCACCAGGTAACATCAAATCCAGTACAATCAAATGAATAGATTCACGCGTCAAAATACGATCCATTTGCTCCGCATTGGCGGTACTACGAACTTGAAAACCCTGTTCAGTTAAATAACGTTCCAGTAAAGAGCGCAAACGCATATCATCATCCACAACAACAATTTTATAATTTTCTTGCATTTTTTGACTCCACAAATATTTTTAAGATCCCTATATAGTGTCTTAATAACAAATAAGATAATAATAATAATATAACTAATTCCTATTAGGCTTTTTTAGATTAATATTTACATTTTATTGATTTTTTTAATTTTATATCATTCACAACTCAATTCCTTGATAATTAATTTCCAATATCCAATAAGTAATAATACCATTTGGCGTATTCACCGTAACTTCATCATCAATTTGTTTACCTAATAATTCCCTTGCCACTGGTGAAATAATAGAAATCCATTTTTTAGCCGGACTAAATTCATCTGGCCCAACTAAACGAAAAACTTTAATACCACCATTTTCATCTTGTAGTTTTACCAAAGCCCCAAAATAAACTCTACCTTCCTGCCGAGGATCGGGATCAACTATTTTTAATACTTCAAGACGTTTAGATAAAAATCGAATACGTCGATCAATTTCTCGTAATCGCTTTTTATCATAAATATACTCTGCATTCTCTGAACGATCACCAAGCGCCGCTGCCTCTGATACAGCTTGAGTGACTTTTGGCCGCTCCTCACGCCAAAGAAACTTCAACTCTTGTTCTAGGTTGTCCCACCCTTCACGAGTAATATAATTATTTTTCACAATAAAAACTCAGTATGATTAACCTTAATTTAAACTAATTACTATATATAATTCATAAAAAGTTTTCGTTCACTACATCAAGTTCTAATATCCAAATATAATGTTAACTGGAAATTATTATTTTCAACACGTATAAATGCGCACATAAGTCGTTAATTACGTCCTATTTAAGTATTGAAGAAACTAAAATGATGAATAAATCCTTAAGCAAAATTATTGCGCATGAATTAGATACAACGCCAGCGTAAATACTTTCAGCCATTACATTACTTGATGAAGGAAATACTGTTCCTTTTATTGCACGTTACCGTAAAGAAGTCACAGTAGGACTCGATGATAACCAGCTACGTAAACTTGAAACACTTTTAAGTTACTTACGTGAATTAAACGAACGCCGCCAAACTATCCTAAAATCGATTAATGAACAAGGAAAGCTTACGACTGAACTTTCTCAAGCAATTAATAACACTTTTCTCGAAGATTCTACTTACCCTATAAACCAAATCGTAGGACACGGGGCCAAATAGCGATTGAAGCTGGCTTAGAGCTACTTGCAAAGCGGTTATGGAATGAGCCCCAACATATACCAGAACAGATAGCTGAAACCTTTATTGATCCACAAAAAAATATTAATGACACTAAAGCTGCACTCGATGGTGCTCGTTATATTTTAATGGAACGCTTTGCTGAAGATGCAAATTTACTTAGCAAAATTCGTGATTATTTGTAGAAAAATGCCCATTTAACGGCCAAAATTATTGAAGGTAAAGAAACCATAGGTGCAAAATTTAGCGACTATTTTGATCACCATGAGCTTATTTCGCAGATTCCATCCCACCGTGCACTTGCTATGTTTTGTGGCCGTAACGAGGGTATTTTACAATTATCACTTAATGCCGATCCGCAATTTGAATCACCACCAAAAGAAAGTTATTGTGAAGAAATTATTACCCAACACTTTGGCTTACATTTAAATAATGCACCAGCAGATAAATGGCGAAAAGCCGTTATCAGTTGGACATGGCGAGTTAAAATTCTGTTACATCTTGAAACAGAATTGATGGGCACCTTACGTGAAAAAGCAGAAGAAGAGGCGATTCATGTTTTCGCCCGTAATCTACGTGACCTTTTGATGGTAGCGCCTGGTGGTATGCATACCACCATGGGATTAGATCCCGGTTTACACACTGGCGTCAAAGTTGCTATTGTTGATGCGACAGGCAAACTCATTACTACAGACACGATTTATCCTCACACCGGACAAGCAACAAAATCTGCAACGACTATTGCATCCTTATGTGGGAAATATAAAGTCGCCTTGGTTGCTATTGGTAATGGTACTGCCTCACGTGAAACTGAACGCTTTTTTGCTACAGTTAAAAAACCGTACCCGCAAATTACCGCTCAGAAAGTAATCGTTAGTGAATCTGGCGCTTCAGTTTACTCGGCATCTGAGTTAGCGGCTCAAGAATTTCTAGCACTCGATGTCTCTTTACGTGGCAAGTCTCTATTGCCCGCCGTTTACAAGATCCACTAGCCGAATTAGTAAAAATTGATCCCAAATCAATTGGTGTTGGTCAATACCAACATGATGTTAACCAAACTTTACTAGCTAAAAAATTGACAGCGGTAGTTGAAGATTGTGTAAACTCAGTCGGTGTTGATCTAAATACCGCCTCTGTTGCTCTTCTTTCACATATTGCAGGACTAAGTAAAACGATTGCCTAAAATGTCGTTAATTGGCGTAACGAACACGGGCGCTTTAATGACCGCAAACAACTATTGGAAGTTACACGTCTCGGACAAAAGCTTTTGAGCAGTGCCCAGGCTTTTTACGCATTATGGCAGGGAATAATCCTCTCGATGCCTCAACAGTTCATCCTGAAGCTTATCCGATCGTAGAAAAAATTTTATTAACCACTAAGCAACCCTTAAAAACGGTTATGAGTAACACTAGCGTGCTTAATAATCTCAAACCAGAATTGTTTACTACAGACAAATTTGGTATTCCGACGGTAAATGATATTTTAAAACAAGTTAGAAAAACCTGGACGAGACCCGCGGCCAGAATTTAAAACAGCCACTTTTATCGATGCCATTGAAACCATGGAAGATCTTAAAGTAGGTATGATATTAGAAGGTTCGGTGACAAATATGACCAATTTTGGTGCGTTTGTCGATATAGGTGTTCATCAGGATAGTTTAGTACACATTTCCTCCCTGTCCGATAAATTTATTAAAGATCCTCATTCTCTAGTCAAAGCAGGGGATATTATCACCGTTAAAGTCATCGATATTGATTTAAACCGTAAACGAATTACATTAAGCATGCGTCTGGATGAGAAAACAGCAGATAGGCCATAACAACATCGTAATAAGGCACAGACAGACAAAAATGCCTCCTCAGCCAGTTCAACTAAAACATCCCAACGCAACAATACGCTATTCGTTAATAGTGTAATGGGTGATGCGCTGGCGGCAGCACTCAATAAAAAGCTCTAATTGTTAATATATATTATATAGTTAATAGTTTGATCTAACATTAGACTATTAGCATATTCAATTTTAGAAAATGGTTATTTTTAATAAAAACTAATGAATTAACACTAATTTTGATGTTAATACTTTACTCTCTAGAGAACTATTGATCAATATCAATTGCTGTCATTTAAAAAAAGCGCTAAATTAATTCGAGTAGCATATAATGATGATTATCATTATTAATATGAGAATTATAATATTTTTCATTAATTTTACTATTCGTCTGGTACCCATTTGCGGTATCTTTGTTTTTTTGGCTCTAGAGTGGAAGTGTCTATGTCAATTCTTCCTAATCATCGATACAAAATTGTCGGATTTTCAGCAGAAATAAATCCAGCTTACCGTCAAAAGTTACTTTCTTTAGGTATGTTACCTGGATCTTTTTTTAACGTTATTCGTATAGCGCCGCTTGGTGATCCTATTCAAATCGAAACTCGCCGTATGAATTTGATCTTAAGAAAAAAAGATCTTGCGTTATTAAATTTGGACGATACCGGCAACCAAGCGGTATAAAAATATTTTTATGATAACTAAATAGCCTATTGCATATTACTCATCTGACACCAAAACTATGAAACCATTAACTATTGGCCTTATTGGCAACCCTAACGCCGGTAAAACGACACTCTTTAATCAATTAACAGGCGCTCGCCAACGTGTTGGCAACTGGTCTGGTGTCACTATTGAACGAAAGGCTGGCCGCTTTGCAACCTCGGAATATGATATTGAATTAGTTGACCTGCCTGGCACCTATTCACTAACCACTATTTCAGAACAGACCTCACTTGATGAGCAAATTGCCTGTCATTTCATCCTAAGTGGCGAAGCGGATATGTTGATAAATGTTATCGATGCCGCTAACCTCGAGCGTAATCTTTATATAACATTACAACTTATTGAATTCCCTGTGTGCCTTGTATTGTCGCGCTTAATATGTTGGATATTGCCGAAAACCAAAATATTCATATTAATATTGATGAACTTCAAACACGCCTGGGTTGCCCTGTTATCCCTCTAGTCTCGACTCGCGCAAAAGGTATTAGCAAATTAAAACAAGCGATTAATAAAAATAGTAATAATCTTATTTCAACCCTCATCCGCTATCCCGATTTTTTGCTCACCGAAGTGGGAAATTTAACTCAAATTATCGACCATAATAAATTCAATCATCAACAGCGCCGTTGGCTAGCATTACAAATCTTAGAAGGTGATATATATAGCCTGGAACGTGCCGCTATTTCCACTGATAAATTAGATAAAATTAGAACCCATTTACAATCTCAACAACAAGAAGAGCCTGAGCTCATCATCGCTGATGCCCGCTATCAAACTATTGCCACCCTTTGCGAAGTAGTTATTAATACTGAAACGGCAAAACCGAATGCCTTAACGCAATTTATTGATAACATAGTACTTAATCGATGGTTTGGGGTACCGATATTTCTTTTTATCATGTATTTGATGTTCATACTTGCTATTAATATTGGTGGTGCAATACAACCGCTCTTTGAAGGTGGCTCAGAAGCCATTTTCATCCATGGAATTCAATGGATTGGCTATACTTTTAACTTTCCACAATGGTTGACGGTTTTCCTTGCCCAAGGGGTAGGTGGTGGTATCAACACTGTTTTGCCATTAGTTCCCCAAATTAGTTTAATGTATTTATTCCTTTCTGTATTGGAAGACTCAGGTTATATGGCACGCGCAGCATTTGTCATGGATAGACTGATGCAAGCACTAGGTCTGCCTGGTAAATCTTTTGTTCCTTTGATTGTCGGTTTTGGCTGTAATGTGCCTGCTATTATGGGTGCAAGGACACTAGATACTCCTCGTGAACGATTAATCACCGTTTTAATGGCGCCTTTTATGTCTTGTGGCGCCAGGCTAGCTATTTTTGCTGTCTTTGCGGCCGCTTTTTTTGGCAAAAATGGCGCAAATATTGTTTTTTCTCTTTATTTATTAGGTATTGTTATTGCTATCCTAACCGGGTTGTTATTGAAATATACTGTTGCACGAGGCGTATCCTCCCCTTTTATCATGGAATTACCGGTTTACCATGTACCACACTTAAAAACATTACTATTACAGACCTGGCAAAGATTGAAAGGCTTTGTCTTAAGAGCGGGAAAAGTAATTATTATTGCCAGTATGATTATCGGGGCGCTTAATAGTTTTTCTTTGTCCGGTAAAGTCGTTGATAATATTAACCAATCAGCATTAGCGTCAGTAAGTAAAACCGTTACCCCGTTACTGAAACCTATCGGTATCAATGATGATAATTGGCAAGCAACCGTTGGACTTATTACGGGCGCATTAGCTAAAGAAGTGGTTGTCGGCACATTAAATACACTGTACACCGCCGAAAATATTACTCAAACACCTTTTAATACCGAGCAATTTAATCCGTTAGATGAATTAGAAGATGCAGTTAATGAAATTTGGGATAGTCTAAAAGAAACATTCAGTTTAAGTGTCTTATCCAATCCTATTGAAGCAAGTAAAGGTGATAGTGATATGGATAGCAGTACAATGGGCGCTATGGCAGCACGATTTGGCTCGTCTTTATCAGCCTATAGTTATCTAATCTTTGTTCTACTTTATGTGCCTTGCATTTCTGTATTAGGGGCCATTGCCCGTGAAACGAATCGAAACTGGATGACATTTTCTATTCTATGGGGCTTGAATGTTGCTTATTCGGTTTCTGCCTTGTTCTACCAAATAGCCACTTTCTCACAACATCCACAATATAGCGCATGGATTATTGGGATGCTCATGGTGTTTAACTTACTGTTAATCGCATTGTTGCGCCATTCACGTAAACGCATAACACTAAAACTCCATCATAATGTCCATAAATGTAACCACAACCAAAGTGGTTCATGCCACTAGAGGTAATGAGATGATTAGTTTATTGCAAGTCAGAGATATGGTTGCGCTGTATGGCAGAACGGATGCTTACCAAATTAGTCAGAAATTCTCTGCTTCATTACCCATGATTGAGGCTATGTTAGATAAATTAGCGGCCATGGGAAAATTAGAGCAAATTGATCAATCATCCTGTTTAACGGTCCATAGTTGTAAGCAATGTCCCGAAATAAAAAAGTGTAACCTAAAAATTTATCAAGTTACTTCTCTCTAATTTATGCAATTAAGCGAGAATTTATTAAAATTATCGCTTAATTGATTAGTATAAAGAATGTTTTTGCTTTTATTCTGACTCCCGATATTCATTTCTCCAATTGACCCGAAAAATTGACTAACAATTGAATAAACTGATTAGGATGAGAAATAAAAGGGGCATGGGCGGCATGTTTTATTACCACCGAAGTCGAATCAGGTAACCATTTATCCAACATTGGTACTATTTTTTTTGGTACTAAGCTATCAAGGTCACCATAAATACGCAAAAAAGGTTTATTTAACGTTAATAAAGATTGCCGTAGATCAGTTGTTCGCAAAATTTCCAAACCTGCGTTTAATACGGCAACAGAGGGTAACGGCTGCTCTAGTATGATCGATTTTAATAATCGTATATCGCCATTAGCTGTTTTAGTGCCTAATGTTTGCAATACAAGAAAACGTTCTACTGTACGATGAAAATCAACCTGTAATTGTTGTTCAAACCCCTTAAGTACAGTAGGTTTAATGCCTGGCCAATTTTCTTGTTGTCCAAAACAGGGCGATGAAGCCACTGTTATTAAACCGGCTATTTCAGCTTGATGGTTAAGTGAGATGATACTAGCAATCAGTCCGCCTAACGACCAACCTAACCAAATAGTCTGCTTGGGCGCTTTCTGCCAAATTACCTCTGCCATTTGTTGTAGCGACATCGGTGGAAAAAGATTACTACGACCATAGCCAGGTAAGTCAACTAGATGGAGACGAAAATGAGAACCACATTCCACTTCAATGGTACGCCAAACTTCTGCATTCAATCCCCATCCGTGCAATAGCACAATATCTTGTTTTCCTTTACCCAACTGCTGCCAAAACAGTGTCGTCATAGTGATTCTCTCATTATACGTATAAAAAAGGACATCATTATGTTAACAATGGTTGGGTATTGTTGGTTATGCCATCAAACACTAAAATATCGCTCTCATGGCATTTGTCACTACTGTTTAAAGCGTTTGCCTTATCTAAAACGAGTTTGTCATCGCTGCGCTTTACCCGTTAAACAATTCACCCTTGCTTGCGGTCGCTGCTTACAAACTCCACCCGATTGGCACACAATCTTGTCGCCATTACTCCTTACATACCACCATTAAGCAAGCTAATACAGCAGTACAAATATGAAAAGATAACGCAAATCGCCTTTATCCTTGCACGCTTATTTCTACTCTATTGGCAACAAGGATATCGCCAACAACGCTGGCGTAAACTAGATATCATAATAGCGATCCCACTTCATCATAGTAAAAGTAAACATTGGCAACGTGGATTTAATCAAGCCAGTTTAATAGCAACTCAATTAGCTTATTGGTTAAGATGCCCATTTCAAACTAATTCAATTATTCGCACTCGTGCTACACTACCGCAAACTCAACTTTCTGCTAAAAAACGGACTCAAAATCTTAGTAAAGCTTTTAGGGTAAAAAAATCGTTTCAAGATTGCCGTATTGCCGTATTGCCGTATTGCCGTATTGCCGTATTGCCGTATTGCCGTATTTGACGATGTCATTACAACAGGAACAACAATGAATGAAGTTGCTAAGTTGCTGATTAGTGCTGGCGCAAATTCAGTTCAAGCCTGGGCAATATGCAGAACCTTGTAGAAAGTAAGAAAAAAAGCGTATGATAAACATACTAGAATGATAAACTTGAGCATAGATTATGATTAATATTACTGAAGTAGCACAAGCTCATTTTGCTAAACTATTGGCAAATCAAGAACTTGGTACACAAATTCGCGTATTTGTCATTAATCCTGGCACACCTTCTGCAGAATGTGGGGTCTCTTATTGTCCTCCTGATGCTATCGAAGCGACGGATATTGAACTTAAATTTGATAAACTTTCAGCTTATATTGATGAAATTAGCGCACCTTTTCTGGAAGAGACCGAAATCGATTTCGTAACGGATCAATTAGGATCTCAACTTACCCTAAAAGCGCCTAATGCTAAAATGCGAAAAGTAGCTGACGATGCTCGACTGATTGAACGAGTTGAATATGTTATTCAATCACAAATTAACCCACAATTAGCAGTCCATGGAGGACGGGTTTCATTGATGGAAATCACTGACGATGGATATGCAATTCTACAATTCGGTGGAGGATGTAATGGCTGTTCAATGGTCGATATTACCTTAAAAGAAGGTATTGAAAAACAGCTGCTAAATATGTTCCCAGACGAATTGAAAGGCGTAAAAGATTTAACCGAACATCAGCGTGGTGATCACTCTTATTATTAAAATAATTACTCATTTTTACCAATGATGGATACTCTTTAAAAGTACAGAGAGTATCTTGTTTTTCCGAATGTAAAATAATATTGTGTAGATTACTATGGATAATTTTAAATTAATTACAGTTGAACAAGCCTATAAACTTTGGCAAACAGGTGACATCATCATGGTCGACATTCGTGACCCGCAAAGTTTTCATTCAGCGCATATTAAAGGCACTTACCATCTCACGAATGAGACCTTAAATAACTTTATTAAGCAAACAGACTTTGACTCATCGGTAATGGTAATGTGTTACCATGGTCATAGTAGCCAAGGCGCAGCACAATATTTAGTTAATATGGGCTTCGAAACTGTTTATAGCATAAATGGTGGTTTTGAAGCATGGTTGAGAGAATACCCACACACCATCAACTCACTCTCGTAAGCGATATAACTGGTTATGATCCATTTAATTTCTATAGCAAATCCTAGATTAGCACAAGCATTTATTGATTATATGGCGATGCAAAACATTGTTATCGAAATGCGCGCAGAACCACAGGAAAAATTTTTTGATCTCTGGCTACATGATGAAAATAAGTTCGATCAAGTGCAGCAAGAACTAAAGCTGTTTATGCAAGATCCTCTTAATTCACGTTATCAGGCAGCAAGTTGGCAAACGGGACATATTGATAAAAAATTTGGCTACCGTAATTATCTAACTGTTGATTACTTAAAAAAACAATCTGGGCCACTAACCATCATCGTTTTCTTTTTATCTATTTTGATTTATATTTGGATATTAATTTCCGGTAATGACGCAGTAATGGCTTATCTTGCCTGGCCATCAAGTACTCAGTACACTGAAATCTGGCGAATATTTACCCCCGCGCTCCTTCACTTTTCGTTGATGCACATTTTGTTTAATTTAATCTGGTGGTGGTATTTAGGTAGTCAGGTAGAACGCCAATTGGGTACAGGTAAACTATTTGTCATTGCTATTGTATCAGCTCTATTTAGTAATTGGGGACAATCGCTCTTTAGCGGCTCTGCTTTTGGTGGTCTTTCGGCGTAGTTTTTTCGCTGATTGGCTACGTTTGGTTAACCGATGAACGTCACCCAGAAAAAGGTATTTCTATTCCAAGAGGGTTAATGATATTTGCTGTTTTATGGTTATTTCTTGGTTACTTTGATATTTTTGGCATGAAAATAGCTAACCCGGCGCACACTGCCGGGTTAATTATCGGTTTATTAATGGGATTATGGGATAATAGACATAAACCAAATAATACCAAACATGACCAATACATATAGTGATACTTGAGGTTTTTGTGAAACAAACTCAACGCCATGATACTATTATCGAACTTGCCCGTATTCAAGGCTATGTAAGTACTGAAAAGTTAGTTGAATATTTCAATGTCAGCCCACAAACTATCCGTCGTGATCTCAATGAACTGGCGGAAAAAAATAAAATTCAGCGCCATCACGGAGGTGCCGCGCTTCGTTCAAGTTCTGTTAAGACTGCTTACCACGATCGCAAGATGATGTGGTCGAGTGAAAAAGAACGGATTGCTCAACATGTTGCCCGTCAAATCCCTAATGGAGCTACCCTATTTATTGATATCGGCACTACACCAGAAGCTGTCGCCTATGCTTTGCTGGATCATAAAAATTTAAGGATCGTCACTAATAATCTTAATGTTGCAACCCTACTTATGGCAAAAAAGGATTTTCGTCTAATCTCAGCAGGAGGAGAAAGTTCGCAGCCGTGATGGAGGAATTGTTGGTGAAGCAACCTTAGATTTTATAACTCAATTCCGTCTAGACTATGGTATTTTAGGCATCAGTGGTATCGATGGAGATGGTTCATTACTTGAGTTCGACTACCATGAAGTACGAACAAAAAAAGCAATTATTGAAAATTCTCGTTGCGTTATGCTGGTTACTGATCACTCAAAATTTGGTCGCAATGCAATGGTTAACCTAGGTAGTATGGAGATGATTGATTATCTTTTTACTGACAAAGCACCTCCTGCAAACATCCACAAAATGATTGAGCATCATAATGTAACACTTGAAATATGCTAATGCTCACTTTGTTGCAGGAGATTTTCTTATTTCCTGCTCTATTTTGTGGCTATACTTCTTAATAAGCTAATATTCTCTCCAGATTAATACTCATTTTCTTAATTAGTTTGCTATTTTTGATCTATTTTTCCAATAAATGATAAATAACTTCAATTTAATGGTTTTTCTCCACTTAATAATAGTTGGCTTTAGAATCTAATTTGATTAAAATTGTGAGCGAAAACGAACATATTTGAGCAATCTCGAACATTGTGGGACGCATGAAAACAAAAGATTTAATTGTGCTAGGTGGTGGTATAAATGGTGCAGGTATTGCCGCTGATGCTGCTGGTCGAGGATTATCAGTATTACTATTAGAAGTTCAAGATCTTGCTAGCACAACTTCTTCTTCTAGTTCCAAACTAATCCATGGCGGATTATGCTATTTAGAACATTATGAATTTCGTTTAGTTAGTGAAGCTCTTGCCGAACGTGAAGTTTTGCTTAAGCTTGCTCCTCATATTGCTTTCCCTATGCGTTTTCGCCTACCTCATCAACCTCATCTTCGTCCTGCTTGGATGATACGTGCTGGCCTTTTCCTTTATGATTACCTCGGTAAACGTACCAGTCTACCGGGAAGTAAAGGGCTAAAATTTGGTAAAAACTCTGTCTTAAAATCAGAATTAACAAAAGGTTTTGAATATTCAGATTGTTGGGTAGATGATGCACGCTTAGTTGTCCTCAATGCACAAGAAATTCTCAGACATAAAGGTGAAGTTCGAACTCGCACTAAAGCGAGGAGAGCCTGGCGGGCAAATGGGCTCTGGGTCGTAGAAGCAGAAGACTTACGTACGGGCAAAAAAGAAACTTGGCAAGCAAAAGGATTAGTAAACGCAACAGGACCTTGGGTTAAATCTTTCTTTGATGAAGCGTTACAATTAAAATCTCCCTACGGTATCCGGCTAATTAAAGGTAGCTATATTGTTGAACCATCGTGTACACGATGGTTCACAAGCTTATATTTTACAAAATGAAGATCATCGTATTGTCTTTGTTATTCCTTGGATGGACGAGTTTTCTATTATCGGTACTACCGATGTCGAATATCAGGATGATCCAAAAGATGTTCTCATAGATAATAATGAAATCAATTATTTATTAATAAGGTTACAACGATCATTTCAAAAAACAGCTAACACAGCAAGATATTGTCTGGACTTACTCTGGGGTGCGTCCATTATGTGATGATGAATCTGATTCACATCAAGCTATTACACGTGATTACACCTTCGACATCCATGATGAACAAGGAAAAGCACCTTTACTATCTGTTTTCGGAGGTAAATTAATCACCTATCGTAAACTTGCAGAACATGCGATAGATAAATTAGCTCATTATACTATCCTAATGCCGGTAAAGCGTGGACTAAAGAAGCAACGCTACCTGGTGGTGATATCGAAGGCTGTGATCGTGGCGGTTTATGCCTAACTATTACGTAAACGCTACCCATGGTTACCAGAAGGCATTGCATTGCGATATGCCCGCACTTACGGTAGTAATAGCAATTTGATCTTGAAACAAGCACAATCGTTATCAGATCTAGGTGAAGCTTTTGGCCACAATTTATATGAAGCTGAATTACGTTAGTTATTTAGTCGAAAATGAATGGGTTACAGAGTTAGATGATGTCATCTGGCGCAGAACCAAATTAGGTATGTAGCTCAATGATGACGAGAAACAACGAATAACGCAATGGCTGACTAAAAATACAACCATCACACAATAAAAACATATAAGCCTCATAAAAATTTATGAGGCTTATATCGCAACTTTATCGGCTACAACCCGCTCAAGACAGTTAATAAAGTTTCTTTGCCGTATCTAACCAATCCTGCTTAAACTTACGTTGCATATTTTCAACTGCATCAATAATATCATGATGAACCAGTTTATCATTTTGAATACCAACACAGCGGCCACAATAGCCCTGTATAAGTAACTGAATAGAGTAAGCGCCCATACGGGATGCCAGAACTCGATCACTCGCTACTGGGCTACCACCTCGCTGAATATGACCTAAAACCGTTGCTCGTGTCTCATGCCCCATTTCTTCTTCAATATATTCTGCTAATTCATTAACATCATAAATATGTTCAGTAATAGCAACAATCGCATGACGTTTACCTCTTGCTAAACCAGATTTAATTTCTGTCAGTAACTCTTCCTTATCAAAAGGTATTTCGGGCAATACCACAAACTCACAGCCTCCAGCAATAGCCGCGGATAAAGTTAAATCACCACAATGACGTCCCATTATTTCAACTATCGAAATACGTTTATGGGAAGTGGAGGTATCACGTAAACGATCAATTGCTTCAACAATGGTATCCAAAGCGGTAAAATAACCAATCGTATAATCAGTACCGGCAACATCATTATCAATAGTTCCGGGTACACCTATACAAGGGAAGCCCGCTTCCGTGATCTTCTTTGCGCCACGATAAGAGCCATCTCCACCAATGACAACCAAGGCATCAATATTATGTTTTTTCATATTATCAATAGCTTGGGTTCTTATCTGATTTTTATCACGAAATTCAGGAAAACGGGCAGAGCCTAAGAAAGTACCGCCGCGATTAATAATATCAGAAACACTAAAACGGTTGAGTTTTTTTATTCGATTTTCATAAAGTCCCATATACCCGTCGTAGATACCATAAACTTCTAAACCTTCAGAGAGTCCCATGCGCACAACACTACGAATAGCAGCATTCATTCCTGGCGCATCACCACCACTGGTTAAAACGCCAACTTTTTTTATTTCTTTTTTGTTCATGGTGACCTCTCATTTAATATATTGCCACAAGTATAAAAACCATAATTTCATGCATTTTGCTTACGGCTATAACTGGCTGAATTGATTTAGCTTACTATATTATACGATAAAACTTTTACTGAATGCTTAAATTATTAACTTTCTTTGATAAAGTAAAATTTAGTATAAATATTGCAAATGCTATTATTAGAATAATTAAATAAAAAAAATGTCTCATCATTATATTAATAAATTATATATTTAGCGGATAATTCAGTTATCTTAATAGATAGTTTAATTTTTTTATACGATAAATATATAAATTACTTTTCTTAAACCAGCGCTATCAATAAAACGCTTTTTATGTCTTTTTAATATAGCTAGCTTTATCTATAAAAATTTTTAACTTTTAATTAAAAACTGTCTGATTAATTTACACCTCCGATTTGCACTTCATCTAAAATATTCCTTATAAATAAGTTAGTTACATCGAAAAACGCATATATAAATTTAACACCACTAGTGTACAAAAAATTATAGAGAAGGCAAAATATAACAGGCATTATTACCCACAGTGGAAATAAAAAAATAGTATCGCTAGATAGAAATATTTTAGTAATTTTAAATATAGGATCTGCGAGTAAATGAAATAATGGAGAAAAAATGTTAGAAATATTCGATGTGAACTACAACCTTTTGACTGAAAAAAAATCAAAAGAATTATTTACGTTAAGAAAAGAAACATTTAAAGATCGTCTTAACTGGGCAGTTAATTGTATTAATGGCATGAGTTTGATGAATATGATAATGACAACGCTAACTATCTATTTGGCGTAAGAAGTAATACCATTATCTGTAGTGTTAGGTTTATTGAAATGCAATTTCCTAATATGATCATAGGCACATTTGCACCTTTTTTCAAGCATCTCAATCTCCCTAAAGAAAACTATATTGAATCAAGCCGCTTTTTTGTGGCTAAAAACCGAATAAGCCAGGGAAATTATAATAAAGATCCCGTCTATTCTATATTATTTTTAGCAATGCTTAATTACGCAAAAAAATACCAGTATGATGGCATTCTCACCATCCTTAGTCGTGCTATGTTGAAGATTTTAGAGCGTTCTGGTTGGGATATATCAATTATCGAACAAGGGATATCTGAAAAACACGAAAAAGTATATTTGATGCTTTTACCTACAGACTCTGGAAGCCAAAACCAACTTATCCTAAAAATAATAAACCATTATGACAGCCTTATTAATAATAAATTGAAGCAATGGCTATTAATATATCCATCATTTGGAGACAGGTTTAATGAGTTGTAATTCGACACCAAGTCTTATTGCATGCTTAGCATTTATGACACCTAATTTTTTTACAACATTGCCGATATGAAATTTTACCGTACCCAACTTTATACCTAGTATGGTTGCAATTTCCTGGTAGGTTTTTCCCATACTAGCCCAGTATAAAATTTCATTTTCACGTGGTGAAAAAAAATCTTTCCCATCTACTGGCATAAAGTAGCTTTGTTGAGTTATCTCTCGATATAGGGAGGTGATTTTTTCATGAATAGTAATCAAAAGCATTTGCAAATCACCCTTACTCTTTTCTAGCTTTTCTTCTATATCGATGGCTCCATCTTCATTCATCAAAATCGATAACATAGCAAGATAGTTATTACAATCATGAAGCACAAAAGTATAACCATTCATAACACTATAATTTTTTGAGATATTAAAGATCTTTTTGAAACCATTTAAATCCTTAACAGAAAATCTCTCATTCCAAGAAAAAGGAGTAATTCGACTAAAAGCTGCTAAGACAACTGGATCTATTTGTTGATATTGCCTGCGTTTATATATATCAATCCATTCCGTCGGATAATTTGAGATGATTAGCATGCGCATTGGGTCTCTCTTATTGAGAATCATATATGCATATTTGAAATCTCCAAAAACAGCCAATTTTCTATCTAAATAATTTTTTACTGAGTTATCTATTTCATCATTACCATAAAATAACTCTGACATCTAATATCACCTCAAAAGTAAAATAATAAACTTCCATGTTAGGACAAAAGTATAGTACAAAATTAGACTTAAGTCTAACTACAATCGAAGCATAAAAAAAGGTAAGATCACTATTACATTTATATAAAAACAATAAAAAAAACTGACCTCATGTAAAGTCAGGCTGCCAATCTGGCCAGCACCAGAGAAATTTATTTCTCAATATCATAAAGCCATATAGTCAGCAGAAGTAAGATGTCTCTGCTGGTTTTATAGCTTTTTTCATCATAATTTGCCATTAATAATTCACTTTTTCTTCGTAAGACTTTAATTTTTACTTATATATCAATATATTAACCTTAACAAAGAAATAAACTTCTGCTTACAAATTTATTTATAATTAAATCAATATATCGACTAATTAGCCATATTTCATTCTAAAAATCAGTTTAATCTATATCTCAATTGCTCTATAAATTTCATTTAGTTATATATTGAACATCCTACATATTAAAATTATCTAAGAATTTTACGATATAAAAACATTATGAATGGTTTATTCTTTATGAAAATAAATGTGCTAAATAAGCAACATTTTTTGGGTAGATGCTTATCATAATTGAATTTTTCAATGTTCTGTCACTAATTAACAATATCTTTTTTTAAAAAAAAAACACCATAGCAATACAAGTGTGTTATTTAGCCATGTTAACAATTTTAAAAAATACCTTAACTTAATAAACTAGTATGATTTTGAGTACTAAATAGTTGCTTACTACTAATATTATTTGATTATATTTTTACTAAGCTAATTTTTGGTTAATTACATGAAAAACAATGACTATTCAACCAATTGGATCGATACGATTTACTAACTCATGTAACTGCTGCGCTTGCTGGTTAACGGTCTTCTCTCCCATAGCGGCTTCTACTGTTAAATTTTCCAAAGTGTTGTCGTTATCTCAGACATTGATACCATTGCGGTAGAGGAACGTCATGGTAACAAAAAACGCGGTACGCTTATTGCCATCATTAAAATGTGACTTCTGGCGATAGCAACCCAGTAAGTGGCGGCCAGCTCAAAAATATCCGTAACACCGTCATTGTGTGCACGATTTTACACCCGGTAAATAAGAGCTTCTGCTCTACCAGGATCCGGCATACCAGCAACGCCGGGAAGCCATTGTAATATACGGTCACGGTCATGAAAAGCAATAACTTCCTGTGCGCTGACTCATATCATCAGTTTGTCAAAGCCTCTACAGTATGCCTATGGAGCTGCATAATCACATCAAACTCCGCATCCAGCTTAGCTTTCTGGTATGCCTCGAATTCAGCCTTACTGATAACTACTACTGAACTTCCATCCCTGCGGGTAATTTCAACGGGTTCACCATGAGTGGTAGCATCTAGCACTTCTGAGATATTGGCGCGGGCTTGAGTGGAAGTGTATGTACGCATGATATGTCTTTTAAAGTGTACGTCGAGCATTTTTATTGTGCAACTATATGAAAAGAAATGAGTGATGGAGCCATTAGGCATTCAAATTGACATATATAATATTTGTTTATTTTTTATTAGTTTGGAAAATAAAATATAGCTCACTACCGTCTGAACATCTTACAAAGAGTTCTCTACTTCATATCCATGTTCTTTTTTGTATATCGTTAAGTTTTCCCATATTGTATCGATTTTATTGAGGATGTCCTTAAATTAGTCTACTTAAAACCAACTAAGTACCATTTTAAGTACACCAATAATGTGCGCTTTGGTGATTTCTCATATGAAACTTGTTGAATTTAAAAAGCCAGTATTCGCACTGGCTTATTGGTATTAGTTGCAAGTTATGATATTTAGTAAATTTACTTGAGAGAATCTACTCGATGTTTTGAATCTGCTCACGCATTTGTTCTATTAATACTTTTAATTCAACAGCAGAATTAGTCACTTGGCTATTAATAGACTTTGAGGCCAAGGTATTAGCTTCACGATTAAACTCCTGCATCATAAAATCTAACCGACGGCCGACAGCTTCTTGTTTTTTAAGAATATTATGTGTTTCTTTGACATGAGCATCCAGCCTATCAAGCTCTTCTGCAACATCAATACGTTGCGCTAATATGATAAGCTCTTGTTCTAATCGATTATTATCTATCTGAATTTCTGCCTCCTCTAATTTTGTTTGTAAGCGCTCACGCTGCCATTTTAAAATTTCAGGCATTTGACGACGAACCGCTTGAATTTCCTGACAAACAGCATCTAGCCGTTGCTCAATCATTATTTTTAGCATCTTCCCTTCGCTTTCCCGATTGAGAATAAAATCATCTAAAGCAAGTTCTAATTCTTTAAGTACATGCGTACAAATAACATCCAAATTCTGCTCTTGAGCCGACATAACACCAGGCCAGCGAAGAATTTCTAATGGATTAATTTCTCCCTCACCACTACTCTTTTTTACCCAGTTAGCAGTTCTAATCAATTGGTTAGCTAACTCTTCATTCAGCACTAATTCACTCTGTTGGTGTGAACTAAGTTCAAAACGTAAACTACACTCTACTTTTCCTCGGGTTAATCTGGCACGTAGACGCTCACGAATAACAGGTTCCAGACTTCTAAATTGTTCCGGCAAGCGAATATAAGTTTCAAGATAACGTTGGTTAACGGAACGCAGCTCCCAAGCCGCATTTCCCCATTCACTTTTTATATCTCGTCGTGCGAAAGCGGTCATACTATGGATCATATTTCGTTCCTATAAATAAAAATTAAATTATAACCTTGAGTGAAACCATAGGATAGGCATTCAATGTCGAAGAACGTATAATGCGCCACCAACATTGTTTAACTACGGAGATAACACCATGCGTCCAGAGAATAGAGAAGCTAGTCAGGTGCGCCCTATAAAAATCACCCGCCAATATACTAAACATGCCGAAGGCTCTGTTTTGATTGAATTTGGTGATACCAAAGTATTATGTAACGCCACAATCGAAGAAGGCGTTCCCCGCTTTTTAAAAGGCCAATCACAAGGTTGGATAACAGCGGAATACGGTATGCTACCACGGGCAACAAATTCTCGTAACATACGCGAAGCCGCAAAAGGCAAACAAACGGGCCGCACCATGGAGATACAACGCCTTATTGCCCGTTCTCTGCGAGCAGCCGTTAATTTAAAACAATTAGGTGAATATACCATTACACTAGATTGTGATGTTATTCAGGCTGATGGGGGGACTCGTACCGCTGCAATTTCTGGTGCCTGTGTCGCTTTAACGGACGCATTAAATAAAATGGTCGCAGAAGGAAAATTGAAAAAAAGCCCACTTAAATCGATGGTTGCTGCGGTTTCTGTCGGCATAGTGGATGGCAAACCTATTTGTGATCTAGAATATATTGAAGACTCTGCCGCAGAAACAGATATGAATGTTGTCATGATGGATAATGGTAAAATGATCGAAATTCAAGGTACTGCCGAAGGTGAACCATTTAATCATGAAGAGCTGCTATCACTGCTTTCTTTAGCAAAAAATGGTTTACAAATTATTTTTACCGCTCAAAAAGAAGCATTAGAACAATAAATTTTTAATCATCTGTTTAACGGTCTTTTTATAGCAATTAATTAAAGTGAGAATAAATTAAAGAGGGAAATTTAATGAAAGGTTATCAGCGCGAATTTATTAAACTCGCCATGAAAAAAAAGCATTGGAATTTGGTGAATTTACGTTGAAATCTGGTCGTAAGAGCCCCTATTTTTTCAATGCAGGCCTCTTTAATACAGGAAAAGATTTAGCTGCACTTGGTCATTTTTATGCCCAAGCGCGTTCATGGATCATAATCCTACTTGTAACATTATTTTTGGTCCGGCCTATAAAGGGTATCCCGATCGTAACAACCATGGTAGTTGCACTATCTGAGCATTATCACTTCGATAAGCCTTACTGTTTTAATCGTAAAGAGGTTAAAAAACATGGGGAAGGTGGGGAATTAGTCGGTAACCCATTAAAAGGAAACGTTGTGATCGTTGACGACGTTATTACAGCAGGAACTGCAATCAAAGAATCTGCAGAAATAATTCAGCGAAACAAAGCTAAACTTAGCGCTGTTATATTAAGTCTAGATCGTCAGGAGAAAGGTGAAAAGAATCTATCCGCCGTCCAAGAAATCGAAAAAAAATTCAAATGCAATGTATTTTCTATTATCACTTTGAATGATTTAATTAATTATCTAAGTGAAAATCCGAATATGTCAACCCATTTAGCTACGATGAAAGCTTATCGTGAGAATTATGGTATCACTCCCTCTTAACAAATAAAAAAATTAGCAACTTTATTAACCCACTAGCATAAAAAAAAAACTCCGCCCAAATATCAGGCGGAGTGAGTAGTACAATTAATTAATTATTGCAACTGCGCCAAGATCATAGGCCAGCGTGCCTCAAATTCTTTGGTTGGGCAATACCGAAATTCTGAGCGTACAAAACGTGATAGCATACCCTCACAAAACACTAATAATTGAGATGCTAATAAACTCTCATCATAACTAAAACTTTGCTTATCACGTATTTTTCTTTCCTTTAAAACCTGTCTAAATTGCGCTTCGATACGTTCAAACAATTGGCTAATCCTATCTTGTAACTGAACTTGCTCAAACATCAACGCATGTGCCGTCATTATTCGTGTCAATCCAGGATTTTTCTCCGCAAAACCGAGTATCAACATTAAAATCAACCGAATACGCCTAATGGTGTCTTTTTCATCTTGCAGAATCAGATTAATCCGTGAAATTAAAGAATTTTCAATAAATTCAATAAGACTATCAAACATTTTTCCCTTACTAGGGAAATGCCGATAAAGTGCTGCTTCAGATACACCAACATGACTTGCCAATTTAGCTGTAGTAATGCGTTGACTACCATCACTCGTTTCCAACATTTGCGCAAGCACCTGCAAGATTTCCTCACGCCTGTTTTTCTTCTTTGTTATCTCTTTTCCTGCCATGGCGAAACAAGACCCCTGATAAAACAACAAAACAGACCACGCAATCCTTGCCTTTCATCATTTATAAAGCGCAAAATTTAATAAATTTATAATATTTTATAAACAACAAGATTATTATTGACGACCTGAATGACCAAAACCACCACTACCTCGTTTTGTCATTTCAAAATCTTGTACCAGATCAAACTCAACTTGAACAATTGGTACAAAAACCATTTGTGCTATACGCTCACCAGGTTCAATAGTAAAACTTGTATCACCACGATTCCAGACTGAAACCTTCAATTCACCTTGATAATCAGAATCGATTAAACCGACTAAATTTCCTAATACAACACCATGTTTATGTCCTAAACCTGAACGAGGAAGAATGACTGCAGCTAATTGTTGATCTGCAATATGCATTGCTAATCCTGTAGGTAATAGCTCAGTTTGACATGGTTCTAATTGAATAGCCTTATCTAAGCAAGCTCGTAGATCTAACCCAGCAGATCCTTCTGTCGCATAAGTTGGCAACGGAAATTTATTTCCTACACGAGGATCAAGAATTTTAATGTCTATTTTTTTCTTCATAACGTTGAAGTATCTCATCGAGTAAACGGTGACCAAGCTCTAATTTATGGCTATGTGGTAAATATATCTCTTTATCTTCCCAAAATAAATTCAAGGCATTGCTTTCTGAATTAAACCCATGATCAGCTAATGAAACATCATTTGCACAAATAAGATCCAGATTTTTTTGGGTACGCTTATTACGGGCATATTCTTCCATATTTTGTGTCTCTGCTGCAAATCCAACGACATAAGGACGATTTTTAGTCAATTTACCAACACTTGCCACAATATCAGGATTTTTTACCAATGTCAGAGTAATTTCATCTGCCTGCTTTTTAATTTTTTCTTTTGTAAACTGTTTTGGTCGATAATCAGCAACTGCGGCACATCCAATAAAAATATCTTGTTTATCAATTATATTATGTACTTGACTATACATTTCCAACGCGCTGACAACATTAATACATTTAACGCCTGCTGGTGTTGGTAAATCAACTGGACCGGTAATAAGTGTTACATTAGCCCCTCGTTTTGCAGCAGCTTGTGCTATCGCGAAACCCATTTTCCCTGAACTATGATTAGTCACAAAACGAACGGAATCAATTTCTTCTTGTGTTGGCCCCGCAGTAATTGCTAAATGCAGGTTTACCATATCTAGCTTATGCTGAAAACTATTCTTAGCTAATTCAACAATAGCTAACGGATCTAACATTCGACCAGGGCCAATATCACCACAAGCTTGACTACCTTCATCTGGACCCCAAACTAAAACATGGCGTTCTTTAAGTATTGCAATATTTTGCTGAGTAATATTAGCGCGATACATTTGCTGATTCATTGCCGGTACGACAGCTATTGTTGCCTCTGAAGCTAAACAGACCGTTGTTAATAAATCATTCGCCATACCAACGGATATACGAGCCAGCAAATCTGCAGTTGCAGGCGCTAAAATAATTAAATCTGCCCATTTTGCTAATTCAATATGACCCATTGCAGCCTCTCCGGCAGGATCCAATAAATCATCAGCAACCGGATAGCCCGAAACAGCCTGTAGCGTCAACGGTGTAATGAAAGATTTGGCGGCATTCGTCATTACCACACGTACAATTGCACCATGGTCACGCAAACGACGAACTAATTCTGGTGTTTTATAAGCAGCAATACCACCACTAATACTAAGTACGATATGTTTACCTGTAAGTTCTGCCATCATATATATCCAAATTCAAATGATGAGTCTACTGATATTACCATAAGCTGAAGTTTAGGGGAGAATACCATCAATTTTTATCTTAAAAAAACTTTGTTGCAAAGCGCTACGCAACTACGCTAGAAAATTTTGGCCCATATTTTGGCATGCTGTAAACTGTCAAAGCTACAAGGAAATAGACAGGAATAAACATATGGACGAAATAAATTATGCACTTCAACCTATAGAAAAGCTTTTAGCTTATGGGGCATCATCATTAAGTGACCAAGAGCTTTTGGCCATTTTTCTTCGCACAGGATTGCCTGGATTTCCAGTTTTAATATTGGCTGAAAACTTATTAAAAGAATTTTGCTCGTTACACAAACTATTAACTACTGATTATCAACAATTTTCAGCGCACAAGGGATTAGGAGTTTGTAAGTATTCACAATTACAAGCTATTGGTGAAGTCGCTAAACGATTCTTTACACAACAACTTATTAATCAAAGTATTATGAGAAGTCCTAAGCACTTGAAAAATATCTACTCGATTTTTATCTTGGACAGGATAGAGAAATTTTTATTGTATTATTTTTAAATAACCAAAACCAAATTATCTGCTATGAAGAGATGTTTAAAGGCACCATAAATCGCGTTGAAGTACATCCAAGAGAAATTTTAAGGCAGGCGGTTAAAGTAAATGCAGTATCCATTATTCTTGTACATAATCATCCTTCGGGTAACCCAGAGCCCAATTTAGCGGATAAAATTGTCACCGAAAAAATCGCTAATGCTTGCCGTTTGATAGATATAAAATTGTTTGACCATTTTGTCGTCACCGATAAAAAATGCCTTTCATTTGTCCAACTTGGCCTACTCTAGTACCATATTTTGACTAATAAATAGCAACTTTATTAGTTCTCGGCTTGAGTGAAGGCGCTAGAGGGCGTATAATACGCCACCTTTAGGATCTCGGGTTTGGCAGGAAGAGCCTATCTCAGTAAATTTTACTGAAATTAAGTTATTTTTTATATTAATTATATTAAGAAAATTTGCTGAGGAATAGGCTTCCAAGTCTGACGAGGCAGTCAGTCATTCCCGATATAACGCTCGAACTGATTAGATTTTTGGAGAAATAGACATGTCACGAGTCTGTCAAGTTACTGGTAAGCGCGCAATGAGTGGTAACAAACGCTCACACGCAATGAATGCAACTAAACGCCGCTTTCTGCCAAACCTGCACTCTCACCGTTTCTGGGTTGAATCTGAGAAACGTTTCGTAAAGCTTCGTGTGTCAGCAAAAGGCATGCGTATAATCGATAAACAAGGGATTGACGCAGTTCTTGCTGAACTTCGCACCCGTGGTGAGAAATACTAAGGAGCTAAAGAAAATGGCTAAAGGTATTCGCGATAAAATTAAACTGATTTCTTCTGAGGGTACAGGTCACTTCTATACTACAACGAAGAACAAACGTACTATGCCTGAAAAATTGGAAATGAAAAAATTCGATCCATTTGTTCGTAAGCATGTGATTTATAAAGAAGCTAAAATTAAATAACTTCTTAAAAAAACCCAGCTTCCGCTGGTTTTTTTTATAGTATTTTGGGTGTATAAAACACAAAGCTTTATATTATTCACATTTTTATTCATTCCATTCTTTTCACAACAAAAAGATCTGCGCCCTATTTGAAAAATTTACATCTCTTTTTTAATATTTTTACCTATTTATCATCAAGAAATAAATCGTTAAAGTTGTCCAAAGATTCAATACTAAAAATATTAAGACATTTTAGCCTTGAGTTAATAAAACCAATTAAATTGGTCAGTCACGACTTAAGTAAGTTTAAATTATCGACTTTATCTGATATCAGATATTTATTAATTTATCGACAGTAACATTTACTCATATTGGTAGCAAAATAGATAATATTTCAGTGTATTTTTTGCTAATAAAAACATAAACAGCTATAACAACTCCATATCACCTCTAATGAAAGATCATTGACAACCAAACTGCTGTTGATAGTTGTCTAACCGATTATATAGAAGACAGCCAACCTAAACATTTTATGATATGATTAATATCGATAAAAAGAAAAGTAACTACTAGGCATTTTATAGCTATTGCAACGACTGAAAATATCGACTAAGTGCTGAGGAATGCAAGGAACGTATGATTAAACTAAAATTTTAATTAATGCTTTAATAGCAAATAGCTTTATTAATTTTATATTAAAATAGACTAAAAAATTTGTTTTCAATATAATAAATAACCTTTTAAAAAAACTATCGGGTATAAATAATTATCAAAAATTGTAAAAATCTATTATTTTATTTATTAAGTTTTAACTTACATATCGATATAATTTTTCTTTGAATAAAAACATTACTCAGACAGTCAAGAATTACTATTTTTAAGATAATAAAATAAACATCTAAAATTTATATCTAAAGTGAAATAACCAGTGCATTTAAAATTATTACCATAATTACTCAAACAGTTAACAGAAACTCGAAGAGTAACAAAAATTATTCAATTTTTTGTTATAATAAACTAAATCAAACTATCAAGTTATCTTATTTTCATACTAGCCATATAATCTTTCACCACTGTCGATTCAAACTTTCTAAAAATATTTATAAATATTTCTATTTAAAAAATAGATAGATAGCATGATGTGTAGTAAAAAATAGTAGATAATAAATTACAAATCAGTAATTTTATTGTTAAAATAATTGATAATATTAAAAATTCTTTACTTTATATAAATTCAAATTTTTATTATTTTTTCAAATCTGCTGAAAATTTTTAAAATAAAAGTTATTTTTAATGCCAAAATAGGTAACCATTTAGATTATTCTAATAAATTAACTATCTTAAATTTGTTGAATTTATAGTGATAACATTGGTCAAAAAATCAGATAAACTTATAAACAAACAATTCAAGAGTGACTGCAGCAAGTGGATAAACAATTTAAAAAAATTCTGATCATTAAAATGCGATTTCATGGAGATATGTTGCTGACAACACCTGTCGTTAGCACGCTCAAAAAAAATTATCCAGCCGCTAAAATTGATATTCTTCTCTATCAAGATACAATACCAATCTTGTCTGAAAATAGAGAAATTCATACACTTTATGGCGTTAAAAACAAAAAAAATAACATAATAGCTAAATTAGTTAATTTTATTTTATTAATCAATAAATTACGAGAAAATCATTATGATTTAATTATAAATTTAGCTGATCAATGGATTGTGCCTTTTTTAGTAAGATGTATTCCTGCCAAGATGAAAATTTCTCACCAATTTAACGATAGAAATACAAACTATTGGTCTGGAAGTTTTACACATATGGTTAAACCAACGGGAAAACATGTTGTTGAACAAAATCTTTCTATATTAAAACCACTTCAACTTAATACTTTGTATTCCAGTACAACAATGACTTACCAACCAACTGATTGGGGAAAAATTAATCACCGATTAATATCTCTAGGTGTACATAGTAGTTATGTTGTTATCCAACCAACAGCTAGACAAAAATTTAAGTGCTGGGATGATGAAAAATTTGCTGAGGTGATTGATAATCTACAATCTAGAGGATACCAGGTAATATTAACATCAGGTCCCAGTAAAGATGATCTCAGCTGTGTGACTAATATTGCACAACAATGTCGTCAATCACCCATTACCGAATTTGCAGGAAAAACAACATTTCCAGAATTAGGTGCTCTAATTAGCCATACCGCCTTATTCATCGGTGTAGATTCAGCACCAATGCATATTGCAGCAGCATTAGAAACCCCTATTATTTGCTTGTTCGGTGCGACAGATCATCAATATTGGAAACCATGGAGTAAAAATGTTATTCAAATTTGGGCTGGCAATTATGAAAAAATGCCAGAACGACATGGACGTGATCGTAATAAAAAGTATCTATCAATAATTCCCGTTAAAGATGTTATTACCGCTACAAAAAAAATGTTACCAATAGATATACAAACCATAAAATCTGAGATAGAGATATAATCCGATGGAAATTGCATTTTGTTTATATAAATATTTCCCTTTTGGTGGACTACAAAGAGATTTCATTCAGATTCTCTCTGCTTGCCAAAAACGAGGGCATCAAATACGTGTTTACACAATGGTATGGGATGGTGAAATTCCTGCTGATATGAACGTTATCATAATCCCAGTTAAAGCACATACAAATAATGGGCGTAATGAAGCATTTTATTATCAGGTCAAAACACATTTAATCCAACATCCTGCTGATATTATTGTTGGTTTTAATAAGATGCCAGGATTAGATATTTATTATGCAGCAGATGTTTGTTATGCAGAAAAAGTTGAAAAAGAAAAAGGTTTTTTTTATAAACTGACTAAACGATACAAACATTATATCGCTTATGAAAAAGCGGTTTTTGATGCAGATAGTCACAGCAAATTATTAATGCTTACCCAACATCAAATTAATGATTTTAAAAAGCATTATAAAACACCTGATGCCCGTTTTTATCTGTTACCACCGGGCATTGACCTTAGTAGAAAATATGACCAACAGATTATTGACGCAAAACTAATTTATCGTAAAAAAAATGCTATCTCTGAGGACCAATTTCTTTTATTACAAGTCGGTTCAGATTTTAAACGTAAAGGCGTAGACAGAACACTTAAATCAATAGCTTCCCTGCCTGACAAAATAAAAAATAAGACTATGTTAATGGTAGTAGGACAAGACTCACCTACCCGTTATCAACGGCTAGCAAAAAATTTGGGGATAGATAAACAAGTTTTATTTTTTCAGGGGCGTAATGATATAGCAGAATTGATGGCTGCTGCTGATATGTTAATTCATCCTGCCTATCAAGAAGCTGCTGGTATAGTATTAATCGAAGCCATTACAGCGGGTTTACCAGTAATTACAACAGATATTTGTGGCTATGTGTTCTATATCAAATATGCAGATTGTGGCATAGTAATAGATGAGCCTTATAAACAAAAAAATCTTAATAATGCTTTGACAACAAGTTTAACTAATAAATCTCTATTAAATCAATGGTCAAAATCTGCGCGCCACTTTGCTGATACTCAAGATTTATACAGTTTGCCTGAAAAAACTGCAGATATTATTTTGGGATGCCAGCATGGTTGAACTTAAACAACCTTTTAAAAACTTATGGCAAGACAAAGATCCCTTTATAGAAATAGAAAAATTAGATGGTAAAATTTTTCGTCAATTAGAGACACGCAAAACATTATGCTTTATGCTTAATGAAAAAAGTTATTTTCTCAAAATTCATTATGGTACTACGTTAAAAGAAATACTAAAAAATCTATTTTCTTTACGCTTACCCGTATTAGGTGCGGATAGAGAATTGAAAGCAATCCATCGCCTAACTGAGGCAGGCATTGATACTATGCATGGTAAAGCTTTCGGTCAGAAAGGAATTAATCCTTTACGCCGTAAGTCATTTATTATTACCGAAGCGCTTATTCCAACCACTAGCTTAGAAGAGTACTGCGCAAAGTGGAAAAATTCAGCTCCCCAATTTAGTACTAAAAAAATATTAATTTGTCGAATGGCTGAAATAGTACGTAAAATGCATGCATGTGGTGTCAATCATCGCGATTGCTATATTTGCCATTTTTTATTACATTTGCCCTTTGACGGCGATGGAAAAAAATTAAAGATTTCAATCATTGATTTGCATCGTGCCCAAATACGTCAGAATGTAACAAAACGTTGGAAAGATAAAGATTTGATTGGATTATATTTTTCATCACTGAATATCGGTTTAACCCAACGAGATATTTTTCGTTTTATGCAGATTTATTTTTCTGATAATTTAAAAAATATTCTCAACAATGAACAAAAATTGATATCGAGCGCTAATATTAAAGCAGAAAGAATAAAAGAAAGAACGGTTAGGAGAGGATTATAACTCTAACCGTTTTGTTTTATAAAAAATTTTAGGAAATAGGTATAGTACATGTATTTTGACAAGCATAAAGTTATTACTCAAAAACTCTATTTAACGCCAAATTTGCATGCTGATTGCCACCCTAAATTCCATATTGCCTATGGAGTAGACAAAAATTTTTTACATGGTTGCGTAATTTCGATAACATCAATTGCACTGCATAATATTAATAATAATCATTGTTTCCATATATTTACCGATTATTTTGAGCATGAGCAAGAAACCTTGTTCGATACCCTTGTGCAACAATATAAAATTGAAATAAATATTTATTTGGTTGACGATCAGAGCTTAAAATCATTACCCAGTACTAAAAACTGGTCCTATGCCACCTACTTTAGATTCATCATTGCTGACTATTTTTCAAATAAATTAGATAAAATTTTATACTTAGATGCAGATATCATATGTAATAATAGTTTAGATAGATTACAAAATATTCACTTCTATAATAATGAAATTGCTGCAGTTGTAACAGAAAAAGATGAGAGATGGTGGCAAAAAAGAGCATCCGAATTAGAAGTAGAAAATATCTCGCGAGGATATTTTAATGCTGGATTTTTATTCATTAATCTTAATCGCTGGGCAGGAGAAGATATTTCAACGCAGGCAATGAGGTTACTTAAAAATAATGCGTTAAAAAATAAATTCTCTTTTTTAGACCAAGATGTTTTAAATATTCTGCTAGCAAATAAAATAATCTATCTGGCCAAAAAATATAATACTCAATATAGTATAAATTATGGTCTGAAAAGCGTTAAACATGCTGCATTTGCTATTGATACTATTTTTATTCACTACATTGGCCCGACAGAGCCATGGCATGAGTGGGCAATATCGCCTTTTTCCCCAACCATTCATAAAAGCAAAAAATGCCTTCCCCTGGAAAAATAAACCACTATTAAAAGCAGAAAGCGTCCATCTTTTAAGGTATTGGGGTAAACATAAATTCAAACAAAGAAAATACCACTAAGGTTTAAAAAATTAAACTCACTATTATTTAGCAAAATTTAAAATTCTCTTTAAAAAAGTTAAAGGGCTATGTTTATCATGAGGCATTTTATAAAACAAAGTTTTAATATTACGGGGGAAAAACTTCTTAAAAAGAATAAAAATTTTAACATTGCTTATGGCGTTGATAAAAATTTCCTACTTGGTGCAACGATATCAATAAATTCCGTATTAATAAATAATATTGATATAGATTTCAATTTTCACCTATTTACTGATTATATTGATGAAGAATATATACAACGTTTTCAAAAAATAATAACAAAGTATAATTCTAATATAATTATCTATCTGTTAGATGCTGAAGAATTAAAGCAATTATCAACCTCAGATTTCTGGTCTTATGCCACCTATTTTAGGTTAATCGCTTTTGAATATTTAAGTACGAACATAAACTCTATTTTATATCTAGATGCTGATGTTATTTGCAAAGGTAGTCTAAAAGAACTATTTCAGCTAAACTTAGCGAATTCTTTTGCCGCCGTGGTACTCGATGTCGACAACATGCAGCAATCAAGTGCGGCTCGACTAAAGTTAACCGATTTAAATGGCAAATATTTTAATGCCGGCGTAGTCTATGTGAATTTAAAGAAATGGATTAAAATGATTTATCCAAAAAATCATTAGAACTGGTACGCGGAAAAACAAATTTTGGTAAATTAAAATACCTTGATCAAGATGCACTAAATATATTATTTCAGACGCAAAATATCTATTTATCTCGTGATTATAACTGTATATATATGTTGAAAAATGAATTGGCTTTTCACGATTTATCCAAATACAAAAATACCATAACTGATAGCACCATTCTTATCCACTATACTGGCGTCACAAAACCCTGGCATACTTGGGGTATTAATTACCCGGCCAGTCAATTTTTTTTCAACTCATATATTCACTCACCGTGGAAAGATCAGCCATTGAAAATCGCAGAAAAGAGAACGGAACTACAAGAAAAATATAAGCATCTATTTTTACAACATAAATATGTGCATGGTTTGTTGTGTTTAATTAAATATAAATTACTAAAAAAATAATTTTAAAGCACCTTACAGATAGGTGCTTTCACTTAGCTAATTAATCAATTTTTTATCGCTATTCAGTGCTAATGCTATCCCTATTATGATAGCCGTATTTGAAACATTTACTGTTTCAAACAAACCTCTAACAATCATATCACCGATAAATATCAACATCAGGATCAAAAAACCATCTTTTACCATATTATTACGATATCCATTAAATAAATAGATAAAAATTGAAACAAAAAGATAGAGGATAGCAATTAGTCCAAATATTCCAGCGGCAAACCAAATTGACAAAACTGTATTATGAGGTTCAATCGATTGTTTAAAAACCCAATCAGGATCATCAATTACCCTTTCATTATAAATTTTATAAAATAATTGCTCGCATAGCCATAACCTTTTATTGGATTCTCTTTAATCAAATCTAATGCTAAATTCTGAGTACCATTATCATATCGATGACTACTACTGGTCTGCTCTAATTTGTAAAATAAATTATCAAAATGCCCTTGATTAATTGCTGCTAACCCAGACAATAAGATACTGCAAGCAATAACCGGCAATTTAATTTTTTTTTACTACACACCAAATAATAAATATTACTGCAATAGATAACCATGTACCTCGCTGTAATGTGCCAATTGATATAGCGACAAAAATAACCGAAAGCGAGAAAAATAAGATTTTATTTTTTATACCTTTATATAACCAAAAAGCAAACAAAGCGGGTACAATAAATATTAACCAATCAGAAATATATCGATGTTCAAATGCTGATAACGGCATGATACCTTGATGATATTCATCAATATATTGCAAAATTTCCTTAATGGTTAACGGTAAAATAGAAAAAATTAAAGAGAAAATTAATAGCTTAGTTATGTGCTCTTTCTTTTCTCGATAGAGTACTATCGCAATAGCTATTGCAGTAATAAATAATTTTTCGACAACACCTTTATTAATAGATTTTATTGAAATGTTAACATCTTTAGAAATAATTAATGAACAAAGCATTGCCAAAACAAAAAACATTCAAGATAAAAATAAATTATTCTTAAATATGCTGAAAACACGCTTTCTATCTTTAATTAAATAGACAATCGCAGTAAGATAAATTAATCCAGCTAAGGCATGTTTATAACGTGTAACACCATCAAGAAAATAAATAGCAATAAAAAAAAGACTATCCCTAAATTCCAATAAGAGTGGTAATTAAATCGTTTATTAATTATAGCGATAACCTTATTCATTTCTACTCCAAATAACATATTAACGCATTCTATTCTATCGACTAACTAACACAAGATACAGTAGTATATATTAACATTAACGACTAGTTACATAATTAAGGGATCTATGCCAGAACTACCTGAAGTTGAAACCAGCCGACGTGGAATTGAACCCTACTTGGTTGGTAATAAAATACAATATAGCATAGTACGCAATAGCAAATTACGCTGGCCGGTAGCGACAGAAATTGTACATATCGCCAATGAATCAGTGTTCAGTGTTAAACGGCGCGCTAAGTATTTACTCATTCAGCTCCAGCATGGTTGGATAATCATTCACTTGGGTATGTCAGGTAGTATACGCATCTTAACCAAGCAGCAATTAGCCGAAAAACACGATCATATCGACTTGATTCTAGCCGATGGCAAAATATTGCGTTATACCGATACCAGACGTTTTGGTGCCTGGTTATGGGCTAATGACCTGGCTAATTGCTCTGTACTTTCCCATCTAGGGCCAGAACCGCTTTCTATCGATTTTAACGCCAATTATCTTTATCAACGAGCAAAAAATAAAAAAACCTCCATAAAACCTTGGTTAATGGATAATAAAGTCGTCGTCGGTGTAGGAAATATTTATGCTAATGAAGCACTATTTGCCGCTAAAATTCTGCCAACCAGAGCTGCACATTCATTAACAAAAAAAGAGATCAGCAATTTAGTTATTCAAATTAAACAAGTTCTGCAACGTTCAATAGAACAGGGTGGAACAACATTGAAAGATTTTTTACAGTCAAATGGAAAACCGGGTTATTTTGCTCAACAACTCTTTATTTATGGTAAAAAAGATCAAGCTTGTACCCATTGCGGTCAACTGATTGAATCAATAAAACTAGGGCAACGCAGTACTTTTTTCTGTCATAGTTGCCAAAAATAAACTTAAGTATAACTCTTTTTTATTGTTTAATTTTTTGCAACATTACTTTAGCTATTGGTTCTGGTATAAAAGATGAAATATCACCGCCATGGCGGGCAACATCTTTAATCAAAGAAGAAGAAACAAACGACAACTTCGGAGAAGGTAATAAAAAAATGGTTTCTAGATCAGCCATTAGATGACTATTCATATTAGCCAACTGACATTCATATTCAAAATCTGATACGGTTCGCACACCTCTGATCAAAATATTAGCCTGGTGTTTTTGTGCAAAATTTACCGTGAGCCCACAAAAGCCGATTACTTCAACGTTAGTTAAATGTTTTGTCTGTTCTTTAGCAAACAAAATACGTTCATCGAGGGTAAACATCGGATTTTTACGCGAACTATCAGCAATAGCCAATATTAGCTGTTCAAATATTAAGGCAGCGCGCTCTATAATATCCAAGTGACCGTAAGTTATAGGATCAAAAGTACCAGGGTAAATTGCTTTTTTTTCATAAAATTATTTTCACTAATAACAAACAACTGAGCACATATTATCTTATTGTTTAAACATATTGAACAATTATGTTGACAAAATAAATCTCTATCATTGATAAGAATAGCTACAATTTATTATCTTTTGATAATAAATGATAATTACTATCATATTTTTAGTTAATCACTAGTTTAATTTTAATTAGCGGACAAAATATTAAAAAATTTTATCTTTATGATGAATAAAAACGCTATTTAAATAGATATTCATTGCACTTTTTTATGTGCAATATGCTACTATGGTGCTAATCTCAATCAATCAATGTGATAGAATGTTACTACGTCTATATCAAATACTTATTTACCTTATTCAACCTATTATTTGGTTACGTTTATTATGGCGTAGTCACAAATCTCCGGCTTATCGCAAACGTTGGAGTGAACGATATGGTTTTTGTAATGGTAAGGTAATTCCCGGCGGTATATTATTACATTCTGTTTCAGTTGGCGAAACCTTAGCCGCGGTTCCATTAGTTAGAGCATTGCGCCATCACTATCCAACACTACCAATTACCGTTACTACCATGACCCCAACTGGTTCTGAGCGTGTTTTATCTGCATTTGGTGATGATGTTCAACATGTCTATTTACCCTACGATTTGGCAGGATCTGTACGCCGTTTCCTAAATCATGCGGATCCTAAATTAACCATTATTATGGAAACAGAACTTTGGCCAAATCTTATTATTCAATTAAGACAACGTAAAATCCCATTAGTTATTGCTAACGCCCGTCTGTCTGAAAGATCAGCAGCACGTTATCAAAAATTGGGTTATTTTATCAAAAAGTTATTGCAAAAAATCACCTTAATCGCAGCACAAAACCAAGAAGATGGCGAACGTTTTATTAAACTGGGTTTAGCAAGAAAAAAATTGAATGTTACAGGTAGTCTAAAGTTTGATATTTCTGTCACACCTGAATTGGCCGTAAAAGCCATAACATTACGTCGACAATGGGCTCCGCACCGCCCGGTTTGGATTGCTACCAGCACCCATGAAGGAGAAGAGTCAATTATTTTACAGGCTCATACTAAACTATTAAAACAATTTCCCGACTTATTGCTGATTCTTGTTCCTCGCCACCCGGAGCGCTTTGCACAAGCAAAAGCGTTAACCCAAAAAGCTAAACTACGCTATATTTGCCGTAGTGAAAATCGCGTTCCTAATACGGATACTCAAGTTATTATTGGCGATACCATGGGTGAACTGATGCTACTCTATGGTATTGCTGATCTGGCCTTTGTCGGCGGTAGCTTAGTCGAAAAAGGCGGGCATAATCCTTTAGAAGCAGCCGCACATGCCCTGCCTGTTTTAATGGGGCCTTATACTTTCAATTTCAAAGATATTTGTACCAAACTAAAACAAGTCGATGGTCTTATTACGGTTAATGATAGTAAATCCTTAACTGTTACTGTTTCCCATTTGCTTAAAGATGAAGATTATCGTCTATACCATGGTCGTCAAGCAGCAGAAGTTTTACATGAGAATCAAGGGGCATTGCAAAAATTACTAAAGCTACTGGAACCCTACCTACCACCAGTAACCCATTAAATACGAATATAATTTAATATATTGAATATCGCTAAAACCCATAACGAAATAGCACTTATGATAATTCACTAAACAATATAACTTAACAAATACTACATATTTTGTCTTTTCTTCATTATAGTGTTACTCGTTTAATTCAAATAAATGGGATCCTTACCCACCAATTTTATAACTAACTATGAAACATAATATGCCATTATCTAGCTCAAATTCAAAAATATTGCTCTATCTGTGGGTGTCGATTTATGCAATTTTATGGATTTGTGGAAGTTATTTTTTAGATCCAGCCGTACCTTACGATGCTGTTGAAGCAATTAATTGGGGAATGAATAGTGAATGGGGCTCCCCCAAAAACCCTTGGTTTATTGGTGCCGTTATGTGGCCCGCCATCTACTTAAATCTCCCCTACAGTTTTTATTGGTATTTTATTCACTTTGTTGGTATAGCCATTGGTATGATAGGGGTATGGCAGCTGGCTTACCGCCTCAGTCACAAAACTGAATTGGCTTGGTTTGCATTATTGATACTAAATTTATCAGGCATCATTAATTTTGATATCATTCCTTATAATGATAACTATATTTTGGTCACTCTATGGCCCTGTGTGCTGCTCTTCTTCCTGCGTGCTGTTTATGATCATCCTAAATGGTGGCTTGCCTTTGCACTAGTATCTGGCTTGGCCACCATGGGCAAGTATTCAACATTAGCCCTGGTTGGCACGGTTTTTTTATTAACCCTTTTCGTGCCTAAGGTGCGCAAAAGTTATCAGCAACCTCTTTTTTATATTGCAATTGCACTTTGGTTTGCATTGATCTTGCCTAATTTGTTCTGGCTATTAGAAAATGACTTTTCTGCCTTTAAATGGGTTGATTCACAGATCGAACAAGGCTTTAACCTGCATGTTGTCAGCTCAACATTATCTGTTTTCTACCCGTTAGTTATTGCTACCATTATTCTCTATCTATTAGGTGGTAAAATAGGTTGGCCTAAAGAACAACCCAATCAATTAGTTAATTTTATTTTACTCCTTCCCTTGGCCGTAATTTTCGGTTGGTTTTTGTTTCATGATGGAGGGAGGATGACCGAATGGTTACAACCATTTATGATGATTGCTGCGCCATTGTTTATTGGCTCTATCTCCATTTCGCCCAAAAAATCACTACGAAAAACATTTTTTGGTTTAATTATCATTGGCGGCCTGATCTTTTTAGGTTACTGCCTAGTATTAAATTATAATATCCGTGACGCTGGCCAGAAAATAATCGGTATTAAAGCACTCACAGCAGAAGGACAACAGCGCTGGCGGCAAAAGTATGGTCAACCATTAAAATATGTTGGTGGCGAAGATAACCTTTATCAATGGTTTATTATCTATGCTTCTGATAGACCGCACACTATCCAGCCTTGGGATAACAGTGAAGATCAGCCACCGAATGTTTATTATCGCGATATTACGGCAGAAACAATTAAAAAACATGGTGCTTTATTATTAGGACGAAAAGGTAAAGATTGCAGCCAAGAAAATTTTACTCGGATGTCAAAACATTGGCCACAATTTACTATTAAAAAAGAGGCCATTATTTACCAATCAGAACCAAACGCTGATCAGCAATCAATGTGTTTGGGATTTATTGCACCAGAAAAAATGATCATTAAAAAAATAGAGTGACAATAAAATAGGAAGAAAATTTTTATTGTCACAAAATTGCTACCTATATTTTATCAACCTGACAGTTTTACTAAAGCTAAATTAAGTTTAACTGAGTAATTGCCTTGCTGGGTTGTGCCTTATCTGTCAACAAATAGATAGATAAAAATTTTCACTATTTATTGTCTATTTTTAAAACTAATCGCTGGTAGATTTCATCCGGTTTAATTGTCGCCATATTGCCATCGGCTGAAACAATTGCTTGTTGTGCTTCACCATAACAGCCAATTAATCGCGGATCGGTAGGGCCATAGAGGGTAATATTCGGTTTGCTCAGGGCAGCGGTTAAATGGCTTAATCCTGTATCAACAGAGACAACCGCTTTGGCTGCGACAATTTGTTGAGCTAATTTGTCTAATGACAGCTTAGGCAATACCTCAACATGCTTAAAACCAGCGGCCAGCCTCAGGGCACGCTGATGTTCCAGATTGGTTCCCCATGGTAATTTAACTGTTAAGCCTTTAGCTGCTACAGCGGTGATCAATTGTCGCCAATGGGACTCAGGCCAATGTTTCTCATCACGTGTGGTGGCATGGAAAAAAATAATATAAGGATCGTTTTCTTTTGCCAAAGCCGGTGGCGAAAAATAGGCCGCAATACCATAATCACCGACAATAGTCGGTTTACTATAATGTAAACTATCGGCAAATAATTGTCGGATACGTTCAACCACATGCAGTTGTTTATCGACACTATAGCGACAATCATAAAATAGGCTTGCTATAGGCTCGCGAGCACTTTTCCAATCATAACCATGACTTACACCACTAGCTAACCGTGTGATCAGAAAAGCACTTTTCAATAATCCTTGTGCATCAATCACAGCATCATGTTCTTGCTGTTGCAATTGGGCACGAAAAACGGCTCTTTGCTGCCTGACAGATTTTGCCAACCAGTTTTTTCGCCAGCGTCGAATAGCTACCGGAATAACTCGCTTAACAGCATGATGCCAGTGTGGAATTTCGACAAAATTTTCTTCAACAACCCAATCAAACTGAATATCAGGATAGTGCATAACTGCATCAGTCAGTGCAGGTAAAGTATGCAATACATCACCCATCGATGAGGTTTTAACAATCAACACGTTCATGGCTATTGGCTCTCCGCCAATAACTGAGTTAATGCGGTGCACACGCATTCGGGTTTTATATCAATCAAACTTTGATGATAGCCACTTTCTGCGCTGCCTTTCCTCACCTTATGATAACCGGTTATTAAACGGATAATTTCTACTCGATTTGACAATGGTGGCGTAAAATCAGGACTACTTGGCCCATAAAGTGCTACCAAAGGCCGATTTAATGCTGCCGCAATATGCATTAACCCGGAATCATTGGTCACCGCAGCTCGACAAGATGCCAGTAGATTAACTGCCTGCTCCAGGGTTGTTTTACCTGCCAGATTAAAACAATGCTGCCGGCAATCTGCAGAAAGTGACTGTCGAATATCTTCACCGATACGACTATCTTTTTGCGAGCCAAAGATTAAAATTTGATAACCATGAGCAGCAACTAATAATTGCGCCAACTCAGCATAATGATAAGCTGGCCAGCGTTTAGCTGGACCAAATTCTGCACCTGGACAAAAACCGGTAATCGGTAACTGTTCTGGAATATGAAAAATACGTTTACTCTGGACAATCTCTGTTTCTGTCACCGAAAGTTGCGGCCATAAAATAGGCTTGGGGATCTCATCGGCGTTGTTAACAGTGCCTTTTTGATAAGCTAAAGCCACATAACGCTGGACCATTTGTGGAAAAGCGGCTTTATCTAATAGGCGAATATCATTTAGCAACCAATAACGCATCTCACCCCGCCATCCCGTCCGTATTGGTATTTGGGCAAAAAAAGGCACCAGCGCAGATTTAAAAGAGTTGGGTAAAATATAGGCTTGATCATAACGCTGAGTACGTAAATGAATACTAAGCTGACGACGTACACTGATAGCTAAACGACCATGCCCCAAAGGCATCGATATGGCCTGCCTGACTTCAGGCATTTTGTTTAATAGTGGCCGACACCAATCAGGTGCCATAACATCAATTTTTGCGTCTGGGTGTAGGGTCTTCAAAGTACGGTAAAGACTCTGCGACATCATCATATCGCCCATCCATGAAGGACCAACTACCAGTATCTTCATACTATTTCCATTTAATCATTGCAATTTAACCATTGCATATAGTCAGCAACCCCTTCCGCCACAGTTTTGAACGGTTTATCGTAACCCGCAGCACCTAATTTGGTAAGATCTGCTTCGGTAAATGCCTGATAACAACCTTTCAATTTATCAGGAAAGGCAATATATTCCACTGCCAGTTTTTTTCCCTGATGAAAAGCGATTACCGCATCAGCTACTGCCTGAAAAGAATCAGCCTTACCGGTACCGCAGTTAAATATGCCGGCGATTTTATTTTGCCAACACCATAAATTAACCACAGCAACATCACTCACATGAATAAAATCACGTTTGAATTTTTCACTACCGGCAAAAAGTTTTGGCCTTTGCCCTTGATTGATTTGGCAATTTAAATGGAAAGCGACGCTGGCCATACTCCCCTTATGCCCCTCACGCGGACCATAAACATTAAAATAACGGAAGCCACAGACTTGTGAAGTAATTTGTGGTAAAAGCCCACGAACATATTGATCAAATAAAAACTTGGAATAACCATATATATTTAATGGTTTTTCATATTGCCGCTCTTCAATAAAATGATCACTGCGCACACCATAAGTTGCAGCCGAGGAAGCATACAAAAACGCAATATCTCGTTCAATACAGTAATGAAGTAACTCTTTCGAATATTCATAGTTATTATTCATCATATACTGACCATTCCACTCATTGGTTGATGAACAAGCGCCTTCATGAAAAACTGCGTCAACTTCCCCAATATTATCACCAGCCATTATACTGGCAATAAAATCTTCTTTGTCGATATAATCTATAATATCTAAATCGACTAAATTAACAAATTTAGCGCCATTTTTAAGATTATCGACCACCAGAATGTCGCTACGCCCTATATCATTCAGTGCTTTAACAATATTGCTGCCAATAAAACCAGCCCCACCCGTGACTATGATCATTGGATTTACCTCTACTCAATCGATCTAATCGTTGCTTATATTAGGTGATAATAACATTTATCCCACGTTAACCACAGTAACTCATCTGATTTATCCAAATAGAATAACTAACCAGAAGCAACAAAACGGTTGCACTCCTCAATAAGTTGGTCAATTAACTACTCTATTAAAATAAATTACAGCAGAACGCGTCAGCACAATTTTCACTTAATTTATTAAAGATATAGAAAAAATATTATGACGAATTTTTTCACGCGAACAAAATAATGTGTCATTCTCGTCAGCTATCATTTTATTAGGGTGATGAAACATTTTTGCCAAATAGTGGCTTTCTCTGTTCAGTGAATAGTTTTTTTAAGTGAGGATCATGATACATCGCATCGACAAAATATATCATTGAATCAATACCCGATAATGCTTTTGTGACTGGTGATATTTCGCAGTAACCGCTGACAACTTTCGGCAATGCCAAGGGTCGCACCGGAACTTTCTCTGGATTTTGTCTAACCGTTTGACTGGCCAATTTATCTTTTATGTTATTGTTAAGTAGAGTACTAACCGTCACTAGTTCAATATCATCACGTAACTCAAATAATGTTTGTTGTAACACATCAATGGTAGCAGGATAAGGGTGGCCAATAACAATACTGCTACCATACTTACGGGTAAATGAAATGGCAAAGGCAAACTGTTTACGAATTTGTACTTCTGCTTTTATATCATCTAAAAAAACGTTACGACGTAAGGTTGGCAACATAAAAACTTTAACTGCTTCATTGACCTTAGTGTTTGCTATAGTCACACTACCGAGAAAATAGAGATCATAATGCGAAAGCACGCGCATAACATTTATCATAGCCGCTAAATTAGCCGTCATCGCACTGCCCATATAATTATTCATACCTTTGGCGTGAGGTACTCTCTTAATCGCAGCAACGATATGCTGCTCTATTTCACTGGCACTCATCTCAGGCGTTAAGGTATTTTTTTCCAGTGGTTGATGGCTAATCGGCTTCATCGGCATGTGAATTAAAATTTCTCGCCTTTGTTGATAAGCTTTTTCGGCCATTTCTCTGCCATAAGGGGAGTCTGGTAAAATGGCAATAGAAAGTGCCACCGGCAAAGCTAATACCTGATTGTCTTCTGTTTTACGATAACCGATATCATCAATCACAATGGCCAATTTGCCTGCATTAACTTATCCGCTTACAAGTAACAGTAGAAGCATGATTATTAAAACAATCCGCTTTTGCACTGTTATCTCCCTAACCAAGGCTATGGATTAACGGTTTTACCTTGACGACGGATCTCAAAATAGAGTGAGGAACGTTGCTGTCCACCACTACTACCCACTAACGCAACAGGCTGACCCGAACGAACCTGTCGAACAACATTCACTAATCCACTCTGGTTATAACCATATAAACTCATATCTCCCTGACCATGATCAATAACCACCACCAAACCATAGCCTTGTAGCCAATCAGCCAGTAAAACACGGCCGGCAGAAATGGCTTTAACCTCTGTTCCTTCAGAGGTATTGATCACCATACCCTTCCAGCGTAATTCATCGGAAATACTGTCCCCATAGCGATGAAGGATCTGGCCATGCACCGGCCACAGAGCCTGACCAACAGGACGGCCTAAACCGCCAGTACGCGCCATCAGAGCCCGCTCATCTTCAGTTGGACGATAAGTGGTTCCTTTTTGCTGTGCCTGCCGTTGTTTTGCTCGTATACGTGCCGCCTCTTTCGCTTACCTTTCCGCTCTAGCTTTTGCCTCTCGTTCAGCTCTGGCAATTTTACTACGCAACAGTGTTTCGCTACGTTTCATCACCGCCAAACTTTTTTGCTCCGCTTTTAAAGTCGATTCCAACGATAACAGCGTTTTCTTTCTAGCATCCTGCGCCGAATCTAGCGTTTTCTTTTCTTGATCTTGTTTAGCTAAGTTTTTTTTCTGTGCCAATTGCGTTTGCTGCTTCTGTTGTTTCTGCTCAGCGAGTAAGGTCGTTGTTTGCTGCAATTTAATAATCGTTTGCTCTCTGGCTGCATTTAAGTAGCTATAATAGGCTAAAATACGCTCTTCTCGTTGTCCTTGTTCACATTTAAATAACAATTCAATCCCTTTTTGCTGGCCTAATCGAAACGCTGCATCGAGCTGCTTAGCTAATAATGTTTCATGGAGCTGTTTTTGCTGTTGTAAACGGCTAATATTTTCATTTAATTGCGTCAGTTCTTTTGTTAACTGCGAAAGTTTTTTACGTGTTTCATGTAATGCTCGTTCAGCAGCAGCAATATTTTTTTCCTGATTTTTCAATTTTTCAACTAAATGATTTCTTTCAGCTTGCTGCTGTTTAACATTTTTCTCTTTTTCTGCAATATTTGATAACAGATCTTGCAGTTTTACTTTATTGTCACTGATGAGATTGGCAGTGGTAATCAATGGCCAGATAAGAAATAGCGAGACAAAGAATAACGGCTTAACCACTACTCTCTTTAGTAGAGCCAAAAGGATTAGGATTAAACCATATCGGCTGGTATTGTTCATTTTAGTTCAGCATCCTGAAACAATATCACTTAAAATTATTGACAATTAATATAATTAGTAAACATTTCTGCTTCTTTTAGGATAATACTGAAAAAACTTAATTTCTTCATTTATACAATAAATTATAAAATAACCATAGGTTATTATTAATATTACTTTCATTCAGCTACTTTTTAAGTGGTATCAATTAACTGATATCGTAGACAAATATCGCCGGTATGGACACTAATTTGCAAAAAAACCTAGTCATTTTTGCAAATTGGCTGTAATTGCGCAGCGACAAAGGTATACTTTGCAACCTAGATCTATCTATTACTAACTACGGGAGTAATTACCCCCCATGATGCAAGAAATCATGCAATTTATTAGCCGACATCCAATACTCAGTCTGGCTTGGATCGCTTTGTTGATTGCTGTAATTATCTTAACCTTTAAGGGTTTGTTGGCTAAAACAAAAAATATCACCCGTGCCCAAGCGATACAATTAATTAATAAAGAAGAAGCGATCAGTATTGATTTACGTTCCCGTGACGATTTTCGTAAAGGACACATTATTGATTCAATTAACCTGACTCCATCAGAAATTAAAGACAATAATATCGTAGAATTGGAAAAACATAAGCAAAAACCCATTATTGTTGTCTCAGCAAATGGCATGGAAGCATCTAAACCAGCTGAACAACTGGTGCAATATGGTTTTGAACGTGTCTTTATTCTAAAAGAAGGAATTACCGGCTGGTCTAGCGAAAATTTACCTCTAGCCCGCGGCAAAAAGTAATTCATCGGACACATCAGAAATTATGTTTATACAATTCAATATCATAAGGAAATTTAAAAGGTAATTAACATTATGTCAGAACAAAGTCATGAAGAGATAGTATTTCAGATCCAACGAATTTATACTAAAGATATCTCATTTGAAACACCAAGTGCCCCCAATATTTTTCAGCAAGAGTGTCAACCAGAAGTCAAATTAGATTTAGACACCTCGCCTAGTGAATTAGCTGAACATGTTTATGAAGTTATCTTACGGGTCACGGTCACCGCCAGCGTCGCTGAAGAAACCGCTTTCCTGTGCGAAGTGCAACAAGCTGGCATTTTCTCTATTGATGGTATCGAAGAAAGCCAAATGGCTCATTGTTTAGGCGCTTATTGCCCAAATATTTTATTTCCCTATGCGCGTGAATGTATTACCAATTTAGTTAGCCGTGGAACTTTTCCTCAACTAAACTTAGCGCCTGTTAACTTTGATGCATTGTTTATGAACTATCTACAACAACAGCATACTGCCCAAACTAAAAATTCGGCAGATCATCAGGAAGCTTAATGAACACTGTTTCGATGACAGTTATCGGTGCCGGCTCTTATGGCACCGCATTAGCCATTACACTTGCCCGTAATGGCCACCGCGTTTTGCTTTGGGGACATAATCCTCAGCACATTAAAAAATTACAGCAAGAGCGCTGTAACCAAGCATTTCTACCCGACGTTCCATTCCCAGACAATTTGTTACCTGAAGTTTCCCTGAAGACGGCAATAACTGCAAGCCACAATATATTGATCGTCGTTCCAAGCCATGCATTTAATCAAGTTTTGCAAAATATCCAACCTTACTTAACGCAACACTCACGCATTATTTGGGCAACAAAAGGGCTCGAACACGGGACTGGACGCCTGTTACAAGACGTTGCCCGCGAAACGCTCGGAAATAAAATTCAGCTAGCTGTTCTTTCCGGCCCAACTTTTGCCAAAGAACTGGCTACCGGCTTACCGACAGCTATTGTGGTAGCCGCTTCTAATGTAGAATTTAGTGAAGAGCTACAGCAACTTTTCCATTGCGGTAAGAGTTTTCGAGTTTATAAAAATCCAGATATGATCGGTGTGCAGTTAGGTGGTGCGGTCAAAAATGTCATTGCGATTGGTGCAGGCATGTCCGATGGTATGGGATTTGGCGCCAATGCTCGCACAGCGTTGATCACCCGAGGATTAGCTGAAATCAGCCGCTTAGGCATCGCTATGGTTGCTCAACCCTCTACATTTATGGGAATGGCTGGCTTAGGTGATTTGGTTTTGACATGTACCGACAATCAATCACGTAATCGTCGCTTTGGCATGTTGCTCGGCCAAGGCATGCAGACTAAAGAAGCTGAAAAGCAGATTGGTCAGGTGGTTGAAGGTTACTTAAATACCAAAGAAGTCCGTGCATTAGCGCAACGTGTTGGTGTAGAAATGCCAATTACCGAGCAAATCTATCAGGTTCTGTACGGTAATAAAAATGTACTCGAAGCGGCAAATACATTGCTTAGCCGCGCAACCAAAGACGAAACTAATGATACACATGCTTCTTGATCATTAAAAATAGTAGAGTGTGAATATGTCTCGACAGCAACTTGAGGAAATTTGGACGATAATAAAGCAAGAGGGTGAAATTTTAGCCAATTGTGAATCAATATTAACCAGCTTTTTTCATGCGACATTACTTAAGCATGATAATCTTGGTAATGCGTTCAGTTATATCCTGGCAAACAATTTAGCTACCCCGATTATGCCAGCGATTGCCATTCGAGAGATTATTCAAGATGCTTATAAAAACGATAAACAAATGATAGCTTATGCCGCTCGTGATCTAAAAACCATCGTGCAACGTGATCCGGTAGTCGACAAATATTCAATCCAGTTATTATATCTAAAGGACTTTCATGCTTTACAGGCTTATCATATCGGCCACTGGTTATGGAAAGTGGATCGCACGACATTAGCAACTTATCTGCAAAACCAAATATCTGTCTCTTTTGGGGTTGATATTCATCCCGCGGCTAGTATTGGCTACGGTATTATGCTTGATCATGCAACAGGTATCGTTATAGGCGAAACCGCGGTAGTTGAAAATGACGTTTCGATATTGCAATCAGTCACCCTTGGTAGAACCGGCAAAACAGGTGAAGATCGTCACCCTAAAGTTCGTGAAGGGGTGATGATCGGGGCGGGAGCAAAAATTTTAGGCAATATAGAAATTGGCAAGGGCGCTAAAATTGGCTCGGGTTCAGTAGTGCTACACCCTGTACCACCTCATACTACCGTGGCAGGAGTACCAGCGCACAAAGTGGGAACACCAAACAGTAAAAAACCTTCACTAGATATGGATCAAAACTTTAGCAACTCAATCCATGGTTTTGGTGAAGGTATCTAACCATGCCATCAACCTGTGGTGAATAAAATTACTCACGCAACAGTGCACCGGAGTAATCCAACTGGCGCCATGCTTCAAATACCACCACTGCAACGGAATTGGACAAATTATACTGCGGCTATCTGCTAACATTGGGATACGGATCTTTTGACTGATTGGTAGCCCATCAAGAACATATGCAGGTAAACCGCGTGTCTCCGGCCCAAACATTAAATAATCTCCCGGCCGATATGCCACACTACTATGGCTTGGCGTTCCTTTGGTTGTCAAAGCAAACAAACGGTTAACAGATGCAGTCTGACAATACGCTTTGGACAAAGCAATACTAGTTAGAAAAGCAAAATAATCATGATGACGATGACGCTTTTAATATTGGCAAACTCATGATAATCCAACTGTACCCGCCGTAACCATTTATTGTCCCAGGTAAAACCCAATGGTTCAATGAGATGTAACTGACAGCCGGTATTTGGTGGAATTTCAGCTCAAATAAAACGATGTTTAACTAACATACAGCCCTTAATAATAAGTGCTGTATTCTAACACAATCATTGTCCCTGTTAACGATTTCAATTGCGACCGATCAAGCAAACAGAATTTTTTATTAATCTAATGATTTTTTAAACTCAAACTGAACAGTATTTTCTATCCCCTTAGCCAAGGTTACCGGCGGTTCAAAGCTCGTTTCCAGCGATGGCATTAGATTTAAATTGAGGGCGCGCACAGAATTTTTTAACTCGAATACTGCTTATAGGAAAATTTTTACCCTTTATTTTAGCAAGCAAATCAAAACAATAACCCGCCAAAAGGCCGAACGAATAAGGAATTTGAAGATTGGATTTCTGTTTTTGCAATGCCAGACAAATAATTTCTGTTAACTGATCCATGGTGAAATCTGGTTTATCAACATAATTAAAGATATGACGGCCGGCTTTTAATTTAGTAACAAAATATAAAAAGGCAGCAATATTTTCCACATACGCCATCGATTTCTGATTATTACCAAAACCAATCATCAAAAACTGCCCGGCAGCAATTTGTCTAAATAGGTTATAAACATTACCGTGATTAGCCTCACCGAAAACCACAGTCGGGCGAATAGTCACTAATGTCCGTTGGCTATCTTTTGCATGCCAGTCATCATAGACACGCTCCGCCGCCAACTTCGATTTATCATAGTCATTAAAAGGCTAAAATTTACCATCTTCAGCAGTTTCCTGCTCAACAAAACCATAAATCGCCACTGAAGAAGTAAAAATAATCTGTTTAATATTTAACTGCTCAGCAACCTGACAAACATTTTTCGCACCATCCACATTAACTTCATAATAAAGACTGATAGGATGAAAATTATCCTGATGTTGTGCCGCCAGATTAATAATAATGGAAGCGTCTTTTAATGGCCCAATTAGCGTTTCTGTTTTGGTAACATCACCAAATAGCCAGTTGTCTGGATGTGCTTGGCTTTTATTAATATCAACGATTTTAAACTCAATTTGTTGTGCTTTTAATTGATTAGCAAGACGGGTACCAATAAAACCGGAGCCACACCGAGGATTGTTAGCACAAATATCCTTCTACTTTCTTAATCTTTTATATATTTTGGACAAAATAAAGGTTGGTAGTAGTCTTTACTATAAGAAGCCTAATTTTCATAAAAAACATAACTTCTAGTTGTTAAGCATATCAATATAATTCTAAGTAGTTATAAAGCCAATATCGTTGAAAACATCAATTAATGCGATGACAAAACTTTTTAGTTAAAGCAATTAACGTCCATGAAGCGGTAACCATAATTGCAATCTTAGTCCGCCTAATGGGCTATCAGAAGCTTTTACCCACCCTTTATGGTGAAAAACCGCTGTTTCGACAATAGCTAGTCCTAAACCTGTGCCGCCTGATTGCCTATCTCGCGCTTCATCAGTTCGATAAAATGGTCGAAAGATTTTTTCCCGATCTTCCTTTGATACGCCTGGGCCATCATCATCTACCGTGATCAAAATACCTTGATTTTCTTCTTTAAATGCAACTTCAATACGATTATGGGAATAACGTAAGGCATTACGAACAATATTTTCTAACGCGCTACCCAATGCTGGATGGTTACAATAAATTGTCCAAGTACCAGGAGAAGCCGTTACATTAAGTGTTTTATTCATCTGCTCAGCTTCAAACGTGGCATTGTCCAAAATATCATTCCAAAGATCGGTAACTTTAATATTTTGTCTCAATATTTCATTCTTATGTTGGCTATGAGACAGTACCAACAAATCATTAATCATACCATCAAGGCGCAATGTTTCAGTTTCAATCCGTTCTAATTCTTTGCTCTCCCCATGTCGGCGACGTAATAATGCTGTCGCTAATTGAAGACGCGTTAACGGAGTGCGTAACTCATGGGAAATATCAGAAATCATCCGTTGTTGCGCACTAACCATTCCTTCTAGCGCACTAATCATCTGATTAAAGCTGTTTCCTACCGCCAAAAACTCCTGCGGGCCAGATTCCAATTCAGGGTGTTGACGTAAATTACCATTAGCAACATCATCTGCTGCCATTTTCAATTTTCTGGCAGGTTTTGCTAAACTCCATGCTAACCATAATAATAAGGGGGCACTAATTAGCATTGTTGCAACTAACAACAAAAAAGGCCTATCAAAAAGCAAGCTAATAAAATCAGATTGTGGACTACTGGCTGGACGAACCAAATAAAGTTGGTAATGATCTTCCTCATCACGAATAGAAAATGGCCCTAACATTTCCACTCGACCATATTTTTTCTTTTTTGGCTGAGCTGCATTATCTGATTGCCCAATAAAATTACGAATTACCTGCATTTCATTAGGCATAGAGCCAATAACCCGTCCTTCACTGGTTACCATGATAAGATGCTGATCTGGCGGAGCCCACTTTTGAATAGCGTTAGAAAGCCGGCGCCACCACATAAGATCATTAATTGGATCGCCAGCTAATTCAGCTTCTATGTGCTGTTCTAACATAAGACCTTGACGGTACTCGCTTTCCAACAGCGGTGTAATTTGCCTTGAATCAAGCTTTGGTACCATCAATACCAACATCAATACTAAAGCCAGTGTAAACCAAAAAATGGCAAATATCCTGGCTGTCAAACTATTTATCATGTTGCTGAAACCATCAAATACCCTCGTCCACGTAAGGTTTTAAACCAAGGCAATCTATCTGTCCTCTCAGGTAATTTACGCCGCAAATTTGAGATATGCATGTCAATAGCACGATCGAACGGGGTTAAACGTTTCCCTAAAACTTCTTGGCTAAGATGTTCACGAGACACAACCTGACCAAGATGTTGTGCTAATAAATAAAGTAAAGTGAATTCTGTTCCAGTAAGATCGAGCACCTTGCCATTAAAACTCGCTTCTTGTCGTCCTGGGTTTAACTGTAAACCATCTACCTGACAAATTGACGAATTAAGGTTATCCTGACTTTGCTCACTCCAATTTGAACGTCTCAGTAAGGCTCGTATACGTGCAACTAATTCACGATCATTAAATGGTTTAGGTAAATAATCATCTGCACCTAATTCCAAACCAAGAACACGATCCAAATCACTGCCACGAGCGGTTAACATAATCACCGGAATTTGATATTGTCTACGTATCTCTTTTAATGTATCAATACCATTTTTCTTGGGCATCATGATATCAAGTAACAATAGATCAATTGTTGAATCGAGAAGCGTTAATGCTTGCTCGCCATCATAGGCGATGATCACACTAAAACCCTCCATTTCAAGTAATTCTTTTAACAGCGAAGTCAGTTCGCGGTCATCATCAACAAGTAAGATTTTATGCATTAGTCATATCCTCCAAGAGCAAAATACGACAAGAATCGCCGCGATGCCATGACTTTACGTTCTTTTACACGCTCTGACGCTAGTTTTCAACCACACGGATATAGTTAGTACAATATTAACATTTTTATTCAAAGAGGGTGGGAGTAAATTATTAATGCGTCACTGGTCAATGATAACTTTTACATCATCGCTATTTATTGTTGGCTCAACAGCGGCTTTAGCGGAAGCAGCAGATGTTAGTATAGCAACATCACAATCTGCCGAAAAAATACCGGCTGTAAAATATGATAGCCATATTTCTAAGCGTAACATAACAAGAGATAGACTATGCAATCCCTATGATATATTTATCCCCTTAATGAAAGGTATTACATTAAGCGAAAGACAACGCCAGCAAATGCGTGACTTGATGGCTTCACAACGACAACAAAGCTTTAAAAATAGAGTTTCGCGACAAGAACGTGAAATTTTACATAATTTGATGACAGCAGATATTTTTGATGATGTTGCTTTTCGCGTAGCAGCAGAAAAACTGGCACAAGACATTGTTGAACAACAAGTTGAAATAGCTCGCATATATAACCAATTTTACAAATTATTAACGCACGAGCAAAAAATGATACTGGAGAAGCAACATCAAAAACAGCTATCACGGGCAAGATATTAAATATTTCGTAATAAGCCTAGTAATAAGTAGCAAGTAATCATTGAAGTTTTTCCTTGTCATAGACACCATCCCTGTCTTTGTTGCCCTCCTTTATAGAGGGCTTTTTTCTATATTAAAAAAACTAATTTTTAGATTTAATAATTAAAAATTCTATTGTTAATTATAAACTAAACAAAATTCTTCTGGTAAGAATCCAAGAAAAATGACTTCTTACTATCAAATATAATTATTCAATCTTCATTATGAGTAAATTTATCATAATATATTTTATCCATTCAAATTTATAATAATAAATATAGTAATAAAGGTTAACATTTAAAATATAATCATTAATTGAATTAATATTTTATTAATTTAACCATTAGCATGATATATTAATTTTTTATTTTTATAGTTTATATGAAGATTTTCATAAAAAAGCATAATCAATAAATTAATTATAAATAAGTTAACTTGAAAAAATAAAAAGATGCCTTATTGTTAAAATATTTTCAATATACTATGTTAAGTAAATTTATTGTTTAGTTAAACATAGTTTTAATAATAAGACACTGTCTTTAGGATAAATTCCATATGCGATTAAAAATAAATTTTATAACAGCCATTATATTCTCTGGCTTTTCATTAAAAATATATTCAACAGAAAACAATCAATCCATTGAATCTCAAAGTCAAACAAAATAACCATAACCTATAATAAAGTTGATATATCAAATAATTATACCAATGCAGAAGCTATATCACAATTAATAAAAACGATAATAATAAAAAAGTTAATACTAATATTGAAAATAATATTGATATAATCACTAATACATCATTAGGAGGAATAAAAACAGATGAAGGCTTTACTCTAAAATCCAATAGAAATGTTTCTATAAAAAATGTCTCAAATAAATCTACTTTAGAATCAACAAAAAATAGTAAAATTGATATAAACGGAAATTTAAGTATCAATTCAAATAATGGAACATCCATTGTTGCTAATCAAGAAGGAGCTATTATTAACTTAAATGATGATGCAAATATAAAATCAAAATCAAAAAAGCAAGTGTTATTTAATCTAATACACTTAGCAATGAAAAAACAAGTATTAATCTTAATGGCAACTCAATAATTGAAGTAAATGGGGATGAGTCTGATGGTATTTTCGTTCAAAGAGGAGTAAATTTAATATCAACAAAAAATATCAAAATAATAATTAATGGCGCTGAATCAAAGCAGTGCATGCAGATAATATTAATAAACCAGAAGAAAATAAAATATCTTTTAACAATATTAATATTACACTCAATTGGAAAAATCTAATGGATTAAAATCAAAGAAAAAATAAATTATAAATATTAGTGGATTAGCTACCATGAAATCAAATAAAGATGACTCCTGCCGCCATCTCTAGTGAACGTAAAGAATCCAGAATTTTTATTAATAAAGTAGATATAAAAATATCTGGTGATGATTAAAATACAATTGTAGGAACAAAAAATTATAATCAGAAAGCAGAATATAATATAAAAATAAATAATGGAAAAATAATATCAACAGGAAACAACAGTAATATCATTCATGGTCATGGAACAAATATTTTTATTGAAAATAGTAAGTTAAGTTATAAAAATGGAAATGTAATTTCTTTAGATAGTTCAAGTTATATTAATATAAGCAAATCAACTATTAACGCAAAAAATGCAGTTGTTGATATCATGGTGGAGAATGAAGGTAATATAAGTAATGTTATTCTAAAAAATGTTAAGTAGGAAAATACAAATCAAGATATAAACCTTATAAATGTAAAAGGTAATTCAGAACTACAGTTAACATTAACTATGTGGTACTCAAGTTTCTGCTGGTGCATTAAAAAAAATACAGCAACAACGAATATAACAATGAATAATAATTCACAATGGAATTTGACCAAAGTCTCTAAAATATCAAATTTAGATTCAGATAATAGCCAGGTAAATTTCGCTCCTCCGACAGAAAAAATTCTTGACATTAGATATTGATAAAAATTTAACATCAAAAAATGGTAAATTTGTTATGAATACTACCTTAAATAATGATTTATCACCCACAGATAAATTAATTATAAAAGGTAATACTTTAGGAACAGCAAGAGTAATAATTAATAATATTAATGGGAAAGGCGAATCGACAGTTAATGGTATTGAATTAATAAAAGTTAATGGTAATTCATCAGGAGAATTTAAATTAGCCAACCGTACTGTAGCTGGAGCATATGATTATGCTTTACAAAGAGGCGGGCACACAAAAACCACTTCAAATAAAAATTGGTACCTCACAAACGTTTTAATCAAAACAAGAGAAAAGTCACCACATCAATTCAATCCAACTGAAAATGAAATAGAGTTAACAACCCCTATTTATCGACCTAAATTTGGAAGCTATATCAAAAATCTTCAAGCCGCCAATATACTATTTCATATGACATTACATGATCGTCTGGGTGAAACACGTTATACAGATGCGCTAACAATGGAACATAAAGTTACCTCTATGTGGATACGTGGAGTTATTGGAAGAAACCACGCCAGAATGGGTGATGATCAACTAAGAAGTCAGGCAAATCGTTCTGTAATTCAAATTGGTGGTGATTTAGCACGGTGGTCAGCAAATGAATGTAACCGCTATCATTTAGGTGGAATAGTAGGATACGCCAATCACCGCAGTGATACTGTCTCAAACATTATTGACAGTGGCTCAATAAGTAGAACAGTTGGTTATAGTGCAGGATTATATGGCACTTGGTATTCAAATCAGCCAGATCAAACTGGATTATATGTAAATTCATGGGCACTATATAACTGGTTTGATAATGAAATCCATGGTGATTTTCAGCATAATGAAAAATATAAATCTCGCGGTGCAACCATTTCAGCTGAATCTGGTTATACATTTAAAATTTACCAATACCTTTCCCAAAACAATTTATTGAATAAATTCCATATACAACCTCAAGCTCAAATAACCTGGATGGGAGTAAAAGCCAAAACACACATAGATAAAAATGGTACCAAAATAGATAGACTCGGCTTGGTATTCTGGTTTATCTTAAAGGAAAGAGTATCACAGACAAAGACAAAAATCGGAAATTTGAACCTTTCATTGAAACCAATTGGCTTCATAACAGTAAAAAATATGGTGCTAGTATAGACACTATACCAATTAGGATTGATAGTAGCCGTCATATATTTGAATTGAAATTGGGTATAGAAGCAAAAATCAATAATAATTTGAATCTACGGGGAAATTTTTCTCAACGGCTAAGTAATAAAGAATATAGCGATACACAAGCTATATTAGGAGTTAAATATCTTTTCTAATCCCTTTAATTATTTAATTAATATGTTTAAATTATTTTACAAAAACAAAATAGTTTATTTTAATCTAGTAAATACTCTTTATAACAAAATATCTGCTAATAAATATTTAAATGCACTTTAATTATAAAATAAAAACAAAGTTAATTTAGTCAGTAAAAATTTATTTTTTACAATAGTAATAACCAAATTTTTAACATCAAGTATAATCTAAAACATTATTCTTTATTACTTATTTATAAGTATACTTTTACAAGTACAAATTAACCCTAAATTTGATAAAATCTCTATATCCATTGTCATTATTATGTTTTTTGAACTTTAGTGACACAATATAAAAATACCACATAAAAAGCTCAGAAACCAACTACAAAATCGTATAAAATCTAGTAAATAAATCAAGTTACAGCGATAAGTATAAGGCTAGGATTAGTACTTAATTGTAATATATTTTATGCAATCGGCTCCAATAATAGCCGTAATGACTTTTATTTACCAGGGGAGCTGTATTTTTAATGAGTTTTTATCGCAACATCATAAGATTAACTTTAATCAATTTACTTATTGTATCCACGGTGGCATACGCCAATATTTTCCCCGAACGACAAAAAAATATAGATCGCGGGCTCGAAAAATTGGGGGGAGCAAACCGTTTTGATGAAACTAAAACTATCAACTGGGGATTATTGCCAGGTCCTTTTTATACACCAGAAATGAGGGCTGGCGTTGGTATCGCATTAGTAGGTTTATATCGTATTGATAAAAATAATAAAATTAGTCAACCTTCATCATTGAGTCTAAGTGGATTTGCTTCAGCAACTGGCGCTTTCGGGCTAAATTTTAATAATTATAATTTCTTATCTGCGGAACAATGGCGTTTATTTATTTCTGGTACTGTAAATAATATTCCCACCTATTATTGGGGAAAAGGTTATTCTGCCGGTAAAAATTACTACAACAAAGTGGAATATAAATCCCAAGAATTTTCTATCAAACCAAGAGTACTTTATCACATAATTGATAACACTTATATAGAGCTAGATTGGGATTTTTCATTACTCAATGCTAGTGATTTAAATAATCGTGGCAAAAATTATTTTGCTAAATCAGTTGGTGGTAGTTCTTATACGTAGTTTTGGGATCAGTGCCCACTTTAATTATGATTTACGTAATTTCTTACCTAATGCCCGACATGGTCAAGCCCTTGAAGTTATTTATAGCTATTTTTCGCCAGAGCTCGCTAGCGACAATCGCTTTCAAAGCACACAATTACAATACTCTGTCTACTACACACTATCAGAAAATAGTGTTTTAGCCGTTGATAATTATGCCAGTTTCAGTTCCTTGGGATCATTTTTCTTTGTTGGGTAATACAAATCAAATGAGAGGTTATTATGAAGGTCGTTATCGTGATAATAACGTTTTTACTACCCAATTAGAGTATCGTCGAAAGTTGGATTGGCGCCATGGTGTCGTTGGTTGGATAGGTGCAGGAACACTTAGTGATTCACCATCAAAACTAGGCTATAATCATTGGTTACCGACTATTGGCGTAGGCTATCGATTCGAATTTAAACCGAGAATGAATATTCGATTAGATTTTGGTATTGGCCGCAATAGCACCGGCTTTTATTTTCAAGTAGGTTAGGCATTTTGAGCAGCAAAAATTTGTTATTTATAGTAATAAAATAGCCATTAGGTGGAAGGAAATGAAACTAATAATACTAATGGAATTAATTTTTAAATCTATTTATTGCCAAACTATTTTGAACTAACATAATAACCAATTTTTCAGTTAACTATTGGTTCACTCGAAAGATCTACATCAAGGCAACGCAATATATCGGTAAATAAATTCGATCGACAAAAAGATGATATTTCACTAAAAACAATAACAGTGAAAATTATATAAGCATATTAATTGTTAAAATAAAATAGACTTAATTAACTATTTTCAATCTCAAAAGTGAATAGCATAAATATTGTTAAAATTTTTCATCATTTAATTAAGAATTTTTTCATAAATTAATCTCCCCATTTATCCATATCCTAAATTATTAAAATGCAGGTGATCAATATAAATATTATCGTGAAGTTTAGGTGATAGTCTCATCAAAAAATTCATATCATAGTATGGTATATTATCTTTTTGACAACCCGCTTCAAGCTGTGAAGAATACTTTTTATGTAAGTCTAAGGCACATAAATGATCAAATAATTGCCAAAACTTATTCCCACAAGCGTTCATTGTGTAAAACATCTCTTATTCATCTTTATGAAACCGCTCTTTACTCCATCGAGAGAGCGGCTGCAAGATATAATACACTTTGGTATCATGCTTTTGGCTAACTGTTTTATCTGAACTGCTGATTCAACAGTCATTTTAACTGCTCGATTGAGACGCTCCTTAATATCTATATATGTATCAGTAAATACCTTTTCCATTGGATTTTGTGCAAGATCATCAAGCCAATTATTTAATCTTTCAGCAAGCTTTGGGATAAATTTTTTTGCAGCACTATTATTACATGGTGGATTAGAATTTATTCCATACGCTAAACCTTCATTATATTTATTCATATAATGAGCTAATCCGTAAGAATAATAATATTTACCATATTCTGTGGTAAAATCGTCGGGTAGCCCCTCAAAGGTCAGTGTGCTAAGGCCACTTAATATAATAATATTTTTTATTTTTTTAAACCTATGCTGATTCAGCATAAAAAGAATTGCTTCTTGCACACAATTATATCCACTACCACCAAAATTAAGCCATATTTCTCCAGTCAACTTAGAAAGTATAGAAGAAATTGTATATGCATCCAAAGTAGCACCTGTTCCCATGGCAGTCAAACCACCAATAACAATGTTAACTAATTCATCGGTTGGAAAATTAGCAGGTGAAACCCAACCCGAAAATGATTTACTCATTCGGAAGCCCATTTCATTAGTATTAATCACGGCTGAACGATAATTCTTTTGGTGAAAAAACATAGTATAAGGAAGCCAGCGAACACTTAAATACATAAATTCATCATATTCACGAAGTTGTGGTGTCAGCTCATAACATCTTTTCACAGCTTCCTGACGGGTCATTTGTTTATATCTCATTATTTATCCCCTAAAATTTCATGAAAACATGTAATTTAATATCTTGTAACAAACAATTATCCCACTCTAAATAATTTTTAGAACTTTCACTGTATACAACGATAAGTGCTATATTTTGCTCCATTCTAGAAATAAATAAATTAATGGCTACTTCATGGCGGTTAATAAACACTAATGTAATAAAATAATTATACTTTCTAAGTAATGCGCGATATTTATCTTTTATTTATACCGCGAAGTATCAATACTATAAAAACATTTCTCAACAGAATAAAATGAATTTAATTCCTGAAACGATGCAATAACTTGTATGGCATTCGAAATCTGCTTAGCAAAAAGATTTATATCAACAAAAATTTAATATTATCGCGGTTTTAGTTAATAGTAAATTAGGTTGGAATTAAAAATTTATGGTGTCAATAGTTTCTGAATGCGGCCAAATAAAGAACATAACAATATGATAAATAAAAAATAATATTCAAAAAAATTGAATCCTAAATTTTATAGTGATTTTTTTCTTTACATTTAAACATCACCATTGGTGATAATATATACGCAACAAAAATCCCACTACATAAAACAATACCAAAACTACTAATTGTTAAGCTATTACTAAAAATTAGTACACTTAACATCAAAAGTGTTGTTATCATAATTAGCGTAATAGTAAATAAAGAGTTAAGTGGTTCATTATTAGCGTTACTCAAAAAAATGTATAATTAACACAAATACCCAGCACTAAAACCAAAGCTAATAACGAAAAAATATTTAGACAGTGCCCAGTAAACGCAAGCATGGCAAGGCTACTGATTAATGACAATATTGAAGGTAATAAACTAATCATCCCATGACATAGACATAGGCCCAATTTAGCTATCATACAGGCAGCAATCACTCCAAGTGCCGCGAATAGCAATCCCGCAATAATCATACAATATAGTGTAAATACTTCACTAAATACTATACTACCCCTGGAAGCGCTTCTGCTAATGCTGAAGGTGCAACACTATTTTTGACGCCATCTACCGGAATCAAAATACCATTTCTACCATCCGCCAAAGTTATCCATATCAAACACCAACTGTCACTGACTGAATTTTCAGCATTTTACTCAATTTTATTTAGCACTACAGTCATCTTTAATTTTTCTAACATATTAACTGTATAATGACTGGCTTGGTCTTCTATTATAGTAAGATCTCGAATAAAGGCCGTATCGGGATATTGATTTTGTTCTGAATCAAACGGAATAAGATTATAATTTGTCAACCAACCACGTTTTTTCGCTATATTAAGTTTCATAATAAAAGCTTTAAGACGCTTAAATGTTCCTTTAGAATTATCACCATAGATTACAAACCATTTTTGATCATTATTGTTACTGGTTAAACTTATGATAACTTCCTGAGATAAAATTACTGAGGGCAATACCTGAAGCAAAGATGCATCATCATTAATTTTAAACATTGCCAATCCACTTAATGACACTACACCCACAAAAGTGGTAATCCAATACGTAACATTTTGTATCGTTGCCAAGCTCTAAACCAGAGCGACATGAAAGTCTTAGCTAGTATTATTCTTACTGGTATGCCACGACTTAACCATGGAAACCAAAAAACAACCGTTAAATATGAGCCAATAAAACTTGCCGCAGAAAAAAATACTATTTAGCAAATTTCAGGAAATGGCGTAAACATCATAATAATATAAGCAGTTATAGTAGTAATAAGTACTAATAATCATGTCGCTTGTATTTTTTAAAGACTTTGCCAAGGATCTGTTTTATAGCTATAAAGCATCCGTTATGTAAGATAGTAAAGGGGATAGTTTACAGATAGTCCTATAATGCTTATATTCATTACTAACGTAATCAAATATAATTCACCAAAAACGAATAACGTAGTAATACTAGCAACTAGCACACCAATACCAACTGATAAAAAACAAAGTAATAATGATTGAAGAGAACGAAAAACAATCAATATTAGTGACCCCATACCTAGTACGGCAATAGTGCCAAAAATAAAAATATCCTGTTCTATCTGCTGGTTCTTATAATCACTATACAGCATAGTACCACGTGATAAAATTTGTATCTGAGGATAATCAACCGTAAATTGTTTCGCTTGTGCTTCTAAATTTGTTACTAACTGATCAATCTTATGCATACTAAAAGATGAATCTATCAGCTCTCCATAAATCAGATACCAATATTGCCCGTGATAATCTTGTATTATAATCCAGCCATTTTGTAGACATAATTGACTAGTATTTTGTGCTAACTTTTGCCACGTATTAGGCATAAGTATTGGGGGATCAATGATAGAATTTTTGTTATTATCAGAAAAAACGTCATAAATTTGAGACATTATCCACTGAGCATGCGCATTATTATGATTTTTAAATACTCGTTCCCCAGGAAGTTGTTCACCTTCACGACAATCAGAAAGAACGCTTTCTTCTAATTGTTTCCGCCGTTCAATATCAATTGGGCCTTTAACATAACTAATACCGGGTTCAAGACGCAGCGATGCTAACCAATGTTCTGCAGCAGATGGATCTGGCTGTTTGCTCGGACTTATCAACCACATTAGATGTCACTCGAACGGCTGCATAAAATCATTGTCAAGCGAGGCGGTGAAATCGTTTAATTTTTTTGCGGTAACCATGTTGAAATATTGGCGCTAAATCGTACATTAGGTAGCAATGCTAATAATACTATTAACAACAAACAAATAAAAAACCATATCACTGCACCACAGTGCAAAAATTTATTAGGCAGAAATGGGTTATTCATCATTAATCAATGTAAAAAACATTCATCGATATTACCCAACAGCAATATTAATCTAATAATTTTGTTTATCATCTAAAAGAAAAACATTTAGATAAAATAAATTTTCAAAATAATTAATCTGGATGACATTATTTAATAATTTATTTATCAAGAAAAAATATAATAAAAATTTAAGTTCAAATATCGATAAACAAGTTTTCATTACGATGAGAAAACAGCAAAAAACGCTCACAAAATCACTCCCTGACACTAAAACAAAAATATTCTTGCTATGCTTTCCATTAACCCTACTTTAATTTACCAGCGTAAAGCTACTTGCCCCCGCTTGAGTAAAAAACGAGCAATCATATAACTACTCTATCCTATAGAAGTAAGTAAAATTGTAAAATTACCCTATCAAAAATCTATTAATAGTGTAAAGAAATATAAACTCCATAAATGAATATTTAGTTTTTTATTCTGAAAAAAATTTTATTTTTAATAAAAAAAATAAAAATAATATTCTATATTTTTATACTTAATTAAACAAAAAGGGATTACTTTATACTCACCAATAGTAAAAAAGAATTAGCATATTTTTTGTACTTAATAAAAATTTGTTGCTTATATTTATTAGTTATACTAATGATTTAATAGTGGCGACAATGTTGATTACAACAATTACCCCTCTGCTACCTTATCAAGTTAATGTGGCGATTATGGTTTTAGTAAAGATCACCAAAATCAATAATGAACATTAATCATTTAATATCGTTATATTTACCCAACTTCTAAATACCTCACAATAAATTTTCATAGTAATATTAATTGCTCTTTGTTCAGTAACAATCAGGATTTTCTTTCATCTAATACTGGTAAAATTATCTTGCTGCTGCCTATTAAACTAAAGCGTGTTGCCGCGAATTAAAAACATAACGCGTCTCAGGTATTCTTTTATGCTAAATTTTGACTTACAAATAATGAACGTGTGGATATCATGTTTCCTACCATCAAAAAACAAATGAGAAAAAAACTCATCATCATAGCCGTTAGCCTAACTATCGCAACGCCCCTATCAGCCTTAGCTAAAGAGCCTAAAAACTTCATTATACCAGTGCAGGTGATTTCGAATCGGTATCAGCTATCTTAGCGCGTAGCGACATTCACGGCGGACAAATTCTTTACAATTGGCATTTGCTCGAACCCGAGAAGGACAAATACGATTTCTCGAAAATTGAAAAGGTCTGGTACACACCAAGCAAGCAAAAAATTATTTATCCAGATCCAAGATCGATTTTTCGAGCCGAACGCCTGATACGTTCCTGATTATCTGTTGAATGATCCGGTTTATAACGGTGGGCAGTCACCGCAATTTGACAATCCAGGGGAGGGGGACATTGTTGGCTCTGGTTGGGTAGCACGGCAATGGGATCCTGCGGTACGTCACCGTTATAAAGCTTTATTGGCTGTACTTGCTAAGCGTTTTGATGGCCAGGTATATGGAATAAACTTACCTGAAACCGCCATTGATTTGGATGAGAAAGCACAGCCTAAGGGATTTAGCTGTGATAATTACTTTGCCAGTGAAATAACAAATATCACACTTTGCACGAAAAGTGTTTACTAAATCATATGTAGTACAATATGTACATTTCTGGCCGTGCGAATGGAACAATGACCAAACTTATATGAGTCAATTATTCAAGTTCACCAGTGTTAATAACATTGGTCTCGGTGGGCCGGATATTATACCCAACAGTAAGGCACAAATGAAAAATTCATACCCATTTTTTAATAAATATAAAAATAAATTAACACTTTTTGCCATGGCCGGTGCAGGAGCCACAACCTTAACCTATATAAATAAAAAGACTGGTAAGCCATTCAGCAAAGACGAGTTTGTACAATTTGCTGAAAATTATCTCGGTACCGATATCATTTTTTGGAGTACAAAATCACTTTGGCTGGCTAAAAAAATAGCTAAAATCAACTGTAACGTGTAAGTTTTTTTAATCAAGTCGGTAACTAAAACACCTTTTCTGGTACAAGGTATTATAGATAATGTTACTGATTTTTCTTATCTGTTGCGGAAAATATTGCTTTACCAATGCGAGCAATGGCTTCATTACTTTGCGCTAAAGTTGCTTTTGTTCGTGTAATGTAGACAGAGACGATTAGCGGTTGGCGTTTTTCTGGCCAAACAAGACTAATAATCGATCTGGAGCCATAATCTCCTGTACCCGTTTTATCGGCAATTTTCCACTGTGCTGGCAGAACAGAACGGAATAACGCATTCGCAACTTTGTCATGTTCCATCCACTGCCTTAATTGCTGACATGATGAAGGCTGCAACGCATCACCAAGCACGAATTTTTAATGTTTTGCAATAGCCACCGGAGTTGTAGTATCTCGCTTATCAACCGGTATAGCGCTATTTAATTCAGGTTCAAAGCGATCAAGCCGGGTAACCTATCACCTATACTGCGTAAGAAACGGGTAAAACTTGTCGGCCCTCCCACCTTTTTCTCAATGAGATTAGCTGCTGTATTATCACTGTAACTAATAGCTGCACCACATAATTGTTGCCAGTTCATCGCTAAAGGAGCGATAAATTTTTCTGTCACGGGAGAGTGAGTAACTGGTTGTCATTTCTCAAACTGGACACTTTCCGTCAATACTATTTTTCCGTTATCTACTTGGTTTAACAACATACAACATAGCAACGCTTTAAAGGTGCTATTTAGAGGAAATCTTTTATTACCTCGATAACTTACCATAACATTATTAGCTGCATCAATAATAGCAACACCAATACGAGAATTTAGTTTTTTTTCTTCTTGCTTAACAATATTAACAAGCGCAGTTTGATTAATCGTATAAGCATTTGCATTACTACAGATGGCAGTAATAAACAATATCAACCTAACAGATTTTATTCGATGTTTGAAAAACATAGTATCATCCTATCCTCGAAATAAATTGCTATAAAACCCATCTTTTGTGTGACTGACAATCATAAGAATTTGCCTTATCAGTATTATTCTCAACTAAATATGTTACAACACAAACAAAAACTCTTTATTCCTATTGGGTAAAATATTATATAGATTAATTAGTTGATAGATTTAAATGAATAAATTTATTAGTGCGGATTTTTATTCCACATTTATGATTATATCTATAAGCACTGTGACATACAAGATGATAGATTTGCTATAGTACTTTCAATTTCCAATTACTTTACTGTCTTTTGATTTAGAAACAATAAAGTCCCCATCAATACTGATAAATAAATTTTCATAATATTATTTTGTACATCTGTTGTTCTCTCTTAATCAAGTTTTCCTCTCAAATTAGAGCCAGCTAAAAAATTTCTGCTATTTACAGCTAAATTAAGCGTTATTATCTGGAGATAAAACAATTATATTTCACGCAAATAAAGTAATAACCTGGTTGCCCCGCATTACATAATAACCTGCTATCTGGCTACCTTTTGTACGATTTTGGGTAAGTGTTTGTGTCAATTCCAACGTAATTCGTTGATGTAAAATGTCTATTTTACAAACCCTGGCTGCTTCAAAACCAAAAAAATACCTGACCTCAGGGTAGAGCGCCTTGAATAAACTTTCTTTGGCAGAAAACGTAACTAATAATGCTATTTCATAATCAATACCACTATCTGCCAGTAGTGCTTGTTCATCCAACGAAGAAAAAAGATTTGCGGTCTGCCTTATTGTTAGTTTCGATATCGACACCCGGTATCAGGTCGGCTTCCTGTGGCGATACTAGTGCGATAGCATGTCCATCGGTATGGGACAGGCTACCACACCATCCTGATAGCCAAGCTGGCGCACGATCCTGCCCAATACCGAGTGTGTTATTACATCCTGCAGTTCGTAGCAGTATTTTAGCCGCATATCGTACTGCAATATATTCTGCTCGACGTTTAACAACCGCTGAACTCAACGTTTGCGGAAAAGGAATAGCAAAATAGGTAAACAATGCGTCCTGATAACAGCGAATATCAAAATTGAACAAGCAGTAACACAGACCAGGTAAAGAGGTAATCGCCCCCACCTCAAAAGATCGAATAAAAGGCGGCATTGAGCCTGTCGTGATTGAAGTAAGCATTTAACAAACCATCGCTAATAACCAACAAAATAAAACGCCATAAAACAATTAATCCCGCTATTATCAATAACAGGTTAAAAATGATTCATTTTTTATCTGCAGCGAAAGTTTTATGTTGCTTCACTATTTCTTTTCGGGTCAGCTGGTATATGCTGCTCGCATTACTCTTTTTTAACCGATAGCCTTTCTTTTCGCTGTACTATTTGTAAGGCTGCATCCAGCGCTATATTTGCCGCGCAAAGCAAACCGTTTAGATAGCAAACCAGTGTTGCCGAGATTTGTTGTGCACTTCTGCCGTCAACACTGATTGGTTTCCCAAGAAAGGCTATCCCTCGGAAGTTAAGTTACTGCATGCTCGATGCTATGCGAATATACAGTCACGGCTCTAGCGTTGATTACAATCGCGATAATTCGGTTTAGTTGACTGAATAGTTCTTTCCCGTTATTACTATTCAAAATTGAGTAGTGGTTACCTTCAATACAAATACACTCGGCTGTTTTAAGTTGCTGATGCCAGAACTGCATCGCCTGTTGGCTTTGACTCGCATAAAGCAGATAGGTCATTACTTGCGGTGGGCAACCTGGAATGAAACTGCGCAAGCACGTGAGATTACGTCGGAAAGCTTGTAGCAGATTAGCTACATAATTCCGGGTAAAAAGCGACAAATCCAACCCTTCGCTAGCTTTACCCATCATCAAAAGTTTCACCTGTGGCAGAGTAATTTCATGCAGTTTGTAATTCAGTTCCTTGGCAAACCCATGCAATTGGCAGTCATTTGTTGGTAGCGTTTGCCATGAGTACGCAGCTGGCGGATCTATCATGATTAAAACCGGTTTTTTGCTCTGTAATTCTGACATAGCCACCATTTGATAGGCCAGCAGTGCACCAAATGACCATCCCACAACTATCAGGGGACAGTTGTCTTTCAGCTGCGGCAATACCTGGCGGCAGTAAACTGCAACTTGTTCAACAAGTGTATCTTCTACTAGTACCTGTCCATCTAACATAGGATCCTGGATCTAAATAACACTGACCCGGCTATCGAGCATCTTCAACATTTCCCTGTAGGCTAAGAGATCTCCACCAATCGGGTGAAGTAAAACCATCTGAGCCACAGCCATCTTGCTGACCTGCTGCGATGGTTTGGCGGTAGCCGTATCTCAGTAATAAAACGGTAAAGTGCCTCAGGTGTATCCAGTTGCATAAATTCAGCAAGCGTAAATGGGCTGGGAGATTTGGTATTCAATTCATCGAGTAAATCCAGCGCCTGAATACTGTCACCGCCCATACTCTCCCAGGAAGTATTATTGTCACTCTCTTCAATACCAAGATGTTCCGCGTACAGTTTTCGAATCAACGGTAATGAAAATTTATCCGCTAGATCAGAGCTGGCAGCCATAGGTAGACGGGATGGTATGTGCTGTTAATAAAAGTTAATAAAACCAGCGGGATTTAGTAAAACCGGTTGTACACACCAGTTGCTGAGTCTGCGGTGTACTCATGGTTTGATAAAGCATTTCAGCCCCCTCACGACGAGTGATACCGACCGGTACTCAAATGCAGCAGATTATCATGACGACACAGTCCAGCAGGAAGCTCCTGCACTGACATACCACCATCCTGCCAGATATCCGTTAGTACAAGCATAACTAAGCTGTCCAACACCACCATGGATAGCCGACATAGAGGAAGCGCAGATAATCCAACGCGACTCAAGTGCCTGCAGAATTTCCAGCGCGTCGCAGCTACGAATTTTTTCCTCAACAACGACAAAATCTTCGGCACACTGATGACGGGCAATAAGCGCCCCCGCCGGCACAATGTAAAATCCCCTGTATATGGGGCTATAACGCTCTTGCAACAAGTGCGTTAGTGATTGTACCTCGGCTATGTTAGTGATATCGCAACTCAGCGATTCGTACTCACATTGGCCAGCCAAATGCAAAGCGACAGGCTCTTTATTTACACAGCGTGAAACAAGAACAAATTGGCTATGAGGGGTAATGGCAGCAATGGCCTGTACCAATGCCTGACCGATGCCACCGCTGCCACCTAACAAGATAAATGCCTGATGGCAGCAGCGTGGATAACTGATGCAGTGGTTGCTCTGTCAACGGCTGATAGCTTAGCTTTAACCATCCCTTCCTGCGCCATGCATGTACCATATCATGCTGACTCAGACCATATCCGATAGCGACAGTCGGACTATCAACAGAACAATCAAGAAAGGCACAATGTATCTGTGGGTGTTCCTGCATAATAACATTCAGTGTACTGGTTAACATCGCCTGTTCAGGTAGTACCGCTTCCCCCACTGTCGTACTCAATGCACTAACAGTGAGCAGATCCAATTCTAGCGTGCGATTCGGCAGCCACTTGCTAGCAGCCTGTACGATATCAGTGAGACTCAGCAACAGTTCAACAGCGCACTCGCCAACAGAAGAAACCCACAGAATTTGTACATTACCAGCAGTGTTTGCTGCCTGCTGTAATAGTTGATCGGATTTTTCTTCTACTGATAACACCCGCACCTGATGAGCAGTCAGCTGCACATTATCGGGCAATCTGCCAATAACCAGGCAGAGATCGGCAACCGCCATCTTAGGCTGCACTGCCACTTGCCAGCAAGGAGTGTAACGCCATTGTTTAGTGGGTAGCTTTGCAGGAACTCCTGTAGGAAGTAACATAAAAGGGGCGCAGGCAAAGTTGGTAATAGAAAACTGCCAGCTTGCCGGATGATTATTCACTCGACTGATTGGCCAACTACTTTCATCATCCAACAACCAATCGCGACACTGCTGAGCCTGAATAGACGACAGCTGCTGGCTGTTTTGTAGTCTATCAATCCGCCGCAATATCTGCTGGCTATTTTGTCCCTGGGTTAACCAACTTTCCATTTCTGCCTGCGCTTTACCAAGCTAGTTCCATATACCGAGATAGCGTATTGATTGTGGTTTATGTAGTGATAAACGTACGCAGAGGATAGATAAATCCAGTGAAGAGGTGCGCATGACATTCAACAATTGAACGATAAGCCGTTGCAATGCCTGCGGCGTAAAGGTAGATAATGGCGCCAGACAGATCCCTGCTTGCTTAACTGAATGCGCGCAGCGCTCCTGCTGCTGTGGCTCACGTAAGATAAGAGGCGCATTGGTACCACCCATACCAAAACTACTAACACCAGCATAGCTTAGCTCTTCACTATTCCACTGGCGACTGGTGGCAATGGTAGTGAACGGTGTTTTATCTATTTCTAGCAATGGATTAGCGCGCTCATAGCCTACGTTAGCAGGCAGTACCTGATGATAGAGCGCCAAAGCAGCACGGATCAGCCCTAAGATACCAGCAGCTGGACCAGGGTGACCAAGCTAACTTTTTACCGAGGCGATATGGCAGAAACCCGTTTTACTCGTTGTCGATAAGAATGCTCGGCTAAATGCAGCAATTTCGATCGGATCACCCAGCGGTGTTGCCGTGCCGTGAGCTTCAACATAACCAATTTGATCGGCAGTTATTCCAGCACGTGCGAGTGCCAAATTAATCACCTTTGCCTAACCAGCAACAGAAGGCGCGGTATATCCTGCTTTATCACGACCATCATTGTTAATTGCACTGCCGCTGATAACGGCATAAATGCGGTCATTATCGCGTCGAGCTGCCGCCAATGGTTTGAGGATCACTGCGCCACACGCATTAGTCGCCAACGGGCCATCCGCCATATCACTGAACGGATTAGTGCTACCTTGTTTAGAGAAGATATGGCCAGGTGTCCATTTATATCCCTGTACTGCATCAGGATCGATATTGACACCAGCCACCACCATCATTTCAGCATCACCCATATTTAGTGCATTGCATGCCTGATGCACGGCCACTAAAGAGCTTGAACATCCAGTTTGTACCGTCAGCGCAGGGCCCCGCAAGCCTAGATAATAAGCCACCTTAGTCGCCAAAAAATCCTTTTGATAAGATAAACCCAAGGAAAAAGGATCGCTATTGTGATTTTCCGCATAATTTCTACGCTCTAACCAGCGTTGGTAAAAGGCATCACCTGTACTGGCTACGATGCCAACAGACGCCAAATCTTCCCTGCTACTATAGCCAGGATTTTCTAACGCCTGTACTACACTCATCAACAAATGACGTTGTTGTGGATCCATGCGTTTCCCCTCTTGTGGCGAAATACTAAACCAATTTGGATCGAAGTCAAAAATACCTAATAAGGAGAAACGTACTGTCACTTTACGCTCTTCATCTTCACTATTAGTGGTGATTGAAGGTTTGTCACGTTCGACCAACTCGCTAGAATCCATAACAGCACGCCAAAACGTTACCAGATCAGCACATTGACTGACATTGATTGCCATGCCAATCACCGCAATAGCTCCTTGTTCCGCTGAGGTTTCATTCAACATGGCTTGTTCAGTGACTGTCGATGCGATTGAAGGTGGTGACATAGATTTTTATCAGTCGTAGCGATGTTAAGCCCATAGTGAAAATTTGGTCTGCCCACTTGTTAGGCTTCCCACCAAGCTCTTTCTCTATTAACTGGCTTAATAAATAGTGCCAGTCTGCTACCGAGCGCTAGTTTGTTGCTTGCCGTTTAATAATCGGCTGAGCACTAAGATTATCATCTGGCAACGGGTACCATAGCAGCCCGGCTAAACCAGCCCGGTTAATTTTGCCGCTCGGTATGGTACTAAGTGCATCTACCAAGCGAAATTCCATTTTTAAAGCACCTGCTGGCAACCACTGCCCACACTCCAACCGGTAACCATTAATTTTGATTTGATAATCGCGTCTCTCAAGATAATTAAGACGCCCCTGTTTATCATAATGACCTATGTCTCCGGTCAGATAAGCTAACTGATGTTGTCCGTTCAGTGAGAGCTGACAGAATTTCTGCTGATTAGCACTGGGATTATTTTGATAGCAGGGCCATACGTGCATTCCAGTGATCACAATCTGCCCGATTTGTTGTTCACCAGCTGGTTGGTTTCATCAACTATATATACGCCACAATTATCTGCCGGATAACCGACCGGCACAGCTGTTGGCCAGTTATCGGGCTCACCCTGCAAGGTATAGCTAGTGACGACGTGAGTTTCTGAAGTACCATACATATTAATAAGCCGGGAACCCGGTGATTTGCGAAATAGATCCTTAATGGCCTCAGTACAAAAAAGCATCTCTCCAGCACTAACTATTTCATAAAGACAGTCTGGCGCCATTTTCAACGCTTGCGCAGTCTCGGCTAAGGATTGCAAAACAATATGGGGAATATACAAGCGCTCAACACGCTCAGTTTGTATAAATCATAGTAAAGCCTGATGGTCACGACGAAAATCCGGTGGAGGTAATAACAATGTACCGCCGGTACATAAGGTTGTGCAGATTTCCTGATGAGAAATATCAAAGGAGAGAGAGGTAAACTGTAAGGTGGTACGTGCCGGTTTGTCCAGCCCAATACCATTTTGCCATTGAATAATATTCAGCATTAGGTTGTGGCGTGCTACCAATTCTTTAGGCAACCCGGTCGAACCAGAAGTATATACCTTATACATCAAGGTATCTGCATTAACAGCCTTATCTTGGGGTAACGGTGACTGATTGGTAACTTGAAGATAACCATCAATTGGAATTAATGGCAACTCGGGTTGAGCGGTTAATAATGGCGAAGCTACATTGGCGCGATCAACCATCACGGCATCGATTCCTGCCGTGGTTAAAATACGCGTAATTAGTTTATCTGGGTAGTCACATCCAAACCGACAAAACAAATGCCACGACTGGCCATCGCTAAAATGGCAATAATTGCATGGCGGTCAGCATGAGCGTAGATCGCTACCACGCTGCCATAAGACAATTTCCACTGTTTACTAAGGAATATTTCCATGCACGCTACCTGTTCCATTAAGTCGGAATAGGTTAGCGTCATACCATTATTATCAACCAGTTCCAAAGCTTCGGGGTTAGGTTCCTTTGATGATCAAGCCAGGCTCGCAACGTAGCAAAAGGGAGCGTCTGCTGCTGCCCTTGATTAGCAATAACAGAGGGAACGAATGAAGGGGAAGAAGGAAACTGAGTTCAAAGTGTGTTCATAACAGCTAGCTCGCAGGTTAACTTTTGTAACAGACTGATCCATTGGCTGGCAAAAAAATGAGCCTCCTCACGACTGCACAACGCCGTCTGATACTCCAGAATCACTTCTATTGCCATCCCCTGTGGTGTTAAACAGACCAAAAATGGAAATTTGGCGCTACCGATGTCTGGTACACTGCTTTTCATCTTCAGGCCTGGCAATTCAAGGTAACAAAAATCAGTATTCTCCATAACAAATACTAGGTCAAATAGCGTTTGTCCTGCCGCCTGCATAGTTGAAGCAAGTTCAGTTAAGTCTGCATAGTTCACCATGTGATGACGGAAAATATTTTTCAGCTCTTGTCCCGAACGATCCAAGAAGCTAGCCAATGTGTCATCGGGCAATATCTGCTCATGCCATACCAGCGTATTAGCTAACATACCAATGATGTTTTCATTTTCACTACCTGGCAAAAAGCGACCGGCGTCAGGGAAACCAATAGTGACAGCACTCTGATTTTGCCATTGTCCCCAACTCCATCCCAACACACTGAGCAGCAATCCGGCAAACGTCATTCCTTGTTTTTTTGCCAGCACTTTAATGGCCTGAGTCCGTCTGTTGGTCGATCATCAGCTGCTGACGCTCACCAACCATATCAGCAGCGGGAATTAAACCAGAGCGTCGCCGTATCGCCAGTATCTCTGGCAGCCTTGCGCGCCAAAAATTTAGGCGCTGCTTATAACTATCCTTCTGCCTTCTGATAGTAAAGATTTAATGCTGCTGTATGGTGTAACAGTGAGTAATTTAGTGACACAAACCCTGCTTGCTGGTTGTGCTGTAGCGCAGCATAACAGTGGCTCAGCTCACGTAGTAAAATATTGATCAATTCACCATCAATCAGTGCATGGTGCATATTTAGCAACAGCACTCGCCGATCACTCTCTATAGTGAGTAAACAAACACGCAGAGCACACTTTTGACCTATATCGAAAGGCTGTCTGAACCACTCTTTAGCCCAGTTGGACCAAGCAACATCACTTACTTGTTGATGCTCAAGGCTAAAATCACTTTGCGGAACAACGCGTTGCATTAGCTGTTGCAAATTTAAGTCAAACTCAAACAAGGTACGTAAAGCACCATGGCGTTGTACCAATATCCGTAGTGCCTGCTCAAGACACTGCTCGTCCATCTGACCCTGAAATTCAAATTGAAAAGGCGTCGCATAAGCATAAAGACTGGGATCACGCTGCTGTAGAAACCACATGCGCAATTGTTCACTAGAGGCCACATGACTAATATCGTTATCAAGCACAATGGTTGCTTGCGCAGCAACTGGCGGTTGGCCAAGCTGATAACATTCTTATAGCTGTCAGCGAATCACCTCCATTTTCCATTAAGGAAAGTTGCGGGTAAAAATTATCGTAGCGCAACAGACATCGCAGCGCCGCCTCAGTATCGTTTTCACTAAACGGTTGTAGCTCTTGTGACCGATTTTGCACAACGAGTAATTTAAATAATGCCTGGTGATCAATCTTGCCATTTGGTGTCAAAGGCAGAGCTGGTAGCCTGTGCACTTGATGGGGGATCATCCAGCCGGGCACTCTTGACTTAAGAAAATCTACCAGTCGATCGACATCACCACTGACAAACGCGATTAACTCAATGGAAACCTCATTTTCACGCGTCAGCACCGCTGCCGCCTCAACATCCGGTGCCAAAAGAATATGTTATTCCAGTTCATTGATATCAACACGAAAACCACGAACTTTTACCTGATTATCAATCCGCGCCAACCACTCCAATTGACCCTGCTTGTTCCAGCATACTTTGTCACCGGTGCGATAACAACTAACAGATGGTGCAGTAAAATGACCGTCGACAAACTTCTGTTGAGTGGTTTGTTCATCTGCGTAATAGCCTAGTGCCACGCCAGGACCAGAAAAATAAAGCTCACCGCTTTCTCCCTCGCTAACGAGTTCCCCTTCCGGTGTCAAAATCCAGCACTGAGTTTGTCCGATCCCTTGCCCGATCGGTAGCCGATCACCTATGAAATTCTGCGGAACTGACCAGGCAGTAGCAAAAAGGGCTGCATTCCGTCAGTCCATAAACCAGCTGAGGTGAATTTGGCATAAACTGACGGTAAAACTGGCAAACCGCTTTCGGTCTTAATGTTTCTCCTCCTACTAATAAGCAGCTTATCGAGGCCAGCAAAGGGGCGGTACCAACGACTAAGGAGTGAAATAGTGCAGAGGTGATAAAATAGCACATCGACTGGAGCAGCAGGTTTAAAATCACTATCTGTTCCCTGATAACAGAGCATATCCGGCGTGATCATTACCGTATATGCCCCATTGGTTAATACTGCCCAAAAATCGAAACTGAAAGCATCAAAAGCCGGAATCGAAAGCGAGCCTACGCCTTGGCCAGGGGCAATGGTGACATAATCTGGCTGCCAAGCCATATGCAAGATCCCTTGTTGGCTAATTGCTACTGCTTTCGGTTTCCCGGTGGTGCCCGAGGTATAAAACAGGCAGGCACAAGCCTGCGGTGTTAAATGGTATCCCAAAAATGTAGAAATAGGACTAGCTTCAGGTAACTGACTGTGATCAATACAGCGTGTGGTCCGCGGTAAAGCGCAATTTACGACAGATGATGTCAGCACCAGCGCCGGCGCTACATCTTCCAACAGTTGTTCTAAACGGGCTTAATGTGTATCGGGTTCAACGCAAAGATAACTGCCTCCAAGCTTTATTACCGCCAATATGGCTATTGCCATATCGGCACCTTTTTGCAAATGCAGAATAATAATGCGGCCAGGTTTTCCAACTAAAACAGCTAATTTAGCCGCCAATACGCTACTCTTATCCTCCAGTTCGCGGTAGCTCAAGCTTTGCTGTGCATCAGCTTCAGGCATTGCTTGAAGCTAATGGTGAAAAGCAGCAAGTAAATTTTGCGGTTTTTCGGTGTTCATATGCATACTTCCTCAACCATTTCCTGGCAATGTTCGACTATGATATTTTCCACCATCAGCGCCACTTTTTGCACGTGAGGTGGATCCATCAACGACCAATGATTAACTGAGATAGGCAGCGCAACTAATTGGGGGATAACCTGACGCCATGCTTCGGCGGCACGTTCAATATCAAAGGTGTACTCTTTGTCGCGTACCTGGATTAACCAGGCACGGCCAGAAAAATGGGGAACCTTAGTTATACCAGTAAGTAAGAGACGGTGATGATTGTATAAGCGGGTGATAACGATCAATATCATCTTCATGAATATCTGGAAATATGCCATCAAAACGACATAATTTCTGTTTAAATTCGTCCAATTCCATTTGTGGGATACAGCGCACCATTTCGGGATAAGGGTAGCCCGTATCAAACATAATAATTTTGCTATGGTGAAAACCTCGTTGTTGAAGCTTACGTGCCATTAATAATGCCATCAGCCCACCTAATGACCAACCGTATAGTATATGAGGCTGACTAATTAGATGTTCAATTTGAGTCAGGTAATGGTCTGCCATTGCATCAAAAATGGGTAAAAATGACTCTCCCTCTTTTAAGCCTTGCGCCTGAATACCATGTATACCGAGGTCACGATTGAGAGCATTCGCCAGTTTTAGATAGCAATAAGCGGTACCGCCACCAGGATGTATACAGATAAGATGGCGCTTCCCGTCACGAAAGGTCATTAAATTGTAGGCCCGAACATTTTGTTGCTGGCTACCTCTGGTGCGAGTCCGTAGTAAAACCGCTAATTGCTCAATAGTTGGATAACGAATTAATTCAGTTAGTGAAAGAAGTTGGCCAATCTCTTTTTCAACCAGATTTACTAGTCTTAATGCATCCAGCGATGAACCACCAAGTTCAAAAAAGTGGCTATGGATATCAATCGTTACGTTAAGAAAAAGCTGCGAAAAAAGAGTATACAGCTTCATCTCAATATCATTACGAGGTGCGATAAATTTGTCATTGCGCGGTCGATCGATCACCCGCATAGCCTCTAGCGCCCGCAAATCAAATTTACCGTTCACCGTCAGTGGCATTTTTTCAATTTACTGCAGATAACGTGGAACCATATACTCTGGCAATTTATTAGCTAGCTCTTTACGCACTTGGCTGCTATCCAAAGGATTATTACTAATATAAAAACCATGTAGTTCACGATGACCAGCTTCTCCAGGCGCTATTACCACCCCAAGAATGACACCCGGTACAGCTTCCAGTGCCAGGCGCACCTCTTTTAATTCAACACGATAGCCTCTGATTTTGACCTGATCATCACGCCGTCCGACAAAAATCAATCCCTCTTCTCTCCAATAACCGTAATCACCACTGCGATAAGCTCTAACCTTTTCTTTCTTAGAACCGGGAAGAGTAATTTCAACAAATGCGTTTTCATCTAAATCTGGCCGATTATGGTAACCACGCGCTAATCCCTGACCGACAAAATAGAGTTCACCAATGGCGACATCAGGAACATGTTGCTGCTGCGAATCAAGAATATAGACCTGCATGTTGTTGGAAATCCATCTAAGAGGAACCGTGCCGCTGATTTTGCGACGTACGGCATAAGCAAAACTATAAACACACGTTTCCGCGGGACCATAGATATTAAACAAAATTTTGACCCCAGCCTGCTTGGCAGCACGCACCACTGTAGGGTTAACAACATCACCACCAGAAATCACCGTATCAACAGTTGAAAAAAGCGCGGCCTTAACAGACTGCATGTAGCTATCAAATAATCCTGTCGCTAAGAAAATATTGTCTGGTTGATAATTAACAATCAGCTTCTGCATTCGCTGTGGATCAGCAATGGCTTTTCTTTCTGGAGTAATGACCGTCGCAACATGGATCCAAGCTGACCACAACTGCAGCGTTACACAATCAAAAGTTTCATTCGCGGAATAGAAAACACGCTGTGAGACTGGAAGGTGTCGAGGTTGATATAAGGTACTCATCACTAACTGATGAGATAATGCCACACCTTTGGGAGTGCCTGTGGTACCAGAGGTAAAAATTAGGTAACTCAGATCTTCAACCGACCCTTTTGGCCTCTGGCTCAAGGGAGATATGGCATCAAATAAAGACGTTTGAGCTTCTTCCAGTAGAAGAGATATCTCTAATTGCGGTAATGCCAGAGCGAACATTTGGGGTTGATCGACTAACAGCAAATCGGGCTGTACCACCCCATTCATCAATGCTTTACGTTCCTCAGGTGCACTACGATCAATACAGTAATAAATCATTCCTGCATACTGCACCGCCAAAATAGCAATCACCAACTGCGCCAGAGGTTCAATATGCAACATGACAATCATTTGGTGCGGATCAGTAAACATGGTATTTAAATGATTAGCGATATAGGTTGCAATCTGGTGAAGTTGGCCATAACTCCACTGCTGACCAGTCACATTATCAATAAGCGCAATATGGTCAGGTTGTTCTAACACATGAGTATAGAATTGTTGTGCCAAAGTATGGGCAGGCCAGGCGACGGCGGTAGCATTACGTTGATCTATCTTCGCTATCATGGCCGGCGTAAGCAGCGGTAAATCGATGATCCGCTGATCAGAATTTACCAACACCGTCTCTAACGCTGTTTGATATTGCACCATAAAAGCGTTAAATAGCCATCCTGATTAATCGTTGGCGCGATATTTAAACGTAAATGGATTTCACCATTTTCTGCCTGGCAATATAGTAGTTGTAAGTCATTACTACTTTCGATAAATTCATAATTTTCGCAGACGGTGACGCCATCATTGAAACGATAGCTGTGGTTTAATGCCACCGTTTCACCAAATATCAGATTGAACCTTTCTAATGAATGTTCTTTTTTCTGTTTACGCAACGTATTAATGATATTTGCTAAAGGGATATGTTTTGCCACTTTCCAGCGTTTGCGTTGCAAAATGATTTGTTCAAATAAGTTAGACCAACTCAAATCTGCGGTAAAATGGTGACCTAAAATAACAGTGTTGACCCAACATCCTCCTTCTTCACGGCGAGAGATCGGGCGCATACTTAATGGCGAGAGCATGAAAATATCATTTTGACCCGATAAACGGTAAAGTAAACCAACAAATATTGCCTGTAAAACAATATGCCGGGCTGCGTTATGCTTGTCCGCTAAAACCTGAACACTCTTCACAAGAGATTCAGGTAGCGATAACATTTTACTTTCTACCTTTTCATTCTGTTGCGAACTGCGAGGCAGCATTAATTGATATGGTTGCCCAATTAAATCTTGTGCACGTTGCTCCGACAGCGCTAATTCTGATTGAGTTAAACTATTTTCTGGCTGTTGATTGATGAAATAACATTCTGGCGATGCCCATTGCGGTAATGGTTGAAACTCTGTTAATAATTGATAAAAGTGCTGGACATTTAACATAAACTGACGAAATGAGATACCGTCAATAATTAGATGATGAATAACAAGATTTAATACATGCTCCATCTGCTGATCGTTTTTATCTAGATAGCATAAGCACCATTTAAATAATGGTGTCACACCAGGGATCAATCTCTGTTGGTAAATGGCATTAAGATTATCCTGGCCAGACTGCTGCGGTGAATCGTGTTGTGAAAAATCATAATATTCACCTTGTGTCGGTACCTCAACATGGCATTTTTTAATTCGTTTTGCCATAAAAACGTCCACTGAAAACTTGGTTGCTTTAGTGCATGGGACAGAGCCAACATAAAAATGTCACGATTAAGTTGACCTGTTAATTTTATTGAAAAAAGTGTATTGGAAATTTCAGCGTTATCAGATGATTTATCGGATAAATAAAATGTATTTTCCCACTTTAGTCGCAAACCATTGTGTCATGGTATATTTTTTCCTCGTATGTTGTGATAAAGGGTAATTCCACTGCCTTGGTAGATTTTTATTGATAGTAAGCAGCGGCTGGTTATTACATTTGCTCAGCAAATCGAGACAATCTGGTATTTCAACGCTTCTTTTGTATTTACCCAGTCAACCAACGATACCAAGCTCCTTCAAACCTTGCTTGTACAGGGAAGTATTAGATGTTAGCGGTTTTTAGGTTGTCACGTTACAACCTATAAGAATTAAGAATTTTCACTACCCGTATCAAACGCGAACAGTAACCTGGAACAAAATGGTAGATATCGTTAGTATTTTTGAAAATATGCATACATATCATTAATCTACCATAACTAATTGTTTTAATACGTTATTTTCTTTATTAATTTATTTTCGTGCTGAGTTTCACATTTCTAATTTATTTAACGTTTTACGGCCAACTAAAACTGCCCACCACATTAAATTGTTAACGGAAATAACTGACCTGAAGTATTAAGAGTTAATACATCGTTATAGTTCTGTAATATTAAGATAATTAAGTGTTATTCGCTTCGTTTCATTGATTTTCCGATAGATAAAATCGTGGTTAAATTTAATCAAAATTCTATTAGGAGATATTGGTTTGTTTAGTAAATATTTAAGTGTTAGGTAACCTAAAACAGATGAAGCGGGAAAGAGGGATTAAAATTGACTTCTTAATTATTTATTATTAGATTTTACGCTCAAACACAAATTGACCTCGATTTATTGCCTAAAATTTATGGTGTCTGTGGCTATCCGGATAAAACCGATACCAGAATAAAAAATAGCTTTCCCTTTATCAGAAAATTGGGGACTTTTGGTGATACTAATAGATTGGGAATGGTGGAAGACCATAGGAGTTGAACCTGCCAAGGACCGTCGGCGGCTCCATCTGGATTTGAAGTCCAGCCACCCCACCGGGGACCATGATCTTCCATGGAAAAATTGGCAATCATTATAATCTTATTTTCAGAAATTCTAAACCTAGGTATTTAAACAATCTGGTAAAAAAAAACAGATAAAATATTTGTCTTCATATTGAACTCAGCCATTTATAGCCATATCTTAATCACATCTCTTATTTAATATTTAATTGTACCTATCAAGTAGTATAATTAATCACAGGATGTTTTTATTATGACAAATCCTTTACTAACGAAATCTGTATTACCTCATTTTGCAACCATTACACCGCAAGATGTGCTCCCTGCGATAAAAACCGTATTAGACAACTATCGGCAAACAATTGAGACCATAGTTAAAGAAAATAGCACCTTTAACTGGCGCAATTTATGTCAACCATTAGAAGAAGCTAACAACAAACTCTCTCGAGCCTGGTCACCCGTAGGTCATCTCAATGCAGTAAAAAATAGCACCGAATTACGACAAGTATATGATACCTGTTTACCTATGCTATCAGAATTTAGTACCTGGATGGGACAACATACCGGTCTTTACCAAGCTTATAAATCGTTAAAAAATAGTGCTGAATTTGATACCCTCAATCAAGCACAACGTAAATCAATTGAAAATACGTTACGTGATTTTGAATTATCCGGAATTGGTTTACCAGCAGAAAAAAAGAAACGTTATGGTGAAATTGCTATTCGAATTGCCGAATTAAAAACTAAGTTTAACAATAATGTGTTAGATGCAACGATGGGTTGGACAAAACTGATTAAAAATAGCGATCAGTTAACTGGCATACCAGAAAGTGCTCTTTTAGCAGCAAAAGCATTAGCTAAATCTAAAGGAGAAGAAGGCTGGTTATTCACGTTGGATATGCCAAGCTATCTGCCAATTATGACTTATGCTGATAATCGTCAACTACGCCAAGAAATGCATCACGCCTATAATACCCGTGCTTCTGATCAGGGGACAAACGCTGGTAAATGGGATAATAGTGACATTATGGATGAAATTTTAGCCTTACGTTACGAATTAGCACAATTACTTGGTTTTAATAATTTTGCTGAAAAATCTTTAGCTACTAAAATGGCCGAATCACCCAAACAGGTTCTGGATTTTCTTACCGATCTTGCGCAACGAGCCTACCATCAAGGTGAAAAAGAACTTGCGGAATTGACCCAGTTTGCTAAGGATCACTACGGAATTGAGAAACTTGAGCCCTGGGATCTGGGTTACTATAGTGAAAAACAAAAACAACATAAATTTTCAATTGATAATGAACAACTACGTGCTTACTTTCCAGAACAACGGGTTATCAACGGTATGTTCGAAGTCATTAACAGAATTTATGGTTTGACAGCAAAAGAGCGTCATGATGTGGAGATATGGCATCCCGATGTACGTTTCTTCGAATTATATAATGAACGTGGTGATTTATGCGGCAGCTTCTATTTAGATCTCTATGCCCGAGAACATAAACGTGGCGGTGCCTGGATGAATGATTGTACGGGCAGATTAAAGCATATCAATGGCAGCTACCAAAAACCTGTGGCTTACCTAACCTGTAATTTTAACCAACCTGTTGGTGATAAACCCGCACTGTTTACCCATGATGAAGTTATTACCTTATTTCATGAGTTTGGCCATGGTTTACACCATATTTTAACCCAAATTGATGTAGCGGATATAGCTGGTATTAATGGGGTACCGTGGGATGCTGTCGAACTACCCAGTCAATTTATGGAAAATTGGTGTTGGCAACCTGAAGCACTTACCTTCATTTCAGGTCATTATGAAACAGGTGAACCGTTACCAAAATCAATGTTAGATAATATGTTAGCAGCCAAAAATTATCAGGCCGCAATGTTCATTCTTCGTCAATTAGAATTCGGTTTGTTTGATTTTCGCTTACATACTGAGTATTCTCCGCAAAAAGGCGGCCAAATTTTATCAACCTTACGATCGGTTAAACAACAGGTTGCTGTAGTGCCGTCACCCGAGTGGGGCCGTTTCCCTCATGCATTTAGCCATATTTTTGCCGGTGGTTATGGTGCCGGTTACTATAGTTATTTATGGGCCGACGTTTTAGCTGCCGATGCATTTTCACGATTTACCGAGGAAGGTATTTTTAATCGCAGGACTGGGTTATCATTTCTCGATAATATTTTAAGTCGTGGTGATTCAGAGGAACCGATGGTACTGTTTGAACGTTTCCGCGGACGAAAACCTAAGCTGGATGCAATGTTACAAAGTTATGGTATTAATGTATAAATGGCAATTGATATTCAATTAATTTGTAAACCTGGCGCTTCTCAAAGCGCCTTATCGCTGATTGCCAATAAATGGCAACTTAAACACACGCCTGCTGCATTAATGGCATTAGTGCTAACACCCCAGTATTTACAATTAAAAAAATTAGACGAACCTAAATTAGGTGGCATTTACGTTGATTTTGTTTCAGGGGCAATGAAACACCGACGTAAATTTGGTGGTGGTCGAAATGAAGCTATTGCCAAAGCAGTTGGCATCAAAAAATCATATTTACCCACGATTGTTGATGCTACTGCCGGTCTTGGCAGAGATGCTTTTGTCCTTGCTGCGCTAGGCTGTGAAGTCCGCCTGTATGAACGTCATGCCGCAGTTGCGGCACTTCTTGATGACGGATTACAACGGGCTTACGCACATGCTGAAATAGGAAGCTGGTTAAGACAGAGAATGACATTGCTACACGCTTCAAGCATCGATGCATTGACAACGATGTCACCCGCACCAGATGTAGTTTATCTCGATCCGATGTATCCCCATCGACAAAAGAGTGCTTTAGTAAAAAAAGAAATGCGCGTTTTTCAATCGCTTGTTGGTAATGATGACGATGCGGACAACCTCTTAATTCCGGCAATAACAATAGCTAAACGCCGGGTTGTGGTGAAACGATCCAATTATGCATCCCCCCTAGCAGCAATCTCTCCACAAGCGACGATCAAAACTAAAAATCATCGTTTTGATATTTATTCATTTTCAACTGATTCACTCCGTTAAATATTAATAAAAATAATAAATAACCAAAAATGTTGATAAAAAGCCAAATATTATATCAATATTAACTCTTTTATAAAAATATCCCTTATTTATTGTTCTAAAAATACCATTTTTTTAAAATAATATTCATATTATAAACATTAAAATAAACTTGTAATAACCTTAAAACAAATGTAATTGTTTAAATGGATATTGTTAATAATATTGGAGATAATTTGCTGATCATAAAATAAAACAACAGTATACATTTTATTATTTCAACACCAAAACCTCAAAACAAGAAATAACCATAACAGAAAAAATAAAAGTTATTCTTAATTATAAAAATCCCTCCCAAAAAAACAAAATAAAATAATTAAAGAGCTCTAACAGGCTGTAAATGATTTTAAAATTTTTGCTGATTTAAAAGACCTTAAATCAAGCGAAAAGCCATTTGAAATATATATATTCGATAATAAATAAGATTACCAAAATTATGGTAAAGAAAAAGGTTTAGGAACCGAAAGTGGTAAATTTTATTCAGGAAATTCACCGACCATATATGTATATCAACAGGGCAATGTTTTTAATCTTAAACATGAGTTTACTCATTATTTAACTAATATAAATATAGCTAATGAAGCTCACTTACCTACCATATTAAAAGAGGGCATCGCTGATTATATTGAATATTTTTCAGATAATAAATTTAATGCCAAAGCAAATAGTATTGACCTAACTGAAGATGAAATAAAATCAAAAAATATATCTGAGTTCTTAAAATTAAAATATTCAAATGACTTTCATAAAAATTTCAAGTTTTATAAAGTAGGTCTTGCTCTCACTATGTATTTAAAAGCAAAAAAACCTGAATTGTTAAAAAATATTTTACATAATGAAAATCCAGAACAATATTTAGAGCTAATTGAAAATGAAAATGAAAATGATAATTTTAAAAATTGGCTTAATTAAAATAATAGTAATAATGCCGTGCAAAAAATAAATGCTTTAGAAGTGACTAAAGGTGAATTTATTACTAGCAAAAAAGAAATAATAGATGGTGAAATTAAAAATATAAATTATTATACCACCGATATAAAAAGTTTAGAAAAAAAAGAATTTTTTGCTACTGTAGAATACACAGGTTATGGTAATTATATTCGTTGCTATAATGCAGCATCTAGAGACTATTTCGATATCAAAATAACCGGTGATTATCACTATTTAAAATTAATTGAAAATAATAACAATGAAATTAAATTATTGTTTACCAATGAAGATGGTACTAAATATTTTACCGATAGTTATGAATATCAACATAAACTCAAAATACGATCAACAAATTTTCGATGGAAAAATAACTGAAAAAAGAGTAAATGAAATAATTGCTCAATTAATAGAGATTAACCCTAATGAGCTAACTAATATGAACTTAGCCAATAAACCTTTAGGTACTATTTTCAATGTAAAAAAACTCTGGCAGGGTATGGTGAGTGCATTATCTTTATATGATGGAGAAGAAAAAGTTAGCGAATTACTTAGCGAAACTGGTTTCTTCAAACAAATTGATGGCTAACAGCAAGAATCCTTTGTTTTTTCCAATGCGTTTCATAATCTCCATACAAGTTATGGTAGCAAGTTATCTGGCTGTTGAAAAAGAGGAGATACAATATAAAGCTTCTTTGATAGATGGTAGAGAAGTTCATAAAAACCCATATTTTGTCAGCCACATTTACATAAAAATGAGTTACTAAGCCCCAGTATCAATCATATTCAGCAAAAAGATCTGCTATCATCACAACTCAACGGTACCAAAATATACAATCATAAAGATTCCCCATTAGCCCAATATTGCAACTTCACAAGAACAACCGCCGTACACGATTAAAAAGGGTAAATTATTAGACAATAAAGGAAGTTCAAACATAGATGATGATGTATACGAAGCGGTGATTTATAAAGATGATAAAGTAATTTATAATTTCAAGACGACAGGATTTTATATTACTGAAGAAATAATCGACCAAAATAATAATATTATTGATGGCAGTGAGTTATTTATTCATGATCATGGCAGAAATATTCGTTATCAATTACTAAAATAAATAACATATCTAAAATTAATAAAAAAAGACGACGCCTATAAACTTGCAGTGTGTGACAAAGAGGGTACTGAATATACTGACATACCCAATGAATATAGACTTATCGATTCCATTTTTGCCAACCGATACGAAAAAAAAAAGATCACTCAAATAACCATCTTAATATTGGCTTAATAAACTTTGGCAAATATCCAGATGGTTCTCTTTTTAAACTTAAATACGATCCAAATGATTATCAAATTCCAAGAAATGAAAATAATGATATAGTAAGAATTTCTGATAGTTATAAATATTCTATTAAAGTAAAAATATTTTATAATGGCGCCGACATTGGCATGTTATCTAATGATCACCATAATTTTCAAGGTTATATTTTCTTTTCCATTGATTATAACTACAGTTTCAAGGATTTTCTCGCCTCTTATTCTCCACAAGTTGATATTATTGAAGAGGTAATAGTGTTCGATCAAGGTTATGGTGACTTTGGCAATACAAATCACGGATATACCGACTATAAAAAATTAATTTAACAACAAATGACCATCAGCCAGTTAATAAAAGTCCTGACAAAAAAATTAGCACTGACATTCTTTATAAGAACAAGTCCTTCAGCCATAATCCTTCCTATCCACCATTATCCGATAGTAAATATAATGAAAATAATATTTATCATAGACAACATTCGGATATGGACTATTCTGATTATCAGGTTGAAATTAATCAAAATATAGGGAATGATAATGAAACGGTTATTTATGACAACGCTATTTATCTATAGGAATAGGTAATATAACCTAATAAAAATAACATCGTTTACTAATTTTAAAATTGTCATATTAATTTTAACCAGATTGAAAAATGAAAAACATTTTCTAATATTTTAATTATTTACATAATGAATATTAGGATTGAATATTATAAAAATAAAATGGGAATAGCATGACAGATAATTCAAAAACTAAAAATAGCAATATATTAATTAATGAAATAAAAACATATAAAAAAGCGTTTTATAGTATTGGAATATTTACCGCTATCATTAATATACTGATGCTAGCCCCCTCTACTTATATGTTACAAGTTTATGATCGTGTCTTGGCGTCAAATAATAAACGTTATTAATGTTGACACTACTTGTTATTTGCATTTATTTATTGGCGTACTAGAATGGGTACGTAATCTGATTGTTATACGTATTAGCACAGGCCTAAACCTATCAGTTAATCAATCGGTATTCAATGCAGCGTACCAGCAAAGCTTAAAATATAGTGACTCACAAGCTAGCCAAGCGTTAAGTGATCTCACAACACTACGCCAATTCGTAACAGGGAAAGCTCTATTTGCTTTATTTGATGCGGGCGCCTTGGTTTCTCTTTTTCCTCTGTGTGGTGTTTTTACTCCATCCATGGTTAGGCTATCTAGCCTTAGGTGGCGCAACTTTTATTTCCCTATTAACCTGGCTGAATCAACGTTACACTCATAAACCACTGCTACCATCACGCTTTTTTATCCCAACAGAAATTAGCCAGCGAAAGAACTTCAGCCACCAGCGCATGGTCAAAAACCTCACGTTTGATACTGCAATCTTTGGTATTAGGCATGGGCGCCTGGTTAGCCACTAATAATGAATTGACCGCAGGTATGATGATCGCCAGTTCTATTCTGGTGGGACGTGTCCTCAGCCCGATCGACCAACTTATCGCTGTTAGCAAACAATATAATAATCCCAAACAGGCTTATCTACGCTTAAATCAGTTATTCAAACAACATCCTCCCCGTAAACAAGTGATAACTTTACCTGCGCCAACTGGCGAATTAAGCGTTGAAAATGTTCTCTACCGCCCTGATCCTGAATATCCACCGCTATTATTTGATATCCAATTTTCACTCTCTGCTGGCCAAACATTGGCTATTATTGGCGCATCTGGTGCATGGAAATCGACATTAGCTCGGATACTTGTCGGCGCGCTTCCTCCTACCTTAGGTTGGATGGTGCAAATATTCACCAAATGGATAGAGAAATTTTAGGGCCTCACATTGGTTATCTACCGCAAGATATACAATTATTCGATGGTACAATCACAAAAAATATTGCTCGTTTTGCTGAAATTGACGTAGACAAAGTAATTACTGCCGCTAAAATTGCCCCCGCGTGAATGACTTAATTCTGACTTTACCTAATGGATATGACACTCAATTAGGCGAGTACGGCCGTGGCTTATCTGGCGGACAAAAACAGTGATTAGCTTTGGCGCGAGCTATTTATGGCCTTCCCCGTTTAATTATTCTCGATGAGCCTAACTCTAATCTTGATAGCGAAGGAGATAAAGCCCTGTTCCTCGCGATTGAAGAACTTAAAAAAACAACATTGCACCCTTATTATAATTACCCATCGCCCTTTTCTGCTCAGATATGTAGTGCATGTGCTAATTTTACAAGTCGGAATGTCACCACATTTTGGAACACCACAAACATTATTAAATGAACATAAAACGTCACAACTAACAACGTGATCCTTCAATATTTCAGTCTGTAAAAATAATAGCAATTAATGGAAAAAAATATGTCAGCACAAGCTAAATATCACAAATCATCTCCTATCTTAAACAGACAAATTAATCAGTAATGAAAAACGAGCTGTATACTTAGGCTGGTCATTAGTGACTATTGGATTTGGTGGCTTTTTATTATGGTCAGCACTGGCTACCTTAGATAAAGGGGTTCCTGTATCAGGTAATGTGATTGTGGCAGGCAATCATAAAACTATTCAACATCAATACGGCGGGATCATCGAACAACTATCCGTTAATAATGGTGGAAAAGTACAAGCAGGACAAATTCTTTTAACACTCAATACCGTTGAAGTGCATGCAGAATACAATATAAAACTAAAACAATACCACGAACTGTTAGTAAGAGAAGCCCGCTTATTAGCTGAACAGCAGGGCAAAAAAACGGTTGATTTTCTCACCCGCTTTGCAAAGTGAAATGAAGGAACATAATGTAAGCGAACTTATTCAATTAAATCAACAATTGCTGGAAAACCAATATCAAGTTTTACAATTAGAGTTAGCCAGCATTAAAGAAAAAATAACTGGATTGAACGCTACTTTATATGCCCAACAACAAAAAGCAAAGAGCCAAAAAACGCAGCTTACTATGTTATTGCAATAATTAGAAGGATTAAGGGAATTAGAAAAAAACGGCTATATTGCTCGCAATACATTACTAGAAACTGAAAATAAATATACTGAAGTCGATGGTAATTTAGCGCAAACACTTGGTGATATTAGTCGCATCCAACATCAAATATTAGAACAAAAACTGCTTAGCGAAAAACTCCAACAAGAATAACAAAAAGATGTTCATGCCCAACTATCAGACATACAAACTAAGATTAATCATACCAACAGTCAACTTGTTAAAGCGAAGTTCATGCTGAATAATTCTCAAATACGTGCCCCGATTGCTGGCACCATAATTGGTATGTCAATTTTTACTGAAGGCGGCGTAATCGCTGCCGGAAAAAAAATGATGGAGATTGTTCTTGATGATCAACCACTATTAGTTGATGCAAGGGTTCCGGTACACTTGATTGATCAAGTGAAATTAGGTTTACCGGTAAAGTTACAATTTACTACATTTAATTAAAGTACGACCCCTAAAGTGGAAGGCAAAGTGACGATGATTTCTGCTGATAGTCTACTTAATGAACAGACTGGCGAGCCCTATTATTTATTACAGGTTCAAGTAAATGATGAAAATCGTCAACGCCTAAATCAGTTAACCATCAAACCAGGAATGCCAGTGAAATTTTTTATTTGTACTGGCGAACGGTCGCTACTAAATTACTTGTTTAAACCTTTAATTGATCACCTACATATGAGTCTAAATGAAGATTAATATAACTATAGGTCAGCTAATAGGATAAATAATAATCGACAAATTTTTGCTAACAACATCGCCTGAAAAGGATAGTTGCGGGTGATGTTCAATAAGCAAAATAATATTCAGAATTTTACTAGTATTAAGAGATATAATTAGTTTTTAATTTGCCCTATCGCTATTGATTTATTACAGTATACCTTGTGCTAACATCGAATCGGCGACTTTAACAAAACCGGCAATATTAGCGCCTTTAACATAATTAGTCTGCTTATCTTCTCCACCATATTTCACACAATGCTGGTGAATATCTAACATAATATGTTTCAAACAGCTATTCACTTTTTCTGCTGTCCAACTCAAATGCGCCGTATTTTGTGCCATTTCCAAACCTGATGTTGCAACCCCTCCGGCCATTGGCGGCTTTTCCCGGTCCAAACAGAACACCAGCCTTAATAAACGCTTCAGTAGCTTCAATTGTTGTCGGCATATTTGCACCTTCAGCCACCGCTTGAACACCATTTTTAATTAAAATTTTTGCATCTTCTATATTAAGTTCATTCTGAGTGGCGCAAGGTAAGGCAATATCTACTGGCACCGATCAGGGGTTTTTTCCTTTAAGATAAGTCAAACCAAACTCTTCTGTATATGACTCAACACGACCATATTGATTTTTAATCGCTTCCAATCGTTTAAGTTTTTCGGCTGTAAAGCCTGCTTCATCAACAACTGTTCTATTTGAATCGGAAGCGGTAACAACCTTAGTGCCTAAAGACATACATTTCTCAATAGCATACTGAGCAACATTTCCTGAACCAGAAACGGATACGCATTTTCCTTCAAACGCTAAACCATGATGTTTTAACATCGCATCAGTAAAATAGACCACACCATAACCGGTTGCTTCAGGTCGAATTAAGCTACCACCAAAAGACAAGCCTTTACCAGTAAAAACACAAGAAGTGTTGTTAGACAGATTCTTCATCATACCTGTCATAAAACCGACTTCACGCCCACCCACGCCAATATCTCCAGCGGGAACATCGGTATAAGGACCTAAATGTCGGAAAAGCTCTGTTATCAACGCCTAACAAAAACGCATAACTTCTGCCTGGCTTTTTCCTTTAGGATCAAAATCTGAGCCACCTTTACCACCACCCATAGGTAAAGTGGTTAATACATTTTTAAACGTTTGTTCAAAACCGAGAAATTTTAAAATTGATAAATTAACTGAAGGATGAAAACGCATTCCACCTTTAAAAGGGCCGATTGCCGAATTAAATTGTACCCACCAGGCTCGATTAACTTGAACCTTTCCCTTATCATCTACCCAACAAACACAAAACTGAATCACCCTTTCAGGCTCTACTATTCGTTGCAGTAATGCCTGTTCACAATATTGAGGATTATCGCGTAAAAACGGCGCCAGGGAAGAAAACACTTCACACGCGGCTTGTAAGAATTCAGGTTGATGAGCATAACGTGATTGGATTGGTGTTAGGAATGACTATAAAGATAAACCATCTTTCATACAAAATTCCTTAGATTAAAAGATAAATTAAGATATTTTCATACTTATTAACATTTATTTTTGCAGAATGACCTGCTAAGTGTGAATTTACTTATTAAATATATCACTAATTTATCTCTATTTTTAATGAGATTTTTTGTGTCTTAATCACATTTTCTGGCAAAATATAAGTCGATTTAATTTATCGAAAATTAATAAAAAAACACTTGAATAATCAAGTATTTTTATTGAAAAAATTGATTTGGCAATAAATATTATCAATCACTATCTTTTAATGGCACAATTAACATATCAACATGAACAATATTAATCAGCTGGCGAGCCGAAGACATTAACTTACTCCAGAAATCTTGATGATGACCACAAACAACTAAATCTACCTTGTATTCCTTGATTGCATCAACCAAAACCTGCCCAAGATCACCTCGACCACTCAATTCTTTTTCAATCTTATAATCAGCTTCTTTGGCTAATTTGGTCAATGCATAGTGAGTTTCCTTAGTGATACGGTGCTCCATATCACCAAGATTTACATCAATCAAGCCGGTATAAAGATCAGAATAATTTACATCAACATGAATTAAAGAAACTTTTGCATTATAAGGTTTTGCCATGGAGACAGCTTTATCGACTAAAACTTTACTTTCTGGGGATAAATCAACTGTAACAAGAATATGTTTGTAAGCCATATCTAGCTCCTTTCAAACGTAGCTGTTAAAAAAGAACACCAGTTTTTATGATAAGTACTTAGCGGTCAAACCTGATAGTCTAATATCATCTTGAACATAGTTTAATAAAAATTTTACCCATTAAATTATGAAAAATGGATACCTTCTGAATAATTAGCATAGACCAAATTAGTTAAATTTTACATAATTTAGCATAAAAATCATAGTGTTGAAGATGTTAATTATTTATTAAAAAATACACATCATAAAAATTAAACCGATAAAAATAATCCTAATGGGTCATTTTGTGAAGTTGTTAGATTATTCTACAATTAAAATAAACCGGCAACTGATAAGATAAGCATAAGCATATATCTTCTTTTACGCTTGCTAAAAACAGTATCAGCGGCTAAATCTGTATTTTTTAAGGTCATTATCTTAATATGCATGTATGGTTTTGGGCATTATGTATACTTTGCATCATAAATATGATGCGATATTTTTCCTCAATCCGAGTATTACTTTTTATTCTGCGGGAATCTGATCCCTTGCTCTATCAATCTGTTGATGGCAACGGATTCTGTACCGCCTATGGCCAATGGACTAAGCATATAAAACTAATCCGTTACATTAATACTCAGCAATACACTAATCATCACGATCCCGAAGTTATTTTACGTTGTGAACGCATTCGCAAACAATTTATGTTAATTAGTGGATTAAGTATTATTGTTTTTATAAGTTTAATATAGACCATTTGGTGATATTAATGGACTCAAATAATATTTAAATGATATAGATAATATATTATTCAATGAAAAAAATAGCGATGCCCAAATTAAGCATCACTATTTTTGTTATATAGTTTATCTGACATGTCTATATAAGTTTTAATGATATCCAATAAAACAAACCAGAAAGTATAATAGAAATAGGTAATGTAAATAACCAAGCCAGTAATATATTTTTAATTATTTTAGCTTGTACACCACCACCATCAACAACCATTGTACCGGCTACCGCAGAAGATAAAACTTGTGTTGTTGATACAGGCATACCAGTATAACTTGCAACACCAATGGAAACTGCCGCAGTAACTTGAGCAGAAACACCTTGCGCATAAGTCATACCTTTTTTACCAATCTTTTCACCAATCGTTATAGCAACACGTTGCCAACCAATCATAGTACCGACAGAAAGCGCCAAAGCAACGGCAATAATAATCCACAGTGGCGCATACTCCACTGTATTAAGCAAATCGTTACTCAAGTTACGCAGAAAACGAGCATCCGAAGAGGACGTCTCTGGTAGTTTAGCTACATCTAATGCTGTATCAGATAAACACATTAATAATCGACGCATTTGATTACGTTGCTCAGGTTTTAGTGCTGAATAACTTTGAATATCCATCAACATCAGTGATGTCTGTTTTAGCGCAGTAATAGGACGTGAATTATCACAATGGAATTTCTCATCTAAAATTTCCAATTCCGACTCATGTTGTGACTTATTAACAATATGTTTTACCGCTGACTGATGCTCTTCATAATAATGTTGTAGATGCACTATCGCGTCATGGGTACGAGTTATATCATAACCACTGGCATTCATATTAAGCACAAACCCGGCAGGCGCCACGCCAATTAACACCAACATAATAAGACCAATACCCTTCTGACCATCATTAGCACCATGAGAAAAACTGACGCCAACGGCAGATAAAATCAATGTAGTACGTGTCCAAAAAGGGGGTTTTCTTTTACCATCTTTCTTCTCTCGCTCAGCCGGTGTTAAATGAATACGACGACGTTTTTTCGTACCACTCCAATAACGGCGTAAAAAGAAAATTAACAATCCAGCTATAACAAAACCAATAGCAGGAGAAAGGATGAGGGAAAGAAAGATTTCAATCACTTTTGGGATGTTCAATGCATCGACTATAGAGGAGTCGGTCAATAATGCATTGGTTAAACCAACACCAATAATGGCACCTATTAATGTATGTGAACTAGAAGCCGGTAACCCCAAATACCAGGTACCCAAATTCCAAATAATGGCCGCCAATAGCATGGAAAAAACCATTGCCAGGCCATGAGCAGAACTTACATTCAAGAGAAGATCTGTTGGCAATAAATGCACAATAGCATAAGCAACACTCAAGCCACCTAAAATAACGCCAAAAAAGTTAAAAACACCAGCCATAACAACCGCAAATTGAGCTCGCATTGCTCGAGTATAGATAACCGTTGCTACTGCATTTGCGGTATCATGGAAACCATTAATTACTTCGTAAAATAGCACAAATAATAGCGCTAGTATTAATAACAGACCGGTGTAAAAATCCAAACCAGTAAATAAATGTAGCATAAACCTTAAGCCAATTTGTTGAATATAAACTCAATGCATTATCAGTGACAAACGTTAGCGGTGGAAGCAAAATCTACATCTTTTTTGACTTTAATTGACAAAAAAACAAATAAAACAAAAATATTCTTCACTTTCATTAAGTTAATAAAATAAAAAATATGCGGATTTCTAGTACTTACTAACATTTATCCACACAAATTTAAATCGTAATAAATATTTTACGCTATTTAATAAAAAATGCGCTATTTGTATTATTAATAAATATCTTTTCAGATAAAAAAGAAATTTTGTGGAAAAATTTGACGTAATCATTATAGGTGCAGGAGCGGCCGGTCTATTTTGTGCAGCCAATTCAGGTCAAAAAGGGTTAAAAGTACTGATATTGGATAATGGCAAAAAAGCGGGTAGAAAAATTTTAATGTCTGGTGGCGGACGATGCAACTTCACCAATCTTTATATTGATCCTAATGCTTATATATCTACTAATCCCCATTTTTGTAAGTCAGCCCTGGCTCGCTTTACTCAATGGGATTTTATTGAGTTAGTACAAAAACATCATATCCCTTATCATGAAAAAACATTAGGTCAACTTTTTTGTGACAATAGCGCACAAGATATTATCGATTTACTATTAACTGAATGTAAATTAGCTGGCGTTAGTTTACGCTTGCAAAGCGAAATCACTCAGATAAAAAAAATAGATAATAAATTTTTAGTCTACGTTAATGAAAAAATTATTAGTTCAAACGCCCTAATTGTTGCTAGCGGTGGCCTTTCAATGCCTAAATTGGGGGCAACTCCTTTTGGTTATCGTATAGCTGAGCAATTTGGCCATACCATCCAACCGACGCGAGCAGCTTTAGTGCCTTTCACATTACATAAAGAGCTGCTTGACGTTTTACACACACTTTCTGGCATTGCTATTCCAGTAAAAATCAGTTCACAAAATACCATGACATTCCAAGAAAATCTTCTATTTACACATAGAGGATTATCAGGCCCAGCTATTTTGCAAATCTCAAGTTACTGGCAACCAGGGGAGCATATAAGTATTAATTTATTTCCCAATATTAATCTTATCGATTGTTTAATCCATGAACAAACCATTCATCCTAATCTATCGTTAAAAAACTTATTAACAAAATATCTACCTAAACGACTTATCGAGACATTACAAGTATTAAAAAAAATCCCAGATAACTCGTTAAAACAGCTCAATATGAAACAGATAAATACGATTGCAGAAATGCTACACAACTGGCAGATACAACCAAATAGCACAGAAGGTTACCGTACCGCAGAAGTCACACTTGGTGGCGTTGATACAAACAGTATTTCCTCAAAAACGATGGAATCAGAAAAAATAGCCGGACTCTACTTTATTGGTGAAGTAATTGATGTTACTGGTTGGTTAGGCGGATATAACTTTCAATGGGCATGGAGTTCAGCTTGGACGTGTGCTCAAAGCCTGACAAAATCATAACTATCTCATTATAGTTAAATTCTTAATATTGTCAGCTAAAGTGATCTAGCCATTTGCTATCAACGATGAAACCAATTGTTTTGAAATTGTAAATTAACCATCAAAATATATTATAATTATTAATATATTATCACTATGAATGATTTTTTTACATTTATATTAAAAAATCACTTTACAAATAATAGTGATAACTATTATCATTAAAGCACTTTCGGATGAACCTTTCTGGGATCATATGAAAGGACGACATTGCTAACATTGCTTCCAGTGTTTACTTATGCCAGCCTAGCGCTGGCAATTTTTTAACTTTTATCAATTTTTAATATTTTCGCTCAATTTTATCGTCACCGTTAATTAATGAAGATTTCATTATAAGGTGAAATGTTTTAATAGACCCGACTTTTTGACTTATATCCCATCGGATGTAGTAGAACAGCAAGACGATAGAGAAAATTTAAGCAAAATTTTGCCATTCCTTTTCAGTTCATGAATATTCACAACTAAATAAAAAGTACATAGCCTTTGTTATATTCTATGCACTTTTTATTTTACTATTGACAACTCTTATTGAAAATTACAGCTCAGGGCCTGCTTTCACAAGTGCCGCCCCAACCGGGGTATCAGTATATTTTTCAAAGTTATTAATAAATCGCTTAGCCAAATCTTTGGCTTTAACTTCCCATTAGCTGTTATCTGTATAAGTATGACGAGGATCCAGAATATTGTTATCAACTCTTGGCAAATTGGTGGGTACAGCTAAATTAAAAATGGGTAAATTTATGGTTTCTGCTTTATCTATATCCCCATTTAAGATCGCATCAATAATTGCACGAGTATCTTTAATCGAAATACGTTTAGTAGTTCCATTCCAACCGGTATTAACCAGATATGCTTTTGCACCAGCCGCTTTCATTCGCTTACCTAATACTTCAGCATATTGAGTAGGATGTAATGTCAGAAAAGCCGCGCCAAAACAGGCTAAAAAAGTTGGCGTTGGTTCAGTTATACCACGTTCAGTGCCTGCTAATTTAGCGGTAAAACCTGGCAAAAAGTGGTACTCAATTTGTTCAAGTGTCAAACAAGATACCGGCGGCAAAACACCAAAAGCATCGGCTGTCAAAAAAATAATTTTTGTCGCATGGCCTGCTTTTGAAATCGGTTTAACAATATTATTAATATGATAAATAGGATAAGAAACGCGAGTATTTTCTGTTTTTGTTCCATCATTAAAATCAACAGAGCCATCAGTCAAAACAGTGACATTTTCTAATAATGCATCGCGTTTGATCGCATGATAAATATCAGGCTCTGCCACTTCAGACAAATGTATGGTTTTAGCATAACAACCACCTTCAAAATTAAACACACCATCATCATCCCATCCGTGTTCATCATCACCAATTAATTTACGTTTAGGATCAGTTAAAAGAGTTGTTTTTCCTGTGCCAGACGAACCAAAGAAAATAGCCACATCACCTTTTTCACCAACATTAGCGGAACAATGCATTGAAGCAATTCCCTTTAATGGCAGCAAATAATTCATGACCGAAAACAATCCTTTCTTCATTTCACCGCCATACCAAGTACCGCCAATCAGTTGCATACACTCAGTCAAATTAAACGCCATAAAATTTTCTGAGTTTAAGCCTTGAGCCTGCCAGTTGGGATTAGTACATTTTGCGCTATTCATTACAACAAAATCTGGTTGAAAATCAATCAATTCTTGTTCACTAGGTCGAATAAACATATTTTTGACAAAATGTGCCTACCAGGCCAATTCAGTAATAAAACGCACTTTCAAACGGGTATCTGCATTTGCGCCGCAAAAAGCGTCAATGATAAATAAACGCTTACCTGATAATTGGTTAGTCACCAAATCTTTTAATGATTGCCAAACCTCTTCGGTGATCGGTTTGTTATCATTTTTTCCTTTACCTTGATCCGCCCACCAAACACTATCCCTAGAAACGTTATCACGAACGATATACTTATCCTTCGGTGATCTACCAGTAAAAATACCGGTATCAACCGCTACTGCTCCTAATTTAGTTTCAATACCACGCTCATAGCCTTTTAAAGAAGGTTTTGTTTTTTCTTGCAAATAGTTGTTCATATCCCGGGTTATAAACGATTTCAGTTACTTGAGATGAATACCATATCTAGCTATCTCTTCTGGAGTAATCTTTTTTTTCACTCATTAATTTATGCTCCTAAATGAATATTAACCTTAATTAGGACATATCATAAATTTTTACTCGAAATTGACAGCGATAAAAATCAATAAATTTCATCTAAACTATTTTCTGAACCAAAAATGCGATCTAGAGCACAATCAACGCTACAGTAAAAAATATATTTATATCCTTTATTACAGTATAAAATAAGCACTAACGAATCAATGAATTTGCTGTTTTTTAATTCGCTTCAATTCCTCTATATCTTGTTTATTAAACAGATAGACAGCCCCACAAAATTCACATTCAATATCAATTTCACCACGTTCATGCAATATATGCTCAATATCTTCATCAGAAAGAGATAGCAAAATGTTTTCACTGCGCTTTTTTGAACAACTACAATGAAAAGCGACTAGCTGTGGATCATATAATGTCACATCTTCTTCATGATAAAGACGATGAAGAATTTCCTTTGGCTCTAAAGTAAATAGTTCCTCACCCTTTAATCGTAGCGGTTAATTGCACCAGATGATCAAATTGATGCTGACTTTCAATACCGGCAGAGGGCAATACTTGCAATAATATTCCACCGGCAGCAGGCGCCCACCATTTATTTCACCTGAATGAATAAACGTGTCTGCAACTGTTCTGATTGTTTAAAATAATCATCCAAACATTCCGCTATTGTATTACCTTCCAATGCAACAACGCCTTGATAACACTCACCATTTGTTGGTGTAATTGTGATCACCATATAACCTTGGCCAACCATCTGTTTTAATGATGATTGAACAGTAACTGAACCTTCAATACGAGCAACACCTCTCATTTTTTGATGATTATTTCCGTTTATTACCAACATTTTTACCGGGCCATCTCCCTGAATTTGTATGGTAATATCACCATCAAATTTTAAAGTTGCTGTTAATAAACTAGTGGTAACTAACAATTCACCCAATAATAGATTAACTGCTGCCGGATAATCGTGTTGATCGAGTATCTTTTTATAAGTTTCATTAACTGAAACTAGCTCTCCACGAACAGTATCATCTTGAAACAAAAAACGGTGTAACTGGTCATATTTAGACATATTTTTTCTCATTGCTAAAGTTGTCATCAAAATGACTCATTTAAATTTGTATGCTTAAATTTAATCAGGTTACGTCGTTCTTTCTTATCAGGACGACGTTCTAGGTTTGGCATGGTTAATGAATTAGTCTTACGTGCTAAAGCCAATCTTTCTCTATTAACAATACTATCTTGTGTCTCACGATATAACGCGCTTGCTTCTGATGCGCCCCGTCGCTGATCGCTAATGGCCAATATTTCTATAGTTAACTAATCATTTCCTTGTCTTAATTTTATAATGGCATGCTTTTCAACGACTTTACTTGCTTTACTTCGCTGCCCATTATAGTGAACTTTGCCACCCTCAATCATTTTACGAGCAATTGCTCGAGTTTTATAAAAACGTGCAGCCCATAACCATTTATCTAAACGAATAATCAAATCCATATCTGACTGTGTTTTCATACTCTTTTCATTGGGTTAAATATTTTTTTGCTGGTCAATGGAAGAGACAATATTAAAACAATGCTCATAATATTGCCGAATACTTTTTAATCGCCACTTATTTATACGCTTACGTGTAATAACCAGAATAAGATTTAATATAAAAGTTACCATTAAAACCAAGTTTTATAGAAAAGCACTAATATAGCGTAAAAGTAACATAGAACTAGGTTTACTATGTAAAATAATATGACGCGTACCTTTTTTATCGACAAATAATTTAGTAATAATACCTTCTGCTTCAAAAGGAGTATGCATTAAAATATCTGACAATTTTTGCAGCTCTTGCCATTTTTGTAATGGAGAATAAGAATCAACAATAGTAGAGTGGAATGAAACTAAATCTACAAACGGTTTTCCTTCATCACTGATAAGTAATACACCTCTGGTCGGTGGTGTATTCAATAACGCCGCTGCTTTTTCTATTTCTCTATTAATATAAAAAGATGTCGTTTCATTAACCAGTTTTTCCAAGGTTTCTGCCCCGCCTGGCCGCAATATCACATTGGTACCCGCTAATTTCCCATTTTTAGCTCTGGTAACAAGTACCGACCATTCATAGGTATTACTTAAATTAACTAACGCGCTCTTTAAACGAAAACACTCATTATTAAGTGGGCATAATAAATTTGTTTTTAAGATGATATCAGCGAAATTATCAAGTAAATTCATACCAGATTTCATAATCTCTCGTCAAAGTTGCTGATTAACTTTACGATCCAAATTATTAAAATAAAGCTGCTGTTTAACTGTTGTTGAAAGAGAAAAGACTTTTTCAACTATATCAGATTCAGGTATAGGAGATGAGTTTATATTATTTCAGTAAATACCGGAACAATCAAAAGGAAGAAAATCAAACCTATTTCCTTTTTCTATAAAATCAATAGATACATAGCACATACCCACACCTTTAACTGCAATATAGTCACCAATCTGTAACGGCATCACTTCCAATTCGGCATAATTTGTTGTCTGTAGAAAATTTTCTCCATTAAGCCAATGAAAAATTAATCTCGCGGGTAAATGAACTGGTTCATAGAAGTGAAGTAATAACATAAGGAAAAAACTCGTTATCACCAACATTAAATTTTTGCCATATCTTTTATAGGGATAACGACGAGCCTCTTCATGTAAAGATAAATAACGTCCTTGACGAACAACGTAACCGTTTGCATACATATCAATATTAATAGCCTGATCAATCTTATATTCCAGAAATGGCTCCCAATGAGATAGATAAATAAGATCAATTCCAGCCAATGAAATATTATGTTTTTTACCTTTATCAAACTCGCCAAATAAACCCCATCGTTTAGGTTTACCTACCACACAACAAATATCCTATTGATATCTCTTACGAAAAATATATGGCCGATAAAGAAGATAAACTCCAATAATAAAAGTTAGCCCACCAAACAACATTAACCAAGGAAAAAAATAGTAATAGCGAATAACGAAAGTGCGCAAACAATTAGCCCAACACAAATAACACCACCGCCCCAAAAACTAAACGATCGATTAAGTTTATACTCTTCCAATGTTTCTTTTCTGACCTTAATAAACTTTACTAATTGCTAACCACTCTCTTGAATAATGGCATTAACTGGTGGAAATGTTATTTCTTTAGTTAACTGAAACTCTTTAAAATTTTGCTTAAAATCACCCAAGAAATGATTATTTACTGAGATAACAAGCGGTAAGGTATCCGTATCAATAACATCCATAACATTTTGAGTTGTTAAGTAAGGTTCTAATTGTCTGGGTAAATGAACTTCTTTAGAATCAATAAAATAGCGCCATAAATTATCTTGATCATTGATTAAAAAGAAGCGTGTTATTGCATTACAGCCAGTAGAAACCCAGGCATTTCTTTTAGGAAAATCAAATAATTTTCTTATTGTAGCTTCTTTTGTATTTATTAAGATTTGTTCAGAATTGGTATATTTAAGATAGTCACAAATTATCTGATATTCATCAGACGTAATTTTACGATAATTAGCTTGTATTAAGAAACGTAATCTATGTATATCATTACCTTTTTTTCCTTTCATAAACAAAAAGAAAATTAATATAAACAAGCAAATAATTAAAATAACCAATATAACAAAAGGTAAGTTCATTTCTTCCCCGATGTAACGAATAATGCCTGTGCAGAATAACAACCCTTTCAATAGCTCTAAATAAGGTAATTCCTATTCTAATTTTCTATTTTTAATATTAATAACAATGAGTAATGAGTTACGATTTGTCATTATTTATTTTAAAAACATGGTCGTTCAATTAATAAGTAATATAATAAAAATATTACTAAAACTCTCTTATTATAATAATCACCTCTGGCTAAATTTATTGATATATTATCACTAAAAAGATAGATTGAATGAGAATTGATTTCAGCAAAAAATCAAAAGATTATCTTCGCTCTGAATATAAAAAGTTATAATCTATTCAACAAATTTTGTCCGGGACACAGTATATGAAACAAATCAAAAAACCCAAAATTTTGAATATAAAAAATATTGCTGAATCTAGACTTTTTCGTATCCAATCTGTTGATCTTGAATTTAGTAATGGCGTTAAGCGTCTTTATGAACGAATGCAGCCAACAATAAATGAAGCCGTACTGATCGTTCTTATCATTAATGAAGAATTAATTTTAATTCGTGAATATGCTGTTGGTATTGAAGAATATTAACTAGGTTTTCCTAAAGGAGCTATTGATAAAGGAGAAACTGCCATAGCTGCTATAAGAGAATTAAAAGAGGAAATTGGTTATGGCGCAAAACATGTTGAATTACTAGCAAAACTAACAATATCACCCGCCTATTTTTCCAACAAAATGAATATATTCATTGCATAAAATCTCTATGAAGAAAAACTGGAAGGCGATGAACCAGAGCCATTAGAGCAAATTCGTTGGCCAATCGAAAACATGATGCAACTTCTTAATGTTAAAGACTTTAACGAAGCAAGAAATATTAGCGCCCTATTTTATGCTCAACGTTATCTCAAAAACATCTGCTAATTTTAATTAAGTCCTAATATTGTGAAATGAAATAGGGTCTATCTAATAACCCTAATTTCAATGACAAAAATTAAAGAATATTTTTACTATTCAAAAGAGTTCTTGGCTATTTCCATCTTCAGAAATAACAATTGTACCTACCTCTCGAATAGCCGCTGTTTTAGGTTCAGTTCCTTCAATAAAATATTCCAAATTTTTACTTACTGAATTATTCGTTGCTGATTTACCTGTTTTGCTATCAATAGTAATAGAAATAATTCCATCAGGAGGCTCTATGTCATTCTGACGAACTCCATCTAGAACAACTTTCATAAAATCATTCCAGATAGCTTGGGCACTTTTTGCTCCCGCTTCACCACCTGTAATAGTACGCCCTAAACTGCGCTTATTATCATCAAAAACTATCCAAGCTGTAGCAACAATATCGGGACCATAACCAGAAAACCAAGCATCTTTAGAACTATTAGTCGTTCCTGTCTTTCCGCCAATATCTTTACGCTTAAAATCTCTCGCACGCCAGCCTGTCCCCATCCAACCAAGCTCTCCATAAATATTCGTCATCATTGCATTACTAATCAAAAAAGCTAGGGGTGTACTAATAACATGAGGAGCATATTTTTTTGTTCAACCGTTATTGGAATTTCACTATTAATATCTACTCTAGGTTTAAAATTTATCATTGGCGTTGTAGATTTAACTATATCCTCAATAGATTCTGCATTTATTTCTTTAATTTTTGGCACATCATCATAAATAACAGGTATATCGTTATATTTTGGACAAGCGATTTTAGCTTTAGCTTCAAACACAACTTCACTTTGTAGCCCTTCAACGCGACTAATGAAATAAGGATCGATAAGGTAACCACCATTAGACATAACGGCATAACCTCGAACTATTTGCAGCGGCGTAAATGACCGAGCACCTAATGCCAATGACTCAGTTTGATTAATATTTTCTTCAGGAAAACCAAAACGTTTTAGATAATCCGCCGCATAATCAACACCCATCGCACGCATTGCGCGTACCATCACAACATTTTTAGACTAGCCTAATCCCTGACGCAAACTGATTTGAACAGCATATTTGGCGGGAGAATTTTTAGGTCGCCAATCTGAACCCGCTCCAGCATCCCAACGAGTAATCGGCATATCATTTAATAATGAAATTAACGTTAGTCCTTTATCTAATGCGGCGGTATAAAGAAAAGGTTTAATATTGGAGCCAACTTGACGTAACGATTGGGTTACTCGATTAAATTTACTTAATTCAAAATCAAACCCGCCAACCAACGAGACAATAGAGCCATCTAACGGATTAAGAGCAATAAAAGCAGAATTTGCTTCTGGTATTTGAGCTAACCACCAGCTATCGTCAACCGGTCGTATACGAATTAATTCTCCCACTTTAACAACTTCGTTAACCGTTTTAGGTGCTATGCCTTGACCCGCTTATCAGAAATATACTTACGTGCCCAAGAAACACCATTCATTGCCAACTCAACAAAAGCACCATTCGACATTATGACTTCAGCTTTATTTTTATTTATCGCAATAACCACTGCGGGAATTAATGGGCCCATAAGTAGATATTTTTTTCAGCTGTTCAATAATTTGTTCATGAGTCCAAGGTGTTTGTAGCTGAGTCCAAAGAATTTTTTCTGCTCCTCGATAGCCATGACGAATATCATAATTAATTAGGTTATTACGCAAAGCATTAAGCGCTGCTATCTGATCTTTACCGATAATTGTGGTATAAACTTTATAACCTTTTGTATAAGCATCCTCACCATAACGGTTATAGAGCTCCTGCCTAACCATTTCTGCCAGATAGGGAGCTGAAAACGAAATTTTTGGCGCGTGATAACTAGCAATAATGTTTTCACGCTTTGCTTTATTATATTGCTGTTGAGTAATATATACCCCTCTTCTAACATACACAATAGTACGGTATTTCGACGATTTATCGCTCGTTCATGGGAGTAAAGGGGGTTAAAAGTAGAAGGTGCTTTTGGTAAACCTGCAATCATAGCAATTTCACTTAAACTTAATTCATTTACAGACTTACTAAAATAAACATAAGCCGCTGCGCCTACACCATAAGCGCGATTTCCTAAATAAATTTTATTTAAATATAGTTCCAGAATTTCATCTTTTGACAACAATTGCTCAATCCGGATAGCTAAAAATACCTCTTTAACTTTACGCATCAATGTTTTTTCTTGACTTAAGAAAAAATTTCTTGCTAATTGCTGTGTTATTGTACTTGCCCCTTGCGAAGCATGACCGGAAACAGTCATCACCGATACAGCTCGAAAAATTCCTATAGGATCAACACCATGATGTTCATAATATCGGCTATCTTCCGTCGCGACAAAAGCTTTTATCATTAGCGTGGGAACTTCTTTTAATGGCAATGGAAGACGCCGTTTCTCTCTAAATTGTGCGATCAACTCACCTTCTGCACTTAACACCTGCATAGGTACTTGCAATCGAACATCTTTTAATGTTGCTACATCAGGTAATTCTGATTCGACATATTTGTACAAACCAAAAATAGATCCTGCCTCCAAAAATAGACAGCAAACTATAAAAAAAGAAAAAACTTTACGATCTTCACCTGAAATTCCCATTTACAATTTATTGGGTAGTTTATAAACATCGAATATTTAGTATAAATGTTTGAAATTACCTTGAATATGGAATTTTATACATTAACAATAGAAAAATCGTCTATGTTTTTACAAAAATGGCAGATTGGGCCTTGATATACATCATAATAAAATTCAACTTGTGGCTGCTACTCGACACAGACATGACTGGCAACTTCGCGAATGTTGGCAACATTCTTTACCAATCACTAAAACCCAAGATACTGAAACCCAAAATATTCGTATAACCACACTAAAAAATATCCTGCAACAACGATGGTACAAAAAACTACCTAACAATTGTGATACAAAATTTTCTTTATCATCATTACAAATCCTAAAATCTCACTTCCTTTTACCTGAAAAAATCACACTAACAGAACCAGAACTTGGTTGGTTCGTCCATAGCAAAGCTGAAACGCTATTTCCTATCGACATTCGTGAGCTTGTTTTGGATTATCGTATTTATCAAAAACAAATTTACTTTTGTGCTACCAGACATAGTGATATTGCTTTTTGGTCTGAATTATTACATGAGGTAGGTTTTTCACTTTCGGTTATCGATATATCTCCTAATGCTCTTCGTTACTTAGCACATAAAGCTGCTATTCCTGATAACACCTGGCTTATTTATCGGCGACAACAAGAGTGGATATGTGCAGGCCTTTTATATCAATCAATACACTACCAATCTGTTGAGATAACTGAAGTAGACTCTATAGAAAAATTGATACTATTACTACCTAAAGAAACTCAACAACAACCTAATACTATTTTTTACCTCGGTAACGATATAAAACATCATCATTTCTCCACATGGTCTCTGTTAGATTCTTTTCGATATTACCCTGTCAAGTTATCAAAAGATTTTCATAATTTTGCGATCGCCGCAGGTTTAGTGCTTCGTGAGGGAGACAAATGATGTATCAAGTTAATTTTTTGCCATTGCAGAAAAAACGCCTTAAACAACGTTATTATGGTTGGTTATCTCTCTTTTTTATCCAAATTTCAAGTTTGATATTAATTCTTTTTTTATATTAGATAGGCATAAACAGCAATACCTTCATCAACAATATTTACTTAATAATGAAAAAATAGAAATTGCAGCTATTGAACAACAGCTTGCTAACATTGAGCAACAGCAACAACAACTTAAACAATTAACGCAACAACTTAATACGTTAATTCAAACCGCTAACCACAACAAACGCCAACTTTATTTACTACAACAAATTCCGCATATTTTACCAACAGGCAGTTGGTTAGTCGCGCTTTCAAGCCAAATAGATAATTTGGTAATTAAGGCAAATAGCCATAATTACCATGAAATTTTACAGTTCATGCGCCAGTTAACCGAGCAAAAGATAGTAACTCAAATCCAATTACAAACAATACAACTGACCTCTCAGAATATTCAAAAAACCACATTAAATGCAAAGTGGCTATTTTCGGAGGAACAATATGATAAAAAATAAAATATATGAATGGTTTTATAGACCATTATGGAAACAACTTATCCCACAATGGTTAACACTTTTTTTGATTTTTCTCTTTTTCTTTATTTTTTATTGGTCAAAAAATGCTTTAATCATTAATGAATTGAACCGACAACGGAAAAACAGCAGGCAACATATCAACACATTAAAAACCCAACTCATACAAAATATAAATACCTTGATAAACCAAAGGAAACAACAAATAACAGACTTACTTACTTCAATACAGACTACTCCCCATACTTTTGAGCAATTTAAATTTCCGCCACCTACTTCAGTAAAAAACTTATCTATTGGCAACAACAAAATCAAAATAATCGCGTAGATTACTATTTCACAATTTTAGCAAGCTACTATCAATTAATAGCTTTTATCGAAAACTTACAAAAAACACATCCACTACTACTTATTCATCAACTAAAAATAACACCAAAAAAATAATTTACATTGCGAATTCATTCTTTCATCAATGACAAAAAGCCTAACATAATGAATTTACTTACTTTAATATCAATTTAGCGTTAATGTTATAGCCGCCAGAGAGCCATTTACGCCGCCAAAAACAGAGGAAATCATTGAAAACAATGTTACTCATACAATATCGATAGCTGAAAAAAAAGAGTGATATACATTATCTAAGTTATCCCCTGCAATATGTCGAAGCGGAATTACTAGCATCTCAACTTTCACAAAATAATCCACCTTTACTCTCAAAAACAGGAAAAGTTTTTGCCGATAAACAGAACAATAACTTAATTTTTGAGGATACACAGAGACATATTGAGCGTCTTCAATCCTGGCTAAAAAAAAAATTGATATACCTCAACAACAAGTCCAAATCACGGCCTATATTATCAATAAAAGTCGAGAAGCTTTATATGAGCTGGGTATCTTTTGGGAACTTGGTACTGATAAAATCAATCAAGTAGGGATTAATCGACTTAATATTCATCAACCAGCACCATCTTCAATTCCACATATCGCATTTAATATTGCTAAAATTAAAAGTCACTTATTGTCACTGGAATTAAGTGCCTTAGAACAAGAAAATCAGCTATCTATCATTGCCAGTCCCAGATTAATAGCCTCTCATAACCAATCTGCCAGCATTAAATAAGGCACGGAAATACCTTATGTCATTCAAAGTAATAAAAAAGTCAGATAAAATTTAAAGAAGCAATTTTAGGAATGGAGGTTATTCCTACTATTTTACGAGGAGGTAAAGTTCGTCTATCGCTAAAAATCAGTCAAAATAGCCCCAATACCGCTCTGCTAGCAAATACTTACCAACATATTGCAATTAATAAACAAGAAATATCAACCCAAATTACTATTAATCATGGAGAAACATTTATTTTAGGTGGGATTTTTCAGCAGAAAAAAGTAGTCAACAGCAAAAAATCCCCTACCTGGTAGACATTCCTTTTTTGGTCATTTATTCACCAAAGATGGAAAACAAACTTACCATAGAGAATTAATCATATTTATAACACCACAATTAATTAATATTTAACAAAATATAGTAACTAATAATTATTTTTTATAATATAACTTCATCCTAAACAGCACCCAAGAGAGCAAAAATCATCCAATTATTGTGAATGGTGGATTATAAATTTGACGATAAGAAAGATTTAGCTTACAAAGTTAGCTATTTAGCGAAATAAATATGTTGTGCGCACTCGATAATAAAACTTTTATATGTATGATTAGAGTTGCATTTTTAGCTAATCTATTGCGATAATTTTTATATCTAATTTAATATCATTCATAATTGGCAGCAAATAATACATTTTCCGTATAGATATCGACGTGGTTTTCAAATTGATTGATGTTAAACTTAGTGCGCAAACAAACTTAAAGACGAATACTTGAGCTTCGTAATACTGTATATTGCGTATTACGAGACATTCGGGATTTTAAACTTGTGAAGAAATACTGCTATCAGTTATGTTCCAAAAACAGGCCCTTCCAATATAATTCAGAAAAAACTGAATGTATTTGGGATTTTTTTGCTTTTATATGCAAGAAAAGATGTCAATACTCATGAGGTTTCAATTATAGGTCCCGTTGCTAATTTGATTGGCGGGGGCGGGTTATCATTAACGAATAATCTTAGTAATACCAAAAACATGGCAGAGAAACACAATATCTTTCTGGTTGGGCCTATGGGCGCCGGAAAAAGTACTATTGGTCGCCAGCTAGCGCAGCAACTTAGTATGGAGTTTTTTGATTCCGATCAAGAAATTGAACGACGTACTGGTGCTGATGTGAGTTGGGTATTTGATTTGGAAGGCGAAGAAGGTTTTCGGGAACGTGAAGAAAGAATTATCAATGAGCTTACAGAAAAACAAGGCATTGTTCTAGCAACAGGGGGGGGATCGGTAAAATCAAAAGAAACACGCAACCATCTTTCTGCTCGCGGGGTAGTCGTTTATCTTGAAACTACGATTGAAAAACAAATGGCACGAACTCAACGCGATAAAAAAAGACCTTTATTGCAAGTAGATCAGCCTGCTCGTGAAGTTTTAGAAAAACTCGCTCATGAACGTAATCCACTTTATGAAGAAATCGCAGACATTACTATTCATACCGACGATCAAAGTGCAAAAGTAGTTGCTAACCAAATCATTGAATTATTAGAAAATACTTAATTTCAATAAATCAATATGAATGACTGATTGACCATGCCATAAAGGTAAAATCAATATGGAAAAATTGACAGTTACACTCGGTGAACGGAGTTACCCTATTAGTATCGCTTTTGGTTTACTTAACTCACCTGATGCTTTTTTACCGCTTAAAAGTGGCGAATACGCAATGATTGTAACGAACAAAACGCTACATTCCATTTATTCTGCAAGAGTAAAATCTACTCTTACAAAAATGGGCGTCAAAGTTGATGAGATCATTCTACCTGACGGAGAACAGTACAAATCATTAGCTAGTCTTGATACTGTCTTCACTGCTTTATTGGAAAAAAATCATCCTCGAAGCACCACCCTTATTGCCCTTGGGGGCGGTGTTATTGGTGATTTGACAGGATTTGCTGCCGCCTGCTACCAAAGAGGCGTTCGTTTTATCCAAGCAACAACCTCGCTTTTATCTCAAATTGACTCATCTGTTGGAGGAAAAACAGCAGTAAATCATCCATTAGGTAAAAACATGATTGGTGCTTTCTATCAGCCAATATCAGTTATTATTGATTTAGATAGTCTAAAAACATTACCAGTACGTCAGTTTTCTTCAGGCTTAGCTGAAATTATTAAATATGGCATTATTCTAGATTATGATTTTTTTTGTTGGTTAGAAAAAAACATTAATAAACTATTTGAATTCGATGAAAAAACAATAAGTTATTGCATACGACGTTGTTGTGAATTAAAAGCAAAAATCATTGCTATAGACGAAAAAGAAACCAATGGACAACGTGCATTATTGAACTTAGGACATACCTTTGGTCATGCTATTGAAACTGAATTAAGCTATGGTTGTTGGCTACACGGTGAGGCAGTTGCTGCAGGTATCGTGATGGCTGCAAAAACCGCAGAGTTAATTGGCCAATTTGATAATAATGATACTCAACGCATTTTAAACTTACTGAGGCAAGCAAATCTCCCTATTAAGGGACCAGCAAAAATGGCTGCTGAAGCTTATTTACCTCACATGATGAGAGATAAAAAAGTAGTTAATAATCAACTCAATCTGGTGCTACCCAAATCTATTGGCAACGCAGAATTATACACTAATATAAGCCATGAGATTGTTTTAAAAGCAATTAAACAATGCCTACATACAGATTAAACCTTGATTGAGATAGCAAGATAGCTATAGTGACACTATAATAAATATCCGTATTTTAGAATCAAATTGTACAAAAAATCATCTTTATGCATGATATAAGGTCATTCACCTTAAAGGGAGGGAAAAATGGACGAGTTTAAACCAGAAAGAAATCCTCAAGATCAGAGTAACTTCCGGCCAGACACTTCAGACAGGCCTGTATTACGTTCACGTCAGCAAGGATCTAAACACCATCTAGCTTCTCGGCAATATGTCATGATTGGTATCGCTGTTTTGGTTCTATTATTACTCATTATCGCGATTAGCTCCGCACTTAAAACACCAACAGATCATGAGAAACAAAATACCTCTACAACAATAAATGAACGTAACATTGATATTTCTAAATCAACATCACTATCAAATGAGTCCCCTTTATCCCAAGAACAAAACCAACCACAAAACGTAACCATGCCTTCAATTAGTGATACACCGACTGAAAGTTCCTTACCTCCAGTCAACCAAGGGCAAGGTAAACGTATTGAAATCCCTGGTGACGTTGTTGATGCTTTACGCCAGGGACAAACATTACCTAATGCAAAGCAACAACTCGTTGAAAATCGAACATCAACGCCATCATCAACAAAACTTCCCGCTACTACACCACCTAATATCGTTGAACCAATTAAAACTAATCCTGAAACAAAACCTATAGTTAGAACACATACAAATCAAAGTGGTGATTTATTATCGGCTCCAGCGAGTAATTACACACTACAATTAAGTAGTGCAAGCCATTCTAACTCACTAGAAGCATTTGCTAAAAACAATCGCTTAACTAATTATAAAATCTATAAAACCAGGCGCAATGGACAACGATGGTATGTTCTTATCCACGGTAATTACCGCTCAGTCAGTGAAGCAAAAAACGCAATTTCAACTTTGCCCGCTTCTGTTCAGGAAAAAAAACCCTGGGTTAGAAAATTTCAGCAAGTTAAGCAAGATCAAAAATAAAGAATCATTAGGCGCAAATATGCTGTCCTAAACAGAGATATATCAAAAACTCTGGAACATTTAGATAAAATATGGCGGCATGAAGAAAAAACACGCTTTTTTAAAATGGGCTGGCGGTAAATATCTTCTGGTAGAAGAAATTAAAAAATATCTACCAGAAGGTGATTGTCTGGTAGAGCCATTTGTCGGGGCAGGTTCAGTATTTTTGAATACCAACTATAATGCTTACATCCTAGCTGACATCAATAATGATCTTATCAATTTATATAATACTGTAAAATATCATACTGATACATTTGTGCAGCATTCACTTCAGCTTTTTAACAATGAGTTTAATACACCTGAACAATACTACCGTTTACGTACTGAATTCAACTTATGTAATAATCCTAGACGTCGTAGTGAACTATTTTTATATCTTAATCGTCATTGCTACAATGGTCTTTGTCGTTACAACTCAAAAGGGGAATTTAACGTTCCATTTGGGCGCTATAAAAAACCTTATTTTCCTGAAGATGAACTCTATTGGTTTGCAGAAAAAGCACAAAAAGCTATTTTTGTCTGCCAAACCTATCAAGAAACATTACTATCAGTAAACAAAAGTGCTGTTGTTTACTGTGATCCACCCTATACACCTCTTTCTGATACGGCTAATTTTACCGCATATCATACAAATATTTTTGGCAACAAAGAACAATACAATCTGGCTCAAATCGCTTATCACTTATCATCAACTCGCGGAATACCCGTATTAATATCAAATCATGATACACCAGCGACTAGAGAATGGTATCATCATGCCAAGCTAAATGTTGTTAAAGTACGCAGAACAATTGGTCGTAATAGCCTTGCTCGTAGAAAAATCGATGAACTTTTGGCATTTTATAATCCAACTTATAAAAAAAACGCAAAAAGTAAAAAACAAATCGGAGACAATAATGAAAGATTTTCTGATTGCCCCCTCTATTTTATCCGCAAATTTTGCATGTTTAGGTGAAGATACTGGGAAAGTCATTAAAGCTGGAGCTGATATTATCCATTTTGACGTAATGGATAACCATTATGTTCCAAATTTAACTTTTGGCCCAATGGTATGTAAAGCATTGCGAGATTATGGTATTAAGGCACCCATTGATGTGCATTTGATGATAAAACCTGTAGATCGACTGATTCCTGACTTTGCTAAAGCTGGTGCAACCTATATTACCTTTCACGCTGAAGCAAGTGAGCATATTGATCGCACATTACAATTAATTAAAGATAACGGTTGTAAAGCTGGTTTAGCTTTTAATCCCGCTACACCATTAAACTATTTAGATTACGTGATAGATAAACCGGATATAATCCTAATGATGTCGGTAAATCCTGGTTTTGGTGGACAATCTTTTATTCCACAAACCCTAAATAAATTGCGTCAAGTTCGTAAAATGATCAATGAAAACGGTTATAATATTCGCCTAGAAGTTGATGGTGGGATCAACATTAATAATATTATTAATGTTGCAAATGCAGGTGCTGACACCTTTGTCGCAGGTTCTGCAATTTTTAATCAACCAGATTACAAAACTGTCATTGATGCTATGCGTAAAAAGTTAGCTGAGGCAATTTAATAGCATTTAAAAATTAACCAATATTAAAGCATTTGATTTGGATGGTACATTAGTCGACAGTGCAGGCGGATTAGCTGATGCTTTAGATCATGCTTTAATCATTCAGCAATTACCCGCTGCGGGCAAAGAACTTGTTTTCTACCTGGGTTGGTAATGGTGTCGATTATTTGATAAAATTTATGCAACAATAGTAATAACTTGGTAGTCAGCTTTTTCTTGGAGTAAAAGAAACATTAGCAGAAATAGCCAAAAAATCTTTACCAATGGCAATCGTCACCAATAAACCTACGCCATTTATTGACCCTTTATTAAAAAAATTGACCATTGATTGTTATTTTTCTTTAATATTAGGGGGAGATGACGTAAAAGAGAAAAAACCCCATCCGTCTCCATTATATCTTATAATGGGAAAATTTGGCCTACATAAAGATCAATTATTGTTTGTCGGTGATTCTCATAATGATATCTTAGCCGCTAAAGCTGCAGATTATCCTTGTGTGGGTTTAACTTACGGATATAACTATGGTGAATCTATCGCATTAAGTAAACCAGATTATGTATTAGATAACTTTGCCGATCTACTTCCTGCGTTAGGACTACCACTTTTGACAACTCTGGGATAATAACATGAATATACCCCCTACAAATTCAACTAATACCGACAAAAAGCCTATTGTATTCAGTGGGGCTCAACCGTCTGGGGAGTTAACCATCGGCAACTATATTGGCGCATTACGCCAATGGGTTCAGATGCAAGATAATTATGACTGTATTTATTGTATTGTTGATCAACATGCCATTACAGTTCGTCAAGACCCCAAAGAATTAAGAAAATGTACGTTTGATACATTAGCCTTATACCTAGCTTGTGGTATTGATACTAAAAAAAGTATTATTTTTGTTCAATCCCATGTTCCGCAACATGCTCAACTTAGTTGGGCGCTTAACTGTTATACCTATTTTGGTGAATTAAGCCGCATGACACAATTTAAAGACAAATCAACACGTCATGCTGAAAATATTAATGCTGGATTATTTGATTATCCAGTATTAATGGCTGCTGATATTTTACTTTACCAGACAAACCAAGTCCCAGTTGGTATTGATCAAAAACAACATTTAGAATTAAGCCGCGATATTGCTCAACGTTTTAATTCGCTCTATGGTGAAATATTTACTGTACCCGATCCCCTTATTCCTGAAAAAGGAGCGCGGGTTATGTCTCTACAAGAACCACAAAAAAAAATGTCAAAATCAGATGATAACCGCAATAATGTAATAACTTTATTAGAAAACCCTAAATCAGCGGCTAAAAAAATAAAACGTGCCCTTACTGATTCTGACGAGCCACCGCAAATTTATTATGATACAGAAAACAAACCGGGTATTTCTAATCTGATAGATATCCTTTCTGGCGTAACAGGCATATCTACCTCGGCGATAGAAAAACAATTTACTGGAAAAATGTATGGCGATCTTAAAAATACCGTTGCTGAAGCTGTTTCAGATATGCTAATAAATATTCAAAACCGTTTTGATGAATTTCGTAATAACGAAAAATTATTGAATGACATTATGTTTGAAGGTGCTAGCAAAGCAGAAGCTCGCACTCAAGTAACCCTTAGTAAAGTTTATGACGCGATAGGTTTTATTAGTCCTATAAAAAAATAATGCTCTTTTCCCTCCTAAAATACGAGGGAGATTGACATTAAGAATAAATTCAAAAATTAATAAAAATAAATAGTTAAAACAAATATCAATCTTTATTTTATTAAAATATTTATTGAATAATATAAATAACAAAATACCATTTAGCGAAACCAAAAGTTTCTTTTATTTTTTTATATATAATTAATAAGAGTTAAAATTTTTTTTATTACTATAATTTTAATTGGTCATTAAAAAATATTAGTAGGCCAGTAAATCATCTGGCACTACTAACATTGATATAAAACAAACAGATAAAGTCAATGCTATTTTACTTCTTCTGCAAAACGTTTTGCCGCTTCATCCCAATTAACGACTGACCAAAAGGCTTTAATATATTCAGGGCGACGATTTTCATATTTAAGATAATAAGCATGTTCCCAAACATCAATCCCTAAAATAGGATAACCGGAAACACCAGAAATAGATTCACCCATTAATGGGTTATCTTGATTAGCTGTCGAAACAACCGCCAGCTTTTTTCCATCCGATTTCAATACTAACCATGCCCAGCCGGAACCAAAACGAGTGGCTGCTGCTTTTTCAAAGATTTCTTTAAAATTCTCAACGCTAGCAAAATCACGTTCAATCGCAGATTTCAACTCACCCTTTAGTTCAGTACCTATTTTCAAACCGTTCCAAAACATACTATGATTGGCATGACCACCTGCATTATTACGTAAAAAAGTACGCTTATCGGCAGGCACCTTATCTAAATTTTGAATTAAATCATCTATATCAAGTTTAGCAAGCTCAGGAAAATCTTTTAACGCATCATTAGTATTATTGACATATGTTTGGTGATGTTTGGTATGATGGATCTTCATTGTCCTTTCATCAAAATGTGGTTCTAGTGCCCCATATTCATAAGGCAGGGTAGGTAATGTATAGCTCATCCGCATTAACTCCTGTTACTTAAATATAAAATAAATGTTTCAATCAATCCTTATTTTACAAGGATTACCATAATAATGAAAACAATTATAAACAATATATTTTTTAAGGTTTTTATTTCTCTATAAAAAATCGATATATTAGCTCATTAGATTAAAATAAACTTTTTTCATAAAAATCATTAATTAAAACAATTTAAATAAAATAATTAATAATAAATCTAAAATAAAACACCCTCATTTACGTGATCACTTACACAAAAAAACAAATTCTTTTTCATAGGTTTAGCTAACTGCTCTTTGACATATGATTAACACAAATGAGGAGAAGAAAAATATGATATCAACGTTCAAGTACCCCATTCCTACTGAAATTACCGCACATACCTTAGTTAATAAAAAACAGTACCAACAAGATTATCAATTATCACTTGAAGATCCTGACGATTTTTGGCGAGAAAAAGGTCAAATTGTTAACTGGATAAAACCCTAAACCAAAGTAAAGAACACTTCATTTGATCCAGGGCACATTAACATCCAATGGTTTGAAGATGGTACCTTAAATTTAAGTGCTAACTGCCTAGATCGTCATTTACAATTACGCGGTGATCAAACTGCAATCATTTGGGAAGGAGATGATTCATCACAGTCTTATCATATAACTTACCGCCAACTTCATCATAATGTCTGCCTATTTGCCAATGCATTAAAAAAATTAGGCATCAAAAAAGGTGATGTTGTTGCTATTTATATGCCGATGATACTTGAATCAAGCCATCGCCATGTTAGCATGTACCCGCATTGGAGTTATTCACTCTGTTATCTTTACTGGTTTCTCACCCGAAGCTATTGCAGGTCGTATTATTGACATTAAAGCTAAACTGATCATTACCGCAGATGAAGGGTTAAGAGCAAATCATACTATACCACTGAAAAAAATGTTGATGAAGCGTTAAAAAATCCGGCAATTGAAAGTATTAATAATGTTATTATTTTTAGACGAATAGGTAATCAAATAGATTAGCAAGAAAAACGTGATCATTGGTGGCATGAAGTTATTAAAGGCCTCAACGCTGACTGTCCCGCTGAAGAAATGAATGCAGAGATCCTTTATTCATCTTTATACATCTAGTTCAACAGGCAAACACAAAAGCGTCTTACACACTACTGGTGGCTATTTAATTTATGTTTCTATCACTTTCAAATACGCATTTGACTACCAGGTAAAAGAAATTTATTGGTGCACTGCTAATATAGGCTGGGTAACAGGCCATAGTTACTTAATTTATGGCCCACTATCCAATGGGGAGCCACCACGCTAATGTTTGAAGGTGTACCTAACTATCCAAGTATAAATCGCATGAGCCAAATAGTTGATAAACATAAAGTAAATATTCTTTATTCTTTATTCTTTATTCTTTATTCTTTATTCTTTATTCTTTATTCTTTATTCTTTATTCTTTATTCTTTATTCTTTATTCTTTATTCTTTATTCTTTATTCTTTATTCTTTATTCTTTATTCTTTATTCTTTATTCTTTAAGGATTTTAGGCTCTGTCGGTGAACCTATTAACCCGGAAGCTTGAGAATGGTACTACAAAAAAATAGGTAATAGTCATTGCCCTATTATTGATACTTGGTGGCAAACAGAAACCGGTGGTTTTATGCTTCTTCCCTTACCGGAAGTAACTGAACTTATTGATAATTTAGGTAATTTACTTGAGGGTATTGCTGAAGGCAATTTTATTATCATGGATTCATGGCCAGCACAAGCTAGAACCATTTATGGTGACCATGAACGCTTTCAACAAACTTATTTTTCACTATTTAAAGGTATGTATTTCAGTGGAGATGGTGCTCGCCGTGATGAAGATGGTTATTATTGGATAATTGGTCGTGTTGACGACGTTTTAAATATTTCTGGTCATCGTTTAGGTACGGCCGAAATCGAATCTGCACTTGTAGCGTTCCCTAAAATTGCTGAGGCTTCCATCGTTGGTGTCCCTCAATATTAAAGGACAAGCTTATTTATGCCTACATTACATTAAATAATGGTGAAGAACCTTCAGCAGGGCTTTATAATGAAGTACGCAATTGGGTGCGTAAAGAAATTGGGCCAATAGCTACACCAAGATATCCTTCACTGGACTGATGCATTACCAAAAATGCGCTCAGGCAAAATTATGCGACGTATTCTAAGAAAAATCGCCACTGTTGATATAAATAATCTTGGTGATACATCAACGTTAGCAGATCCAAGTGTTGTTGAAAAACTACTAGAAGAAAAGGATTCGATTAATATTTCTAATTAGATTAGTCAATTACCTATAATAAATGTCAAAAATATTAATAAAAATTGTCGGTAAAATAGATATAATTCAACTATAAAATATGTTATTCATTAAGTTAGATTTATTATTTACATATACATAAAAGCAACCTTAATTAGGTGTCCTTAATATTTTAAGCTTAGCAGTTCCCTACCCTCACATGGGGAGACCCCAAACTACCATCGGCGCTACGGCATTTCACTTCTGAGTTCGGCATGGGGTCAGATGGGACCACCGCGCTATTACCCCGCCAGACAAATTCTTTTTTTTATCCCGTCTGATTTCGCTGGCTTCCGGCCTGCTCACCTACCTCAGCAGCGACCACACCTCTGCCTTCAGCAAAATCTGACCAGATTCAATCTCAAAACAAACTAAAATTCTTTCTCTCTCAAAACACTTTCGGTGTTGTCAGGTTAAACCTCTCGGGTCATTAGTACTGGGTTAGCTCAACGTATCGATACGCTTACATAACCAGCCTATCCTACGTCCTCGTCTCGAACACCCCTTATAGGACATTACTGTCAGGGAAGACTCATCTTGAGGCAAGTTTCCCACTTAGATGCTTTCAGCGGTTATCTCTTCCACACTTAGCTACCAGGCTATGCAATTGGCATGACAACCTATAACACCAGTGGTGCGTCTACTCTGGTCCTGTCGTACTAGGAGCGCAGCCCTCCTCAATCTTCCTTTGCCCACAACAG
>NZ_OUND01000007.1 GCF_900343025.1 Arsenophonus endosymbiont of Aleurodicus floccissimus | reverse complement strand
CTGGGTGTGGTGGCGATTTTTACGCTACTTTGGTGGATAAACAGGCAAGCCTCAAGGGTTGAACTAACCGCTGCTGACCCGCACTGCGCAATCAGGTAACTCTACCACTCAGGAGCCGGATTTAACCGGTGCAATTACCAATAATACCTTTGATAACAAGGTGCAAGGTAATGTAGTCACGGATGCGCAGCTAAGCGAAAAAGCGAATCGGCAGACAATGGACGTACTGCTAAAAGAAATTCCAGGGTATCAAGCGCGATTTTGATGCGATTAAAAACGAAAATAGCCAGTTAAAGGCCAATGTCGGTCAACTTCAAGCTGAAATTCAGAATAATAAAAAAGCGATGGAGGGGGAGAGCAGTCCAACACCAGGAGCAAGTCAAGTGAATCATCCCCCTCAAATCGCTATCCTGCCATCAAAAGGTCAGTTGGAAAGTACCCGCTTTACTTCTCCAAAAAAAGAAAACAATGCTTCATCGGGCTTTTATGTACCCCCCCGGGGACGTTTTCAACCGCCATTGTGCTGGAAGGGACGGATGCCAATGCGTCTGTAAAAGGCGAAACCAAAAAAGTCGCCATGCAGTTTAAATTAACCGAACTTGCTCATCTGCCGGGCAACCAAAAGCTCGACAGGTTAACACACTGCTTTGTCACTGCATCGGCCTGGGGAGAAATTTCCAGCGAACGGGCAGAAGTGAGGTTAGAGCGCCTGTCGTGTGTCATTAACAACAAACATATTGACCAGGTGGTTGAAGGGCATGTGGGCTTTTATGGCAAAAACGGCATTAAAGGCATACCGGTGATGCGAAATGGTGCCATGCTCGGGCTGGCCTTTAGCGCAGGCGCATTAGGGGGTTTTGGTAACGCCTTCTCGCAAATTGGCAATACCACCGTTGGCATGGGCGCAACCCATCAGGCCCCTACCCAGGAAATCGCCAGACAGGCGCTCGGTAGTGGGGCGTCGACCGCAGCCAATAAACTGGCATTACATTGAACGTGCCGAGCAATATCATCCGGTTACCCAGATTGGGGCAGACAATCGCGTCGAAGTCGTTTTTCAAAAAGGGTTTAAGGCGGAATTTATTGAAGACCTGGCAGCGAAAAAGGCCGGTGAACTACCCATCCAAATGGTTAAAAACGTCAGCAACAGCGTAAAAACCAACCTTCCGCCGGAGTTGCTCAATCAGTTAGGCAGTGCAACTTCAATGGATTTATCCGATTTTATCACACCAACAAAACCACTGTCAAATAACGGCAGTGCGAAACCATGAACACGTTAGCCATAAAAATCATCGTCGCCATTAATCATGGCGTTGAACACACGTTACAACTGATTAAAAACGGCTTTTTTTACTTACCGGTTATCTTTTTCTGGTTAACGATTGCCTTCTTTTATGTTGGGTCTTTATCAACGGATGATGGCTTTAAATTTAGAGATGAAAGCTATCGATTGAAAGATAAGCGGCGCTTAGGAGCAATAACCGAATAAAGCAGTGGATCAATTTTAATTGATCGTATTTAGATAAAAAGTGGATCAGTTTTCGGTGATCGTTGACATTTACGACTTATCATCCGTCTTTTCTGTCGAAATTAACCCAGGTGAAACCAGTCAAAGAGGAATAAATCCATGAATACGTTAGCGTAGAGACCCATCATTAAACGCCCACCCCTTAATGTGGTGAGAACAAAAAGCGTCGCCTTTTGCCAGTTGAGCCGAATGCGTCAATCGTTAAAAAAACCGCCCTGCATGGCTTGCAACTGATAATGAATGTCAGCCTTTATTTCTCCGTGACGTTTGTCTGGCTCACGCTTGCTTTTGCATTAAGCGGAAATTTGTCAATAAGTTATCCGTTTGAACCGGAAGCAATATACTTAACTATTGATAAAGCCATTGACCTGTTCACTCCCGTTTTTCGTCTGTCACTCGCCATCACACTGATGCTTTGTATGTTGCGACTGGCTCTCGGGATTTTTCAAAAAAAACCTAACAAGAAGACGTCAACATCATGTTGAGGTATCGCGTATGGCTTATCAGTAGCGTAATATTGCTCTCCGGTTGCGCGGGGATAAATAGTGAGGTTGAATTTGGTAAACCGGCCAAAGATTCCGGTTACTGGATGAGTGAGGCGGATGCGATGACCGATACCGCCAGCCACTCAACGGCGCAATATAAAGGGGAGGTCGTCAAGTCCGCTACAGGATTGAATCTATCGGCTTACCGCTTTATTCAGTTAAGCAATTTGGAACCCGCGGTGACGGTGTTAACCGAGCGACCGCAGAATAGAAACAACCCATTACCATTACCGGCTAAAAATCTGTCTTACGCTGGTTAACGAATCAATCAACTACGCCTTCCAATATGGCGTGTCTTGCAAGCCCTTTGTCTGGGGTGAAATCAGTGCGCCATCACGGCAAGTGGAGCGCATTACGCGCGCCTGGATTGCACCTTATGTGTCACCGGATGAGGTCGTCCATGCCGGTGAAGTGGTTTATTTCCTGACGACACCGGCTAGCTGGGCAAATGTGGAGAAGGTGTGATGCTAAAACACGTCAATCCACTGAAAATCATTGAACTGGTGGCCAATGCTTTAATAGAAAAAGACACCACCCGTGAAACGATGAAAAAGCTCGAGTCGATGGATTATCCGCATTTACACGACTTATTACCCTATCGGGATTATGACAGCGACCATCAACTTTTCATTCACCAGCACTCACAGGGATTTTTACTGGAAGCGCAGCCCTTAATAGGCGAAAATGAAAAGCTGGTCGAATCATTAGAAGAACTGGTTAAGAACAATTTACCGCGCGATATTCTGCTGCAGGTGATTTTGCTGTCCAGTCAAACGGTGTATGAGAAATTAACCACCGGATTGCGTGATTTTAGCTGGCAAGGCAATCGTGCCGATGAATGCAATCAAATTACGCAGGGTTTTTATCTGGATGCTGCGCGTAATCAGTTTGCTAATCCGCAAAATCTGCCGTTGACGCTGAGAGATTATCATCTGTATTTTGCCTTCTGCCAGCCATGCAAGCGAGTCACTGAAAGTGAAATCATTAAAGTGCGTGAAATTCGGCGTAATCTATTAAGTGCGCTCAATGCGTCCGATATCCACGCTGACAATGCGTCAATCACCCGCTTTTTTTTTGCAGATGATGCGGAAAATGATTAACCAGGATACGGAAAGATTAAAACCGTATTCATCAGAGTGGATAGAAGACAAAGACATTAATCAGCAGATTGTGCAGAACAACACCCGCTACTGGTTTAAGTCTGGGTATGTGGAAATCACTGGCCGAAATGAAGAAGACAAACCGTTTTCCACCCGTGCCATTCATTTTAATCTCGACAGTAATCCCAGAGAGCACTATCTCTGGCAAAAAGGCAACATCATTTCTAATTTACTCAATCCGTAAAACGGCATCCGTTGCCCATTTGTGATGAGCTTTATTATTCAAACCGAAGACCAGTCGCGTAGTCAGGCTGACGCCAATAAGCAGTTTCTGGATTTAGAACGTAAAGTCGCCTCCTCTTACGCCAAATATATCGCATCAACCAAACGCCAGCACGCGGAATGGAAACACTTGCGCGAAGGCTTGCTGTTCACCGCGACGTCATTGTCCGGTTATTACTTCGGCGTCACCCTCTTTTGTTGTGATGATGAAGAAGTGGCTAAAGAAGCTGAGCGCACCAAAAAAGTGTTTGCCATGTAGGGGCTTAATATGGTGAGAGCAGATTTAATGCAGATGCGGAACTTCTTGGGTCACCTGCCCTTTGCGGTAGGCGATAACTCGAAGCTCTGGAAAGACTTTTAAAAAATCGGTGTGATTCAGCGGGCGGAATCTTTTCAGGCGGTCAATCTCATGCCAATTATCGCCGATAACAAACTCAGTCAGGTAGGGATTGTGTTCCCGAGTTACCGCCATCAACTGGCGTTTCTGGATATTTTTGATGGCAGTTTGCCAAATACTAATTTCAACTGGTTTGCATCCGGTACCGCAGGGGCGGGGAAATCGGTGCTGGCACAAACGATTGCCAGACAGGTGCTAGACAGTGACGGGTATTTGTCCATCTTTGATATAGGCGATAGTTACAAAACCTTTTGCCAGAGTGTCGGTGGCACTTACATTAACGGGGAAACCTTGCGCTTTAATCCGTTTACCAATATCACCGATATCACCTTGAGCGCTGAGCGCATTCGTGACCAGTTGTGCATTCTGGCCAGTCCCAAATGGATTGATGGATGAAGTGCATGAATCGTTGATACTGGACGCTATCACCGAATCCTGGCCTGACAAAAAACAAGATATGCGCATTGATGATGTCATTAATTATCTAAAAAAACATCGCGGTAAAATTAAGGCCGCTAGCCGTATCACCGGTCGCATTGATGAAATTCTGGTATTGTTGAATAAATATACTACCAAAGGAATATACGGCAAATACTTTAACAGCAGTGATCCAACCTTAAAGTCTGATATGCGCTTTGTGGTCACTGAGCTGGGTGGCTTAAAAGCGAATCGTGTTTGTTAATGGTGGTGTTATTTACGCTCATGCTCTGGTCAGAAAACCTGATGTACAACATGCCGCGTAGCTTACGCAAGATGAACATCATTGATGAAGGTTGGAAACTGCTGGATGCCGAAAGCCACAAAGTCAGGGCTTTATTGAGGAAGGTTACTGTACCGCCCGTAAACATAATGGTTCATTTGGTACCTTAACCCAAGGTATCCATGATAAAAACCTGAGTACCGCGTCACTAGCATGTTATGACAATAGCAGCTTTAAATTCACCATGATGTAAGACGTAAAAGCGTTTACCACCTTCCATAAAGAAGAGCCTGCGATTTTTAACGAGATGGAGTGGGCGTTAATTCAAAAATTCCCCCCTGCCAGTCTTGCCGGATTTAGTGCCGTGCATTTAAGCGTTGGCGGTTATAGCAGCTTTCATCGATTGATGCTCGACCCGTTAAGCAATGAACTGTTTTCCTCCCGCGGTGATGACTTTACCTATCGGGAAAAACGCCTGAAAGAAGGCGCGAACATCAATGACATTATTTTTGAAATGGCGCAACAGAAAGACCCTGCGTTATTGGCTAAATTGAAGTAGGTGAAACTGTGAGAGGGGAGGAGGGGGGATTGGACATCATAATCATCACTGCGTTGATAATCATTGCATTGTTGTGTGTGTTTCTCAAGTCACATCCGCAGTCAAGGTAGCGATGGATAATTTACAGGATACTAATCGTTGCGCTCACCACTGAATTTTTCATGATTTCAACAAGTATTCGGGATATTACCCAAACATGCCATGGGATAGGGCTTTAGGAAACAACTGTGGGGTTCTATGCCGGAACCGCCGAAATTTTCGTGACGCATAATTTTGGCGTTCGGCGGCCTGTACGTATGACCGCCGTTAACCTGACAGCAGCTAAGCCCGCCATTCAAGTACGAAAAATAGCTGGCCGCAACGTCTCATATAACGGGACGAATAAATTCTCATTGATGGCACCATAATCGTACACGTCAGCACATTGAAATATGATCAAAAAGCCGCCTGATTCCTGATGCCGGAAATTTCGGCGGTTCCGGCGTACAACCCCAACTGTAATCACCTTAACCGATTAATTTTTTTGGAGAACCCAAAAATGAAAAGAATAATCTCATTACTCACAGGATTAACGAAAACGCATGCAATAAGTAAAGCGATCAACTTCACTTTCGCTTCGTTTTTCATTCTGTTGGTGTCTTGTTTTTATACCCTTGGGGTAGGGGCAGGCGGGATATCGTTCAACGCCGTCACCCAACTAATAAAACAAAACCCTAACCTTGAAATCCTGGCGCTTTTTTGGGGGATGACCCAGACACTCTGGATTTTAGGGATTTTTTGTTTGGGTTTGGCAATCGTTGAGTATTTCAGCCAAAAAACAACCCAACCTCGATGGGTCAACGCAGTGTTAAAGCCAAACACCTATTTAAAGTGGATGGTAGAAATGCTGTATTGGTCAGCAATAATTTTGCTGATGGTGGGATTCACTGCTCACAATCTCGGACTGGATGTCAGTCAAATTCAGCTGTTCGCCGTTAACGCGAATCTGCCGGCGCCGCTGATATTTTTTCTTTCTTTAGGTCATGCGGCATTAGTGTCTTCAGGTTTGCTTGCCCTATTAGGCGTAATGGATAACTTGCCTGCACTGAAAAAGCCCGTCAAAAAGGCCTAGTCGCATGAAAACGACTTCCATCATAAAATTTATTGCGAGTAGCCTGTTAATTGCGCTGCTGTTTATTTCCGCACAATACTGGCTTTTTCCGCCGCCAAACATTGTCACTTTTGATATGAAGAAGACCACTGATCGCTTTTTGGTACAGGTTAGTAAACTGGACTTAATGGAGGCGCAAAAAGACCAACTCATTGCAAAATACAACAACACTCTGAAGGCTGTTTTAGAAAAAGAAGCTAAAGGTAACACGTTAATATTGGTGAGCGGGGCAGTGGATAAAACAGCTGATATCCAGCAACAAATTGTAGAGGCGATGAAAAATCATGAATAAGTGGCTGCCTTGTGTCGGAATTTTGATGAGTTTTAGTGCGGTCAGTCTAGCCTCTGAAATCGGCACGTTTGGTGATGTATGGGGGATAGCCGAACAAAATCTCCTTACCGTGATAGAGAAGCAGGTTGAAAGTGCCTTTTTAGGCAATGAGGAGAAAATTCACTATGAATGGCGTGAACGGGGAACAAAAAATGCCGAACGACCTGAGCCTGTTCACCGACTCACCAAAGCGTTAAAAAATACCACCCGGACGTTTGATCCCAGTTTCACCGTCACTAAAGATATTCGTGACCACAATGGCATCGTCTTTGCGCGCAAAGGACAGAAGGTAAGCCCCTTTGATATCACGCCGTTTAATGAAACGCTTTATTTTATTGATGGCGATGATGAAAAGCAGCTTGTCTGGGCCGCTGCGCAAAAAACCACGACCGCCATCCATAAAATCATTTTGGTGAACGAGAATATAAAAACAACGGCGGAGACCTTAAATCAGCGGATCTACTTTGACCAGGGTGGCGTTTTAGTTAACCGGTTTGGCATTGAGAAATTACCCAGCGTGGTCGATAAAATGCCAAATGAATCATTATTACGCATAACTGAGGTGGCGGTAAAATGAGTTAGTTTGAAGATTTAGACGTTAATCCCGAAAAACCCGATCATCACCGTATTTATCTTTATCCTCACAGCGGGACGCTTGAGCAGAAAATATGGAAAGAGCTGAGAGTGATGATGAATGTCGGTATTCCTGATATGCGTATTTGTTTATGCCATTACCCAGACCCAGAAATTGAACATTTTGACGTTTTAATTGAATTCAGTCATCAAGTAGCCTCTGAATTTTCGCCTGACGACGAAGTTTACGTCTTTAATGAAACAAAACTGATGCCGACATTGGTGATGAATTATTTAATCGGCTGATGAGCTTAAGAAAAGGCACCGAAATCAGAATACAAAAACAGGAGATTTTATGAAAAGCCGTATCACAGTGGGTTTATTATTGAGCGCATTACTGTTGCCGGCTGCGGTATTAGCCGAAATAACACATTGTACGCCAAAATATACCGAGGGCGACACGATTATTGCATTAGGTTGTAAAGTGCTGATCGCGGAAGAGATCCAAAAAAGCGCCATTGAAGATATCAGTACGAATTATGGTGGCATGCATCCGGTCATTAATGCAAAAGGAAGCGTCACGCTTGTCGCGGTTTACGATTATGCGTGTGCCGACTGTAAAAAAATGGCACCGAAGTTGTTAACGCTGGCAAAAAACCACCCCGATATTCGCGTGATATTTCGAAATACACAAGGTGAATTACCGAATGCCCAATTAGCGTCTCAGGCTGAAATAAAAGTCTGGATATTGCAGGGAGAGAAGGCATTTATGCACTATTTTAGCCAGCTGTTTAAGGGGCAATCCGTAAAAGAAGCAATGTTTGGCGTAGGGACTGCGTTTGCTGGCACGAAAGATGAGCTTTTGGGTTGGGATGTCACCAGCGACAAGATAGCCAGGCAAACCAAATACTTTTTGGAAGTGTTAAATATAAAAACCACACTCGCTTTCATTGTCACTGCCACTAAAAATCCAGACGTGAACAACACCGCGATGTTAACCGGTGTGGTCGATGAAAAAACGGTATTAGCCGCCGTCCAAAAAGCGAAGTGAGGCGCATAATGAAAACGCGACGCTTGCACTTATTGCTCGCTTTTTTGCTGCTTAACCCGATGCTAGCAAAAGCATCATTGTGTGAGGGTCGTTGGGTCAATCCTATTACCGATATCTGCTAGCGCTATCTGTTTCCAATCAGCCTTGGTGATATTAGTTTAAATAGCAGTAGCCTGCCGGATACGCGCAATCCTTCCTCGCCGATTCAGCTATGTCCTGCGTCACCGCCGTTATTTCAGCGCCCAGGGATTGCGATAGGTTTCTGGGAGCCGTTTGCCATGACCGGTGTTACCCGCGCGCCGATTGTACATGGTCAATATGGGTCAATATAGGCGGTTTCACCATTCCGATTGGGCAGATTAGCATAGGAAAAGGCACCAAAGTCGCCAATGAAAACCCAGGCTGGATGTACTACGTTCACTGGTATAAATATCCCTTGATTAGCTGGCTCAATATCTTGACCACCATTGGCTGTATGCAAGGCGGTGAATATGACATTGGCTATCTCTCTGAGCTTGACCCGATGTAGATGGACGACAATCTGGCGCTTTTTACCAATCCAGAGGCGCTACTTTTTGGCAACGGCATTGCCTATTTAGCCTGTGCCGCCGATGCGATTGCCAGTGAAGCCCGCTTACCACTGGATGCGCTCTTTTGGTGCGCTGGTTCACATGGCTCAATGTATCCATTCACAGGGACGATTTATTCCGAAAGCAGTGGCATTAATAGTGCGTTATTACTCACCGAGCGCATGAATTTTAAATTACATCGCCAGGGCATGATTTGGGGCACGATAGGGGAAAATAAAGCCGTATGTCAGGAATACCCGACCGTGATTATACCAAAAAGCCGTTATCGCTATCAGATGGTCAATCCGGTGCCGGATGCTAGTCAGTGTCATCCCACCAGTCGCAGTGTGATTAGCTGGCAAACCGGTAAAGAAATGCCCAATACCAAAAAAAAACTACGGCTATCTGGTGTGGAAAAAACGCAACTGTGTGCTGCTTTAGGAGAATAACGATGCCAAAAATCGCATTATTTTCACTTTTGATATTAATCACTTCAATCGCCACACAGGCAGAGGAAGGGATACCGTTAGAAGGTATTACACAAGAAACTGCCTATTTTTTATCCTCCAGCATCCCCGAAAAAACGTTAGTGCCACTATTAAAATCGGCACAGGCAAAAGGAATTACGGTATATTTTAATGGCCTGATTGACAACAGTATGGAAAAAACCGCACGCTACTTACTCAATCTGATTGAAAAATATCAGGTAGCAGGCATCCGGGTTGATCCGCTGCGCTTTGACTATTATGGTATTATCCAGGCGCCTGCGCTGGTTAAACGTTGTGGTAAGGATTTTGATATCGTGTATGGCTCAATGGCGCTGGATGAAGGATTAACGCAGATTAATCGTCATGGAGCGTGCCGCAATGAATAAACACTGACCGTGCCGCTCTTTATGTTTGCGATATCGGCTTTTACCAACGATATGGATAGTGCCCGCGAAAGAAGGTTATGACCTTGCCGAATAAACACAAAAGCAAGCAGAGTCTACCCTTAAGGATTTTTAGCCACAAAAGGAACTAACCAATTTTACCGCTAACCCGAATGAGGCCGATTTTTATCAAGATTCATCGAAAATAGGTAATGCTGCCAATCAGTCCCTTAATGAAAGTGAATTAGGCAAACTCGCCCGTGAAACCTATATCAACAATCCCAAGGATAAAATCGACTGGCAATCGAATATGGTGAAAAACAGCCAGACGATATAGGAAAATGCAGAAGGCATCACCGCAGTCAGCACAGTAAAAAAATTAGCCAGTCAAGCTTTAAAGGGCATGTTTGCGAGCGGGGAAAAACCATTGTCAGTACCTGTGCCAATACGGCCAGCGTTGAATGGACAAGTGAAACGCAAAGCAGAACTATCCCACGGGAATATCAATTGCAAAATTTACCGTTCCATAAGGAAGGGAGTCGGATTGTGGTGGTTATCACGCCGGATAGTGAGGGGACGATAGAAAAAGTAACTTATGCTCACCCAGGTTGCCATCGTTGCTATGGCGGTGTGGAAGTTTCAGGGCTTGGTGGTGATTTCTTTTATTGGATCGGCTCAAGACAGACGCTGAGTGGAGAACTGAATATAACTGACCGAAAATTTAGTCAAAGTCGACCCATCCGATTCTCACACAACGATCGAGACAGTGCGAAAAGATATCGCTTTAATAGCCCCGCCAAATTAACGTTGCACTTTACCGTAAAAGTCAATGAAGCAATCTGGCATCCAAAAGTCGTTTGGACAGCGAACTGCCTCGTGGATAAAGCGAATGCCGTCAAAGCCAAAGCCTGGTGCAGTTAAAAAGGAGAAACTCGTTATGTCGTTAAAGATGGTAAACGTTATCCTGTCACACTCCCTTACTGGCAACAATCCGAACAGTGGGTCGTCTCTGAAAACGATGATAATACTTGTGGTCGTTGGGAAAAAGACCCCAATTGCAGTGAAGGGTCGCGCCAGTGTTTGCAGAAAATCGGCAATTTATGCGTTAAAGAATCGGTGAAGTTCCAGTGTCAGCAAACCACTCATGGAGAAGGTTTTCTTTGTGGCGGTAAATTCTACTGCTCAGACGGCAAATGTGCCGCTATTGCCGCCGGTAAAAACAATGATTTTGGTGAAGCGGTATCGCAATTAACCGCACTAGCCAAAGCCGGTAAAGACATCGGTGTGGATGGCCAAAATATCAGTACGTTTACCGGTAAACCGATGGCGTGCCGTAAAACGGCGATTGGCTTTAGTAATTGTTGTAAAAGTACAGGTTGGGGGCAAGATATTGGCCTTGCCAGTTGTGACAGTGAAGAAAAAGCCATTGGTAAAGCCAAAGAGAAAGGCTTGGTGGTCGATGTGGGTTGAATTTTGCGCCGAAGACGTGTTAGGGGTGTGCTTGCGAAAAAACACAGCTATTGTATGTTTGATAGTAGTAAGCTCGCGCAGATTGTCTAATCACAAGGTCGGGGTGGTCAGCTTGGTGTAAGATTTGGTAGTGCGAAGCATCCTGATTGTCGCGGACTGACGATTGATGAGTTGCAACGGGTAAGATTTGATACGCTCGATTTCACTAAGTTTTATGATGAGCTTAATAGCAAAACAACATTACCGGATAGCAAAAAGCTCACTGAGAAAATCAGCCAGCAGATTAAGAATGAATTACAGGGGCGGCAACCATGAAGCACCTTTTGTTAAGTAGCTTGCTGTTATCGGCGGTAGTTACAGCAAAGCCCGACGATGGCTATCACTATTCCCCTGCGGTCGGCTGGCACTGGTATAACGAGCCTGAACCACAGTAGGAATCGCTGGAAGCTCAGTCATCACGGCAAAAACCGCCCTCAGCGGTGGAAACCATGCAAAAAATCAAAGCGCTGCTTAATCTAGATACCACTGGAACCGGCAGAACGCTGATGTTTTATGCGTGTAAACTCTTTCCAGGACGACACGATGCCTCGGTGGTATTACCGCATATGCTGGAAGGGAGCTATAACTACTTCGTGAAAGCAAGCCAATCTGCAGCCGATATCTTAAAACAGAACATCATGATAGCGGGCTTAAGAAAAGGTTTTAACGCCTATGCCGCGGCCATGAATGACCCTGCAGGGGTTAAATCTCATTACCACGGAACAATCGCTAGCCAAAATGCGTTTATCCCATCAGGCCAGTGAAACATTACTACAACTCAATATGGTGTTGATGCTGTTGTGTATTTCGCTCTTCCCGATTATGGCATTAGCGCTTTTTGTAAGAAAAATAACGTACAAGGTGATAATTAATTATCTGAACATCATGGGTAATCTAATGTTATGGCCGGTGATGTTTGCCATATTTAATCACATTTATAATTTTATGATGGCCATGACCTTTAGTGGGGAAAATGTCGCCTTCTCGAATCTGGACAGATTGACTCAAACAGGGAGTACCACCGCAGGGATCGCGGGCTGGATGATGATGTCGATTCCGTTTTTGAGTTTTAAACTCTTCACCTCACTGGGTCAACAGATTGCCAGTGCCGGCTCCTATCTAGGTAATGCCCTGGCAGGGGAAACGACCGCCGATGCATCAGCGGTAGCCAGTGGCAATTACAACATGGCCAATATATGCAGGTCGAGAATATCAATGGCTTTAAGACCGATTTAAACCGCAGTTACAAAGCCGGACTCTCCAGCCAGCAAATCGATAACGGGGCGATGATTAGTACCACCCAAAGTGGTCAGCATATTGTCGATACCACTCCATCCATCTCGAAACTGCCGTTTAATCTGGACAACCAGTTCGATGCTCGATACCAGCTTTAGCAAAGCGTTAAGGAGTCAATACCAAGAAAGTGAAAGTTACCATCAGGGCTTAAAAAGCTCAATTCAGGACACCTACAATATCTCAACGGCGCTAAGTAACCAGTTTAACAAACAAGGGTCATTTGAAAGTGGGTTAACAGGTGAACAACATCAGGCAATAGAAGATATTCAGCGACAATCACAACAGGCGAGATCTTCATTATCATCAAATAGCAGTACAGCGAGAGAAGATAGAACTTCAACGGATAGTACCGATGTTGCCGGTTTTGGATTTTGAACAAAAGGGAGCCTGAGTGTTAGCAAGGGATCATCAAACGCAAAAGCGAGTGCGGGAATTAGATGCCAACGCAAGGTACAATCATGAATGGCGAGACACTAATACAGACTCCGCTTCAAAAAGCAATAAAACCAGCGATGATATACAAACAGCGAAAGAGTTTTCATCAAGTCAGTCAGCGACAGTAATCTGAAATATGACCGATAATGATGTTAGCAGGATCTCCAATGCAGAAACGCGATCTTTAGTCAGAGATTTAAGAGCATCGCTCCAAAATACTAGCGAAAACTTTGCCGGATTCACTGCTAGCCAAACTAAAGAGCAGCGCATATCGGAGCAAGCCAATGTAACCGAAACGGAACGCCTAAGCGCTTCCCATCGCCTGGAGCAGGATTTTACCCAGTTTGCTTATTCGCGTTTAGGTGAAGCCGAGGCAAGTCATGTGTTAACGGATTCTGGGTGGCGCAATGTGAAGCGCTGTTAAGCGAGTTTAGTGATCGGATAGCCGATGATATTCGGTATAATCACTTTGTCAATCAAACGGTAGTAGCCAGTCATTACCAAGGTAAGCAGGTACCTTCATGATGCCAGCCAATATAATCCAACTGGTTTTAATCAAAATGCGGCACAAGTGGAAAAACAAGCTAATAAAGGCCAGATTCGGCAACACCAGACCATTGTTAACCCTGAAACAAGTGAAAGCAATAAAGTTAGTCTACTTGAATCCGCCGAAGCCAATACCAGCGAATACGCGAAAACAATACAGGCAGAAAAAACCGATTTTGGGCACAACGTCGAACCCACTCAGGAGAAAATAATCGCCAATGAGAAGGCGATAAATAAGGAAAAATCCGCTAATCTTAAAAGGTACGAGGATAAAGGAGGAAAATTACAATGAGATTTATTGCATTTATCATCACAATAATCATCCTCGAAACACTGTTTTTGTTTTACTTTAAGCAAACCTCATCGATGATCGCCATGAGCGTCATTAACCTGGGTGCTTTATTTTGTTTTTTTTTAAAAAATTGGCGTGAAAGTGAGAAAGTATTCAAATACCCTCTGTTAGGTGGCTTTTTTATCGGAAATATTTTAATTCTTTCAAGAGAATTTTTAGAGATATCGCCAAAAAATGATGGATATGTGTTTTCCAAAGTTATCTATGGTGGGATAATACTATCCGCAATCATTTCATTATTTATTGCTGGAGCAATTCTTTTTTCTTACGCCCCTCAAGATTGGCAACGAAATGGATATTCACATCATTCCTCCCATCAGTTTTCTCCCGTTAATAATCAAAATTTAAATGATGATAGTTCTGAAACTTATTATACGTATTCTGATGACGATAGTTTCAGCAGCAGAATAGAAACAAATCCGGCAACAGGATTATTAAGTTGTGGGGGAATAGACTCAGCTGGAAATATGTATAGCACAAGTAGCCATGAATTTTCATCTTTTTCGTCATCCTTTGATGACACATATAGCAGTTCTTCTAGTTTTGACAATGATTTCAGCACGACAAGTGGATTTGATCATAATAACCATTTCTCAGGGAGTCATCGTGATATTTAGCCCTCAAAAATAACCATTTTTTATCACCTTTTACTTGAACAGAATGCTGTTCAAGTAATCCCTTATACCTTTAACATGGAGTTTTAAAAAATGACACACCCTTTCAAGCGTTTATTGCTGGTTAGCTTAATATCGACATCTGTGGCTATAACAGGCTGTAGTGCAGTCAGTACGGCAGTAAAAAAACGCAACCTTGAAGTAAAAACCCAAATGAGCGAAACCATCTGGTTAGATCCGGCTTTACAGAAAACCGTTTACCTACAAATCAAAAATACATCCGATAAAGAGATGTCAGATTTAGCCAGTTTAATTCGAAAAGCGGTTGAGGCCAAAGGCTATACCGTGGTGAATAATCCTAATGCCGCCTACTACTGGATACAGGCCAATGTTTTAAAAGCCGATAAGATGGATTTAAGAGATACCCAACGATTTTTATCGCAAGGTTATGAAGGCGCTGACATCGGCGCAGTGGTGGGCGCAACTGCCATGGCTTATAACGTCGATTCTACCGGCGGCGCATTAGGCGTGGGATTAGCCGCAGGTCTGATTGGCGCAGCCGCTGATGCAATGGTGGAAGATGTGAATTACACCATGATCACCGATTTGCAGATTAGCGCATTAAGCAAAAACAATAATTTGACCGTAAATGATACCGCACGCCTGAAACAAGGTACCTCCGGTTCTCAATTGCAGACCAGCACCAAAACCACCAACCGCCATAAATACCAGACGCGGATTGTGTCCAATGCCAACAAAGTCAACCTGAAATTTGAAGAAGCAAAACCGGAACTGGAAAACCAGTTAGCCAAAAGTATCGCCAATATTCTTTAATTTCTCTCAAAATAATAAGTCCAGTTAACTTAATGCTTTTTCGATAACTAATTGGGCTTCCTATTGCTAGGGAAAAGTAATCATGAGTCTTGATGCCAGAAACATGACCCAGGGCGGTCAGATAATTAAATACATGGTGGCGATGTTTATGCAGATAGCCAATATCGTGGCGTTCTGGGTAATTATTGCCACGGTGTTGGTCTTTTTTGCCACCATCACCTGGTAGATCCCCGTCGAGAAGATGATACACAGGTTAGCTTACTGGGCAATGGATACACTGTTGATACCGCTACAGGAGGCGATTGGTACTATTGAAGGCGGAACCTTCACCTTTCACTGGTTAAACCACAGAACCAATCAGGTTATTGAATTTGAAAAAACCGCCCGATAAGTGCGCCTCGACCGGTATTTTATTCATTGCTATGTCTTATTGAAAGAAGCGGCTTTTTGGGCATGGGGGGTCGCCTCCTTTACCTTTGTTGGTCTGATTGTTGCGGTGTTTTGGTGGTTAGGTAAAAAAGGCGCCCAGCAGCGGAAAAATGAGATTATCGGCGGTCGCTATCTGGCAGGGTCAGTAAAAGAGATTAACCGATTCTTAAAAGCCAAAGGTAAGCTCTCATCGCTTAAAATTGGCGATTTACACCTAGTTGAAAACAACGAACAACAAAATATTGGACTGCATGGCATCATGGGAACAGGGAAAAGCACCGTCATTAATGACCTGTTAACGCAGGTAAGAAAACAGCGGAAAAGAGCTATTATCTATGATAAAGGCAATAACTTTATCCCGCTTTTTTATCGCTAAGGGAAAGATATTATCTGAAATCTAATGGATGCGCGTTGCCAGAACTGGGATTTATAGCGTGAGTGCCAAGACCGCTCCGATTTTGAAACCTTTATGCTGCCGTTATTCCCCGATGTCAAAAGCGGTGACCCATTCTGGCTGATGTCCGCTCGTCTTTTGTTTGTCGCCACCGCAGAGCATATGCGCTCACATCCTGACCGCTCGATTAAAAAATTATTACAGCGGTTATTGTCCATTTCTTTGGCTGAATTGTATGATTTTGTGCAGGGCACCGATGCCGCTAATCCGGTCGATGGCAGTATAGAAAAAACCGAGATGAACATTCGTACCGTGTTAAGTGCTTATGTCAAAGCCTTGCGCTACTGTCAGGGATTGGGAAAAGAAGGTAAGCCGCCTTTCTCCATTCGGGAATGGGTGCAAAATGCCGATGAAGATACCTGGATTTTCATCTCCAGTGATGGTCGCTTACATACTGCCTTAAAGCCGTTAATCAGCACCTGGCTCAATATCTCCATGCAATCGGTACTGGCGTTAACACCGAGTAGAGAAAGTCGTATCTGGACAGTGTTAGATGAGTTGCCAAGTCTTCATAAGCTGCCGGTCATTAGCGATTATCTCTTCGAGGCACGTAAATTTGGTGGGGCAACCCTCATCGGTATTCAAAACTTCTCGTAACTGGAAGCGAACTATGGCGATCATGACGCTCGCAATATCTGGGATTTGGCGAATACCAGCCTCTATTTCCATGCCCCCAGTGGCAGTGTGTCGGAGTGGGTACAAAAGAACTGGGCGAAACCCGTTTACTGAAATTTCGTGACCAGTATAGCTATGGGGTGGATACTATTCGTGATGGCGTGAACTTTTCCAAAGAAGATACCCGTGAAAAAATTGTCAGCTTCTCTGATATTCAGAATCTGGATGATTTGGAGTGCTTTGTCTCGCTCCGCGGGAATGTGCTGATTGTCAAACTCACGCTAGAACATAGGCAATATGAAACGATTGCCGCAGGGAAAATTGAGCACGATGTGTCAGCGGTTTTTGATAATCAGATTGAGCAGGAACTGAATAAATCGGGGATTGAAAATAAGCTCGATAAGCTGGTAACAGGTCGGCGCAATCAATCAGATAAAAGCAATTAAAACCAGACCAACAACCCTCAAACGATGGAAATAACACCTCCTGAACCTTTTCATTATGTTGAACCGGTTAATTATTATGGCACCGCAGAAACCGGCAAACCGGTATTAGAAGCAGAAGAGAATAACTTGGATAACCCAACACAGGAGACAAACAATAACCTAAAACATGAAAAAAGTGTCACCAATCATGCAAAAATGATCCACTTTGCCAATTTAAGCGACACCATCCTCAAAAAAATGTTCAGAGGAACCTACTAAAATCCAACATGAAAGATGACTCAAAGTACACTCATATTGAACCTGCCACATCAGTAATATCCTTCAACCAAAAACCGGCTTAGCAGTGGGCTGACGCGGTTTTATGCGCCATGTCAGTAATATGAGGTTCGCTTCACTCACGTATCGGCGAAATGAAACATATGAGAACTTTATAAGTATTTTTTTCACCTTCCATGCCTACGGCACAAAAACCATAAAGAGAATTGTGTGGATCAACTTTGATTGATCGTATTTAGCTAAAAACTGGATCAGTTTTCAGTGATCGTTGACAAAAAACACAGAAAAGGATATTTAGCTTATGCTGTTGGTCAAAAATCTCACCAGTCGGGGCGCTTCCGCCAGTGCCCACTATTATGAGGAAAAGGATAACTATTACTTTGTCGGTGAAGAAAGGACGCAATGGTTTGGTAAAGGCGCTGAACGATTAGGATTAACCGGCACGGTGGATAGAAATACCTTTGAACAGATGCTGGAAGGGAAATTACCGGATGGCTCGCAGTTAACCTGTAATAAAATGGGGAAAAATCAGCATCGACCAGACTATGATTTAACCTTTTCCGCGCCCAAAAGTGTCTCGGTATTAGCCCTGGTTGAAGGTAATACTGCGGTGCTTGATGTACATAAAAAGGCGGTGGCATCAGCCCTCGAAGAGATTGAAAATATAAGCTCAACCCGCACAATAACAAAAGGGATCACGCAAACGGAAATGACCGGCAATACAATTGCTGCCCTTTTCCTTCATCGCTCTAACCGGAATCTCGACCCTAATTTACATACCCATGTCTTATTAATCAATGTTACCTGGTCAGATAAGAAAGGCTGGAAAATACTGTCATCGGATAAAATCAACCGCAATGGATTTAACGAAATTATCCGCGATTTACAGATTACCTTTGGGTCTATTTATCGACAGCACCTAAAAGAAAGTTTGCAAAAGCAGGGATTTTCTTTTGTTTCAACAGGGAAAAATGGCTTATGGGAAATAGAAGGCGTGCCAACCGAACCTTTTTCCTTCAGGCGCAAAGAGGTTGTCGAGGCGTTAGGCGAAACCGCTTCCGCCAAACAAAAGAGTGCCGCCGTGTTAGCCACCCGTAAGGCCAAAACCTTTACCAATGTTGAGACACTCCATAAAGAATGGCAAGCGGTGCTCGCAAAAACCGATTATTCAGCGGATAACGTGAAAAAAGCAGAAACCGTCAACCCATCTGCGCCTGTAGTTAACCTTAAAGAGGTCATTTCACAATCCATTAAGGTACTATCAGATAAAACCACCCGATTTTCCTATGATGCATTATTAACCCATGTCATTAATCGCATCCCTTGCCAGCCGAAAGTATTGGAAACCTTAAGAAAAGAAATTAACCAGGCGATTAAACAAGGGAATCTCGTACCATTTAATTCAGAAAGCACGCTGTTAACCACAGAGAACCATCTTAAGCAGGAAAATACGGTCAGCACGTTAATTCATCAGTTGCGGTACAGTAAACATGAGTTGACAACAACACAAGAAAGCGCATTAGCCAAAAATATCACGCTAAACAATGTCCGGTTTAATCTGGTTAATCTTAAAAGCGGGTTTACCCATGAAATTCAGGTTATCGAGGAAATTCATTCCCTTACCAAAGAAAATAAGTTAAACACCGTGATTATTACACCGAATAAAAAAATTAGTGATAAATTACAAGAGTATGCCAATAAGAAAGTAAAAACCATCAGCATTGATGACTATTTAAATGACACCCAGAAAAATAACAATAAACGGCAATTAATCGGGATTTACCAGTCTAAACATCTCCCCCTTAATAAAGTTGCGGCATTACTTAGTCGTTTATATGCCGAGGGCGACACGATTATTGCATTAGATAGCGCTAGCCGTAAAAATAAGGGACTGACCGGTGAAATAGCCCGCGCACTCGGCGCCGAACCGATTAACGAGTTTGAATCGAATGCCGACAAACATCTTTATTTTATCCCTGACCAGGACAAAACGAGCAGAATATAGACCGTCGCTAATCATTTTGCTAACTTTTATGCTTTAAATAAGAATGTCATCATTCAGGCAGGAAATAACCCAACAAAAGAAGCGATAACAGCCAAAACCCGTGATATTTTAATCGAAAAAGGATTACTGTCTGAAAATAAAATGGTAGTGGCCACCAAAGAATCGATATTTTTAGATGCAGCTAACCGTAATCAGCGTAATACCTATAACATCGGCATGATACTTGAGCGCACCACAGAAAATGAACGGTAGCAGTATCAGATAACACGCATTAGCAAACAAAATAATAAACTCCTGTTACAAGACCAATTCGGCAACACCTCTGCGCTTTCAATTAATAAAATAGATAACCATTACCGTCTCTTTAAGGTGCAAGAGATAGAACTGCGAGAAGGTGATAGAGTCAAATCAACCAGTGTGTTTGGCCAAAATATCCAGGCGGGCAAAACCTTTACCATTACCGAGCTAAAAAAAGGCAATTTTTTATTTGCCGATAAAATCATTATGGAAGATGAGCACGGTAAAAAAGCGTCATTCACCCCAAAAGCCGATAGTAAACTGGAATACCACTATTATGAAGCGTTTGGAAATAGTCTTGATAAAACGCAAACAGTGATTGCGGTGTTTAACGAAAAAGAAGTGAATAATTCGACTATCAACCAGATAAGACGCAGCGGGAAGAATATTATTGACATCACTGGTTTGGATAGCGAAAGTATCCAAAAAAAGTTACAGCAAAGTGAAATTAGCACCACCGTGCTATCGGATATCCAGCAAGGTGATGAATCCTTCATAAAAGCCGCCAGTGTCGCAAAACATAATGTCACCCCTGATATCCAAAAACAGCTAAACATCGTGATTGACCGGCGGACAAAATCAAGTATGGTTTTTAATAGTCTGGATGTGATTACCGATGCAGCAAAATCCAGTAATTTTACGTTTAATGATTGCATAAGTGCTTTTAAACAACGCCTAAAAAAAGGCGAAGTGAAATGCTCGGATGAAACAACGCACGAGCTTTATGGGCGCTTTATTCGCAAAGAAGATTTTGATAACGAGGTGAAAATCCTCACGCAGATTTTACAGGGCAAAAACAGTCAATTGCCGTTAATACAAAATAAAGAAAAACTGCATTTTACCGGATTAACCCAAGGCCAACAAAAAGCCGCCGAACTCGTCTTAACCTCAAAAGACCAGACTATAATGATACAAGGCTATACGGGTGTTGGTAAAACCACCCAGTTTAAAACGGTAGCACAAGCACTTAACGATAATCGACCCGATGTGAATATCGTCTGGCTCGCACCCACCCATAAAGCCGTCAATAAATTACAGGCAGCGGGAATAAAATCACAAACCATTACCAGTTTCCTGATGGAAAAGCACCAGAACAATCTCAAAACATCGTATAAAAATACCTTGTTTGTGATTGATGAAAGCTCGATGATTGGCAATAAGACCCTGGCAGAATTACTGGTTAACATCACGGATAATGGAGGGAGAGTCGTCCTCTCAGGCGATACAAAACAGCTAAAAGCCTTCGAACGAGGCGCTCCTTTTGCCCTCGCCTGGCAACGAAGTGCCGCCGATAAAGTGGTGATGGATGAAATCGTCAGACAAATCTCCGAATTAAAACCCGCCATTGAAGCAATCATTGCTGGAAACACACAAAAATCACTGGATATTATTTATCAGGTTTCCCCTGACTGGGTAGCAAGGAATAATGGTGCTTTTATCTCCGAAAGCGCAATCATGAAGGGGGATTCATCAGGTAAACCACAGGAAAACGACAATCAAATGATAAAAATGGTGATTGATGACTATGTGGGTAGAACGAAAGAAGCGCGTGATAACACGGTGATTATCACCCCGTTAAATGCCGATCGAAATCAGTTAAATAAAAACATTCATGCGGTGATGCAAAGTCAACAGATGCTGGGTAAATCAGCCCGTATTCCTGTTTTACAACGCATCAACCATCAGGAAGCGGTTTAAAAGATAGCCAGTTTTGGCAAAACCAGTTGGGGCACATCGCAAAAATCAATCAATACTATTTTGAGATAACGGAGATTTCAAAAGAAGGCATTGTGAGCCTGGTAAATCGGGAAAATAATCAGGAGAAATATTTGTCACCGCTTGAAGTTAATCCTGCCTTCGTCGCGCTCTTTGAAGACAAAACCATTGAAGTCTCAGAAGGTGAAAATCCGCCTCACCACAACCGATAAAGACCGCAATATTACCAATAACGACAGGGGCATAATAAAGCGGATTGAGGACGATAAGCTCTATATTAAGTTAAACGGCAAGCTCATCACGTATCAACCATAGAAAGAATATGCCGACAGACATCTGGATTACACCTACGCCATCACAAGTTATGCTTCACAAGGCGCTTCATCCCTATGTCATCGTCTATGAGGGGGCGCGTACCCTCGCTGCAATGGATAATACCTATGTGGAATTATCCCGAGCAAAAGCCCACGTTCAGCTTTATTTGCGGGATGGGGATGCCTGGATGAAAAACCTTACAAAAAATTCAGGCGACAGAGTAACCGCGCATGACATCCTGAATAAACAGGAAGATCAACTGGCTAGAAATAAAATCAGAATTTGGGATAACAGCAAAGAAATTAGCAATACCAAATTAGCGCAAAAAATCGACCCGACACTACTTGAAATAGCCAGATTTTCCCATCATAACCACCCAGAATTATTATTGCGCGTCATTAACGAACACGGAATTCAACGAGGAAATTTTCACATTCAGGCTGACGTTTATACAGGAAAAACAGACATCGAAGAAGCCACTTACAAAGGTGCATCAGATGGTATCTATATTGTTTTAAACAAAGGCAATGATGAGAATAGCATCAATCTTTATTCGTTGTCACAATTTGATGAAGCCTTAAAAAAGGTACCAAAGACCATTCGATTGTGATTGAACTCGATAATACCAATATCCCTATAAATGAAGTCACTGAAAGTTTACCGCAAGATAGAGAAATAAAAAAAATTAATGAGAAGCAGGACATAACACTAGAATCGGCACTACTGCATGATGATCAGAAAATACCCGATCTTCAACTCGCAGAAGAATCTCCGACACGGGAAAAGGAAAATGAGGAAATTAATATCTCATATCATCATGAAGAAGAACAAAAACAAAAAATCAAAGAAAAAGAGTATGGAGATTAAAATGATGGCGCCGAATAATAGAAAATCACATTGAGTAATCATAATAAATTCAATAAAATAATTGCTCTTCAACCAAGAGGAAGCATAATATGCAAGCCGAAGAAAAACAGCTTATCGAAGATTTATTTCAACGCTTGAAGCAAGCAGAGACACCCTTTAATTCTCTCGATTCAGAGGCGAATAGTTTGATTCAAACTTTGATTAAGCAACAACCCGAATCCCCTTATTTTATGGCGCAATCTATTATCATCCAAGAAGCGGCACTAAAAAGGCTTACCCAACAAATCAAACAATTACAAAATGAAGTCATTCAACTAAAAAAGAAGGGAGCGGAAATACAGTTAAGGAAAGGCGGTTTTCTGAGCGGCTTGATAGAAAAAATCAATCCTAGTCAACCCGTTACACCCGTAACAGAAAAACCACAACAGCAAACGCCTCAATATCAACAACCAACTAACATTTCAGGTGGTAGTAGTGGTTTTTTATCTGGGGCGCTAAAAACAGCAGCAGGAGTAGCCGGTGGTGTAATGATAGGTAATATATTAACTAACATGTTTAATCATTCAACACCCAATGAAATTATAAATATTATTCAAGATCCGCCTGATTCAGCCAGTAACAATCATTCAACGATGAATGATAATTTCCAGCCTACCAATTTTGACACATTTAATCAAAATACAAGATTGACTAATAACGATTATTCGAATGATGACTATTCCGACGATATCAGTGATGATGATTTTATTTAAATGACAATATGTAATTATTTAATCTAAGACTATTTTTTCAAAAAAAAATTATTAGGCACTTGAAAATAAAGAAACGAGTTCTTATTTAAAAAATAAAGTTAATAAGCACAAAAAGGAGGACAATATGACTTATCGTTCTTTTTCTCTTATTCCTATGCTCAGTGATAACCTGTTATCGGATAGATTTTCTCAAATGGATAAATTATTCAGCCGAATAACTGGTGAAAAACCTTTGTCAGATATTCCGGCTTACAATTTACAGAAAAAAGATAAAGAAAATCTAGAACTGACAGTAACGGTTCCTGGTTATAAGCAACACGAGTTAGATATATCGGTACTGAATAATAAGCTGACCATCAGCGGAAAATGTGAAACGGAGAAAGAAGAAGAGAGTAATGATAGCAAAACTGAGAAATGGCTACATAAAGGTATTGAGAAAAAAGGCTTTTCGATGAGTTTCGACCTTGACCATCGAATAAAAATACAACATGCCAACCTAGTCGATGGATTACTAACATTGATCTTTAATTACGAAATACCGGAAGAACAAAAACCACAAAAAATCGCTATTGGTCAAAAGTCTCAACCAGAAGTAATTGAGCACAAAAAATAACTTTATTAAGCCCCTAATTTCAGGGGCTTTTAAATAAAAAACGTTATTTTATTTTTGTCTGAAAAAATGACTAACTTTATAATCAACTTCATTTATTTTTTCTTTCACAGTTTGATAACCAAACGCTTTAATCATATTGTCGTCAATATCCTGAGGACGCTTATGCGCAAACTCAAACATGGAGTCTAACTTTAATTCTGATTTAAGAACAGCATCAGCGATTAAAGCGAGCTTTTCATCTAAACTGATATCCTTATTGTCAACTTGTTCATTTTTTTAAAACTCTGACACCTATTTTTAGTATTTCCAATGCAACTGCCGTCCGGTTTGCAGTAGATTTATTTTCACCATTTTTTAATTTTTCATCGACCATTTCATCGAAAAAATCGATAATGCTAAAAGGAATTTTCAACAGAACAGGATGATTTTTTTTTGCCTTTCATTTCAAGCCTCAAAAAAAATGAATTAAATTCACACGTAATCTTGCATTATATAATTAAGTTATAGCCACTTTAATATTAAGTAATAACTATTTATTGTTATATTGTTTGCTCTATATCAAACTTTAAAACTATTTTAATTAAAAACTTTATAGAAATTTAATATAAACTTTATTTTAATATTTTTTATTAAATAATAATAGTTTATTAAAAAATAGTTTTGACTTATCATTTTTATTGATTATTAAATAAGCTATTATTATATAACTAACTGAAATTTAAATATAAATTAGACAAAATTTATTTTGCGTCTAGTGTGTAAGTTATTGGTAAAAAAAGCGGATTTAGGGAGGTAATACTGATAGTCTTTATTGGAATATTTTAAAAAAATCCTTTTGCTTTATAGGGGTGACAATATGCCGAATTGTTATGTTTTTTAAATAAAGATATGAGTGATGAAAATTAAAAATTTAATGTGGCTGTTTTGCCTTATTATCTCAAAATTATCATTTGCCGATTATTTTGATAGAGCAAGAAGCTATTATCAAATAGACCAGGATTATTTAAGAGAGATTGCCAAATAAGAGTTAAACTTTAATACTCATGCAAAAAACAAAAATAAAGATGGCTCATTTGATTTAGGGGTGATGCAAATTAATAGCAAAACCTTTAACACAATTAAAAAAGAATATCCTACATTATTTTAAAATCACTTAATTAATTATCCTTGTTTAAATATTCATATTGGTGCCATGATTTTAAGTCGTAATTTTGCTAGCTACGGCAAAAATTGGCTAGTCGTAAGGATGTATAGCTAGGCGGCTTAATTTTGATTACAAAATATATGTTTTTATCCAATATAAATTGACTGATATAGAGTAATTATTTGTAATTATTTTAAAGTAGTCCAGCTATATAAAAAGCTGGAATGAAAAATACCAATACATCAATTAAAAATCGTTACTACTATGCCAAAAAAATTTATCAACATTATCAGAAAATAAAATCTGGAAAAATGAGTGAGAATAAAATTTACGGGTCGCTGGAATAAACAAAGTCTTAAGAATACAATGCATTAACCAACTCAGATAAATAAAAAAGAGGAAATAACTATGTTAAAATCTTTATTAAATTTAGATAAAATGATAACCCCTAAGATTATAATAATTTTTTATTGGCTTGGTATAATCGCTGTTTTATTTTCTGGAATTACTGCTATTTTTGCTGGTAGTCATTTAGGTGGTTTTTTTTCAGGTTTTATGGGTGGATTAAACACAATTGTTATTGGTCTTATTGGTGTGCGGGTTTTTTGTGAATTAATTATTTTATTATTTAACATTTACGCCAAACTTAAAGAAATAGCTGAAAACACAAAAATAAAACTATAACATAATTCATTTAACGATTAATTACGCCAAATGACTGCGGATTTTAAAAGAAATAAACAGCAAAAAGATAAATAATAAAAAAGGCGGATATACTGCCCTTTATTTTCTCTTTAAGCAATCTTACAAGCACGCAAAGCGGCAATACGTTGTTGACCGTATGATATTCAGCAAGAAGCTCAATACCAATATAACGCCGTTCTGAAAGCGCAGCCGCAATACAGGTAGACCCAGAACCAACAAACGGATCGAGTACAATAGCGTTAGGCTGCGTAAAACACTCGATGAGCGGTAGTAAACTACTAACGGGCTTTTGAGTTGTATGATAAATATTGCCTGTATATTACTATGACTGTACGTCTTTCATTGGCTTGACTGGCATCACTGGACGGCCTTTCGCCAGCAGATAAGCATTTTTGTGGCTGTGCCCAAAAAACCCAGTTTTTGACGCATAACGTTTTTTGAAAACTAAATGACCAACAATCCGGAAGCCGGATTTTTTCCGCGTATTAACAAGTTTATCAACTCGATTCCAGCCGTAAAAACTAACCATTAGACTATTTGGTTTCAATACACGGAACATTTGTTGATAGGCTGGTAATAACCATTTGTCATTTTTATTATTAGCAATTGAGCGCCTCGAGCGATCGTTATAGTCGACTAAATAAGGTGGGGTCGGTCAGTATAAAATCAATTGCATTATCAGTAAAATTTGACGTAATTTTAAGGCTGTCACCTTGTATAAATCGGGACATTGTGGTGTCTCCTATTTAGTGGGACAGCAGGAGGTGACCGCGTGTCACTTTTCCCTTACTGACAGATACCGCGAAAGCCACTTGAAGGCTTGCCGTTCCCTAAAAATGGGTGTATGGCAAGCTGGCGTTGGTTAGTAAGGGAATCCTTTAAAATTCAAATTAATGCGATTGATAAATTTGATTTTTAGGCGGAATTCAATCTATTTAAGCTATACGTTTTTTTCGCTGTGCTTCTAACATCCGGTAGGAAAACACAAGTGGAGCCGACATTAGCCGGAGACATCCTCCACTTCTTGCTACATGTCTTGTTGTATACCAGTTTTTATTGGTCTCAACTGATGTTCAGGAAACAGCTCTGGCCAAAAGTTACTGATTTTGGAAATCGCTTCCTCTAACGGCAATCGCTTTTTAGGCGGTATGGGTGGTTTTGGAATTTCAATTTTCACTTCCTGTTTAGGTTTTTCAACCGTCTTCCTGGACTGATGTTTTACTACCTTTTGGGGTTTCGGTTTTTTTACCTGTTTTTTGGGCGCAGGATTCATCCAGACCTTTTTACGATAAACTGAGTTACTTTGGGGGCTACTCTTCCTGTGAAGCCTTTCCAGGGCGATTGAGGCTTAATTTCTGGCGTTCTGTCATCGTTTAATCTTTAAACAGGTTGCTCATTTCCGTATCAGTGAGACCCGTTGATAGTTTCATTATGTCTTTTTCTACGCTTTTCTCAAGAAGTTGGCGAGCTATCTTCATCGAAGCCTGTTTTTTGCCTTCAAGTTTCCCTTCTTGAACGCCATCATTTTTGCCTAATTGATAGCCTTCCAGTTTTCCTTTTTGTAATCCTTCTTGTCTTAATGCTTGAGCAATAGTCATAAGTGTTCTTTCGTGTTTTTCTGATTGTTTGTCTATCTCAGTAATAAATTCCATGGGTTTTTGTGCGTTACTTTCCTGAATGAGATAGTTAAACATAGTGATAACCTGATTATCGGTATAATAATTATACGACAACAGCGTGACAATTTCATGCATAAGCTCCGTCATATCATGTCGGCGAATGTGCTTTTGTATCAAAGTTAACAAAACCATTCGCCTATGCTGTATAATCTGATCGTCTTCTAGTGTTGTCACATCTGCTAATTTAAACGGTTGCGTATAGATACTCTCGGCTAGTTCTCTGTCATTGAAAGCAGTCAAGCCAATTCGTGCTATAGGGGTGAGGGCTTTGTTCATCACAATAAAATAATATTGGAAATACCAAAGGTAATTGCTTGTGTCTGTCTTCCAGATGTTTCTGCATGGCAGACATGCTATAGCGCATCAATCGCCAAGTCGTGAGCTTATCAGGCGCGTATTATGCTTCAATTAAAACATAAATATATCCGCTATCTTTTTTTGTGTTGACGGAATAGAGAATATCATTCCGGTAATTTTTCATATCACTATCGATAAAAGAGCTAGATTCTACTTTCAGACTATCTAAGTCACATAATACCTTAATCTCATCGGGTAGTCATATATCAAAAAAATCTTGGGCAGTTTCTTTTTCACTTAAAAACTGCTTGAATACACTGTCGTGTGGCGTTGGGGTGAATTTTTTACTCATCCGATGTCTTCAATGATGGTTAGTGTAAGTTTGAATTATGGCAAACAAACCCACTATATTAAATATGCTATTTATTCATTACTTATCAGGTATCATAATCCACCCATATAAAAACGCACTCTATCTTCTCAGGTGCGTTTATTTTTTGCTATTGGTAACCTATATGACTAATCACAAGAAAACCGCTCAAAATCGATTACAGGCGTTTTTATAGGCATTCTTTAGTTAACCCTGTGCCGTTTTTTCATTCTCAGCACTTTTGGCTAAAATATTTATCAATAATTTATTGATGATAAGTGTCTTATTCGCTTTTGTCGCTGAAACATACAGCAAATTGACTTCATTTCTAAAGGCTGTTTTGTCCATTTCAGGGTCAAAAAGATTATTCGGAAAGTCATTGTTCATTTCAACAATGTCCTGTCCCACTCAAGTCCCTTTGCTCTGTGGGCAGTGGTAACCGTAACGGGTGTTTCATCTTCACTGTCTACCATTCGTTTGCGTAAAACATCCACTTTTTTTTGGTAACGTGGTAAATTTCGCGATGATTTTGATAGATTGCAACATTTCCTGGTCACCCACTGGCTTTCGCCATACGCTTATAATTCGAATAATCGTGATATTCTGTGTAAAGCCGTTGGTTACTCATCTTCTTTCGTTTACCGAGTGAAAACCAGTGAAGGTTAATTAATTCATCGATATGATAAGCCTCTATCCCATTAATCCAGTAGATAGTCGCTTTTTTACTACTCGCTTCCAATGCGATTCTAATCACACTGGCAACCGTTCGGCTGAGTATGGCTCGGTGAGGAAAACCTTGCTTAGGCATATCGATGAGGATGTCATCTTTTTCACCTCTGCTAACCACCTGATGCGTTTCACCATTCATTAAACTAGTTGCTGAGTAGAGACTTGTATTTTTTGTCACGCTATAGACGATAAAAAGAGGTTTAACCTAGAAAATAGCGGTTTGAAATGATCAACAAAAAGGGATTTTTACGAGATAATTGTTTATGTAAAGCAATTATTGGATTATAAGTCGAAGAATTGAAAAATTTAGCCGCTGAATTTTCAGCTTGTTATTTGATTTATCGGAAAAAGAATCGAAAAGCTCACGAGCGGAAGATGGGTGCAGGGTAGAAAGGATTTATCCTCATGAGCAGAAATGGGCGCCTTCACGATAAACGCTTACTCGATAAAGTCGATATAATTCGCCATATTCCCCCTAAGGTAACCATCTAGGCCGATATCGGCTTTCAAGGTATAGATAAACAGCATCTTAATACAAAAATCCCCAAAAAAAAGGAACTCAAAAAAGACCTTTATCGCCTGAACAAAAACAAGAAAATAAAATAATCTCGGGCATCCGTATTACGGTTGAACACCCCATCGCAGGTATGAAGCGTTTCGGTTGTATGACCTAAATTTTACGGAATCGTAGACCCTTTATTGATGATATCTTTTTACTCTTTAGTGCTAGTCTTTGGAATTTCCATCTTAGAATAGCCTAAAATTTACTTCAATCACCAAAATATCCTTATTTCACTATTGAGAAACACACTTATTGCCAGTAATGCATTAGCCATACCCTCAATACAGGCATCAAAGCGAAAGCTATGGGTTAACCAGAGGCGGTCAGCATCACCAATCGAAGGCGAATTTAATGCATCTACCGCGCCTTGAAAGCGATAAATCTGTTGATGAGCGTCACCCGTTATCACTAACTTCGTGGTTTGATGAAAAATAATATCATAGGTAACCGGATTAGCGTTTTGCGCTTCATCAAACAAAATAACGTCAAAACAAGTGGAAAGGTTTGGTTAGGAGAGTTGGTACAGCTTCAAATACATATCATGAATAACGGGGAAATCATCAGCAAGGTCAATCATTCGATGCCAAAGATATTCACTTTGTCTAATGACATCATTAGCGGTAAATGATTTTTTAACTTTATCCATCAATATTGAGGGACGGTGGCGTAATATAACCTGATTATCTACGCTGCACATAAAGCTCTTTAAGATATCCTAAATTGCTTTTACGTATAACTAGTCATCACTCTGAGTAGTATTGGCGATAACAAAAAGACGCAGAGAATTGGTTAATCGATTAGCATAATTTTTATCAAAGCTAGGCCAGTTGATGAGAGGTTTTACAAAGCATATTAGCGGGAAATTTCTCGGCCGCTTCTTCTCTCATTGAGCGATTGAATGCCATGCAGAGCATCCGGAGTTTGGGATGCTTTTCGGTTTCCGGCAAAAGTATTAACCACAAGCTTCTCGCCCTGCAGTCAATGACTGCTTGTTGTTCTGGTGTTAGATTTATTAAAATTTTCTCCTGCATAACTCAATTCTATAAGTTTACCAGAGAATTAAATAAACAGTTTTGTAGATAAAACTTCAGGCGGGCCGAAACTCATAAAGCCTGTAAAGTTAATTGGTAAAATATAATCATTTGGATAGTTTGCTTGTGGAATATGGGGTTGAAAATATTTAATGAAGGTTTATGATTGAGTTGTCATGAGTCGATATTTGATTATTAGAAATAAAAAAATTTCCATCAACATTATTAGCCAACTTTAAAAGTTGGCTTTATTTTTTTAGAAAAAAATATTCCTATTTCTTTAATTTTCTAAAATCGTTCATTTTCTCGGACACTCATAAAACGAACGAAGCAGCTATGTTACAAATCTATAGCCTGTAAGTACCGACATCAAAGAAACGCGCTGTATCACATTTTAAGCGCCTAAAATCAAAAATATATATCTGTGGTTACTTATATCTATAAAACGCCTTACAATGAGTTAAAGGTGTCTTAAAATCGATTTATGCTGCCTACCTCAAGTGAAAAATTCACTATCAGCCTCTAAAATGGATTTCGGGATTGATGATGTTAATTTTTCGTTAAATTATTTTCAATAATTCTTAAAGGTGAGTTGTATGAAAATAGGCAAATTCAGTTTCATACAACTATTTTAATTCGTACATGCTTTTCAGTCATGTTATTTGACGGCTTCTTTCAAACTTTTACCCGCTTTAAAACTCGGTACGTTTGCAGCAGGAATCCGTATAACCTTGTCTGTTTGTGGATTATGCCTTTCTCTGGTTGCTATTTTCTTAACTTGAAAGCTACCAAAGCCAACGAGTTGTATATCATCTCCAGCCTTTAAGCTTTCTGTCATTATTTTGATGAATTCGTTAAGGGTTTTCTCTGAATCTTTTTTGGTTAAGTCAGCTTTTTCAGTGATTTAATTTGATTAATGAGTTCTATTTTTTTCATGTTGCGTCTGAATTAATAGATAAGTTAACCCTAGTGATGCTAGTTGTAGTGTCTCAGTAGTGGAATGTTTCAGAGTTAATTAACTCAAAAAAATCTTTTTAATTAAAATCCCACCGCTCGACGCAAGTCTGTGACCGGGCGGAGTGAGTGAGCAGACGAGGAAGCGGAATACTATTTTTAGTCAAGAAGAAATACGGTCACTCAGTAGTAACATATTTTTTGGAACTGAGGTTTTGTTAGAAGAAGAGTTATCCACAGGGGTAAGACGATTAAAAAAGATTATATTTTTATTAAAAAAGATTAGCTGGTTTTTGTGGTAATTTTTTTTTTTTTTTTTTCTTTTATTTTCAATACATTACAAATATACCCTGTTTTTTATTTTAACTTTAAAATCAATAAGTTATAAATATAGTACGTCAAGCTATTACCCTTCCTATTTATTTTACTGAATAAATATAACTTATTGTATTTACTTATTTTATATGTCATTAAACTACTTTTTAGTATAGCTATTTTCTACTTTTTATCTTAATTTGCCGTAGTTCGGTGGGTGATATGCCGTAGTTCGGTGGGTGATATGCCGTAGTTCGGTGGGTGATATGCCGTAGTTCGGTGGGTGATATGCCGTAGTTCGGTGGGTGATATGCCGTAGTTTTATCTCATTTAAAAAAATTAATTTTGAAAAAAAAATGAAAATTTAATATAAATTTAAATAATTGAAATTTTTGAAATCAAAACAGGGTGAAAGTGGAAAAACCTTTAGGACAAAAAACTAAATTATTAGATCAGCATCGGGAAGAACTTTTCTCTATGAGAATTAAAGGATACTCATATCGTCAGATAGTAGAATTCTTAGCCAGGAAAGATATTATCGTATCATTAAATACTGTTAGGAATTATTTATTAAATTGAGCTTCATTCCCTCTACCTACCACAGAAAAGGGACTGAATAACTAAACGATGGAGACAATTATATGTCTACGATTCCCATTTTAAAGCAGTTAGCTAATTTTATTCAACTTCTCATTTTTTCTATTGAGTGGTTAGGCTGTGAATAATTCATTAATAGAACGAGTTAAATCTCTTCGACAAAGATCGCTAGAACGAAATAAACTAAAAAATAGTGAGCTAGATAAAATAAAAACAATCAATGAGTTAGACGAAAAAGACAAACTTGATCCTAATGTGGTTTATTTACCAATTAGTAAAAAATCGACTATCCCAACTCCTAATACTGTACTGCGTAGTGCATTATTTGGAGTTGTTGGAAAAGGTAAGAGAATTTTAGAAAAAGGGGTTTTGAAGGCAACCGTTAATGGCTATTCAATAAAATATTCAGGGGAACAATTAGATCAGTCTGATCTTGATGTTTGGTTGGAATGTATTAGACGTAGCCAAAGTTGTCAACTTGGAACAATAGTGCGATTTGCAGCAAATGATTTTTTAAGATCAATTGATAGAAAAACAGGAAAAAGTCAGCATGAATGGCTGAAAACTTCATTAAAAAGAATGCGATTTACAGATATTGAAATATCTGATGGACGATTTATGTATTGCGGTAGTCTACTACACGAGTATTATCAAGATAAAATAAAAGGTGATAATTGTTTGATAATAAATGATAAAATCATTAATTGTTTTGAAAATTCTAGTTGGACAGCAATTAATCATGCTTTAAGATTAGCATTGAGGGGAAAACAACTAACACAATGGCTATATGGGTTTTACAGTAGTCATTTTAAACCGTTTCCAATAAAAATAGAAACATTGAAGCTCATTTCAGGAAGTAACTCAGAAACTAAAGAGTTTCGACGGATGATAAGAAAGTCTCTTGCTGAATTATCTTCTGTTACAGGATGGTCTTATAAAATTGATGAAAAAGATAAAGTGATTGTGAATAAAAAATAACACTCTATGTCAGTGTTCTCGCACTGACATAGAGCTAATCCAAAACCTAGCTAAACTAGGAATCAGACTATGCGAAATAGTACGCATATTGCACGCATAATGAAAGCGTGCGGCATATCAATCGAGCAGCTTTTGAGCTTTGCTAACACATCAAGATACCTTACAACCCGTCAGCGTGAATACCTTCGGAGTATCGGATGTGTAGCATGAAATCCGAAATGCATGAATTTTGTCGACGCGCAACTGTTTCTTGTGGTTTCGCGGATAGTGAAGGGGAAATTCATAATAATGCCACCATGACGGAGTTACTGGCGTTAAATAAAGATGCGTTTGAAATTGCGAATTTATTGGAAAAAATCCGCACTGAAAAATCCCTGTTTTATGTCATAAGCAATTTGGCGTTTGATTACAAAACACCACGGAAACTTTGGCAAATTCATTTTATCCCACTGTTGAGTCAGGAAAATGGCTACTTAGGCACTTTCTTCCATGCTCATGAGTTCCTGGTTTTGTCACCGCTGGATTATGTCGATGGCATACAGCCTTATGCAGTTAGCACAGAAAAACCAAACAAGCTGTTCACTGATAAAGAGTGGCAAGTATTGTTCTTCACGATGCACCGCTTTAGCAGCAAAGAAATTGCTAGACGGTTAGATGTTTTTCCCTCAACGGTTGAATCGCACTTGAAGACTATCTACGGAAAAGTTAACGTCCATTCAGCTTGTCAGCTAAGGATATTTGGCAAATCAAAAGGCTTTGAGCGCTATATTCCGGCTGAATTTATTCATAAGGGACGTGGATTCGTAGAAATGGGAGGGATCGCATGAGTGTTTTTTATTTTAACAAACTGAAACAATTTTCTCAGTTGTTTCCTGAATTTACGCAAACTCAACAAGAAAATGTTTTTCTCTTTGCAATTGGTATTCCTATTTCAAATATAGCCGATGTCCGTCATGTCTATATTCGAAGTGTCCAAGCTTCTTTGATTGAAGCTCAGCATCGTTTGGAATTAGGCTCGATTAGCTCGTTGAGAGCAGTGGCACAAATGCGACTATTTCTCCCATTATTGAGATTAGCTTTTTATTTTTGTAATGAAAAAAGCGATTTTGATGAAGTTTAGAAAACCATAAATAACACTGGCAGTAAGCAAGGAATTAACAGTAGGAACGCCTGTTTTTATTATTAATCCAATGTAGCTTGCTGTTATACAGGCAAAAAGTGCATACCAACCTATATAAATGGCGTGTCTTTATTTTCGGGGATTTTTTCATATTGTTGTGTTTCTTTGAGAATATTGCTGTGAGTTTTAACAATAAAATAATCAGTTAGCATCACGCCGACTATAGGGGGAAAGACAACACCAAGCAGCATTAAAAAATCCACAAATCTTTCCAAAATCCCTAAAACAGAAAGCGTTGTTCCAATGATACATATCGTTAAGGTGATTAACGTGTAATTGACTTTTTTGCCCGTTAGCACAGAAATTGAATTGGCAATACTCAATGATAATGAGTAAAGATTAATATCATTGACACGTAGAAAAGATAACAATCAGCAATCCAATCCCTCCAGCCGTTTCGGTCATAATAGTGACAACATCTGCGGTATTTAATGCCCTGGCTAATAATATAGCAAGGCCATTAACCAGAAATTCACCCAGAATAATGGATACCATCGTCATAAGAAACACTTGCCGACTGTTTTTGGAATATCGACTCATATCGGGTTTAATAAGACTTGCTACAATACAACCGTCCATAATTAATGTAATGGCGGAAGAGAATGTCATTGGTTCACCAGTAGGAATTGAATTAATTAATTCAATGGTATTGTGATTATAAAAAATTCTCACAGAAATGAAGACAATAACGATGATAAAGAAAGGGACGGCAATCCACGCCGTAAATTGTAAAGCTTTAAAGCCAAAAGCAACCAGGACGGTCAAAAATAATCCAGAAAATGCCGCTGACCATTCAAACCTTAACTTATCGCCTAATGCAAAATTAAGTCCTTTCGCAAAGACGGCATTTTGCACGCCAAACTAGCCTATCAAACTAATGGCTATCACCAAACTAACGAGGATTGAACCTATTTGTCCGAAACCACACCATCTGGCGAGGAGACTACTGGATAATCTCTCTTTCATACCCGCAAAGCCTAATCCAAAAAGTTACCACCCCGAAAATAATACTGCTGATAAAAATGGCTAGAAAGGCATCAACTATAGTCATTGAATGACCTAATACTGCGCCTAGCATGAACTGATCTAAAGCGGTTAACATGCCTGCATGCACTAAGATGACACTAAGAAATGATAAACGTATATTGGTGGGAACACGACTTGTTGGATAGTTATCGATTAGATTCATATAATAAGTTTACCTTGTTATAAATATCTGTTAAATAAGTATGTTTATCATGCTAAGAACTGTTTTATTTTGTGATAAAGTGAACTCCTTTACATAAAAATGAATCAGGGACATAGTTATAAAAGCCTATGTGACTGTAATACCTTTTAAATTGATAAAGGGAATGCACATCTGTTTTTTTTGAAGATGATTTTCAACCGACTCTCGACAGTACGGGGTGCAATATTTAATATATTGGCAATTTCTTTTTAAGATAAATTTTGGATCACAAGAAAAATAACATTTAATTCTTTTTTATTGAATGGGGTGTTTTTTGTTTCTGTTGTTGTGACTACCGTCGGATTTTTTTATTTATGTTAATTAATGGATTGATATAAATAAGTTCTTTTGCATTCCATAAAATACCTAATGATTCTCTTTGAGAATTTAAAAGCGGAATTTTCTCGCTAATATAAGGGGTTAAATATTTATTGCCATTCCAATAATGAGTTTGTATTACTCTGACACTTCGATTGGTATTTGCGGTTAAATTATCATGTTGAACAAAGTCTTCCGCCAATTCACTCCACTGCGTAGGAAATTCACTATCCTTTTTTCCTTCAAAAGAGAAGTGTTGAGGAGTATTTGTGAATTTTAGGGCAGCTCTGTTCATGTAGATATGGTGTGAATTTTTATCCTTACCCCACGGTTCGTTGAGATGTTCTATCATCATAATCGAATGAGCAATAATATTATTGTTGTTATCAATATAGGCATTATTGTTCATAGCTCAGCTCCCTAATTGCTTAGATAAATAATATCGGGTGTGACGATGAGCGAACTGGGACAGGTGACCATATTCTTCGTATCCTAGTTTTTTATAAAAATTAACGGCTTGAAAATCGAAAGTATCAACATAAGCCATGTGACATTTTCTTTTTATCGCTTCATCTTCTGCTATCTGCATTAATTTTTTGCCAATATTCTTTTTCCTGTAATTTTCAGCTATCCATAAGTATTGGATGTCAAGACCTCCCACCATGTTCTAGCAATTAATCCACCCTGAATCTGATTGTTATCTTGAAAAATCACTCTTAGAGGATGAATATCAACAGGCGTAAATTGGGAATTATGTTTCCATAGGTTATTGATTATGGCGTTTTCTTCTTTATCATTTTCGGTATCACTCAGTATAAACTCCATATTAATATCATCCTGTTTGCTATTGATTAATGCGTAAAATATATCTTCATAATTTAGTTTTTTTTATAAAAAAATCACAAATATTACCCCTTCATCGCCTTAGCTGTATATTACCATGCATGCAGATCACCCAATAACATTGATGGAGCTCACTTTTGGCCCATTTTGTTATTCGGTGATCTCCATCAATGTTATTCCAATTATCACAGGTGTGTTGAACTGTATTCTTTGCCATATGAGGGTGGAGAATACCTATGCCAACAGTACCTATTTCAATGAGAAAACTAAAAGAAATACTTAGACTTAAATATGGAGCCAAGCTCAGTCATCGCCAGATAGCTCGTAGCTTATCGATATCGCCATCTGCTGTATCACGATATGCTAATCGGGCAGCTCAACTGGGGATAAAACAATGGCCTTTACCCACAGAAGGGGATTCATCTTCCTTACGAAAGGCATTTAGCCAGACTAAAGTGAAGATGAAAAAACATTCTTTACCTGATTGGGCAGAAGTACATAAAAAATTACGTAACAAAATAGTGACATTACAACTACTCTGGGAGGAATATGCAGAACAATACCCAGGGAGTTTTTATAGTTACAACCATTATTGTCGTTTTTATCGTGAATGGTCAAAAACCACAAACCTATCAATAAGGCAAGTTCATAAAGCCGGTGAAAAACTCTTTGTTGATTATTGTGGTCCCACTATCAATATCATTAATCCCAATACTGGCGAAACTAGAACAGTACAGCTCTTTGTTGCTGTTCTTGGTGCATCAAACTACACATGGGCAGAAGCAACGTGGTCTCAGCATCTTGAAGACTGGGTAATGAGCCATGTTCGCTGTTTCCAATCGCTTGGGGGTGTACCTGAGATTGTGGTGCCTGATAACTTGAAAAGTGCAACTTTACGAGCCTGCAAATATGATCCTGACATCAACCCAACTTACCAACAAATGCTTGAGCATTACAATGTTGCCGTCATACCAGCCCGTCCTCGTAAGCCAAAAGATAAACCTAAGGCTGAAGTCGGCGTGCAGCTTGTCGAACGTTGGATTATGGCACGACTTCGTCACGAACACTTCTATAGTCTTGCTTCACTCAATAAGCACATCCAGGTTTTATTGAAAAGGCTAAATACCAAAAAGATGCAAAAAATGAGTTACTCTCGAGCAGAGCTCTTTGTTCAGTTAGACGCCCCTGTGCTAAAACCATTACCGAAAGCTCATTACAGCTTCACACTGTTAAAAAAAGTTAGAGTTCATAAAGATTATCATGTTCAAATTGATAACCATTATTATTCGGTTCCATATACGCTTCTCGGAGTACAATTAGAAGCTCGAGTTTCCGGCGAATTAGTCAGATTATTTAATAAAAAGCAGGAAGTTGCACTCCATCCCCGCTGCAGAACTTGTGGCTACAGCACTCGAACAGAACATATGCCTGAAGCCTATAGACAGCATGCAACCTGGACACCTGAACGTTTTCTTGAGTGGGCCGCTAGTTTGGGTAATGATGTCCATGACTATATTCTTCAGATACTGAACTCTCGACTTCATCCAGAATAAAGTTATCGGTTTTTCCTTGGGCTTCTAAACCTTCACAAAAAATACAGCAATGCAGGCTTAATGCCTCTTGTGCCAGGGCGTTAAAAACTCAAGTATGGCGATTAGCCGGAATAAAATCAATCTTAGAAAAATAACTGTATAAAAATACAGTTATAGATACAAAACCCGACCTTTTCTCAACACTCTAGCATGAGAATGTTCGCGGAAGCAAATACTATCACTAATCAGGGAAATTATAATGAATCATCTTTATGAGCAACTCACTGTTCTGAAATTGAAAGTATTGCGGGATGCCCTGAGAAATCAGAATGCTCAACCCAATACTTATCAAGAACTCGGATTCGAAGAGCGCCTATCATTGTTAATCGCAGAAGAATTGACTAATCGTGAGAATAAAAAAGCAGAACGGTTAATTAAACAGGCAAAATTTAGACTCAATGCAGAACTCTTAGAATTAGATTATCGTAGTAGCAGAGGGATAGAAAAAACGTTAATCCGTTCACTTAGTCAGGGAAGCTGGTTAAGTTTGAAACAGAATCTATTACTTACAGGCGCGACAGGAAATGGGAAAACCTATCTGGCGTGTGCACTGGGACATAATGCCTGTAGACAGGGATATAAAGTGTATTACTTCCGATTAAAATCCCTAATGGAGCTTTGTTATCAAGGTCATGCAGACGGCAGATATGGTAAGTTGCTAACAAAGCTAAATCACACGGTTCTGCTTTTGCTAGATGATTGGGGGCTTGAACCTTTTTTATCAGAGCAACGAAGCGATCTACTGGAAATTATTGACCTAATGTATCAAAAAGGTTCAATTATTGTGGTAAGCCAATTACCGATAGAAAATTGGTATAAAATGATAGGTGATTCAACCCATGCAGATGCAATCTTAGATCGTAAGCGTCATTGGAACCACACAGTGCGCCTCTGCGTGGTTTAAGGTAAGGTGATTTTCCAGGGTGGTAGTGCGTTCCAGTCGATATCCTCATCTGGGGATTTTAGCGCCGTCAGCAGCGCCAAAAGATAATCCGTACGGATTAAGTCCATTGATGCGTGCACTTTCCATCAGGCTGTACAATAGCACGCTGGCATGGGCACCCGATTCCGTATTGGCAAACAGCCAATTTTTTCTACCAATTACAAAAGGCTTTATCGCCTGTTCGGCGCGGTGGTTGTCGATACTCAAACGACCATCCTCCAGATAGTGCATCAGCTTTGGCCATTGTTTTTGACAATAACCAATGGCTTTACCTAGATAGTCTTTCGGTAGCACCTTCGTCTTTGATAACCAGGCTTCAAACTCCTCCATCAATGGACGCGCTTCGCTCTGTCGCCGTCGGTAAATCTCTTCAGGAGAAAGCCCTTGACACGTTTTTTCTATCCGGTACAGTTTCTGAATTAACCCTAAGGCCCAAATGGCTTTGCCTACTTTGGTATTCGGCTGGGCTCGCCGAGCCTCTTCAAATTTACGGCGCGCATGCGCCATGCAGCCAAGAGTTGAGCTTCCGTGCCATGATAACCCGCGTAGCCATCAACTTGCAGATACCCCGTATAGTTTACCAGGAATTCGCTCGGGCAACGCCCGCTGCGCGAGTCCTGGTAGTCGTAGATAACCAGGTGCGGTGTTTATCTTCCACATTTCGCACATCACCACCGGTGCCATACAGCCATATATAACTTTGACTATTTTCCTGGCTCAATACGTTAAGCGGGGTCTTATCAGCGAAAATGACCGGCTGCGCCAGCAACGCCCTGTGCATTAGCACACGTAGAGGCTTTAGCCGTTCAGCGACTTTCAGCAGCCACTGGCTCTGCGTCTGACGGCTCAATGGGATATCAAGCCCAGCAAACAACGTTTCCTGCCGGTATAGTGGCAATGCAAACTGAAATTTGTTGATGATAATTTGCGCTACTAACGAGGGTGTGGCGTAACTCTTAGGGATAAGTGCCGGCGGCGGAGTGGCTACCTTTACACTACCTTCTGTGCCATGTTGCTCACAGTATCGACAGCCGTATTTTTCATGGATATAACGGGTAACCTGCACGTGAGCGGGTATAAACTCAAGCTCTTCACGCACTTCTCCACCCATCACGTGCATCGGCTGATGGCAGCAATCACACGCGTGCTCCCTGGACGGTAGGTGAACAATAATTTCCCTACGCGGCAGATGGGGTGGGAGTAGTCGTGTGGGTGGCGTTTTTTCGCAGGCAAAGGAACAGTTGCATCCGGGACGGCATCGTCCGTAATACTATCATTCCCGTCAGATAATTGGGTTTCACAGGCTTTGTCATCGCTGGGCGCCGCGTCGGGTCGATGCGCCTCAACTTCAGCTTCGTTAAAAACCTCACCCTACGGGGAAAGAGGCTCGGCGCTGCGCCCAAAGCGTTTTCGGCGGCAAAGATTCAACTCTTCCCAGCAGAATTTGGTATTTTTCCTGCCAATAAAGATTTTCGCGCTGAAAATCAACGATAATCTGTTTTAGCAAATTGATATCGTTGGGTAAGTTATCTATCGAGATATTCATGAGGTGACTTTACCATGCCGCGGCAAAATCCTCCGCAAAATTTAACTGGCTATCCTGCAGTTGAGTGGTTGGTGCAGGCGCATTTTAGCCAGGTCGACACCAGCGAGCAACCAGTACCACTGTTCTTCGGTCAATTGTAAGGTTTTTTTAACTGGCAGCAGGCCAACGGAAAAAATCTTGCTCCAGGCGTTTGTACCAGAGACAGAAACCGGTTTTATCCCAGTAAAGGGCTTTTACCTTGTCATGATGTCGGTTGCAGAAGACTAACAGGGCCTCATCGAAAGGGGAATGTGCCATATCCTGCTCGATAATCAGCAACTGGCCGTTGATACTTTTACGAAAGTTGACATAACCTGAATAGAGGTAAATGGCCAGCACTTCGACAAACATCTTCATGGTGCCATCTCGCGAATGAAGGTTGCCAGCCAACCCGGAGAAATTCCGGTTGTCAGCCGTAACGTACAATGAGACAGCTACAGGGTGATAATCAGATGCGTTTGTGCCTTCTCTATCGTGGAAATTTTAGTCGTCAACTTTTCATCCCAGGAGGTCATAATAGCATTTGGCGCCATGGCGTGAATAAAATGCGTGGGCTGTTCTTTCACAGGATAAAGCCGCTTTTTTGCATTGCAGAATGCGCTGCGGGTAATCGTATTCTGACGACAATACTGAGCTGGATTTAATCCAGAACATTACTTAGCTTCAATGATGGCTCGCCATTCATCATCTGTACGGTAAACTCCCATCTGATATTTCTCCTCAATTTTTAGAGATGAACATGATGGCAAATTAGGAGAAGTAAAAAAATGTGCGGATTTAACGACGCTTACCTTAGATCGGCTAGTTCATGGCAGCGTCAAACTAGAGCTAAAAGGAGAATCAATGCGAAAAATACAAACGCTATTGACTGATGGAGATCAGTGAAGTTAATTTAAAAATGGTTCTGTGATAATGACACAAAGCGATCTCCATCGATGTTAATAAGTGATCTTTTTCATGGTAATACGCATTAGCACAAATTTAAAAAATTTCCACGTAATTTTTAGCACTTTTAATCCCGAAATTTAGGGTATACCTTAAAGTAAATAAATTTTTCACTTTTAAAAAATCTAAAAGGAGAAATTAATTAACAATAAGATTAACCACTGTTAATTTTTAATTGCCTAAATTCCAACTGTTACTAAGGGTTAGTACGGCACAACAACGCTGAATTTTTTATTCAATTTAATCATTAACCGTTTTAAGGAGACTTAAATGAACGGCAAGGTCACTTTACGCCTAAAAAACCCTTTCACTGCGGGTGCGGTAGCCATCATGAAGGTTTTAAAGCAACAGAAATCGTTATTAACGATGATGTTTTTGGGAATGCTAATGCTATTTCCTGCCATGCGGGTTTATGCCGATCCACCAACAACGGGGGGATTTATTCAGTGGCGGCGAGGAGGTGGTGAAAAGCACCTTTGGCAAAGGCTCAACCGTTATCTGGTGGAAATCCTGGCGGCGATTTTTGCTTACGTAAAAACTAAAAATCTGGCGGTGTTTGGTGGAATTGCCGCGGTGATTGTGTTTGTTAACGTGGTCTTCGGGTTGATTTAATGGATGCCGCTTCTCGTTATCAGTTCCCGACCACACTGACGCATCAGCGCCGTTTTTGTGGGCTGCCGATGGATGAGGTGGTGGTTTATTTGCCGTTAATTATCTGCACGATTTTCGTCAATATGTGGATAATTTGCCCCCGAATTAGCTGTGGCTTTTGTTGGGCTTCGCAGACTTAAGTAGGGCAAAGGGTCAAGTTATCTGTTGGGGCTGGAGTACTGGTGTCTACTAACTTTCATTATGCGTTTTTTTATCATCGAATTACCAGAAAGTTTTAAACGGTACTGGATAGCGTGAGGCGCGCGCATGGATTATTAACTGCGAAAATCATCACAAAAGCAATTAGCTATCGGGGTTGTGACCTGTTTGGTGATAACCATTTTAAGTGTGTGGATTTGTTATCGACTACTGATGCAGAACAGGGAGTTGACTTCTCTGCTTATTAATAATCATCAAACGATTATTATGCCGATGGTTGAACACGAAGGCTTTGCCTTTCACGGCACCCACGGTGACGCCCGTTACCTTCGTCTGATGGCCTTAAGTCTGCTTAATCTGCGTCTGAATGTCTCCGCGCAAACCATCAAAGACAGTCATGATTTGTTGCTGGCCTACAGTGATGCGCATTTACGCGAAAAATTAATCGAAGTGTTAGCCGAAGAGCGTCAGCGGATGGCTATCAATGAAGCCAGCTCTACCTTTTATCTGAAGGAAGTCAAGGTGAGCCCTGATAGCGGTATGGTGGATATTACCGGCGAATTGCATTTCTTCTACGGCATTAAAGCGGTGGAGCTGGTCGACAAGCATTATCGCTTACGACTTGAGACCCGCGACGGGGCATTGAAACTAACGGATTTTGTGGAGTTATCGGTATGAACAAGCTGCTTTTTTACTTAAGTTTAACGTTGCTTTCCGCTGCGGTATGGGCAGAAAACCTGACCGTTACCCCTCACCGTTACCCCTCCATAGTGTGGTGCGACTAACCGTGAGTAATCGTGAACCCAATGTGATTGCGGTGATGAACGACCGGATAGTGGAAGCCAATAGCGCCGCCGGCAAACTTGCCGATAAAAAAGCCACTGATAGCGGGGCATTGATTTTCGCCACCGAGGAAACCGTGCCGTTTTCGCTCTACATCGAAACCGAAAAGGGGTTTGGTTTTACGGTTAATGAGAACCCCGTTAAAAAATCCCAGGGTATTAATGTCAGTGTGATGAATGCTGAAGCAAAAGCTGATGCGGTTGCGTAAGAGTGGGAAAAGACCAGCAATTTTTACAGTCAGTTTATTACCCGTACCTTCACAGCGGCGATGAACGACAACATTCCCACCGGTTTTGTTAAAAATGGTCGCGTAAACGTCAACTGGTCAGCGTCAGCATTAGCCAATTTTCGTTTTCGGGACAGTGTGAGCTTTAAGGGTAATAGCATAAGGCTACTGCAAGTCAATATCGAGAACAAAACGACCCAGCCCATTCGGTTGGATGAGCGGGCTTTCTGGGTACCGCAAGCCATGGCCATTGCGTTTAATCCGACTGTTAACACCTTACGACCCCATGAGCAGGTCACACTGTTTCTTCTGATTAAGGAGAAACTGGAATGAATATCAATTATTTTATCAGCAAAAATCAAAAGGTGGTATTTAGTGCAATTGACCTGGGTGTGGTGGCGATTTTTACGCTACTTTGGTGGATAAACAGGCAAGCCTCAAGGGTTGAACTAACCGCTGCTGACCCGCACTGCGCAATCAGGTAACTCTACCACTCAGGAGCCGGATTTAACCGGTGCAATTACCAATAATACCTTTGATAACAAGGTGCAAGGTAATGTAGTCACGGATGCGCAGCTAAGCGAAAAAGCGAATCGGCAGACAATGGACGTACTGCTAAAAGAAATTCCAGGGTATCAAGCGCGATTTTGATGCGATTAAAAACGAAAATAGCCAGTTAAAGGCCAATGTCGGTCAACTTCAAGCTGAAATTCAGAATAATAAAAAAGCGATGGAGGGGGAGAGCAGTCCAACACCAGGAGCAAGTCAAGTGAATCATCCCCCTCAAATCGCTATCCTGCCATCAAAAGGTCAGTTGGAAAGTACCCGCTTTACTTCTCCAAAAAAAGAAAACAATGCTTCATCGGGCTTTTATGTCCCCCCCGGGGACGTTTTCAACCGCCATTGTGCTGGAAGGGACGGATGCCAATGCGTCTGTAAAAGGCGAAACCAAAAAAGTCGCCATGCAGTTTAAATTAACCGAACTTGCTCATCTGCCGGGCAACCAAAAGCTCGACAGGTTAACACACTGCTTTGTCACTGCATCGGCCTGGGGAGAAATTTCCAGCGAACGGGCAGAAGTGAGGTTAGAGCGCCTGTCGTGTGTCATTAACAACAAACATATTGACCAGGTGGTTGAAGGGCATGTGGGCTTTTATGGCAAAAACGGCATTAAAGGCATACCGGTGATGCGAAATGGTGCCATGCTCGGGCTGGCCTTTAGCGCAGGCGCATTAGGGGGTTTTGGTAACGCCTTCTCGCAAATTGGCAATACCACCGTTGGCATGGGCGCAACCCATCAGGCCCCTACCCAGGAAATCGCCAGACAGGCGCTCGGTAGTGGGGCGTCGACCGCAGCCAATAAACTGGCATTACATTGAACGTGCCGAGCAATATCATCCGGTTACCCAGATTGGGGCAGACAATCGCGTCGAAGTCGTTTTTCAAAAAGGGTTTAAGGCGGAATTTATTGAAGACCTGGCAGCGAAAAAGGCCGGTGAACTACCCATCCAAATGGTTAAAAACGTCAGCAACAGCGTAAAAACCAACCTTCCGCCGGAGTTGCTCAATCAGTTAGGCAGTGCAACTTCAATGGATTTATCCGATTTTATCACACCAACAAAACCACTGTCAAATAACGGCAGTGCGAAACCATGAACACGTTAGCCATAAAAATCATCGTCGCCATTAATCATGGCGTTGAACACACGTTACAACTGATTAAAAACGGCTTTTTTTACTTACCGGTTATCTTTTTCTGGTTAACGATTGCCTTCTTTTATGTTGGGTCTTTATCAACGGATGATGGCTTTAAATTTAGAGATGAAAGCTATCGATTGAAAGATAAGCGGCGCTTAGGAGCAATAACCGAATAAAGCAGTGGATCAATTTTAATTGATCGTATTTAGATAAAAAGTGGATCAGTTTTCGGTGATCGTTGACATTTACGACTTATCATCCGTCTTTTCTGTCGAAATTAACCCAGGTGAAACCAGTCAAAGAGGAATAAATCCATGAATACGTTAGCGTAGAGACCCATCATTAAACGCCCACCCCTTAATGTGGTGAGAACAAAAAGCGTCGCCTTTTGCCAGTTGAGCCGAATGCGTCAATCGTTAAAAAAACCGCCCTGCATGGCTTGCAACTGATAATGAATGTCAGCCTTTATTTCTCCGTGACGTTTGTCTGGCTCACGCTTGCTTTTGCATTAAGCGGAAATTTGTCAATAAGTTATCCGTTTGAACCGGAAGCAATATACTTAACTATTGATAAAGCCATTGACCTGTTCACTCCCGTTTTTCGTCTGTCACTCGCCATCACACTGATGCTTTGTATGTTGCGACTGGCTCTCGGGATTTTTCAAAAAAAACCTAACAAGAAGACGTCAACATCATGTTGAGGTATCGCGTATGGCTTATCAGTAGCGTAATATTGCTCTCCGGTTGCGCGGGGATAAATAGTGAGGTTGAATTTGGTAAACCGGCCAAAGATTCCGGTTACTGGATGAGTGAGGCGGATGCGATGACCGATACCGCCAGCCACTCAACGGCGCAATATAAAGGGGAGGTCGTCAAGTCCGCTACAGGATTGAATCTATCGGCTTACCGCTTTATTCAGTTAAGCAATTTGGAACCCGCGGTGACGGTGTTAACCGAGCGACCGCAGAATAGAAACAACCCATTACCATTACCGGCTAAAAATCTGTCTTACGCTGGTTAACGAATCAATCAACTACGCCTTCCAATATGGCGTGTCTTGCAAGCCCTTTGTCTGGGGTGAAATCAGTGCGCCATCACGGCAAGTGGAGCGCATTACGCGCGCCTGGATTGCACCTTATGTGTCACCGGATGAGGTCGTCCATGCCGGTGAAGTGGTTTATTTCCTGACGACACCGGCTAGCTGGGCAAATGTGGAGAAGGTGTGATGCTAAAACACGTCAATCCACTGAAAATCATTGAACTGGTGGCCAATGCTTTAATAGAAAAAGACACCACCCGTGAAACGATGAAAAAGCTCGAGTCGATGGATTATCCGCATTTACACGACTTATTACCCTATCGGGATTATGACAGCGACCATCAACTTTTCATTCACCAGCACTCACAGGGATTTTTACTGGAAGCGCAGCCCTTAATAGGCGAAAATGAAAAGCTGGTCGAATCATTAGAAGAACTGGTTAAGAACAATTTACCGCGCGATATTCTGCTGCAGGTGATTTTGCTGTCCAGTCAAACGGTGTATGAGAAATTAACCACCGGATTGCGTGATTTTAGCTGGCAAGGCAATCGTGCCGATGAATGCAATCAAATTACGCAGGGTTTTTATCTGGATGCTGCGCGTAATCAGTTTGCTAATCCGCAAAATCTGCCGTTGACGCTGAGAGATTATCATCTGTATTTTGCCTTCTGCCAGCCATGCAAGCGAGTCACTGAAAGTGAAATCATTAAAGTGCGTGAAATTCGGCGTAATCTATTAAGTGCGCTCAATGCGTCCGATATCCACGCTGACAATGCGTCAATCACCCGTTTTTTTTTGCAGATGATGCGGAAAATGATTAACCAGGATACGGAAAGATTAAAACCGTATTCATCAGAGTGGATAGAAGACAAAGACATTAATCAGCAGATTGTGCAGAACAACACCCGCTACTGGTTTAAGTCTGGGTATGTGGAAATCACTGGCCGAAATGAAGAAGACAAACCGTTTTCCACCCGTGCCATTCATTTTAATCTCGACAGTAATCCCAGAGAGCACTATCTCTGGCAAAAAGGCAACATCATTTCTAATTTACTCAATCCGTAAAACGGCATCCGTTGCCCATTTGTGATGAGCTTTATTATTCAAACCGAAGACCAGTCGCGTAGTCAGGCTGACGCCAATAAGCAGTTTCTGGATTTAGAACGTAAAGTCGCCTCCTCTTACGCCAAATATATCGCATCAACCAAACGCCAGCACGCGGAATGGAAACACTTGCGCGAAGGCTTGCTGTTCACCGCGACGTCATTGTCCGGTTATTACTTCGGCGTCACCCTCTTTTGTTGTGATGATGAAGAAGTGGCTAAAGAAGCTGAGCGCACCAAAAAAGTGTTTGCCATGTAGGGGCTTAATATGGTGAGAGCAGATTTAATGCAGATGCGGAACTTCTTGGGTCACCTGCCCTTTGCGGTAGGCGATAACTCGAAGCTCTGGAAAGACTTTTAAAAAATCGGTGTGATTCAGCGGGCGGAATCTTTTCAGGCGGTCAATCTCATGCCAATTATCGCCGATAACAAACTCAGTCAGGTAGGGATTGTGTTCCCGAGTTACCGCCATCAACTGGCGTTTCTGGATATTTTTGATGGCAGTTTGCCAAATACTAATTTCAACTGGTTTGCATCCGGTACCGCAGGGGCGGGGAAATCGGTGCTGGCACAAACGATTGCCAGACAGGTGCTAGACAGTGACGGGTATTTGTCCATCTTTGATATAGGCGATAGTTACAAAACCTTTTGCCAGAGTGTCGGTGGCACTTACATTAACGGGGAAACCTTGCGCTTTAATCCGTTTACCAATATCACCGATATCACCTTGAGCGCTGAGCGCATTCGTGACCAGTTGTGCATTCTGGCCAGTCCCAAATGGATTGATGGATGAAGTGCATGAATCGTTGATACTGGACGCTATCACCGAATCCTGGCCTGACAAAAAACAAGATATGCGCATTGATGATGTCATTAATTATCTAAAAAAACATCGCGGTAAAATTAAGGCCGCTAGCCGTATCACCGGTCGCATTGATGAAATTCTGGTATTGTTGAATAAATATACTACCAAAGGAATATACGGCAAATACTTTAACAGCAGTGATCCAACCTTAAAGTCTGATATGCGCTTTGTGGTCACCGAACTTGGGGGCTTAAAAGCGAATCGTGTTTGTTAATGGTGGTGTTATTTAATTGGCAATACCACCGTTGGCATGGGCGCAACCCATCAG
>NZ_OUND01000005.1 GCF_900343025.1 Arsenophonus endosymbiont of Aleurodicus floccissimus | reverse complement strand
TTTCGAAGGCACTTCTCTATCTCTAAAGGATTCGCTGGATGTCAAGAGTAGGTAAGGTTCTTCGCGTTGCATCGAATTAAACCACATGCTCCACCGCTTGTGCGGGGGCTCCCGTTAATGCGGCCGTACTCCTCAGGCAGTCGATTTAACACGTTAGCTCCGCAGGCCACAGCTCATGACCACAACCTCCAAATCGACATCGTTTACAGCGTGGACTACCAGGGTATCTAATCCTGTTTGCTCCCCACGCTTCCGCATATGAGCGTCAGTCTTTGTCTAGGGGGCCGCCCTTCGCCACCGGTATTTCTTCCACATCTCTACGCATTTTACCGCTACACATGGGATTCTACCCCCTATACAAGACTTTAGCTAACCAGTCTTGAATGCCATTCCCAAGTTAAGTCGGGGATTTCACATCCAACTTAATTAACCGCCTGCGTGCTCTTTACGCCCAGTAATTCCAATTAACGCTTTCACCCTTTGCTGGCACGGAGTTAGCCGGTGCTTCAACGTCAATTGCTAACCTCACAACTGAAAGTACTTTAAAGTAAAAGTACTTTACAACCCGAAGACCTTCTTTATACACGCGGCATGGCTGCATCAGGCTTGCGCCCATTGGGCAATATTCCCCACTGCTGTTTCCTTCCCGTAGGAGTCTGGGCCGTGTCTCAGTCACAATGTGGCTGATCATCTTCGCCTAGGTAAGCCCTTACCCCACCTATTAGTTAATCTTATATGGGTTCATCTAAAGGTATGAGGTTATTACGGTCCCCCACTTTGCTCCTTAGAGATTATGCGGTATTAGCCACCGTTTCCAGTGGTTATCCCCCCCGCCTTCGGCCAGATTTTTGTATCTTACTTATTTGTCCGCCGCTTGACTTGCATGTGTTAGGCCTCTGCCGCCAGCGTTCAATCTGAGCCATGATCAAACTCTTCAATTAAAAGCTTGATGCTCAAAGAATGTTTTACTGATCGTAACGCCCTTTTGTTCAACTCGCTTTGCCGATGTTTGACTACCTTCGCCGCTGCCGACCAAAATAACGTTACTGCATATTAGTTCATATATGAATTAACTATTTTGTCACTCTTCAAGACTTTAAAATCAAATATTTTTTGATGATGTCTTGCGAGTGCCCACACAGATTGTCTAATTAATTGTTAAAGAGCGTGCGACCTGGGCAACGAGGTGGCGTATATTACGCTTTTCACCTTAATTTTCCTTTACGCTTTTATTCATCAATTGATGAGTAAGGATTGGGTTAACGGGTCAGCATTATAGGGGCTTTTCTGAAACTAACAACTATTATTTACATTTTTTCTGTTTAAGTGCTCATTTATTGCTCTAACTTTGAATTGATAATATCTATGCTAGTTGCTAATAATGATCTTTAATCAAGGCGATTGCGTTCTTATAATACTATTGAAGAGGCAAATATTACCTCTTCAAATAAGATTAACAATTTAATTTTATTTATTGCTTAGCAACAATAACACCTTTTTTAATATCTAAAGTGACTTGTTTGCCCGGCACTAATTTGCCTGATAACATCTGTTCAGCCAATGGATTTTCTATCTCTTGTTGGATCGCTCGTTTCAAAGGGCGTGCGCCAAATACCGGATCAAATCCCGCTTCGCCTAATTTTTCTAACGCCGCTGGCGTGATTTTTACTTTATAGCCTTGCTCTTCCATTCGCTTATATAAACGCGATAGTTGGATATGCGCAATTTCTGTAATTTGCTCTTTATCGAGTGGATGGAATACTACTACTTCATCAATACGGTTAATAAATTCGGGTCGGAAACTACAGCTGACAACTTCCATGACGAGCTCTTTCATTTCGTCATAACCTAAGCTACTAAAACGCTCTTGGATCAAATCCGAACCTAAGTTTGATGTCATAATGACAATCGTATTACGAAAATCGACCGTTCTTCCTTGCCCATCGGTCAAACGTCCATCATCCAGAACTTGCAATAAAATATTGAAAACATCTGGATGCGCTTTTTCAATTTCATCAAGCAAAATAACAGAATAAGGGCGGCGTCGGATTGCTTCGGTTAAATAACCGCCTTCCTCATATCCTACATAACCTGGAGGTGCACCAACTAGCCTGGAGACTGTATGTTTTTCCATAAATTCTGACATATCAATACGTACCATTGCATCGTCAATATCAAATAAAAAATTTGCCAGTGCTTTACATAGCTCGGTTTTACCAACACCCGTAGGACCTAAAAATAAAAATGAGCCAATAGGCCGATTTGGATCTGATAAACCAGCACGACTACGCCGAATAGCATCAGATACCGCATCAACAGCTTCATTCTGACCAATAACACGCTTATGCAGATCCTGTTCCATATGGAGTAACTTTTCACGTTCACTTTCTAACATTCTTGAAACGGGAATGCCTGTCCAGCGCGCTAATATTTCTGCAATCTCTGCATCAGTTACTTTATTGCGCAATAACTTCATGGTGTGACTTTCCGCTTTAGTGGCAGCTTCAAGTTGTTTTTCTAATGCAGGAATTTTACCATATTGCAATTCTGACATTTTAGCTAAATCCCCACTACGCCGAGCCTGCTCCACACTTATGCGTGCGTTTTCCAATTCCGCTTTTATATGCTGTGTACCGGTAAGCTCTGCTTTTTCCGCTTTCCACTCTTCTTCTAACTCTGAATATTCCCGTTCTTTTTCCGTTAGTTCTTCCTCTAACATTTTAAGCCGCTTTTTACTGGCGTCATCAGATTCCTTTTTTAGAGCTTGTTGTTCAAGCTTTAATTGAATAACTCGACATTCTAAACGATCAAGCGCTTCCGGTTTAGAATCCATCTGCATCCGTAAGCTAGCGCCTGCTTCATCAATTAAATCTATTGCTTTATCAGGTAGCATACGATCAGAAATATAGCGATTTGATAAACTGGCAGCAGCAACAATGGCAGGGTCAGTTATCTGTACATGATGATGCAGTTCATAACGTTCTTTCAGTCCCCTTAATATTGCAATAGTGTCCTCAACGGTAGGTTCAGCCACATAAACTTTCTGGAAACGACGCTCTAATGCTGCATCTTTTTCAATATACTGACGATATTCATCAAGTGTGGTAGCACCTACACAATGCAATTCTCCTCGCGCTAGTGCTGGTTTTAACATATTACCAGCATCCATTGCTCCTTCAGCTTTACCTGCACCAACCATAGTATGTAATTCATCGATAAACAGAATCACACTTCCTTCTTGTTTGGCCAGATCATTTAATACAGCCTTTAAGCGCTCTTCAAATTCGCCTCGATATTTTGCGCCAGCCAGCAAAGCACCCATATCTAAAGAGAGAACGCGTTTATTTTTCAGCCCTTCGGGTACTTCACCATTAACAATTCTTTGAGCAAGACCTTCAGCAATCGCGGTTTTACCTACCCCTGGTTCACCAATTAAAACCGGATTATTTTTTGTTCGGCGCTGGAGAACTTGTATCGTTCGGCGGATCTCTTCATCACGTCCAATAACAGGATCGAGTTTGCCTTGTTCAGCTCTTTCAGTTAAATCAATTGTGTATTTTTTAAGTGCTTGACGCTGCTCTTCAGCACCTTGGTCATTAACATTATCACCACCACGCATTTGTTCTATCGCCTTTTCTATATTTGCTTTATTCGCTCCCATCGTTTTAAGCGTATCTACCAGGGAGGTTTTGGCATCAAAAATTGCCAGGAGAAATAGCTCTGAGGATATAAACGTATCACCTCGCTGTTGCGCCAGCTTATCACACAAATTTAAGTGCCGAATAAGATCGTTTGATGGCTGGATATCACCAGCAGTGCCATGCACTTGCGGTAAAGTATTGAGAATATCGTTTAATTTGTTACTAAGCTGACTGATATTAACCCCTATCGATGTCAATAAAGGACGTAATGTACCGCCTTCTTGATCTAACAAGGCAACCAGTAAATGTACTGGTTCAATAAATTGATTATCTTGTCGAATTACTAAAGATTGAGCATCAGCTAGTGCTTGTTGAAATTTGTTGGTAAGCCGATCCAAACCCATAATACCTCCAAAATACAATTGCAATCATTTATGCAGATTAAATGAGGTTTTATTTCATATTATTCAAGTTATTTACGATAAAAATCAGCTATTAATATAAAAAATAGTAATTAATCTGATTAAAGATTATTTTAATCAGATCAATGATGCGATTCGTCCTGTTACGTCATCACGCCGATAAGGGGGAAAACACGTTAGCTCACTAACCGTACAATAGGTTCCACCATAAATATTTTTGACACCCACTGCGTTTAATTTCAAACTCGCTAGCAAGTAGAGATCAGCGAGATATTTACCATTATTATAAGCTTTAAAACTTTGCACTAATTCTGCATCATGTTCAATAAAAGCATCCCTGACTTCACCGTCTACTTCAAATTTTTCCGCCCTAATTGCCGGTCCCAACCAGGCCATAATAGAGGAACCCGGTGATTTAAATTGTTTTATTGCCTTTTCCAGGATCCCATCACACAAACAGCGCCAGCCAGCATGTACGGGCAGCAATTTTCGTGCCTTGCTCGTTACAGAGTAAAACAGGCAACCGGTCTGCTGTCATCACGACACATACCTGTCCTCGGCTAGCTACTATATGCAGCATCCGCTTGCCGATTACCACTGTTTTCGTTAGCCAAATCGATAATATGCGTGACATGTACCTGATTAAGCCAGGAAGGCTGTATTGGTAGTTGGGCAATTTTCATTAAGCTACTGCGATTCTGTTCCATTAATCTCGTTTGATCTCCGACATGTAACCCTAGATTGAAACTGTCATAAGGTGGCAAACTATCGCCACCAATAGGGGTTGTACTACAAGCCATGACTGTTTTAGGTTGCGGCCAGTCCGGATATATTAAGCTATCCATTTACCAATCCATCTCATCTTTGTGCATCATTGCATCTGCTTTGAGTATATTAATTAGTATAACCATATCTGCAGGAATATCTGCGTGCCGCTCCATTTCAATACCTGTACGAGGGTGATATAAACGTAACATCGTGGCATGGAGTGCCTGACGATCAAAATTGTTCATAACTTGACGAAACTCTTCCGAAACACCTTTTAATGGGCGTGGACGGCCACCATATACCGGGTCGCCAACTAAAGGATGATCAATATGCGCCATGTGAACACGAATTTGATGCGTTCTACCCGATTCTAACCGCAATCTAAGCCTGGTATGAGCGCGAAAATGCTCCATTACTCGATAATGGGTAATAGCGGGTTTGCCCAGCGGGTGAATGGCCATATGTGTTCGCTTAGTTGGGTGACGAGCAATAGGTTCATCTACCGTTCCACCAGCAGTCATACGACCATTTACTACCGCTTCATATTCACGCGTAATCTCTCTTAGCTGTAAAGCTTCAACCAGATGAGTCTGGGCAGGAATCGTTTTTGCAATAACCATTAACCCGGTAGTATCTTTATCAAGCCGATGAACGATCCCCGCTCGTGGAACATTAATAATCTCAGGATAGCGATATAAAAGTGCATTTAGTACCGTTCCATCAGGATTCCCTGCACCAGGATGAACCACTAAATCACGAGGTTTATTAATGACAATTATTTCGTCATCTTCATAAACAATATTTAATAGAATATTTTGTGGCTGCCAGCACATATCTTCTTCAATAAGTACATCAATGGCAATTTGTTCGCTACCAAATACTTTTTCTTTCGGCCTATTTATAATTTTACCATTTACCTGCACTCTATTATCTAAAATCCACTCTTTTATTCGTGAGCGAGAATAATCAGGAAATAATTCAGCTAATGCTTGGTCTAAACGTTGGCCAAGTTGCGATTCTAGAATTTGCGTCTGGAGTTGTAATTGTTGAGCCATAAAATTATCTACAGTAAAGTTTACATTTTGACGGCAGTGCCGTTTTAATTAAAATATGTGCTATTGTAACTCATATTCCGTTAGGGGCTTTATGGAGATCGCCCCAAAAACATTCAGAGGAAATAACCACGTGATTAGAAGTATAAAATATCTGCTGGCAGCAGCCACATTGAGTTTACTTATTACCGGATGCTCCAGCAATAAGGATACTGTACCAGAAAGCTCTCCCACTGATATCTATACCAGCAGTCAAGAGAAACTACAAAACGGTAATTATAAAGGGGCAATTAAATTATTAGAAACCCTTGATAATCGTTATCCATTTGGCCCTTATGCCCAACAGGCTCAACTGGATATGATTTATGTCTACTATAAATCAGCGGAGCTGCCATTAGCGATAGCAACCATTGACCGATTTATTCGCCTGAATCCAACACATCCCAATATTGACTATGTTTTGTATATGCGCGGCCTTACAGCACAAGCGTTAGACGATAGTGCCCTACAAGATTTTTTTGGTATTGATCGCTCAGATCGCGATCCTCAACATGCAATTGTAGCCTTTAGAGACTTTAGCCAATTGGTTCGTTTTTACCCAAATAGTCTGTATGCAACAGATGCTAGCAAACGTTTAGCCTTCCTAAAAGAGCGTTTAGCAAAATATGAACTGACTATTATTAAATATTATAATAAACGTGGTGCTTATGTTGCTGTTATTAATCGCACTGAACAGATGCTAAAAAATTATCCCGATACCCAGTCAACACGCAATGCATTAAAATACATGGAAATAGCCTATAATAAATTAGGTTTAACACAGGAAAAAAATAAGGTTGCAGAATTAATCGCAGCTAACCCTGCCTAGAGGCGAAATAATCGTTAGAAGCTATTGATTAAAAACAGCAAAGCTATTTTGCTGTTTTTAACTTTAATAGTAAAAAGAGTTTTAGCCAGACACTAACTTTTTAAACCGATAAAAATAGCTCAATCAAGTAATAATGCAAAAAAAACAGTATCTTATGCAAGTAGCAAGCATCTTTTTTTGATAATGCATCACAATCTCATGATTACTTTAACTAGAGACCAAATAAAACCGATCAAGATCACTTTTTTTTCTATTAATTATCGCTATTTTGAAAACATTCATAACTCAATGACAAGTGAGGTAGCGATATGATAGTTAGTATAACAAGCAAATGCATAGAAATTACACCTGCTATACGTCACCACATTGAAGAACGTTTGAATAAACTTAGCAAATGGCGAGTTTCTTTAATTAATCCTTACATTGTGCTGTCAAAAGAGCCTCAAGAGTTTATTGTCGACGCCAATATTCACACACCTAATAGAAAATTATTTGCAAGCGCAAAAACATAGTAATTTTTATATTGCAACCAATGAATTAATAACTAAACTTGAGAAACAACTTAATAAGCGTCAACATAAAAATGAGGCCAGACGTGCTTATCCAGCCGCAAAAGAGATAGATCTTGCCGCCTTGTAATAATAATTTCGCTATTTTATTTTTCTCTAAGCGCACTTTTAATAGTGCGTTTTTTATTATGTTATTTGTTTTGCCTAACATAAAAATAAGCTTCATAATTCATACTGATGGAAAACAGGATTAATAATTAAGCTTAATCATTATACTCACTGAGTTTTTGTTGGCTTCTTGATAATTATCATAAAGGCGTTTTTTTATTATCATTCATCGCCCAAAAATAAAAAAATACAACCAGAGAAAATTATTATGGATAATAAATCTAATCTATTAAATATGCAGAAAAAAATAGATGAACTTGATAGTTTGTTATTAAATTTACTGGCGGAAAGACATCATTTAGCAACTAATATCGCTGACGCTAAATTAAAAATAAATCAGCCTATTAATGAGACAAATGATGAACAGCAATTGCTAAATAGATTAACCGCCGAATGGAAAAAACAAGGTCTAGATAGCTTTTATATCACGCGCCTTTTTCAAACTATCAATCAAAATTTCGTGTTAACGCAGCAGGCTGTTTTTCAGCAATACTTAAATCCAGTACCAAATAATTCTGGCCGAATTGCTTTTTTAGGCTCTAATGGATCCTATTCTCATCTTGCAGCACGTCAATATTCAGCCCGCCATTTTAGCCAATCAATGGAATGTAGTTGTGATAAATTCGAAGATATCTTTGCTCTAGTCGAGACAAAGCAAGCTGATTACGGCATTTTACCTATAGAAAATTCGAGTTCAGGTGCAATTAATGATGTATATGATTTACTACAAACCACTCTACTTTCAATCGTAGGCGAAATGCGTTTACCTATTAATCACTGCCTACTAGCAATAACTAAAGTACCATTAGAAAATATTGAGACGGTATATAGCTATCCACAACCATTTCAACAATGTAATCAATTTCTACAACAATACCCTAATTGGAAAATTGAATATTGCGATAGTAGTTCCAGTGCCATGCAGAAAGTGGCTAAAATTAATTCAGCTAAAGTGGCCGCATTGGGTAGTGAAATTGGCGGCGCGTTATATGGCTTGACCATTTTAGAACATAATATAGCCAATCAATCGAATAATATGACCTGTTTTATTGTTATCGCACGTGATGCGGTACAAGTATCAGAGCAAATTCCCGCTAAAACTACATTGTTGATCGCGACCAGCCAACATGCCGGTGCTTTAGTCGATGCATTATTAGTACTGAAAGAACATAATATTGTTATGAGTAAATTAGAATCTCGCCCTAGCGATAACAAACCATGGGAAGAAATGTTTTATATTGATGTACAGGCAAACTTACGCTCATTAGATATGCAACATGCTTTAGAAAAGTTAACTGCAATGACACGCTCAATAAAAATTTTAGGCTGCTATCCAGCTGATAATTTAGCATCTACCGATGTTGCTAACTAAAAAACCGGTTGTATAACCGGTTTTTAAAAAAGTATTAGTAACAATAAATTAACAGCTAATATCATTAGCTTGTTGTAATAAGGTATTACTTTCTTGCATGAATCGTTTAGCATCTTGACCAAACCATTAGCTAATTCTATCAAATTGAGAAATAAACTCTTCCTTATCTTTCTCTTTAAGCAATGCAACAGAATGACCAAAGCTTTGGTAATATTTAGCAATTAAATCAATCTCTTGATTGGATGCCATAATAATATCTGCATAAAGCTGTGGATCCTGAGCAAACAGACGTCCAACCATTGTGCTAACTCTAATCGATAAATAGGCGATGAAAGGGTTAACAATTGTTGCAGATCGACTTTTTGTTCTGATAAATATTGTCCATAAGCAAAAGTAGAAAAATGACGAAGTGTCTGGATAAATCCCATACATTTATCATGTTCTACAGCATTAATTTTATGTAATCTCGCTCCCCAAACAGTCAATTGTTCTAATAACCATTGGTATGCTTGTGAATTTCTCCCTTCACAATAAATAATAACATGTTTAGCAATACTATTTACATCTGAGCCAAACATGAGATGTAAGCTAACAACAGGCCCATTATGCGCTGATAACATAGCTTCAAGCGGTTGCTGCTTAATAGAAAAGATATCCATCAATAAAGTATCTTCAGACAATTTCGGCAATCTATGGATAACTTCTAGCGTTGAGTGGATGAGAACACTAATCATTACTACCGCCGGATTAGCCAATAATTCATCAGCTCTATGCCAATCTTGTTCGCTCAAACTATAAACTTCATAGCCCGAAAGTCTAAATAAACGACTAAATAATTTTCCCATCCGACCTTGGCCACCTACAATGATAATCGGTCCTAAATCAGCATTTAATTTTTTAAATCCTTGATTATTTTCATGTAGGTAAGATTCTCGCATAATGCGACGTAAGATATCTTCAATCAGATCAGGGGCAATACCTATTTTTTCCGCTTCTTTGCGACGCGCCTCCAAGATTGAAGCCTCAAGCTCTGGCACATAGATAGGTAACCCTTGTTTTGGCTTTTTACTTCACCAACTGCCGTCACTAATTGCATTCTTTTTGCTAATAAAGCTAGTAATGATTTATCGATTTCATCAATTTGTTGACGTAATTGTAATAATTCTGCTGACATCAATTTACCTTGAATTAACTTGCTTTTTCTAGGGTCTTAATACACTCTTTAAGTACTGAACGAATTTTAATATGTAATTTTCTTAATACTGCCTCTGTTGTTTCCCAACTAATACAAGCATCAGTGACAGAAACACCATATTTCATTTTAGAACGTAATTGCTCTGAAAATTGAATTCCTTCATTAATACGGCTTTCCAGCATCATACCGGTAATTGACCGATTACCATTTGTAATTTGTTCAATAATAGATTCAACAACCTGCGGTTGACGGCGAAAATCTTTTTGGGAATTACCATGGCTACAATCAATCATTAAAGAGGGTTATAAATTAGCATTGCGCATCTGTATTTCACAATTTGCAATATCTTGCGCACTATAATTTGGCTTTTCTCCCCCCCCCCTTAAAATGATATGACCATCAGGGTTACCTTGCGTTTGTAATAAACAAACCTGACCTAATTGATTAATACCCATAAACCGATGTGGCATTACTGCAGCTTTAATTGCATTAATTGCTGTAACTAAATTACCATCAGTACCATTTTTAAAACCAACCGGCATTGAGAGTCCTGAAGCCATTTCACGATGTGTTTGCGATTCAGTTGTCTAGCACCTATAGCGGATCAACTAAATAAATCACCTAAATATTATGGACTATTTGGATCAAGTGCTTCTGTCGCTAATGGCAATCCCATATTGACAAGCGATAATAGTAGTTTACGTGCGATATGTAGTCCTTTTTCCATATCAAAAGAACCATCCATCATCAGATCGCTAATCAGACCTTTCCAGCCCGTAGTGGTGCGTGGTTTTTCAAAATAAACCCGCAGACAATATATAAACTATCACTCAGTTCGATTGCTAACTGCTTTAAGCGATGAGCATATTCAAGCGCTACATCCACATCATGTAATCAAATGAAAATAAAAAAAATTTACGCCTAAAATAAAGAGAAATATTTTCCCGTTTATAAAAAATTACACAAAAGATTTAATAAAAATAACAACGAATAATGCAATAAGCTGAAAATAGGTAATAAAAAAGCTCGCAAAAATTGCGAGCTTTTAAGATTTGCAGGATGAAGCGAAAAGCGAATTATTTAGTGTTCAAGCGCTGTTTAATACGAGCTGCTTTACCAGAACGCTCTCGCAGGTAGTACAATTTAGCTCTGCGAACAGCACCGCAACGTTTAACTGTGATACTGTCGATAACTGGTGAATGTGTCTGGAATACACGCTCAACACCCTCATCATTAGAAATTTTACGAACAGTAAATGCTGAATGCAACCCGCGGTTACGAATAGCGATAACCACGCCCTCAAATGCCTGCAAACGTCTTTTAGAACCTTCAACCACCCATACCTTAACTTCTACGGTATCTCCTGGACGGAATGAAGGGATATTTTGCTTCATTTGCTCTTCTTCAAGCTGTTTAATAATGTTGCTCATAATTACTCTCTTACCCTAGGTAAACTGATATATACAAGACAGTTTGATACAATTCTCAATTAATACGTTGCTGTTCTTCATATTCCTGTTGGAATTCTGCCAACAACATTCTCTGCTCGTCAGTCAGAGCTAGGCTTGTTAGAAGTTCAGGTCTTCTAAGCCAAGTTCGGCCTAGTGACTGTTTTCTTCTCCAACGCTCTATTTCAGCATGGTTGCCAGACAATAAGACACTCGGAACTTCCATGCCTTCTAACACCTCAGGACGGGTATAGTGAGGACAATCAAGTAACCCAGTCATGAAAGAATCTTCTTCCGCTGATGCATGATGCCCTAATACACCAGGAATAAACCGGGAAATTGAATCGATCATTACCATTGCTGGTAATTCTCCTCCACTAAGAATATAATCACCAACTGACCATTCTTCATCAATTTCGGTTTCAATGATCCGTTCATCAATACCTTCATATCGACCACAAACTAAAATAAGCTTTTTATTTGCCGTCAATTGGCAAACACCTTGCTGATTAAGTTTGCGTCCCTGCGGTGAAAGATAAATTACTTTAGCATCTTCACCGATCTCAGATTTTGCTGCATGAATGGCATCTCTAAGAGGTTTTACCATCATCAACATACCTGGACCACCGCCATAAGGGTGATCATCTACAGTGCGGTGCCTGTCGTGAGTATAATCTCGCGGATCCCAACACTGTATATTCAATAGGCCATTTTTTACTGCACGACCTATCACTCCATACTCTGTTATTGTGCGAAACATTTCTGGAAACAGGCTAATAATCCCAATCCACATCATCTTGCGTTCCACTCATAAAACCTTCAATCGACGTTTAAAATCCAGGATCCCAATCTACTTCAATTGTCTTAGTAGTAAGATCAACGTTTTTGATCACCTGTTCATCAAGAAACGGTATTAGCCGTTCTTTAATACCGAATGCATCTTTCAGATTTGCCTTAATTACCAGTACATCATTTGAGCCTGTTTCCATTAAATCCTGAACATAGCCTAAACTATAACCTTTAGTAGTTATGACCTGGCAACCAATCAGATCCTTCCAATAATACTCATTACCTTCAAGTATAGGTAGTTGTGCTGAATCGACGATAATTTCGCAATTAACCATTGAATTAGCAGAACTTCTATCATCAATATGCTTTATTTTGATGATAATATCTTGGTTATGATGTTTCCAACCTTCTAATTCCAGTCGTTGCCACTGAACTGAACGTTGAATAAACCAAGGCTGATACTCAAAAATATCTTCGGCATATTCGGTGGATGAAAAAACTCTGAGCCAACCACGAATGCCATGCGCAGAGCCTAATTTTCCTAACACAATAGGATTAACAGGGATCTTAAGGCAAACCTCTTTGCTCACCACCACCGTAGTAAATTAAGCTGCTTTTTTTGCTTGCTTGATCAACGCCGAAACACGATCAGAAACTGATGCACCCAAACCAACCCAATGTTCAACACGATCTAAATCTAGACGCAACTCTTCCGCATTACCTGATGCGATAGGGTTAAAAAAGCCTATACGCTCAATAAAGCGACCATCACGTGCATTACGGCTATCTGTGACAACGATTTGATAAAACGGACGCCTCTTTGCACCACCACGAGCTAAACGAATTGTTACCATAACATCCTCATTAGTTAACAAAACAACCAGAGCCCCTATCGAGGAATAGAGTCTGGTTGTATATAAAAGCCCCAATATTTTACTCTTTTTAAGATAAAAAGCGATCAAAAGTACGAATCGTTTATTTAATGCCTGGTTGTTAATCGCCAGGGAAACCCGGTGGCATCATCCCTTTCATCCCACGCATCATCTTAGCTAACCCGCCTTTTTTCATTTTCTTCATCATGCGGTGCATATCATCAAACTGTTTAAGTAGTCGGTTAACATCCTGTACCTGTGTGCCAGAACCGGCTGCAATCCGCCGCTTGCGTGATCCCTTAATAATCTCTGGTTTTTGTCGTTCTTTAGTGGTCATCGAGCTAATAATCGCTTCCATTCTAACTAACACTTTATCATCCATTTGTGACTTAACCGCATCAGGAACTTGGGATATGCCTGGCATTTTACTTAACATACTCGCTATACCGCCCATATTTCGCATCTGTTTAAGCTGCTCAAGAAAATCATTTAAATCAAAACTATTCCCTTTTTTAAGTTTATTAGCAAGCTTCTCGGCCTTTTCACGGTCAACTTTGCTTTCTATCTCTTCAATCAGTGATAAGACATCTCCCATACCAAGGATACGAGAGGCAATCCTGTCAGGATAAAAAGGCTCTAAGCCATCAATTTTCTCGCCTATACCCGAAAATTTAATCGGTTTACCCGTAATATGGCGGATTGATAATGCGGCACCACCACGAGCATCACCATCAATTTTCGTTAATATAATACCGGTCAATGGTAACGTTTCATTAAAAGACTTAGCAGTGTTAGCGGCATCTTGCCCGGTCATCGCATCAACGATAAATAAGGTTTCAATTGGATTAATAGTACTATGGATTGCCTGAATTTCTTCCATCATGACTTCATCAACATGCAGACGGCCAGCGGTATCGATGATTAGCACATCGTAAAATTTTAATTTTGCATGTTGTAGCGCATTAGTCGCAATTTCAACGGGTTTCTCGCTGGCAGTTGATGGAAAAAAATCAATCCCTACTGTTTGAGTGAGTGTTTCTAATTGCTTTATAGCCGCAGGACGATAAATATCAGCAGAAACCACTAAAACTTTTTTCTTCTGTTTTTCTTTTAATAATTTGCCTAATTTAGCCACAGTGGTAGTTTTACCCGCACCTTGCAAGCCAGCCATAAGAATAACTGCGGGAGGTTGTACGGCTAAATTTAAAGCACTGTTCTCCTCGCCCATCGCTTTAATGAGCTCATTTTGCACAATTTTAACGAATTCTTGGCCCGGTGTTAGGCTTTTATTGACATCTTGACCTACTGCACTTTCTTTTACCGATTGAATAAATTCGCGTACGACTGGCAAAGCAACATCAGCTTCTAATAATGCCATGCGAACTTCACGTAAAGTTTCTTTAATATTACCATCAGTCAATCTTCCACGGCCACTAATATTGCGCAATGTACGCGAAAGTCTGTCAGTTAAATTATCAAACATGTACTTAACTCAATTCTGTTAAAGGGATCTGCTGTCAGTTAATTTTTATTATAACACGATGATAATTCAATCTCTGCATCGAGTTTCATAAGAATAATGAACAACTGTTGGAGACAATGCTGGCAAACGCTATACTAACTAACTCACATTTAATAAATTAGCTAACAAATAAAATATTATGCCAGTATTCGCTATTATCACCATTAGTACCTATTTTTTGAGTGTGATACTCATCATGCCAGCTTTAGCTGGTAAACAAAAACTTTATGCCAGGCTGACACTCATATCAGCGATTATTGCTCTAGTAAGTCATGGTATCGCATTAAAAACATTGATCTTTGTTAGCGGAGGTCAGAATTTAACTTTATTAAACTTAGGCTCTATCGTCAGTTTGTTAATCAGTATTATTATGACCATTGTTGCCTTTAACAGCCGCGTTTGGTTTCTACTACCAATCGTTTATAGTTTGTCTATTATCAACTTACTATTAGCAACCATTATGCACGGTGAGTTTATTACCCACTTAGAAGCAAGTGTGGCGACTTTTATTCATATCGGGCTAACATTATTAGGCTATGCAACCCTGATAATTGCCGCTTTATATGCCCTACAGTTAGCTTTATTAGACTATCAATTAAAAAATAAAATTAATATTTACACCTGATATGCCACTATTAATGGTTATTGAACGCAAAATGTTCCACATTATACAAGTTGGTGTTATTTTACTGACACTCACCCTCGGGACAGGAATGATGTTTATGGATAATATTTTTAATAAAGAAAACATCCATAAAGCTATTTTATCTATTTGTGCTTGGGTTATTTACATTATTTTGTTATGGGGTCACTTTCATCACGGATGGTGCGGTAGAAGGGTGATTGTTTTTAATCTGATTGGCGCATTTATTTTAACATTGGCTTTTTTTGGTAATCGATTACTACAGCATGTAATCGTCATTTAATTTTTTAGACTATTTTATGATTAACTAATGAACAACATAGGAATTTTACCTTGGAGTAGATCTCAACAAGTACTTTAATCATCATACTTATTGTCATGATTATCTTATCAGCCTATTTTTCTGCCTCAGAAACAGGAATGATGACCCTTAATCGATATCGATTACGCCATTTAGCCAAACATGGCCATCAAGCTGCTCGTCGCGTTGAATCACTATTAAAACAACCAGATCGCCTAATCAGTCTTATTTTGATTGGTAATAATGTAATTAATATATTGGCCTCATCGTTAGCAACCATTGTTGGTAGGAGACTTTATGGTGATGTCGGTGTTGCCATCGCTACTGGTATCTTAACTTTTGTGATCCTGGTTTTTGCTGAAGTGCTACCAAAGACAATGGCGGCACTCTACTCTATCCAGAAAAAGTGGCTTTTCCTAGCAGTCTTCCGCTTAAACCGCTACAGAAATTGTACCCATTGTTTGGTTATTTAACACCATCACCCTTATGTTCATGCGTTTCTTTGGTATTAAATCACCCATTATTAACAGCGATGGGATTAGCAAAGATGAATTGCGTACGATTGTTAATGAATCCAAAAGTAAACTTTCTCGCCGTAATCAGGATATGTTGATATCAATCTTAGATTTAGAAAAAGTTACTGTAGGCGACATTATGGTTCCCCGTAATGAAATCGTTGGGATCGACGTTAATACCGAATGGAAATCGATTATCCGCCAATTAACTCATTCACCAGACGGTCGAATTGTTCTTTACCGAGATACCCTTGATGATATTATCGGCATGCTACGTGTTCGTGAAGCCTATCGAATAATGGTCGAAAAGAAAGAATTTAACAAGCAAAATCTAATCAGAGCTGCGGATAAAATTTATTTTATTCCAGAGAGTACGCCATTAAATACACAGCTAATAAAATTTCAACGTAATAATGAAAAAGTAGGTATTATTATTGATGAATATGCTGATATTCAAGAGCTGGTAACGGTAGAAGATATTCTTGAAGAAATTGTTGGTGATTTTACTACCTCAATGTCTCCCGGTTTAGCCGAGGAAGCTTTACCACAAACCGATGGTTCTGTATGAATTTGATGGTACCGCTAATATACAAGAAATCAATAAAGCTTTTGATTGGCACTTACCAATTGACGGCGCCAGAACTATCAATGATCTGTTATTAGAAGAGCTAGGTGACATTCCAATGCTAAATACTGAAATCCTAATAGGTAAGTACCGTTTTATAGTATTAGCTATCAATAGCAACATGATTAAACAAGTTAAAGCAATGCCGATTGAGCTGCCTTTTACGATAGAACAAAAACCATCCTGGCTATCATTTTAGCCGCTTTTTATAGGCTATTTTATGATGATAATTGTGTTAACTTTTCTTTCTATAACATTAGTTCGTTATTTTTATTAACCACAATGCCCACTTTCAATCACATTGCGAGCAATTTGCTGAGCTTCAACTAAAGAGTGCATTTCATAAGTACCACACTGATATTTATTTAACTCAGGTATTTGATTCTGAGCCGTGACTTTAAGTACATCTTGCATGGCCATTTTCCAGGCATTAGCAACAGATTGTTCATTAGGCTGGCCGATTAGACTCATATAAATCCTGTATGACACCCCATCGGTGAAATATCAATAATCTCTACATTACTACTATTGAGGTGATCACGCATAAAACCGGCAAATAAATGTTCTAATGTATGGATACCTTTCTCCGTTAATAGCTGTTTGGCACACAAAAACGAAGATCAAATACCGTGATTGCATCACCACGAGGAGTCTTCATCGTTTTAGCAATACGCACAGCAGGTGCTTTCATCAGGGTATGATCAACCATAAAACTATCAAGTAATAGCATTACTGTGATCTCCAAAAAATTAATTTTTTACAAAATAAATGGAACTTCCTTTCATATCGCAACTCTTACTTTAGCAAGACGAGAAAAAATTGTTATCATCCTATTTCTCTAAGAGATTTTATTTTGGCCACTTCAAAGTGGCCATTTCTTTTATTTTTACCCGATATGGGTCTTTAAGTAGCGCTCAAAACTTATTTTATCCGCTTGTTCAATTGCAAACTGTTTGCTAATCGAGGTATGATGAACATTAGTAAACTCAGTTTCAGTAATCACTTCATAAGGTTCATTGCTTAATTGTTGATAATAGCTTTTGGCCAATTGCAAACCATATTGACTAATACTTTGTTCAATCATCGGGGATAATATTTGGCCAGAATAAGTAAGATCTGGATTTTCAAACATTGCTATCAATTGAGAACAAATTTCACGATATCGCGTATTACCACTAACATCTAACACATCAGCAACTCTAATTAAATCATCAAATAATATCTGCCCTACCTCTTTTAAAGGTCTCATTGATTCACCACAACCCACACCGATTATTTGTTCAGGTTTACGACCTTCAAGGATCACTCGATTCCAATTCATGCGACAACAATTTAATTCTCTTTCATCCATCACGGGCGCATCCGCTAATACACACCAGATTAAAAAGAGATCAAGAAAATGGATCTGCGCTTCATCAATACCAATGGCAGTAAATGGGTTAATATCCAAAGCTCTAACTTCAATATATTCGATTCCTCTGTTTAACAGTGCATCGGATGGAGACTCATCACCAATAAGCACTCGTTTGGGTCGAATCGGAGCATATAACTCATTTTCAATTTGTAAAATATTGGTATTCAGCTGCAAATGTTTACCATCTTTATTGTATATACCTAATTTTGTAAACTCGGGTGAAGGCTGTTTTATTGCTTGCTTAAGACCAGTAACATAAGTCGTTAGATCATTAAAGGTGATTTTCAGATCACTTTGAGATTTATTGGTATATCCCAAATCACTCATTCGTAGCGATGTAGCATAAGGGAGATAATAGGTTCCTTTAGCTGTCTTCTCAAAAGGAAGATGCCTAGCATTTCCATGCAAAAAAGAACCACAAATTGCAGGCGAGGCGCCAAATAAATAGGGGATAACCCAACCAAAGCGGTAATAATTACGGATCAGTCGAAAGTAACCAGCAGAAATTTCATCCTTACCACTTTCAGCATCCTTAACACCAACCAACGCTTGCCAGAATTCAATCGGTAAAGAAAAATTATAATGGATCCCTGCAATTGTTTGCATTAACGCCCCATAACGATTCTTTAATCCTTCCCGATATAAAGTTTTAAAACGACCAATATTAGAAACACCATATTGAGCCAGTTTAATATTATCTTGGCGCTCTATAAAACAAGGCATACTTAATGGCCACATCAATTCATGATCAAGATGACGTGCTGTATAACGATGTAAATCTCTTAAAAATGCCAGAACGTGCCCAATATTATTATCAACTGAGGTGATGAATTCCAACAAAGCTTCAGCAAAGTCAGTCGTGATCCATGGATGAGTTAACGCTTTCCCTAAGCTATCAGGATGCGGAGACTTAGCCAATCCGCCAGTTCGCGTAATTCTCAGTGTTTCACGTTCAATACCTCGACGAAGACCATGTGAAATATTGGGGCGTGCCTCTAACCATGATAGCGCTTTTAATACATTCGGGATCAAATTGACCTCTCGTTATCCGTTTGTTATTTTTACTTTTAGAAAAGTTACTTTAGCGTAAATAATTAAAATTGTCGCCGTCTAGATTATCTAGAGCAAATCACTAAAGTAATTGATATATTTTTTTAACAAACACATTTGAATTATAAAACAAAAAACCCTGCCGTTAATTGACAGGGTAGGTTTTATGATATGGCGCATCCAGAAGGATTCGAACCTCCGACCGCTCGGTTCGTAGCCGAGTACTCTATCCAGCTGAGCTATGGATGCACTATCAAAATGGCGGTGAGAGAGGGATTCGAACCCTCGATGCAGCTATTAACCGCATACTCCCTTAGCAGGGGAGCGCCTTCAGCCTCTCGGCCACCTCACCATCGAATAAGCAACGAGACAATTTCAAACCATCTCTCTCTTGCGTGGCACTCATATTACTTTCCCCGACTTAGAAGTCAAACAATTTTTCCAATCTTTTTACGTTCTTTTTTTAGTTCGTTTACACATTTCACAATCAAGATGAGTAGTTTAACAACGAAATAAAATAATATGGTATTTTATATTCACCAATAAAAAATCATCAAAACAGGAAGATTAACAGAAAAAAACAGATCAAAAGTAGGTTCTTATCCTTTAATAAAGAAAACTATTCCAGAGTAAAAATAGTTAACCTGAATATTTTCTTTTTATAAGTTATGTCAACTAATAATCTATTGATTTATTTGTAATTTTTTAAAAAAAATGCGTTGGTATCTAACAATTAAAATCCGGCATTTGATTCATAATGTAAAAAATACTAAAAAAAGACATTTTTTACAATCTATCTAATTGGTTTTATAGGATACTAAACTTGAAAAAATACAGACATAAAATAGATGGCAATAAGAAACAGCGCTTATTCTATAAATATAATTAACATATACCTAAGAATGAACGCTTTACTAAAAATTACTGATTATTGGGCTGGCTTTTTTCAGCTTGGATCCGTTGATAAATTTCTTCACGGTGAACAGAAACCTCTTTGGGTGCATTAACCCCTATACGTACCTGGTTGCCTTTTACACCCAGCACCGTTACTGTTACCTCATCGCCTATCATGAGCGTTTCACCAACTCGACGAGTCAGAATAAGCATTCTTTGCTCCTTGAAAATTAAAAAGAGTCGGGTCTCTAGGTTTCCCCACTATTATCCATCACACACCGTGAAAACGTAAAGCAATGATATTCACCTAAAGTATTTAACCTAAAGCAATCATCATACTAATATTGTAGCTAAAAATATAATTTTGTACTTAGGTCATTTAAAAATAATCCGTTAAAGGTTGCATAATTAAGTTATGCAACCATCATGGTTAATTCATGTCAAGCGCGAATTAACCCACTCTTCAACCGATGCTAATGCAGCAGGAAGTGCTGTTATATTAGAGCCGCCGGCCTGAGCCATGTCAGGACGACCACCCCCTTTTCCACCTACTTGCTGCGCAACAAATGAAATTAAATCACCAGCCTTTATTTTAACAGTCAAATCATTGGTTACACCAACAATTAGACTGACTTTATCATTACTTATAGTAGAAAGCACAATAATTGCTGATTTTAATTGATTTTTTAAGTCATCAACAATGATACGTAGCTGTTTAGGTTCAGTGTTATTTAACTGAGTAACTAATAGGTTAACTCCGTTAATTTTTTTAACTTGTTGACTTAAAGAAACACTTTCTTGGGCAGCTTGTTGCCCTTTTAATTGATCTAACGACCTTTCTAATAACTTAACTTTATCTAATGCCGTTTTAATTTTTTCCATTAGATTATTAGCATCACCTTTCATTAATTGGCCAATTTCAGCCAATAAATTGGATTGCTGGTGAAGATCATCTATAGCAACTTGCCCGGTTATAGCTTCTATCCGCCGAATTCCGGCGGCCGTACCCGATTCGCTGCTAATACGAAATAATCCTATATCGCCAGTCCGATTGGCATGAGTGCCGCCGCATAACTCAATAGAAAAATCGCCAATACTAAGAACGCGTACCTGTGCATCATATTTTTCACCAAAAAGCGCCATCGCACCTTTTTCTTTTGCCGCCTCTAAATCGATTAATGTCGTTATAATAGGTTCATTTTTACGAATTTGATAATTTACGATATCTTCTATTTGGCGTATTTGCATTGGCGTCATTGCAGCAAAATAAGAAAAATCAAAACGCAAATATTTCTCATTCACTAAAGATCCTTTTTGGCTTACATGATTTCCCAATACATCACGCAAAGCGGCATGCAACAAATGGGTAGCTGAGTGATTGAGACGAATAGCGTTACGACGTTCAATGTCAATTCTTGCGTCGACCAAATTATTTATCGCTATTGAGCCAGTCATTACCTTACCAATATGTCCAATTGCTTGAGCATATTTTTGTGTGTCAGACACAGCAAATTGACAATGGCTATTGCTAAGTATACCGCTATCACCAACCTGACCACCTGACTCAGCATAAAAAGAGGTTTTATCAAGAATAATAATCCCTTCTTCACCTTGGTTTAATACATTGACAGGCTTACCATAATGAAAAATAGCCGTTACTGCAGCTTGTTGGTTGTTATTTTCATAACCTGAGAAATCACTATGACTATCTACTTGAATGACATCATTATAATCGGTCGCAAATCCACTCGACTCTCGAGCTCGATCTCTTTGCTGCTCCATCGCAGCGTTAAAACCTAACTCGTCGACTTTAATATTGCGTTCACGGCAAACATCAGCGGTTAAATCAAATGGGAAACCATAAGTATCATAGAGCCGAAATGCGATTTCACCAGCTAAAGTGTCGCCTTGTAATTGTGCTAATTCATCATCCAGTAGTTGCAAACCACGCGCTAAAGTACGAGCAAACTGTTCCTCTTCATTCTTCAATGTTTTTTCAATCGTTGCTTGTTGAGATTTTAGCTCATCAGCTGCGTTACCCATTACCTGAATTAATGGTGCAACTAATTTATAGAAAAATGTCTCTTTCGCTCCTAGCATATATCCATGACGAACCGCTCGACGAATAATACGACGCAATACATATCCACGTCCTTCATTAGCAGGAAATACACCATCACCAATAAGAAAAGCGCTTGATCGAATATGATCAGCGATGACACGTAATGATTTATTATTTAGATCCGATAAAGCAATCACTTTAGCAATAGCAGTAATTAATTGACGAAATAAATCAATCTCATAATTTGAGTTAACATGTTGTAATACTGCGGCAATACGTTCAAGCCCCATACCTGTATCAACAGAAGGTGTTGGAAGTGCCTTTAAACTGCCATCAGATTGGCGGTTAAATTGCATGAAAACAATATTCCAGATTTCAATATAGCGATCACCATCCTCTTCAGGCTCTTCAGGTGACCCTGGCGGCCCCCCCCTCATATGTTCCCCATGATCATAAAAAATTTCTGTACAAGGGCCACAAGGACCGGTATCCCCCATTTGCCAGAAATTGTCAGAAGCATAAGGTGCACCCTTATTATCACCTATCCGAATAATACGTTCAGCCGGAATACCAATTTCTTGCTGCCAAATATTATAAGCTTCCTCATCAGTGTGATAAACGGTGATCCAAAGTCGCTCTTTGGGTAAATTAAACCACTGCTCACTTGTCAGTAGTTCCCAGGCATATTTGATTGCATCCTGTTTAAAATAATCACCAAAGCTAAAATTTCCTAACATTTCAAAAAAAGTATGATGGTGAGCGGTATATCCTACATTTTCTAAATCATTATGTTTGCCTCCAGCTCGAACACAACGTTGTGCGGTTGTTGCTCGAGAATAAGCTCTTTTATCCAATCCCAAAAATACATCTTTAAATTGGTTCATGCCTGCATTAGTAAACAATAATGTTGGGTCATTATTTGGTACTAATGAACTACTAGGTACAACTTCATGCCCTTTAGTATGAAAAAAGTTGAGAAACGCTTGACGGATCTCAGCGGTGCTTTTACTACTCATAATTATCCTGAAATCAAGCTGGGAAAATAGATCTATGACTTGATGTGATAAACACATTTTTATCATCAATCAAGTTACCGACGGCATTTTTACCTGGCAAACCTGAGAAATCCTTAAATTGTTTTATGACTAAATCGGTGACAAGGATCTACTAACTGACGTGTATTGATACATCGCTCAAATGCTCAGGCTTTATAGTTACACCTTTCCCTAAATATGTCGTTTTTTAACTAATACAACAACGACTAGTCTGATTAGTTTAACATAAAACGATTTAACTATTATGCAGGGAAACTAACACTACATTAACACTATTTCATTATATTTATTTTCCTATTATTGGGACAAAGCGGTTAAATTTTGTCTCCATCTACATTTAGAAAGATAATTGCCAATAGATAACTCCAGTGGTTAATTTCACTTAGTTTAAATTACGTATAAGCTATAGTTATCAGCTAAATAGAAGATTAAGGAAAGCAATAGCGTAAGTCTAACACAAATTAATCAAAAACTGCGCTTGAATATATTAAGCCAATAATAACAATTTGCTATATATAACAAAACAAAGCACTTTTTGTAAAAAATGAACTAATCATATCCATTAATTGTTAATAACATTGTAAATCCTAATACTATTTTATTAAAGAGTGTTTCAAATGATAATTCAATCTAACTTGTATTAATAACTAATTTATAATAAGCAAAAGGCCATATCCAGATCGAATACAGCCCATAGATTTAATCAATTTTATTTATTAAGTTAAAATTCTTCTGGTAATGAAGTTTCCTCTACCGCTTCTATGTCACAAAATCAGAAGTGGCACTACTAAATTCACCAGAGTGATTAAGCAACATAGCCCGTAATTTTTTATCTAATTCAGTGTAAATTTGCGGGCGTTTTTTCAAATAAACTGTCGCATTTGCTTTGCCTTGACCTATTTTCTCGCCATTATAACTGTACCAGGCACCCGCTTTTTCAATCAATTTATACTTCACACCTAGATCAATAAGCTCACTATAAATATTAATCCCTTCTCCGTACAAGATTTGAAACTCTGCTTGTTCAAAAGGAGCCGTAACCTTATTTTTTACTACTTAACACGAGTTTCACTACCAATAATTTCTTCGCCATTTTTGACGGAACCAATACGTCGGATATCAAGACGCACTGATGCATAAAATTTTAACGCATTTCCACCGGTCGTTGTTTCAGGATTGCCAAACATAACGCCAATTTTCATTCGGATCTAATTAATAAAAATTAATAGTGTATTAGAATTTTTTAAATTTCCGGCTAACTTACGCATCGCTTTACTCATCATACGAGCAGCTAGTCCCATATGTGAATCACCAATTTCACCTTTTGGTGTTAAAGCTGCTACAGAATCGACAATAATAACATCTACTGCCCCAGACCGTGTTAAAGCGTCACAAATCTCCAGTGCTTGTTCACACGTATCCGACTGTGAGAAAAGTAAATTATCAATATCAACACCAAGTTTTTTGGCATAAATAGTATCTAAAACGTGTTCTGCGTCAATAAAAGCACAAGTCTTACCTTCACGTTAAGCTGCCGCAATAACCTGTAATGTTAACGTGGTTTTACCGGAAGATTCTGGGCCATAAATTTCAACAATACGACCTAATGGCAAGCCTCCCGCACCTAAAGCGACATCAAGAGATAATGAACCGATAGAGATAGTTTCTACATCCATAAAACGATCTTCACCTAAGCCCATAATTGATCCTTTACCAAATCGCTTTTCAATTTGACCTAATGCAGCAGCGAGTGCTTTCTGTTTGTTTTCATCAATAGCCATTGTTTAACTCCCCCGAGCAATGAAGTGAAGATAATACTTCACTGCAGATAAGACGATTTGATATCGGTTGTTGATAATTATGCTGTATAAATATACATCATCAAGTTAGTTTTTGATTATTTCTTTCAATAATGTTGTTAATGAAAATATCACGGCTTGGCGTCGGATCTGAATACAATCGCCTTTAAACAAGCAACAACGAGTTACTATCCTTGTAACAGAAAGAGATTTGCTAGCAAAACCAAACTGTACCAATCGGTTTTTCATCAGTACTACCATCAGGGCCGGCAATACCGCTAACTGAAACCGCAAAATCAGCATTAGCCCCTAGCTAACGCTCTTTCTGCCATCTCTATGACAACCTGTTCACTAATAGCACCCATATTTATACAACGTATTTTTACTCACACCTAGCATATCATGCTTAGCTTCATTACTATAAGTAACAAAACCTCGCTGAAAATAGGCATAACTACCTGAAATATCAGTAATGACTTTAGCAATCCATCCTCCTTCCTGTACATGACTCTGCACAAATTATTGTTTTACCCTGTTCCTTTAGGCTATTAGCAAGATTATTACTTAATTCATAGAGCAGCTGCTCACTATTCATTTTAGCCATTTTCCTTTTTCATACATCTTGCGATATAGATACCAAATCCAGAGGATGCCGATTGCTGTTGCAAAGGTTATACCAAACACTATTCCTATCGTAATAATAGAAATACCTGTTTTGAGCGCTAATGAATAAAAGCCTAAGATAATTAGCATAATGGTATTTTCACTTAAATTCTGAATAGCGACAGCATTACCTGCGCCAATCGTGTGTTTGCCTTTTTCTTGTAGTAAAGCATTAAGCGGAACAATAAATAAACCACCTAAAACACCTAATATAATAAGGATCAAATAAGTAGAAAAAAGATGTTGTTGCATTGATAAAATAATAATTATCACACCAATAAAGATCCCTACCGTCATACAACGACTAACTTTATTGAATGTAATGATATGTACCGCAAATCCAGCACCAATGATGATACCTATTGCCAACACCCCATTAAGAAATGTAGGTATAGTATTATCGGTAATATTAAGTGCTATTGGCACCCAGAGCACTAATAAAAAACGCAGTGTTACACCGGCGCCCCAAAAAAGACTGGTACCAATTAAAGAAAATCGCCCGCCATGATCACGCCAAAGTGTTTTAAATAGACCAATAAAATTCAAAATTAGCTGGTGAAAAGCCCATTTTTGTTTATTTTTAACCGACGCTAATCGAGGAATATATAAATTAATCACCTCCGCAATTACATAAAACAGGACACACATAGATAAAGCAAATAACAGATCGATATCGGCAAAAAAACCACCCGCAACAGAACCAAACAAAATTGCCTCTATTGTCGAAGCTTCGATAAAGCCATTTGCTTTAACTAAATTATTGCCAGTGGTGAGCTCAGCTAAGATGCCATATTTTGCTGGCGAGTAAGCTGCAGCACCAATGCCAACTAAACCATAGCAGAGAAAAGGATCCAGTCCTAACAGAATGCCTACCGCTCCGATCAACTCACTAATATTAGTATAACATGACCCGACCTTTGGCAAAACAATCTGCTATTTGTCCCACAAAAGGCGCTAACTATAATATAAGTAAAAATAAACACCACTTGTAAGATAGGTTGGCTCCAATCGAAATAAAGCGTGGCTTTGAGTTGCGCTAAAATGACAAATAATAGGGCATTATCAGCAAAAGCAGAAAAAAATTGAGATAAAAGTAGCGCTTTTATACCTCTAGTTAATAGCGGCGGCGATACTATTAAATCTTTCATCAAGACTGCTCTCCCGCAATTTTTATTAACGCCACAAAATCCGGTTTTCCACTGCCAAGTACAGAAAATGTTTTTAGGTAACGAATATCTCTTGGTACCGCTAATTCAGGTAATCCTTTTTCTTTTGCTGCCGCCAATAATCGACGACGATTTAATGTGTTATCGGTGGTATATAAGATCAGGCTTTCACCTTTATTATTGGTAGTTTTGATAACCACGCCATGCTGAGCATGGGGTGATAAACTACCAGCAAGATGCTCGACTGTTTCTAATGAAACCATTTCACCTGCTAGTTTTGCAAAACGTTTTGCTCTACCACGGATAATACAATAATCATCATTATCAAGTTCAACAATATCACCGGTATCATACCATCCCTCCACATTCTCTCCTTGGCTATTTTTTGCATGAGGCGATTCTAAATGATTAGGATCCTCGACTCGTAAATAACCTTTCATGACATTTGGGCCACGTAACTGTAAACGGCCGGATTTCTCAATACCTGACACCGGCAGTAGTCTGGTTTCAATACCAGGCAAAATTTGACCAACAGTATCAACTTTAGCCGCCATAGTAACGTTGATTGATACAATTGGGGTACATTCGGTCATACCATAGCCTTCAAGTATTCGGATACCGAATTTGTCGAACCAAATTTTTTTGTGCTTTTAATAAGTTTTTCAACACCTGCAACAACATAACGCACGCGCGCAAAATCATAAGGGTGAGCAAAACGGGCATAATGTGCCAGAAAAGTAGGAGTAGCAAAAAGTACTGTGCAATTTTTGTCATAAACCAACTCTGTGATCACCCGATAATGTAGTGGACTAGGATAAAACAGGACATGACTACCGGAAAAAATAGGAATGAATAAACCTACCGTCAGCCCAAAAGCATGGAAAAGCGGTAATGCGGACATAAATCGATCTTTAGGCATAAAATCAGGCCACTGTTTTAACTTGCTCTACATTAGCCAATAAACTGATATGGCTATTAACTACCCCTTTAGGAGTTCCCTCCGATCTTGAGGTAAAAAGGATCAATGCCGCATCATCTGGTTTTGCTGGTATAAGCGCTTTTTTTGGCAATAGTAAGTGATATAGGATCCATTTTTTATCTTGCCAAGTCAGGGTGTTTTGTAGATCTTCTAAAAAAATCCAATTGACTTCAGTAACCTGTTCAGGCAAATGTAATAACTTACCTTTTTCAATAAACTGATGAGAACTAAAAATTGTTTTAATGGATGCCGCTTTGATGGCATTTTTAAGCCATTGCTACCAGCAGTATAATTCATCATGGCAGGGATCCGGCCACGTAATATTGCGCCAAAAATAGTAGCCGCAGTCATTGTTGCATTAGGTAAAAGTAAGCCGATATGTTCATGCTGTTTGGTATAACGTTCAATAATAAGCCCCGCCGCTAAGGTTTTCTTGAGAAAACTTTGATAGCTGTCTTCTAAAACTAATATCTTCAATACAAGCCGTGAAACGGCCAAAACGTTTCATCGCAGCAAAATAAGCTTTCATTAATGTTTACTGGCAGCGACTATGCAGTCGAGCTTCTTTCATAATCTTATAAAGTTGTACTCCTGCCTACCGCCGGCGCTCTGCCGCTCGTTTCGCCTCAGGCATGGTAATTTTTGTGGCTGGTAAAATCGTCAATGTTATTTTAGGAAAATATTTGAGCTTAAAAATGCCTTTCAACCGACTGAAGTAACTCAATTCAGGTCCATCAATTCTAATCGGAATAACTTTAGCGCCTGTTTTTGCCGCAACAAAAGCAACACCATCATAAATTTTCATCAGTGAACCATGAACGCTAATTCTTCCTTCAGGAAAAATGACGATCGGACGCCCTTTTTCTATTTCTCTAACTAAAGTTCGAATAGTGATTGGGTTGGCAGGATCAAGCGGAACAACATCGGCATAGGGTGTTAATAATTTAATAAAGCGTGGTGTGCCGATAGATGAATAAACAGCAAAAAGCGGGCGAATAGGTAAAAAAAAAAGAGTGAGCAGGATCCCATCTAAAAAAGAGATATGATTAGGTGTTATTAAACATCGCTCATATTCTTTAACTTTTATTTCACCAACCACAGTCACGCGAAAAAGAAACTGGAATATTGCGCGCAATAATTTTATCAGCATATCTCTTTCCTTACCCCTTAATGTTATCGATCATTTTAGAGTACATCTATCACTGAAGATAACTAACTTAGCAAAATTGAGATCATACAAAGTATTTTTTATCGTTTTGCAAAAAACGGTCTATTTGGTAAATAACTTTTGTCGTCGGTAAAGCGGCATCAATAATGTAATCAGCGATATCTATATAGTAGCCTTCTCTTTCATTCATTATTTCAGCTATCTCTTCTGCTAAGGGCTTACCTGTTAATGTTGGTCGTTGTGAAATTTCAGGATCAGCAGAAAAACGCCTACTTAATACATCAAATGGGGCTTGTAAATAAATAATACAGCCATTTTTTTTCATAAAATCACGATTTTCTTTCAGTAAAATAATCCCTCCTCCCCGTTGAGATTACTGAGTTTGGCTGTCGTATTGATCGCAACACGCTGGACTCCAAATCACGAAAGCAATCCCAACCATCTCGTTCAATTAACTCGGCAATACTTATTTTAGCATTTTGTTTAACTAACAAATCGGTATCAAAAAAATGACACATCCTAGATTCAGCTAACGTTCTTCCTGCTGTTGTCTTCCCTGCACCTCTTGGTCCAATAAGATAAAGCATATCAAGTCGTCCTAATCGATAATTTATTTAATTAGTTAGAACATATATGTCAGCTTAACAAGCGAGATTTAAAATTTACAAAAGTAAAAATTCTAAATTTCCACGATTAAAATAAAGCCACACAACAACAGTGTGGCTCAAAAAATCGTGAAGTAATGACTCAAGAACGTGTTAAATTATCTCCATAACCAATCCATTTATAGGTTGTTAATGTATCTAATCCCATCGGACCTCTTGCATGCAGTTTTTGTGTGCTTACCGCAACCTCTGCACCTAAACCAAATTGTCCGCCATCTGTAAATCGCGTACTGACATTAACATAAACAGCCGCAGAATCAACGCTCTGAACAAAATAATCTGCTTGTTGAATTGATTGGGTCAAAATAGCATCAGAATGGGCCGTTCCATAATCCCGAATGTGATTAATCGCAGCATCAATATCGTTGACGACTTTAACGTTAACATCAAGCGATAACCATTCATCGCGGTAATTCTGCTCCATCACTTCAACAACGCTTGCCGGACTTGACTTTAAATATGACATTGCATGCCGGCTGGCATGTAACGTCACATTTTGCTCAGCCATTTTCTCAGCCAAAACTGGTAGAAATGTAGCCGCAATACTTTTATGAACTAATAAAGTTTCCAATGAATTACATGCACTTGGACGCTGCACTTTAGCATTGACGATCAGTGGCAGTGCTTTGTTAAAATCAATATGCTGATCGACATAAATATGACAGACACCAATACCACCAGTGATCACTGGGATAGTTGATTGTTCACGGCATAGCTTATGTAAACCTGCACCACCACGCGGGATCAACATATCTACATAGCGATCCATTTTCAGCAATTGGGTTACTAATTTTCTGTCTGGATCATCAATAGATTGAACCGCTGCCTGTGGAATATCATTTTGTTGCAACGCTTGCTGAATAACGTTAACGATTGCTTGATTAGTCTGTGAGGTCTCTTTACCACCACGCAAAATTACCGCATTACCGGTTTTCAAACATAACGAGGCAACATCGATTGTTACATTCGGACGCGCTTCATAAATAACACCAATCACGCCCAGTGGAACACTTCGACGTTGTATATTTAAGCCATTATCTAATAAACCGCCATCGAGTATACGTCCAACCGGATCAACTAATTGGCATACCTTTCTTACATCATTCGCAATAGCATCTAATCGCTCAACAGTTAGCAATAGTCTGTCTTGCATAGCTGCACTCATATGGCCAGCTTTTGCGGCTTCCATATCCTGAGCATTCGCAGCTAAAATTGCATCACTCTGTTGTTGAAGGCAATCAGCAATATCCATTAAGACATTATTTTTCTGTTTTGTATTTAACCTTGCCAGGTACCATGAAGTTTGTTTAGCCGCTTTGCCTATTTTTTCCAACATCATTTACTCACTATCATATCGTCACGGTGAATAGCAACAGCACCATACTCATAACCCAAAATTCGATTAATTTCTTGCGAATGATATCCTGCGATCAGGCGTAAAGCATCGCTATTATAATGAGTCACCCCATGCGCTAAATCTTTGCCTAATAAATTAAGAATACACACAACGTCGCCGCGCGAAAAATTACCACTAATTTTCTTTATTCCTTTTGGTAATAATGAACTGCCTTTTTGCTGGATAGCCAAAGCAGCACCCTCATCGACAACAATTTCACCCGCCAGAGGCGCGCCAAAAATCCACCGTTTTCGGTTTTCCATTGGCGTTTTTAAGCGATGAAATTTTGTTCCTACTTGCAGACCTTCGAGCACATTTGCGATCACATTAGGCTTATCACCAGCGGTGATAATCACTTCAATTCCCGCTCGGCCAGCAATACCCGCTGCTTGCAACTTTGTTGCCATTCCACCAGTGCCTAAACCGGTCACACTATCACCTGCCATGCATCTTAGTTCATCATTAATATCATGAACTTCAGTGATCAATTGTGCATTTGGATTGTTGAGGGGATCTGCGGTATACAGTCCCTCGATATCCGTTAATAATAGTAACTTATCCGCATCAGCTAAAATTGCAACCAATGCCGATAAATTATCATTATCACCAACTTTAATTTCGGCTGTCGCAACGGCATCATTTTCATTGATAACAGGAATAATACGGTTATCCAGTAACGCTTGTAATGTGTCGCGTGCATTCAAAAAACGTTCGCGATCTTCAATATCAGCTCGGGTCAATAACATCTGACCAATATGAATACCATAAATGGAAAACAATCGTTCCCAAAGTTGGATCAGATGGCTTTGCCCAACCGCCGCGAGTAATTGTTTCGAAGCAATTGTTTCAGGTAATGTTGGATAACCTAAATGCGCTCTACCAGCAGTAATTGCACCCGAAGTGACAATGATAATGTGGTGACCTTTTTCATGCTGCTGTGCGCATTGTCGCACTAATTCAACAATACGAGCATGATCCAGACAACGCGATCCACCCGTTAATACACTTGTTCCTAATTTTATCACCAAAGTTTTGCTATTGTTCATCATGCTTCTGCTATTAACTCTCTATAACAATAAATATTTAGTCATCAGTTTTACCAAGTAAGAAGCGTTATGCCAACTGACATAACGCAATTTTAATGAAAAGTTAATTTTATAATAGTTGCCAACAATATTAAGCTATATATTAATTGCAACCATTTTGGGGCAAGGGGTTAATGTTAATTCCAATGTATTAAGTGAATCACTTAAACCTTTGTGGAATTCTTGCAATGTCTCTTCAAGCGACTTGATAATATTTGATTTATTAATTTCGATATGCTGCCAATTACCCGCTTTATCAAACATACCTAATTTATAATGATATACAAATCCGTCAAGTTCTCGTCTTAATTCCAACCACCATCCCCAAAATTCACGCTTTTCTGGAGCAGTCTTTGCATTAACACAAATAGCAAGGCAGTCGAAAAAAAGAGATCATCCTGACATTGAGATTCACGGAGATAAGGTCCTAACCTGTTAAAATGCTTCAATAATTTACTTTTAGAATAATTTGAAGTTAAAGCCATAATAAGGATCTCCTTGTTGTTAAGCTACCTTTTTAGCAAATAAGGAAAAATAATCAAGTAATCACAACTATTATTCAATTTTGCTTTTCAGACAACTCACTACTGTAGAAAGTGACTGATGAAAATTTTGATACAGCGGCTTGGTCGGCAAAGTCAATAACTTACCTTCAATCGACAAACGTAGGACGAGTAGTGCGTTCTTTAGAACTAAAAATATCATTTTGTCAGTTGACAGCCATAAACGGTACAGCACAGCGACGCCCTAATAATCCCTGTTTTTTAGCGAATAACAACTTAGTTCTGAACGTAAAAAGGCTTCATCTACCTGATAGAAACCTAATCGACTGGCAAAGAGGTCAATATTCATTACCGGTATTTGATCCTGATATTTTTATTCAGTAAGCAAGCTGTGGACAATGGGCCCTAAAACTGCAACACCTTTTAAGCGCTTGGGTTCTAAATAAGCTAATCGAAGTGCAATATTGGCACCAAAACGCAAACCAATTACACCTATTCGAGTATGATCGATCCATAGAATATTAGCCAATTGATTAAGTACCTTTTGATGCAGCGCGCTAGTATCCTGAGAAAGTTTATATTTAATAGAATAGCCAATTGATGGCATATCCAGGGTTAACATAGCAAAACCTTGCGGGGCCAAATAGTTGCTGAAAAGGCGATAATAATGTAGCTGTAAACTATCTAATGTGCCACAAACTAAAATCGTGGGACACGGGCCTTGACTAGTATCCGGTAAATGCAAAAAACTAATCACCTCTTTTTTACCATCCGCTATTTTGAAAGAAATTTTTTTCAATCAAAAATCGGTCAATTGCACTGCATTTTCATAAGCTTTATTAGCTAATAACACCGCTTGTTCGGCAAGACTATCACCTTTAATATGAGGATATGCGGCAATACTATATAAATTAGCTGCCCGTAACCAAGCTTGGCTTGCTGCTATTTTTGTTGGCAATTCAAGTGCTTTTTTCTGCCAGCCCATCACTTGTTGTGACCACTCATACGCCCAATTTCCTGGCTGGTAACCAATTATGGTATCGAGTAAATTATCAAAACTTCGAATACGATTATTTGCCGCAATACGACTTAATACTGCTTCAATCTCCAGCCCATCGTTGCCACGCCAAATCCGTATTAGCCGGTTAAGCATACGATACCAACTAACATAACTCGTCCCTTCGAATGTTGAGCTATGCTTCAATAAATGCGTTTTAGGCACGCTATAAGTCACCAGAACAGAGGTCTCAGTTTGTTTCAGTTTTGATTTAGGCTTAAATAGCTTTTCTGACAGATTTTTTTCACTCATATTGACTTTATTCAGTTAAAAACTTTAGCAATGATATAGGGATGCGATATAGCATCCCTATATCATTTACTTTATTTCGCGGATCAAAGCGAAATAAATAAAATAATTATTATTGTTCATAAAGCGGCTTAATAAAAACCTCTTTTTCCATATCCCAAGGTTGTTCTATCCAGGTATTTTCGGGTATATCAATAACATAATTATCAACTAATGGACGCCCAGCGGGTTTAGCAAAAATAGTCACAAAATAGCCTTTGGGATACATATCCCTGATAGCTTGTGCTGTCCCGCCGGTATCGACCAAATCGTCGACCACAATATAACCTTCACCATCACCTTCCACTCGCTTAATAACCTTAATTTCCTTCTGGTTACTATGGTCGTAACTTGAAATACAGACCGTATCAATATGGCGTAGACCTAATTCACGAGCAACAATAGCACTTGGAACAAGTCCACCGCGGCTAACTGCAATAATGCCTTTCCATTGCTTGGCAGGTAGTAAGCGTTGTGCCAAAATACGGGCATGTATTTGCAACATATCCCATGTTACGATGTATTTTTCACTCATAAAATTCTGATCCCAACGACTAGAGACAATTTTAGAAAAGCACATTAGTGGAGAAAATATTGCGCGAGATTATAGTGATTTGTAATAACAAAAACCAGAAATTAATTAATATTATCACAATTAACTAAAGGAATAGATGTTAGAAGGTGATATTCTGAATTAATAAAATAAATAATATTTACCAAGACTGCGGAATTAATTAGCAATCTTAATAATAAGGGTAGTAATAGGAGATAAAACGTTTCTGAGCTTTCACCACAGCCGCTTTGGGATATTTTTGCACAAATTTGTGCAATTCCTCATCCATCTGGACATGAAGAAGAACTTGCTTTCTATATTATTCAATGGGCGGAGAGCAAAAAATTTAGCGTTGAACGCGATAAAGTCGGTAATATTCTTATTCGCAAACCCGCAACAACTGGCTTGGAGAATCTTCGGCCTGTCGTGCTTCAAGCCCATTTGGATATGGTGCCACAAAAAAACAATGATACTCAGCACGATTTTACTCAGGATCCTATCCGTCCTTACTTAGATAATGAATAGGTGAAAGCGCAAGGTACCACATTAGGTGCAGATAATGGCATCGGTATGGCCTCTGCTTTAGCTGTACTGGATGATGAGCATGTTAAACATGGACACCAATAGAGGTTTTACTCACCATGACGGAAGAAACCGGCATGGTTGGTGCTTTTGGCATACAGCTAAATTGGCTACAAGCAGATATTCTGATCAATACCGATTCCGAAGAAGAAGGCGAGATCTACATTGGTTGTGCCGGCGGCGTTGATTTTACCACCACCTTTAAATTGGCCAGAGAAGCCATTCCAGTTAATCATACAGTCTTCAAAATAAACCTTAAAGGTTTAACCGGCGGTCACTCGGGTGGTGATATTCATTTAGGATTAGCTAATGCGAATAAACTATTGGCGCGTTTTCTAACAGGCCATGCCAGTGAATTACAATTAAAGCTCATTCATATTCAAAGGGGGTAGCTTACGTAATGCGATCCCCCGTGAGAGTGAAGCAATTATTGCTATGCCCATATCAGTGTAGCAGCTAATTTAGAAACCAGTAAAAATCACTATCTAGCGATGCTAAAATCTGAATTTGCCGCGATTGAAAAAAAACTTAGTCATTACCCTTGATGAGACAACAACAGAATTATTTGTGCTAACCACAGATTGTCAATCTCGTTTATTACACTTTCTCAATGCTGCGCCTAACGGTGTTATTCGAATGAGTGACGACATAAAAGAGGTTGTTGAAACTTCACTCAATACCGGCGTTGTTAATATGGATGAAAAAAGGCCGAAATTACTTTTTTAATTCGCTCATTAATTGAAACGGGCAAAGATTATGTTGTTAACATGTTGACATCATTATCGATGCTTGCCGGTGCGGAATGTGAACATAAAGGCAGTTATCCTGGCTGGAAACCAGATCCGAAATTCCCGGTCATCGCACTTGTTAGCGATATCTATCAGCAACTATTTGGCAAAACACCCAAGATCATGGTGATCAATGCTGGTTTAGAATATGGACTATTTAAAAAGCCTTATCCTCAAATGGATATGGTTTCGATTGGGCCAATTATATATGGCGCCCACTCACCCGACGAGCGAGCTAACATTAAAAGTGTCGAGAAATACTGGCAATTGTTAACATCAGTACTTAAAATACCTGAAAAAGGTTAATAATTGTAGCAGGCTAAACTAGCCTGCTTTTCACCAGCTCAGTATCAACTACTTATCTATCTGTGGATTTTGTAAAGTGACATGTAGACCTACTAATCTAACACCGCGATCTGCTCGCCGTTGTTGCAAAATTTGTTGCACTATTTGGATAAGATCACCTTTACTGAAAATCCGATAACTATGCTCTTGAGTCGTTAACTGAAAATCGGTAAATTTCATCTTAACTCCTTGACTTGCTATGCTAAGCTCCGGTTTAATTTTTGCTAATCGAGTCTCAAGCTCTGGATAAAGTCGTTCAATAATTTTCATACAGTCATCCCATTGATAAATATCCTTAGCAACAGTACGCTCTACCCCAACTGATTTAGGTAAACGCTGACTATTAATGCTACGTGGATCTATGCCATGACTAAGATCCCATAAAAGTTGACCCAAACTTACCTAATTCTTTCACTAATGTAATCAAATCAAATTTTTGAATATCGCCACAGGTCTCCAATTCCATTTTAAATCGAGCAGAATTTGCCGTATCTGCCATGATATTTCTTTATATAAAGACATGCGGCCAGGGATAATTTTCAATTGTGGACAACGTTTAAGTGCTAAAGCTATAGACATTGCACTATACACACCATAACGTCAAGCCGTATAATTAGCTGTACTAATTACCCCACGCCGATCCTCTCTACCGCCAATCACTAGCGGAATATTGCGCAAAGAAGGATTGTCACGAATTTCTATAGCTGCATAAAAGCAATCCATATCAATATGGATAATTTTGCGCGCAACTTTCCCCCAACTATACTGTTTAAATAAACAGTATAGTGATGATTTTATTAATCGTAAATAAAAAACTTTAAAGAAAATAACAACTCAATAATAGAGATTATGGCCATAAAATATTTTATTAAAATAATGTATTACTTTTTTGCTATACTAACTAAATTTTTTGCTAAAAAGAGCGGTAACCTGTTTAAGATAATTGATAAGGATTGCCCTGCGGCATATTTTAATATACGATTTTTAGTATTAATACTAATTGTCAATAAAGTTTCCCAGCGCTCTGTATCAGGTTGCGAACTATCAGGTAAAAAAACAAATTGGTGACTGCTCACCTTCGGGACCACACATTGCCGCAGCAGACTCTATAATGCCTTTATTTTTCATATTACTAGCGACTATTTTAAGATGCTCATAACGTTTATAAGTAGTATCATCGGTAGTGCGTTCCCCCGAAACTAATTCAGATGCCAGAAAATAATTAGTATGTAGTAACCAATCATTTTGTTGCGGATAAATGATCGCTGTGCTGTCCGAAATGCACTTAACTCAATATTTACCACTCTGCATCTTTCAGCACGATGGGAAATATACTTAATACTGACGATGCACTCACTTACGCAGAAAATGCTAAAGCAATAGCTCTTCTATGGTTGTTGCTTCTTCTAATATTCTGTGAGCTACCTGCATGTACAGGCACTCCACCAGAATCATTATCGCTTATATGATGTACGATATTAAAATGTAATCCTAATCCAGCGCTATTAACACCAATTTTACCTAACATGCCAAATTTGGTAAAAAGCTTAAATCGTATCCCTTTTTTATTCTGCAATTTAGTCATTAATCCGCAAGGCGCTAAAACATCATGCCAATCCCAAGTTTGTATAGTTTGTGGCATATTAATATCAGGAGCTGCATAAATTGAGGTAGAGCATTCACCTAAATATGATGTTGCTTTGGTTGATAAAATTTCAGTTCGTGCATTTAGACTTGCCAAATACCAAACGGGAAGATCTGCACCAAGAGCCGTTGCTTCAATTTCACTTGCCAAATCTGGACACCAATACTCCAAGGCAGATAAGCTATTCTCGCCAATTTTTCTTACCTGATCGCCAGTTATGCCAATACAAGAAAAAAATCTAAATATAGCATTACAATCTGTTTTATTTGTGTTGCCCAACACTCTCCAATCTGTTTCCCACGACAAAAAGGATCCTTTTCTACATTATTAAAGGTATAAGTTTTCATAATTAACAGCCTTATTTAATTAATAATACAAAATAAATAATAATATTTACTATTATTTATTTAATTTAACTAATTCAACAATACTATTTTACTATAATATACAACCCAATAAGTCCATCTAAAACATTGTAGTTCTAATATTCTATTTTATATTAAGCTATAGACATTATCATTATTAATAAAATTAAATCATTTTAAATTAATAAAAAACCTTTTAATACAATTACATATAACAATTACATTAAAAGTTAAGATATATTAATGTAATCTAATTGTAAAATAAAGATTGGACAGTCTATCTTTACTATTTTTAAATAATATATAGTATTTAAGTTTCATCTGATGGATAAAAAATTATTGTAGAAACTGATCATTATAAGCATAAAAACACTTTTTAAAAATATGTTGTTTTCATTTAAAGATATAAATTTATCTGACAAGCAAATATTCTTTAAGCTTTAATTATAATTAAAAAATAAATAGTTTTATAACTAATATAAGGTAAAGTTATATCATTAAATTTACGATAAAAAATAATAAAAATCTGCTATATTAATTTATATTTAATCTTTTACTTTAATAAAAAAATTAATTTATAATATTTTTCATACACACAACTTATGGAGAAAATAATACATAAAAGTATGACAGCTGTACTGCTTTTGCTCTGTTCAGTTACTGCCTTAGCAAATTCACCGAAAATCGTTGCGCATCGTGGAGGAACTGCCGATGCGCCAAAAAATACCATTTATGCCATTAATCAGGCATTGAAAAACGGCGCAGATAAGATATGGATCACCTTACAACTTTCCAGTGATAAAGTCCCCGTATTATATAGTCCATCTGATTTAAATACATTAACCAATAGAAGTGGAACGGTTTCCTCTTACCCTGCACAGCAGCTTATAAAGGCTGATGCCGGCTACTGTTTCGGTTCCCGTCATAACCATCTTTATTGTAATAAAGGAATAGTCATTCCGACATTGAAGCAAGTACTGCAAAAAGTTTCCAGCAACCGATTTCTATATCGATCTGAAATCTCCCGATGCCGATCCTTACGAACAAGCCAAAGCAATTGAAAAAGTGTTAAAAGAAGAAAAAGCGTTTCGACGTACTCGCTTTTATTCCACCAACCAAGCTTTCTTGAATGCTTTATCTGATCATGTACAACGTTTTGAAAGTCGTGATATTCTGGCAAATATTACCATGAATCATCATTGTTTGATTGATAAAAAAGTTAATACTCAGCGCTGGTATGGACTGGAACTGCGACGTAAAGTAGAAGTTGTGGAAAAATATACTCTTGGTGAAGCCCGCTCATCCTCAGATCTAGTTTGGGATCATGAAGCAATGAAATGTTTCCGCGCCAGCGGTGGTGCACATATCGTTTTATTTGGCATTAAAAGATGAAGCTGATTATAAACTGGCTAAAGAGCTAGGCGCAGATGAAGTTATGGTCGATTCACCTAAATATTTTAAAGATATAAAATAATAAAAAAATCAAAATATTAATAATCTCGTTATTACTATTAGTAACGAGATTTTTTGTTAAATAATACGGTTGTTAATCTGCTGATGCTTTTGACGCTTTTCGATTGCTATACGTTTCTTGCGAAGCTCACATGGCTGCTGACAATCACAAACTTTTTCAATGCCTATATTACTTAATCCACCACAATTTCCTTGAAGTTGCTTGCGTTTAATAATATACCCAAGTGACATAGCAATAAAAGCAAGCAGGAAGAAAACCAAAGTAGCGATAAATATTTTTAACATAATGACTCCGCTACATTTTTTTTACTAAGTAAGGTTTAAATGCTGAACTATAACGTTCTTCGAAACCTTTATTAGTCGTAACGACCATGAAAACCGGTAAATTTAAACGTTCAGCTAACTCCATTCCTTTTTCAGCCCCCAACACATTTAGGCCAGTAGATAAACCATCTGCCATCATGCAAGTTGGGGCGATAACAGTAATAGAAATCAAATTATGAATAATCGGTCTACCGGTCTTCGGATCAATAGTATGTGAATAATAAACTCCATCTTGTTCAAAATAATTACGATAGTCACCAGAGGTAGCAACTGACATATTTCCAGGCTCAATAATTTCTTGTACCGACTGTTCTAGCCGTTTATCCGAAGGTTTTTCAATCGCAATACGCCACGCTACACCTTTACCATTATGGCCTTTTGTACGGACTTCACCACCAATATCGACCATATAATTATCAATATTTTGTGACTCTAAATATTCTGATATAACATCAACGCTGTAACCCTTGGCGATAGCTGAGAGATCTATATAGAGCTGAGTTATTTTTTTTATCAGGCTATTACCACTAATCGCAAGTTTATAAATACCAATCCATTGCCGGCGCAACTGCAGCGTCTCTTCCGGCGGTGCTTTGGTTATCCTTCCTTCCGGGCCAAATCCCCATAAATTAACTAATGGTCCGATAGTAATATCGAGTGCACCATTGGTTAATTTATTAATATGAATCGCTTCTTTAATCACTGTCATCATAGCTAACGAAACAGGAAATGGCGTATTTACATGTTGAAATTGATTAAACTGGCTTAATTTAGATTTAGGGCGGTAAGTTGACATTTGATTGTTAACTTCTTCTAAACGGCTGTCAATATCGTCACGTAATGTTTCCCCAAAAGGATGAGATGATTCACTAACATACTTAACAACATAGTAAGTTCCCATCGTTTGCCCTTGAATACTCTTTTGCTCTGTCTCAAAACAACCACAAAGCATGAAAATAGTAGATAAGGTAATAATCCAATTGAATAATTTATTTTTTAGCATAAAATTTTTTTAAGCATATTAACCCAATGATGACACAAAAAGTTAAAATACCGGAAACAATCAACCACCAAAATCATCTAATAAAATATTTTCATCTTCAACACCTAAATCTTTAAGCATCTTAATAACTGCGGCGTTCATCACAGGAGGACCACACATATAAAACTCACAATCCTCTGGCGCTGGTTGCTCTTTCAAATAGTTTTCATATAAAACGTTATGAATAAAGCCAGTATACTCTTGCCAGTTATCTTCAGTAATTGCATCTAATAGCGCAACATGCCAGGTAAAATTTTCATTATCAGCAGCTAATTGATCAAAATTTTCAACATAAAATAATTCACGTTTTGAACGAGCCACATACCAAAAACTGATTTTTCGTTTAGATTTTAAACGCTTTAATTGATCAAAAATATGTGACCGCATTGGTGCCCATACCCCCGCACCGCCACCAATAAAAATCATTTCCGCATTGGTTTCTTTAGCAAAAAATTCACCAAATGGCCCAGAAATAGTGACTTTGTTGCCTGGTTTTAATGACCAAATGTATAAAGACATTAACACCCGGAGCTAAATCTGCAGCTTTCGGCGGAGGTGTTGCTATCCTGACATTTAACATGATTATCCCATGCTCTTCTGGATAATTTGCCATCGAATAAGCTCTTACTGTCTGCTGTTTTACTTCAGAGATATAACGGAATAAATTAAATTTATCCCAATCTTCACGATACTCATAAGGTACATCAAAATCAGCATAAGAAACTTTATGTGGAGGACATTCGATCTGAATAAAGCCACCCGCCCTAAATGGGACAACTTCCCCTGCTGGAATTTTCAATTTTAATTCTTTAATGAAAGTCGCTTTATTCTCATTCGAAATAACTTCACATTCCCATTTTTTTACGCCAAAAATTTCCTCAGGTAATTCGATTTCCAGATCCTGTTTTACATTAACCTGGCAAGCCAAACGACATCCAGCTCTAGCTTCACGCTTATTAATATGGGCGAGTTCAGTAGGCAAGATATCACCGCCACCATACTTGATTGTCACCCGACATTAGCCACAAGAACCACCACCGCCAGATGAAACAAAAATTCCCTGATTGGACAACATATTTAATAGCTTGTCACCTCCTGGCGCAGCGAAACTCTTTTCAGGGTCACCATTAACTTCAATTTTTACATCCCCTGTGTTTACTAACTTAGATTTGGCAAATAAAATCATTGCCGTTAGAATTAACACAATTAGGGTAAACATTACTACACCAAGAATAATAATATCCATGAATTATTTTCACCCTTATAACTGTACACCGGAAAAAGACATAAAAACCAATACCATTAAACCAGTAGTGACAAAGGTGATTCCTAAACCTTTTAAACCCGATGGGATATCTACATATTTCATTTTCTCACGAATAGATGCTAATAAAACAATGGCTAGCATCCATCCCAATCCTGAACCAAATCCATAAACAATAGATTCACTAAAATTATATTCGCGCTGAGCCATAAACGAGACACCACCAAAAATCGCACAATTAACGGTTATTAGTGGTAGAAAAATACCTAATGCGTTATAAAGGACGGGAAAATAACGATCCAAAATCATTTCTAGAATTTGTACTAATGCAGCAATCACACCGATAAAAGTAATGAAGTTTAAAAAACTTAAATCAACGCCCTCTATCACGGCACCATCACGTAGAATGAAATTATAAACTAAATTATTCGCAGGTACTGAAATACCCAGAACAACAGTAACTGCAATTCCTAATCCAAAGGCTGTTTTGACATTTTTAGAAACCGCCAAAAATGTACACATACCCAGAAAAAAGGCAAGAGCCATGTTTTCAATAAACACAGCTCGAACAAACAAGCTGACATAATGTTCCATTGTGTCAGTTACTCCTTTTCAACCTGTGAAGGTTTCAATGTGCGCAGTCCCCAGATCAACATACCTATGATGAAAAACGAGCTTGGTGCAAGCAGGAACAAGCCATTTGTCTGATACCAACCACCATTCTGAACCGATTGCAGAATAGTAAGACCGAATAGTTTACCTGAACCAAATAGTTCTCTTAGGAAAACAACTAAAATTAAAATAGCACCATATCCCAAACCATTACCAATAACCATCCATGAAACTTTCAATTGGTAGTGATTTCATTGCATAAGCTTCAGCACGTCCCATGACGATACAATTAGTAATAATTAAACCGACAAATACTGAAAGTTGCTTAGAAACTTCATAAGCCTAAGCGCGCAGAATTTGATCTACAACGATAACCAAAGAAGCTATGATTGTCATTTGAGCAATAATTCGCACACTATTAGGAATATAATGACGGATCAATGAAATAAAAAAACCAGAAAAACCAGTGACTAAAGCCACAGCCATGGCCATCACAAGGGCAATTTCTAATTTAGTCGTTACCGCCAAAGCCGAACAAACACCTAGAACTTGAAATGCAATAGGATTGTTATCCAATAAAGGTCTAATTAGCACGCGTTTAATCTCTTTACTATCAGCCATGATTTAACTCTCCTTTGCATACTTTATTTAGGAATGGGCCAAAACCATTATTACCCAACCAGAAATCAAACATATTCTGGATACTGTTTGATGTCAGTGTTGCCCCTGATAGGCCATCGATACTAGAGGGACCATCTAATGCTCCACCTAGCACAATTTTTATCGCCGGTTTCCCTTGTTGATTATAAAGTTTTTTACCAATCCATTGGGCGCACCATTGTGGATTATCTACCTCGCCACCTAGACCTGGGGTTTCACCATGATAATAATAAGTTATACCTCGTGATGTTATACTATCTATATCAACAGCGATAAAAGCATACATTACCGACCATAAACCAGAACCATAAACCGGTAACACCAGTGCGATGGTTTTTCCATTATCATCGTTGACTAAATAAATTTCTGCCGAGTTGGCTCTATAACGGATCTTAGCAACATCCTATTCAGGAGATAATGCAATTCGGGTTTCATCATTACGTAGCTTACTATTAAGATCGAAGTTGCCATTACTATTTGATATTTCAGTTGTGTTGAAATCCAAAATCTTAGCGCTAACACGAGTTATAAAGAGATTGTATCTCTTCAGCTGACATTTTTGGTTTGAGTAAACCAGCAACATCAAGAATATTACGTTGCTTATCTAATAATTTTTGCGCTTGCTGTTTAGATTTCAAACCTACCGCTGCACCAGATATAACTACTGAACACACTAAACACAGAATAAATACCACAAGAAATGTTCTGCTAGTGCTATCTTTTGGATTTTTTATTTTATTGTTATCCACGGGCTTTTCTCCGTTTAATATTTGCCTGAACTACCAGATAATCAAACAGAGGCGCAAACAAGTTGGCAAACAGAATTGCCAACATCATCCCATCCCTTCCGGATAAGCAGGATTAATGACTCTGATGAGAACACACATTACACCGATCAATATTCCGTATGCCCATTTACCTTTATTGGTAAAAGAAGCCGAAAAAGGATCAGTCGCCATAAACATCATGCCAAAAGCAAAACCGCCTAGTACCAAATGCCAGTACCAAGGCATCGCAAATAAAGGATTAGTCGTTGACCCAATAACATTAAATAGATAAGACATTACCATCATGCCTATCATTACAACGGTAACGATACACCATGAAGCTATTCTGCAAAAAATAATTAACGCTCCACCGATTAAGATCATTAATGTTGAAACTTCACCAATTGAGCCTGGAATATTGCCCAAAAAAGCATCCATCCAGGTAATAGGCTGATGTGTCAAATTATTTATTAGTGCATGATCTCCGCCTCTAGCCCATTGTGATAATGGCGTAGCGCCAGAGTAACCATCTTATCCCAGTCCAAACTAAATCACCTGAAATTTGAGCTGGATAAGCAAAAAATAGAAATGCACGCCCAGCTAATGCTGGATTTAAAAAATTACGCCCAGTACACCAAAAATTTCTTTCACCACAACAATACCAAACGTAATACCTAATGCCGCCTGCCAAATTAGTATAGTAGGCGGCACAATAAGGGCAAATAGAAGAGACAAAAAAACCTTCGTTGATTTCATGACCACGGAGCAGCAAAAATAATACTTCCCAAAAACCACCAACCAAAAAAACAACCATATAGATAGGTAAAAAATATACCGACCCAAGCAATATTTTACTTACCCAGCCTGCCTCTGGTGTCAATGAAGCGCCCAAAAATTGAGCGACTCTATAGTGCCAATCAGAAACAAGGTCTTTTGCAACTCAGCTTCACTATGTAATTGATAAAGAGCTGGGATCGCTTGTGCACCGACATTATGCGTGCCCCAAAACATGGCTGGAAAAACCGACAGTCAGACAAAATCATCATTCGCTTTAGATCAATACTATCACGAACATGGGAACTCCCATGTATGATGGTTCCCGGAGTATAAAAAATAGTTGCCACAGCTTCATAGAGCACATAGTATTTTTCTAGTTTTCCACCGGGTTCAAAATGACGTTCATACTTTTCAAATGAATTTTTTAAGCCCATGTAGTTAACCTTCTTGCTCAATTCTGGCCAATACCTCATGTAGTACAGGACCATACTCATATTTGGCTGGGCCATACATAGGTGCACAGCTCCAAATCTTCTTCATCCAGTTCCAGACAACCAAGTTGCTGTGAGCTGGCTAAATCACCAACAAGCAGATCTCGTAATAAATGAGTGATCATAATATCAAGTGGCATAATACGTTCATAATTACTAATAGGAACCATAGAACGTTCACTACCATTAGTCGTCGTGGTGAAATTAAACTGTTTATTTTTCAGGAAATGGCCAAGTGTTGTATGGGTGATAGTAAACTTATTTATTCCAGGCGCAATCCAGCCAAATAACTCTTTTTTACGTCCTTCACTCAATACCGAAACTTGATTATGGAATCTTCCCAAATAACCCCGAGTATCATCACATTTATTGCCCCACAAGATTGACCCTGAAATAATCCTATTTTCGCCTATTTTTAATTCACCATCAGTTAACTCATAGAGATCAGCGCCTAAACATGTGCGAGCTAAACGTGGCTTTTTAACTTGAGGCCCAGCAAGTGAGATAACGCGATCCGAATAAAGATGACCCGTTGTAAAAAGTTTACCAATCGCAATCACATCTTGATAATTTAAATGCCAAACAGTTTTCTCTATACTTACCGGCTCTAGAAAATGGATATGGGTACCGACTAACCCTGCAGGATGTGGTCCAATAAATTGCTTATAAATAATTTTTTCATTATCAGTTAACTTGACTAAGTTGCCGGTTCCATGGCATATATAAATTTTTCCTTCTGTTAATTTAGTCAATATTTTCAAACCATTATTGAAAGCCGTTTCCTCCGCTGAAATAATCAACAAGGGATCAGCCGCCAGTGGACGCGTATCCATCGCAGTAACAAAAATTGCTTTTGGGCTAGTACCTGGCACTGGAGTATGGCTAAAAGGACTTGTTCGCAATGCTGTCCACAAACCTGACTGAAGTAAGTTAGCTTCTACTTGTTGATACGTTAATGTATCGATTTGATTATTATCATAGCGGTTAAATACGATTTGCTCATCGCCATTAATTTCAATAACAATAGATTGAAGAACTCGGCGTTCACCTCGATTGATTTTTATGATAGTACCACAAGCCGGGCTGGTGAAAAATACGCCTGGATTTTTCTTATCTTCGAAAAGAATTTGCCCCTTTTAAACTTGCTCACCTTCCTTCATCAACATTGGAGGACGCATCCCTATATACTCTTCACCCAATACTGCTACATGATGAATAACAGGGCCATCCTCTACTACTTGAGCGGGCGCTCCTGCAATCGGGAGGTCGAGTCCTTTTTTAATTTTAATCATAAGAATTGCACAAGTTTATCAGTTAAACCCTAAGCTAACGATTTCAAATGAAATCAGATAGCAACCAATAATCAAAAGGCTGTTGAATAATTGAAACAAGTTAGCTAATGAATATCCACTAATTAATTACAATTTACCTATTATTTTAACGCAGATGATTTTATCAGTTCCCTCGCTTTCTGTCTGATAGAACAAGTGATTTAGTTCAAGCAAATAAGAATAAATTTTTTAATATATTGAGAACACTTCGTAAAAAGCGATTATTTAAATCATTTTTTTTGAAGAATGTCAGAATTTTTGGCAAAATAAGCCAAAAATGACAGGAGACAAAATTATTAATTTTTAATATAAAAAACTACAATACAAATGTATAATTAATATTTGTGTATTTTTTGTACAATACATCACTTTTGTATGGAAGCTTATGAAACTCTCTTTTTTTATTAGCATAGGGATCTTTTCCCTGTCATTTTTCATCAATAATAGCTACTCAGCGACAAAGCTATATTATCCATTAGATAGTAGTTATAACGGCAAAAAATATTTAAATAATTCAATATTTATTCAAATTTTCAAAGAAAAAAGAGTGCTAGAACTCTATACTAAAAATGAAAAAGGCTTATTTTCACTGTTCAAAAGCTATCCAATCTGTAATTTCTCTGATGGATTAGGACCTAAGAAAAGACAAGGTGACTTAAAGAGTCTATAAGGATTTTATCGCATCACACGCTCATAATTAAAACCTGATAGCAAATATTATCGCGCTTTTAATTTAGGTTTTTCCAATAAATACGACCAAGCTCATGGCTATACTGGCGCTTATTTGATGGTACATGGTGGCCTTAAATCAATTGGCTGCTACGCGATGACTGATCGCTATATAAATGAAATCTATCCTTATGTGGAAAATGCATTACAAAATGGTCAATATGAAATACAGGTCAATATATATCCATTTAAAATGACTTCTAGCAATATGAATCGCCACCGTAATTCACGTTACTATACCTTCTGGCGACAACTGCAACCCGCATATGAATATTTTACTAAAGCAAATTAATTGCCGGTAATTAATATTCAGCAAGAACAATACTTAGTAAACAAATTTCCTAACCATCAATCATCGCCAGCTATAGCAGATGAAAGGCTACAATATGCGCTTACCAAAATGGAATAAAACAAAACTCCCCGGCTGAATTCGGGGACAATTCTCATTGCCAGTTAAGGGCTTGGTTGCAATCACTGAGACTATATCAGTTGTTTGTGTATGTTGCTGAAAATCGATTTCAATATCATTATCAAGCAATTTTGCCTTACCAAAAGGTGCTTTGCGGGTAAGCCAATGCAAATCAGTCGAGCAATAGGTCATCATATATTGTCCATCTGAAATCAACATATTTTAAGTACCCCCATCAGTTTTAATTGATCAGCCAGTTTGGCAATAAACCGATATACAGTTAACCAGTTTGTTGGTTTTTTAGGATATTTTTCTGCTGATTGATATAAAATCCAACAAAACACCCACTCACTATCCGTCTTTCCAATTGGACGATAATTCCCTACTGGTAATTTTTTATAACCCTCAAGTTGGCCGTTGTGTGCATAAGTCCAATTTCTGCCTCACAGTTCCCTGGTTAAAGGATGGGTATTTTCTAATAAGACATCACCCCGATATTGCCTGGCGAATATACGCAATAACTGCCTCTGACTTAATCGGGTAATCTTACACAAAGCGTGCAATAGGCGATTGATAACATGGCTTGGGTTCTTTAAACGTTCGGCAACCACTACCTTTATAAAAAGTGATCAACCAACCATCTTTATGTGGCCCAGTCTAGCCTCCTCGCGGGATAAGACCACTTAAACTAAAATTAATATCTATCGGGACACTAGCACTCATACCAAGCAATTCACACATAATGCCTCCTATATGTATGCCAGAATGAAATTTCCAAATCTAAGCATAATCACGCTAACTAATCACATCTCTACCCGACAATATTACCTAGCAATGTTATTTCACCATTTTTTTTTCTATTAGCTGAATTAAAATATGGATCACTTTAATATGAATTTCTTGGATACGGTCGGCATAACCAAAATGAGGTACTCTGATCTCAATATCAGCGGTTCCTGCCATTTTTCCACCCTCTTTACCTGTCAATATGATCACTTGCATCTTTTTAGCACGTGCAACCGCAATTGCCTTGATGATATTGCCAGAATTACCTGATGTTGAGAGCGCAAATAATATATCCCCTTCTTTACCGACAGCCTCTATATAACGGGAAAAAACATAGTCATAACCAAAATCATTACCAACGCAAGAGAGATGACTAACATCAGAAATCGCAATGGCTGGATAACCTGGGCGATTTTCACGATAACGTCCGGTTAATTCTTCTGCAAAATGCATAGCATCACAGTGCGAACCTCCATTACCACAAGATAATACTTTTCCTCCCGCTTTAAAGGCATTTGACAACATAATCGCGGCTTGTTCAATCGCTTCGATATTTTCTCTGTTATTAAGAAAATTGTTCAATGTCACCGCGGCTTCTTTTAATTCAGCACAAATAAGCTCCTGATACATCATATTTACTCCTAATAAAATATTATTTTTTCAACAATCCCAGTGTAACGGATTAAACTTTACGAAAGAAGTATCAATACTACTTATCACAACCAAGTTAAGCTCAATAAATAATTTGTGAACTTCATTGTAATTAATATATAAAAATATTGATAAATAAAATTACATAGATTAAATATAAGAAAAACATAGATATGACCTCCGATGACTTAGCTTAATCATAATCAGGAGTAGCATTATGGCTCTACTCACTATTTTTCTACTTATTGGTTTAATCGGAATTCTTTGCTATCACAAAGCAAATCTACTATTTAGTAGCTTACTTATACTTGCTTATTGTTTAATTATGGCTAGTGCTGATTTATGGTATTTTTGGACGTTATTGCTCGCAGCGGCGGGGTATTATTTCCATTAGTCTATCTCCCAGTACGTTGCTCATTCATTTCTAGCAAAGTCTTACAAATTTTTCAGAAAATTCTCCATTCCATACCAAAAACCGAGAAAGAAGCCATCGAAGCGTGCACAACCTGGTGGGAAGGTGATCTATTTCAGGGTATATGCTTGATTGGGATAAATTACATATGATCATCAAAAAAGAGTATGGTGGCCTCGAATTTTCTACCTATGCTCAAGTGCTAGTGTTACAAAAATTGGCCGGAGTTTCCGGCATATTAGCCATTACTGTAGGTATGCCTAACTCATTAGGCCCAGGAGAACTTTTACAACATTATGGTACCGATGAACAAAAATAGCACTATCTTCCTAGACTTGCTAGCGGTGAAGAGATCCCCTGTTTTGCTTTAACAAGTCCTGAAGCCGTTTCTGATGCTGGAGCTATCCCTGACACTGGTGTTGTCTGTATGGACGAATGGGAAAACCAACAGATATTAGGTATGCGTTTAAATTGGAATAAACGTTATATTACATTAGCACCCATTGCTACGGTATTAGGGCTAGCATTTAAACTTTATGATCCAGACTATTTACTTGGCGATATAACCGATCTCGGCATTACCTGCGCAGCACTAATCCCAACCAATGTTGCAGGAGTAGAAATTGGCCATCGCCATTTTCCTTTGAATATCCCTTTCCAAAATGGCCCTACGCGCGGTAAAGATATTTTTGTGCCGATTGATTATATTTATTGGTGGTACCAAAATGGCCGGCCAAGGTTGGCGTATGTTAATGGAATGTCTTTCTATTGGTCGTGGCATCACGCTTCCGTCTAATGCCACGGGCGGCTTAAAAAGTGTCGCGATGGCAATCGGTGCATACGCCTATATATTCGCCGTCAATTCAAAGTACCTATTGGAAAAAGGGAAGGTATTGAAGAGCCTTTAGCACGTATCGCTGCTAATGCTTATTTAATAGATGCCGCTTCAACCTTAATTACGACAGCAATTATATCTGGCGAAAAACCAGCAGTCCTCTCTGCGATTGTCAAATATCACTGTATCCATCGAGGCCAAAGAGCCATTATTGATGCGATGGATATTGCTGGCAGTAAAGGAATTTGTCTAGGTCCCTCAAATTTTCTCGTTCGCTTTTATCAAGGGGCTCCCATTGCTATCACTGTTGAAGGTGCTAATATTTTAACACGCAGTATGATGATTTTTGGCCAAGGGGCTATTTGCTGTCATCCTTATATTTTGCATGAAATAGCCGCAACACAAAATAACGATATTATCGCCTTTGATAAATTACTCTTTAGCCACTTAAGTCATACAATAAGTAACCTATTACGCAGTTTCTACTTGGGTATAACAAACGGCAGAACAAGTAAAACGCCAATAAAAGATAATACTCACCGCTTCTATCAGCAATTGAATCGCCAAAGTGCTAATCTTGCCTTACTTGCTGATATCTCTATGGCCGTATTAGGTGGCGGGTTAAAACGTCGTGAGCAGATTTCTGCCCGTTTAGGCGATATTTTCAGCCACCTCTATTTAGCATCGGCCACACTAAAACGTTTTGAAGATGATGGCCGCCCAGCAATGGATTTACCGATTGTTGAATGGGTAATAAAAGATTGTCTATTTCAATCAGAAAAAGCCATGCAAGCACTGCTACGAAACTTTCCCAATCGTCTGGTTGCCATGTTAAGCCGTATTATCATTTTTCCATTGGGTTATCGTTATGCACCACCTAACGATCAACTTGATCATAAACTAGCAAAAATTATGATGACACCATCAGAAACACGCGAGCGTATTGGTCGCGGTCAATATATGACGCCAAGTGAGCATAACCCTCATGGCATAATTAATGCCGCATTATCAGATATTATTGCCGCCGAGCTAATTTTTGAACGCTTGACCAGTCAAGCTAGCCATAAACCACACTTTACCAATTTAGATAAACTTACCGAACAAGGACTCGCCGATGGTAAAATTAGCTGACAAGAAGCTGACATTTTATGTAAAGCAGAAACCAGCCGTTTAAGATCGATCAATGTTAATGAATTTGAATATGATACATTGGCGGTAGCGAGTAAAAAATCTGACAAACAGAAAAATAGTTCCCCATTAGATAAAGAGCAAGCGGCATAATTGTAGAACTTGCAGGGGGGCTTTAAGCTCCTTAATCACTACTTATCAAACACGTTTCTAATGCCAACAATTCTGCTAATGTTTGACGCCGACGAATTAATTTTGCCTAACCATTTAATACATTACCTCAGCGATTAACGGTCGACTATTATAATTAGAAGACATTAAAGCACCATAAGCACCATAAGCACCATAAGCACCATAAGCACCATAAGCACCATAAGCACCATAAGCACCATAAGCACCATAAGCACCATAAGCACCATAAGCACCATAAGCACCATAAGCACCATAAGCACCATAAGCACCATAAGCACCAGTATCATGAAAGACTAAATAATCTCCCACATAAATTTCAGGTAATAAACGAGGAACAACAGCACCGCTATTTGCCTGGGTAAAAACATCACCAGACTCACATAAAGGACCAGCTACTAGTGTTTCACGTAAATTTCCGTCAGTAAGATCACGATTATACGCTGGCAAGACAGAAATATGATGATAACAACCATACATAGAGGACGCATTAGATCATTAAAACCACTATCAACTAACACATAATGATTTTTGCCCATTCTTTTGATTGCTCTTACTTCAGCTAAAAGCACGCCAGATTCTGTTACCAAATAACGACCTGGCTCAATTTTCAACGTTATATGATGCCCCAAATGAGCTGAAATACGTTCGCGAGCACCATGCCACAAGGCAAAATAATGGTTAATATCAATTCGCTTTTCAGCTAAATTATAAGGGATTGACAATCCTCCACCAGCTGAAATTGCTTGTATATCACAGCCACTTAAGATGACCTGTTCTACCATTGCCTCACAGACTTTAGCCAAGTGGCAATAATCAACCACAGAACCAATATGCATATGTATACCGACCAGCGTTAACTGATACTGATTAATTTTTTCAATCGCTAATGGCAGATCACTAAACCAGATACCGTGCTTACTATTTTCTCCACCGGTGTTGGTTTTTTGGCTATGTCCATGGCCAAACCCTGGATTAATACGTAACCAAATAGGATGATGTCGTTTGGCTTTTTCCAATTGAACGAGCATGTCAATAGAGCCGACATTAACGGAAATATCTAACTCTATTACACGCTCAATAGTTTGCTTTTCAATGACATCTGTGGTGAACACAATTTCGGCTTGTTCTCTACCTGGGCGAAAACCTACAACTAACGCCCTTTCGATTTCGCCTAATGATACAGCATCAACTTTCACGCCTTGTTGACGTATCAAACGTAAAATATGAATATTGGAGCACGCTTTTTGTGCAAAACGGATCACATCGAACGCAGCTAACTGCTTAATCGCCTGTGTAATGACCTCACTATCGTAGATCCAAATAGGAGTCACGAATTGAGCGGGCAATTTAATTAATTGTTCTGCCGTCAAACATAGACTTATGGTGGTTGCAAACGTTGTCATTGATAACCTTAATTTATTTTTTCATTTTTTTATTTTTAATAAGAGAAAATAAGGATTAAAAATATCTATTTAGCTATAGTCTATTCATATAAGATATAGATAACAGCAGCGAGTTATTTAAATGAAAACTTTTTCCTGGCGTCATATAGAAATTTTTCGCGCGGTCATGACCACCAAAAACCTAACCGATGCAGCACAATTAGTTAGAACATCTCAGCCTACCGTCAGCCGTGAAATTAGTCGTCTAGAAAGTCTGTTACGATTTAAGTTATTTGATAGGATCAAAGGACGGCTATTGCCAACGGCTCAGGGATTAAGGTTATTCGCAGAAGTCGAACGTTCTTATTATGGATTAGAAAGGATCTATAATATGGCGGAAATTATCAGACAATTTAGAGATACTCAACTTTCAATTGCCTGTTTACCGGTATTTAGTCAGTCGTTATTACCTAAAGCCTGTAAGCGGTTTCTACTCGATTACCCTGAAGTTAACTTTACCATTACCTCTCAAGAGTCACCTATATTAGAGGAATGGCTTTCGGCACAACATTATGATATAGGTTTGACAGAGAACATCGGCAGATACCCACCGGCACCTCTGGTGACATTTTAACTAGCCTAAATGAAGTCGTTGTGTTACCTCGTATGCACCCACTGAGTAAAAAAATATTTAACTGCTAAAGATTTTAATAATGTTGCTTTTATTAGTCTTTCAATAACGGATAGTTATCGACAAGCCGTTGATACATTTTTTGCAGAACAACATATTAGCCGGCGAATGATAATGGAAGTCCATAATACTTCCTCTGTTTGTGTTATGGTAAGGGAAGGATTAGGTATATCAATCGTCAACCCATTTACCTTTATCGATTTTTTACAGCATGATCCTGATAGCCTTTGCATCAGACCTTTTATTAAACCCATTCCTTTCAATGTCAATTTAATTAAACCAATGCATCGGCCTTCTTCTGAACTTACCGAACGATTTATTCAATGCCTAAAAATTACGATTAAAGAATTTGAAACTCAGTTACTGACTGCCTTTGATTATTGATTATTTTTAATCTGATCCATTAACCAACTTAAGTTTATAGAATTCAATAATAATCTTAATATTATTAACTTCTTTTTAATTAACACAATGATAATTAAAGATAATTAGATTATTTAATAATCTGTCATGCTGAGACAATAGGATCATTTCCTTAGTTAACTGTTTTATTGATAAATTGTCTATCCACAGTAATACTCTTTTATAAATGGGCGAAATTTGCCAAACTAGCGATTAGAATACTATTTGCTGGATAATTGTGAACATTAATGGTTATTAGAGACAAACTAAATTTTTATACCACCAAATTACTGGGGCAATAAAGGTAACAAATCTGGTGAAATGGTGTTGCTATCCAGTGTGGATACTCATTTTTTGCCACACTTTACTGTCAATTGTATTATTTTTCTTCCAATTTTTACTATTTGCTATAAGTGATTCAACATTCAGTATTAAGGAAAACATTATGAAAGTTGTTTCCATTATTACAATGGCAACTCTCTTTACTTTCAGCGCATTAGCTCAAGCCACTAATTTGAAAATATCATTCTACAATCCAGGTGAAAAAAGTATTTTTCCCGTCTCTTCTGAAATTATTAGCGGTGATCACCAAGCAATCCTTATTGATGCACAATTTCAAAAAAATGATGCAGAATAATTAGTTAATCGTATAAAAAAACTAAATAAAAAACTAACAACAATTTATATTAGTCATTCTGATCCCGATTATTATTTTGCATTAGAGATCATTACTAAAGCTTTTCCTAACGCAAAAGTATTAGCAACTGCCGAAACTGTTAAAGCGATAAAAGCGACCAAAGATGGTAAACTGGCCTATTGGGGACCTATATTGAAAGAACATGCACCAACCAAGATTATTGTTCCTGAAGTGTTACAAGGTAATACATTAGTGGTTGATAGTGAAAAAATTAAAATTCAGGGATTAAAAAGTGCCGCACCTGATCGTACTTTTGTCTAGATCCCAAAACTTAAAGCTGTTGTTGGTGGCGTACTTGTCTCTGACAATATCCATGTCTGGACGGCTGATATACAAAGCAAAGCATCTCGCCAAGACTGGCAACAAACCCTTGAAAGTATCAAACAGCTTAAGCCAAAAGTCGTTATTCCCGGTCATTACCTTGAACCATCAGCAAAAGATATTACTACCGTTACTTTTACGCAAAACTATTTAAAAAAACTAGAAAAAGTTTTAGCAAAAAGTAAAAATTCAACTGAAGTTATTGATATGATGCAGCAAGCTTACCCAAATTTAAAGGAGCCTGCTAATCTTGAATTAAGCGCCAAAGTATTGAAGGACGAAATGAAATGACCACAATAATTTCGCGAAGAAAAAATGTCACCAATAACCTTACACTATATTTTTGATCCTTTCTGTGGTTGGTGTTATGGCGCGTCTCTATTGATAGAAATTGCAGCTAGTCAGCAAAATATTAAACTACAACTTCATGGTGGTGGTATGCTGACAGGCCACAACCGAGTAAAAATAGACGATCAATGGCGTCAATTTTTGTTGGATACTGATAAGCAGATAGCCGGTATAACGGGGGAAACATTTGGAGATAATTATTACCAAATGTTACAACAAAATGATGTAATACTTGATTCATTACCACCGATAACAGCAATTATTACCACTGATGAATTAGCAAATAAAAGTTTAGCAATGTTAAACGCCATCCAAACAGGGCACTATATTGATGGCCTTCGGGCTAGTGACGAAAACATTTTATTGCAATTAGCCCAACAGATTGGGCTAGACAAATAGTTATTTCAACAAACTTTTGCCATAAATAAAGATGAACCAACAAACAAGCATATCCAATCAAGTCGTACCTTATTACATCAAGTTGCTCGTTCCGGTTTTCCGATCCTAATTGCTCAGCATAATGAAAACCTTATGGTAATAAATTTAGATAAATATTTTACTCAATCACAACTATGGCAAAAATATCTGGAAAATTTATCGGCGGCTTCCTTATCATAAAAATTATTTATGCTTTTCCATGGATGGAAAGAGGTTAACTATTGTTTATTTAGCATAATAAATTTAAACGCAATTAAAATGGAGCCTTTAGTAATTTAACGCAGCCTATTATTGTAAAGTTAGACTGCGTTTAGAGATTATTTATTTACATTTATCAGTTATTATTTACATTTATCAGTTAATTTAACCACTGCTGCTTTATTAATATCACGATTAATAGATGCAAATACTATCATGCCTTTTGCACTTTCGTTATTTTTTAGCACTTTATTATGTAAATTCTCATCAATAGTATCTACCTTAAACTCTCTTGAACCTAAAAAAGCTTTGAAACAATATTTAGATAGATCAATGTATTTTTCAGACGCATTTACCACCGTAACATGAAATGTTTTTGTGTAATAGGATTTTTTTACAGAAGAAATACTACCGTCTTCTTTTTGGCTAGCAAATACCGTAATACCATCTGGCACAGATGCCATAATTGAAAATGAACAACAGAAAAGAAACGATAATAACAAACTTGCTTTTTTCATTTTAACTTTCCTCATATTTCATCTAACGAGTTAAAAGCACATAAAAATTAATAAAATCTCTTTTCAATAAAAAAATACCAGTCTAAGTTTAACAAAGTTACCCATAGCCCCAAATATCGACATGCTAACTTGTTAGAGAATAATTTTTATGAGCCAATCTTCTTTAAAATATTTAATCAACATTAAACCAATACCTACACTAGCTAATGCAGGGCCAAAAGCAATTTTATTTGGCTTATAGCCTAATCCATAAAAGAATATAATTAAGTAAGCCAAGACAAGCAGATAATAGCATTAAATAAGGTAAAATATATACCCCTAACCAAGCGCCCCATAAGCCGCCACAAGTTTAATATCTCCTTGTGCTAATCCTCTACGGCTTAATAGCTAATTTAAAAAAAACCATAAATAAACCAAAATATTAAATAACTAATCAAGGCACCATAAATAGCTAATAACAACTGTTCATTAGATTGCATGGTATGAAAAAGCAACGCTAACAAAAGTAATGGGTAGACTAATAAATCTGGCAAATAACCTGTCTGATGATCAATAAACGCAAGTAATACGCTAAACCAGACGAAAAAAAGTAAAATCACTATATGGCTAAGATCTGTGATCAGCAAAAATATGATAGTGAAAGGAATAAAAAGAGTAATAAAAAGGCGATATCTACTAGGTGAGTCATGGGACCTATAATTAAATAGATAAAGGGGTAAATAACTAACTAATAAATGGCTTAATGGTAATAAAATAATTGTTATAACAAATGCTTGAATCAACAGCCAATACGAAAAAGTGGTGGGCCATGTGTTGCCATCTTCAAATTCCTTTTTGAAAAAACCGCATTATTCACTCAGCATTCTTTTCCAATATCCATAAATAAAAAAACAATACTTTATAACAATTCTACAATAGATATTAACAATAATCCGGTTGTAAGCGAATTTTTGCGCAAAATAAAAAAGGAAAATCAATAGCTAGCAAGACAGCTTGCTAGTTTATTTTCCCATCTTTATTATAGGCACAATATTTTGCTAGCATCGAATTTATAAGGAAGCATGGCTATGCGCATTCCTCGGATCTATCATCCTAAAGCATTATAATCAGGCGCAATAATATGATTAAGCGATAATGCCACTAACCACGTTAGTCGAGTTCTACGTATGAGTGTAGGACCAAAATATTGAGTTATTTGATGGCAGTAATTCTATTTTCATAGGGCAAATACTTGAAGTTAATAAAAAGTCAGTTAAAGCCCAGCTCGGGCTGGCGACAATAGCAAACAGAGAATCCCCTTTAGATCTCCATCTTGGACAAGTTATTTCTCGTGAAAAAAAAATGGAATTCACTATTCAAAAATCAGTAGAACTGGGCGTCAATATCATTACTCCACTTATTTCTGAACGCTGTAATATTAAATTAGATCCTGGGCGACTCAGTAAAAAGCAACAACAATGGCAGAACATTGCCATTTCTGATTGGGAATAATGTGGACGTAACAAAATTCCCTTAATCCGTCCAGTCATGCCTCTTGAAGCTTGATGCACAGAAAAAGATGATGCATTAAAAATTAATCTCCATCCTAAAGCCCAATCAAGTATTAATACACTGCGCACAGCAGTAAATAAAATTAGGTTACTCATTGGCCCAGAAGGCGGGCTTTCGCTAGATGAAATCATAATGACAACTAATTATCAATTTACTAATATCCTACTTTTTTGGCCTCGGATATTAAAAACAGAAACCACTGCGTTAACTGCAATCACCGCATTACAAGTTCGCTTCGGCGATCTTGGTTAAGGAGACAAAATGTTCAAATTAGGTATTGTGATGGATCCCATCTCAACCATAAAAATTAAAAAAGATAGTAGTTTCGCTATGCTATTAGAAGCACAACGCCATGGATATGAAATTCACTATATGGAAATGGACGATCTCTATTTATTACAAGGTGAAGCATACGGACGTACCAGACAACTGCTTAACATCAAACAAGATACTGCACAATGGTATGAATTTGGTATTGAACAAGATATTGCTTTGAAAAATCTTGATGTTATTTTAATGCGGAAAGATCCCCCCTTTGATACTGAATATATTTATGCCACTTATATTCTTGAAAGGGCAGAACAAGCGGGTAGTCTAATTGTCAATAAACCTCAAAGCCTGCGGGATTGTAACGAAAAATTATTTACCTCCTGGTTTCCTCAGTTAACACCTGATACGTTAGTAACCCGAAATAATAAAAAACTGCGAGAATTTCATCAAAAACATGGTGATGTCATCTTTAAACCTCTAGATGGAATGGGTGGCGCATCGATTTTCCGTTTAAAGAAAGATGATCTTAATGTCAGTGTCATTATTGAAACATTAACTCAACATGGCCAGCGGTTCTGTATGGCTCAGGATTACTTACCTGCTATCAAGCAAGGTGATAAACGGGTGTTGGTTGTCGATGGTGAACCAGTTCCTTATTGCTTAGCTCGTATTCCTGCTCAAGGTGAAACGCGAGGAAATTTAGCAGCAGGAGGATATGGTGAAGCGAGACCATTGACAGAAAGCGATTGGAAAATTGCCAGAACGGTGGCACCTATATTAAAGGAAAAAGGATTAATTTTCGTTGGCTTAGATATTATTGGTGATCGCTTAACCGAAATTAATGTTACCAGTCCTACCTGTATACGTGAAATTGAAGCGGCATTTTCGGCTATATCAATTACAGGTATGTTATTTGATGCAATAGAAAAACGACTGGCTGCAAAAACAGTAAATTAACCACAGCTAACTGAATAATAAGATAGGATACTATAAATGTTTTCTATTGTTATAAAATATTAATATCTTACAGTCAGCCGAAAATAAAATTTAAACAATCGCGAATGTGTTTCATTAATTATTTTTTAATTTTTTAATTCAGGTATATTTTATTGATAATTCAGGAAAATAAGTTTAATAATATGAATTTACAAAACCACCTTCTCATTGCCATACCAACGTTATTAGATCCGTATTTTCAAAAGTCGGTGGTTTATATCTGTGAGCATAATGAAAAAGGTGCTATAGGTCTCGTTATCAATAGACAAATTGAACAAATTTCAATCAATAGCACATTAAAACGACAGAATACGATCATATAACTGAATTAAGTCAACCTGTTTTTTCTGGTGGCCCGATCGCAGAAGCTCATCGTTTTATTCTACATTCGCCACAAAATAGTTTTAGCTCTACCCTAAAGCTTTCTGATGAAATTATGATCAAAACGTCAAAAGACATTTTCGAAACTTTAGACACTACCAAACAACCAGAAAAAACACTTATCGCCTTGCGATATTCAAGCTGGGAACAAAGGCAATTGGAAAAAGAGATAATGGAAAATAGTTGGCTAACCGCCAAAGCAAATAGCAATATCATTTTTCACACCCCCATTTCTGAACGTTGGCGTGAAGCGGCTGCTTTAATTGGGATTGATATCTTTAATATTTCAAATCAAGCGGGTAATGCATAATGGCAAACAGAACAATTATTGCTTTTGATTTCGGTACACTGAGTATAGGTATCGCCATTGGGCACGAAATTACAGCAACTGCACGCCCTTTAACTGCAATAAAAGCAAAAGATGGTAAGCCCAACTGGTTAGACATTGAAAAAATAATACAAGAGTCTCAACCTGAACTGGCTATTGTTGGACTTCCGCTCAATATGGACGGAACAGAGCAGCCAATAAGTAATCAAGCCCGTAAATTTGCTAATCGTCTGCATGGGCGCTTTGGTATCCAAGTTACATTACACGATGAACGCTTAACAACAATAGAAGCGCGAGCACAACTATTTAATCAGGGTGGCTATCGGGCGTTAAATAAAAGTAAGATTGATTCCATTTCTGCTGTCATTATTTTAGAAAGTTGGTTTGAACAACATGCTTAATCAGCATAATTATAATAGACTGTCAGGCATAGCCGTGACAATGAAATTATGTTTTTATCCTATTTCATTTTTATTTAGCATCTAAATTTTATGAAAACAATTCAACAAAACCTGGGTAATGTCAAAAACCGCATTATACAAGCGGCCAATAAATATCATCGAGAGCCAGAAGATATTACTCTGCTGGCTGTCAGTAAAACTAAATCTTGTGATGCAATTCAAGAGGCTATCAATGCCGGTCAATACCAGTTTGGCGAAAATTATCTGCAAGAAGGGATAGAAAAAATCGCCTATTTTAGTAACAAACAAGATTTAATATGGCATTTTATCGGCGCGCTACAATCCAATAAAAGTCGATTAGTAGCAGAGCATTTTGATTGGTGTCATACTATTGATAGATTAAAAATAGCACAACGATTAAATAATCAGCGTCCGATAATTAAAGCGCCACTAAACGTGCTAATCCAAATTAATATCAGTGATGAAATAAGTAAATCAGGTATCACACCAGCAGAGTTAGATAAATTAGCGGCTGAAATGTATTATTACCAAACCTAAAATTACGTGGTTTAATGGCAATTCCAGCACCAAATAATTGAGCTTAGCCAACAGATGTCAATTTTTCGTAATATGGAAAATTTATTAAATCAGTTAAAAAAACAATATCCAGATATTGATACACTTTCAATGGGCATGACCGCATGATCTTGATATTGCAATTGCTTGTCGTTCAACATTAGTTAGAATTAGCACAGCTATTTTTGGTTCCCGATAATGAATCAATTTGAAAATTAAAGCAATCAATAAAAGGAGCAATATAATGCAACAGCGAAAAATTACTTTTATCGGCGCTGGGAATATGGCTCACGCGATTATTGCCGGATTAATTTCAGCCGGCTATCCGGCAAATAACATCACAGTCTGCTCCCCCACCACCAAAAATCGCGATCAACTGGTAAAAAAATATGGTATACACGGAAAAAGCGATAACAGTGATGCAAGCAAACATGCAGATGTTATTATGCTTGCTGTTAAGCCCCAGATTATGGAAACTGTTTGTCAACCACTAAAAGAACAGGTTAATTTTGCCAATAAACTAGTTTTGACAATTGCCGCTGGAATTCCAGTGAAACGTTATCAACAATATCTCGCGCCTAACATAAATCTGCTGCGTGTTATGCCTAACACACCATCTCTAGTAGGCCAAGGTGTTAGTGGTTTGTATGCCATGGATTCAGTATTAGAGAATGATAAAACTTTTGCCACAGAACTAATGGCTAGTGTTGGCAAAGTTTTCTGGCTGACTAACGAAGCTGCAATTAATGATATTATTGCCGTTACTGGTAGTGCACCTGCTTACTTTTTCCTATTTATGGAATTAATCCAACAGGAAGCTGAACGACTTGGTTTTGATAGTAAAATAGCAAGAGAGCTGGTTTTATACACCGCCCAAGGTTCTGCTGCTCTGGCGGCAAGCAAATCAGATCTCTCTTTTGCGACACTAAGAGAACAAGTGACTTCGAAAGACGGCACTACGGCTAAAGCCTTAGAGCAGTTTTACCAAGCTAATTTAGCTCAAATTATCACCAACGCAATGAGTGCTGCAATCCGCCGCGCTGAAGAAATGGAAAAACAATATTGATTTATCAGGATAATTAAATGCAATTTTTAACTTTTATCGTACCAACCATTATTCAACTATACATAATTATTCTATTGCTACGAGTTTGGATGCAATGGGTCAGAGCGGATTTCTATAATCCATTTTCCCAATTTGTGGTCAAAATAACTCAACCCATTGTAGGACCCTTACGGCGCTTTATTCCTGCCATTGGAGCGATTGATACCGCAACTTTATTGGTCGCCTATATTCTTACCATAGCCAATATTCTTTTTGTCATGTGGGCAACAAACACGCTCGCTTTAATCAGCATAGCGCTATTACCTATTAGCTTTATTCAATTATTAACTTATGCCGGCAAGTTAGTTTTTTGGCTGATCTTAATTCGAGCTATTCTTAGTTGGATAAGCCAAGGCCGTAATCCTATTGATTATATGCTTATGCAATTAACTGAACCTTTAATGTCACATATTCGTCGTATTATCCCTGCTATGGGCGGATTAGATTTCTCGGCCATGATAGTAATGCTGATTTTGATTGCTTTAAATTATCTGCGCCTGGATATTCTGCTATTTATTGATCCGACTATTGCCAGCATACTCTATTCAGTTGGCTATTTAATGTAAAGGTGAGCAAATTTCATGCATAAAGTGATATTAGCAACAGGTAATCCCAGCAAGGTAAGTGAATTCGCTGATCTGTTAAAAGAGTGTAACTTAAATATTATTGCCCAAACTGAGTTATCTATTAGTGCAATTGAAGAAACTGGGTTAACCTTTATTGAGAATGCGATATTAAAAGCACGTCATGCAGCAAAAGCTTCTGGTTTCGTGGCCATTGCCGATGATTCAGGTCTTTCGGTTAATGTATTAAAAGGTGCACCGGGGATCTATTCAGCTCGCTTCGTGGGTAAAAATGCATCTGACGAAGAAAATTTGCACAAACTATTATCCATCATGAAAGATATCCCGGATAACCAACGCCAAGCTCAATTCCATTGTGTACTCGTTTATCTACGCCATTTTGCTGACCCAACACCGATTATATGTCACGGTATATGGCAAGGTGTGATAACCCATGAACCTAAAGGTAGCAACGGTTTTGGTTATGATCCGATTTTTTATGACAGCAAACTAAAACTTACCGCAGCTCAATTAACCAAAGCGCAAAAAAATGCAGTATCGCATCGTGGGCAAGCATTAAAGATGTTATTAGGATCTTTAACTAATGCTTAAATTACCGCCATTGAGTCTGTATGTGCATATTCCCTGGTGCGTGCAAAAATGCCCTTATTGTGATTTTAATTCACATGCACTAAAAGGTGAGTTGCCCCAACAAGAATATGTCACACATCTACTAACCGATCTTCAAACTGACCTTGCACTGATAAATGGTCGTCAAGTTAATAGTATTTTTATTGGTGGCGGTACACCCAGTCTACTTGACGCTAAGGCAATTCAATCTTTACTTGATGGTATACGTCAAAGATTATCGCTGGCAGCTGATGCCGAAATCACCATGGAAGCAAATCCTGGTACCGTTGAGGCTGAACGTTTTAGCCAATATCAACAGGCTGGCATTAATCGAATTTCTATTGGAGTACAAAGTTTTGCTGCCGATAAACTCACAAGATTAGGCAGAATACATGGCCCCCAAGAAGCTATCCAAGCCGCTTTTCTGGCTTCAGCATTAAATTTACGTAGTTTTAATCTTGATCTAATGCATGGTTTACCTGATCAATCACTTGAACAGGCACTTTCTGATCTACAACAAGCAATTGATTTATCTCCGCCCCATATTTCTTGGTATCAATTAACGATTGAACCGAATACCCATTTTGGCTCCTGCCCGCCAGTATTACCTAATGATGATGCGCTGTGGAAGATTTTTTCAGAAGGACATCAACTACTTAATAAAGCCGGATATCAACAATATGAAATATCTGGTTATGCCAAGCCTGGCTATCAGTGTCAGCACAATTTAAATTATTGGCGTTTTGGCGATTATCTAGGAATTGGCTGTGGCGCACACAGAAAAATCTCTTTTGCCGATGGTCGTATTTTGCGAACAATGAAAACAAAACATCCCCGTGGCTATCTATCGGGGAACTATCTCTATCAGCAAAAGGAAGTAAACCAACCAGATAGACCTTTTGAATTCTTTATGAATCGTTTTCGCTTACTTGAGGCATTACCAAGAAAGGATTTTATTGATTACACCGGTTTAACGGAAAATGTCATTCGCCGTCAACTTGATAACGCTCTGGAGCAAGGTTATATCACAGAAACAGAATCGAGCTGGCAGATCACCGAACAAGGCAAATTATTTCTTAATTCTTTGTTAGCACTATTTTTATAAAGTCATTTACATCCCACCTTAGATGGGATGTAAATGACGGCATATTATTCTACTTTTCTGATCAACTATACTCTTTTATCTACTATAGTATTTCTATGCTTGCCATCTGTATCACCAATAACCTGTTCATGTAGTGATTGAATAGTTTCCGCACTGATAAGAGGACTTTTATTTTCAATTAGAACCTTAATGGTATCATACCTACCATTCGGCCAATCAATGGGATTACCGTTTGTCAACGACTGAATGAAAATATCAATATGAGGAGCTACGGCATACAGTAGTAGCATCCCACAAAATATCAAATAATTCAGAAGTAACCACCTTTTTCATACCGTGATTTTTTAACCATTCTTCTACTAATTTACGATGCTCTTCTATACATTTACCAGTTTTCTCCATACAGATCAATCCTTCCCAATCTAAATAACCACTGGCGTCCATCACTAAACCGTTAGGTTGAATAAGCTCTATAATAAAGGTATCAACCATACTATCAATCTTATCAACGGGCGTTTTAGCGGGAAAAGACCAATTTACTGAGAAACCAACCTCTTGAAATTCGTCTATATGTAGTTTTTTACGTAAACGACGGCTACGCTGTTTAGGCATTATTTTATCCTCTCAAACATAAGATCAAATACTCCATGGCCTAACTGTTGGCCACGCTTTTCAAATTTAGTCACCGGTCGCGGAGCGGGTCGCTGAACATAATCGCCTGCTGCTGACAAATTTCGATAATCACTGATTTCACGTATTACATTTAACATATGCTCGGCATAAGGCTGCCAATCGGTTGCCATATGAAATATACCACCTAATTCCAATTTATGTAAAACAAGCTTAGCAAAGGACTGCTGCACAATTCGGCGCTTATTATGCCTTACTTTATGCCAGGGATCAGGGAAAAAAAGTTGCACCATATTTAACGAACCATCTGGCAACATTTTCTCCAATACTTCAATTGCGTCATAACACATAACCCGTAAATTACTCAGATTGGCTTCTTTCGCCGCTGCCAAACAAGCACCAATTCCCGGTGTATGGACTTCAATACCGAGAAAATTTTTAACCGGATTTTGTTCGGCCATGGCAACTAATGATGCCCCCATACCAAAACCAATTTCCAGGATCACCGGCGCATCATTGTCAAATAGTGAATCAAATGATAGAGGCTCGCCGGTAAAATTTACCCCCATCTCAGGCCATAACACTTGCAGCGCATTTTCCTGACGAGGAGTTAATCTCCCCTGACGGCGGACAAAGCTACGAACACGACGTATTACTTTGCCCTCTTCATTAACTTCTGGAGTAATAACATTTTTCATCATAAATATTGAGATTATTTTTACCAATTAATACTATTCCATAATAGAGATAATTATATTATGAGCAGTTGAATATGAAAATGGCAGGTAAAAAGCATTACTCTATTGACGGCATAAAAAGCTTCATCAAAGCTAATATCTGGCTAAAGAGTAAATATTTATTCCTTGCGGAAAAAACAACTAGCAATGATACCATCGCTCGTATCAAATGCTACTTTTTATAAAACTGTTTAGGGTAAAGACTTTTTATATGGATACACTGCAATTGTCGCAAGCTATACTTAACTGGTATCATCGTTATGGGCGCAAAACACTTCCCTGGCAACGAGAAAAATCCCCCTATCACGTCTGGTTATCTGAAGTAATGTTGCAGCAAACACAGGTCGCTACCGTGATCCCCTATTTTGAGAAATTTATTAGCCATTTCCCTGACATCACATCTTTAGCCAATGCCCCGCAAGATGAAATTTTACACCTATGGACAGGCCTAGGTTACTATGCCAGAGCCCGTAATTTGCATAAAGCAGCACAACAAATTGTGGCTAAATATGATGGCCATTTTCCCAATAAATTCGAACAAATTATTTCACTTCCAGGCATCGGACGCTCCACTGCTGGCGCTATTTTATCGTTATCCCAAAACCAATATTTCCCGATCCTGGATGGTAATGTCAAACGCGTGCTTACTCGTTACTATGGAATTGATGGTTGGCCTGGTAAAAAAGAAGTTGAAAACCAACTTTGGGCTATCAGTACTCTGTTAACTCCTGCAAATGATGCTCAATATTTTAATCAGGCGATGATGGATCTAGGTGCTATGATCTGTAGTCGTAGTAAACCTAAATGCGAACTCTGCCCGTTACAAAAAGGTTGCTATGCTTTTATGAACCATAGCTGGCAAAATTTTCCAGCCAAAAAACCTAAACAGCAAATTCCCACCAAATGTGGCTGGTTTTTGATCCTACAATATGAAAATTCAATTTGGCTGGAGAAGCGTCCTCCTTCTGGTATTTGGGGAGGCTTATATATTTTTCCACAATTTGATACGCTTGATGCACTAAACGAGTGGCTTAATAATTCCGGTATTGTATATAACAAAATTGAGCAATTAATTACATTTCATCATCCCTTTAGCCACTTTCATTTAGATGTTATACCTATTTATGTCACTATTAATCAGTTTTCTGCTTGTATGGATGAAACACAAGGACTTTGGTATAACTTACAGCAAGATATAAAAATTGGCTTAGCAGCACCGGTTGAAAACTTACTTAAACAATTTAGATATTAACTTTACCATTCTGAGGATCCACTTAATGAGTAGAACTATTTTTTGTACTTTTTTACAACGTGAAGCTGAAGGTTTGGATTTTCAGCTTTATCCTGGTGAAATAGGTAAACGGATTTTTAATCAAATATCTAAAGAAGCCTGGGGACAATGGATGAGCAAACAAACCATGCTGATCAATGAAAAAAAGCTTAGCACGATGAATCCTGAAGACCGAAAGCTATTAGAGCAAGAGATGGTAAAATTTCTGTTTGAAGGGCAAGAAATTCATATTGAAGGCTACACCCCGCCTGAAAAATAATTGTTAACCCCCTCAGAATTTTTTCCATTCTGATGGTTTTTTATCTGACAAACAGTGAATGATATGAAAAAGCTGCTGCTCCCTCTGATCATTGTCTAACTTTTGCTGGCTTGTCCCAGTAAAAAAGAGTTCTCATTTCATCCTGAATACATCAAAGATACCAATGGATTTGATATTTTAGTTCAGCAATTTGCTCACAATATTGAGAATATTTGGGGAATTCAGGAAGTGCTGATTGCTGGGCCAAAAGATTATGTCAAATATACTGATCAATACCAAACCCGTAGCCATATTAATTTTGACAGCGGCAGCATCACAATTGAAACCATCGCTGGCATAGAACCAAAGGAATACTTAAAAAAAGCCATTGTTACTACTTTATTGATCGGCGATGATCCAGGCGCTATTGATCTCTCTTCTGATATTAATAATATCGCTATCAGTAAAGAGCCTTTTTTATATGGACAAGTACTTGATCACGCGAATCAACCGATCCGCTGGGAATGGCGAGCAACAAAATTTGCCGACTATCTATTAGAAAATAAATTACAGCGACGTCAGTCACGATTACACGTTATCTGGTCAATTACTATCCAATTAGTGCCTAATCCCCTGGATAAACGTGCTTATAAATATTTACCATATATCCGCCAGGCAGCGGCAAAATATGGCGTTGATCAATCGTTGATCTTGGCAATTATGCAAATAGAGTCTAGTTTTAATCCTTAAGCAGTCAGTCGCTCTGATGCTTTAGGTTTAATGCAAATTATGCCAAACACTGCTGGCAGAGACGTTTTTCGTGCCCAAGGAAAATCAGGCATACCAAGTCGCAATTATTTATTTTGATCCTGCCAATAATATTGATCTGGGAACCGCCTATTTATCATTGCTACAAAACACTTATTTAGGTGAAATCACTAATGCTACCTTGCGCCGCTATGCGATCATCACTGCCTATAATGGTGGAGCCGGTAGTGTATTAAGAGTATTCCATAACGATAAAAACTAGCAGCACAGATTATTAACCAAATGCCACCAGGTGATGTTTACCAAACATTAATGACTAAACATCCGGCTGCTCAATCACGTAATTATCTGATTAAAGTAAATAATGCGCAGAAAAATTATCGTTAACAGCCTTTTTACTTAGTTAAGTTGGTACCCTTATAATAAAGGGTACCATTTCTAATCGGCAAAAAAGCTTCGAACAATTTTTATATACCACTTGTTAACTTATTGAAAAAAATAAGAAAGCTTATTGCAATAATTTTAATTGACGAAAATATCATAATCAGGTTTAATACGCCCTGTTGCCCGGATAGCTCAGTCGGTAGAGCAGAGGATTGAAAATCCTCGTGTCGGTGGTTCGATTCCGCCTCCGGGCACCATGATTTCAAGGGGTTACGTTCGTAGCCTCTTACCATTCAGAATATCCCGTTTTGTGATTTGCGTAACTATGCAATATGACTCAAATGGATCGTTTTAACAAAAAAGTATTTAAAGCCACTGAGAAGCGAACCATCCGGCAACTTGTATGTAAGCGTGGCTTTGTTGAATAATAGGGAATCATGCTGTTTTGACATGCCTGTTTTGGTCAAATATACTTGTCACTCTTGCGTGCTCCTCCCTATTCTGACTTTAACCTACTGATTTTACGTTAGGAGAGTTCGATGTCTTTGTAAGTTCGCAGCATAATCTCTATTTATTCAATAACGCCTGTAAGCGTAAGAATGTGGATAGTGTGAAGGATTAAATAGATAGCTGGCTTACGGAAGCTAACCAGGGCAACTTGTTGATACCGATACGCTGACTCATGAGCTAAGTACAAACCCCTCTAGCTCGCTGAAGAAGCTGAGATTTTGATGGCATATCGCAACCTTCCCAAGGTATACTTTGCCGATGAAAAAAACTTCACTATCCTAACACGACGCTCTGTTCAATAAGTTTCTTGGCGATATTGCTATAGTTAGAGACTTTCTAGAAGCCCATTTGCCGCCTCATCTGCTAGAACATTGCGATTTTAATACTCTTGCTATGGAGTCAGGCAGCTTTATCGAAGACGACCTGCGCACCCAGTGTTCAAATATACTCTACTCTGTGCAGACGAATTCGGGGAAAGGTTATATATACAGTAGTCGAGCACCAGAGCCGTCCTGAAAAGCTAATGGCATTCAGGCTTCTACGGTACAGTGTAGCAGCCATACAGCTGCACCTTGAACAAGGCAATGACTCTTTGCCTGTCTTGATCCCGCTGTTATTCTATGTGCGACCAGAAAAGTCGCTTGTTATGTCTGCTGTACAAGAAGATACAGCCAGGTGTTCCGTCACCTGCACCTACCCCAGGCCATGCGTAGCCGGAAACAGCTAGGTGTGAAGCGCTTGGCACAATGTACCTCTAGTGAAAACATAAGGCGCCTCTGCAAAGAGAACTGAAGACTGCAAGCATCATGCGGCGAGAGGGATAGGTGAAGTAATAAGGTTAGCGTAAGCGAAGTTCTGCGTAATCATCGTGAGCAGCGAAATAGCCAAAGATGCTGATAGGCTGTGACCAAAAGGTATGTGGAAGGTCTAACGTTTGTAGAATGCGTTAGCGCGGACAATCATCCAACGGTGAAGAGGAGCAACCTAAGTTACTGATGGCAAGCAAGCGGAACTGGGTAAGCCATTGCCTTGATTAAAGGCAGGGTAAAGGAGTCTGGAAAAAGCGAAGGCGTACCTGTAATGGGCAGGATAAACAGATTCACTTTGTTACCGGTAACGGGGCTGACTTCCAGATGGTGTGAAATCACAAGGACCTTGTTCACTTTCTTTATCAGGAAGACGAATAGAAATGACCGATGTCATTAGCGCTCCTGAGGACCAAGTAACCTGGGCCAGTATCAATTGGCGACAAATTGAGATGCAGGTTCGAAAGATACAAGTGAGAATTGTGAAGGCGGTGCAACTCCATAGTCGAACCACCGCTGGGTTATCAGTATCTGATAGCCTTTCTTCATGCTTGAGAAGTATGCGGGGAAACTCGCACGTACGGTTCTTAGGGGGCGTCGGCCCAGAAATGGGCTGCTGCTACCCGACCACGGCACCACATCACCCTATCCGTACACTACCCAATGGTTTGATTGCTTTGCTGACCCTGAACTGGCAGAATCAGTCTATAGACAAGCGTTCCCGCTGGTTGATATCACAACGATACCGGATGAGAAGATCCTGACGCACCGCCGAGTAGCTCTCCTGCAACTGGTACAAAAGCACATCCGAACGCGAGATATGTTGGAACTTGCCGTAGAGTTAGCTAATCTAATAGAAAAATGGCAGTATTCCAAAGAACAATGCAAGAGCTTATTATATTATATAGCTAAAGCAGGAAACACGATTGACGGCGAGGGATTCATACGTACCCTTGCGGAAAAAGCACCGACTTACCGGGAGGGATTTTATGACGATTGCAGAGCAATTAGAGGCTAAAGGCGAGGCTAGAGGCATCCAACTAGGCAAGCAGGAAGGTTACCAGCTAGGTCGACAAGATCGGGTTAATGAGGGATTGCAGCAGGGCGAGAAAGCCGCTTCTCGTAAAATTGCACAACAGTTATTAGTCAACGGCGCAGAGCGAAATCTGATAAAGATTGCCACTGGTCTTTCAGATAGTGAACTAGATAAACTATGAGGCAAGAAGCTAGCTTGCCTCTACCTCTAGCTAATAGGTAAATTTTTAAATAAAAGAATACATTATTTATATGTTTGACTATTTTTTTCAGCAGAAACTATTCTGATTTTCTAGCTAGTTATATCACTATTCTTTCTGCGATCATCCAGAAATCATATAGCGCTAGCAGCCATTTACCTTCGTATGGAAGGATTTTTTTTGATCTTTCTTCTCCGAGATCTCTGAGCCACTGAGAGAGAAAGCCGGTTCGACTTGTCCGGCTTCGGGGTTAGCTTCACCTCTCATTAGCCACATAGTATATTTCCCAAATCTAGAATGTTTGACTATTTTATCAATAACACTCAATCCAACATCTCGCTGTCCTGTTTCATAATTTCTTATAGCACCAAGGCTTACACCTGTTAATTGAGAAAACTCTGGTTGAGTTAGTCTTTCTGCTCGACAAATTTTTCTCAGTTTTTCTCCATATTCACTGGACATAATCTTCTCCAGACGACTATGATTAATAAAAATCCTCAATTGAGGATTTTTATACATAGACAAATGCTGCCAAATTCGATCGAGCTTCGGCAAATTGCAGCAAATGCACCTCAGTGTTAAGCATAACAGATTCAAGCACTATTTTGATGATTTGAAGGGTCAGGAACGGTCTACAGCGGTCTAGAAGGATCTGAAATACATGAGGGCACAGGGCAATATCCGGTTGACGAAGTGACGATAGAAAAGTTTGCCTAGTTGATCGGTAAGACAGATGAAGCCGTTAGGGTCATGATTAAACGAGAAAAATTGCATATGGTGGACTTTCAAGACCCGAACAAACCGAATTCACGGGTAAGTGAAACGTGGATATACCTACCTGAATTCAACTGCATAGTCCGAGAAGCCTACTTTAACCGTCCCGCATAAGAACGTGATGCTTGGCTTAAATGGCTTGGTTTGTAATTACCAAGCAAGAAATTTGAATAAAAGTCCATAGCTAGCGTTTGCCGCTGAACTGCTCTTTAACATTTTGGTATCAGCAAAAAAAGTCTGTGAAACGGATGGTGGGGAAGTTGCGCCTGTAATTTGCTGATAGCTTTGTAGGTTGTTTATACGAAGCGGAGTTGAGCCTACTTTCGTAGGGACTTTCCAGCCGGAGTATGCCGATACAGGTGTACACAAACCCCAAATAACCAATAGGTGGATTTGTAGTAAGTATTTTTCATGCTTAGCATAAATCTTCTTATAGAGGAGACATTTATCAATGAATGCTCGTCAACGTTGCCGTGAACGGCGGCAAATGCACTATAGAGATCAGTATAGAATACGTACAATAAGATTAAATTTACTAAAAAAATGCTCAACCGAAGAAATCATTAATCGTGTATGGAGTGAACATCACACACAAGAAAATGCTATTGTGGAACCTGCTGGTTGCATTTAAAAATCAATTAGATAGACATCCCACAGACAGTATCAACAACCGCTGTCTAACAAAAACTTATCTTTATACGGTGAAGAACCGTTATCCTCACAGAAGGAGACGTAATGGATCTGGCAACCGAGAAAAAAATTTTACGCATAATCAATGACTTCACACAAGAGCAACTTGAAGCCTGCGATAAAGAAGGCGAACGCATTTATGAATCTTTAAATGACGGCTATCTTGCTCACGTCTTATCAAAGCAAATCTTTACTTACGAAGATAATTATGATGAGTCTCTTCTCGTAATCCAAACCACCCCTGGTTTCAATAATGCACTCTATGACTTAGTTCAACAACTTGCCAAAATTCTTTATGTGAAGAAGTGTCAAGATTCTTATTATGAGGCGCCCGCTTAATGACAGAAAAAACGCATTATAGAAAGGCGTTCGATTCCCCTTATTTGAGCAGCGCCGATATTGTTGAACCAACAGTATTAACCATCTCTAAGGTTTTATTTGAAGCGGATAAGACGAGAAGAACAAAAAATGTTTTTAACACGGCTTATTTTAAAGAGAAAGAAATTAGACCCGACGAGGCAGTTAAGCCAATGATTCTCAATGTGACCAATAGCAAAATGGTTAGACAAATAACCGGTTAGCCGTTTCTTGAAGATTGGCGAAATGTAAAAGTCATGATTTGCGTTGAACGGGTAAAAAACCGACAAGAATATGTCGATGGGTTAAGAATATATCCCGTTATCATCAGGAAAAAAATATTAACGCCAAGTCAGCTAGAGTTATGGGAAAGAGCCAAGCAAAGTTATCTTAATACTGGCTCGCTAGAAAAAGTATTAGCGCATGTTGATATGTCGCTGGAAGACCAGGAACGCCTCAAGAAGGAGTGTACTAATACAATGGTATGACGTACAGCAAAATACGGAAGAAATGGGATGCGCTTCGTTTAGGAAAGGTGACTGCATCACAGTTTAGCTGTTTTATCAGCAACCAGGGAAAAGCTTTCGGCGAACCGGCAAAGCGATATGCGTTACAAATTGCCCTGAAAATTATTACAGGGAAAAAATCAGAATTTAGTTTCACTAATGATCACATGTTCATATTACGCGGACACAAACAGGAGCCAATAGCCAGAAGGCTATATGAAGAAATAAACTTTGTTGACGTAACTAACGGTGGATTTTTTGATTGCGGTGATTATGGCGATAGTCCTGATGGATTAGTCGGAGATGACGGGATTATTGAAATTAAGTCTGTTACCGCGCCCGTGCATTATGCCACTTTGGAACACGAATCTTTTGACCCTGCTTACAAATGGCAACCCATAGGGCACTTTGATTGTACAGGTCGTGATTGGGTGGATTTTATTAGTTATTGCACGGATTTTCTAGAAACAGGTCAATTAATGACCCACAGGTTATATCGTAAAGATTATCAGGAAGAGATTCAGCAACTTCAAATACGCCGAACTCAATTTATTGATTTTATTTAATTAACCCTCAATCGAATCAAAAAGAAAATCTCGTTTTAAAGGAGAAGTATCTTGGATAATATTACGTTCACTTACAATGCAGAATCTGCGTTGGCTGCGGGTAAAAGTGGATTTATTACGGAATCGGGGGGTCTTATGTTGTTACGATTCGGGAAGCAAAATATGTCACCAGCGGCGGCGGCGCTGTGAATCGATTGAATTTTCGGTTGAGGCTGATGATGGCAAGAAAGCCAACTAACTCAACGTCTATTGTAAGAAAAAAGACGGCCCGCCAAATCAATATGGTATCAACATGATCCACGCCATTATGAGTTGTACTGATGTCGGTCAATTAACAACGAAAATGATTAATGTCCATACCCATATAGCACCAGAGCTTACCAATAAACGTATTGGTTTTGTCTTGCAAAAAACGCTGAAAACAAAAACGAACGGACAAGATACTTACAGTTTCGACATTCTCTTGCCTTTCGTTGCGCAAACTCGTCAGACGCTAGAAGAAAAATTAAACGGACTTTCTTCTGAAATAATAGATAAAAAGATTGCCATGCTACAGGATAAAGATGAAAGGAAGCACGCCCCACCAAGCTACTATCAACAATATCAATCGGAATATCCTGGGGATGATGTGTTTTGGGGTTAAAAATAAATTAATTGTTAGTGGAAAAGTTTTAACCAAAAACTAAAAGAATAGATTTATAAAATATAAAAAATATAGCCAAACCTCTACACAAATAGCGCTTAATATTTTCAAAAGCCAAAACAATATTTTATATAATTCTTGGGTTATATCTGAAAACGTTATGTTGCCTCTTTTTATTGAAGACCTTAAGATGAAAATATAATAAGTAATAAGAAAAAAAAATAAGGCTAATAAATATGGCTATATCTTTAACAATAACTTCTTAAGGCAAAAATTTAATTATTAATACCGCAAGGGTTGATGCAAGACCAATAGTTATAACAATAACTCTGCTGAGTTTTATTAGTAATCCATTAGTTAATGCCTCCATATCTTTGCGGACTAGGCTTATTTGAGCATCAGTTTTCTCAAAACGAGCTTGTAGCTGTGTTTCGCTTTTTTCAAAGCGGATATTCCATATCCTTACGAACATCGGCAATCTGAGCCTCAACTTTCTCAAAACGATGCTCCATGTCTTTACGGACATCGGCAATTTCTGCGGATAAATCCTTGCGAACGTCTTCAAGATCGCGCTTGGTAGCAAGGTCAGCGACTTCATGTGATTTACGCACAACAAGGGATATCGCCTTAGCCTGATCTTTCGGCAACCCAACGTTTTCTAGTGTTTCGACAAATTCTTGTGTATCAAATGCGATTTGGCCCATCGTGAAATTTCTCCTTTTGGTCAAGTGTAACCTTTTTTAATGCCAATCTGCAAAACTTTGCTAGTCCTCTAAGCATTTTGACAACATCTAGTAGATGAAGAAATCAATATGAACAAATTAATTGTAATCGAAAATACTGGCGTCCGTCAGGATGCTTTCGGGCGTTATTGTTTGAATGATTTACACAAAGCAGCCGGAGGGTTGGAAAAGGATAAGCCCAAATTCTGGCTTGACAACGAAAAAAACCGGAAACTTAATTGCTCAATTTGTAAGCGAGGGTGGAAATCCTCCCTAGGTTATTCGAGGAGGCGTAGAGCAAGGAACATACGTTGCTAAAGAACCGGTTTATGCATACGCCATGTGGATTAGTGCTGCTTTCAATCTCAAAGTGATTCGTACTTTTGATGAAGTTATTTCTACACCTACACAACCGCTAACCGATAAAGTTCAAGCTGGATTGGCAATGCTCGCTTTCTACAAGCAAGAGCGACGTATTCGGCCTTCTGTTATGTTAGAACAATCATTAATCAATTAATTTTGAGTAATATCTTTATGCAAAATTTAATGAATATTGAAACAAAAAACATCAATAATGAATTAATCCAGACTGTCAATGCCCCTGATTTACATGCTTTTTTAGAAATCGGTAAAGATTTTACCACATGAATTAAAGACTGAATTAACCAGTATGGATTTGTTAAAAATCAGGACTACATAATTGTAGGAAATTTGAGCTCCCCAAAATCAGGGAGTGCAAAATCTCGCCAACGTACAATGAAAGACTACTGCATCAGCATCGATATGGCGAAAGAACTATCAATGGTTGAGCGCAACGAAAAAGGGAAACAGGCAAGCTAGTATTTTATCGATGAAGTGATTATGGACAACTTGAATATCTCTGCAACTCAACTCATACCATACACAACTCACTAAAGGACAAACACGATGAAAACTGAATTAATTACTATCGATTCCACTCAATTACCAGTTATTGAGTGGCAAAATGTTCGTGTTGTGACGACTGAAACCCTTGCTTCTGGTTATGACACTGAAGCCTCAAATATCAGAATGAATTTATCTAACAACAAATCTCGTTTTATTGAAGGCATTCATTATTTCAATGTTACGGGTGAAGCGCTAGCACATTTGCGAGTAAATAATATTTACGCACAAATTTCGAACAAAGCACGGGCTATTACCTTATATACAGAAAAAGGCGCAGCACGTATGTCAAAAATTGTTGATACTGATGAAGCATGGTCTTTCTTTGAAAAAATGGAATCTGCTTACTTTAATCAAAAATCATTACCTAATGACCCGACAACTTTAGACTTACCTAATTTCCTTGACCCTGCTGAATCGGCGATTGCATGAGCTGAGCAACATAAAAAATTCAACTGTTAGGTGTGCAGGTTCAACAACTTGAAACCAAAATCGATAGTTTAAAAAACCTATTCCAGGTTGGCATGTCACCCGTCCAGTTCTGTAAACAACTTAATGGCGTAAATATTAACCAGGTCAATTTATTTCTAGAATCGCGGCATTTTCTCTACGATGCAAAAAAGGATATCTACAAGTCTTATGTCTGGCGAGTACATGCTTATGCACACGATAAATATTTAACCGAGTCACCCTATATTGCAACAACGGGTTTTGGGCAACGTCAGTATTACAAAATCGTTCTGCTAAAAAAGGGGCTTCATGGTTATATCAACAATATCTCAAAGGTAAGCTACCACTGAAGAAAAACTGGAATGGTCAATTTGCCCACGAAAAATATAGTCAGGTGGCATAGGGCTATTATCCTGCCCACAATAACCCGCATCAGACGCAGCAACACTTCTACGATAGTTTTTTTCCCTAAGCTTTTAAGCGTCATGATGAACCGATTTGCGGCATAACCCAATCTGTAAATTTCGCACGTTAATAATCCTTAATGCGCTTTAACCATATCCGTTTAACTATGGAAAATGGTTATGACCAAAATTCCCAAAACACAATTAATGCTATTTAAATCTGCTGATTATGATGTTGAGCTTCAAGGCACACAGGGGATAAAAATAAGCCGGTGTTTTTCGCAGTAGAACTGGCGAAGGCGCTTGGATATAAAAATCCGCACGAAGCGTTACAAGACAACTGTAAGTTATTGATTAAACCTAATTCTAGCCAGGCGCTAGAATCAGGATTCGATTTCAAATCTAAAGGTGTCATCCTTGCGCCCGAATCAGATCTCTACCGCCTGATACTAAAAAGCAAACTCCCCTCTGCTGAACGTGTTCAGGATTGGGTATGTAAAGAAGTCTTACCAGTATTACGTCATCAGGGCAGCTACAGCATGAATAAAACTCACCGAGATGAAAGTAGTGGTTTGCCCGAGTACCGCAAGGCCAGAGCGATGCAAATTCAGATGGAGATAGCAGAAAAGACCTTCCAGTGGGCTACAGGGGGCTTTCTGATGCAGCATGTCAAACCGTTATCGCTGGGCTCATCTATCCTATAGCGAGACATGAAGCCATCCCCCTGCCGGTAATTGAAGAAAAGAGCTATACCGCCCCGGAAATCGGCAAGATGTTTAATATTTCAGCTAACAAGATTGGTCGTATTACCAATGACAGCAACATGAAGAACGATACATACGGCAAATACTATCTAGACAAGTCACGCTATAGCAGTAAACAGGTTGAGTCCTTCCACTACAACGAAAAAGCGCTCCAAAAATTCAATGACATACTTGTTGCTGAACAGGAAGCAGCAGCGAGTGAATTCGTTTGACGCAAGGGCAAAACATCAGCTATATTGTATTGAACACCTTAACAAAACGGGTGCCCGGTTTCGTAGCACGAGTATACGAGCGGGCATCATAAGCCGCTTAGAATTGCGGTTTTTTTGTGTCCGAAATCAGTGTTACTTCCCTGTTATGGTGGGACGTGACGGGCGAGCCTTAAGGCTCGCTAGTTTCTCGTATGCTGGTCTACGAACCCTGTTACGTCTCACCACCCCCGTTTCGTAGCGGATGGGTGAGGTTACAAAACCTTATACGAGAGGCAACCGCTATGGCTACTATCCCAATCCCAACTCGCCCTGAGTTTATTAATACCTACTAGGATTATCCCAGAATACTCTACTATCCCTTACGGCAGAGTGTCGTTTAGCGCTAATTATATTAAAAAAACCTTGCCTGTTTTGGCAAACTTCGCCTTTAGTAATCATGCGCTAGTTAATCCTAGTGACAGGTTTGGAACCCTGAATGACTGTATGGCGACAATAGACGCCGAAGATAGCGTCTTTTTTATGTCGCAGACAATGCCCACCTGAATTCAATGGTGGCCTTGTCAGGGCAATCTTCGGATTGGCTGGAGACCATACAGTCCAGTAGTTCCAACCCTGATAGATAGCGTCGCCGCCCATAAAGAGATTGGAACCTCTAGCGGTGATTTCCTGAATAACTGTATGGAGATCGCATCAATGGCGACTACTATCCTCAGCCAAACTCACCCTAAATTTACAGATGTCTATTGGATTATTCCTCTAGATTCAGCCGTTCCCCTACAGCAAAGTGTCATTCACTCGCCAAGATTTCCGCACCTTCACCGCCCTATTCAAAGACAGCCGCCTTATCTGGGCCGGTCGTAAACCTATGTACGCTGGCATGGAAGGAAATCAATATGAGAATTATTGATACCCCGCTACTCAGCAGGAAAACATAAAGCTGGAAATTAGTCACGAAAGTCATAGCAGATTAATTAGAGTAAGAGAAGTCGCCGCTAACATTTACAAGTACTTTGATGCGGGTGAATGTGCAAGTAAACCGAATCCTTGGCTACCTGAAATACTCGACTATCTCTGCGCGAATATAGATTGTATTTTGCACGAAATCGATAAGTACAGTTGAACGACAACTTATCTCATTATCTATTTTTCTTAAAATAAATTAAAGGATTGTCGTTATGACTAACATTACCTATACTAATTTTTAATCAGAAGATAAAGCACATTCATCTACCCATAACTGAGAATGGCTTTACTCAGTGGAATAATAACCTCAAAGAAGCGCTTCTACGCGCACCGATTACATTCCGTCAATATAAAATTTTTGATGCAATTCATAGAATGACGATTGGCTGGGGTAAAGATTACGACCGTATAACAGATATGCAACTCAGTGAAATGACAGGTATCCATCACGCCCATATCAATAGAGCAAAATCAGAATTGATTAAGTTAAACATGCTTTCAATCTGTGGTGATAAAATTGGTGTAAATCAAAATTTCCAAGCGTGGAATCTTTCATCAAATATTACTAAATCAGCGACAAAACAGTGTAGCCCAAACAGCTACACACCAAAAAAAGAGAAAGAAAATAAATATAATAATATAAATCCCCATCCCTAACCCTTCCTTCTCAAAATTTTGACTTAAAGCTAATTTTGGCAGATTCGCTGCGTGGTGAATTTCAAGAGTTTGTCGACAAGTCTGCCGATGAACTGCATCGAGCCGTTGAGCAAAAAATTATCGGACTTGGTTTCGAGTGCAACAGGGAGTTTCGAGTACAGGAACGGGGGTGATGGTCGTTCTGGAAGAATTGATTTGCTGGTGAGTGACAAGCACGGCAACCAATGTGGCATTGAAATCGACGCAAGCTCTCCCAGAGAAAAATCTTTCGCTAAACTAGCCTGTCTGAAATCAGGGATAATCTTACTGCAGAAATCTTCCACAGCAGAAGACTACCTGCAAGATGGTATTTTGGTGGTTGCGGGAGGTATTTCGCTACCGAAAATTCAGATCATCGCGAAAAAATCTAAGCTGGATTTGTCCCGGTTTGAGCAGCTACCCAGCGAATCCGTTTGGGCTGATTATCTCCAGCATTGAAAAAACAAAAAGGCTCACCTCACCCAAACTGCCCTGAATCGACTGGCAACCGCAGTCAACGAAGCCAATGCGCTAGGATATCCCACCGATACCGTACTGGCTGAATGCATGCTGCGAAACTGGCAAGGTTTTAACGCTACCTGGTTAGAAATAAAAAATCGTCAAACAGTCGTCGTGATGAGCTTGAGGCCGCCTGGAACGATACCAGTTGGGCTAATGGACTGGAGGGTGTTTTATGCAATGCGTTTCAACACTCTAACCGCTAAAATTAACCGCCAGCAGTTGTGTGTACAACCGACTGAAAACACGATTAACCCATCTTTCATCAAACTGTTTAACCGATTTTTTGAGAGTCTGAAAGTGATTTTTCCGGCCAGTATTTCAGTGCTAAAAATATCGGTAGAAATCGAAATATTCAAGCAACAATGGATTACCGCATTCGCTTAAAACAACATCAACTCTGACCGTCACATCAACGCAGGGTTGCGTATTGCCAGACAACAAAAATCGCCGTTTTTACCGTCTGTTGGACAATTTATCTACTGGTGTCAGCAAGGTTTAGCAGAGGAATACGGACTACCCACGCCTCAACAACTGAGCGAAAAGTTACAAGCCTACTGCCGCCAACGAGGGCACGATGATATACATGAATTTGACTATGGTTCGAATGCCAATTATTGGCTGGTTCATGAACTTTATCGGGCGATGATTGCTGCATCATTAAACGCAAGACAGTTTGAGGACATAGCAAGGTTGTTGATTGATGGCTTAACAAAAAAATTGCGTAACGGCTATGTGATACCCAAGTCACAGTTATTACTACCGAAAAAGACTTACATGAATCCAACGAGCCAATCTGTAGCCTGGAAAGAATCAGCGCCATCAATGCAAAGTTCGGTTTTGGAAAAAGTCATTCCCAATAATTGCAAAAATCGGTTTGATGGATGGTATCAGAAATCAATTTTAACCAGGCTAAAACGCTCGTAACGGCGTTTTAAGCGACCAAAATAAATAGCTCCATTCACCGCTAAAAGTGGGGTACGAATAGAGCTTGTTAAATTTTCAACAAGTAGTACCTAATGACATACTTAAAAAAAAGCTGGTTTCGACATGAAGCCATTAGTACAAAACAAGCCAACAGGCTGGTCAAGCAATATACGGAAAGGGGTTATCATGTTGAGAAAACACTGAATATCGATCCTGAATTATGGGATGTCGCCGTTAAACTGGTAGAAAGCGGTAATAATCACGCCACGCTGCATGATTAACAAAGTCTGGAACTTTCCGTTATACAAAATCCTACCGTGGTGTAAAAATTATGCTAATCAGTCATACACCGAAACCATTCAAAGATCGGTGGCGTACGCCTATTGAAGTATTTCGAGCATTTGATGCTGAATTTAATTTCAAGCTGGAGGCTGCTGCCGATAAAAGCAATGCGCTATGCAAAGCATTTTTAACTGAACAGCAAGACGCATTGAAATGCGACAGGAATAGCAAAGGTGCTATCTTCTGTAATCCTCCGTACAGCAGATTATGCCCTGGGTGAAGAAAGCTGCCTAGCAGTGTCGAAAGCAGAACCAGACTATTGTGATGTTACTTCCTTCCGATACGTCTACGGCCTGGTTTAATGAGGCTTTAAAAACATCTGATGAAGTGCGTTTTATTACCGATAGGAGGCTATCGTTTATCTCTGCCGAGACGGGTAAAGCAGGAAAGGCAGGTAACAGTAAGGGAAGTGTTTTGTTCATCTGGAAACCGTGGCGAAGGCTTGAGGATACAGGATGACGTATGTATAAAGAAAAGAATTATTAAAACAAGGTGTTGAATGATTGTTTATATTAATATTTTTATTCGATTTTTGTTTATAATCCTGGTCCTTTCAATCCTTTTTTACCTTGGTGTAGTTCAAAATACTGATTTAAGTATTTTTATAGGTAGATGGGAAGCCAAGGCCGAAAAAATCCTCTCATTCATTCAAGAATTTCTGGATAAATATTTTCCAGTAAGGCTTGAATAAAAACATGATAATTGAGCTTCCTTTTCCACTAGCTGTTAATACCTATTGGCGACATAATTCAAAACGCCCCTACTTAAGTGATAAAGCCAAAGAATTTAAAGCAACAACCGCAAAAATTGTCAATGAAATGCGCCAGAAATCCGGCTATCAAAAATTTGAAGGTGAAGTCTCTGTATTGATGCAGCTCTATCTACCCAACAAGATAAAGCGTGATGTGGACAATTATTCCAAAGGTGTACTCGATCCTTTAACTGGGGCGGATATTTGGCACGATGATAGCCAGGTTCGCGTGATGACCGTTGAGAAGATGGATAACAACGGTGGTGTAAAAGGTGGCAAGTGTATCGTCATTATTGATGAATATTGTTAGCCGTCGCTGACTAAAAATCATCAATACACTAACAAAGTCAATCACATTTAAAATCCAAGGTAACAACGATGACTTTTTTAAACCAACCAATATTGGTTAACGGAGACTCGTTGCCATATATCAAAACACTGTCAGATAATTCCATCGATCTTATTGCGACTGATCCGCCATACTATCGTGTTAAATCCTGCGCATTGGACAGACAGTGGAAAACAACCGAGCAATATCTAGCGTGGCTAAATGATTACCTTGTTGAATTCCAGCGGATATTAAAGCCAAATAGCAGTCTCTATCTGTTTTATAGTGAGGCATTGGCCGCTGATACCAAAATTATGCTAAGAAATCACATAAGGGTGTTAAATCACATTATTTAGGCTAAACCGTTTAGCCCGTGGCGGCGACAGAAGAAAGATACGCTCCGCGCATTTTTTCCTAGCACCGAGCGAATATTGTTTACAGAGCAGTGTAGTGCAGAGGGTACAGCAAAAAGTAACACTGGCTATGCAGTAAAATGTGCTGAGTTAAAAAGCGAAGTGTTCGCTCCACTGATTGACTATTTCATCACCGCAAAAAATCAACTCAATATCACGGGCAAAGAAATTGAACAGTATATGGGAAGCTACATGTACCAGCATTGGTTCTCGTATTCTCAATGGCAACTACCCAACAAATCACAATACGAACAATTGCAGCAATTCTTTTCGCAAAAAGCAGCAGAGAAAAGATTAGTGCCGTGTTTTTACAAAAGTCACAATGAACTTCAGCGTGATTACGGTGAACTAATGAAAAACTATGACGAGCTTAAGCGACAATATGAAAACTTACGCCGACCTTTTTCTGTCACCAAAGACGTACCGTATACCGATGTGTGGAACTTTCCACCCGCACTTTATTATCCCGGCAAGCATCCCTGTGAAAAACAATCCGCCTTGCTTGAGCACATTATTAACGCCAGTAGCAAGTCAGGTCATACCGTAGCAGATTTCTTTATGGGTTCCAGTTCGACGGTAAAAGCCGCCATTAAATTAGGTCGACAAGCTATTAGCGTGGAGTTGGAAACAGATAGATTTTGGCAGACCAAAAAAGAAATAGAAATAGAGAATCTTTCCCCCTTAAAGCGATAACACAGAGATGATCTTTTGATGAGGAGCTAACCTTCACACATAAGAAACATACTCTCATCATTTTAAACGCTCGAAAAATAAATAAAACTATCTATGAATAATATTGAAAAATATACAACAGGCACTGCCTATAGTGCCAGCGCGACGACGTTTCTATTTGGTGCCCTATCGCTTAGTGATCGGGCATTGATTACCGGTATTATCTGTTCATTTCTGACCGTTGACCTTAACTGGTACTACCGCCACAAGGAATATAGACTGAAAGTCAAGGAGAACTAGTGAGTCCCTCTAAACCGACTACTTGTTGTGGGTGGGTATGCCGTAAAAATGCTAGTATTCCTATTTAATTTCACGAAGAGATAAATTATAAACTTTATCTCTATAATATTGATGAGCTTTAAAACCTTTAGTCATTATCTCGTATCCCAATAATATTATTTCATCTTTTTTTATCTTGTGTTGCTTTAATTATCTTATCTCCCAAGGAAGAATCATTTGATCTTAACGTCAAGAGATATAATGTTTTTTCCGTAAAAAAATGTCATTAAAAGACCCTGTGTGAGTTATATCCAAAGAAATATAACCATACTTGTACAACCACTTTACCGTATAGACAACTTTTTCAGATTTAGTCTTTATAATTTCAGCGGTTTCCTTGGTATCTATCAAATCAGCAATGTGATAAACGTGAAGGCTTTTTGGTTGTGGGAAAATATTATAGAGAAGAGCGAACAACCTTCCTGAATACTCATAAAACTCGTTAATATTGGACACAATATGAACGAAATCCTATTCAAAAATGAAGACGATATAAATCTAATCAATCAACGACGAGTTGCAATCATAGCACAGCTTATACGTGAAATGGATGAAGTCAGAGCACGCGAATTTTGGCGTTCAACGTTACCCTCTGTTCCGCCCGAAATTTTAGCGGAAGCCTTGACAGTTGGTATTAGCTCATGGTGCATCATTGCTTGTCCCACTTCCATTATTGTCAAGATAATTCACCATGAACGCTCAACTTAAAAACCGCCTTCTGGCAGCGTATTAGAACTTGCTACCGTCTTGGTGCAGTAGCGGGCTATAAGCCCTATCGTGATGGTGGTGGTGTGCTCACTATTTGTCACGGTCATACGGGCCAGGACATTACACAGGGAGAAATCTATAGCGAAAAAGAATGTAACGAGTTTATGAAACGGGATTTACAAGTAGCACGCGCCACCGTTGAACATTATGTCACTGTTCCGCTCTCCGATTTGCAGAAAGCCGCTTTAACTTCATTTATTTACAACATTGGCAGTGGGGCTTTTGCCAATTCAACGCTACTCAAAAAGTTGAACGCCGAAGATATTCAAGGCACTTGTGACCAGATGCGTAGATGGAAATACGATGAAAGAAAGGTATCAAACGGGCTGATTAACCGCAGGGAGGTAGAACGGGAAATTTGTTTAAATCCAAATGCACTAATCAATCCAACTCAATGAGCCTTGGTTATCGTTCAAGGCTTTTCTATCCGCCCCGCTGCGTGAAGAATCACATCGAGCCTGAACCATTTAAAATGAGCCTTTGAGGAAGTCGGTTAGTGCTGGCGAGCCTCGATGGACTGATTTTCTGTGCGGCAAAGGCTTATTTCAAAGTAAGGAAAACGTAATGAACACAATCACTGTTCCTTTTCATGGCAATGCACTGTATATCGTGAATCACAACGGCGAACCGTATACCCCGATGAGACCTATTGTTGAGGCGATGGGCATGGTTTTGGCAGCTCAATTTGTTAAGTTAAAATAACGGTTTGCTTCAACTGTTTCGGAAATCGAAATGGTTGCAGATGACGGAAAATCCAGAAAAATGCTTTGCCTTCCGCTGTGTAAACTTGCAGGTTGGCTACAAACAATTAACTCCAATAAGGTTAAGTTAGAAATCTGCGAAAAAGTTGTTCAGTATCAAAAGAAATGCGATGACGTTCTCTATGAATACTCGACTAAAGGATAAGTTGTCAATCCTCATAAACGCAGTGTTATGCAGGAACTTAATGCTGCTTGTGCTGAATTAAAAAGCGACAAAGCGATTGATAGTTTGTTTGGTACCGGCTTGAGTGAATGGAAAAATATTAAGGCAGCACATACGAAGAAGGTTAAGGGGTTGATTGAAGAAGCTCAATTGTTATTGATTTTTTGAGGAAGCAGGATAACTGTTATCATGAATAGCATAGAATTCATTGAAAATCATGTAGTAACTGAACTTGTTAAGCAGGGTTATGAACAATCTGTAGCCAGAATCAGTGCAGATGTTGCAGTGGAGCACTATCGTCGCCATGCAGCCAGTGCCAAAGAGAAGATTTTTTCAGATTGTCTACATATTGCCAAAGCCTGGGCTAGAAAGTATCAGCCTCAAATAAAGAAATAATTAAGCAGTTCAAAAACACTCTACAGCACCATGCCCGGTGCATATCAACCATGAGCCTTTTGGGATAGAGCCTTGAGGATAGCCGGTGGCAATCATTGCGCCTACTTATGGGCTGGTTATTCCTGGGCACGAGGCTCTATCACTAAAAGAAAATAAATAATGCAATTAGTTGAAATTAAAAAATCTGATCTTGTAGCGAATACTATCGCAATTGCTGAGGGTGTTAAGAAAAATCATGACACCATTATCAAGCTCGTTGACCGTAACAAAGCCGATCTTGAAGAGTTCGGGCCACTCAGATTTGAAATCCGTATGGTTGAAAGAAGTCAAGGCGGTGGCAGGTCTCTTCGTGTTGCATTTCTCAATGAGCAACAAACTACACTCTTAATTACTTACATGCGCAACAATGATATTGTTCGTACATTCAAGAAGAAACTTATTTCCGATTTCCTTCGTATGCGAAAGGCATTAGCAAGCAAGAAAATGGATCGCAATACCGCCCGCCTCGAATACAAGCCGATGACCGACGCCATCAAGCATGAGCGTGAAGCGCAAGGTAAGATGATTGCACGGTATCACTTCAGCAACGAAGCCGACCTAATTAACCGTATCGCGCTTGATATGACGGCGGCTAAGTTCCGTGTCTATCACGATATCGGGAAGAAAGAATCCATCCGTGACTATCTGACGCCAGAACAGATCCACTGCGTTACTGAACTACAACGCGCTAACACGGTATTCATTGGCATGGAATGGGACTTCGAGCAACGTAAATCTACGTTAATGGGGATATTCAATAAAAATCATCGCCTACCTTTGATTGAAGAGCAGCAAAGGCTAGCAGCATGATGCGTTGGCAATTTCCTATTATCGCTGAACTCCTTGCCTCAATGCTGGGGACTGCCCTGTATTACCGTACGCTGTATTATGATGCTGAAAAAGCACGAAAGATTGCCGTATCAGATAGGGAAAAACAACAGGTTGCATTTGAACAGCTAAATCGGCAGATGCAGACCGTCACTGCGCTGGACACACAACACACCAAAGAGCTTGAACATGATCAGAACCTTATTGCACAGCTTGAGCACGATATGGCTGATGGTCGTCGTCGTCGGTTGCACGTCAAAGCAATCTGTCCCAGTGTGTCCACCAATACCAGCCCCTCCAGCCTGGATGATGCGGCCAGCGCCAGACTTGACTACATCGCTCAACGAAATTATTTCATCCTCAGACGACGAATTGAAATTGCAGAACAGCAAATAAAGGGCTTGCGGGATTATATCCGGCAGGTAGTACTCTCTCATCAAAGAAAAAGCAGGAATAAATCATTGGATTGATTGTCGTGTTGGTATGCCAAGTATTGACGATAACGTACTGATTTATCGAAAAGACAACAATATTCAATTGGTAGGCACTTATCTAGGAAATAACAAATTCTACTATAATCATTGTTGCCAAGGTATCCAGAAAACTTGTACTGCCAGTCACTGGATGCCGTTGCCTGAGCCGCCGAGTGAATAAATCACAAAAGTGTTCATATTAGAGACCTATCTCTCTTTTTTGCAGGAGGAACAATGAGAATTACAATAGGTCTTCAGGTCTGGTTGAAGGATAGATATTATCTTCTTTGTGAAGCAATATGGGCAAAGATGTACACTTACTTCCGCCTCATTCATAATTTGCTGTTTAGAATAAATAAATGTACCTATTTCAAGTTGATTCAAAATATAATTTTCAGCCTCGCGTGCAAAGTTTTCAAACTCAGCAATTTTTGCTTTGAGATGCGCTATTTGTTCTTTTTGTGATTGGATTCCTCACCGAGACCTAAACAGTCAGATTGAAAATTAAACAGTTTTCCTTGTGGTTCAAAAGTGGTTGCTTTAACGTCAGCATCAATTTTAGCTTCACTTATGGTTTTCGCGAGACTAATAGTTTCTTTAAGAGCGACCATAGCCTCTAGAATTCAGTTATCACTTTGATTATTCCTTTTGTTGTTTGGGCATAACAGGATGCCATCCTGCATGAAACATCAACACGGATGATAGAATATGCCCAGCCAAATTCCTAAACCTTCCTGTAAAACAGGGTTGTCCTTATAAAGAAAACCCAACTCTACAATTCCCGCTGGGATAAATCGAGACGCGCATTTCTTGCCAGAAATCCTTTGGTGTCATGTGTCAAGCCAATAACTTCATCAATCCAGCAACCATGGTTGACCATGTCGTCGCGCACCGTCTGCGCTTTGCTAAGACGATAGAAGAATTGAAGATAGCCCAAAAACTATTCTGCGATGAAAAGAACTGGCAACCACTCTACACTCAACATCACAACACAACCAAGCAGCGAATGGAGAAAGGTAACAAAGGCTATGGCTGTGATGAAAACGGCATGCCGGGTAATCCCAATAGTCACTGGTATCAACAAAACAAATAGGGAGGGAGGGAGGGTTAAAAGTTCCAGTAAAAAGGGCTTGCTGACCTAAGTTTCCCCTTTGTGTACACAGTCGCGAAATGAAAACTTTTTTGATCGCTAGTTATCTTATTGAAAATAAATACTTTTTAAAACTGATGGTTTTATTTAACAAAAAAGGATGGATTTTATGGCAGGAAGACGCCCAAAACCGACTGCCTGTAAATTAATCACCGGTAATCCGGGTAGAAGACCGCTTAATAGCGGCCTACCCCATCACTTTAGTAGCACCTCCGCCAATACACCTGTCTAATCCGGCAAAAGAGACCTGGAACCGCCTGACTTTGCTGTTAAATAGCATGGGTGTGTTAACTATCGCTGATACTTTTGCGCTGGAACGGCTGTGTGATATTTACGCTGAGATCTTGCGGTATCGTGTCTTGATAGTGCGCAACGGTGAAACGTTTGAGGTGCACTCTCAAAATGGCGTATTAATCAATGCCAATCCAGCCGTTTCGATGCTGGATGACGCGGATAAGCGCTTTAAGAGCTATCTGGTGGAGTTTGGCTTAACACCCGCGGCAAGAACCAAGGTGAGAGAACGCATGAAAAAGAAAAACAGTCTGACGAACTCGACGAATTCTTCTCTCACTGATTTAGCCAGTCACTATGCCACTCAGGTAGTTTCATGTGTAGAGCTTGCCCCGCCTGATATTCGTCACACCTGTCAGCGTCACTTGCAGGATTTAGCCACACGGCGAATACTCGCGGTATCGTGTGGAATTTATCGGCTGCTCAGCGTGCTATTCGTTTTTTTCCAACGTTATTGAAATTGAACGGTGTTATCTATGAAGACAAACCCTTTCATTTGCTGCCCTGGCAAGCGTTTGTCGTAGGCTATCTCTTTGGCTGGAAAAATAACGAAGGGCAGCGGCGCTTTCGCATGGCCTATGTTGAGACAGGAAAAGACGCGGGCAAATCGCCACTGGCTGCGGGTATTGGGTTGTACTGTCTGGTTGCCGATAATGAAGCGCGAGCCGAAGTCTACACCGCCGCAACCAAAAAAGACCAGGCGATGATCCTGTTTCGTGACGCGGTAGTGATGGTAGATCAGTCACCCAAACTGGCCGAGCGGATCCAGAAATCCGGTGGGGCAGGGAAGGAGTGGAATCTGACATTTTTACAAGCCCGTGCCTTTTTCCGACCTATCAGCGCCGATGATGGGCAATCCGGCCCCCGTCCTCACTGTGCCTTGATTGACGAAATTCACGAACACAAAAGTAATCAGGTCGTTGAAATGATGCGGGCCGGCACAAAAGGCCGCCAACAGGCATTGATTTTCATGATCACCAATAGTGGCCATAACAAAACCAGTGTCTGCTACGACTATCACGAATACGGACGTAAAGTGGCAGAAGGTAGCATTGAAGATGATAGCTTTTTCGCGTTCATCTGTTCGCTAGACGAAGGCGATGACCTCTTTAAAGATAGCGGTTGTTGGAAAAAAGCTAATCCCTCATTAGGGAGGGCATACGTTCAGCGAACGCTATCTACAGGAGCAAGTCACGCAAGCCCGAGGGATGCCCGCCAAAGAAAGCCTGGTTCGCCGTCTTAATTTCTGTCAATGGGTCGATGCGGAGAATCCCTGGATTAATAGTGATAGCTGGATGGCTTGTTAGGAAACTTTGCTGGATTTAGGGTCGCTGGCAAACTTACCCTGCTATGGCGGCCTGGATTTATCTGGTAGGCAGGATTTAACGGCGCTGGCGCTTTTTATTGGCCGGAAGAAAAAGTGGCTTATGTCGAGTTTTGGAGACCGAAAGACACCTTACTGGAGCGTGCCAGGGTCGACAGAGTGCCTTACGATACCTGGTTGCGAGCAGGTTATCTTAACGCACCCCCTCAGCGAATGCAATTAATCTGAGCTTTGTTGCCCAACGGATAGCGGAATTATCCGCACGATATACCCTCAATCGTATTGCCTACGATGCGTATCATATTGATTATTTACGGCCAGAACTAGAAAACGAAGGTGTAAATACGGTATTAACGCCTCATGGACAAGATTTCGGCAAATCGAAACAATCAGGCCTTTCGATGCCAAGATCAATTGAATTGTTTGAGCAGCGTCTTCTCGGTGGCGAATTACGCATTGATTTTAACCCCTGCCTACGCTGGAACGCCGCGAATACCGTTATTGAGGAAGATAAAAACGGCAATCGTGTTTTTAACAAACGCCGAAGTAACCGGATGCATTGACGGTGTAGTAGCACTGGCGATGGCAATCGGGGCCGCCGAGGCTGTTGAGGAAGAAACCGGCGATCTTGACAGCTTTTTAACGAATCCGATTATGATAGGGCTGTAGTGAAAAAACATCAATCTCCCGGTAAAATTAAAAACGCGATACTCAACTGGCTAGGGGTACCACAGAATTTAACGGATACGCTGTCATCGTTTCATGACTATAGCCAAAGTAAGAGTGAGCAAGTGGTGACAACGGATAAAGCCCTGCAACTTTCTGCGGTCTGGGCTTGTGTGCGTCTGTTGAGTGAATCAATATCCACACCACATTACCGCTCAAACTGTATCACCGCGAGTCGGATGGCTTACGCAGTCTCGCACAGCAACACCCTGCTTATCCTGTACTGTGTCGTCGTCCTAATCTAGAAATGACCCCTTCGCATTTTATCCAAATGATTGTTGCCAGCTTATGTTTACGCGGTAATGCCTTTGTTGAAAAAAAGAAGGTCGGTCAACGTCTGGTCTCCATCGTCCCACTATTACCCGAAAACATCACCGTTACACGACGGGATAACGGGCGATTAGAATACCATTATACCGAGAAAACCAAACCGGGTTATACCTCATTAAAACCGCGCGTTATTGCAGATAATGACATGATGCATATCCGTGGTTTTGGGTTAGATGGTGTTTGCGGGATGATACCGCTGAAATCAGGGCGTGAGGTGTTTGGCTCCGCGATGTCGCTGGAAACAACGGCTGCACGGTATTTCCAGAAAGGCATGTCAGCATCCGGTTTTGTCACTTTCTACAAATTACTCACCAAGGAGCAACGAGAAATGTTTAATAAAGAGCTTGAGCGATTTTCAGGGTTAGAAAATACCGGAAAAGTCATGCTACTGGAAGCCGGAATGAAATTTAACGGTATTACCCTAGATCCGCAAACCTCACAAATGCTAGAAAGCCGCGATCATAGCGTCGAAGAAATCTGCCGCTGGTATCGTGTTCCACCGTTTATGGTCGGTCACATCACTAAACAAAGCAGTTGGGCTTCTAGCGTGGAAAGGATGAATCTGATTTTCTTGACCAATACATTACGGCCCTTACTGGTGAATATTGAACAGGAAATCGCCCGCTGTCTTCTGGATAATGACGAGGATTATTTTGCGGAATTTTCTGTTGAAGGACTGCTCAGAACCGATAGCGCGGGGCGAGCTGCCTATTACACTACTGCGCTACAAAATGGCTGGATGAGTCGCAATGATGTGAGACGACTGGAAAATTTGTCACCGATTGATAGCGGAGACCTGTATACCGTTCAGTTAAACCTGACGCCGCTTGATCAATTGGGACAGGAGAATGACGGCGAAAAAACACGAGCCGCACTCAATGCCTGGCTATTCCCTGAAAAGTCAACCGTTCCTAAACCCACTGACACCTAGCAAGAAACAGCATAACTGGAGTTTTCCCTAATGAAAAAAAATGCACTTCCGGTATTACCGACGGTTTCCCCCTACCCGAAAATCACCAGTGAAATTTCACCGTCAGCATTAGCAAAATGGAACAGCAGCATCAGGGCATCACGCCAGGATGATAACACGCTATCGATATTTGAGACGATTGGTCAGGATTGGGCTGGCGAAGGGATCAGTTCTAAACGGATTGGCGCAATATTGCGTTCACTGGCCGGTGAAGATATCACCGTCAATATCAATTCGCCGGGGGGCGATCTGTTTGAAGGACTGACTATCTACAATCAGCTACGTGAATACGCTTGCAAAGTGACCGTAAAAATTCTGGGACTCTCGGCCTCAGCCGCTTCAATTATTGCCATGTCCGGTGACGAGATACAAATCGGACGCAGTGCTTTTCTGATGATCCATAATATTTGGGGCTTGGCAGTCGGTAATCGACATGACTTTGCTGAGATTACTGAGAAAATGACCCCCTTTGATGTTGCCATGCGCGATGTTTACGTCGCCAGAACCGGTATGGATGCAAAGACAATCACCTCGATGATGGATAATGAAACCTGGATTAATGGCGGCGAAGCGGTAGAGAAAGGTTTTGCTGATTCATTTCTGCTAGCGGGATAGCACACAACAGAATCACAATTCGCCGATTGCCGCACTGAGAAAGCTGGACGCACTGTTGGCGAAAGCCAATACGCCTCGAGCTGAACGCCGACGATTGTTTAAAGCTTTACGGGGAGATATGCCGGGCGCTATCACCTCCTCTTACGGTACGCCATGCGCTGCCCATGATGTTTCTTCCGAGACCTTGGCGCAACTAGATAACGCCTTGCATCGCCTGGTCTCAATACCTGATTAAACTGGAGACAATATATCTGATATTAATGAAATGTTTAAGAAAGTAATAGCTTCTATTGAAGAAGCCATTAGCAAATATAGCGCCCAGGCAGAAAAAGCCCTGAAGGAAGCACAAAAATCCGGTGAGCTTTCCGATGAAACCAAAGCGGACGTTGATAAAATGGCGGTTGAATTGAATGCCTTACGCGAAGCAGAAAAAACCCTGAAAGCCCAAGTTGGCGAAGTGGAACAGCATATTGCTCAAATACCGTCGCCAATGCGTTAAACGTCGTAAGTTCTATCGGTCAACAGGTGGTTGGCATGGAGATAGTACAAGCTTTAGGCTCGGGAATAGAATCCAGTAAACGGGTGATAGCCCCGATTAACGCCGCACTTATTTCATCGGATGTCACCAGAACGATTGTCGCCCCCGACCGTCAATCAGACATCTTGATCAAGCCGAAGCAACGGTTGTTTATTCGTGATTTGATTGCCCGTGGCAAGACGCAAATTAACACGATTTATTACGTGAAGCAGAAAAGCTTTACCAATAATGCCAATACCGTCGCGGAAAATACCGCGAAGCCCTATAGCACGATTGAATTCGAAGAGACGACCGTCCCCGTTCGCACGATTGCCCATCTATTTAAGGCATCAAAGCAAATTCTGGATGATTTTTCGCAACTGGCCTCCCTGATCGATATGGAGCTACGTTATGGCCTGAAATACGTTGAAGAGCAGCAAATTCTCTTCGGTGACGGTACCCCGGTTCAAACCTGAACGGGATCTTTACTCAGGCCACTGCACTCAAAGCGGAATTAAAACCAGCACATCGCACCGCAATTGATGATCTTCGGCTTGCCATGTGCTACAGGCACAACTGGCACGGTTTCCTGCGACAGGCCATGTGTTGCACTTCACTAACTGGGCACAAATTGAGCTTATCAAGGATACGCTGGGGCGTTATCTCCTCTTCAATCCGGCAGCCCTGACGACGCCAACCTTGTGGGGCTTACCTGTTGTCGTCACAGAAGCCGCCGAGTTTAAAGATAAATTCCTGGTGGGGGCTTTCAATTTAGGTGCTCAACTGTCTGACCGTGAAGAAGCGAACGTGGCGGTCAGTACCGAGAATACCGACGATTTTGAGAAGAACATGATCTCGATTCGTTGTGAAGAGCGTCTGGCGCTCGCGGTTTACCGCCCCGAAGCGTTTATCAAAGGTGACTTAACCAAGATAGAGGTTTCAGGTAGCGCGGGAAAAGGTGGGAATAACGGAGAGTAATCACCGTTAAACATGATGGCCTACATTGGTAGGCCATTTTTTACTGGAAATAAACCAACATGTTTATTGACAAAGAACAGATTAAACAACAATGCAGGATTGAATTAGACGATAATAATGAAGATGTACTGCTTGAGCGCTATATCGCCGCCGTAGAGCAAAAAACCATCGCACATCTTAACTTTAATCTATACGAAGCCTCCCTACCTAAAACTGACCCTAACAGCCTGGGTTATCAATGCGGCGATTATTCAGGGGATGTTGCTATTGGTAACGAGGTTATATGAGCATCGTGGGGGAATATCCGACATGGAACAGTTGTCTATTTTTCCATTTTTTAAGTTTTTAGTTGATGACTACATGCTGAGCGGACTATGAAACCGCATTATAGCAGATCGTATTCCCGCTTCCCCGATCCCGGGGAGTTAAATAAGCGTGTTTTGTTTTATACGCGACAGGATGAACCGATAGGCGGCAGCGGGATACAGTCAGCAAATCAAGACTAACATACCGTCTGGGGAAAATTGATCCCCGTGAGCGACACACTTCACCTCCACTCTTTTCAAATCAACAAAACCATCATGCATAAAATCATTGTGAGATACAAACAATCCCTTTACTCAAGTGATCAAGCGGTAATTAACGGTGTCGTCTACCTCATACGGGGCGTTACTGATATCCACAGTGCGGGTCGTTTTCTGTCTTTTTACTGTGAAGAAATGCGCAGTCAATCCGAAAGAGGAAATGATTTTGGATAATCTTCATATTGATTTTCATCAACCCAAAGAATTTGTCTTTAATCGCGCAAGGATCCGTCGTGCTTTTGTGAAAGTCGGACAAACGCATCTGAAAGCAGCCCGTCGTCAACTGATGAAGCGGTGTGGTCGTTCACGACCCGATGAAACCCCACGGTGGCAAACCAGACGATTAGCACGATCTCACGATCTATTGGTTATTACGTTCCGAAAGCAACATCACGACGACCCAGGTTAATAGTCAAGATCGCCCCCAATCAGAAACGCGGTGTCGACAGTAAACCCATTGAAGGCGATTTCTACCCTGTTTTTCTGCATTACGGGGTACGTAGCGCTTCTCGCGGCATTTCTAAACAGCACAAACGACAAAAACGTCACCACCAACGCGGGGGATGGCGTATTGAGAAACGTCAAAATTACATAGTCGCCACGTTAATGCGGCTGAAAAGCTAGATGAGCTACACGCTAAAGAGAGCACTGCGTCAATCACTGCGGGCAGCGCGAAAGAAAGGAAAAAATCATGAAACTTAGTCCCATTATTGCGATATTACAAACCTTGTGCCCCCCGTTTTGAAAACAGAGTAGGCAGTGTTTCTCAATATGAGGATTTACCCGATTACGGAAAATTGTCTTTGCCGGCTGCTTACGTTATTCCGGGAGAAGATGTTGTCGGTGAACAACGGTCACAAACGGATTATTGGCAATCATTAACCGAAAGTTTTTACGTTGTGGTGATTTTAAATAACGCACGTAATCAAAAGGGACAATATCCCTCAGTCGACACATTAAATGAAGTCAGGTCTGAAATCTGGCGGGCATTAGTGGGTTGGCAGCCAGAGCCGGGTTGTGGTGCGATTAATTATGCGGGTGCAGAGGAAGCGGATTCAAACCGCGTCGAGTATCACTACCTGTTTAAATTTAATACTGAAACCGAAATCAACGCTGAAGACACACGCCACTCTGCTGAACTGAATAATTTACCTGATTTGCATACCATTGCTATTGACCTAAATGAACAGTCAAACAGCGTAAAATCGCATCTTGAGATGAATATAAAATGATGGGTACACAACCAGAAATTGTTTTTATCAAACCCAAGGTGCCTATTCCGCAATATATGCACGATACAAAAGAATATTTTAGTGAATATCTACCTGAAGAAGGATTGCAGGTTCAAAAAACCCTTTTTTGGATTAGAAGAAAACAGGATGATGATATTGAGGAAGTGAATCAATCCTATACCCCCCCAATCGTGCAAGAGACGACTGATACCGCAAAAACCAAATTAAAAAAAGCAAAGGGGAGACGCCGGAATGACCATTAGCTTTAATACCGTGAGCGCTAATCTGCGTGTGCCTGGTGTTTTTACCCTGAAATGGACAACAGTGCCGCCAACACGAGCCAATGTAGTGGCCCAGCCTTGTTAATTGGACACGCACTACCGGCAGCAACCATCACCTTGAATTCCCCTATGCTTATCCCCTCGGCAGAAATGATGCAACAGTTAGCCGGTCGTGGCAGCCAATTGCACCGCATGGTACACACCTGCCGTCGGATTGATGCGGTCGGTGAACTGTTTGTCATTGCTGTACCTGAAACCAATGGGACGGAAGCAACAGGCGAAATTCACGATTAGCGGCACAGCGAGCGATTCCGGTGTCGTTACCCTGTACATCACATCGGCAATCAGCGTATTTTGGCTGCTGTTAGGAAATCGGATACGGCGAATACCGTTGCAGCCGACCTTAGTAAAGCGCAATCAATGACAATCAGGACTTGCCCGTCACCGCGACAATAGCGGCTGAAAAATCAGCTTAACGGCGAAACATAAAGGGTTAACCGGCAACGATATTCCGCTGATAATGAACTATTATTCGCCAACAGGCGGCGAAAATACACCTCACGGTCTAAATATCACGATTAAAGCCATGAGTGGCGGCGCTTGGTTCACCGGATATGGATAATATCATCAGTGCGATGGGTGACTCCTTATTTGATTTTATTGGCTTGCCTTTCTCCAATTCCGCCTCACTAGAAAAGATGGGAGCGGAGATGAACAATGAGAACGGCCGCTGGAGTCCTTATCTCCAGTTGTTCGGGCATGTTTATACCGCCAAAAGAGGCACGGTCGGCGAACTGATCGCTGTTGGTAACTCGTTAAATGATCCGCATCTCACTATTGCTGAATACCCGCAATACAAAACGCGTTTGATGAACTGCTGGCGGCTCGATTAGCACGTAGCGCAATATTTCTGCGTAACGATCCGGCCAGACCGACTCACAAAGGCGAGTTAAACGGCGTATTACCTGCTCCGTCTGGCAAACATTTTATCTTGACGGAACAACAATCACTCCTTTCACACGGTATCGCTACTGCTAATGTAGAAGGAGGTGTCTTATGTATTTAGCGTGATGTGACAACCTACCAGAAAAACCGTTACGGTGTGGTAGATAACAGCTATTTGTATAGCGAAATGCTCTATACCAGTGCTGATATTTTGCGGCGCTTAAAATCGGTGATCAGCAGCAAGTACGGACGGCATAAACTGGCCGATGACGGGACACGATTCGGGGCAGGTCAGGCGATTGCTACACCCGCCGTCATTAAAGGCGAACTCTGTGCGATTTATCGCCAGTTAGAAAACGAAGGCATTGTCGAAAACTTTGATGCATTTCGTAAAAATCTTATCGTCGAGCGTAACAAGGATGACCCCAATCGTATTGATGTGGTATTTCCGGCGGATTATATCAATCAACTGCGGGTATTTGCGTTATCGAATCAATTCAGACTGCAATATAACAATAGCAACGGTGTGGTGTGGTAATGATTGGGAATAGAAAAATAGGTGGCGTCTTGTCTGTTAAGGCAGACGGCCAGCAATTATCACTGAACGGTACGCTTGAATTCCCTATCAATACCATCATCCGAGAAGATATCGGCGGCTCTGATGGCAGTGTGCATTACAAAGAAACGCACAAGGCACCGTATATTAAGGCTGAATTCAAAGTAGAGCGTAGTTTTCCTATTCAAAAACTGACTTCCGCTGATGAAATGACCATTACTGCCGAATTAGCTAACGGCATGGTGTACGTATTATCTGGTGCGTGGCTGGCGGGTGAATCTGCCTATAACCCACTTGAAGGAACAGTTGAGATGAAATTTCACGGAGATGAAGGATTTTATCAATGAAATCAATGGCACTGAGTAAGCCGATTCAGGTACACAACAACAATGTGAGCGTACTAGACATTCAGGAACCCATGTTTGATCAGGTTGAAAATACGGCATCCCCTTTAGTTACTCTGAACAAGGCGAGATGCGGCTGGGTATGCTCTCAGCACTGGGTTATCTTCCTGAACTGACAGGGATACCCCACTCCTCCGCGCAACAGCTAGCGTTACATGATGTGTTTGTCGCCTCGATGCTCATCGTGGGTTTTTTTACCGGTGCCCAGAACTTGGTAGTCTCAGACGACGATTCTATAACGTTGCCTGGTTCTGGCGACTAAATCCTCTTGAATTACGCCAGCATCCGCTAAGCCAGTTCTTTGATTTGGAAGCGGAGGCTGTGCGTATTAATAAGGAGCAACACGGTGGCTAACAGTATTGAGTTAAAAGCTATTATTACTGCCGTTAACAAACTCTCCGCCCAGCTCAAGGGGATGCGGCGTGAAATGAAGTCCTTCAAGAAGGAGTTTAGCGCAGGAATGGCGGGGGTGGGCTACATTAGGGGCGGACGTTGTGACTGCAATAGCGGGTCCCATCAAACAGGCGATAGACTTTGAATCGACGATGGCCGATGTCCGTAAGGTGGTTGATTTTGATCCGCCAGAACAATTCAAGCAGATGTCAGAAGATATCTTTAAGCTCTCGACAGAACTGCCAATGGCAGACGATGGCATAGGGCAGATTGTGGCCGCAGGCGGACAGGCGGGGATAGTCAAAAAAGAACTGATGTCCTTCGCAAAATCCGCTGTGAAAATGGGCATCGCCTTTGACCAGACCGCCGAGCAATCCGGGCAGATGATGGCACAGTAGCGTACTGCGTTCCGGTTAACCCAAAATGATGTTGTTAATTTAGCCGATAAATTAATTATCTCGGCAACAAAGGGCCAGCGAATGCGGCCAAGATTTCCGATATTGTGACCCGCATTGGCCCATTGGGTAAAGTGGGCGGTCTCACGTCTGGAGAAATTACGGCACTTGGCGCAACCATTGCCTGGATGGGTGTTGAGAGTTAGATGTGGCGGCAACCGGCATTAAGAACTTTATGTTGGCATTAACTAAAGGAAAATCAGCCACAAAATCGCAAAAAGTAACCCTACACACCTTAAAAATTAGTCCCCAAAAACTGGCCGCACAGATGCAAAAAGATACGAAAGGGGCAATGTTGATGGTGCTGAAAGCACTTGAAAAATTGCCTAAAAAAGATCAGATGGCATTATTAAATGATTTGTTTGGCTCTGAATCCCTTGTGGCAATTGCGCCTCTGCTCACCAATCTTAGGTTATGGAGGTAAACCTCGATAGCGTTGCTGACAAACAAAAGTACGGCGGCTCAATACAGAAGGAGTACGCTAGCCGTGCGGCCACTACCGCAAATGCTATCCAACCGTTTAAAAATTAGATGCATGTTGCCAGCGTGAGTATCGAAAGTATTTTTCTGCCTTCCATTATTGAAGCGACAAAGGAAATCCAACCGTTGATTGAACAATTTCGCACCTGGGTAAAAGCCAATCCAGAACTGATTAAATCCTTCGCCAAGTGGGGGGCTTATCTGCTGGAAACGGCGACAGCGGTAGGTATTATCACCCGTGCTTTCAGGCTTTTTAACAGTGTGATGAAGATGTCTAAGCTAGGTAAGCTGGTCACGTTAATGGTAATAGGCGGTGGACTTATCGTCGACAACTGGGAAACGATCGGCCCGATTGTTAAAGCGGTCTGGCGTGATATTGATGGCGTTATTCAGGCAATAGGCGGTTTGGAAACCGTGCTGGCAGGCATTCTGATTTTTGTTACGACAAAATGGGCTGTCGATATGGTGAAATCGATTTGACATGTCACCCGCGAAATGAAAACATTGGCTAAAAACAGTCCCTCTGGCATCAAGGGAGTACTGGGAAAAGCAGGAATTATTGGTGCTGTTGCGATGGAAGCCGCACCGCTTGTCGAAAAAGGTCTAAATGCCGCATTCGGTGATAATGAATGGTTTCAAAACATCAGAACAGCTCGGGATTAGGGCGAGTTTGGTCGTTCAATGATGGACGACAGTCATTTACTTAAAGATGACAAGGGCAACTGGCAATTTCAGGAAGCCCAAAAAACACCTTGGATTCACTGAGCAAAACTGAACCACGAGACGGTGCAGTCAGGCTGCTCTTTGAAAATACCCTGCCGGGTATGCGTGTCGCCCCCGTAGGCAATACGCTATCCTGGCTGAGTTACGATGTCGGCTATAACCGATTTTCCAGGCAGTAGCAGTAAGCAAAAACAAAGGAGAAGGAATATGAGTTTTTTAACAATAGAAGTTGATAATTACGACAATGGAAATGCGTACGAACCAACGAAAACGATAGGAATTAATTTTGAGTCTATAGGAGAAATAAGTAAAACTGTCAGTTTAGGCATCCCTCAGATATTAATTTTATCAGAAAGAAAATCTTTTAAAACCATCAGGGAGCGTGATGATTATTTTGACTATATAGCCAGCAAGTTAGAAGCCATTGATTTATCAGCAAAATAAAATAACAAGCAGTAACAATTATGAAATTTGTAAGAATAAAATATCGTGAAGATAATAAAACCGAAGATGTGATAGTCAACTTATCAAAAATTCCTTATATTGACAGAACTTTCCTCAATAAACTTAATCCTAATCTTACTTATGACACTTTGTTTTCTGCGCCATGGGGCGGATTTTATCGATTAAAATTTAATAATAAAGCAGATGCCGATAATTATTTTAATTATGTGATGGAAAAACTTCGCGCCGTTGAAATGAAAAATAAGCCCTAGTAATACAATTATATGCTTTGAATTTTAATGCAGAGGTTTAGATGACGGTATGGAAAGATAACCTGCGTCCAGCATCCTTTCGCGGCGTACCGTTTCAGGTAGAAGACGACGAGGCGACATTTGGATGGCGCGTACAGGCGCATGAATATCCCCATCGTGACAAGCAGTATACAGAAGACTTAGGACGAGCAACCAGGCGTTTTAGCATTGGCGCTTATCTGGTCGGTGATAATTTTTTTGAGGCCAGAGATCGACTTATTGCGGCTATCGACACGCCAGGGCCTGGAACGTTGGTGCATCCCTATTACGGTGAAATCGCGGTCTGTATCGATGGTGAAGTGAGAGTGAGCCATAGCGGACGCGAAGGCCGCATGTGCCGCGTCAGTTTTAGCGTGGTCGAAGCCGGTGAATTATCTTTCCCGACTGCCGGTATCGCCACCAGTCACACCCTGATTTCTTCCAGTTCCGCGCTCAATGATCGGATTGAGGTGGTTTTTGCTGATTTAGGGTTAAAAGAATTGGCTGATTTTAGTCAATAATTGGGTGTTAAATCAGGCTAAATCCATGATCAGCCATGTTACCAACGCTTTTGACACTATCGATAGCGGCATTACCGCAGCATCAAGACTACTACACAGTGATATTTCTGTGCTGCTTAAATCTGGCTCATCGGGTAAAGGGTTTGTGGAAGCCATACAGCGGATGTGGCGATCGGGCAGGCGTACTTTTCAGGATGCCGCAACAACCGGCACAGCAAATAAAGACGCTATCCGGTGTGACGCTGGGGCATGATTTAGCGCCACGCGGCGTCTGGAAAAACGACAGGCCAAGTATAATGCGCAGTAATCGTATTGCCGCTTTGTTGCGTACCACGAACATCCATGAGGCGAAGTGGCGATTAACACAACTCCCCCCGCCACGTACTGCTATATTACCGGTTACTCAACGTGAGAAACGTCAGCTACACGTCAATATTTCCCATCCCGCATTACACGCGATTTCTCATACGGCAGGCAGCCACACAAAAGGACTCACGGCGGTCACGTGGGATGCATTGGTCACAGTGCGAGAAACCCTGAATCAGGCTATCGAGCACGAACAGGCGTTGACGCTTGACGATGTGCTGTTACTTGCCTTGTAACAAGTGAAAACCGATGCCAACCCGGATATTGCCACACGACTGGCACAAGTTGAAAAAACGGTGCTACCGGCGCTGGTTCTGGCCGCTAAGTGGTATGACAACGCTGCACGCGAAACCGATATCACCCGCCTAAATGCCGTTAATCATCCTGGTTTTGTACCGGTACAACCATTAAGGGTTCCTGCAAGATGAGCAATCATGTGATATTGCGTGTCAACGGGAGTGAATGGGGAGGGGGGTTGGCACGTGTCCAGATTTCGGCAGGTATAGAACGACTCTCACGCGATTTCAATGTGGGAATTACCCGCCAGTAGCCCGGCGAATCAGGCAGTGTGCCGCTCCAGCCCAGAATATAAAAAAGGTGAACGTGTCGAAGTCCTGATGGGTCAGGATAAAGTCTTAATCGGCTGGATCGAAGCAACCCCGATACGCTATGACGCCAAGAGTATTCAGGTTGGCATCAGTGGCTGGAGTAAGATAGCGGATTTAATCGATTGCGCTGCTAAGAGCATACTTTTTACGGGCAAAACCTTGCACCAGATAGCCTCAGCACTGGCAAAACCCTTTGGCATTAAGGTTATTAGCCAAAAAACCCCAAAAACGGTGCTACAGGCTTTTCAGGCGGATTATGGGGGCTTGTCCATGAAGCTAGGAAGTCAACAGGCGCTCGCCTGGGAGGATGAAGACGGTAATCTGCTAATTGGTACTGTCGGCAATGATCGTGTGACAACGGCGCTGGTGTGGGGAGAAAATATTCTCACCTGTGATACGGAACAGAGTATCCGTGAACGCTTTTCGGAATATCAGGTTGCGGGTCAACGATCGGGTGATGACGACAATTTCGGGGAAGCGACATTAACCGCCATTCGAGCCAAAGCCAAAGATAGCCAGATAACGCGCTATCGTCAGCAGTACATTCAACAATCTGGCAATGCAACCTAGGGCAAGTTGTCGAGCACGTAGCGAATTTGAAGCACAACAACGGGCCGCCAGAACCGAAGAAACCACCTATACCGTACAGGGTGGCGGCAAGGTTGACGGCAGTCTGTGGAAACCTAACCAGCGTGTTATCGTTTTTGACCCCGTGTTATGTTTTAACAATCGGGAACTGGTCATTAGCGAAGTTGTTTATACGCAGGATGAGAGTGGTACGTTACGCGAATTACGTGTTGCACCCGAGGCCGCGTATATTCCGCCGCGTTAAGCGTTAAAGGAAAAAGCAACAGACGATATCGGCGACCTATAGAAATTTTATGATAGTGATGCCAATAGAAATTTTAAAAAATTTTTTAGTTTAACTTATTAATCAGTGAACCAATGCAAAATATTTTTTCTCGTTTGCAGCGAAACCTTGCGCGTCTATGGTCACGAGTGTTAATACAACGTCTGAATAACGCGATCGCTTGCCAACAGGTTGATATATCCATGATGGCGGGCGAAACGAAAACAAGTATGGAGTACCTGGAACCTTACGGTTTTACCTCAACTACAGGTGCAGAAGGGGTTGCGTTATTTCTCGCTGGCGACGGTTCTCACGGCATTGTGATTAACGTTGCTGCCGGTGATATCGGTTAAAAAGTCTCAAAAGCGGTGAGGTGGCCATCTATACAGATGAAGGCGATAGCATCGTGCTCAAACGTGGGCGGTTGATAGAAGCGACCACAGAAACCTTTGTTATCAATGCAAAAAACAAGGTGGTACTCAACACCCAACAAGTAGAAACATCCGGAAAAATTACCGCTGGGCAATCTATCGTTTCACAAGCTGAAATACAGGACAAACCAGGCTCTATGAGTACTATGCGGATGCAGTACAACACCCACAATCGCCAAGGTGATAACGGTGGCGTAACAAGCAAGCCCAATCAACCAATGTAAATAATATGCTGATGAATAAAAAAGTGAATACAGCGTTACCCGATCAGGAACGACTCAAGCGGGCAGTGATGATATCGCTTTTCACCTGGTGACGCGCTGAACCGGATGATGACACGGATACGCCGTTTGGGTGGTGGGGTGATACTTGGCCAACGGTACAAAACGACCGGATTGGCTCTCGATTGCATCTGCTGAAACGCACGACCTTAACCCATCAAACGGCGCAAAGAACGAAGGAATATACCGCTCAAGCGCTCAAGTGGATGACGGAAGACGGTGTAGCGCTTCGGGTTGATATTAAGCTAGTACGCTCAGACATCGATAGATTAATTGCAACTGTCATCCTAACGTTACCTGACCATAACATCAAAACGATGACCATCAACAATTTGTGGAGTGTAATCCATGCAAAATAGCGGTTTTTCGCGCCCGACACTGCCCCAACTGATCGACATCATTCGTGGTGATTTGCTCACGCGATTTAATGAAGATAGCGTGTTGCGCCGTCTCGATGCTGAAGTGTACGCAAGAGTACAGGCTGCCGCCATTCATACTCTATACGGATATATCGATTATTTAGCGCGCAATATCTTGTCGGATTTAGCCGATGAAGACTGGTTGACCCGACACGGTAATATCAAACGTTGTCCACGTAAAGGGTCCACCAAGGCGAGCGGATTTGTTCGTTGGGAGGGTGTACAAAATACCCTGTCAATACCCTCTGACACGGAAATACACCGTGACGATGGGCAAATCTACACCACAACAGCCCCAATAACATCAGCCAATGGTATACTTCGCGTGCCCGTCGTGGCAAAAAGCAGCAGACAAGCCGGCAATTGCGAAGACAGTATCACACTACGTCTGGTAACCCCGATAACAGGACTGTCATCTACCGGCTATGCCGATAGCATTAGGACGGGAACGGATATTGGAGGCTTAGATAACTGGCGACAACGCATCATGGCGCGCTGGTACGATACGCCGCAGAGGGGTGCGGATAGTGATTATGTTCGCTGGGCGAAGGAAGTTTTAGGCATCAGCCGCGCATTGACACATCGACATAAGAACGGTATCGACACGGTTGGGGTGATGGTGAAGAGTGATGATGTCGACCATCCGGCACCCACAGAGGAAATTTTAACCAAAGTCAAAGAGCACATCTTTCCGCTTGCGCCTGTTGCTGGAAGTGGTTTAACCGTCTTCTCCGTCACCGTAAAAACCGTTCCAGTATTGATAGCCTTGTCAACCGACACGCCAGAAATTCGGGCGGCAGTTATTGCTGAAATCAAAGCTTTCTTACAGCGAGAAGGAGAGCCTGGCAGCAAACTTTTTCTTTCAAGACTCGCGGAAGCCATCAGTCTTGCGGCAGGTGAGGTCGCTCATCGGCCTAATTGCGCCAACGGCAGATATTGAATTAACCCATACTTAGGTGCCGGTATTGGGCGAGGTAACGTAGCCAAAATATAAGGAATGAGCGTAATGAGTCAACTCGACGATGAATATACGCAATTGTTGCGAACATTATTACCGCTTGGCCCGGCATAGGATGAAGAAGATCCTCTTATTAAAGGGCTAGCCCCTTCACTGGCACAGGCTCATCAACATGCTGATAGCCTGATGATTGAAATGAATCCGACTCAATCGGTTGAATTAATTAACCTCTACGAAAAATTATGCGGACTGCCGGATAAGTATCTTGCCAATAGAGCGCAAACACGAGAAGAAAGACAGCAAGTCCTTGATGCAAAGGTCAATACAGTGGGTGGCATCAATGCGGCTTTTTTCAAAAAACAGTTGGAAATATTGGGTTATCCCACAGCAACAATAGAACAATTTCACCATCTTGATAGCACACCCGATCCGTCTTGGGGTAACAAGTGGCGCTACTACTGGCGAGTAAATGTTCCTGCTGAAGCTAATGTACGCTGGATTAGTTGTAGCAGTTCTTGCAATGGGGCGATAGTGCCGTAGAGTGCGTTATTGAGCATCAGTGTCCTTCCCATACCCAAGTCATTTTTGCCTACATCAAAGGAGAAAATGATGCATCGCATTGATACCTCTACCGCACAAAAAGATAAATTTGGTCAAGGAAAAAACGGTTTTACCAACGGTGATCCCACTACCGGCACACCGTCAACAAAATTAAATAGTGATATTTATGATGCACTCCAGGAAGAAGTGTGTACTGTGGTTGAGCGTTCAGGTATACGGCTAAACAAAAGCCAGCTTTATCATGCAATACAGAAACTGTCTGAGATAGAAGCGAATAACGCTAAAACAGCGCTAATTGATGGTTCAACTGTCGATTTAAATACGTTAAACAAGCTTGCAAAGGCGCTTGGTAATGACCCGAAATTGGCCGAAACGGTGACACAGCAACTTAGTCAAAAATTAGCAAAAAATCAAAACGGGGCGGACATCCCAGATAAAAACCTTTTTCTAAAAAACCTTGGTTTGTTAGAAACAATGGATTGTGCAAAAAACGCACTGGATAAACGAACCGGCGGAACCATCAATGGCAACCTGCATATGACACAATCCGTGCATATCGGCGATAATGATTCAGGATTACGAGCGAATGGTGACGGCAACGTGGCACTTTATGCTAATAATGTGAAAGTTGGAGAATGGAGTTATAAAAGTCTCCATTGGTTAGGCAATGCTGAAGTTGATGGCACGATCAATACCCATAGCAATATGGTTGTTTCGTGGGTTGGTAGAACCTCTGTTTATCAAGAAAATGGGGATGTTCATGGGCCAATTTGGGGTGGACATCTCAGCGGATGGCTAAATAATACCTTTGTGTGCGATATTCGATTGGGACATATGCAGGAAATTCAGATATGGAAGGGACCTGGCTATCGCGATGAACCCTACTATGTGATTACTGGCGTGTATAACGGTAATGTTGATGCCTATGTAGATTACGTTCAGCGCCGAATCATACAAAAAAACGTTAACGGTAACTGGATAAATGTGCGGTTTATGTAATGAAAAGTATTAAAAACTTTAAGCGATATCATCCTGACTCTGTTGATAAAAAATTACTAGAGCGCTATATTGGTGCGATTATTCTTATCTCGGAAGATGATCAGGACTGGTATGAGTACCAGAAAACTTTTCAGCCAGATACGATGAAAGTTGACTATGAGGCCGACGGAGTGATACGTTCAATGGGCTATGATATCAGCGGCTTCTGTCAGGATGGGTGCAGCATAGCAGAGGTATCCCAATGGCCTAAAGAGGCAGTCCCTAACCGAAAGTGGTGTTTTGTTGATGGTCAAGTCGTCCCGCGGATCTACACAGCAGATGAACTAAGGGAGCAAGCGACTCATAAACGAGATTATCTGCTTGAGCAGGCAGCAAAAATTATCGCATCGTTAGAGGATGCGGTAGACTTCGACATGGCAACAGATCCCGAAAAATCCGCGCTGCTCTGGCCTGGAAAAAATACCGAGTGCTGCTAAACCGTGTGGATATTAGCGTCACGCCAGATATTGAGTGGCCGGGGAAGTACCACATAAAACAGAGTAAAATTGAATGATTCAGCTGCCCTGACAATGTAGTTAAAAGCAATATTGCGAGGACGATTTTCATCAGCAGTAGGGACAACACGATCAGCATCGAAAGACATCACACTTCCCCAATCGTCATGGCGCCCATTGGCAATGTTAACATTATAATTACTGTCTTTTTTAAATGCTCCTTATCCCCCTGCAATGGGTGGCTCTGTTCCGCTTTGTCTCGCATACCCAATGCGTCCAGTGATATTTCGGATGGCATCACCTTGAACGCTTAATATCTTACGTCCATTATCCACTTTTCGCCCTGCATCCCAACCACGGATAAATTCACCACGCAAATCAGGGAGGTTGCCTGATGGATAAGCGAGAGCCAGGAGCGGGTATTTTATCTTATCGAATGGCTCACCGTTGCAGATAAACCAACCCATTGGTGCTCTTTCCGTAGGCCACGGCAGAGGAACACCTACCGGGATTTCGGCACGTAATATTTCCGGTGTAACGGCATGAACATCGCTGGCGGTTAGTTGCACATCCTGAGTCAATGCTTTGCCGTTAATTTTACGAGAATCAGGTGTCGCATTTTTAGCCAGATTTATGGTTTCCAACAAACCAAACTTTAATATAATTCAATATTTGGTTAAACTTTAATCACAATCAACTAGCTCAGGGCTTACAGAGGGGAGGAAAAGATCAAAAATAGCAAAAATAGGCTATATGCGGGTGTTAAAAAATGACCAAAATACCGATTTCAGCAAAAATCTCTCATTTGTGCAAATTGTGAGCAGATTTTTGAGAATAAAATCAGCGGAAAAACAGACCAGAGACCCGGATTAAAACGAGCATTAAATTGCCTGAAATCGAGGGACACTTTGGTAGTCTGGAAGCTGGATAGACTGGGGCGCAGCATTAAACATTTGATTAGTTTAATCTCTAATCTGGAAGATAAAGGCATTCATTTTCATAGTTTGACGGATGCTATTGACACTTCTACGTCCGCAGGCCGTTTTTTCTTCCATGTGATGAGTGCGTTGGCACAAATGGAGCGGGAACTCATTGTTGAACGTACTCAGGCGGGTCTAGTCCTAGTCGCAGCGAGAAGTAGAGGACGTATCGGCGCGCGGGCAGACCTTGCGTATTATCTTCCTCACAGCAACAGCAGGCTAAAAAATTACTTGAGTCCGGCCATAGTAGAAAACAACTTGCATTACTATATGGCGTTTCGTTAGCCACTATCTACAAATATTGTCCAGTTAATCGCATTTCTAAAACGGTCGAAAATACGTCTGATGAAAAATAACAGTGTAATTCCGTTGCACTGATGGAAACAAAAGTAGCTCGCCATTTATCAACTACTTTGGCTGCAAATATACCACACACCAGTATCCACAATATATTTAGCGACCGGAACTACCGCTAAAAATTAGTGGCAGTGAGATACAAAGATGTCAAGTTAAATATATTGGTAGCGACATACTATAGCCAACCGACTTAAAAATGATAACAGATGATGCCCCGATATATGGCAAAACCCGATATATGGCAAAACCCGATATATGGCAAAAAAAGTATAGCTGGCTGTTATTAAAATAATGTCGCTTGGCTATAACTCTCCTCCATTACGTCACCACAAAGCCTATTCCTACAATTCAACATTCCTCGACTGCTCGCCGTCATGACATACGGGCGCAGTGGCTTGATTTTAGCAGAGGTCATTATCGCATATATCACGTTATCCGAGTGGAATCGACGTAACTTAAAACACGAACTGAGGGAAATTCTGCTTGAAACGATAAAAAAAGCGAGGTTTGAAATAACTCTATGAAAAGTGAAAATGATATTATTTCTGACGATGAACTTGAAAAGATAACAGGTTTTCAACTTCCCAACAAACAAGTGGAAAAATTAATTGAGGCTAGAGTATGGTTTGTAAAAAATCGCGATGATAAGCCTCGTACTACATGGTACCACTTTAATCATCCACTTAAGTTTAGGACACCAAATTTAATATCTGAGCCAAATTGGGGAGCAATGAAAAATGGGAAGACCACGTAAAAATCCTGATGACGCGAAACTACCGAAACGCGTATCTCGCAGACGTAGCGCGTTTGAATACAAACATAAAAACGGAGAAACAAAACGCCTTTGCCCGTTAAGCGACAGCTATGCCAAAAGGGGGGGTGGACCGCTTACGAAGAGTATATGAAGAAGATTGAAGGTAATACACATGGTGATACATTTGAAAAACTAATTAATCAATTTTTTGAATCTACTGATTTTAACTCATTGAGTAAACACACAAGAACAGACTATGCAAAGTACGCTACTCGGGTAAAAAAAACCTTTTGGTAAAATGCCCCCTGATGCCATTAAACCTCCGCATATTCGGAAGTACATGGATATACGCGGCGCAACAAGTCGAGTTCAGGCTAATCAGAAAAAAGCATTTTTGTCCCGAGTCTTTAGGTGGGGTTATGAGCGCGGACTAGTGGCTATAAATCCATGCCAATGTGTTCGCCAGTTTAGCAAAAAACCCCGCGAACGTTATATAACCGACGAAGAATACAACGCGCTATACCAAGCCGCTGATATTTTAGGCGAAATAGCAATGGAAATTTCATACTTATTTTGCGCACGCCAAGATGATGTTCTTTCGCTTCGCCGCGAGCAAATTATGAATGAAGGTATTTTTATATGCCAAGGAAAAACGGGGGTAAAGCAGATAAAATCATGGTCGCCCAGACTTCAGGCAGTGGTAAAGCTTGCATCAACACTTTCCGTCCGTGCAGGGATCGTTTCAACTTTTGTACTATACCAATCTGACGGAGGTCGATACACGGATAGTGGATTAAGTAACCAATGGAGAGCCGCGAAAGCCTCAGCCAAAAAAATAATCCGGATCTTAATTTCGATTTCACATTTCACGATTTGAAAGCAAAGGGGATAAGCGATCTGAGCGGCTCGTTACAGGAAAAACAGGTTATATCAGGGCATAAAATATTGGCCAGACGGCGAGGTATGACCGCAAGGTCAAGGTGGTACCGACAGTAGACGGCCAGAATACAAAGTCAAATTAAGCGCTCGAAGTGTTCAGAATATTCATTGCAACTAAGCGCTATCTCTTTGCTATTTTCACTACATTCTTAGGTTTTAGTATTCTGAAATTAGCACATAACCAATTGATTTTATTAAGTCAGGAGGCTGATTGAGAATCCTCGTGTCGGTGGTTCGATTCCGCCTCCGGGCACCACATTCCTAGCACGGTGATTGAAACTGAGAATTTCAATTATTTTTTGAAGCCCTACTCAGCTGTATATTGATTTAATAATTTTACTGCATCTGGACTTATTCCCATAAACTTATCCAGCAAAACATAAGAATTATTAGTTAAAGAAATAAATTCCATTATAAACTCAGCAGAATCATCAGCATTAGTAGTTTTTTTATCTTTACTAACTTATCAATTTTAGAGAATGAATCTTTATCTAATTCACCAATATTTTTTGAACAAATGGGTAGTAATTATTGATTGTGGTATTCACTTTAGAATTAGCTGAGGCAGCTTGATAGCAAAGTTTAACCAAATCATCTAAGTTAGTATGACTAACATATGCTCTCTACTTAATCTTTGCCAAATACATTTTTAAATAACTTTCCAGATTTGGCATTTTTTCTTGTAATGACTGTTGCGAATGCTTGTAAGTTCTGATTAGTCAGCTTCATTGCTGCATTAGCCCACTACCACATTTGTAAACATTGAGGATGGTAGATTAATAAAAACACAGGATGGAGTTTTTTAGCAGTTAAGACCTAAATAAACCTTACCATCCTGCATAAATTTAATTAATTTTCATTAATAAGAAGCATCTTTTAACGCCAGGCCAATGACTGGATCTTTTGCAAAACATAGTTACAGTGCTCTGAAGCATATTTAGTCATCATGTTAGATAAAACAGCAGTACAAGTGAAAATGTTCTCTATTCCTATTTCTAGTAGTCGATTTTTCCAATCATTGAATCTATCCTGACCAATCAGTGTTTGATCCAGATTGTGAGCTTTTTCCATTAAAGAGCATGCATAATACCTGAGCATTAGCGGTGATTCTGACTCGGTTCCAAAAATAGCACTGGATGAATAATGAGTAAAAACGGTAGATAGCGCGAATAGATGCTCGGCTTTTTCTCTATATGTACTTGCTGTTAAATTGTATAAGTTGAGGATCTGGTCATAATTTTGCTTTTTCAAAATGTAGCCCTGTTGAAAATCAATCAAACGAGAAAAAATTTTAGTTAACTCCTGTTGAGCAGAGCTATCTATCAGCTTTGTGCTATAGGCATTAGATTTTATAGCCTCAATGAAAAATTGCTTATATTGGTCACTTAAATCTAAGGCCTCAATTAATTTATTAAACTCTATCTGATTTTCAATATTAATAAAACGTGCAGCAAAAAGGAGAAAATCCTCTTTGTAACATCGGCTCAGATTGTATTCAGTTGGACTCAAACAATTGCCATCCTGAAAAAGTACAATGTAATTCCATTTTGTATCCAAATCGGGGTACAGCATACGAGTAAAGGCATTTTCAGCAACCAATAATACTCTGCCTGGCTTTGTCGGTGATAATAATAGATAATTCATTGCATATATTATCTGCCCAGTTTGCATTGCCTTTAGAATTACCAAAAGTATATTTAATTTGTGGGTGTTGCAGTTGTTGCTGAATTTTAGGTAGTTTTAAATATTTTTCATATAGTTCATTAATTGCCGAATTTTCTACCGCATTCATACCAGGTATTCTGGTGGCTATTATCGTTTAAATAAAAGCACTATTAAGGTGTGCTGAGGCTAGCAAATGTAGATGCTGGGCGAAATAATTGAAAAAGGGCTTAATTAGTTGAGGGTGGGATTTAAAGTTATTCAGTAGTCCCAAGGAAGAGTCTGTTAGACAATTTTCTATCAGTTTATTAATAAAATGATTAATTTCTTGATTATTGATAAAAGGAGGTCTGCCTAAAATTTCTATTAATGGTAACCTGACCTGAAGAAGATTAATGCCAGGAAGGTCAAGAGAATGAATAAGTTGCAAAGCCAGTTTAGTTTTTAATTCACGATATCTATCATCTATGCTATCAATACTGGTTAATAAACTACCCTCTAGATTATGAAAATGATCAAGTATCAAATCCAAAATAGACTCATTCCATTCAATAAATGGATTAATTGTAAGAGTGCGCCAGAAAAATCAACAGCTATGATATCTACTCCCCCCAAATTAGCATCAGCTAGATTAGCATCCCTAAAATTAATTCTAGGCAATAAAGCGCCATCAAAATCAGTTCCTGCTAAGTTAGCACCTGTCAGATTGACATTTATCAAGTTGGCATTGGTTAAGTTAGCTAATTGCAAGTTAGCATTTGTCAATAACGTCGATTATTTCTTTATTATATTTTAGAGGAAATGATCTCTGTAAAGAATAATTAATAAAGCATAATTCTTTTGATATATACTGTCTATTTCTACCAATAAGAATATCATATATTGTAAATTTTTTAGATTTACTAACTGGGTGAGTAGCATCTAAATATCCAAAACCCCGTATTATGATTTTATAATCTACTTTATCTATTAAAGAAAGGGTTTTCACCTGATATTTATTTAAATTAGATAAAAAATAAGTTAAATATTGCCATGAGCTCAGTATTAATTGATTAATATTATTTACTTCTTTTTCTAACTGTTGAAAATTTTTAATAAAGTAATAATGCTCTTTGATATTTTCACACTCTTCTTCCAGATAAAAATTAAACCTAGTTGAAATTTAGCAGGAAACTTTAGTTTAATATAATCTCTTTTTGATAATGGTGAATCAATTTTCTTTATATGTCGTAACATATATTCATAAATTGTTGTTATATCAACTTGAATTCTACCTAGTTCATCTTTATATCTATAAACATAACTTGTTGATATAAGATCATCTAAAGATAATTTACCAAATACATGTGAATCGGTTTCATAAATAGATGCTAAAACAAATATTGCATAAATATTTAATGTTTCAATTTCTGGTTCAATAACAAATTTACCAATGTTAAATTTTTTACTATTCTATCCGATGCGTTAATCATTTCATATAATTATGCTTTTTCTGCGACAGTTTTATTTTGCCAATCTTCTGCATGAAGTCTAATTATATGCTGGATGATATCTTCTCTTTTAAAATGTATAGGTGTTTTTACTATACTTTTTAATTTATTTTCATATAATGCTTCAATCATATTTAAGTAGTGTTCATAAACATATTTATCCATTTGATCAATTAAATTAATTATGTTATCTAATCCATAGATAAACACTTTACTACTATTGTCTGATAGAGAATAATAAAAGTTTTTTTTAATTATATTGTTTAATGTTTGAGTAAATCTAAAAATAGGAATTGTATTTACTGAAAAACCTATAGTACTAAGCTGATGAGCACGATTAGATTTTTCTGCTATCAACAATACCTTACGATAAACTTCAATATCATTTTCAATCTCAACTATTTCATTTTCAATTATTTTATATTTCTATTCATCTGTTTTTAATAACGTTAATTGCTGTCTACAACTGTCTAGTTGTAATGGTTTTATATTAATTTTGTCTTTTACTGTAAGATAATAACTCAACTCAGTTATATTATTTAGATGTTTTATATTATTGTCATCAGCATTAATTAAATTGAGAACATCAACAAGAATTTCGCTTGAAATCGTTTTTTTAATTGAGTATTACGTATATTTTCTGCTCGATGAACACTCATTGCATTCATCATTTCAAAATGAACAGTGATTTCAGGCACTTCCTTTGAGGATATCACTGTTGCCATATTTTCATCTAATCTTTTTTTGCTGATTTATCGTTTTTTAGCTTATTATTATGGTCTGTTTTTAATTTGACAATATTTATATTTGCAACACTACTAAAGGTTGTTTTCATAAATACTCTCTGCTTTATAATATTTTTAAATAATTAATAATAAAAACCAGTAATAACATAAGTAATATTTATTTTTTATTATAGCAAATACGCATCTGAAAATAGAAATAATTTATACAATTCAATTAAATAAAACATAGCATAATACACTAGTATAAATTTAGCTAAAAAAACCAAAAATTCCCCAATTCCTATCTAAGAAATGTGGGCAATAACTATTTATTGGTTATTAAAAATAAAAATACAGATGCAGTTTATTTTTCTATAGGGACGAAGAGGATTCTATTTATAATTTGATCACTATTATCGAAGTTCCTAGTCTTGATATACAGTTTAAAATAAATTAGATACACACTAACGCTTATTTTTAGTTACCATTAAATAATTTCCCATACTATAATAGTCCTCCCAGAAATTAATTCTGGAATTAACAAAATAGCTTTTTATAGCGATATCCAGTACCCTTGAAACTTTGATCAGCCATTTAACATTAATCTTAACTTCTCCTTTCTCATAACGAGAGAGATGTTTTTTGCTTATACCTAATAATACTGACAGATCTGCTGCCGAAATTTGCAATTTTTGTCTTTTTTTTCTTATCATTTGTCCAATATTATAATTTATACAATCCATAATATTCATCATCAAATGAGACATTTAGAGTAATGGTATATTAACTAAAATGTTAATCATAATCATGATGAAAAAATTAATAAATACTAACATTTAACATTTAACATTTAACATTTAACATTTAACATTTAACATTTAACATTTAACATTTAACATTTAACATTTAACATTTAACATTTAACATTTAACATTTAACATTTAACATTTAACATTTAACATTTAACATTTAACATTTAACATTTAACATTTAACATTTAACATTTAACATTTAACATTTAACATTTAACATTTAACATTTAACATTTAACATTTAACATTTAACATTTAACATTTAACATTTAACAAAAATAAAAGACTAACTTATGATAAATAGTTTATTTTTTATTAATAATAATAGCTGATAACAATTGATATCAACAATTAAAATAGTTATTCAAACTTTTTTGAATAAAACATAATCAATATTATATCGTGATATTTTAGTAACTTTATTTCTTAACATATAAATTGGTTGATAATCAGGAGCAGCTCCAATCCGCTCAATTTTGCTACAGAGCATCTTTCTTTGATTTTCTTGCTGCATAAAATTTTTTAAAATATGCCAAAAAGAGTTATATTCGGCTATAGTTAACAAAGCTAAATTTTCAGTCAATAAATCATGATTAACCTTTCTGGCATAAAAAGTATTTATACGATTTGCATCGTAATAAGTATAATTCCTGGCTAATAGATAGAGATAGAGGAAAATACCATTTTTATATTGATTTATTTTTATGTAATCTACCATTCCCTTATACAAAACAATCGGTGTAGATTTATTTAGATTACTTTTTACTTTTTCACATTCTAAATTATTATTTAAATTGCTGCCTGAAAAATTACTCTGATCACGAAATTTATGGCAACCACTGATAATGCAGATAATGCAGATAATGCAGATAATGCAGATAATGCAGATAATGCAGATAATGCAGATAATGCAGATAATGCAGATAATGCAGATAATGCAGATAATGCAGATAATGCAGATAATGCAGATAATGCAGATAATGCAGATAATGCAATAAAAAAACATGATAAGATAAATAAAAATAGTTTTACTTACCATTTATAATCCTTCCTCTTCATCTTCTTGGGATTTATCATATATTTCACGAAGTTGAGTAAAAAAATAATATCAACTCCAGCTTTTTTATTTACCTCTGAGAAATCATTATCATTTGTAGCCATTACATTTTCTCTCAATTTATCATCTAATAATTTAATTTCTATAACAAAGGATGGTGTAATAGATGACACAATATTATCAATTATTGGAATTTTCATACTATTATCCTAAAGGTTAAATGTTATCAATAAGTTGATCAATATTTTTGATCACTTCTTTATAAAAATATTTTTCTTGGATAGATAAATTTATATATTCTAACATAAATTTATGCTCAAGTCTTATCATATTATCTTTATACTTAATAAGAAAATAATTTTCGGAATAATAGTCAAAAATAATATTTTCTTTTTTGAAATCAATACTATTAATAATTTTATATTCTAACTTTTTATATAATTCTGGCTGAATAATAATAAGTTCATCTGTCGCTAAACTAGTATAAAAACTAGCTAAAACAGCTATTAATAAAATAAGAAACCAATTTTTTATCATTTATAATATTAATCAAACTTTGATTAACTTAATTTAGTACTTTTTGCTGCATTACATAATAAATATCATCAGAGTTTTTAAAACAACAGATAATATCATCAATAATTCTTTTTAATCCGGCTTTGTAGCCGATCAAAAATGCTTCTTTGGTTATTCTATCTGACTCTTTGACTGCATTATTAACTATATTATTGGCATCATTCATTGATTTTTCAGCAATTGAACATGCTTTATTATGTTCAGCCAATATCTCTTTTTTAATAAAACATTATCTATTATATTGATATCTTTTTGCATATTGAACAGCTAACTTTAACAAACTAAATTGAGGACTTATTTTTGCAAAATTAAAACCATTATTGTCTATTCGGGGAAATAATATCGCCAATCGCTTTATTACTGTATCTGATAAATAGTCTTGAAATATAAACAGTTCATTTATATCTAATAACCAAAAATCAATATCATAAAAATTATTTTTTTGATAAAAAAATCATCAATAATATTTAATTTACAAAAGTTTATTATATTTTCATCTAATTTTACTATTTTTCCACTGTAAAATAATAGTGAACGATAACGCAAGCAAGCTAACATAAAGGAAACCTGCAACATGCTCTTCCAATTTTCTATAATATATCTTTCAATATAATTTTGATTAAAAGTACTATCAATCAGAAGAGAATAAAAATTTATTACAGCACTATTTAAAATTGATCTACAGATTTTATTATTAAAAATTGTAGGAATAGAAAAGTGATCGCGATGCATCCAAGATATCGGATCATATAAAAAATTAATTGTATTACTAGACATAACCATTTACTTACTACTTCTATCTTTCATAATAAGTTTTTCTTTAATGAAATTTTTTAATGAATTATTACTCATGTCAGTAAAGCGAGTGTTTTTCTATTTTTATTTATCAATAAAAATAGAAAAAAGATGACTAAAATAACAAAAACATTAACAGAAAATAGCCATATTAAACCAGATTTTTCCCTTTGATGACTAGATGTTAATTTTAATCGGTTTATCTGTTCCATTTCTGTGGTAACAACAAAAATATCATCATAGCTTACGCCATTGACGCTATTTTTTAAAAATATTTTTATATCATTAATTAATAGATTTACATCATTAATCGTATCATTATATTTAATCAATGTCGAAACATGATATTTTTATTCTTTTTTGCTTTCAATACTATTCAACTCATAGCTAATATGCACATCGGCAGTTACGATACCTTCAATAGAATTTAAAGATTGCGCTAATTTCTGTTCAATTCCTGAATAGAGACATGCTTTTTCAGCTAACGGCGATGATACTAAGCTATCTGATGGAAACATTTGCGCAATTTCTAATCTTGGTTTACGTGGTAAACTATAACGGTTAATTAAATCTACCGCTGGAATAAAATCTTCTTTTTCGATATAAATAATATAACCCGATTTAGCGCTGTCTTTTTTATATGCATCAATATTATTTTGTTGTAATAAAGCGATAACTTCATTAGCTTAATTTTGATCCAAATTTTTAAGTAGTTCCTGTTCATGACAACCCGTTAATAATAACAGTAGCCAAATTATGCTGAGATAAATTTTTTTCATACTAGGTTTTCAATAATGTTTCAACCGCATTTACTCCTTTACGAACGAACGTTTGTAATAGTGAAATACGTAAACCATAATCTGCGGTTCTTTGCTGAAGATAACCTAAATACTTCGGATCGGAAATATTGATAGGGTTTTCTGCCATATTCAATATTTGATCATATTCCATTTTAGTTTTGTGAGATAACTTAGCAAAACTGGCTATTAAATGATTATCCAGGCCAGTTAAATCATGGGATAAGTTATTAATATCAATAAGATAGTTACTAACAAAAGAATTAAAAATCTTTGTTTTCATAAATCACTCTTAACAGAAATATTTTTCTATAAAATTTAACTCACACATTTCTAATTATATTCATAGACGTCTCTTTAAGTGTTTTTGTTACGTTAGATTGGAGATTACGAGACAAGGTATATTCAGAAAGTAGAGACTGATATTTAGCTAACAGCATGGGATTTGATGGATCTTTAGTTAATTCAATGTAAGGTTGCATCAAGCTATCTATTCATATGAACCATACCTTTATCAAAGCTGGCAGATTTTTCTACCAGATAACCACAAACAGACTGTGTTGTATCAAATTTACCTTCATCATCAGCCGAACCAACTTTGCCACCGCTAGGTGATACAGTCATATAAAACCTCCTGTTAATTTTTATTAAAATAATAATGAAATGGAGAAGTACATATATAATTTTTACTACCATACCTATAAGATTTATCTTGTAACCAGTCACTATTTAACTCAATATTAAAATAAATATAATTCTTTTCCCAGTTTTAAAAAAAATTATCAATAAAAATTTTTATTGATTGTATTTCCTGATCACTTAAGTTATCTAAGATAAAAAAGTAATACTATTTTTAGAGACAATTTTATTATAATTTATTTTTAATTCCATTTTCTGAAATATTTTCAATATATTTATCACTTATCGACTGAAAGACTACATTTCTAACAAATAAAAAATATTTTTTAAATTTATTAATAATATTAGATTTTTCTTTATCCGCTAGGCTTGTCTTTTATTTACTAAGTGATATTACTGGCTGCTCTTCCTTATCCAGTTTAATGGAGTGAAAGTAGGCTGATGGAAAATTTTTTCTTAACCACCAAGAAATAGCTTTTATTTGCTGCTTTCTCTATAATACTTTCACTTGATTATCATCATTACCATTATTCAATAACTTTTTAGCATAATAAACGTAACGTTCATTACTCGCTAACAGATATATAATATTATCCTGACCATAGCTTATGAGATAATGATCTAAATCATTAGACAATAAAACAGAAAGCTTAGATATTTTTCTCTGCTCACTAATAAAATAAAAATAAGCACATAAACCTATAAGTAATAATATCAATAAAAGAAACAGGGTTATGGCTAAATAATTTTTATTAACTGGCAAAACTTTCTCTGCTGTTATATCAATAATAGGGTAACGATAATGCAAAACTTCTGCGTTAAAGTTATCACTCATGTTACGAATAGCAAACGAAAGGTCATTAACATGGTATATTTCATTTAATGCAAAAGTTTTCCGATTATCTATATTTCCACCACTGATTTCTCTAACAATTATATTACCATTACTACTTAATACCTTATTTTCAACAACTATTTCAAAGCTATATTCGCGATCAACACAAGGAATATAAATAAGGTTATTTAGATACAAATTTCCATTATGTATTGCCTCAATAGTGCTATCATTTGTAACCATAAAAACAGCACGAAGACTATCAAGCAAAAATTCACACCCAGCTAGTTTTCCATTCAGGATCCTAAAAACGAGTTGGTTATCTTTATTTATCTCCATACAGTTAATACTTATCTAATTATTACCTTTGACTAAGATATGTTTTTTTATAAAAATCATAACCAGATAATCATCAAATTATAATCATAATTAACGAAAGAAAAAATAAGTCATGTAATATTTACTAATGTAACTACTATATTTTGCTTGAAAATTTTTATATCGATCTTAAAAATTTATATATGTCATCAACAGTTTCTATATTTTCAATATTGTTACTGGTAAATTTTATATGATAATAACTTTCTAGTTCAATAAATAAATCTATTAATATTAAAGAGTCAGCCATGCAATCATATATTAAATGCATTTCTGGTGATATTTCTTTAGTGGATAAATTGAAGTATCTTGCAATAATACTATTCGTCATTTTGTAATCTAAAACATCTATATATTATCTCATTATAAATTATTTAGCTAAAATTTTATTTAATTAAAGTCTATACCATATTAAAATATGGTACTATTTATTAAATTTAATATTTTAAATTTTCATTATAGTTATCAAATAGAATAAACTATCTTATTTATAATAATTAAATTATAGCTATTTTAATTTTCACTAATATGAGTTCATCTTTTATATAATTTGGCAATAACTGTTACCAAATCAAGGATTTTTATTAACATATTGTGACTGAAAATCTAACCGATACTCTAGCTTCCATCCAATAATATTCACATTTTGAAAATCGGGCATCAATGATTCATGCAGAGAACTAGGTGCTGTATCCTCTACAATTTTTTCATATGAACGATAATATATAAAAAATCATAAATTCAATACTAACAATATTATTAAAGCGCATTAAAATATCTTTTTCATTATTTATAGTTAACATTCTTTTATCATAGAAAATATTAAATATTATCGAAAAAGTCGTCCATTTTTTATTTCACGATCAATGATATTTTGTTTAATATCATATCTTTTATAATATGATTATATAATTCTGTTAATGCAAGTTATTTAATATAAGTAGAAAAGATGGTCTATTTTTAGTCTCACTATATTTACTTAATAAATCTTTAGCCATTTTTTGAAATTTAAGCGCTTGTTCTACTTTTTTAGTGGTTGTCCCATCTAATATTGAAGTATCACATTTATATTTTAATATTTTTTTAAAAAAATCACTAAATTCTTCATATGATTTTTTTTGTAAATTTTAGTTAAATCTGATGTTAGTATAAAATTAAATACGGCAAAAAAGAGATAAAGATATTTTTTTGTTCATTTGTTAGTTGGCTAAAAGTATTTTTTTTGAAGCTATCAGGAGAATGAGTAAAAAATACCTGACAACGTTTTTTTAATAGATCGAGTTGATTATCACAACTGATCATTATGGCCTTTTTTGAATCTGGCATGCTATTCTTAGCTTTATACATACGTTCATTGAGAGAAACATTGCCACTGTTATTAATATTACTATTTACATTACAGTTTACTATTACTAACTTTCTGAATCCCTCTAGCATACTGGGTTGATATATCTATAGAATAATTAGTTTTGTCTAGTGGCAGACTAAAATTTGCTGCTAATTTGGTGCTATTAATATAAGATGGATTAGGCATAACTCCTCTCCAATTAAGTAATAAGGAATGATTTATTTGATTCTAGTAATTCCCTAATTATATTGGTCAATATTTTAATGACATTATCGTAAATAGCATTAGCATTTGAGTATTTCTGCGTAACGGTTTGTGAAAGAGTTTGCGCTTCTGTTTTAATTTAGTCAAAACCAGCTTACCAAGCTGCCAAACGTACTGAATTAAAACTAGCATCCGATAAAAATTTTTTTTCACCTTTTTTAGTGCTAACCTTTGAAAAATGGTCGATTAGTTGATCAATAAAGCTAATATCTATTTTAAGATAGAAATTATTACCATCAATAACAATGCATCTTTTGGCATCCAAACCAAGCTGTTTAGCCCATTCAATCGCCTCATCTTGATTTTTTAGACTACCTTTAGCAGGTACCAGCCTTCTATGGCCATATTTACTTTTCAGTTTTGTAATATTATTAATTATCTCATTTGTTTCATCAAATTTAAACTCAACCGTATCTTCATCCGTTTTTATCGCATCTTTAAATGGGGAAAGTATTTCATTGAGTTCTCTTAGCACATCTGCATAAACTTTAGCGCCATCCTGAAAAATTTTTAAATAATGTTTATTAATATTAGTAATACTTTGAAATAAGTGTTTAGGTATTTCCCGGGTTGATTTAACTTTAGAAAAATTAGCATTGTTAAATAATGATTTTTTTGAACCAGGTATATTTTCTTCTTTATATTTATCTATTACGCTACGTATCGTTCTAATTTTTTTGTCAATCTCTTCACTGTTTTCCCCCTCATAATTAAGATTATCAGATAACGATGTCATTATCTGATGTTCTATTTGTTACCCTACACGTAGGGAATTTGACGATAACAACAAACGGTCATTATTATTTATTATTTCTGCTGATTGAACTAATTTATTACTAGCTTCCTCTGCCATGGACTGAATTAATTTTTTATTGTATCCAACCAACTTTTCATTTCGGTTACGCTAACTTTTTAGTTCATTTAATTGGAGTTCTGAATTATCAATAATGGCTTTTTTATTACTCGCCTTAGGAAAATCAATATCAGCATTATCACCGTTATCATCATTTTTATAAAAAATAGGTGCCTTATATATAAAGGGGTTATAAATTTCTATCTCCATTCCTTTACTGATATTGCCTAAAAAACCCAATCAGGGCACTTCATATTAGCCTTAAATTTCAGTAATATTAATCCAGTGCTTTACTTTTTAAATCGAATGTCGTTAACAAATTAACCAATAATAGCTCGACAAGTTTTGACTCTACGTTGGCTTTCTTCGAAGAACATCTCTAATGCTTTTTTCACTAATGTGATGCACTTTTCATGATTTTTTTAGATATTTACGCTATTTCACTAAAAGTACGTTCTTGCGCAGAATCCATCTGTGATTGCCCAGATTTTTCTGCCTGCTCTGTTGCATGCTGTTGTCCTGCCATCTGACCCACCGATGCCGAATTTTGCTGTTCTTCATTTGACGCTACGAAAATTTTTTGTGCTTCGTTTTGCGCTTCACGTCCAGCCACCTGTGCAAACTGGGCTTTATTCTGAAATTCCTGAGATTTAGCCATCAAGCTTTCTACCGCTTCATTATTCATATCTGAACCACGAAGGCATTTAACGCCGCATTTCGATGTTCTATTACCGCTGCACTGTGTTTAACCGATTGAGTTTCATGAAGTTTCAGTGACGAATTTTGATTTTTTAAGCTCTTAATCGAACCAAAAGTTGCAGTACCCGCCATAGCAAGAGAAACCATTGCCGTTGTTATCGCTTGTTTCTGCCCTTCTTGAGCCGACATAACTGTATTACTAACACTTGATTTAATTGAATCATATGTGATCTTAGTTTACATATTGGCTAATTGACGACTAGTCTCTGATTGACTCAAAGCTGCCTTCACCATTGTCAGAAGTAAGCTATCCTGGTTACCTGTATAGTCATTCGCCAACTTTGTAATCTCAAAACGATTTATATTATCAGCAATACTTACAAGATCTTCATCTGATAGAGAAAAATTAAATAATTTTTCTTCCTTTTCAATATTGGTAAGTAAATCCTCAAAAGCATTTTTCACATCACTAGCTTGAACCTTTCCATAACTCTTAACATCTGGTCGTCGTATTACAGATTTTTCCGCTTCATCCTGGGTGGTATTATTTATTATATTGTGTATATTGATTGCTGATAGCGAAAATCCAGCTAAAGAAGTTTTTTCCTTATTTGAAATAGTATCGGTATCATCAATATTACGATCCGTTTGATACAAAATAGCTCTATTATCAGAAGTAATTATTGGTGTCATATTTTCCTCTTTAATTTAAGCACACATAGACTTAGTAATATATTTACCAGTATTATTTTGAGCAGTGATTATCTCTGTGATATTAGAAAATAATTTCATAATGCTGTCTTGCAGAAGTTTATAAGTTGTAAATAAATTCTTTGAATCATCCATTAAACGATCAATTTCATGCCGTTCAAACAACATATCAGCAGTGATCTTAGTTTTCTGGAGCTGAACATTGGCAACGTTAACGTTTAAACCTCCTTACGCAGCTGTATTGGTAAACATAATGACTTAATTACTCATAACTAATCTAGTTCCGGTAATTTTCATTAAACGATGAATTTTTTCTAGTGTACTTTAGTTTCATATTTTTAAATACAGATTTATTGATTTGCTGAGTTGTTTTTTCCATCATCGTTGAAATCTTACTGGCAATTTGTTCTAACTTTTAGTAATTTCATCAATTATTTTTTTACTACCGCTGATGTATGATTAGTTACATTTTTTACGGTGTTGGGAATAATTTTCTTTATTACCTGAACTATTGCTTGTTTAGCAACTTGTACCATTGAGGCAATAAAAGTTTGTGACATTTTTTCTAATAAAAAACTCTTTGCCGCCGATTTCGCCACATAAACTAAAGCAATAACGGCTGCAACCGCGCGACCACCGCCGTAACAATGCCCTTTGTTATCCCATATATATTAGTTCCTGCTGCCTTATCGATCTCTTTTAACAAACCGCCCAGTGGTGTGTACTCCAATATCGCATTAACAATTTTACCCTAACATCTCTATTAATGGAATAAAAACATGCTCCATTAACGGGCTCATGATCCTATCGGTTAATGATCGACCCGTCGCTTTTCAGCGATAAAATCTGCCGCTAATAACGCTACACCAACAGCCATCAAAGCAATTCCAGCGCCGCCAAATAACGCATTGACTGCCCCAAGAGCCATAACCAAACCACCAAAGGGTTTGCCCTACACATTTAGCTATTTTTTGCGTTTGTTCGGCTTTACGTACTGCTGGTCAAACTCTTCAGATTGGCGTTTGAATGATTAGCCATCGCCCGTTTACGATTAATCTCAAATCATCTTTTAATTTATCAACTGCACAATTACCTATATTGATAATTAGTGTTGATAAAATTTTTAACAATTCACCTGTATTTGAGAGAGTTTCTTTAATATGCTGTTCAATAGGTTTATCACTTTCTATTCTGTCTGCCGCTTTAAATTGACTCAATTTATTAAGCGCATGATTAATGAAACTCGTACATTGAGCTATATCTTTCATAGCAGTCTTACACTCATTTGAATACATCTCAAATGTGTTGTTTAATTAGACTAAGTCAGTTTCTTTTTGTTGGATAAATTCAGTAAGAGCATTAATTTCTTCTGCTAACTGGTTTTCTAAGGCCAAATCTTTATCAGTTAAGTTTTCTTTCAAATTTTGATAATCTATCTGTTTGTTATTTTTATTATTTTTTTAGTACTAAGTTCTTTTTCAAGCTCATTCTTACTCAATTGTAAACTTTCAAGCTTAATTTTCATGCTACTTAAAAGCGCTAATTGTTGTTGTTGATCATGATTCAACTTATCTATTTCATTAGATAATTGATTAGCATTTTCAGTCTTAACCTTTAATTTAACATTAAACAGTTCAATGCTGAGTTTTAATTTATCTCCTTGAAGCTCGACACTAATTTTTTGCATTTCAGCTAATACTAAATTACTTTTTTCTGACAGCGAAAGTTTAGGCTTTCTAATCTGCGGAATATCTATTGAATTATCGGATACATTTTTATTGTTAAACTCTAATGCTAGGATTAATTCTAATTTAGCTTTATTATTTAATTGAATACTTTTTTTGGGAGAAATAGTAATTTTATCTTTAATAACGCCGTCAATTTTATTAAAATAATCAGCATTGATATTTTCATTATTAAAAAAATTTTTTCTTATATTAAATGTATTTATCTCTCCCATATAATAAATCCTAATTAAAAATATAAAACATTAAAAAATTGCATTTTCTGTTTTAACTTCTGTTTCTGATAATCTAGCTTCTTTAATAACTTTTCGATATACTTCCGCTTTTTTTACTAATTTAATATCGGTACTTTCATTACAAACTAAATCAAAACAATAAAGTGCTTTAGCAATATCTCCCATTTGCAAATGGTATTGCCCTGAATAAAAAACCGGGCAATGATTATTTTTTGCCATTACATAAGATAAAGCATAAATATCACAGGCTTTGGCATAATCCTTTTTAAGCTGATAAACAACACCTAAGCCAATAAAATAATCAGCACTTTTTAGATCGTACATACATAGAAATTTAAAAAACTTTTCAGCTTCATCAAGCCTACCCTGTTGATAAAATTCATAAGCATGCGCATAAATATTCTCTATAACATTCTCATCTATTTCATAAATATCTTTTAGTGTGGCACCCGTATTCATAACTGTCAGAATAGTTTCTTCAAGACCAAAGCTACCTTGTTTATTCTGAGTAAGAGATATATTTTCATTATTATAGGGCATAGTAAATCTCCTGAATTACTATCTAGCATTCACTTTTACAATTAAAACAGATAAATAAATCGTGTTCACATAAATAACGCTCATAAAAAATGTTAATTCTTGTAAGTAACCTAGCTATCCCATGCATTTTCAACTTTTTGCAACCAACTTAAAATTTTAATTATTTTACCAATTTCCTCTAAATTAATAAAAGAATAAAGTTGATGGGTATTATATATTCGGCGCACTAATGCAATATTTTCTATTACCGGCACGCCCTCTTTTCAGCATAGGCGCGAGTAGCCAGTGCTCATTGATTCTTCTCTAATACTGAGACCATTTGTATAGCAACTATTTGTGGATTTAGATAGACACCAATAATGACATGTGTTGGATTAGCAATCATAAATTTTGAACTCTTAATATCTCTTTTTACTTGTTTAGATAAAATTTTGACATGTAATTCTTTTCTTTTTGATTTAATTTGATTTCAGGATTTCCTTCCTGTTCTTTATGTTCACGTTTAACTTCATTTTTATCCATCTTTAAATCTTTAACATGAATAAAATATTCTGCAACAGAATCTAAAATCAAAACAATAATAAAATAACGATAAAATCGATAAGTAACGTTTTCCATACTAAAAAACATCTTAAATATTTAAATAAATTTGAGCAAAAATAATTTTTTATTATTACCCAAATAAATATTGGTAACAGTAAAAAATATTAAGATAAATAAAAATGTTTTAATGAAATCTTTTATTATTCTAATATTGAATATTTTTTAAATCCCATTGATAGGATTTAAAGTATTAAAATCTAATTTTAATACTTTAGTTGTAATTTTAAATCCTGTCTGTGCCATCGTCGTAAGCATAATAATTAATATACATAAAAAAGAAAGGTAAAAAAACCTTTAATGCTATAAATAAAAGGATAAAAGTGTAATTTAATGCTGTAATACGATGATTATTTTTTAATGTATTCGCCAAAATATCTATTATGGCTGTGAAATTAATATAATTTGTCAAATATAAATAACATGAAAAAATAAGACAACTGATAACGAAATCTTTGCTTTTAAAACTTTTTCCTTTTTGAACTGCATCTTTTAACTTCTTAGGCGTTGGTTTTTCCGTTTTGTTTGCTGACATAGTATTCCATTAGATACTTTTTTCAATTAATTTAAAAGATATTTGCTCCATAACTAATACCGTTTCGCTAAAAAATGAAGAAAAATAGATCATCAGTATAGTAAAACAAATTAGACTCTTAACAGTTAAAGCAATAGAAAATGGATTTAATTGAGGTGTATATCGACCAAGTAACCAAAGCATAATTTCAATGGCCAAAAAAATAATAATTAATGAACTCGCTAATATTATCGCTTTTGAAATTGCATAAGAAATAAAAGTTAAAATATTTGAATCTGATGGCAATTCCATTGAAAAAGGTAGCCACAAACGATAACTATAGTTATAAATTTCTAAAATAATTATAACCCCACCATTAGCTAAAAATAGTGTCACCGCGAATAAATTAAAAAAATTAGCTAGCTCGGATGTGTCTACACCATTAATATAGTCAATACTACTACTTAATGTCGCTCCTCTTTGATTATTAATAATATTTCCTGCTATTTGCAAAACACAAAAAGGTAAAGAAATAAAAATAGCAATCATTAATCCAATAATAGTTTCTTTTAGCAAGATGACTAAATAATTGATCGATTCAAATTGAGGTAAATCGTATGCATCACATGGCCATACACCCATAGCAATAAATAATAAAAGAGGAAATTTAATCGTGGAGTATAGAATATTATTAGATAAAAATGGAATAATATAAAATATTGGAAAAATACGCTAATCTACGAAAACTAAATGAGAAAAAAAACTATAAATATTAAAACAAAAATTAGTATCTATATGCATAATATTAAATCACGATAGTGCTAGCTTAATAACTTCATGAGCATAACTTAAGAGAACTTCGCTATACCAACCTGATAGTAAATATAAACATCCCATTACACCAATCCACTTTAATCCAAAAGGCAATGTCTGCTCTTGTAGCTGAGTTATTGTCTGAAAAAGTCAAAAAATTAGCCAAATAATAGTAGCGACGATGATCGTAAATAATGAAAAGATCAATATTAAACATAATGCCTTATTACTTGCAAAAATTATATTATTCATAAACTTTATATATTATCCTGTTGCTAGTTCAATATACTGGATTATCAATCCTTTTGATAACAATCTCCATCCATCTAAGAATATAAATAAAATTAATTTTATAGGAACAGATATTGTTACCGGACTCATCATCATGATTCCAAGTGATAATAAAATACTTGAAATAAGTAAATCGATAACAACAAATGGCAAATATAAATAAAAGCCGATAGTAAAAGCGCTTTTTATTTCACTTAAAGCATATGCAGGAAACAATGAAGTAATAGAGCTTTCATTACCATTTTCATATTGATCATAATTTCCATCATCCGACTTTTGATGTAACTTATCAAAAAATGACACTAATTCTTTATCTGAATATTTTATTAAATAATTTTTATATTCACCTAATCTAGAGTTTACTGAGTTAATAATAAAATAAATATCTTTATAATCAATATTAACCTTATTAAATTCTTGATAACTAGTTTTCACTACAGGTAGTAGCACAAAAAATGACAACGTTAATGCAACACCATTTAATACTATATTAGAAGGAATTTGCTGTAGCCATAAAGCGTTCCTAGCCATAATAAAAACAATAGAAAATTTTATATAGCATGTGCCAGTCGCTATAATAAATGGTAATAAGGCTGAAAACGCCAATAAGGTAATCAGAGAAATATCATTATTCATAATTTCTACTTTTACTCTCTATATTAACAATTGTTTATTTTTCGTTATGAAATAAATAAGTGATCTCTACACCCAATCTATCTTCAATCCAAATTATATTTCCTTTTGCAATTAAAAGCCCATTAGCAAAAATTTTAACATTATTTTCTGCGGCTAAGTCACATGGTAGTACCTTACCTTGAAAAATACTTTTCAATTCTGATAAAGGAATTTTATTTTTCTGTAAAATATATTAAAGTGTAATCGGTATATCACCTTTAGAGCTTAATTTATCGCTAGATTCTATTAGATTATCATCGTCATTGATTGTATTATCAATATTATCATTATAAAAATTTGTATTTATCATATAGACTCCATTATCGTTAGTAAAATGTCCGATAACTTTATTTTGAATAACCACATCATGTGTTTGCTGATTAACAAATAAAGTATCACCAACATTAACATTATTTAAAGTTAATACAGTTATATTGCTGAATCCGATTGTTAAAGTTAGTTCCACTGGGATGTGATCATATTTATATTTTTCTAATTTATTTACATGATTCAAGTTATTATCAACATCATGGATCCAGATATTACTATAATCTGTTCTAAGCATAGCGATGATATTTTTATAATCGCTATCATTACAATTAATTTTTCCATTACTATATAAAGTATTAAATTATAATTCAGAAGGTAAAAACTCATTTAATGTATAGCTATTTAAAAAAAGAGCTTCTAATTCGTCAAATTTCCAGGCATACATAGATAAACCGTTTAAATCTGGTTTTATTAACTCTAACCATTCTCTAAGATCTATGATCCCTTTCCAATTTTTATTGGTAGAAAAAGATAATAATAACTCTCCATTTGGTAATGGAAATCTTTTTTGAATAATTCCTTTTTTGCCAAGTAAATAATAATTGCTTTAAATTAATTTCTTTGTGGCTTTTTATAGGAAAATAATTTTTTATCATTCCTCATCCTCAAAGAAAATTTGGTATTTATCGCTTTTTTTATTAAATTCATCTTTATTATCTTTTCTTATAATAAGAATATTTTTTTCAGAGTGACTATTATTATTTAAATAACTGTAAATTCTATTATCAACAAATGAATCTGATAGGTTAAAGCTAAGTATCAGATAATATTGAAATTTTTTATTTATACTTATATCCACATAATGTGTTTTTTCCCATTTTTTGAAAAAATATTTCAACTATTTATTTTCATTAGAATTAATAAAATTATTTTTATACATTTATTTTTTTGTAAATTTTCCAGTGATGCTAGTTCTATTTTTTATTAAAAACTCTTTTAGATAAAATAAGTCTTGAATAGTAATTGCAATCAATATTACTTTTATAACTTATTGGCATTGTTTCATAACTTGGTGTTAAATTCATTTCTTGATAGTTAAATAAATTATTTGCGCTAATTTTTTTGTTCTGTCCACGAGATGCTAAACCAACAAAGTCAATTAAGTTAGTTATATAATCTATATCGATTATATTATTAATACTTAATTTATTGGCAATATTTTCCTTTTTTATAACACTATCTTCATGTTTTATAAGATGTATCTAGCCAAATTTTTTATCAGTTTGAACATATTTTTTATAATTACTAAAGTTATTGTTTTTTACTTCCTCTATATTTCCAGAAGCTTTGAATATTGACTAATTACTTATTATAATATTTTCTATGCTAACATCAGATAATCTTAAAGTGATATTATAAAGTTGATTATCTACTATTATATTATATTTTGCTTTATTTTTCATTAAGATATCAATTTCATCAAGATCATAACTATATCCGCCAGTCACGGTAAATAGGTATTCTTCCATTAATTTATTTAATATCTTTTCGCTTAATTGATAAATTAAATTACTGCTCACTTCGCAAAGAGGTTTCCAAAGTCATACACAATTATCATCAATACTTATATTGATATCTAATGAATCACTAAATTCTAAAGTAATCATTGAATGTTCATCAAAATCATAAATTAAATTTTTATCACAACCACTATGTGCTAGCGCATCACGAATTAATAAGGCAATATCAATATGGCATACTCTCTCCATTTAGTTTTAAATCGTTCTCAATACATTTACGGAAACCGTTTCTGTGAATTCATCAAAAGAAATAACATCCACATTGTTAAATTTATTTTCAACAAACTTTTTTAAAAATCTTCTAATATCAACTGAACATAAAATTACAAAATCATTATAAGATAACGGCATGTTATCTAATGCTAATGATATTTTATCTAATAAATATTCAGATTCTTTAGGTTCTAAATTCAAAAAAGCACCGGCTGAGGTATTTCGTATATTACTCCGAATAACTTCTTCATTTTCATTTGATAATAAAATAACATTTAAATTATTTCCTCGCGAAAATTTATGAAAAATATATCTTCCTAATGCACTACGAATATGTTTGACAAGTAAAATAACATCTTTCTATTTTGGCGCCTATTGTGCAATAGTTTACATAACTAATTTCATGTTTTTATTGATATTTTTTCATTAATTAGCCGTTGTAATATTTCTTGCTATTCTTTGAATAGTTGCATGCCTTACGACTTCCTTAATAAGATCTGGATACCTTTCTTCTAAATTATCAATTTCTTGCTTAGCTTCTTGTATACCAAAATATTCGTGTACATAACGAGTGAGTATATTGGCTAAATTAAAATAAATTTCATCTATATAATGGCGACATAAATATCCTATTTCTTTTATTTTTTCATAATCCGTTTCATTTATCAAAATATCATTATTAATAGTAATCCTGTCGATTCCAAGATGTTCAATTTCATCTTTCTTATTAATAAGACGATATCCATCATATCTAATATAAAATTGATCTGCTTTTATTTCATTCATTAATAGCACTATGGTATTTTCTTCTAAATCATCAGAATTACTGATTATGATATCAGGTAAGTTTATTCCATAGTCTAGATAAAATTTATTTTTAATTTGACAGAAACATTTTCTTTTTTTAAATTTTCAATTACGCTTTTATTAACAACCAAAATTAAAGGGATCGTTTCATTTGTTTTTTTATTAATCATCCCTTGATTATCTATCTCTAAGTCCGTTATTTCATCTTTTTCAATCAATGCCGTATCTTCTTTATTTAGTTTATTTCTTTTAAATTGAAGATAATACATACTATCTAATATTGCCGAAATCAATAAAAAAACAATAAAAGGAAAACCAGGTAAACTACCAATGCTCAATGCAATAATTGCTGAAATAATCAAAATTAAGGGATTAGTTAATAATTGGTTAATGATCGTTCTACCTAAGTTTTCATTATCACCATTAACTCTGGTAACAACAAAACCTGCCGCAACCACTATTAATAAAGCAGGGATTTGTGCAACAAATCCATCACCTACCGTCAAAATCGTATAGGTTGCTAAAGCATGCGAAAAATCCATATGATGTTGGCTAATACCAACACTAATGCCGCCAATAAAATTTATGAAGATAATAATAATACTCGCAATTGCATCACCTTTGATAAATTTCATTACACCATCAAAAGATCCATACAGCTGGCTTTCACGTTCGACAACACTGCACCGCGACGTTTAGCCTCTTCTGCATCAATAATACTAGAGTGTAGATCAGCATCGATACTCATTTGTTTGCCTGGCATACCATCCCAGAGAAAAACAAGCAGCAACTTCTGCAACACGTTCTGAACCTTTGGTAATAACCATAAATTGTACAATGGTAACTATGGTAAAAATGACAAACCCAACAACTAAATTATCAGCAATAACAAATTACCCAAATACAGTGACAATCTCCCCTGCATCAGCTTCACTTAATATTAATCGACTTGTACTGACGGTTAGCAATAATTTAAATAATGTAGTTATCAATAAAATAGCAGGAAATGATGAAAAATTTAGTATTCTATTTACATAAAACGAAGATAAAAATACTAATGCAGATAAAATAATATTTAACGCGATTAAAAAATCAACTAAATATAGTAGATAAGGGAATTACCAACATCGAAATGATGATAAAAACTAAAATTAATACAAACAACTCTGAATGTCTTTTTATTTCATTTAGAAATTTATTTATATTTACTCAAATATTATAGTGATTTATGCTATCTTAAATAAAAAAATTATTTAATTTTTCTATCAACTGCTCTTTTATTATTTCTTTATCATTCGTACTAATAAAAATACATAGTGGTAATTTTTTTATTAAATTATAAATTAATTGAGTTATTTTTCCTTTATCTTCATTACCACTATCCACTTTTAATAATAAATCTATAAAATCACCTGTAGCATTAGGTTCTTCAAGTACTCCAATAAAAAAATAATACTATGTTTAACTGCCGAAAGGGAATTGCTTTACTTTTATAATAGTTAATTAAAGATACAATAAAGAATTTATCACATGATTTTATTGTTTTTATTTGATTTGATCTTGACAAAAGATTGCCAAATTCTATTCGGCTACAACTGGGATAATTGGAATTAATATTAGTAATCGTTGCATTTTCAATAAATTGCAAAATTATTTTTCGATTTTCTGTTCCATAGGTTGAAATCCAGTTACCATAAATTTTTATCTCATATAAATCCGTTTCAATAAATTGTCGATAACTTTCACGCAGTAAATAGGGTTCAACATCTATTTTAGAGCTAAATATACGTGCTTTAAGAGCAACATTAATTCCTGATTTTAATCGTTTTTTATTCGTGCTTTGTTCTACATAACTTAATACATCTGTTATTTTCTTTCCTTTTTTTCATGTAGCATATTACGCCTAATTAAAGCTCGTAATACAATTACTAAATCACTATCATCAGTTATTAACTTTCTAAGCTGCGCTACTAAATTTTGGAGAGAAATTTTCGGCGCAGATAAAATATTTACCACTTTAGCGATTTCATCATCCAAAACATAGTCAAATTTATTACAATTTTCTAATTCACTTTTTTTAACTAATTCTCTTCTCTGTCTAGTTTGCGATAGTAATAGTGCTTTTCCTTGTTCATTACCAAATTTTTTTTGATTATATTGATGCCTTTCTTCAATTTTGCACTCGCTTTCATCATCGAGTGCCTCGTATCGATCCACTTTTTCCTGAGTATTTACTTTTTCCATAATTAATTTTCGTCTATGACGCAGCATGTACTGGACAATATTATTAGAATTATTTATGTTATTACTCATCAACGATTACTCGAAAAATTTGACATCCAATTTTCTAATTTATTATCAATATCTATCTTCTATTACTTTTTTAGCAAAATTTTCTGCGCTCAAACTTAAAGGATTAATAATCTCTTTAGGCTGTATAAGAAATACTCTCACCAAACTATCCTTTTTTTCAGTAGTATAGCGAAATATTATTACCTAAATAAGGAATATCTCCCGGTAATGGTATTTTTTCTTCTATATTTCTATGTTCATCACGAGTATAACCACCAATTAATAAACTTTTACTCTGAGTCACTCTAGCAATAGTACCAATATCTGTTCGTCCTATTTCTAGTAAATGATCAGTTAATTGTTGCCCTCGGCTTCCGTCTTGAACGGTAATCATTATTTCTATTTGATTATCAAGAGTGAACCTAGGTAATACGCTAATTGCTGTACCATAAGTAACATTTTTTAAATCTGTTACTCTTTCTCCAATCAATTTAGTATAAAAAGTTCGATTATTGTCAAATATTGCTGGAATATTTTCTTGTGTTAAAACCATTGACCAAAAAACAATATTTGCTTTATCATTCCTTGTTAATGCAAATATATCTGCCATAAAACTAACTATATCAATAGTGCTTGTTCCTGCATTTATCGATATACCTAATTTTTCCCAATATTAGCACCACCACTCCATTTTATACCAAGCTACTCAAGCGCTTTTTTTCTATATCAATAATCCATACCGATAGTTATATATGCCTTTTAGTGATATCTAGCTGTTCTACAATCTTTCGTAAATAATTTACTTGTTCTTTATTATCTTTTATTAATAAGCTATTATTACCAGAATTAAATATAATAGAAACCGCACCTGTATTTAACGATAAATCATCTGTTAGTGATGAATTATTATTCTGATTAGCTAAATCATCTTGATTTTTTTTAGCGTATGCGTTTTTAATTTTGCAATATTACTACTTGAAGCATCCATCAATTTATTTATTATTGATACCATTCCTGGAATAGTAAATATCATTAAGCCTATATTGATAATGACGATCATCTACAAATGTATTATATAATGGCACAATTGCTATTTTTTCTTGGCCATCGAAGCTTGTTGTAGTCACTTCATCTAAAAACTGAGCAGTATTAATTATCGTCTCAATATAGACTGGCGGTGGCCCAGATATATAAAATGAACGATTGTTACTACCTGAGCGTAATGGGTAACGTTCATCATACAGACCTGAATCTTTTAAAAAATTTTTTATCTCAGAAATTGTCGTATTATGTAAGGTAATAACAGTATCACGCATTTCAATTGCATCACAAATATATATTACTTGACTATTATCGTACCACATCAAATTAAGTTACTGAGTAATGTCTTTTAAAGTATCTAGCGGATATTTAAGATCAAAATCGCCAGTTATTTTCTTTTTTACAGCAAGCTGACTAACTACGATTGGTTTATTAATAACCGAAAATAAGGCATCAAAAATACAACGTATAGTTTCATTTTTAGCATTATAACCTGATTCGATATTTTGCTCTGATACAGCTTTAGAACTGGACAATAATATGAAATTTAAAAATACTAAAAAAATCAATATACTACTATCTTTTCTTATCAGTAATTTCTTCATCGGTGACACTAGATCCTTTACTTTGATAGTATCTTTTTAACCGGCTCGGACCTTATCCCAAAAAACTCTTCACTTCATCAGAAAAATGAGACAAATTGGAATAACTATATTTAAAAGCTATTTGTGTAATATTATTATTTTTATCGTTTAAATGTAATAACGCATTAACTAATCACCATTTTTTTTAACTCAGTTTTAGGCGAATTACCTAATGTATTTCCTGCTAATTTTCTAAAGTAAAAAACAGATAATCCATATTTGACACTCATTTTCTGTAATTTTTGGTTTCCTTCTAACATCGATTCTTCAAACATAAAACTGACAATATGATATTCTTCATTTTGGCGTAATAAAGAAGAAAACCTTTCTGCTTTTTTTCTTTATTAATTTGTTGATTCAAAAACCAATATTCAAGATTTTTTTTATAAGTATAAAAATTAAAATTAATAAAAGCAAAAAGGTAATTATTCTTAAAATTATGGATTTGATTATTTGCTTTATCAATGAAAGCCTGCATTTTAGCTAAATGTAAGATATTTTATTTTTTAACCTGATTTCACCCGATAGAATATCTATTTTAAAAGGTAAAATCATCATGATCACGCTTTCTCCAATATCGAAACAACAAATTTCCTGATTTTCTTTTGAACTAATACGAAGTTCTGTTTTACTTACTGCCGTAACATAATAAAAAACTGGATTTTATAATAAAATTTCGTCATATTTTATCCACACATATTCACTCTGCCCCAAAACTTGCTCCTTAACATGAAACCAGCTTCTAGCAAAAAACACGATCTCATTAAACCTTAAAATAACCCAAAGATCACAACCAAATTATGACGAAATCATGATTATTTACATTTAATGTTCAATGTTAAACGCTGAAAACTATCCTTTATTGTATTTGAAGAACAAATACCCTCTTTAAATACAGGTAATATTCTGCCAATACTTTGCATATAAAGTCCTCTTTGCCGCTTATCATGGTTAAGGAATTTCGTATAAATAATCATTCTTCGCATTTAAATGAATAAGTTTTACATCACTATTAAAACAATATCCTCTACCATAAATGGTTATAATCAAATTTTCCTGTTTAAACAATTTTCTCAATGAATATATGCAACGAACAACTGATTCATCCTTTACTTAGCCACCTTGCCAAACATAATCAACGATATCATCTTTCTTTATAATCTTTTTACTATTAGCCACTAGACAGCTTAATGCTATTAATTCTTTAGGTAGTACTGCAATAATTTCTCCATTTTTCATCAGCATTTCATTGCAATGCAATCGATAATCTAAAAATTGAAAAACTAAATCTTGATGTTTCATAATAAGCATCCTCTTCTACAACTTTATTTAATAGTCTAATTAATAGCCATCCTTGAAAAGGGTATCTATAATAAAATTGCTCTACACTATCTGTTATTCTACAAATTTTTTATTATTTACATTAAATAAAATGATTGAAGGTTAAAAAACTCTTACCACTAATATGAATAAATTTAAACTTTCTAATTCCATTATTTATAACTCCGTTAATGAAAACAAGCATCAGTATGATTTTTAAATAATAAAACATATAGGAAGTATAATAATATATTATAATAGTTTTCTATTACAAGAAAATATTAAAATCATATTACCTCAATTATGAAATTTGTTTTTATCGATCCGTTTACACATTATTGATAGCCTAAAACTATCAAAAAAAAATAAACGTAGGCAATGTATCTTTAAATTAGTCATAACATTTAATGCTTAAATTTATCTAAAATTAAACATTTTATTATCTTATAATAAATATTTTTAAACCTTTACAACAAAATATTCTTTTTTGATATTTTATTTGATAATAAATTTATTTTGTTATTATTCCTAAATATTTTATTAAATAAAATTTACTGTTATAAATTTATTATTACTTACACTCAACATTAATTTATTGACTAATAAAATAGTTTATTAAATATTTTTAATGATATCTCAATATATTTATGTTTGTTTTTTAAAAAAAAAGTAGATATAAAATACTTTTTCCCATTCAAATACAAAATTATACTAATAAATATATATTTTATATATACTACAGGCTTTTGTTTACAACTAATTAATTCATCATCTTTTAATGCTCCAATTTTTCTTATCATTCATTTTTTCTCTGTATAAAAATAAACTTAAATTTTAATAACTAATATTTCGTTCACTCTATAAAAATTAGTTATTCTTACGGCTTGCAACTAGCCACTAAATAGCCGCTTTCCTCTTATTATAAGTGATAATTTTTTAAGCTATTTTTTAATTTTCTTTAAACACTAATTAATGATAGAAATTATCTTTATAAGCTATCATTGATAGATTTTAACACTAAAATAAAATCAAAATATAACTATTTCACCTAACATGATAAATGGAAAATTATTTTATATTGTGAATAAAAATTTTATACAATAAAATTTAACTTACATTATGATTATGTATTATATAAACATTAATATAACAATATTTTATTTTTGTTTGGAAATACTTAATTGATTTTTATATAAAGACATTAATATCAAAACGCAATGAAAATAAAAGAATAGATGATTTTTAAAAATAATTCATAAGAATATTATAAAGTCTATATTTTCTTTTTAGTTATAAAATTTCTTATTTCCCAATATGTCATTATAAATACCAATTTTTTGGTAATTCAATATTATAAAAACAAAATATATATTATATTAACTAAAAAAATATAAAATATTTGTTATTTTATAAAATACGCAATTACTCCTTAGCATATTCATGTAAGATAAATACAGCAGTACAAATATATCAAATAGACCCTTTGGTTAACACAAATCTATTGTAATTCTATCCATTTATACAACTATACTTATTGTCATATAATGAATTAACACTGATTAGAAAAAATATAAGGATTATAATGGCAAAATTTTCAACTATTTTAATTCATGGTGGGAACCAACTTGATAAAGCTAATAACGCGCTTTTCCCCACTATCACCACAGTAAAGTAGTTTTATTCAACAAAATATTAATATAAATGGTGAAGTTAGCTACTCAAGAATTAAAAATCCAACTCGCTATACATACGAAACGTTACTTGCCGATATTGAAAAGGGTATTTATGCTACCGCAACCGCATCGGGTGTCGCTGCAACATTACTAGTATTAAATTTGCTACCACAAAACTCTCATATTATTGCCATGCAAGATTTCTATAGCGGTACTTACCGTATATTTAAAAAATTAATCAAAGAAACAAGTGGTCATCAAGTTGATTATATTGATCTCAATAATCTCCAACTAGTCAAACAGCATTTACGCAATAATACCCGTCTGATTTGGATAGAAAGCCCTACTAATCGGCTATTAGAACTTGTTGATATCAGTAAAATTTGTCAGTTGGCAAAAGAAAATAATATCATAACCTGTGTCGATAATACTTTTGCTACTGCCTGGAATCAAAAACCCCTTGAATTAGGCGCTGATATTGTCATCCTGTCTACTAGTAAATACATAGAAGGACATTCAGACTTAATCGGTGGTGCCGTTATCACTAACCAATCCACAATAGCCGATAAAATTGATGTTATTAAAATAACTATTGGTGCTATTGCTTCACCTTTTGATGCTTATCTTGCATTAAGGGGATTAAAAACTTTAGATCTTCACATGACAAGACAAGGCGCTAATGCGCTGACAATTGCCAAGTTTTTAAATAATCATCGTAATATCACAAAAGTATACTATCCAGGGCTATCAGATAATCCCCAGTATCATATTTGTCAGACACAAATGAAAACTGGTGGCGCTGTTGTTACCATCAACATTAATGGCAGTCGAGATAACGTAAAAAATATTATCAGCAAATTGCAATATTTTGTTCTGGCCGAGTCATTAGGTGGTGTTGAAAGCATGGTAAATCATTAAGCAACCATGTCCCATGCCGCTATGACTGAAGATGAAAGAGTAAAAATGGGCATTTACGATACAACATTACGTCTATCCGTAGGGATAGAAGATATTGATGATCTACTTAACGATTTAGAGCAAGCACTTAATTTTTAATACTCAGCTAGAGATAGGGTATCGCAATGAATGACTACGGAATTTGGACAGTAATTACGCCGCTTATCACTATTATACTCGCGATAATAACACGCCAAGTGATCTTATCATTATTGATAGGTATTTTAGTTGGTTATACCGTTATTAACGATCACAATATTTTGTTAGGCATTCCAGCAACACTAACTGGAATTATTGCTACTTTTGCCTCGCCCGGCAATACACAAACTATTATTTTTATTTTGTTAATTGGCGGAATTATACGGTTAATTAGCGTCACCGGAGGTGTTAGAAGTTTAGTATATTTACTAACCAATAAAACGCGTTTAATAAAAAATAAAAAAGCAATTCAACTGCTAGCCATGTTTATTTCAATAATCATTTTTATTGAGAGTTCTATTAATCAATTAGTCGCTGGGGCTTCCACTAAAAATATTGCTAGATATTATGGTGTTTCCGCAGAAAAAATGGCCTATATTATTCAAACCTCTGGTGTCTCTGTATGCTCTTCTGTCATGATCAATGGTTGGGGAGCGGCCATGATGGGGGTTATTGGTGTACAAATCTCTAAAGGTTTTATTTCAGGCGAACCATTCGAAATCCTTGCTACCGCTATGCCATATAATATTATGGCTTGGTTATCACTAGCTTCAGTACTATTTTATATCCTCACCGATTATTCATGGGGGCCGATGAAAATAGCTGAACAAAAAGCGATTGCCAATCAACATCGATCTCATCAGCCATCTTCCATTGCTGATGAGGAAGTCATTGATCATCCAGCAACCAACACTGTATTGAACTTTTTTATTCCTATTCTGGCAACGGTTTTAATGGTGCCTATCGCTCTATATATCACCGGTAATGGCGAGTTCACTAAAGGCAGTGGCTCAACCTCTGTTTACTGGGCAGTTATGTTTGGTACTTTAGTCTCGTTTATCTGGTTTTTAGCCCGCCGCATTTTGACGATCGAAAGTTTCTTTAAGGAAATTTATATCGGTTACGCCAGCATGATCAAAATTAGCTTAGTGATGATTTTAGTTTTTTTAATGGGCAATGTTTCTGCCGATCTTAATACTGGTGCTTATATTGCACAAATTTCTTCAGGCATGTTGCCGGCAGGGTTTTCGATAGCTTTTATTTTCTTAATCAGCGCTATCATGTCATTAGCAACCGGCACTTCATGGGGAACTTTTGCTATCATGATCCCAATTGGCGTGCAATTAGCGCTTTCCGTTAATATGCCTACTGAACTAATGATCGGAGCAGCGATTACCGGCTCAATTTTTGGTGATATGACTTCGCCAATTTCTAGCGACGCCATCGTTGCTTCAATGGCGACTGATTGTGATCATATTGAACATATCAGAACCCAGATGCCTTATGCTATTGTTACCGCAATAATCGTATTAATTATTTATCTCTATTTAGGATTCAGCCAATAAGACAAAATGGCATGCATATAGAAACAGCGCTATCAATAAAGATCTAAGATGAATTAATAACATTTATAATACGCTGCAAATATTATTATGAAAAAAATTATACGATTAATTATAATTTATGTAGCAATAGCAAGGAGAAGGTGTGCAATATCAACAGCCTATTCGTCGTTTAAGGCGATTACGTCAAACAGAAACAGTTCGCACTTTATTTAAAGAAACAATTTTAACGCTAAATGATCTACTATATTGCCCATTTTCGTAGAAGAAGAAATTAAAGATTATCAGCCTATTGCAACTATGCCTGGGGTTTTTCGTATCCCGGAACACAAGTTACCTTATGAAATCGAACGGATCGCTAAAGCCGGGCTCAAGTCAGTGATGTTATTTGGTATTTCCCATCATCTTGACGAAACAGGTAGCGATAGCTGGCAAGAGAATGGTTTAGTTGCCCGTATGTCAAAAGCCTGCAAGGATAGCGTACCCTATATGCTAGTCATGTCAGATACTTGTTTTTGTGAATACACCTCTCACGGCCACTGTGGTGTTTTAGGTAGCAATAGCGTTGATAATGACGCAACATTACTCAACCTCGGCCGACAAGCAGTCACTGCGGCAAATGCGGGTGCTGATTTTATTGCGCCCTCTGCCGCAATGGACGGGCAAGTCAGGGCAATTCGTGAGGCGCTGGATAAAGCAGGTTTTACTAATACCGGTATTATGTCCTATTCAACTAAATTTGCATCTAACCTTTATGGCCCTTTTCGCGAAGCGGCAGGCTCTTGCTTAATTGGTGATCGCAAAAGTTATCAAATGGATCCAATGAATCGTCATGAAGCAATTAGAGAATCATTGATAGATGAACAAGAAGGCGCTGACGTTTTATTGATAAAACCTGCTGGTGCTTATCTCGATATTATTCGTGATATTCGTGAGCGAACTGAACTACCATTAGCGGCTTACCAGGTCAGTGGTGAATTTGCCCAAATTAAATTTGCTGCTCAAGCAGGCGCGATTAATGAAATCGATGTTGTGCTAGAAACATTAGGTGCCATCAAACGTGCTGGTGCTAATCTGATTTTAAGCTATTTTGCGTTAGACTTAGCAGAAAAAGAGTGTGTTTAAGCAATTTATTAGGTTGACAAAAATTGTCAGATGCTAGCAATTCTAAATTAATCAGTATACCAAGGTAAGTTACCAATAAGGTACTAACCACATGAATTAAGATTTCCAAAAATCCATGATAGTAGCGCTGTTGCTGAAAGGAGAGCATAACTTCCAATGAAAAGATAGAAAAAGTTGATAAACCACCACAAAAACCAGTCATTACCATCAATCGCCCTCAGGTGATAGGGTATAATGGTTAGTAAAATAAGCAAAAGCAAGACCTAATATAAAACTAGCAATAACATTTGATAGATAAGTCCCTAATGGTAAAAGTGCAATTAATGGATTTAATTTGGTTGACAAAAGCCAACGTGAGATACCACCAAGCGCAGAGCCTATTGAGATCGCCAAAAAGATTTTAATCATAAATTATTTCATCCAATAGAATACATCATCAGCAATATTTTGGGCCATTTTTTCTTTAGTAGCAATCGCATTGATATAACAAATAATTAATAGTAAATAATACAATAATAATTTGTTAGCATTCCCAGTAGCTGGAAATTATGCCACACTACCGCCAAAATTGACGTCTTTGATCGCATTAATCGTGATAAGTTAAAATGATTTAAAGTGTATACCTCAATATCGTTATCTCTTTTCATTTGCCACCATAATTTTTGCGTTTCCAGTTAGCAACAGTGGTCAATTAGCGCTTAAGCATAAAACTTAATGATTAAAAGTAGAGGCATTAATTAAAGCGTAAAAATACCATTATAGTTGCATTAATACCCATCAATGAAAATGAAAGTATAGTGATAAACAAATAGATATTTTACTTAATAGTGGTGTAATGATAGATGCCTAGCCTTCACTAGCCTAGATATTAACGCTGTCGCTAACTTAACTAATGTTAGAAGCGTAATATTCAATGATAATAAAAAGCAAAATTCTTGGTTGCTTATTCCATTATTACTGTTAGATGCATTCCCTTTAACGCCAAAACTGTACTAAATCAATTTCCTATCAAGTTGTTTTAAAAATATATTTTCAACTGATTAGGCTGAAGTATAGTATAAACATGTATATAAAATACAAATTTAATGGAGTTAGCATGTTTTGTGTGTAATGTGGGCAAACGATATGTAGCCTAGCCGATAATGGCTGTATTTATACCCGAGGTGTATGTGGTAAAACAGCTGAAACATCTGATTTACAAGATCTATTGATCGCTGTGCTACAGGGACTATCGGCATGGACAGTTAAAACTTATCAAAACGGTATCATTGATCATCAAGTCAACCACTTTTCACCGCGTATCCTTTTTTCTACTTTGACTAATGTAAATTTTGACTCTTCGCGTATCATCGCCTATTACACGTGAGGCAATAGCCAAACGTGAGGCACTGAAAATCAAATGCTTAGCTAAAGATCCAACGATTTCTAATGGCCGAACTGCAGTTATTCAGTGACGATCCTAGCAAGTTACAGTATCAAGCAGCAGAATACGCGCTAAATAAAGATAAAGCGGTGATTGGTGAAAATATTCTTGGTTTACGTCTGCTTTGTCTGTACGGTTTGAACGGTGCAGCGGCTTATATGGAGCATACCAGAGTTCTCGGTCAATACAATAACGATATTTACACCAGTACCATAAAATTATGGCATGGTTAGGTAGCTTGCCATCTGATATGGATGCCTTATTGCAATGTGCAATGGAAATTGGTCAGATGAATTTTAAGGTAATGGGTATTTTAGATGCCAGTGCAACTAACACTTATGGCCACCCAATACCTACACAAGTTAACGTAAAACCCATTGCAGGTAAATGTATTCTAGTTTCAGACCATGATCTGAAAGATTCATACCACTTATTGCAACAAACTGAAGGTACAGGTATTAATATTTTCACCCATGGTGAAATGTTACCGGCACACCGCTACCCAGCAATACATAAGTTCAAACATCTGGCCGGCAACTATGGAGGTGGCTGGCAGAATCAACAAATCGAGTTTGCCCAGTTCCCCGACCCCATTATCATGACATCAAATTGTATTATCGATCTATTTGTTGGCAACTATGCGGGTCGTATCTGGAGCCGCAGTATTGTTGGATGGCCAGAGGTAAACCATTTGGAAGGTAACGATTTTAGCCCTGTGATTGCTATGGCACAGCAGATGGCAGGATTCCCATATAGTGAAATTGAACATCAGGTTACAGTTGGTTTTGGTCGCCGCACTCTGCTGGATGCAACAGATACACTAATTGAGTTAATTAGCAGTAAAAAATTACGTCATATCTTCCTTTGTAGGTGGTTGTGATGGAGCGCGCCCTAAGCGTAGCTATTTCACCAATTTTGCCACTCATGTGCCGAATGATTGCATAATTCTAACTTTAGCTTGTGGTAAATATCGTTTTAATAAATTGGATTTTGGTGAAATAGCAGGCTTACCACGCTTAATCGATGTTGGTCAATGTAATGATGCCTATGGCGCAATTATTCTTGCCATCAAACTGGCGAAAAAATTAGCGTGTAACGTGAATGATCTACCACTATCACTAGTTTTCTCCTGGTTTGAGCAAAAAGCGATTGCTATTTTACTCACTTTGCTGTCACTTGGCATAACTAATATCATAATTGGCCCAACGACACCCGCTTTCTTGACGCCAGATTTGCTCGCTATCTTCGAGAAGAAATTTGGTTTAAGAAAAATCACTAATGTCGAGCAGGATATGCAGCAATCGCTGTGTGTATAAGAATAAAAGATATCAATAGATACAATTAATTCAGGGAACGGCAGGCCGCGCCTTTGTTTAACGCTCGCGGGTTCAATTCTTTACCAATGGCGGTAACTTTATTGTTTTCACTTGAATTATTATTAATCTTTAATAAATTGTTTTATTATAAAGTTCACGATAAAATGTTTTTTTTAAAAAATCTATTTTACTCAAATAATTATTATTCAATAATATTTTATTTCGTCTATTTAATTTTTATTACGATCATATTGTTAAATAAAAAATTTTATAAAATATTAGTTATAAATATTAAATTTAAGCTATCAATATATTTAGTTCACCAAATTAACACAATAAATCATCTAGTTAATATCTTCAGCAAAAAAATAAAAGATGCAAAAAAACAAGATTGGATTTTATTTATTTTGTCACAAAAAACACTAGCTGTTGTTATTATTACTGTATTCTTTATATTTATTATAAAAAACAAAAATAATTGACTATGATGTTAGTTAAAATTTAATTTAATAATACTTCTTGCCAACGCCAAAATTGGCAACATATTTTCAAAAATTACTTAAAGGGAACAATATTTTTGTTGCAATTATTTCTATTTCGTTTAATGTTCAAAAAGATTATCAGTCGTCAAAATAGCTGATAATGAAAATAGTACATAACACCTTACGTTTAAAAAACCAAAATTGATGAGCATAAATTATATGTTTAATTCTTCACCAAATAAAAAATAACTTAGTAGCCTTTATCTGGTTGCTTGTCTTTTTCCTTTATTTTTCTACAGTTATTCAAATCATTCTTGTAACAACCGGTCAAAGTAAATACCATTGGTCTGAAAGATTCCCTTTTATACAGCACTCTTTGGCTCATTCCAGCACTGTTTTTTTCTCGCCACATTAAATTGGTTGCGGCCATTTTATAGGCATTTTTCTCTGGCTATCTTCTGCCATCTCGCCTTGGCCTATTATATTGTTTATGGCCAACAGTTTTCACAAAGTGTCATGTTTATCATGTTTGAAACAAACACACATGAAGCGAGTCAATTCTTAACACAATATTTAAGTATTAAAGTTATCGCAAGCCTATTAGTTTATATACTTATCGCTATTTTTTTATGGACACGCATAAAACCTGTTCATATTTCCGTTTCAGCCAAAGTTATATTGACAATAATTATTATCGGTATTCTTTTTGGTGCCCCTTTTTACAAAAAAGTTATCAAATCAAACGGCGATCTTGATGACCTAATGCCATATTTAAATGCCAGGATGGCTTATGCTGCTCCTTGGCAATTTATTAGCGGTTATTTTCTTTATCAAAATTAGCTTACTAATATAGAAGCTATTTTAACCCACAATGCTAAAATATCCCCCTTTAAAAAATTTGATTGATAATAATGGCGCTACTCCAAGAACGTTAGTGTTAGCCATTCGTGAATCGACAAGTCGAAACCGCATGAGTTTATATGGATATGGCCGCCAAACAACACCTCAATTAAGCGCATTAAAAGCACAATACCCAAATAATTTCAAAGCGTTCACCGATGTAGTTACCTCACGCCCTTACACTATCGAAGTGTTACAACAAGCATTAACTTTTGCCGATCAATTACACCCAGAACTTTATAAAACAGCTCCTTCTTTGATCAATATGATGAAGCAAGCAGGTTATAAAATTTTCTGGATCACCAATCAATAAACCATAACTCAGCGTAATACCATGTTAACCGCATTTTCGCGCCAGACCAATAAACAATATTATCTAAACAACGATATGGCACAAAGTTCACGCCAATATGACACATCAGTATTAGCACCATTCAGTGAAGTATTAAAAGATCCAGCAGAAAAGAAATTCATCATTGTCCATCTACTTGGCACCCATATGAAATACGCCTATCGTTACCCTAAAGATGAGGGAATATTTGATAATAAAATAAGATACTATGCCCACCAATCTGGTTAAAAGTGAGCAAGCCGATTATAACGACTATGATAGCGCACAACACTTCAACGATAAGGTAGTGGCATCGCTAATTAGAGATTTTGCTGCGTCTAGTGAAAACGGTTTTTTAGTCTATTTTTCTGATCATGGAGAAGAAGTTTTTGACATACCGCCATATCATATATTAGGTCGTAATGAAGCAGCACCAATCCGCCCTATGTATGAGATCCCTTTTATTATCTGGCAATCACCCCAATGGATTAATACTCACCAACGCCATTTAGATACCATGGTAAATAGACCCTACAGTATTATGCATTTAATCCACACTTGGTCAGATTTAGCCGGGCTTGATTATGATGGATTGGATGTCACTAAAAGTGTCATTAACAAAGATTTGAAACCTTCTCACCGTTATATTGGTGATGCTTATAACAAACAACAACCACTAAAAACCTATGATCAACTAAAAAAATAGTCCTTTCATTCCATTCCTCTCACCGGGTTAATTCTCAGGGGAGACTAACACCATTAATCATAAAATTTATAGATACAGATCATATCTGATAACTAGTTCTAAACTGGCTAATTTTTAAGCAATTTGCTAGTGGTATACTTTTGTCTAAGATATCAATTAATCAATAACTAAAAAGCTAAATTATTAGTTAATAATGGCAAAAAAAAGTCGAATAGCCGCTATTACTAGAACATTTTATTAATTAAATAAACTAATAATATCAGCTTGTTAAGTCACAAAATTTAAAATTATTGATTAAATTATATGGTTTGTTCACTTTAATACTGTTATGGTTATAATTCTACACGGCAGTATTGCAGACAAAATAAAAATACTAACGTGCTTAATAATAAATAACGTAAATCATTTTTGATATAAAATTTAACATTTAATTAAATAACAAATAATCAATATAAACATTCATTTAACTTGATACTAACCATGTATCTATATCAGGATATTGTATCAATTTCGATAAAAAAAATCGATATTATTTCTTATTTTAAATACATTTATTGAACACAATTAAAGGAAAGGATAACTTAGGTAATAACCCTGAAATACTAATTCAGGGCTTTTTAAATAATATGAGATATAATACCGGCCTGACTAAAACGGAATCATTATGAAATCGAAAAGTTTAACCACTTGGATTATTGTAGGCCTGATCGCCGGGATAATAGTTGGATTTGCATTAAATTCATTCACCAATCCAGAAATAACCGCCAGCTACGCCAAAAATATTTCGATCATTACAGATATTTTTTTGCGTTTGATTAAAATGATTATTGCACCATTAATTATTTCAACCTTGATCGTCGGGATCGCCAAAATGGGTGATGCTAAAACCTTAGGACGTGTTTTCTCAAAAACGTTGTTACTGTTCATGGTAGCATCTTTCATTTCAATTACCATTGGCTTGGTTATTGTTAATATTCTTACACCAGGAGTAGGTATCAATTTCGTGGCAGATACCAATTCAACGGTGACAAATATCGAACCAACGACCTTTTTTTTCCACAATTTTATTGCCCATGCTATACCTACTAGTATCATTGATGCGATGTCGCGTAATGAGATTTTACAGATTGTAATTTTCTCAATTTTTATGGGATGCAGCTTATCTGCCATAGGTAAAAAAGGTGAACCGATTATTAAAATTCTAGATTCACTGGTTTACGTAATGTTAAAGCTGACAAGCTACGTTATGCTTTTTGCCCCTATTACTGTTTTTGCTGCTATCTCAGCCATGATTGCTGAACGCGGATTGAGTGTATTGATCAGTACTAGCATTTTTATGGGAGAATTTTACTTTACTCTAGCGTTACTCTGGCTTATCTTAATTGGGGTATCCTTGTTAATCGTTGGCCCATGCATTTTACGCTTAGTCAAAAACATCATGGAACCTGCTTTACTCGCTTTCACCACTTCAAGTTCTGAAGCGGCTTTTCCTGGTACTTTAGAAAAATTGGAACAGTTTGGTATTTCTAATAAGATTGCTAGTTTTGTTTTACCAATTGGTTATTCATTCAACCTTGTTGGTTCAATGGCTTATTGTTCATTTGCAGTTATCTTTATTGGTCAAACATGTAATATCCATTTAAGTATGGGCGAACAAATCACTATGTTGCTGATTTTGATGCTGACATCTAAAGGTATGGCTGGTATACCACGGGCATCGTTGGTCGTTATTGCAGCGACCCTAAGCCAATTTAATATTCCAGAAGCCGGCTTAATTTTATTAATGGGTATTGATCCTTTCTTGGATATGGGACGTTCAGCAACTAATGTCATGAGTAATGCCATAGGATCGGCACTGGTTGGTCGTTGGGAAGGTGAACACTATGGCGACGGTTGTCGAGGCACACCGAAAGAAAAATCTGAAAATTTTTTTACTGATAAAATCAGTTTGAAATCTTAACAATAGATAATATTCCAGCCAAATAGCACAACAAGACGCGCCTATGTATGGGCGCGGCTTATTTACTTAAGATATAATATGCTTGATTGATTTTAAGCATTTAATTAATTCAGCTTAAGAAGAATTAGCCATTTTCATTTTTAGTACCATTACTGATGGTAATTTTTTTCATTCCTCTAATTCTCATCTATGCTTAATGGATAACGGACATGAGCTACAGAGTTATACATATCAAGTTGTTATGTTGTTAAAATCTTATATCCAGTCTTATGTCTTTATCTAATAGATGTATCTATAATGTTAAAGTCTTTTTTATTGATTATACACTTATTTATGATCGTCCATGAATACAGAGAAAGGAACCTATCAATGAACAAAAAAATTCTAAGCATGCTAATCTTGGATGGTATAATAAGTGCTGTTACTGCTTGTGATGAATCACCTAAAGTAGATGATGCCATCCAACAGACCAAGGAAAGCGCTGAACAAATAAAACAGGCTGGTACTCAAAAAGCTAAACAAGTGGTTGATGATGCGAAAGAAGCTGATAAACTATCAACAAAAGCGGATCAATTAAAAGAAACAACCAAACAAAAAACATCTGAGTTGCAACAAAATATTTCCGATAAAGCCACTGAAACCACAAATGAAGCCAAAGAAAAAGCAATCCAAGTTAAAGAAGGGTTTAATTCTGAAGTACAGACATTATCTGATAAAGCAGCAGCGGCTAAAGAGGATCTAACCAATAAGGCAAACATTTTAAGTAAAAACGGCAACCATGCAACAAAATTCTCAACCACAAAAACAATAAAATTCAATTAATTTAATGAATTAAAAGAAAATATTGTTAAAAATTAATTGTAGTTAGAACCATCGAAATAAGAATAATATTGTTTTACACTTCCTTCTAACCTGATAAGGCCAGTATTTCTGGCCTCTTTTTTTAACCTGGCAAGATTGAGCATATAAAATTTATAATAATTTGAAATTAATACAGTGACATGTTGATTAAAATAGTTGCCAGATTTTTTATATCAAAAACAGTTTACCAAAATAGTATATTCGCAATGTCTTTACAGAGAGCCCAAATTGGCGGTAATAGCTGCGACATAAATAGCATGATATTTTCACTAGTCATAATAAACTATTAGATAAATATTGAATTAACAGAAAAATAAAAAATTCAGTTTTATATTTTTTAAAACAAATAGTTATCAGAGTATTTATTTTACTACTGTTTATATAGGTAACAGCTAAGCAAATAAAAACTGATTCGATTTTACTAAATTAATTAGCTTAATCAGAAATGAGTTAATATCATCAGAAAAATATTTTCATTCAATATCAACGGTTTACAAAAATAAAATCCAAGCTAATCATTTTTTCTTGTTAATAATACTAAGGTTTTTAACTTAAGGGCGCTAATATAACTACCATAAAATAATATCGGTATCTGGTTTAAAGGAACCTAAAATATCTAGCATAAAATCTCCTTCTGAAAAATTATCCCCTTTAATAAAAATACGATGGATATTATCCGAATAATTCATTACTTCAATTTTTCCAACATTATTGCTAAAGTGTTCAACAATATACTTACTATCTCTATTTTGTACCTTATTGCTAATTTTCATAGAGGCGAGATTTATTTTATCAATTCCATCCTGAAAGCCCATAATCAAATCATACGCTAAGGGTGTAGACTCTTTAGCAGAATGATATACAAAACAATCTTTTTCGATAATTTCATAATTGTTAACAATGGTTCGCCGATCAAATCTTTGCTGCGTAATCGGCTGTGCGGCCTGCTGTTGAGTCTCAGATTGGTCAGCTTCTCTTTCTATTATTCCAACGGCATTGGCTGGATCAAATAAAATTATCTCACGCTCAATAGATTGCAGCTGTTGTGAACTTAAAGTGCCAAAATTAAGCTTCTTTACTCCAATACTTTCAATGGCCCGAGTAAACCGAATGGATTCCGGATTTACGCCATCCCCCCAAAGTCGATCAGCACCAAGTCCGCCATAAATAATATAAGTGCCAGCTCCGCCTTTAATATGATTATCTGCATCATTACCAACAATAACATCATTGCCTTTACCGCCGATAACATTTTCAATGATCACTCCAGCAGCAATTGAAAAATTTGCTTTTAAGCCACCAACATCGGAAAACTCTCCACTCTTCAAATTTATTCGTTGGTTTTGATAATATCCTGAAAAATCTAAAGTATCATTTCCTCCAGCATCCCATATACAGCAAACAAGACCTATACGGGCATCATTGGTTGAATAGTAATCTCTGTCAGCATTAGAATTAAAACCATAGATTGTATCCCCAGTCTGAGTATTCATATTCGGCCCATACAACCTCTGGAAAGCACTTATATCATCAATCAAGGGAGCCCGCTGCATAAAGTTTTTGAAAATAAGCACCAGTGGCATTTTCAGGCCAATGACTCATTACACTAAATTGGCGGGAATTTTCCTTATAACGAGCATCAAATAGATAAGTTATTTTGACGCCTTCTTTTGCATTATATTCACCCGGATGAGATAAACCTAAGGAATGACCACTCTCATTCGTAAAAGTATGTCGGCCATAATTGCCATTCTCTGGATATAAATTTTCTGAGTGATTCTGAACATTAAACCAGCATTGTCCTGCAAGAACACCAGAATTAGGTAAATAAGCGAAAGCTTGACCTTTCGGTTTGTTAAAATTACCAAAATCAAGATTTGTTTGGCTATCTGGCGTTGATTTATAGGTAAAAGTAATATAGCGACATCGGCCCAAGATTGTAATGCTAGTAATATTTGCTGCTGTTGCTGTTCGCTAAGACCTACCACCTTATTTGAACCAGGGGCATTCGCCTGCCCCCAGTCATAAAAAGAGTAAGTTATTTCAGCACTTCGACCAAGAATATTTTTGCCATTCCAGGTTGAGTTTTCTCGCGATATTTACTCTGCAGCTTTAGCAATATTATAAGAAGGTTTATTATTGATTCCATAACTATAACCCCTTATTGCGTAATCATTCATTAGCTCAACAATTTGTTTTGACTCTTGTGAACGAGGTAAAAATAATGCTTCCTGTGGGGTTACTGCTGTCTGCGATGGTGTGGGTGTTCTGTCTATTATTAACGTATAGTCAAAATCTACATTTGAACCCGGCATCTTAATTTTTACATGCGAAATTGGCGACGTAGTTGATGGATGCGCAGTTGATGTTGGATGCGATGATGTCGGTACCGTATTTGTTAAGTTATAGCTTAAATTTACCCCTGTATCAGGCATCTTAATCGTTACATGTGAAGTCGGCGACATGGTTGTGCCATGCGAAGCTGACAACGGCAATGTGCGCTCGCTAGCCGTTAATGCGGTTGAGCTAGCAGCAGGATTAACCGCTGAAGCCTGAGCTGAAGTAGGTAATATATGTCGAGTATCTGATTGATTAGAATTATTATAATATGTGTATAACTTTCCACCATAACCCCTCCGACTTTTAAATGTTAATTTTGTTAACAAATTATAAAAGTTTATTATATTCTTTGATTTTTACAAATTCACCACCAAATATTTGCTCATTTTAAAATATCACTAGATTCGCTATTAATAGCTAAAATTTAGTAACTTTCATGTAAGGGTTTTAAATATTTTGATAAATATCTTTTAATAGCATCAAAATGGAGTTTAATATTGAATTATCAAATTATTAGACCATTTATAAAATAACAATCAGATTAAAATTAACTTAAAAATCTATAGAAAAAACCACCTACCCTATGCTTATCAGATATAAAGAAATCAGACTATTATTTAGATAAATAAAGTCTGAGTTATCCTTTTAATTAATCATATCGTTGCAAGTTCAATTTTGTATGCAATCAGTAAAATTATCTTTGTCTTTGCTAATGATCATCTTTTGCAACTAATGATTTAATAAAAGATAACTAATCCTTTAGCAATTTAAAAAAGCAGTATCTCGGGCAATACATGATAACTAATAGATTATTCCATAGAAAAAACAAAAAATAGCAAAAACCGTTCAGACCAATCAGTTACCAAATACACTACAACCAAAAGAGCCTAGTCAGCTTATTGAAACAGCAATTAATCATCAAGCAAAAAAGCTTAACGAATTAATTTCAACAATAGAAAAAGACTTTCCATTAATATCAAAAAAGTGTTAGTTCTTGACATCAAGGCATCTGTGCTCAATAATGAATATAGGCAACTAGTTAATCTAGCCATAAATGAAAAAATTATTGCAAGCGAAGCAAAGCGTTCATCAGTCGAAAATAACCAGTAAATGGAAGAAACTGATAGCGATAAAGAGAGAAAAAGATTCGTCAATATTGGAGTGAATACTTTGCACTATCGAAGAGAAGAAAAAAACATCGGAATCAGAGCATACATGTACAATATTATTGTATTTATCGCATTATTCTATTATAAATCTAGTACTAAAAGCTATGGTTTAGAAAATACCTATGAGTTTCCTTTTCATAAAAATAAATTAATTAAAGAAGTTAATTCCTCAGATGTATACATACTTCCAGATAGAAGAATCGTTGCTTATTATGGTAATTTTAACTCAAGAAAAATGGGAGTATTAGGTGAGTATTCCCCTTTAGTAATGTGGAGTAAATTAAAAAATGAAGCCACAGAATGGAATGCAACCGACCCAACAACACCAGCGATAATGGCTTTGCACTATATAGCGATCATTGCCAGCAATAATCCAGGCTACGATGGTGAATACATTAATAGAATGAACAAATACCAAATAGAAAAGGCGATTTCAATCGCAGGTATGGAAAAAGACACCATTTTATTTTTAGACATCCAACCCGGATTAAGTAATTTAAGGAATGAGGTTATAGGACTTAGTGCTTATTTAAAAATGCCAAATGTTCATTTAGGTATAGATCCAGAATTTACGATGCACAATGGAAATATACCAGGTAAAGTAATAGGATCAATATCTTATGTTGATATCAATTATATTATTGATTATTTATCAAACCTGGTTGAACAGTTTAATTTACCTCCTAAAGTTTTAATTATTCATCGGTTTACCAAAAGAATGGTCATTGATTTTGAAAAAGTGAAGAATTCGAAAAACGTCTAAGTTGTTTTAAATATGGATGGGTTTTGGTTCTCCTTTGATAAAAAAATTTAAATACAGCCAACTTATATCTTCAGAATACAGTATTAAATATTCAGGCATAAAAATGATTTAATCTCGCCTCCTCATCGGCTCCTTTCTAAGAAAGAAATTCTTAGTTTAAAACCAAAACCTTTATATATACAATATCAATAATACCCACTCGAACTTTAACGTAAATAGAAGAAAGCAACTAACCTGCGATGGACTAAAATGTTAACAAAAATATTATTTTTGTTTAAAAAACAATTCCGCTTATATAACCTCTCTGCCAAATATTTTGCTAATTTTTATCAGATAGCAATACAACACTTTTTTATAATACTGCCTTGGCACATAAAATATTTTTCATAAATTCTATTTTTAAACTGTTTTAGTGATAAATACTGTCAAATTCATCCGGATTATTTAAAAGCTTTAGCCTGGCTAATAATCAACGAAATAATTTGCAGACACTTGACAAACATTGTTCATCTATTAAATCATATTGTTAAAATCATTTTACTATTTCTTTCTAAAATTTCCCAAATTGGGATGTGTTTAACATAAGTACAATCATGTTTAGCTTAATTTCTATAAAATCGAGATATATAATAGAATTAAGATTATTATTTAATATATTGCTATATAGAATATTATTCCTCTAATTTAATAATATATATCAATAAGTAAATAAAGCTAAACATGTGTCTGATTATATATTCATACTTAGCTCAGTCGATGATTTAGCCGCTAATCCATTTATGATATTATTATAAGCATCATATCTCAGAGATTTACCTTTATTTTTCATTTGCTTAATAAAATAATAGTTATGATATTGCGTGTAAATAGCTTTTGCTTATTCATCATGCTGGATGAGTTTTTGCAAATCATTCCAATTAAAAGTTTTATCAGAAATACCATCTTGATGTTTTAGTGCTTGTTTAATTGTTTCGTTTTCACTTGCTAGTTTTAAAAGATCTTGCACACTAAATTCTAATACTTTTTCTTTTGTCTTGCTTGATAGAGATATATTATAACTTTCTTTTACATACTCCAATCTAGACATTAAAATATAATGTCCTTGTTGTTTGTCTAATTTATTTTCCAAACGGTCAATGCTATATTCACCATCGTCAAGCATCTTCTTTATTATTTTTAGATCATCTGATAGTAAAGAGGTACGTTGTCGAATAAAATACTTACCAGGTTGTTTTATAAATTGTTTTTGGCTACTTATTATTCTATCAAGTAATTTATTTGCTTTAGAATCAACTTGTTGATGCAATTTTTCTACCGTTAGTTGAATATTACCTTTATTTGCTTTATCGATCGTCTTTTGAATTAATGAGAGTAATTTTGCTTCTGCTAAAACTTTTTGCTGCTTCACCATTGTATTGGTTTTGCCGCTTTAACAACCGTTTTAAAGGTATCAATCGTTGTTACAGGTGCTTGTGTTGCTTGATTTGTGCCAGTAGATTTTTCAGTTGTATGTTTCGCCAACTCATCGAAATTTAATCTTTTATCCGCTATATCTTGAGCATCTCTAGCACCTAAATATTTTCCTTCTTGCACCCTAGTTCTTGTACGAGTATAAGATCCATAAATAATAGCTGGCGCCGGAACAAAACCTACCGCGCTACCAATTCCAGTAATTGCACTTAATGAACTTAATACCATCCCTGCCTGGCCAACAGCAGTGACAATACCATACTCTATTCTTTGCTTATAGTTATAATGTATTTTACGGTCAGCTATTTCTTTTAATTGTGCAATATTTTCTTTAATAATATCTAGTTGCTGGTTCTTTTCTAATAAAGAACGATCTTCTCGTAGTAACGTATCCCGCTGGTGTCCAGAAATGGTTTGCGAAATTCCATACCCAGTCATCATGATCTGTGCTGGCAAAAGCAGAATATTACTGGCCATTCCTGCTAAATCACTGACGGCTTCTGCTCCACTGATTCCTTGGGACATCACTAGATCTGCAATTGATTTCGCAGACAATCCAACCATTCCACCCGTCATTAAACTCATTGCCGCTGCTTGTAATGGAGAAGAATTACAGTCAATTTTTACTACCAGTACTTATTGTTGCATACGTTGATATTCGGTAGCCATATAAAGTGTCTTGCGGTAGAATTACCTTGTGATTGTTCTTGCAAATACTTCCAAGTAGTACACAGTTGCTGTAAATTTTCGATATTTTCTTTTTCACTTCCACCTTGTAACCAATTAATCCAAACATCAAAAAAAATGGTTCAATTTTTTCTTCAAAAAGCTTCTTATTGACATCATCTTTAGCAAAATTTTGTTGTAATATTTTTAATATTTCTTGTTTTTTTCCTTAATATCATTCATAAATGTAGTATAAAAAACTTTCTACTGATTCATCAAAAGCGCCTTTTGCACCTATTCCAACCAAAGGAATAGCTGTTAGTAATATACTTAACGATAATAATGACTGATGAAATTGTGGTAAAATTTATCCAGTCGCTCCGGTAAATTCATCAATTCCATCAATAGAACGCAAATAGTTATATGCTGACTCTGCTATTTTATTACAAAAAGTTTTTGTATTACTTAATATATTTTTTTGTTTATCTAAATCCCCTGACTGCACAAGAATAGATGGTATCGAATCATTATTTATATTTTGATTAGAATTACTAACATTACTTATCATAGAAGAAAAAGGTGATTAACTTATATCATTTTTAGGTTCTGATATTTTTTCCAAACAATTAGTAGGGTTAATAGAATTAGAGAAAAAGGTAGAGGAGACAGAAAACATATAATGTTCTTTACATCGCTTTAAATGATATTGATAAACAATATCATTTAAAATATCAATTTTTTTGGTCTTGGTGGTAAATTTTTATTACTAACTTTTGGCTCTATCACATTAATAATAAAAAATTTATTTTTGCTAGAATGGAATGATTGTTGGTAACTAAAGCATAAAAAAATTTTTTACATAATAGAAAATAGCAAAAAATTTCCTTAACAAATCAAATAACGATTTGTTAAATGTATATTGTGCCTTTAATTACATATTCAGAGATGTCTAATAATTATTAGAATTGAATTATTATTTACTTCATTAAGTATTAAAACTAAATGATATTAAAAATTTTTTATGAATAACAACAATAATAATCGATTTTCTAGCAAACTATTATTTGATAAACCTGAATAAAATTAAGTTATGATAGAGTTTATTTTTTACAGTAACTAATTAAATTCTGTTATTTTATTACATTAACACTAGCGGTTGAGTAAAAGTTACGCTCCTATTTCTTAAGCGACTAATCGATAAAATTGGCCTACCGATACAAAATTATTCCCCACTTTATCATCATTTTTTTCAATAAAATTTATTTTATTTGTTCAGAAGTTATTATTATATTTTTAGGATCAAAATCTATCCTAATAATGGTGATGACTAACATTTGCGCAGATTTAAATCAGCTAGCAATTGTTCTTTTTTTATTTTTGTAACAGTTAGCCTCAATTGAAAATCAAATTAAAGATAAAATATCGAATGGTATACCATCCATAAATTTAGGAGAAAAATCAATGGAAAATAATCTCATTAATTCTCCCCTTTTCCGTCAACAAGCCTATATTAACGGTCAATAGGGCGATGCTGATAAGCATTCAACATTTAATGTTATCAATCCTACTAATGGTGATTTAATTGCTAAAGTTAGTCAGTTAGGCAAAATCGAAACACAAAAAGCGATCGATGCCGCTGACAATGCATTACCCGCATGGCGTGCAATGAGCGTAAAGCAATGCAGTCAGATTTTAAATAAATAGTTTTATCTGATTATGGAAAATCAGACAGCCTTAGCAGAAATATTGAGCCTGGAGTAAGGTAAATGCCATAGCGAAGCAATGGGTGAAATAAATTATTGCGCTAGTTTTATCCAATGGTTTGCGGAAGAAGGAAAGCGAACTTATGGTGAAACAATTACTTCTCCTGTCGCTGATTGCCGAATAATGACCATCAAACAAGCGGTTGGTCTCGTAGCTGCCATTACGCCATGGAATTTTCCCAATGCCATGATCACAAGAAAAGTTGCCCCTGGCTGCTGGCTGTACCGTTATTCTAAAACCCGCGGCTGAAACACCTCTATCAACTTTAGCATTAGCAGTACTGGCTGTGAGAAAGCAGGTATTTCTGCTGGTGTTTTAAATATTGTACCCAGTACCGATGCAAAAACAGTTGGTTCGGTTATGACAGAAAGCCCGATAGTCCCCAAATTAACCTTCACTGGTTCAACGCAAGTGGGGAAATTGTTAATGCCGCAGTGTGCTAATATAGTCAAAAAGATCTCATTAGAGTTAGGCGGCAATGCACCTTTTATTGTTTTTGATGATGCTGATTTAGAAGCGGCTGTTCAAGGTATATTAGCAGCAAAATTCCGCAATAGTGGGCAGACTTGCGTTTGTGCTAATCGTATCTTGGTTCAAGCAACTATATATGACGAATTCGCAAAACGACTTAGTGAAGCTGTAAAAACTCTGCGCGTAGGGCCAGCAAGTCAAAAAGATGCCCAACTAGGACCGTTAATTAATCAGCAAACCATCGACAAAGTAAAACAACATATTGCGGATGCTATCGCACATGTGGCACACCTGTTAACCGGCGGCAATGTTGCCTCACAAGGAAAATTATTCTTTTAACCAACGATATTGACTGATGTAAATAACCAAATGAAAGTCGCTAAAGAAGAGACATTTGGCCCATTAGCACCATTATTTAAATTTACTGACGAATCAGAAGCAATTCAGTTAGCTCATGAAACCGAATTTGGCTTAGCTGCCTATTTTTATTCACACGATATTAGCCGTATCTATCGAGTTGCTGAAACATTGGAAACAGGTATGATTGGCATTAATAAAAGACTCATCTCTAATGAAATGGCGTCTTTTGGTGGTATTAAACCAATCAGGACTCGGGCGCGAAGGCTCCCATTATGGTATCGATGAATTTTTAGAAAAAAAATATCTTTGTTTTGGCAATATTAAAACGACTACATAATTTAACTTAATGAAATTTTAATAATTTTTATAAAGAATGAAAATTTGAAGGTAATGTTAACCTGATAAAATTAGTTGCATTGACCCTCTGTGTTTTAAAATTCTATAAAATTTTAATTTAACACTAGATGATCTTGTATTGAATTGCTTTTTACTAAAAAATGCCGTTTATTAACAACTTTTGACAACAATTATTTAACACCTATAATTTATAATTAAAAATATCACTTTAATATATCATTATAAAATATATTATTTATATTGATAATATTATTGTGCATATAAAATCAAATAGTTAATGTTATGCTAATAGGATCTTATGATGTTTTTACCTTTTTTCATCGCTTTTCTGGTCACTATCTTACTTATTCTCAAATAGAGAAAACTAAGTTATATCCTTTTATTAATGCTATTTATTATAACTATCTTATTATTTAAATATCATACAAGCGATAATATCAACCTATCGTTTTAGTTAGAGAATTATGATGAAAACACTATCTTCAACAAAAGTTATTTCTAATCTGAATGTTCTAGTGCTATTAGGAATATCTGTAACATTAATCGTTGCATTCTATTATCAAATTATATTACATGAAATACCCTGCCCACTATGCTTATTACAATGAGTGGGTATTATAATGATGATAGGTATCGGTTTTCTATTTAATCTTATCTTTGGTATTAATCAGTGTCATTATAGTATAATTATTCTTAGTTCTATCACCACATGTATTACGGGCAACCCGCCAAGTATTAATTCATATTCTACCAGGTGATCCAGGATATTATTCCACAGTATTCGGTTTGCATCTTTATACTTGGTCGCTAATTTTCTACTTAGCTATCATTGCTATCATTCTGTTCGTTTGCGTATTAATGTTATTCAATAGCGCTGAAATACAAGTAGCAAAATCGCCTGCCAGAGAAACAGCGATTTATCTATTTGTGTTTCTAATACTCGCTAACCTTATATCCACAATATTGGAGATGTTGGCTAACACAATGTGTTGATAACCTAACATTTTATAAATTATTAAATTAAAAATCTAATTTATTATTAATTGAAAATTCGCAGTTATAGTATAAATTTTAGACAGTTGAAAATATCTGCCCTAAAATGTCTATTAAATCGTTTTTAAAAATAAAAAATATTCGTTGTGTTTACATCGATTAAACAGATATTTAATGCGGTTTGCTATTGCCTACGCTCACGCTAACAAAGCCCTATCTTCATCACGCCCTGGGCATCAAGGATGTATTATATTCATATGAGTATCACCTTGCCTGATGTTGTCTGGTGACGCGACCGTCACGATTGCGTCGTGCAAGTGCCGGCGCGTCAGAAATAAATGCAGTCACCGGACACATCGCATCCACCAACACAACAGCTTTCTCACCTTTTACCGTCAAGTTTAGTAAATAGGCGATTTCCTCATTAGTGTCGCTACCATGGGTTATTCTAAATTAAAAATCTTGTTTTGTTAGCAACGGCAAATTAGGCAAAAAACACATTGGCTAAACATACTGCAGGGAGCCTCTATAGAATTTATATGTCGCCACTCCATTAATCTGGATGATACCCACTTAAGTCTTATTAATAATAACAACGGCAATTTAGGAACCTGCGTCAATAAAGTAGCTAACTATCTGATCAAATTTGGATTACTACAATAATTATTTTTCTTCTATTCTTGATTCTTGATTCTTGATTCTTAATTCTTAATTCTTGATTCTTGATTTATATTCTATTTTTTATGGAGTTCGTGACGTGTTTCCAATAAGTAATTTATCAACGGTTGCTCATGTTGCTTTACCCAATAAAAATGATCCACCCAACATGCTGTTACAGCAATTAATATCATCTTCTGCTCATATTCAAAGAGAAACTCGCTTGCTTTCTAACGGACTAACTGCTCGCGATAATTTTTCGTTACTATTTCAGGTTGTCCTCGATCCCGTAAATGAACAACCTGAAATAAATGGATTTCATCCTTCACATGACTTTAATTCCTTATACCCAATGATTGCAAAACGAGAAGAAACAACCATTCATCACAGGAAATTATGATGAAATTGTGCGATATGTATCCCGCAATCAAGCCTATGCGGTTTTTGCTATTACCAGGCTTGGATAACCAGCGGTTTCATTGAAACAGAATTTTGACGATCCTGATACTAGTGCTATAGCGTTGCTATTTTCTATAACAGGTAGTTTAGAAAGAGCAATAAGTTTTGATGAAACACACATCTTAGGCCAGGTAGATCCAGAACGGGTGGTTTTATTGCATGCACCGTATAGTAATCTTAATACTTTACAACCAGAAATGGTAGAAAATCTTTCACGAACTTATCAACAAGTACTAAATAAATATATGAATTCCTCTAACCACAGTACCTTTGATATCTGGTTCAGTCTCTATCCTCAATATGAGGCTTTATCTTCATATTTTATAGGAAATCAACTTACATAACGGCAGATAAATCATGGTAATTTAAAAAAAAAGTCGAGTCCGGTAATATTCCTCATAATTCACTCACTGAAAATATTCATCTAGCTCACACGATGGAAAATGGAGAAAAAATAAGATTAGTAACCCCTAAGATATTAAAAGAGATAGTGTTATTAGGAGCAAAAGGGATCGCAAAGGCCGGTGGACTAGCAGGGATCAGTGAACAATATAAGGTGAATTTAAGAACGTTAAATAATTACCTTGATAAAAATGGCATGCTCACGATGCGGGGGATGCGTTTTTTGGAAACCCGCTAGCATGTCAGTAAAAGTTGCTCTCTTATTTTTAGCTGGCTAACAGATAAAATCGGTTGCCAGCAACAAATCTTTCTTTTCAGATATTGAAGCTGCTCCTAGTTTAACTTATGTATCAATTCGATATCTGTAAGCAAAGTTTGAGTACAATGCAATTATTTAAATACCAGCATAGCTGGTATTCGTCGCTTGATATGTCGATGTTCTATTTTACCCGAATGGTTAATTATTTATTCTATCTATCAGTAATATCTTTAACCGTATAATATTTTATTAGTTTTGATAAAATTGATATCTCACTTATCCCAAAAACATCTTTTCTTATCAAAATAGGCAGTAGATAAAGAGAGAACTTACGTCGGATAATAAAAAACCCTATGTTGAACCACAAGGTTGAGAACTAGGAAAATAAAATAGCGTTTAATTACAGCATATTGATAAAATTTAACTCTTTATATGCAAGTTCTAAACGCTCAATCATAGAAGTCTGACCCGCACGCAGCCAAACACGAGGGTCATAATATTTTTTATTAGGTTTATCTTCACCTTCTGGATTACCCAGCTGGCTTTGTAAATAGCCTTCATTTTTCTTATAATAATTCAAAATCCCTTCCCAGGTCGCCCACTGAGTGTCAGTATCAATATTTATTTTTACCACACCATAACTGACTGCTTCTTTAATTTCTTCAGCAGTAGAGCCTGAACCTCCATGGAAAACAAAATTCAGATTATTTTCAGTTGGCAAATTAAATTTCTGCGCAACGTATTGTTGTGAGTTCTGTAGAATTTTTGGTGTTAATTGAACGTTGCCTGGCTTATAAATACCATGCACATTGCCGAAAGATGCCGCAATAGTAAATCGATGACTAATGTTACTCAATTGCTCATAAGCATAAGCGACATCTTCAGGCTGTGTATAAAGCGATGAGCTATTTAAGCCAGTGTTATCGACACCATCTTCCTCACCACCAGTGCAACCTAGCTCAATTTCTAATGTCATGCCCATTTTGCTCATTCGTTGCAAATATTGAGAACAAATTTCAATATTTTCCGCCAATGACTCTTCAGACAAATCGATCATATGGGATGAAAACAGTGGCTTACCGGTGGTTTTATAATATTCCTCGCCAGCATCTAGCAAGCCATCAATCCATGGTAGTAGTTTACGTGCACAATGATCAGTATGTAAAATAACAGCGACACCATAATGTTTTGCCATTTGATGCACATGATGAGCACCTGATATTGCGCCTAAAATCGCAGCTTGCTGGCCTTCTGCTTTTAGACCTTTACCGGCGATAAACGCAGCACCACCGTTAGAAAATTGGACAATTACCGGAGAACGAACTTTAGCCGCGGTTTCCAAAACAGCATTAATCGAATCTGTACCGACACAATTGACTGCCGGCAACGCAAATTTATGTCCTTTTACAACGGCAAAAACTTTTTGCACGTCATCACCGGTAATAACACCTGGTTTTACAAAATCAAAAATCTTAGACATGAGATAAAATCCTATTATTGGACAGGTGAACGGTGAACGGTACTACCTGTCATTTTCTTCAGATATAATTACTGTTTTGCTCGTTCTTCTAACACAACAACTGCAAGTAATTTTTTACCTTCCACAAATTCAAGAAAAGCACCACCGCCAGTAGAAATATAAGAAATTTTATCCGCAATACCAAACAGATCAATCGCCGCTAATGTATCACCACCGCCTGCAATAGAAAAAGCTTCACTTTCTGCAATCGCTTGAGCAATCACTGCGGTGCCGTGGCGAAAATTAGGGAACTCGAAAACCCCAACCGGGCCATTCCATAAAATCGTTTTTGCTTTTTTAAGAATACCGGCCAAACGTTCAGCCGTTTCATCGCCTAAGTCCAAAATCTGCTCATCATCTTTAACATCATTGACAGATTTCATTACCGCTTCGGCTGTTTCAGAAAATTCAGTCGCCACACGAACATCAGTAGGTACAGGAATATCGCAAGTAGATAATAATTTTTCTGCTTCTGGGATCAAGTCATCTTCATATAAAGAAGGGCCGACTTTATGACCTTCAGCAGCGATAAAAGTATTGGCAATACCCCCTCCCACAATAATTTGGTCGGCAATTTTTGCTAAAGAATCCAAGACAGTTAATTTAGTCAAAACTTTTGAACCGCCAACGATTGCAACCATTGGGCGAGCAGGCTCTTTCAATGCTTTACCTAATGCGTCCAACTCAGCAAATAACAGCGGCCCTGCGCATGCTATCGGCGCAAATTTTGCCACACCATGGGTTGATGCCTGAGCACGGTGCGCCGTACCAAATGCATCCATTACATAAATGTCACAAAGTGCAGCATATTGCTTAGATAAGTTTTCATCATCCTTTTTTTCACCCCGGTTGAAGCGTACATTTTCAAGAACCACCAGCTCGCCATTAGCAACTTCAACTCCATTTAAATAATCTTTTATTAAACGAACAGGATAGTCGAGCTTATCTGCTAAATAGTCTACAACGGGTTTCAATGAAAATTCCTCATTATACTCACCTTCAATCGGGCGACCTAAATGAGACGTTACCATTACCTTTGCGCCTTGCTTTAAAGCGGTTTCAGTCGGTAAAGAAGCACGAATCCGTGCATCAGACGTAACTTTGCCATCTTTGACAGGAACGTTTAGGTCAGCCCGGATGAATACTTTTTTACCCGCTAGATCTAAATCGGTCATCTTAATTACAGACATGGTGAATCCTCTCGTTGATTCGCTAAATTATTAATCTTCTGCTGTGTATGGAAAGCAATATTCCCCATACTGTCTGTCAGCAGATAGATTTGTTGAAACCAGTAGCAACCATTGCTAATGTCGTATCAAGCATGCGATTGGCAAAACCCCACTCATTATCGCACCAAACTAAAATCTTAATTAGGTGTTGCCCACTAACTCGTGTTTGCGTACCATCTACAATAGCACTATGTGGGTCATGATTAAAATCTGTTGATACTAACGGCAGTTCAATATAATCAACTATACCACAAAATGCGCCTTCTGCTGCTTGTTGCAACAGCTGATTAACTTTAGCTACCGTTACTTTAGATCTTACCGTCACATTGAGGTCGATCGCCGTTACATTGATAGTTGGTACACGAACCGATATCGCTTCAAAATGATCTTTGAATTTTGGAAATATTCGTGTGATCCCAGCAGCCAATTTGGTATCAACAGGAATAATAGATTGGCTAGCGGCGCGTGTACGACGTAGATCTTGATGATAAGCATCAATAACCGGCTGATCATTCATAGCAGCGTGAATCGTTGTCACTATACCAGACTCAATATCCAAAGCATCATCTAATATTTTAATCACAGGAATAATACAATTTGTGGTACAAGATGCGTTTGATACCAGTTGATCACTATTTTTCAAACTAGTTTCATTGACCCCATAAACAATAGTTGCATCAAGATCAGTACTTCCCGGATGAGAAAATAGCACCTTTTTTGCACCACTTGATAAATGCGCAGAACCATCAGCTTTTGAACCATAAATACCGGTACAATCGAGTACTACATCAATATCCAATGCTCGCCATGGTAGTTTTTCAATCTCAGATTGATGAAAAAGATGAATACTGTCATTACCTACAACTAACAAATCATTATTCAAGCGCACATCATAGGCAAATCGGCCATGACTCGAATCATACTTTAATAAATGTGCTATTCCTTCCGAAGTAGCAATTTCATTAATTGCAACAATAGCAATTTGAGCTCGGTGATCTGATTCATAAAGCGCTCTTAATATGCTACGCCCTATTCGCCCAAAACCATTAATTGCCACTCTAACTACCATACTCTTCCTTCAATATAACAACTGATTTGTTAATGGTTAAGAATACCTATAATTACAGCTTTTGTACTGAGGATTTTTGTCGTCAATCATAAAAAGTGTGCTTTTGATCAATAAATCTAGCAATTTTGCCAAAATGAAACGTTTCAGCTTAATTTAAACCGGCTACAACATAAAAAAAGATCACAATAGTGCATGATCATCTGCTGAAATAAAAAGAGCGTATCTAATCATATAAAGCTGCTCAATAAGCTCATATCATTTTCATCAATTACGGCAATAAAGCTTTAGCCTTCTCAATCACATTTTCCACACTAAAACCAAACTCTTTAAATAAAACCTCTACCGGTGCTGACTCACCAAAAGTATGCATACCAACAACCCCACCGGTTGTACCAACATATTTGTACCAATAATCGGCAATACCCGCCTCAATAGCCAATCGTGCAGTAACTGAAGAGGGTAATACAGATTCACGATAAGCGGCGTCCTGTTTATCAAAAGTATCCGTTGATGGCATAGAAACCACTCGTACTTGATAGCCTTCGGCAGTCAATTTTTCATAAGCGTTAACCGCTAATCCAACCTCAGAGCCAGTTGCAATCAAAATAAGCGTGGGTGTTTTTTCGCTATCTTTGAGCACATAAGCCCCTTTAATAATGTTGGCTAACTGTTCAGTATCACGTGGTTGCTGTTCAAGATTTTGACGGGAAAAAATCAACGCACTTGGCCCGTCATTACGCTCAATCGCATACTGCCAGGCAATGGCCGATTCAACCTGATCACAAGGACGCCAAGCACTTATATTAGGCGTCAGGCGCAAACTGTCTAATTGCTCAACAGGTTGATGGGTTGGACCATCCTCACCCAGACCAATAGAATCATGAGTATAAACAAAAATACTACGAATTTTCATTAACGCAGCCATGCGTACTGCATTACGTGCATACTCAACAAACATTAAAAAGGTTGCACCATAAGGTATAAAACCACCATGCAAGGCAATACCATTCATAATAGCCGACATACCAAATTCACGTACACCATAGTGAATATAATTACCTGCGGGAGAGTCTTTTATTGACTTAGATGCTGACCACATAGTTAAATTACTGGGAGCTAAATCAGCGGAGCCGCCTAAAAGTTCAGGCAATACCTTACCGAAAACCTCCAACGTATTTTGTGAGGCTTTACGGCTGGCAATATTAGCAGGATTGCGTTGTAATTCCGCAACCAAATTATTTGCAACAGCTTGCCAATTAGTCGGTAATTCACCTTTGCTGCGACGGATAAATTCATCGGCAAGTTGCGGGAAAGCGCGTTGATACTCGGCAAATTTTTCACGCCAGCTAGCTTCTTTTTGCTGACCAATTTCGCGGGCATCCCAAGCTTGATAAATATCTGCTGGTATTTCAAAAGGTGGATATAACCAATCTAGTGCCGCCCGGGTTTCAGCGATCTCAGTTTCACCTAATGGTGAACCATGCGCTTCTTCGGAACCAGCCTTATTTGGCGAACCATAACCAATTATCGTTTTGCAGATTAATAGAGAAGGTTTATCGGTAACCTTACGGGCTTGCTCTATTGCTGACTTGATTTGTTCAGGATCATGTCCATCAATACCCTTGATAACATGCCAATGATAAGCGGCAAAGCGTTCAGCAGTATTATCTGTAAACCAACCTTCCACCTCACCATCGATTGAAATGCCGTTATCATCATAAAAGGCAATCAGTTTACCTAATTTCAATGTTCCAGCCAGTGAACAAGCTTCATGCGAAATGCCTTCCATCATGCAACCATCACCCATAAATAGATAGGTGTAATGATCAACAATAGTATGGTCTGGACGATTAAATTGAGCAGCTAACGTTCGTTCGGCAATAGCAAACCCTACGGCATTTGCAATTCCTTGTCCCAGTGGACCAGTCGTGGTTTCAACACCTGGCGTATAACCATATTCGGGGTGTCCCGGTGTTTTGGAATGAAGTTGGCGAAAATTTTTTAATTCTTTTATCGGTAAATCATAACCGGTAAGATGCAGCAAGCTATAAAGTAGCATAGAACCATGGCCATTAGATAATACAAAACGGTCACGATCTACCCAGTCAGGATCAGCAGGATTATGATCCAGATAGTCACGCCAGAGTACTTCAGCAATATCTGCCATTCCCATTGGCGCACCTGGATGCCCTGACTTTGCTTTCTGTACTGCATCCATACTGAGGAAACGGATAGCATTAGCAAGGATTTTACGAGTGATCATTGTTTACTCCAAATCGAATAAATAGCAAATTTCATACTGATTTTCTAAAGGTCGTTTTGCCATCTTAACAGTTAAAATCTAATCTAAGTATCTGCCCTAAATAATCAGCGGTAACAAAATTTTAATCAATAGCAAAAGAATTAAAAATAAGTGAATGAAACAATAATAACAATAACTTGTTTATACTATAACGAAAATCAAAACACTAATATCATAATTTTTTCTAAGCAAAAAGGCTGTGAGATTGGATATGATTTTCTGGAAAAAGAATGTTTATTATCTTAAAATACAGAAAACCCCGAGGCTTATACTCAGGGTTTTATAATATTGGCGGTGCGGACGGGACTTGAACCCGCGACCCCCGGCGTGACAGGCCGGTATTCTAACCAACTGAACTACCGCACCACAGTATAATCGATTTAAGAACGGCACTGATATTACGAATCAGCAATCTATACGTCAATATTTTTTTTAAAAAAAAATACCTATTTGCGCATTTTTTTAGCTAAAAGTGTGACATTGATTAATGTTTAACCTGATCCTCTTCGCAATCATCGGAACGCCAAAGTGAAATCTTTCCACTTTTCTTTTCAATCAAATCCAGTTTCGCTTCATGGCCAGTAATTTCTTCTTGATTAGCATAAATTACGGTTAATCCCATTGCTGAGCGTTCTATTCGTTTAATATCATCGGTATAAATTTCACTACCTAGCTCTGAATCAACTGAAAAAACTAACGAGGTTTGTCCTCCCGTCATTGCCATATAGACTTCGGCCAAGATCTCTGCATCGAGCAATGCGCCGTGGAGTGTACGCTTTGAATTATCGATATGATAGCGATCACATAAAGCATCAAGATTATTCCGTTTTCCCGGAAACAGCTTTCTGGCCAATACCAAGCTATCAGTGATCTGACAAAAGTTTGCTGTCGGTGGAATATCTCTATTTAACTTAGAAAATTCATAATCCATAAACCCAATATCAAAAGGGGCATTGTGGATGACTAACTCAGCGCCGCGAATAAAATCTAAAAATTCGTCCGCTATTTCAGCAAAAGTTGGTTTATCTTGCAAAAACTCATCACTAATCCCATGAACTTCGAAAGCTTCAGGATCAACTAATCGTGCTGGTTTTATATAAACATGGAAATGACGACCAGTTAAGCGGCGATTAATCACTTCTACCGCGCCAATTTCAATAATATTATGTCCTTCATAATGGATCCCTAGCTTATTCATACCAGTAGTTTCCGTATCAAGAACAATTTGTCGTGTAATCACTGTGCTCATAGTGCCTTTTTATGTCAGACTTAGGGTTATAAATCACGAATAAAATGAGTTTATCAGAAATGACGAAACAGGTAGAAATTTTCACCGATGGTTCTTGCTTAGGTAATCCAGGCCCAGGCGGTTATGGTATTTTACTACGTTATAATAAACATGAAAAAACATTAAGCAAAGGGTATTTTCGTACCACCAATAATCGTATGGAGTTAATGGCTGCAATTATTGGTTTGGAAACGCTTAAACAACCTTGCCAGGTTATTCTAACGACTGATAGTCAATATGTCCGTCAGGGTATCACCCAATGGATCCACAACTGGAAAAATCGCCAATGGCGACGCGCAGATAAATCACCTGTTTTGAATGTTGATTTATGGCAACGATTAGACGCAGCAATTTCTCGGCACCAAATAGAATGGCACTGGGTCAAAGGCCATGCAGGACATCCAGAAAATGAGCGATGCGATGAATTAGCAAGAAATGCAGCAAATTCACCAACAGAAGAGGATAGCAGCTACCAAACGGAACAAAACTAATGACGTTTGCGGCAACACTTAACAACCCCCATTGTATTACCTATTTTCATGCGGGTGCGCATAAATTTTATGGGTGTTGACGTCAACGGTAACGTTCTTTTACGGGCAATGATAAGATTGATACAACCAGCAAATTGCAAATTTCTATTGATAAAATGATCAGGACTTATCCAGGGTATAATTTGAAAACTTTGTCGCTGCAGTACTTCGTAATTCAATAAGCTCAACCAATCAAGTTGAGGCCAGGTCGAAAACATATGACTACGATAGGGTTGCCGCTTACGCAAAACAGGAATACATTTCCCTAACCCTAACAAACTAAAAGGATTAAAATTAGATAAAATTAGCCAACCATCATCAACCAAAACCCTATCGGCTTCACGCAATAACCAATGTGGGTTAGTACTGTAAGATAGTTGTTGTATCAAAAGACAGGCATCGATCGATTTGTCCTCGAAAGGCATTTCATTAGGATCACCTAATAATTGACAGTTACTTCCGGCTATATTCATGCTAAATTGATGGGTAATTAGCGATGCTTGAGTATCAATCTGTAAACTCAATTGGCCAATTTTTAGTAAATGGAAACCAAATATTTTTGGCCACCATGGTTGTAGCCGCTGGTTCAATGCAATACGATAATACTCTCCCCATGGAATGTCTTCCCAGGAGTCAGGCGTTTTAGACCGTTGAGCAATACGAGCTGATTTCATTGTAATATCCTTCTAACCCTTTAGCTATGAGGCATTATTATATTATGGAGCTTATCAGAATTCCTTCCTTAGTCGATAATTATATATGGCTATTAATCTATCAAGGTAACTGTATTATTGTTGATCCTGGTACTGCTAAGCCAGTGCAGCAATTTTTGCAACAAAATGCTATAAAACCGGTCGCTATTTTACTTACTCACCACCATCATGATCACGTCGATGGCGTCAAAGAATTACAAAAATATTATCCCGAATTAATCGTCTATGGTCCAATGGAAACCAGTAGAACAAAGGAGCAACATGTATCATAAAAGGTGGAGAGCAGCTAAATTTTGCCGGCTTTTCATGGCAAATTTTTGCCGTACCAGGACATACTTTAGGACATGTTGCTTACCATCAAAAACCATATCTATTTTGCGGTGATACCCTATTTTCTGGTGGTTGTGGCCGTATTTTTGAAGGAACAGCTGAACAAATGTATCACTCGCTTGAAACGCTTAAAGCTTTACCTGATGAGACGCTAGTCTGTTGCGCACATTAATATACCGCTGCGAATATGGTATTTGCCAGTTATTTGCTACCCTACAGATGAAGCAATAAAAGCTTATACTTTAGCCGTGAATCAAAAACAAGCCAAAAAACAATCCACACTGCCATCACAACTTAAAGTAGAAAAAAAAGATCAATATCTTCTTAAAATATGACGATCCTTACTTACAAAAAGTATTGGGGTTTTCTCCTGGTACTTGTTCAAATTGTGATGTATTTGCCAAAATTTGCAAACTAAAAGATCGCTTTTAAATTGGTGGTTGTCATTAGCTAACTAGATCAATATCATTCCCTCTTTATTAAACAATTGAATAAATAACAACCTAGGATAGGTTATATTAATGAATACAAAAGCGATACTATGCGCCTCTGTTCTGCTTGTTGGTTGTCAAATGGCACCCAATGAGCAAACACCAGATCCGGCTTCAGCCAATTAAGATATTGAAACTACCACTTGGGAATCAACCTATTTAATAGAAAATGATTTGTGGGGTTATATTAGTAATGAGCTGAAAATGGATATTCCTGATAATGCCAGGATCAGAAATCAAATCTTATTTGGCCAAAGAAAACTATCTGCGGAATGTGACATCACGCGCAGAGCCTTACATGTACTGGATTGTTGAAAAAATTGATCAACGCCACCTGCCAATGGAGCTTGCCCTGGTTCCTATCGTTTAAAGTGCTTTTAATCCCCATGCCACCTCACGGGTTCAGGCTAGAGGTTTATGGCAGATTATTCCATATAACTCGTCAGTTATATGGAATAAAACAAAATAAATGGGTTGATGAACGCAGAGATGTCGCTGCCTCGACTAGTGCAGCACTAAATTTATTTGAACGATTAAATAACCTATTCGACGGTGATTGGCCTCTAACACTTGCTGCTTATAATTTTGGCGAAGGTTGTGTGCTTAATGGCATCAAGAAAAATGAAGAGCTTGGATTACCTACTAATTATTGGTCGTTATCTCTCCCCAAAGAAACAATGAATTATGTACCAAAAATTTTGGCTCTCAGTAATATATTACGCAATAGCAAACAATATGCATTGCAATTACCAACAACCAATAAAAATAACGCGCTTACCCAGGTTAATATAGGCGAACAAATTACCTTACCAGAAGCAGCTAGACTTTCTGGACTGCCGTTAACCACTGTTAAAGCCTATAATCCAAATTTAAAACATCATATAACACCTCCACAGCCGGGCCCTATACTATTATGCTACCAACAGATAAAGCTGATCTCCTTAAGGATGCGCTTTCTGATCAAGACGTATTAAATAGTATTCGCCTTGCTGTTGCCAACAATAATAAACAGATATTAGCCAGACAGCGCGCTATCAGTAATTATAAAGTTAAACGCGGTGAGACTCTTTATCGATTATTGCCAAACGTTTTAATACCACAACCGATAAGCTTAAGTCACTCAATGGCATGAAAACAGCCAACTTGCAGATCGGGCAAACATTAAAAATTAGCGGTAAAAATAGTTATCGTGCACCAACTGTGATTGCTAAAAATAGCGCTTCATCAGGTAAGAAGGGTAAAATAAATATCAAACCTACAAAGTCCGTCAAGGTGATTCCTACTACATATTGCTAAACGCCAAGGCATCGATCTTAAAGATCTGATGAATTGGAACTCTAGCGTCAAAATAACAGATTTAAAACTGGGCATAACGCTGACTATTCACCTCTAATAATATTATGGCAAAATAGCCCTTCGCGCGAAGGGCTATTTTTGCGCATTAATAAAAATTGACGATTATTTCTTTTTATCATTAGGCATTGAGATAATAATTTATCCCACTTGAACTTGTCCGTAGGTCTGGACTGGTAAAATAAAAAATAGAGAATAATAAAAATCAAACTAATAATAAATGCAGCCGATCCAGCTCTATTCCAGGTATCTTGTACAAGTTTAAAGGTTTTTACATCACTATAATTACCATTATGTCATGCCCACTCATTCCCTTTAATACCACATACAAACATCCAAATAAAATTAAATAATGGAATAATACACAGCAGTGGCCAGTAAGTTCGATTGCCAAATCCCCAAAAAATACTAAACATAAAAGCGCCCCAATTCCACTGCTTAACACCTTCCGGTATTGTTTTTGTTTGGACCTGATTTTCCATAATTTTCTCCTAAAAATAACAAGTAAAAAGCAACTGAAATATAGTCTATTTTATTATCAAATCAAATTTTCTTTTTTATTGTATTTAATATTTTACTATAAATAAAAAATAAATAATTACTTAATTAACTTTAAAAAAATAAAAATACTAAAAGGAACAATAATGGACTATTACTCAATTTTATTCAAATTAGGTTTAAAAATTCTATTGTTTACTTTAATTACTGCTAATAAATTTATTTATGCCAATACTTCTACGGTTGATATTGCAAAACCACTAGAAAATGGCATTTCATACAATACATTTTCTGAACTTCCTTTCACTCAAAGTGGCATTAGCTTTAATAATGATATCCAATCAAATCCAATACTAGACAATACAGCAGCTAAGATTATTATCGCAGAAATTACTAGAGATAAGCCCTCTAATCTACAAGGCACAATCGGCATTAAAGGAACCATTGTAGGTCTAATTATTGCCAATCCTAATGGGATCAGTTGGAAAAATGGTAAAACAGATAATGTCAAAAGTCTGTCGCTTATCGCAGGTAAACTGGAAATCCCGACGGAAAAAACGTTACAACAGCTGAAAAGTCTAAAATTCATTACCACAATAGGTAGTAGCATTAATTTAACTGACGATAGAGAAAATTCCTTGTCCAGCAATAACCTGGCGAATATTGAGGCTAAAATTAATATTGCTAAACTTAATCTTTTTGCCGATAAAATCATCATCAACAATAATATAACCCTAGATGCCGCACAGCGGCACTACCTTACAGCAACTGGTGCAATATCCTATAGCCTTCGCCAAGCTAACATTAAACTTAAGCACCTAATCAAACCGGATACTAATCTAACTTATTTACACTATATCCAGCTTAAACTTAGCAAGCAGACTACTGTCAAAGGGCAAAGTATTATTCTGGAAAGCCACCCTTATCAATGTAGTAATAGTTATTCATACAAAAATAATAATATCCAATTAGACGGCTCGCTGATCGCACAAAATTTTTCCCTACGCGGTAATAGTCTATTTGAAAATTCAGGATCGCTAATTCTTGGCCGGCAACCATGATAAATAAATTGATAATATTAATAAACAAGTTGCCTTATTAAGCCACAATAAAAGCATAAAAGAGACCCAAGGATTATTCATAAAAAAGGCGAGATAACAATAAGTCTCTCGCCTTTAATATATGATTAATCAATAACAGTAAATTTAAGCCTGGCCTTTAACTTCTTTTAGACCATTAAAAGGCGCTTTTTCACCTAACACTTCTTCAATACGGATTAATTGATTATATTTAGCAACTCGATCAGAACGGCTCATTGAACCTGTTTTGATCTGGCCCGCTGCTGTTCCTACTGCCAAATCTGCAATTGTAGCATCTTCAGTTTCACCTGAACGATGTGAGATAACCGCAGTGTAGCCGGCATCTTTTGCCATTTTAATTGCTGCTAAAGTTTCGGTTAAACTACCAATCTGATTGAATTTAATTAAAATAGAATTAGCAATTCCTTTTTCAATGCCTTCTTGCAAAATCTTGGTATTAGTAACAAATAAATCATCACCAACTAATTGAATTTTGTCTGCTAACACTTTAGTCTGGTAGACGAAACCATCCCAATCTGACTCATTAAGAGCATCTTCAATAGAAACGATAGGATATTGTTTGGTTAATTCTTCGAGATAGTGGGTAAATTCTTGTGAAGTAAAAGTTTTGCCTTCACTTTTCAGTTCATAATTACCCGTTTCCTGGTTGTAAAATTCTGAGGCGGCACAATCCATTGCTAAAGTAATATCTTTACCTAACTCATAACCTGCTGCTTCAACGGCGTCCTTAATTGCGGCTAAAGCTGCGGCATTAGATTCCAAATTTGGTGCATAGCCACCTTCATCGCCGACCGCTGTATTCATCCCTTTGGCTTTTAACACTTTTGCCAAGTGGTGAAAAACTTCTGAGCCCATCCGAACTGCTTCTTTCAAGCTTTTTGCACCTACTGGCTGGATCATAAACTCTTGAATATCAACATTGTTATACGCATGTTCGCCACCATTGATAATATTCATCATTGGTAAAGGCATAGAGAATTTACCCGGTGTGCCATTCAATTCAGCAATATGCTCATATAAAGGCATACCTTTCGCTGCCGCAGCCGCTTTTGCATTAGCCAGAGAAACGGCCAAAATCGCATTAGCACCGAATTTAGATTTATTTTCTGTACCGTCTAATTCGATCATAATTTTATCGATATTAGCCTGATTTTTGGCATCTTGGTCGATCAATGCATCAGCAATTGGGCCATTTACTGCTGCAACTGCCTTCAAAACACCTTTACCTAAAAAGCGATCTTTATCACCATCACGTAGCTCCAATGCTTCTCGTGAACCGGTCGATGCGCCCGATGGCGCCGCTGCTAAACCAACAAATCCGCCTTCTAAATGAACCTCTGCTTCAACAGTCGGATTACCACGGGAGTCGATGATTTCACGCCCGATGACTTTAACAATTTTGGACATTAAATTTTCCTCAGTACAAGTTAAATTTCAGCCAATGGTAACAAATTGATACCATTAACCCATATCTCTTTTCAGCTGGTCTTGCTGATATTCCTTTGCGGCTTTAATAAAACCAGCAAATAACGGATGGCCATCCCTTGGTGTCGAAGTAAATTCAGGATGAAACTGACAAGCGACAAACCAAGGATGGTTAGGATCCTCGATAATTTCCACCAGCTTATTGTCCGCTGAGCGTCCTGCAATACGTAAACCCGCTTTTTCAATACGCGCCAAAAGCTTACCATTGACTTCATAACGGTGGCGATGCCGCTCCATAATTGTGTCGCTATTGTACAACTCACGGACTTTACTACCTTTCTCTAAACGGCATAATTGGCTACCTACTCGCATCGTACCGCCAAGATCACTCTTCTCATTACGAACTTTAATACTACCACTGTCATCAGACCATTCCGTAATTAAAGCAACAACCGGATATGGACAATCTAGCGAAAATTCTGTTGAGTTTGCCCCTTCCATACCAGCAACATGACGGGCATATTCAATCAGAGCAACTTGCATTCCCAGGCAAATACCCAAATAAGGAATATTATTTTCACGTGCGTAGCATGCTGCCATAATTTTCCCTTCGACACCACGTTCACCAAAACCACCTGGAACCAGAATAGCATCAAGTTTTTTTAATAGTTCGGTACCACGCGCTTCAATATCTTCAGAATCAATTAGCTTGATATTCACTGTTAAACGATTTTTTAAACCGCCATGTTTTAACGCTTCAATAATCGATTTATACGCGTCAGGTAACTCTATATATTTACCTACCATGCCAATAATTACCTTACCTACCGGATTGGCTTGCGCATCAATAACCTGTTCCCATTTAGACAAATCAGCTGCTGGGCAGGTAAGTTCAAATTTCTTACAAATATAATCATCTAGCTGCTGAGATTTCAATAATGCAGGAATTTTATAAATTGAATCAACATCTTCTAATGAAATAACTGCTTCTTTCGGTACATTGCAGAAAAGCGCAATTTTAGCCCGTTCATTAACCGGAATAACCCGATCTGAACGGCAAATTAGAACGTCTGGTTGAATACCAATAGAAAGAAGTTCTTTTACTGAATGTTGGGTTGGTTTGGTTTTAACTTCACCTGCGGCAGGTAAATAAGGCACTAAAGTAAGATGCAGGAAAAGAGTGTGTTTACGACCAACATCAACCGCTAATTGACGAATTGCTTCCAGAAACGGTAAAGATTCAATATCGCCTACTGTGCCACCAACTTCAACCAAAACGATATCGTGACCTTCTCCGCCACGAATAATCCGGTTTTTGATCTCATCAGTAATATGAGGAATAATTTGAATGGTTTCGCCCAAATAATCACCACGACGCTCTTTACGCAATACTTCAGAGTATACGCGACCGGCTGTGAAATTATTACGGCATGTCATTTTAGTACGAATAAAACGTTCATAATGGCCCAGATCAAGATCAGTTTCTGCACCATCTTCGGTAACAAAAACTTCTCCATGTTGGATTGGGCTCATCGTGCCTGGATCAACATTAATATAAGGATCCAGTTTCATAATAGTAACATTCAGTCCACGCGCTTCAAGTATAGCAGCCAAAGAAGCTGCGGCGATGCCTTTGCCCAGAGAGGATACTACCCCGCCGGTTACAAAAATATAATTTGTTTTCATGCTAAACCTGAAAATTTAGGTGTAAAAGGCGATGAATATAACATGACGGGAAAGCAGTATACCCTAACCTTAAATCTGCTACAAATGTTCTAAACCTATTAAGGTTAACTTTCATCAATAATCTTTCAATATCAAGAATTATCTTATGCAAATTCCTGGCAATAAATAGCTACTCGATTATAACATCCTAACTAACTACTTAATCCATTCAGCTAAAAATAATAATCACTCTTTTTTAATTTGTTGCCAAAGTTTTTCCATTTCATCTAGTGTAGCATCTTCTAATGAACCGCTTTTGTTTAAGATCAGTTTTTCTACTCGGCGAAAACGGCATTCAAATTTACGACACGCTTTTTGTAATGCTAATTCAGGTTCATGACCAAGATGGCGCGATAAATTAACCACCCCAAAAAGTAAATCGCCAATTTCTTCTTCAATATGTGATTGGCTTGGTTCAAGGCTTATTTATTTCTGCCAAAACCTCTTCAATTTCTTCATGAACTTTGACTAATACCGGAGCAAATTTGTCCCTATCAAAACCAACCGCTGCAAAGCGTTTTTGCATTTTGTTGGCTTTCATTAATACAGGTAGTACTTGTGGAATATCATCTAAAACTGAATGCTGATTTTTTGTGGTCCGTTCTTTGACTTTATTTTTTTCCCAATCATATATTGCCTTATCGCTATTAATAATCGATTGTCCAGCAAAAATATGAGGATGACGTGATATTAACTTTTGACTGACGATTTGGCAGATTTCATTAAAATCGAATAATTTTTGTTCTTTTGCAATCTGGACATAAAAAACAATATGAAACAGTAAATCACACCCAATTCTTCTTTTAAAGCAGCAAAATCTTGTCGTTCAATAGCATCAACAACTTCATAAGTTTCCTCCAGCGTGTATAAGGCGCTATTGTGGCAATAGATTGCACTTTATCCCATGTACAACCACGCTCAGGATCACGTAACTGAGTCATAATCAATAACAATTGTTCTATTGCAGCTGAGTCCGTTTGCATGTTATTTCCATCCGAAGTTAATAAAGTTTAAAAACCAATCAATGCGCCGCTTGCTAAAACATGATGTTATAGTTACGACTTAATATAACGTTTAGCCTCAAATACATCAGGGAGTTGATTTAATTTCGCTAAAATATGACCTAAAACAGGTAAATGATTGATTTCAATATTTAAATCGATAGTCGCCAATTGTTGTTTAACATCACTACGACTACTAACACTTAGAACATTTACTTTTTCATTAGCAAGAATAGTCGTAATATCTCTTAATAACCCACTACGATCATTAGCAATAATTCTCAGACCTAATGAATAACCACTAGCGTAGTTTTCACCCCAAATAGCATCGACAATTCTTTCTGGTGCATGCAATTGTAGCTCAATCAGTTGCTCACAATCGATACAATGGATCGAAATACCTCGACCTTTAGTAATAAAACCAACAATATCATCACCAGGAATTGGCTGACAGCAACGAGCAATGTGGTGCATCAAGTTGCCAACCCCTTCTACCACAATTCTACCACTATCTTTTACTGGCAAGCGGATAGAGGATATTTTAGCTTCCAGTATTTTTAACGCGGCACGGTCTGCTTCTTCGGCAGTGGTTTGGCTAAACTTATTCTGTAAAAAATTTACCAGTTGATTAATACGAATATCACCAACACCAATACCTGCCAATACTTCATCTAATGAGTTAACGTTGTAGCGTGTTAATAACAACTTTTCCGCCTCTCTTATACTTATCGCCAGTTGATTAAGTTCGTTATCTAATATTTGTCGCCCTGCCTGGATATTCTTATCACGATCCTGCTTACGAAACCAATTGTGGATCTTAGCCCGACTGCGCTTTGTCGTAATATAGCCTAAATTTGGATTAAGCCAGTCACGGCTAGGATTAGGATATTTTTGCGTAATAATTTCAATTTGATCACCCATCTGTAAGTGATAACTAAAAGGAACAATACGGCCTCTGATCTTAGCGCAAATACAGCGATGACCGACGTCACTATGAATATGGTAGGCAAAATCAAGTGGAGTTGAGCCAGCAGGCAAATCAATGACATCACCTTTAGGTGTAAAAACATATACACGATCATCAAAAACCTGGCTACGAACCTCATCAAGCATTTCCCCTGAATCAGCCATCTCTTCCTGCCAAGCTATCAATTTTCTTAACCAAACAATACGATTTTCATAGCTACTGCCTTTACCTGTTATTACCGCACTTTCTTTATATTTCCAATGGGCAGCAATACCTAATTCAGCATTTTCGTGCATTTGTCGGGTTCGGATTTGTACTTCAATCGCTTTATCATTTGGCCCTAATACCACAGTATGAATGGATTGATAGCCATTCGGTTTAGGATTAGCAACATAATCATCAAATTCATCAGGTAAATGACGAAAATGGGTATGCACAATACCTAATGCAGCGTAACAATCCTGTAAACGTTCAACGATAATACGCACAGCGCGCACATCAAACAGTTCATCAAAGGCCAGGTATTTTTTTTGCATCTTCCGCCAGATGCTATATATATGCTTCGGGCGGCCATAAATTTCTGCAGTAATACTTTCCTGTAGCATAAAATGTCGTAATGAAAAAACAAAATCATCAATATATCGTTCACGATCGATACGACGTTCATGGAGTAATTCAGCAATCTTTTTATATTCATCCTGGTGTAAATAATGAAAACAGAAATCTTCTAACTCCCATTTTAATTGTCCAATGCCTAAACGGTTGGCCAAAGGAGCATATATATTTAAGCACTCTTTTGCTGCTAAGACTCTTTCCTCTTCAGAGCGTTCCCTTACCTCACGTAAATGGGCAATACGTTCTGCTATCTTAATCACCACGCAACGAAAATCTTCCACCATTGCGAGCAACATCCGACGAATATTATCTACCTGGGTAGAACTTTTTTCGCCTAATTTGCTAGCATTCAATTGGCGAATGGCATCCATCTCCATCACACCTTTAACCAATCCTTGAATCGATTTACCAAACTCAATATTAATAATTTCATTAGTGACAATTTTGGCATCAACTAAGGGAAACAGCATTGCCGAAAGCAGACTATCGAGATCCATGCTTAATGTTGACAGTATTTCGCTCATCTCGATGCCACGCCATAGCAGTAATTGACGATTTTCATGTTGCTGAACTTTGCTATAGCAGTAATGCCAAAGTTCAATTAATTTTTGTTCTGAGTCACTGTTGGTAAGTTTGAGACTAGCAACCCACTTACCAACGGCAAATTCGCCTGCAGATGTCAAATGAGCGCTTCTAATTGCAACCATAATCTTTCCTTGCCTATTTGCTTAAATCGCGACAAAAAAGTGCCATAGACCCTAGATGACTATTATGCGGGAACATAACTAACATCCTGACACTCATAAGTTGATAACCGGCTGTAAGTAATTGTTGACTATCTTTTACTAATGTCGTTGGGTTACAGGAGATATAGACAACCCGTTCTGGTTTGAATTTGATAATATGTGGCATTACGCCCATAGCACCGGCGCGTTCAGGATCTAATAAGATTTTGTTAAAACCGATTTTTGCCCAAGGTTGACAATCTATGTCAAACTCGAGATCAGCTTGATAAAACTCAACGTTGGTTAATTGATTTAAACTAGCGTTATACCGTCCTTGCGCCACCAATTCAGCGACGCCTTCAACACCAACAACAGCATTAACATGACGTGCAATAGGTAAGGTAAAATTACCCATGCCACAAAATAGATCCAGAACCCTATCTTGCGGCTCAAGCGCTAACCAATCCAACGCTTGAGCAACCATTTTTCTATTAATTTCAGGATTTACTTGAATAAAATTCTGTGGATCAAATGTCAATTTCACATTCTCAATAGAATAATAAGACTCACTATCATTACTTGCCAAACTAACAAGTTTGAGCCGATTGGCACTATTATCAACCAAATAAACATTGAGATTATAGCGCCTGGCAAAAGCAGTTAATAATATTTTATCATTAGTAGTTAACGGCTTAAGATGACGCAAAATAACACTCACTCCGTTATCTACATTAACAAGCTCAACATAACCTAAATGTTTAACTGCTGCCAATTTGTTTAAACAGTCAGCAACAGGAAGTGATAATTTTTCTAGTTCTGGCCGTAATACAGGACACATTTTCAGCTCAACTAACACATTTGATTGGCTCTGACGAAAACCCATGCGTAAACGACGCTCTGCAGGCTGGTATTGAAGACCAAACCGCGCTCTACGGCGATCTCCATACTCACTACCTGCAATAACTGGCAATGATTTTACCGCACTGCCCGTTTCACGTTGAAATAAATATTCTAACCTACTGATTTTCACAGCATGTTGAAGAGCCGGCATCACATGTTGTTGTTGGCAACCACTACAGATGCCAAAATGACGACATAAAGGCGGCACCCGATCAAGACTATCAGTTAATCGTTTGCTCACTTTTGCCTTGGCAAATTGCCTTTTCTCTTCTTTAAGTTGAATTTGTGCTTGCTCACCAGGAAGTAAATCAGTAATAAAAATTATTATTTTTCCTTGATAATGCGCAACACCTTTCCCCTTAACATCAAAACTTTCAGCTATTATTGTCAAATTATCCGATTTAACTTTACGCTGCTTTGAAGAATAAAATTGTACCATATCATTAAAGGTATAAAATTTTGTTAGTCTATTAATAAAGAAACTGCCATCTCATATATTATCGGAAAATTAAGTTCACTTTATTCATTATTCTCAATGAGGATAAAGAATAGTATCACATCTCGAAGCAATTGATGTAGATTATCCACCATTAAATTGTTAATTATTTATAATTTAAAGAAATAAAGCAATAGATTTATTTATTTTTGTAAAAAAATAAAAATAAAAAAACAATGAAATAAATTCTCAAAAATCAAATAAACCAATATAATAATTGCTAAATAATGTTATAAATTTATAGCATAATGAAGTTTATTAAAATTTCAATTTCTGAATTATGTTATAACTAAATTGTTATCTAATTTCTAATAATAAATGTTATCAAAATCACTTTAATTATATAAATAGAGTAATTTAGATTACAATGGTTTTTAAATTCAAAACATTTTTTACTTATCAGACCTTAAATCGATATTTAATTAATATGTTTATTCTAAAGCATTACTTAAAATATTTTTCAATCTATATATTTAAACAATGCTTATTTTCGTTATTTAATAACATAACATTTTTTAATTTTTCACTGTAAATTTTCGATATTCCTGATAAGCATAATGATCTGTCATACCGCTAATGTAGTCTTGCATAAGACGCGCTCGATAATAAAATTCTAATATATCTTTTTCTGTCTCATCAGTAGTACAAATTCCTTCAATGGTTTCACCATAAGCTAAACAATGTTTAGTTGATAATTTATGCAATAGACGTGTTTCGATGAAAGACTTCTTGTGATACTTATCTTGATAAAGCTGAGTAAAATCAGCACGTGGCATTAATAATAATGGGCGATAAAAGTTTAGTAAACCACTAATTATTCGATAACCTTGTAATTCTAATTGTTCAACTTCCGGGTGCGTAAATACATGTTTATAGGCAACACCTTTCAATACCTCCAAGAGATGATGTTCATCACTTTTATCTTCTAATAATGCCCTATTAAAACTTCCAGCATAAATTTCAGTTAAATGTTTAATAAAACAATGAGCACTATACGACGCCAATTTACTAATAATATTAACTCTAAGATACATAAAAAATTGATCTTGCTTGCTACGTCTTGTTTCATTGTGATTAATACTTTTGTAAGCTTTTTCTACTGTCTGTTCAAATAAATCACCTTTTGCTTTTTTACCTGTCTCCAGCCAACCTTGCCGTAAATATTCCAACAGCTTATCAACACTGAAAATACCTTTTTCTAATGCATCATCCAAATCAGCAATGCAATAAGAGATATCATCTGCCGCTTCCATAATGTAGGAAAGCGGGAAACGACAATATGGCTGCATATCTAACTGACGGTACAACTCTTTGATAAAACTATCTTCTGACCAATAATAGCCCGGTTTTTTAGTTAAATAATCAAAATCTTTAGGGATTTTATCCAGTTGATAAGCACCTTTAGTATATTTTAGGATTGAGCCAATTCGGGCATAAGTCAGGTTCAACTTTAACAATTGATGGATCATTCTAAGTCCCTGAGCATGACCTTCAAATTGACAAAGATCTTTACGTAATCGGCGACGAAGCAAATCCTTGTTAGGTTCATTTGTTAGTTATAGAAAATTAATTCGGCATTGATCTATAGCCTTTGATTCAGTAGAAATAAATTCAGCGTCAAGTAATGTTGAAAACCAGCTCTTAATGACGGCTTCACCAAAATGACCAAAAGGTGGGTTGCCAATATCATGCATTAAACATGCTATTTCAATCAAACTTTCAAACGCATCAAGGCGCTCAGAGAGACCATAAGTTGCCAGCAATTTCTTTTTTTTTCAATTGGCTTATCACAGTCTTTGCAATAAAACGACCAATTTGCTGCACTTCTAACGAATGCGTTAGACGACTTCGAACCGCTGCATTTTGTTCTAAAGGAAAGACTTGAGTCTTCTGTTGTAATCGGCGTATTGCGGCAGAATTAATAATGCGCCCTCGATCACTTTCAAATTGACGATTAACTTGTTCCTCATTCTTTGCATCAACATTGTAATCACTATATTTACGAAGAAAATTGAGCTTTTGCCTAAAATCAATCTTCGACATTTCCCCTCCCGATGATGAAATATCCCCAGCTAATGGATCACAATTAACTTTTTTTCTCTTTTGAATGTTACAATGACAAAGATCTGACAACATGTCTAATTAATCAACTATGAGTATGACACAATGAAAGTTGCAATAATAGGTGCAATGGAGCAAGAGGTGGCATTATTGCGCGAGCAAATCAATGCTCAGTTGACATTATCACGGGCTGGCTGCGAAATTTACCGCGGAAAATTTGATGATCTTGATATCGCATTATTAAAATCAGGCATTGGTAAAGTTTCTGTGGCAATGGGAACAACATTACTAATAGAACATTTTGCCTCTGAATTTATTATTAACACTGGCTCAGCCGGTGGGTTAGTACCTACTTTACAGGTTGGTGATATCGTGGTTTCAACTGAAGTTTGCTATCATGATGTCAATATTACCGCCTTTGGTTACCAGCCAGGCCAAATGGCACAATGTCCGGGCACATTTAAAGCGGATAAAAAATTACAAGAACTGGCCGAAAAGTGTATTGAAAAATTAGATTTGCATGCTGTTCGCGGTTTGATTTGTAGTGGTGATAGCTTTATTAATGGCGCAAAAGAGCTAACCTCTATTCGCCAAACTTTTCCTACTGCCATCGCTGTTGAAATGGAAAGCGCAGCAATTGGTCATGTATGTTATCAATTTGATATCCCATTCGTTGTTGTGCGTACAATTTCTGATGTCGCTGATAAAGATTCTCATCTATCTTTTGAGGAATTTTTGCCTGTCGCGGCTCGTCAATCAAGCCTATTGGTACAAACTATGCTGGCTAATTTAGCTAACTCAAGCCAAAACCGTAAATGAGCTATGAACAACCATTTCGGCTAGATCCCCATACTAAGGGTTATTAATTACCCTTAGTAAGTTAAGCGATTAAATACTAAATGAAGAACCACAACCACAAGTTGTTTTTGCATTTGGATTGGTTACCACAAACCGTGACCCTTCTAATCCTTCAATATAATCAACACAACCGCCAACCAGATACTGTAAACTCATAGGATCAACGATCAGTTCGACGCCTTGCTTTTCAATCGTTAAATCACCTTCATTCATTTTATCATCAAAGGTGAAACCATATTGAAAACCACTACAGCCTCCACCAGTAATATAGACGCGCAAACGCAAATTAGGATTTTCTTCATCCGCAATCAACGCTTTAACTTTATTCGCTGCAGCATCAGTAAACTGTATAGGCAGTGCAGTATCATTACTCATTTCTAACTCCGGGCCGACATGCCAATCAATAGACGCAGGAAGCATCAATACTTCACTGGACAAGGAATGATTATCTAACAGCCGGCCAATTGATTCAAGATCCAGCCGAAATTAACTGATTTAAAAAAATTCTCGCTACATTTCATTTGCTATTTGGTTTACTACCAATACTGCTTTAAAATATGAGCAAAATTTCTGCTGGACCAATGCTTGGAGTTATTTAATGAGTCAATCTGAAATACTTTACCTAAAAGCCAAAAAATTTATTCCTGGCGGTGTCAATTCACCGGTTCGGGCGTTTAATGGTGTTGGCGACTATCCATTATTTATTCAGCGAGCTGACGGTGCTTATATTTATGATATTGATGGCAAAGCTTATATCGATTACGTAGGTTCTTGGGGGCCGATGATTTTAGGTCATAATCACCCCACAATTAAGCAAGCGGTCATCCAAGCGGCAGAAAATGGCCTGAGTTTTGGTGCCCCGACTGCCATTGAAGTAACAATGGCAGAAATTATTAGTCAACTTATTCCATCCATCGAAATGGTTCGTATGGTAAATTCAGGCACAGAAGCCACAATGAGTGCCATACGGCTTGCTCGCGGTTATACAAGGCGTGACAAGATTATTAAATTTGAAGGCTGTTATCATGGACATGCCGACTGCCTATTAGTTAAAGCAGGCTCAGGCGCTTTAACCTTTGGTCAACCTAATTCTCCTGGCGTTCCCGCTGATGTTGCCAAACATACTCTTACCTGTACATTTAATGATTTAGATTCAGTTCGGCGTACTTTTGCCCAATATCCGCAAGAAATCGCTGCTATCATTGTAGAGCCAGTAGCAGGCAATATGAATTGTATTCTACCTGAGGCTGAATTCCTGTCTGGACTACGTACATTATGCAATCAATTTGGCGCGCTATTAATCATCGACGAAGTGATGACCGGCTTTCGGGTTGCCTTAGGCGGCGCACAAGCACATTATCAAGTTAAACCTGATTTGACCTGTTTAGGTAAAATAATTGGCGGGGGTATGCCTGTTGGCGCATTCGGTGGCCGCCGCGAATTGATGGAAAAACTCGCTCCAATAGGACCAATTTATCAAGCCGGTACCTTATCCGGCAACCCATTAGCGATGGCAGCAGGCCTTGCTTGCCTAACTGAAGTTGCTAAACCCAATACCCATAAACGCTTAGCAGAACTGACGAAAAAACTTGTTATAGGCTTACAAGAAAAAGCGCAACAAGCTGCTATTCCGTTGGTTGTTAATCATGTTAGTGGCATGTTTGGTCTATTTTTTACAGCAGCACCACAAGTTAACTGCTATCAGGATGTCATGCAATATGATATTGAGAAATTTAAGCAATTCTTCCATTTCATGTTAGACGAAGGCGTTTATTTGGCACCTTCTGCCTTTGAGGCGGGTTTCATGTCCATTGCGCATAGTGATGAAGATATTGATCGCACAATTAAAGCAGCAGAAAATGCTTTTAATAAGATGAACTAATCATTTATTAAACCATAAAAAACCGGCGCCAATTTTTTAGCATAGCGCCGGTTTACTAGATTTTTATTACTGTCCAAACATCTCTTTCACCCAAGCAGGCACATCATTACTTTTGCTCTGCTGTTCATTTAAGTTCAGGTTTGGCTTCAATACTTGTGTACCCCTTGCTGACATAAAGCTTGAGGATCCTCTGTCCATACTAGCAAAATACGATCTCCACCACCTGCGCAATTAAAACTGCCATCGATATTCACTCGCATCTGCATAATTCCATCAGGCGCGCGATTATCCAATGCCAATGGAGTCTGATTTTCTAAATAACGACGGTATAGATGTAATGCACCACTTGCACCAGTAAGATTTGTCGGACCATTATTATCACGACCAGCCCAAGCAATCGCCACTTCCTTACCATCGATACCAGCAAACCAACTATCGCGTAGATCATTTGTTGTTCCGGTCTTACCGGCTAAGTGATATTGAGCAAATTTATTCATTAATGAACGAGATGTTCCGCGCTCAACCACTTGTTGCATACCATAAAGCGTTAGATAAGCTGCCTGCGGAGATACTGCCCGCTCTGCAGATGGATAACTTTGATAAAGTTCATTGCCATCACCATCAATCACGGAGCGTAATGCCGATAATGCAGCTCGATTGCCGCCGCCACTAATGGTTTGAAACATTTGCGCCGTTTCCATTGGCGTTAAGTTCAAGGCGCCTAATAACATTGCTGGCACTTTTTCTATCGCATCACTTGGCACACCAAGACTTACTAATACTTTACTAACCTGATCCAAGCCAACACTCAAGCCAACATTTACCGTCGGAATATTCAGCGAGCTGGCCAAAGCATCAATCAACATGACCTGCCCCCGAAAACGGTGATCATAATTTCTCGGTTCCCATATTTGATTATCAAATTTGACGCTAATCGGCTCGTCAAGTACCCAAGTATTTAAACGAAAACGGTCTGGTTCACTTAATGCGGTGAGATAAGTTGACGGCTTAGCCAGTGAACCAATTGAGCGGCGAGCATTTAACGCTCGGTTAAAACCAGAATATTGTGGTTGTGAGCCACCGACCATAGCGCGAACTTCACCATTAATACGGTCAACAATCACCATTGCGCCTTCCAGATCAGGCAACTTACGTGTTTTACGTAAATCAGCTATCCCCTGTTCGACGGCATTTTCAGCCGCTTGCTGCGAGACTGGATCTAAAGTAGTAAAGATTTTAGCTCCAGAAAGGTTATTTACTCTATCGCCCAATTTTTCAACTAATTCTTGTCGAACGAGCTTCATAAAGGCGGGTTGAGGTATCAAAACACCGCTTCTGGGTTTAACGCCTAAAGGACGAGCACTCAATATATTATACATTTCATGATCGATAGTTTCGCGCGTCTCCAACAGCTTTAACACTAAATTGCGACGTTCTAGCGCTAATTTAGGGTTACGCCATGGGTTATATAGTGATGCTCCCTTCACCATACCGACTAATAACGCTTGTTGATCAATACTCAGCTCATCGATTGGACGACCAAAATAGTAGAGGCTAGCAAGGGGAAAACCCCGAATTTGGTCATCGCCGCTTTGTCCTAAATAAACTTCATTTAAGTACAGTTCAAGAATACGTTCTTTGCTATAGCGAGAATCCATTAAAATCGCCATATAAGCTTCATTGATTTTACGTATTAACGTTCTTTCGTTACTTAAAAATAAGTTTTTAACTAATTGTTGAGTTAGCGTACTGCCACCCTGAACGGTCTTACCGGCCATTAAATTAGCAATAACCGCACGCCCAATAGAATAAATACTTACCCCATCATGCTCATAAAAATGTCGGTCTTCAGTTTCAAGTAATATTTTGACTAAAGAATCAGGAAAATCTGCTCTCGGCAAGACTAAACGTTGCTCATTGTTCGCCGATTGCATCATAGTGATAAGTTTAGGATCTAGTCGAAAAAAACCAAACGAACGCCCATTTTCCATATTAGTAATATTGGTAAGCCGAGCATGATCAAAACTTAATTTAGCTAAAATCTGTTCTTCTATTTGATCAGGAAAGGAAAATGGCCGGCGTAACATTTCTATTGTGTTATCTTTAACAATATACTCACCAGGTAAAGTAATTTTATTTACCTGGCGATATTGTATCCCATCTAATAATCGAATCATCTCTTCTTTACTGTAATTCATCCCCGGTTCGAGATTAACCATTCGGCCATAAACTGTGGCTGGTAGATCCCAAACTTTACCATCAAGACGATCACTGATTTTCTGATATAAATAGATACCATAGACACCAACTAACAATGCCAAGACTATGGCAATTTTGACAAACGACCAAAACCAACGCCATCTATTCTTAGGTGGCCGAGACTTATTGTCTTTACTCGCCATTAGTTCTTCTTCCTCGTTGTCATCAAGATCTTCATACTCATAATCATAGTTGTCTAACCGATTATTTTGATGAGATTTTGACTTTTTACCAGTGGGCTTTTTCTTAGATCTGCGCCCAATAGGTTCATAATTATCTTTGTCATGCATGGTATAAAATCAATCTTTATTTACTATTAGTTTATTTTTAGCCCAACAGTTTAATCATAACTTACAGATATTTCTTTCATATATCTCATTAAAATAGCGTTTTTATCATAATTAAATAATAAATATACGCTAAATAGTAGTTTTATATTCTGATGATAACATTATTACCACTATCATATTAAATGAAGACTATCTCTATCCATTAATTTATATGAAAAAGCAACAATTATTAACTTTTAGAGCCAAATATTGTAGCATTGCTTTGCCTTTAGCCGTGTCTATCACAACCGGAGTAGCTAGCAATGTATTGGTTCCCGCCACTAGAATCAGCCCAATTAGTAAAGCGTTATAAACGTTTTCTTGCTGATGTTATTACACCCGCAGGTAAATTACTAACCATTCATTGCGCCAATACAGGTGCGATGACAGGCTGTACAACACCCGGAGACACAGTTTGGTACTCAACATCTAATAATATTAAGCGAAAATATCCACATAGCTGGGAATTGACACAAACACAAACTGGCGATTGGATGTGTGTTAACACACATCGAGCAAATGATTTAATTAGTCAATTTATAGCGGAAAATAAAATTCCGGAATTATCCGATTATGATAACATTAGCCGGGAAGTGAAATATGGCGACGAAAATAGTCGAATCGATCTCCTTCTAAAGAAAAAATAGCAAGTTAATTGCTATATTGAAGTAAAATCAGTCACCTTACTAGAAAATAATATCGGTTATTTTCCTGATGCTGTTACAATAAGAGGACAAAAACATTTACGTGAACTATCCTTGATAGCCGAACGAGGCGAAAGAGCAGTTTTGTTCTTTGCCGTACTTCATACTGGTATAAAGAAAATGTCCGTTGCAAGCCATATTGATTGTCAATATGCTGCGCTCTTACAGCAAGCAACAAATGTTGGTATTGAAATACTCTGCTATCAGATTAAAATATCAGAAAAAGGGCTAGCAATGGATAAAAAATACCATTTATTCAATAAACCAAGCTATTATATTCTTTTAGGCAAAATTCGTTTTACATACAAATAAAGGCAGATAACACGCGCATCACCCTGGTACAGTAAAACGAATTGTAAGAACCATTGCCAAGTTTAGAGTGTTCTGTTATTTATAGCGGCCTTATTTTTTCCCCCTTGAGGGTTTCTTTTGAATATTGCGTGTGTAGGAGAAGCATTATGCAAGAAGGGCAAAAACCTAAAACCTCGTCCTTAAGCATTCTCGCCATCGCTGGGGTAGATCCTTACCAAGAAAAGTCTGGCGAAGAGTACATGAACGATGCCCAATTGGCACATTTTAAGCGCATTCTCGAAACATGGCGCAATCAACTCAGAGATGAAGTCGACCGCACTGTAACTCATATGCAGGATGAAGCGGCAAATTTCCCTGATCCCGTTGATAGAGCGGTACAGGAAGAGGAATTTAGCCTTGAGTTACGTAATCGCGATCGCGAACGTAAATTGATTAAAAAAATCGAGAAGACGTTAAAAAAAGTTGATGATGAAGATTTTGGTTATTGTGAAAGCTGTGGGATTGAAATTGGTATCCGCCGCTTAGAAGCTCGTCCAACAGCTGATTTATGCATTGATTGCAAAACATTAGCTGAAATGCGTGAAAAACAGATGGCGGGTTAGCCAATCATCTTACACCATAAAAATACGGTACACAAAAGTGTACCGTATCCTTTTGAAATAAATGAGTAATTCAATAATTACTAGCATTCCACCTTATATTGGACGCTTTGCTCCGTCACCCACAGGTGATCTCCCTTTTGGCTCGTTAGTTACTACGCTTGGTAGCTACCTACAAGCTAAAAAAAAGCAAGGAAAGTGGTATGTTAGGATCGATGACATCGATACCACTAGAGAAGTGCCGGGTGCTGCTTCTCGCATTTTAAAAACATTAGACCATTATGGCTTACATTGGGATGGTAAAATAATCTATCAATCACAACGCCATGATATTTACTGTGACATTTTAACTCAGCTAAAGCAGTACCATGGCTGCTATTACTGTAGCTGTACCCGCCAACGTATTAATACTATTGGTGGTTATTACGACGCTCATTGTCGCAATCTTGGTTTATCTTGTTCTGCCGCAGCTTTGAGAATAATACAGTCAAAACCGGTGTATGATTTTTATGATCAATTACAAGGTGATTATGTAGCGCCTTGCTCTTTGGCAGAAGAAGATTTCATTATTGTTCGAAAAGATAATTTATTTGCTTATAATCTTGTTGTCGTTATTGACGATCATGACCAAGGTATTACCGAAGTTGTTCGTGGTGCAGATCTCATTGCGCCAACCGTTAGACAAATTTCTCTCTATCGCTATCTGGCTTTTCCGCAACCCGATTATGTGTATTTACCACTAGTATTAAATCGTTCTCATAATAAACTTTCTAAACAAAATCATACCCGCCGCTGCCAATGAATGATCCAAGGCCTATTTTAGTTGACGCTCTAAATTTTTTATCACAAACAACTATTATTAATTGGCAAGACCTTAGTACTGAACAATTACTTAGTCAGGCTGTGCAAAATTGGCAATTAGATAGCATTCAACCAGGCGGGAGAATTGTTACCTATTATGATTAATTAGTAATTTTTATCCTACTTAGGCATTCTCAAAAAAAATCCTATAAGATATGATTAATTATTAGTATTTATTTTTTTAACTAAAATCGCATTAGATATCGAGGTGTATTATTTTTACCCGGGTAGCCAATTTCTGTCGTAATTTATTGATACGAGAAGAAAAAAACAATCGAAATAAACAGAAATCTTATGATAGTTCTGCGACTGATACAAAGTCCAAAACTAAGGTAAAAGCTTTACTAACAAAAAGATATCGGAGTACAAAAACCATTAAAAGTGCTCAATTAGCAGATAAATTTACACCCGATTCTGCTATAAATACTTCAATATCCATAGTTCCGCGCGATAAGCATCCTATTTCGCGAAGAGACATCAGTGACAATGCACTGAAAGTGCTTTATCGTCTAAATAATGCTGGCTATGAAGCCTATCTGGTCGGTGGTAGCGTCAGAGATTTACTATTAGGTAAAAAACCTAAAGACTTTGACGTTACTACAAATGCGACACCTGAACAAATTCGCAAATTATTTCGTAATTGTCGTTTAGTCGGACGCCGTTTTCGTTTAGCGCATATCATGTTTGGTTATGAAATCATCGAAGTTGCTACTTTTCGTGGTTCTCATGAACAAACTGATACTAATAATAAAGATATGGCTCACCAGGCACAAAGTGGTATGTTACTGCGAGATAATATTTTTGGTAACATTGAAGACGATGCCATTCGACGCGACTTTACCATCAATAGCCTTTATTACCGAATTAACGATTTTACCCTACGCGATTATGTTGGTGGATTTGAGGATCTAAAAAACGGCACTATTCGTTTAATAGGTGATCCAAAAATTCGTTATCGAGAAGATCCCGTTAGGATGCTACGCGCTATTCGATTTGCCTGCAAACTGAATATGCAAATTGATGTTGAAACTGCCAAGCCTATTCCACAACTGGCATTTTTATTAAAAGACATTCCTTCTGCACGTCTATTTGAAGAGTCGCTCAAATTACTTCAGACTGGTCAAGGTTATCAAACCTATCAACAACTAAGGCGTTATAGTCTCTTTCAATCATTGTTTCCGTTAGTTGAACGACACTTCACCGCCAATGATGATTCACCGATGGAACTTATCATTAATCAGGTGCTGCAAAATACTGATTATCGAATAAAAAATAATAAACGCGTTAATCCTGCATTCTTATTTTCTACCATGTTATGGTATCCACTGGTAGAACATGCCGAAAGGCTTTCTCAGGAAAGTGGCTTACCCTATTACGAAGCTTTCGCGATCGCAATGAATGATATCCTCGATGAACAATACCGTTCTATCGCTATCCCTAAACGGCTTACTTCAACAATGCGCGATATCTGGCAGCTACAATTACGACTACCACGGCGCCAAGGGAAAAAAGCAGATAAGCTACTTGAACATCCAAAATTTCGCGCAGCGTTTGATCTCCTGGAGCTACGAGCCAACGTGGAACAACGACGTGAATTAGAAGAACTGGCTCATTGGTGGGCTGAGTTTCAACAAGCCAATAACAACCTACAGCATGAAATGATCTCAGAGCTAGGAAATATACCGACTCATCGTCGTAACTGGACACGTCGTCGAAATCACACCAACTGTAAACCGATAAAACACAACAGAGTTAATTAAATATGCAACGTGTTTATATCGCCATTGCCAGCAATCTAGATGACCCCTTACAACAAGTACAAAGTGCCATTAGAGAATTGCAGCAATTACCGAATACCAAACCAATTGCCGTTTCTTCTTTCTATCGCTCTAAACCTATGGGGCCACAAGATCAACCTGACTATCTCAATGCCGTTATCGCGTTAGATACTGAGTTATTGCCAGAAACCCTACTTGGACATACCCAATCGATTGAATTAATGCATGGTAGAGTGCGTAAAGCCGATCGTTGGGGGCCAAGAACTCTTGATTTGGATATTATATTATATGGCCAACAGGTTATTCAGACAACGCAGTTAACTATCCCTCATTATGGCCTTAAAGAACGAGAATTTGTGCTTTATCCCTTAGCAGAAATTGCCCCTCAGCTACGCTTTCCGGATGGTGAATTACTCAGTGATAGATTGCAGCAGGTTGCTAAAAATGAGATGATTTTATGGTAATTTAGCCAATGATTCAATTGGCTATGGGCAAGCTATATATCGATCGTAATATTTAATAATAAAATTTCATTAATAATGAAATTGTTACCGTAAATTAAACACTGCATAACTTAAAAAATAAACTTCCATTTTAAAATTGAACACGATTAGTAACCAACAACCGTAGGTAATAAACTATTAATTGTATGCAACTAATATTGTCAGAAAAAATGAATAGGTAACTAAAATGAGATTTAAATGAAAAAATTTTCGAGAAAAATAATTAACATCTGGTAATAGCAAAGGTATTAATGGTTGCCATTATACTATACCGTTGCTAAAAAAGAGTTGGACTTAACTTATGTTAGTGTAATAATTTAAAATATTCACCAGCTTACAGTAAAAAAATTAACAGCATAAAATAAAAAAATAGATAGTTTTTAAAATAAAACAAATAATCGACGTTTATAAACTTTTTACAGTTAAAAAATTAAATTCAAATTATAATAGAAAACAAATTACTATAGAAATAGATAAACTACTATCGGTTCCAACACCTTAAAATTAAGCTGAATTTTTTTATTATTTTTATTTACGCCTGCCACACGACACGCCATTATAAACTTTTACCATTATCTATAAAACTAAGCAACATTATCAGAAAAAACAAAAACCATAACAGCAACATAAAGAAAATTCAGCAGAAGCGCTAAAAAATAGCTCAATTCCTTATATATTTATCGCACTGTGCACTAGTGATTACGTTCTTAATCCTCGTCCTTTTTCAATTAAGTACCAAGTTATGGTATATAAGATAACAATGAAAATCACTAATACTGATAAGGTAATAGATAATTCAACATCGCTAATGCCAAGAAATCCATAACGTAACCCGCTGATCATATAGACAATCGGATTAAGCTTAGATACCATTTGCCAAAATTCAGGCAAAAGTGACAAAGAATAAAAAACACCACCTAAATACGTTAATGGTGTTAAGACAAAGGTAGGAATAATGCTAATATCATCAAATGTTTTGGCAAATATCGCGTTCACCAATCCAGCTAATGAAAATAAAATTGCTATCATTAATACAGTAATAATTACCACCCATAATGAATAAATATGTAATGGGACAAAAAAGAGCGAAACCAAGGTGACCAAAAGACCAACCAATACCCCTCTAACAACTCCACCGCCAACAAAACCAATTATCACAATATGGGTGGGAACTGGAGAAACCAGCAATTCTTCAATGCTTTTTTGGAATTTTGCACCAAAAAAAGAAGAGCAAACATTAGCATAAGCGTTAGTGATCACTGACATCATAATCAAGCCAGGAACAATAAACTGCATGTAATTAACGCCATCCATATTGCCAATTCTTGAACCAATTAAACTACCAAAGATAATAAAATAGAGCGACATAGTGATCACTGGTGGTAGTAAAGTTTGTACCCAAATACGCGCAAAACGTGTTATTTCTTTAATCCAGATGGTTTTCATCGCCACCCAGTAGAGCTGAGTCATCTATTTTCCCCTTACTTTATCGATAGTGGATGCTATTTATTCATTAAACCAACAAATAATTCCTCCAAACGATTTACCTTATTACGCATACTGGTTATCTGTATTCCGTGCTCAGAAAATTGGTTAAATAAACCATTCATGCCTTGATCTCGAAATACATCAACTTCTAGTGTTGAAGTATCTACCAGCCTGAATTTATAACCATCTAATTTAGGAATAGGACTTTTTGGCGCCATATCAAAAATAAACGTCTCTGACTCCAACTGATTAAGTAGTTTTTTCATACTGGTATTCTCAATCAATTCTCCATATTGAATAATACCAATATTACGACATAACATTTCCGCTTCTTCCAGATAATGGGTCGTTAAAATAATGGTGGTGCCTTGCGCGTTTAAAGTCTTTAAAAAACTCCACATCGAACGGCGCAGCTCAATATCGACCCCTGCGGTTGGTTCATCCAAAATTAATAACTTTGGTTGATGCATTAATGCGCGAGCAATCATTAAACGTCGTTTCATGCCACCGGAGAGATCTCGCGCAGGCTCATTACGTTTATTCCACAAAGCCAATTGAGAAAGATACATTTCTGCTCGAGACAAGGCTAACGAACGCGGAACCCCATAATAACCTGCTTGATTCAGCACTATCTGTAATACCGTTTCAAACGGATTAAAATTAAACTCTTGTGGCACTAGTCCCAATTGACTCTTAACATTCACCACGTCTTTATCAAGATCATAGCCAAACACTCTCACTTTACCGCTCGTTTTATTGACTAATGAACTGATAATACCAATTGTAGTTGACTTACCAGCACCATTAGGTCCTAGTAAGGCATAAAAATCGCCTACCTCAACCTGTAAATCAATGCCGGTTAATGCTTTCACACCACCAGGATAGGTTTTTGTAAGCTGAAGCAGTTCTAAAGCATAAGTCATAAAAAACCTTTCTTATCTATTTTTATTCCATACATGATAATAAATTACACCATTAGCAATCCTTTTCAATTAAACTATAACTAACAGCTAGTAAATATTAAAAAATAAATTGATCTTGTATATGATTATTATCGCAGTTAAACATAACTAATCCACGTGAATTACGATGAAAAAAATTAAACAACTGTTTGAAAACAATCTACAGTGGTTAGAATCGGTAACCAAAGAAAATACCTCTTTTTTTAAAGAATTAGCAAAATTTCAAAATCCACATTTTCTGTGGATAGGCTGCTTTGACAGCTGGGGTGCCGGCCGAAAAATTAATTAAAGCAGCACCAGGCGATCTATTTGTCCATTGCAATGTCGCCATGTCGCCAATTTGGTGATACATACTGATTTAAATTACCTATCTGTTATCCAATATGCTGTTGACGTACTAAACGTTGAACACATTATCATTTGTGGTCACTATGGTTGTGGTGGTATTGAAGCTACAATTGATAATACTGAACAGGGCCTAATTAATAACTGGCTATTGCATGTGCGTGATATCTTGTTTAAACATAGCTCAATTTTAGGTGAACTAGCTCCGCAAGAACGGGCAAATCGTTTATGTGAACTCAATGTCATCGAGCAAGTTTATAATCTTGGTCATTACCAACAATAATACAACCGGCCTGGCGACGCAGCCAAAACGTCATCATTCATGGCTGGGTCTATGGTATAAATAATGGCATACATCAATGATCTTGATGTTAGCGCTAATAGCCGTGAACAACTTGAACTCACTTATCGACAAGCTATTGCTAAATTAAACCAGCAAAAATAAACACCGCAAAAAATCGAACTAACGTTCGATTTTTTCAGCTAATAAATAACACTACCGTTTAATCGTCTAGTAAAATAACATGCCCGATATAGGGTAAATGTCGATATTGCTGCGCATAGTCAATACCATAACCAACAACAAATTCTTCTTGAATAGCATAACCAATCCATTCAACAGGAACCTCTACTTCACGTCGAAAAGGTTTGTCTAATAACGTACAAGTAGCGACAGATTTAGGGTCACGTAATTTTAGAATTTCACGGACTTTCTTGAGTGTATTACCAGAATCAATAATATCTTCAACAATCAGAACATGCTTGCCACGAATATCTTCATCCAGATCCTTAATAATTTTCACATCGTGAGTTGAAGTCATCCGATTGCCATAACTTGATACTGTCATAAAATCGACTTCATGCGGGATATCAATTTTACGACATAAATCAGCCATAAAAATAAAAGAGCCTTTCAAAAGACCAACCAACACCAACTCATCTTGCAATGATCTATAATGTTTAACAATCTCTTTTGCCATCTCATCAATACGTTGTTTAACCGCCGCTTCTGAGATCATGACTTCTACAATTTGTTTCATAACTTTAGGCATTCATGGAAATAAAAACCATAGATTCTAACATAAGGACAATAAAGACGCGATAAAATGGCCTCACTCAATATTGATTAACAACATAAATAAAATAGTTAATATCTTAGCTAACAGAGAATCTGACCATCATGCCTGTATCTTCATGCTCTAATAAATGATAATGTGCCATATAAGGATGTTGCTACATGATCAAATTTTACTAGCACCTCACTGATATCGCCATCAACTCGTACAGTATCTTTCCACCCTTGTCGGTGAGGAGCCACAGCTTGACAATTCTCGCTAAGGATCCGAAATTGGGTTCCATGAATATGAAAAGGATGTAACATTATGTCACCCCGACCGGAAATGAGCCAGCGTTCATATTGACCTATAACGACATTAAATGTCAATTCATTCATTGAAAAAGGTCGGTCATTAATACTGTTTGTATGCTGAAAATCGAGGGGTTGATTCATGACTTTGCCTTGCTGATGACTATTCTGCATATAATGATTGCCGTTGCTATTCATCATATTGTGATGGCCATACATATTCATACCTGCCAAAACCTGCTAACCATACTGTTTTTTCAGCGCCATCATCCCTTGCATATCTAAACGGGCATCCATCATTAAATGCAATTGACGCTGTTTAATACCAGCCAAATCAGGCAATAAGGCAATAGAAGCTAAGCTATCAGGTAAGAAAGTCGCTCTCGCATTCAATCCAGGCTCAATATGCAACAAGGCTAGCGGCTGATCAAAAGGTGCAATTGTCATAGCCATTTGTTTGACGGGCAATGTAACAATATCAAACGCTTTACCATTCGAGGCATCTATCAGTACCTCAAAGCGTTCGGCACTTATCATCGGTAATTGATCGACTGCAACAGGTTCATTTAACAATCCACCATCACTAACAATAACATATATTTTACGTCCATCACTGGTTGCCAGATTTAAACTTCTGGCATTACAACCATTAAGAAAACGTAAACGTAACCAACCCTTAGGTGCTGTATGTCTGGGTAATACAACGCCATTAGTCAACATAGTATTACCAAACCAGCCAACAGCGGCACTCATTACATCAAGCTGATAATCTATCTGCCCTGTGCTATTTAAACGTTTATCCTGCAAAATGACCGGAATATCATTAATGCCCCATTGATTTGGCAATTTGAGTGATTGGCTATTCTCATCCTCAATTAATACTAAACCCTCCAACCCCATGGCAACTTGATAACCCGTTTTGCCATGAGGATGCGGATGAAACCAACAAGTTGCCTCGGATTGGTTAACCATAAAATTAACCCTCCTCACCGAATTTGGTTTAATTATCGAATGAGGGCCACCATCAACCTCGCCGGGGATCTTTAGTCCGTGCCAATGCAATGCGGTAGCCTCGGATAACTGATTATCAATATCAATAGTGACACGCTGGCCTGATTTAAGCTTAATAGTTGGTCCTAATAACGATCCATTATAACCCCATGTTAGCGCTGATTTTGCTGGTAAAAATTGCGTTTTACCTTGCGTAACCAGGATCTTAATTTTGCCATAATTATCCGGCCATAATAATAGTGGAATAGGTAAAGAAGGATATTGAGTTGCAGACAATGCAGCGCGACTCTAGGTTGGTAATAAGCTTACTGAACCTATTGCCGCTGCCAGTTTCATAAAATCCCGACGCAATATAGCTTGCTCCTTTATTATTAGCCCCTAATAAGATAAGGTATAGAAGTGAAATGGTAGAAAATAGATAATTTCACTAAAATATAGAGGTTCCACTTCTGGAGAAAGTCAAGCCAATATTTTTTATCTACTATGACAATATATTTATCTAGTTTTGCTAAAAAAAAGTATACATAATAGTGCTATAACTATTAATAGAATAAATTGATATTTAAATTATACAAATAACTGAATGCGTAAAATTATTTTTATTTCACATATAACTCTGCTTTTTTGGTTTGTTTTTTCAACCAAAGCATTTGCCCTATCAATAAATGAAACAGAAAATCTAGCTGATTTAACAGCTGTTTATATATTTTTAAAGCATGATTGTGGTTACTCACAAATTCCTGATCACGAAATTGAAAGAGCAATCTTCTATTTTGCCCAGAGTAATCATTGGGATATAAGTAATTACGACAAAAGTGCCATGGCAAAATTAAATGAAGAGAGTTATGATGACTTAAAAAAAATCCCTATCCCTCGTAAAAAGAAATGCCGGGTGCTTGCCAATGACGCTTTAGCACTATTTGCCTATGTAAAATAAATACTTTCTTTCGTCCATTTAGATAAGAAATTTCTAGCTGACCGCTGACCATTGAAACGAAACAAATTATTAGCTACGCTTTTTTAATTCTGTTAGAAGACAAGTATGTCAAAAAAAGAAATTTGGCTCGAAATACTCCACCATAATGTATGGTCAATATTTTACTATCGATAATATACTGTACCATAATAAAACAGCTTACCAAAATCTGATTATTTTTGAAAATGCTGAGATGGGGCCCGGATTATGGCTCTTGATGGCGTAGTACAAACAACTGAACAGGATGAATTTGTATATCACTAAATGATGACTCATGTCCCTCTATTTGCCCATGGCTGCGCTAAAAAGTACTAATAATTGGCGGGGGTGATGGAGGAATGCTACGTGAAGTATGTCGCCATCAATATTTAGAAAACATCACTATGGTAGAAATTGATGCGGGTGTAGTGGAATTTTGTCGCCAATATCTACCCAATCATAATGCAGCCGCTTATAATGATCCGCATTTTAAATTAGTCATTGATAATGCGTCAATTTCGTTAAAACAACCCAGCAAAATTTGACCTTATCATTTCTGATTGCACCGATCCTATCGGACCAGGAGAAGGCTTATTTACCTCAAATTTGTGTCAACTGCCTGAATGAAAATGGCATTTTTGTTGCACAAAATGATGTTTGTTTCTTGCAACAAGATAAAGTGATTAATAGTTATAAAAAACTATCTAATTACTTTAATGATTGCAGCTTTTATCAAGCCGCTATACCGTCTTACTATGGGGGTATGATGACCTTTGCCTGGGCAAGCCAAACAGCAAAATTACGTCAAATAACCTTGCAAATATTGGAAAATCGTTTTAAAAAAGCAGAAATTATTTGTCGCTATTACACCAGCACTGTATCTAGCCAGCTTCGCTTTACCACGGTACTTACTGGATTTACTCGCTAAAAAAGTTTAGTTTTACTCAATAGGAGGTGGTGAAATAAATTGCAAAAATTGAAATTACATGGCTTTAACAATTTAACTAAAAGCCTAAGTTTCTGTATATATGATATCTGTTATGCCAAAACAGCAGCAGATCGCCATAGTTATTTGGCATTATATTGATGAACAATATAATGCAACACGCTTGACTGAAATCCTTACCGAAACCTGCTCTATTATTGACGCCAATATCTCGAATATTGCCCGTCAGGATTATGATAAGCTTCAAGGTGCCAGCGTTACCATTTTGATCAGTGCAAATTCAACAAATCCAAAAGATGTAGATAACACTGAAAATCCTGGACCATTACCCGATTCTATTGTTGCTCATCTGGATAAAAGTCATATTGTGTTCACACTTACCCAGAAAGCCATCCAGAGGATGGTATATGCACTTTTAGAGCGGATATCGAAGTTTCCACTTGTGGCGTAATTTCGCCATTAAAAACTCTTAACTATCTTATTCATCAACTTGAATCAGATATTGTTACTATTGATTATCGTGTTCGTGATTTTACGCGCGATGTTAATGGCATCAAACTCTATATTGATCACGAAATAAATTCCATCCAAAATTATATGCCAGAAGAATTTCAGTCTCAGTACTATATGATAGATGTTAACCTCTATCAGGAAAATCTTTTCCATACTAAAATGATGCTAAAAAACTTTGAGCTTAATCTTAATAACTATTTGTTTAATACAACCGCAGAACAGCTGGCTGTTGAGAAAAAAAAAAACAGATTACTTATCTGTTAAAAAAAGAGATGCAAGAAATTTATTACGGCCGTAATCTGCCAGAACTATAATTTATAACGATTAGTGGATCGAGATTAGATATCTTATCCACTAATCATATGGCTTCCATTCAGTGTTGATATCGATTTTTTACTTTAACAACTCCACTCCTGACACACTAAATGAAGATTACTAGCTAACAAACAGACCTATTGGTTTTTTTCATTATCTTTTATGGCTTGATTATAAATCGCTGTTGCTATCCATTGGTTAATTTTTATTACCTCCGCATTGGCCATATTCCAGATATCTTTCATTACCAAAAAGACTTCAGAACCATAAATAAAGGAAAACGATCTTTTCACTTTCTCAATAATTTCTGGGGAAAAATCATCCTTCATAGGTTCAACTATCATCGCCAAAATATCTTTCCGATGTCCCCGAACTAACCGTTTTTCTTCATTGATTGTTGATGAGCGAGCTGCCGCCCATTGCTGCAAAGAAACTTGTAATGCAGCCTTAAAGCGCCCCTTCATATTGAAACATCCTCGGATAGGCAATAACAATAATTATTGGAGCCGATCTTCAGTTTTTTGGCTATCAGGCAACCAAGTTAAAATAGGGCCCAAGCTTTCACTCACAATGGCAGAAACTAGATCACTATGAGTTGGAAAATAACAATACGCTGTCGCTCTCGAAACATCAGCATGCGAGGCAACTTCAGAAACAGAAGGCAATTTTCCGTCTTCAAACAAGCTCAATGCGGTAGAAATTAATCGGTTAAAAGTTCGTTTCCTGGTGCCAGTATATTGTGAAGTAAAATCAATTGACGTCATAAAATTTATCCTTTATTACTAACCAAAATGGATTTAAACACCACCTTTACGATAACTTTTATAATTAGAATTTACTGTATAAAAAAACAATATAACGCTAAAGAACTAAAAATAAATCGAGACTAATATCTCAATTTATAAAAAGCATAAATGATAGCTTACTTTTTTTGCCCCTATAATACTCCCATCCAAGTCAGCAAACAATCAAAGATTTATGATGAAGGAACATCGAAGTTATATTTACATTGCCGCAACACTCGATACCAAGGCAATCGAAATTTTTTATGTTAGTCAACTTATAAAAAAACTGGCTTAGCGGTAAATATTGTTGATTTAAGTACTAATCCTAACAATTTGAATAATAAAGCGGATATTAGTGCTGAAACTATTGCCAGCTATCATCCTTTAGGAAGAGAGGTTATCTTTAGCCAAGATAGAGGAAAAGCTATCGCAGCTATGGCAATCGCATTTGAGAAATATCTCTCACAACAAAAAAATGTTTTAGCTATTCTTGGATTAGGTGGTTCAGGTGGAACAGCACTTATTACACCTGCAATGCAATCTCTTGCCATCGGTATTCCAAAGTTAATGCTCTCGACGATGGCATCTGGTGATGTTTCAGGCCATATCGGCGCCAGTGATATCTCATAATGTACTCAGTTACAGATATTTCTGGCCTGAATACTATCCCCCGTAAAATTTCAAGAAATGCCGCTGCGCAAATTGCAGGCGCGGTACTTTTCAATTCTGCTGATGAAAATGAAAACAAAAATAAACCAACACTGGCGCTAACTATGTTTGGGGTAACAACGCCCTGTGTCCAACATTTAACCAAAAAATTAGATAACCATTATGACTGTTTAGTGTTTCATGCTACCGGAAGTGGTGGCAAAGCAATGGAAAAACTGGTTGATAGCCAATTATTAGATTGCGTGCTTGATATAACAACTACTGAAGTTTTTGATTACCTTTTTGACGACATACTTGCCTGTGATGATGATCGCTTTGGTGCCATCATGCGTACCCAAACACCCTGTATCATCTCTTGCGGTGCATTAGATATGGTTAACTTTGGTTGTCCAATAACCATCCCTGATAAATATAAAGATCGTCATTTTTATCATCATAATAGCCAAGTTACATTAATGCGTACCGCAGCCGAGGAAAATTATCAGATGGGGTTCTGGATTGCGCAAAAGCTCAATAAATGTCAAGGCGATGTTACTTTTATTATTCCAACCGGGGGATTTTCCGCCTTAGATATTGAAGATGGCGTTTTTTGGTCACCACAAGCCAACCAGGCCTTCATTGATGCATTTAAATTAAACTACCAAACCATATAGCTAACAGAAAACTGATAATCACTCCTTACCATATCAATTTAGCAGAATTTGGTCATCAAGTGATAGAATTGCACCAAGAACTAATGAATTAATTTGGAGTTATGAAAATGAAACAAACACGCGCATCATTATTAGCAAAATTCCAAATGATGATCTCACATGGTCAACCGATTATCGGTGGCGGTGCCGGCACAGGTTTATCAGCGCAATGTGAAAAAAAGGAGGGATTGATCTGATTGTTATTTATAACTCTGGCCGCTATCGCATGGCTGGTAGCGGTTCATTGGCGGGTTTACTTGCTTATGGTAACGCCAACAATATTATTATGGAAATGGCGTAAACGGATTGAACCGGCGTAAAAAATACTCCGGTATTAGCGGGTGTTAATGGTACCGACCCATTTTGCCAATTTGATACCTATCTTGACTCTTTAAAAATAATGGGATTTGCCGGTATACAAAATTTTCCTACGGTTGGTTTGATCGATGATAATTTCCGAGCTAACCTTGAAGAAATAGGCATGGGATATGCGTTAGAAGTTGATTTGATTCGTCAAGCCCATGAAAAAGATTTATTAACAACGCCTTACGTTTTTAGTGCCCCATAGATGCTAAAAACATGACAGAAGCTGGCGCTTATATTATCGTCACGCATATGGGATTAACAACAGGTGGTGATATTGGTGCCAAAACAACTCACACATTAGAGGATTGCGTAAAACTGACTAACGATTGGGCAGCAGCAGCAAAGTCTGTTCGTAAAGATATTATTGTACTTTGCCATGGTGGTCCTATTGCAACACCTGAAGATGCAAAATATATTTTACAAAATTGCCCTGATTGCCATGGTTTTTATGGCACAAGTTCTATGGAACGTTTCCCGGCAGAAACTGCCATTACTGAAACTACAAAAATATTTAAAACGATAAAACGAAAATAATTTTTAATCCATTTTAGGTTGTAAAATCAACCAAACTTTTGATCGCTAACGCCAGGAGCCTGTGGTAAATACCACAGGCTTATTTTTATTAATTATTATTTAATTAATACCCAGCCTATAAAATGGACTCTTTCAACAAATTAATGATGGTTAATCATAAGTTATGATAAATTTGTTAATATTAATATCATCACTTTAACACAAAACAGTAAATCATAAAATAAAGAAAATTCTTAAGCATTCTATTTAATCTAACTAATAAAATTTAAATAAAAAACACCGATATATAATAAATAGTTATATCATCTATCATACAAAAATAAAATGTGTAAAATATTTAACTGTTTTTGGTCTATTTTGCCAAAAACCTTATTGTATATTTAAAAAGGTGCATAATGCATTCATCTGATGTTACCAAGTGTTCACTCTACTCGCTAAGTTGGCCCATCTTTATTGATGTTCTGCTACACTTTGCGACATTACTTATCAATACTTACATGGTTAGTCACGTCTCCACAGCTTATCTAGCCGCAATGGGAGTAGGCAACCAAGTTTTTGATCTTTTTATCACTATATTTAACTTTATCAGTGTCGGATGCAGCGTTGTTATCGCCCAATATTTAGGGGCAGGTAAAAAAGAAAAGGCTAGTCATGCCATTCATATCTCAATTGCTTTTAATTTCCTATTAGGCTTTATCAATGCCGCCATAATTCTACTCTTTGGCTATAAGATGCTTGGTATCATGAATACACCAGCACATTTGCTGGATTATGGTTACGCTTACTTACATATTCTTGGTTTATGTTTAATACCAGAAGCAATTTCAATCATATTAGCGGCTTGCTTACGTGTTTATGGCAAATCACAACCGGCAATGTGGGTAACATTTATTACCAATCTGATCACCATCCTCGGTAATATGATCGTTTTATATGGTTTTTTTAGTTTACCACAATATGGCTTAACTGGCGTTGCTTGGTCTACAGTAATCGGTCGTATAGTCGCTATAATATTACTTTTCTTCCTATTATTCGGTGGACTAAGGATCAAATTTGTACCCTCTTTACTGTTACACTGGTCAAAAAATACCTTGAATGAAATATTACATATCGGACTTCCTTCTGCAGGCGAAAATTTAGTCTGGATTTTACACTATATGGTTGCTTCTGCTTTAATCGGTTTAATGGGAGAAACTTCTCTTGCTGCTCAAACCCTCTATTTCCAACTTTCACTATTTATTATGTTATTTGGTATTTCTCTTAGTATTGGTAATGAAATCATGGTGGGTCATTTAGTCGGCGCCAAGCGTTTTGAAGATGCATACCAACGAGGTTTGAAAAGCTTAAAATGGGGATTTTTTATTACCATTGCTATTGTATTTTGCTTCTGGTTATTTCGTATACCTCTATTGGATGCAATTACTGAAGATCACAATATTATAAAATTATTACTTCCGCTGTTCTTACTCTCTGTTTTTCTCGAGCCTGGTAGAACACTAAATATTGTCATGGTGAATGCCTTACGTGCTGCTGGCGATGCCCACTTTCCCTTTTGCACCGCACTTATTTCTATGTGGGGTATTGCGCTGCCAATCAGCTATTTTTTAGGTTTAAAAATGGAAATGGGATTATTAGGAATATGGCTTGGATTTCTATGTGATGAATGGCTACGAGGTTTAGCTAATGCCTGGCGTTGGCGCTCTAAGAGTTGGCAAACCAAGCGGCTCGATATCTAATATTATTGTTACCTTTGTTGTCTTTAAGTAACGAAGGTAGCCCAAAATAACTGATCAGTTAACGCGTTCGGTTAATAATGCAAATTGTTGCCGAATTTCCTCTTCAGGTAAATGTAAACCAATAAAAACCATTACCCCTTGACACGCCTCGCCATCTTGCCATTCACGATCCCAATCGACTCTGCTCCAAATTCATTTTCAATAACTGCAATTTTATAGCCATGTTCTGCATTGAGAATATGACGAAGCAATGTTGTTTTGCCTGCTCCCAGAAAGCCGGTCAATATTATTACTGGTATTGATGTCATGCTAAGCCTCAGTTATCACATCCTTTGAATAATGACTAGCAACAGCGAAAACCGCCGTTATCACTACTAGCATAGCGTGCTGCCTGACGTTGCCGAAAAAATTCTTCATAATTCATGATAAATTGCTCAGGATGAGTATTACGCATATGCTGAACATAATTATCATAGTCAGGAATACCGATTAGCATAAGTGCCGCCTGACCCAAATATTTACCTGCTTGTCCAAGATTATTAAACATATTTATTATCTCAAAAATACCCCACCTAAGCTTATAACCTACTTTGTGGGGAACAATGGATTTAATATTAATTAATGTGAGTAGGAAATTTTAATATCACTTTCAGCTACAGCAACATATGGTGTTTCAATATCTGAACGTTTATCTGTTCTCCAGGCTTTTATCGCTATTTTAAGTCCATAGAATATAATGCTATACACCACTAATAAGAATAAAATATTTAATCCTGCATTGGTGTAGTTATTGATCACAATATGATGCATATCAGACAGTTTTTGAGCCGTTGTTACCGCAGTTGCCGTTGCTATTTTGTCTTGATATGAATGAGCCAAATAGATAAACCCTTCCAGCTGAGGATCAGAGCTAAATAACTTCAAACCTAACGCCCATGTCGTACATATTAATAACCATATTGCTGGGACAAGCGTTACCCAAATATACTTAGTGCGCTTCATTTTAATCAAAATAACGCTACTTAATACTAACGCAACGGCCGCCAACATTTGATTAGAGATACCAAATAATGGCCATAAACTTTTAACCCCGCCTAACGGGTCAACAACCCCTTGATAAAGTAGGTAGCCCCATAAACCAACACAAGCAGCAGTAGCAATAAAGCCAGCAATTAATAAATTTATTTTTTTCAATACAGGAATAAAATTAGCCAAAAGATCTTGTAACATGAATCGACCAGAACGTGTGCCAGTATCCAAAGCAGTCAAAATAAATAAAGCTTCAAAAAGAATACCAAAGTGATACAAAAATCCCATATCAGTGGCAGGAATAATCTGCTGGAACACATAAGAAATACCTACCGCAAGTGTAGGCGCACCACCGGCACGATTCAAAATAGAAGGTTCACCGATATCTTTAGCCGTTTGTAAGATTTCCGCTGGCGAAATAATAAATCTCCAAGAGCTGACTGTTGCTGCAGCATGTACTGTAACTGCTTTCAATTCCGCCATAATCATAGCTGCATCGGAGCCGCTTAATTCAGGCAAATTAGGCATAGCATAGTAAAACCTAACACTGCCGGTGGAGTATTCATGGCAAAATAGAGGCCAGGTTCAATGATAGAGGCAGCAACTAGTGCCATGATAGCCACAAATGATTCCATCAACATAGCGCCATAACCGATGTAACGGGCATCGGTTTCATTGGCTAATAATTTAGGCGTTGTTCCCGAAGCAATTAAAGCATGAAAACCAGACACGGCACGGTAAGCAATAGTAATAAATAAAAAGGAAATAATGTCCTTTTCCAAACCGGCCCCGTTCCATCAACAAATTGGGTTACCGCTGGCATTTTTAAATCTGGATTGAGAATAATAATACCGATTGCTAAACCAACAATGACACCTATTTTCAAAAAGGTCGCCAAATAATCTCGTGGTGCTAAAATCAACCACACTGGCAATAACGCTGAAATAAAAGCATAACCAATTAAGACATAAGTAATGGTGGTATCTTTAAAGGTTAACGCTGGTCCCCAATAAGGATCATGAGCAATCACACCACCAAACCAAATAGCCGCAATTAGCAGAATAACACCGATAATCGAAACTTCTGCAACATAACCGAGCCGAATATAGTGCATGTAAATACCCATAAAAAGCGCAATCGGTACTGTTGAACAAACGGTAAACACTCCCCATGAACTTTCGGCCAATGCTTTTACTACAATTAATGCCAATACTGCTAATATGCTAATCATAATCAAAAAGCAGCCGAATAATGCAATTGAACCTGGCACCACGCCCATCTCTTTTTTTACAATTTCACCCAAAGAAATCGCATTGCGACGCGATGAAATAAATAGCACCATAAAATCCTGTACAGCACCGGCAAGCACTACCCCTGCTAACAGCCAAAGTGTACCGGCAAATAGCCAACCTGTGCCCGCCAATACGGGCCCTACTCTACTAATGGGCCAGCGCCGGCAATGGCGGCAAAATGATGGCAAAATAAAACATTGCGATTGGTTGGCACATAATTTAATCCATCATTATTAAGAACTGCGGGTGTTGAGCGAGTTGGGTCAAGCTGTAATACTTTTTTGGCAATATACAAACTGTAATGACGATATGAAATTAAATAAACGGCAAGGGAAGCAACAATGATCCATAAAGCACTAATATGTTCTCCACATCTAAGGGCAACGACACCTAAACAAATAGCACCAATGATCCCTAATATGAGCCAAGGGATATGTCTTAATATATTATTCTTATTCATTTAAGAAGCTCTTCCTAGGTGAAATAAATATGTCAAATGAGAATAATTTTTATTTATTCTTTTTAGCATTTATTTTTTAATTCATGACAGTTAAAAATCTCCTTTGTCATACTCAATATAATAAATCGGAAGAGGTAGTGGTTGATTTTATTCTAAGTAAACGGTCAAATAAAATATTAAACGGTTAAATAAATCCAATGAGTGGTTATAAATAAAAAAAGAGCTATTTTTTTGTGACAAAGCTAACAACACAATTGTTAACTATTAATATGTAATTTATTGTCAACAGATTAAAAATATTATTAATGATAAAAATTATTAATGCTAGTAAAAATAAAATATTACTGTTTAATGAAATTAATATTCTAATTTATTGTAGAAATAAATATATAAAACGCAAACAAATTAAATAATCACCCTATCTTATCGATATCTTAATATCTTTAAATCAATCGTAAATGTTGCTGTTGCATTAACCGTTCCGGCAGAAGCACTATTACCAGTTTGATAAAATTTTGCACTATAAGTTAATTGCTTTGAAAAATTTATGTTTAATTTTTTATTGAAGTATATAGGTGTATTATTAGCAAAAATCTGAATCTCTACCCCTGTTGCTGTCGAATTTGTATCAGCCGGTATAACACCATTTGAATTTCATCCTTGCCAGGTAATATAGGCTTGATTAATATCTTTACAGTTTACCTCAATATTAAAAGTTCGCTCTCCGGTCGTGCTGCTTTTACCTCTAAAATCTTTTTTAAATACTGTTGCCGTCTTAACATTTAATTTTGGTGTTTCTACTATGCACGCATGCTCTTTAATTTTTATGACCGCAATATTATAAATAAATAATATTTCATTAGTATCTTGTTTGGTTTCATCACGACTTGACAGTGTTATTTTTATTGGATTTATTCTCCCCGATTGAAAACCAGGATAAATACGAAGACTAAAATGATCAATAAATACGCATTTATTACCGATCCTTCTATGTTTATCAGTATATACTCTTCTTAAAAAGCCGTTTCGGTTTCGTTCCAAACTAAAAATAAATTTCACTCCTTTAAGATTAGTATTATAAATATTTCCACTAACATAGCCACTACCATCAATAGATCTAACATAGATATATTGATTATGTTTACCCTTACAATTTACGCTAATCTGGCTACCCCTTTCTTCTATATCATAGGGGAGTGTTTTTTTATTAACGTCAATAAATATTTCATTAAATGTAGTATTTTCTATTTCTTTATCAACCAAACATGCAGCTACAATAGTGAATTGGCTATAATTAATTATTAATATAAAAATTATCAATGAAGCTATATTAAAATTAAATATCATATAATCCCTATTATATTTTATGCTGAAAAATGACTAAGCGTGTAACAATTGGCATTCATTTCTAATATATCTAATTCTCTTGGTAATTTAGAAAGATCTACTTTGACATAACACTGCTATTTCTCATCCTTTCCCCATTGAACTTTTATTTTGGCTAAATCAGGTACTGCATTTAAATATAATTCACCATCATCACTAACAATACCATGACTATCACCATCAATTAATGTGGCGATAGCACCAAAAGGGGCGGACTTATTATTTTGGGATAATTTGACCAATATACGATTACCTCGACCCACATGAAAATTAACCTTTTCTACCGCTCCTCGAGTTGGTACCACTTTTTGCACCGGATTATCAATACGCTATAGGGGATCACCGCATAGCCACGTCCATCTGTTTTAACACCACGATGATTTAATATTTTAGTTTCTACCACACCATCGGCTTTAACTAATATAACCTTCTCCCCTAATGGTTAAGAAAAAATAATACCATTTCGATGAACAATAACACCACCTGAAAGCCAATAACTAAATGAACGATCGTTATTATTATAATTATATCCTATATTCATACGAGCCAAACTATTGGTATAATTTAAAGAAATACCGCCACCTAATTCTTTTAAACTAGTATAATTGTTATCAACCCGAACATTATATAATAAATCATCGTTATCAGATAAACTGCCATTAATGGCTAATTGTTGCCCATTTATTGTATTATTATTAATATTATAAGTGACCCAGCCGCTAGGTAACCATTTACTAAATGGAACAGAAACATTAAATGCCATTTGTTTATCCTTATTTTCAGTAGATTCATCATTATTATTAAAAAATAAATTTAACCCAAAGGTAATATCAGCAATATTAATATCATATCCGGTATAAAATGACTGCGTAGTGCCTTTTTTTAGACGATAACTCTGACAATAAGCAGAAAAATAAAAATTACCAAAATCTTCCATATTTTGATTAAGCGTAAACTGAAATTGGCTAAGTTTATTTTGTCCATTTTCAACATCCTGTTTTCTTAAAGATCTATTTACTTCAGGAAAAGAATAATATTCAGAGCTAGTATAAATATTTTCCGAAAAATTAAAGGATGTTCCTATTTCATCAATACTTTTTTCATATTGAATTTTATAAGACTGTCCTTTTTTATGTTTATTATTAGGCAAATTCGCATCAGCAAATACTACATTAAAAAAAAGGCACCAAAATCATCTAAACCTAACCCCAAACCAAGAGAAAGAGATAAATAATTTTCCACAGCCTGGATACCAGATAACAAACTTAATCGATTAAAAACCCCATATATTGATGCTAATTCGCTAAAATAGGGTTTATAAAAATTTGATTTTGAATTAGCATAGCGTCCTAAGGTAAACTGATACTTTAATTTTCCTTCTCGTTGCATTATTGGCACTGATGAAAATGGCTGGATGAATTTTGTTTGTTTGCCATTATCTTCAGTGACTGTAACATGCAAATTACCAGAACCATATATTGCATAAAGATCGGTGATCACGAAGGGACCTGGCGGAACATAATTTTCATAAATGATATAATTGTTTTGTCGAACCGTAACGCATGCGTTTGTTTGCGCTATTCCTCTAATAACCGGCGCAAAATCACGTTGAATAATTGGTAACATTAAATCATCTGAGATAATCGATGCAACAATAAATTTTATACTGTCAAAAACATCATTATTGGTAAATGTTTCACCTAAAACTATTTGGCTTTTTAATTTATGAATATCTCGTTGAATATAACTATTAACAGACGATAAATTATTCTTGCCTCGTTGTGAATCATAGTTATAAACTAATTGATTTCGAAAGCGCCAGGCGCCAATATTAATGCTATTATGTAAATTTAAATAATAATTTTGACTACTGGCATTATGATTATGATTATGTGAACCACTAAAATCATAACTAATTAAAAAAGCAAACTCCCCTTGTTGCCATAAATCGGTTGGAACAGTATCTCTGGCTATATTATCCATAACTGCTTGCGGAATATTAATTTCAAGGCGTTGTTGATGAAAATCGAATAATATTGTGGCGTAGGGAATGTAATCCTCAATATTATACAAAATCTGTTTGGCAGGCAGCTTCAACAATTCAGGAAAAGCAGCTGTTTTAACTCCCAATCGTTTTAGATCATCAACAGTTCATGCAGCAAATAATTTTCCATTTTTCTGAACAAAGTTAATATATCTATTCTCTTTTTCTGTCCCATTAAGAAAAACAGTGACTCTATATGTTCCTGGCAACTGTCCATCAGGTATAGAAAACGAACTCAAGTCAATAACGGCCTGTTCAGAATTACTTATTTCTAGTGCTAATAATGGGAAATAATCTTGAGCAATAATTTCGGGTAAAAATATCAAGGAACATAACGTCACGATAAAAAATATAAATTAACATCACTTTTTTTCTTCTAGTTTTTTATTAAAAAAAATCGCGTTAAAGACCTTCCATTTCATCTAAGGTAGATTTTTTTCATCTCTGTACTAATACCACCATAACTATTGATGCTATTCCAACTAATTAAATTTGATGAGTTATCCAATATATTAAAATAAGTGACTTCTTGTGGAGCAATCATATCCGATCTTTTAAATTAACTATTTGACTACCAACTTTAAGCTAATTAATAGTCACGTAATAATTACTGGGATTTTTAACTGCTAACTGTTTACCAAGACGACGAAAGACTAATAATTTATAACTCTCATCCGCATCACCTTGAATTTCCTTTGGCTGATAAAATAATTTTATTCGAGTTTTTACTGTAATAAATAAAACATTTTACAAATTATCCTGTGCAGAAGGGATCGCTTTAACATTGAGGTAAAAAACAGATTCTCTATCCAAAGGTAAGTCACCACCCGTTCGTATAATTCGCAAAATATTTTCTCTGCCTGCGTCTAAACGAAATAAGGGTGGAGTAACAATAAATGGCACTTTTTTCCCATTGCTATTAATACTAATAAAAAACTAAATTAAATAAGGCCTATTCTCATCATGATTAGTTATCAGAATTGAAGCTTCCCTTTTATTCCCATCATAAATAACTCGTGTTCCACTAATTGTTACATTTACATAAGTTTTAAATACAAAAAATAATAGTATATAAAGCGTAGAAAGCTTTATTTTTCTGTTTTTCATTATTATTACTCGAATATTAGTCATAAATATAAAGAGTCCTTTCTATGACCAGAAAAAGTATCTATAAATTTAATTATCAATTTTTATTTATAAGCAATCTCAAAACTTATTGAAGCATTTGTTTTACCAGGTTTAGCTGTCTCACCATTAGATACATATGCCACTTTAAACGGGATGATAAATAACTCCCCTCTCTTAGGCGTCGCTATATTGTGTTGATATATATCACGGATATCTAATAAATTACCTGAATCATCATAAAGACCAATACCCACTCCTTCCGCGCCGGAGCCATCTAACTTTATCAACTTAGGGTTATGGTCATCATTATGCGCTTTAAATGTTATTTTAGGCACGATATTATAACCATCATACTGAGGACAATCTTTTAACCTAAATGCTAATGGCCTCTCACTGCCGGTAACTTTTTGACCTGAAGTACTCGGTACCTTACTCTTTCATATAAACACCCATATCGATAGCTAGAGAAGAACTGGATGATCCAGGAAATAAAGTTACGTTACAAGGCGTGTCGATAATTGCCCCACTAAACGTCACAGTTCCATCTGTCGCAGAAAAAGCAATACTACTGAATAAAATTAGTGATATACCAATAAAATAGCTGGTAAGAGTATTTTTCATTTATCTATTCCTAATAAAAATAAATGATATATTTCAAAATTATAGTGAAACATTTAAATGACGAAGCCGTATACTCGAGAAGCGTTAATTTATAATAAAATTAAAAACTAGAGTTGTAATTTATGATATGCAAAAAATAACACCTAGCCAGGCTGGTATAAAATATAGGTAAAGTAATAATTTCCAATCTGAGGTAATAAAATCGTCTTTAATAAATTGGTCACTAAATAATTATTCTGTTTTAAAACAATATCATTATTATCTTTATTAATAATCATAAGTAATATATTACCTAAAAATAATCAAATTGCAACCAAAAAAAACATAATTTTACACATATTTTAACATTCACACCTAAATCCATTGAAGTTATAATTTATAATTTAGATACCCTGAAAACATTACTTTAATAATATACTTATTGTGATTTTAATAAAAGTTAATTAAGTAATTAAATGTCAGCATCAACTTATTAATATTTTCCATATCATAAAAATTTTAAATAAATTTAGTTAGCAAAATTTTGGTTATAATTTCTGTATACTTATTTAATTCAATATTTAATTATTTTTAATAATAGCGACGATTTATGATAATGAATAGAAAATTATTTTAATTTTTTAATAAAGATAGTTTGATGCTAAAACTTTGACTAAACTCTATCGCGCCAGGCAATAAATAATATTTTATTTAAAGACCTATTATTTAATATTGTTGGAAAATAATTTTCAAATAAAAATATATTTTATTATATATCTCATTGGATGATACTATTGATATATTTAATAAATTATTTTAAAAATTTTCAATTAAACATTAGCGTAAAATAGCAGTAACAACCGATATTATTCAGTTCAAAAAATAAAATAACATATATTTTAACTAACGATAACTTAGCGGTTCATTAGCATTTATAAACTTTTAAATGCTAATGAACTTTGCCAATAAGATGTCCTGCAACTCACGGCATACTAAAAGCTGGTTATTTCATCTCATCACGCTCGCGATTACGGTCTCTATCGCGATGAACAAGATAAATAATCACCAACAAAATAGTAGTATAAACTTGAAACGCTTCTGCCCCGCTATTCCATTCAGACATCCACATGCCAAACCACTCCCGGCCTAATGAAATGTAGACAACTTGCCAGGTCAAAAAGCCCAATGTTAAGCCAGAAATTGCAATTTTTTTCTTTCTATTAAAATTAGCCGCTGTATTTTTCAAATTAGCCAATAACCTAATGCCACCAATCCAGCAAAGTACTGCCGTTAATGTTTGCAGAATAATCAGAATGATATAACTAACATTGTGAGCAGTTGGAGATTCAATTTCACAGTACTTAATTGTGGCCTCAGGAAAGATAGTATCCATCAAAAGAACATGACGAATTAAGGCAAAATTGGTGTCATAATCGGTAATGTTGCCTATACCACTAAAGAGGCATAATAACGCCACCGCACATACAGCCAACGCTTTAGACAAACGAATAATCATGATTTATTGTCCTTAAATACAATAAAATAATCTTCGATAAAAGATGCAGGCTCAAAAATAAAAATGTTCATTGCTTAGCATAATTAACTAAATAAATGAACAGATTAATTTTAACACAAGAATTTAAAATTGGACAAAATTCAAAAAAGACGGTAATCTTGTTAGTAGGTATAATAGTAGGTAAAAATGAAAAACCTATTATACCTTATAGACTTGATTTAAATTAATGATATGCCTGGTCGCCCATAGATCATATTCATCAGCATGCTCAACTAGCACCTGAACGATATCGCCAGGATTAACATCAAATTCACCATTGAGATAAACCACACCATCAATTTCAGGCGCATCCGCCATACTAAGGCCGACGGCTCCCTAGTCATCCAGTTCATCGATAATTATCCAGATCTTAGATCCAACTTTTTCCTGCAATCGCTGCTTAGAAATTTGCTGCTGAACCTGAATAAAACGGTGGTAACGCTCCTCCTTTACTTCTTCTGGAACTTTATCTGGTAACGCATTGGCCTGCGCGCCATCAACTGGACTGTATTTAAAACAACCAACTCGATCTAAAAGAGCCTGCTGAAGAAAATCAAGTAATAACTCGAAATCCGCTTCAGTCTCCCCCAGGAAGCCAACAATAAAAGTTGAACGCAAGGTTAATGCGGGACAAATTTCACGCCAGCGACGAATACGCTCTAGCGTTTTCTCTACTGCCCCAAGCAGTTTCATTCGTTTTAAAACTGTCGACTAGCATGCTGAAGGGGAATATCTAAGTAAGGTGAAATTTTACCTTGCGCCATTAATAGGATCACTTCATCAACATGAGGATAAGGATAAACATAATGCAACCGGATCCAAATTCCTAAAGCCGCAAGCTGTTCACATAAGCTGACCATGCTAGTTTTAACTGGCTGGCCATCCCAAAAACCTACCCGATGCTTAGTATCAACGCCATAAGCTGAAGTATCCTGTGAAATAATAAGTAACTCTTTCACACCTGCGGCAACTAAGCGTTTGACTTCACTCAAAACCTCACCAATAGGCTGACTATCCAAATCACCACGCATCGATGGAATAATACAAAATGTACATCGATGATTGCAGCCTTCAGAAATTTTCAAATAAGCATAATGTTTAGGAGTTAACTTGATCCCTTGCTGCGGCACTAGACTAAAAAAAGGGTTATGCTGAGGTTTCGGAACATAATGATGAACATGGGCTAACACCTGTTCATAACTATGCGGACCGGTGATGGCTAATACTTTCGGATGTACTTCACGAATTTGATCTTCTTTGGCTCCCAGACAACCGGTTACGATCACTTTACCATTTTCATTTGATGCTTCACCAATAGCTTCCAATGATTCTTGTACTACGCTATCGATAAAACCACAGGTATTAACAATAACCAGATTAGCATCATGATAACTAGCTACAATTTGATAACCATCCGTGCACAATTCAGTCAAAATGCTTTCAGAATCGACCAAATTTTTCGGGCAGCCTAATGATAAAAATCCGATTGTTGGGACACGTTGTTCATTGCTCATAAAAGATAGGATCTATATTGTAATATTAATTGAATAAAAAAGTTATTTTAACATTGAAAAAACTAAATTGTACAATTAGCTTTGCGATGCACATAAATAGGCATCACAAACTGTCATATTGATTATTAATAATAAAATTTTAACCAAAATGATTGATAGATACAGATAAAATAAAGCAACAGCCAATAAATAAAAAATTTTTTATACTAATTTTGATTAACATCATTATTTTATTAATTTATATTGATAAAAATACATCACATAATAAACTGCGTTTTAGAAAGTGCAAAAATGGAAAATAACAACCGGCTTTGGCCGCATATAAGACGAACAACCCATCTAATGATGTTTTGCCATCGCTCATGTTTCAGTTTTGAACGTTTCTGCACCCACAGGTGATCCTTTTCGACATCCATGCTGCTGTTCTTACTGTATGGATCGTCATTCCCCCAAAAGAGTCATGCTATTGATTTAAACAAATCATATCTATTGCATTAACTATTCATACTTGTCAGTAAGCGCATTTAGATTAATTAATCTAACAAAATGACTTATTGCTTTAAGCTAAATTAAATTTAGCTTAAAGCAATTGTAAATAAAAAATACACCAAAATAGATGTTCATCCATTTTGGTGACAATTCTATTGTCTGAATTTATAGGAAATTAAAATGGAACAATATAAACTAGCCACTAGTTTTAATATCAGTGACTATATTGATAACCAGCGTAACTTTGTTAATATCTTTGATACTGACTTTACTGATGTTGCTGCGATTATCATCTCGCTAGAAGATATTCAACAAGGCGGACTCGATACCATTAAACAAAATAGTTTTGGTCAGCCTATCTTTGCGCTAATTCATCACAATCAAGTTATTCCAGCTGATACCCTTTCTTGTCTAGCTGGTGTTATTGATCTTAACAAAAACAATAGCCAGTTATATGCTAAGCAATTAGAAACCGCGGCACAAAAATATGAGTAAAGTTTGCTTTCACCTTTCTTTGGTAAACTAAAAAAATATGTCGAACAAGGCTATACCGCTTTCGATTGCCCTGGCCATCAAGGAGGAGCATTCTTTCGGCGTCATCCATTAGGTAATTTATTCGTCAACTATTTTGGCGAAAATTTATTTCGTACTGATCTCTGTAATGCTGACGTTTCGATGGGTGATCTATTGATCCATGAAGGTGTACCCTGTACTGCCCAACAGTATGCTGCAAAAGTGTTTAATGCCGGTAAAACCTACTTTGTTTTAAATGTCACCTCTTCTGCCAACAAAGTGGTAATTAAATGCCCTTTTAGCACCTGGGGATTTAGTGTTATTTGATCGCAACAACCATAAATCTAATCACCATGGTGCGCTGATCTAGGCAGGGGCAACACCAATCTATTCAGAAACCGCTCGCAATCCATTTGGCTTTATCGGTGGCATCGATGCTCACTGCTTTAATGAAGATTATTTGCTTGATCTAATCAAAAAAACTTCACCTGAGCATGCCGCGCAAAAACGTCCATTTCGCCTGGTTGTAATCCAACTTGGAACTTATGACGGAACAATTTACAATGCACGCCAAATTGTCGATAAAATCGGCCATCTTTGTGACTATATTTTATTTGATTCTGCCTGGGTTGGTTATGAACAATTCATTCCAATGATGAAGGACTGTTCACCATTACTGTTGGAACTCAATGAAAATGATCCTGGTATTTTGGTCACCCAATCGGTTCACAAACTTCTCAAATCCATAAAAAAGACAGTCATATCAAAGGGCAACAACGTTATGTTAATCATAAACGCTTAAATAACGCCTTTATGATGCACGCTTCCACCAACCCGTTCTACCCGCTATTTGCCGCTTTAGATGTTAATGCCACAAAATGCATGCCGGTGAAAGTGGCAAACGGCTATGGATGGATTACGTAAAAACAGGTATCGAAACGCTCAAATTATTATTAAGTTGCTGTAAATTTATTCGCCCATTTATTCCTGAATTGGTCGATAACCGCTCCTAGGCTGGCTATGACACCGATGAAATCGCTAATGACTTACGCTTCTTTAAATTTACCCCAGGGGAACGCTGGCACTACTTTGATGGTTACGCCGAAAATCAGTACTTTGTTGATCCTTTTAAATTGATGTTAACGACACCTGACATTAATAGCCAAACCGGCAATTACGAAAACTTTGGTGTAACAGCAACGATCCTGGCAAACTACTTACGTGAACAGGGTATTATTCCTGAAAAATGCGATCTAAACTTAATTCTATTTCTGCTAACACCGGCAGAATCGATGGCAAAAATGCAACATCTGGTGGCCCAGATTACTCATTTTGAACAATTACTCGAAATCGACACACCGTTAGCTGACGTTTTACCGACCATCTACCGTAACAACCAACAACGCTATCAGCACTATACCATTCGTCAGCTATGCCAAGAGATGCATGATTTATATGCAAAATTGAACGTCAAACCGCTACAAAAAGAGATGTTTCGTCAATCGCATTTTCCGGCCGTCAAAATGTTGCCGCAAGCAGCCAATATCCAATTTGTCCGCGGCCAGGTCGAATTGATTGCAATTGGAAACATCGCCGGTCGGATTGCTGTCGAAGGAGAACTACCTTATCCACCAGGCGTACTGTGCGTTGTCCCGAAAGAGGTTTGGGGTGGTGCGGTATAAAACTATTTTCTAGCGCTAGAAGAAGGGATTAATCAATTCCCAGGCTTTTCACCTGAATTACATACAAGGCGGTATATATGCAAACCGATGTTGATGGCCGCAAGCGTGCTTATGGCTATGCCATTAAATAGTCGTGCATAACTACACAATAAGTAAATCTTTACTGATTGAATAACAAAGATTTCTTATGAGTTAAGAGAGAAAAAAATGCAAGTATCCAAAAATAAAATGAGTGTGCTACAGCTAACCATATTGACTACAGTCAATATGATGGGCTCAGGTATCATTATGTTACCGACAAAATTAGTGGAAGTTGGCACCATATCGATCCTTTCATGGATCGTTACCGCAATCGGCTCGATGGCACTGGCTTACGCTTTTTCGAAGTGTGGCATGTACAGCTATTGCAGCGATGGAATGGGCGGTTACGCTGAATATACCTTTGGTAAATCTGGCAACTTTATGGCTAACTACACCTATGGGATCTCACTCTTAATTGCCAACGTAGCGAGTGCTATCTCTGCTGTTGGTTATGGTGCGGAACTACTAGGGACAAACTTAACGCCATTGGACATCTGTATCGCCACCATCGCGGTATTATGGATCTGTACTGTTGCTAATTTTGGCGGTGCACACATCACTGGCCAAATAAGTAGTATTACTGTCTGGGGAGTTATTATTCCCAGTTATGGGGATTTCCATTATTGGCTGGTACTGGTTCAAAGCTGATCTCTATATCAATTCATGGAATCCACATAACTTTGCATTTTTTCAGGCTGTTGGCTCCTCAATCAATTGCCATGACACTTTGGGCATTTCTCAGTATGGAATCGGCTTGTGCAAATAGTTAAATCGTTGATAAAAAAGAGAAAAATTTCCATATTGCAGTATTAGGTGGCACACTAGGTGCAGCGGTCATCTATATCATATCCACCAATGTTATCGCCGGTATTGTGCCCAATATAGACTTAGCGAACTCAACAGCTCCCTTTGGCTTAGCCTTCGCACAAATATTTAATCCTACTATCGGTAAAGTCATCATGGCACTAATGATCATGTCATGTTGTGGTTCCCTGCTGGGCTGGCAGTTTACTATTGCGCAAATATTTAAATCATCATCAGATGCCGGCTACTTTCCGAAAGTATTCTCCGCGGTTAATAAAGCAGAAACGCCGGTTAAAAGTATGCTAAGTATGCTAACTATTGTCATTATTCAATCTGGCTTAGCACTGATGACCATTATCCCATCATTAAACAAACAATTTAATGTATTAGTTAACCTAGCAGTTGTAACCAATATCATCCCTTATATTCTTTCTATGGCCACCATGATCATCTTACAAAAAGTGGCTAATGTTGATCCACAGAAAGCCAAAATAGGTAATGTTGTTGCTTTTATTGGCGCCGCATATAGTTTCTATGCCTTGTATTCATCTTGGGAAGATGCCGTTATGTGCGGTGCGCTTGCGACATTCCTAGGCTGGACACTTTATGGCTTCGTTTCACCACGCTTCGAACTGGAAAACAATCAAAACATCAATAGCAAATAATAGATCAATATAATTGACTCACACACTCCTCATCGCCACGCGATGAGAAAGCTAACATGATTACAATAATCACCCTATTATTCAGACTAAATCATAATATCGATAATTAACTGATATTAATCACTCAATTACCAACGTATCAGATATACTTAATATATTATTAATTCCTATAAACCATTAGATTTGATGCTATGAAAAAATTAACGATAGTTATCATGTTATTTATCAGTAAATTAGTATTGGCCGATAGGCATAATATCGAACAATCGTTAGAACAATGTTTAGCGAAAACAACAACCATATCAACCCTTGATAGCATTGATTGCTACCAAAACGCGTTAAAGTTATGGGATAACGAATTGAATAAGCAATACCAATTATTAATCACTGATAAAAAGTTAAGCCCACAATTCAAAGTGGCATTGAAAAAATCGCAATTGGCATGGATAAAATATCGTGATCTTAACTTAGAAACAATTAACCACTTTTACGATAATTAACAAGGAACTTATTGGGGAATAGCCGTGATGGCCAACAAAATTGAGTTAACTAAAAATAAAGCGCCGGCATTAACTAAATTAAGAACCAGCACTGAAATTGGTAATTAATTACCATTGGTTGATAAAAATAAATTTAGTTATGTCTGTGATTAAATCGCTATCGACAGACATAACTAGCAATTACCATAAGGGTTAACAGAGGATCCCGCCACAATAGTGATAAAATTTAAAAACTATAAGTCATCCCTATCCCAATAACATTATCACGAGCTAATTCTAATTCGTTACCTAGTTGGCTATTTCTCAACAGATTAACTTTATAAGCAGCGTAGGCTTTAAAATTATCGTTAAAATTATAGTTAGTAAAAATATTAAGATAATTAACGACATCCACTGCTTTATCAGCACGTGAATAAAAATAAGCCACTCCCGGCTCTAGACCTGATGCAAAATTATAGGAAGTTAGCAACTCAATGGTACTAACTTTACCAAAGATCACCACATTATCATCGACTTCATGGGAATGAATATTGCGGCTTTCAGAATATAAAACGGCAAATTTGACTGGTTCAGCGTCATAATTGAAGCCAACCGCCCATATTTCGGCAGATTTACCTGGCCGGATCTGCGGCTGCTGTTGAGTTCTTTTCGAATGAAAATAGGCCATAGTAGCTTGCAAATTATCGCTGAAGTTATAACTAACACTGGCTCTCCAACCCTCACCATTCTGATACTGAACCGCATCATTATTGCTGTTTTTTCCTTGATATTGCAAAGCAAAATTGAGCCCTTTAACTAAATTAAAAAAATCAGTTTGACGATAAGTCAGCAAATTACTCGCCTCTTTAGTGGTTGAAATATCACTATCAAAGAAAAAATCACCTTCAAACAACGATAATTCATCAGTATAAGCAGCAACATCATAAATAACAACATAATTACGACCATAATCGATATGATGAGTATCATATTTTAATCCGGCAAACGCCAGATTATTTTTTGATTGATTATTTTTATCCCCTTCTCCGCCCCGTAATGTAGTTTCATGTTCAAATTTGGCAAAACCATTAAGCGAAGCGGTGAATTGGCTATTTAATTCTAAATCAAATGTTACTTTAACCTCATTCCCTTCTTCGGCATGATCTTTTGAATGCGTTAGTTTAGATTCAATTTCACCATTAACTGCTATTTGACTCCCCTGTTTATCATAAATTTCTACCGCCATAACCCCTGGTATATAAAAACAAGAAAAAATTAAAAAAATTGATTTATTTTTACGAAAAGAAAACATAATACTTATCTCAAAACAGATAAAAAAATTGATGAATATGACACAATGCAAATATTTCAAATAAACATAGTATAAACAGAGATTCTTGATAATCACTTTATGTCATTTGAAAGCAATAAAATAATCAGTTAATTTATCGGTATAGGAGCAAGAAGAGAGATATAAATAAATCTAGCTAAGGAAATACTTTGCCCAATGAATGTCAAAAATAAAAACATATAGATTACCCTATAATAAATCTCATCTATAGGGGCGACCAGATGAAAGAGCATAGAACACTATCCCAATCGTCTTAGTTTTAGCATTATACAACGTATTCTATGATAGGAAGTTACTTTGAGGCAAACCTTAATCCGATCTGCCTTGTCCTAACCTTGGGCGTCTCTCGACGTCGTGAGATCAGCAACTTGTGTTTGTATAGGAGCCTAGCCTAACGAGATATAACACTTTCGAATGAGCACGTATTATATGCGTAAAAAATTAGGAAAAATATCGCATTGATAGTTTGTTTATGTTTTATTTAGTTATGTTATCTATTTTATGATAAAACCTAACAACAAACAGTACTCATCATTTAATGATAACCAAACAACTCCTTTAATCCTGAGCTTAAAATCGCAGATATGGCAAAATAACTATAATCTGCGCGGTAATATAACATTAATGAATGAATATTATTAACTTCATTTTTGTCTACTTTTATCTCTTTTAATTGTTTTGCCAAAATAGAATTAATTGCCATATGGTCAGGGATATAAGTAATACGTAATCCTTTTTCAGCCAATTTTACACACGAATAATAATCAGTGGTTAACATCATTTCTGAATAAGGTAAAAAATGATATCGCTCATCATCGACTTTACCTTGTAATGAAGGATAAATAACTGTTTTAGAAGATAAAGATAAACTATTTATTGGTTCTTCTTTCGTCAACGGATGGGCAGGATCAGCGACTAACATCATTTAAATATCACCAACCACTTGGGCATTAATGTTGTTGTATACCTCAACACATTTAAGCCTAAAACAAAATCTGCTTTATTACTATTAAGGGTAAATTCAACATCAAATAAATCTACATGCACAATATATATTTCAACAGCAGGAAATTCGTTCTTTAATTTTAATATTATATCGGCAATCGCCTCTTCAGGAATCAGCTGATTAAATGCTAATCTAATGACCGCTGTCTCTTTATGATTATTTAAAACAAAAGAAAACTTTTCTATTTTTTGCAAAGATAACAAAAACATTTTAACCTTTGATAATAAAATTTTACCATTACTATTTATATCCAATACAGAACCATTCGAGCGTTTATCAAATAACGTATATCCTAATATAACTTCGAGTTCATTTATCCAACGACTGATTGTTTTTTTAGACTTATTTAATAGTATTCCAGCCTGTAAAAAATTACCTGATTCAGCATCGGCGACAAACGCTATCAGCATTTTTTTCTAATTGTGGTAAAAATTTTTTTTATTACTGCTCAGCTGTATGTTTTATAGAATAGTTATTTAACTAAAATTAATTTATAACAATTTATAACAATTTATAATCAAATATTATGCTAATCTGACATTAGCAAATATTTTTCTGAAATTAAATTTTTAATAATATATTTAATATAAATAAATTTCATTTTTTGTAAAAAATGTTGGATATTGCAATCTGAGACACATTAGTATTTCAACCAAATATAAATACAAAAATCAAATTCAATTTATTTCCTGTTTAACCTCTATTTATTTACCTATTCAATCATTATTAATAATTTTTAATTTTCGGATAAATAAAAACCATAAAGTACTAACAGCATTTTATTAATGTATAGTTATTTAAATTAATATTGTATTTCTATAACTTATATTAATTATATTTACATAACTTATTAGCCAATAAAAAAGCTGCTCACGACTAACTAATAAATTATTACTCTTCAATAGTTAAAATTAAAACTAATTCCATCAAACCCATACCGCAAAACAACACCATACTTAACCTAAATTAAGCGGATTTTTATGTGCTATATCATGAAATGTAAAATAAATTTTCATTAATATATAACGCTTAATAACAATCAATAAAATACTAATTCACAATCAAATTAATACGCTATCGCAATTTAGCAAAAAAATAAAAATCATTAAAATGGAGTTTTTAAAACAAAAAATGTAACAATTACCTCCTTCAGACTTAATCGAGTGGCTAACACCACAAAACGAGTATCGACCACCGGAATATTTGTAAAGCTAAATGCAGTTCTGGTTTGACGAAGAAAAACGTTTAGCTGCCGCGCAACAATTTCAACAGGCGCGGGTTGATTATTTACAACATGTATGGAGCAACGATCGTGAATTAAAAAGTGAAGGATTTATTTTGCAGGATAATCTGCTTAAAAAAGCCCTCGAAACATTTCACCAACGAACTGATGTAGCCAGTAAATTCTCAGATTTATTACTAGCTGAAGGCCAACATACTAAAGCGCTTTATCAGCATGCAGCAAATAATACCCAGCAAAAATATTTCATCCGACAGCATAAATCGCTCAATAAAACCAATGATTTTCTTAATCACGGCAATTACTTGGCTTACGGTTTAGCCGCAAGTTGCTTATGGGTATTAAGCATTCCCCATAGTTTCGCTGTGATGCATGGCAAAACCCGTCGTGGCGCATTGGTATTTGACGTCGCTGACTTAATTAAAGATGCGATCGTTTTGCCTTATTCATTTATTTGTGCCCGGGAAAATGCCAGCGAACAGCAATTCCGTCAGCAAGTATTGCAAGCATTTGTTGATCAGCAAGCGCTAGATTTTATGTTTAAAATAGTGAAAGCAATCGCATTACAAAACCATTCTGAACAAGATATTAAGGAACAAAATCTATGATGGTAACCTTTGTTTCTCAATGTAAAAAAATGCCTTGAAAAGAACACGTCGAATACTAAATGCCTTTGCCAATCGGATTGGCGATAACACATGGCAAAACTTTGATCACTGAAAAAGAATTAAAAACCGTACATAAAATGCTACGCCAAAGCGCTAGCAGAAATAGCGCTATCAGTTGCCACTGGATACGCTCTCGTTCGCGGATCCAATTATTATGGGGGTCGTAACAAAAATAAATTTAATGGTGAAGGTCATGTTCCAGTTAACCCCACAGAGAAATCATTTCTTGGCAGCCAATATGAAACTAACTGGAGATACTTGCCGTTAATTAATGCCTTCACTCACCTAGCCGGCTTATTGCATGATTGGGGTAAAACCACTCGCTTATTCCAAACAAAGTTAGATCCGCAATGTAAAACGTCAGCTAAAGGTGATCCCATCAGGCATGAATGGATTTCGGTATTACTTGTTTAGTGCATTGGTAAAAAATGGTGACCAACCTCAGCATGATCCAGGTTGGCTGGACACCCTTATTACTCAGCGCATGGATGAGGTAAAGCTACAGAATTGGATAACAGAGCAAAACGGTCATCTACAGCAGATAAAACCATTAACCCACTTTCCTGATGCCCCATCGCTGCTAAGTTGGTTAATCGTTTATCACCACCGGTTACCATCGCTACATGTTCAAAAGGAAATTAACAATTTAAAAGATCACACCAGTGACACGATAACCCTATTATTACAGCGGCTGAAACAAGATTGGGTATATGAAAATCGACAGGATGAAAAACAATATCAACAACGAGTAAGTCAGTGCTTTGAATTTCCACAAGGATTACTCAGTCAATCGTCGGTTTGGCTTACTGCACTCAGTTCAGCTGCCAACCATTTAAAACAACATTTGCTCCTGTTTATGGAAGTAATGCAAAATGGTAGCTGGCGACTCATTGCTCATCATGCTCGCTTATGTCTAATGCTGGGCGATCATCATTACTCATCACAAAATAACGATCCTAACTGGCAAACCAATATTAATTTATATGCCAATACGGTACGGGAACCAAACGGCATAAGACTAAAGCAAAAGCTGGATGAAAACCTACTTAATGTCACAGAAGCGGCGAGAAATGTGGTGTAATATTTGCCTTTTTTTGAAAGTGAACCGCCAGTCGCCTGTGATATCAAGGAATTAAAACTGGAAAAAATACCAAACAAGAATTTCAATGGCAAGACAAGGCAGTAACGGCAATTAGCCATTACCGCGACCAAAATAAAGACAATATTAGTGGCTTTTTTATTGTGAATATAGCTAGCACCGGCTGTGGTAAAACGCTGGCAAACGCCAAAATTATGCAAGCGTTATCGGATGATAAACAGAGTCCGCGTTACATACTGGCGTTGGGATTACGCACCCTAACACTGCAAACTGGGTATGAATACCGCGACCAGATTGGACTCGACGATAGCCAATTAGCGGTTTTAATCGGCTCCCAAGCAATCCAACAATTGCATCAGGATGAATAATCACCGAAAAATGAACAGCAAGAAACGAATTATGAGGCAACGGGCTCAGCCTCTGAAGAAAATCTTTTTGATGGTGATGATGAATTACGCTGGCAAAAACAAGGCTGGCAAAGCGTTCTACCAGAGGAAGAACTCACAACGGTACTAAGGACGCGCAAAAGATCGCGCTCTGCTCTAAGCGCCAGTATTAGCTTGTACCATCGACCATATTATGGCCGCAACCGAGACCACAGGTGGTGGACGCTATATTTTACCCTGTCTGAGATTAATGTCCTCCGATTTCGTTATCGACGAAGTTGATGACTTTATTGGCGAAGATTTGGTTGCTATTGGCCGATTAATTCATCTGGCAGGTATGTTAGGGCGTAAAGTGATGATCTCATCAGCCACGATCCCCACCAGATCTGGCATTAAGTTTTTTTCACGCCTATCAACAAGGCTGGCAGCTACATGCCACCAGCCGCCAGCTTAACCATCAGATCGGTTGCGTCTGGGACGATGAGTTTACCGCTCACCTTGCCACTCTCAATCACAATGAACAAACTGCGCAATATTATCAAGCTGAGCATCAAGCATTTATCCAAAAACGAACTGAACAACTGGCGAAAAAACCAGCAAAACTCAAGGCAACAATCTTACCATTATCGCGTGATAAAAATGATATTAAGCAGCAAATTCACTATTTTCAGGCTATTCAGCAAGCGATTATTACCCAACACCAACAACACAGTTTTCCTGACCAGCTCACTGGCATTAATGTCTCTTTTGGTATCGTGCGGATGGCTAATATTCAGCTGTGTATCCGCTTGACTGGTTTCTTACTGGAAGCCACCTGGCCGGAAGAGATCAATATCGGGGCCATGGCCTATCATAGCCAACAAGTACTATTATTACGCCATGCTCAGGAAAAACATCTTGATGCGGGACTTAAACGCAAAGAGGAGACAGGAGAGACACCCGCAGCATTGAATGATCCGATGATCCGTAACCATCTTAATCATACCAAAACAAAACAGTTGATCTTTATTCTAATCGCTACGCCGGTAGAGGAAGTCGGCCGCGATCATGATTTTGACTGGGCAGTGATCGAACCCTCATCCTACCGTTCGCTGATCCAATTAGCTGGCCGGGTACGGTCGCCATCGTCAAACCGCAGTTCAACAACTCAATATAACACTACTGCAATACAATTGGAAAGGCTATCAGGGTAAAAATGAGCGAGTATTTTGGTGGCAACCGGGTTATGAAACTGCAGCAAAATACACTTTAGCGACCTATGATCTAACATAATTAGTGGATGAAATCCAATTACGCGACACAGTAGATGCAAAACTACGCATCCAAAAACCTACCTAGTTACAGCCTAAAAGTAAGCTGGCCGATTTAGAACACCATGTTATTGGTCAAACACTTGGTTGCCAATATCTTATTTCCAATAAAGAAATCGCAGCACCTACGATGCGCAGAGGCAGACCAATTAACCAATCAACTACAGGAAAAACACCTGATCAGCTTTGGGACTATACCAGTGGTTGTTGGCGGATAACCAGACTACCACAATACTACAACCGTTTTCATCGCAGCGCACCCTCTACCCAACTGTACTTGATGAAAGTTAAATAAAATCAACGACCTATATTTCAGCTATATGACAAACAAAATGGTTTGGTCAGAGTTGAACAATTATTTGGTATCAAATCACAACCTGCGGCCGAACATTTTTTGCAAAAATTATGGCTGGTACGTAATTACGTCACATTAATAAATCAGCAGCAGCAGGGAAACGAGCAGATGCCTCATGACTCATATATTTTTGGCAAAATTACTTTTACTCATTGGGATAATGAGCACTGTACTTATCATTACAACGACCAATGGGGATTAGAGAAAGTGGATGACTGACTGGTCTATGCCAGTCAGTCGGCTGCCTATGTGGCAGTAAAGTTTAATATAAAAAAATATAATTTTTTAAGCTGCCTGTATGGCAGGAAAAGGAAATTATATTTTAACATTTTGTAAGATAGCCGTCATCTCTATCTAGTTTTTCAATATTCTCAGCTCATATTTTTTAATACGTTAAATTAGCTGTATATCAAAAAAACAAAAGGATATAGATATGTTAGATCCAGCAATAGAGGACTTCTTTGCTAAGCGTAAGGAGAAATGGCTCAAAGATAATCTCAAATCTTCGGATAATGAAGAACAACTCAATACAAAACGACTAGAATGTGACCGAATTTTTAGTTTAGCAAACTGGTTACCTGAACGAGCAGTCAAAATAAATAATCGGGCATTAACCGCTCTCGCCCCAGTACATTTACTCATACTGCTACCGGCATTGGTAAAAAAAATCAAAAAAAAACAAACTTTTGTAACGCCAATCCTATACCAAGGAGACAAACAGAATGACGGTTTTTTGCGCTCAGGTAATGTAAGATATGTAAAACCATCGATTCAGTCGGTAATGCCGCAGAAATAGCTATTGAAAATTTTCTTCGACTTAAATTAACATATGGGGCATCACTACTTGAACATATTGAAAATGAAACTGATTTAGCCAAATCGTTATTATCCATAGTAGGCCAAGACTATAATACCCTCAGAACTAATTTGTTAACCATTAAAGCTCAGCATAAAGAGCCATCAACCAGTTCCAAAATAAAACAAGTCTACTTTCCAATTGCCGACGGATATCACCAATTATCATTATTGACACCATCGTGTTACCTATTTGAATTACGTCAACGTATCGACCAGTTGCGCTTTGCAGAACAAAATAAAGTGGCACGACAGTTAAAAAACAAAAACGAATACAACGAAAACATGGCCTTAGCGAAATTTATAATCTCACCACCATGAGTTTTGGTGGCACCAAACCACAAAATGCCTCAATGTTAAGTAGCCAAAATGGCGGTCAAGCCCATTTACTATTATCCCTGCCACCAACACTAAAGACGCGTACTCTTCGCCATCCACAATGCAATTTTTTTACTGATACATTCAATCCTTTTCATTTAAAGGAAACTTTTAAGGCTTTTCATTATTTACTTCATATAGATAAAACAATATAAATTTACGGGACAAACGATATAGTTATATACAAGAGTATATCGAGCACATCATTTTAATAATGTATCACGTCCGTCAGATATTTAGTCAAAATGAGACCAATTTACCGGAAAACCTACCTGATTATCAAAAAATCTGGCTTTTCCCTGACCGGCAAGATGAACGCAATCAAACGAATAATTGGCTAACTCGCCTGATTGAATAGCTCGCCCGTCAGTTTATTGCCGGCTACCAAAAAATAATTGAAAAAAGATACATTCAGTTAGGTGATGCTGAGTTAAAGAAAATAATCCAACTGGTCGTTGAAAATGATAATGAGTCACTACGGTGAGTACAATACACCTATTACATTTACCCCATATTAAGATCTATAACGCCAATGCACTGTCCAGTCCATTTACTATCGGTTTTCCAGCGATGACCGCCTGATTGGGTTTCACTCATGCTTTGCAACGCAAACTCCATCAGCATAACTTTCCTGCACTGAAATTTTGGGCAACCGAGGTTATTAGTCATCAGTGTGATCTACAAACCTATAAAGGCCCCGGTGATTTTGTCCAATCAATTATCGCTACCGCCAATCCCCTTGAAAAAGACGGTTCACGCGCTTCATTTATTGAAGAAGCACGCTGCCATCTGGACGTTTCTTTATTGATTGAATACGAAACTACAGAACAAGAACAATTAAGCCAACAGCAATTAAAAAAATCAGCCAGTTAATGACAACCATGAAAATTGCTGGTGGTGACATTCTAACTTTTGCTAATCCACAAATATGGACAATTAATGATGACGACGACAATGATACAGAAAAACGTTGATTAAAACGGAGTTTGATGCCCGGCTACGCTCTGATTGAACGCCGTGAATTGATGAAAGATGCTATGAAGGCCGGTAAAGATACTATTGATACCCTGCTTGACCATCTGACGGTATATCACCACTGTGGAAAACAGCAAAATGGCCAGATTGAATGGCACAGTAAACGTAAAACAGAGGGATGGATTGTGCCGATTGCCACCGGTTTCCATGCTATATCCGCATTGGGCAAAGCAAAAAACTAGCGTGATCCTGATACGCCACATCGTTTTGCCGAAAGTATCGTCACGTTAGGTGAATTTTAAATGGTACATCGTTTGGAACAGTTAGCCGACAGCTTGTGGTATTAACGCCACCGATGCAGAAAATAACCTCTATTTATGTCAGCAAGATAAATGTAACGAATTTAATTAATGGAGAAATATAAAATGGCAAAAAATAATGACTTGGTTTCAGTATTAGCATTTGAAAAAAAATTAGTGCCCTCTGATGGTTACTGTTATGGTGCCTGCTGGGATAATAAAAAAGAAGCTTTCTCTTTAGCATTACAGGAAAAATCGGTTCGCAGCACAATTTCAAATTGTTTAAAAAATGCGGTACAAAATGACCCAATGAAGCTTAATGCTGAAGTTGAAAAAGCCAATTTACAAACCGTTGATGCCTGCGCGCTCGGTACCTAACAGGACACCTTAAAACATCACTTTACCCTTAAAATATTGGGCGCGGTGTGCAATATCCTTCAGCCTGTAATAATGCCAATTTTAAACAAAACTATAAACAGGCAGCAACCAACTATATTGAGCGGAAAGGATTCAAAGAACTCTCGGCTGCAGCTATGCACATAATATCGCTAACGCCCGCTTTCTATGGCGCAATCGGGTGGGTGCTGAAAAAATAGAAGGCCAGGTTAGCGTATTAAAGCAAGGACAGGAACAACAGTGGACATTTGATGCCACCCAATACAGTATCCGTGATTTTGACCAACAAGATGCAGCTGTCAAAGCGTTAGGTAATAAAATCGCCGCAAATTTAGCCAGTAAAGATGACGCACTGCTATTGAACATCACCACTTATGGATTATTAGGCGAAGCACAAGAAGTCTATCCTAGTGAAGAACTGGTACTCGACAAGGGAAAAAGTAAAAAAAGTAAAAAAAGTAAAATCCTTTATCATGTCAATCAACACGCAGCAATGCACTCATAAAAAATAGGTAACGTATTGTGCTCAATCGACACCTGGTATTCAGCCTACCAAGATCCTGAACGCAGCGCCGGCCCAATTGCTATCGAACCCTATGGTGTAGTTACCAATTTAGGTATCGCTTTCAGAACGCCAAAGGAAAAGCAGGATTTTTACAGCCATTTTGATAAATGGGCACGCGGCAACAAGTTAGACAATATTGAAGATGAACATTATGTCATGGCAGTATTAGTCCGCGGTGGTGTTTTTGGTGAAAGTGAAAAATAAGGTCGGTTATGAACTACTATCAGGAAATCACTTTATTGCCCGATCCGATATTACCTTGGGTTTTTTATGGCAGAAAATCTAGCAACAACTGCATATTGTATTACTAGACAATAAAGTTAATTAGACGCAAAGCGCGGTCGCAGTTGCCTTTCCTTAGTACGGTTATTCCGCTTTCCAATTAGGCAAAAACCTGCGTTTATTAGCAACAGAAAAAGAGCAACTAAACCAACTGAATATTGAGCAATGGTTAACCCGATTTTCCGACTATATCCATATTAAATCGATTCAAGTGGTACCATCGCAAGTAAAATTTGTCAGCTATATTCGTCAACATATTAAAGGTGAAAATCGCATTAAACAGGCGATGCTCATTAAAGTACAACGCTGGTCCGCCAAAACCGGCAAACCGCTAACCGCTAACCGCTAACCGAGTGTTTAAAACAATTGGAGGAAACCCGACCACATAAGCAAAGTAGCTTGCCCTTTCTCTGGCTAGACAGCCAGCAAACCAAGCAACGAACAGTAGGGCACAGTCAATTTCCCTTATTTATTAAACGGATGGAAAGAACAAAGGCACAAAATGGCACATTTACCTGCTATGGATTAAGCCAGTCTATGCCCAATAAGGAATTAATTGCCATGGTACCCCATTTTTGACCTTTAATTTTTGCTCTTTAAAAATATAGTTATAAAACAATAAGTTGAAATTACTGTAAAAATAGAAGGGTAAAATGCCGTTTTTTACCTAACTACTTGTTGCAACTTATTTATTTTGATTTATGCTATTGTTCACTGCCACACAGGCAGATTAGAAATTATGTTCCTATTGAACCTTTTGTTATTTAAAACATATTAGCCAGTAAAAACCTTCTGCTAGTAAAGCTTCTCACGGCACGGAAAGTCCCTTCCTCAATATTATAAAATGCTTCTTTCTTTGATACATATAACTGGGCTACCGGCATTACGTATCCGGTCTTGTATAGTGAGTCTAAAAATATGCAGTGATTTTATATCGATGGTAAGGCTATTAAATAAGAAATAACTTTGAAAAAATTTAAATCAAATTTAGCCTGACAGATACGATAGAAATAATCGGTAACTGTCAGATTAGATTTTAAGCTGCTCCATTATTGCTAATTTAGTTGTGGCTCGACAGAATGCGCGCAATCACTATTAGCAGCGTTAAGATCATTTATACAACTCGTTGTATCCATTAGCTTTGCGGTGGAATTATCCCGTTTCGCGCGATTATATGTTACACAACCAGACAGAACACATACAAAAACGTAAACAATTAGCTTATTCATTGTTATATCCCTTTAAGAAATTCATCTGTTGTGGGAACCCACGGCCCGACCGTATTTCATTTCCTCTGAAGTGATTAAAAGGCTTATCACCACGTTCAGGAAATGCACCATGGTAGCCATGATAGGGATCAAAACGGTTATCTACATGACCAAGAAAGTCATGAGAGCCGTGGAACCAGGGGTGGCACCAATAAATACGCCATCGATAAACCATTCGGGGCCATAATAGCCATAAGGCGCACAATAATAGGGTTTGTAATCGTAATAATCGTACGGGCAGACAGGTTCCTGAACCTACTTCAACAATCACTTCTGCTGATATTTGAGTAGAAAACAATAGAGTAATAAACAAAATAGGAAAAAATGTGATTTTCTTTATCATGGCTAGTTTCTCACCTCAAAAAGTAGATAAGCTGATAACTTAATCTGTTTATCCACTCTATAATTAGATTTGGCTAATTTCAGAGCAGAATGGGTTTAAAGCTTATTTTTTGAAAATTTCAAGATCAATATTTTTGATAGTTTGTTTGATTACCTGTTTTATCAATAACGCGATAATAACAATTATCTGCTTGTAACCCACTGATTTATTGGTATTTCTTATCTAATTCTTTCAACAATCGTGCATGATTTCCAATAGGTAAACCTGACTGCCTAAAAGGACAGCTTACCTATCTTTGTATAGCCAGAAGACTCTTAAGCTGTGATCTCCTTTACAGCAAAAGAGGTGGTAGAAAACAGGACGGAAATAACCAATATTGATAGTATAAATTTCATTTTATCTTTCTATCCTTATCATGAAAATAATTAGCAATTTATTTAAATTGTTTTATTGTAACAACTAAAGGGTTAGCATAGATTTTCGGGAAGTCAAAGTGATTAGCAACAATAGATGAGCTTTGTTAGAGAAACGAAAAATATTATCCGTTAAACATATATTTCAATCAGTGCCAAATTTTTAGCTACCGCAAGCCGTTGTTTTAATTGCTTACAGAGTAAATCACGGACAAATTCAGCAACTGCTTAAATAACTAATCGGTTTATAAATTGATCATTGGATATCTTTACCAGAGAGATTTTATTACCAAGTGCCGATGAAATAATTTATTAAATCTGCATAGTAATAGTAAGAATATAATTAGTTTTTGATATTACTATTATTTTTTATAACAGATAGAGGGTCCTTTTCAGCCGTTGGATCTTTTGCCAAGATAATTAATAACATTTAGCTAGAGAGCTCTGTAAATAATAACGAGCACGCTCACCTTCTAAACCAATATGGATAAATTCAATATTGTGAGTAATAATTACATAATAAAATATTAAGATATGAAAGTGATTAATTATTTATGAAGAATAATCATTTAGATAATAAAGATTCTAATACATTACATTATAATGATGGCTATATTATTCATATTACAAATCTAACCGATCAAGATATTGACTGGATCGAAAAAAAATAAATATTTCGACGCAAAATATCAATAAAGCGCTAGCTAATAAAGATAGAGCAAGAATTGATTTAAGGGATAATTATATTTTTACTATCGTTAATTCGCCAATAAGAATCGATGATAACTCATTCTCAATTAGTCCAATTTGTATTTTTTTAACTAAAAAAACATTGTTATTATTTCATATGATAAAGTGAATGCATTGAAATACCTAGAGACTATTTATTATAAAAAATGACTGGTATAAATGTATTGCTGGTATTGATGTATAATATCACTAGTAAATTTAATGCCATCACAAAATTAATCATTAATAAATTTGAAAGTTTAGAAATTGAATTATTAACCTCTACCAAAAATGAAGATGTTATCAGCATAATGGATATACAGCGAAGTCTGGTCTTTTTTTCAATGTCATTACATTTCAATGATTTGGCTATAATGAGAATTATTAAAATAAAAGACAATGCTTGTTATAAAGTTTCTTATTTAGATAAAATTGATGAAGAAATATTAGATGACGTTTGACGATTGAAATAGTGGCAACCTATTCAAGAATAATTACCGATATGATGAATACGGTTGCTTCAACGATAGCCAATAATTAAAATAAATTTCTTAAGTTTCTGGCCACCATTACCATACTATTAACTATTCCGATGATTTTTTCTAATTTTTGGGGAATGAATGTTAAAGTCCCTTTTGAAGGCGAAGTGATAGGCTTTATTATTGTATTAACAGTTTCTCTATTGACGACATTGTTAGCAATTATCTATTTATGGATCAAAAAAATCCTTATCTAAGTTTAATACTCTCTTTATCACTTTTAGATAATTTGTTAGTACTCTCAACCAAAATAATCGTAATCATTCCCAAATAACCTTTACTTAACAACAAATATCATTACCCTATTGCCGTAATCGGTTTAAAAAAATATTTATTTTTCTCGATCTTGGCCAATAACGGAATGAAAAAACACCATTTAACCTAGTTTTTATTTTTCATCCGATATTACGACGTTTTCCGCAAGAAAGTTAATTTTCAATATTAATATAATATGCTGCACAGTTTATTATTTAGGGATAAACATGAAAATTTTCGGGCATAATTCTCTATTAGATCGGAAGAAACCAAACTATTTTTCTTGAGCAAGCAAGATATATAGCAGATAATAATTCACATGATGCCAAACGGATCAACAATGCACTACTCGTTGAAACTGAAGAACAAGAATATTATCCAGAAAAATTAACCCGACAAAATTTGCAGGAAATAGCTAAATATGTAAATAATACATACATTCACTATTCTGGTAATTGTGTTTTATTAGCAGCATGCTTACATTATAACCTTCATTATCGAAAAGATATATTAGTGCCAAAAACACTGCATCACCGACAATCGGGATACCAGGTCCTATTGTTATCAATTGATTTTTGGCAAGCAACTTGAAAGCTCACATCGCTTTCATTGCCTTGCTGATCTAGAAAAGGAACTTCTTATGCGATATATGATCAATGGAGAAAGATCTTTTATTATTCAAGCTCAAGGCTATACTGTTCCCATAATTGGCCCGTGTGGTCAGTGATTTTAATGCTGTTGTTTTGTGCGGAGAAGATAACAAACCCTATGTACAGTTTGTCGATTCCTGGAAAACATCTATGTACTACCAACCATTACAGAATTAAATGCGTATTTTCCATCATCAGCAGAATTTTATATTCGATCTTATCAGCGGAATAATTAATATCCCACCCGCCGTAAAGAGCGGGAAGCCTTTCGCCAATCTATTGGTATGAGATGAATTAAATTAATGCCATAATTCAAATAAAAAGTAAGGCTCTCCCAGTAACCTGTGTTTAATTTAACTGGCTATTTAAATGACCACTATTTTACTTACCAGCCAAAGTCGGGTTCAATAGACTAGCAAATTAGCTAAAATCGCTAGCTAAAACAGAAATATATCACTATTTTTAATCGAAGAAATGAAACCAATCAGCAATAAACCATGCATTAATGGTTAGTATAATTCGATTCAATTATTTTTCATTTTTATGTTTTATATATTCAAAATCAATGGCGAGATATTTTTGGCCATATTAAAGCCAAAATTTACATATGTTTTCAATAACAAAATAGCCAATCATTTTAGAATTCAGTAAGCTAAATGCAAAAGTGACGGAAGCGACAAATGATAAAAGATATTCACAATAATAAGGTTTAATCCTGATAGTAATAAATAAATTTTATTGGAAAAATTATTGTAGAAACTCAAACTTATCTCAGCCAATAGACAAGTCACTGATGTTTTGAAATAGCGTTAAAATAAAATAATAATTCTATTGCTAATTAAGGATTTAAAATTATGCCATATATTTCAAACAGTCCCCCAAATCCCGATCCCACGGGTCATTGGGGTGATATCTCTATTGCTGGTCACAGCTTATCAGCTGAGTTTAGCAAGCCACCTTCACTAGAAAAGTCCAGTTTTTATTCCTGGATCCGTAATTTTTTCAATTATTTAACTGGCACTTTCGGTGAGAAATTAAGTTTCTCAAAACTAAATTCTGCCTTAAATGACATTTTCAAACCAACAGATGACTGGCAAGCAAAAGGACGGTATAACTTATATTGTCTCTTCTGCTTGCCATGATTTAACTAACCCTAGTCCAATGCAGGATCTATTATCCGGTCACCGTACTGCTGCACAGACGGTGAATGAAATTAAAAAAGCCTATCCCCACGAGCAAGTCAAAGTCTTAATACCGATCGCCCAAAGCAATAAATTCTGCGGTAGTACTCGAGGCCATTTTGTCTTACTAGAAGTCAATATGCATGCAGGTAAAATTCAATCGGCTAAAATCCATGATTCAAAAGGCCCGCTGCTTGATACTTTTTATAATGGCGCAGGACATTTAACCAAACAGTTATTGGTAGAAAAGGAGCTTGGTTTAAACAAAGATTTTGCCGTCACTAGCGAGCATCTTGGACATCAAGCCCTGCTTAATGGTAACGATTGTGGACGTTTTACCGCTTATTATGCCGACAAAATTATCGATGATAATTTATCAAACGCTAATGCTAAAGACGCCCACACTTTTTTTGCTCGTTATCAAAAGCTGGCCTAAAAATTAATTGGTTTTGTCGCATTAATAGAAATTAATTGTGCTCAACAATAAAATAGACTTCTCGGCTAGTTAGAAATAAAAAATGTAATAATGATTAATGCGACAAACCAATAAATCTTAATAACAAAGAAATGGCGTTTAAATTGCTAAACACTTTATAAACCAAATAAAACCAATTTGATTTAGCCATATGTCGCGATTAAATAATATTGTTATAAAATAAGGAATAAATAAAGCTGTTTAAAATTCGGCGTAACTTTTATCCAGCTAAAAAATAATTTTGTCGCTGTTAAAAAATAGGAAACGGTATGTCAATAATGATTAGAAAGATGGAGAAAAATGACCGTACGGTTTGGGCAACTATGGGATCGATATGCCCATGATGCCCATCTTAGTGACATAGATAAAATGCTAAGTAGTAAGCAAAATACAGGATATATCGCTATATTAAACCATCAGGCCGTCGGTTTTGCCGAAATTTGCCTACGGGAATATGCCAACGGCTGCACCAAACAACCGGTTCCCTTTTTGGAGGGTATCTGGGTTAAGCCTGAATACCGTCAACAAGGTATTGGCTAGGCATTGATCAATAAAATAACCACCGATCTGATTGCAAAGGGATTTAAAGAACTCTGTTCCGATGCCGAAATTGACAATAAACTATCACATGAAGCCCATCAAAATTGGGGCTTTAATGAAACAGAATCCGTTATCTGTTTTCGTAAAGAGCTTATCTGATAGCTATTCTCACTGCTATGACGCAAGCAACTAAATAACAGTTACATCTGTTTTCTCCACTCCGCTCGCAATGTAGTCAATAAATTTGCCATAGAACCTTTATGAGGCTAATTTTGTGAGCACTATTTTTTCATCGCCGTGACTTTTGGTTATTACTTATCCATAGTATAGTGAAGAAAATTTTTCATAAGTGGGTAGATTTTGCTAACAAGCTGACAATCTATTTTAAAACCAATCCCTTACACAGTAAATTGTTCGGGTTTAATTACAATAGCATTCAGCAAGCAAGTCTTACCGGCAATATTACAACTCAAAGAGTTAAAAAATAAAAACTATGATTAATTCCCAAAACTTCGCTTTCCATACCCCAATGATGCAGCAATATTTACTCCTTAAGGCACAACATGCTGATATTTTGTTATTTTATCGGATGGGTGATTTTTATGAATTATTCTTTGATGATGCCAAAAAAGCAGCCCAATTACTTGATATTTCATTAACTAAGCGTGGGCAGTCGGCCGGCCAACCCATTCCGATGGCTGGCGTGCCTCATCATGCCGTAGAGAGTTATTTAGCCAAATTAGTTCAGTTAGGCGAGTCGGTTGCTATCTGTGAACAAATCGGTGATCCCGCCACCAGCAAAGGCCCCGTCGAACGTAAAGTTGTTCGCATCGTAACGCCGGGAACCGTTACCGATGAAGCATTACTACAAGAGCGTCAGGACAATCTATTAGCTGCGATTTGGCAAGAAGATAATGGTTATGGCTATGCCACTTTAGATATCACTTCCGGCCGTTTTATTATCAGTGAAATGGCTGATATCAACACCATCAGCGCTGAATTACAACGTACCCGACCGGCAGAACTGCTCTATCCAGAGAATTTTGTCGATGTTGCACTATTTGAAAATAATAAAGGACTACGTCGTCGCCCATTATGGGAGTTCGAATTAGACACCGCTAGACAACAATTGAATCTACAATTTGGTACCCAGGGTCTGATGGGGTTTGGTGTTGAAAAGGCGACATTAGCATTGCGCGCAGCGGGTTGCTTACTGCAATATGTTAAAGATACCCAACGTACAGCATTGCCCCATATCCATAGTATTACCATGGAGCAGCAAAAAGAAACCATTATCCTTGATGCCGCTACGCGTCGTAATCTTGAATTGACACAAAATTTATCGGGTGGTAGCGAGAATACGGTAGCTGCGATACTAGATCAGTGTGTAACGCCGATGGGTAGCCGGATGCTAAAACGTTGGCTACATAGTCCGTTGCGCAATGTAAATAAATTATTAAATCGCCAACAAGCGATAGCAAGACTCCAATCTTATCATTTGGAATTACAACCTTTTCTACGCCAAATCGGTGACTTAGAACGGATACTTGCTCGTTTAGCACTCCGTTCAGCCCGGCCTCGGGATCTGGTTCGCATGCGTCATGCTTTCCAACAATTTGCCGATATTCACGCGATATTAGATAAGATTGAATTTCCCTATTTGAAAAACTTGCAGTCACGCATTAGCTCCTTTGTATCACTGAAAACACTATTGGAAGAAGCGATTGTTGACACACCACCGGTGTTAATGCGAGACGGAGGAGTGATCGCAACCGGATATCATAGCGAACTTGATGAATGGCGTGCATTGGCTGATGGTGCCAGTGATTATTTGGAAAAACTTGAATTGCGGGAAAAAGAGAAATTAGGCATTGATAGCCTAAAAGTCGGCTTTAATGCGGTGCATGGCTATTACCTGCAAGTCAGTCGTGGACAAAGTCATCTGGTACCTATCCATTATGTTCGTCGCCAAACCCTAAAAAATGCCGAACGGTATATTATCCCTGAGTTGAAAGAATATGAAGACAAGGTGCTAACTTCTAAAAGTAAAGCATTAGCAATTGAGAAAAAGCTTTATGAAGAACTGTTTGATCTGTTATTACCTCATTTATCAGCATTGCAAACTAGCGCCGAAGCGTTAGCGGAATTAGATGTACTCAATAATTTGGCAGAGCGCGCCGAGACTTTGGACTATCACTGTCCAATATTAAATCAGAAACCTGGCATAGAAATTGTTGCTGGACGCCATCCAGTCGTTGAGCAGGTACTTAGTGAGCCATTTATTTCTAATCCACTGGAGCTGTCACAACAACGCCGGTTGTTAATTATTACTGGCCCCAATATGGGCGGTAAAAGTACTTATATGCGTCAAACAGCCTTAATTACACTGCTTGCTTATATAGGTAGCTTTGTGCCAGCCGAAAAAGCGATTATTGGCCCGATTGATCGGATCTTCACTCGGGTTGGTGCGTCGGATGATCTTGCTGCTGGTCGGTCAACTTTTATGGTGGAAATGATAGAAACCGCTAATATCCTCCATAATGCGACAGAACAAAGTCTGGTATTAATGGATGAAATTGGTCGCGGAACCTCAACCTACGATGGTCTTTCTCTTGCCTGGGCTTGTGCAGAAAATCTGGTTAGCCAGATTAAAGCTATGACCTTATTTGCTACGCATTATTTTGAATTAACTAATTTGGCAGATAAGCAGGAAGGTGCGGTTAATATTCATCTGGATGCAATAGAGCATGATGACACGATTGCGTTTATGCATAACGTTCAAGAAGGCGCTGCCAGTAAAAGCTATGGCTTAGCGGTGGCTTCATTGGCTGGTGTCCCCGCCAAGGTTATTCAACAAGCAAAACAGAAATTAATCGAGCTAGAAACGTTCTCCTCGCTGCCAGCAAATAAATCTATTGATCATTCACAACTAGTAAAAGTAGTGGAAAAGGCGGTTTCACCAGCCATTGAAACTCTCGAAAAGTTAAATCCTGATACATTAACACCTCGTCAAGCGCTAGAATTGATTTATCGGTTAAAAGAAATGGTGAAATAGTTATGTTATATATGATGCAAGATTACTTGATCCAATTCACCATTTTTTAGCCTGCAAAACACCGTAAGCGTGGATAGACAAAGCGAGTCAGCCAGAGAAAACTTAGCGATTATTTTATGCGATCACCTGTTGTGTGAACTAAAAGCCGCGCAAAGTGCTATGCTACTGTTGCGAAAATATGCCGTTGATGAACAGAGCAGTGATACACTCTTACAATGGTTACAACCTTTCGAAGATTTTGCTTATAAGAAAATTGGCAATATTGATACGCTTAAAGGAAAAAATCAGTTATCCAAATCGATCCGAGGAAAGAAAAACACAAGCTATAGCCAATCTCTGATTGATAAAATGGTGTTATTAATTAAAGAGGAACTCCACCATTTTTATCAAGTGCTGGAAATCATGACGGAAAGAGATATCAAATATCAAACTATCAGTGCCGGTCGTTATGCTAAGGGGTTATTTAGTCATGTTAGCCATCATGAACCGAACACATTAATTGATAAACTGATCATTGGCGCTTATATCGAAGCGCGCTCTTGCGAGCGTTTTGCTAAACTCGCTCCTCATCTTGAAACACCCTTAGCTAAATTCTATATTTCACTACTCAGATCAGAATTTCGCCACTATCAAGATTATTTAGTTTTAGCACAAGCTATTTCTAGCGAAAATATTCAGCAGCAGATCGAATATTTTGCTAACATCGAGGCTGAATTGATCCAAACGCCGGATAGCGATTTTAAATTTCATAGTGGCGTTCCCGCCTGATGTCAAACAAAAAGGTCGGTTTCCTTCCCACCTTACTTAATATTAACGATATTGCAAAGATATTAAATCTTAAATAAAGATTCCATACTAAGACATTGATTATGCAATAATATCTTTCAATCGTCGCAAACCTTCAACCTGTATTTGACGAACACGCTCTCTAGTAAGATCAATCTCTCGCCCTACCTCTTCTAACGTTTCCGATTCATAACCTAATAAACCAACGCGGCGCGCTAATACTTCACGCTGTTTTGCATTAAGTTCAAACAGCAATTTAACAATACTTTCTTTCATATTGTTAGCTTGGATAGTTCCTTCTGGCCCTGAATCGTTATCATCAGATAACACATCAAGTAACACTTTATGATTGGAGTATCAACAGAAGAGATCCGCTCATTTAGCCGCAACATCCGGCTAACATCATCCACCGGTTTGTCTAAGCGTTCTGCAATTTCTTTGGCACTTGGCTCATAATCAAGTTTCTGAGCCAATTCTCTTGCAATACGCAAATAAACATTTAACTCTTTAACGATATGAATCGGTAAGCGGATAGTTCGCGTCTGATTCATAATTGCTCGTTCAATAGTTTGGCGGATCCGCCATGTTGCATAAGTTGAAAAACGAAAACCCTTTTCCGGATCAAATTTTTCAACCCCCGAATTAATCCAAGATTGCCTTCTTCAATCAGATCTAGTAGGACAAGACCCCGATTACTATAGCGACGAGAAATTTTTACAACCAAACGTAAATTACTCTCAATCATACGCTGATGTGATACTGCATCACCACGTAAAGCGCGCCTCACATAAAATACTTCTTCTTCCGCTGTCAGAAGAGATGAATATCCAATTTCACCAAGATAAAGCTGAGTTGCATCTAGAAGACGTTGATTAATATTCTGAAATATATCTGAATCATCATCTTGCTCTAGATTTAAGTCCTCTTCTTTTAGCAAGCTTTCATCGAAAGCTTTCCGCATCCATGCTAGTTTTGTCTAAATCGTCATATAACTCGTTAACTTTTAGCGAATTTTGGCTCATCAGTCACTCCTACCTTTGATAATGCAGACAGAATTGACAAGCAATCTGTCCAAGTTATCGTTGCGAAAGATAACGCAACGGGTTTACTGATTTTCCCTTGTAACGAATTTCAAAATGTAATCTTACCGAACTTGTACCGGTACTACCCATAGTGGCAATCTTTTGCCCTGCCTGAACCTCCTGTTGATCACGAACTAATATAGTATCATTGTGAGCATAGGCACTCAGATAGTCATCGTTATGTTTTATTATTATAAGATTTCCATATCCACGTAATGCATTTCCAGAATAAACCACTTTTCCTGCTGTAGTTGCGAAAACAGGTTGACCGCGCGATCCGGCAATATTAACACCTTTATTTCCGCCCTTCACATCAGAGAAAAATTCAATCACTTTCCCTTCGGCCGGCCAGCGCCACTTACCTACTGTATTGACTACGCTGTTACTATTTAAGCCCGAAGATGCTGTTGTTGCGGGCGGCGTAGAAGGTGTTAGTGGCTTGGATGCTCTCGGTAACATCTTTCCTGAATTTTGCTCACTGCCAGATGAAGCATACGCATTAGTTGACTGAGAATCAACATTTGTATTGTTAGTATTCGGAGTACGATTAGCAACTACCATTTCTGAGTCGGTAGAACTACTACCAATATTAACTACTTGCCCAATATTTAAACTATAAGGTTCTTCAATTTTATTACGTTGCGCTAGATCACGATAATCATTGCCTGTTATCCAAGCAATATAAAACAGCGTATCACCTCGTTTAACCGTATAGGTGTTACCACTATAGCTTCCTTTTTGGATATTATCATAATTTCGGTTATAAATTATTCGGCCATCGGTGTTAATCTTAGGTGCTGGTATCACTGGATGATATACCGGCTTGCTTATACTATTATTTTGATTACTAACAGAAATATTTTTAGGAGAAGAGGGTATTGGCGTATTTTTTGATGATGTATTGACAGCAGGATAAGTATCAATTGGGCGGCTACTATCTTGGACACTACTAATTGGCGCTGCTGGATGATATGGTATTGAGCACCCTATTAACATTGTGCCTGTTATTATATAGATAGTTGCCCATCGAATCATAAATTTTGGGCTGTTAAAATTCATACTTCTTCTCCCGTGAAGATAAATCTTAAATAAAAATCGATAATGTAAGTCATGATCGACAATTTATAGCAATAGCTAAATAATAAATTATTATGCTTATTAAAGCAGAGATTAATAAAACCTTAAATTATCTATAGTTAAAATATTACCTATTTCATGCCAAACTTCCAGGAATTAAAGGAACAAATCGCACTGACTCTACCGTTGTAGCATGAAAATCATTACCCTGACGTTTAATGACTTTTAACATCTGTTTTTTCTCACCGACAGGTAATACCATGCGGCCACCATCTTTCAATTGTTCAAGCAACACGAGTGGGAGTTCTGCCGGCGCCGCAGTGACAATGATTCCATCAAAAGGCCCCTTTGAAGCCCATCCCACCCAGCCATCGCCATGACGGGTTGAAATATTATGGAGATCAAGTTGTTTTAATCTACGTTTAGCATTCCATTGTAGTCCCTTAATCCGTTCTACCGAAAAAACCCGCGTGACAAGATAAGCTAAAATGGCTGTTTGATAACCCGACCCTGTGCCTATCTCTAAAACATGATCCGAAGGAGAAAGCGTAAGTAATTCTGTCATACGAGCAACAATATAGGGTTGCGAAATAGTCTGAGAAAAACCTATAGGTAAAGGAATATTTTCATAAGCTTTATGTGAAAGTGCTTCATCGACAAAACGCTCACGAGGAACTTTTGCAATAGCTGCCAATAGACCTTCATCTTTAATCCCTTGATGGCGTAGTTGTGTCAATAAATCTCTCATTGACCGTTTTAGCATTCCTCACTTGCCTCTGCTTTTAATAACCAATCTTTAACAACTTGCTGATCCTTATAAGCGGTTAAATCCACTTGTAATGGTGTAATAGAAACATAACCCGCTGCTACCACAGCAAAATCAGTATCTGGACCCGCATCAGATATTCCGCCAACTGGCCCTAACCAATAGACCGTATCGCCCCTTGGATCTTTAGATGGATCAACTTGTTGAGCTGCATGACGACTACCACAGCGTGTTACTTTGTAACCTTCAATTTCCGATAAAGGAATATCAGGAACATTAATATTAAGAATATTACCCGCTTTTAATGGCGTTTTCTGTAATAATTTTAATAAATGACAAGTTACTTCTGCTGCTGTTTGGAAGTGTGTTTCACCATTCAATGAAACCGCAAGTGCAGGTAAACTAAGATGACGTCCTTCTGTCGCCGCTGCAACGGTACCTGAATAAATCACATCGTCACCCAGGTTGGGGCCATGATTAATACCCGAAACGACGATTTCAGGAGAGGGTCGAATAAGCTGATTAACGCCTAAATAAACACAATCCGTTGGCGTTCCTTGTACTGAGATGTCTCCATTGGCTAACTTGGCTATTCGTAATGGTTTATGAAGTGTTAATGCGTTTGATGCCCCACTTCGGTTTCTATCAGGTGCAACAACCTGAACGAAATAATGTTTACGCAATGCAGTAGCAAGCGTTTGGATGCCTGTTGCTGTTACACCATCATCATTACTTAGCAATATCCTTAGCATTATTGTATCCCGTTGATTTATATTGAACTTTATATTAAGAACCAGGCTATTTTATCCAACTATTATCATCTATGATAAAAAAAGATTATGGGTTGAAAATAGCGTCAATAATAGATTACAGCAAGAATATCATTAAGTAACAATAAAACACATCAAATTACGATAGAAAAATGAAGGTCTAATATTAGTGGATATGAATGTAATAAAATAACAATATAATTTTGTTTGTTTTAACAACTACCTGAAAAATAATAAAATATCTAATTACAATTATCATTTTTAAATAACATAAATAAGATAAGCAAAAATAATATCCAGTGAAAATACTATCTTAACCAAATATCTAACTAGCAATACATCAATCAATAAAAAATTTCCAATAAATATTAAAAATGTATAAAGAGTTGTTGACTGAATTACTATCAACACTACCAGTCAATAACGAACAAAATAAGCAGGTTAACTTTTTACAACAACAGAAATAATACTGCCAAATGTATTAACCGCTAATTTTTTATTAAAATTTTGTCGGTTTAATTCTAATATTTTCACTTAATCTTAAAATCTATTGGGCGAATTTGATTAGCTATTTTCAGCCTCTTTTATTTTGACTTTAGTTAATAACAGCATTTATCAATTAAGAGTTGCCGGCAATCGGTTACATCTGACTGATAATAGTAAAATAAAAATTTTACCTTAATGCCGCTTATTGCAAAAGAAGGTTTAACACCTTTAAAAACAAACTGACAACATAATTGTTAAATTTTAAATCTTATTATATTTATATAATAAGATTTATCATCAACAACATTATTTTTAACCGAATACTATTCAGGAATATCAATAATATTTTCAGTAGATTGATTAATTAATTCTCGTATTACACTGGTGGCAAAACTACCCTTAGATAATGAAAAAGATAATTTCAAGGTTTGCTGCTCTAACCATTTCAAATGCATATTATAAGGAACAACAATGATCACTCGTCGAACTAAATTTGTTCGTTCAGCTTCCAGCAGCGGCAATAAAATAGAAAAATGAGTTAAGCACTGCTGTTTAAACAATTTCGCTTCTGATTGAGTTTCTAATTCTTTTTCACCATATAGCGGAGCGGTAATTTGAATTTCGCCAGCCTGTAATATTAGTTGTAATGGAGATAACTCTTCACTTTTAGCAACGAACCAACTACCACTACCGGTTAATTGCATAACATCACCGTCCATTATCTGACGTACTTTATTATTAAGCATACGTTCGCTGACGATAAAATTAAATATAACACTCCGAACGACAGAAAGATAAAAACTACGTTTATTACGCTGCTTAACTTCAATTTCACCTTTTGCCCAACGCTCAGCTTGCACGAGATTATTACCCTCTCGACCAAAGCGCTGTTCACCAAAATAGTTAGCTACCCCCAAATGTTCTGATTTGCTGCAAACGTGTTTCCACTGCTTGTTGATCACTAATATGTAGAATAATTAACTCAAAATCATTGCCTTTTAATGAACCAATACGTAATTTACGTTTCTGTCGTTTCACTAGCAAAATTTCACATCCTGCAAGTGAAAACTGGCTAAAATCGGGATCTTCCTTTCCCGGCAAATGAAGACAAAACCACTGTTCTGTTACTGCTTGCCTATCTTTTAATCCAACATAACTGACATTACGCGGAGAAATACCAACAAATCGAGCCAGCTGGTCGGCTACAAATAGAGTATTACAGCCCTTTTTTTAACATACACCATCAAGTGTTCACCCTCACCTTCAGGTAAAAATCCCAGATCTTCACGTATAATAAAATCTTTAGCAGTTAATTTTATTGCTCCGCTTGCTACTGGTTTACCATACAGACACTGAAGTACTGTCACCATCATGACTATTATCCTTTACTAATAAAACCACTGCTGCACAAGCAATGCCTTCTTTTCTACCAATAAATCCAAGTTTTTCCGTCGTGGTAGCTTTAACATTGACATCATCAATATGGCAACCTAGATCATCTGCTATATTTTTGCGCATATCAGCAATATATGGCAGCATTTTGGGTACTTGAGCAATAATTGTGATATCAAGATTGCTTATACAATATCCTTTTTTCAGCACCTGCGTATACGCCTCACGTAACAAACCGCGACTACCGGCATCTTTAAAAGCCGGATCGGTATCAGGAAAAAGTTTACCGATATCGCCTAATGCTGCTGCTCCAAGAATAGCATTTGTCACTGCATGTAAGGCGACATCACCATCAGAATGCGCTATCAATCCTTGTTCATAGGGAATTTTCACTCCACACATTGTAATTGGGCCATCTCCACCAAATTTATGTACATCAAACCCATGTCCAATCCGCATGAACGATACTCCTAACAATAATCTTATATAGTCTTATAAAGCGCGAGAAAGGTAGAATTCTGCTAACATCAAATCTTCTAGTTGAGTAACCTTTAAATTATCCACTCTACCTTCCAGCAATTGAGGATGGTAACCGCAATATTCAAGCGCCGAAGCCTCATCGGTAATTACTGCTTTTTGCGCTAATACTTGAGTCAAACAGTTTTTGATTAATGCTAAAGGAAAAAATTGTGGCGTCAGCGCATGCCAAAGTTCACTTCGTTCAACAGTATGACTAATATCTATTTTTCCTTGAACTGAACGTTTCATTGTATCTCTTACTGGCGTTGCTAAAATACCACCATAAGAAGACTGTTGATTATCAATAAAACGAATAATACTATCTAAATCAGTTTGATGTAAGCAAGGTCGAGCTGCATCATGAACTAAAACCCAACAGAGATCTAGCTGTAAATTGTCTGATAAATAATTCAGTCCAGCCAAAACTGAATCGGCCCTTTGACAACCACCAACGACTGTTTTAATTTTTGCATTTTTTGCAATCGCTAATTGATGAAAAAAGATATCATCCTTATTTAACGAAACAATAATTTGGGAAATTCTTGGCTGCTTAAGTAAGGCAGATATGGTATGCTCAATGATCGTTTTTCCCGCTACTTTCAGATATTGCTTGGGGCAATCCGCTTTAATACGATTGCCAATACCAGCGGCAGGTATTAAAGCAGCAATTTGCACTTTATGATTAGATATAAATTTATTCATTGTTCTAGACTGTTTTCTTATGAATTGCTACTTTTTCGTCATAATATTTTTAAATAATTTTGTGGTCGGAAAAAATATTATTAATTAAAAATTTCATTTATGGTTTGGAAAAGCATTCTCATTCACTATTCGATAAAAAGACTCTTCAGGTCTAATCAAACCAAGCTCAGAACGGGCTCGCTCCTCAATAGCTTCACGTCCCTCATTCAAATCGTCTATTTCAGCAAATAAACGTTCGTTGCGTACTTTAAATGTCGTGTTCAACGTTTCTAGCGCTACAACTTCACTTTTTATACGCAAATAGTCATGGACACCATTTTTACCAAACCATAGTGAATATTGTAACCAGCAAAACACCGCCAACAATATCAGCGCTAATTTACGCATCGAAGCCCCCTGTAAGATTCACTTATCATCCCACAACTTACCCTATGACGCTACCTATCACAGATAAGTTATTAATAAAAAAATTCATAAATAAATATGAAATAGAGTCAAACGGGTCTTTTTATTTACAAAGTATAGCTTAGCTATATGTCAAAAAAAGTTTGTTTTTACCATCTATAAGTTGATCAATTTAAAGTATTTTGTTAGTTAACTGTTTTTTTGTTTAAAGTAAAAAATTATGCTGAAAAATTCTTTCATTCTATTTTATATTCATAAAGTTATCACACAAGGTCAAAATAATATAACCATATCTCATTTTTAAAATGATTAAATTATTTTTAACTCACATAATAAGATTAATTAATCAAAAGTTTCTAATATAAAAATATAAACTCATTCAGATAAAATGTTTGCATTAATACAATTGATAGGTGCCACAATGAGCGCAACAATTTTTAAAGACTTTCAATTTGAGGCTGCCCATCGACTACCCCATGTTCCCAGAGGGTATAAATGTGGACGTTTACATGGGCACTCATTTATGGTCAGATTAGAATTAACCGGTGAAATTGATCAACAAACAGGCTGGATCGGTGACTTTAGCGATATTTCTAAAGCTTTTAAACCTTTATAGCAATAATTAGATCATCATTATCTTATGACATAAAAGGATTAGAAAATCCTATTAGTGAAGTTATTGCGCGTTGGATTTGGCATAAAATGAAACCCATTTTGCCACAATTAAGTTCAATAATGATTAAAGAAACTTGTAATGCAGGTTGTATTGATAACTACAAAGCACAAGTTGTTTACTATAACATAAAGAAAGGTGTTCTAGGTATAGATATCTGCAATAATAGGCAAATTATTAAGTTAATTTAGAGAACGTCATGGATTATCCAATTAATCAAATTTTTAAACAATACAGGGAGAGGGCTATTTTACTAGAGTAGCAGCAATTTTTATTCGTTTACAGGGTTGTCCGGTCGGGTGTAGTTGGTGTGATACTAAACATACTTGGGCTAAAAATAAGCAACAATAACGGCCATTATCGATAATCTTAGCTAAAAAGATCGAAAGTGACGAGTGGGCAGCGTGTAGTTCAGAACAAATTATTGATCTATTTGAACAGAATAATTATACAGCTCGGCATATCGTTATTACAGGTTGAGAACCTTGCGTATATGATCTAACCGAATTAACTGATAACTTAGAAAAAAAAGGTTATCAGTGCCAAATCGAGACGAGTGGGACACATAATATTTATTGTTCTGAAAAAACTTGGGTAACTGTATCACCAAAAGTGGCGATGCGTGGTGGTTTTAGTATATTGCCCGTAGCGTTAAATCGAGCGAATGAAATTAAACATCCGGTTGAGTGTCAAAAAGATATTGAGGCATTAGAATCTTTGATTAATCAGCTTAAGTCGAATCACCTTGCACCACATATTTGTTTGCAACCGATTAGTCAAAATGCTAATGCGACTCAGCTTTGTATTGAAACCTGTATTAAACGTAATTGGCGGTTATCGGTTCAAATGCATAAATATTTAGATATCGCTTAATAATACTCAGCACCAATCGGTGCTGAAAATAAAGGGCGGTGTTTATTCACCGCGATAAATAGGTTGTGAACTGGGAGCATATCCAGCATATTAAAAAGAAAAATGGAAAACCGACACATGAACAATACAAATCAACTTAAACGGGGATTGACTGGCAGGCATATTCGCTTCATGGCGCTAGGCTCTGCAATTGGTACAGGGCTTTTTTATGGTTCAGCTTCAGCAATACAGGCTGCCGGCCCAGCAGTACTGCTTGCCTATATGATTGGTGGTGGAGCAGTTTTTATGGTTATGCGAGCACTGGGTGAAATGGCCGTCCACCACTCAGTACCAGGTTCTTTTTCTCAGTACGCCGGCCACTATATGGGGCCGTTAGCCGGTTTTCTTACTGGATGGAATTATATCTTTGAGATGTTAATTGTCTGTCTGGCCGATGTAACTGCCTTTGGCACTTATATGCGCTTTTGGTTTCCTCAAGTTGAACAATGGATATGGTTATTAAGTATTGCCCTATTTATTGGCGCATTGAACTTGTGTCATGTGAAAATTTTCGGTGAAATGGAATTCTGGTTATCAATTATTAAAGTGATTGCTATTATTGCGATGATCATTGGTGGTGGCGCAATAATGTTATTTGGTTTTGGTCAAGGAACCGAACATCATGCAACAGGTTTATTTAACCTTTGGCAACATGGGGGCTTTATGCCTAATGGTGTAGAAGGAATTATTGCCTCACTAGCAATCGTTATGTTCGCCTTTGGTGGTATTGAAGTGATCGGCATTACTGCAAGTGAAGCTAAAGAACCAGAAAAAACTATCCCTAAAGCCATTAATGCGGTGCTATTGCGTATATTACTGTTTTATGGTTTAACGCTATTCGTCTTAATGTGCATTTTTCCTTGGAACCAAATTGGACAAAGTGGTAGTCCATTTGTACAAATTTTTGCCAATTTAAATATCACTTCTGCCGCTAATATCTTAAATATTGTTGTTATTACAGCTGCTATATCTGCTATTAACAGTGATATCTTTGGAGCTGGCCGTATGATGTATGGTATGGCCCAGGAAGGGCAAGCACCTCGTTCATTTATGAAAGTTAGCCGCACTGGTGTTCCCTGGATGACAGTAGTTGTTATGTCGGTAATCATGCTGATCGGCGTTTATCTCAATTATATTATTCCAAAAGATATTTTCGTAATAATTGCCTCTTTAGCCACATTCGCAACCGTTTGGGTTTGGTTAATGATCTTGCTTTCCCAAGTTGCTATGCGCCGTAAAATGAGCGCTGAAACGGCAAGCAAACTGAAATTTAAAGTACCATTTTGGCCAATTGGTCCATTCATCACCATCTTATTTATGGTGTTTGTCATCATGCTGTTAGGCTTTTTCAAAAATACACGCGTTGCGCTGATCGTAGGAATGATTTGGATCGTATGCTTGTCAATTACTTACTATTTATTTATTAAAAAAGAAAATATATCAATAAAATAGCATTGATAACTAACATCATTATCGGAGTGCAAACCTAATATTTAAAATAGAAATGCTGATTTAGCATTTCTATTTTTTTATTCTCTGATTAAAACTATTTGATACTAAACTTGGCGGAAATGGGATTATGATCAGAAGATTGCGTTTTAATCACTTCTACATCGAGAAGAGTCAAACTACGATAAAAAACATAATCTAATGGGTAACCAAAGATGATAGTGCGTTCATCAGCTCTAAAATTAACTTCTTTCATCCGTAAACTGCGCGTAAAACGTTTAAGTGCATTTATACGTTGTCGACTCCAGGTATTAAAATCGCCAGCAAAAATCACTGGCCCTTGATGTCTTTTAATATGCTCCCCTATATTGTGTAGCTGCCGACTATAAATATCCACCCCAAAACTAAAATTAACCGCATGAATATTAATAATCATTAAATTTCGGCCATTATGTAATGGATAAACGGTAATTAACGCTGATTTCGGTAACCGAAATAATGGCTCTTTTTCTCGCAATGGACAACAATAAATTGGATGTGATCTTGCTAACGTCATTACCCCAGAAGCGTGTTGAGGGAAAACAATTGCTGGCACTTGATCAGCAACTAAATGCTGAGATACGACAAAATCAATAAGTTGAGGTGAAGTTTGAGCTTCTTGTAATAGAATCAAATGTTTATCTATGACTAATTTATTTAAAACTGAATACCAGTTTGGACGTTGCTGCTTATAAATATTCCATGAAAGAATGCTTAATTCATCACTTTCTGAGAATAATGGCATTCCTATAGGTAAATCATCATCAAGCGTATATTCAGATACAGGTAAAATACGCTTTGCTGGCTGGCCAGCAATATAACGCACCGAATAAATTTTTTTTCCCACCTCAAATAGCCCTTAAAAATCGAATATTTATTAATCTATCCAATACATAGATAAACTTATCGTTTAGAAGCATAGTTGCATCTTAAAGTTCAAGAAAAATGAAAATAAAACAACTTTATAAAAAATGTTTATATATTTGACAAGTTTTTTAATAAACAACAAAAAGCCCTGTGAAAATATCACAGGGCTTACTTTCAATATTATTGGCGGTGCGGACGCGACTCGAACCCGCGACCCCCGGCATGACAGGCCGGTATTCTAACCAACTGAACTACCGCACCACCCGATTTATTTCACTAACGGTCTTTCCCATTCCTATTAGCATTAAATGAAAGCCTGTCAGCTCCCTACTCTCACATGGAGAGACCCCACAACTACCATCGGCGCTACGGCATTTCACTTCTGAGTTCGGCATGGGGTCACAGGTGGGACCACCGCACTATTGCCGCCAGACAAATTCTTTTTTATTTATCCCGTCTTATTTCGCTGCCTTCCGGTCTGCTCACCTACCTCAGTAGCGACCACACCTCTGCCTTCAGCAAAATCCGACCAGATTCAATCTCAAAACAAGCTAAAATTCTTTCTCTCTCAAAACACCTTCGGTGTTGTCAGAATAAACCTCTCGGGTCATTAGTACTGGTTAGCTCAACGTATTGATACGCTTGCACACCCAGCTTATCTACGTCCTCGTCTCGAACACCACTTATAGGACATTACTGTCAGGGGAAGACTCATCTTGAGGCAAGTTTCCCGCTTAGATGCTTTCAGCGGTTATCTCTTCCGCACTTATGCTACCAGGCGATGTCATTGGCATGACAACCTGTACACTAGTGGTGCGTCCACTCCGGTCCTCTCGTACCAGGAGCAGCCACCCTCAATCTTCCTTCGCCCAC
>NZ_OUND01000004.1 GCF_900343025.1 Arsenophonus endosymbiont of Aleurodicus floccissimus | reverse complement strand
GCAAAGCTTGTTCCGCTTTATATTAGCCTCTCAGGTCCCTATCTGTCGTGGACCAAGGAAGATTGAGGGGGGCTGCTCCTAGTACGAGAGGACCGGAGTGGACGCACCACTGGTGTACAGGTTGTCATGCCAATGGCATCGCCTGGTAGCTAAGCGCCGAAGAGATAAGATAACCGCTGAAAGCATCTAAGTGGGAAACTTGCCTCAAAATGAGTCTTCCCTGATAGTAATGTCCTATAAGGGGTGTTCGAGACGAGGACGTAGATAGGCTATGTGTGTAAGCGTATCGATACGTTGAGCTAACCAGTACTAATGACCCCCGAGAGGTTTAACATGACAACACCGAAGGTGTTTTGAGAGAGAAAGAATTTTAGCTTGTTTTGAGATTGAATCTGGTCGGATTTTGCTGAAGGCAGAGGTGTGGTCGCTACTGAGGTAGGTGAGCAGGCCGGAAGGCAGCGAAATCAGACGGGATAAATAAAAAAGAATTTGTCTGGCGGCAATAGTGAAATGCCGTAGCGCCGATGGTAGTGTGGGGTGTCTCCCCATGTGAGAAGAGTAGGGAAAACTGCTAAGCTTAAAATATTAAGGCTACCTAATTAAGGCGGCTTTTTTATCTGAAAAATAGCTATATTCAATATAAAACTTGCATAACAATTTTAATACTAATGCAATTTTTTGTATCAATAATAAAAGCGATATTTATGTTAATTTTAATAATTTCATTTTTTCATAATTAATTATGCGAATTATTTTGTAATGTATTTATTTGATATTAGCGACATTATTATTCTATTTTTTAACAAAAAATGAGCCTATAACATTTATCTATTGAATATTTGATATAAGATTAAATAACCTCAAAAAAAGGATAATGATTAAGGTAAATATATGTTAGCTGAACCGATGCTAAGTATTGTTGTGGCTGTATTTAATGGCGAACCATTCTTGCCGAAATTTTTTAATTGTCTTGAACAACAAAAACTAGGAGCTTATTTTGGTTAATAATGGTTCAACGGACAATAGCGCTTTATTATTAGAGGAATGTATAGAGCGATTTCCGAATACTAAGATTTTACATCAGGAAAATCTCGGCGTATCTGTCGCACGTAATGTGGGGATGAATATTACTATAGGTAAATATATAGCCTTTTCTGATATTGACGATATTATTCATTTAGGTATATATAACCATTTATTAACGTTGGCAAAATTGGGTAATTTAGATGTTGCGGTGTGTAATGGTACTTATGTTTATATGGATGGCTCACCTTCTAAATTAATTTTTCCCTTAAAAAATTTCCATCGACAGGCATAATTTCAGGAGCCGAATGGTTACAAAAAGGTTTAAGTTCAGGTAAATTTTTACACGTGACTTGGCTGAGAATATTTATAAGTTAAATTTTATTCGTGAACATCAGTATCAGCTTGAGCCGCAACTTCATCATCAAGATATCCCTTGGACAACGGAAATACTACTTAATGCAAAACGCGTTCAGTTTATTAATGAATCTTATTATGATTATTTTATTCATAGTAAATCAGTTTCTCATTCGTTATGTGTTGATGCTTTACGCGTACGTAAGGTTAATACTTATTTGAAAATTATTGATATGTTAATGGATATATATAAAAAATATCCTATGAGGTAAGCCGAACTCCAGCTTGTTGGCAGCAAATTGGTAATGAAGGTTTTAGTGTGTTGTATTTTCTATTCAAGCGATTAAAAATCACCAAAAATTAAATATGAGATGGTTAAGCGCTTTTTTGACGAAGGATATTGGCACATTACCTGGTAACATGCGACAACGTTAAAATAGCGACTGAGCCGGCGTTATTTAAAACTAAAATTGTTACTTAAATACAAATCGTAATATTATGTGAAAAGAGGCTTTAGTAATGAGAAAATATCATAATTCTCATTATTATTTAAAATAACCCAATGATATAGATATTAAATTTATACTAGAGTTTAGCATTCTTATTCGACAAATGTGATGGATTTAATGGTTCAAATAGTTTTTTGCTTTATAATGAAATATTCTATGGATATTAAATAAATTTCCCAAGTAATGAATAATGTTTGCCACTGTTTGTTTAAACAAACAGTGGCAAATTTTTGTATCAGCATTAAAAGAAAGTTAATATTATTTTTTTAAAAGAAAAAATAATATTTTTTAATAAAGAATTTAAATAAGGTGAACAAATGGTTGCAAATGCTGATATAAAAGAGTCAATATGAATATAATGAATTGTAGGCAAATAGCATGGATAATTAATGTTAACATTAATTGAATTATCATCATCAGTGGCTTTATTGGTATGGGGCACATATATTGTCCGAACTGGCATTATGCGGGTTTTCGGTAGCGATTTACGCCGAATATTAGGCAAAAGTATCGGTAAAAAATCGCGTGCCTTTTTGGCGGGTATTGGTGTCACTGCTTTAGTACAAAGTAGTAGTGCGAGGGCATTATTGGTTATTTTTTTGTAACACAAGGTTTAATTTCTATCACGCCAGCTATGGTTATTATGTTAGGTGCTGACGTCGGTACTGCGATAATAGCCCGAGTGTTAACTGTTGATTTGTCATGGTTATCACCATTGTTAATTTTATTTGGTGTTATTGCTTTTTCTTAGTCAGAAAAAAATTGTTCTGGTCAATTAGGGAGAGCTGAGATTGTCCTAGGTCTGATTTTATTAGCTTTAAAGCTAATTGTTGGTTCAGCAATGCCAATTACTCATGCATCGGCTATCCAAGCCATTTTTACCTCTTTAAGTGGTGATACCATTTGAGTACTACTAATTGGTGCAGTATTTGCTATGCTCACCTATTCCAGTCTGGCGGCGGTTTTGTTGACAGCAACATTAAGCGTAGCAAAGCTTGTTCCGCTTTATATTAGCCTCTCAATTGTTATTGGCTCTAATATAGGTAGTGGTTTATTAGCTATGATAAGCAGTAGCCGGCAAAGCGGAGAGGCACGGCAAGTGGTTTTAGGCAGTTTATTATTCAAGCTCATTGGTGTAATAATGATTTTACCTTGGATTAAACCATTAAGCTGCCTGGATTGGTTATTATAATTTTAATGCCTCTGAAGTGGTGATCTATTTTCATGTGTTTTATGATTTACTACGTTGTTTAGTTATGCTGCCATTTGTCGAATTCATGTCGCGTTTATGTCAACGTCTTATTCCTATTTCTCCTGTAGAGGTTGAGGTTTTTGCATCTCGCTATTTAGACAAAGCAACGTTGGAAACACCTTCATTAGCGATTACCGATACGGTAAGAGGGACACTCCGTATGGGGGATATTGTTGAGCAAGTGGTTCAACGTTTGGCTGAAGTTCTAAAGGGTAATAAAATATAGTGGCGTTATATTGCACACCTGGAAGAGAAGAGATCGATATGCTACATAGTAGTATTAAACTCTACTTAGCTCAAATTCGGCAAAATCAATTAGGGGAAGATGATTCTCGTCGCTGGGCTGAAATTATTGATACTGCTTTGAATTTACAGCAATCAGCCACCATTATTAATAGTATGGCAACAGAAGTGGTTAAAAAAAATTTGATAAGCAACATTTTCCCCCCTGCCGGTACTAAAGAACTGAATACTCTGATAGAACGATTACAGAATAATTTAAGTTTAGCTATGTCGGTATTCGTATCTGGAGACATAGATAATACGCGTCGATTACGAAGAGCTAAACATCGATTCCGATTATTAAATCAACGTTATGCTTATGCCCATGTTGAACGCCTACATAAGCAAAATGTACAAAGTCCTCGATACCAGCAATCTACATGTTAGTTTACTTAGGGATATGAAAAGATTAAATTCGCTTTTTTTTGTGCAATCGCTTATCATGCATTAGAAGATGTAAGTAAAAACCGCGCTGAAAAAATTAATCCTGAAAGTGATAAAAATATATAATTAGTTATTCATTAAATAATAATTGAAACGCCAATGACTGAGAGATGATTTAAATCGTTATCTTTATCGGACTTTATCATTTGAAAATGAATTATTTATTTATGCTAAATAAAGTTGCAGTTAAATATTGCTACCGACTTCCATTCTCATCTCTCATTCACTTAAAACGAAAGTGATAACAATGTTGTTAAAATAATTAATTATTTTACTGAAAATTTATCGTATCAGGTTTAACGAAATTTGCTGGCTTGATAAACTTTGAATTTACCTGTTTTGGCTAGTATTTCATGGCGTCCAAAAGCTTTATCTAACCAATCTGGGTAAGGTAAGAAGGCATTGGCAACCATTCTAAATTTTCCACCTGGTTTTAGATAATTTGGTGCTTGTTTGATGATTGCTTCCGCGGCTGAATAATCCGTTTTTAATCCATCATGAAACGGTGGGTTGCAAATTATCCAGTCGTAACTATCTTCAATCACAGAGTAGATATCACTTGGTAAAACATCGCCAGTTAAGCCATTTATTTTTATGGTTTCAATAGAGGATGTGAACGCTGCGGCATGCGTATCGCAGAGAGTCAATTTTATGCCGGGATTTCTCTTGCCAATCACGGTTGCAAGCACACCGGAGCCAGATGCGATATCTAATAATTTACCCTTGATGGGCTTATCAAAGGCAGAAAGAAGTAGTTGACTACCGGCATCCAGCGCTTGTTGACTAAATACGCCAGGTAGGGTTTTGATAGTTATATCGGCGACCTTATAGATATTCCACCAATCATTTAAATGAAAGTGTGGTTGTTTTTCTAGCTGGCAATAATAGAGACTACAGCGCCGTGCTGCATCAATTTTGCGTACACCGCCTATTTCTTCTAGAATTTTATCGGCGCTATTTACACCACTACGATTTTCACCAACAATAAAAATATCACTACCTACTGGTAAAACTGAGCAAATATTGTGTAGTTGAAAATGGGCTTCTTGCTTGTTTTTAGGCCAAAAATAGATCAGTGTATTAAATTGTATTGCCACTGTTTTTTCAAGCGTTAAGTTATAATGGGCTTTTTCGCCTAGCACTTTGTTAAATGATAACCAGTAGTGATATTGATGAGTTAAAATATGTAAAATTTCAGCGCTTATTTCTGCGCTAATATTATCTTGTAAGTTACCAGCGATTAAAACACGACGGCCGATAAAGTATTCAGCATGGCGTAAAATCACTTCACTAGCGGGCGTCAGTGAAGACATAAATATTGGCTCCTATATTAGATTAAGTTTCCTTTTACCAACTATAAAAGGAAAATATTCACTGTAAGCGTAAAAAATATCGCTCATAGGAGCGTAAATTTTGATAAATTTGTGAGATATGAACTTATTATCGCGCGATTGTATCACTATTCACTATTCACTATTCACTATTCACTATTCACTATTATTAGATTTCAATCCAATGGTTACTTGTTATCTACTATTTAGTGATTATATTGTTTCTTGATAACTTAATAATTTGTCTATTTACCCTATTTATTTGCAGTTTAGATTCAGCAAATAAATATAGTTAGCGAGAAAAAGTAATTGTGTAATATATTGCTAGGTTTTGCAATGTTATTATTTTGATTTATATAGTTAGTTCGGTTTGATAAGGTGGCTCGGTATATTGTGGTGGAGTAATTTCATGACAATTAGAGATCAATTACTAAAGCAGATGGGAATTGTGCAATGGACATTACGCGATCCTGCGCTACTACGTGGTGAACATGCAGTGTGTATTCCTGACGCTACCCAATTAATTATCATCGCTGATGAACACATTGATTTAGGTAACCTTTTTGTCAAAGATATTTTACGAGCGATGATGATAGACAGTCGTCAGGTATGCTGTTTATTAACTAAAGAGGTATCGCTGTTACCAAAAGAAATTCTTTGGCCTTGTTGGATCATAGGCAAGCAATTACCTGTTAGTTCAAAAACATGGGTTATCCATACTTTACCATTGCCAGAAATTTATTCTGATCCTCAGTCAAAACGCGCTTTGTGGGCGCAAATATGCCAACATGAAAATAATTTTGAATTTAGAACAAACTGATTTAGTCTCTGCTTTTGCTATTGAAAACATGAGTCATGCTTTTCCCTGGAGTGAAAGGGTATTCTACAGTAATTAAGGAAAGCAATATATTAATTTAAAAATCAGTCTTAAAAATCAATTGGTTGGTTTCGTTATCACACAATCTCTGCTTGATGAGGCAACCCTCTTTAATATTGCTATTCATCCTGATTGTCAAGGTCAAGGTTATGGTGAGTGTTTACTACGCTATTTGATCGAACATTTGGCAATTAAAGATATCAAAACTTTGTGGTTGGAAGTTAGGCAATCAAATCATGCAGCAATTCAGCTATATGAAAAACTGGGTTTTCATATTGTCACAATAAGGAAAAATTATTATCCGGTGGTAAAAAAAACGTGAAGATGCAGTGGTTATGGCGTTAACTATTTTGCCTGATAGTAGTATGCCTGCCTTATAAATTTAAATAGCTTAATTAAGTAAAAAAATAGTTTAGCTTCCATAATAGTACCATTGATAGGCGCTATTAAGTGGTAATTTGTGTATCAATGTTCGCTTAATAGGCCTATTTGTAATGAAACAACATAGAGAAATTATCCCGCTTTTTTATAAAAGATTTAAATGTATAGGCGATCAGTGTTTGTCTCATTGTTGTCGTGGTTGGACGATTAACATTGACAAGAAGACTTATAAAAAATATAAAACTGTACATCAAATTGAGATCAAAGAGATCACTGATAAACATCTGATTAAATATCCTAAAGGTAGTGGTACTAACCAGTACTCTTTTGCACTTGATGAGGTAGTTTGTTTAGTGTTATTTCAGCCGGATTCGATGAAATATGAAGAGAACACCGTGATTGAAAAAATTAGAATTACTGAAAAGCGAGTGATTGATCAAAGTAGAGTGATGACGCAAGAGCATCAAATTATACAGCTATTTTGTAGTCATTTAATTATGGCTGAAAGTCCTTTTATTGAAGATAATCTTTATGCGCTTACGCAGTTTATTGTGTTTTTATAATCAATTGATTATAAAATAGAAGCAAATTATCGAAAAGTTGAAAATATATTTATGTCATTAGTGGAAGGATTAATTAATGGATAAATATATCAACAGAGAAAACAGCTGATACCCTCAGTCGGGCATCAGTTAAAGTTTTCTTTATTATTGATTATGTCCCGTTTTTTTTTTTTACTACCACAGCTCGCTCTAAACGTTATTTATTACCCGCTTTTAGCAAAACTATGCATTTTTTGATTTAGAGTCAGAATCACTCAATGAAAACATGGCGGTTAATTGGGAAAAACTTAATAGTGAATGGCAAAAAATTCTATCAACTAGTTGCTTAGCTGAACCATATGTATTAAAGAACTATTTTCTTTATCGGATATATAACGAAAAATTTGGTTTATATGATTTAAAAAAGAGTTTACGATCACTTTACTATTATATTATTGATTATTTTTATATTAAAACATTATTTTCTGTCCAGTCAGCTTATGATATTGAGGTGTCAATGGAGAGTATTTAATTAATGTTTTGTCATTATTCGACCGTAACTCAGCATTCTCTTAATTTATACCAACAGCTTGATGAGTTAATTGATAAACTTAATTATAGTGATGATTTATCTTGTTTGCTGTTACTAAATTAATTATATTTTTTAGAAAAATTTTTTAATGCTATTTTAAATTGATGGCATTTTTATATTATTTCATATTTTCATTAGTTAATGATTACATTAATATTATTCACTTTCATAAATAATATTAATTTATTAAATATTAATTTACACTTTTATACCAGTGAGTTTAAGCTACTTATTATATAATATCATTTAGCTTACCTTTTATCAGCATAAATTGTCTAATGTGATAATTCTATTTTGTGATTAATTATTTTATAAAGTATTAGAATTTATTTTTAATATTAAGTTACCTTAATAAGGAGAGATTATATCGACGAAATATCCTATTATTTTAGTTCATGGATTCTTTGGTTTCGATAGAATAGCTGGCTATCCATATTTTTTTGCTATTGAAAGTCGATTGCAAGCACAAGGTTATAATAATGTATATATACCTACGTTGTCTGAAGCTAATTCAAATGAAGTAAATGGATAGCAACTTTGGGAATTCATCGATGAGATCAAAAGAAAAGCAGGCTGTGAAAAAGTCAACTTGATTGCTCATAGTCAAGGGGCTTTATATGCACGTTATGTTGCTACAAATTATCCAGCCATTATTGCTTCAGTAACAATAATGAATGGAGTCAATTATGGTTCTGAACTCGCTGATCTGCTTAGAAAAATTTTGCTACCAGGCATGTTAACAGAAAGATTGGTTACTGTTAATGCCGAAGTATTTTTAAATTTATTTCTTTTTTTTCATCGGGTACATTGAAACCGCAAGACGGTGTCAATGAATTTAATAAAAAATATTCGCAAGGTTTGCCAACAGAATGGGGAGGGGAAGGTGATGAGGTTGTTAATGGCGTGCATTACTATTCATATGGTAGTTTTATTAAAAATTCATTCCTTGATATAGGAATAAATATGTTTGATATTTCTTATCTACCATTGCGACAGTTGAATAAACTTTTTGTAAAAGAAAAAGAGAATAATGGGCTTGTAGGACGTTATAGTATGCGGTTAGGTAAATTAATCCGTGATGATTATAATATGGATCACTTTAATATCGTTAATCAAATTACTGGATTTGTTTCAAATAAATATGATGTCCCTGAAATTTTTGTCAATCATGCACAAATTAAAATAAAATAGTAAAGAACACCATTAGGTAATAATATTAATCGATTAGTTATTAAAATTATTCTTAATAGCTATTAATTATATGTATTATAAGAGTAATATGTTAATATCTAATGTATTATATAAAAAATTATCATTTAATCGTCTTATTTATTCTAAAAAATATTTTAATTAGTGACTTTAATATAATCAGTAATAGATTTTCTGATTTAATTAAATAATCTATATTTAGTTAAAAACAATTTTCTTTACTTTTTTTATATTTAATTTTATCGGCTAACTAAAAAATATTTTTTAATGAGTTAGTAATTGTTTTTAAAATGGTTTTGTCAGTGTAGAATTTTTGCCAATTTTTTATACATCATGTTGTGTATGTTGTGTATGTTGTGTATGTTGTGTATGTTGTGTATGTTGTGTATGTTGTGTATGTTGTGTATGTTGTGTATGTTGTGTATGTTGTGTATGTTGTGTATGTTGTGTATGTTGTGTATGTTGTGTATGTTGTGTATGTTGTGTATGTTGTGTATGTTGTGTATGTTGTGTATGTTGTGTATGTTGTGTATGTTGTGTATGTTGTGTATGTTGTGTAGTTATAATGAAAGAGAATAATTTTTGTCAGAAAATAGCGCGGCGCAGAACCTTTGCTATTATTTCTCACCCTGATGCAGGGAAAACCACGATCACAGAAAAAGTACTGTTGTTTGGCCAAGCTATTCAAAAAGCTGGCACAGTGAAGGGACGAGGTTCGAATAAACATGCAAAATCTGACTGGATGGAAATGGAAAAACAGCGCGGGATCTCGATTACCACTTCGGTAATGCAGTTTCCTTACCAAAATTGCTTGATTAATTTGCTTGATACCCCAGGGCATGAGGATTTTTCGGAAGATACTTATCGGACTTTAACGGCGGTCGACTGTTGTTTGATGGTGATTGATGCAGCTAAAGGTGTTGAAGATCGTACGCGTAAATTGATGGAAGTAACACGGCTACGTGATACACCTATTTTAACCTTTATGAATAAATTGGATCGCGATATTCGCGATCCAATGGAATTAATGGATGAGGTTGAAAGTGAATTGAGTATCGCTTGTAGCCCGATTATCTGGCCAATTGGTTGTGGCAAGTTATTTAAAGGGGTTTATCATCTTTATCGTGATGAAACTATTTTATATCAGAGCGGGCAAGGGCATGCTATTCAAGACGTTGTTATTATTAAAGGATTAAATAATACCGAATTGGACAAAGTTATTGGAGATGATTTTGCTGCTCAGCTACGAGGAGAGCTTGAACTAGTAAAGGGTGCTTCTCATGAATTCAATTTAGACGCATTTTTACAAGGCAAGTTAACACCCGTCTTTTTTGGCACCGCTTTGGGTAATTTTGGTGTTGATCATATGTTAGATGGTTTGGTCAATTGGGCGCCAACTCCTATGCCTCGGCAGGCTGATAGTCGTATTGTTAATGCCCAGGAAGAAAAATTTTCTGGTTTTGTGTTCAAAATACAGGCCAATATGGATCCCAAACATCGTGATCGGGTGGCTTTTTTGCGGATTGTGTCTGGTTGTTATCAAAAGGGTATGAAACTTTATCAGGTACGGAATAAAAAAGAGGTGGTCATTTCAGATGCACTCACTTTTATGGCGCGTGATCGTTCCCATGTTGAAGAAGCGTTTCCCGGTGATATCATTGGCTTGCATAATCATGGCACTATTCAGATTGGTGATACTTTTACCCAGGGAGAAACATTAAAATTTACCGGTATTCCTAATTTTGCGCCTGAATTATTCAAACGCATCCGTTTACGTGCTCCCTTAAAGCAGAAACAGTTACTTAAAGGATTGGTTCAGTTATCCGAAGAGGGTGCGGTTCAGGTATTTCGACCTCTAGCCAATAATGATCTTATTGTTGGTGCTGTTGGTGTCCTTCAGTTTGATGTGGTGGTAGCGCGCTTGAAGAGTGAATACAATGTGGAAGCTATTTATGAGCCAGTAAATGTGTCAACCGCACGTTGGATAAAAAGTGATGACATAAAAAAATTAGAAGAGTTCAAACGTAAAAATGAACAAAACCTGGCTTTAGATGGTAGTGATAACCTCAGTTATATTGCCCCAACGATGGTAAATCTTAACCTAACCCGCGAACGCTACCCTGAAATTCGGTTCTGTAAAACGCGTGAGCATTAATTTATGGCATATTGATTTTTTTTATTACATTACCCTCACTTGTTATTAATGGGGATATGACTATTTTTCAATCGTTGTATTTATTGGTTTCTCCCAAATTTTAAGCCGCTAAAAATCTCACCATTAAATCTAATAGTAGATTTTGAATAGCAGATTGTATTTAGAGGGTCTACTATCAGTTTTAAGGGGGAAAAGCAATATGGGAAGACATATATCAGTCACATTAGGTAATATTGAGCCTTTAGCCTTTGATGATAATGCATTTGATCTCGGTAAAATAGCATTAGTCTGTGAGGGAGGTGGGCAGCGTGGTATTTTTACCGCCGGTGTATTGGATGAATTTCTCCGTGTTGGTTTTAACCCATTTAACATCATGATAAGGACATCGGCAGGCGCACAAAATTTATCGGCCTATCTTTGCCAACAGCATGGTTATGTCCGTAAGGCGAGCACTGATTATACCACTAAATCTCAATTTTTTAATCCACTACGTTTTATTCGTGGTGGCCATATGATTGATTTAGATTAGCTAATTGATATTACCCTCCCGCGAATTACCCCTTGATTTCTCTACTGGATTATCTTATTTAGATAGCGGGCGTCAATTTTTAATCAATGGATGTCGCTACGAGGATTTTAGTCCGGTTTATTTTCAACCAACACAAGATAGTTGGCTAGATATTATTCGGGCGTCAAGCGCTATCTCCGGCTTTTATCGCCAGGGGGAGGTATTTAATGGTGAGCTTTATCATGATGGCGGTATAACCGCTTCAATTCCTGTTTAAGAAGCTTATCGTCGTGGGGCAAAAACAATTGTGGTAATTAGAACGGTTCCTTCGGGAATTTATTATACATCTGAATGGTTAAAGAGAATGACTCGCTGGTTAGAACACAGCAATATACGGCGGATGGCTAAGATGATAAAAGTACATATTAAAAGCTATCAACAGACACAAAAATTTATTGCTGCGCCACCACCAGGTATCCAAATCTTTGAAATTTATCCACCGAAACTTTTAATGAGTTGTGCATTAGGTAGCCGTGCTTTAACCTTAGAGACTGATTATCATATTAGGCGTCAATGTGGCAGCTATTTTTTAACTAGTTTAAAACATTATTTTTCTACTGATAATTTGGCATCTTACCCGTATTCTATTGAAAATAATCAGGTTGCTAATTAGGCATCTTTGTCTGCTGAGATAATTTCGAATCAACAAAATGAAGAACCAAAATCAGGTGATGAAGGATTAGCCATTGATTTTCGTTGACATTCATTGTCATTTTGATTTTCCTCCTTTTATCCATGATATTGAAGATAGCTTTTCGCGTGCTATGAAAGCTGGCGTGACTGATATCATTGTCCCGGCGGTTGGTATTGAGAATTTTGAGTGAGTATATTCACCGGCACAACAATATCCGCATTTATATGCCGTATTAGGTTTTCATCCTTTGTATATCGCAGATTTTTTATCTGACCATTTTGCTAAATTAGTGGCGTTATTGCAGTAAAACAGCAATAAATGTGTTGCTATTAGTGAAATAGGTTTGGATTATTTTGTTACTAATGCTGCGATTAAGCAACAACAAGCATTGCTGATCCAGCAATTACAGCTAGTTAAACAGTATGATTTACCGGTTATTCTTCATTCGCGTAAAAGTCATGATCAACTAGTTGCTTTATTAAGACGATTTGACGTGCCGAAAAAGGGAGTCATTCATGGATTTGCAGGCAGTTTGTAGCAAGCGAATGCTTTTATCCGTTTAGGTTATTTTATCGGTATTGGTGGCGTTATCACCTATCAACGGGCTAAGAAAACCAGAGCAGTAGTTGCGCGCAATTGCCGCTGTCGTCATTAGTACTTGAAACTGATGTCCCTGATATGCCATTAGCTGCATTTCAGGGGCAGGTTAATCGTCTTGAAAGAATAAGTTTGGTATTTGAGACACTATTTAACCTTCGGCAAGAGTCAGCAGAGGAAATTGCAACGCAGCTTTATAACAATAGTTTGCAACTCTTTAATATTAAAAAAGAGCAAACTAATATGGCTAAATAATCATACCAATAAGTTATTTAATTATAATTACGGTATTTTTTAGATAATTTTTGCAGGCAATATCGCTTTTCGTAAGTGATATGTGTCGCAAAATTTATTTTTTCGTGATTTTTCGTTATGATTATTTGTGATACCGACTGTCAGTTATTAATGCGAAATCGTTATAATGTCTGCGCATTAAACTGGCAGTTTATTTTTTAAACTATAGAAATTTTTATTTGATATATAATACACAGGGATATTATTCATGCAACTCATTATGAGCCTGCTAGGGATGGTAGTATTGATTTTCATCGCTATCATTTTTTCCAGTAACCGTCGGGCAATTAAATTCCGTACCGTATTTGGTGCTTTTGTTGTTCAAATGGCAATTGGCGCATTTGTTCTTTATATCCCTGCCGGTCGCCGCACTTTGGAAACTGTATCTGATGCAGTCTCTAGTGTGATTGGTTATGGACAAGTTGGCATGGATTTTGTCTTTGGTGGTTTAGTCTCTAATAAAATGTTTGAACTGTTTGGCGGTAGTGGTTTTATTTTTGCCTTACGTGTCTTACCGGTCATTGTTTTTTTCTCATCATTGATAGCCGTACTTTATTATCTTGGTATTATGCAGTTTTTTATCAAAATCTTAGGTGGACTTTTGCAATTGATATTAGGCACCTCACGTACTGAGTCATTATCAGCGACCGCTAATATTTTTGTCGGTCATACAGAGGCGCCTTTGGTTGTCAGGCCCTATATTGCCATCATGACAAACTCTGAGTTATTTGCTGTTATGTGTGGTGGATTAGCTTCGGTTGCTGGCTCGGTATTGGCCGGCTATGTGCAAATGGGGGTGCCAATGGAATATCTGATCGCAGCATCTTTTATGGCAGCACCGGGGGGATTATTGTTTGCTAAATTGATGGTACCGGAGACAGAGAAAACTCACGATGCAGTGAATATGGTCAGTGTGGCGATCGGCGAAGAACGCCCAGTTAACATTATTGATGCTGCCGCCACTGGCGCTTCTTCTGGCATGCAACTCGCTCTAAATGTCGGTGCGATGTTGCTGGCATTTGTTGCATTGATAGCTTTACTTAATGGTATTTTGTCAGTGATTGGCGGCTGGATCCATATACCAGGCTTATCATTAGAATTGATCTTAGGCTGGATTTTTTCGCCAATTGCCTATTTGATTGGTATACCGTGGCATGAAGCGACAATTGCCGGCTCGTTCATTGGGCAAAAGTTAGTGGTCAATGAATTTGTTGCATATATGAATTTTGGCGAATATTTAAAACCAGATAGTGAAGTTATTACCGCCGGTAAGCAAGTACTTTCTGAACATACTAAAGCGATAATCTCTTTTGCATTGTGTGGTTTTGCTAATTTAGCGTCAGTAGCCATATTACTGGGTGGTTTAGGTGGAATTGCCCCGGACCGTCGTAAAGATGTTGCTCGATTAGGTTTGAAGGCGGTTTTAGCCGGTTCGTTATCTAATTTGATGAGTGCCACCATTGCTGGTTTCTTTTTATTGTTAGCGGCTATGTAACTTAATCTGCTTGGTATATTAAACATTGAACCATTGTTTAATCGCTAAAGCAATAATGTCAGTAGCTTTGAGAATTATATGATGGAATTAAAACTTGCTGCACAACGCGTATTAAATTTGATGGATTTAACTCTGATAAATGATGACGATACTGATGAAAAAGTGAAAATTTTATGCCATCAAGCCAAAACCGCACAAGGGAATACTGCCGCGATATGTATTTATCCTCGCTTTATTCCATTAGCACGTAAGATGTTAGCCGAACAAAAAACCCCGAATATTCGCATTACCACGGTAACTAATTTTCCATTTGGTGGCTATGACGTTACGATTGCTACAGCTGAAACACAAGCTGCTATTGCTTATGGGTCAGACGAAGTTGATGTTGTTTTTCCCTATCGAGCATTAATAACCGGTAATAAACAAATTGGTTTTGACCTAGTTAAAACGTGTAAAGAAGTTTGTCTACCGAGAGATGTTTTACTGAAAGTTATTATTGAAGCCGGTGAATTAAAACAGCCTGATCTCATTCGACAGGTAGCAGAAATTGCTATTGCTGCCGGCGCTGACTTTGTTAATACATCAACGGGTAAGGTTGCGATAAATGCCACCCTAGAGAATGTTGAAATTATACTTAAAGTTATTCTAGATATGGGCGTTGCTAGCCAGGTGGGTTGTAAGGTGGCAGGTGGCGTTCGTACGGTAGAAGAAGCTGCTCAATATCTGATTTTAGCCGATAGAATCATGGGAAAAGAATGGGTGAATATTCGTCATTTTTGTTTTGGTGCGTCAAGCTTATTGACTAGTCTATTAAATACATTAGGATGCGCAATAGATAATTTTGCTGGCGACTATTAATTTTTATTGATCTTTTTATGCACTGTTTCAGTAATTATTGGCTGGCAGAAAAATGAAAATGTCTATTTTAATAATCTATGAAAATGATTGTTAATAAATGATCGCTAATAAAAGAAGTTTTTAGGTAATAGCATCGATTAGTATTTTGTATTTATTGACGATAGTAAATAATTATTATGAGCTCGAATTATGGAATGCGTTATTTTTTGTTTAATAATGGATTAATTGAATTTGGACTAACCAAGGGTAGTTATGAAACGTGTATTCATTATGGTGCTTGATTCTTTTGGTATTGGTGCAACGCCAGATGCAGATAAATTTGGTGATGTTGGGGCGAACACTTTGGGCCATATTGCGACCTTTTGTGCACAAGGAAAGACTGATAATGGTCGTAAAGGTAAACTCTTTTTGCCTAATTTATCGCGTTTAGGGTTAGCAAAAGCCGCTGAGGGGTCATCAGGAACATTTCCAATCGGCCTGGATGAAGACGCTGAGATTATCGGTGCCTATGGTTATTCGAGTGAGTTATCTTCTGGCAAAGATACCCTATCAGGTCATTGGGAGATTGCAGGGGTACCGGTTTTATTTAAATGGGGATATTTTAAACAACAAAAAAATAGTTTTCCGCAACAATTATTGGATAAGTTAGTTGAAGCGGCTAATTTGCCGGATTATCTGGGAAATTGTCACTCGTCAGGCACGGTGATTTTGGATCAATTAGGTGAAGAGCATATGAAAACAGGTAAACCTATTTTCTATACTTCAGCCGATTCAGTCTTTCAGATAGCATGTCATGAAGAGACTTTTGGGGTTAAAAATCTTTATCAGCTTTGTGAAATAGCGAGAAAGACGCTAGATGAAGGTGCTTATAATATCGGACGTGTTATTGCTCGTCCTTTTATCGGCAATAAAGCGGGCTGTTTTCAGCGTACCGGTAATCGTCGGGATTATTCAGTTGAACCACCTGCACCAACCATCCTACAAAAACTGGTTGAAGAAAAAGCCGGCCAGGTGGTTTCAATTGGCAAAATTGCAGATATTTATGCCAACGTCGGGATTACTAAGCAAGTGAAAGCAACTGGTATTGAAGCGCTATTTGCGGCAAGCCTTGAGGAGATCAAAAAAGCGGCCGACAATACCATTGTGTTTACTAATTTTGTTGATTTTGATTCTTCATATGGACATCGTCGTGATGTTGCGGGTTATGCGGCCGGACTAGAGTTATTTGATAGTTGTTTACCTGAAATGCTGGTATTAATTGAGAATGAGGATGTTCTGATTATTACCGCTGATCATGGTTGTGACCCGACCTGGCCAGGAACTGATCATACGCGGGAAAATATTCCTATTTTAATTTATGGTCCGAAAGTAAAACCCGGGGCACTAGGCCATCGACAGACCTTTGCTGATATTGGTCAAACCGTGGCGCAATATTTTGGTTTATCGCCAATGGCATATGGCAAAACGCTATTTTAAGTATGATGGGAAATATTTGTTCATATTCCCGATTTTATCGATAAATAATAAAAGGAAATTTATTTATGGCCACCCCACATATTAATGCTGAGATGGGCGATTTTGCGGAAATTATGCTGATGCCAGGTGATCCTCTGCGCGCAAAACATATTGCAGAAAATTATTTGACCGACAGCCGTCAGGTAAATGATGTTCGTGGTATGTTAGGTTTTACTGGTAATTATCAAGGTCGTAGTATTTCTGTGATGGGGCATGGTATGGGGATCCCTTCCTGTTCAATTTACATGAAAGAGCTAATTACTGACTTTGGTGTTAAAACAATAATACGAGTAGGATCCTGTGGTGCTATTAGCCATCAAGTAAAGTTACGCGATATTATTATCGGCTTGGGAGCATGCACCGATTCTAAAGTCAATCGACTAAAATTTGATGACAATGATTTTGCGGCTATTGCGGATTATCAGCTGGTTCATAATGCTGTAACTGCCGCTAAAGCAAAGAATCTCAACGTTTTGGTAGGTAATATTTTCTCTACTGATCTTTTTTATACGCCTCAAATGCAAATGTTTGATAAAATAGAAAAATATGGCATTTTGGGGGTGGAAATGGAAGCTGCTGGTATGTATAGCATTGCGGCAGAATATGGTGTCAAAGCACTAACTATTTGTACAGTTTCTGATCATATTCGTCGAGGCGAAAAGACAACTTCAGCAGAACGGCAAACGACATTTAATGAGATGGTTGAAATTGCGTTAGAATCATTATTATTACTGGATTAAAAATAAATCATTAAATTTAAATCAAGCAAGAAAGCAGATTTTAATCTGTTTTCTTTTTAGCAATTTTTATTTCTTTTGCTGATTGTTTGCCGAGCGACTATTGCTTATTAATAAAAAAGGTAATTTTGGCCAGTGTATTGAAATTGATCTAGATAAAATATTAGCCAGAATAAAACCGATAGTGAGTGCTAAAAGTAACATAATCTTTAATAAATTAGCCATATTATCTATTTGTTTAGATCCTATACTAAATTAATGAGCATCAATGGTTAAATATAAAAAGCCTTTTGGTTTTTTGGTATCGAAGATTGGAACAATCAATTGATAGTTAACATAGTTGTGGCATGGAGGGTGATTAAAGGGATAACTACTCTCGTAAAGCAACTTTTTCACCTGCATGCTGAATTTGGGTTCCATCATTAAGGTAAACACTTGCATCGAGAATATGTTCATTAATTGTTCATTGATTAAGAATACCCAGGATCTGTTTATTATTAAAATTTTTACCATCACTTTGTATATAGTTGGATAAGCTAAAAGCGACTTGTTCAGCATGTGTATGAGCCAATTCTTCAAACTGCTCGACCCTGATTTTCTGATGTAACTGACTAAAATAACTAACTTTTTGGATTAGAATAATGAGTAAGAAGAGGCAAATTAAAATGATAACAGTTTTATGTAATCGAAACTTTAATTTCGTTTTAATCATAATCGGCTTTTAAAACTTAGTTCATTATCATATTGCCAGAGGTTAAGATGATAGGATAGTTTGAAAAGCCATTTTGTTGTTGGCTAATTGTCGTGATTGTAGGACAGGAGTATGAATTAATGTCGACGAGTTGAACCTATTGTTATTTGCCTAATGAGATCCAAAAATGGCCTGGATTACCGCTTTCACTAAGTGGTGAAGAGGTTACGCCTTTGGATTATCGGGCTGGGGATAGTGGTTGGTTGCTTTATGGACGAGGACTGAATAAGCAACGTATCAGTCAATTTCAACAACGCTCTGGTAATGCGATTGTGATTGTTTCTTCTTGGCGTATTGATGATTATCAAGTCGTTCGTATCGCGGGTAGCTTAAGCGCAAAAATAAAGAAAATAGCTGAAGAGTGTGGTTTAGATGTTGTACCTCTGGGTAATATTCCGCGTTTACGTGCGCCAGGTTTGTTGGTGATGGATATGGATTCAACAGCAATTCAGATCGAATGTATTGATGAAATTGCTCGTTTGGCGGGAGTTGGCCAGCAGGCTGCTGAAATTACTGAACGCGCTATGCAAGGAGAAATTGATTTTAGTGAAAGTTTAAAAACCCGGGTTAAGTTACTTGCTGGAACCGACATACAAATTTTGCAAAATGTATTAGAGCATATGTCACTGACACCAGGCTTGACCAGTCTTGTCCGTAAGTTGCAGGCATTTGATTGGCATGTTATTATTGTTTCAGGTGGATTTAATTTTTTTACTAATTATTTGAAGGAAAAATTAAAATTAACTACTGCGGTGGCTAACAAACTTGAAATTAAAGATAACAAACTGACCGGTAAAGTAAATGGCAACATTGTGGATGCTAAAGTCAAAGCACAAACCTTAATAAAATTAGCTAGACAATTCTCTATTCCAATCAAGCAAACCGTTGCTATTGGTGATGGCGAAAATGATGTAAAAATGATCCGTAAGGCGGGATTGGGTATTGCTTATCGTGCTAAATCTAAAGTACAGGCTAGGGCAAAAGTAGCGATTCAACATGCAGATTTGATGGGCATACTTTGTGTTTTAAGTGGTGGCTTAAAGCATGAAGAGCGTTAACGATCAAAACAATAAATAAAAGAGGCAATAACGGTGGCAAAAGCAATAAAAAGAGCATTTGTCTGTAATGAATGTGGTGCGGATTATCCACGCTGGCAAGGCCAATGTATCGCTTGTCATACCTGGAATACGATCACCGAGATAAGATTAGCTGCCAGTTCTACCTCACGAGCAGAACGCCTTAATGGTTATGCCGGTAGCGCTACAGGTAACTAAGTACAGAAATGGTCTGCCATTAGTTTAGAAGCATTGCCATGTTTTTCTACTGATTTCAAAGAATTTGATCGTGTTCTAGGTGGTGGTGTGGTAACTGGTAGCGCGATTTTAATTGGTGGTAACCCAGGCGCTGGTAAAAGCACATTGCTTCTGCAAAGTATGTGTTGGCTTTCATCGCAAATGAAAACTTTATACGTCACCGGTGAGGAGTCTTTACAGCAAGTGGCGATGAGAGCGCATCGATTAGGGTTACCGTCCGATAATCTCAATATGTTATCTGAAACCAGTATTTAGCAGATTTGTTTGATTGCAGAGCAGGAACAGCCAAAATTGATGGTGATTGATTCTATACAGGTCATGCATATCGCGGATATACAGTCATCACCGGGTAGTGTGGCACAAGTTCGAGAAACTGCGGCTTATTTTACTTGATTTGCTAAAACACGAGTGATCGCCATTATCATGGTATGGCATGTCACAAAAGATGGTTCTTTGGCCGGCCAGAAAGTACTTGAACACTGCATTGACTGTTAGATAATGCTCGATGGTGAAGCAGATTCACGATTTCGTACCTTAAGAAGTCATAAAAATCGATTTGGTGCGGTTAATGAACTGGGTGTATTTGCCATGACGGAAAAAGGGTTAAAGGAAGGAAGTAAGTAACCCATCGGCTATTTTTCTCAGTAGAGCAGAAGAGATCACTTCGGGTAGCTCGGTGATGGTTGTTTGGGAAGGAATGCGGCCATTGCTGGTAGAAATTACGGCGCTAGTGGACTATTCAATACTGGCTAATCCCTAATCCGCGGCGCGTTGCTGTCGGCTTAGAGCAGAATCGATTAGCGATTTTGCTGGCTATTTTCTATCCGCATGGTGGATTACAGATGTCGGATAAAGATGTTTTTGTTAATGTTGTTGGTGGGGTTAAAGTGATGGAAACCAGCGCTGATCTTGCTTTATTCTTTTCTTTAGTATCCAGTTTCCATAATCGTCCATTTCCGCGTGATGTTGTGGTTTTTGGTGAGGTTGAATTGGCGGGTGAAATCCGTCCGGTACCTAGTGGCTAAGAGCGGATTATTGAGGCGGCAAAACATGGTTTTAAACGAGCGATTGTCCCATTATGATAATGTGCCCAAAAAACCATCACCCAATATGCAGTTATTTGGTGTGAAAAAACTGTCAGAGGTATTAACGGTTATGGAAAACTTTGATTAACCGGAGAAGCGATGAAACAGTTTGATTATTTGAAACAGGCTATTAAGCAAACAGGTTGTACTTTACAACAGATTGCGACTGCTTGCGGCATGATAAAAGGTTATTTAAGCTAATTAATTAATGAAAAAATTAATAATCTTAGCGTGCGAAAAATTGTTGCATTGCATCGTTTTTTAAATATTGAATATCCATTCAAGCCTAAACCGTATTGGTGTAGTATTTGGTAAGTTTTATCCATTGCATACAGGACATATTTATCTGATACAGCGTGCGTGTAGCCAAGTTGATGAATTATATTTTATTCTTTGTCATGATAAACCTCGTGATCGAGCGCTGTTTATTGACAGTTCCATGTCACAGCAACCGACAGTAAACGATCGGCTACGTTGCTTATTACAAACTTTCAAATATCAAAAAAATATTTATATTTATTCCTTTGATTAGAAAGGCATAGAACCATACCACATTGCTGGCAATGTATGGAGTGAAGGAATGGAAAAATTTTTAATGGCAAAAAATATTCAACCACAATTTATTTATTCTGGCAAAGTGGATGATATCGCGCATTATAAAAAATATCTTGGTGCAGAAGTGATGCTTATTGATCCTGAGCGCACATTTATGAATATTAGTAGCAATCAAATTAGGCAAGCGCCATTTCGGTATTGAGAATATATTCCAACGGAAGTAAAACCATTTTTTGTGCGTAAAGTAGCCATATTAGGTGGAGAATCAAGTGGTAAATCGACTTTAGTTAATAAGCTTGCAAATATTTTTAACACCACCAGTGCATGGGAATATGGTCGTGATTATGTTTTCTCTTATTTAGGTAGTGATGAGATGGCGTTACAATATTCTGACTATGACAAGATAGCATTGGGTCATGCAAAATATATTGATTTTGCCGTTAAATATGCCAATAAAGTTGCCTTTATCGATACTGATTTCATTACCACCCAAGCTTTTTGTAAACGATATGAGGGGAAAACACATCCTTTTGTGCAAGCATTAATTGATGAATATCGTTTTGATCTGGTTATTTTATTAGAAAATAATACCCCATGGGTCGCTGATGGATTACGCAGTTTGGGTAGTGATGAGGAACGTATAACATTTCAAAATTTATTGATTGAACTACTGATTGAAAATCAAGTGGAATTTGTGCTGGTTGATTTGCCTAATTATGATGAGCGTTTTTTACACTGTATTGAGTTGGTTCAGCAACTACTTATGATGGATGAAAAATCTCCGAGTTTTTAAATGATAAGGCTTGCTTTAGCAAGCCTTGTTTTATTTGGCTTATTTATTTGCTCATCTTTTTATATTTGATGCGATGAGGTTCTAGCGCATCAGCGCCCAATGTCCATTTTTTATAATCTTCATATTCACTAAAATTACCTTCAAAGAAAGTGACTTTTCCTTCATCCTGATAATCAATAATATGAGTGGCAATACGGTCAAGAAACCAGCGATCGTGGGAAATAACTAATGTACTGCCAAGAAATTCCAGTAATGCGTTCTCTAACGTGCGTAATGTTTCGACATCCAAATCGTTAGTTGGCTCATCCAGTAGTAGCATATTACCACCAACCTAGAGTAGTTTTGCTAAGTGTAAACGGCCACGTTCACCACCAGAAAGTTCTCCAACTCGCTTACCCTGATCAACCCCTTTGAAATTAAAACGTCCAACATAAGCTCTACTTGGAATTTCGAAATTACCGATACGCATAATATCTTGTCCGCCGGAAACCTCTTCCCACACGGTTTTATTGTTGTCCATGGTGTCACGAAATTGTTCAACTGAAGCAACTTTGACGGTTTCAGCTAAGGTTATTGTGCCAGAGTCAGGCTGTTCTTGACCTGAAATCATGCGAAAAAGGGTTGATTTTCCCGCGCCATTTGGGCCGATAATACCCACGATAGCCCCTTTAAGGATCGAGAAACTAAGGTTATCAATTAGAAGCCGATCACCATAGGATTTACTGAGATTTTCAACCGTTAAAACTTTGTCTCCTAGACGTGGTCCTGGCGGAATGAAGAGCTCACTGGTTTCATTATGTTTTTGATAGTCAACACTGTTTAACTCTTCAAAACGGGCTAAACGGGCTTTTCCTTTTGCTTGCCGGCTTTTAGGGTTTTGTCGGATCCACTCAAGTTCTTTTTCGATCGATTTGCGGCGAGCCGCTTCGCTGGAAGCCTCTCGTGCTAAGCGAGTCTCTTTTTGTTCTAACCAAGAGGAATAATTACCTTCCCATGTAATACCCTCTCCGCGATCAAGTTCCAGGATCCAACCTGCCACGTTATCTAAGAAGTAGCGATCGTGAGTGATAGCAACAACAGTGCCTTCGTAATCATGTAAAAACCGTTCTAACCAGGCAACGGACTCTGCATCCAAATGGTTAGTTGGTTCATCAAGTAATAGCATATCGGGTTTTTCCAGCAGTAAACTACAAATAGCTACCCGACGCCGCTCTCCACTTGAAAGTTGTTCTATTTTGTCTCCCAGGCTGGTAGGCGTAATGCATCGGCTGCACGCTCCAACTGGTTATTCAAATTGTGTCCGTCATGTGATTGCAAAATGGCTTCTAGCTGGCCTTGTTCTTTTGCCAGTTTATCAAAGTCAGCATCAGGTTCAGCATAGGCAGCATAGACTTCATCAAGGCGAGTAAGGGCATTTTTTATTTCATTAACTGCTTCTTCAACTGCTTCACATACGGTATGATCAGGATTAAGTTTTGGTTCCTGGGAGAGATAGCCAATTTTGATTCTTGGATTGGGGCGTGCCTCACCTTCAATTTCAGTATCGATACCAGCCACAATACGAAGTAATGTTGATTTACCCGCTCCATTAAGACCAAGAACACCAATTTTGGCACCTGGAAAGAAACTAAGAGAGATATTTTTTAAGATATGTCTTTTTGGTGGGACAATTTTTCCCACTCGATGCATGGAATAGACGAACTGTGCCAATTTATTCTACCTTTTAGTTAATTGAATAATTTTAGATATCAACGTGTTGCTTATCTCATTTGAAGAAAATATTTAGGCACTTGATTAAACTCTACCTAAATTGTGATTAATAATATTAATAAGATCTAATCAAAATTTATTGCAGATCTTTAGCATAAAATTTTATTAAAATAAATGATTACCTTATTCACATTGTATTGAGCCATGTAATTAAGCGGGTAGGTTGCTGAGTGGATATTATACACGATCCTATTTACTAATATTAATAGTTTAATTTTTATGTAGGATATTGTTCGTCAAGCGTACTAACAATCATTTTGCAATCCTGTGGAATTATATTTTTATGATCTATTTTCTTAAATTAGTTCAGTAATTATATTTGTTTTAGATAATAATATTTTATATAGATATAGTTACTTTAAACAGGAGTAAATAATGGCGTCGAGAAAATGGTGGCCAGAGATAATATTGCTGATAATACTCTGGTTACCTTTCCATGCTCTGGGTGATTCATTAACCGCTGAACGTGAGCGTTATCAGGCAATTAAGTAAGCCTGGGATGCTAACGATAACCATCGAGTCGCAAGTTTGATGCCAACATTAACCGAATATCCGCTTTATCCTTATCTGGCATACCGGTGATTGACGCAGGATCTTAATACTATTTCTGTGGCGCAAGTTAAGGCTTTTATCAAACAATATTCTTATTTTCACCTCAATCAAAAGTTATCTACCCTTTTTGTCAATCAGCTTGCCCAGCGTAAAGAATGGCATAGCCTGCTAGCTTTTAACCCTTCACCGCCGACGCCGATTATTGCTCGTTGTAATTATTACTATGCTAAATGGCAAACAGGTAGTAAGCAAGCGGTGTGGCAGGGAGCAAAACAGATTTAGTTACACGGCTATTCACTACACAAAGCGTGTGATCAACTTTTGACCTTTTAGCAACAAGCAGGACAATTAACGACTGAATTGATTTTGCAACGTATTTTTTAGCTATCAAAAGCAATGATGCTGCTCTGGTTACCAACTTAGTCAATCGTTTACCAGCTAAAACTCAAATTATCGGTCAGCGCTTGGCCAAATTACAGCAAGATCCCTCTTTAGTGGTGAAATTTGCCGGCCAGTCGGTAGAGAACGCCAAGGCTGCGATACTGATTATTATCCAAGCACAAAAAACGAGCCATTTACAACAGCAGCAATTGAAGAATGATATCGCCTGGCAATTATTCGGTGAGATGACGCTACAACAAGCTAAGTGGCGTGATACTGTTATTCAACACTCATCTTCAATTTCTTTACGTGAACGAAGGGTGCGTTTAGCGCTGGTAAGTAATTGATATGGTTTCGCTTACACAATGGTTAAAGTGGTTACATAAAGAAAGCCGAAATAGGGAAGAGCGGCAATATTGGCAGGCTATTACCTTAATCGCTCAAGGTAAGCCTAAACAAGGTAAAAAGATATTATTAACTTGGTGAAGCGACGTGGATTTTATCCTATGGTTGCGGCACAAAAATTGAATATTCCGTATCCTATTAATATTGCGGTTGCCGCTAAACCTGAAAATAATATCGATTTATTGCCTGAAGTACAGCGAATTGGTGAATTGTTGTTTTGGAAAAAGGAAAATTTAGCCCGAACTGAATGGATTAATCTGCTTATCAGACAGAAAAAAATCCGCCAACAGCAACTAGCACGCTATGCGTTTGAACATCGGTGGGCTGATTTGAGTGTACAGGCGACAATTATTGCCAAACTATGGGATCATTTAACAGAGCGTTTTCCTATTGCCTGGGCATGTGAATTTGAACGGCAAACAAAATATAAAAAAATTAATAAAAGTTTTGCTATGGCGATTGCCAGGCAAGAAAGCGGTTGGAATCCACAGGCGCGTTCTGCTGCGGGTGCGATTGGTTTGATGCAATTAATGCTACAGACAGCACAACAAGTGGCAAAATCGAATGGCATTACAGATTATACCGGTAGTAGTAAGTTGATTGCTCCAGAAAAAAATATTGAGCTTGGTACCGCATATTTAGAGACAGTTTTTCAGCAATTTGGATTTAATCGTGTATTAGCTTGTGCTGCTTATAATGCTGGACCTGCCAGAGTAGCATATTGGTTAGCAATCAGTAATGGAAAATTAGATGTTATATCTTTTATTGACAGTATCCCATTTTCTGAAATGTGACGTTATGTTAAAAATGTACTTGTCTACAATCTTTTTTATCAATATTTTCTTGGTAAATCAGTTAAAATATTAACAAAAAGCGAATGGTTGATGAACTACTAGTGCTCTTTATGTCCATCACGAGCTGTTTATGTTATGCTACTGTACTAGTTAAATAGTATGGTGGTATATATTATGGAAAACTATCTTATTGATCCAGTCCTTCAACCTGAAGAAAATAGTGATTGGCACCGCTTTGTCGAATTATTGAGCAGTGCTTTCCAACAAGAGTTACAGCAACCCATTTTGCAATTATTTTTAACCCCAGATGAACGTGTGGCATTGGGAACTAGAGTTCGGATTATTCAGGCATTAATGGAAGGTGAAATGAGTCAGCGGGAGCTTAAAAGTGAGTTAGGTGTCGGAATTGCAACTATCACGCGAGGTTCTAATAGTCTGAAGAGTGCGACTAAAGAGGTGAAAGTTTGGTTGGAACAGCAGTTACTTAAGCCATAAACATCTTTTATTAAATTGTAAAATTTACACCTTTAGCCATTCTTTATACGATTTGGTTAAACTGAAATGAGTTAGCCGTCATGTAGCACATTAAGTTCTTTATAAATTTCATGTTGGATAGGCGCTAATGCTAAAATAAGCGCTTGCTGGTAGACACTGGTACGGCTGAGTAAACCATTGGTAAAAAAACCAATTGCCCCTTCGTTGTGTTTAATATTACCCATACCAGTGATATTCGCCATCACATCGCCTAACTCGCGGCCTTGTTGAATACTAAACAAAATTTGCGCCGGTAACATAATACTGGCAGAATGCGATTCGCCGCGAATTTATTTATGCTCAATGGTTATCCAGGCAAAAGTCATTTCATCTTCAACCACAGCTTCAATACCTACCCAAAATCGGCTTCAGGCCTAACTTGACGTGAAGCCATAACACGCAGGCGTGCACCTGTGCGGGTTTCCGTATTATCAATTGGTTGTTGGGCTACATTACTACTAACATTGATACTTTCTATTTGATAATTGCCTGCACCAAAAACAGCTTCAAATGCTAAATGAGAATAGCGTTTATTTTGGCCCGATTATTTGCGGTTGCTGCGATTACTTTATACATTAATTAGTATCTCCTTTAAAATATTATTTTGTGAAGTATAACGGAAAATTATTATGTTATAGGTCTATCTTGTTCGCCACGGAGAAACTGAATGGAACGTGGCTCACTGTATTCAGGGACAATCTGATAGCCTACTCACTGAAATTGGCATTAGGCAAGCCAAATTGGTTGCTGAAAGAGTGAAATCAATTGGCATCACTCACATTATATCCAGCGACTGGCGCACGCAGAAAACGGCAGAAATTATCGCGCAAGCTTGCCATTGTAACATTATTCTTGAGCCACGGTTAAGCGAATTGAACATGGGGATCCTTGAAGGGCGGGCAATTAGTTCGTTGAGTGACGAAGAAGAGCGTTGGCGTCGAAATTTAGTTAATGGCTCTCCTGGAGCACGTATTCCCGATAGTAAATCTATGGGAGAGATAACAGAACGCATGTTTACTACGCTAGAGAAATATCGTTCTTTACCAGCAGGGAGTATACCTTTATTGGTTAGTCATGGGATAAGGGTTAGGAGCACTGCTTAATCGTATACTGGGTGTGCCGACTTACGCTGAAAGGCGCTTACGTTTACGTAACTGCTCTATTTCAAAGGTAGATTTTCAGGAGACGCCTTCGCCTTGGTTGGCTAATGGCTGGGTAGTAGAAACCACAGGGGATATCTCTCATTTAGTTGAGCTACCATTAGATGAACAGCAAATTTAACTCTGCCAATAATTAAATAATGTAAGAATAATTTTGCCAAGGGAAACATTCTCTTGGATTTGATTAGGTAGCAACTATTATAATCAATTCGTTTTAGCTGGAGGAAGGCGTTCTTTTAATCGGCACAAAATAATCAAATGAGACTATATGGTTTTCTGGATTATTGTAGTTACATTCAGGATTATTAGGATCTTTCAGCTTATAATGTTCTATATCGTGTCCCGCTCGACGGGTTAGATTGAGATTAGGCATATAAACACCATAAATCATATATAAAAACTGTTGTAGATCATTTTTTGTTGGTTTTCCGTCAAAAGTAAAGCGGGCATAATCACCGCCTTCGATGATAATTGAATGGTATAAATTATTTTCATTATCAGCATATTGTGGTTCGACTGCAGTGATATATGAAACCGTTTGTTCATCATCCTTTTCTGAGCTATGCACGACACGATATAATCCATAAACTTCATTAGGTATAATTTTTGTTTTATATTGATAATGTTGCCAGAAATGTTGGCGCATTTCAGCACAGGCAGTAGACCATTTTTCTAATATATATGAGCAAGTTTGTTCTATTCCCATTAAATGTTTTGGTGCTAGTGTGACAAAGGATACATTAGGTAATTTTTGTTCTTCTAAAGTAATTGGTGGTCGCATACCCGTAGCACACCACTCTTCACTGCGACGATAGAGAGCTGGTGTAATGCCAAATTGTTTTTTAAACGCACGAGTAAAGGTTTGCTGTGAATCAAAACGGTATTGCAGTGCAATATCAAGAATTGGCCGACTAGTCAGCCTAAGAGCAACAGCCGCACGGGAAAGCCGGCGAGCACGGATATAAGAGCCAATAGCTTGCTGAGTAATGTTTTTAAACATCCGCTGTAAATGCCATTTTGAATAACCAGCTTTAGCTGCGACGTTATCAAGAAATAGCGGTTGATCTAGATGTGTGTCTATCCAATACAGTAAATCGCTGATAATATTGCTTTTATCCATAGAAGTACCTGGTTTAAATAATCACCTATAAATAGTATAAAGACTTTATAATAAACATCTATTTAATACTAAATTGTTTTATATAGTTATTTTATTATTTTATGGATATTAATAATGTAAAAATAATTTTATTACATTAATGAATGTTAGTAAGGAAAATTGATTTCATGCGAAATTTATCAAAATTACTATCTATTTTAATAATATTTTTTCTACCAAACTCAATATTGGCAGAAGAAATCGGTTCTGTTGATACGTTATTTAAACTTTTTGGTCCTGATAATAAAATTGTTATTGAAGCATTTGACGATCTAGATATTAATAATATAACTTGTTATCTGAGTCGAGCAAAAAAAGGCGGTATTAAATTAGGTTTCGGCCTGGCAGAAGATACTGCTGATTGGGCAATCTCTTGTCAACAGGTTGGGCCAATAATTATAGATGACAAAATTAAATTAAATAATAAAAAGGGGTAAGTTGTTGTTCAAAAACGTACTTCATTGATTTTCAAAAAACTACACGTAGTACGTTTCTACGATAAACAACGGAATGCACTTTATTCAGACAAAATAATTGATGGATCGCCTAAAAATGCCATTAGTGCTGTGCCAATTATGCCATGGCATTAATATATTTATTCTTCAATATCACCACAGAAGCGATAACCTTCGCCATGGATGGTGGCAATAATTTCTGGTGTATCAACTATCGATTCAAAGTGTTTACGAATACGGCGGATAGTCACATCAACAGTTCTATCGTGGGGCTTTAATTCACGTCCGGTCATTTTTTTCAATAGTTCTGCACGTGTCTGAATTTTACCTGGATTTTCACAAAAATGTAACATAGCTCTGAATTCACTACGTGGTAATTTATATTGATCACCAATCGGGCTGATTAAAGAGCGACTGTTAATATCCAGTTCCCAGCCATTAAATTTATAACTTTCTACCTGGCGACGTTCACCGCTGATTTGGCAAAGATTCATTGTGCGCGAAAGCAAATTTCGGGCACGAATTGTTAATTCGCGAGGGTTGAAAGGCTTAGTTATATAATCATCAGCCCCAATTTCTAATCCTAATATCTTATCAACTTCATTATCACGCCCGGTAAGAAACATCAGCGCAACATGAGCTTGCTCACGTAATTCGCGCGCAAGTAGCAGACCATTTTTACCTGGCAAATTAATATCCATAATGACCAGGTTAATATCATTATCAGATAAAATATTGTGCATTTTGGCTCCATCAGTAGCTTCATGTACAATATAGCCTTCTGCTTCGAAAATGCTTTTTAAGGTATTGCGTGTGACAATCTCGTCTTCAACAATCAAAATATGTAGGGTTTGCATATGTGCTACCTAACTCTCTATAATATAAATTACCAGATTTACACACTAATGTTTCAAGAGCATGCTTTCTCTAATTTCGTTTTATAATATTAATGAAAGCTTAGTGAATATCATTAAAGTTCATATAATTTTTTTGTAACAAAAAAACAATTATGCCGAACCTAAAAGAAATTTACTAAATAATTCTTTTCTCATTTTATGTTAACAGCAATATAACAGCTAAAAGGCTATTTACCACCTAAAAAATGACTTTTGTTGATACACGTCAAAATCGAAATAAAGTTATTATAAAGATTATTACTTAAATTATATGATTTTTTGTGTCATAAAATATTGTATTTAAATTAAAATAGGCACTGATGTAATTTATATGAAAAATATAAACGCTAAGCTTCATATTATTATTTATCTGTTAATACACAAGCGTTGCTGATTGTAAATAGATAAAAATTCTTATTTATTCGGTTATGTTTGTTTTTTTATCTGCTTAAAGTGAAATGTAATCTATCGGTAATAGTTACTTAACAAAGAAATGAATATGTTTAATTAGTTTTAGTAATTAAAGAATAAATTATTTGACTTTGCATTAAAATTGTTTTACCAGTATATAGCTAAATATTTTTTAATAGAAACTTAGGACAGTGATGCGTAAGACCAGCTTCAATACCACCATTATTACCACTACTGTAACCATTGGTTATGGGGCGGGCTGACGCATAACTAAAATCAAAATCGAACATAAAGCCCGCATCCAAGCAAATGATGCGGTTTTTTTTAACGCAATTTCAGGAGGAAAAAACCAGTGCGTGTGCTCAAATTTGGTGGAACGTCGGTTGCTAATGATAATAAGATGCTTAAAGTTGCTAATATTGTCGCGGATAAATTTACACAAGGGCCGGTGGCTTTAGTTTTGTCGGCACCAGCGAGGATCACGGATTATCTTGTTGCTATGATCGATGCGGCGACGGCTGGCGCTAATATTACTGTGCATATCAAAGCGGCGAAGGACATTTTTTCTGCGTTGCTGTTCGGTTTGAAGAAAAAGCAATCTGATTTTGAATATGAAAAAGTCAGGCAAATGATTGAAAATGAGTTTATTCAAATTGAGCAAATCTTACATAGCATTTCGCTATTAGGATTGGGATAATGCCCAGAAAGTATTCATTCCGGATTAATATGTCGCGGCGAAAAAATTTTGATTGCTATTATGGCATCTATACTCCGTGCCCGTGGCTACATAATAACGATTATTGATCCAGTAGAAAATTTATTCGCTGAAGGGCACTATCTTAGCGCGACAGTGGATATCCATGAATCGAGCCAGCGCATTAGCGCATTGAATATACCTAAAGATCATCTTATTTTGTTAGCGGGTTTTACTGCCGGTAATTTGCAAAATGAACCGGTAATATTAGGGCGTAATGGCTCAGATTACTCAGCCGCTGTTCTTGCTGCTTGCTTACAGGCAGATTATTGTGAAATTTGGACCGATGTTGATGGTGTTTATACTTGTGATCCCCGTATTGTACCAGAGGCTCGTTTGCTAACAGAAATATCCTATCAAGAAGCCATGGAGCTCTCCTATTTTGGCGCTAAAGTCCTCCATCCAAGAACAATTGCTCCGATTGCCCAATTTCAGATCCCTTGTTTAATTAAAAATGCCTCAGTGCCTAATGGCAATGGCACTTTGATTGGCAATGCTGAAAACCGTGAGTGTATGCCAATTAAAGGGATCACCAGCCTAAATAATATGGCGATGATTAATGTCTCTGTGCCTGGTATGAAGGGCATGGTAGGTATGGCTGCTCGCGTCTTTTCCACAATGTCATATAAGGGAATTTCAATTGTATTAATCACGCAATCTTCTTCTGAATATAGTATTAGTTTTTGTCTGCATCAGGATCAATTAGCAGAGGCATATAAAGCATTGACTGAAGAGTTTTATTTGGAATTAAAGGAAGGTTTTCTTAGCTCATTGGATATCATTGAGCAGCTCGCTATTATCTCAGTTGTTGGTGATGGAATGCGAACTTTCAAGGGAATATCAGCCTATTTTTTTTCTGCCTTGACGCTTGGTAATATTAATATTGTCGCTATTGCACAAGCCTCTTCTGAGCGTTCAATTTCTGCTGTGATTGATAATAATATGACTACAATCGCTGTGCAGTTATGTCACTAAATGTTGTTTGATACCGCTTAAATTATCAATGTTTTTGTTGTTGGTGTTGGCAATGCTTTACTTAAACAAATTTATCGGCAACAAAATTGGGTAAAAAAGAAACACATTGATCTGCGAGTTTGTGTAATTGCTAATTCGCGGGTGATGTTAACTGATATTAAAGGCTTAACGCTGGATAATTGGCAAATAATATTATCACAATCTAAACAAGCTTTTAGTTTAAGTGATCTGTGCCAATTACAGGATAAACACTGTTTCCCCAATCCAGTCATCGTTGATTGTACCGCTGATCAGCAAGTAGCGAAGCACTATGCTTTTTTGCTTAATGTGGGGTTTAATATTGTTACGCCAAATAAAAAAGCCAATACAGATAGTATGGATTATTATCACCAGCTCCGATTGGTTGTTGAGCAATCAAAACGTAAATTTCTGTATGAAACGAATGTTGTTGCTGGTTTACTGGTTATTGAAAATTTGCAGAATTTACTCAATGCCGGTGATGAATTGCTAGAGTTTAGCGGAATTCTTTTTGGTTCACTTTCCTATATTTTTGGTTTACTCGATGAAGGGGTGTCTTTATCGCAGGCGACGCTGTTAGCAAAAGAAAAAGGTTTTACTGAACTAGATCCTCAAGATGATCTTTCTGGTATCGATGTTTCTCGTAAGTTGTTGATCCTAGCTCGTGAAGCCGGTTATTGTCTTGAACTTAATGATATTGAAATTGAACCTATATTGCCCGCCTTTTTTGATGTTAGTGGTAACGTTAACCATTTTCTTCAACGATTAACACAATTAGATTAAGATTTTAAAATAAAGGTTAGCCAAGCAACGGCACAGGGAAAGGTTCTTCGTTATATCGGGTTAATTAAAGACGGTTGTTGTCAGGTAAAAATGGTAGCAGTCGATGAACACAATCCTCTTTACTAAAGTTAAAAATGGTGAAAATGCTTTAGCATTTTATACCCGCTATTATCATCCCATTCCATTAGTATTAAGAGGTTACGGTGCGGGTAATGATGTTACTGCCGCAGGGGTATTTGTCGATATATTGCGGACGTTAACAAGGAAAATAGGAGCATAAAATGGTTAAGGTTTATGCACCCGCATTGATAGGTAATGTCAGTGTTGGGTTTGATGTATTAGGTGCGGCTATCTCTCCGGTAGATAATAGGCAATTAGATGATTGTGTCTCGGTCGTGAAAGCAGATAAGTTTAATTTGAAAAATAGCGGATATTTTGTTGGTAAATTGCCCCAGCTGCCGCAGCAAAATATCGTCTATCAGGCCTGGCAACTGTTTTGTCAAGAATTGAGCGAATCTCTCAATGTTGAAATGACATTAGAAAAGAATATGCCAATTGGTTCAGGATTAGGCTCTAGCGCCTGCTCAGTGGTAGCAGCGCTGATGGCATTAAATGAATATAGCGGTCGTCCTTTTGATAAAAACAGCTTGTTATTAATGATGGGACGATTGGAAGGGCGTGTTGCTGGTAGTATTCATTATGATAACGTTGCGCCTTGTTATTTGGGCGGTATACAACTAATAGTCGAACAAAATAATGTGCTGAGTCAATCAATCCCTATTTTTGCGGATTGGATTTGGGTGATGGCTTACCCAGAAATATAAGGTTGCCACAGCAGAAGCGAGGGTAATTCTGTCTAGCCATTATCAACGGCAGGATACGATTAATCATGGTCGATTATTAGCCGGTTTTATTCATGCCTGCCATACCCAGCAAAATGATTTAGCGATCGATATGTTACAGGATGTGATCGCTGAGCCTTATCGTGCTCAAATATTGCACGGTTTAATAGCAGCCCGCGCAAAAGTAAAAAATATCGGCGCAGTCGCTTGTGGTATCTTTGACTACTCTGGGCCGACATTATTTGCAATTTGCTATGAAAGACAGCAGAAAAAGTAATGTAATGGCTGACACAATATTACCTACAAAATGGAATAGGTTTTGGGCACATATGTCGTTTAGATCAAGTTGGTGCAAGAGTGATAGGCTAAAAATGAAACTATATAGTTTAAAAAATCAAAGTGAGCAGGTCAGTTTTGTGCAGGCAGTTAAACAAGCGCTTGGTCAGCAGCAGGGCTTTTTTTTCCCGCTTAATGTACCAAAACTGAATGATGAACAGCTAGCTAAATGGTTACAGTGCGATTTTATCACCCGTAGAGTTATATCTTATCAGCCTATATTGGCGATGAAATGCCGTTAGAACAAGTGACAGAGTGTGTTAAACAGGCCTTTAATTTTCCGTTAGTTGTTAGACCAATAGAAGAAAATATTGACAGCCTGGAGTTGTATCATGGTCCAACCTTAGCATTTAAAGATTTTGGTGGCCGATTTATGGCACAAATATTGGCACAAATTGCCAGTAACCAACCCATTACTATTTTAACGCTACTTCAGGTGATACTGGCGTCGCTGTAGCCCATGCTTTTTATCGTCTTAAAAATGTTCAAGTCATTATTCTCTATCCGGAAAATAAGATCACGTATTTACGAGAAATTATTCTGTACACTAGGGGAAAATATCCACACTATCACAATCAAGGGTGACTTTGATGATTGTCAAAGGCTGGTAAAACAGGCTTTTGATGATGAAGAATTAAAACGGTTATTATGCTTAACCTCCGCGAATTCTATTAATATTAGCCGGTTATTGGCGCAAATTTGTTATTATTTTGAGGCTGTTGCATAGTTAGCGGTTGAAAACCGTCAACAGTTAGTTATTTCCGTACCCAGTGGTAATTTAACCGCCGGCTTATTTGCTAAAGCAATGGGGCTAACGGTGAAGCGTTTTATAGCTGCTACTAATATTAATGATACTGTTCCACGCTATCTGTCTGATGGCAAATGGTTGCCTAATCAGACGATAGCGACTCTGTCAAAATGCAATCGATGTCAGCCAACCCAATAATTAGCCACGGATAGAGACACTTTTCCAGAGCCAAAAATGGGGACTTGATGAGCTTAGTTATGGTGTTGTTGATGATAGAATGACCGCAAAAACCGTTCAACAACTGGCTAGTGAAGGCTATATATCTTAGCCACATAGTGCAGTTGCTTGTCGTATTTTACGTGATCAGTTGCAAGATGATGAATATGGGCTGTTTCTTAAGTACCGCACATCCAGCAAAATTTAAACAAAGTGTCGATCGTATTCTTGCTAAAACATTACCATTACCAGCTGCTTTAGCAAAACGAGCTAATTTACCGATATTTTCCAATCAATTACCCGCTGATTTTGCTTTGTTGCGTAAATTTTTATTATGCATGCGATTTAATAACAATGATCTGAAATGGAAGCGTTAGCTTCCATTGTTAACCTTGTTGGGATCGTTTAAACACTAGCTGATTATCTTTGGAAGCAGCGTTATCAAATTGATAACCAGCTAAGTTAAATTCAGTCAGTTGTTCAATATTTTTTAGTTGATTTTGAATAATAAAGCGACTCATTAATCCGCGCGCTTTTTTCGCATAGAAACTGATGACTTTATATTTCCCCTGTTTTTCATCTAGAAAAATAGGTTTCACAATATAAGCATCTAGTTTTTTACTATTAACGGCATTAAAATATTTATCTGATGCTAAGTTAATCATAATATTATCACCTTGGTTGCTTAGCGCCTGATTAAGATTTTCAGTAATGATATTCCGCCAAAAGGCATAAAGATCTTTTTCTTGTTTATTATTGAGTTTAGTTCCCATTTCCAATCGGTAAGGCTGCATTAGATCAAGTGGCCGTAATACACTACACAATAGCCGTAATACACCATATAAGCCTGATAGAATACGAACATGTTTTTGGGCATGGGTGAAATCTTTTGGCGTAAAATTTTCCGCTTGCAGGCCGGGCATTTTCTGGGGTAAAATTAACACGCTGCTTTTAAACCGGCTAATTTATCGCTAATATGTATTAGACGGGAATTTCTGCCGGTGTCAGTTTACGACATATCTAAATCAATTGCTCTGCCTGTTATAACAGGGTTGGTTGACTATATTCTGTGGTGGCAAGCGGACTTTCATAATCAAGTGTTTTGGCAGATGAAATCGTGATAAGCATAATTAATACCTAGTAAAATTCATAAATAAACAACTTTAATCAAAATATAGTGAATGGCTATCATTGGGCTTATTTGTATCATTTAACGTTAATTATTGCTATTTAAACGATAGTAGGGTGTGAAAATAAGCTAACAAAATTTGTTATCGACAATAAAACAATGGCGGGGAATTTATTTGTTGTAATATCAATGAATGATATTATCACAGCAAGATAGGATTTTGAGTCTCGGCTTCATCTCAATAACAACGGGATTAAAAAATGACCGATAAATTAACCTTTTTACGAAAAATAACGACGGTTGTAGCAGATACAGGTGATATAAGCGCAATAAAGCTTTATAAACCTGAAGATGCAACAACTAACCCTTCTTTGATCCTTAATGCGGCTCAAATCCCAGAATATCAGCCACTCACTGATGAAGCGATCTCATGGGCACGGCAACAAAGTCAATCACGTGAGCAACAAATCATTGATGCGTGTGATAAATTGGCTGTTAATATTGGGTTAGAAATCCTGCAATTAATTCCGGGAAGAATTTCAACGGAAGTCGATGCGCGTCTTTCCTATGATACCGAAGCCTGTATTAACAAAGCGCGGCATATTACTGAACTTTATAATCGTGCCGGCATTAAAAATGAGCGTATTTTGATTAAGTTAGCTTCAACCTGGCAAGGGATCCGCGCGGCAGAGCAGTTGGAAAAAGAGGGTATTAACTGTAATCTAACGCTATTATTCTCTTTTACTCAGGCACGAGCTTGTGCTGAAGCTGGCGTTTATTTGATTTCACCTTTTGTCGGTCGTATTCTTGATTGGTATAAAGCGAATACCGATACAAAAGAGTATGCGCCACAAGAAGATCCTGGTGTTATTTCTGTTACACAAATTTACAATTATTATAAGCAGCATGACTATAAAACGGTTGTCATGGCGGCAAGTTTCCGCAATAGCGGCGAAATTTTACAACTGGCAGGCTGTGATCGTTTAACAATTTCTCCGACATTACTTAAAAAACTTTCTGAAGCCCAAGGCGAAGTGCCCCGCAAATTGGCATTTAATGGTCAAATTCAGTCACCGCTAAAGCCGATGACAGAAGCAGAATTCTATTGGCAACATTATGCAGATGCCATGGCGACGGACAAACTGGCTGATGGTATTCGTAAATTTGCTATTGATCAGGAAAAATTGGAAAAAATGGTTGCGCAGCAGCTGTAATTAATATTTCTCTGTTATAACTTGAAAGCCTAGTGGATTATCTTACTGGGCTGATTGTGCCCAAGGTCAATAAACAATATTATTTACCTTTGTATCGTTACAGCATAAGTTGAATAAATTTAGTATTAAACATCTTGTTTTCAATATCGAATTTGATGACCTCATGGATAAGTTTCCGATAGGTTTGGTTTCTGTTTCAGATCGGGCAGCCAATGGAATTTATCAAGATCAGGGGATCCCTGCACTTAAAAACTGGCTTTCAACGGCACTAAAAACCCTTTTTACGGTTGAGCCACGTTTGATCCCTGATGAACAAAAAATTATTGAACTTACTCTCTGTGAGCTGGTTAATGAATTTGCTTGTCATTTAATTTTAACCACCGTTGGCACTGGCCCAGCGCTGCGTGACGTAACACCGGATGCGACACTGGCGATTGCTGATCGGCAAATACCTGGTTTTGGTGAACAAATGCGGCAAACTAGTTTGCATTTTGTGCCAACGGCGATCCTCTCACGCCAACTTGGCGTGATCCGCAAGCAAACATTGATTTTGTATTTACCTGGACAACCAAAATCAATTACAGAAACATTAGCCGGTTTAAAATATGAACAGGGACGTGAAATTGTTTCCGGAATTTTCGCTAGCGTGCTTTACTGTATCTAATTACTAGAGGGTCCCTATGTTGAAACTGATCCCAACGTGATTAAAGCATTTAGACCTAAATCAGCCATGCGATAAAATGGATCAATCTTGGCTATTTTTGGCATTAGAAAATAACTTTAGTAATGATTAAAGCAGCTGTTAAATTGCGCTGCGATCAATTAGTGTCAATTTTAAAGCCAAAACTTCTCTATTGTCGTCATGGTGACGGATAGAATAGGGTATTAATAAAGCAGTATAATACTGCTTTATTAATGTGGCAGGATGCTGTTTAAGATCTATTACCAATAGGTAATATTGTACGGCCAAATTGTTCATTAATAACTTCTGCCATAGCAAGGTAAAAATCGCTGGCGCCACAAATGATACCTTCGTAACCGGCAATAGTAAGTACAGTTTGATTTCCATACATATTACCGATTGCTAGCAGCGCAAAAAGTACTGTCAGACTAGCAAAAACGAATTGTAGTGCGCAATTAGCCTTTAACGTGCCAACAAACATAAATACATAAATAAGGTAAAGATACCCCACACAATGTCAAGTAAACTGCCAGAAAATCTGCTGATGTCACTTGCACTGACGCTATTTCAGGCAGCATTAATAAACCAATTAAGCTGAGCCAAAAAAAGCCATAAGATGAGGATGCCGTTGCGGCAAAGGTATTTCCTTTTTTATATTCAAAAATATCGGCAATAATCTGGGTAATACCACCATAGAAGATATCCATACTTAGTATTACTGAAGTTAATGGAAAAAATCCAGCATTGTGAATATTTAATAAAATTGTTGTCATACCAAAACCCATCAAACCTAATGGGCCTGGATTGGTAATATTATTTGAACTCATGCATTCCTATAAATGTCATTAAATATATAATATTCAATAGGATATAAATTTTTATATACTATTATGGCTTACATAAAGCAAGTATAATAGGTAGTGTTTGGTTCAAAACAAAGATTAAAATGACTTTTCATTTAAAAAATATTTTTTTACTTTCCCCTTGATGAATATTTTTATGTCCCCACTTTAATGAATAGAATAGTTACCAATGGTCAATCTATCAACCTCTCACAAGATGTCTCGTTAGGTAGATTTTTTTTTGAGGTCAGGGAAAAAATCCCTTGAAAAAAATTCATTGAGCCTCATATAGGTTGGTAACTAGATTGGTTAAGAATTCCCTTTGGAGGCTGTTTAGATGGGTAAAATTATTGGGATTGACCTGGGTACAACTAACTCTTGTGTAGCTATTATGGATGGCACAAATGCACGGGTATTGGAAAACAGTGAGGGTGATCGTACCACACCTTCTATTGTTGCATATACTCAAGATGGTGAAATTCTTGTGGGGCAACCGGCAAAACGTCAGGCCGTGACAAATCCACAAAATACATTTTTTGCCATCAAGCGTCTGATTGGACGTCGCTTTGAAGATGAAGAAGTTCAACGTGACATTTCTATTATGCCTTATAAAATCATTGCCACAGATAATGGTGATGCTTGGTTGGATGTTAAGGGGCAAAAAATGGCTCCTCCTCAGGTTTCCGCTGAGGTGTTGAAAAAAATGAAAAAAACAGCAGAAGATTATCTGTGTGAACCCGTTATTGAAGCTGTTATTACTGTACCGGCTTATTTTAATGATGCTCAGCGTCAAGCAACTAAAGATGCAGGTCGCATTGCTGGTTTAGATGTAAAACGTATTATTAATGAACCAACGGCAGCGGCGCTTGCTTATGGTTTAGATCGTGAAGTAGGTAACCGTACCATTGCGGTATATGATTTAGGTGGTGGTACTTTTGATATTTCAATTATTGAAATTGATGAAGTTGATGGTGAAAAAACCTATGAAGTGCTGGCCACTAATGGTGATACTCACTTAGGTGGTGAAGACTTTGATAATCGTCTGATCAACTATTTAGTCGATGAATTTAAGAAAGAACAAGGTTTTGATCTACGCAATGATCCCCTAGCAATGCAACGCTTAAAAGAAGCAGCAGAGAAAGCTAAAATTGAGCTCTCTTCTGCTCAGCAGACCGATGTCAATCTGCCTTACATTACCGCAGATGCAAGTGGTCCTAAGCATATGAATATTAAGGTGACTCGAGCAAAACTTGAATCACTGCTTGAAGATTTGGTTAAGCGCTCAATGGAGCCGTTGAAAGTTGCACTGCAAGATGCCGGCTTAAATGTTAATGACATAAACGACGTCATTCTGGTTGGTGGTCAGACGCGTATGCCAATGGTGCAAAAAGCGGTTGCTGACTTTTTCGATAAAGAACCTCGTAAAGACGTTAACCCTGATGAAGCGGTTGCTATGGGTGCGGCGGTGCAAGGTGGTGTATTAGCTGGTGATGTGAAAGATGTCTTGTTACTTGATGTAACTCCACTATCTTTAGGTATTGAAACCATGGGTGGTGTAATGACAACGTTAATTGCCAAAAATACCACTATTCCGACTAAACATAGTCAGGTGTTTTCAACCGCAGAAGATAATCAGTCGGCAGTAACCATTCATGTATTGCAAGGTGAACGTAAACGCTCAGGTGATAATAAATCATTAGGGCAGTTCAATTTGGATGGTATTCAAGCGGCACCGCGTGGTATGCCACAAATTGAAGTTACCTTTGATATTGACGCTGATGGTATCTTACACGTATCAGCTAAAGATAAGAATACTGGCCGCGAGCAAAAGATTACCATTAAGGCATCTTCTGGTCTGAAGGAAGATGAAATCCAAAGAATGGTAAGCGATGCAGAAGCAAATGCGGAAGCAGATCGTAAGTTTGAAGAATTAGTTCAGGTACGTAATCAGGCTGATCAATTGATTCATGGTACGCGCAAACAAATTGAAGAAGCGGCTGATAAGTTACCTACTGATGATAAAGCTAACATGGAAAAAGCCATTTCTGAGTTGGAAACTGCGGTGAAAAGTGAAGATAAAGCCATCATTGAAGAGAAAATTCAAGCTTTAGTTCAAGCTTCGGTCAAGCTACTAGAGTTAGCTCAACAGCAGGCTCAAGCAGGCACCGCTGATGCTGCTGCAGGCGCTCAACCTAAACAAGATGATAATGTTGTTGATGCTGAATTTGAAGAAGTCAACGACAAGGATAAAGATAAAAAATAGTGGCCCTTAGCGGGCACAGTAATGGTATTAAGGATAATTTCCTCTGTTACTGAAAACCGAGTACGGGCGTTGGGGGAACTCTACGCCCGTTTACGTGTGTTAAGGGCAAAATAAATATGGCAAAAAAAGATTATTATCAAGTTTTAGGCGTTACTAAAACCGTTAACGAAAAAGAGATCAAAAAAGCGTATAAACGTCTGGCAATGAAGTATCATCCAGATCGTAATCAGGGTGATAAGGAAGCAGAAAATAAGTTTAAAGAAATTAAAGAAGCTTATGAAATTTTAACTGATGTGCAAAAACGCGCTGCTTATGATCAATATGGACATGCAGCTTTTGAACAAGGTGGCATGGGTGGTGGATTTAGCGGTGGTTTTGCTTCGGGCACTGATTTTAGTGATATTTTTGGTGATGTATTTGGTGATATTTTTGGTGGTGGTAGGCGTCAGCGATCGGCTCGTGGGGCTGATCTCCAGTACGAAATTACCTTAACCTTAGAGGAATTAGTTCGCGGAGTCAGCAAAGAGATCCGTATCCCGACTTTAGAAAAATGTGATGTTTGTCACGGCAGAGGCGCTAAACCAGGCACTAAACCAGAAACTTGCTCAACTTGTCATGGGGCAGGTCAGATTCAAATCCGGCAAGGATTTTTTGCAGTTCAACAAACTTGTCCAACTTGCCATGGTCGTGGTCAAATCATCAAAGAACCTTGCATTAAATGTCATGGTCATGGTCGAGTAGAGAAATACAAAACTTTATCAGTAAAAATTCCACCAGGGGTTAATACAGGCGATCGTATTCGCTTAAATGGTGAAGGTGAGGCCGGAGAAAACGGCGCCCAAGCTGGTGATCTATATATTCAGATCAATGTCGCAAGACATGCTATTTTTGAGCGCGATGGCAATAATTTATATTGCGAAGTACCCATTAATTTTGCGATTGCGGCTCTGGGTGGTGAAATTGATGTACCGACACTTGATGGTCGGGTAAGTCTCAAAATTCCAGCTGAAACACAAACAGGAAAAATTTTCCGCATGAAAGGAAAAGGTGTGAAGCCTGTTCGTGGTGGTATGACGGGAGATTTAATTTGCCGTATCCTTGTGGAAACGCCGGTTAAACTAAATGAAAAACAAAAAGCATTGTTGAAGCAATTTGGTGAATCTTTGAATGGCGAAAGTGATGGTAGGAACAGCCCTCGTTCAAAGAGTTTTTTAGATAGTGTGAAAAAGTTTTTTGATGATCTGACCAAGTAACGATATTTAGCTAAATAGATAGAGCATCGGATAGTCACTGATCGGTGCTTTTTTTATTGATTAAAAATAAGAACATTCAATTTGATTTACGGAAGAGAAGAGATAGTTATAAAATCGCGGGTTAATTATGGTTATTTAATTAATGTAACTTATTTAATTTGTTCAATTTATGCAAATTATATTTAAAAATTTTAAAGATTAATTTTGCCTGTTTTATGCAAGTTTCCTGCTTAAATTTCTATATAAAAATAAATTAAAATTAATTCCAACAAGTTAAACGTGCGCCTAACAAAACTTTCTATACAATTTGGTTTTATTTTTAATTAATTTATTGGATTGGAAATAGTTATGTGAGAATCGTTAGTAATAAGAGTAAAAAATTCATTTTCTTTTAATAAGCCCTTTATAACTGAACACAATTGCCAGCAAAATTTTAAAAAAGAATTAATTGACTGTCTAAAAGACATAGTAAATAACAGTGAAAAAAGTATTAAAATTAGCAGGACATTTGAATTATCAGCTAAACAGTATTGTTTTCTTTCTGCTGAAGGATTGGAGATACTTTTAGCTCGTAAACATACTGGAAATAAATAAAGCTAAACTGCAAAAATTTGATTTTTGTCTTTTTGATTGTATTAAAGAGATAAAAAATTTAGATAAGTTAGATAATATACGAAGACAAGTGGGTGGAAATATTATAGATACAATTGTATTAAGATTTTTAAGTGAGAATGATCAGGATTTTAATTATGTGAAAGAATGTACAAATAAAATTGATGACATAACAAATGAAGATAAAAGAAATCATGCAATATTTTAATAAATTTATAACTATAAATCATGTAAATGAGTAAGCTAATAAGAATAAGATAAAATTTAGAAGAATGAATATTAACTAAAAAAATGACTGAATTAGCGGAAGAAAAAACAGAATTTGCGCCATCTTCAAGCGCCGTTAAGAAAAAAAGTGTAATAGAAAAAAAGAAGCTGTTATTTTTGATAAAATGCATGCACAAGCTAAAGAAAGTCAAGAAGCTGAAAAGCCACTTCAAGCTAAACCGCAACAAGAGAGCAAGCCAACTTTTTGGCAAAAATTAAACCAAAAAACCACCCAGTTATTTGCAGGATCATGGAGTTTTATCAAAACTAAACTTATCGGGGTTTTATTACCTACTTTTTTTAGTACCAAGATTAACTAATTGTTTTTCAATGCTAGCCTAATTTTAAACAGCTAATCGGTTAATAGCGTCAAAATAGTTAGTAACTACTCGGTATAAACGAATTATTTACGTTAAAAAAAATGGTTTTCCGGATTGTATGTATTAGCGTAAAATAAATTAAGCTAATTAACACTGAGGTTATAGTAATGACAGCAATTATCCGACAGTTTTTAAAGTTAGAAGTAGCAAGCGGGGTGCTGTTAATTATTGCTGCCATCTTAGCTTTGATTATGGCTAATACCCCATTGCGGTTAAAATCAGCGTATTAGATATTGATAAACCTTTTTTACTGTGGATAAACGATAGTTTAATGGCCATTTTCTTTTTGGTTGTTGGTCTGGAAGTTAAACGAGAACTGATAGAAGGCTCGTTAGCCGGTCGTGATAAAGCAATATTTCCCGCTGTTGCTGCGGTAGGTGGTATGTTATTACCCGCTCTGGTATATTTATTTTTTAATGTTAATGATGAAATTGCCCGGCAGGGGTGGGCCCGATCCCAGCGGGGCGACAGATATTGCATTTGCATTGGGTATTATGGCGCTATTAGGTAAACGTGTACCAACAGAGTTAAAAGTATTTCTACTGGCGTTGGCGATTATTGATGATCTTGGCGTGATTATCATTATTGCTCTCTTTTATACTAAATTTTCTATCATGGCATTAGGGTTGCTATGCTTTCTCTATTGGTATTAATATGGATGAATTGGCGTAAAGTTGAAAATACTTCTGCTTATTTGGTTGTTGGCATCATTTTGTGGGGTCTGTATATTAAAATCAGGCATTCATGCAACGTTAGCTGGTGTCATTATGGGCTTTTTGATACCGCTCAAAGGGGGACAAAATAATTCACCTTCTGAACAATTAGAACATCTTTTACATCCTTGGGTTGCTTATTTAATTTTGCCATTATTTGCCTTTGTTAATGCAAGCATACAACTTGATGGTGTTACCCTAACTAATCTTGCCAGTGCTTTACCGATCGGTGTCGCGTTAGGCTTATTAATTGGTAAACCAACAGGTATTTTTCTGTTTAGTTGGCTAGCGTTAAAATTAGGCGTTGCAAAATTACCCGCCAAAATTAACCTTAAACAGATATTTGCTGTTTCAGTACTCTGTGGTATTGGCTTTACTATGTCAATTTTTATTGCCAGTTTAGCATTTGAAGGTTTAGATAATTTTAGTACTTATGCACGGTTTGGGTATCCTAATCGGTTCGACCCTAGCGGCTATCTTAGGATTATTATTATTGAATAGTGTATTACCTAAAAAGCCAATTAGCACTAAAACAGCTAATCAGGCAGGATAATGTTAATTTTAAGTTATATTTGCGTGAAATAAATAGTATTTTTGTATTCGCAATACAATATTTTATTTTTGTAGCGAGAGTATCTTATTTAGGTAAAATGAAATGAATCGTTTATCTTCTAATGTTCAGAGAATAACGAATATAAACAGTTATCGGTGGTACAAAAAGGAATCTATATGAGAGTGTCGCATCTCAATTTTAATCATCTCTATTATTTTTGGCATGTTTGTAAAGAGGGATCGGTTGTTGGCGCCGCTGAAGAACTTTATTTAACGCCTCAGACAATAACGGGTCAGATTAAGGCATTAGAAGAACGTTTGATAGTAAATTATTTAAAAGACAAGGCAGAGGGCTGGTTCCTTCAGAACTAGGGGAACTAGTTTTTCGTTATGCTGATAAAATGTTTGTGCTAAGCCAGGAAATGCTAGATATTGTTAATTATAGTCGTGAAATGAATTTGCTATTTGATGTTGGTGTTGCTGACGCTTTATCGAAACGGCTGGTAAGCCGTGTTTTTGAAACAGCTATTGTTGAGCATGAGCGGGATCCATTTACGCTGTTTTGAATCGACACACGAGCTTTTATTGGAGCAATTCAGTCAACATAAGTTAGACATGATCTTATCTGATTTCCCGGTTGATTCGTCCCAATAAGAGGGATTATTTTCCGTCAAGCTTGGAGAATGTGGCGTTAGTTTTTTCTGTCGCAAACCAATACCAGAGAAACCTTTTCCACTGTGTCTAGAAGAGCGGCGATTATTGATCCTAGGTCGCCGTTCTATGTTAGGTCGTCACCTGCTTTCTTGGATCCAGAATAATAATTTGCAGGTAGAAATCCTGGGTGAGTTTGATGATGCTGCATTGATGAAAGCATTTGGTATGTATCATAACGCAATATTTGTTGCGCCATCGCTCTATGCTAGTGAGATTTTTTTAGATAATGAAGTAGTTGAAATTGGTCATATGGATAAAGTAAAAGAAGAATATTATGTTATTTTTGCTGAACGTATGATCCAGCAGTGCAACGTGTTTGTAATAAGGATTTTTATGGTCTATTTTATCAAATTTTTTATAAACAATAAGCGTCATTTTTTAATAATAAAAAAACCGGCTGAAGCCGGTTTTTTTAGCAAAATCAAAATAAATTACATTGATTTGATTTGCGCTACTAAATTTGCTTTATGACGTGCAGCTTTATTTTTGTGGATCAAGCCTTTGCTAGCATAGCGATCAACAATAGGTTGCATGTCGTTAAATGCTTTTTGTGCTGCTTCTTTATCGCCAGTAGCGATAGCAGCGTAAACTTTTTTGATAAAAGTACGCACCATAGAACGACGGCTAGCATTATGCTGACGGCGTTTCTCTGATTGTATGGCACGTTTCTTAGCTGATTTGATATTAGCCAAGGTCCAACTCCCAAATATTTATTCTATCGAGGACAATCTAAAGGCCGAGGGATATGCCTTTTTAGCCTTCATTTGTCAATGAATTTGTGTAAATAAGCATCGTGTACAACAATGCGAATCTGTTATGATGACCAGGAATTTTATCAGTTTACTGAGTGAGAATACAGTTTTAAATGTGAAAAAGCGGATGAAATTGTAGGAAATTAGATTAAGTATTTTTTACTGACAAACAACCATTTATTATCTTTGTTATAAATATTAATCAAATGGTGACTTAACCTTCAAGGTAGTAAGCGGTATAATCCAGCAATTTTTATTATATTGAGCCGATTATGAAGTTAGTACGTGGTATACATAATATTCGCGCATATCATCATGGCTGTGTGTTGACTATTGGCAATTTTGATGCTGTTCATCGAGGGCATCAGACATTATTGAAACATTTAAAACAACAGAGTCAGCGTCTTGGCCTGCCAACGATGGTCATAATTTTCGAACCTCAACCATTGGAGTTTTTTTTGGGTGCAAATGCGCCAGTACGTTTAACGCGTTTACGTGATAAGATAAAATACTTTACCGAATATGGTGTTGATTATTTACTATGTGTTAAATTTAATCCAACATTTGCTTCATTGACACCCCAGGCTTTTGTTTCACAATTGCTAGTGGAAAAATTGGCAGTTAAATTTTTGGCGATCGGTGATGATTTTCGTTTTGGCAAAGATAGACAGGGTGATTTAAAATATCTTCGTGAGGCAGGGGAACAATATGGTTTTGAAGTGGCCAATACTGAAAGTTTTTGTGACGCCGGCCAGCGAGTTAGTAGTACGGCTGTCAGGCAAGCACTATTAAGTGATAATCTTACCCTTGCTGAGAACCTCATGGGACACCCCTACCGATTGAGTGGTCGAGTGGTACATGGTCGCCAGCTTGGTAGTACGATCGGTTTCCCAACCGCGAATATACCATTTAAATGTTTAGTTATGCCTGTTAAAGGTGTTTATGTGGTAGAAGTATATGGATTAGCCGATAACCCTTTGCAGGCAGTGGCCAATATTGGCACACGGCCAACAGTGAATGGGGTAGATCAGCAAATTGAAGTTCATTTGATAGATGTGCATATGGATATATATGGACGTCATATTGATGTTGTATTGTGTAAAAAATTGCGTAACGAGCAGCGATTTGCTTTTATTGATGAATTAAGACAGCAAATCGGTAAGGATATAATGGCTGCGAGACAATTCTTCCAGTCGTCATAATTTAGATATTTAGCAGAAAATTGGAACTGAGAATTTAGATGAGTGACTACAAAAATACCCTAAATTTACCGGAAACAGGGTTCCCTATGCGCGGTGATCTCGCTAAACGAGAACCACAAATGTTAGCCCGTTGGTATAAAGAAGGTTTGTACCAAGCTATTCGCCAGGCCAAAACAGGCAAACAGATGTTTATATTGCATGATGGTCCTCCTTATGCAAACGGAAGTCTTCATATTGGTCACTCAGTTAATAAAATTCTCAAAGATATTATCATTAAATCTAAAGGGCTATCCGGATTTGATTCGCCATATATTCCTGGTTGGGATTGCCACGGTTTGCCAATTGAACATAAAGTTGAACAAATTATCGGTAAACCCGGTGACAAGGTTTCTGCAGCTGTTTTTCGTGAAGAGTGTCGCAAATATGCCAAAGAACAAATTGAGGGCCAGAAAGCTGATTTTATCAGAATGGGCGTACTTGGTGATTGGGAACAGCCTTATTTAACCATGGATTTTAGTACCGAAGCCAATATTATTCGTGCGTTAGGTAAAGTGATTGAAAATGGCTACTTAGTGAAAGGTGCTAAACCTGTTCATTGGTGTACTGCTTGCGGTTCTTCCTTAGCGGAAGCGGAAGTTGAATATTATGACAAATCATCACCTTCCGTTGATGTACGCTTTAGCGTGGTGGATGCTAACGCTATTTATAGTAAATTTGGCGTAAAATCGTCGGCTTTGCCGGTTTCAGCCGTAATCTGGACGACAACACCTTGGACATTACCCGCCAACCGGGCGATTGCGGTTAACGCTGATTTTGAATATCAATTAGTGAAAGTCAATAATAATGAATGTTTGATTTTGGCAAAATTATTGGTTGAAACAGTAATGCAGCGTATTGCAGCAACAGAGTGGCAAATTTTAGCACAATGTAATGGCTTTGAATTGGAATTACTGCGTTTTCATCACCCATTTATGAATTTTGATGTGCCTGTTATTTTAAGTGATCACATTACTTTAGATGCGGGTACCGGGATTGTACATACGGCACCAGGCCATGGTCCGGATGATTATATTGTTGGGCAGAAATATAAACTTGAAATAGCAAATCCCGTCGGTCCAAATGGTTGTTATTTACCTAATACTTATCCTGGTTTGGATGGTGTTTTTGTATTTAAAGCAAATGAATTAATTATCAAAGTTTTAGCGGCAAAAGGGGCATTGCTGCATAAAGAAATATTACAGCATAGTTATCCTTGTTGCTGGCGGCATAAGACACCGGTTATTTTTCGTTCTACACCTCAGTGGTTTGTTAGTATGGAAAAAAATGGTTTACGTGAACAATCACTAAAAGAGATTAACGGGGTTAAATGGATCCCAGATTGGGGACAAAGCCGGATTGAATCTATGGTTGCAAATCGTCCAGATTGGTGTATTTCTCGTCAGCGCACCTGGGGTATGCAGATGGCATTATTTGTGCATAAGCAGACAGAAGAATTGCATCCGCGGACGTTAGAATTGATTGAAGAAGTCGCTAAACATGTTGAAAAAGCAGGTATCCAGGCGTGGTGGGATCTTGACCCCGTTGCCCTATTAGGAAGTGATGCAGCTGATTATGTTAAAGTCCCCGATACGCTTGATGTCTGGTTTGATTCTGGTTCTACACACTATGCTGTTGTAGATGTTCGCCCTGAATTTAAAGGCCATTCTACTGATTTATATTTGGAAGGCTCTGATCAATATCGTGGTTGGTTTATGTCGTCTCTAATGCTATCAAATGCTATGAAAGGAAAAGCGCCTTATCGAGAAGTATTAACCCACGGTTTTACGGTTGATGGACAAGGCCGTAAAATGTCAAAATCTTTGGGTAATACCATTAGCCCACAAGACGTCATGAATGATTTAGGGGCTGATATTTTACGGCTATGGGTTGCTTCAACCGACTATACTAGTGAAATTGCTGTTTCAAATGAGATTTTAAAACGTTCTGCTGACAGCTATCGACGTATTCGTAATACATCACGCTTCTTATTAGCCAATTTGAACGGTTTTGATCCTGCTTCACATCAAGTTAAACCAGAAGATATGGTGATATTAGATCGCTGGGCAGTAGGGCGGGCGAAAGCCGCTCAAGCGGAAATTGGTATGCATTATGCTAATTATGATTTTCATGCAGTTGTTCAGCGTTTGATGCAGTTTTGTTCAATTGAAATGGGTTCTTTCTATTTAGATATTATAAAAGATCGTCAATATACGGCAAAAAGTGATAGCGTGGCACGTCGTAGTTGTCAGACAGCCTTATTTCATATCATAGAGGCATTGGTACGTTGGATTGCGCCGATCCTTTCTTTCACAGCCGATGAAATTTGGCAGCAATTGCCTGCTAGACAGAGCAAATATGTCTTTACTGAGGAATATTATGCTGACTTGTTTGGCTTGGAAGTTAATGAAACGCTTAATGATGAATTTTGGAATAAGTTATTAATTATCCGTAGTGAGGTTAATAAAGTTCTCGAACAAGCGCGTGCAGAAAAACTTATCCGTAGCTCGTTGGAGGCCGCAGTGATTTTATATGCTGATACAGAACTGGCTGAAATACTTAATTGTTTAGGTGATGAGTTACGTTTTTTACTGTTAACTTCACAGGCTAAAGTAATTGATATTAGCCAAGCCACAGTTCAGGCACAGAATAGTGAACTGAGTGGATTGAAAATTGCTTTCCAGCAGGCGGAAGGTGATAAATGTCCTCGTTGTTGGCATTATACAACGGATATTGGTCGGGAGGCGGAGTATGCAGAATTATGCGGCCGCTGTGTTACTAATGTAGCCGGTGACGGTGAAATACGTAAGGTTGCCTAATGAAAAATCCTATTTGCTCTACTGGCTTACGCTGGTTATGGTTAACGGTTGTGATATTAATTGTTGATCTTGGTAGTAAGCAACTCATTTTGAATAATTTTCAATTATATGAGTCGATACCATTAATGCCTTATTTCAATTTGGCTTATGCTCAAAACCTTGGTGCAGCATTTAGTTTTCTAGCTGATAAAGGGGGATGGCAGCGTTGGTTCTTTGCCTTGGTTGCTATTGTCATTTGTGTGGTGCTTATCGTAATGATGTATCGCCAAAGCGTGAATAAAAAATTGAGTAATATTGCTTATGCATTAGTTATTGGTGGAGCACTAGGGAATTTGTGCGACCGCTTAGTCCATGCCTTCGTAGTTGACTTTATTGATTTTTATGTTGGTGACTGGCATTGGCCAATATTTAACATTGCGGATATGGCGATTTGTCTTGGTGCGGCACTCATCATTTTCGACAGTTTCATCAATACAGATAAAAAAGCGAATGAATCTTAGATTATCCTTCGTTTACGTTGATAACAGGTTGATTTATTTATAACAGTGGCTTTTTATTGTCATGTTAACCTTAGTGCAAGCAAATAGTGCCGTGTTGCTGCATTTCACGATCAAACTTGAGGATGGTTCAATTGCTGATTCAACCTATAATCAGTATAAACCGGCACTTTTTCGCCTTGGCGATAAAAGTCTCTCGCTAGCACTTGAAAAACAATTAATTGGTTTAAGTGTTGGTGAAAAAAAGACATTTACTTTAAGCGGAGAGGATGTTTTTGGTAAACCAAACCCAGATATGATTCAATACTTTATGCCAAAAGATTTTATTCAGGTCGGTATACCTGAAGTCGGTGCCATCATATTGTTTACCACGATAAATGGCAGTCAAATGCTAGGGATCGTAACAGCAGTGACGGAAGAGTCGATCACTGTTAATTTTAATCACCCGTTAGCGGCTCAGAATATCATTTTTAACATTGAAGTGTTGGAAAAATTGACCCAAAATGGGAGGAATCAAATGCAAATATTGCTGGCTAACCCTCGGGGTTTCTGTGCCGGTGTTGATCGGGCAATTAGTATTGTTGATAGAGCTCTAGCGCTTTATGGTGCGCCGATTTATGTTCGTCATGAAGTTGTTCATAACCGTTATGTGGTTGACAATTTACGGCAACGTGGTGCGATTTTTATTGAACAAATCTCTGAAGTTCCTGATGGTGCTATTTTGATCTTTTCTGCTCATGGTGTCTCTCAAGCAATTCGACAGGAAGCTAAGCAACGTCATCTGACCATGTTATTTGATGCAACTTGTCCATTGGTGACTAAAGTACACATGGAAGTTGCGCGTGCTAGTCGTAAAGGTAAAGAAGCGATTTTAATTGGTCATGTTGGGCATCCTGAAGTAGAAGGCACAATGGGGCAATATAATAATCCCGCTGGAGATATGTATCTGGTTGAATCACCGGAGGATGTCTCGAAATTACAAGTAAAAGATGAAAATAATCTTTGTTTTATGACCCAGACTACCTTATCGGTTGATGATACCGCTCATATTATTGACGCGCTAAATAGTCGTTTTCCAAATATTATTGGGCCACGCAAAGATGATATCTGTTATGCGACAACCAATCGTCAGGAAGCAGCGCGTGAATTGGCTAATAAGGCTGATATTGTACTAGTTGTCGGCTCTAAAAATTCTTCTAATTCCAATCGTCTTGCTGAATTGGCTCAAAGAGCAGGCAAGCCGGGCTACCTGATTGACTCTGCTGATGATATTCAAGAACATTGGCTGAAAAATATGCAGATTATTGGTCTTACTGCTGGCGCATCTGCACCAGATATTCTTGTTCGTCAGGTTATTGAACGCTTAATGGTTTTAGGTGCCATTGAAATGATCGAACTTGCTGGTCATGAAGAAAATATTGTTTTTGAAGTACCAAAAGAGCTACGTGTTGAAATCAAGCAAATATAATAATAGCTATTTTGGTATTTTATTAAATGAATTTTTTAGTGCAGCCATTTATATATTAATTAAGCCAACTCTAATGGCTTTTTTTTTATCACTGATGGTTGCTGTAAGCGTTAAGCTACTATGAATGTTAACCTTATCGAACTCAAGATACTTAATCCGCTTTTAATCAAGAGAGATAAACATGACTAATTCAGATATTCGTGTTGCCATCGTTGGTGCGGGTGGCCGCATGGGACGTGAACTAATTAAAGCAGTTTCACAACAGAATGGCCTTGTTTTAGGGGCTGTATTAGAAAGAAAAGGCTCAAGTATAGTAGGTACTGATGCTGGTGAATTAGTAGGTATTGGCGGTTTAAATGTTATAATTAGTGATGACCTAATTAATGTTTTAGATAAATTTGATATTTTGATTGATTTTACCCGTCCCGAAGGCACGCAATATTACCTGTCAGTTTGTAAAAAATATGCCAAAGCGATGATTATTGGCACTACAAGTTTTAATGAAACTGAACAGCAGTCGATTGAAGAAGCGGCGAAAACGATCCCTATTGTATTAGCAGCCAATTTTAGTGTTGGCGTCAATTTGATGTTGAAGTTATTAGAAAAAGCCGCAAAAGTGATGGGCGAATATAGCGATATTGAGATTATTGAAGCTCATCACAGGCATAAAGTCGATGCGCCCTCAGGAACAGCCTTAGCAATGGGCTATGTTATTACCAAGTCAATTGGCCGTGATTTAAAAGATTGTGCAGTGTATGGTCGCCAAGGTATTACTGGTGAAAGAGAAAATAACAGCATTGGCTTTGCAACGATTAGAGCTGGCGATATTGTTGGCGAGCATACGGCGATTTTTGCTGATATAGGTGAAAGAATCGAGATAACTCATAAAGCATCAAGTCGGATGACGTTTGCAAATGGGGCTGTGAAGGCATGTTTGTGGCTAAAAGGAAAAAAAAGTGGTTTATATAGCATGAAAGATGTATTAAATTTAGAAAATATTTAATTTTCTATTTATCTATCTATTTGATAAATCAAAATTAATTTTAAGTTTGTGATTTTTTATGGCGGTTATTAAGTTTTTTATTTAATAACTTTTATTTCTATTATTTAAAATGAAAATTTTATTGACTTAAGATGATTTTTTGCGCATTTACTATAGTGAAATTTATCTAAACCATACTTTTACAATTATCATGCTATGCAATCGATTATTTTGCTAAGATAATTTATCATTTTACTAGTTACATTGATTTTTCATTATAAATTAACTAAAAAAGTAATAAAAAATTATTTTTTACTAGGCAATCACTCTTCTCATCATTAGATTGCGCGCAATTTGCCAAAAATTTGCTTAAATTCCATTTTGGCACGAATTTATTGGCTTACGCATGAATAAATATGCTCAATAAATGTTTTTTTATTCTCCTGGAGGGTATTTTGATTAAGCCAGCTATATTGGTTCTGCTGGAAGACGGAACCCAGTTTCATGCTCATTTCATTGGGGCTGAAGGAATTGTTGTTGGAGAAGTAGTTTTTAATACATCAATAACTGGATATTAAGAAATCCTCACTTATCCTTCCTACTCCCGCCAAATTGTCACACTTACTTATCCCCATATTGGAAACACTGGAATTAACCCAGATGATGAAGAGTCCGCAATCATTCATGCTCAAGGGTTTGTTATACGTGATTTACCGTTAATTTATAGTAACTTTCGTGGAAAAGAAAGTTTATCTGATTATTTAAAACGCCATAAAACAGTCGCCATTGCTGATATTGATACTCGTAAGCTTACGCGGCTATTAAGGGAAAAAGGTGCGCAAAATGGCTGCATTATTACTGTTGAAAATTTAGATACCGATTTAGTATTAGAAAAATTAAGTTATTTGCTGGAATAAAAGGGCTGGATTTAGCTAAAGAAGTTACTACTAAAGACATTTATACTTGGCAGCAACAGAGTTGGCATCTTGGTGCCGATGGATTATCGGCTACTAAAGCACGGGAGCAACTGCCTTATCATGCTGTTGCTTATGATTTTGGTGTTAAACGAAATATTTTACGGCTACTCGTTGATCGTGGCTGTTATTTGACGATTGTGCCAGCAACAACAGCGGCTGATGAAGTATTAAAATGGCACCTGATGGCATTTTTCTTTCTAATGGTCCGGGTGATCCTGCAGCCTGTGATTATGCAATTAAAGCAATTAAACAGTTTTTAACAACAGAAATACCTATTTTTGGTATCTGCTTAGGCCATCAATTACTGGCATTAGCCAGTGGGGCTGATACCGTTAAAATGAAATTTGGCCCCCATGGTGGGGTAACCATCCAGTAAAAGATTTAGTTAATAATCGCGTCATGATCACCGTACAAAATCACTGTTTTGCAGTTGATGAAGCAACATTATCTGACAAATTGCGCGTGACCCATAAATCACTGTTTGATGGAAGTTTACAAGGCATACATCATACCGAAAAGCCTGTATTTTGATTTCAAGTGCATCCCGAAGCAAGTCCAGGCCCTAAAGATACAGAATCCCTATTTGATTATTCAGGTGCACAAGTGTGTAAAGAACTACGAGAAGAGGGTTATCGAGTTATTTTAGTTAATTCCAATCCAGCGACAATCATGCCGGATCCGGATCTAGCTGATGCTACTTATATTGAGCCGATTCAGTGGGAAGTAGTGCACAAAATTATTGAAAAAGAACGTGATGCGATTTTGCCTACGATGGGAGGGCAAACTGCTTTAAACTGTGCTTTAGAATTAGAGCGTAAAGGCGTATTAAAAGAATTTGCTGTTACCATGATTGGCACAATGGCTGATGCGATTGATAAGGCAGAAGATCGTCAGCGATTTGATAAAGCAATGAAGAAAATCGGCCTTGAAACTGCACGTTCAGGAATTGCGCATTCCCTGGAAGAAGCGTTAGACGTAGTAGCAAAAGTAGGTTTCCCATGTATTATTCGCCCTTCATTTACCATAGGCGGCTCGGGTGGTGGTATTGCATACAACCGGGAAGAGTTTAAAGGTATTTGTCTGACAGGTTTAGATCTTTCAACGACCAACGAATTATTGATAGATGAATTGCTGATTGGTTGGAAAGAGTATGAAATGGAAGTGGTGCATGATAAAAATGATAATTGCATCATTATCTGTTCTATTGAAAATGTTGATGCAATGAGGATCCATACTGGAGATTCTATCACTGTCGCACCCGCTCAAACATTAACGATAAAGAATATCAAACATGTGCAATGCATCGATGGCAGTGTTGCGAGAAATTGATGTAGAAACTGGTGGTTCAAATGTTCAATTTGCCGTAAATCCTAAAACTGGCCGCTTAATTGTTATTGAAATGAATCCACGAGTATCATGTTCTTCGGCCTTGGCATCTAAAGCAACCGGTTTTCCTATTGCTAAGGTTGCAGCAAAACTTGCCGTAGGTTATACACTTGATGAATTAATGAATGATATTACCGGAGGACGGACACTTGCTTCTTTTGAACCTTCCTATTGATTATGTCGTGACTAAGATCCCACGCTTTAACTTTGAAAAATTTCCAGGTAGTAATAATCGTCTGACAACCCAGATGGAATCTGTTGGTGAAGTAATGGCTATTGAGCGAACTTTTCAAAAATCAATACAAAAAGCATTGCGTGGATTAGAAGTTGCCGCCACGGGTTTTGATCCTAAAGTAGATTTGGATGAATTTGATTCGTTAACAAAAATTCGCCGTGAATTGAAAGATGCTGGTGCTGAACGTATCTGGTCTGGTATATAGCCGATGCTTTCCACGCAGGTATGTCTGTGGATGGTGTATTTAATCTAACCAATATTGATCGTTGGTTCTTGGTACAAATTGAATAGCTTGTTCGTTTAGAAGAGAAAGTTACTGAGTTTGGCATTAATGGCTTATCAGCAGAATTCTTGCTGCTATTGAAACGAAAAGGGTTTGCTGATATTCGTTTGGCAAAATTAGTAGGTGTTTCTGAAGCTGAAATTCGTAAATTACGCCAAAATTATAAACTGCATCCTGTTTTTAAGCGAGTTGATACTTGTGCAGCAGAGTTTGCTACAGATACCGCTTATCTCTATTCCACTTATGAAGATGAATGTGAAGCCAACCCTGACAATAGCAAATCTAAGATTATGCTACTAGGTGGTGGACCAAACCGTATTGGTCAAGGAATTGAGTTTGATTATTGCTGTGTTCATGCTGCATTGGCGTTACGTGAAGATGGCTATCAAACAATAATGGTAAATTGTAATCCTGAAACGGTTTCTACTGATTATGATACATCTGATCGTCTTTATTTTGAACCAGTAACATTAGAAGATGTATTAGAAATAATCAGGGTCGAACAACCTGACGGTGTAATTGTGCAGTATGGTGGCCAGACACCTTTAAAATTGGCGCTTGCCTTAGAAGAAGCGGGTGTTCCAATTATTGGCACTAGCCAGAATGCGATTGATCGCGCTGAAGATTGTGAACGTTTTCAACAAGCAGTGACCCGTTTAGGACTTAAGCAATCAGAAAACGCCACGGTTACGACAATTGAACAGGCTATAGAGAAGGCTCACAGTATTGGTTATCTTATCCATTAGTTGTTCGTCCTTCCTATGTTTTAGGCGGGCGGGCAATCGAAATTGTTTATGATGAAACTGATTTACGTCGATACTTTCAGACAGCGGTAAGTGTTTCCAATGATGCGCCAGTATTGCTCGATCATTTCCTGGATGATGCCATTGAGGTTGATGTAGATGCCATTTGTGATAGGGAAACTGTTTTAATTGGTGGTATTATGGAGCATATTGAAGAGGCTGGCGTTCTCTGGTGATTCGGCCTGTTCCTTGCCACCTTATACCTTGAGTCAGAATATACAAAATGTCATGCATGAACAGATAAAAGAACTGAGCTTTGAACTACGCGTTCGAGGATTAGTGAATGTTCAATTTTCGGTTAAAAATAATGACGTTTATTTAATCGAGGTTAATCCACGGGCTGTGCGTACAGTGCGTTTTGTATCAAAAGCAACCGAAATACCACTGGCAAAAGTAGCTGCTCGTGTCATGGTCAGGCAATTTTTAGCTAAACAGTGGGTAACGAAATAAATTATTCCACCTTATTATTCGGTAATAAGAAGTCGTATTACCATTTAATAAATTCCCTGACGTTGATCCTATTTTAGGGCCAGAAATGCGTTCCACCGGTGAAGTTATGGTATTGGTCGCACTTTTGCCGAAGCATTTGCTAAAGCTATGTTTGGTTGCTCTTCTACGATGAAAAAATCTGGCCGCGCATTACTTTCAGTAAGAGAGAATGATAAAGCCAAGGTTGTTGATTTAGCGGCGAAATTAATTGCGCATGGTTTTGAGTTAGATGCAACTCATGGTACCGCAATTGTGTTAGGTGAGGGCGGAATTAACCTACATTTAGTTAATAAAGTGCATGAGGGACGCCTTCATATTCAGGATAGAATAAAAATGGTGAATATAGTTATATTTTCAATACTACCACGGGCCGTCGTGCAATAGAAGATTCGAAGCTGATTCGTCGTAGTGCATTACAATATAAAGTAAATTATTATACCACTATCAATGGCGGTTTTTCGACCGCGATCTCTCTCAATGTCGATCCTACAGAGCAGGTTATCTTTGTCCAAGAGATGCATAAAATGATCCAGCATTAATTATGACTGACTATTTGAAATGGCCTATTTAACCGGGCGATTTTCTTATTCTGGGCGAATAAAATACATACTATTTAACTGCTTTTTTTATGTTTCCGATATACGACAATTGAGCCGATAAATCCGCTAATGAGTAGCAGTATCGGTAAAAATATTAAAATATTCATAACGATATTCTCATGGCGTTTTATAAAAGGAATTTGATTTATTGCGTAACCTAGAGAAACAATGATCCCAATCCATAAGAGGCCACTAAGCCAATTGAATAATTGAAAGCGCCGGTGACTTAAAGTCGAAAGCCCTGCTAAAACTGGCAATAGTGTTCGCACAAAAGCTAAAAAACGACCGATCAAAAGCGCATACCAGCCTTGGTTGTTAAATAATCGGTTTGCACGATCGTGATATTCTTGTGGGATCTGTTTTAACCATTGTTTTACTAAATGAGTATCACTAAGCCAGCGTCCTTGTAAAAAACCTAACCAGTAACCTAAGCTAGCAGCAATAGTTAAAATAATAATTATGGGAATAAAAGAAAGAACACCTTTTGCAATCAAAGCACCGGAAAGAATAAGCAATATATCTCCTGGCAGAAATGCGGCAGGAAGAATACCGTTTTCTAATGCAATAATGGTAAAAAGTACAGCATAAATAATCCATAAAATATCGGGATTATTTAGTTTAGCAAAATCATGATGCCAAATTGCCATCATGATCTCATTAAGAACTTGCATAACTTACCCTGCTAATAACAACCAAATGAAGGATCGATGTAGTTGCCAGTTTACCTTAAAAAACTGAATTATGTTGGATTTATTCAAGTGTTAAGTATAAAAGCCTGTTAGATAAAAAATGTTTATTTGAGAGAAACAAATATTAAAAATGGCAAATATCTGTTGCGATTATCAGTTATTAGAACAAGTCAAATTGCAGCAAAACTTATTGATAACAGTTAAATAAATAAAAAATTCATCAAATAGTAATGATAATTACTATCAAATGATTTAATGTCTGGTATGATCACTCAGTTTTTCATAATGTAAGCGTGGTAAATCAAAATTTACTACCAATAAACTAGCTGGCATAAGTTATGATTAGCTAAAAGGATCACATTAAATAACCGAAGAGTGATAGCCAACTGATGCGTAAATTGATAGCTTTTATTTTATTGGCAATGAGTTTGATAAATATAACATTCGTCGAGACAAATCTGGCAGGTCTGTCTGAACAGTTTTAGCCTGTTAATACACTTAATCAGCAAGATATGAGCTAATGAAGAGCAATCGAGCTAGAGAGACAGCTCGCTGCGGAAAAAAATTTAGTGAGTCTACAACAGGAGCCTAATTTATTAACCGCACAAGGAGGATTTGATCAAGATCTTTCGATTTGCAGTATGTATCAGCATACTGACATGGTTGTAAAGGTAGTAATGCTAGTATTAATTGTTGCTTCAATCATTACCTGTGCACTGTTTTTCTCAAAAGGCATCGAATTGATTGGAGCATACCAACAGCTACGAAAAGAACAGCAAAAACTATCTAAAGTAAAATCACTCGATGATGCGGTAGAAATTGCTGCAACATTTAAAAAAACTAGTTTTACTAGAAAATTGTATGATGAAGTTGTGGCAAAAAAAACATTATCAGCTGGCAGTAATGATTTAAATGGAACCAAAGATCGTGCCAGTTTTCGCCTTGAAAGAGTAGTTGCTTCAATTAGTCGTTACATGGGACGGGGTAATGGTTATTTAGCAACTATAGTAGCAATTTCTCCCTTTATTGGTTTATTTGGTACGGTTTGGGGAATTATGAATAGCTTTATTGGTATAGCCCATTCTCAGACGACAAATTTAGTAGTTGTTGCGCCTGGTATAGCAGAAGCTTTGTTAGCCACAACAATAGGACTGGTAGCTGCGATACCGGCGGTGGTTATTTATAATTTATTTGCACGCATGATTAATACTTACCGTGGTCAACTGGGTGATGTAGCTGCTCAAGCGACGGTATTATTAGGTAGAGATTTGGATTTAGCTGATAGTAAAAAAGAAAGGTAAGTGCTTATGGCGATCCGTTTAAACGATGATTTAAATGATAATGGTGAAATGCATGAAATTAATGTTACACCATTTATTGATGTAATGTTGGTTTTACTGATTATCTTCATGGTTGCTGCACCTTTAGCGACAGTAGATATTAAAGTTGATTTACCGGCTTCTGCAGCTAAACCCCAACCTAAACCGGAAAAACAGTTATTTTTAACAGTGAAAGCGAATGGTCAAATGTATGTTGGAGAGCAAAAGGTCTCTCAAGAACAATTGGCATCAGCATTGGATCTAATAACCGGTACAAATAAAGAAACCACTATTTTTTTCAAGCAGATAAAACAGTAGATTATGAAAGGATAATGGATGTAATGAACTTATTACGTAAATCTGGCTATCTTAAAGCGGGATTAGTTGGCATGGAGATGTCACAGGGTACAAAATAGAGTATTGTTAATAATGTCAAAGCTGGGTAATTAAATACCCAGTATTTATTCAATTAGGTTATTAATAAATCAATAGTGTTATATATTTTTATATTTCATGGCCATGTTAATTATATGGTTAATAAGCAATATAATTAATAATTCCAAATTTATTAATGTAGAAAAATAATAAACTATTAATTGAAGTTAAAATATAACAACAAAAAATTTATATTCATATTTTATGTTATTTATGGTTATTAATTTCATTTTTCTTAAGCTAATAAATTGAAAGTAAACATTAGCAATTTTTTACTCATATACTAGTTAAGTTATATATATAATTTTAATGAATGCACTAAGTAAGATCAGTTTTAATGTACAGTATAATTATTTATAAAAAATAAGGTAATTTAACTACGTTATAAATTAAAAAAATAATTTAACAAAAAATATTTGCATCAAAACATAGTTTAATTATAGAACAAATATTAGATATATGAATTATTAATATTAGGGATAATCACTATTGATAGTAGAATCTTTGTATTTATAAATCATTTTTATAAATAATATAGCTATGTTTACAATAGAATTTGTATCTAATTGTACTTATTAGCTAATTAACATATACATTTCCTAAGTTAGTTATAATTTACAGCTATTTTTTAGAAATTTTAATGGGCTGACTGTTTAATAACTACATACAGCAAAGTATATCAATAATATTTAACTTTATTAGGATTAACGTTATCTAGCCAAGATAACGTTTTTTTTGATCTATTTAATATTTTCAATATAAAAATAGGTATATTCAATTCTCTGTTAAGAAAATAAGAAAAATTCTTATTTTCTTTTTAATATATTTATATTATTCATTTTAATAAAACTGCCAGTCTTATATAACTAAAACAGTTATTGCTATTATTTTTAGTGATAAAATTCTAATTTGATAATCATAAATAATAATCTATATAGTTGGCAATTTTGTAATAAAAAATATATAAGTTATTAGAAATAATTATATTTATTCATTTAAACAGATAGAGGTATAGTGATATGAGTTTATTATCATTCAGCCCAGAAAGGGGGTATTTACCTAGTTGATAAAATTAAATTGGCGATTAAAAATCGCCATTCCCAATGGTTTTAGTGCATTAAAAGCTAATCACATTAAGTATTCATTTCTGCACCTAAAGCATCAATTGGTATTTTATCAACGCACTTATTTCGTTTGTCATCAAGATATAATCAGCATCAAAACGTTGGGCAAAATCTGTTTTATCAATATCATCATTTTGTCCTTTTATTAGATCACTAAATTTTAGTCTTTTAACAGTTCCGTCGTCCGAAATAATGAATTGAATACGCTCTTTCCATTCTAATGCTAATTTTGTTACCCGTTTTTTAGCTTCAATATGGGCAATAATTTCATCGTAGCATAAATCTTGTTTTTTACAACGGATCACGCCCTCTTCATCAACAGGTGCTTTTAATTCAGCTTCGTCCGATAAACTAAAACCATTAGTTGGTTGGCCCGAGCGTAGCCACTCAGTTAATGTCAGTTCGATCGGATTTTAATAACTTAAAGGAACAACTGTTAGCGAACCTAATGTTTTACGTAAAAAAGCCAGGTTATTTTCAGCATGCTTAGTACTGGCTGCATCTACGATAATCAAGTTATTGATTATATCTAACCTGATAAGTATGACTGATTTTACTAAAAGCTCTGCGCAAAAGAGCATGAACTACTTTCATCTTTCAATGGATCTTTTTCGCTTTTTTTCAGTTTTCGCGCCTGAGCTGTTTCTAGTTTTTTAATTTTTGCTTGTAACTCTTGTTTAATAACTTGTGCTGGTAGCAGTTTTTCTTCTTTCTGTGCACAAAGTAGAATTTGATTATTAACCGAGTGTATTAGCGCTTCACTGTGAGGTCCCATCGGTGATGTCCAACCTATTTTCATCATATCTTGGCTTCCGCATGGGCTATAAGCCAGTGTGGCAAGTTGTTTTTCAAGCTTATCGACGGATAATGTAAATTCCTCATTTAAGCGGTAGATCATTAGATTTTTAAACCACATCTCAAGGCTTCCTAGTTATTCCATTTCAAAAAATCGTGGCTATAATAACGGATCATACACTTTGACCCTAGTTTTCAATTGCAATTTTTATTGCTTAAGTCAATTTTAATGGGTTTTAACCATCTGGATATGTCACTCTTATCTTAAATAATAATGTATTTATAGTGATAAATTGATTTTAAAATTAAACTTTTACAATACAAGGTAATATTTTATTATCCATTATGATTAAAATAAAATTCTAACAATAAAAGATAAATTTTAATAACAGGAAAAAGAATAAAAAGAACATCTTATTTTATTGATTAAATTTACTAAATAGATTGATTAATTCCAATATAAGGTTTTATGCCAACAAATAGAATATAAATGTAATGTTATTTTAAACATAAAAGTAATTTTTTTATTGTATTTTTACACTTGCTTTATTAGTAACTTGATTATTTTGTTTATTAGTTTATCATTTCATTGGCGGTGATATTTTAATAAATCCTTATTCTTTGTTTATTTTTCAAAATATTTTTATTTATTATTTCAGTGTAAGTTTTTTTAAATTACCTTAAAGCAAATGGATTAACTTTATTATTTGAAGTGAGATTTTTAAATTATTTATTAGCTTAAATTAATGGGTGTTCTTATGGTAATAAAATTAAAACCTATCATAACATTTATTGTTACTTTATCTTTAGCACAGATTACACAGGCAACAAGTATTTATGATGATCAATATATACAGTTTGATATTTATGGACAGATTAGATTAATAAATAGTTGGGATACTGAAAAGAATAAAACCATTATTGGTGATGATGGAAGCCGTATTGGTTTTTATGCCGAGCATAAGTTGCCTCATTAGGTTAAAGTATTTGGCAATATTGAATTAGGTTTAGATACGTAAAAGTTGAATAGTAATAATCCCAACAGTCGGTTTGAACTCTATAATCGGGTTGGATATATTAGTGTTTCCCATGCAGAATATGGTAAAGCACAATTTGGCCGTACTTATATGCCTATATGCCTATATGCCTATATGCCTATATGCCTATATGCCTATATGCTTATCAATTCCGTTGCAAAATCTAATTTAGGTTATAACAATACTGGAGTGCTTTATTTTGCTGATGTACTTGGTCGACCGGTATATCTTCCGGTTTTATAGCGCAACAAAATGGCAATACCATCTATCGTGGTACTGGACAGGATAATTTTACCATACGTTTACCTCATACTATTTTTATAGAAACACCTTCATTTAAAGGCGTCAAGCTAGCAGGCAGTTATTCCAGATCCGCAGAAGGCAGTGTTGAGCCTGATTTCGGTGATATTATTCATGCATATTCATTGGGACTTTTTTATTAGAACGCTTTAGGTTTAGAACTGGCTACTGGTTGGGCAGAAGTGGTAGGTGAAAAAAACCGCAAGACAATATGTTTGCATTGGGTGTCAAATATGTTTTTCCTGATAAAACAGCTTCAATCGGGGTTGATTATGGTCGATTACAATCAACTAATGTTGTTGTTGCAGGACAAAAACTATCGCCAACTGCTGTTACCGGGGATTGGGCGGCTCACCTTTATGGCATGACTGCAAAGTGGTACTGACCTCAATCCGATACAGGGTTATATGCTGGTTATGGACTAAGATCGGGCGATAAAAAAACCTTTGACTATATAAAGTAGACTTATACGTTAGGGGTAGATAAAGACTTTATAGTAATAAAAAGTTCGCTATTACTTTTATATATGGAGATGGCCTATAACCATGTTCATAGTAAAAATCACGCTTACGAAAAAGATAATTGGCTTTTGGTTGAAACCAGTTTACGTTTCTTTTTCTAATCAAATCGGTAAATATTCACCTTATTGGTCATAGCGATTTAGTTTATTAAATAAAAATAAAAATTAATAACAACAGCCATTTTGGCTGTTATTTTTTATTTTTGATTCAATGATCAGAGTTAATATATTTTGCAAACTTTATCTTATTAATTGATATCTTATTGGTATAAGAATGTCACTAAAAAAACATTTAGTTTTGTTACCCTAATGCCGTTTTGCTAATAGTTGTGACTATGGGCAAAATAAATTTTGCCGCAAATTGAGTTAATTTTTTCCAAAGACTTTGAAACGCACGTCATCGTCAATATATGTTTTTTCATTGGCTGGTTGTTTAATTGCACCAAAAACTAATTGAGCGCGTAATTTCCACGAGTTTGGGATATGCCAACTGGCATGCACTTTTTCATCAATTAGTGGATTGTAGTGTTGTAGTGATGCGCCTACTTTTTCTTACGCCAGGCTAGCCCAAACCGCATATTGTGCCATACCACTACTTTGTTCTGACCAAACTGGAAAATTATCGGCATAAAGTGGAAATTTTTGCTGTAATTGTTCGATAATATTTTGCTCTTCAAAAAATAATACCGTACCTGCTCCGGCAGCAAAACTATCGATTTTTTTCTCTGTCGTGGTAAATATCTTTTTAGCCACAATTTCTTTTAGTGTTTCTTTGGTAATGTTATGCCACAGTTTTTTATGTTCATCACCAAATAGAATAACTACACGCGATGTTTGCGAATTAAATGAAGAGGGCGTTTCTTTAACCAATGTAATAAGTCTTTCTTCAGAGATAGGTAATGAATTATTTATATTATAAATAGTTCTTCTTTTTTTCATCATTTCAATAAATTTGTTTAGCATTATATTTACCTTATATTAATAAGGTCATAAATTAATTATTTGTAAATAGGTTATTGATAACTATAATCGGGTCGATAAAAAATCATAGATAAAAATTTTAACCATATCGTTCAAAAATTCAGTTATTAATTAATTTTGTGAATTAGATATCAAATCTCATATTCAGCCTGAAAATTTGCAACTTGACGAAATTCGCTACAATATTTCATAAAATGGTCATAAATATGAAATAATGGCGCCTACTAATTTAATAATGAAATAATGATAGGATCAATCATGGTAAGACGTATTCTGATCGTCGAAGATGAAACCGCGATCCGTGAGATGGTTTGCTTTGTATTAGAACAGAATGGATTCCAAACCATTGAGGCTGATGATTATGATTCAGCTATTGCTCAGCTCATAGAGTCTTATCCGGCATTCATCTTGCTAGATTGGATGATCCAGGGTGGTTCGGGTATCCAGTTTATTGCACATATAAAGCGTGATCAACTGATCCGAAATATCCCGATTATGATGTTAACTGCAAGGGTAGAAGAAGATCGGGTGCGAGGTTTAGAAATTGGGGCAGATGATTATCTGACAAAACCTTTTTCACCTAAAGAGCTGATTGTTAGAGTAAATGTAATTTTGCGTCGTGTTTCAGCTAGGGTTAGCGACAATCTTATTGAAATGAAGGGATTGAAGCTAGATCCTACCTCTCATCGGGTAACAAGTGATACAACGTCAATAGAAATGGGGCCGACAGAATATAAATTACTGCATTTTTTTATGACCCATCCAGAACGAGTTTATAATCGTGAGCAATTATTAAATTATGTTTGGGGTGTGAATATTTATGTTGAGGATCGGACAGTAGATGTGCATATTCGTCGTTTACGTAAAGCACTTGCTGTGGGTGGTCATGACAAAATGATCTAGACAGTTCGAGGTACAAGCTATCGTTTCTCTGTCCGTTATTGATTGTTGGTTATAAGGAAAAGTTGGCGTGCTTGAACGTTTGTCGTGAAAAAAATTAGTGGTTGTTCTGATTTTCTTCTGTTTACCGGCATGTGGATTATCACTTTTTGTTGTGCATCTATCTTGGTTGCTCGTGATTTCATTATTAGCCGCTTTATGTTGGCATAGTTATCATTTACTGAAATTATCTGATTGGCTTTGGCTTGAACGTCGTTTACTGCCACCAACTGGACAAGGTGTTTGGGAACCGATTTTTTATGGTATTTATCAGTTACAACAACGCAATCGTAAACGTCGGCGTGAATTGGTACAGATTATTAGGCGATTTCGGAGTGGTGCAGAATCTTTGCCTGATCCAGTTATTATCATGACAGCAGAAGGTAATATTGTTTGGTGTAACCGTTTAGCTGAATATTTATTGGCGTTTCGTTGGCCGGAGGATAGTGGGCAATCTATTTTCAATTTACTCCGTTATCCTGATTTCAACCGTTATTTTATGTTGGCCGACTATTCTGTGCCGTTTACGATAGCGTTAAATAACAGTGCGATTGTTAAATTTCAAATTATGTCTTATGTTGATGACCAATTATTAATGGTTGCAAAAGACATAACGGAAAAGTTGAAATTGGAAAAATTACGCAGCGAATTTTTTGCTAATGCTAATCATGAATTACATACACCATTAACTGTTTTACAAGGTTATTTGGAAATCATGGATGAGCAAATCGATAGTCATTCGGCTAACAAAAAAGCTTTACACTCAATGCGTGAACAATTGGCACGCATTGATAGTTTAATTAAACAATTATTTCAGCTTTCCCGCATTGAAATAGCACCACATATTAATTTGAATGAGCAGATCAATATTCTAGCAATGCTAAACACAATAAAACAAGATGTAATAAATTTAAGTGTGGGAAAGCATGAAATTATTTTTGATGTGGATAAACAATTACAAGTTTATGGTAACGAAGAGCAACTGAGAAGCGTCATTTCAAATCTTATCTATAATGCGATTAATTATACACCGGTTGGAACATCTATTCACATTGGTTCGCGACAAATTAAACAGGGAGCACTTTTTTATTCGCGATAATGGTCCGGGAATTGCTTCAGTACATTTGACTCGGTTAACTGAACGTTTTTATCAAGCAGATAAATCGCGTTCACGTCGAATGGGGGGTGGTAGCGGATTGGGATTGGCAATTGTCAAACATGCATTAATACACCATCATTCCCAATTAGATATCGAAAGTCAATTAGGTAAGGGGCGGTGTTTAGTTTTATTTATCCCGTCTAGTTTAATTGTAACAACAAAAAATGGCCAAAATTAAATTTCATTTGCTGAATTTTAGTTAAACAGATTGAGTTAAATAATACATTTGCATGAATAGATGTTAGTGTAGTGTTGGTTAAATTTTATGCAAATCATATAACGCATATTGAGTAAACACTAAAACCAATCACTAAATAAAAAATTTATTTCAGATGCTTATTCTGCTTCTGCTTTTTCGATTTACTATTGCCTTTTATCATTATAAAAGTTTTACTTGTAGTCTTTTATTGACGGATTTTTCTATTTTTACTAAATTTATCAGGTTAATTAAATATTTTTATTTGATTAAAAATCAGCTGAGATTAGCGTCAATAAATAATAAGTGGTTTAGGTTTTGCTTTTATTTAAGCTGAATTATAAATAACAACAAATTAACAAATAATTATGGCATATCGTTTAACATTTCGAGATATTTTAGCGTTAGGGTTTATGACCTTTGCGTTATTTGTAGGGGCAGGAAATATTATTTTTCCTCCTATGGTTGGATTGCAAGCTGGGGAACAAGTCTGGACAGCGGCAGCTGGATTTCTGCTAACAGGTGTCGGTTTGCCTGTTATTGCAGTTATTGCGCTAGCAAAAGTAGGTGGTGGCATCGAACAGCTTAGTGCTCCAATTGGTAAATGTGCGGGGTTATTGTTAGCTATTGTTGCCTATTTATCTGTTGGGCCATTATTTGCCACACCTCGTACGGCAACAGTTTCTTATGAAGTCGGAATTGTCCCACTAGTAGGCGGTGTTTCATCGATTTCATTGTTTATCTATAGCTTAGTTTATTTTGCTGTGGTGATAGCTATTTCACTCTATCCAGGACGACTACTCGATAGCGTAGGACATATCTTAGCGCCAATAAAAATGATTGGATTGGCTATTTTGGGCATTGCTGCGGTACTTTGGCCGGCCGGTGAACCCATTATATCAACGCCATCATATACTGAAATGGCATTTTCTAATGGTTTTATTAATGGTTATTTGACAATGGATACCCTGGGCGCGATGGTGTTTGGCATTGTTATTTTTAATGCTGCCCGTTCACGCGGTGTCGAAAATTCTGTTCTTTTAACCTGTTATACCATGTGGGCTGGATTAATTGCCGGCGTGTTATTAACATTGGTTTATGTTTCACTGTTTAAATTGGGTGAGAATAGCGGCACGTTATTACCTAATGCCAGCAATGGTGCTGATATTTTGCATGCCTATGTGCAACATACTTTTGGTAATTTTGGTAGCTTTTTCTTAGCGATACTTATTTTTGTTGCTTGTCTGGTAACTGCGGTTGGACTCACTTGTGCTTGTACGGAATTTTTTGCGCTTTATGTGCCGATTTCTTATCGTAAATTAGTCTGGATACCTGGCATCTTTTCTATGGTGATCTCGAATTTAGGATTGAGTAAACTGATTGAATTTTCTATTCCTGTATTAATTGCAATTTATCCACCATGTATTGTATTGATTTTAATGAGTTTTACTTTGAAATGGTGGAAGTGCCCATCCAGAGTAGTTGCGCCAACTATGTTGACCAGTTTAATCTTTGGCTTATTAGGTGCGATGAAATCTTCTGAGCTTTTGCAAGCATTTATTCCTGATGTTGCGAAGAAATTACCAGTTTATGTTCATGATTTAGCCTGGTTGGTACCTTCATTAATCGTTTTAGTGATTTTTGCACTCTATGATCGTATTAGCACTAAACAACACTGATATAAAGCGAGATATATAAAGAGTGTTATTTAATCTGTAATAAACCCTAGCCTCTAATCAGCTAGGGTTTATTTATTTTCATTAACGGCGCTCTTTTTTCTGATAGAGTTTCGGCAAAAGCGATCATTGCTGGATAAAGTTGCAAAAAAAAGCAGAAAAATCGTGGTAATGCAGAATAAAATCATCAAAGGAGCCAATTAAATTAACCAGTTTAGGACGTTTGCGCGCCATACTGTTTTTAATACATTATTAATATATTCAGGTTCTGCATAATGCAGCAGCCAATTTTGTGACCATAAATACTCATTTAATTCTTGAAATTTTTCTGGGGTATATCATATAGGTTTAGTTCAATTTGCTGGCGAGCATAATGAACAAATTGGGGTAGAGTCTGTTTTGCTTCAATTTGATCCTAATATAAAGCGAGAAAATGATCTCAAACTAAATCGAGAGTGATCGCTGCGACTCGGCGGTATGGCGGTCGAAAAAGTTGCTTGGCATTAATCACAATGGGATGCTGATCGGTGAATTTATCTACCTGACGATGCATTCTGATCCCGGCCACAACATCTGGTGAATACAAGCCTTCAGGATCACCGCGAACGAAATCCGCCATTAAATTTCCTAATAAGGAACTTTGTGCTCGTTGAGCTAAATGTAAGTGTGCAAGAAAATTCATAGTGTCATTATAAGTGAATTTTTAATTTTCGTGATGCTTATTTGTTACACTGTTTTTATTGCCGCACTAGACTAGTGCGCTTGTTTTGATCAAATAGTGTAAGGAAATGCGTGTCTCTAATTTTGCTTTTAAATTACCTGATGAGTTAATAGCCCATTATCCCTTAGCCAAACGTAGTCATTGCCGACTACTCTCTTTAAACGATTCAACAGGTGAACTGGCACATGGTATATTCACTGATATTGTTGATAAATTAGAATCAGGTGATTTGTTGGTTTTCAATAATACTCAGGTAATACCGGCTCGTCTTTATGGTCGTAAAATGTCTGGCGGCAAAATTGAAGTATTGATTGAACGCATATTGCGAAGTCATTGGGTGTTGGGCATATTCGTGCTTCTAAAGCACCCAAGGCATAAACCGAATTATTATTAGGTTATGATGAAAGTGTCAAAGCCATTATGTTGGCAAGACACGATACGTTATTTGAAATTGATTTTCAGGATAAGCGAGATGTGTTAGCTATTTTAAATGATATTGGCCATATGCTATATTACCACCTTACATTGACCGCCCTGATGAAGAGGCTGATAGAACGCTTTATCAAACGGTTTATGGCCAACGGCCTGGTGCTGCGCCGCCGGCAGGATTGCATTTTGATGAATCTTTACTAGCGGCGCTGCAGCAAAAAGGGGTAGCAATGGCGTTTGTGACGCTGCATGTTGGTGCCGGCACTTTTCAACCTGTGCGGGTGGTGAATATTGCTGAACATACCATGCATGCAGAATATGTTGAAGTATCGCAACAGCCTGTTGATGCAATATTGGCGTGTGAAGCTAGAGGTAAACGGGTTATTACGGTTGGTACAACTTCGATTCGATCATTAGAAAGCGCGGCTTGTGCATGTAAATAAGGTATTATTGCCCCCTTTTTTGATGATACTCGAATTTTTATTTACCCAGGCTTTCATTTTCAAATTGTTGATGCATTAATTACTAATTTCCATTTACCTGAGTCTACTTTGATTATGTTGGTATCTGCTTTTACTGGTTATTAAAATACGATGAATGCCTATCAACAAGCAATCGCAGAAAAGTACCGTTTTTTTAGTTATGGTGATGCCATGTTTATCACGCACAATTCTAAAGCAGAGAGTAAAAACGTGTCTAACTAGTTGTTAACTATTAAATTGATATCAGCAATTTATTTAACTGAATATGTAATTAACCCATCAGACTGTTTTTCTGATGCTAGAGAGGCAAAGTGAAATATGAATTACAAAGCCAAAACGGCCAAGCTCGTCGTGGTCGCTTGATTTTTGAACGTGGGATTGTAGAAACGCCTGCTTTTATGCCGGTTGGCACTTATGGTACAGTCAAGGGGATGACGCCAGAAGAAGTTAAACAAACCGGTGCTCAAATCCTGTTAGGCAATACTTTTCATTTATGGTTGCGTCCTGGACAAAAAATAATAAAATTACATGGCGATCTGCATGATTTTATGCAATGGCAAGGACCAATTTTGACTGATTCCGGTGGATTTCAGGTTTTTAGCCTTGGTGCTATGCGTAAAATTAAAGAAGAGGGCGTTTATTTTCGCAATCCAATCAATGGCGAAAGGGTTTTCCTGAGCCCTGAAAAGTCGATGGAAATTCAGTACGATCTTGGTTCGGATATTGTTATGATTTTTGATGAATGCACACACTATCCGGCAGATTGGGATTGGGATTATGCCAAAAAATAGATGGAAATGTCTCTTCGCTGGGCAAAATGTAGTCGCCAACGATTTGATGAGTTAGCTGATAAAAATGCGTTGTTTGGCATTATTCAGGGCAGCGTTTACCGGGATTTACGTGATATATCCGTAAAAGGCCTGGTCGAGATTGGTTTTGATGGTTACGCTGTTGGTGGTTTAGCAGTCGGGGAACCTAAAGCGGATATGCACCATATTTTAGAGCATGTTTGCCCACAAATTCCGCAAAATAAACCACGCTATTTAATGGGGGTCGGTAAACCAGAGGATCTGGTTGAAGGGGTTCGGCGCGGTATTAATATGTTTGATTGTGTAATGCCAATCCGAAATGCTCGGAATGGCCATCTATTTGTCACTGAAGGTGTAATTAAAATCCGTAATGCTAAATACAAATCGGATACTTCGCCGTTAGATGCCCATTGTGACTGCTATACTTGCTCTCATTATAGCCGTGCTTATTTACATCATCTTGACCGATGTAATGAAATTCTTGGTGCTAGGCTTAATACCTTACACAATTTGCGTTATTATCAACGACTAATGGCTGAAATTCGACAAGCGATTGAAAAAGGTCAATTTGAGGCTTTTGCAGTAGAGTTTTATCGACGGATCAATAAATTGATTTCATCAAACTAGAGTATAATTTCAGTCGTGCTAATTGAATCAAATCAGTGTAGGATTTATAGGCTAGGATTAATTTTTTGAGCTAGAAATATTGTTTTAATCACAATGAGGAAATTTTGATGAGTTTGTTTATTTCTGAAGCAGTCGCTTCAGCTGGTGGTCAAGCACAAGGAAACCCATATTCTTTGATCATCATGTTGGTTGTTTTAGGATTGATTTTTTATTTTATGATCTTACGCCCACAGCAGAAGCGAGCTAAAGAGCACAAAAAATTAATGAATTCTATTGCTAAAGGTGATGAGGTACTAACAACCGGTGGATTAATTGGCCACGTCACTAAAGTATCTGAAACCGGTTATATTGTTGTTGCATTAAATGACACCAATGAAGTAACCATTAAACGTGATTTCGTTGCTGCTGTACTTCCAAAAGGTACAATGAAATCTATCTAATTTCTGATTTTCCCGAAGGGAATTGCCGTGCTAAATCGTTATCCTTTGTGGAAGTATTTGATGCTGATTGCTGCGTTGCTTATCGGTTTGCTGTATGCGCTTTCCAATCTTTATGGAGAGGATCCGGCTGTTCAGATTACTGGCGTGCGCGGAACCGCAGCCAATGAACAGACTTTGGATCAAGTTCGCAATATTTTAAAGAAAGAGAAAATCGAAAGTAAATCAATTGCACTGGAAAGCGGTGTAATCCTTGCTCGTTTTAATAATGCATATGTCCAGCTACATGCCCGCGAAACCTTAGTTGCCGGTTTAGGGGAGCAATATATCGTAGCGTTAAATCTGGCACCTGCAACCCCTCATTGGTTAAGAGCATTGGGCGGTGAACCAATGAAACTAGGGCTAGATTTGCGTGGTGGCGTTCACTTCTTAATGGAAGTGGATATGGAAACAGCATTAGGTAAATTGCAAGAACAGAATATGAATGGCCTACGTAGTGATTTATGTGAAAAAGGGATCCCATATTCAACTATACGTAAAATAGATAATTACGGTGTTGAAATTCGTTTTCGTGATGATAGTGGGCGCTCTCAAGCGGAATCTTATTTGACACCACGTTATCGCGATTTGGTTTTTACTGCTGGTAACAAGAATCTATTAACGGCAGTAATGACAGATGAGCGGATCCGTGAAGCACGTAATTATGCAGTATCACAAAATATTAATATTATCCGTAATCGTGTTAACCAATTAGGCGTTGCTGAACCATTGGTACAAAGTCAGGGCGCTGATCGTATTGTCGTTGAATTACCAGGTATTCAAGATACGGCGCGAGCAAAAGAGATCCTTGGTGCTACTGCAACGCTGGAGTTTCGCTTAGTAAATGTCGGCATAGACAGTTCGGCTGTTCAACGTGGCCATATTCCAGGTGATTCTGAGATAAAATATACTCGCAATGGTGAACCTGTTGTTCTTTATAAACGTGTTATTTTGACAGGCGATCATATTACTGATTCGACATCGGATTTGGATGAAATGGGCAGTCCGCAGGTAAGCATAGGTCTGGATAGTGCTGGTGGCTCAATAATGCCTGATTTTACCCGTGATAATCAGGATAAATTGATGGCAACCCTATTTGTTGAATATAAAGATAGTGGGCGAAAGGATGCCAATGGTCGTGCTATTTTGGTAAAAGATGAGAAAGTCATTAATGTCGCCAGAATTTCTGCCCGCTTTGGTAGCAAATTTCGTATTACTGGTATTAGTAATCCAACTGAAGCTCGTCAATTATCTTTATTATTACGCGCGGGCGCATTAATTGCACCTATTCAAATTGTTGAAGAACGCACAATTGGGCCAACATTAGGATTGCAAAATATTGAGCAAGGAATGGAAGCATTATTAGCCGGTTTGCTAGCTCTAGTTCTATTTATGGTCATTTATTATCGCAAGTTTGGTCTGATTGCCAGTTCTGCATTGTTAGCAAACTTGATCCTCATTATGGGGATTATGTCGCTATTACCGGGGGCCACTTTAACCATGCCGGGAATTGCTGGTATTGTTTTAACGCTTGCTGTTGCCGTTGATGCGAATGTGTTGATTAATGAACGTATTAAAGAAGAATTAAAGAATGCTCGTTCGATACAGCAAGCGATACATGAAGGTTACAAGGGGGCATTTTCCAGTATCTTAGATGCGAATTTGACAACTGTGATCACGGCAACCATTTTGTATGTGGTAGGCACACGCTCAATTAAGGGTTTTGCTATTACTACGGCGATTGGTATTGCCACTTCCATGTTTACTGCAATTGTAGGAACACGTGCTATCGTGAACTTATTGTATGGTGGTAAACGTATTAAAAAGCTGTCTATTTAAGGAGCGTGGTTGTGGCGCAAGATTATACAGTAGAACAGTTAAATCATGGCCGTAAAGTTATCGATTTTATGCGTTGGGATTGTTTAGCTTTTGGTATCTCAATTGCTTTATTTATTCTTTCGGTTACGGTTATTTCATTGAAAGGATTTAACTGGGGATTGGATTTCACCGGCGGGACTGTTATTGAAATTAATCTCAGTCAACCTGCGGATCTTGATAAAATTAGAGCGAGTTTAGCGAATAATGGCCATCAAGAGCCGTTGATTCAAAACTTTGGTAGTAGCCGAGATATTATGATCCGATTGCCTCCTACTGAAGGCGTGGCAGGTCAAGAAATCGGTAAGTCCATTATTTCAGTCATTAACAAAAATGTTGATGATCAAGCAACGGTTAAGCGCATCGAATTTGTCGGGCCGAGTGTCGGCAGTGAATTATCTCAAACAGGTGCAATGGCACTGTTAGCTGCTTTGATTTGTATTTTGATTTATGTAGGTTTCCGCTTTGAATGGCGTCTGGCTGCTGGTGCAGTAATATCATTAGCGCATGATGTGATCATTACATTAGGCATTGTATCACTTTTTCAGATTGAAGTTGATATGACTATCGTTGCTTCATTAATGTCGGTCATCGGTTATTCATTAAATGACAGTATTGTTGTCTCTGATCGTATTCGTGAAAATTTCCGCAAGATCCGCCGCGGTACTTCTTACGAAATAGTTAACGTTTCATTGACCCAAACATTGAGTCGAACACTTATTACATCAGGAACTTCTTTATTAGTGGTATTGATGCTCTATCTTTTTGGTGGGTCAATACTGAAAGGATTTGCTCTAGTTATGTTAATTGGCGTGACGATTGGAACCGTTTCTTCTATTTATGTTGCTTCTGCTCTAGCATTAAAGATGGGCATGAAACGAGAGCATTTGCTTCCTCCTAAAGTAGAAAAAGAGGGAGCGGATCAACATTCTCTGCTGCCGTAAAGGCGAATTTTGTTAACTTACACCCTGTTAGATTACGCTAGCAGGGTGTTTTTCATTGATAGCTGAGTTAAACTGAAAAACCGGACCCTAAAATCAGGAAATTTTATGCATTGCCCATTTTGCACCGCTGTAGATACCAAAGTGATTGATTCACGCCTGGTTGGAGATGGTTCGCAGGTTCGTCGTCGTCGACAATGTCTTGAATGTCATGAGCGTTTTACTACTTTTGAAGTGGCTGAATTAGTCATGCCGCGTGTGGTAAAAAGTGATGATGTACGTGAGTCATTTGATGAACACAAACTTAGACGAGGTATGCAAAAAGCATTAGAAAAACGCCCGGTAAGTTCCGATGATGTGGAAACAGCTATTAACAATATAAAATCGCAGCTTTGCGCAACCGGAGAGCGAGAAATTCCGGCGAAGATGATTGGAAAAATTGTCATGGATGAGCTGAAAAAGCTGGATAAAGTTGCTTATATACGTTTTGCTTCGGTATATCGTAGTTTTGAAGATATTCGTGAATTTGGCGAAGAAATTGCTAAGTTACAGGATTAATAGTAAAAATGACTACGTTTGATAAGCAGTTTATGAGCCGTGCGTTGTCATTGGCCAAGCAAGGACGATTTACTTCCTCACCAAACCCGAATGTAGGCTGTGTCATTGTACGCAATGGTGAAGTTGTGGGTGAAGGTTTTCATTGCAAAGCAGGCGAGGCGCATGCTGAGATTCATGCATTACAAATGGCGGGTGAAAAAGCGAACGGAGCAACTGCTTATGTCACATTAGAACCTTGCAGTCATTATGGTAAAACGCCACCTTGTGCGGATGCGTTAATTAGAGCAGGTATTCGGCGAGTTGTTGTGGCGATACAAGATCCAAATCCACAGGTTGCAGGACGTGGTTTACTTAAATTACAGCAGGCTGGCATCGAAGTATTACATGGTTTACTAATGGATGAAGCTGAACAATTAAATCAAGGCTTTCTAAAAAGAATGCGAACAGGTTTTCCCTATGTTCAACTTAAGTTAGCCGCATCACTTGATGGGCGGACGGCCCTTGCATCAGGTGAAAGTAAATGGATCACTTCGCCAGTAGCTCGCCAAGATGTACAAAGTTTCAGGGGCCAGGCGAGCGCAATCTTGACTACCAGTGCTACTGTTTTAGCTGATAATCCAGCTTTGAATGTTCGTTGGACAGATTTTGCGCCTGAGCTACAAAATATTTACCCTAAAGAGCGTCTTCGACAACCAATAAGAATTGTTTTGGATAGTGATAATCAAGTAAAACCAGAACATATTATAACAAAATCAGATGGTGAATGTTGGCTTATTCGCCCTAATCCCATATTGCAAAATTGGTGTGGTGATGTTGAGCAAATCGCTATCCCAACCTACGAAAAAGGTATTGATTTAGTTTTGTTGATGATGCAGCTGGCTAAACGTAATATTAATTCAGTTTGGGTCGAAAGCGGTCCAACACTTGCTGGCGCTTTGTTAACACTAGGATTAGTTGATGAATTGATTGTTTATATTGCACCTAAAATTTTAGGTGGAACCGCAAGAGAATTAATTAATATTCCAGCATTACAAAAATTGAAAGATGCACCTGCATTTGAATTTATTAATATTGAACTTATTGGACCTGATTTACGTTTAACACTTCGGCCATTGTGATGTCATATTTATTAACTGATTAGCTTAATATAGCAAAGCAGTATAGTTAAAGTAATGTAACATTTAATTGATTAAATTTAGCGTTCCTGATGACTGTTTTAAAGTTAGCTAAATTCAGCAGCGCAGTATAGAAAAGAATATGATAAAATTGTCGTTTCTGTAAAGAATAATTAATATTTAAGGAAGGCTATGAAGGTAATAAAAGGTACGGTAGCAGGACCTAAAGCTCGTATAGCAATCGTTGTTGCACGTTTTAATCATTTCATCAACAATAGCTTGCTGGAAGGCGCTATTGATACCTTGGAACGTGTTGGCCAAGTTGCAAAAGAAAATATTACGGTAGTTTGGGTGCCAGGTGCTTATGAACTGCCTTTAACGATTAAAACATTAGCAGAAACCAAAAAATATGATGCAGTTGTTGCACTTGCTAGCGTTATACGTGGTGCAACCTCACATTTTGAATATGTTGCCGGTGAGTGTAGTGCTGGACTTTCTAATGTTGCGATGACAAGCAATCTTCCTGTTGCCTTTGGTGTATTAACCATCGAGGATATTGAGCAGGCAATTGAGCGCGCAGGTACAAAAGCGGGAAATAAAGGTGCAGATGCTGCATTAGCTGCACTAGAAATGGTTAATGTAATTCAAGCCATTAAAGGCTAACTATTTTATTTAAGGGGAATTTTGTGAAACCTGCTGCTCGTCATCGCGCGCGTGCGTGTGCTGTTCAGGCGATTTATTCTTGGCAATTATCGGGTAATAGTATTGCTGATGTTGAAGTGGAATTTTTATCTGAACAGGATATGTCAGATGTTAATGTAACTTATTTCCGTGAACTACTTAATGGCGTTTCAACTCATGTGTTAGAACTGGATAAAAAAATGGCTCCTTATCTTTCTCGTCAGCTTGGGGAGCTTGGTCAGGTAGAGAAAGCGGTTTTACGTTTAGCGATGTTTGAACTCTGTTATCGTGATGATGTACCTTATAAAGTTGCTATTAATGAAGCGATTGAATTAGCAAAAGTTTTTGGTGCCGAGGAGAGTCACAAATTTATCAATGGAGCGCTCGACAAAGTTGTTGCTACTGTGCGTAAGAAGTAATGGTGTTCAGGCTTTTCGAATAATCTAATGTTTATTTTGATTATAAGGTGCTGTGATAGCCTTATAACAATAGGAGCATGGTATATTGGAATATTATTATGGTTTGTGGCGAATTTGATATCATGGCGCATTATTTTAATCGTCAACAGCAAAATCGGCATGACGTTAATATCGGTATTGGTGATGATTGTGCATTGATAACAATACCGGAAAGACAGCAATTAGCGATTACTACCGATACACTAGTTGCAGGTATCCATTTTCTTGATAGTATTTCACCTGAAGATTTAGCCTATAAATCTTTGGTGGTTAATTTAAGTGATTTAGCCGCTATGGGAGCCGATCCTGCCTGGGCTTCTCTGGCGTTGACATTGCCACAAATCAATGAAGATTGGCTGGCAAGATTTAGTTCTAGCCTATTTGAACAGCTTAATTACTATGAAATGCAACTTATTGGTGGAGATATAACACGAGGGCCAATGAGTTTAACCTATACAGCCCATGGTTTGATTCCGACAGGAAAATCGCTAACCCGGTCTGGAGCCTGTCATGGTGATTGGATTTATGTTACCGGAACATTGGGTGATAGTCCTGCAGGCCTTGCGATTTTACAATCACAGCTGGTTGTCGATGATGTAAAAGATCGTCATTGGTTGATTCAACGTCATTTAAGGCCACAGCCTCGTATTTTGCAAGGGCAGGCTTTACGTCATCTTGCTTCTTCAGCGATAGATATTTCTGATGGCTTGATTTCTGATCTTGGACATATTCTCAAAATCAGTGGCCGTGGCGCTAAAATTAAATTAGATTCTTTGCCACTATCAGAGGTATTGCGCAGACAAGTTACTTCAGAACAGGCGTTAACCTGGGCGTTAAGTGGGGGAGAAGATTATGAGCTGTGCTTTACGGTGCCTGAGATAAACCGTGGTGCATTGGAGTCAGCGCTAGCGCATACTGGGGCAAATTTTCATTGTATCGGCCAGATCACACCAGAATCAGAAGGCATTCGCTATTTTTATGGGAATAAAGAGGTTTCACCTAATTTAACTGGTTTTGATCATTTTATTGTGGAAGCTTGCTATGATTGATGCAAAATCTCGTTTAAAGCTATCAAATCACTGGCATCTATTGGCAACCGGATTCGGTAGTGGTTTATCACCCATCATTCCTGGAACCATGGGATCGTTAGCTGCTATTCCATTTTGGCTACTGATGTATTGGTTATTACCCGTTTTGTTATGTTGGTTTATTATTTTATTTGGTTTTGTTGTTGGTATTGTTATTTGTCACCGGACATCCGATGATATACAAGTTTACGACCACGGTAGTATTGTGTGGGATGAATTTATTGGCATGTGGATGACCCTGATGGTGATACCGTTAGTTAGTTGGCAATGGGTATTGATAGCGTTTGTGCTTTTCCGCTTTTTTGATATGCTAAAACCTTGGCCTATAGGTTGGTTTGATCGGCAAGTAGGTTGCGGGCTAGGTATTATGCTAGATGATATTATCGCGGCTATTTTTGCTATGGTTATCTTGGCTGCGCTTGCACACTGGTTACCCGTTTTATAATGTAAGTGAGTTATACTAAAAATCAAAAGTGCTTGGTAAACCGATGCTTTTGATTTTAAATATATTTATTAATTTATTTGGCGTAATAGTTGTTAATTGATTTTACAATTCCTTCCGCATTAAGCCCTAATTCAGCCTGAATTTCTGTTTGATTTCCTTGTGCGATATAGCGATCAGGCAAGCCGAGGTTAATGATAGGCATAATGTTATGGGCTTTTAATAAAAATTCATTAACGCCGCTACCGGCTCCCCCCATAATTGCATTTTCTTCTAATGTGACTAGTAGCTTATGGTTGTGAGCTATTTCCAATATCAATGTTTCGTCCAACGGTTTTACAAACCGCATATCGACCACGGTGGCATTAAGTAATTCTGCGGCTTTCATCGCTTCACTAAGTAATGTGCCAAAATTTAGGATGGCAATTTTTTTTCCATGTCGGCGAATTATTCCTTTACCGATTGGAATTTTTGCTAAAGGTTGTAGAGTGGCGCCAGAGCCTGTTCCTCTTGGATAACGAACCGCAACTGGGCCATCCTGATAGTGATAACCCGTATGTAGCATTTGCCGGCATTCGTTTTCATCACTGGGCGACAGAATGATCATATCAGGTAGACAACGTAAAAACGATAGATCGAAAGCACCTTGATGGGTTTGTCCGTCGGCACCAACAATGCCTGCTCTATCTATAGCAAACAGGATAGGTAATTTTTGAATGGCTACATCATGGATCACTTGATCATAGGCGCGTTGTAAAAAAGTAGAATAAATAGCAACGACAGGTTTATAATCTCCAATGGCAAGGCCAGCAGCAAAAGTCACAGCGTGTTGTTCTGCAATAGCAACATCAAAATATTGTTTGGGATAGGTTTTGGAAAATTCAACCATTCCCGATCCTTCTCGCATGGCTGGTGTGATAGCCATCAGTTTAGGATCATCGGCTGCTTCTTGGCATAACCAATCGCCAAAAACTTGTGAAAATGTTAATTGGCTATTATTGTTTTTTGGAAGGCTAAAAGTTGCTGGATCAAATATAGGCACCGCATGCCAGCTGATAGGATCTTTTTCGGCGGGCTCATACCCCTTGCCTTTTTTGGTCATGATATGTAAAAACTGTGGGCCTTTTAACTCACGCATGTTTTTTAATGTTTGTACTAATGTGAGTACATCATGGCCGTCAATGGGACCAATGTAGTTAAAGCCCAGTTCTTCGAACATAGTACTAGGGATCACCATGCCTTTAAGGTGCTCTTCGGTTTTCTTTAACAATTCTTTGATTGAAGGAATATTGGAAAATACCTTTTTCCCCCCTTCACGTAAACTAGTATATAGATTGCCTGATAGCAGTTGCGCTAAATGATGATTTAACGCCCCAACGTTTTCTGAAATTGACATTTCATTATCATTGAGGATCACTAACATATCTTTATGAATGTCACCAGCATGGTTCATTGCTTCAAAAGCCATACCTGCGGTAATGGCGCCATCACCAATAACACAAACCGTTTTACGATCCTTATTTTCATATTCAGCAGCTACCGCCATGCCAAGTCCAGCACTGATAGAAGTCGATGAATGACCGACACTGAGAATGTCATATTCACTTTCTGATCGCCAGGGAAAAGGATGTAAACCATTTTTTTGTCGTATGGTATCAATGCGGTCGCGGCGGCCAGTTAAGATCTTATGTGGATATGCCTGGTGGCCGACATCCCAGATAAGATTATCAAATGGGGTTTTATAGACATAGTGTAAAGCGACAGTGAGTTCAATGGCTCCTAATCCGGAAGCAAAATGTCCACTGGAACGGCTAACACTATTTAATAAAAATTGTCGCAATTCTTCGCATAATTTGATCAGACTTTCTTTTGGTAAAAGTCGCAATTCTTCCGGCGTTTCTATTAATGCTAAAGTTGGATAGGAAGTGATATCAATGCTCATGTCTGCCCATTAAGTAATTGTTTTTTGTTTATACCCATGACGCTGTAGTAGGCCGCCAAAATATTATTTTGAATTTTTATTACTGGTAAAATATTCTGTTTCTTAATCAAGAAAATTAGCTTTTTCGTTCGATAATAAAGTGTGTTAAATTTTGTAGTGTTTCCGTATTTAATCCATACTGTTGTTCTAACATATAAAGCGCATCCAGTGCTTGTTTAGATAAATTGTTTGCTTTTTTTTGTGCTTGTTCAACACCGATTAATGATGGATAGGTGCTTTTTTTATGTTTTTCATCAGATCCCTGATTTTTACCTAAAGTGTCTGTATCACCAGTAACATCAAGAATGTCATCATGGACTTGGAATAGCAGTCCAATCGCATTAGCATAATTATCTAATAATGGTAGTAATTTGTAGTTTTGGCTGCCAGCCGAAAATGCACTCATTCTGATGGCAGCACGAATTAAAGCGCCGGTTTTATGATGATGAATAGATTCTAAGGTCGCTATATCAATTTGTTGACCTTCTGATTCCATATCGAGCGCTTGACCACCACACATGCCGGCTGCTCCACTAGCAGTAGCCAGCTCAGCTATCATTGCCAGCCGATTAGTATCACTAATATCAGGCATAGCGGAACGAGATAAGATGTCAAAGGCAAGTGTTTGCAGGGCATCCCCAGCCAAAATGGCATGAGCTTCACCGAAGGAAATATGGCAGGTAGGTTGGCCACGACGTAAATTATCGTTATCCATTGCGGGTAAATCATCGTGGATTAATGAATAAGCATGAATACATTCAACGGCCACAGCAGGTACATCCAAGTTTTCCACGGCAACATTTAACATATCACCTATAGCATAAACTAAAAAAGGTCTTAGTCGCTTTCCACCAAGTAATGTGCCATATTTCATCGCCGTGACCAGTTGACTTTGATTAACCGGTAGGCTCTTGAATTGTTTTAGTAGTGTTTTATTGACGCGATCTTGTACCCATTGGTGTTGATCCGCAAAAGAAAGTGTCACTATTTCAGACATGATTTATTTATCTTCCGGCGTAAAGTTGTCTAGTGGTGCATGGTCATCGGCTTGTAACAAAATTTTGACGCATTGTTCTGCCTGTTGCAACGCTTTCTGGTTTGTCTGGCTAATTGGATCCCTTGTTCAAATTCACTTAATGCTTTTTCCAGCGGAAGTTCGCCTGATTCCAAGCGTGTGACTATCTGCTCTAACTTTGTCAAAGAAGTTTCAAAAGATAGCGGATCTTGTCTATCAGATATTTTCTTTTTAGCCATAATCGTTTTACTTGCCTTAATATCAGGTGAATATGCGCGTCAGGCGATTTATTTTACTACATTTATGCAGACAATTTATTCTTTTTGTGATTTTTAGCGACGAACAGCAATATAGTGATATACTTCTCGTCTTAAAATCAAATGCTCTGCTAATAAATATGCATAATATGCGTTTATTCGTAAAAATAAAAACCGACTTTTATACAAAATTATGAAGTTTATTATTAAACTATTTCCTGAAATTACCATTAAAAGCCAATCAGTGCGCTTGCGCTTTATTAAGATCTTGGCTAGCAATATTTTTAATATATTGAAGGTGTTAGATGCGGAAATAACCGTTATTCGCCATTGGGATAATATCAAAGTTCGCACCAAAAAAAACACATATCATGATGAAATTTGCGATGCCTTAACCAGAATTCCTGGCATCCATCATATTCTGTTAGTTGAAGAATATCAATTCCACGATCTCCATCATATTTTTGAGTTAGCTTATGAAATTTATGCTGAATTGCTAACCAATAAAACTTTTTGTGTACGCGTTAAGCGTCGTGGTCAGCACGACTTTACTTCAATTGAAGTAGAACGTTATGTTGGTGGGGGATTAAATCAACATATTTCGTCAGCTAAGGTAAAACTCAATCAGCCTGATATCACCATCAATCTTGAAATTGAAAAGGATAAAGTCATGCTTGTTAAATCCCGTATTCAAGGGATTGGTGGTTTTCCTATCGGTACTCAAGAAGATGTTTTGTCGTTGATATCGGGTGGCGTTGATTCAGGTGTGTCTAGCTACATGCTAATGCGGCGTGGTTGCCGAGTTCATTATTGCTTTTTTAATCTGGGTGGTGCCAGTCATGAGATTGGTGTCAAGCAGGTTGCTTACCATCTTTGGCATCGTTTTGGTCGTTCACATAAAGTACGTTTTGTCGCGATAGATTTTGCTCCGATTATAAGCGAAATTCTTGAAAAGATTGATGATGGCCAGATGGGCGTGGTATTGAAAAGGATGATGGTTCGCGCCTCATCTATAATAGCAGAACGTTATGGGGTTCAGGCTTTAGTAACCGGAGAAGCGTTAGGACAGGTTTCTAGCCAGACATTAACCAATCTACGTGTAATTGATAATGTTACCGATACATTAATTTTACGGCCATTAATTTCACATGATAAAGAAAATATTATTAACCTTGCTCGTGAGATAGGAACGGCAGATTTTGCCCGTATTATGCCTGAATTTTGTGGCGTGATTTCGAAAAAACCAACCGTGAAAGCAGTAAAAGCAAAAATTGAAGCACAGGAAACTAATTTTGATTTTTCTCTACTTGATTATGTTGTTAGTACAGCACAAAATATTGATATTCGTCAGATAATGAATGATAGCGAAGATAAAACGCCAGAAGTGGAAATTGTCACTACATTTTCAGGTGATGATATTGTGCTGGATATTCGTTCCCCTGATGAACAGGAAGCGCGCCCACTCAAGCTTGAAGGTGTTAAAGTAAGGTTACTACCATTTTATAAGCTAAATAACCAATTTGGTGAGTTACCGCAAGAAAACCCCTATTTGCTCTATTGTGAGCGCGGTGTTATGAGCCGCTTACAGGCACTTTATTTACATGAACAAGGTTTTAAAAATGTAAAAGTGTATCGGCCTTAATGGTAACCCATTGACTTTTTCGTCTCAAGGATAGGCGAGTTTCAAGTAAATATACACAATTTGCTATATCACCGTTAGTTTGCATAGTTGTAAATACCAGGCGGCAAGACAAGCTGTGAAGCAACTTCTACTGCCTTTTTTTGCCAATTAATAGCCTCGATAAGTTTAAGTGAAAAGTCAATAGCTGTGGGCAGGCCCTTGGCTAGTGAGTAGTTTTACCTGTTCATCATAATAGACACGACAATCAACGCGTTTGTGACTAGAAATTTTACTTTGTAAAGTAGGATAACCGGTCATATTGCCGATTGGAAATAAATTATGGTGTTCTAGTACGATTGCTGGCACGGCAAAAAGAGCGGCAATGAATGATTTTACCCAGATGATGGGATTGGCGAATTTTTTCAATGATCAGCGGATTATCACGAAACGCCTCCGCGCCTTTCAATCCACCAGGTAATACAATAGTAGTAAAATCCTGTTCAATGATACTGACTAACTGAGTGTCAGTAACAATTTTTAATCCTTGTGAGCAAATTAATACCAATTCGCCATTATCTGCGGTACTCGCAGTTTTTACTGGGATCTCGGCTCTAGTTAACAGATCAATCACTGTTACGGCTTCTATTTCTTCGCTACCATGCGCCCGGCAAACGAGAACAGTTGGTGACATTAGAGTTTCTCTCGGTCTAATTTAATTGATAAATAATCGGATTAATCATGTTGTCAGCCATAACTTACTAACAGCGTCAGCACCAAAGATCGCTATTGTTTTTTATCTGACTGAATCAATTATGCTTTTTGAGGAATTTATTTAACGTTAAGTATAGAGCTTTTGCTGATAATAAAAAGTAGTATTATGCTATTTTATGAGTAATAAGGAGGTCATGAAATATGCCATCATTTGATATAGTTTCTGAAATTGACATGCATGAAGTGAGTAATGCCGTTGAAAATGCGCAACGTGAATTGGCTAGTCGTTGGGATTTTCGCAATGTTGAAGCCAGTTTTGAACTCAATGAAAAGAATGAGTCGATTAAAGTAACGAGCATGTCCGACTTTCAAGTAAACCAATTGGTAGATATTTTACGGGAGAAATTAGCTAAGCGTGGAATAGATGGTGCTGTCTTGAATATACCTGACGATATTGTTCATAGTGGTAGAACTTATAGCCTCGAGGCTTCGTTACTGCAAGGCATTGATTCGGTAATGGCAAAAAAGATCATTAAACTAATTAAAGACAGTAAATTGAAGGTTCAGGCTCAAATTCAGGGAGAACAAGTGCGAGTAACCGGTAAGTCACGGAATAATTTACAATCTGTGATAGCGCTAGTGCGAGAGGCTGAACTTGGTCAACCTTTTCAATTTACTAATTTTCGTGACTAAATTTATCATCCCTGCTGTATCCTACAGCAGGTAGTGTGTGATTGGTTATTAATAATAGTTTCCAACTGTTGCCGACTAATAATTTTTTTATCTATTTTAATGTAGGCACTAAAGGCTTTAAGATCGAACATCACTTCGCACACGCCGGGCTCATTCATTAATTGGCTTTGTAGTAAATTAACATCTTTGATCTGTTGGGGTAAAATTAAACGAATGCTACTGGTATAAGTAGGTTGATGCATATTTAAGCTAATAAAAAACCAACAGGTACAAAGTATCAGGCCGGCCATAAAGACCAAGGAAGCACCATTTAATTGAAAAAGCCATCCCCCTAAGATCCCACCTAAAGCAACGCCCAGAAACTGATTGGTTGAGTAGAGACCCATCGCGGTTCCTTTATATCCAGCAGGCGCTTCTTTACTGATAAGTGAAGGCAATAATGCCTCCATAACATTAAATGCAATAAAAAACAGCTGAAGACCGAATACGATTAACCAAAATTGTTGATTCGAAAAACAAAATGTTAATTCAGAGATAAATAAGATGCTAATGCATAATAAAAAAACTTGTTTCATTCTACGCTGCTTTTCAGCATAGATAACAAAAGGTAGCACTGTAATGAAAGCAATAAGTAAAGTTAGCAAATATATTTTCCAATGTTGATTAGCTGCCAGACCTGAATCGATCATCACTAACGGTAAAGCAACAAAATTTTCCATCAGCAGAGTATGTAAACAAAATATGCCAAAATTAAGTTTAACTAGTTGGCGATTATTAATGATTGTTTGTACACTATTTTTTATAAAATGGGTTTCGCGATTAACGCTATGATATCGGCTATCTGGTACGGCAAAGCGAGTTATTAATATCCCGCCCAAGGCAAGTAAGCTTATCCCCCAAAAAAGGCCATGCAAGCCGATAGCATGGGTAATAATTGGGCCGAGAACGAGTGCAATAGCAAAAGTGATGCCAAAGCTTATTCCCATAAAAGCCATCGCTTTAGTTCTATTTTGTTCACTAGTTAGATCGGACAGCAACGCCATAATTGCAGCAGAAATAGCCCCTGCGCCTTGTAACGCGCGACCGATAATGATACCCCAAATAGAATTTGTCATCGCGGCAATCACACTACCAGCAATAAATATGAGCAAGCCGGCGATAATTAATTGCTTACGACCAAATTGGTCGGACATTAAACCAAATGGGATTTGGCAGATAGCCTGACTGATACCATAAATGCCAATAGCCAGACCAAGTAACAATTCGTTGGCATCTTTTAGCTCACGTCCATAGCTGGCTAAGATGGGTAATACCATGAACATGCCTAACATACGTAATGTGAATACCGCCCCTAACCCCCAAGTTGCCTTTAATTCAATTGGCGTCATTTTACTATCATTCATCGTTTATCTCAGAAATTTCACAAGTGAACATTGTAAAATGGTTTAATCGATTAGTTAATCTATTTGTCGAGTAAGCATTAGCAAGATATGGATAAAAGAGTGAGGAATTCATTCGCATATTGGATGTTTTAACCGTGAAGGTAGTGGCAATTATCTGCCACTATTTAAGATAAATTATTATTTGAGATAGACAAAAATCTGTTCAGCGGTAACAGTTGGATCAATCGACATCATGACACTGAGAGAAGTAATTGCCACGATAGAGAATATAAACAGTTTCCGTGCCCAAAGACGATCATCATTCTGATTTTTAAAGCCAGAAATTGCAATACCAAGCCACCATAAACTCACCGCGGCGGCAATAATAAGATATTTGTAGCCGGTATAGCCACTAATGGTCAGCATAATGGTTGCTACCATAAAAGCAAGGATATATAAAAAGATATGAGTTTTGGCGACCGAAATTCCTTTAATGACTGGTAATACGGGAATATTGGCGGTTTGATAATCTTTGAAACGAAAAATAGCAATTGCATAAGAGTGTGGCATTTGCCATAAGCTAAAGATCAATAGCAGAATCAATGCTCCCATATCAAATTGATCAGCAACAGCACAGTAACCAATAACTGGCGGCGCAGCGCCGGATAAGCTGCCTACCAGGGTGCCATAAACCGATTTACGTTTCATATAGAGACTATAAATACCGATATATATGATAAAACCGATAACGGCCAGTAGTGCCGCTAAGGCATTGGTGGCAATATAAAGTAAAGCTATGCCAGCAATACCCAATATGGTGGCATAAATTAGGCAAAATTTCGGCGCAATGAATCCTTTAGCTAAAGGTCTATTTTTGGTTCTCTCCATCATTCGGTCGATATCTCGGTCAATATAGTTGTTAAAAACACAACCAGAAGCGATAACTAGAGATACGCCGAGTAATGTGGCAATAAATAGTGGGTAATCTATTATACCTTTAGCTGCGAGCAGAAAGCCGCCAATAACAGAAATTAGATTACCGAAAATAATGCCTGGTTTGGTCACTTGTAGATATTGCTTCATTAGATCCACAACTCTTTAGTCGAGCATCATATTGATGTTCAGGTTATACATTATCCACAGCGAGCCAATAACGACAATGCCTATAATTAGCATTGTGAACAGGAAGGCAACCAGATTCCAACGGTCATCTGAAGAGGTATTCATATGTAAGAAACAGACAAGATGTACCAGAATCTGGCTAATTGCCGTACCAACAACGATCCATAAGATAGTGTCATGAGATGCAGTACTATTCATTACCATCCAAAAGGGGATGACCGTTAAAATGACCGAGAGTATAAAGCCAATTAAATAAGTCTTCATACTGCCGTGGCTAGCACCAGAGTGCGGTGTATTTGTGTGACTCATGCAAGTTCCCCCAGCAGATAAACAACGGTGAATACACAGATCCAAACAACATCTAGGAAATGCCAAAAAAGACTTAAACAACTTAAACGGGTTTGATTGAGGGCAGTGAGGCCATGACGTGAGATATGGATTATCATAATGATGATCCAGGCTAAACCAAAGCTTACATGAATACCGTGAGTACTAACTAGCGTAAAGAAAGCGGAAAGGAAAGCGCTGCGATCAGGCCCGTAACCTTCAGAAATGAGCTCATGAAATTCGTAAATTTCCATGATAACAAAGCCGAATCCGAATAAAAAAGTAATCAGTAGCCATAATTTCACCAGATTTATTTTCTGCTTATGCATCGCAAGCATGGCAAATCCATAAGTGATGCTACTAAACAATAATAGGAAGGTTTCGACCAAGACAAAATTGAGGTTAAAAATCTCCTTTTCTGTTGGGCCTCCGGCAGTACCATGAACTAGAACAACGTAGGTAGAAAAAAGGCAAGCAAACAGGATCAGATCGCTCATTAAATAGATCCAAAAACCAAATATTTTTATTGCGCCTATGTCATGATGCCCATGATTCTCATGGGCAATATGTTGATTAGCTATTGAATTAGTCGACATGATGGATACCTGCTTTTTTCAGTTCATCGTAATGCTGTTTTTCAATACGTTTAATTTCTTCTACAGGGACATAATAATCAACATTGTCATCAAAACTTTTACCAATCCAGGTGGCGATAATACCAGCAAAACCAACAATCACCAGCCACCAAATATGCCAGACCATAGCAAAACCGAAGATTAAACAAAACGCTGAAATAATTATTCCGGCAGCAGTATTTTGTGGCATATGAATGGGTTCATATTTGGTTGGTTGTTGATATGCAATCCCTTTTTCTTTCATATCCCACCAAGCATCACGTGTATCAATTTGTAGTTCTTTCGCGAAATTATAAAAAGGTGCAGGGGACGATGCTGACCATTCTAATGTACGACCATCCCATGGATCGCCACTGAAATCGCGATTTTTGTGGCGATCGCGAATACTAACAATTATTTGAATGACTTGGCAGAGAATTCCAATAGCGATCAGTGCAGCACCGAGTGAAGCAACCATCAGCATTGGATGATATTGTGGATCAATGTTTTGACTTAAACGACGAGTCATTCCCATGAAGCCAAGTATATAAAGTGGCATAAAGGCAATAAAAAACCCGCTGATCCAAAACCAAAAAGCACGAACGCCCCATTTTTCATTTAATGTAAAGCCAAATGCTTTCGGGAACCAGTAGGTCATACCAGCAAAGCAACCAAAGACCACTCCACCGATAATGACATTATGGAAATGGGCAATCAGAAATAAACTATTGTGCAGCACAAAATTTGCCCCTGGAACGGCTAGTAGTACGCCAGTCATTCCACCAATCGAAAAGGTAACAATAAAACCAATCGTCCAGAGCATTGGTGTTTTAAATTCGATACGCCCATGGTACATGGTAAATAACCAATTGAATATTTTTACTCCAGTTGGAATAGCAATAATCATAGTGGCTATACCGAAGAAGGCATTGACATTTGCCCCATTTCCCATGGTAAAGAAGTGATGTAACCAGACGACAAACGACATTACGGTAATAACAATGGTTGCCCAGACTAGAGACATATAACCAAATAAACGTTTTTTACAGAAAGTTGCTGTGACTTCCGAAAATACGCCAAAAACAGGTAAAACTAATATATAAACTTCAGGATGTCCCCAAGCCCAGACCAAATTGATATACATCATCATATTGCCGCCCATATCATTAGTGAAGAAATGGGTGCCCAAATATCGGTCAAGTGTGAGTAGTGCGATAGTAACGCTCAGGATAGGAAATGCTGCAATAATCAGTACATTAGTACAAAGCGCTGTCCAAGTAAAAACAGGCATTTTCATCATTGATATACCAGGCGCCCGTATTCGAAGAATGGTGGCAAAAAAGTTTATTCCAGTTAGGGTGGTGCTAATGCCTGATATTTGTAAACTCCATATCCAATAGTCTACCCCGACACCAGGATTGTATTCCTTACCTGATAATGGCGGGTAAGCTAGCCAACCGGTCTGCGCAAATTCACCGATACCTAATGACAGGTTAATCAAGATAACGCCAACGACAAATAACCAAAGACTGAGAGAATTTAAAAATGGAAAGGCAACATCGCGAACACCAATTTGCAATGGTACAATTAAATTCATTAAGCCAACCACAAAAGGTGTTGCCATGAAAAAAATCATGATCACACCGTGAGCGGTAAAGATTTGATCATAATGATGAGGAGGTAAGAAACCGGCCTCACCGGCTGACGCTAATGCTTGTTGACCTCGCATCATTATGGCATCAGCAAAACCGCGCAGTAGCATTATCATGGCAACGATAATATACATAACTCCAATTTTTTTATGATCTACACTAGTTAGCCATTCACTCCACAGCCACTTCCATTTACCAAAATAGGTAATAACGCTTAAAATAGCTATGCCAGCTAATAAAATACAGATCACAGTGATGACAATAATTGGCTCGTGAATAGGGATTGCATCGAGCGTTAATTTACCCAACATACTATTTATTCCTTAGCATCGACATGAGCAGAGTGGTTCATATGGATTATTTGATTGCCAGACATTTCATGTTCAGTTTTGTTAGCATGATTGATATGATGTTCATGGCCGAATTTTAATATCAGTTCTTCATAGAGATTTGGTTTTACACTTGAAAAATAGGTAACAGGGACATTGTGGCTAAGTTTAGCCAATTGATTAAATGTAGTCATACTATCTAGCGTTTTAGTGGATGCTTTTACTTTTTGTACCCATTGATCAAAGCTTGCCGTATCAGGTGTTGCAATTACATTAAATTTCATGTCTGAAAAGCCGTGACCGCTATAACTTGATGAAAAGCCTTTATAGGTCGCAGGTTCATTAGCAATTAAGTGAAGCTTCGTTTGCATACCAGCCATCGCATAAATTTGACCACCAAGTGCGGGGATAAAGAAAGAATTCATCACTGACTCGGCTGTCACTTTAAAGTTAATTGGCACACCGACAGGAATGGCGATTTCATTAACGGTAGCGATATTTTCTTCTGGATAGACAAACACCCATTTCCAATCGGTAGAAATGACCTGAATGGTAATCGGTTTTTTATCGCTTTCTAATGGTTTATAAGGATCCAATTGATGCGTGGTTTTCCAGGTGATCACGGCAAGAATGATGATGATGATGATAGGAACTGTCCAGCAAACTAACTCAATTTTATTTGAATGTGCCCAATCTGGCCGGTAGGTTGCTTGTTTATTGCTTGCTCGATATTTTATGGCGAAGATAAGCGCCATAAAAATGACAGTAATGACAACAATTAACATTAAACCAAGCGCAGTCAGTATCAGTCTTTTTTGTTCAACACCAATGGCGCCCTTGGGATCCATTAATACCATATTGCAACCAGTTAGCAGGAAAACAGTAGTAAACAGTGAGATGACTCCAATACTTCCTTTATATTTTATAAGTCTCATTTAGCGACCCCAAATGACAAAGATGGTTATTGTCGTTTTGTTCAGTGTGGGTATTTTACGGTAAGGTTGTATTAGTGTAAACAATTGTAAGGCGCACAAATATAACTGTTATTACTTTCTGTTAAAGTGATCACAAGTAAAATTGAATTCATTATAGAATTGTTTAAATGATTATTTTTTGGTTCACAATTATTTACATTAAATAATTTTTTTATTAATAAAAAGGAAGCAGATAAAAGGAAATCAAAATGTGATTTTATAGATTGAAAATTAATTATTATGCTAAATAGTTAGTTTTAAATATTTATTATTTAGCATTAGTTAAAAAATGGCGTTCATTTTCAAATAAGCTGGCTTTACGTTAGCTTAGGTGATTAAAAATTATATTTGATGGTATAAATGATTCCCATCGTGATAAAAATCATCACCAAGCTTGTTATCAGCATAGCGATATTGAATACTTGTAGATAAAGTTTCAAAAGGCGTCCACCATAAGGCTATAGCACCGTTAATACCTTCTTTGCCGCCATTACCATAGCCTTTTGCGCGATTAAATTCTATCTCATGCCAATTAGTGATAGAAAAGTTTTGTGACCATAATTGAAAACTATAGCCGGCAACCCAACCAATGACATAGCTATTGTTGCCAGAATAGAAAGTTTGATCAACATAATGTAAGGCTAAGAAGGGTTTTAGCCAAAAATCTCTTAGTGAGAAATTGTAGCCAAAACCATAAAGCGTGTTAATTTCATGGAAATTAACACCGTATTTATAGCCAAGTAAAGACCAAATACCATAAAGATGCCCATAGAGATTAAAGCCGCTGTCACCTAAGTAGAAACGACCAGTTGTTTTAACGGCGTACCGTTGGTTTTTGCTGGGCTCTGTTTTACGTTGATGAAATGGATTTTCAACATCAAAGAAACCATAGAGTTCACCCCAATTAAAGTTAACGCCTCCTTCCAGTTCAAGATAGGCAAAATCTTTTTTACCGGTAGTGTGAGCCTATTTATTTTCTGCGCGTTGTGACCAGTTAAAATAATTTAGACTGATATTAGCGAAACCATTTTGATAACCAACGGAATTTTCTGTTGTAGTACTGGCCATGATAAACGGAGTTAGCGACGTTAATATCGCAATAGGTAAAAACTTTTTACTCATAAAATTTGTTAACTTAATTTTAAATAAATTTAAACGCATTTTAATATAATAAAATGCGAAAGTGAAAGCTCCGAGATGATAGAGTTTGTTTTTGTAAATAGAAATTTGATCTTTTGCATACAGTGATAAAGATACAATCTGTATCAATGATTATTTTATAGCAGTCAATAATAAATCATTAATATAAATATTTTGCAATATAACTATTTGTATTTTTTATATATTCTAATGGCTATCGTGGCATTTTTTTGGTATGCTGGTTTTACGTATCGCCAGATAATCCAGGGTTCCGCCTAAAATAAAACCAATAGTCCCAATTATGATACTTAAATTAATCAGTTGATCTTTATAAATTAACATTTTAAACCATAGTTCAATCGGTTGCGTAAATAAATTTATCTTGCCTGCCGAAAAATAACTTAAAATTGTTATTATTAACCAATAATATAAATATGCTTGCTGAGATGGCAAGATAATTTATAGGATTGCTTAAAATAAGTTCGACGCATAAATTGGCCGGTTTGTTGGATATAAGATAAAGATTGTTTTCGTATCAATATTAAAAAAATACTTGGTAATGAAATAACGATAGAAATAAGATAAAAAGCGGACCAATCATATTTGCTCATTAGCGCGCTTGCCATGGGCCCAACATAGACCCGCCCAATAGCAGAAGTAAAGCAAATTAAGTTACAGAAAGCGAATGATTGCAAAGCGTCATCAGTAGTACAACAAAAGCGGAAGTGCCCAGTGCCCATGCCAGAAAAGATATTTTTAATAAAGATAACGCTGCTGGTGGTATAAATATTGGCGGGAGTTACTGCCAGAAACCAATAACCAAAATTAGAAATAGTCTGTAAAATACCGAAAAATAAGTAAGGCTTTAAATAACGACATTTTTTGCATGATATAGCCGCCATGTAAATCGCCAATAATAGTTGCAAATAGTCCAAAAGTTTTATTAATGGTGCCAACTTCAGCCAGGGAAAAGCCAAGTTTATTTAATAGGAAATTGGTACTCAGTGCCATAACAAATGCATCACCTATTTTATAAAAAATGATCAATAACAAGGTGATCCAGGGCATTATTACGACTAAAAAATTCGACAAAGGGTTCATAGGTAGCTTCATACAATGTTTTGGATGGTGGCGATTTTATTAGTGGTTCTTTAGCGGATAGTGTTGCATAGACATTAATTAGCATTAGGCTGGCCATCAGTAGATAAAGTTGCTGCCAAGTAACAAAATGGTCGACCAACCGTAAAGCTAATCCACCTGAAACCAACACACTAATACGATAACCCATAACGTATATTGCCGCGCTAGCGCCCGCGCTCTTCTGTTAACAATAAATCGGTTTTATAAGCATCAAAAACAATATCTTGTGAGGGGGAGCAGAAAGCGACCAGCACCGCAACAGCTGCCAGCCACCAAAGATGCTCTTTGGGATCGATAAATCCCATCGTCGCAATGCTGATAATCAGTAAAATCTGAGTGGTTAATAACCAACCACGCCGGCGGCCTAGCCAAGGCAGGGTGTAGTGATCCATTAATGGTGACCAAAGAAACTTTAATACATAAGCTTGGCCGACTAATGAAAAAAAACCGATCGTTTTAATATCAATATTTTCAACGGTTAACCAGGCTTGCAAAGTACTTGCGGTAAGTGCCAGCGGTAACCCTGACACAAAAACCTAGCAAAAGCAGTGCTCGGGAACGATGTTGGCTAAAAACAGCCAGGTAGTTTTTTTCATAGTCGTCTTGTTACGCGGTTATTGTCAGACAAAGCCATTACTGGCAGCACACTCGACTTAACACGCTGAAAAATTCATTGTGCGTTTTGTTTTATAAACTGGTTTGTTTCAGGATCATTAGCCATATCAGCTATAATGTTGGTTAACGCTTTATTGATAGCAGAAGCAATTTTTTTGTTACTAGCATCAAGAGGCCCTTGTTCATTATAGATACGTGTACTGGTTGACCCACTAGATGCCATAGCTACGACACTAATCGCAACATCGACAAATAATATTATGACGTAAACTGCCTTTTTATACATCGGCATACAGCTTATTTAGCGCAATTTGTAAATTAATATTAGTCGGTGCACTAACCGTATAACTTCTAGCGCTCATCTGTTTTTATAATGTTTCTTGTAAAAGATAGCGTAAATCGCGAGAGGGTTTTAATACCGCTAGTGCTGCATTACGATTAACTTCGGCAAGTGCCGTTGAGCTTCTTTTATCAATCTAGTAATATTTATTGAAACTGCTCTTATGGTTGGATCTTGAGTTGGCAGGGTAATATTTGGCTCGATAGACAGGGTGTTACTTGATGCGACACATCCTATTAAACTCAATGAGATTAACAGAGCAGTGATCAGATGAAAGGTATTTTTTAACATGTTTTCTCAACCTATTTTGGTATGACTTGATTTAATCGTTACCATACTTTTGTATTTTACTGTTAGTATGCCAGAAAGTTATCGGCATTTGGTGAAGAAACCGACTAAAAAATTGGTCTGGATTATGCTTTAATCGTAATTTAGTAATATCTAATCCTATTTCTAACCGATATTGGATAAATCGTAGTGAGTTATAATAAAAAACAGATTAATCATTTTTACTGGCATAAATGTTTACTTGGTAAATTAAGTCGAAAGAGTCTATTAATATGGTAACCAAACCTATGCAAACCATGTGTAAGCAAATTGAAGAAAAACTAGAATACGCTTTTTCGCCGGTATATTTTATGGTATTAGATGAAAGTGATAAACATAATGTTCCGCCAGGTACGGAAAGTCACTTTAAAGTTATTTTAGTGACAGAAAAATTTGCAGCACAAAGGATGATTGCTCGTCACCAAGCTGTTTATGAATTATTAGCAGATGCATTATCTAATAGCGTTCATGCATTAGCATTACATACTTATACCCCAACTGAGTGGCAACAGCGCCAACAGAAGGCTCTTTCTTCACCAGCTTGCCGTGGTGGAGAGTAGGTCAATCGAGGTTAAGAACTAGATAATTATGCTGACTTAACCAAATATTATTTAGCAATAATTGTTGGTATAAAATATTTTTATCGTTATATATCTTACACCGTGTTAGTCATATCAATTTTGCTACAAAAGCCAGTATTTAGAGCGTTTACTATTTATTATTCACCTTTGCTCGACTCGCCCCATATGCATCTGTATAATGTCGCGTCTAATTTTCTATAAGGTTTCGGAGCGGCTTCTACTTAACGGGGAGCCTCAAAAATAGAGGGTAAACCCGGGATTTGGGGGCAGTATGTTATCAGGAGATGTCTGATAACATTCACTCTGGAGTTGTCCGAGTACTAAGATTCTTTTGAGGTAACAAGATGCAAGTTTCTGTTGAAACAACTCAAGGCCTGTGGCGTCGTGTAACAATTACCGTTCCTAATGCTGATATTGAAAAAGCGGTGAATGGTGAATTAATTAATGTGTCAAAAAAAGTGCGCATTGATGGTTTTCGTAAAGGCAAAGTGCCAATGAATATCGTTAAACAACGTTATGGTACTTCTGTATTACAGGACGTGCTAGGCGATATAATGCAGCGTAATTTTGTCAGTGCAATCATAGAACAAAAAATTAATCCAGCTGGGGCGCCAAAATATCAACCTGAGCAATTTAAAACGGGTGAAGATTTTACCTATACCGTTGAATTCGAAGTCTATCCAGAAATTGAGTTAAAGGGTTTAGAAAATATCAAGGTTGAAAAACCTATTGTTGCGGTAAAAGATGAAGATGTTGACACAATGCAGGAAACATTACGCAAGCAACAAGCGACTTGGCAAGAGATAAAAGAAAAAGTTGCTGCAGATTCGCGAGTGACTATCGATTTTAAAGGCACAATTGATGGTGAAGCGTTCGAAGGTGGTAACGCGAGCGATTTTGTGCTGGTAATGGGTGAAGGTCCTATGATACCTGGTTTTGAAGATGGTATTATGAGTCATCAAGAGGGTGAAGAATTTACTATCGATGTCAATTTTCCGGCCGATTATCACGCAGAAAATTTAAAAGGTAAAGCGGCTAACTTTGCTATCACTTTGAAGAAAGTGGAACAACGTGTATTACCAGAACTGACCGAAGAATTTATCAAGCAATTTGGTGTTCCTGACGGTTCGATGGAGAGTTTACGTGCGGAAGTACGCAAAAATATGGAGCGTGAATTAAAAACCACTGTTCGTAATCGAATTAAGACACAAGTACTTGATGGTTTAGTTAAGGAAAACGAAATTGAGGTGCCTACTGCTATTGTTGACAGTGAAATAAATGTACTACGTCGACAAGCTGCACAACGTTTTGGTGGCAATGAAAAACAAGCGTTAGAATTACCACGTGAAATATTTGAAGAGCAAGCTAAACATCACGTTATTGTTGGTTTATTATTAGGTGAAGTTATCAATAAAAACTCGCTAACTGCAGATGATGTTCGTGTAAAGTCACTGATTGAAGAGATGGCTTCAGCTTATGAAGATCCCTCTGAAGTGATCGAATACTATAGCAAAAATAAAGAGTTAATGGATAGTGTTCGTAATTTGGCGCTAGAAGAACAAGCCATTGAAATATTATTAGAAAAAGCGGAAGTAACAGATAAAGAAATTCAATTCCAAGAGTTAATGAATCAGGCTCAGATGAGGTAATTGCTGAGTAGTGAAATGCTATTATCTGGTTTTGTGAAAACCCGTGGTTTTATGCTACGGGTTTTTTATCGTTAAAAAACTTTTTTTTCTTGAAAAAAGAAAAGAATAACCCCAAATAATTTTCTATATTGTTGTATGACTTTCTTCATAAGGGCGAATATCCCTTTATGAATAATGGTTAAGTTTGTAATTATAGTCATTCTTATTTATCTCGAGTAGAAATTAGATAGATTGGGCACCATAAAGCGTTTAATTAGGAGATGGAAATGTCATATGATAACAATCAAGATCAATTTGCGCCGCATATGGCATTGGTGCCAATGGTAATCGAGCAGACTTCACGCGGTGAACGTTCTTATGATATTTATTCGCGCCTACTTAAAGAAAGAATTGTTTTTTTAACAGGCCAGGTCGAAGATCACATGGCAAATTTAGTGGTTGCTCAAATGCTGTTTTTAGAAGCTGAAAACCCTGATAAAGACATTCATCTTTATATTAATTCACCGGGTGGCGTCATTACGGCAGGTATGTCAATTTATGACACGATGCAATTTATTAAACCTGACGTTAGTACAATTTGTATGGGGCAAGCATGTTCAATGGGCGCTTTTTTGCTTACCGCCGGTACTAAAGGAAAACGTTACTGTTTGCCCAATTCTCGTGTCATGATCCACCAACCTTTAGGCGAATTTCAAGGACAAGCGTCGGATATCGAAATTCACGCCAAAGAAATTTTAAAAATTAAATCGCGCATGAATGAATTAATAGCTAAGCATACGGGTAAAAAAATAAAAGAGATTGAGAACGATACCGAACGGGATCGTTTTTTATCTGCAGAGGAAGCAGTTATTTATGGTTTGGTAGATAAAATTTATACTAATCGTAATTAATTTACATAAATGTATGGCATGCCTGATATAGTTATATACATGATTAATTAGTAACAGTTTTTTGTTACCCTCTTTGTTAAAATTAGGGTGATGGTTAAAAAAGTGAGGTTATCTGAATGACAGATAAACGCAAAGAGAGTTCAGGAAAGTTGCTGTACTGCTCCTTCTGCGGAAAAAGCCAGCATGAAGTTCGTAAGTTAATTGCTGGTCCGTCAGTTTATATCTGTGATGAGTGTGTTGAGCTCTGTAACGATATTATTCGAGAAGAAGTTAAAGAGATTGCACTACATCGTGAGCGCAGCGCATTACCGACACCCCATGAAATTCGTTATCATCTTGATGATTATGTTATTGGCCAGGAAAATGCCAAGAAAGTATTGGCGGTAGCCGTTTATAACCATTATAAACGCCTACGTAATATTTCTAACGAAGGAATGAATGGCGAAGGAGTAGAACTAGGTAAAAGTAATATTTTGCTTATTGGGCCGACAGGCAGTGGTAAGACACTATTAGCTGAAACTTTGGCTCGTTACCTGGATGTACCATTTACCATGGCTGATGCGACAACATTAACAGAAGCGGGTTATGTTGGCGAAGATGTAGAAAATATTATTCAGAAACTTCTACAAGAATGCGACTATGATGTAGAAAAAGCACAGCGTGGTATCGTCTATATTGACGAAATTGATAAAATATCCCGTAAATCTGACAACCCGTCAATTACACGCGATGTTTCAGGTGAAGGCGTTCAGCAAGCTTTACTTAAACTTATTGAAGGTACAATTGCAGCAGTGCCCCCTCAAGGAGGCCGTAAACATCCACAACAGGAATTTTTGCAAGTCGATACTTCTAAAATTCTATTTATTTGTGGTGGTGCATTTGCAGGTCTTGATAAAGTGATTGGCCAACGGTTAAATACACGTTCAGGTATTGGTTTCTCAGCTGAGGTCAAAAGCGAATCTGAGCGAGCGACTGAAGGTGAGTTACTTTCTCAAGTGGAACCAGAAGATTTAATTAAGTTTGGTTTGATTCCTGAATTTATTGGTCGTTTACCTGTCGTAGCTACTTTAGGTGAATTAAGTGAAGAAGCATTAATTCAGATTCTGAAAGAGCCTAAAAATGCGTTGACTAAACAATATCAAGCACTTTTTGAACTTGAAGGCGTTAGTCTTGAGTTTCGTGAAGAAGCATTGAAAGCAATTGCGAAAAAAGCCATGTCGAGGAAAACCGGAGCACGTGGTTTACGTTCTATTGTGGAAGGCGCTTTGCTAGAAACTATGTATGATTTGCCATCAATGGAGCATGTTGAGAAGGTACTGATTGATGAAATGGTGGTTGCCGGTCAATCAGAACCTTTAGTGATTTATAGTCAGCCTGATATACAAGCATCAGGTGAAAAATAAATCTTAATGCTTTTCTTAGTTGAATTGTGTAATGCAAAATGAGGGTTTTTCCCTCATTTTGTGTTTAATACCGAATCAGGCTATTGAATGTCAAAACTTTGTCCCCATGTAACTTTATATTTAAATTGAGGTTTCTCAAAACTTTTAAGGAAACCCTAAAATTGGCATAAGCTAAACGAAGAGAGAACCTTATGAATCTTGAGTGTTCCGAACGAATTGAAATTCCTGTACTGCCTCTACGAGATGTTGTGGTTTATCCACATATGGTGATCCCATTGTTCGTTGGCCGTGAGAAATCGATTCACTGTCTTGAAGCTTCAATGGATCAGAATAAGCAGGTCATGTTGGTGGCTCAAAAAGAAGCATCGACTGATGAGCCAGGAGTAAATGATCTTTTCTCTGTAGGGACAGTTGCTTCTGTTTTGCAGATGTTAAAACTACCAGATGGTACGGTTAAAGTCTTAGTTGAAGGTCTGCGTCGTGCAAAAATCACTACGCTAACAGATAATGGAGAATATTTCATTGCTCAGGCTGAGTATTTTAGTTCTCAGACTGTTGATGAAAAAGAGCAAGAAGTCTTAAATCGGACAACCATTAATCAGTTTGAAGGCTATATTAAACTGAATAAAAAGATCCCACCTGAAGTATTAACATCATTACATTCTATTGAACAATCGGACAAATTGGCTGATACAATCACTTCTCATATGCCGTTAAAACTAGCGGATAAACAGCGTGTATTAGAAATGGCGGATGTGGTTGAGCGCCTTGAATATTTGATGGCAATGATGGAGTCTGAAATTGATTTACTGCAGGTTGAAAAACGTATTCGTAATCGTGTTAAAAAGCAGATGGAGAAAAGTCAGCGTGAATACTATTTGAATGAGCAGATGAAAGCAATTCAGAAAGAATTAGGTGAGATGGAAGACGCGCCTGATGAATATGAAATGTTCAAACGAAAAATCGAAGAAGTTAAAATGCCTAAGGAGGCTGGGCAAAAAGCGGAGGCAGAATTACAAAAATTGAAAATGATGTCACCTATGTCTGCTGAAGCGACAGTTTTACGGAGCTATATTGATTGGATGGTGCAGGTCCCGTGGAATGCTCGTAGTAAAGTTAAAAAAGATTTGCTGAAAGCTCAGGAGACACTGGATAGCGATCATTATGGTTTAGAGCGTGTTAAGGAACGTATTCTTGAATACTTAGCTGTGCAAAGTCGTGTGAGTAAAATTAAAGGGCCAATTTTATGTTTGGTGGGACCGCCTGGTGTTGGTAAAACATCATTGGGTCAATCAATTGCTAAAGCGACAGGGCGTAAATATATTCGTATGGCACTTGGTGGTGTCCGTGATGAAGCAGAAATTCGTGGGCATAGACGAACATACATTGGCTCTATGCCCGGGAAACTTATTCAAAAAATGGCAAAAGTGGGTGTTAAGAACCCCTTATTTTTGTTAGATGAAATTGACAAAATGTCTTCGGATATGCGTGGTGATCCAGCATCGGCTTTACTTGAAGTACTTGATCCAGAACAAAATGTTGCGTTTAATGATCACTATTTAGAAGTTGATTATGACCTTTCTGATGTGATGTTCGTTGCGACTTCAAACTCGATGAACATTCCAGCACCGTTATTAGATCGTATGGAAGTGATTCGTCTTTCAGGTTACACCGAAGATGAAAAACTTAATATTGCCAAAAAACATTTGTTACCTAAACAGATTCAGCGAAATGCATTGAAAAAAGGCGAGCTTATGATCGACGATAGCGCAATTATTGGTATTATTCGTTATTATACCCGCGAGGCTGGTGTTCGTGGTTTAGAACGTGAAATTTCCAAATTATGCCGTAAAGCAGTAAAAGCACTACTGATGGATAAATCATTGAAACACCTTTTCATCAATGAAGATAATCTAAAAGACTATCTTGGTGTGCGTAAAGTTGATTACGGTCGTGCAGATACCGAAAATCGTATCGGTCAAGTGACGGGTTTAGCTTGGACAGAAGTTGGTGGCGATTTATTAACTATTGAAACCGCTTGTGTACCTGGCAAAGGTAAACTCACTTATACCGGATCGTTAGGTGAGGTTATGCAAGAATCGATTCAAACGGCGTTAACTGCAGTTCGGGCGCGAGCAGAAAAGCTAGGTATTAATGCTGATTTCTACGAAAAACGGGATATTCATGTGCATGTACCTGAGGGAGCAACACCAAAAGATGGTCCCAGTGCAGGAATTGCAATGTGCACAGCGTTAGTTTCTTGTTTGACCGGTAATCCTGTACGAGCAGACGTAGCGATGACTGGTGAGATAACATTACGAGGATTAGTGTTACCAATTGGTGGTTTAAAAGAAAAATTGTTAGCCGCTCACCGTGGTGGTATAAAAATCGTGTTAATTCCCGATGAAAATCGTCGAGATTTGGAAGAAATACCCCAAAATGTTATCGCAGATCTAAAAATTTACCCGGTAAAGACCATTGAAGAGGTTTTTTCTATTGCACTACAAAATCCACACTTTGGGATGGAAATAGTGACTAAGAAATGCTCTTAATGCATTGATTTAAATTAAAAATTTAATATAAACTTAAAACTGATAAATCTTAAATGATTTATCAGTTTTTTTATCCACTAAATAATTTAAGTAAACAAATCTATAATTATTTGGCTGTAATATGTTTTCTTGCCATACTTTTGTAGTATTGATACGACGGTGTCATCTTTTTGTGAACCGTTAGCAATATGTTTGTTTAATACATAATTAATAAAATGGGGATGATAAGCGTGAAAAAGAAAGAGCTAATAGAAAAAATTGCTAAAGAGTCAAAGGCTGCTAAATCAGTTTCTGAGAGCGTTTTAAATGTATTTCTTAAAATTGTATCTCAAACTCTTAAAAAAGGAGATAAAGTTCAGTTAATAGGCTTTGGCTCTTTTGAAGTTAAAAATCGTCCAGCACGTACTGGACGTAATCCTCAAACAGGCAAGGCCATTAAGATAGCTGCGGCAAAGGTACCGTCATTTAAAGCTGGTCAAGGATTAAAAGATACGGTTAACGGCCACAAGAAAAAATAAGAATTGCGGCATACTATTAACGGATAAACTAAAATCGAATCAATTGTTTTAGTAAATTAGGATCGAGCGCATCATAAAAGTGATGCGCTTTTTTCTTTTAGGCTAAAATAGCGTATTATGCGTCTATTTACTTTGACTAAAACGGAGAGTAGCCTCTTTATGATGGACAACCTACGCACGGCGGCGAATAGTCCTGTGCTAAAAATAGTATTTGTGATTATTATCCTATCTTTTGTGCTTACCGGCGTTGATGGTTACCTGATTGGCGGTTCAAGTAATCACGCGGCGAAAGTGAATGGCACAGCAATTAGTCAAGTTCAATTACAGCAAGCTTTTCAGCAAGAAAAGCAAGCATTACAAGAACGACTAGGTGATCAATTTGCTGAAATTGCTAGCAGCGAGCAAGGGATCCAGATGTTGCGTCGTCAAGCTTTAGAACGTTTAATTGGTGTGACATTGCTTAATCAATATTCAAATCAATTGGGTTTAACGGCGAGTGATGAGCAAATTAAGCAAGATATCTACAACATGCCGATATTTCAGACTGACGGGCATTTTGATAATGAAAAATATCGCGCTATTTTATCTCAACATAATGTTAATGCCGATGATCTTGCCCAAGAAATACGACAGAATTTGATTAACCGTCAACTCAGTAAAATGTATGTGACAGATGAATTTGTCTTACCTGAAGAAATTAAGTCCTATGCTGAGTTACTTTTACAGCAACGTGAAGTGAAAACAGCAACTATATCGCTTGCTAACTATCAATCTAAACAAACGGTTACAGATAAAGAGTTACAAGATTACTATAATACACATCAGAACAGTTTTATTTCACCCGAACAGGTACAGGTTAGTTATATTAAGTTAGATGCCGCTTCTCAAACTGAAAATGTGGCAGTCAAAGATGAAGAGCTGAAAAGCTATTATGAGCAAAATATAGCTAATTTTACGCAGCCTGCTCAAAAACATTACAGCATGATCCAATTGGCAACAGAAAAAGAAGCCGATTCCGTTGCTAAAGAATTGGCTAGTGGGGCTGATTTTAAGCAATTAGTTGCCGAAAAATCGACAGATAAATTTAGTGCAGCAAATCATGGTGCTCTTGGTTGGATGGAGGCGACTTCTACGTCAAGTGAAATTATTGCTGCGAATCTAACTAAAAAAGGGCAGGTTTCTGGCGTAATAAAATCGGCCAGCAATTATATTATATTTCGTCTTGATGATATTAAATCTGAAGTAATAAAACCTTTTCAGTCAGTAAAAACTGAGATTGCCGATAGCTTAAAAAATGAAAAAGCGATTAATGCATTTTATTCATTACAACACACTGCAAGTCGCGCGGCGATGGATGATAATGAATCGTTAGCAGCAGCTGAAAAAGTTACTGGTATTAAAGCGGTAACAACAGATTGGTTTAGTCGTAATAATCTTCCTGAAGAAATAAGATTTGATAAAGTGGCTGATACTATTTTTAACGGCAACTTATTAGATAAAAATGGGCCAACAGGTATTAACTCAGATGTTATTAATGTCGATGGTGATCGTGCGTTTGTTATTCGAGTTGAAAAATATAAACCAGAGGTAACACAACCATTCGATGAGGTGAAAAAATCAGTAGCTGAATTAGTCAAGCTTAATAAAGCTACAAAAGAGATGGAAGCAGAGGGCAATAAATTGCTGACCGCATTAAAACAAGGGACAGGTGAAGCGGCTTTGGCAAAACAGGGTATTACTTTTGGTGAGGCTGAGATTATTAAACGTTTTGATCAAAATGACTCATTGGCTGAGCAAATTTTTCAGATGCCAATTCCTAAAGAAAATACACCGACTTATCTCAGTAGCAAAGATAGCAAAAATAATTTAGTGATTATTCAATTGGTCAAGGTTACTCAAGGGCAACCGACGGAAGATGAATTAAAAGTCTTTTCGCAACGCTATAAAATGATACTTGGCGATGTAATGATGGAATCACTGATGTTGAATTTACGTGATAAGGCTAAAATCGATTTGGGCCGAATTGAGTAATTTGCGATCGACTTCCACATAATTGTATATAATTACATAAATTAGAGGCTGCACAAGTGCAGCCTCTTGCTGTTATATCATTTTATTGTCGTAATGTTTTTTTATTCTTGTATCTTATCCATTGCTTAGAAAGTCTTTTTTTTTCATAGAAAATTATCACAGAATTGCTTAGCAAACGGCCATAATGCGTATACATCAGGAAAATATAATATCAATTTTAGTAATAAATATTAATTTTTACTAATTAACAAGGAGGTTATAAGATGTTTCTAATAATAAAAAAGAAACTAATATATACAACTAGGATCTTAATTTTTGCGATAGGATTTTCTCATACCGCATTTGCCCAATCTGATCAGCTAAAAGTAGTTAATGATCAACCGCAAACTGGAACAAAATCAGTTATAAATAAAACAGTCAAGCGACAGTTGATGGATGATAAAGTTAATATCAATACTGCATCTGAAGAGGAGTTGGCGGAGAAATTAAATGGGGATCGGATTGAAAAAAGCGCAGTTAATCGTGGTTACATTGTAAGAAATTTGGAGAATTTAAGTCAATCGAGCATCTTCAAGATGTGCCAGGTATTGGTTTGGATTTTATTGAAAAGAATTGTGAGAAATTAACCTATTGATACATAATAGAAACTGAGAGGAAATTATTAATCTCAGTTCCTTATTCATTACACCAAAATACAATAGAAGTGAAGGATTATATTTAAGCAAAAGTATTAAAATAATTTATTGTATCCTGTATTGATTAATATAGCGGCATTAATTGTAAGTTAAATTAACTTATTGTTTGAATGTCGTTAAATAGTATCTATTTAAAATTATTTAAGGTGCATTTTTTGTTTTAAAGAGGACATGATCACTTGTCGATGATTGAGATAATATTTTAATCTTTCTGCACGCAGATGGCAGGGCAGGCAGCACAATGTTGACAACCATTGCCTATGATACCATTGTAACAAGTAAGGGTTTTATTTTGTACTAATTTTAATGAGTGGTAATAATCGGCTAGTGCCCAAGTCTCGGCTTTATTTAGCCACATAAGAGGGGTTTCAAAGCGAATTGGTTTAGCTATACCCAGACAAATAGCTTGATTGAGCGCTTTAACGAATTCATCCCTACAATTAGGGTAACCAGAAAAGTCTGTTTCACAGACACAGGTTATAACCACCTCCGCTTGAACTTGGTAAGCATAAATAGCGGCAAGTGTTAGAAATAAAATATTACGTTCAGGAACGAAAGTATTGGGTAATTCACTTTCAATACTTTTTTCATAGGAAGGTATTGGAATGTTGTCGCGAGTTAGGCTACTGGTAGCAAGTTCATTTAATAATCCCGACATCCAGTATTTTATGTGCTGCGATGTTAAAATGCTGGCATATCTTTTGAGCAGCAATAATTTCAGCACTATGACGTTGAGCATAATTGAAAGTGATACAATGAACTTCATTATACTATTTTATTGCTTGTATAAGACAAGTGGTCGAATCTTGTTCGCCACTAAATACAATAACTGCTCGTTTCGTCATGCTTAATGCTATCCATCGATAAAGTACAAGTAAAAAATTTTGCTAGTGCAGATGATACGTTATATTACCGAGTTTAATCTAGTTTAGATAGCCTTAATTGGGAAGATATATTCATAGTATTATATTATTTGTTTAAATTATAAAATATGAATTATTTTATTCTGACTATTTATTATCGGTAGCATATTAATTTTATGTAATTATACGATGAAAATGCCATGATTTGTTGAATACATCCTGATATTACATTGCTTATAAAGCTGATAAAATCAGGTTGTTAAAAATATTTTATAAAACATTATGAGATTTGGTGGGTTACGATAGTTTTTATAAACATATAATCAACAATATAGCTAATTGAATTGATCATTTTTATTTTTGATTGAGAAAATAAAATGTATCACAATTTTATTTGTATCTGATTAATTTATTGAGCTGTATTTTATTATATTTTTTGACACAATTTTCAATATCAGGATAAAAAAATGTGAGATTATTTTCTCAATTACGTTGGTATTTTTTAACTGAGTGGCGCCGGTATTTTGGTGCTGTCATGTTATTAATTTTTATTGCTGGGTTACAACTTATTCCACCACGGCTTGTTGGCTTTATTATTGATGGTATTAGTAAGCAAACCATGAGTATTAAACAACTTTTAGGCTGGATAAGTGTGATGGTGCTTATTAAATTTATTATTTATGGATTGCGTTATATTTGGAGCTTCTTATAAATTAGCTGTACAGTTAAGACAAAAATTTTATCAACAATTTAGTCGCCAAACGTCCGAGTTTTATTTACGACATCAAGTAGGCGATCTTATTTCACGTACAACAAATGACGTTGATCGAGTTGTCTTTGCGGCGGGAGAAGGTGTCCTGACACTAGTCGATTCTTTGGTAATGGGTTGTGCTGTGTTAATTGTCATGAGCATAGAGATTAGTTGGCAACTGACCCTGTTTTCATTGCTACCAATGCCAATCATAGCAGTCATTATTAAGCGATATGGCGAGCAACTGCATACACGCTTTAAATCTGCTCAAGCGACATTTTCTTCTCTCAATAACCATGCCCAGGAAAATTTAACTACTATCCGTATGATTAAAGCGTTTGGTATTGAAGATCACCAATCCCATCAGTTTGAGATTGCCGCATTAGAAGCTGGACGTAAAAATATGTATGTTGCTAAAGTTGATGCGAAATTTGACCCTACAATCTATATTGCGATAAGTGCTGCAAATTTTTTGGCGCTAGCTGGATGGCTTTGCATAATAAAATGACATTAGACGATTTGACCAGTTTTGTTATGTATTTAGGACTTATGATATGGCCGATGTTAGCACTTGCTTGGATGTTTAATATTGTTGAGCGTGGAAGCGCTACGTATAGTAGGATTTGTGTTTTATTTGAATAACGCCCATCAATTATTGATGGAAAACAGTGTTTATAGCAAAGAGTTGGTCAATTGAAGATGAATATTCGGCAATTTAATTATCCAGGTGCGGTAATATCTTCCTTACATAATATTGTATTTCATATACAGCCAGGGCAATTAGTTGGAATTTGTGTCCAACCGGGGCAGGAAAAACAACATTATTATCATTATTACAGCGTCATTTTGATGTTATTGATGGTGAAATTTTATTCCAATCTATTTCTCTGACTAATATTTAGCAGGGAGAATGGTATGCCAGACTGGCAGTTGTGAACCAAATACCATTTCTATTTTCCGATACCATAGCGGGTAACATCGCTTTAGGTAAACCGACTGCTAGCCAAACAGAAATAGAGGAAGCGGCAAGACTAGCTGATGTACATGAAGATATTTTACGTTTATCTAATGGGTATAACACACAAGTTGGTGAGCGTGGCATTATGTTGTCTGGTGGACAAAAACAACGTATTTCTATAGCAAGAGCACTATTATTAAATACTGAAATTTTGATATTAGACGATGCTTTGTCTGGGGTAGATGGAAAGACTGAAAATAGAATTTTAAAAAATTTACGCTAGTGGCAAGGGTATTATACTATCATCATTAGTGCCCACCGATTGTCTGCATTAGTGGATTCAGATCAGATACTTGTATTGCAGCAATGTACTATCTTATCTCAAGGTACTCATCAGCAATTAATTGCAAAACCTGGGTTGGTATCGAGATATGCATAGCTATCAGCAAATTGAAGCTTCATTGGAAAATGAGCATGAATAATCATCGTCGTTTATGGCCATCTTTAAAACGCTTATTAATTTATGGAAATTCATTTCGTAAACCGATAATTATTACCGTTTTGATATCTTGGATAGCAGCTGGGGCAGAAATTTGTGGGCCACTTTGGGTGAGTTACTTTATTGATAATATTTTAGCAAAAGGCTACATGCCGTTGAAAAGCACGCTCATATTAATAATAATTTTTTTGCATCATAAATTATTGCTGCCATTTCACACTATTATCAAACAATCTTATTTAATCAAGCAGCTAACGGAGTTGTTCAAACATTACATACAGATGTGATGAGTGCCACTCTATCAGGCAGCCATTGAGTATTTTGATATAACCAGTAGGACAACTTATTTCACGAGTGACAAATGATACTGAAGTGGTTAAGGACCTATTTGTAACTGTTATTCCGAATATATTTCGTAGTATAGCGCTAATTATTACCATGTTAGTAGCGATGTTTTTTTAGAGTGGAGAATGGCAATTGTTGCTAGCTTAATTTTCCCTGTAGTATTTTTGATCATGGTAATTTATCAACGTTTAAGTACACCAATTGTTCGTCGAGTACGTACTTACCTAGCTGATATTAACGATAGTTTTAATGAGATAATTAACGGAATGACTATTATTCAACAATTTAGGCAGCGAGCCTGATTTAGTGAGAAAATGTTAGCAGTAAATCGGCCAGCACTATATGGCCAGGATGCAGGCATTAAAGTTAGATAGTATTCTTTTACGCCCACTATTGAATTTATTTTCTGCACTAACTCTTTGCGGATTAATTCCATTATTTGGATTTAAGGGAATAGATGTTATTGGTGTTGGAGTATTGTATGCGTTTATTAATTATCTTTGGCGTTTAAATGAGCCATTAATTAAATTAACCTCACAACAATCTGTATTACAACAAGCGGTAGTTTCAGGAGAAAGAATTTTTGAATTGATAAATAGACCTCGACAATGTTATGGCTGTGATCAATTACCTTTATTGTCAGGGCGCGTGGATATGAAAAAGCTTTCTTTGCTTATCGTGATGATAAATATGTATTGTACGATATTGATCTACAGATAGAGGATAACGAATTTGTCGCATTAGTTGGGCATACAGGTAGTGGAAAAAGCACGATTACTAACTTATTAATGGGATTCTATCCATGGCAAAAAGGACAAATATTACTCGATGGATGCCCGTTATCCTCACTTTCTCACCAAGTGTTGCGTAATTCTATTACTATAGTGCAACAAGAGCCGGTTATTTTAGCAACGACTTTGTTTGACAATATCGCTCTGGGAAGAAAAATTTCAGAACAGAAGGTTTAGCATATTTTGGCAACTGTAAAGCTTGTTGATTGGGTATATAAATTGCCTGATGGCTTAAATACTTTGTTAAGTGAGCAAGGTAACATGCTATCTGCGGGGCAGAAGCAATTATTGGCATTAGCGCGTGCTTTAGTACGAACGACGAAAATTTTAATATTGGATGAAGCAACGGCCAATGTTGATTCGGGAACTGAGAGAGCGATCCAAAAAGTTTTACAGTTAATTCGTCGGCAGACAACATTAATCGTTATTGCTCATCGACTTTCTACCGTTATTTATTGACGCGGATAAAATTTTTATTTTGCATCGTGGAAAAATTGTTGAGCAAGGCAAACATAATACTCAGATGTACCAATTGCAACAAATTGGTAATTTATTACATACTGATAGCGTAGAACATCTAGATGTGGTTAATTAATCTTTTTTCTATTTCATTCTTACTTATTTGTGGATTTTTTATGTAAATATTTTTACATTTCATGTTGAAAATTGTTTTTTCATCGCTTCGCGAAGATTGGTAAATTAATATTATATACTTATTTTGTTGTAAATAAGGTTAATTTTAATCTTTTTTATTATTTTTTATATACTATTAAACTATTTGTATGTTTAATAGTATCTATTTGAATAAGAAAACAACACTTGATTTCTGTTTTCTTGCTATTTGAGTATGAATAGTGCATAATGCGTGCCTCTATTGTTCATATAGAGACATTCAATGGGGTCCTGTTGGTTCTCCCGCAATGATAACTTGTTAAGTTGGTCAGGTCTTGAAAGAAGCAGCCATAGCAAGGTGTGTATGTGCCGGGATGATGCCGCTGACAGGACTCCGCCAGTTTAACACTTCTAAGATATTTATACTTTTTTAGATAAAATTAATCCAGTTAACAAAAATTGTTTTTATGTTGAAAATTGCTAAATTAATTCAATACGGTTGGTTTTTTACCTAGAGAAAAAATTTCAATTAATTTGATGAATTTTCATTTTAATCTAAAGGCTTGTTTTTGGTTAAGTTTTTATAGAAAAATAAGATTATGTAAAATTATGAATTTTGATTAATGATGCAATTGAATTATTAATTAAAAAATAAATAGCATTGCATTGATTTTTTTTATAAATAGTTATTGTTTAAGCATGGTTTTTATTAATGAAAAAGAGTTATGGTTGAGTGAGTATAATTATAGGGTTATTTTTTGATTAAGTGAAAATATAAATATGGTTCATTGTTTAATCTAATAACGTAAGCAACACAACGATATAATTATCCGTGCAATGAATGAATATTTTAAGTTATATAGTTATTAATAAAAGCCAATAATGGCTATTGGCTAAAATTATAAACATATCCTATCTGATAAAGAAAAGACTTATTTATTAACGAACATGTTTCCAAACTGACGAAGGAATTTTGTCATAAAGTTTATTCATTGTGAGCTCTGCTAACCTATGGTCTGCGGCAGAATAAAATAATTCAAGTTCGTCTTCAGATAATTCATATTTTTTTTTTCGATTACGCGCTCCAATGTTTCGATAGTCGTACATTTTCTTAAGCGCCTCAGATAGTCAATTTTAGTCATAATTTTCTTTCTTTAAATTATAGATGTATAAAATATGAATGTTATTGGCTGTTGCGTCAAGTGTTACTTAATGAATATTTTATATCATTTGTTAATATTTCAGCCAAATGCTCATTCATTTTTTGCCAATCAGAAATATCTGTTAGGCTCATTACAGGTTTACCAAATAGGTTATAAGTTTCATCCAAATATTCGTCAAAAGGTTTACGTTATTCGGATATTTTAATTTAAATTGACCAATAAAATCTGTGATATGATCAATTAATACATTAAGTTTAACGCTTTGATCGGAAACAAGATTATTTTTCTAATGGGTTTTTGTCTTATGCAAAGTTAACATCGCTTCACGATATAGAGAATCACATAAATACTTTAGCACTAAGATATCATAACTCCTTGGTGAGTACTCATCCATAATTACCTCCATTTAAACCACAGATTACGAGTTATTACTCATTTTTATTGTTATAATACTGCTAAAGATGAAGAAATTACCATTGAATTAATATATTGTTTTATTTTTTGTAAAATCAAAACACTATTAATTATGATTATTACCAAGATTATAAATGGGTGTCGATAAACAATCAGAAGAATGTAGATAATTTATACTTGTGTGAGTATAGCAAAAGTAAAGCAAACAAACCTCCTACTGGATATTAATATAGCACTATTATCGCATAAGTCACTATCTCTGTATAAAGTTTTTTGTTATATGATGTTAATCAACGAACTAATCTAGAGCAAAATATCAAATATATACAAAAAGTTACAGTATTACTGTGTTATTTTATTATTATTTATTTTTATTATTAAAAAATAAGTTCTAGTCATATATTTAGAGTTATTTTTCATTTATTTAAAAACATGTTTACTTAAAAGGCCAGAATATCTGGCCTTTTAAGGGAGATATTACTAATAATCTAACTAAGCTAATATTTATTTGTGAAACGTCTACGTATAACGACAAAAAATACTGGAACGAAATAGATTGCTAATGTGGTTGCAGCAATCATTCCTCCAAGTACACCGGTACCTACAGAGTTTTGCGCGCCTGAACCTGCGCCGTTACTGATAACGAGCGGTAAAACGCCAAGCATGAATGCTAATGATGTCATTAAGATAGGTTGTAAACGCATTCTGACAGCATCTAGTGTTGCTTCAATCAATCCTTTTTCTTCTTTTTCCATTAAGTCTTTAGCAAACTCAACAATTAAAATGGCATTTTTGGCAGATAGACCAATAGTTGTTAATAAACCTACTTTAAAGTAAACGTCATTTTCTAATCCCCGAATTGAAGTGAAGAGTAATGCCCCAATAACCCCTAATTGTACAACTAGCATAACAGAAAAAGGAATTAACCAACTTTCATATAAACTGGCTAAACAGAGAAAGACGACAATAAGAGAAATTACATATAAAGCGGGTGCTTGATTACTAGAAAGACGTTCTTGGTAAGACATACCGCGGTCCATTCATAACCAATACCTTGAGGTAATTTTTCAGTAAGTTGCTCCATTAATAACATGGCATCACCGGTACTTTTCCCCGGTGCCACAGAACCTTGAATTTCCATTGCAGGTAAACCATTGTAGCGTTCCAGACGTGCTGAACCATATAGCCATGGATCTTTGCTATGATCAATCAATGCAGAGAAAGGTACCATTTTCCCTTGATTATTGCGTACATAAAGTTTTTCAATATCAGCGGGCAACATCCGGAATGGGGCATTGGCTTGTACATAAACTTTTTTAACGCGTTCACGATCAATAAAGTCATTTACATAGATGCCGCCAAACATGGTACTTAAAGTTGCATTAATATCATTGATAGAAACACCTAATGCTTCCGCTTTCTGTTGATCAATATAAAAACGATATTGAGAAGTATCATCTTGCCCGTTAGGACGAACATTTTGCAATATATCAGGATGTTGAGCGATAAGTCCTAGTAGTTGATTACGAGCAGCCATTAATTTCTCATGGCCTAAGTTACCCTGATCGACAAATTCATAATCAAAACCACTGGCAGTACCTAGTTCAGGTATAGCAGGGATATTGACAGAGAAGATGATAGCTTCTTGTATTTTTGAAAAGGCAAGATTGGCACGATTAATAATTTGAGAAACATGGCTTTCAGCACTATGACGTTCTTTCCAATCTTGTAGTACGACGAAAGTAAGCCCCATGTTTTGTCCCTGTCCTGCGAAGCCAAAGCCACTTACGGTAAAGACAGATTTAACATTCGCTTTTTCTTTGGTGCGATAATATTGGTCAATATCATGAAGCACTGCGACAGTTTGTTCCTGGGTTGAACCAGGTGGTAGCTGAACCATAGTCAAAAGTACCCCTTGATCTTCCTCGGGAAGAAATGAAAAGGGCAACTTTAGGAACAAAAATGCCATACCGGCAACTAATATAACATAAATAACCAGGTAACGGCCTGTGTCTCTAAGCATATGGCCAATACTATTGGTATAGTGATGCGCGCTTTTTTCAAATGTACGGTTAAACCAACCTAAAAAGTCAGTCTGTTTACCGTGACTAACTTTAGAGATAGGTTTTAATATTGTGGCGCACAGGGCAGGAGTTAGGATCAACGCGACCAGAACGGAGAGCACCATTGATGCGACAATAGTAATCGAGAATTGACGATATATTGCGCCCGTTGAGCCACCAAAAAAAGCCATAGGGATAAATACCGCCGATAATACTAAGGCTATACCGACAAGTGCACCTTGAATTTGCCCAATCGATTTTTTGGTAGCTTCTTTAGGTGATAATCCTTCTTCTTGCATTACACGTTCGACGTTTTCTACTACCACAATCGCATCATCGACTAAGAGTCCGATAGAGAGCACCATTGCAAACATGGTAAGCGTGTTGATTGAATAACCCATCGCAGACAAAATAGCGAATGTACTAAGCAAAACAACAGGAACTGCGATCGTTGGGATCAAGGTTGCACGGAAGTTTTGCAGGAATAAGTACATAACAACGACGACTAGCATGATAGCTTCGATCAGCGTTTTCACTACTTCGTTAATTGAAATTTTTACAAACGGCGTGGTGTCGATAAGGGTAAACAATCTCTAATCCGTAGGGAAAAACAGCTCCATTTCAGCGAGCGTAGCACGTACGGCTTTTGCGGTATCTAAGGCATTAGCGCTGGTAGCCAATTTGATACCAATACCGCCTGACGCCGTACCATTATATTTTGCTTTGATGCTATAATTTTCCGCACCTAACTCAACGACAGCAACATCTTTTAAACGAACCTGAGAACTATCCGGATTAACGCGTAACAGGATATTTGTAAATTGTTCGGCATTATTTAGCCGCGTTTGAGCAATAATCGAAACATTCAGTCGTTGGCCTGTGATCGGTGGTGTGCCACCTAGCTGACCGGCGGCAACTTGGTTGTTTTGAATTTTTATGGCATTGATAACATCCTGAGTGGCCATATTGTATTTAACAAGTTTATCTGGATCTAACCAGATCCGCATAGCGTACTGAGTGCCAAACAACTGGGTTTCACCAACCCCTTTTACTCGACTGATAGGATCTTTAATGTGAGAGTTAACATAATCAGCGATATCCTCTTGGTTCATAAAGCCATCTTTAGAAATAAAAGCGACTAGCATCAAGAAAGAACCGGTAGATTTATTAACATGGATGCCTTGCTGCTGTACTTCTTGGGGTAGCAATGGCATTGCCAATTGTAATTTATTTTGTACCTGTACTTGTGCAATATCGGGATCTGTTCCTGCTTCAAAGGTAAGTGTCAGAGACATGTTACCCATTGCATCACTAGTTGACGACATATAAACTAGATTATCAATCCCATTCATATTCTGTTCGATAACTTGAGTAATGGTATTTTGTACTGTGGTGCCGTCAGCTCCAGGATAGGTTGCTGAAACCGATATAGCAGGTGGTGCAATGGTTGGATATTGCGCCACCGGTAATTTGATAATTGCCAATAGACCAGCAAGCATGGTAATAATAGCTATTACCCACGCGAATATTGGCCGTTCTATAAAAAACTGAGGCATTAATTATCGACTCTCTTAATTTAAGACTTTTGCAGAGAAAATTTATTTTACGGTTGTATTTGGAGTTAATGATGTTTCTTTAGCTACTACTTTCATGCCAGGCTTGACTTTTTGTAGCCCAATAACAATGACGCGCTCTCCAGCTTTTAGTCCTTTAGCTATTAGCCATTGATTACCAATTGCTTGCGCAGTAATTACCGTACGGGTTTCGACTTCATTATTGGTATTAACAATCATCACTTGGGCTTCACCACGAGGTGTCCGACTTACACCTTGTTGTGGCACTAAGATCGTATTTTTTTTCACGCCTTCTTCTAAAACAGCACGAACAAACATACCAGGCAGTAATTGTTTTTCTGGATTTGGGAAAATAGCCCGCATCGTGATAGAGCCCGTACTTTCATCAACCGTTACATCGGAAAATTGAAGAACACCTTTTTGTGCATAAACTTCACCATTATTCATTTTTAAACTAACAGGTGCTTGCTGTGATTCTTTAGATAAATTGCCGCTAGCAATCTCATTTTTTAAACACAAATAATCGTCACTAGATTGGGTAACATCAACATAGATAGGGTCTAACTGTTGAATGGTTGTTAGCGGTGTAGTTTGCCCGGTCGTGACTAATGCACCTTCTGAGCCGCTGGATTTACCGGAACGGCCTGAAATAGGCGCAGCTACTTTGGTATAATCAAGATTGATACGCGCGGTTTCAACTGCCGCCTCAGCAGCCTTAAGAGAAGCTAATGACTGAGCATAATTAGCGTTTGCAGTATCATACTCTTGTTTACTGATGTAATTTGTTCCTAATAGAGGCTTATAACGACTTACAGTTAAACGAGTAATTTCTGCTTTTGCTTTTGCTTTTGCTAAATTAGCTTTTGTGCTGTCATAACTTGCTTTATAGGTTGCAGGATCTATTTGATATAAAGAAGCACCAGCTTCAACATCACTACCTTCTTTATAATTTCTTTTTAATATAATACCCTCTACTTGAGGTCTTACCTCGGCAATACGAAAAGCGTTAGTACGGCCAGGCAGTTCAGTTGTAACTGTCAATGGCTTTACTTCCAATGTTACGACACCAACTTCAGGTGTTGGAGGTGCAATATTACCTTGCTGGGAATTATCGCCACATGCTGTCAAGATCAAACAGCTTGAGAGTAGTAATATTACTAGAGGTAAGACCCCTCTGTTTTTTTGCATAAATAAACCTCAATATTCAAATATCAATTTCAAATCTGAAACTTAGTGAATTATTATGTTATAAATCTCCTATTTTATTGCACATAACATACATGAATGTTTGTAAATTTACTTCAATAAGAAGAAAGTAAGTTAAAATGACACGAAAAACTAATCAACAAGCGAAAATAACTCGCCAAAAAATAATTGATGCAGCAATTAGAACATTTTCTAAGTATGGTGTTTCATCTACTTCATTGTCTAATATAGCATAGCAGAGGTTGCAGGTGTAACTCGTGGTGTTATTTATTGGCATTTTAAAAATAAATTGGATCTTTTCTCTGAAGCTTGTAAATTTACTGATGAACAAATAGCTGAAACTCAGAAAAAGTATCAGTTTAAATACCCCAATGATCCACTTTCTTGTATTGAGAAAATTATTACATTATATTTTATTTACTTTTTTTTGACGATACTAAAAACAGGGAGCTAACTGAGAGATTTTTTCATAAATGTGAATTGATCGGTGAAATAGCTCAGTTTGCTGAATTACGGCGTGAAATTTATATGATTAACCATCAACGATTAGTTACTCTGTTAAGTGCCTGTGTGGAAAAAAAACAGTTGTCTGTCAATATCGATGCCCAGTGCGCAGCAATTACTGGCCTGTTTGAAAATTGGTTATGTGTACCAGATAGTTTTAGTATCAAAGAAAATGCGATTCGTTATGTGGATACGATGATTGATATGATGAAATACAGTCCATCAATAAGAAACAATTGAAATGTTTTATTACATAATTACGGAGGATTCGATGTTATAAAAAACCTATTTTTGATTATTGCTAATGGTGCAGCTTATGGTGATGAAAATCTTTTTAATGCGCTACGTTTGGCGATTGCAGTTAAGGAACAGGCAGCGACAATTGAAATGAAAATTTTTTTAATGTCTGATGCGGTTGTTGCAGGTCTTGATAATCAAAAGCCAATTGATGGTTATAATTTAAAACAGATGTTAGAAATCTTGCTTGCACAGCAAGTGGAAATAAAATTATGTAAGACTTGTACTGATGCACGAGGTATCAGTGAATTACTGTTAATTAAAGGGGTCAGCATCGGCACTTTGGTAGAGTTAGCTCAGTGGACATTAGTAGCCAATAAAGTTTTAACTTTTTAGATATAATAATATTTGAGGCAAGGAAAGAAATCCTAAGGAGAGATTTTTAACTGTTTTCTTATTTTTAATCTAACTTAGTCGATACTACTATATTTTCATTTAGTCGAAGGTTGCAAAGCAGAGCATATTACCAGTGGTTAGTTTCTTTATTGTCCTTATCTTGTGGCTTATTCTTTCTTTTTAATACAACGTTAGTTGAGAGTGCTACCTTAACCAATATAACTCCAAGGCAAACTATTCAAAACCAATTAAATGCCTTAAATAATCGTAGCAATTTAACTGCGTATGAAACGCTAGCTTTATCTGACTATAAAAAAGCTATCCAATTCTATGATGAATTAGCTGGATTAGAAAAACAAACTGAACTAATACAAAAGAGAGTGATGCAAGCGCCAAGAGAAGCCCGATATGCACTTGATAATTTAGCTAAAATTAAACGTGATCAACAACAAAATGAGCCGATTAAAACTGAATATCAGCATTTATTGTTATCGCAACTCAAGAGCCAATTAAAAAATAAATTAGAAATGTTACAAAATCAGCAAGAAAATATGGGCAATATTAATAATAACTTGGTTGCATTACAAACCCAGTTAGAGCGGGCAATGAATATTATGCTAGGAAACGCTCAACGGCTACAAGATATTCGTTACCAACTAAATAATGATTTTTCTTCTAATGTGAAGATATTATGCCCTCTTTGCAAGTATTATTACAAGTGGAACAATTATATTTGCAGCAGCAGAATAAATTTCAACAACATGCATTACAAGCTAATACTCAATTATAGGATGCGCTACAGAAACAACAGGATTATACAGCAACTTATCTTGAGTTAATTCAAAGTGATATACAATATATTCAGGCTGCTATTAATAATAAACGCTTAAATTATTCTGAGGAAACCGCTAAAGAAGTGCAACGCTCAATGATAAATAGTCAGTAAGTCGAAGAATATCCGGTAATTAAACATGAAAAAGCGATTAATAAAGCACTGAGTGAACGTTTGACTCAGTAACCCAAGATAGTAACCAATTAGTAAAAAAGGGAATAAGGGGTAAATCTTGGCTAGAAAGAGCCATACAAGTAGAGAGTAATTTCAAAGAGCAAATTACTGTTTTGCTAGGTAGTCTATTACTTGCACGCATCCTTTTTCAAAAACAGATTAATTTTCCACCGAATATACTGACAAAAAATCTGCCCACCATAATTGCCGATTTATGGCTGGAGCAAGCTTGATATTAACCAAGAACCTGATCAGTTATATCAGTCTTCTAATTATTATTAATAAGTTGGCCGATACAATAAATGATTCAATGGTAGATAAGACTAAGACCATGCGACTTTCGAAGGAAGTCTGGCGGGCTTTGGAGTCACTGATTGATATACGCCGTGACCTTTTAGATCAGTTAAATATTCAACTGGGTAATCAGATTTCCCAGGCGATTAATTTACAGTTAGATCAACAGCAATTACTAGGTGTCATTGATTCTTTAGAACAGACATTAGCTCAGCAAATTTTTTGGGTAAATAGTAATAAACCGATTGATCTGACTTGGCTAACTTCTTTTCCTGGTGCGGCGAAAGCAGAAATTACCACTTTTAATTTTAAATTACCATTAATTAGCATAGTGAAAGGATTAATTAACTCCTCTGTTGTCACTATTCCCCTTTTGTTGGCTTGTGTGTTCTTTTTTTGGATGAATCGCAAGTTTAAACAGCGTTTAAAAGAAATCAATGAAGGAAGTTAGAGTCTTTAAAAAAGGTAGTCAATTACATACCCCTGTAGCGTTAATTTTAACCCTAATGATGACGTTTCCTGGTGCTTTTATTGTACTCGTTGTCGGTTATTGGTTTTTAAAAACAGGTAATCCTCATGGTGATTTTGTTTGGAGTTTTGTCCTGCAATTAGCTTTATTTTGGGTTTTATTTAGCTGGTGTATTAATATTCTTAAGCCTGATGGTATTGCAGAAAATCATTTTTTAATTGCTAAAAAAGACACTAGCTAGTTACGCCAACATTTGATGAATTTGATGTTGCCATTGGTCGTGTTGATTTATTGGTCAAGTTATGGCGTCATGTATCCTTTGAGGTTTGCGGATGATGTCATCGGACAATTGATTGTTCTAATATTCCTGTTTTTAGTTTTTCTATTTACTTTACCGTTTTGCCGTCGGATCTGGCAACTAAAAGGTGGGCATTTAACTCGCACTATTGTTATTACCATATTGGCTTTTTCTCCATTAGTGCTAATTGGTTTAATGATGGTTGGTTATTATTACACGACTCTTCCGCTTTCAAGTCGTTGGATTGATAGTCTCTACTTATTACTCCTTTGGTATATTATTTACCATAGTTGTATTCGTGGATTATCGATTGCAGCGCGCAAGCTTGCTTATAAAAGGGCGTTAGGGCGCCGTCATAATATGACACGAGAAGAACAAGAAAACGAACCGATCACTGAACCACCAATGTCAATTGAATTGATTAGTCAACAATCTCTACGTTTAACCAGCATGGTACTGTTTTTGATCTTTATCGTCGTTTTTTATTGGATATGGTCAGATTTCATTACTATTTTCTCATTTTTAGATGGTATCCAACTTTAGCATACGAATGTATAAAATGAGGCTAGTCATACTTTACAAGCAGTTATCCTAGCTGATTTAATTTTGGCAATTATTATTTTTATTGTCGCTTTAGTGATGACGCGAAATCTACCAGATTTGTTAGAGGTTTTAGTATTGTCCCTGCTTAAGTTTCGGCAGGGATCAAGCGATGCGATCACCACGATGCTGACCTATATTATCATCGGTATTGGTACAATTATTGTATTAGCAATCTTAGGTGTTACCTGGAACAAGCTACAGTGGCTAGCGGCAGCATTAACGTTTGGATTAGGTTTTGGTCTACAAGAAATTTTTGCCAACTTTGTTTCGGGTATTATTATTCTGTTTGAACGGCCGGTCAGAATTGGTGATACCGTTACGATTGGTAATTTTTCAGGCACAGTGAGTAAAATTCGTATTCGAGCAACCACCATAACTGATTTTGATCGCAAAGAAGTCATTATTCCCAACAAAGCATTTGTGACTGAACGTTTAATAAATTGGTCGTTAACAGATACTATAACCCGTATTATTATCAAGCTAGGCGTTGCTTATGGTTCTGATCTTGATAAAGTGAAGGCGATTTTATTACAGGCAGCGCAAAGTAATAATAAGATCATGTCAGATCCTGCGCCATTAGTATTTTTTACTGATTTTGGCGACAGTACTCTTAACCATGAATTACGTTTTTATGTTCGCCAGATAACGGATAAAAGCACAACCTTGGACGAAGTTAATCGACTGATTGATCGCTTATGTCGAGAACAAAATATCAATATTGCTTTTAATCAGTTAGAAGTTCACCTTCATAATAGCAAAGGTGATTCTGTGAAAGAAGTTGAGCGTACGCTAGGTGATGAAAAGCGATCGAAACAGCAGTATAAAAATAATCGAGATAATGTTGTGGAATAATCATTGAATTATTTTTATCAACGCTTTTTCGTTGCATTGGCAAGTAATAAAATGGCTTCTTTATTCTCATAATCTTTTTTTACAATATCAAGTGCTTTCAGTGCGGTAGTGGGTTCTATTTGATTAATTTCTAGAATATAAACTAAATCAATGGCAACTTGGATTTCTATTGCAGCATTCTCTAAATTCATTAAATATCACCTATATTATTTTTTATTCAATACTTTGATTTTCATAGTGTTCAATTGCCCTTTCTATGCGTGAAAGAGCCTGACGGTATCTCACTAATCTTCCAGTTAATGCAGCTATTTCTTGTTGCAGCTTCTGGCAAGCAACGTATGACTGTTGTTTATCTAATTGTTGCTCTCGATCATTTATGATTGCGATTAGGCGACGTTCATAATCTTGGTGTTGAACTAAACGCTCGTAAAGATCTATGGTTTTTTCTTTTTGGCTATTTTAGCTTTCTTGTTCCCTTAAAGTTTGGGTTGCAGATTCTCGTGTTATAGCGCCAATTTGGGCAATAATTTTTTCTGTCAAAAAAGTAACCTGTTCTGAACGAGACGTGATAATTGCATGTTTTAATTGATTAAAATGTTGCTTGATTTTAAATAAACATTCGCTTAATTGATGGCTTTTTCGATGAAATAATTTTTGATCAAAACGTAATGTTATAAAAGAAGAGTGTGCAATTGGTTTTATTTTTTCTGCCAATGCTTCAATTTGCTCTTCAAGCGCGTTTAGCAACTTTTGTGTTTTCATATATTAAGCCATAATAATAAAATATGTAATTGCGATTTGACTTCTTACAGTAAAAACGCGCATATTGATAAGCTAGTTATTGCTTTTTTATAGTAGTTTTCATAGATTGTAGCATTTGATTATTTTGTCTATGATGATAATTATGATGGTTAATGAAAAAAATACAATTTATAAAAGATAGTATTGAAACAATTCCTGATTATCCAATACCAGGCGTATTATCTCGTGATATTACAACCTTATTGGATAATCCGGACGCTTATCAGGCCACAATTGATCTACTCGTTGAGCGTTATAAAAATAAAGATATTACTAAAATTGTTGGCACTGAAGCGAGAGGATTTTTATTTGGGGCGCCGCTTGCTTTGCGTTTAGGTGTAGTATTTGTACCAGTACGTAAAGAAGGAAAATTGCCGCGCGCCACATTACGACAAAAATATGAGCTAGAATATGGTACCGATGCACTAGAGATCCATAAAGAAAGTATTTCAGCCAAATACAGTGTTTTAGTTGTTGATGATTTACTCGCTACAGGTGGAACGATTGAAGCGATAGTACGCTTGATACGGCAGCTTGGTGGTAAAGTTAATGAAGCAGCATTTATTATCTGTTTGCCTGACTTAGGTGGTATCGAACGTTTAAAAAAGCAAGGGGTCAATTGTTTTAATTTGCTTTAATTCCTAGGCAGTTAATGCGCAAAATGTGCTGACTAGCGAACAGCGATATGTTGGCGAATCTATATACTTAACGTCTAATAGGAATCATGAGCTACCAGGTACTTGCCCGTAAATGGCGCCCACAAACATTTACCTATGTTGTTGGGCAACAACATGTTTTGACCGCGCTGGCAAATGGTTTGCAACAGCAGCGGCTCCATCATGCCTACTTATTTTCTGGTACACGTGGAGTTGGAAAAACGACCATTGCGCGGCTATTTGCGAAAGGGCTTAACTGTGAGGTAGGGATAAGCCAAAACCCTTGTGGTAAATGTGCTAACTGCCTAGAGATAGCGGATGGGCGATTTGTTGATTTGATTGAAATTGATGCCGCTTCGCGCACTAAAGTTGAGGATACCCGCGAGCTACTAGATAATGTCCAGTATGCACCGGCACGCGGTCGATTTAAAGTGTACTTAATCGACGAAGTACATATGCTATCTCGTCATAGCTTTAATGCTTTACTCAAGACGCTAGAAGAACCACCAGAACATGTAAAATTTCTATTAGCAACGACAGATCCACAGAAATTACCGATAACGGTTTTATCACGTTGTCTTCAATTTCATTTAAGATCACTTGATATTGACCAAATAAGCAGTCAACTTGAACGCATTTTAGCGGCTGAGCAAATATCGAGTGATAAACGTGCCTGCCAATTAATCGCTAGAGCTGCCGAAGGTAGTTTACGTGATGCATTAAGTTTAACCGATCAAGCTATTGCTATGGGGCAAGGGCAAGTATCGGCAGATTCAGTTAGCCAAATGCTAGGCATATTAGATGATGAACAGCCGCTAGCGATCATTGAAGCAATTGTTCATGCTGATGGTCCAAAAATGATGGCTTTAGTAGAAGATATTGCTTTGCGAGGTGGTGACTGGGAAAGCGTATTGATTGAAATGTTATCATTAATTCATCGTATTGCGATGATCCAGCTTTTACCTGTGGAGATGCAAGATACTGGATCACCTATAGACGATCGTCTACGTTTACTTGCGCGCTTGATTACGCCAACGGATTTACAGCTCTATTATCAAACCTTGTTAATCGGACGTAAAGAGCTTCCCTATGCGCCAGAAAGGCGAATGGGAGTTGAGATGACATTGTTACGTGCATTAGCATTTCATCCTAAGTCTGTTAATGATATTGAAATTCCATTGGTGTCATCACCAAGTCTCTCTGAAACAACTACTATAACCAATGATATTGATAATCATGTCGATATTTCTCTTAACTTAAAAGATAAAAAAAAAATCATCAATAAAGCAATAAGCTCATCGGATGAAAAATTAATTAGTACGCCTACATTGCAATTGTTGCAGGCAAAAGCATCGCTAAATAACGCGCAAGAGAAAGCGCCGTTAAAAAAGTCTGAAACAGCATCACCAAAGACAAAAACGCCACTAGAGATGTCGGCGCTAGAAAGGTTCGCTACCGTTTCGGCACAGCATCAGCTATCTGTTTTAAATCAGCCCAAAACAGCTAATAAAAATGAAAAAAATCAAAAGGGTAAATCTTATCAATGGCGCCCGCAAAATGTTTCTGAACAAAAAGTAGAGCGAGTAACCACGCCTAGCAATATTAAACAAGCATTGGAATATGAAAGGACGCCGGAACTTGCTAATAAAATTGAGTTTGAAGCCTGCGAACGTGACCACTGGTCAGCAGAAATTTGTCAGTTAAAAATGCCAAAATTGATTGAACAACTTGCGTTAAATACTTATAAGGAAGCCTTAAGTGAAACGGAAATTTGTTTACATTTACGCTCAACGCAACGGCATTTGAATACTGAACCGGCGCATAAAACATTAACAAAAGCCTTGAGTGAGTTATATGGTCAGCCGATAAAACTGGTTATCATTGAAGATGATAATTCAGCCGTCAAAACACCTTTGGAATGGCGGCAGGTAATTTATGAAGAGAAGCTAGCACAGGCTCGTCAATCTATTATAGTGGATAAAACGATTCAGACTTTGCGCACGCTGTTTGACGCGCAGTTAGATGAAGAAAGTATTCGGCCGGTGTAGCCGAATGCATACCTTTAAGTATAATATTGCAATGTTAAAATCTATTTTTGTAACAGATCAGAAAGAGAGAATATTATGTTTGGTAAAGTTGGGCTGGGTAACCTGATGAAACAGGCTCAGCAAATGCAAGAAAAGATGCAAAAAGTACAAGAAGAGATTGCTAACATGGAGGTTACCGGCGAATCGGGTGCAGGTCTTGTTAAAGTAACTATTAATGGCGCGCATAATTGTCGTCGGATTGAAATTGATCCTAGTTTAATGGCAGATGACAAAGATATGTTAGAAGATCTTATTACTGCTGCATTTAATGATGCTGCGCGTCGTATAGAAGAAGCCCAAAAAGAAAAAATGGCCAATGTATCTAATGGCATGCAATTACCTCCAGGCTTTAAGATGCCATTTTGATGCAAACGAGTCCCCCTTCTTGAATCTTTAATGGAAGCGCTACGCTGTTTACCTGGTGTGGGACCAAAATCAGCGCAACGTATGGCTTTCACCTTCTTCAATGCAATCGTAGTGGTGGGATGCAATTGGCTCAGGCATTGACACGTGCAATGTCGGAAATTGGCCATTGTCAGGGTTGTCAAACATTTACTGAAAAAGATCACTGCTCTATTTGTACTAATCCGAGGCGTCAAAAAACTGGCCAAATATGTGTAGTTGAAAGCCCGGCTGATATTTATGCAATTGAACAAACAGGACAGTTTGCCGGGCGTTATTTTGTTTTAATGGGGCATTTGTCGCCATTAGATGGTATTGGACCTAAGGATATCGGTCTGGAAAGCTTAGCCGATAAACTCACGACTGAGACGGTATCAGAAATGATCCTGGCGACCAATCCAACAATTGAAGGGGAAGCAACCGCTAATTATATTGCTGGTATATGTGCTCAATATGGGGTGATGGCCAGTCGTATTGCTCATGGCATTCATGTTGATGGTGAGCTTGAAATGGTTGACGGAACCACGCTATCACATTCAATTATTGGCCGTCAGAAAATTAATTATTGATAGTATAAGCGTAATATAAAATAAATATATGCAGAGGTTAAAGACTCTGCTTATTTTTTTGTGAAAAAGTTAATCATATCGGCTATCAAGCACGCTTTTCACGACGCTGAACTTGAAATTTTCAAGTTATATCCCCATCTGAGTTTCATAACCATTCAACCTAATAAAATTATTTTAAAATTGAGGCTATTTAATGAGTATGAAAGGACAAGAAACTCTTGGATTTCAATCAGAAGTAAAACAGTTATTGCAATTGATGATCCATTCTCTTTATTCCAATAAAGAAATCGTTCTACGCGAGCTGATTTCAAACGCATCTGATGCAGCGGATAAATTACGTTTTAAAGCACTATCACAATCTGATCTTTATGAAAATGACGGTGATTTAAGAGTTAGAATTGCTATTGATAAAAACAAAAAAACCTTAATGATTAGTGATAACGGCATTGGCATGACGCGCGAAGAGGTTATTGATAATTTAGGGACTATTGCTAAATCTGGTACCAAGGCTTTTTTACAGTCTTTAGGCAACGAACAAGCGAAAGATAGCCCATTAATCGGTCAGTTTGGTGTTGGTTTCTATTCAGCTTTTATTGTTGCAGATAAAGTGACAGTGCGTACTCGGGCAGCGGGCGTGGCCGCCGATAAAGGGGTTTTCTGGCAATCTCAGGGTGAGGGTGAATATACCGTTGCTGATATTGAAAAAGCAGAGCGTGGGACTGAAATTACCTTACATTTACGTGAAGACCAAACGGAATTCTTAGATAACTGGCGTTTACGTTCAGTGATCAGCAAATATTCAGATCATATTGCCCTGCCAGTGGAAATCGAAGCCAAGAACGAAGAAGATGATACTGTTATTTGGGAAAAAATTAATAAAGCCCAGGCGCTATGGACACGTAACAAAAACAATATTACGGCTGAAGAATATAAAGAGTTTTATAAGCATGTTTCCCATGATTATGCAGATCCTTTAATATGGAGTCATAATCGGGTAGAGGGTAAACAAGAATATACCAGCCTACTTTATATACCGACTAAAGCGCCTTTTAATTTATGGAATCGTGATAATAAACATGGTTTAAAGCTTTATGTTCATCGTGTTTTTATTATGGATGAAGCAGAGCAATTTATGCCAAATTACTTACGTTTTGTCCGTGGGTTAGTTGACTCCAATGACTTACCATTAAATGTTTCGCGCGAAATTTTACAAGATAGTGACATCACCCGTAGTTTGCGTAGTGCGTTAACCAAACGCGCATTGCAAATGTTGGAAAAATTAGCCAAAAGTGAACCTGAACAGTATCAACAATTCTGGCAGGAATTTGGACTAGTGCTGAAAGAGGGTCTTGCGGAAGATACAACTAATAAAGAAGCGATTACTAAATTATTACGCTTTGCATCAACGCATAATGAGGGTAATTTACAGAATGTTTTTTTAGAAGATTATGTTAGTCGAATGATTGAAGGGCAGGAAAAGATCTATTACATTACTGCAGATAGTTATGCCGCTGCAAAAAATAGCCCACATTTAGAATTATTCCGTAAAAAAAGGATTGAAGTTTTATTATTATCTGATCGGATTGATGAGTGGATGATGAACTATTTGCCAGAATTTGCAGGCAAATCTTTTCAATCTGTTAGTAAGACAGATGAGTCACTAGAAAAACTGGCTAATGAAGATAAAAAAGAGCAAGAAAAGACAGATAAAAAACTAGAGCCTTTCGTTGAGCGAGTAAAAAAATTATTAGGTGAGCGGGTGAAGGAAGTGAAGTTAACCCACCGTTTAACAGACACGCCGGCAATCGTGACGACCGATACGAATGATATGAGTACTCAGATGGCAAAACTTTTTGCTGCGGTAGGTCAATCAGCGTCGGAAGTAAAATATAATTTTGAACTTAATCCTGAACATCCATTAGTTAAAAAAGCGACAGAGCTAAATGATGATGGCTTATTTTCTGAATGGATAGAGGTATTATTAGATCAGGCGTTGTTTGTTGAACAAGGTAGCCTAGAAGATCCTAATCAATTTATTCGCCGTATGAATAAGTTACTTTTGGGCTAAAATTTATTTAATAAACCAAGTTGTTCAGAAAACCACGTTTTAGTTATTTTAAGACGTGGTTTGTTTTTTAACGAAAATAATTTGATTCTTTAATGGTTATCTGTTTTCTTGAGTTATAGGTATACCTAATGATAAGGTAACTTTTTTTTCAAATTATAAAAATGAAATAGCGAGGGGTTTACACAATGCGTATTATTTTGCTCGGCGCGCCTGGCACAGGTAAGGGGACTCAGGCACAATTCATCATGGAAAAGTATGGTATCCCTCAAATTTCTACCGGTGATATGCTACGTGCTGCCGTAAAGGCGGGTTCAGAGTTAGGTCTACAAGCGAAAGAATTAATGGATAATGGTAAGCTTGTTACTGATGAATTAGTTATTGCTTTAGTTAAACAGCGTATAGGCCAGGATGATTGTCGAAACGGTTTCTTACTAGATGGATTTCCTCGCGCTATCCCACAAGCAGACGCAATGAAAAATGCCGGTATTGCGGTGGATTATGTGTTGGAGTTTGATGTACCAGATGAAATTATTGTTGAACGCATTGTTGGTCGTCGAATTCATACACTTTCGGGGCGTGTTTATCATATTAAATTTAACCCACCGAAAATAGCAAACAGAGATGATGTTACCGGTGACGAATTAAGCATTCGCAAAGATGATCAAAAAGAAACGGTCAGCAAGCGATTAGTGGAATATCATCAGTTAACTGAACCTTTACTTGCTTATTATCGTCAAGAAGCTGCTGCTGGTCATACTAAGTACTTTAAATTGGATGGTACCCGTAAGGTTACCGAAGTCAGTGAAGAGCTGGCTAACATTTTAGGTTAGTTGTTAGTTGATAAAATAGGCATCCAATTTGGCGCCTATTTTTTATTTATTGCTAATTAGTGCAAATAAAAATATTTAATAAGTGATGATAAAGTTATAAATAATTAACGATAAATAAAATGGAGCCAAGTGGCATGAGCATTAAGAAGTATGGTGTTTTATTAGTTAATTTAGGGACGCCTGATGCACCAACGCCTACAGCAGTGAAACGTTTTTTGGCAGAATTTCTTAGTGATGTAAGAGTTATTGATATTTCTAGGATAATTTGGAAGCCGCTATTACATTTGGTTATTTTACCAATACGCTCGCCAAGAGTAGCTAAATTATATCGGTCAATTTGGACCGAAGCTGGTTCCCCATTGCTAAATTATAGTTTGCAACAGCAGGCTGCGCTGGCAAAACAGCTACCCGATATTCCTGTAGAATTAGGTATGAGTTATGCTTCGCCTGCTATTGCCGAAGCAATTGATAAACTATTAATTCAGCAGGTTGAAAATATTATTGTGTTACCGCTTTATCCACAATATTCTTGTTCAACCACAGCGGCAGTTTTTGATGCGATTAGCCGAGCGTTAAAAAAATATCGAACGATACCCGGGCTTAACTTTATTCGTAGTTATGCTGCTCACCCTTCTTATATTGATGCATTAAAAAGGTCGGTGGAGTTAAGTTTTGAACGCTATGGTAAACCAGATCGATTATTGCTTTCTTATCATGGTATTCCTAAACGGTACGCAGAAACAGGTGATATTTATCCGCAGGAATGCGAATTGACAACCTGTTTACTCAGTAAATTAATTAATTTCCCTGCTGATAAAATCATCATGACTTATCAGTCACGCTTTGGCCGTGAGCCTTGGCTTACACCTTATACAGACATTACCTTAAAAAGGTTGGCAAAGCATGGAATAAAACATGTTCAGCTGTTGTGCCCAGGTTTTTCGGTAGACTGTTTGGAAACTCTAGAAGAGATTGCTGAGCAGAATAAGAAATTATTTTATGCTGCTGGTGGCGAAAAATATCATTATATACCAGCGCTTAATGCCTCTGAGAGTCATATTATGTTAATGGCTGAATTAGTTACAGATTTAGCAATTATTTAAATGGGAATTTAGCTAAAACTAAAAGTTTTTTTAGTGATTGTAATGCTATTACATATTTTTAAATTTACCGATATAACTAATTTTTTTAAATAGTTAATTTCAATTAATGTTCATAAAAATCTATATTTAAGTCAGTAATATTAATTATTGTTATTGTATAAAATATTAAATAATTTTTATGATATTTAGTCTTTTTTAAACGGTTTAATTTTTTTTAAAAAGTTAACATTTAACTAAATTTCATTTGTTTTTTTGTATTTTAGTTACTTGAAATATAGTGATTGCAAAAATAAAAACATTACTGATAAATATGAGTTATTTGTTTCGTTAAAGTTGGTAATATAGAATATAATGACTAAAATTTTCTAGTTTCATGATAATTATTTGATTATTCAACTCTTTTGTATAAGATAGAAATAGATAAAGATTTATAATTAATTATATAACAATATAACTGTTAGAAGCTATAAACTATGACAAATAGACCATTATTAAATACAACCACTGAGCTCGATCCCTCTTTTTATTCTGCCAATACGAAACAAGATGATGAAATTGATTTATTTGAACTTATTTCTATTCTTTATCAATCTAAATTGTTGATTGCGATTTTTGTTGCTGTGTTGTCCGCAACCGCTTTTTGTTGGTCGTTATTTTTACCAGAAAAATGGGCAAGCAAAGCAATGATTGTTCAACCTACCGCTCAAGAAACGTTTAAGCTGAATGAGTTCCTTAGTCAATTAAGAGTAATGGATGTTGAAACAAATATTGATGCTGAGCAAGTTTATGTAAAATTTCTTGATGCTTATCGTTCTCAGTTGTTGCAGGAAAATTTTCTGAAAAGTAGTGACTATTTTCAGCAGTTAGTTAAATCAACAGAGTCACTCTCCTTAGAGAGAGAACAATAGCTTTTACGTGATATGATAAATAATATTACTGTTGGCAGCGTCATTTTTAGTAAAAATGCAAATAATAATGTAGATGATATTACGCAGTCGATAGAAGCAAGCCTCGAATTTTCTGCGGCAACTGCTCAAGATGCCAAGAATTTATTGTCTGGTTATCTGCGTTATGTTGGCTCGAATGTACGGTAGGAAATTAAAGCCGAGTTAAATGAAAAAATAACACAACAAATTGTTTATGCTAAAGGTAAATATGCTATTAAGTTGACGGTATTTAAAAAATGCTAATCCGGTTGCGGTTCAGCGACTGAAGAATTCGTTAAAAATAGCTTAATCTGTTGGAGTTAAAAAACCGGTTTCAACTACTCATAACTTTATTCAAGATGATTTAGATTATCCTATTGCATTGGGTTCAGAAGCTTTAGCTTAAAAGTTAGCCATTATTGAACAGGATAATGATCAGCTACCATTAGATCCTGAACTTTTAAATAGCCAACAATATATCCAACAATTACAGGCGTTAGACACTAAAGATATTTGGTTCCAGCCGGTGAAATATTATACAAAAGCCAACTTTACCGCTTGCTAAATAGGCACCCAAGCAAATGTATATGGTTGTATTAGCTGGACTAGCCGGTTTAATTTTGGGTTGTGTTTATGTTTTATTACGTCATATGATAAATAGCCGTAAGCAACAAGTCTGATGAGATAATTTTATATAAGCAGTAGGTAATTTTCCTGCTGCTCAATAATGTTAGTTATGTTAGATTCACTCCTTTAGTTATTATTAATCTACCTATTATGAAATTCCTTGGTCAACGTAAGTCCAAGCACTATTTTCCTGTTAGTCTCCTAGATCCCTTATTATCCAATCAAGAGTTAATCAATAGTGACAGTGATCATGCATATATAGTTGGTATAGATCAAACTTTGGTTGATATTGAAGCAAAAAGTTGATGATGATTTTATTCAGCGTTATCCCCTTAGTCAGGGGCACTCACTCGTTATTGAAGAGACTACTGCTGAAGAACTTTATCGTGAGTTAACGGAGCGCAATCTTATTAGTTATGAATTTGCTGGTGGCACGATAGGGAATACTTTACATAATTACTCGTTATTAGCTGATGATAGATCTGTGTTGTTGGGTATGATGTGTAATAACATTCAAATTGGCAGCTATGCTTACCGTTATTTATGCCATACTTCGAGCCGGATGGATTTAAATTATTTACAGGGTGTTGATGGCCCGATTGGTCGCTGTTTTACCTTAATTACGGAAAATGGTGAACGAACATTTGCAATTTCCAGGGTTAATGAACCAATTGCGTCCTGATAGCATTCCAGAGCAAATTATTGCAGAGGCATCAGCACTGGTTCTTATTACTGCTTATCTTGTCCGTGGCCAACCTGGTGAACCGATGCTAGCAGCAACAATGCAAGCAATAGAATATGCTAAAAAACATGATGTACCAGTGGTGCTAACATTGGGCACTAAATTTGTTATTGCCTATGATCCCTCATTTTGGCAGGATTTTCTCGCTAAATATGTTTCTGTTGTGGCAATGAACGAAGATAAAGCGTTATATTTGACGGGGATCAAAGATCCCTTATTAGCTGCCGATAGAGTGCTTGATTGGATTGATCTGGTACTTTGTACCACCGGTGCTGATGGATTCTACATGGCTGGTTATACCGAATCAACCTATAAAAGAGAAACTCAGCATCCTCTATTGTCTGGCGTGATTAAGCAATTTAATTGTTATGAATTTAGCCGTGCGATGAGGAAAAAAGAGTGTCAGCTTCTTTTTAGGATCTATTCACATATTGAGCCTTATATGGGTGGGCCAGAAAAAATCATGAATACCAATAGAGCTGGTGATGGTGCACTGTCTGCTTTACTACACGATATTACCGCTAATCGTTTTCATCGTTTAAATATACCTAATTCAACAAAACATTTTTTGCCTTACCTGACATATTCTTCCTTAGCACAGGTGTGTAAATATGCTAATAGAGTTAGTTATCAAGTATTTATTCAACATTTACCACGTTTAACGCGAAGTTTGCCTGAAAAAGAAGATAGTTTAGAGGAATCTTACTGGGAAAGGTAATTAAATAAAATCAGGAGAAGGCCAATATTTCCCCTGATTTATTTTTATTGGTTAGTTAGAAGCATCAGGTTTTAAGTATTTATCTAAATCTTTAGTGCCTGATAATAAATTATCGTCATTATTATTAATGGTACAGCCTACTGTTTTCTTTTTAGACAGGAAATGTGCCATGGTTCTGGCTATTTCATGTTCACCAACAACGATGTGATTTGCGCCACGTTCACGAATATATCTAACTTCATCATCATAGTGGGCACGAACAATAATAGTGATATCAGGGTTTAATGACCTAGTCTTCTCAATAATTTGCCCAGCTTCATAACCATTTGGAACGGTGACTAACAGTGTTTGGGCACAATCTATGTGAGCCAGCTTCATTAGTGCTTTATTTACGGCATTGCCAATTATTGAACGGAAGCTATTTTTGGCTAATTCTTTAAATCTGGCGCGTGTATTTTCGATAACGACGATCGGGATATCTTTTTGGCGTAAATTTTCAGCCAGAATAGTACCAACACGACCATAACCAACAATAATTGCATGACGGCAAATATCGACAGGAATTTGTGCAACTTCCTTCCTGCGTTTCATCTAATAATTCTTCCTCTGTTGTTTCGGTTTTTTTCAGATAACGGTCAAGTAAGCTAAATAGTAATGGATTAATCATAATAGAGACGATAGCATCAGCTAAAACCAGGTTTGGTGCTTGACTATCAAATATATTGAGAGTATTCACATTCCGGCCAGGATGAAAGAGAATTCACCGATTTGTGCCAGACTTATTGCGATAGTTAAGGCGGTTCGGCGGCTATGACCAAATAGTCTCAATAACAGTAATGCGGCGAGTGATTTACCAATAGTAATAATTGTGCTAAAATCGACAATACCGCGAGTGGATGTTCTATTAATATGATAGAGTCTAGAAGCATACCGACCGATACAAAAAACAGAACCGCAAATGCATCTCGCAAAGGTAGTGTATTTTGTGCAGCCCGATGACTTAATTCAGATTCATTTAGGGTCATACCTGCGAAAAATGCGCCAACGGCAAAAGAAGCATTAAATAGAGTTACCGTGGTATAGGCAATACCGAGTGCTAATACTAACACTGCTAGTGTGAATAATTCACGAGAACCGGTTGCTGCAGTACGGGCTAGCATCCATGGAATAAGTTGGCGACCGATGAAAAGGGTAATAATGATAAAAATAGTTACTTTACCAACGGTAATGGTTAATTTAATTGCGAGCTCACTAAAATTAGCATTATTACTATCGAGAATACCGGCAATTGCTGGCAGCAATACCAGAGTTAATACCATGACTAAATCTTCGACATCAGCCAGCCAATAGCAATTCGGCCTCGTTTACTATCGATCAGTTGACGTTCTTCTAATGCTCTTAATAGCACTACAGTACTGGCTGTTGAGAGACAAAGCCCAAAAACAATACCAGCAAAAATACTCCAACCAAATAGCATGGCTAAACCAACACCTAATAAGGTGGCAGTAATTATTTGAGCGATGGCACCAGGAATAGCAATCGATTTTACGGCTAAAAGATCTTTTAAGGAAAAATGTAAGCCAACACCAAACATCAATAATATAAAACCAATTTCGGCGAGTTCACTGGCTAAATTTGTATTTGCAACAAAACCTGGCGTAAAGGGACCAATAAGAACACCGGCCAATAAACAGCCGACTAACGGTGATATTTTTAGCCGTTGTGCAATCATACCAAACAGATAGGCAAGAGCTAAACCACCAACAATAGTTGTGATGAGGGATGCTGAATGATTCATTAAATCTCCTCTTTTTGGGATGACAAAATACGTCATGTAGAATTCAAACTTATTTTATCTGCTATAAACTAAAAAAGCGCTAAAAAATTACGTTATAAATAATAAAAATGCCAAGTAAATAACCATATTAACTATTATAATTTATTATTTTTTAATATATTATAATATAAACTATTATTCTTTTTTTTGTTCATATTTGGTAATGATGTGGTCAAAAAAATGATAATGATAAAAAATCCAGGTTGAATTAATTAATTCAATACACTTTATGTGTAATATAATTTCAGCAGCTGAAACGATGTCAATTGTCTCCAAAGGTTATTTATCAATCATCTCAGCAATAGAATCATTAGGTTGATACTTTTACATTTTGGATATAATTAGCAAAATGATGTATCAAATAACAATTATAGTAGTTATTTATGCTAATAAAATAAAAAAATTTGCAAAAATCAATTGATTGATTATTTTTTGACTGAGCATTTTTATTGCCATTTTGGCTAACAATAACACCGATTATCTAATGTTTTTTATATAATTTTATTATATTTTTCAGTTAATTAACTGAATTAAAATAATCATTATCCACTATTCCTTTAGCAATAGCGATTCAGTCTCTATTTTGTTATTTAATTGAGATTATGACTGGCAATACTTTTATCTTGTGTAATGGCCAGAACGATTTATGTTGTAATAATCAGATAAAATATTTAGTAAATAACAAAATAGATAGTTATTTTTACAGGATATAAAATAAATCATTTGATGAAATACAGAGGGTATAAATTTTTAATGGTGTGGAGATAGATATGCGATTGTCACTTAAGACTTCCCAGGGTGGGATAATGTTATTTTTATGGTTGTTATTAAGTCCAACCGCAATGGCATGGCAAAAAGATAAAGCTTACTCTATCATAATATTACATACCAATGATCATCATGGTCATTTTTGGCATAACAAAAACGGAGAATATGGGTTAGCCGCGCAAAAAACATTAGTTGCAGAAATTCGCCATGAAGTTGCAAAAAAAGGGGGAATTTTTTTACTGCTTTCCGCTGGTGATATTAATACAGGCGTGCCTGAATCCGATTTGCAAGATGCTGAACCAGATATTAAAGGCATGAATATGATTGGTTATGACGCAATGGCAATTGGTAATCATGAGTTTGATAAACCTTTGGCGATCTTACGCAAACAACAGCAATGGGCAACTTTTCCTTTTCTGTCAGCTAATATTTATCAACCCAGTATTGGCCAGAGATTATTCAAACCCTATCTTATTTTTAATAAACAGGGTATTAAAATTGCTGTTATTGGTTTAACTACCGACGATACTGTTAAGTTAGGTAACCCAGGGATATTTTCCGATATAGAATTCCGTTCTCCTGTTAATGAAGCGAAAACGGTGATCCAATCTTTACGTGCTAATGAAAAGCCCGATATCGTTATTGCAGCGACGCATATGGGACATTATAACAATGGTGAACATGGTTCTAATGCTCCTGGTGATGTTGAAATGGCGCGTAGCTTACCGACCGGATATTTAGATATGATAGTGGGAGGTCATTCTCAAGATCCCGTTTGTATGTCCGTCAGTAGGATAAATTACAAACAAGTTGATTATGTGCCTGGTACATTATGTATCCCAGATCGCCAAAATGGAACTTGGATTTTGCAGGCTCATGAATGGGGAAAATATGTTGGGCGGGCTGATTTTGAATTTAAAAATGGTAAATTTATTTTAACCCGCTATCGGCTTATTCCTATTAATTTAAAACAGAAACGGCTTAACGAAGATGGTTCGACAGAGTTAACTCTTTATACACGAGAAATTCCGCCCGATGTTGATATGGTAAAATTACTTTCTCCATTTCAGACAAAAGGCCGTCAACAATTAGATATGAAATTGGGCTTCGTTGATGGTCGATTACAAGGTTCCCGCAACAAAATACGTTTTGATCAAACTAATTTGGCACGGCTGATTTTAGCGTCGCAAGTGGAACGTGTAAATGCCGACTTTGCCATTATGAGCAGTGGCATGATCCGTAATTCTATTGAACGAGGCGAGATCAGTTATCGACAAGTACTTAAGGTTTTACCTTTTGCTAATCATGTAGCCTATGTTGATTTTAATGGTCAGGAAGTGAAAAATTATTTGGCAGCCGTTGCTAGTAAGACGCCAGGTTCGGGGGCTTATGCCCAATTCTATAATATCAGTTTAATTCGTCATAAAGATGGCGCGATTACAGATATTAAAATAGCCGGTCAGCCATTAGATATTAAAAAGCATTATTGGATGGCAACACTAGATTTTATTGCTTTTGGTGGTGATGGTTACCCGAAAATTAGCCATCATCCAAATTATGTCAATTCAGGATTGGTGGACACTGAGGTATTAAAGCATTTTATTGAAAAACATGCGCCGTTAAAAGTTAATGATTATGCGCCCGGTAAAGAAATTATTAATCATTGATTAACCCGGTATTATTTATCACTTTTTATATTGGCAAAAATTGCATTTAATAAATGAGCTAGATCGTTGGGATCAAGTTCAATCTCCAGCTCTCTTTTTCCCCCTGAAATATAAATAGTGGCAAATTGCTTGGCTTGTTCATCAATAATTGTTGGCAGACATTTTTTTGTCCCAATGGGCTGATTCCGCCTAATAAATAGCCTGTTATTTTTTGTGCGATTTGAGGTTCAACCATTTCTGCTTTTTTGCCGTTAAATATGCTGGCAACGCGTTTCAAATTAAGTTGTCCAGATACCGGTGTGATAGCAACGATAAGATTTTTGCTATTTCCATTTAATGCTACCAGTAGCGTTTTAAATACTTGCCTGGCATCAAGCGCCAATTTTTCCACCGCCTCTTGACCAAAATGATGTAGATGAGCATCATGTGTATAGCTATGTAGCGCATATTTGATTCTGTTTTTTTGCAATAAATTAATAGCAGGGGGGTCACATAAAAACCTTATTTTAAGTAACGTTATAGCGGGTAGTTAAATTGCTATTTTATTATTTTGATTGGCAATCTCGCTTAAATAAAAACTGGAATTGAATTAATCGATTTGCTGTTTAAATAAGTTAGCAAGATTATTGTCGCCATATAAATGTAAAGCGCCAACGGCCACGACATAATGACCTGCTGATAATTTTTTTAACTTTTGACACCACAATAAATTACGTTACTTGCAGTAATAACTGATAAACATCATCATGAAAGGCTCTTGGCAATTTTAAATCCAGCTCAGGTTTGAAGTTTATCCACCAACTCAACATTACCTGTAGCGAACGAGCATTAGAACACCAATATGTAAAGGTATCTTCCAATAAAGATTGCCCATTATTAGGTAAATTCATGAGTAGCTCGATTTGAGAGGCGGTGCCTTCAAGTTCAATGATCGGTTTCTGCTTTTGCTGTGCAATTTGTAGCAGTTGATAATCTATCCTGTATTGAGGAAATAATCCTAGGCTCTGCGCTTGATTGGCTTGTAAAAACAACGCAATTTGCCAGGCAGCAAGGCCATCTAATTGTTCATCGTGCCGTTTGATTTCTTGGCAATAATGTTTAAATTTCAGATATAGTGAAGGTGAAAGCCGTTGTTTGACCGGTGGGCAAGGGATATCAGGATTGTTAGTTAAGGGAGGCACGGTATCAGTAATGTCGGCTTCAACAATCAAAACATCGCATTGATTGAGTTTGTTCATTAGAGTTTGAGGTAGAGGGAACATATTTTTGCTGGCCATATGAATGCTACTAACGAGATGCAGATGAATATTTCCGGCCAGGCTAATATCATAAGCAGGATAAGGATAATATTTAATCTTATTGGCAATCAAATATTTTTTTAGCCTAGATAATACAGGCTCTACCATTCTTCATTTCCCCTTAACACAAAAATTGCTCATTGCCAGTTTAATATGTTAGCTGTTTTTAATCATCAAGTACAAGATTTTCTATGCTTTATAAAAAACGGTAACTGAGTTTTAGTCACCGTTTTGTTAACTGGTGGATAATAATTTATTACTTAGGTTTAAATCGCAATAAATGATTTGCATTACTAATGATAGTAATTGATGACAATACCATAGAGCGACACTAGCAATAACCGGATTAAGTAAGGTTCCAGCAAATGGATAAAATAGACCTGCTGTGATGGGGATGCCCAGCGCGTTGTAAATAAATGCGTCAAACAGATTTTGTTTCATATTACGCAAAGTCCCTTGGGCAATTTGCACCGCATCAGCAACACTATGTAAGTTATCATTAATTAATGTGATAGCGGCTGTTTCAATTGCAATATCACTACCGCTCCCCATGGCAATACCAACATCAGCTCGAGCTAGAGCAGGGCGTCATTAATGCCATCACCAATCATGGCAACTTTATGACCACTCTTTTGTAGTTGTGCGATGACGGCTGCTTTTTTATCGGGCAATACACCGGCAAACACTTGGTCGATTTCCAATTCTTTAGCAATGGCATTGGCGGTGATTGGATTATCACCGGTTAACATGATCAATTGATATTTTTGCTTATGTAGCCGCTGTAAAGCGCTAATGGCGGTTTCTCGTAGTGGATCTCGAATTGAAAATAAAGCGGCTAATTGATTATCAATGGCCAGTAAGACCGGTGTGATCCCATTATTGGCTTGTTTAGCAATTAATTGATCAATTTGTTGGCTGTTAATCGAGTATTGTGACATCAGGGCTTGGGTGCCTAACAAAATTGTTTGATTGTCGATTTCACCTTTCACTCCGGCGCCGGCTAAAGTGCGGAACTGATTTACCTCTGGTAACGATAACCCAACGCTTTTCGCTAAAATCGCATTTGCTAATGGATGATTAGCACCTTTCTTAAGGGCGCCAGCAATCGACAGTACTTGGTATTGTTCAATCAAATTGATTAAAAGTATTAATTTCTGTCACTTCAGGTTTACCTAGCGTCAATGTTCCGGTTTTATCAAAAACTAAGGTGTCTAGGCTGCTAGCTTGTTGTAAGGCTTCGGCATCGCGTATTAGAGCGCTGTATTCTGCAGCGCGAGCAACATCCGTAATAATTGACATTAGCGTTGCTAAACCGAGCGAGTACACATGGGCAGGCGATTATCAGTACGCTAGTGGTAACTATTAATGCATAGCTGATTTGAGGTGATGGCCCAAAGAAATACCAAATAGTTCCGGCAATTAAGGCAATTATGATCACAGTAGGGACGAAAATAGAGGCGATTTTATCAGTCAGTAGTCCTATTGCTGGTTTACTGCTTTGTGCTTGGCGCACTAATTTAATAATGCGTGCTAAGGTGGTATATTGTCCGACTGCCGAAACGCGTAATAATGCAGTACCATCTTGTACCACCATTCCGGCATGTACTTTTTCACCTACGGTCCTATATTGTGCAATAGCCTCGCCAGTTAACATTGATTCATCTAGCCAAATTTCACCGTTAGCCAGCTCACCGTCAACGGGAATGCGATCACCGGTAGTTAGACAGATGTAATACCATACCTTATTCAACTTGAGACAGTGGCACTCTATTTTCACCTTTTTCACTAATAACCAGTGCAGTGGGTAGCGTAAGATCAAGTAATCGCCTTAGCGCATTTGATGAACGTTGACGGGCACCTTGTTCTAATGCATGGCCAAGATTAATTAAACCAATGATCATTAAACTGGCTTCATAATAAAGATGACGAGCCTGGAAAGGAAATTTATCTGGCCACAAATTAACGCTAATTGAATTTAGCCAGGCGGCATCGGTTCCAAGTGCGATCAGGGTATCCATTGTTGCACTGCCATTTTTTAGACTTCTCCAGGCGTTATAATAAAAATGGCCACCAGTTAAAACCATGATCATCAGAGTGAGCAGACCAATAAGCAGCCAGCTAAATTGATTTTTTTCACTTAACATCATATGGTTGTCAATCATGCCCCAAATCATAACGGCGATACCAATTAGTAGTGCTAAAGCAGCTTGCCAACGAAATTTGCGTATAGTGTCCTTGGTTAGCTGCTGTTGTTTTTTTCGATGTTCCATTTCATTGTCAATGATTGCGGCGTCATAACCTGCTTTTTGCACTGCTTGAATTAATACGTGATGTTTAGCTTGTCGGGTGATTAGGGCACTGCGTTCGGCTAAATTAACCTGAGCGTTTTGTACGCCTGGAATACTAAGTAACGCTTTTTGTACTTTGTTAACGCAGCTGGCACAAGTCATACCATTGATGAGTAATTGTATTGTCTCACTATCAATATTTACTTTCTCAAGTCTATCTGATGCAGTTTGTTTGCTAACTGTTTGGGTTGTCTTGCGTGATAGTGTGGCTGATTGTTAGCGAATGGAAGGATTGCTTGCTGTTTCCAATGTAGTTTGGTAGCCAGCCGACCTAACCGCCGCAATTAGCTCTGTGGGCTCGGGCAGTACCAAAAATTTGAGCTGTTTGAGTGGTTACTATGGCGGGCGGCAACACCACTGATATTTTCCAATGTTTGTTGTGTTTTATTGACACAGTTGCGGCAATTGAGCCCTGTAAGCTGTAGTGTAATATCAGGCTGTGTTGCCACTTTCCCTTGGTAATCGGCTTGTTCGATGGTTTTAATCATATCTTGTACTGAAGCAGAACCGGTAACTTTGGCATAATTAAGTGTAACGGCAACTTGTTGTATGTCTGGTCGTGCTTTCAGCACTTTAGTTAGCTTGCTTAATACAATTGGAGCAAGTCAGTCCTTGTAGCGCTAGAATGGTGATATTAGGTATGATTGACACTCCTAATGCATACAATAAATTAATTGGTATAATGCTAATTACGTCCTAACATTTATGGCTGAAATAACCTCGATTATGATAAAGGTTAAACCTTCTAGTAAGGTTAAGGTCAAGGAGAAATGATGAATATTACTCAAGTTGCAGAGAAAACGGGATTAAGCGCCAAGATAATTCGGTTTTATGAGGAAAAGTCATTAATTACTCCGCCAACGAGAAGTGAAAATGGCTATCGCCATTATTAACCTACTCACTTGGAAGAATTAACATTATTAAAGCAAGCTAGGGAGGTTGGATTTACGTTAAAAGAGTGTCGGAAATTACTTGAACTTTTCTGTAATCCACGTCGCCACAGTGCGGATATAAAAGCGGCGACGTTAAATAAAATTAGTGAAATTGAAAAAACCATTACCGAACTTAATCTGATCCGCGATAGTTTGCTTTCATTGGTTGCATCGTGTCCAGGGGATGACAATGCAAAATGCCCGATTATTTATCATCTGGTTGGTCATCATGTTGATTAGACCAAACCGGTTTGACTGTTAGCGTAATACCATCGACGTCAATCACTTCGACTTCAGTGTTAGCTAATAATTGCTGAGAACAATAAACCCGCCAGCTACCATCAGCTAGTCGTATTCTGCTATAGCCATTATTGGTATCTGAGATTAAACGTGCTTTTGTGCCAATTAATTGATGTTGTTTTTGATTAGGTTCATCGGACATTGATTTATTACGTATACTAAGCCATTTACGCCAACCCAATACAGAAAGAATGATCATAATCGCAAATAATAGACCTTGCCAATCGCAACTCATTTCAGGTATAAGCCAGGTAATAAGCGCCATGATAACGGCAGCAACACCAGACCAGAGTAGATAACCGCCGGCACCGAGTAGCTCAGCAATTAACAGTAATCCACCTAAACAGAGCCAAAACCAGGCTGGTTGCCCAATTATTTGCTCAAGCATCGTTTAATACCTCTAGTTATGTTTGATTGCTTTTTTGGCTATCGCGTTTTTTGTTGTTTTGAAATAGTTCAGTGATTCCACTAATAGCACCCATTAAATTACTTGCTTCAAGAGGCATCATAATCACTTTGCTGTTATCAGCTTTACCAATATTGGTTAGCGCCTCGGTATATTTTTGTGCAATAAAATAGTTTATCGCCTGCATATTACCATTGGCAATGGCATTAGAGACCATTTGGGTTGCTTTGGCTTCGGCTTCTGCCGTGCGCTCTCGCGCTTCAGCATGTAGAAATGCTGATTGACGTTCACCTTCCGCTTTTAAAATTTGTGACTGCTTTTCACCTTCCGCTTTTAGGATAGCTGCCTGGCGTACCCCTTCGGCCTCAAGAATGTCAGCGCGCTTAGTTCGCTCTGCTTTCATTTGCGCATTCATGGCATTAATTAATTCTTTCGGTGGTCGAACATCACGGATTTCAATCCGGGTGATTTTAAGCCCCCAGGTATTGGTGGCTTCATCGACAATATGCAGTAAACGACCATTGATTACATCTCGTTGAGATAAAATTTCATCCAGTTCCATCGCTCCTAATACCGTGCGAATATTGGTCATGGTGAGATTAATTACAGATAATTCAAGGTTATTCACTTCGTATGCGGCGCGAACGGGATCAACAACTTGAATAAAGCAAACGGCATCAATAGTGACATTGGCATTATCTTTAGAAATAACTTCTTGCGATGGAACATCGAAAACTCGTTCCATCATGTTGATTTTTCGTCCAATTTTATCCATGAACGGAACAATGAAATGTAAACCCGGTAGTAGTGTACGGGTGTAGCGGCCAAAACGTTCAACCGTCCATTGAAAACCTTGTGGCACAGTTTTCACACAAGTTAAAACAATGACAATAGCAACAAAAATAATTATGGGTATGGCACCAAAAGAAAATAAGTCCATCGCGTTTTTCCTGTTTGATGTTAGTAAAGTAGTGAATAAATTTGATGACGGTAGCGATTTGTTAATGGATCACTAGAGCCTAAGGCAGATAAAATATCCATCATCTTTTTTTTCACAGAACCGTCTCCTGCCGATAAATCTTTCTTAAGAAATGTTAGCAAAATTTCTAATGCTTCTTCATTTCTATTCACTTCATGTAGTTTGAGTGCCAGTTGTACCGCTAGTTCGGCGTTTTCTGGCTGTTGAGCGAAAGGCTCTTGTAATTGCTTAATTTCCGGTGTATCAGCGGCTTTCTTTTGTAGTTCAATTTGGGCTAATAAACCTTGATAACGGCTATCTTGATCTTGAATAGCAATGGTGTTCAAAATTTTCTGGCTTTCATCTAATTGGTTGAGGGTAATTAATGCTTCTGCATAAGTTAGGCTAATATCACTATTTTTAGGCGCTAGTTGATATGCTTCTTTTAGCAAGAGCAAAGCTTCGGCGTTTTTTCCAGCGGCCATTAATTTAGTCGCTTGAGTAATTTTTAATTCTTCTGCTTTAGGTAGAACATGCGTTAACATTTCGCGGATAAATTCTTCAGATTGAGGTCCTTGAAAGCCATCAACCGGTTGACCTTGCTGTAATAAATAGACAGTTGGAATGGCACGTAATCCAAACTGAGCGGCAACCATTTGCTCGGTGTCACAATTGACTTTTGCTAGCGTGAATTGGCCAGCATATTCAGCCGCTAATTTATCCAGCGTGGTACCTAAGGTTTGGCAATGAGGGCTTTGTGGTGACCAAAAATAGAAAACAACCGGTTGCGTCATTGATTGTTCGATGACTTGTTGCAGATTAGATTCCTTTACGTCGATGGCATAAGCAGCTGCTAGCATGATGTTTTTCTTAAATTATGTTCGGTTATCCTTATAAAATAAGCTCAAACTTAGTTATTTCAAGGGGAAAAAGATATTTGTTATGTTAAAAATTTATTCATTAAACGATCAGGTAATAGACGTTTCATAAAGGCAATAGCGTAAGTTAATAGTGTTACTGGGTAGCGAATTTTAGGCTTGGGACTCTCTAATACATGGAGTAGTCGTTTGACAACGTGTTCTGGCGTTAATGCTAGCCTTGCAGCGATAGTTGGATTTTCAACCGGATTATTTTTGTTGGTTTGATCGACGTTGTCAGTAAAACGTGTCTTAATTGGACCAGGTTCGATAATACAAACTTGTATACCCGATCCTTTTAGTTCAAGACGAAGTGCATCTGACCAAGCCTCTAAAGCATGTTTACTGACCGCGTAGCCTCCACGACCAGCAGAAGAGACAATTCCTAACACCGAGCTGGTCTGAATAATACGCCCTTCGTTATAAGGCAGCATGGCCGGTAGCAATAAAGTGGTGAGCTGATGGATACTAAAAAAATTAGTGGAAAACTGCTGCTCTAGTTGTTGTCGGCTGATGGTATTTAGTGAGTGAGCCATGGACACCGTAACCGGCATTGTTAAATAAGGCATATAATCGGCCATTAGTTAATTCGATAACTTGTTGGGCTGCTTGTTTTACACTTTCTGCATTATCCATATCGATTTTAATCGGTTTAAAGCCTAGTGTTTTCATGGTAATTAAATCTGCTTCTTTACGACAACCCGCTAATATTCGATAACCTTTGGTTAGCAAAATTTTGGCAGCTTATAATCTAATACACTTGAGGTTCCGGTAATAAAAATCACTCTTTTCATGGTTTTTGATCTCAATAAAATTATCATGCTACATACTAGTATTGATTCTTAATGCCAACAGATAAAGTGCTAAATAAGTAAAATAACTCTGTTTTTAATTACAATTTATAATTTTGAGGCAATCGCTGCACTGGCGGTTTCATTAATAATGTTAGTGATAAAATAATAAAAACAGGAATAGTAATAATTAAAAATGCCGGCGTAAAACTCGCTGTATAACCTTTGATTATTCCGCCGAAGAATGGGGCAAAACAGGCGCAAGTAGAGAATAAATTCATGACAGAAAAAAGCTCCAGGTATGGACCTCGACCAAAATAGTTAGCCAGTAAAACACTTGACGCTAGAAAGGTCATGCCATAATCGACTCCAACACCAATAGTAAATAAGATTAGCCACAGCCAGATTGTGGCAAAACTGAGAGCAATAAGTCCACAAATAATAATTATTAAACTACTTATTAATAATTTTTTGGGTTTTAGCTGCTCACCGACTGCACCGCCAGCCAAGCGAGAGAAGGCGTTGATAAACGCCATTGCACTTAAGGAACCTGCGGCAATTGTTTCGCTAAAACCTTGTTCTATGATGTGGGCAACAGCAAAGCTATTAACGGTAATACCGCACCAAAGAAAGGCGGTATAGCTAGCGACAATGATATAAAATTGCCAGGTGCGTAGGGCACCACTGGCAGTCCATATTTCTTTCGTTTTGTAGATTGTTTCTGAAGAGTGTTGTGTCAGTTTGTCTGCGATCCGTTTTGGTATGTAAAATTTCACGCTGGCCTTCGCGTAAGGTTAATAGTGTAATAAAAACAACAATGGCCAAACAAAGCGCTGAAATGATCCATTGTATGCGCCATGAACCCCAGACACGTGTTACCAGAAAATAGATCCAAGGGCCTACTACACCGCCTAAGTCGCCAATAGTAAAGTAGAAGCCAAAAGCGAGCGATTGTTTTTCAAACAATCGCGAAATAACATAAGTACCTGGCAACGTTGCTAAAAAAGTAAAGCCAATACCTAACAAGGCAGTACCAGAGAAAAGTAATCAAATAAACTGGCGGTAGAATAGAGGCAATAAAAGCCAAGGATAAAAATAGTAAGGCCGAATAATAATGTTATTCGAAGACCCGGTTTACGGATCATTAAGGTGGGCAGATAGCTTGATAAACCACAGGTTAATCCTAATATCGTGAACCCCAGTCCTGCTTTGCTCAGTTCCAATTGAATTCATTAATCATGCTAGGTAGTACGACACCTAGAGAAGTAAAAGTAGTGGCTGTTGATAAGAAGTAAATTAATCCCAATAAAACTAACATATACCATGGGTAAATAGGACCAAATATTTGTTGTTGTGCAGGCATTATGACTACTAAGCAGACAACTATTGCATGAAAACAGTAAGCTTAACAATAAACTGGCTTATTCAACATGGTAGTTGTTGTTATTTTCACTCATCGTGTCGTGGGGAATGGATTAATTTTGTGTTTAGCCATCCAATACTATCGTTATATTCACTAGGAAGTAAAGTTTGTATTGTATTTAATGAGTTTTTTATCGCTTGCTGACTGTTACTACACAAATTTAGATGGCCTACTTTGCGCGCTGGACGAACGTCTTTTTTATACCAATGTAGGTGAACTAAAGGTAATGACAACCATGCAGGATTTAACGCTGTACCTATCAAATTAATCATGACTGCCGTAGTTTCTATATTAGGGGTAGGAATTGGTAGATTTGAAATGGCTCGCAGATGGAGTTCAAATTGACTTATAGATGCGCCATTTTGCGTCCAGTGACCACTATTATGAACACGTGGTGCTAATTCGTTAATTAGCAGTTTATCATTTAAAATAAAACATTCCATTGTCATCACACCCACATAATTTAATTTTGTCATAATGGTCGACAGCATCAATTCTGCCTGAGTTTGCAATTTTTTATCTGGCTGAGGAAAAGCGATACTTGCTCGTAGTATTCCCTCTTGATGCAGATTGTATGTTAGCGGGTAAAAAATACATTGGCCATTTATATTACGTGCACCGACGAGTGAAACTTCGCCTAAAAAAGGAATGGCTTTTTCAACAATTGCTTGACCATAAATCTCAGCTGGCAGTATTGATAGGTTATCCGGTGTGATACGCCATTGTCCACGGCCGTCATAACCACCAGTACGACATTTAACAATAACAAAATCGCCTAACTCGGTAAATAATTGTGGCCATTGTGTTCGATTGGTAAGAGGTTGCCAGGGAGCCGTCGTTAAGGCTAAAGAATCTAGCAATTGCTTTTGTGACAACCGTTCGGCCAGTTGCGGAAAGATATCGCGATTAATAAAGCTAGCTTGGCGAGCTAATTCACAGGTAAGCGGCGTTTCGGGCCAGCGCTCAATTTCGGTTGTTATGATGCTGTGTTGATAGGGGATAGTTTCTAATTTATCATCGATACCGATAGGATAAACACGAATACCTAACGGCTCTCCTGCTTGGCGTAACATGCGGCCTAACTGGCCATTACCAAGGACGCAAATCGATTTCATTCCACCTCCCGTGGATCGGGATTGCTTAAGACGTCATTAGTTTGTTTTAAACGCCAGATTGATAAACGCTCATAAAGTTCATTATCTGTACCAGCAAGAAATTGGGCTGCCAGCAATGCCGCATTGGCTGCCCCAGCTTTACCAATTGCGAAGGTAGCCACTGGAATGCCCTTTGGCATTTGAACAATCGAATAAAGGCTATCAATACCATTAAGTGTCGCTGTTACAACAGGAACACCAAAAACAGGAACTAACGTTTTAGCTGCTAGCATACCGGGTAAATGTGCGGCTCCACCAGCACCGGCAATGATAATTTGCAATCCTTTTTCTTTTACTTGTTCAGCAAAGGTGAAGAGTTTATCTGGGGTGCGATGAGCAGAAACAATTTCTACTTGATAGAGTAGTTCTAGTTCATTAAGTATATCGGCCGCATATTTCATCGTGCTCCAGTCGCTTTTGGAGCCCATTACGATGGCAATTTTGGCGTTGGAATATGACGGTTTCTGTGCATCAAATTGAGCGATCATTAATTTGTTGCTCCTGGATTTAAGTCATTTATTGATGGCAAATTAAGCAGTTCGATAGTTTTAGGCGTTATTTTGATCACTGAGCCATTTTTATCCCAGGCACCTAACACCGCTCGGTGTAATATTTTACCATTAACATTAATTTTATGGATAGCAAGTCGATGCGTATGGCCGTGGATCATCCAATCGACTTGATATTTTCGAAATTTTTTAATTACTGTTTGTTCATTAACATCGGTAATATACTCTGGCTTAAGTTGGGTGGCTGATTGGCTATTCTTACGCATTCTTTCAGCGATACGGTGGCGGGTAGATAACGGGAGCGATAGAAATAGCCGTTGCAACCAGCGATTATATACTCGTTTTCGATAACGCTGATAGGAAATATCATCAGTACAAAGTGTATCACCGTGTAAAATAAGGATATTATGGCCATGTAGCGTTAATACTTTCTCTGCTGGTAATAAAATCATGCCACTTTCTTTGGCAAATTTCTTACCCAGTAAAAAATCACGATTACCATGAATAAAGTAGCAGGGAACACCTTTACTTTGCAGTTCCTTAAGTTTTTGCGCTATAGCTTCATGTAGCAGGCTGGGATCATCATCACCGATCCAATAATCAAAAAAATCACCTAAAATATACAAAGCCTTAGCTTGGCTCGCTTGTTCGTGTAAGAAATGCAGAAAACCGGCAGTGATAGCCGGCTCTTTTTCACTTAAATGTAAGTCAGCAATAAATAAGATTGCCATAGTTTGTAATTATTCGTTAACCGTTATGCGTTTGATGATAACATCTTCAACTGGTACATCTTGATGTAAACCACTACGACCTGTTTCGACTCCTTTAATTTTATCAACAATATCCATTCCTTCAACTACTTCGCCAAAAACACAGTAACCCCAGCCATTTTGCTGTTCTGAACGGAAATTTAGAAAGTCGTTGTCGACAACATTAATAAAGAATTGTGCTGTGGCTGAATGTGGATCATTGGTTCTAGCCATCGCGAGCGTACCACGGTTATTTTTTAATCCGTTATTCGCTTCATTTTTGATTGGATCCTTGGTCGTTTTTTGCTGCATTCCGGGTTCAAAACCGCCACCCTGGATCATAAATCCATTAATAACGCGATGAAAAATCGTGTTACCGTAAAATCCATCACGACAATAGTTTAAAAAATTTTTTACCGTTATGGGCGATTTTTCATCAAAAGTTTTAATGACAATATCGCCTAAATTGGTGTGAAAAGTTACCATAATCACTATCCTGATAAATCGTTATAAGTAATGTAAAAATCAAAAAGCAAAGTAATCAATTTAAAACAGATCAACTATTTTATACTATATTGGGTTAATTGCGTCAGTATTTGTGGAATATTGAATAATTTCCTTGCGCCTTGTAGTTGCATAACTCAGAATATAGGGCTCCAATAGTTGTGCTTATTGGTAGCAATGGCCTCTTACATAGTCTTGTAATTAAAATAAACTATTTACCGCATGTACCGGCTGATGATGGAAAAAGTCTCAATGTTAAAAATTTATAATACACTAAATCGTCAAAAAGAAGAGTTTAGACCAATTACCCCAGGCAAAATTGGCATGTACGTGTGTGGTGTTACTATTTATGATTTATGTCATATTGGTCATGGCAGAACTTTTGTCGCTTTTGATGTGATTAGCCGTTATTTGCGTTTTCTTGGTTATGACCTGACTTATGTACGTAATATTACTGATGTAGATGATAAGATAATCAAACGGGCAGCTGAAAATAATGAAACATGCGACGCTTTGAAATCACGCATGTTGTCTGAAATGTATAAGGATTTTGATGCGTTAAATATTTTGCGCCCCGATTTTGAACCAAGAGCAACTGACCATATTAAAGAAATTATTGATTTGACCGCGCGCCTAATTGAGCGTGGCCATGCTTATATTGCAGACAATGGTGATGTCATGTTCGCTATTAATAGCGATTCTGATTATGGACTATTATCCCGCCAAGATCTCGAGCAATTACAAGCTGGAGCACGGGTTGAAGTCACGGATGCCAAGCGTAATCCATTAGATTTTGTGCTATGGAAAATGTCTAAACCGAATGAGCCAAGTTGGTCTTCCCCTTGGGGAGATGGGCGACCAGGTTGGCATATAGAGTGTTCAGCCATGAATGGTAAACAACTGGGTGAACATTTTGATATCCATGGTGGTGGGGCAGATTTGATGTTTCCTCATCATGAAAATGAAATAGCTCAATCATCCTGTGCCCATAATGGCCCCTATGTAAACTATTGGATGCATACTGGAATGGTTATGGTAGATCGGGAGAAAATGTCAAAATCATTAAATAATTTCTTTACCATTCGTGATGTATTGACACATTATGATGCCGAAACGGTGCGTTATTTTTTATTATCAGGGCATTACCGTAGTCAATTAAATTATACCGAAGAAAATTTAAAGCAAGCTCGCACCACGCTTAAGCGTCTTTATACCGTTTTACGAGATACTGATACTAATAATTTTATATCTACAGATAATGAAATATTTAAGCGGCGTTTTATGCAGGCAATGAACGATGATTTTAATACGCCGGAGGCTTATTCAGTTCTATTTGATTTGGCAAGAGAAATTAATCGACTGAAAATCGATGATATGGCAATGGCAAATGGATTAGCCGTACAATTACGCCAATTAGCCAATATCTTGGGGTTATTAACACAGAATCCTGAACAATTCTTACAAAGTCGAGCACAAGTTTCTCACAGCGCTGACATAGAAAAAATTGAGACATTAATTAAGCAACGTAATGATGCACGCGAAAACAAATTATGGGCGCAGGCTGATTCAGCGCGTGATGAACTGACTAAAATGGGCATTATATTAGAGGATAGTCCGCAAGGAACCGTATGGCGTCGTAAGTAAAAAAACAGGTTCAAGTTTTAGTCTATTTATGGTTGTTAGATTGATTGTTTTTAGCTAAGTTTTGGTTTGTTGTGTAAGTTGTGTAAACAGAATGTTTCTTTATAGGATTTATTTCATCAGTAAACTATAAATCAATTCAGCCACCATGAGATCGCCAGTGCCGGCTGTACCAATAATTTTACAAGCCGGCAGTTTTGCCAACTATATTCCGCTATTATTAATCCGCATAGGCTCCTCTTTGCCTAATGATATTATTATGTGATAAATATCCTCTTTTGTGATCGTAAGATTGTTTGTTGAATATCCAGTAAAGCAGCAAGTGAATGAACAGCCCATATTGCAGTTGGTATCGATTCTAATTTATTTACACTGGTACTTAAGCGATTCTTTAAGTTTAGTAACTTATAAGCTTAATTCATTATTAATGTGTCAAAAACAAATATTGCTTTGATAGTTCGTCATATTTTCATTAATAAGTGAATTTGATTGAGTATAAATTATTTCTAAATAACATAATGTTTTACCAAAGCTTTTCCTGTTAATACGACATTACCTTTATTTTTCTATTTTCATTATGTTTAAAGCTTCGGAGGTTGAAACAAATCGGCAATCATTACATCAATAATCAATATATAATTTACCATTTAAATGATCTATTTCATGCTGAATAAGCCTAGCCAAAAATTCTGTTGCGTGAATACTTATTTTCTTACCTTCTAATGTATAAGCCTCATAATGTATTTCATTGTAGCGATAAACTTCACCGATCTTATTTGGTATTTAAAAACAACCTTCCCAATCTTTAGACCTGCATTTAATATAGGGGTATAAAACGGATTTATTAGTATCGTCGGTGATAAAGTATCATAAACATATTTACGTTTTTCTTTTGCGTCTGGAGGTATCTAAATAATTACGATTTGAAATGGATAACCAATTTGAGGTGCGGCTAAACCGGCTTGTTTTCCTAAAGGACTTTTTAAATTATGGAAAAATTTTGGCAAAGTAGAAATAATTTTTTTTTTGCTTGCTATTTAGCGGGAATATTACAGATATTGCTGATATTGAGCAAATATTATGATCGTCTTCTTCAATAGTAACTAATCGTACCGTATCTTTCATATTATTACCTTTATTACTATTTGTTAATGCATAACAGAAACTGATTTTATAAAGGAATAGTAGAATCACATACAAAAATATTTTCTTCATAATTGCTAATATTCTTTTAGTTTATATAGGAGTCACTCAGAATATTGATTGACATTTGAGTTGAATAATCAAGTGTATTTTTTACTCTTCATTATGTGTTTTAAGCGATATTTTATAATAAAATCGAAAATATCGCTCAATATCAAGATAATTTATTTATCTGACAACTATATTTTTTAGCGGTGGAATAAAGCCATAATCAAACTGTTTGACGACAAAAGTTCTATTACCAACAATTTTAATTTGCACAGTCGGTGCTTCAGTACCACCGATATGAAATTTGTGACCACGACCGGGAACATTATCGATGAATGAAGTGACAAGACCGTTAGGCATAACATATGTGAGTAAGTCTGAAACGGTTGGGAAGATGGATTGCCTAACACTAAACCAGAACTGTTAAGTGGTGTGTAAGGGCCGAATAATGAATCGCTGATAAAACCATAAACAGCATCTGGGCCTTTCAAACCATCGGCATAAGTGTATTGATGACTAATGGTAAAAAGATAATATTTACCATCTTTAAATACAAAATGTGGACGCTCTGTTTGATTATTTACACCTACAGCGGTGAACAATGGAGGAAGTATTTCCCAATTATTTCCCGTGCTGTATCTTGCAACTGCAAAACCAATACAACCAACTTGATACTTAGCGTCGCCCACATCTTCAAAACCTGGCGGCACATTTGCCCATATCAGTGCTAAAAATAATATGGGAGCCTCTATCACCGGCAACATTACCCTCAAAGACCATATAAAGATTGCCATCATTGGGATCAATGAAAGGGCAAGGATCGCGGAAATTCCAATACTCATTCTGTTCTTCTGTCTGATAATAAACGCCATCGGCAGAGAAAAGTGGGATAACCTTGTCAAAGCCACTTAGTTTTACACTATTATTGTTAGTTTGCACTTTACCACTAACTTTAGCGATAGTAGTGCCAGGTGTAACACAGGTATAATAAAGATCAATGTCACCGTTATCATTTAGTAAAATAGGAGTACCGGCCCACTCATGTTCTGTTGGCGATACGCCATCATTCATTACTAGGCTACCGTATTACCAACTCTTACTATTTCTGGCGTACCAAAAGCACATACGTGCTCGGCCATGTCGATCATTCCAATCTTTAACAATATCGTAATTACCATTTTTGTCTTTAAATCGGTCGGGTTGTTTCACTGCCGTGAGAGTAAAAATAATCGACCAACCATTTACTGATACAATATTGACCTTGGGTTGAGTTTTTGTTTGATCATCGAAATGCACCTTAAGTGCATCAGCTCGCGTCCAACAACTAGTAATAACTCTATCTCTTAGTATGTCCATGATTTAAGTTAATCTCCTTATCTTTACAGGAGTATTTAATCTAACAATAAAAAAACAAATTTCTAACGTTAAAAAAATCTATCGTCAACCACACAACAAAAAGGATAAAATGACGCGTTGCGGCTTAATAAAGAAAAGCGAGTGGTGATGTAGGTAGTGGTAAATATATTGAAATATCAAATAATCAACAAAAAATAGATGGTTCTTGCTATCTAACCTTGGTATAACGAGTTGATATTCCATTTTTAATGGATATTGATTTAAATAGCGCTAGTACTGAAGTAAAAGGTAGAGATTTATAACGAAAACAGATCACTTTACTTCTATATAAATTACTCAATCTTAAGTTTTTTAGGAGGTGTATATGATGCGTTGCCCTGTTTGTAAAAATACCGCTCATACTAGAACGAGCTGTTACTTAACTAACAAAACTAATGAATCTTATTATCAACGTTAAAATATAAGATGTTCTTGTACCTTTAAAACATTAGAAAGTTTAGCCAGAATAATTTCTGCTCCAGAGACAGAAGAAAATTTTACTATTGTTACTTGATAAGAATAATATTATGAAATATTCACTCATTAGCTTTAAAAGCTGTAAATCATTACTTAAAAATGAGTAAAAATTAAGCAGAAGATTAGCCCCCGTTATAAGGGGCATTGTTAAATATTTTTTTATAATTGATGATTACTCTTTAACTATTACGCTATTATTAATTAAAGTGACAATATTATTTTTGCTAATTTTACAGCGTTTACGGGTTTCAACTTCACCATCAACTTTCACATCACTTTGGGCGATAAGCGCTTTGGCTGCGGCGCCGCTATATCTACCCAACCTTGCAATTTCAATAAATTACATAATTTAATATAAGGCTGCCCATTTAGATGAAAGATGTCCATTTTATCGCCTATTGGTTAGTATTTTGAATATCATGATATTCTTCACAAGCTTGTAAGGTATTTTGCATAAGTGTTGCCACTGTCATTGGGCCAACGCCACCAGGCACAGGAGTGATCCAGCTAGCGCGTTGTTGTGCTTCTTGATAGCAGACATCGCCGGTAACGGTGCCATTTTTAAGCCGATTAATTCCCACATCGATAATAATGGCACCCGGTTTTATCCATTCACAGGGTATAAAACTTGGTTTACCAATAGCCACCGCTAGCAAATCAGCCTGCTCTATATGTTGACGTAAATTAGTAGTAAAGCGGTGGGTGACAGTAGTTGTACAACCAGCAAGTAGCAATTCCATGCTCATCGGGCGACCTACGATATTTGAAGCACCAACGATAACCGCATTTAAACCAAGTAGATTAATTTGGTAGCGCTCAAGTAAGGTAATAATGCCGCGAGGGGTACAAGGGCGTAGTCTTGGGGCTCGTTGGCAAAGACGGCCTATGTTATAAGGATGAAAACCGTCAACATCTTTGTCTGGATGTATATGTTCTAATATCTTGATATAGTCAATAGTTTTGGGCAGTGGTAATTGAACCAGGATGCCATCAATTGCCTTGTCATTATTAAATTGAGCAATTAATTGTAAAAGTTCAGACTCAGTGGTTTTTTCCGCTAAATCATATGAGCGAGAAATAAAACCAACCGCTTCACAAGTACGACGTTTACTGTTTACGTAGATCTGTGAAGCCGGATCATTACCGACTAAAATGACTGCAAGTCCGGGAGCTCGCTTGCCTAGTGACAGTCTCAATTTAACTTTTTCGGCAATTTCCTGTTTGATTGTTTCGGAAATCATTTTTCCGTCAATAATTTTTGCTGACATTTATTTCATTAATCCATAAAAACATTGTGATACTGCTATTTTGTCAGAAGAAAGGGATGCTGTCAGTTTTATTAGTAGCCAGAAAATGAGCAGATAGATAATTTTTCATTGAAAAGACATTGACTTAGTGCTCAGCAACCGTATAATCCAACGACATTATTTTATTATTGAATAAGCGTTTTTTTAAGCGCCCTTAGCTCAGCTGGATAGAGCAACGGCCTTCTAAGCCGTTGGTCGTAGGTTCGAATCCTACAGGGCGCGCCAATAAAATTAAGGTGTTAAGCAGATTAGTACGAGGTTAAGTTAAAAAATCAAGGTCAAGCAATGGGTCAAGTTAGTTATTCTGTAATTCAACCCACTTGTTGTAACTTTCCTCTGACCAACCAAGAAAAAGTCCGCCCAGCGTTACCTTAGGCTTCGGAAATTTACCCCTTTTGACCATCCTCCAAATTGTTGTTCTGCTTTTATTTAATTTCGTCTCCATCTCTTCATATCCCATAAATCTTGTAGTATCGAATGTCGCCTCTGTTTGCTGTCTGTTAACTTTAGTGGCGCGCTGTGCAGCTAACCATACCTTCCGAGCCTGCTCAATACGGAGATGACTCCACACATACCGACGCTCTGACATATCGCCAAAGCCGTCTGGAACAGTTTCACTAAGAAAATCATCAAAGGTTTTAATCACTTCAAACCTTTTTTTTCATTGTTTCAAGCAGAATATTCCGCAGTTCGTGTTTTAAGTTAATCCTATTCCACTCGAATAATATGATGTGTGTCATAATGACCTCTGCTAAAATCAAGCCGCTGCTCCGTTCGTCATGACGGGCTAGCAGGTAGGGGAATTATGAATCGTAGGAATGGGATTTTTAGTGACGTGATGAAGGAGAGTGAGCCTATCGCGCTACCAATGTATTTAACTTGACATTCTGTATCTCACCGCTGCTAATTTTTAGCGCTAGTTCCGGTCGCTAAATATATTATGGATGCTTGGGTGTGGTATATTTGCAGCCGAAGTGGTTGAGAAATGGCGAGCGACTTTTGTTTTCATAACTACAACGGAATTACATTGTTATTTTTCATCAGAGCCACTTTGACTTGTTTCAGAGTTTCGGTTAACTGGAAAATATTTGTACATAGTAGCCAATGAAACACCATACAGTAATGCAAGCTGTTTTCTACTATTGCCGGATCCAAGTAATTTTTTAGCCTGCTCTTGCTGCGCAGAAGATAATGCGTAAGGTCTGCCGCCGATACGTCCTCTACTTCTTGCTGCGGCTAAACTAGCCTGAGTACGCTCGATAATCAATTCCCGCTCCATTTGTGCCAACGCACTCATTACATGAAAGAAAAAACGGCCGGCGGATGAAGAGGTGTCGATAGAATCCGTCAAACTGTGAAAGTGAATCCCTTTATCTTCCAGTTCAAAGATTAAACCGATTAAATGTTTGATGCTGCGGCCTAATCTATCCAGTTTCCAAACAACTAAAGTGTCGCCCGCTTTTAAGCAATTTAAAGTGCGTTTTAATCCTGGTCTCTGGTCTGTTTTTCCACTGATTTTACCCTCAAAAATCTGTTCATAATTTGCGCAAATCAAGGATTTTTGCTATAAATCGGTGTTTTGGTCATTTTTTGACACCCTCATATATAGCCTATTTTTGCCATTTTAACCCCTTTCCTCTCCTCCGTAAGCCCTGTGTTAGCTGATAGATATTTAATTATATTAAACCAAGGTTTTTCAGAAAAAGATTTTTATCTGAAATGTCTGCCCCGTTTTGATTTTTTGCTAATTTTTGATTTAATAAATTAGTGACTGTTTCCGAAAACTTTGGGTCATTGCCAAGCGCTTTTGCAAGCTTGTTTAACGTATTTAAATCGACTGTTGAGCCATCAATTAGCGCTGTTTTAGCATTATTCGCTTCTGTCTCAGATAGTTTCTTTATTGCATGATAAAGCTGGTCATGCTGGCTTTTATCCAGTCGTATACCTGAACGCTCAACCACAGTACAAACTTCTTCCTGGAGTGCATCATAAATATCACTATTTAATTTTGTTGACGGTGTGTCGGTAGTGGGATCCCCGTTAGTAAAACCGTTTTTCCCCTGACCAAATTTATCTTTTTGTGCGGTCTGGGTATCAATCCGATGCATCATTTTCTCCTTTGATGTAGGCAAAAAGTACTTGGGTATAGGAAGGACATTGGCGTTCAATCACGCATTCCACTGCGCTATCGCCCCATGTCCTAATTGACTACATTGCAAGAACTGGTACAGTTAATCCAGCATACATTGGCTTCGGCAGGAATATTCACCCGCCAGCCAGTAGTAACGTCACTTATCCCCCCACACCGGATCCGGCGTACCTATCAAGATGGTGAAACTGTTCTATTGTTGCCGTGGGATAACCCAGGATTTCTAGCTGTTTTTTAAAGAAGGCTTCGTTAATACCACCAACTATATTGACTTTGGCATCAAGCACTTGCTGTCTTTCTTCTAATGTTTGCGCTTTATTGGCAAGACATTTATCCGGCAGTTCGCATAATTTTTCGTAGCGATTAATTAATTCAACCGATTGGGCCGGATTAATTTCAATCATCAGGCTATCGGCGTGTTGATGCGCATGTGCCAGAGAAAGTGCCAGCCCTTTAATCAGCAGATCTTTTTCATCCCATGCCGGGCCAGGCGGTAATAATGTTCGTAACAGTTGCGTATATTCGTCGTCGAGTTGACTCATTACGCTTATTCCTTATATTTTGCCCATGTGACCTCGCCCAATACCGGCACCTATGTATCGGTCAATTCAATATCTGCCGTTAGCGCAATTAGGCGATGCGTGACTTCTCCTGCCGCCAGACTGATGGCTTCCGCGAGTCTTGAAAGAAAAAGTTTGCTGCCAGGCTCTCCTTCTCGCTGTAAGAAGGCTTTGATTTCCACGATAACTGCTGCCCGAATTTCTGGCGTATCGGTTGATAATGCTATCGAAACTGGAACAGTTTTTGCCGTGACCGGAAAGACTGTTAAGCCACTACCTGCAACAGGGGCAAAGGGTACAATATGCTCTTTGACTTTGGTTAAGATTTTCTCTGTGGGTGCCGGATTATCGACATCATCACTCGCCGCCATGACTCCAATTGTGCCGATACCGTTCTTGTGTCGATGTGTCCATGCGCGGTTTATGCCTAAAATTTCTTTAGCCCAGCGAACATAATCACTATCTGCACGACCTTGTGGCGTATCGTACCAGTGCGCCATGATGCGTTGTCGCCAGCTATCCAAATCTTCAATATCGGTTCCTGTCCTGATGTTATCAGCATAACCGGTCGAAGATAAACCAGAAATAGGCGTAGCAAGTCTTAGCGCAATGCCGTCCTCACAATTGCCAGCCTGACCGCTGCTTTTTGCAACGACGGGTACGCGAAATACACCCTTTGCTGATGTTGCTGAGGCCGTTGTGGTGTATATTTGACCATCATCACGGTGTATTGCAGTATCAGCGGGCAGCGATATGGCATTTTGTACCCCCTCCCAGTGAACAAATCCGCTCGCTTTGGTTGCACCTTTGCGGGGACAACGCTTGATATTACCGTGTCGGGTCAACCAGTCTTCATCGGCTAAATCCGGCAAGATATTACGCGCTAAATAATCGATATAGCCGTACAGGGTATGAATAGCGGCGGCTTGTACTCTTGTGTACACTTCGGCATCTAGGTGGCGTAATACGCTATCTTCATTAAATCGTGTGAGCAAATCACCGCGAAGGGTGTCTATCAGTTGTGGCAGGGTCGGGCACGAAAAACCGCTATTTTGCATGGATTACGCTCCACAAATTGTTGATGGTCATCGTTTTTATGTTATGGTCAGGTAACGTCAGGATGACAGTTACAATTAATCTATCGATGCTTGAACGTACTACCTCAATATCAACCCGAAGCGCTACCCCGTCCTCCGTCATCCACTTGAGCGCCTGAGCGATATATTCGTTCGCTCTTTGCGCCGTTTGATGGGTTAAGGTCGCGCGTTTCAGCAGATGCAATCGAGAGACAATCCGGTCATTTTGTACGGTCGGCCAAGTATCGCCCCACCACCCAAACTGCGTATCTGTGTCATCATCCGGTTCAGCGCGTCGCCAGGTGAAAAGCGATATCATCACTGCCCACCTGAGTCGTTCCTGATCGGGTAACGCTGTATTCACTTTTTTATTCATCAGCATATTATTTACATCTGTTGATTGGGCTTGCCTGTTATGCCACCGCTATAACCTTTGTGATCGTAGGTATTGTACTGCGCTCGCATGGTGCTCAATGAGCCGATTTTGTCCTATATTTCTGCCTGTGAAACGATGGATTGTGCCACCGTGATCTTTCCCTGCGTTTCTACTTGTTGTGTGTCCAGCACGATTAAAAGTGTCCGTGGTCGCTTCTATCAATCGTCCACGCTTGAGCATGATGCTGTTGCCTTCGTCCGTGCAGATCGCTACTTCACCGCTTTTTAGCCTTTTTATCCGGTAGCGCCGATCAGCAATACTAATCACTACGCCATGCGAGCGGTCATCACCCAGGAATAGGGCAACCCATTCCGCACCAGCATGCGCTGTTGAGGTAAATCCGTAAGGCTCTAGATATTCCATTCTGTTTTTTGTTTCACTTGCCACTAACGAGATATCCACTTGCTGGTAAGTGAGGGTGCTATTCACCCCTCGTACAACGACCCTTGACCACAGGCGCAACAAGACTCGCTGTAGCATGGCTAAGGCGTTTTTCATTAATAAATCTCCTGCTTAATAAATGGTTATATCGTTTTAGATATCTGTTCCCAATCGTTTTCTGCGGTCAGCGCTTTCAATTCTTTAAGCAGCGGAATATACGCGGCTTCGGGTGTAACACGGAGTTCACAGCGTGTTCCGCCTTCATCATGCGTATAAAAAACTTCGCTAATGACCGGTTCCCGATTGTTAAAGCCTAGCACAGGATCAAAAACAATAACCCTCTGGTTAGGTTTCCACAGACTGCCGCCAACCTTGCACCGTATAAGCGGTTTCCTCGGTTCTGGCTGCCCGTTGCTACGCTTCAAATTGACTCTGAGCGCGACAACTGGCTCCGGTTGCATTTCCGGATTGGCGGATATGTTGCGGACGATAGCGCGTTATCTGGCTATCCCTGACTCTGGCGCGGAGTACTGTCAGCGTGGCTTCCCCGAAATCGTCATCATTACCCGACCGTTGACCTGCTACTTGATATTCAGAAAAGTGTTCACGGATACTTTGCTCGGTATTACAGGTAGGAATATTTTCACCCCAGACCAGCGCGGTGGTGGCTTTGTCATTACCAATCAAACCAATTAACAAATTGCCGTCTTCGTCATCCCAGGCGAGCGCCTGTTGGCTTCCTAGCGCCTTGTTTAATTTTCACGTGTACTTGTTGTTTCGCCGTAATCGGCCTGAAAAGCATATAGCGGCGTTTTTGGGGCTTTTTGGTTAATGAACTTAATACCAAAGGGTTTTGCCAGTTCTGACGGGATTTGATGTAAGGTTTTGCCCGTAAAAAGCGTAGTATTTGCAGCACAGTCGATTAAATCCGCTGTCTTACTACGACCACTGATACCAACATGGATACTTTTAGCGTCATAACGTATCGGTGTGGCTTCAATCCAGCCGGTTAGGACTTTATCCTGACCGATGAGGACTTCGACAAGTTCACCTTTTTTAATTCTGGGCTGTAACGGTACGCTTCCTGACTCCCCAGGCCATTGGCGGGTGATTTCTACATTGAAATCGCGTGAGAGCCGCTCTATTGCCTGCTAAAATTTGTACCCGCGTCCAGCCCCCCATTCGCGCTCGTTGACGCGCAATATCACGTAATTATTCATCTTGGCGGGTATTCTCAAAGGTTTAACTGGCATAAAGCCAGGATGATTAACGGCATTCCGGCTGGTGATATCGGTTTCCCGTGCCGCATTGTCATACCACTTGGCGGCCAGAACCAGTGCGGGTAGCACCGCCTCTGGCGTACGGGTAACCGTTTTTTCAACTTGCGCCAATCGTGTTGCAATATCACGGTTCGCATCGGTTTTCACCTGTTGCAAGGCAAGGAACAGCGCATCGTCAAGCGTTAATGCCTGTTCGTGCTCGATAAACCTGATTCAGGGTTTCTCGCACTGTGACCAATGCTCCCACGTGACCGCCGCCAGTCCTTCTGTGTGGCTGCCTGCCGCATGAGAAACCGCGTGTAATGTGGGATGGGAAATATTGACGTCTATCTGGCGTTTCTCACGTTGATTAACCGGTAACATGGCGGTACGTGGTGGTGGGAGTTGTATTAATCGCCACGTCGCCTCATGGATGGCCGTGTTACGCAAAAAAGCGGCAATACGATTACTGCGCCTATGTTCAGACTGAATACTTGGCCTGTCGCTTTTCCAGACGCCACGCGGCGCTAAATCATGCCCCAGCGTCACACCAGATAGCGTCTTGATTTTTGCTGTGCCAGCAGTGTTGTGGCATCCTGAATAGTACGCCTGCCAGATCGCCACATCCGCTGTATGGCTTCCACAAACCCTTTATCCGATGAGCCAGATTTAAACAGTACAGAAATATCACCGTGTAATAATCTTGATGCGGCGGTAATGCCGCTATCGATAGTATCAAAAGCGTTGGTAACATAGCTGACCATGGATTTAGCCTGATTCAACACCCCATTCTGGCTAAAATCCGTCCCCCTGTCGCGGAAAACAAAATGTCATAAGTAAGATTAGGATTAAGTTTATTGGGAAAAGTTCTGTCAATATAAGGAATTTTTGATAAGTTGACTATCACATCTTCGGTTTTATTATCTTCACGATATTTTATTCTTACAAATTTCATAATTATTACTCCTTGTTGTTTTATTTTGATTATAAATCAATGATTTATAACTTGATGGCTATATAGTCAAAATGATCATCACGCTTCCTGATGGTTTTAAAAGATTTTTTTCTGATAAAATTAGTATCTGAGGGATGCCTAAACTGACAGTTTTACTTATTTCTCCTATAGACTCAAAATTAATTCCTATCGTTTTCGTTGGTTCGTCCGCGTTTCCATTGTCGTAATTATCAACTTCTATTGCTAAAAAACTCATATTCCTTCTCCTTTGTTTTTACTTACTGCTACTGCCTGGAAAATCGGTTATAGCCGACATCGTAACTCAGCCAGGGTAGCGCATTGCCTACGGGGGAGATACGCATACCCGGCGGGGTATTTTCAAAGATCAGCCTGACTTCACCGTCTCGTGGTTCAGTTTTGCTCAGTGAATCCAAGGTGTTTTTTTGGGGCTTACTGAAATTGTCAGTTGCCCTTGTCATCTTTAAGCAAATGACTGTCGCCCATCATTGAACGACCAAACTCGCCCCAATCCCGCGCTGTTCTGATGTTTTGAAACCATTCATTATCACCGAATGCGGCATTGAGACTTTTGTCGACAAGCGGTGCGGCTTCCATCGCAACAGCACCAATAATTCCCGCTTTTCCCAGCATCCCCTTGATGCCAGAGGGGATGTTTTTAGCCAATGTTTTTATTTCACGGGTGACATGCCGAATCGATTTCACCATATCGACAGCCCATTTTGTCGTAACAAAAACCAGAATGCCTGCGAGCACGGTTTCCCAACCGCCGATTGCCTGAATAACGCCATCAATATCTTTCCAGACCGCTTTAATAATCGGGCCGATCGTTTCCCAGTTTTCGACGATAAGTCCACCCCTATTACCATTAACGTGACCAGTTTACCTAGCGTCGACATTTTCATCACACTGTTAAAAATCCTGAAAGCACGGGTAACAACACCTACTGTTGTCGCGGTTTCCAATAGATAAAGGCCCCACTTGGCGAAGGATTTAATCAGTTTTGGATTGGCTTTTGACCAGGTGCGAAATTGCTCAATCAACGGCTGGATTTTCTCTGTCGCTTCAACAATGGAAGGTAGAAAAATACTACCAATACTCACGCTGGCAACATGCATCTGATTTTTAAACAGTTGTATTGCATTTGCGGTAGTGACTGCCCGAGTAGCATATTCCTTCTGCATCGATCCGCCGTACTTTTGTTTATCGGCGACGCGATCCAGGTTAACTTCCAGTAATTTAAGGTTGGTGAGTAGTGGCGCAATGGCTCCAAGGGATGCAGAGCCAAACAAATCATTTAATAATGCGGCCTGATCTTTTTTAGGGACTTTCTCAATGGCTTTCAGCACCATCAACATGGCGCTTTTCGCGTCTTTCTGCATCTGTGCGGCCAGTTTTTTGGGACTTATTTTTAAGGTACGTAACGCAATTTTTGTGATTTTGTCGCTGATTTCCCTTTGGTTAACGCCAGCATAAAGTTTTTTATACCGGTTGCAGCCACATCTGACTCGACACGCCCATACCGGCAATCGTTACGCCAAGTGCCGCAATCTCACCCGAGGCAAAACCCGCCACTTCACCCAGCGGGCCAATACGGGTCACAATTTCAGAGATTTTGGCGGCATTGGCTGGGCCCGTTATTGCCAAGGTAGTTGATTTTATTGGCAAGCGAGACGACATCATTTTGCGTTAACCGGAAGGCGGTCCGCCACTGTGCCATCATCTACCCAGATTGCTCAGCCGTTTGGTCAAAGGCGATACCCATTTTTACGGCGGAGATTGGGTGAAGGACATTAATTCTTCTTTCGCTATCCCTGCCTGACCGCCCGCGGCCACAATCTGACCAATGCCATCTGCGGCCATCGGCAATTCTGTCGACAGCTTAAGAATATCTTCCGACATCTGTTTAAACTGTACAGGCGTATCAAAATCAACCACCTTGCAGATATCAGCCATCGTCGACTCAAAGTCTATTGTCTGCTTGATAGGGCCGGCCATTGCGGTAACAATCCCTGCCCCTAATGCCGCCGCGCCTGTCATTCCTGCGCTAAACTCTTTCTTGAAGGTCTTGATTTCACGCCGCATCCCCTTTAGCGGGGCGGAGAGTTTATCAACGGCAGTGATAATAGCTTTTAACTCAATACTGTTAGCCACCATGCTGCTCCTTGTTAATGTGAACAGCCTCCCGTTTCCAGATCAAAGAACTGGCTTAGCGGATGCTGGCGTAATTCAAGGGGATTTAGTCGCCAGAACCAGGCAACGTTATAGAATCGTCGTCTGAGACTGCCAGGTTCTGGGCACCGGTAAAAAAACCCGCGATGATCATCGAAGCTACAAACACATCATGTAGCGCTAGCTGTTGTGCGGAGGAGCGGGGTATCCCCCGTCAGTTCAGGCAGATAAGACAGAGCTGAACGCGTATCCAACCGCATATCGCCTCGTTCAGAGTAACTAAAAGGAATGCCGTATTTTTCAACCTGATCAAACGTGGGTTCCTGAATTCTCAGGACGGTGACTTTGTTATTGTGTACCTGAATCGGCTTACTCAGTGCTATTGATTTCATTGATAAAATCCTTCGTCTCCGTGAAATTCCATCTCGACCGTGCCTTCGTCAGCATTATGTGAAGATTCTCGCCGGATAGCCACCCGCCTGACAATACATAGACCATACCGTTAGCTAATTCAGCGGTAATGGTCATTTCATCTGCTGTAGTGAGTTTTTTTATCGGGAAACTTCTCTTAACTTTAAATTCTACCTTAATATAAGGCGCACGATGCGTTTCCTTGTAATACACACTGCCATCAATACCCACAAGATCTTCGCGGATAACCGTATTCATCGGCACTTCTACACTGCCATTCAGTGAGAGTTGTTGGCCGTCCACCTTAAAATAGCAGGTGTCACCTATTTTTCTTTTTCCCGTCATCACACCACCTCACCCTGATTATATTGCAGCCTGAATTGATTTGCCAACACAAATACCCGCAGTTGATTGATATAATCCGCAAGAAATACCACATCAATCCGGTTGGGGCCTTTTCCATTGTGTTCAACGATGAGATTTTTACGGAAAGCCTCGAAATTCTCGACAATGCCTTCATCTTCCATCTGGCGATAAACCGCACAGAGTTCACCTTTAATCACGGCGGGCGTAGCAATCGCCTGACCTGCCCAGAATCGTGTACCGTCATCGGCCAGTTTATGCCGTCCGTTGCTGCTGGTTACCGATTTCAATCGTCGCAAAAGGTAAGCGCTGGTATAGAGTCTTTCACTGTCCAGATAGCTGTTATCCGCCACCCCGTAACTGTTTTTCTGGTAGGTCGTCACATCGCGCTGAATGCGTAATACGCCGCCTTCTACATTGGCGGCGGCGATACTGTGTGAAAGCAGGGATTGCTGCTCTGTCAAGGTGAAGCGTTTGCCAGACGGTGCGGGTAATACCCCGCTTAACTCGCCCGTGTGGGTGGGTCTGGCTGGGTCATTACGCAAAAATATCGCGCACCGTGCCAGTCGTGCCGCTACCAGTTCATCAAGCGCAGTTTGTGTCGCTTTCTCATAGCCTGCAATGGTGAGATGCGGATCATTAAAGGTGTCACCAAAAGCGACCAGTTCACCGACCGTCGCTTTTTTTGCGGTATAAACATAACCGTATAACCGTTGATAAGAACTCCAGCGACCGTTCGTGTCGTTCATCTCCGCGCTTATCTTTTGCAAAGAGGCAGCATCAGAGAAAGGCAGCCCAACAAAATCAAATAATAAGTCATCCATTATGCTGATAACGCTATCCATATTGGGGGAGCCAGCACCGCCACTCATGGCAGTAATGGTAATATTAAGACCGTGAGGCGTATTCTCACCGCCTGTCGGCGAATAATAGTTCATCATCAAGGGAATATCGTTGCCGGTTAACCCTTTATGTTTTGCCATCAAGCTGATTTTGTCAGCATCTATCGTCGCGGTGACGGGTAAGTCCTCATTATCGTTAATGGCCTTGCCAAGCGCGGCGGCTAACCGTATTTGCCGGATCCGATTTCTTGACGGCAGCTAAAATACGTTGATTGCCGATATAGAGCGTGACGACACCAGAGTTGGTTGCTGTCCCGCTAATCGTGATGTCGCCTTTTGCTTCAGGCCCATTGTTTCAGGTAGGGCAATGATAAACAGTTAACCGACCGCATCAATCCGGGGATACGCCTGCACCATGCGGCGCAACTGGCTGCCACGACCGGCTAGCTGTTGCATCATTTCTGCTGATCTGCCGAGGGGATGATCATCGGTGAATTCAGGGTGATTTGTGCATGGGGTAATGCATGGCCAATGAGGAGTGCCGGGCCACTGGTTTGTGTCGTATTGGCAGCGCTGTTATCCATTTCTGGATAGAAACTAGGCACTCGCAGATGGGCGTTCACGGTATTAAAGCTAATGGTCATTCTTGAGTCTCCTGTTTAGCTTTTTTTAACTTGTTTCTTGCGGTATCAGCCGTCTCTTGTTCAATCGGGGAATCATCAGATTCAGACACTTCTTCAATATCATCGTCCTGCTTTCTTTTGATCCAAAAAAGTGTTTTTTGAACCTGCAAACCATCTTCGGGAAGATAGTTACCAAAATATTCTTTAGTATCGCGCATATATTGTGGAATAGGCACTTTTCGCGCGCGCTGGGGTTTTATAAAAACAATTTCTGGTTGTATACCCATCATTTTATATTCATCTCCAAATGTGCGTTTATACTGCTTGATTGCTCGTTTAGATCAATAGCAACGCTATGCAAATTGGGTAAATTGTTCAAATCAACATAGTGGCGGGTATCTTCAAGCGTTGATGTCTGTTTCAGTATTAAATTTAAACAGGTAGTGATATTCGGCGCGGTTTGAATCGGCTTCCTCTGCACCGTCATAATGAATTGCACCACAACCAGGCTCTGGCTGGCTGCCAAGTAATGCCCGCTAGATTTCAGACCTGACTTCATTTAATGTGTCGACAGAGGGATATTGTCCCTTTTGATTACGTGCATTATTTAAAATCACCACGACATAAAAACTTTCGGTTAATGATTGCCAATAATCCGTTTGTGACCGTTGTTCACCCACAACATCTTCTCCCGGAATAACGTAAGCAGCCGGCAAAGACAATTTTCCGCAATCAGGTAAATCCTCATATTGAGAAACACTGCCTACTCTATTCTCAAAGCGTGGGTAATAGGTACGTAATGCAGAGATAATAGGACTTAATTTCATTCATGACTCCGACGGCGCTCTGCTCGTAGTGATTTACGAAGTTCTCTTTTGAGTATGTAGGCAGTCCAACTTTTTAATCGCGTTAATTTTACCACCATGTAATTTTGACATTTCTCAATACGCCATCCCCCGCGTTGGTAGTGACGTTTTTGTCGTTTGTGCTGTTTAGACATGCCGCGAGAAGTGCTACGTACCCCGTATAATGCAGAAAAACAGTGTAGAAATCGCCTTCAATTGGTTCACTGCCGACACCACGTTTCTGCTTGGGGGCAATCTTGATCATTAATCCGGGTCGTCGTGATGTCGCTTTCGGAACGTAATAACCAATAGATCGCGCTAATCGTCCGGTTTGCCACCGTGGGGTTTCACCGGGTCTTGAACGGCCACCCCGCTTCATTAGTTGACGACGTGCTGCTTTCAGATGCATTTGACCGACTTTCACAAAAGCACGACGGATCCTTGCGCGATTAAAGACAAATTCTTTGGGTTGATGAAAATCAATATGGAGATTATCCAAAATCATTTCCTCTTTCGGGTTGACTGCGCATTTCCTCATAAGAAAAAGACAGAAACCGCCCCGCACTGTTGATATCAGTAACGCCCCGTATGATATAGACGACACCGTTAATTACCGTTTGATCACTTGAGTAAAGCGATTGTCTGTATCTCACAATAATTTTATGCGTGACGGTTTTGTTGATTTGAAAAGAATGGAGGCGAAGTGTGTCACTCACGGAGATCAATTTTCCCCAGACGGTATGCTCGTATTGATTTGCTGCCTGTATCCCGCTACCGCCTATCGGTTCATCTTGTCGTGTATAAAACAAAACGCGCTTATTTAACTCCCCGGGATATAGGAAACGGGAATACGGTCTGCTATAATGCAGTTTCATAGTCCGGTCAGCCTGTAGTCATCAACTAAAAACTTAAAAAACGGAAAAATAGACAACTATTCCATATCGGATAGCCCCCACGATACTCATATAACCCCGTCACCAATAGTAACATACCCTGAATAATCGCCGCATTGATAACCAGACCGTTAGGGTCAGTTTTAGGCACGGAGGCTTTGTAGAGATTACAGTTAAGGTGTGCGATGGTTTTTTGCTCTACGGCGGCGATATAACTATCAAGGAGTACATCTTCACTGTTATCGTCTAATTCAATCCTGCATTGTCGTTTGACCTGTTCTTTGTTAATAAGCATAGTTGTTTATTTCCAGTAAACAATGGCCTACATTGATAGGCCATTGTATTTAACGTTGATTACTCTCCGTTATTCCCGCCTTTTCCTGCGCCACCTAAAACCTCTATCTTAGTTAAGTCACCTTTGATAAACGCTTCAGGGTGGTAAACCGCGAGCGCCAGACGCTCTTCGCAACGAATCAAAATCATATTCTTTTCAAAATCATTGGTATTCTCGGTACTGATCACCATGTTTGCTTCTTCACGGTCAAACAGTTGCGCACTTAAATTGAAAGCCCCCACCAGGAATTTATCTTTAAACTCAGCGGCTTCTGTGACGACAACGGGTAAGCCCCACAACGTCGGCGTCGTCAGGGCTGCCGGATTGGAAAGGAGATAGCGCCCCAGCGTATTCTTGATAAGTTCAATCTGTGCCTAGTTGGTAAAGTGCAACACACGGCCTGTCGCGGGGATCCGTGTGAGTTGCCGCTTGTAGCATGGCAAGCCGCAGATCATCGATCGCGGTTCGATGTGCTGGTTTTAATTCTACTTTGAATGCAGTGGCTTGAGTAAAGATCCCGTTCAGGTTTGAACCGGGTACCGTCACCGAAGAGAATTTGCTGCTCTTCAACGTATTTCAGGCCATAACGTAGCTCCATATCGATAAGGGAGGCCAGTTGCGAAAAGTCATCCAGAATTTGTTTGGAGGCTTTAAACATATGGGCAATCGTGCGAACGGGGACGGTTGCCTCTTTAAATTCAATCGTGCTATAGGGCTTCGTGGTATTTTCCGCGACAGTCTTGGCATTATTATTATTGGTAAATCCTTTCTGCTTCACGTAATAAATCGTGTTACTTTGCGTCTTTCCACTGGCAATCAAATCACGAATAAACAACCATTGCTTCGGCTTGGTCAAGATGTCTGTTTGACGGTCTGGGGCGACAATCGTTCCTGTAACATCCGATGAAATAAGTGTAGCGTTAATCGGCGCGACTATCCGTTTGCTGGATTCCATGCCCGAGCCTAAAGCCTGTACCACCTCCATGCCAACCACTTGTTGACCGATAGAACTCACCACGTTCAACGCATTGGCGACCGGCATTTGGGCAATATGTTGTTCAACTTCGCCTACCTGGGCTTTCAGGGTTTTTTCTGCTTCGCGTAAGGCGTTTAATTCGACCGCCATTTTATCAACGGCCGCCTTGGTTTCTGCGGAAAGTTCACCGGATTTTTTCGCTTTCTTCAGGGGTTTCTCTGCCTGGGCGTTATATTTGCTGCTGGCTTCTTCAATAGAAGCCGTTACTTTCTTAAACATTTCATTAATATCAGACATATTGTCTCCAGTTTAATGGGGTATCGACACCAGACGACGCAAGGCATTATCCAGTTATGTCAAGGTCTCCGAAGAAACATTAAGGGTATAGCGGACAGCGTACCGTGAGAGGGCGTGATAGCGCTCGGCATATCACCCCGTAAAGCTTTAAATAATCGTCGGCGTTCAGCGCGAGGTGTATTGGTTTTCTCTAACAGTGCATCCAGTTTTCTCAGTGCGGCGGTAGGCGAATCGTTATCCTGTTGTGTGCTATCAGCGGGTAGGAAGGCATCCGCCGCAAAACCTTTCTCTACCGCTTCGCCGCCATTAATCCAGGTTTCATTATCCATCATCGCGGTGATCGTCTTTTCATCCATCCCGGTTCTGGCGACGTAAACATCCCGCATGGCAAAATCAAAGGGGGTCATTTTTTCGGCAATGTCGGCAAAGTCATGGCGATGACCGACGGCCATACCCCAGGTGTTGTGGATCATCAGAAAAGCACTTCGCCCGATTTGTATCTCATCGCCTGACATGGCAATGATTGAAGCCGCAGAAGCCACTAATCCCAATATTTTCACGGTCACTTTGCTAGCATATTCACGGAGTTGATTGAAGATAGTTAGCCCTTCAAATAGATCGCCACCCGGCGCATTGATATTGACGGTAATATCTTTACCTTTCAGTGAACGTAATATTGCGCCAATTCGTTTAGCGGTGATCCCTTCACATGCCCAATCCTGCCCAATCGTCTAAAATATCGATAGCGTATTATCATCCTGGATTGATGCCCTGATGATGCGGTTCCATTTTGTTAATGCTGACTGTGAAATTTCACTGGTCATTTTCGGACAGGGAAAAACCGCCGGGAATACCGGAAGTGCATGTTTTTTCATCGGGAAAAACTCCAGTTATTTTGTTTCTTGCTGGGGGCCAGTCGGGTGATGAGATGAGGATTTTTCAGGAAATAACCAGGCATTTAGAGCAACTCGTGCTTTTTCGCTGTCATTCGCCTGCCCCAGTTGATCGAGGGGCGTGAGGTTTAACTGAACAGTATACAGGTCTTCGCCATCAATCGGCGGCAGATTTTCCAGTCTCCTCACATCATTGCGACTCATCCAGCCATTTTGTAGCGCAGTAGTGTAATAGGCTGCTCGACCCGTGCTATCGGTTCTGAGCAGTCCTTTAACAGAAAATTCCGCAAAATAATCCTTGTTATTATCCAACAGACAGCGGGCAATTTCCTATTCAATATTGACCAGTAAGGGCCGTAATGTATTGGTCAAGAAAATCAGGTTCATCCCTTCTACGCTAGAAGCCTAACTGCTTTATTTCGTAATATGACCGACCATAAACGGCGGAACGCGATACCAACGGCAGATTTCTTCGACGTTATGATCGCTGCTTTCCAACATTTGTGAGGTTTGTGGATCGAGGGGGATACCATTAAATTTCATTCCGGCTTCTAGCAACATCACTTTGCCGATATTTTCTGAGCCAGCAAAGTTTTCAAGATGCTTATTAAATCTTTCACGTTGTTCTTCTGACAACAACTTATCGAACGAGATAAAACCGGATGCCGACATGCTTTTCTGGAAATACCGATCTGCCGTTATTTCGAGCGACATCGCGTAGCCAAACACCTCACGACCCGTTTTCAACGGCATTATGCCGGAAATACCGTCTAATCCGAACCCCCGTATGCGCATCATGTCATTATCTGCAATAACTCGGGGTTTTAATGAGGAATAACCCGGTTTGGTGTCGTTGGTATAGTGGTATTCCAGTCGCCCGTTATCACGGCGTTTAACGGTGATGTATTGGGGTAATAGTGGGACGAGGGAGACCAGACGCTGACCGACCTTCTTTTTTTCAACAAAGGCATTACCACGTAAACACAAGCTGGCAACAATCATTTAGATAAAACGCGAAGGGGTCATTTCCAGGTTAGGACGACGACACAAGACAGGATAAGCAGGGTGTTGCTGTGCGAGGCTGCGTGAACCATCTGACTCACGGTGATAGAGTTTGAGCGGTAACGTGGATATCGATTCACTCAACAGACGCACATACGCCCAGACCGCAGAAAGTTGTAGGGCTTTATCCGTTGTCACCACTTGCCCACTCTTACTTTGGCTATAGTCATGAAACGATGACAGCGTATCCGTTAAATTCTGCGGCACACCTAGCTAGGTGTGCACCGCGCTTTTAATTTTGCCAGGAGATTTATGTTTTTTCACTACAGCCCTAACATAATCGGATTTGTTAAAAAGCCAACCAGATCTCCGCTTTCTTCCTCAACAACCTCGGCGGCCCCGATTGCCATCGCCAGCGCAACAACCCCGTCAATGCACCCGGTTACTACGGCGTTTGCTAAAAACACGATTGCCGTTTTTATCTTCTTCAATAACGGTATTCGCGGCCTTCCAGCGTAGGCAGGGATTAAAATCAATGAGTAATTCACCACCGAGAAGACGCTGCTCAAGCAATTCAATGGATCGTGGCATCCAAAGTCCGGATTGTTTCGATTTTCCAAAGCCTTGTCCGTGCGGCGTTAATACCGTATTCACCCCTTCGTTTTCCAGTTCTGGCTGTAAATAATCAAGATGATACGCATCGTAGGCAATACGATTGAGGGTATATCGTGCGGATAATTCGGCTATTCGTTGAGCAACAAAACCCAGATTAATCTCATTCCCTGGCGTGGCGTTAATATAACCCTCTCGCAACCAGGCATCGTAAGGCACTCTGTTTACCCTAGCACGTTCCAGTAAGGTGTCTTTAGGTGTCCAGAACTCGACATAAGCCACTTTTTCTTCCGGCCAATAAAGCGCCAGTGCCGTTAAATTCTGCTTGCCGGATAAATCCAGGCCACCATAGCAGGGTGAGCTTGCTAGTGCTCCTAAATCCAGCGAGGCTTCCTCACCCGCCATCCAGCTATCACTATTAATCCAGGGATTCTCGGCATCGACCCACTGACAGAAATTGAGACGACGAACCAGGCCTCTCTTTGGCTGGCATACCACGGGCTTGCGTGACTTGCTCCTGTAGATAGCGTTCGCTGAACGTATGCTATAATGAGGGATTCGTTTTTTTCCAACAACCGCTATCTTTAAAGGGGTCATTGCCTTCGTCCAGCGAACAGATGAATGCGAAAAAGCTATCATCTTCAATGCTGCCCTCTGCCACTTTACGTCCGTATTCGTGATAGTCGTAACACACACTGGTTTTGTTATGGCCGCTATTGGTGATCATGAAAATCAATGCCTGTTGGCGGCCTTTCTTTTGTGCCCGCCCGCATCATTTCAACGATCTGATTACTTTTGTGTTCGTGAATTTCGTCAATCAAGGCACAGTGAGGACGCGGGCCGGATTGCCCATCATCGGCACTGATAGGCCGGAAAAAAGCACGGGCTTGTAAAAATGCCAGATTCCATTCCTTACCCGCCCCACCGGATTTCTGGATACGTTCGGCCAGCTTTGGCGATTGGTCTATCATCGCGACGGCGTCACGAAACAGGATCATCTCCTGGTCTTTTTTGGTGGCAGCGGCGTAGACTTCGGCTCGCGCTTCATTATCGGCAACCAGACAATAGAGCCCTATCCCCGCCGCCAGTGGCGATTTCCCTGATCCTTTTCCAGCTTCAACGTAGGCCATCCGAAAACGGCGTTGTCCTTCGTTGTTTCTCCAGCTAAAAAGGGTGCCAACGATAAAACACTGCCAAGGGAGTAAATTAAACGGCTTGCCTTCATAGATACCGCCGTTCAATTGCAATACGTTGGAAAAAAAACGGATGGCACGCTGTGCGGATCCGACATCCCACAACAGACCCCGCGTATTACCCGTCGATAAATCTCGCAAGTGACGTTGACAGGCATGACGAATATCAGGCCCGGCAATCTCTACGCCTGAAATAACTTGAGTGGCATAGTCGGTGGGCAAATCAGTGAGCGAAGAATTCGTCGAGTTCGTCCGTTTTTTTTCTTTGTCATGTGTCCTCACCTTGGTTCTTGCTGCGGGTGTTAAGCCAAATTCAACCAGATAGCTTTAAAGCGTTTATCCGCATCCGACAGCATCGAAACGGCTGGATTCGCCTTGATTAATATGCCGTTTTGAGAATGCACCTAAAACGTTTCACCGTTGCTCTCTATCAAGGCGCGATATCGCAGGATCTCAGCGTAAATATCACACAGCTTTTTCAGTGCAAAAGCATCGGCAATCGTTAATATGCCCATGCTATTTAACAGTAGTGTTAGCCGCTCCCAGATTTCTTTTGCCGTATTGGATAAGTGTTTTGGGGGAGGAACTGAATAGGGTGGTGGGGTAGGCTTTGCGCTATTAAGTAGTCTTCTTCCTGGATTACCGGTTACTAATTTTAAGGCGGTTGGTTTTGGGCGTCTTCCAGCCATAAATGTATCCATTTTGTTAATTTTTATAAAAGTATTTGTATTTCAATAATATAAGATGTTTTGTGAAATGAGATTTCATTTCGCGACTGTGCGTACAGAGGGGGCAACGTGGGTCAGTAAGCTTTATTTACTGGAACTTTTAACCCACTCTCCCTATTTATTTTGTTGATACCAGTGACTATTGGGATTACTCGGCATCCCGTTTTCATCACAACCAAAGCCTTTGTTACCTTTTTCCATCCGTTGCTTGGTTGTGTTGTGATGTTGAGCACAGAGTGGCTGCTAGTTCTTTTCATCCCAGAAACGTTTTTGTGCTGTCTTAACTTCTTCTGCTTGTCTGAGCAAAGTGAAGACGATGCGTTACAATGTGGTCAATGACGGTAGCAGGATTAATTAAATCACTATCTAGGCACATTACACATAAGGGATTTTTGGCAAGAAATGCCTGTCTCGCTTTATACCAGCGAGAATTGTACAGTTAGGTTTTCTTCATAAGGACAACCATGTTTTACAGGAAGGCCTAGAAATTTGGCTTGGCATATTGATTGTCTGAGTTAAAGAATGCCTTTAATTCTTTTTGTAGATCATTGAGACATTCAGGATTAATTCTTAAAGCACAAAATTTGTATAATTTAAACCTATAGACTTCGCCATTTTTTCTATTGGAACAGTTTTTACATACTTTATTCTCGATACAGGTATAAGAAACTCCACGCTATCAAACGTAGTAAATTTCAAAAAGTCATTATTTATTAATGGCTCACGCGCAGATATATACTCTTTGGGAGTATCAGCATCTTTGAAGCAGACTTGAATCCCATACGCAAACATTTTTGGCGAAATTCTCATTATATTTCCCTCTTTCTTTCATTATACTGACACGCTTTTTTGGCGTATTAAGTAACGCTTCTCTGGCATTTTTAAAAGTTTCAAGTGCATTATCTTCATTCGGCGGCTCAGGCAACGGCATCGAGTGGCTAGCGGTACAAGTTTTTTGGATACCTTGGCAAGAATATCCATAGTGGAATTTGCTATTTCCTAGATAAGTACCGATCAATTGCATTTTGTTTTCTTTTCGATAAATTAGTACCTTATCGTCAATGTCTGGCATACCAACACGACAATCAATCGAATGATTCATTCCTGCTTTTCCTGTTGATGAGAGAGCACCACCTGCCGAATTATAATCCTGCAAGCCGTTTATTTGCTGTTCTGCGATTTCAATTCGTCGTCTGAGGGTTAAATAATTTAGTTGAGCGGTGTAGTCAAAGTCTGGCGCGGGCTGCATCATCCAAGCCGGAGGGGGTGGTATTGACTGACACATTGGAACAGGTTGCTTTGACGTGCAACCGGCGACGACTAGTAGCTACATCGCGCTCAAGCTGGGTAATAAGTTTCTTATCATGTTCAAGTGCTTTGGTGTGTTGTGTATCCAGCGCTGGGATGGTCTGCATTTGATGGCTTAACTGCTCAAATACAACCTGTTGTTTTTCCCTATCATATACAGTAATCTTTCGTGCTTTTTCAGCGTCGTAATACAGTGTCCGGTAATACAGGGTTACTCCTAATATTGAGGTCAGTAGCAAAGCGATAACAAGAGGAATTTTCCAATTCATAAGTTGTTTCCAGAAATGCCGTTATGAATGCTGATGTAACTTGCGGAACAATCGCATTCCCGTAGGCGCGCAGTCGTCCCACTCTGTTGGTAATCCCATTAGCCAACGGGAATGTGTCGGGTTCAACTGATCGCCACCTTCCGTCCCTGCAATAAAGCCAATCAGCATCTCGCCAGAAGCCTTTAGTCGCATTAGTTGTGACCAATAAACTATTTTGTGTATCTGGTCTTTGAGATTCGAGCAACCCCTTTCTTCTTTCATTTTGCTAGTACTTCCACTGAACACATCGACATTGAGTCAATCGCATTCGGCGTGCCCTACAGAGCCCGTCAGCCATACCAAACGTACTAGCTGGGATTTGATCGCTGCATTGCATTCCCTGCCATCCTTCCAGTCGCCCGCAGTGGGTGTCGGCCAGCCAATATAGTCTCTGTTTGATATGCGGTGCGTCGAAGCACGCAATGAATAAATCAAGTGCTGCTGTGGTGTACTTCTCTGCTTCCAAGTCAGTTTGTACAATGTCGAGCCAGCCGAGGCCGTCTTTGCTCGCAACCTGTTCACCAAAAATAACGTCAGGGTTGCACTGCTGGATGAGATGAAAGAACGCGGGCCACAAGTGCCGCTCATCAGCAAATCCTTTACCTTTACCTGCCGCGCTGAAAGGTTGGCAAAGGCAGCTTCCTATCTAGACTGGCTTGTTATCGCGCCATTCTGCATTACGCAATGCGTATGACCAGACACCAATTCCGGCGAAGAAATGGCATTGTGTAGGGTTTAAGGTCATCCGGTTTGACATCCTTTATTGAGCATTCATCGACATCACCATCGGCAATATGACCCGCAACGATTAAATTACGCAGTCATTGCGCCGCGTAAAGGTCAATCTCGTTGTAATAAGCAGACAAAATGATTCCTTACCGTGCGATATAATAAGATTTATGGGGATAAATTCAGAACGGGTAATTATTTCTTTACGCAAATTGCTTTTGCGTTGATGTCCTTAAAAGTCTCAAATTCCTGTTCAAACCTTTTTGCGGCAAATTGATACCTGTTTTCAGTGTCAAACTTTTGTGTATGAAGGCTAGCTACGTTACTGGACGAGTAAGGACTGGCATACATAGCCAGGATTAATATCCACATGAAGTCATCCTCATTTTGGTTTGATTTGAGGCTGATACTTTCCAGCCCAGACTTTGGCAACATGCAGACAATCTACAAACATCTTACCTTTTGCACTGGCGGTATTGCGGCGATAATGTTCTTTTGCTATGTCTGCACTGATCCGTGCTACAGATTGGTCATATCCTTGTTTGATCAATTCAGTTATTACATGTTTTTCAATGAATTCTAGGTTGCTCATCTTGCTTTAAATTCCTGGTATCTGGAAAATTGCCAAGATCGCATAGAAGAAGTTGAGAGAGTTTTTTCACCTGTTCTTCAACTATTTTAATTGTCTTTTTTTCTCTTCTACGTAACGCCATTAGGCTGCTACCTTTTTGGCCATGCTCTGTAAAAGAATACTTTTCAGCCAGTGCAACCCGATCTTGCATCTGCTTAATGGTGAATTCTGTTAAATCGGACAAGTCGAGAAGGTTAATATCTTGACCACCTTCTAACTCAGTCATCCTGTCGAACACGGTTTCCTGTAGTTCGTAACTGTAGCTCATTGCCATTAGGCAAGCTTCACGTTTGGGGAAGCGATAAATCTTGCGTGTGGCCTGAGCGCCGTTTCCAGCGGTGAAAATATCATCTCCAAAAAACTTTGGAGATGTGGTCTCTCCTAAGACCTTTGGCACTTTGAGCATAAAGCTGTCGTGACGTAGCTTACGATACTTCTTGCAAGGGAACGCTAAACCCTTCACGTTTTGCTTTTGATGCACGGTCAGTGTTAATGCAGTCAACCATTTCAATACTGCTCATAGTTGGCTGTTTAGATGTGGGGAGTACGATAACATTTGAATATTGCATTGCGTTTTCCTTTTGAATTGAACCGTTGCTGCATAGGAAATCAGTCCATCGAGGCTCGCCAGCACTAACCGACTTCCTCAAAGGCTCATTTCAAAAGGTTCCGGTTTGATGTGATTCTTTATGTAGCGTGGCGCGTATAGAAAAGCCTTGAACGATAACCAAGGCTCATTGAGTTGGATTGATTAGTAAATCTGGATTTAAACAAAGTTCCCATTCCACCTCTCTGCGATTAATCAGCACGTTTGATACCTTTCCTTCATCGTATTTCCATCGGCACATCTGATCACAAGCGCCGTGAATATCTCCGGCGTTCAACTTTTTGAGTAGCGTTGAATTGGCAAAAGCCCCACTGCCAATATTGTAAACAAATGAAATTAAAGTGGCTTTCTGCAAATCGGAGAGCGGAACAGTGACATAATGTTCAACGGTGGAGCGTGCTACTTACAAATCCCGTTTCATCAACTCGTTACATTCTTCTTCGCTATAGATTTCTCCCTGTGTAACGTCCTTGCCCGTATGACCGTGACAAACAGTGAGCACACCACCACCATCACGATAGAGCTTATAGAGCTTATAGAGCTTATAGAGCTTATAGAGCTTATAGAGCTTATAGAGCTTATAGAGCTTATAGAGCTTATAGAGCTTACCTTCGTGCCACTGCACCAAGACGGCAGCCAGTGCTAATACGCCGCCTGCCGTCACTGTTATCAATCGTTTACGAAATTCAGGAGACATTATAGTTAGCCCGTCGGCAGTTCAGCCGAGTATTGGTACATATCGGGCGTGAAAGTTTCATATTGACCGTTATCCCAACCCTGAAAGTAGAGAAAATCTCCACTTTCCGCAATAACACTGACCACGACATTGTAATAGGCTGCATTATTGGTAATAAGATACTGCTTAACTTTTGATGACTTGCTGGGGTTTTCACTGGAAGGGTGCAAATGGAGTGGTATAGCCAACCGACTTAAAGATTACAGCCGATGCCCTGATATGTGGCAAAAAAGCATAGCTGACTGTTATCAAAATAATGTCGCTTGGCTATAATTCATTGCTCATCGTGACTTCCTCTTTATTGTTATTATTTTATCTTGAAACGGTACTCTTTGTGTCGGTAGTACCAGTTGAGGCCAACGGTCAACACTGAACAGATAATACCGGTAATTAGCGCCCATTCACTGAGCGAAAGCGCTCCAAATAGGAACGTCGTCGCGCTGGCAACATAGGTAGTGCCCGTTGTGTATTTTTCAATATTATTCATAGATAGCTTTATTTATTTTCGGGTGTTTGAATAATGGGGTATGTCTCTTCTGGGAGAAGGGTAGCGCTTCGGCAAAAAATCATACCTTTGTTATTGATTTGAGGAATAAGATTTCCTATTTCTTTTTTAGTCTGCAAAAATCTATCTATTTCTAACTCCACGCCGATAGCTTGCCGACCTAATTGAATTGCGGCTTTCACCGTTAAGCCTGATCCCATAAAGAAATCCACTACGGTATGTCCCGACTTACTACTGGCGTTAATAATATGCTCAAGCAAGGCTGCTGGTTTTTCACAAGGATGTTTACCGCTGGATAGTATAGTACGGGCGGAAAGTTCCACACATCGGTATACGGCACGTCTTTGGTGACAGAAAAAGGTCGGCGCAAGTTTTCATATTGTCGCTTAAGTTCGGCATAGCTTTTCATCAGTTCACCGTAATCACGCTGAAGTTCGTCGTGCTTCAAACTCAGTTGATGGTGATTATTGACGAGAGACGACGCTAATTTTTTCTCAGCTGCTTTTTGCGAAAAGAATTGTTGCAAACGTTCATACTGTATTTCGTTCGGTAGCTGCCACTGAGAATACGACAACCAATACCGATGCATGTAGCTTCCCATATACTTTTCTATTTCTTTGTTTGTGATATTGAGTTGATTTTTTGCGGTGATGAAATAGTCAATCAGTGGAGAAAACACTCCGCCTTTTAACTCAGCACATTTCAATGCATAGCCAGCGTCATTTTTTGCTGTACCCTCTGCCTCGTACTGCTCGGCAAACAATATTCGCTCGGTGCTGGGGAAAAATAAACGAAGCGTATCCTTCTTCTGTCGCCGCCACCGGCCAAACGGTTTAGCCCAAATAATGTGATTTAACACCCTCATGTGATTTTTTAGCATAATTTCGGTATCAGCGGCCAATGCCTCACTACAAAACAGATAGAGACTGCCGTTTGGCTTTAATATCCGCTGGAATTCAACAAGGTAATCATTTAGCCACGCTAGATATTGCTCGGTTGTTTTTCACTGTCTGTCCCATGTACAGGATTTAACACGATAGTATGGCGGATCAGTCACAAAGATCGATGGAATTATCTGACAGTGTTTTGATATATGGCAACTAGTCTCCGTTAACCAATATTGGTTGGTTTGAAAAAGTCATCGTTGTTACCTTAGATTTTAAATGTGATTGACCTTGTTGGTGTATTGATGGTTTTTTAGTCAGCGAAGGTTAACAATATTCATCAATAATGACGACACACTTGCCGCCTTTTACACCACCGTTGTTATCCATCTTCTCAATGGTCATCATGCGAACTTGGCTATCATCGTGCCAAATATCCGCCCCAGTTAAAGAATCGAGTACACCTTTGGAATAATTGTCTACATCACACTTTATCTTGTTGGGTAGATAGAGTTGCATCGATACAGAGACCTCACCTTCAAATTTTTGGCAGCCGGATTCTGGCGCATTTCGTTGACAATTTTTGCGGTTGTTGCTTTAAATTCTTTTGCTTTATCACTGAGGTAAGTTCTTTTTGAGTTATGTCGCCAATAAGTATTAACGCTGGGCGGGAATGGGAGTTCGATTATCACGATTCACACCTTTTTTTAATAATTTTTTTTCTTTGACCATACGTCATCCTGCATGCAGGTATTCGCCACGATCGCTAAATAAACAACACACTGCCCTTACTGTTGCCGGCCTTTCCTTCCTTGCCTGTTTCGGTAGAAACAAATAAGAGTCGTCCTTCAGTGATGAAACGCACTTCATCAGATGTTTTTAACGCTTCATGAAACCATGCTGTAGAGGTATCAGAAGGCAATAACATCACAATCGTTTTTTTCTGTTTGCGGTACTGTTTGGCTGCTTTTTTTACCCAAGGCATCATCTTGCTGCTGTATGGAGGATTGCAGAAGATGGCCCCTTCAATATTCCAGTCACATGTTAGTGCGTCTTGCTGTTCAGTTAAAAAATCTTTGCATAGCGTGTTATTTTCATCAGCAGTGGCATCTAATTTGAAATTAAATTCAACATCGAGTGCTTGAAATACTTCAATAGGCGTTTGCCATCGATCTTTGAATGGCTTCGGTGTTTTGCTGATAATCATAGGTTTTAAACCAGGGTAGGTTTTTGTATAACGGAGAATGCCAGACTTTGTTAATCATGAGAGAGTGTAAAAATATCTGTGTAAATGGCATTTTGAGGAAAACCTTCAAAGGACAACAAAATGCCTATCAGCAACGAACTTATTGACCAACTGCTTCAAGATTGTCATTCCCCTTAGGATCTGCTGGGTGAATCAGGCCTACTCAAGGTACTGATTAAAAGACTGGTGTAACAGGTTCTTGAAGCTGAGATGGAGATGCACCTTGGGTATGCCAAGCATGACCCGGCAAGGTAATAATTCAGGCAACTCCCGCAATGGCAAGACATCCAAGAGCGTACGTAGCCAAAATAGGGAGATCGAGCTCGATATTCCGCGCGACCGCAACAGTACCTTTGAGCCGACACTGATCGGTAAGAACGAAAAACAGCTTAACGGCTTCGATGACCGCATTATTTCTATATATTCTAGAGGGTTATCAACCCGTTATATTCAGGCACACTTTAAAGAAGTATACGGGGTAGATGTTTCCGCTAGCTTCATTTCTCAAGTCACCAATGCCGTGATGGATGAAGTTAAGCGCTGGCAGCAACGGCCGCTGGATGCGCTTTATCCCATTGTTTACCTTGACTGTATTGTTGTTTAAAAGCCAGGATGGTGGAGCCGTGGCCAATAAGTCTGTTTACCTGGCCCTCCGCGTCAACAGCCAGGGCGAAAAAGAGCTGCTGGGGCTATGGGATAGCCAAAACCGAGGGGGCCAGGTTCTGGTTATCTGTGATGACAAAACTGAAAAATAGTGGGCTTGGGGCTTGGGCTACAGGACATCGTCATCGCCCGCTGCGATGGCCTGAAAGGCTTTCCTGATGCCATTGAAGCTGTTTACCCGCATACGCGGGTACAGCTCTGCATCGGTGCATCAGGTGCGGAACTCGCTGCGCTACGTAGGCTGGAAAGAGGGTAAAGCCGTTGCTGCTGACCTCCCGCACCATCACCATCTTATAGTTCCGCAACGCTAGAGGGCGCTGAAGAGACCCTGGATGCCTTCGCCGCCAAATGGGATAAACAGTTCCCGACGATCAGCCTGTTGTGGAGAAGTAATTGGGAACGTCTCATCGTCATTTTTGACTTTCCGCCGGAGATCCGCAAGGTTATCTATACCACCAATGCGATAGAGTCGTTAAATGCTTCATTGCGCAAGATAACGAAAACGCGACGAATATTTCCAACGGATGACTCAGTGCTAAAATTACTCTATCTAGCCTTGCATAATATCTCGGCTAAATGGACCTTGCCAATCAGAGACTGGAAACCGGCTATGAGCCAATTCATGTTGATGTATGGAGAACGAATCTCCGGTTAAGCGATGGAGCCATTTACACAAAATTCATTACAGACTCAATCATGCAGCGTGGCGTGGGTTTATTGTTACAGCTTTCTTCAAGTTTCACCGAAACATCCCACAGTTTTTTATCGGTATTCATTGTTTTCTCAACATGATACCCCTTTTCTCTGTATTACTTCACAAGTCTATTAGCCTCTCTCGTGCTAATGGCCTCGTATCGAAACCAGCTTTTTCGTAAATATGTCATTTGGTACTAACCTTGAAAATTTAATAAATGCTATCTGTACGCCACTGTGAGCGCTGTTAGTAGTGAATTGGTGGAATTGATTTGGTGATTGAAAACGCCGTATAGAGCGTTTTAAGCCGTTTAAAAGCTACTTATGCAGCCATCCGTGAACGGTAACTACTCCACGTGAACGTCAAAGTACAACCTCCGCCGTCGTTCATCTGGTCAATCACACGCTCTCCGATAAATCCAGTCAGTTTGTTCAAGGCCAGATTGCTGATCATTATCGTCGGCTTCATACTCTCGTCGCGCGTGTTGATGACCTCGAATAAAATCAGCTTTTCCGCGTCGCTATCGAACTGAACCCCCACCTCGTCAATGATGAGCAAGTCAGGCTGCGTATAGCGCTTAATAACTTCAGCTTCTGAACATTCTGCATTTTTGCTCCAGGTCGATTTAAACTAACGGGCAATGCGCAAAACGGTCGTGAATAGCGCTGAGTTTTGGTGTTCGTTGATAACATGCTTAGCAATCGACAGGGCAAGGTGATTCTTGCCGGTTTCTGGCTTGCCACACATCCCCAAACCGCCACCCTGCTTAAGGCGTTCAGGCCAATGGGTGGGCATAGGCATTGCAAAATTTTAAGCAACGGGCCGCATCTGGGTTCACTGCCTCGTAGTTATCCAGGGTGACATTAGTAAAGCGCTCTGGCAGATTCAGGTTATCCATGAGAATTTTAATTTTGCTGCGCTTGCGCTGTTTTTCATGCTCTGCTTAGGCTTGCTGCAACTGAGATAATTTTTCGCTCAGGCAAGCAGGGCATTCGGTTTTTGTCTCAATCCCTTTGCCGTGAAGCGCCATCCTACGGCAACGTTGTTTGAATACGCCGTGCCTGTCACAGATGGCCTCTCTTTCCTCGTAAACCGTGTGTTCCAGTGGCTTAGGGGGCGCATTCAGGTCTGCCAGTTTTTGACGTACGGTAATAATTTCTGTGCTGTAGTTCATAGACCCTCCTTCGTTAGACACTCCCTCGCCCAATCAGGTAGCCGCTGTTCCCCATAGTCCTTGTCAGCAAAGCTATCTGCGACAGAGTGGGATTTCGTCTGTTGAGTTCTTCTTGGTTGATTAGGCTCGAAGAGTCCTTGCCCCAACCGTTGGCGATACTAGCGTTAATAATTTCTTCTGGCTGATGCCCATTGTCTTGGCACTTGCCTAGCAGCTTGATAGCTTGAATCACCGTCTGCTGGGATTTAATCGGCTTGTTGATTTCCTTGCGGTACTGCACCCAGGAATCCCAGGTTGATTTGAGTAGCCAAGCGGGAAGGTCTACCGAGCTTGGGTCAAATGATTTTGATTTTGCCAAAGAAGGGGTTTGGGGTAGTTTATGTTTTAAAATATTTCTTTCCTGTCTTTCCTTTCTTTTATGTTTAGCTGATTCGGCTAAACTCTCATTAGCTGATTTAGTTAAACTTATATTAGCCGTTTTAGCTAATGTGTAGCTGTTTTGGCAACCATTAGCCAATTCAGTAATGGTTAGCTGATTTGGCTCATTTTTATTAGCTGTTTCGGCTAATGTTTCATTATGATTAGCTATTTTGGCTAAACCTTGCTGATTTGGCTTAATTTTATTAGCTGGTTCAGCTAAACTTTTATTGAAACTCCACTCATGATGGTTTTGATTTATGGATACTTCATTATTGTGTTTAAATATCATATTCATGTTTTTAAGTTCTTTCCTAACTTTACTGACATGCGTATGATGGATCGCCGTCATTTTCCCTATCCGTGTATTTTCAATGTGTGAACACTGTTTATTCCAACCTATAGTCAGTCGGTGAATGGCGTCAAATACTTTATATTGCCGAAATGTAAGGGGCGCACGTAGTAATGCTTCTTTTAACTCATTATCCCACTTAGTAAATCCAATATCGCTTCCAGTCATGAGAAACGCCTGTGCCTCATCTTTTGATTTAAAATAGGATAGGTAACGTTAGTCATGACAAGGCTCCTGTAAATTCTCTTCTTTAAATAAATAGGTGCTTGATAAGCTGTTTCTCAATTCCTATTTGTCGATTTCATGCAAAATGACATCAATGTTTTTGCACAGATAATCCAGAATTTCAGGGAGCCACGGAATAGGCTTAAATTCAGCTTCTCCAGCCTCAAGATACTGATAGATATTATGCTGCCACGTCTCTTGCTCTAATAAGCTTGCTGTAGCTTTCTGAGCTAATTTCTAGCTTTATTTTTCCTGCCGAGCCACCGGAGGTATCAACAATTCTCATGTTAATTTTCCCCCATGCCAGTACGTACAGGTTGACGACCGGCCCAGATTAGGCAGTTATCTTTGAACATGCAATTGAAGGTGCGGCGATCTTGGCGTGTAAACGACACTTTGCGGTAAGGGGTAGTGGAGTATTCTCGGATAATCCAGTAGGTACCAATAAACTCAGGGCGAGTTTGGGTAGTAGCAACTATAGTGATGGCCTCTTGTTGAAGTTTTTCAAACCTCGTTCCACGCTTGCAGGCATGGTGGCGAGACGTAACAGGGATGCAAGACCAGTCAACAAGAAATCCGGCGAGCCTTTCAGCTTTCCCGCTACGTCCCACCATTATAGGGGCGTAGCGCTGATTTCGGACGTAAAAAACCGAATTAAAGCGGGCTATTATGTCCGCTTGTTGACTCAGGCTTTCAGGCCCGACACTCATTTTATTAACGGTGCTGGATACAATATAGCGCATGTTTTGCTCTTTCGTCAATACGTACATGGGTTTATGCCGCAATTCCGTTCATCATGACGCTTAAGAGCTTAGGAAAACAGGCTATCGTAGAAGTGTGGCTAGGTCTGGCGCGGGTTATTCGGATCGGTCAGGTTCTTGCCAAACTGTAAGCCTTATCAGTTAGTGACCAGAACAGCTTCTCTTTATCAGGATGCTTACTGCTAGGACGTGATTTACGTTCAGCAAGTCCCAGTAGTTGCAGCCGCCGGATAACCAGATTGGGCCGTATAGGGCTTACCGTGCAGCAGTAAAAGCTCTATGAACGAATGATGTGACTTCACTTGATCCGGTTACACTGCCCTCTGGCACGTCTACGGCGTAGGTTGGCAGAATATCTGGCATACCAAGGGAAGATTGCAACTTTTTCATTGTACCCAACATGGCAGAAGGTGCTATACATAGCTCCTGCTTGTAAAAAGCGAGCATTGCCAATCCAGCTTGAACTTTTTCTACCAGTACGCCGCCGCCGCTTTTTACTGAATTACGAAATTGCTCAAATACTTGAACTTTAAAGGTGGGTTCAATCCATGCAGCATAGCGAATAGCAACAAGTTCATTTGCTCAAGTACTTGATTCTAGGCCACCTTTAATGACGTTAACCGAAGCCCTTTTTTGGGCTTCGGTTAACGATTGTACAAATGCGGCAATACCATCAGAACGCATAAATTTTGAAGGACGCTGAGAATCTGTCGCTTTACCTTGCGCAGCGGCGGCACGGTGTAAATCATTTAAACAGTAATGCCCGAGACGGACGACGGTATTTTCGATCATAATTAACTTGGTCATAACAATCTCTTCACTGTTAAATGAATTCGGCTGAAAGCCATTGATGAGTAACGTTTAAATCCGTGTTGGCATAACAATAACGGATGTGTTTTTGTTTAACTTGATAATTACGACACTGTCATTACCGTTAGGTTTAATTTTTATTAATTTATATTTCGGGTTATAAATTTTTGCGACTTTCTCTATATCTGCAAGATAGCTGGCATTGAAGCCAATTTCTGAAACGGGCTTGTTTTCCTTGGGCATTATTCGGCTAATATCAGGGTATTTCCCGTTAATAACCTCACAAGTTGCTACACCAACCCTGATACCGAAACAATCAAGATAAGTGACCATACCCAATTCGGTGTCTATTTTTGCCTTATCAAATTTGACGAACTTAGGCCCTTTGATACCAACGATAACGTTTTCTTTCAGATCTTCGGACTCATGCTCACCGAGAAAAGCACGATGACCGTCAGTCGAATAAAGTTTTTTCTTGGGAGCAAAACAAATGCCGTTTAGATAATATCTTTCATCACATTTAGCCTGAAAAATCATCGCACTAAGAAGCGCCTGTTTACTAACAGTTAGAATCATTTTTATCCCCGATAAGATACTTGAACTTTATGATTTATTCACTAAAAAACACATTATCACTGGGATATTCTGATTGATACTGCTGATAACCTCTTTCTACCGGCTTCCTTTCGTCTTTATCCTGTAGCGTGGCGAGCTTCTTATCGATTGTTTGAGCGGGGTAGCCGCCCATTAATCTGTTCATCTAATGTTTGTCGTGTTTGAGCGATGAAGGGTAAGATAGTATAAAAGCTATAAGTATCCTGTCCGTTCGCTTTTGTCTTTAGTGTTTTTTACAGTACTAGCCCAACGCGCTTATTGGTAAGCTCTGGTGCTATATGGGTGTGCGCGTTAATCATCTTGGTTGGTTAGTTGCTGAACGCCAGCGCAGCCCATGATGGCATGAATCATATTGACACCGTGCTTATTGGGCGTTTTATCTTTTTTCTTCGTGTATGCATTAAGATAATTTGCTTTCTTGCCATCATCTGATTCAACCGAAAATTCAATTGATTCAGCACCGCCGCTACTGGTCATATATTTTGCTTCGAGAATCGTGACAATATAAGTGCCAAATTCATTGATGAATGCACTTTGACCGGCGGCTAATGTAGCTTCTTGGCTATACGTAAAGGTGATATTGTTCAAGAGTTGTCTCCTTAAGAAGCAATGATCTGTTCTATTTTATTTTTGGTGAATTTGATAACATCAAGAAACTGAGCGCGTCGAATTCTAAGTTGATTAATATCTTTCTCGTGATTTTTTCGATGCAGCCTATTTACAATTAACTGTCCACCCTCTGGGAAATCAGAACAGTAGCTGACAAAATCCACCCAATCACGACCTGTACAATCAAGGTGCCCTATGAGTTGCCATTTGTAAGCAGGGTCAAAAGATTCGCGTTCCAAAGTGGCATAATGCCCGGGGCGGTAACAGACTTAATTGCAATAACCCCGTCGTCTCTGACTAATCCATCAGGACTATCGCCATACTTACCGCAGTCAAAAAATCCTCCATTGGTTACATCAACAAGGTTTGTCTCTTCGTATAGCTTTCGGGCTATGGGTTCCTGCTCGCGCCCGCGTAGCATGTGCTCATTAGTGAAACTAACGTCTGATTTTTTCCCGTTGATAATTTTTAGCGCAATCTGTAACGCATATCGCCTTGCCGGTTCGCCGAAGGCTTTTCCCTGGTTGGCCATAAAACCGCTAAACTGTGATGCAGAAACCTTTCCTAAGCGCAACGTATCCCAGTCTCCCGTATTTTGCTGTACGTTATACCATTGCATTAGCGCACTCCTTCTTGAGGGTTCCTGGTCTTCCAGCGACATCTCAACATGAGCTAATACTTTTTCTAGCGAGCCAGTATTAAGATAACTTTGCTTGGCTCTTTCCCATGATTCTACTTTGCTTGGCGTTAATATTTTTTTCTGGGTAATGGCAGGATAAATTCTTAATTCATCGACAAATTCCTGTCTATTTTTTACGCGCTCAACGCAAATCATGACTTTTACATTTTGCCAATCTTCAAGAAACGGCGACCCCGTTATTTGTCTAACCATCTTGCTATTGGTTGCATTGAGAATCATCGGCTTAACTGTCTTCGCCGGGTCTAATTTCTTTCTCTTCAAAATAAGCTGTGTTAAAAACATCTTTTGTTCTTCTGGTTTTATCCGGTTCAAATAAAACATGAGAGATAGTTAACACTGTCGGCTCAACAATATCAGCGCTGCTCAAATAAGGAGAATCGAGCGCCTTTCTATAGTGTGTTTTTTCTGTCATTAAGCTGGAACCTCGTAGTAAGCATCACGACATTGCATCAGATATAAAATTTGTTCAACTTTCTGGGTAACATCGTATAAGACTTCATCGAATCCGTCGGTAGTTTCCAGTGCGAGTAACCATGCTTCGTATTCATCGCTTTTATCTGTATCGGAGAGTTTTTGCGTAAGATAGGCATTGGTTAAACTTTCGTATAAATACTCCCCACCCGGCTGACAGAACCCTTCTTCTTCGACCGTTAATTTTTTCAGTGCCCAAAGCATTTCATTTTCAGTTTGAATGTCCATGCGGTTTCCTTCTTCGGCGATAGCGATTCTTGACCGTATAGAGATACGCCTTCGTTAAGCAGCGGTTATCAATGCTGTCAGTAGGGTATCTGTCCAATTTATTTTTGAATGTAGCAAGAAGGTTGATGAGGTGATTTTCTTGTAAGTTATCTTCGGGCCATGCACTATCAATGATTTCTTCAGTTGGGCGTGTTTTTATCAAGCTTAATCTTATTGTGCGTATTCGACATTGGTCTTGATAATGCATTTGCTGCCGCTCACGGCAACGTTGACAAGCATTCATTGACAAATGTCTCCTTTATAAGAAGATTTATGCTAAGCACGAAACGTACTTACTACAAATACACCTATTGGTTATTCAGTGTTTGTGTACACCTGTATCGGCATACTCCGTTCGGAAAGTCCCTACGTAAAGTAGGCTCAACTCCGCTTCACATAAACTTCATGCTTAGCTATCAGCAAATTACAGGCGCAATTTCCCTGCCATCCGTTTCACAGATTTTTTTGCTGATACCGTATTGTTAAAGAGCAGTTCACCGCACTAAACGCTGGCTATGGACTTTTGTTCAAATTTCTTGCTTGGTTCACAATCCAAGCCACTTAAGCCCAAGCATCACGTTCTTCTGCGGGACGGTTGTAATAAGCTTCAAGGACTCTGTGATTAAATTCTGAGATGACTACCCAGCGTTCACCAACACGCGCCGCAGCTACTTCAGGATCGGTTAACTCAACAACAGGTAGTTTGTTGTTAATTATCATCTTCCTGACAGCGGTTTCTGGCTTTCCGAGTAGCTCGGAAAACTTTTCAACGCTGACTGCGTCAAGCGGATATTTAACCTCGTAGTCATTCTTAATCATCCGATCCTCATATCCTTCAAAGTGCTTCTAGGTACTGCTAAGTCGCTTTAAGTCACTTAAAGAAGAAAGTCTGGTATTTTTCTTAATAGTGGCATTTGTTGAAAATTATCCAGTTTTACGTGGATTTTTCTTCATTTATGGAGGGTTTACTTGGTTTGCAAGACAGCCCTGACTTTGTAGTCACTTATGGGCGACTTAATATAGAGGATAGACTTCTAATGAAGACTTTGTTAATAGATCACGGTAAAAAACTTAAAGCAGTAAGACTAAGTGAAGGTATGACACAAATTGAATTTTCTCATGTACTTGGCATTGGATTAGGGACAATCAAAAATTATGGGGCAGGCATAAGAGGTGTAGGTTTGGTTATTTTAGATAGAGTAACGAATCATCCAAAATTTAGTAAATATACGCTATGGCTAATGACTAACTCTACGGCTCCAGAATACGGCTAAATTGCGCCGGATCTTCTAGACATTGAAGCTGATAAAATTAAAGAAGATGGTAGATTATCAAGAAAAACAGAAGAGGTCATTGAGCAGATATCATCACAAAAACCAAATATGCAACTTATTATTAGTTGTATAGAAAATCTTGATGATAATGAGTTACAGCAGCTAGCCAAACTACTCTCTAGAAGACGAACTATGCTTTTGCTTGAATTATTAGATTTAGATAATCAATCATTTTGAATTTACCAGAAAATAAAAAGCGGGCAGCCCTGCTGCGTTTAGAATCTATGGGCGAGGAGCAGTTCAGAGAGATTTTATCCAAAATTGAAGCAAATACAGACTTACCTCAAGAAGAGATAAATGTATTTACAAAAAAAACAGCAGGTTAAGATATCCTCATCTTTAGGTAATTATTTGGAGGTGGGGAATATTTCAAACTAATAGTGTATTTAGTTCATCATCGGTTAGACCGGTAGATGTTTTTATAATTTGCCGATCAACACCATTAGCAAATAATTGCCTTGCTAGTTGGCGTGTCACTTCTTGACGGCCTTTTTCTAAGCTCTGCTGCAATCCCTCATTAACCCCATCCTGTCGGCTTAGCGGTAGCCTTTCTGTTTGCCTAGTTGGATACCTCTGGCCTCACCTTTAGCCTCAAGCTGTTCTGCTATCGTCATAAAATCCTCCCGGTAAGTCGGTGCTTTTCCGCAAGGTTACGTATGAATCCCTCGCCATCAATTATATTCCCTGCTTTAGCTATATAATATAATAAACTCTTGCATTGTTCTTTGGAATAATGCCATTTTTCTATTAGAGTAGCTAACTCTACGGCAAGTTCCAACATATCGCGGGTTCGGATGTGCTTTTGTACGAGTTGCAGAAGTGCTACTCGGCGATGTGTCAGGATCTCCTCATCCGGTATCGTGGTAATATCAACCAGCGGGAATGCTTGCCTGTAGACTGATTCTGCCAGTTCTGGGTCAGCAAAGCAATCGAGCCATTGGGTAGTGTACGGATAGGGTGATGTGGTGCCGTGATAGAACAGCAACGGGATCACTACCGGCAAGGTGACGCGCCGCTGCATGGCTGCTATACTGTACCGTAGAAGCCTGAATGCCATTAACTTTTCAGGGCGGCTCTGGTGCTCGACTACTGTGTGTATATAACCTTTCCCCGAATTCGTCTGTACAGAGTAGAGCATATCTGAATACTGGGTGCGTAAATCGTCTTCAATAAAGCTGCCTGACTCCATCGTCAGAGTACTGAAATCGCAACGCTCCCGAAGATAAGGTGGAAGATGCACTTCTAAAAATCCCTTGCTACAGCGATATAACCAAGGAACTTTTTGAAAAGGGCATCATGTTGGGATAGTGAAGGTTTTGTCATGAGCGTAGTATACCTAGCTAAGTTAATAAAATGCCATTAAAATAATAGCCCAACGCATAGCGACTCAAAAAACTACGTCGCTCCCGTTGGATGGATAACAGAAATTGATAAATTACAAGCTAAGTAATTTTCTTTCCCATAGTTCAATGATCTCACATTTTTCTTTTAGATAGTCGTATCGATCATAGTGTCGAACAGATACTATGGGCATTTTATGATTCTGCAATCTATCACGCATTTCAGCCCTGATCCCGATCTCACCCGCTAAAGTCTTAAATGTTCTGCGTATATCTCTGGGCGTAAATTTAGTGAACTTTTCCCGTAAACAAAACTTTCTTAATTACTTGGCGTATTCACTCGGTAGTAAATGTCCTTCCTGGGTATCCGAAGGAAATAAGAAGGCATTATTCGGATAACGCAGTTCCATCTCTGTCAAAACTTTAACGGCAGTAGGGCAAAGAGGCACTACATGATAATCCCCAGTTTTGATATATGAGGCGGAATTGTTAGCGTGGTATTGTTTTTATCCCAATTATCATACGTATTTGTCATCAGCTCCCAAGGCCGCTGCCCACCAGTAAAAATACAAAGCATTAACAGTTGCGCATAATCAGGATTTAATGGGCATGCTTCAGCAGGTATATTTATAGTTTCTAACAAAGTACGTAATTCGCTCGATGATATAAAGCGATCTAACGCTTTATCTGCACCGTGTTGAGAAGGTACTACTGTGACGGGGTTGCTTGTTATTCCGTACAGTATTTTTCCTCCCAGCTTAGCCGGATCATTATCAGAAAATAACCTAAAATTAAAAACGGCATGTAGATTAGCACGAACCTTATTTGCGCCAGCTAATGCTCCTCTTTCAATAAATTCAGATAATACTTTTTTAATATGTTCTGGTGTAATGTCACGCGCAGGTATATCACCGTTGATATGTTGACTGTTGAGTACTTGTTTTAGCCGATTATCGGTTTTCGCATAAGAACGTTTTCCCCGTAGTCGTTGATCTGTGATATAGTTTTTAAACTGGCATAAGGGCTTATGATTGGTTGACCTTGTTGTAGCTTTTTAGCTTCTTCTTTACATCGTAAGCTCGCATCAGACAAGCATAAAGCTGAATAGTCGCCTAAGTAATGAAAGAGGCTTTACCGTTAATGAAATATCGGTATATGAATGTTTTACGTCCCGATGGGTATACTTTTACAACAAGGCGGCCAGTTCCTCTAGAGGAGGATGCTTGCCAAGCATAGTAAGCCGATTGTTTGGGTTTCAAGCCTCGAATTTTAGTATCTGTGAGTAGTGAGCTAGCCATGATTTTGAGGTCAAGTTATGATGCAATGATATGCAACCCGATGAAACATTGCAATGCAATAAAACCATTTAAAAACAACTTGATGCTTGTATTTGAAACAGAATGAAATAGGGTGAAAAAGCGTGGTCGTGGCCTTCTAAGCCGTAGGTCACAGGTTCGAATCCTATAGGGTGTACCAGTTATTTCAATGTGTTACATCAAATTTAACTTTTCAGTTTTTTTAAGTGGGACAAATTTAAGACACGATTTTTGAATTTATTGAAAACATCGTCGATTTGTTTTGCATGTTCAGTAAGATGATTAGGCGCCAGGTGATCGTACCTACGTACCATCTCGATAGATTCCCAACCTCCCATCTCTTGTAATACTGAAAGCAGAACACCTGACTGAATTAACCAGCTAGCCCAAGTGTGTCTCAGATCATGAAATCGAAAGTTTTCTATACCGGCTCGGTTTAGTGCGGCTCTCCAGGCAGTATTAGAATAATCAACTGCAAAAATATTTTTCAGTTGGCTATTTGCACAGAATGGAAAAAAGCTAATAAAAAGTTTGATTAAATCTATTGGTAGAGGTCCAGGGATGTAACGCCTAGTTTTGAGGGGATGTCAATGGTTTGGTTTTATTGTTGTTGGCGGTGGTTTTACACTTTAATATGAGAGTTGATTATTTTAATTTTTGCTAAATTAGTCTGTAAGTTTAATAATATGTTTAAGCGCTCAATCATACATCATTTCTATTTTATCATTTAGTGAATCTTTGGTGTCATTATCTACAGAGTAGTACTCTGTATATTTGTTAGTAAAATCTATTGGTTTCTTTATTATATAGAATATTATTACAGTGTAAATCATCATGCATTATCTCTTTATCGCCTAAATCACAGATCATATGTCGAAAACGTTCCTGTGCACTCAGCGGAAATATTTTATCTTTAATGCTAGTGATTGTTACTTCAGGTACTTTATATATTCTAATATAAAATATATCACATTTTCTATTAGCGCGGTAGCTCCTTCTCCGTAATATTTATTAAAACAGTTTACTTCTTCTCTGGCTCAGAATTCTGTTCTATGTCTATCAATTAAATTATATAGTTTTTTTAATATGAAATTTTTATTATTATCATCAAAATATGTTTTTCCGTGAAGTCCTTCTCCGATTAGTTCTCCTAGTTTTATATTTTTATTTTCTATATCATTTTCTTTTTGTAATGCGGCAGATATGCTGAACTGATTATGATTAAAAACACTCAATATTTCTTTTGGCATATATTCACTATTTATATAATTATGTTATTTTAATGAGGATTAATCATAACAAATGTTTTTTATGAAATAAGTTTATTTTATTAACTAACATTATTGCAATTAATATATAAACATGATTTCTATGTAAATTTTTATAATCACACAATTAAATTTAATAGTGGCTGCTAATTGCAGTATGTGATGCCAAATATTTAAGCGATATCGATAGTTAAAGTATTAAAATATTTTATTAGTTATTACTTAGGTATTGATAATTTTTTATTATCAACAAAAGATTTGTTTTGAGTATTTTATTTTCTCTATACTTAAATAGGTTTATATGCTGTTAAAGCAAGTTTTAAATTAATTTATAAAAATTAAGATAAATATTTTAATATAATAATATCATGAAAACGGTGTCTAGAATATATTTAACAGTTACTTATAGTTAAGTTGAAATTTTGGATTTTAGTTGTATATTATTTTTTGTGATTAATAAATATATGCTTTTACAAAGCGGAAATATACTGATTGGTTTATATTTTTACAATAAAAAACGGAAAGATATTAAATTAGTCCTCTTCTATACTTTTGTATTTTCCTAAAGAATGAAGACAATCTATATAAAGCAGAGCTATTTAAATTCTTTGATAACTTCTTGTTTCTGCTTTTACCAGAAAACGCCGCAAATCCTTGTTATTTATCTTGGAGAGAATGTTATAGTATAATAAAAACCAATTTTAGTTGTTCAGTAAACAGAACATAGATACAGTAATACTGTATCTATGTATCAAATTTTTAATCAAAATTAATTTATTTTAAATTATGAAGAATGTGATTTTAACATCAGAGAAATAGTAGAAATTTAATCATGAGTTTATCTATTGGAAATGGTTTTTTATAAGAGAAAAGATAACTATTTGAGATGTTAAAGAAATACAAAAAAATAATTCATCTATTCAATTAACATTATGGGAAAAAATAAAATATTTATTTTTTTCTACGGGAAAAGAAAAAGCTTATTCTTGTGTAGCAAAATTAAATAACTCTTTAGCATAATTAAATTCTGAAGAAGCAACAAAATATTTTTTGACATTAAAATATTTAGCTTCTGATGGACATAAAAATCACTTTCTAGAATACGGCCACTATAATAATTTTTGTGAAAAAATAAAAATTTTTGAGTTAAAAGACGATAGCTGGAATACTTTAATAAAATTTTCATATTCAAGTAATGGAGGTTTTTTTTATATCAATTTTTAGATATAAAAATAACTAACTTATAGATTCCAACGCTATTTCTGGCTAAAAACAATATGACTTAATCATGCCGCTAAATCTAATTGATTATAGCGGCAATTTTTTATTAACTATTTAAGCAATAGAACGGCGCAGAGGTTTATAGATAAAAAATAATTGCCTAATACTACAGAAAATTAGAAGAGGTCTATTTTTGTTACTGAGGTCTTGCGGCAGAATCCGAGCGCTAAATCCATTTTGCATGGTATATGTGTATAACACAAACCGGATATTCTTTTTGGTATAACATAAATTGCCTGTCGCTTTATATTTTTAGGTTTGTTTAGTCTGACTTGTTATTATTTGATAAAGAAAGTTAAGTTCTCCCAAAGGAAGAAACAGTGAATATTTTAAATAATAATTTGATAACTCATCCTATCATCATTAAATAAAACATATTTAAACTTAATCACGGAATACTTTTTTTTTACTGTTAAAATTTAAAATCACTGCGTATTAGGTAAATTGTCGTTGATTGTGTTTGTAGCAATACAGTTATCAGGGTCGTCAAAATGTATAAAATATTTGGTGCTTGATTTTTTATTTATATCTCTAGTTATATTACCATTTTCAGATAATGATAAATAACTAAAGGATAAAAAAACGTAACAATAAGAATTTTGTTTAATGATTGCATAACTTACGCTCTATAGGCAAATAAAAATTATTAAATAAATAATACGCAACTTATATAGTAACTCAATAGCATTAGTATAAAGGCAATAAAATTCTATCTAGATGTGGGTATTATATTTTTTATATAACTTTTCACACTACCAGTGTGAAAAACTATTTGGTAGTTAACCAATAAAATTTTTCTTAATACTAAATATAAAATAAAGGGTAAATCTCATATTATTCGGCATCCACTCTGCCTATCGTAAAAGAGGTGGCGCTAAGATAAAAGTGCTGGCGGGAATGGTTGGATGTAAAAGTTACATTAGCCACAGCTGGGAGCCGTGGCTGTTCGGATGATAAGAAAGAAATTGTCAAAGTTGTTTAATCATGGATGCTTCTTCTTTTCGGGGGAATTTGTAAGTAAAAAAAGTCGCTAAAAGCAGCCAGCATAAGCCGTAAAATAAATTTAGCAGATTAAAAGCACCTTCATCTCTCCATAGATAAACTATTTTGGTAAGCTCTATGCCTAAAATAAATATTACTATGTTAATGATGCCCATAGCGGCAGAAACAGTGCCTCTGCTTACATCACTGGAAAATAAGATTAATCGGATTAAATCGGCGTTCGTCATACCAAGCCCGAATGCGTATACAGCTAGACCCGCAGTTATTCATAGGTAAGCGCCTGATGAGGAAAATATTGAACTGGTAGCTATTATCAGACCAATGATTATCAGCTTACCTCCAAATTTAATTAACTGAACTAAAGTTTTTTTCCAATTAGACGGCTTAATGTTAGGTTATCAATAATTAATCCACCGAAAACTGGTATTTGTAATAAGCCAGAGATCAGCATTGAGAGTTGTTGTTCACTTATGATAATAACAGGGGAGAGTGCTATCCAAGCTAGTAGCGGTACGGCGGCAAATCCTATTGCAAGTGCGCCGCTGATAAAATGCTAATTCTTCAGTACTTGTTTATAATCACGCCATAAATGGGGAAAAGATAATGTTTCCCCTTTTTGCGTTACGGTTTCTGGCATGAAGAAGAATAAGCCGACGAATGCGATCAAAGCTAAAATAGCAAAAATAATAAATATGCCTTGCCAGGGAAGGATATTGATTAAGGTAGCGCCGGCCAATGGCCCCAGTAATGATGCTATTAAAGCCACATTGGCCATTAGTGCAATAATTTTGACGCAGACGGTTTCGTTGGAAGCCTCTTGAATAGTTGCATAGCCGACTGAACCGATAAAGCACAGCCCAATGCCTTGTAAGAATCGCATGGCAATGAATTGCTCAATATTCGAAACGAGCAAAATGGCTAAACAGCTAATAATAAAGAACAAGACGCCAATAAGCATAATTGGACGTCGACCACGTCTGTCTGATAATGGGCCAAACAAACCATTGTAAGAAGACGCCCCCGGCCAGAAATGCTGTCATGGAGGTGGGGATCCATTTTACGCCAGCATTGAAATTTGCTATCACTTCTAACATGGTGGGTTGGATCATATCGTTAGCGATGTACACGCTAAATTCAAATAACGTTAAACTTAACGGAAAGAATATACGTTCTGACTTTGACAAAGAGGATGTGCGCATGAATTTATTCTTATTAAAATAGGTAACCGTATAGCCCGCTTTGAGTATTGATATAATAGTCAATAACGGATAGGTGTTATTTTATTTCAATTAGTATAACAAAATCCAGGCTATTTTATCGCACAGTAGATTAAGGTAAGCATAGAATTTTGGTGTTCTTATACACTATATCAGATATTTTGTAGCCAAAATTTTTTAGCGATAGCGACCCATTTTAGGATTTGGCTGTTATTTTCTATTAGGGTATGCGCTTTGTTATACACTAAATCAATAATATAAAAGTGATGAGCCCCAATTTTATCAATAAAGTAGGAATAAACAATGAACGAGTCACTTGTGCTATTCCATGGAACTAGTTTGCCATCGTCATCTTCCCAGATACAGTTCTCCTGCCACAAATGAGTATGATGGTAGCTATTCATGTCTGGCAAAGCTTGGTCTTTCCATTGGTTTATCTCTGTCAATAGTTTCAACAAACATAAGATGGGTGTTCTAGCTAGATATGGTATGGAGGTATAGGAATATCACCGAATGCCATATATTTTTGTTTATATTCTTTGAATTCGGTAATAAACGATTCTGCTATAATTCCTAAATTAACAACGAGGTTTGATAGAATTTTCTGTACATGAAAGCTACGAGTTATTTTTATTGCCATCAATCCTTATCTCACTTTTTCCATTTCCTTTGCTGCTATTTAAAAGGCATCAGACATAGCCTTTTTATATTCAGCAGAACGCCTAATAGTTTTACGAACTTTTTTATCTTTTTCCTATTCTTGTGATATAGTCTACCTCGATTTGTTATCTCACGCTTCACTCTATTCAAGTTTTGCTTGTTAACCTTTAGCCTGATTCTATCGTTAACAAGTAGATTTTTAAATAACTATTTATTACATTTTGAACGTTATTTGCTCATTATTACTATAGTTATATTTTAGAGCGCTTTTTATACAAAAAATTCCTTTTAGATATAACTATTACTCTCTTAGTTATAGATTAGAGCATATTTTAGCTAAAAATATCTCTATAGTTATAATCCATTATTACTTAAGTTATCATACTGAAAACAACCTTATTTGTAAAAATAACAAGATTTGCTTTTGCTTATAAATAGATATAAAAGCACCACTTGGGTGCTTTAACCCATAATGCAGTATTTGTTTAGTTCTTTAACGATATATTTAAAATGCCCCTTGATTTTGACAGCACTTTTTAGTTTCTGACGGATAGTATTTTTCATTGTGTTAAGTCCAATCAAAATAGCGCTGACATAATGGTTACTGTTTGGTGTTCTCCATGTTTTTATTCCTAATATTTAGTTAAATGTGATATTTAATATCGATTATATCAGATAGTTTACCTGTATATTTTGATTAATTCCTTGGCTCAACTAGAGCATTGTTATGTAATTGGTTGTTTTTTATTATTTAAAATAAAATTATTTATTATTCACTTTTAGATTACCACATATTACATTTTTATTAACATTAAAGTAATTAATGGAATGGTTGTTATTTGAACATTAAAGCTTATATTCATTATTTTTAATAATTTTGCGTTGTATTATAATTACATAAATTATTGTCGAATTTGTTGTTTTCCCTGTTGTTTTAGCCAGCCTAAATGCTGGCTTTTAGTTTTAAGAAAAAGTGATGCCTAAATTAATTGCAGTGTTATTATCGGCTTATGGGCATAATATTTCAGTGCTAAAGTGAAAAAATAATTAGCTTATAGATTGATATCGAGTGAACTGTGTCAACGAATTTAGTTAATTAACAAAAGACATTGCCAATCAAATAGTATTAATTTATTGATAAATATTATCAATAATAGCTTCAAGGCAAGAGTGTCAGTATTTAAACGAGCAGTATTTAAACGATATTAATAAGATGGATGTTGTTGACACTTAGTTGCTAAATAAATTTTTCACTATCGGTCATTTCTTTCGACAAAACATTAATTTGATAGAGCTAAATGCCACCTTAAAGGTGGCAATAAGAACAAACCATATGCTTAATCACATTTTCGCTGTTTGTTTTTTTAATCTATTTGTTTTATTTTACTGAGACTTTCGGCTAGCATGCCAGGATCAGCAATTTTTGAGACTAGCGCAAGATAATCAATCCCCATTTTCAGCATATGCTGCACCATTAAAATCTTGTTCATAGATTAGCTGTTCGTTAGTAATACTATTCCATAAATATCCGGCAACCCAGGTACAGTTGTTAATTGGGGTATAGGCGCCATTAGCAGGATTTTTTACCTCCATCCCCATTAACTTGGCCATTAGATAACTTTTTCTATTTAAACTGGGAATAATAGTTTGCTCTAATTTATCAGGACAATGGTCTGGATTTGTTAAGCGTATGCAACGCTGAATATAAAATTTACGTTCAGGGCTATCATTAATTTCTTCTTAGTCTGCGTTTTTAACAAATCCGAGATTTCCATGATACGCGTAGCTAGTATAATCTCCTTTTTTATCACTATTGAAAATAATTATCCACGCGTGGCCTAAATCTCCACTACTAAATATTGTCGCTAATGCTTCCATTACCACTTTAGCGCGTTTTTCTTTTTCATCAATAGGGTATTTGTCGCTGCGTCTAATATTTTTATGACTTCATTTAAATTTATTCGTTCTGCTGTGCGATTTGTGCGTATGCATAATTGCGGGTAGCCAATGGTCGGATCGCCAATTGGTGCATATTTGTTTGGTGTTACACTCATAATAGGAATAACTAAATTAAACATAATCAAACATCTCCTTTTTTATAATAAAGATTTATTTAATAAATCCTCTTATTAATATAAATATATCTATTGCTGTTTAATTTTTATATGTGCAAATATTTAATATAAATAATGATGTGAAATCTATTTGCTAGATATATTTAACAGAGAGAGTGATATATGTATAATAAAATAATTTAAAAAATTATATTCTATTTTTTATTTACTGGTTTACTAAATAAAATTTATCAGGTTTTTTTGTATAAGTTCATCAATTGTAATTAATAGAGAAAAACATAATTTTTTCTTTTAATATATATTGTTTCAAGGTTAAATAATTAAATTTATTGTTACTTAGGTTATTTTAACTATAGATTTTGATGAAACAAAACTTTTCATTTAATTTTGTTTACTGTTTTTTATTAACATGATTATGATAAATCTAAGTTTTAAATTATAATACAAATTGTAATTAATGAAAGTATTAACAATAGCTACGTGTTTTGTAACTATTTTTTAGCTAGCTAAATTGTTAATCAGAAAGATTTTAATCAGTCTATTAATTAAAAAATATTTGCCGACCTCTGAGTGATTGGATCTTTGCAACATATTGATTAGAAAGTTAAAAGTTGAATCTGGTTGCTTATTATAGTGTTAATAAATTATTTTAAATCTTTTTTAAGCAAGTCAGCAGGTAGTTTTTTAATATCACCATTTTTTAATATAAATAGTAAATTACCTTGCCAAAATTCAGCAATAAATACATTTTTTTCTTGTATTTTGATCTTTTTCAATTTCAATAAGGCCCGTTTTTCTTATTTCAGCATCTTTCATTAAGATCACTGATGGCATTTTTGCTCCCTCGCAAACAGCGGTCATCTGTCCATCTGGTTCAACTTACGCATAAACAACTTCTTGAAAAGAATGTATTCCTTTTGATCTCAGCTGTGAGGAGATTTTTAAAATATCTATTTTATTTTTGTTTTGCAGAATATTTTTCATTAAAAATTTGCCGTGTTTAATAATTGGAATTGGATCACCAATGGTGACAGAACGAATACAGTGGATATGCTTACTAATAAAATTCAATAAGGAAACCAATGAGACACCGATAAGCAAAACAATAATATATTGATATAGTGGAATGGAATCTGTGTAAATTACTCCACCAATTATACCTCCTAGAACAAAATTGCTTATAAAATCAATCGGCGTCATTTGCGATAGTTGATTTTTTCTTGAAAGGTTTAAATAGGTAATAACAATGATAAATTTGATAAGAACCCATCCATAATAAGCCATATTTCCCCCTTAAAGGTTAACTAAATGTAAAATATTATTATTTAAAAATATGCTAATTTTTGTCAAAGTCTATTATTAAATAAATTAGCTTGTTGTTTATCAGTAAGGGGAATAAATAAAAAAGTTGGAAAATAAAAGAATGTTTTTTAATAAATCATCGCTGATTTACAAAACTTTATCTGGACAGGATGCGATTAAATTAGAAAAATAGTTCTGCGCTGCAATTGTCATAACGTACAGGAAATGCTGGCAAAACGGCATTCTGTAGCGCCTGACCGGTCTTAGAATGTAAGGTTAACGGTGCTTTTACTTTCGAAGTTTCAACAATTTGACCATTTTCCATTATCATAATCTGTTGACAGAGACGCTCAACTAACCGTAAGTCATGTGTAATGAATAAACAGGTAGTGTGAAATTGTTGTTGAAGGTTTTTAAGTAATTGGATGATTTCAGCTTGGAGTACCAGATCGAGATTAGAAACTGCCTCATCAAGGATCAGCAATTTGGGCTCCACAGCCATAGCACGTGCCAGGCATACACGTTGTAACTGACCACCGCTTAGTTGAGGTGGACGTTGATTGAGTAGAAAACTATCTAATTCAACAGCATTTAGCATTTTAGTTATGCGTGCATGCTGTTCCTCTTTAGTTAGCGGTAAAAGGTGACGAATAGGTTCACGAATAATTTCCTCTATGGTTTTACGTGGGTTAACGGCAGTTATCGGATCTTGAAATACGATCTGAACATCTTTACGAAATTGTCTAATTGCTTTTCCTTTCAGTTTGGTTAGAGAAGTTCCGCACCAGAGGATCTGGCCACAACTAGGCGAGATAAGACCCAACAATAAACGTGCTAGCGTACTTTTTCACAACCACTGCGACCCAATAAAGCAACGTTTTCTCCGGCCTTTAGTGTTAGCGTTATTTGGTTTAAAAGCGGGGGGTTGATCGGGATAGCCAAAAGTGACTCTATCAATATCAAGCAATGTCATACAGAGAACTTCAGATCATATAATGATGCCAGATGCGTGGCTACTAAATTATGCGTAATTTGGTGTTTAGGTGTGTTAAAGATGGTGTTAACGTTGCTATATTCGACAATTTTACCATCGTGCATCACAGCGACGTCATCAGCCAAACGCGCCACTACTCCCATATCATGGGTGACTAATAACATACCAACCGCCCGAGTTTGAATAGTGTTTTCTAGTAGATCAAGAATATGTGTTTGGGCAACCGTATCAAGATCAGTCGTTGGTTCATCAGTAATGATAAATGGTGCATCACTGAGTATCGCTATTGCTATCATCATGCGTTGTAACATCCCGTCACTCATTTCAAAAGGATAAAGCGAAAGTATACGGCTAGCATTTTCTAATCCAACTGACTATAATGTTATGTTAATCCTCTCGATATCGACAGGTTTGCCAAGTGCCCGGCAGGTTTCTTGAATATGGCTAGCCATTGTATTAAGCAGATTAAAAGCACTGCGTGGATTTTGCATGATGGTTGCGATGTGGCTACCACGTAATTGTTGAGCGGAGATAATATCTCTATCTAGTAGTAAGCTTCCGACGGTCTGATTTATGCCCGCAGGTAATATTCCGAGCATGGCGGCGCATGTTAATGACTTGCTACAGCCGCTGCTATCAACTAATGCTAACACTTTGCCTTTATTAATGGTGAGTGATACATCTTGAACCAGCAATCGTTGTGCTTTTAGTGTTATATTTTGTAGCTCAATTTTCTGTGACATTAGCCGTTACGCTCCGCTAGCAGATAAGGATCGAGGTGATCGCGTAGGGCATCGCCAAGTAGATTAAAAGCCATCACCGTTAGAAATAGGGCTAAAAAACCCGGCCACAACATTTGTAGAGGTTGAGTCCAGATATATTGGCGAGCATCATTGATCATAACTCCCCATTCCGTAGTTGGGGCAGTAACATCCAGTCCAAGAAAAGACATGCCTGCCACATGTAGCATCATATGACCAAGATCTAAGCTTGCCAAAACCAACAACGATGGAATAATTGCACCGGCTAGGTAATCAATGAATAAACGGCTGTTGCTGGCGCCATACATCCTTGCTATTAGAATAAATTTGCGTTGACGCAGAGAATAACAATGTTTCGCACCATACGTGCATACCAAGCCCAATGTGATAAAGCGATAGCAATAATTACGTTTGTTAGCCCTGTTCCTAAAACGCCGACTATAAAAAATGATAAAATTAAAGTAGGAAACGTCATAAAAAGCTCAGTGGTACGCATCAGGATTTGATCTATTTTGCCACCTAATAACCCAGCGCTGCCAACAATGATCAATCCTAATGACAGTATCAAAATAAGACAGAGTATGACGGAGCCTAGTGAAACACTTGTAGCCGCTAATAAACGAGAGAAAATATCGCCGCCTAAATGGTCGGTACCAAGCCAGTGTTGCTGATTTGGTGGTAGTAGTCGCTGTGTTAACTCGATTGCTTGTGGATCGTAAGGTAGCCACCAGTGGCTGGTAAGGGCTGTTATAACCAGTAATACAATAATGATGATCGCTAAGCGGACAGACCAACGAGTTGAAAGGTAAAAATTCATGCATTTCCTCTTTCATGACGTTGGATCCTTGGGTCAAGAATGGCATTAAGGAGATCAACCAGCAGATTGCATAACACATAAACTACAACCATCATTAAGGTAAAACATTGGATCACCGGATAATCTCGATTAAAAATTGCTGATACGGCATAGCGACCTATACCAGGCCAGGCAAATATGCGTTCAATAATCAGGGTACCACTGATGAGCTCACCAATGTGCATTCCAAATGCGGTTACAATAGGTAATGATGCATTACGTAAAATATGTCGTCTTTCAGTTTGTTGCTTATTTAGTCCTCTTAACCTTGCCCAGCTAACATGTCGTTGTCCTGCAACTTCTAACATACTGGCACGTTGCAATCTTGCATTAATGGCTAGTGATATAAAAGCAATAGAAAATGCCGGCAAGATAATATGTTGCCAGCTACCATAACCAAAAGCAGGTAGCCATTTTAGCCACACTGAAAATAACATGATTAATAGAAAGGCTAGCCAGAAATTTGGCATTGAAACGCCTAAAAATGCGATAATACGTACGATAAAATCAAGTAAACGATTACGGTCACGTACCGCCCAGATACCTAAGGGTATCGAGGTAAATAAAATAATCAGTAATGCTGCTGCAGCGAGTTGTAATGTTGCTGGCATAAATTATAAAAGATCATTTAGTATAGGACGTTGAGTTGCATATGAAATGCTAAAGTCTAGATGCAGAGCTTGCCATAACCATGTTTCATACTGCACAGTGAGCGGTTGATCAAGACCAAGGATTATTCGTGTTGATGCCAACATTCTGGCGTAGGCGGCAGATTTGACAGCCGCAAATAGTCCATGGCTAAGTCACCGGTGCCATAACGCAGTAGGGCGAAAACAATCACTGAAGCAGCTAATAGCAACGGTATCAGTAGTAAAATACGCCGTAAAATATAACGTAACATTATGATTTCTCCGGCTTGATTTGCTCAAATGCAATTTCTGTCGATACAGGTGAAAACGGAATATAACCTAATTGTGGACGAGAGATGGACATCAGTGATATATAACTAATTGGCAGATAAACAGCTGAATGATGTAATCGAGTCAATAAATCGGCATATAGCATTTTACGCTGTTGTTCATCTGTTGTTGTCAGGATCTGGGTGATTTCACTATCAATTATCTTTTTGTCGGGCAAACTTAATTGAGCTTGATAATCTGCATGGGAAGGAACCCGCATCGAACTCATAAAAGCGTAGGGATCGTAAGGAGCACCCCAGGTGCGATTAAAAATCATGCTAAAACGGCCATCGTGTTGACGGGCATAAAAGCTGCTTTCTTCTTCGCCTATTAGTCTTGTGTCTACCCCAAGTTGCCGTAAGTTAGCCTGAATAACTTCAGCCATTGTTTTATTGAGGGTGTCGGTTGCAATAAAAGCAAGTTCAATTGTTAGCGGCTTACCTTCCTTTTCGCGGATTGTTTTACCTACCGGTAATATCCAGCCAGCACTATCCAATATTGCTTTAGCTTTCTGCGGATCATAATCTCTGGTCGTGAGTTTGATATTCGCATAAGGTACCGATGGGGCAAACAGGGTATTGGCTACTTTTTGGGTAGAATAAAATGTATTGGCGCTCAGCTTTTTTTATTAATAGCATGATTAAGTGCTTCCGGCACCGCTAACTCTTTAGTTGGTGTTCGCGCGGAGTTTAGAGCTAGCATCACCGTTTCAATCGGCGCAGAAAGCTGGGTATGGTACTTTAGATTATGGCTAAATCGTGCAAAAGTCTCGGGTGGTAATAGCCCTTCATTACCATATAGTAATTCGATATCGCCAGCTTCAAATGCGACGGCGCGACTAGTTGGATCGTGGATCACTTTGATGGTTATTTTTTCTAGAGCCGGTTTTATGCCCCAGTATCGATCATTACGTAGCAGAATATCATATTGATTAAGTTTTGATGTCTGTAACTTTCATGGCCCAGCCCCAATTGGCGCTATGATACCATCCATAGTTTCATGTTTTTTAAACTGCGAAGGTGCGATAAAACGGAAAGGACGAGGTAAAGATAGCTCCTGCAGGAAAGGGTAATAAGCGCTTTTCAGCGTAATTTGTAACTCAGTGTTACTTAACGCTTTAACATTGGTTATCTGGTTAGTTAATTCTAGCCAAGCATGACGTTGGCGGTTATTGAGAATAGCCCGAAAATTTTTTTCAGCTGCCTGCGCGTTAAAAGGTTCACCGTTAGAAAATTTGACGTCATCGCGTAAGGTAAAAATCCACACTCTACCATCTGAGGAATGCTGCCAACTTTTTGCAAGCCAAGGTTTTACTTGCCCATTAGCTTGATATTCAATCAAGGGTTCATAAATCATACTTTGGGCAAACATCTGGTTTGGGGTGTAGATATGTGGGTTAAGTGGTCCTATATTAACTGACCAGGCAATATTTAATTCTTTATTGGAAGCCGCATAAGATGTATAGCGAAGTACAACTAAGCAAGATAATTAAAGTGCGGCGTACGATAGACAAAATTTTTTCCTCAGTGGGTAAATCGTTAATGAAGGTATGCAGATTTTAATAATTCGTCATACTTCTGGATTGAGCTGGATCAAAGTGGGCGACTAATCGGCGTGGTTAAAACTTGGAATTGGTAGTGATGTTCGTACTTATAATATGATATATGGTATGTCTAACAAGTTCTTATATAAAATTCTATAGATATTGAATAACAAATTAATATCACCAGTAGCTTAATTGAAACCTTCCTAAAATAGTTATCAATAATTTCATTTGTTATAAAAGAACTATTTTTTCACCAAAAATAATATTATAACTTAACATTTAAGTGGGATTAAATAGCACTCGTTTATAGGAAATGTAAACAAAATGAAAAAAATTTTATTGTCCAGTTTGGCGACAGCAATTGGGATGGCTATTTCATCTGATGCTATGGCAGATGAAAAACTAAGTACGGAAAAAATTAACAAGGATGTTATTGTTGTAAAAACAAATCCATTAAATCATTCTTCATTATTGATGACAACGCCAACTAAAATTTTGTCAGGGGAGGAATTAACGCAGCAGAGTAAAGCTTCTATTGCCGAAACATTAGAGGAAATACCTGGTATTAGTGGTAGCCATGTTGGTGCTGGAGCAATAAAATCGATTATTCATGGTATGTCAGGCGCACGCGTTAAAGTACTGAATGATGGCATTGATGTACTCGATGCTTCGATTGCTGGACCTGATCATGCTATTACCAGCGAACCTCTATTAGCTAATCGAATTGAAGTTTTAAAAGGGCCGGCAACATTACTTTATGGCGGTGGTGCGATTGGTGGTGTTATTAATGTGCTAGATGCTCGGATCCCGACTTCATTACCAGGTAAAGGTTATGCAGGGCAGATCAATCTACGGGCGAATAGTGTCGCTAATAAAAATACCGGAGCTGTCGGGTTAACATTAGGTAAAGAGAATTTTGCGTTACGATTGGAAGGATTAAAACGTCATACTCAAGATTATCGTATGCCAAAGCTAACCGGTGAACTAGATTCTTATCGTTTGCAGGGTTCCTATAATCGAACTAATAATTTTAATATTGGTGCCAGTTGGATTATGGAAAAGGGCTATATTGGCTTGGCCTACGGTATTCAACATAACGAATATGATTTACCGGGACATAGACTGCCATGAACATAGCTCTTCAGGCAATTGGCATTGTGAGAAATATGATCATACGCATTATCATGGACATTCTCATGGGCACTCTCATACACACAATCATAGCCATGGTGTTCCTTTTGTGAATATGAAACAGCAACGTTGGGAAATTCGTGGCGAATATCAGGATCCATTTAGTGGTTTTGAACGTATCCGACTATGTGCAGCACATACGGATTATACTCATGATGAGATTGAAGGTCGAACAGTTGAAACGATATTTGATAATAAACCAACAGAGGGACGGTTAGAATTAACCCATGCACCTATTTCGGGTTGGCGTGGGGGGTAATGGGTGGAGGGTTTACTCAGCGCAATTTCTCAGCTGAAGGTTTAGAAACGTACGTTTCTGCTACTTTAACGCGAAATTAGGCACTTTTTTTAATTGAGGAATTTGAAGCCGGCCCGTTGCGTTATGAATTAGGCGTTCGTCATGAGTGGCAAAAAATTGATGTAACAAAAGGCAGTCGTTCTCGCCAACATGGTGGGACTTCCGGATCGGCAGGTGTAACATGGACATTAGCACCTGAGTATGCATTGACAGCTTCATTATCCCATTCTAAACGTTTACCTATTGCTGAAGAACTTTATGCGAATGGGATCCATGCAGCAACAAGGACGATTGAAACCGGTAATGAGCATCTTAAGGCTGAATCAGCAACCAATATTGATATTGGTTTTACCAAATTTGCTGGTGATTTCCAATTTGGCCTAAATACTTACTATAACTATATTGATGGATATATTTATGGCAAAGATACAAGTTATTCACCAGGCGCCGGTTATCGCCATCTACACTATGTTCAGCAAGATGCCGTTTTTAATGCGGTGAAGCTGAAGCATCATATCAACTTACTGATAATACCAAGTTTACGGTACAAGGTGATATTGTTAAAGCCAAGCTTCGTAGTGGAGGCTATTTGCCGCGTATTCCGGCTTATCGTGTTTCGGCTACCATTGAACATCAATGGTTTGAATCTTTAACTGGACGATTACGATTTACTCATGTTGGTAGTCAACATAAAGCAGCGCAATATGAAACACCAACAGCCGGTTATAATCGAGTTGATGTTGGTTTGACCTGGCAAAATCATTTAAATGATTTGGATTATATGTTGTATGGGCGCATTGAGAATCTATTTAATGGCGTAGCACGGGATCATACCTCGTATATTAAAAATGAAATGTATTTGCCTGGTCGTAATTTTGTCATCGAGGCAAGTTTATCTTTCTAAATTTCAGGGGGAATTGGTTTGGTATCAACACTATTTAGTCATATTGAAATGATCCAAGGCAATAACCCTTGGGGCAAAGTATTAGATGCGGGTACAAGCATTAATTCACTAAGCTGGATAAGCCAGCTTAATAGTGAAAGTTGGACCGCAGTAACTTATACAATTAATATGAAAGTTGATATTCAGCAAATTATTTCAGCTAAGCAAAGATCTCAGGATCGTCTTTTATTAGGTAATTGGGCTGATAGTGATTTTATGATTAATGAGCGATTTGATACCGTTATTGCTGACTATTTATTAGGTGCGGTAGACGGTTTTATGCCTTCTTACTGGCAAATACCTTTATTGTACCGTTTAAAATCATTAACCCTTAATCGGTTTATTTTACTGGCTTAGAGCCTTACGTGCCTTACAATGCAAGTTGTCGAGTGGGGCATCTTTGTAGTAAGTATTAGCCGTTTACGTGACGTGTGTTTATTACTTGCTGGTGAACGTCCATATCGCGAATATCCAGCCGATTGGGTTATCTATCATTTACAACAAATGGGATTTGAAATAGTAGATCTAAAACATTATCCAATTAATTACGGTCACAATTGGTTGATAGGTCAAATGGAAATGTGTCGCCAGCGGATCAGTAGGCTCGTTGATCGACAATTATCGATGACTATACTTGAGCATATTAATCAATTAGAACAACAGGCACTGGTATGAATTGCTTAACTAGGAAGCTTAAAACATGGGGCAGATTATGTGATTTCCGCTAAATTAGCGAAATAAAATTTTATTGGCATAATATATTAATAAATGAAAACTGGACTGGAGACTGTTTATATTAACAAAATGGCGATAATTTAATATTGAATTTTATTGTAAAAATACTTATGACCTGTTCTCCCTGTCCATATTGAGCAAATAAAATAGATAACATTAACCAGGATTAAAATATTGCCATTTACTAGCTGTTGCCATAAACATCAATTTTATTTTGTCTGTTTATCGCGTCCTATAAAGTACCGTAATAGATTACAGTACTTTATCCGATTTATCTTATTTTGGTTTAGATTTAAGTGTAAATTAGCCACATGTTTCGGGTGAAAAATCTTTATGTCCTCTACCTTCATAGCATTTAATTAATACATCTTGAGGTTTTTCTAAGATCCATTTGTCATCTTTAAGGATAAAAGTAAAAATGGTTTTGATTGCTTCGACAGAATCATCTAAAAGGCCAGACTCTCCAATGCTCACTTCCACTGAATCAGGAGATTCAACATGATTGGTACGTTGAGTAATAACAACATTACTAACATCAGGTTGTAAACTATTTCCCATCATTTTAATTACTAATGGGATTGGTTTATTTTCATTATCTGACATAGTTGTTTCTGTTTGCTTATCACAAGCAGCTAATAATAAACAAGAAGAAAGAGCGATCGTTAATTTTAATCTATTCATTTTTAACCTTTATTTTTTGTGAAATTCACTATCGATTATAAATTAAATAGCAATATTTATCATAGTATATTAATCTGAAATTTTGTTACTTATATAGTGTTTTCTAAATTATTTGGTTATTGATAGTTAGGACTAAAGAATATTTGTTATTTATGATAATATTAATCCTATTTTTTAATTAATAAGAATAGATACAATCTCATCTGAAAGAGGATATTGAGATATCTATAACACAGTTCTCACTAACAATCTATAGAATTTTCGAGTTACTTGGTTATTAGTGACGTTTTTATCATTTACAAATATAAAAACTGATTATTAATGATTAAGGTGTAATAATCGGAAATCAATAAAACATTGTAGAATAACTTTATAAGATATTGGAATAACATCTAGCAGTTAGAGTAATATTTATACAATATAAATTTTTTAATAAACTATGTTATTCTCAAATTTTATTAATGTTACTTAAAATCTAATTTTTGGATGATTAGCAAATAATCGTAATTATTAAAACAGAGATAATATACTTTTTCTTATTGAAGAGTCATCTGTAATTAGTTAGATAAATGTGGAACATTATTTGTGATTTCGAGGGTAGTATCGAGGATATCTGTGATTATTTTTTCAATAGCAGAGTTTAAACCTATATTAGTAATTATATTTGTATCTTTTGTATTTTCATTTGATATATCAGTTATGGCATGGGCAAAATTAATGCTAAAAATAGAGATCATAGCTAAAGTTTTTAATAATCCTATCATAAAATTATCCTCAAATGATAATTAATTATACGCCATCTATTTTAACATTGCAATAACATTTATGAAGTGTTATAAATCTGATTTATATAAAGTAGTTTATTGTATTTTATATTTATTTTTGCTGTTTTGTCTTATTAACGAATATGCGTGTTTGCTGGTTTAAATATTATAATAAAGTTTATTTTAAGGGATTGACTATAAAGATGAAAAATTATCATATGAAAATATTTTTACCATTAATTTTTTTATTTTTACTTATTTCTGGCTGTAATATTATTCAACATGAACCAGCATGGGATACCTCTATTGAAAAAATTACGCCGGCAGTAAGACAAAATTGTGGAATAGGCTGTCCATTGGGAGGGAGTAATACAATAATATATCGTGATGTTTATACGCTAAATAATAATAGTAATACCAAATTTGCTGATTGGATTGCCTACTTAATAACAATCGACAGTATAGCTTCTGGCAAGCAGAGAAATTGGAAAAAAGATCCCCTGACCTAAGTAATTATGAAACTTTATCTCCAGCTGATTATATTGATGCTAATAAAGTATTAAAAGTAGATAGAGGACATCAGGCGCTATTAGCTTCTCTGGCTAATTTGGTAGACTGGCCGGCACCTAATTATTTATCTAATATCACACCGCAAGCAGCTGAACTTAATCAAGGCCCATGGGCACGTTTAAAAGATCAGGAAAGAGTTTTAGCCAAAGCAGGTAATAAGGTATTTTTAGTAACAGGTCCTTTGTATAAAAAAATATTGGTAAGCTACCTAATAGCGATAAAAATCATTTTATCCCCAGTGGATATTGGAAAGTGACATATATAAACGAAAGTCCTGAAAAATCTTCTTATGCAGCGTTTGTTATGGAACAAAATACATTGCAGAGCAGGAATTTTTGTCAATATCAGGTAACAGTAAAACAAATTGAACAGAGAACGGGTTTAATTATTTAGAGTCGGTTACCAGCAAATATTCAACTAGCAATAAAATCAAAACCAGGAAAATTAGTTGATAAAATAGGTTGTAGCATAATTCAACCTAGATATTAATTGTTACTAAATTATATTTTGTTAAAGTTAAATTAATGGAACATCAACCATGCATAGTATTATTGAATTATCAAATAATTATGGCAAATTAAATAAATCAAGAGGATTTATTAATCAATATTCTCATGGTAATCATGAAGTAAAGTCTTATGATGGAAGTTTGGCTCTTAAAATTTATTTTCCAGATGCAAGAAAATATAAATTTAAATTAATATATTAAATTTGATGCTTTTTATTCTTCAACTCTCTGTTTTGATAATAAAAAGCTTAGAATAAATAGATACGAAAAATTAATGTTTATTTCAGCTGTAACCAATCGATTAGATAACAGATTTATTATTGAATAAGCATTTTTATTAATAGCTACTAGTTAATACTGGTGGTTTTCTATTAAAATATTATTAATATTGATTAAGTTTTTATATTTTCTGCTTTTTTATATTTAATATTAAAAATAAGTTGCATTTGAAATATTTTATCATATTTTATAACAATTGATTTTAAATAAAACTAATAATGAGTCATATTTTTAAATATGGTATTTAAATGATTTAACATATTAAGTTATTATAAATAAAAATTATTTTAATTAATAACTTACTAAGATATACATTTATTTAGTTATTAATATCTTGTATATATTCTTGATTACCATAAACAAATAAGTATAATTCTCATTTGCGTTTGAGGAAATTCCTATTTCAGTAATAGCTTTTCTATATTTGACAGGGAATTTATATCGTTTTAGATAAAAATGTTAAACGTAAAGAGTTCGTATAAATAACTATATGATAAAACAAAATATTTTTTATTGTATAGGATTTCTGTTTTTTTTATCATGGCTCAATAATGGCAAGTTGTTTTCAATTAATCATTGGTATGAAATGGGTATTGGCTGCTTTTTCATTGAGTTCAGTTTCTACTGATTTATAGCAAACCAACTTTCCAGTCGGTCATTGTTTATAACACCAGTCTTTTTTTGAATAAAATCATGAATAATATCAAATATATGAAGGTACCATTTTGTGGCTCGTTATTGATGCTGACAATGAGTACTGCAGCGCAAACAGCAACTACTGAAATCGGTAATAAAAATAATCAACAAGATACAATCGTCGTGCACACAAAGTCGCAAAATAACTTTCTGCCTGGTGGTAATTCCCTTGTTCCGGCCTATTTAGATGGCCATATTGCATATGGTGGTTGTCTTGGTATGTTGGGCGAGCAAAATGCCATGGATGTTCCATTTAATGTAATTGGTTACACAGCCAAAATGGTAAAAGATCAGCAGGCAAAAACCGTTGCTGAAGTTGTTAATAACGATACGGGTGTTCAGAATGTGCAAGGGTATGGTAATTTTACAGAAACTTATCGTATCCGAGGTTTTAAATTAGATGGCGATGATATGATGCTAGGTGGATTGCCTGGCATTCTACCTCGTCAGATGGTGGATACCGCTATGATCGAGCGGGTGGAAATCTTTAAGGGCGCTAACGCATTAGTCAATGGTGCAGCTTCTTCCGGTGTTGGCGGCGTTATTAATCTTGAACCCAAACGAGCAGAAGATATACCCATTACTCATTTAGGACTCGACTATACTTCAATGTCGCAAGTGGGTGGAATATTAGATGTTGGACGCCGTTTTGGTGAAAATAATCAGTTTGGGGCGCGTATCAATTTAGTTCACCGCGTGCGAGAAACTGCGGTAAAAAATGATAAGCGTCGAACCACGTTGGTCTCACTTGCTTTGGATTATCATGGCGATCGAGTTAGTAGTTCATTGGATTTAGATTATCAAAAGAAAACTTTTCACGGTGGTACAATGGGAGTGGATATTGGTGGTGTCGACTTTATTCCACTAGTACCTAATAACACACATAATTATAGTCAAAAGTGGAGCTATAGTAATATTGAGAATCAGTTTGGTCTGGCACGAGCTGAATATGATCTGACAAACAACTGGGTACTCTATGCTGGGGCAGGTGGTCAACATGGTCAGGAAATAGGTGCATATAAGCTCACCCAAGATCATAAATAGCAAGGGTGATGCTACAGTAAGCCGATTGGATACAAAATTCTTTACCGATACATTTAGTGCTATGGCGGGAGTACGTGGGCAGTTTGCGACAGGCGTTGTCTCCCATCGCTTGAATATGGGATATTCTGCACAGAATAAACGTAATAAAATGGCATGGCGAATGTCAAGTAATGATCCGTTTACCAAGATTTATTACACACGTGATGTTGCTATGCCGGATAATGCTATTTTTGGTGGCGACTATTCTGATCCATTAACAACAGTGCGCACCTATACTCAAGGTTGGCTATTAAGTGATACATTGAGTGCTTTTGAGATAAATTACAGTTTTTGATTGCGGCGCGTCACGAGCAAGTAGAACTTCGTAATTATAATATTGAAACAGGTGCTGAAGAGCGTGATGAACGTTATAGCAAGAACCACTGGATGCCTACTTATGGAGTAGTTTATATAAACCATGGCAGCAGATTGCTTTATATGCCGATATGCCAATCATACTGAAGCCTTGCAACCGGGAAGTGTAGCACCAAAGGGCGTATCAAATTATGGTCAAAGTACAGGTATTGCTCATTCCCAACAAAATAAGGTAGGTATAAAAACGGATTTTGGTCGGATCGGCGGTACATTAGCATTATTTGAAATTAAAAAACCTTCTGCACTTATGGATAATGTTACAAAACGTTATAGCCTTACAGGTGAACAGCGTAATCGCGGTATTGAATTAAACATATTTGGTGAACCGGTATTAGGCTTGCGATTGAATACTAGTGTAACTTGGTTAGCTCCAGTGTTAACCAAGACAAAAGATAGAGCCAATGATGCGATTGGCGTGCCACGGTTTTACATGGTCATTGGCGCTGAATATGATATTCAATCAATTGATGGTTTAACTGCCATAATGCGAGTAAATCATTCTGGTTCCCAATATGTTAACCTAGAAAATAGCAGAAAACTTGATAGTTATACCACTTTGGATTTAGCTATGCGCTATAATATACGCGTTAATCATAATCAAAATCAAATGGTTTGGCGTGTTGGTATTGATAACTTAACTAATGAAAAGTATTGGTCTAGTGTTGAAGATTATGGCCGCTATATTTTTCAGGGCACACCCCGTACTTTGAAGGTGTCAGTCAGTTATGATTTTTGATTTATCCATCATTATGTTACAGCATAATACTGCATTTGATTAAAATTTAAACTTACTTAGTTGTAAAGTTTATTTGTTAATGTCATATCATCTAAAGCGGCTACCAATGGTAGCCGTCTCTTTTGTAGTCTACTAACTAATTGATTTGGTTTGTTGATGATAGTTAGCTTCTTATTTGGTATTTTTCTATAAGAAAGAGGCTAACAAACTCATTGGTTAGCAAAATAATTAAGAATAAATTTTTTCAATTTTATTAGTCAGCATAATTTACCAACACAGAAAAAAAATTAAAAGGCAAGTTATCAAGAGATGATTATGAATAAGCTTATTTGTTACAAGCAATTTGCTATTTGGCATAAAAATACTATCCCGCTAGCTTTAATGGAACGTCATAATACTAAAGAAGGTACATGGGCTCAATTGACGATATTTCTGGGCAGCTTACAGTTTGTGATATTTGGTGAGAATGGTAATAAACAGCAGTATTATTTTGATGTAAACAATCAACCAATTCAAATTCAGCTGCAAATGTGGCATAAAATAGCATTTGCTAATGATGATATTGAGTGTCAACTCTCTTTTTATTGCAATAAAAATACGTTTTTTTATAAAAAAATGGTTTTACACTTCTACATTCAGAAGTTTGTGCTCTTTCCCAAATTACTAAACCATGTAAAGTATTAGATTTGGGATCAGGCCAGGCCGGGGCCGTAATAGTTTTTTTGGCGTTACAAGGTTATGCTGTGACAGCAATGGATATCAATCCTCAACATATTAATACCATTGAAATGGTAAAAAAATCAGCTAATATTTTAAACAGATAAAAACAGCAATCTATGACATTAATGATCATGCTTTAACAGAAAATTACGATATGATTATTTCAACTGTAGTATTAATGTTTTTACAGAGAAATAAAATCGCTAAGATTATTGAGGATATTCAAAATCATACTAATGTGGGTGGTTACAATTTAATTGTTTGTGCAGTTGAAATAGATAATACGCTTTATGAAATTTTACCTTTTAATAGTCTGTTAGCACCTAATGAATTAATAACTTATTATAAAAAATGGGAAATCATTAAATACAATCAAGATCCAGGACATTTACATAAAACTGATAAATTTGGTAATCGCATAAAATTGAATTTTGCCACACTGATTGATCGTAACAAACTGTTAAATAAAGTTTAATTTAACTTAGCAAAAAATTATTTTTCTAATTGTTTTTCTTATGGTTCAGACATAAATGATATTCAGAGAAAAACTTTTATATTAAACTTTATTTTTGTACTAAGGAGAATATGACAATGAAAAATTATTTTTTTGCAATAATTCCTTTTTTTATTGGCAGGTTGTGTCAGCTCAGATGATTATGAACAACAGTATTATAAAAAGAAGAGAGAAGAGTCTCAAATGGGCGTTGGTGTAGTGAAAACGGATAGTCAACGAAGGGCTATCATGTCAGTTGAAAAGCCTGATTGGTCAAAGCTATCGGAGTCTCGTAGACCTAGAGAAAATTAAATAAATTATAAATATTTTTCTTATCTATTGTGCATTGAAAAGAGTATTTCAATGCATAGTTAATTATTTACCGATAATATTAACTGTTCAATTATTAAAATAACAATATTGAATGATGTATTTCCCTAAATATTCATAATTTTTAGTATAAAACTTTGTTGACTCGCTATTGTATTAAATTGTTTTTTATATAATAAGGTTTTTTATTTAAATTATATCAATAAGTAAAAAATATTAGCCTTAATCAATTAAGAAATTAATTTTTAATCTAAAAATGATCATTTTTAATGATATTTGATTGTTTTTAAGTGAAAATTTTTCAAATTAAAATTTATATAAAATTAATCTGTTATATGAAAATAAAAAATGTTTCAATAAAAAATAATTTTATTTTACTTGATTAAGTGTCGCTATTAATTTAACAATCCCAATTGTCTTCTAATTACTTATATTTATTTTGTTAATGAAATATTTTTCTGACAGATACTTTGTTAAATCATATGATTAATTAAGGGATTTATAAGATGAAAAATAATTTCTTATTAATGCTATTTATATTAATTGTTGTAACTGCATTTTGAAGTGTAAGTTCTACTCGTAAATCAATGCATGGATTTATTTATACACCTAAAAGTCGGTCGGTTTTATGCTGGATAGATCAGAATAATGATTGTGGTAGTGCTAGTCATGACCCAATGTCGATTGAAGGTGCTAGTGGTTTTCCAAAGTAGGGTGCTAAAGATAGTAGAATAGCTAGCGGTGATAATTTTTGGTTTAGTCAATTGGATCAGCAAAATAGTGATCGCTGGCATAAAAATAATATTAAAGTAGGTAAAAATATATTTGAATGATTTATAACTCAGCCAAATCATACGGTAAGTTGGGAGTTTTATATTACTAAGCAGAATTGGGATCCAAATGCGCCATTGACGCGTGATTCGTTTGAATCAAAACCATTTTATTTATGATCTAATGATGGAAAGAAATTAACTGTTGATGAGATGAATATTGAATGTGATGTACCGAAACGAAGTGGTTATCAAATTATTTTAGGTATATGGACAATAGCTGATACGGGATACGGGATCAGCTTTTTATCAAGTTATAGATGTTAATATATCAGATATATAATAGTTAAATAGTTTATAAGGTTTTGGTCAAATTGAGTAAAAATTTAACAAATTAGCACTTATTCATTAATATAATTATCAGATATAAAATATCTATATTTTTATAAATAAATTATAAAATTTTCTATTTTTTTCTTTTATCATTGAATTAAATTCTATGATAACCGAACAAAAATTTTTGGTGGTATCACTATGGGATTTTTTAACAGCTTATATTAAATAAACAGTGAATAGTTATAAATATATTTTTTATTCACTAGCGTATGTAGCATGCTTGATATACAAATAATATTTTTTTAAAAAATTAAATTTGTTAATTTATTAGTTTTGTTTCGTGTTGTTATTTTTTGAGAATAAATTTAAAGATATTTTTAATTCAATGTTAATTTTATTTAAAATAAATATGGAGTAAATAAATTATGGCTATTCAACGTGGTCTGTGTGATAATAATCCAGGAAATATTGACTATAATCCTATTAATAAATGGCAGGGTGCAGTTACCTTATGATCCTGCAATTGAAAAACGATTTTATTGATTTGAATCACCTGAATATGGCATTCGTGAAACAATGTTATTACTTGGAACATATCAAAAAAAGTATGGTTTAAAAAATATATATGATTTAATTAGTCGATTAGCACCAAACAGTGAAAATAACACTAACTGATATGTTAAAAGCGTATCCAATAGTATTAATTTATCATCTAAGACAGTTGTTAATATAAAAGATAAAGCAACATTGATTAGTTCAGTAAAAGCTATAATATTTTATGAAAATGGTCAACAACCTTATAATGATTGAGTCTTTGATAAAGTTTATAGTTAAATATTATTAATCCTGTTATATTTTTTATTTTTCGTTAGTATGGATTATTTAATTAAAATAATCATTTATTATCAAAGAAAATTAAGTTAGAGCTCACTTTTATTGCTAACACAAATATATTAATCCTATCAACGAGATAATTTTATATAGAAAAAATTCCTACTATTGTTAGTTAGGCTATGAATGCTAGCATCGGTCTGATGAATATAAAAAAATGACAATTATATAACAAAGTATAAAAATGAACATAAATGTTAATTAAACTAATTCAATATCCTCTTTATTATTTTTTAGAATGATTTTTTAATAAAATAGCAATAGCTATTATTTATCAAAAACAATATGACTCGAAATGATATAGGTATGATAATGAAGTATAAAATTTATACTAAATTTTTTTCAATAGATACTGTTACAAAACGTTTTTTTAAGAGCTATCTCTTACTATTTGATAATGTAGTTGACTTAAAATTTTAAACAATTGATGAAAGTTGTTGTTCTACTATTAATTAATAATTTTATAAAATCATGGTCAAAATATTGCGTTAATAAAGCCACAATCCATTTAAAAAATTAACAATTACAATCAATTGTGAATTTATTATTAATTATATATAATTGTGATGTTGCAACGCTTTGTTGATTAAGATTATTGCTATTATTTATTGTGATAATAAAAAAATAAATTATGTAAATGAGATGAGACATTATAAATAGTTTATTCTTTTAAATTATAAAAATGGAGATACAAATTAGCTGGTAATAAAAGCTAAGCGTATAGCTAAAAGTTTTGACCTAAATTATTTAGGTGCATGAAGTAGAGTGTATGACAAGTAATACTTTTGTAAGGGTAGGTATCAAACACTTATATGGAGATGATATGCGAAAATTGTTTATGATGTTATTGGCGCTAATGATAGTGGGTTGTTCGTCTAAAACCCCTATCGTTGATAGAGGTAATTATTATATCGATAAATCTTTTTCATCGAGAAGCCAAGATGATCGAGTAAAATTTTTAATATTTCATTATACTACAGTAAATGATGCTCGCTCATTGCAAATTTTAACTCAAGCTAAAGTAAGTGCACATTATCTTATTCCGTCAATTCCGAAAATAAAAAATGATAAGCCCGTTATATATAACTTTGTTCCGGAGGATAAAAGAGCATGGCATGCAGGATTAAATAATTGGAACGGTAGGCTTAATCTTAATGATAGCTCTATTGGTGTCGAAATAGTCAATAAAGGGTTTACTGAGGATATACTTGGCGATAAGGTCTGGTACCCTTTTAATGAACAGCAAATTTCCGCTATTATTGTTTTAGCTAAAGATATCATAAAAAGATATAATATAACTCCTGATAATGTCTTAGCCCATAGTGATATTGCTCCTTTTAGAAAGTATGATCCAGGTAAACTTTTTCCATGGAAACGTTTAGCTGAGCTTGGTATTGGAGCTTGGCCGGATGAAATGACGGTTAAGAAATATCTGGCAGGGCGATCAGCTTATGCGCCGGCTAGTGTGTTAGTTGTTCAAAAATATTTGCAGAAATATGGTTATGATAAAATTCCACAATCAGGTGAACTTGATGAGGAAACACGCAGAACCATTAGTGCATTTCAGTTTCACTTTCGACCAGCTGATATAAGTGGTAATGCAGATGCTGAAACAGAAGCTATAGCTCGTGCATTGGTTGAAAAATATAGGAGTTAGAGTCATTAATGGTTACCAATGATTAATGGTTTGATATAACGTAATTATATTTTATAAATTAAGCCCCTAACAATTGAATATTCATTGAGTGGTTTTTTTATAATCAATAGAGATAAATTGTCTGTATTCAATTCGCTTAATATCAGGTTGTCATTTAGTCGATGAATTATTAAAAGAGTATTTTTATTATATAATGATTGTTATCAATTTTGACTAGATTTTCCCAAAAAATGATTTCTATGTTTTCCTATATTTACAGTTTTTTTCAAAGCCTGTATATTTTAAATATTAACTAACACTGCTAATAAGTTTTATGGATAAAATAAATATTTATAACAGTAATTTATTTTTAATTTATTAAAATGATAACGTATCTAAATCAACTTGAAGGTAGTTATAATGAAATTTGTAAAATATGCACTTTTATCAATAGCATTAATTTCATTTAGTAGTATGGCTGCTTCTACTCCAATGAATACAACTAGTCAAATCAATGTTGGACAGCAATAAGTCAAAACCAAACACCATATCTCATACTGGTAAAGTAAAAGCGAAGAAAGCTGATCATATTAAATCTGGAGCAAAAAAAGCACCTAAAAAATTATGCCTAAAGTAAATTAAATTTGTCATAATAAATATTAATTAAAATAGAGGATGGCTATAATATCGGCCTCTATTCTTGTATCTGGCTATATTAATAAATTAAATAATCTTTGTTGATAGTGACTAATGTTGATAATAATTAATTAACTTTTTATTTTATAAAATCAAACTATCTACTAGATAAGACTATGGCTAGTTAATTTTTATAAAAATATCCCAGATATTTTTTATCTGTGATCATATATTAAATATATTTAAAAACAATAGACTAATCCTATACCTAAAATATTATCAGTGCTAATATCGTAATTCTCAGTAAATTTATTCTTATTTAATAAATTAATTTTATAATCTAACAGTGCAGCAAAATTTTTATTAAAATAGTAGAATGAACCTAGTGATACGAATTTATTTAAGTAATTATTTCCATATTCTCCAAGACCTTTTTCTTGAGCATGAATGTAAGCTAATGATGGTTTCAAACTATAATAAAATGTATATTGAGCGACAATTTCAAAAGTTTCTGTTTTAGATGCAATGTTGGTATTCGTTGAGCCAAAAGGTGTCTTATTACGTGTTTCAATATAAGTTGATGCCAGATAGACGTTATTGGTATTATATTTTTCATCAATGCTCCAAGTTTCTGCGCGTTTGCGATTGGCATAGTAATTAACCTTGTCATTATTGACATTATGTGAATTGCTATAATTGCCGCCAAAACTTAGTCCAAAATCAGTATTATATATCACTGATAGACCATAGCCGTTATTTTGCTTGGCTGTACTTACAGCTGATTTATTTTATCCGTATTTTTTCCTTGATATTGTAATGCAATGTTTAATCCATCAATATAGCCAAAGAAATTATTGTTGCGATAGGTAAGTAGATTTCTATTTATACCGTTCATATAATTATCAGGCATTGATATGCCATCATCCCAAAATATAGGCAGGACATCAATCCAGCCGTTAATATGATATAGCACGCTATAATTACGGCCGTAATCAATATAACCTAAATATTTATGATTAATTCCAACATAGGCTAATCGATTTTTATTGATGTGGCTATCCTCTGTTTTATTAACCATTGTTTCCCATTCAAATTGACCAAATCCAGTAAGGTTATCGGAAATTTCGGTGCTGCCTTTAATTCCAACACGAACTCTTGAACCATCTCTGCCACTTTTAGCTTTACCAATATGGTTTCGCACATCAATTTTTCCATAAAGCTCTAATTTTTTTCCATCTTGATTATATATTTCAGCAGCATTGGCAATATTAGTTACGGGAAATACTAACATTAACAATGCAATACACCTTATTTTCATGCCACTCATCCTCTTCTCTTGTTTTTGTTTCATGTAAAGACAATAAAAAATATATATTTATGATCAGTCGCAAAAATTATAGCTAATTAGTGTAATTTGTTAAATAAATAAACAATAAAAATAAATTGTTAATATGGTAATAAATAATTTTTTACATCAAATAATATTACCATGTAATATATATTTTTAATGGTATTAACAAATTATTTTGTATGCTCTTTTGGGGTTATAATAATTTTTTTTTGAATAAAAATAAAGTTTATTATGTATAAAATGAAGAAAGGATAAATATGAGATTTATTTTTTCAATATTTTTTTTATTTATTTTTTCTTTACAATAAAATATATTTCTATCTTTATACTATTTATTGGATAATATTTTGCTATAAAGTATCAATAATGAAACTTTAATTATAATTTGAAATTGACTTTATTTTTATATCTCTAATATTATTTTTAGATAAAATTAGTATGTTATTTATTTGATCTATTTTCATAAATAACCAATTCCACTAGATAGATAATTATTTTAAAAAATTTTGTAGTGCATGTTTTATAAATATATTGTATTTATTTTTGTTGTATTTTGATTTTAAATTAGTCTCAAATGTTAATTTTAGAAGATAGTTTATGATGAAAATTAAAAATCTCATGATAGTGGTTTTTCTTTTTTTAGTTTCATTTGGTGTTTTCGCTTAAGAAGTTATTATTGCCTCAGCAATTAGTCTTAATGAGGCCATTGAAAATTTAGAAAATAAAGCAAAAGAGAAAGATTCCACTATTGTGAAAATAATTTCTGCGGGAGGAAAAAATTACGTAAGAGCAAGTGCTATCATAGGAAAAAATTAATAATTAGTTTGTGTGACTATTATTCACCCTTCGTTTCTTAGTATCCTCTATTATAGAGGATACTATTTTATAATTTAGATCATTCATTTTTATTACTATTACCCTAGCTAATATAGTTACTTATTTTAGATAACAAAGTTAATATAATGTTAGTTTTTTAAATATTATTAAATTTAATATTGAACAATAATGTAATATTTTTAACCAAACTACGGTAATTTATATGTAGTTATTATTGGTAACAATGTAGTTAATAGTATTAAATTATTTTTTATTAATAAAGTTTTACTTTGATAGAATGCGAATAACTGTGATTAAATAGATCTCTATTACAAGGAAAACAGTAAAATAAAATATATTATAAAAATTTATTTTCAAATGTTATTTTTTTTATCTTAATGATGAAGCTATTTCATAGAGTAACATCATAATTTTTTGTGATGATCTATAATAAATTATTTCTTCTTGTTTGGCAATTAATCACTTAAAAATTCATTTATTATTAATATTGCATCAAAATTGACTATTCTTAATCTTTAACGAAAGGAATATTGATATGCTTTGGAAGAATACCTCAACCCAGTTTAGGCATATATCAATTTTAATTCACTGGTTGGTTGCGCTTACTGTTTATGGAATGTTTGCGTTGGGGCTTTGGATGGTATCTTTAAATTATTATGACGCTTGGTATCATAAAGCGCCAGAAATTCATAAGAGCATCGGTTTTGTTTTATTTTTGCTGATGGTATTTCATGTTCTATGGCGATTTATTTCACCGCCACCACCTAAGCTACTAGATAGTTATAGCAATTTAGTAAAAATAAGTTCTACTCTTGTCCAATTTTCCCTTTATTTACTTTTATTTGGCATATTATTTAGTGGTTATTTAATTTCTACTGCCGATGGTCAACCTATTTCAATATTTGGTTATTTTGACATCCCGGCAATATGGTTAGATGAGGGAATGCAGGCGGATAATGCAGGTGTTATACATCTTTATTTGGCTTGGACACTTATTATTCTTTCTATTCTTCATGTGATTGCAGCATTAAAACATCATTTTATTGATGGTGATGTTACCTTAAAACGCATGCTTGGCATTCATTCAAGAAAATAACTTATTGGAGATAGTTATGTTGAAAATTTTTTTTTTTTTTGGCTTTAGTAACCACAATTTTGCTATCGAGCGTTAATTCAGCAATAGCTGCTAATTATAAAATTGATAATGAAGGTCAAAACGCTTTTGTCCAGTTTCGCATTAAATACTTAGATTACAGTTGGGTTTATGGTAATTTTAAGAATTTTGCCGGTAATTTCACGTTTGATGAAAAGAATCCACAAAATGATCAGATTAAGGTGGTAATTAATACTGAAAGTATTGATACTAATCATGCTGAACGTGATAAGCATTTGCGCAGTGCAGATTTTTTAATGTAAAAAAATATCTAGAGGCAACTTTTATTTCAACTAAGGTCAGTCAAGTCAAGGGCGCTTATCATATCGATGGTCAGCTGACGTTAAATGGTGTAACAAAACCCATAGTCCTTAATGCTATCTTAATGGGTAAAGGTGACAATCCATGGGGAGGCTATCGTGTTGGTTTTGAGGCAACCGGAAAAATTAAATTGAAAAATTTTAACTTTAAAAAAGATCTTGGGCCAAAATCGCAAGAAGCTGAACTTATTATTTCTTTTGAAGGGGTGTTAAATTACTATAAAATAAAAGTAATATTGAAAAGTAATATTATATTAAGAAAATTATTTTTAATTTATGACTAGTTGATGAATAAAGTCACTTGATTATAATTAAATTTTATTTTATTCGGTAACAATTGATAAGCAATCAAGTATTGCTGTTAATTTTTTACCAGCAGTATGAAATTTTTTTTTACAATTATTCTATTTAAATTTTCATCATATTTAGGTTTATTAGTTTTGATTTTGCTATGCTGATAGTTAAAACAGAGAGAAGGCCGTTATATATGAGATTTAATCTATTAATTTTCTTCATTTATTTTTTGTTATTGGGCTGTGATCAACAATTAAAACTAAATGACGAAAATAAGCAATTATTACGTTCTTCTATTGCTGAAGTACGAGATGTCTCTCTCTTTTGAAAAACAGCAACAATTTGATAAAGCTATTGATATTACTATGTTTAATAGCATTAATTTTGATGAGTATCGTCAACTTGGTGAAATAGCTGCCGCTCGGGCATTGGAAAAACGGATTTACCGAACGTTAGATGGTAAAACAGCAGAGCAAGTTATTAATGAAGCAAAAAAGATAAAAATAGATCGTCTGGCATTTGATGAAAATTTGCTTTTTTAATTAAATAACTTACGATTTTAAATATTACTTTTTAATATTAAGCACGGTGCAGTATCTCGTTAGGCGAGGCTCCTATACAAACATAGGTTGCTGATCTGACGACGTCGAGAGACGCCCAAGATCAGGATAGGATTATATCGAGTCAAGGTGTGTATCCCCATGTAACTTCCTGCTACTTTCAGGATACGTTGTATATTGCTAAAACTGAGACGTTGAGATAGCTTAATATTCTCGCATCTAGTTTTGCCCTTATATTGAAAACTGTTTGCAGTTTATAACAGTGATAGGGTTTCGAAAATGAAGTTAACATTCTTACAAAAAACGGCTCCCAATGTGATGTGTCCGGCCAATAGCCCTACAGAAAATTTCAATGAGCGACATCATAATAAATTTGATGAAGTGAAAGTTAGTGTATATATGAGCCAATCTTATATTGCAGTTTCTATGAATGATTCTGTTGCCGCTATTAAAAATAATCTGGCTAATATAATTCCCGGCGATCAAATCCCGACTTATCTTTATGTAATTGATAAAAATAAATATCTGAATGGTTTGTTATTAATGAAAACATTATTAATCATCATCAGATGAATTATTTGTATCAGATATTATGCAATGTGATTTTTTTTCTGTTTTACCATATCAATCACGTGAAGCAGTGTTTGCTCTTCTCAATCATTGTGATGTTGATTCTATTCCGGTTGTGTAGTTTTCTAAACTAAAAGGGGTATTACGTGCTCAAGATATTGCTGAATTAATTGAGGATGGGAAATACCAAGATGCACATCTACAAGGCGCTACGCTACCTTTAGAAGTGCCTTATATGTCAACCAGCCTAATAACATTATAGCGTAAACGTGTTGTTTGGTTATTAATGTTATTTGTGGCTGAAGCTTATACATGTACAGTATTGAAAGCTTTTTCTGATCAGTTGAAATCTGCTATTTCATTAGCTTTCTTTATTCCTTTATTAATTGGCACCGGCGGTAATAGTTAGTGGTACTCAGATAACTTCTACTTTAGTGCGAGCAATGGCATTAGGGGAAGTAAGTTTACGTAATTTAGGTGCTGTGCTTAAAAAAGAGATATCTACATCATTTTTAGTGGCACTAACGATAGGTTGTGTTGGCATATTTTGTACCTGGATCCTGGACGTAGACTATTAAGTTACTCTAGTTGTCGGTTTGACTGTGATGGTAATTACTGTGTGGAGTGCGATTATTTCTTCGATTATTCCAATGGTACTGAAAAAATTGAATATTGATCCTGCGATTGTTTCTGTTCCCTTTATTGCAACTTTTATTGATGGCACAGGATTAATTATTTACTTTGAAATTGCTAAGATGATTATGACTGATTTAGCTTGATCAACAAAGGAGAGTGATTTGCTCTCCTATTGATTTTGCCAAATAAGATATTGACCACATTTTTTGCAAATATACTCCCCTTTGCCGAGTTGGATTTTGTTGTGCCGGCGTAGGGTTAATTGATGGGATAGGTCGCACTTGCAATGGTAATGAAAAATCCACTTATGAACTGAGGTTAATGCAAACTGATAAATTTTCTGTGGTGGAGCATCAAGGATTATTGGCATAATCCATTTCCATTCTTTACCATGAGCGTCTATTTTGCCAAAACAGTGATAAACCAATAAATGGGCTAATTCATGTGGAATAACTTGATTGATAAAAATTTCACCATTTTCAATCAGTGAAATGGGATTAAGATGTATTTCCCACGCCTCCAGGTGAGCACTACCGGCGATGGTTCCTCGTTGTCGGTAATTAATCAACGGTTCTGTAAAGGTTTTTCCCAATTTGGTACTCGCTATAGCCAGTTTGTTGCGCAATACTCGCATGACAATCTGTTGTAAAGCGATAGGTACTCGATGTGATTTTATATTATTAATATGGTTAAATGGGCTAAGCGTGAGCTTAGAGCAAACGTAATTAATTTATTATGGTATTTTTTAAATAATCGTTAAAAAAATTTAATAACTAATTGCTATTTTTGCATAGTTCCAAAATAACAAAAGGGAAAGTTATCTAACTGTCCCTTTGCTGTTTTAACAAGATAAAATCGACGATTAGTTAGTTAAAACCGACGGCTGCGCGAAGTTCAGCAACTTTATCTGTTTTTTCCCATGGGAATTGAGAGCGGCCAAAATGTCCATACGCGGCAGTTTGACGGTAAATAGGCTGTAATAAATTGAGCATTTTGACTAGACCATAAGGACGTAAGTCAAAAATTTCATGCACTAAATGAACTAATTTTTCATTGGCTATTTTTTCAGTACCGAAAGTTTCGATCATGATGGATGTCGGTTCAGCCATACCAATCGCATAAGAAATTTGAATTTCACAACGATCAGCAAGTCCCGCGGCAACAATATTCTTTGCTACGTAGCGCGCTGCATAGGCAGCAGAACGATCGACTTTAGACGGATCTTTGCCAGAAAAAGCCCCGCCACCATGTCGAGCCATGCCACCGTAAGTATCGACAATAATTTTACGACCAGTTAAACCACAATCACCCATTGGACCGCCTATAACAAAACGACCTGTTGGATTAATAAAATAGTTAGTATTTTGCTGTAACCATTCTGTCGGTAATACTGGCTTAATAATTTCTTCCATTACCGTTTCTGATAAGGTGTTTTGGCTAATTTCTTCAGCATGCTGAGTAGATAAGACAATAGTATCAATGCCCACTATTTTATTATTTTCATATTGGAAAGTGATTTGGCTTTTAGCATCTGGACGTAACCAGGGCAAAGTACCATTTTTTCGTACTTCAGCTTGGCGTTCGACTAAACGGTGAGCATAAGTAATTGGCGCTGGCATAAGAACATCGGTTTCGTTATTAGCGTAACCAAACATGATCCCTTGATCGCCCGCACCTTGTTCTAAAGGATTTGTGCGATCGACTCCTTGATTAATATCAGGAGATTGTTTGCCAATTGCACTGATAACAGCACAGGAATTGGCATCAAAACCCATATCAGAGCTGGTATAGCCAATTTCGCGTATCGTGCGCCGCGTAATTTCTTCAATATCTACCCAGGCGCTGGTCGTAATTTCACCGCCAACCATTACCATACCTGTTTTTACATAAGTTTCACATGCAACGCGTGCTTTTGGATCCTGCTCAAGAATTGCATCAAGAACTGCGTCTGAAATTTGATCTGCAATTTTATCAGGATGACCTTCTGATACTGATTCAGAAGTGAAAAGATGTGTGGTCATAGATGTTTTATTACCTTAAAAATTCGGAGAAACTGAATTAGATGTATTACCATCCAGACGTCTATTATAATGTTAATTTTGCGCTATTGCTAGCTGTTTTTTATCTTTGTTGATAGCAAAAATCTGATTTGCTAAATATAGATAAATATGTTGATGTTTTATTCAATTTGATTTTGCATTTTTCTTACGAATAAAGGTATAAACAGCGCGATAACTGATGAACCTTTTTTTTATCAGGCGTTATGCGGTATTATCGGTATTGATACTACTTCCCAATTTAAAATGGTTACGTTCTGAGGCTGAATGTTATAACCATGTTTTGAGATGAATGGGTAATGTTCCATTATCAGCAAATAGCAAATTACCAATCATCACAGCTTAATGTCTGTGTATCCGCTTCTATTTCCTTTCTCTATATTATGGCTTCTAGTCGAAATTATAGGTCGTACTCGAGACAGACTAAAATCATTCATTGATAAGTTGTTTTGCAACTATTAAATAACAGAATGATTGCTGAGTTGTTATGAATCCTTTTTTAGTAAAATAAGAGTTATTGCGCTGTTTCCTGAAATTTTAAAATTTACACGAGAATATTATCTCGTTAGATAGGATATGTTGGGGAAAAAGTGAAGCTCACACTCCATTTCAGGAGATAAGTATGAATAACAATATCGCGCGTAAAATGCAACAAACTTATAATATTACATATTGGGGAGGCGGCTATTACCAAGTTAATGAACAAGGTAATATTACTGTGTGTCCTAATCTTGACCAACCAGAAGCGAAAATTGATTTAGCCGCCTTAGTTGAACAAGTACAGGAAGAATAGCAACATCTACGTTTGCCGGCACTGTTTTATTTTCCGCAAATTTTACAACATCAATTGCGGTCAATTAATGCTGTATTTGAACGGGCACGTCGTGATTATGGCTATCAAGGTGATTACTTTCTGGTCTACCCAATTAAGGTAAATCAGCAACGGCGAGTAATTGAAACTTTAGTGAGATCAGGAGAACCTTTAGGTTTAGAGCCCGGCTCCAAAGCAGAATTAATGGCTGTATTAGCACATGCTGGTATGAAGAAATCAGTGATTGTTTGTAATGGCTATAAAGATCGGGAATATATTCGTTTAGCGTTGATCGGCGAAAAACTTGGCCATAAAGTCTACTTAGTGATTGAAAAAATGACTGAAATTGCCCTAGTTTTGGATGAAGCTAAAAGATTAGATGTTATTCCTCGTTTTGGAGTACGAGCGCATTTGGCGTCACAAGGTTCGGGTAAATGGCAAGCGAGCGGTGGTGAGAAATCAAAATTTGGTTTGGCCACCGCTCAGGTTTTGTAGTTGATTGATGCATTAAAAAGTGAAGTGCGTCTGAAAAGTTTGCAATTATTACATTTCCATTTAGGTTCTCAGATGTCTAATATTCGCGATATTGCCACAGGCGCTAGAGAAGCGGCTCGTTTTTATGTTGAGTTACATAAATTAGGTGTCAAAATTGAGTGTTTTTATGTTGGTGGTGGTCTTGGAGTTGATTATGAGGGACTAGGTCACAATCGGATTGTTCTGTCAATGATTGTTTAAATGAATACGCCAATAATGTTATCTGGGCGATAGGTGAGCTTGTGATGAACATGAGTTAGAGCATCCAACGGTGATCACTGAATCTGGTCGAGCGTTAACCGCGCATCATACCGTATTAGTTTCCAATATAATTGGGGTTGAACGTAATGAATTTACTCAGATCACTCCACCACCGAAAGATACCGAATTATCGCTTATTTCCCTGTGGGAGACATGGAATGAAATGCAATAGAGAAATAGCCGTTCATTACGTGAATGGCTGCATGATAGTCAACTTTCGTTATATGATGTGCATACCCAATATGCCCATGGCATGTTAAATTTGACAGAGCGTGCTTGGGCTGAAGAGCTTTATCTTAATATTTGTCGTCGTATTTAGCAGGATTTAGATCCCAGTAATCGAGCTCATCGTCCTATTATCGATGAGTTACAAGAGCGAATGGCTGATAAGCTATATGTTAACTTTTCGTTATTTCAATCTATACCGGATGCCTGGGGTATTAACCAACTTTTTCCAGTATTACCGATTCAAGGATTAAATGCGCCATTAGAACGGCGGGCGGTTTTATTAGATATTACCTGTGATTCGGATGGTATTATTGATCACTATATAGATGGTGATGGTATCGCTGCTAACATGTCAATGCCTAATTATGATCCAGAAGAGCCACCGATGATAGGTTTTTTTATGGTCGGTGCTTATCAAGAAATATTAGGCAATATGCATAACTTGCTTGGCGATACAGCAGCGATTGACGTCTATATTGATAATTCGGGTGAAGTCAGGTATTTACAAAGTGAAGAGGGGGGATTCGGTGGTGGATATGCTCCATTACGTCAAGCTTGATCCTAACATGTTATTGACGCTTTTTCGTGATCAAGTCAATAGTAAAGATTTGACGAAAAGTTTAAAGGAGCAGTTTTTGGCTGAATTTGAAACAGGATTATATGGTTATACCTATTTAGAAGGTGAGTCAATATAAGTTAGCCAAGGTTATTGAGTAATAAGGGAATAAATCTTAACCGGTGCATCGTAAATCTCGTCCTTTAAGGCAGGGAGGATGCCAGGCAGAAGTGCAGTAGCCTTAATAGTGAAAGTCATTCACTAATAAACAGTTTGAGATAAATTATATGATCAATAATACATTAAATAATCAAGAAGATAACTCTTTGGTTTCTAATGCCTTTGGTTTCATGCGTTTTCTACTCCATTTTTTACCTTATGATAGTGATGCACAATGGGTGATCACCGGTGTTCCTTTTGATATGGCGACATCAGGTCGTCCGGGCAGCCGGCCCATGACGGCTGCTATTCGATAGGTATCAGCAAACCTGGCATGGGAGGGTAAACGTTGGCCATGACAGTTTGACCTCAACGATCAGTTAAAAGTAGTTGATTGCGGAGATCTGGTATTTGCTTTTGGTGATGTACAGGATATGAGCGATAAGTTGCAGGCACATATCGAAAAATTATTGGCATCTAGTAAAAGATGTTTAACCTTTGGTGGTGATCACTTTGTCACGTTACCTTTACTGCGTGCACACGCAAAGCATTTTGGCCCTATGGCGTTGGTTCATTTTGACGCTCATACCGATACTTATAATAATGGTAGTCAATTTGATCATGGTACCATGTTTTACCATGCACCAAATGAAGGATTAATCGATGCCACTCACTCAATTCAGATTAGTATCTGTACCGAATATGATAAGCATAATGGCTTTACAGTGGTGGATGCGGCTTATGTGAATGACGCACCACTGGAAGATATTATTGCTCAGATAAGGTCGACAGTGGGTGAATTACCGGTTTTTTAACCTTTGACATTGATTTCCTGGATCCTGCCTTTGCGCCCGGTACAGGAATGCCGGTTGTCGGAGGGTTAACCAGTGATCGTGCCTTAAAGTTGTTGCGAGCTTTACAACCATTGAATATTGTTGGCATGGATATTATGGAAGTTGCTCCGGCTTATGATCAGTCACAAATTACTGCCTTAGCGGCGGCTACCATCGCGCTGGATATGCTTTATATTCAGGTTAGCAAAAAGCGTCAACTAAATCTATATAATTTTGCAACCAAAATGTGCCATTTACGGCACATTTTTATTTGTGCCTAAGTCAACTAATTATCTATCAAATTGAATGAATATTAGTTAAGACATGCAATTAATCTGAATTTATTTTTTACTTATTAAAGTAAGTTATCTGACGGTTTTTCATGCAACAAAATAGGTAAAATATCGCTCTTTAAATGGCAGGAATAAAGTATAAATGCATCGTATATCTAATAATTTAATCTTAAATTCTGCCTATTATAGACAAATGGCGGAAAAACCAGCTCCTTTCTCTTGTTGTCAGAAAAACCAACCAAAAAGTGGGTATTCCAGTAACGCATTTAAACACCCTTTCTAACTATGCAATTCAAAAAAATCTGATTTACGGTATTCGACCCATTAGTCCATTTGCGACCTCTTTAATTGAAGCCGGTTATCTCACTAAGCCGCTTAATGATTAAAGGGAAAACCGCTGATTGGGGTCCACAAGCCGGATTTATTTGTATTGATCAAAATTTTAGTAAGCTTGTTAGACAGTTAGAACAAGTGCAAAAATACAATGCCTTGATCAGTAAAAATATACAAAATGGTGAAGCGATTAATATGCCTTTGACTATAACCTGCGATAGTATCAACGAACTGATTGAATTAGGTTGTCTTGAATTATCCCGCTCACGTGGTGATAAAATGATTTTGGTAGCACGTTCACCAACTGGGCAGGAATATCAATTTGACGCTATTTATCAATCTAATAGTAATAACCACTATCGAATAGAAATAGCCGGGAAACCGATTTATGTGATGAGTGAACCGAAAATACACGAACCATTTGTCCCTGATTATGATTTATTATTGGTAGCTCCTCATATTAGTGATTATGGCACACTTGATACTGTGATACCGAGCGAACGTAATCATACCAAATTAGGTACCGCAAACCATCGTTTGTTGAAATTAGCCGATGATATTCATCGTGCTTTGGATCGCGATGAACAGCATAAACTTATTCATCATGGTACAGATGTGAATAATGAGTCATTGGAATTAGCAGACAATTTTCCGGTGACACTATTTTTGCCTAAAGCGATCGAAAAATATGCCAAAATAACGGTACTGGATTCAGTGGAGGCACTGGCTGAATTTATTCAAACTGCTAAAAATGAAGGTTATCATGTACCGCTCAATGAGCGTTGGCAAGAAATACCGCATATTCGTCTGGCTTCTTATGAAGAATCTCGTTAACGAATTGAACTGTATTTGCGTAAAATGTCATTATAAAGACCACTCTCTGTAGATAGCTGGGTTAAGTTGTTATTTATGAATTGGTAAATCAAAATGGCGTGCCAGTATTGTAGCAGTAAAATTTTTCTTCAGATAAAATCCACGCGGTAGAGTCATTATTGGTTGGCCGTGTCTACCTATCCCTTCTGTCAAAGCTTTATGATTTGCAGCTTTAGGGCGGATTTGTAGTACCTGGCCATGGCGTGCGGTGATGTTTGCAACCTGACCTAATACGATCATATCCATTAATTCTTCCCAATCTTTTTTAAGCAGCTGCTCTTCTATTGGATTGGGACTCCACAGTAGTGATGAAGCGACTCTGCGCTTTGCTAATGGGATTTGGCGCTCACCTTCAATGGGTATCCATAAAACCCGCGATAGCTTATGACGTACATGACTTGAAAGCCAGGTTACTCCACTATTACCGGTTAAAGCTGCCACACAAACGAAGGTTGTTTCTAATGGTTCACCATAGCGGTTAATAGGGATGGTTTTAAGCTCAATACCAAGATGAGCAAAATCTGCTTCTGCTTTGCTACCAGCATTTGCGCCTAAACAATATTCTAATAACTGACCTACCCAACCTTTAGCACGTCTAAGGTCGTGGGGGACTGCGATACCTGCCTGATAAGCCAGTTCAGCCATGGTATAACCCGCTAGGTTTTTGGCTTTACTCAGTAAACTTTGTTCATCATCAGGGGCCGGCGAGAAAATTGCATAAATCATGCCTGTATAAAAAATAGCCAGTTAAATTTGTACACACAGTGAAAATTTTAACATAGATCGAGTAAATAAGAACAATCTATTGATAATCAAATCATTTTATCCAAGGTCGATATATTTTTTTTCTGTTATGAATTTAATCGAATAGGTAATAAACAGGATCTCAGCTATAGTTATCCACAATTTTACTGGATAACTCTAATAAAAAGCCTTTACTGGTTTAATTTACAGTCTTAACAGGATGGTTTATGTTAAAAAGATCTGTTAGCTTGTTTAACAAAACAGTGTATCCTGTGGATAAAATGGATATTGCTGGATCTTTGTTCATCCTGTTTTGATGGTTAGCTATCAGTTCTGCTTTGAGCTATGTTTAATCAATTAAATTGATTTATCTCTATGAAAAAAATATTAATTTTTTATTTCGAAATTTATCGATTGAAAAAATTATGAAATTATACCCTGTTTACTATAGCTTTTTTCACATGGATATCCACAGAAAAGGTGAATAAATTAATAAATATAGCCCTACATGTGGATAATTTTTTATTATTAATAGATAAATTAAATTTTTTTTCACTAAATAAAACGTAATATAAGATTTAGGCATCTAATTAAATAGAATGTCATCACCTTTTCTAACATTTTAATTAATTTAAATGAAAAGAAAAATAATCAGGCTTTGCCTACATAGTGAGGTAGTGCCTGTTATTTGAACTGTTATCGCAAAAATAGTGGTTGCTGCTCTTCATAACGGGTAATGAACTTTTCATATTGTAAAGTCAATCCGATATTATCTAACTCATTCATCAAGCAATAACGATGAAAATTATCAATGCTAAACAAATAAGTTTTATCCCCAGTAATGACTGTTTGGGTCGTCAAATCAATGGTGAACTGGCAACCTTCATCTTGTTCTACATAGTTAAATAACTGGTTAATTTCTGCTTCATTTAATTTAATTGGTAATAATTGGTTGTTAAAGGCATTGTTATATAAAATATAGGCAAAACTTGGCGCAATAACGGCGCAAAAGCCATAATCTGTTAATCCCCACGGCGCATATGTTTGCGCGATGATCCACAACCGAAATTTTTACGGACTAATAAAATAATGGCCCCTTGGTAACGTGGTTTATTAAGGACAAAATCCGGATTAGGTTGTTGCCCGTTATCGTCCAGGAAACGCCAATCGTGGAAAAGATGTTGACCAAAACCGATTCGAGTGACCTTTTGTAAAAATTGTTTTGGGATGATCACATCAGTATCAATATTGGCAACATCTAAAGCAGCCACTAAGCCGGTATGTTGGATAAATTTTTTCATTTTGCCAATTCCTGTTTTATTTGCTTATTATCGATCTTACGCACATCGACAAAATGGCTATAGATAGTCGCCGCAGCTGCCATTGCTGCACTGACTAAATGAGTTCGACCGCCGCGGCCTTACGCCGTCCTTCAAAATTACGGTTGATGGTGGATGCACAACGTTCGCCAGGAGCAAGGCGATCGTTATTTATTGCTAAGCACATAGAGCAACCCGGTAAACGCCATTCAAAACCCACATCAATAAATTTTTGTATAAACCTTCGTGCTTAGCTTGTGCTTTTACTGGCTCTGAACCAGGAACAACAATTGCTTGTACATTAGCGGCCACTTTTTTGCCTTTCGCAATAGTGGCAGCAGAACGCAAATCTTCAATACGCGAATTAGTGCAAGAACCGATAAATACCTTATAAATCTTAATGTCGGTCAATTTGCTCCTAGCTTGTAAGTCCATATAATTTAATGCTTTCTCTGTAGAAGCATATTAAGTGGTATCGCGCAATTGATTTGGTGACGGCATGAGGCTAGGCTATCGATCGCAATTACTTGCCCTGTGTTAGTTCCCCAGGTAACCTGAGGGGCGATTTCATTAGCATAGATAGTTTTGATAGCATCATAATGAGCACCGGGATCAGTCTTCAGTGTTTTCCAATAACTAACGGCTTGTTGCCACTGTTCTGTGCTTGGTGCAAATTGGTGGCCTTTAATATAATTAAAAGTGGTTTCATCAGGCGCAACAAGACCCGCCTTAGCACCCATTTCAATTGCCATATTGCAACAGTCATTCGGCCTTCCATAGTTAAGTTTTCAATTGCTTCGCCGCAAAATTCAATAACATAACTGGTGCCACCGGCACTACCGATTTTGCCAATCATCACCAGTACCATATCTTTAGCTGTGATGCCATTAGCTAGTTTACCAATGACCTCAATTTTCATGGTTTTAGCTCGAGCTTGTTTTAAGGTTTGCGTGGCCAAGACATGCTCAACTTCAGATGTGCTAATACCAAAAGCTAATGCGCCAAATGCACCATGGGTTGCGGTATGGGAATCACCGCATACGATAGTCATGCCAGGTAAAGTTATGCCTTGTTCTGGTACCATGACGTGGACAATACCTTGGAAAGGGTGCTTTAAATCGTAAAGAGTAATAGCAAATTGTTGATAATTTTTTATCAAGGTTTGCATTTGAATGCAAGCCATCTCACCACTAGCATTAATGTCTTTAGTCTGAGTAGAGACATTGTGATCCATGGTAGCAAAAGTTTTATTGGGTTGTCTGACCGAGCGGTTATGGGCTCTCAATCCATCAAATGCGTGAGGCGAAGTGACTTCATGCAGTAAATGGCGATCGATATAAATTAATGGTGTTTCATTTTCCGTTTCATGGACAATGTGTGCATCGTACAATTTTTGATATAAAGTTCTTGCCATAATCTAAACCTCTTGCATAATATGACTGGCAATAATACTGCCCATTTCATCGGTACTGACAAATTGCTTATCTAATGCCAAATCCTGAGTTCGATAACCTTGCAATAATGTTTTATTGACGGCATTTTCTATCGCATCAGCAATATGTGGTTGGTTGCAGGCTATAACGCATCAATAGCGCTACAGATAAGATTTGCGCAATTGGATTCGCAATATTTTACTAGTTATATCCGGTGCTGAGTCGCCAGCAGGTTCGTATAAGCCAAAATTTTGTTGATTTAAACTGGCGGAAGGTAACAGCGCGATTGAACCGGTAATCATTGCACATTCATCGGAAATAATATCGCCAAAAATATTAGAGCAGAACATCAAATTGAGCAGGATCTTTGATGAGCTGCATAGTGGCATTATCGATATACATATGATTGATTTCGACATCGGGATAAATTTTGGCAATATCATTGACAACTTCTCGCCATAAAATCGAACTTTGCAATACATTAGCTTTGTCTATTGATGTTACTTTATAGCTTCGTTTACGCGCTGCCTGAAAAGCGATATGTGCAATGTGTTCTATTTCAAAACGATGATAAATCTCGGTATCAAAGGCTTTTTCATCAATACCAGCTCCAACACGTCCTTTAGGTTGACCAAAATAGATCCCACCGGTTAATTCACGCACACAAAGAATATTAAAACCTTTTGCTGTAATATCCGTCCGCAATGGACAGAAGTTATTTAAACTAGGATATAGACGAGCAGGTTGTAGGTTACTAAATAACTGAAAATGTTTACGTAATGGTAATAATGCGCCACGCTCAGGCTGACTAGCAGGCGGCAGGTGTTCCCATTGTGGGCCACCAATTGAACCAAAGAGTATCGCATCCACTTGTTGGCAACCTGAAAGTGTTGCAGATGGTAATGGCTGACCATGGCGCTCAATAGCAATTCCGCCGACATCATATTCATGCGTTACGATGGTCAAATTAAACTATTGGCCAATAGCAGCAACACCTTTAAGGCTTATGCCATAACTTCAGGGCCAATACCATCACTGGGTAAGACAGCAATATTATAATTACTAGCCATATTATTGAATTACCTCTGTATTGCAGTGGTTTTTTTGTTTTTTCACTAATTTTGTGCGTCAAATGTTATTTAACACGTTGATCATTGCCATAGCGGACGATTCGACAATATCGGTTTCCAGGCCGATACCATGAAAACGACGGCCAAAGCATTTAGCAACGATATCAACTTGACCTAAAGCTTCATTGCCATGACCTTTAGCGGATAACTGGTAGGAAATCAGTTTAATGGGATATTTGGCTATTTTATTAATGGCCTAATAAATCGCATCTACGGGGCCATTGCCTGTTGCTGCTTCAGATTTTTCCTTATCGCCACAGATTATTTTTATTGTGGCTGTGGCAAGTAAATTTGAGCCAGATTGGACACTGAAATAGGTTAAACGGAAAAATTCAGGTTCTTGTTGTTGATTTATGAAAGCCAAAGCTTCTAGGTCATAGTCGAAGATCTGACCTTTTTTATCAGCTAAGTGCAAAAATGCTTCATATAAGCGTTCTAAATTGTAATCTGTATCTTGATATCCCATCTCTGTCATTCGGTACTTTACCGCCGTTCAGCCAGAACGAGAAGTTAGATTTAATTGAGTTTCTCTTAAGCCAATGGATGCTGGTGTCATAATTTCATAAGTTTCTCGATTCTTTAGTATACCATCTTGATGGATTTCTGAAGAATGTGAGAAGACATTACTGCCAACGATCGCTTTATTAGCAGGGATAGGGGCATTACATAAATTGCTGACTAATTGACTGGTACGGTAAATTTCTTGCTGATTAATATTTGTGGTGACGGCTAACATTTTTTGGCGCACTTTAATTGCCATAATAATTTCTTCTAAGGCACAATTGCCAGCGCGTTCTCCTAAACCATTAATCGTTCCTTCTACTTGTCGAGCACCGGCTTGAATTGCAGTAATAAAATTGGCTACCGCCATACCTAAATCATTATGACAGTGGACCGAAATAATGGCTTTATCGATGTTTGGTACCTGATTAAAAAGATCTTTAATAATATTGCCAAATTGAGCAGGGATAGTATAACCGACAGTACCAGGGATATTAATCGTTGTTGCACCAGAATTGATTGCTGTTTCCACGATCCGGCATAAATTGTCAGGATTAGTGCGTCCAGCATCTTCACAGAAAAATTCTACGTCATCAGTATAATGTCTGGCGTGCTTAATAGAGTGGCTAGCGAGGGCTAAAATATCGTTAAATGAACTTTTTAATTTATGTTTAATGTGCATGAGGAGGTTGCTAAAAAAAGGTGTAACCTAAAACTATTGGCAACTTTTAATGCTTCAGTGGCGACATCAATGTCGCTATCAATACAGCGTGCCAAACCACATATACGGCTATTTTAAATTTCTTTGGCAATGGTTTGCACAGATTTAAAATCTTCCTGCGAGGAGACTGGAAAGCCGGCTTCAATAATATCGACGCCTAAACGTTCCAAAGCATAAGCAATTTGTAATTTTTCTTTGGCGCTTAAACTTGCTTGTAAAGGTTGTTCGCCATCACGTCATGTTGTATCAAAGATAATAATATTATTGCTCATACTGTTTGTTTCTTTATCGTGTTCTTGCTTGTTATCGGTTCTTTTATTAGTAAGTTTATAGAAAGTGCTATTTAGTTAGATTGTAGGTATAAAAAACCGCGCAGATGCGCGGTTTTTTTATTGCGGGTGGATATTAATAACTTCGTTCACCGATAAGCATACCGCGCACAGAAAATGCGAGAAGTAGTAGGCTTAGTAGGTGAATAAAAAGATACATAAAAAATATTTCACCCTATTAATATCAAAGATATTATCTTTGTAATTACCTGATTTTTATCATTATGTCAACATGAAATAAAAATTTATTTTGTTAATATAGCAAATATTTTTACTAAGATATATGGCAAAATTTTATATTTTTAATATTATTTTTATCTATTCATTTAATTCAAAAAACTGATTAAATTTCGTTAAAAATTAATTCTATTATATTTAATTAATTTTGTTAATGTTTCTTAATTGTGAAGTATAAAATTAGTTTAATAAAAATATATTAGGAAGTGCTTGTTATAAAATAAGTAAAGGAAATATTGAATAAGCAATAATTTATTCTGTGATGAATCTGATAATTTATTATGAATAATAAGAATTGAATAATTTTATTATAAATTCTACCATGCTTTATTTTATCATCTAATTGAAGGATTAATAGATGGATATTTAATTTTATTATTCATTGATTATGTAAATGTTGAAGGGTAATAATTCTATAATTAGGGTTTTGGTAAAATGATTTTTAAACTGATCAGTTAATGTTAAGGCATGGAAGCTAAAATAATTTTAAAAATTAAATGGTTCGCTTAATTTATTTTAATGAATTTAATAATAAAACAACATACCTAAGTTAATAATTAATTAGGTTAATCTTTTATTTTTATTCATTGAACATACATATATATCAAGTGGAGTAAAATAATGACTGACTACAACACAGTTTCAGCAACGAAAAAAGAGCCAAGCGATATTCATTTGCGAAATGTTGATTTAAATTTATTAACGGTTTTTGATGTAGTTATGCAGATGTAGAATGTGACCCGTGCAGCGCAAATTTTACGTATGTCACAGCCTGCTGTCAGTAATGCTGTATCGCATCTGAAAGTGATGTTCAATGATGAGCTTTTTGTTCGTTATGGCCGAGGTATTCAGCCAACTTCACGTGCTAAGCAACTATTTGGTCCAGTTAGACAGGCATTACAACTAGTGCATAATGAATTACCAGGTGCAGGATTTGAGCCAGAACAGAGTGAAAGAGTATTTAAATTATCAATATATAGCCCACTAGATATTCGTTTGGCAGCTAGCTAGTATTGTTGCTAGAGTTAAAGAGAATGCACTAAATATTGACGTAATTATTCAATCCTATCTTGATGATAATATTGCCCATCAATTAAAATATCAGGAAACAGAATTTGTTATTAGCTATAACGAATTTGATAAATCTGAATATCATCACCATCCATTATTTAATGATGAATTAGTTTTAGCTGTCTATAATAATCACCCCAATATTAAAAATACAATTTCTGATGATATATTACAGCGTGAAAAAAATGCTGTGGTCTCCATGGATAATATGTGATCTTTTAATAAACCCTATTATCATAATAGCGATCTTTTTCATTCTATTATTTACCAAGAAACAGATTTAAATAGCGTATTAAATATTGTTTCTCAAACTCATTTTGTTGCTATTGTACCAAAATGGCTTGTTGAATATTATTCAAATCAGTTAAATTTAAGATCAGTTGAATTACCTTAGGAAAAAACAGCGCGTCCCTGTTATTTGATCTGGCATGAATCCACAACTCGTAACAAAGGGCATAAGTGGATGAAAACGCAATTAGGACAACTGAGTAACTAATAAATAGAATATTTTTCGTAAATTCTGCAAATAAGTCGACAGGAATAGATAATAACGTTTGAATTAAAGATAGTTTGTAAATTATCCCATTACAATTATCAAATTGATATATAAAATATTTTCTTTTATAAAAGCACTTTTATGCCAAGTTATTGTTACGTTAGTGTGGATTTGGCGTGAACGTGTTTTTTAAATTTCATTAAAGCCTCTTTTTTTATCTAGCAATTATGTATAATGCCGCTATTAGCTAACAGCTATACGCTGAAATTATTTTTTATGACTTTAGCATATATAACCTGTTGTCACTAAATAATTATATTTGGTAAATAAAAGTTCACTAAGGGAAGATATTTTGACTATTGAGAATTTGCATTCTTATCATTTAGTTAACCAGTTTCAATAAAAGATTAATTCGCCAACTTTGGCTAAAAGAGTTGCTTTTAGAGAATGGTCAGCAGCTTATTAAAAACAATTAACCTGGCAAGAAATTGGGCAAAAAACAGAATCTATTTCTTTAGCATTACTTACATTAGGTGTAAACGTACAAGAAAATGTCGCTATTTTTGCCGATAATAGGATGAATTGGTCTTTAACTGATTTGGCTATTCTCCAAATCCGGGCAGTGACAGTGCTTCTCTATTCAACCGGTAATGTCACTCAGGCTACTTATATCTTAAATGATGCTAATATTCGCATTCTATTTGTTAGTGATCAGGTTCAATATGATATTGCTCAGTCGCTATTTGAATTTTGCTCTAAATTAACTGATATTATTGTTTTTAATGAAGATATTGATATTTCTGATTGCCCAACATCAATTAAGTGATTTATTTACATTAATTTATACTTCAGGTACCATCGGTAAGCCGAAAGGTGCGATGCTTGATTATGCCAATATGGCGGCTCAACTTTATTTATATGATAAACGCTTAACATTAACTGACTCAGATATTTCACTCTGTTTTTTACCACTTTCTCATGTTTTTGAGCGAGCTTGGAGTTTCTATGTTATGCATATTGGCGCACAAAATGTCTATTTAACAGATGCTCAAAGTTTTAGAGAAGCTATGGTTGCAGTAAAACCCTCGATGATGTGTGCGGCGCCCCGTTTTTATGAAAAAGTTTATGCTACCATAAATCAGAAAGTTGCCAAAGCGCCTTGGCTTCGTAGACAGTTTTTCAATTGGGCGTTTAATCAAGGTAAACGTCATATAGCACTGGCTTAACAAGGAAAAAAGCAATTGGTTGCATCGTTTTTTTATAGTAATGCGGATAAATGGATATTAACTAAATTAAAAATGATTTTAGGTGGTCGGTTACGTTTTTTACCTGCCGCTGGCGCTCATCTTGATGATAAAGTTTTAGTTTCTTTTTGGCTGTCGGTATCAATATCAAATATGGTTATGGTATGACAGAAACTTGTGCGACAATTTCCTGTTGGGAAGAGAATAATTATTGCTTAGGTTCGATTGGTACACTGCTATCTGATATTCAGGGGCGTATTGGTCAGGAAAATGAGATCCAGGTTAAAGGGCCTATTGTATAATAAGCCAACTGAAACAGCACAGGCCTTCACCCAGGATGGTTGGTTCAAAACGGGAGATAGCGGTAAGCTTGATGCAGTCGGAAACCTTGTTTATTACCGAACGGTTAAAGGATTTAATGAAAACCTCTAATGGAAAATATATTGCTCTTCAGTTGATTGAAGGGACATTAGGTCAAGATCGTTTTATTGAACATATTGCAGTAATCGCTGATGCGCGTAAATTTGTTTCCGCACTAATCGTACCTTGTTTTGATTCACTGGAAGAGTATGCCCATTCAATTAATTTGAAATATTGCTGTCGATTGGAGCTATTACGTAATAGTCGTATTGTTGAACTATTTGATTCACGCCTTAAAGAAATGCAAAAGAATTTTGCTAGTTTTCATCAAGTAAAACGTTTTACTCTGTTACCTATTGGTTTTTCTATGGAAAATGGTGAATTAACTTCCACTTTAAAATTAAGGCGTGTGATCATCGCACAACGATATCAGCGTGAAATTAAATCCATGTACCAAGACTAAATTCTAGTAGGGTTTTCATGGTGAAAAAAAGCAAATTTTGCGGTGAAAATATCTCTTCAGCAAGTTAAAATGGAGCAACATTTATTGTCTCAAGCTTTTGAGACTTTTCCTGTTTGTAAAAGGGGTCATCAACGTGAAATTGGATGAAATTGCCCGTCTAGCCGCAGTTTCCCGCACAACCGCCAATTATGTTATCAATGGTAAAGCTAAACAGTATTGAGTCAGTGATAAGACTGTTGAAAGAGTGATGTCTGTTGTTAAGGAACATAACTATTATCCAAATGTGGTTGCTGCAGGTCTTCGAGCTGGCCGTACGTACCCATTCAATTGGTTTGGTGATCCCAGATTTAGAAAATACCAGTTATACACGGATTGCAAATTATTTTGAGCGTAAAGTACGTGTTACTTATTGCCTGCTCTGAGGATCAACCAGATAACGAAACTCGGTGTATAGGGCACTTACTAAAGCGTCAGGTGGATGCAATATTGTTTCTACCGCTTTAGCCCCTGAACATCCCTTTTATCAGCGCTGGACTAACCGTTCATTACCTATTATTGCGTTAGATCGCGCATTAGAACAACAGCATTTTATTAGTATTGCTAGTAATGATTTACAAGATGCCAAAATGTTAGCAACTGAATTACACAAATTTTCGGTTAAAAAAGTTCTCTATTTAGGTGCGCTACCTGAGCTTTCTGTTAGCTTATTACGTGAACAGGAATTTAGAGAATCTTGGCAAGATAATTTACATTCTGTCACTTATTTATATGCGAGTAGTTATGAACGTTGTGCTGCTGAAGAAATTTTTGCGCAGTGGTTAAATCATAATGAAATGCCGGAAGCGTTTTTTACAACATCATTTTCTCTGTTACAAGGAGTAACGGACGTGATGTTAAAGCGTAATGGGCAATTAGCAAATGATATTGTGATTTCAACTTTTGGTGATAATGAATTGTTAGATTTTTTTTATTTGTCCAGTATTATCGGTTGTTCAACGTCATCAAGCTATTGCTGATAAAGTAATAGAACTGGTATTAGCCAGTTTAAGTGAAAATAATAAGCCAAACATTGGTGTAACACGTATCTAACGTGACCTATGTAGAAGAGGTAGCTTAAGTCGTAAAATTTAACTTAAGTTAAAAAATATTTAATCAAATTTAAAAAATGCGCTATTAAAATGGCGCATTTTTTAAAAATTAATAAACTAATAACAATAAATGATAATAATTCGGATAATTCTTAATAAAATTGTTTCGAATAATAAGATTTACACATAAAATAGTCACGGACTGATATAGAATATTTTTCTATTCAAAGTATAGACTTTGTACGATAAGCGATATAAAAAATTACTGTATATTTATCAGTATGTGCAATATACTGATAAATAATGTAAATTTTAAAATTTTACGACAAATAATTTTTGGAAAGTTTGATTAATTGTTATTTGTATGTATAAAGTGTTATCTGAAGGTTGATTTAAAATGAAGCATTGGATTGGTTGTGTATTTTAGTTTTTATTTCATTTTTTGCGAAATAAATAAGTTTCGACAGTGAATATAAGTATAAAAATTAATTTATTCAATTTTATCATAATGTTAATTGTTTTTAATTTTTTACTCGTCAGAAAACCCACCCAATCATCTTCCAACATTATTCTGTAAATAAAACTAAAGCACCGTGCTGCTGCTTGACAAGATTTTCATACCCTTCGTAAACTCTATAGTAAGTGGGAAATTGTGGTGTAATGTGGTGATTTTTGTAATATAAGGGTTGAAGAGATATGTTTCGTGGCACAACACTCGTCAACCTCGACAGCAAAGGACGATTAACCGTGTCTACGCGTTATCGCGGTATGCTGAACGAGGAGTCTGAAGGGCAGATGGTTTTTACTATCGACCTTCATCAGCCATGCCTATTACTTTATACATTACTTGAATGGGAAATTATTGAAAAAAAACTATCACAACTTTCTACTATGAATCCGGCTGAACGTCGTGTTCAGCGTTTATTACTTGGGCATGCCAGTGAATGTCAGATGGATAATGCATGTCGTCTTTTGCTCGCCAATACTTTGTGGCAACATGCCGGGCTCAAAAAGGCAGTTATGCTGGTTGGTCAAATTAATAAGTTTGAGTTATGGGATGAACAGACTTAGTATCAGCAAGTACAAACAGATATTGAGGCTCAACACAGCACAAATTAACCATTATCAACGCGGTTACAGGATCTATCTCTTTAATATGGCAGACAGTCGGTTTAAACACATCAGTGTGCTTCTTGATGAAGCAGTCAATGGATTGAATATAAAAGCAAATGGTATTTATGTTGACGGTACTTTTGGCCGGGGAGGGCACTCACAATTAATTCTCTCTCGGTTAGGCAGTGAAGGGCGCCTGATAGCGATAGAGAGAGATCCGCATGCAGTGGCAGCCGCTGAAAAAATGATTACTGATGACAGATTTTCAATTAAACATGGTTCTTTTTCTCAGTTACAGACATTTATTGCAGAAGAGGAATTAGTTGGCAAGATTGATGGCGTACTGCTTGATTTAGGTGTTTCATCACCGCAATTAGATGATCCAGAGCGAGGCTTTTCTTTTATGCGTGATGGACTATTAGATATGCGGATGGATCCGACTACAGGTCAATCTGCCGCTGAATGGCTGATGAAGGCGGAAGAATCGGATATAGCCTGGGTATTGAAAACTTATGGTGAAGAACGATTTGCAAAAAGAATTGCAAAAGCGATTGTGGCTCGTAATCATCATTCAGCGGAAGAGCCATTAACACGGACAAAACAACTGGCAGAATTGATAGCACAAGTTAGTCCGTTTAAAGAGAAACATAAACATCCAGCAACGCGATCGTTCCAGGCAATTCGTATTTATATCAATAGTGAATTGGAAGAAATAGCAAAAGCATTAGAGGGTTCATTGAAGGTATTGGCACTGCAGGGACGGTTGTCCATTATTAGTTTTCATTCATTGGAAGATAGATTGGTCAAGCGTTTTATCCAAGAGTATAGCAGAGGACCAAAAGTCCCGGTCGGATTACCATTAACCGATGTGCAATTAAAAGCAATTGGTAGCCCGATATTGAAAGTATTAGGCAAAATGAAACCGACAGCAAGAGAAGTTATCGAAAATCCACGAGCAAGAAGCTCAGTTGTCCGTTTTGCTGAAATGTTGTAATGATAATGACTGCGGAAAAATATAGCTTAATTAGGATCATTGGTTACGATATTTTTCGGCACGGAGCTGTCCCGTTGATTCTATTGATAGTGATTATCATATCAGCGATTTCAATTGTCACAGTCAGTCATCAAACACGATTATTAACAGCACAAAAGGATTTGATGACAGAAGAAAAAGAATCTTTAGATATAGAATGGCGCAATTTGATTTTGGAAGAAAACTCATTAGGAAATCATAGTCGAGTTGAACGCCTTTCGGTTGAAAAGCTACAAATGATCCACGTAGATCTGGCACAAGAACATATTGTGATTACAAAATAGTTTTAGCCAATAGGTAAACAACATGAAGCCTGCGCGCCCAGTGAAGTATAGAAGACGGTACGAAAAAAAAGTTAGCTATGTTAGCTGGCGTTTCTTGCTATTGTGTGCGGGTATAGGATTGGCATTAATTGGTCTCATTATTCGTGTTACTTATCTACAAGTCATTAACCCGGAAGAGCTTGTTAGAGAAGGTAATATGCGTTCGCTTCGCGTTCAGAAAGTGATGGCTGCACGGGGCATGATAAGTGATCGTGAGGGGCGTCAGCTAGCAGTAAGTGTTCCGGTTTATGCTATTTGGGCTGATCCGAAAATAATTTACGAAAATGGTGGATTAACCAATGATGAACGTTGGCAAGCATTAGCGGATGAGCTAAGGCTTCCGCTTGAGCAAGTGAACCATAAAATTAGTCTTAACCCTAACAGTCGGTTTGCCTATTTAGCGCGCCAAGTCAATCCATCGGTTGGTGAATATATTAGCAAATTAAAAATAGCGGGTATTTATTTGCGTAAAGAGTCGCGTCGCTATTATCCATCTGGTCCAGTAGCCGCTCATTTAATTGGGGTAACAGATATTGATGGACAGGGAATTGAAGGAATTGAAAAAAGCTTTAACTATCTATTAACTGGGGCTCCAGGCGAAAGAATAGTGCGTAAAGATCGTTATGGGCGAGTTATCGAAGATGTTTCTTCCATTGATAGTCAGGTTGCCCACGACTTGGTATTAAGTATTGACGAACGTATACAGTCATTGGTTTATCGTGAATTAACACGCAGTGTAATGGAGAATAAAGCCGAGTCGGGTACTGCTATTTTAGTCGATGTTCATACGGGTGAAGTATTAGCGATGGCTAACAGCCCCTCCTATAACCCGAATAATCTTGCTGGTACTCCAACTCAAATGATGCGTAACCGTGCGATCACCGATGTATTTGAACCCGGATCAACAGTTAAACCGATGGTAATTGTTAGTGCATTGAATAATGGAATTGTCAAAGCCAATAGTGTGTTAAATACTCAACCCTATATGATTAGTGGTCATGAAATTAAAGATGTAGCAAGGTATAGTGAGTTATCGATTACCGGTATTTTACAAAAATCAAGTAATGTTGGTGTTTCAAAGTTAGCGTTAGCGATGCCAGCCGATGAACTGGTAGACGTTTATGCTCGTTTTGGTTTGGGTAAACCAACAAATTTAGGATTAATTGGAGAAAGTAGTGGTATCTTTCCTAATAAAAAAATGCGGTGGTCTGAATTTGAAAGGGCCACTTTTTCTTTTGGTTATGGGCTAATGGTAACACCATTACAGTTAGCGCGAGTTTATGCAACAATTGGTAGTTTTGGTATTTATCGTCCGCTATCAATTACAAAAGTTGATCCGCTAGTATCCGGAGCTCGTATTTTCCCTGAGGCGATTATGCGGACCGTGGTTCGCATGATGGAAAGTGTTGCATTGCCTGGTGGCGGTGGCGTTCGAGCCGCAGTGAAAGGTTATCGAATAGCGATTAAGACAGGTACAGCAAAAAAAGTTGGTAATGATGGCCATTATATTAATCAATATATTGCTTATACGGCTGGCGTAGCAACGGCAAGTAACCCTCGTTATGCCCTGGTTGTGATTATCAATGAGCCTACTGCGGGGAAATATTACGGTGGTGCTGTTTCTGCGCCCGTATTTGGAGCCATTATGGGCGGCGTTTTACATTTAATGAATACAGAGCCTGATGCATTGACCTCAGATGATAATGAATTAGTAATTAACAAGATAAAAGAGGATACAGGTGGCAGATCGTAATCTACGCGATTTACTTACACCACTGGGTGTTAACGCGCCGGATAAGGTGTTACGAGAAATGACACTTGATAGCCGTAAGGTAGCGGCAGGAGACCTATTTTTAGCAATTAAGGGCCATCAAACAGATGGACGACAATATATTTCTCAAGCGATAGCGCAAGGTGTTGCCGCAATTATTGCTGAAGCACAAGGCGAGATAGAAGCTGGAACGATTCGATATATGCATGGCGTCCCTGTCATTTATATTAATGATCTAAATAATCAATTATCACTGTTAGCGGGAGAATTTTATCAACATTCAGCTGCAAAATTGCGATTAATCGGTGTAACAGGAACAAATGGTAAAACAACCACTACTCAACTAATTGCTCAGTGGGCGAAAGGGCTGGGCGAAGTCAGCGCCATAATGGGTACGGTGGGTAACGGAATATTAGGACAAATTGTACCTAGTGAAAATACCACCGGCTCGGCGGTTGATGTTCAGGCTGAATTGCAGTTGTTGGTCGACAAGCAGGCAACCTTAGTAGCGATGGAAGTTTCCTCCCATGGCTTAGTGCAAGGTCGGGTTGCTGCTATTCCTTTTACCGCTGCTGTGTTTACTAATTTAAGCCGTGATCACCTTGATTATCATGGTGATATGCAAAATTATGCAGTGGCAAAATGGTTATTATTTTCAAGCCATAAATCTGATAAACAGATTATCAATGTAGATGATGATACCGGTTTGCAGTGGCTTGCAAGATTACCACAAGCATGTGCAGTTTCGATGGAGGATCGCATACCTACCGATTGGCAGGGTGCTTGGGTGCTAGTGGAGCAAGTTGATTATCATGATCGTGGGGCGACTATTCATTTTAATTCGACTTGGGGAAAAAGTTCGCTAGAAAGCCGACTAATGGGGGCCTTTAATGTTAATAATGTCATTTTAGCCATGGCGACACTTTTAATGATCGGTTACCCATTTGATACGGTGATAAAATCATCACATGCTATACAACCAGTCTGTGGACGAATGGATGTCTTCACCTCACCAGGACGACCAACGGTTGTTGTCGATTATGCTCATACTCCTGATGCGCTCGAAAAAGCTTTAATTGCGCTCCGTCTCCATTGTCGTGGCAAACTTTGGTGTGTCTTTGGTTGTGGTGGTGATAGAGACAAGGGTAAACGTGCATTAATGGGCAGTGTGGCTGAACAGTATGCTGATATTGTGGTAGTAACCGATGATAATACACGTAGTGAAGAGCCAAAAGCCATAATTGATGATATTTTAAGCGGTTTTCTTGATGCTGGTCGGGCAATGCCGATTGTTGGGCGAGTGGAAGCGGTCACTAGTGCCATTATGCAGGCCAATACTGATGATGTCATATTAATTGCCGGTAAAGGTCATGAAGATTATCAAATTATTGGTGATCGTCGGCTCAATTATTCCGATCGCTTGACGGTAGCACGGTTATTGGGGGTGATGGCATGATCCCTATTTCATTGAAGCAATTGGCGACTGTAACACAAGGTGTTTTACAGCAAATAAATGATCAGCAGGCAGCGAGTTTATGGCTGAATGCGGTAACAACCAATAGCCGCCAGCAACCCATTAATGGTTTGTTTATTGCTTTAAAGGGTGAACATTTTAATGGTCACCATTTTGCTAAAGAGGCAACTGCAGCTGGTGCTACGGCATTATTAGTTGAGCGGCCGTTAACCATTCACTGCCCACAGGTTATTGTTAAAGATACGCGTTTAGCTATGGGGAAGTTAGCAGCTTGGGTTCGATCACAAAGTAAAGCTAAGGTTATAGGGCTAACGGGCTCTTCTGGTAAAACTTCGGTTAAAGAGATGGTGGCCGCCATTCTATCACAATGTGGTACAACACTTTTTACTAAAGGTAATTTCAATAATGATATTGGTGTGCCGTTAACGTTATTTCGATTGACGGCAGAGCACCAGTATGCAGTGATTGAAATGGGAGCCAATCATATCGGTGAAATTGCCTATAGAACTAATATGGTTAGACCGGATAGTGTATTGGTTAATAATTTATTTGCTGCTCATCTTGAAGGTTTTGGTTCATTAGCGGGTGTTGCTAAGGCAAAAGGCGAGATTTTTCAGGGATTAGCGGAAACAGGAACAGCGGTTATTAATTTGGCTAGCCATGATTGGAAAAATTGGCAATCTTATTTTAAACAACAACAAACCATTTTGCGTTTTTCTATAGAGAAACAGCAACAGGCTGATTTTTATGCTGAAAATGTTACTACAAAATCAATAGGTAGCGAATTTGAGTTGCATACACCAATCGGTATTGTTTCAATATTATTACCCTTAGCCGGTAAACATAATGTTGCCAATGCATTAGCTGCTAGTGCTTTAGCTATGTCTTTTGGTGCGACGCTTGAGCAAATAAGACTTGGATTGGCAGCTGTTCAGCCGGTATCAGGTCGTTTATACCCCATTTATTTAGCGCCCGGTAAACTTATTTTAGATGACACCTACAATGCCAATACCGGCTCTATGATTGCTGCTGCTGATGTTTTGTCTCAAATGCCTGGATACCATATTTTGGTTGTCGGTGATATGGGTGAATTAGGCGATCAGACCGAAAAATGGCATCAAGAAGTCGGCTTGGCAACTCAGCAAATGAAGCTTGACCGAGTGTTAAGTATTGGTCAACAAAGTGTCGTTATTAGTCAACAGAGTGGTTGCGGTGAGCATTTTGCTTCTAAAAAAGAGTTAATTGCAAAACTGATCCCATTAATAAAAGAACACGAAACCGTATCAGTTTTAGTTAAAGGTTCGCGCATTACAGTAATGGAAGAAGTTGTACACGCCTTACAGGAGTGCTTTTTATGTTAGTCTGGTTAGCCGAATATTTAGTTAAATATTTTTCTGGCTTTAATCTTTTCTCCTATTTGACATTTCGGGCTATTACCAGTTTGTTAACGGCTTTGGTGACTGCGCTATGGATGGGGCACTCTTTGATTTCTTATTTGCAAAAGTTACAAATAGGTCAGATTGTGCGTGATGAAGGTCCCGAATCGCATTTTAGCAAACGTGGCACACCTACCATGGGTGGTGTATTGATTTTATCTTCTATTGTGATTTCAGTCATGCTATGGGCGCGGTTAAATAATCCATATGTTTGGTGCGTATTAGCCGTTTTATTGGGATATGGTGTTATTGGCTTTATTGATGATTATCGTAAAGTGGTACGTAAAAATTCTAGAGGGTTGATTGCTCGTTGGAAATATTTCTGGCAATCCGTATTGGCTTTGGGAGTAGCATTTGCTCTATATAGCACAGGTAAAGATACGGCAGTCACTCAATTCGTTGTACCATTTTTTAAAGATGTCATGCCACAACTTGGTCTGTTTTATATTTTACTGACTTATTTTGTCATTGTTGGCACAAGTAATGCAGTTAATTTAACTGATGGATTAGACGGTTTAGCGATTATGCCAACCGTTTTTATTTCGGCAGGCTTTGCATTAGTGGCTTGGGCAACGGGTAATTTCAATTTTGCCAACTATTTAAAAATTCCTTATATCAGCTACGCAGGTGAATTAGTCGTGGTTTGTACGGCAATTGTTGGTGCCGGTTTGGGATTTTTATGGTTTAACACTTATCCTGCGCAAGTTTTCATGGGCGATGTTGGTTCATTGGCATTAGGCGGTGCATTGGGAACGATTGCGGTTTTATTACGGCAAGAATTTTTATTACTGATTATGGGTGGTGTTTTTGTTGTTGAAACCTTATCGGTAATTTTACAAGTTGGATCATTTAAACTGCGTGGTCAACGCATTTTTCGGATGGCGCCGATCCACCATCATTACGAATTAAAAGGATGGCCTGAACCTCGAGTCATTGTGCGTTTTTGGATCATCTCATTAATGCTGGTATTGATTGGATTGGTAACATTAAAGGTACGTTAATAATGGCTAATTATCAGGGTAAAAAAGTTGTCATCATCGGGTTAGGCCAGACAGGTCAATCTTGTATCGACTTTTTTCTCTCTCGCCAGTTTGCGCCACGTGTAATTGATACCCGAATAACACCGCCAGGTAAGGATAAATTGCCGGCGGAAGTCGCCTGCCACTGTGGTAGTTGGAATAGTGAATGGTTGATGGCAGCTGATTTGATCGTTGTAAGCCCCGGTATTTCGCTTGCTACCCCAGAATTAAAAAAAGCCGCAGATAAAGGTATTGAAATTACTGGTGATATTGAACTTTTTTGTCGTGAAATAGATAAACCGATAGTTGCTATCACCGGTTCTAATGGTAAGAGTACGGTTACAGCATTAGTTGGCGAAATGGCAAAAGCAGCTAATTGGCATGTGGCAGTTGGTGGCAATATTGGAACGCCGGTGCTGACATTATTAGCAAAAGATTATGATTTGTATGTATTAGAGCTTTCTAGTTTTCAGCTTGAAACAACATCAAGTTTAAAGGCTGCGGTAGCAACCATATTAAATGTGACAGAAGATCATATGGATCGGTATCCGACAGGCATTGAACAGTACCGCGCGGCTAAGTTACGAATTTATGCTGGCGCTAAAGTTTGTATTATTAATGAACAAGAACCACAAACTTGGCCACTATTGGGCCGTGATGCACGTTGTATCAGTTTTGGCATTAATAGTGGCGATTATCAATTAAATACACGTTGCCAAGAACTACAAATAAAAGGGCAACCGATTATTGATACCGCTGAAATACGGTTAGTTGGGCAGCATAACTATCTTAATGGCGCGGCTGCCCTGGCTTTAGCGATGCGGTGAAGATTCCAAGAAAAGCAAGTTTAACGGCATTAACTCAATATGCATGCTTGCCTCATCGTTGCCAATTAGTTCATCAGCATCAAGGTATTCAATGGGTTAATGATTCTAAAGCAACGAATGTTGGCAGCACAGAAGCAGCTTTAAAAGGTTTGCAAGTAGCTGGAACGCTTTATTTATTATTGGGTGGGGAGGGAAAGTCAGCAGAGTTTTCACCATTAAAACCCTATATCTCAGCAAAAAACATTAAATTGTGTTGTTTTGGCCGTGATGGTTATCAATTGGCACAATTAAAACCGAATAGTTTGTTACTAGATACAATGGAGCAATGTCTGCGCGCCATCGCACCAGAATTGAAAGCCGGTGATATGGTACTTCTTTCACCTGCTTGTGCTAGCTTCGACCAATTTCGTAACTTTGAACAACGCGGTGATAGGTTTAGCCAATTAGCGAAGGAGTTAGGTCAAGAATGATATTTAACTTCAAACGACTAACAAATTGGGCTAATGGTGAGCCCGATGACGATGTTCTGGATACGATCCTTTATGATCGTACTTTGGTTTGGCTTACATTAGGTCTGGCTATAATTGGTTTTATTATGGTGACATCAGCATCGATGCCAGTTGGACAGCGTTTAACGCAAGATCCTTTTTTCTTTGCTAAACGTGATGTTATCTATCTTATTTTATCATTTGGTTTAGCTTTATTAGTTTTAAATATTCCAATGGTATTGTGGGAAAAATATAATTTTTTATTATTGATAACATCCCTAATACTGTTATTAGTGGTATTAGTTGCCGGAAGCTCAGTTAATGGTGCTTCTCGTTGGATTAATACCGGTATTGTCCGTATACAACCGGCTGAGATCGCCAAATTAGCCTTGTTTTGCTATGTATCCAGTTATTTGGTCAGAAAAACTGATGAAGTGCGAACGCGGTTTTTGGGCTTTATCAAACCGATGTGCATTTTAATATTAATGGCTATTTTACTGCTATTACAACCTGATTTAGGTACAGTAATTGTGCTGGTTGTGACAACTTTAGCACTGTTATTCCTTGCAGGTGCTAGATTAGCACCGTTTATTATCGGTATTGTTATTTGTGCGATAGGTGTTATTGGCTTGATCTATTTTGAACCTTATCGTTTGCGTCGAATAACCTCTTTTCTCAATCCATGGGCGGATCCTTTTGGCAATGGCTATCAATTAACACAATCTTTGATGGCGTTTGGGCGTGGTGAATTATGGGGCCAAGGTTTAGGTAATTCTATCCAAAAATTAGAATATTTGCCTGAAGCACATACTGATTTTATTTTCTCAGTTTTAGCGGAAGAACTCGGTTATATCGGTGTTGTGTTAGTGCTTTTAATGTTATTTTTCGTTGCTTTTCGCAGCATGATGATTGGCAAACGGGCATTAGATGTAAAGCAGCATTTTTCTGGTTATCTAGCCTGTTCAATCGGTATCTGGTTCACTTTCCAAGCGTTGGTTAATGTTGGCGCTGCAGCCGGAATGTTACCAACTAAAGGATTGACACTACCGTTAATTAGTTATGGTGGCTCTAGCTTATTAATTATGTTTATTGCCATTGCCATCTTGTTACGTATCGATTTTGAAACACGCCTTAAGAGAGCACAAGCATTTATAAGGAGAACGAAATGAGCCAACCAAGACGCCTCCTGGTGATGGCAGGCGGTACTGGAGGACATGTTTTTCCCGGACTAGCAGTGGCTAATTATTTAAAGCTACAAGGTTGGGATGTTCGTTGGTTAGGAACTGCTGACCGGATGGAGGCAGATTTAGTTCCTAAGCATGGCATTGAGATTGAATTTATAAACATTTCTGGTTTACGTGGTAAAGGTATCAAAGCATTGCTGGTAGCTCCGTTTAAAATTATTAAAGCAATAAAGCAGGCAAAAGTGATTATGCAGCGTTATCAACCTGATGTCGTATTAGGCATGGGAGGATATGTTTCTGGCCCGGGTGGTATTGCTGCCTGGCTATCTAATATTCCAATTGTACTGCATGAGCAAAATGGCGTAGCAGGTTTAACCAACCGGTGGTTAGCTAAAATTGCTAAGCGTGTTTTACAAGCATTTCCAAGTGCATTCCCTAATGCTACGGTAGTCGGAAACCCAATTCGTGAGACGGTATTAGCCTTACCTGAACCTGAAGAACGTTTAATTGATCGTGATGGCGCTATTCGAATTTTAGTGATAGGGGGTAGTCAAGGGGCAAGAATTTTAAACCAAACATTACCCGAAGTTGTAGCTCAACTAGATGGAAAAGTGACTATTTGGCATCAAACGGGCAAAGGTGCTCAGAAAATGACGGAAACTTTATATAAAAAGTTATGTGGTAAATCAGATAATTATAAAGTAACTGAATTTATTGATGATATGGCTGAAGCTTATGCTTGGGCTGATATAATCATCTGTCGAGCAGGTGCTTTAACGGTAAGTGAAGTTGCTGCTGCCGGCTTACCAGCAATTTTTGTTCCTTTTCAGCATACAGATCGGCAACAGTACTGGAATGCGTTACCGTTAGAGAAGGCTGGAGCAGCGAAAATTGTTGAGCAGCCGCAATTTTCAACGGATGCGTTGGTGGATCTATTAAATCAATGGTCGCGTCCGCAGTTATTGGATATGGCAAAAAAAGCACGAGCGACATCGATTACTGACGCAACTAAACGTATGGCGGTAACCTTAATTGAAGTTGCTAAATGAAACCGATTTTACATTGCAGAATGTTGAAATCAGCGATAGAAATAGTGAAGAGAGTAAAGTGAATACACAACAATTAGCCAAATTAAGAGCAACAGTGCCTGAAATGCATCGAGTTAGGCATATCCATTTTGTTGGCATTGGCGGTGCTGGCATGGGTGGTATTGCTGAAGTATTGGCTAACGAAGGTTATGAAATTAGTGGTTCTGATTTGTTACCTAATACGGTTACTGAGCAATTAATAGAGCTTGGCGCAAAAATTTATTTTAATCATCGACCAGAGAATGTGGCAAATGCTTGTGTTGTTGTCGTATCTACGGCAATCGCTGCCGATAATCCAGAAATTATTGCAGCACGCGAAGCTCGTATTCCGGTCATTCGACGCGCTGAAATGTTGGCTGAATTAATGCGTTTTCGTCATGGAATTGCTATTGCAGGAACCCATGGCAAAACAACGACTACCGCAATGATTGCCAGCATCTATGCGCAAGCAGGGTTAGATCCAACTTTTATTAATGGTGGATTAGTGAAAGCAGCAGGAGTTCATGCACGTTTAGGAACTAGCCGCTATTTAATTGCGGAAGCTGATGAGAGTGACGCTTCTTTCTTACATTTACAACCACTAGTTGCTGTTATAACAAATATTGAAGCAGATCACATGGAGACTTATGATGGTGATTTTGAGAAATTAAAACAGACTTTCATTAGTTTCTTACATAATCTGCCATTTTATGGTCGAGCAGTATTATGTATCGATGATCCAGTGGTGCGCTCGCTACTACCGCAAATAGGTCGTTATATTACCACTTATGGTTTTAGTGATGACGCAGATGCGCGCATCAAATCCTATGAACAGCGAGGCAATCAAGGTTTCTTTACTGTAGCGCGAGAAAACCGAACTGATTTAGCGTTTATTTTGAATGCACCAGGGCGTCATAATGCATTAAATGCAACTGCCGCTATTGCAGTAGCGACGGAAGAAGGAATTGATGATAGTGCTATCTTGACTGCGCTAGAAAAATTTCAAGGCACGGGTCGACGTTTTGATTTTTTAGGTAATTTCCCTTTAGCTGAAGTTAATGGCAAAAAAGGTAGCGTTATGCTGGTGGATGATTATGGTCACCATCCAACAGAAGTTAATGCTACTATTAAAGCAGCAAAAGAAGGATGGCCAGATAAACGTATCGTGATGGTTTTTCAACCCCACAGATATACTCGCACACGTGATCTATATGATGATTTTGCCAATATTTTAGAGCAAGTTGATGTATTGATAATCCTAGATGTCTATCCGGCAGGAGAGGAGCCTATTTCTGGTGCAGATAGTCGCTCATTATGTCGGACAATTCGCAATCGAGGCAAATTAGATCCCATTTTTGTCGCTGAACATAAGCAAATTGATGAAGTATTAGCACAAATTATCGAAGATAACGACCTGATACTTATACAGGGAGCTGGTAATATTGGCAAAATAGCACGTAATTTGGCTGACACAGATTTACGGCCAATGCTAACAAATGAACGAAAGGATCATGGCTGATAAAGTTGCCGTGCTTTTAGGCGGAAATTCAGCCGAAAGAGAGGTGTCACTACAATCTGGTGAAGCGGTAGTAAATGGCTTGCGTGATGCTGGAATAGATGCCTATCCAGTTGATATTAAAGATTTTACTGTCATCAAATTAAAAGAAGCTGGTTATAATAGAGTTTTTATTGCTTTACATGGACGCGGTGGTGAAGATGGCACGGTGCAAGGGGTTTTAGAATTTTTAGCTTTACCCTATACCGGTAGTGGTGTTTTAGCTTCATCACTTTCGATGGACAAGCTACGTACTAAACAGTTATGGGCGGGGATAGGTTTACCGATTGCACCCTATATAGCACTGGAGAAACAACAGTTAGCAATGATGTCAGATAAAATGCTTTTTGAGTCTGTTTATCATTTGGGGTTACCGCTTATTGTGAAGCCAAGTCTTGAAGGTTCAAGCGTTGGTATGAGTAAAGTAACCACTTTGTCTGAATTAAGAATAGCGCTCGAGTTTGCTTTTCGTTATGACAAAGATGTGCTGATTGAGAAATGGCTAAATGGGCCTGAATATACCGTGGCAATTGTAGGGGAGCAGGTACTGCCTTCGATTCGGATTAAACCGGCAGGCGTTTTTTATGATTATGATGCCAAATATCTCTCTAATGAAACACAGTATTTTTGTCCTAGTGGGTTGAAAACTGAAGAAGAACAAAAATTGAATGAATTAGCGTTAGCGGCTTATAAGGCGGTTGGTTGTACTGGTTGGGGACGTGTTGATGTGATGAGGGATAACAATGGTATTTTTTATTTATTAGAAATTAATACCTCACCGGGAATGACTGGTCATAGTTTAGTACCCATGGCTGCGAAACAAGCGGGAATGAGTTTTTCACAGTTAGTTAAAAAGATTTTGGAATTGGCTAAGTAATATGCCGCAGGCATCATTGAACGTTCATAATAAAGAGCCTAAAGAGTGTCGTAACGATGGCGGCCGAAGTAATGGCTCTTATTTGGCAGGCATTATCTTCTTCTTGATAGTATTGGGTACTATTATATGGAGTGGATGGATGGTATTAAATTGGATGAAAGACGTTAATCGATTTCCTATTTCCAAGCTGGTGATCACTGGAGAACGCCATTACACTCGTGATGATAATGTTAGAAAAGCAATATTAGCACTAGGTATGCCGGGTACATTTATGACTATTGATGTGAATGCGATCCAGAATCAAATAAAAACCATACCATGGATAAGGCAAGTTACGGTACGTAAGCAATGGCCGGATGAACTAAAAATTCATTTAGCGGAATATAAGCCTTATGCCAAATGGAACGATACCTTTTTTATTAATGCAGAAGGCTCTGTTTTTAGCTTACCAGCGTTACTAAATTTTAAAGGTAATTTCTTAATGCTATATGGTCCACAAGGCAGCCAGCAAGAAGTATTAGAGATGTATCATGTTATGCAACAGCAATTAGCGTCATATAATTTTAGCATTAAGTCAGTATCAATGACTGACCGACGCGCGTGGCAATTAGTTTTAGCGAATGATATTCGATTAAATATCGGTAAACAGGATATTAAAGAACGATTAAACCGTTTTGTTGAGCTTTATCCATTATTAAAACAAGTGACAGATAAACGTATTGGATATATAGATTTGCGATATGGTAGCGGTGCTGCGGTAGGTTGGTTGCCACTTTTAGCCGAACCTGTTACACACTGAATTGAAATAGTTTGAGACTGCTGATTGATTAGATACAGGCAAATTAATGATGATTAAAACGACGGACAGAAAATTAGTAGTTGGTCTTGAAATTGGAACTTCCAAGGTTTCTGCGCTGGTTGGTGAAATTCTGCCTGATGGAATGGTAAATATTATTGGTGTCGGAAATTGTCCATCTCGAGGGATGGATAAAGGCGGTGTGAATGATTTGGAATCAGTAGTTAAATGTGTGCAGCGAGCTATTGATCAAGCAGAATTGATGGCGGATTGCCAAATATCATCGGTTTATCTAGCGCTTTCTGGCAAGCACGTTAGTTGCCAAAATGAAATAGGTATGGTGCCTATTTCTGAGGATGAAGTTACTCGAGATGATGTAGATAGCGTAGTTCATACTGCTAAATCTGTCCGGGTTCGTGATGAGCATAGAATTTTACACGTTATACCACAAGAATATGCGATTGATTATCAAGAAGGAATTAAAAATCCAGTAGGACTTTCAGGTGTACGTATGCAAGCTAAGGTACATCTAATTACTTGCCATAATGATATGGCCAAAAATATTGTCAAAGCAGTTGAACGTTGTGGTTTAAAAGTAGATCAATTAATTTTTGCCGGTTTAGCGTCAAGTTATTCCGTTTTAACGGAAGATGAACGTGAATTAGGGGTATGTGTCGTCGATATTGGCGGAGGAACTATGGACATAGCCGTTTATACTGGCGGTGCACTGCGCCATACCAAGGTTATACCCTATGCTGGTAATGTCGTGACAAGTGATATTGCTTATGCATTTGGTACCCCCCCTAGCGATGCGGAAACAATAAAAGTTCGTCATGGATGCGCATTAGGTACTATTGTTAGTAAAGACGAAAATGTTGAGGTGCCAAGTGTAGGTGGACGGCCGCCAAGAAGTTTACAACGTCAAACATTAGCTGAAGTTATCGAGCCACGTTACATAGAGTTGCTAAACTTAGTAAATGACGAGATTTTAAAATTGCAAGAACAATTACGTCAGCAAGGTGTTAAACATCATCTGGCAGCGGGTATTGTCTTAACAGGAGGCGGTGCTCAAATTGATGGTCTAGTCGAATGTGCCCAAAGAGTATTCCATACTCAGGTACGCATCGGTAAGCCATTAAATATAACTGGTTTAACGGACTATGCACAGGAGCCTTATTACTCCACAGCTGTCGGGCTCCTGCATTACGGCAAACAGACTCATCTTGGAAATGAAGCCGAAATGGATAAGCGTACATCAGTGAGTAGTTGGTTTCATAAAATCACTAGTTGGCTGAGAAAAGAATTTTAATTTTGTAAGAAGCAAATCTTCGCTTCTATATAAGGCACAAAACGGAGAGAGATTATGTTTGAACCAATGGAATTAACCAATGACGCGGTGATTAAAGTCATCGGCATTGGCGGTGGCGGCGGCAATGCCGTTGAACACATGGTGCGTGAACGTATCGAAGGTGTTGAATTCTTTGCTGTTAATACAGATGCTCAGGCATTGCGTAAAACAGCAGTAGGACAAACTATTCAGATCGGCAATGGTATTACCAAAGGCTTGGGAGCAGGAGCGAATCCTGAAGTTGGTCGTAATGCCGCTGAAGAAGATCGTGAAGCCTTGCGCAATGCGCTTGATGGGGCAGATATGGTCTTTATTGCTGCTGGTATGGGTGGTGGTACGGGCACCGGCGCAGCCCCTGTTGTAGCCGAAGTTGCTAAAGAGCTTGGTATACTGACGGTAGCGGTTGTGACCAAACCTTTCAACTTTGAAGGTAAAAAACGCATGGCATTTGCTGAAACAGGGATCTCAGAACTGTCTAAGCATGTTGATTCCTTGATTACCATTCCGAATGATAAATTATTAAAAGTGCTTGGACGCGGTATTTCTTTGTTAGATGCATTCGGTGCCGCCAATGATGTGTTAAAAGGCGCGGTTCAAGGTATTGCTGAGCTTATTACTCGTCCAGGTTTAATGAATGTCGATTTTGCAGATGTTCGTACCGTCATGTCTGAAATGGGTTATGCTATGATGGGATCAGGTGTAGCACGAGGTGAAGATCGAGCTGAAGAAGCGGCAGAAATGGCAATTTCCAGCCCCTTGTTGGAAGATATCGATTTATCGGGCGCTCGTGGTGTATTAGTTAATATTACCGCAGGTTTTGATTTACGGCTTGATGAATTTGAAACAGTGGGTAATACCATTCGTGCATTTGCGTCTGATAATGCAACGGTTGTTATCGGTACTTCACTGGATCCTGAAATGAATGATGAATTACGAGTGACCGTGGTTGCTACAGGAATTGGTATGGATAAGCGGCCAGAAATCACATTGGTTACTAACAAAACAGCCCAAAAATCATCGCTAGAGCAGCGTTATCAGCAGATGCAAGGCTCAATGCCGGCTATGACGCCGTTAACAGAGGAAAAATCTGCTGCTAAAGTGGTGAATGAGCAAAATATGCAATCAAATAAAGAGCCAGACTATCTTGATATTCCAGCTTTTTTAAGAAAACAGGCTGATTAGTTAACAATTGATTGGTTTCTCTGCTTTTTGTGCTAAAATATCTTGCTAATCCTGGAGTAAGGATTAGCAAGATTGTTAACGATGTGAGAGAAAATGATGATCAAACAAAGGACACTAAAACGTATTGTTCAAGCGACGGGCGTCGGTTTACATACTGGCAAAAAAGTCACTTTAGCATTGCGTCCAGCACCGGCCAATACCGGGGTCATCTACCGCCGTACAGATTTAAATCCGCCGGTTGATTTCTCGGCTGAGGCAAAATCGGTGCGTGATACCATGCTATGTACCTGCTTGGTCAATGAAGATGATGTACGTATTTCAACGGTAGAACATCTGAATGCTGCATTGGCAGGGCTAGGAATTGACAATATTATCATTGAGGTAGATGCACCAGAAATTCCAATAATGGATGGAAGTGCTGCGCCTTTTGTATTTTTATTGCTAGATGCAGGCATTGAAGAGTTAAACAGCGCCAAGAAATTTCTTCGTATTAAAGAAAGTGTCCGAGTTACAGATGGTGATAAATGGGCTAAGCTAGTACCTTATAACGGATTTAGCTTAGATTTCACTATCGATTTCAATCATCCTGCTATTAATAGTAGTACTCAACGTTATAAACTAGATTTTTCGGCAAAATCTTTTGTTAGAGATATTAGCCGTGCGCGTACGTTTGGCTTCATTCGTCATATTGAATATTTACAATCTAAAGGGTTATGTTTGGGCGGTAGCTTTGATTGTGCGATTGTTGTTGATGATTATCGCGTATTAAATGAAGATGGCTTGCGTTTTGAAGATGAGTTTGTGCGTCATAAAACGCTAGATGCTATTGGTGATTTATTTATATGTGGTTATAATATCATTGGTGCTTTTACCGCGTATAAATCAGGCCATGCATTGAATAACAAATTATTGCAGGCTGTTTTAGCGACGGAATCTGCTTGGGATATGGTGACGTTCGAAGATGAATCTGAAATGCCAGTCGCATTTAAAACACCTTCGACAATAATAATCTGAGATATATTATTTTAAGCAGGATATTCTAACTGTGGTACATCAGTGGATTATTCTCTCTCTTACGTTACTTTCGTTGATGCTTTTTACTCAAAAGCTAATCTTTATTACTAGTTGCTTTGGTATTCTCTCCTGCCAATGCAGCTAGCCGCTCTAATTTTCCCTTTAGTTTTTTTGGACTTCTTTTTGCTAGGTTACGAATTGTCTTTGCGCTTTCTTTGCTTAGTTGGCTTATTATCTGTTTTGATGGTTTTATAGCTATTTGCTGAAATGATAAGCAATTTTTAGATGATAATGATGGATTAATCATTATGTTGATTGAAGATAAAGATGGTAAAATAGTGTGACGTAATGTTGAGAGTAGCGTAGGAAGTTCATAGTTTAGTCGCACTTTTCGGCTAGCATTTGTAACTTCTAGAATAAGAATATGTTGACGATAATTAGCGACTCGACACCAAGCCTTTAATTCGATAGGAAGTAGGCTGATAACAGTATTATTGAGTTTAATTAATGCCTGTGCGCGCTGTTGAATGGTTTGTAAGGTATTGGACTCAAGGTTGCTCTCTTTTAACAAAATATTTAAAGATTGGGGATAACTATCGCGCATTTTTTACTCCAACTTTTATATTATATGATATTCAATGAATATATTAGATCTTTGGCGACATTTTGGTAAACGATATTTTTGGCCATCCCTGTTATTAGGTATTTTAACGGTTAGTATTGGTATACCTACAACTTTGGCAAAAGTGACTGAAAATATGTCACATACTAGCCAGTTATTACCCCATTATCAGCAAAATTTAGCATTAGATCATCTAATAGCTGCCAGTAAATATCGTATTTTTTATAATTGTGGCGCAAATTATTGGCATCAGCACGCTTTACGTAATATAATCGGTCAGCTGACTTTTGTTTTTTCAGCCAAAGAGACACAAAAGCAGCTGGACGCCAACTTAAGTGCGCACAACAAACCAATTTCGCTTTATAATATGCTTGACACTCTTTACTCTATGATTAATTTGAGTGTTTTTCATCCTAATGAGCAAAATTTCAGCTACTTATTAACACAATCTTCTTACCACATTACCTACCAAACTGTGCTATGGGTTGTTTGGGGTCAGGGTATTCGAGCCGGGCCTTAACACAAATTTCATAGACTTTTCGTTGATTCTTATAGCAACCACTGTTCAACTAAATATATTAATTATATCGGTTGAAAATAGATAATACAGGTGGATTCTAACAAGAACACCACCTTAATTGAGAAAAAATATTTATGTTAACTAAGTTACTAACAAAAATTTTTGGTAGTCGTAATGATCGTACTTTACGTCGTTTAGGTAAATTTGTTGATATTATTAATCAGTTAGAGCCTGAATTTGAAAAATTTTCCGACCAAGAACTTAAAGCCAAGACTGATGAATTTCGCCAGCGTCTTAAATCAGGTGGAACATTAGATGATTTAATCCCAGAGGTGTTTGCCACCGTTCGCGAAGCCAGTAAACGGGTATTTAATATGCGGCATTTTGATGTTCAGTTGCTAGGTGGTACGGTACTTAATGAGCGCTGTATTGCAGAGATGCGTACTGGTGAAGGAAAGACATTAACATCTACATTACCTGCATATTTAAATGCTTTAACGGGTAAGGGTGTCCATATTGTTACTGTAAACGACTATTTAGCTAAGCGCGATGCAGAAAATAATCGGCTATTGTTTGAATTTCTTGGTATGACAGTCGGTATTAATTTACCCGGTATGCCTGCTACATTGAAGCGTGAAGCCTATGCCGCGGATATTACTTATGGG
>NZ_OUND01000008.1 GCF_900343025.1 Arsenophonus endosymbiont of Aleurodicus floccissimus | reverse complement strand
GGATGAAAAACTTGCTCTAATTGCTGATGCTGTCCTTAAAACAGAATTAAGAGTTGATTCTATGTTTGAGTTTGCTAATACCAAACCTCAAGATATTGATCAACGAATGATGAATCAATATTGCTACGATGTAGTAAAGAAAAAATCCAGTGAAGTAGATTACAAAGTTAATTATTTTTTTGAACAGAAATACGGTGATTTTTTATTTTAAAGCCCCTAATTTTAGGGGCTTTAAAAGTTATTTTTTGTGCTCAATAACTTCTGGCTGAGATGTTTGACCAATAGCGATTTTTTGTGGTTTTTGTTCTTCTGGTATTTCGTAATTACAAGTCAATGTTAGTAACCCATCGGCTAAGTTGGCATTTTGGATTCTTATACGATGGCCAAGGTCAAAACTCATCGAAAATCCTTTTTTCTCGATACCTTTATGTAGCCATTTCTCTGTTTTGCTATCATTACTCTCTTCTTCTTTCTCCGTTTCACTTTTGCCGCTGATAGTCAGCTTATTATTCAATACTGATATATCTAACTCGTGTTGTTTATAACCAGGAACCGCTACTGTGAGTTCCAGATTCTCTTTATCTTTTTGGTATAAATTGTAAGTCGGAATATCTGATAACGGTTTTTCACCGGTTATTCGGCTAAACAACTTATCCATTTGGGTAAATCGGTCGGATAACAGGTTATCACTGAGCATAGGAATAAGAGAAAAAGAACGATAAGCCATATTGCCCTCCTTTTTGCGCTTATTGGCTTTACTTTTTAAATAAGAACTCTCCTCATTATTTTCAAGTGTCTAATAACTATTTTTTACGAAAATAATTGTTGCATTAAATACAAAAGTATGACTTAATTAAGCCTATTCTCGAGTCTAACAATCTCTTTTTATTAGTAAAAATTTTAAGTAATTCAAAATTTAGCGATATCATAATACCTCTTCATTAATGAGTTCCTTCTGATTAAATACCATTAGTAAAAATAATGTTAATCTTTGAGACTTTTGATTAATTAACAAAATTAAGGAGCTATTACATGTCAAGCATCAATACAGGCATTGTTAAATGGTTTAACGCTGATAAAGGTTTTGGATTTATTTCACCTAAAAACGGCAGTCAGGATGTGTTTGTTCATTATTCCGCGATTCAGGGTAATGATTATAAAACGCTTTATGAAGGGCAGGAAGTAAACTTTTCAGTCGAAAACGGCCATAAAGGACCTTCAGCAATTAATGTGATAGCGTTATCGTAGAATTGATTGATATTATCGAGTGGTTATCTTTATGCTATTCGATAATTTCATTTAATTAATAATAAATATCTTTTTGCCACTTTCACCTATTAAACTTCCATTACCGCCATTAACATTAAAATGGTAGAACAAGCCTTTATCTGTTAATTTTTGTTCTCGTAATCTTATTATTTTGACAATTTCTTCGTTGTAGAAAACGGACATACCAGGTTGGAGTCTTCGAAACGTTGTTCTGTGTTTTTTGATGTTAATCATGATAATTTCCCCTGATTGAGATGTAACCAAGAAAAAACTAAAGAGCGATTTATTGTTGGGGTTCTAAATTAGAACTCTTTATTATTTATTTTTTGGAGAGTTTTCCCTGATGTGAACACTATTTATACTAATTGAAATTTCTAATTAATCACAATGAGAATAAAATTTACGGGTCGCTGGAATAAACAAAGTCTTAAGAAGGCAATTTGTGAAGCGATTGAGGAATTACAATTTTATAACATTGAATTTATCTCCGGCGTTAATCTTTATTTTCATGGTAAAAATATTAATTTTGATAAAATTGATATTAGGAACGAAAATCATACCCCTGTCATGTTTATTTATGATAATAATATTCCGATGATAAAACCACGCAAAAATAAAAAAAGAAAAGCATCGGTCATTAGCCTTGCAGATTTTAAAAGAAACAAACCCAACAAAGATTGATATAACAACTGGGCGGATATACCGCCCGTTTAATTAATCTTTAAAAGCACTATTTAAAAATAAAAGTTGTTTATAAACCTCTTGCGTTTGCTTTTTGATCGGTTTAATCAATCTCTCAATTAAACACAATGTCAGATCGTTGGACTTATGCAAATATCTTTTCTCAAATTCAAAAAGTTGCAAGTAAAACATATCCATTTTCTTAACGAGTAAAGCCACTTCTTTTCGTAGCACTTCATGACCCTAATAATTCATTTTGATTTTCTCTCTAGGCTGCACGACAAGCACGCAAAGCGGCAATATGTTGTTGGACCAATGGCAAGATATTCAGGGAGAAGCTCAATACCGATGTAACTCCATTCTAACAGTGCAGCAGCGATACAGGTAGAGCCAGAACCCGCAAACGGATCGAGTACAATAGCGTTAGGTTGCGTAAAAGACTCTATGAGGGGTTATAAACTACTGACGGGCTTTTGAGTTGTGCCTGTATTGCCATGACTGTACGTCTTTCATTGGCTTTACGGGCATCACTGGACGGCCTTTCGCCAGCAGATAAGCATTTTTGTGGCTGTGCCCTAAAAAACCAGTTTTTGACGCATAACGTTTCTTGAAAACTAAATGACCAACAATACGGAAGCCGAATTTTTTCCAGGCATCAACAAATTTCTCAACCCAATTCCAGCCGTAAAACTGACCATCAGACTATTGGGTTTTAATACGCGAAACATTTGTTGGCAGGTTGGCAATAACCATTCGTCGTTTTTATCGTTGGCAATTGAGCGCCATGACCTGTCGGTGTAATCAACCAGATATAGTGAAATCCTTAAAAATTCAACTTAATGCGATTGATAAAGCTTATTTCTAAGCGGAATTAAATCTATTTAAGCGATATTCTTCTTTCGCTGTGCTTCTAATATCCGGTAGGGAAAACATAAGCGGAGCCGCTATTAGCGGCGACATCCTTTCTCGATTTCTGATATTACCCAAGCAACAAGTTATTTTTTATTTCATCTAACACTTTTTTCTTCTGAAATATTTTCTTTTTTTGTAGGGCTATCTGACTTTGAGATAAAAGACAAAACGTTATGCAATTGTTCAAGATTAAAATTTTCATCTAATAGACAGGAAATCATATTGGGCAATCGATGATCAGCTAAATGCAAAGCCAAGCCTGATAAGAAACATTTCTTCAGAAAATCGCCTTTTTTGATTAACTGTTGATCAAGCATTTCATCGGCGAATTTGTCTTCTCTGAAGGAATCTGGATGAATATGTACAATGATTTTCTTTCTTTTATCACTCATTTAATCGTCCCCTAAAATCATATTAGCAATCGATTTGACTAAGGCAAATTGCGAATCAGGAACTTGATATATCTTGTTCTTTAAATGTTCAAAATCTTTAATAATTTTATCTTTAATTAAGGATGACCCCCCTCCGATAAGATAAATTCGCTGAAATTCATTAAACGTTTTTAGCTTACCGGATACCAATACGGATAAATTATTTATCGCATCTTCAGTTTCTGATTTTATCCTGTCTGATTTTTGCTGCTCCCGATTTACCAGCAAACTTAAAAACTCATATTTTTTATAAAAAATATCTAACATTAAGTTATTAGCAGAAGCGTAAGTTAAGCCTATATTCGTCTCGGATTTAACTATTTTTTGGATTCTTTTAATGACCGAAGAAACACCTAATGACGGCTCTGCAATCACATGTGTTAATTGCTTGAATTTCCCTAAAACAACACCACAATCTAACGTCGTTCTGCCTCAATCTACAATCAGAGACGATTCATAATCATTAACATCGTTATATTTAAACCTTTCGTGTAAAGCGGTTAAAGATTCTGGACTAACATGAACTTTTTTTATTTTGAAGGTATCTTTGTAACCTTCTCCATCATGATATTTTATTTCTCTTAATAAATTGGCTTTTTTCCTTTCTATTCTATATTTTTTATGTTATTTTGACACTGTTCATTGAAGAACTCGCATAAGGGTCATGTCACATATAATTCTATTTCACAGGGAGTTAAATCGGTATTCAGTAAAGCATGATGAACAGAGAGCAAGTTTTCATCACTATATTGATAATTAACCGTTGTGGTTTCACTAGCATTATTAATCCCATCGTTAAAAGAATAACGTTTGCCATCTATTTCATAGTTATAAGTGTTTTGCCCAAAAGCAAACTTCCAGTTTCCCGCTAAAAATGAAGTTTCTGTTATTTTTGTCACTAGTTTTTTTTTGCTTATCAGCGTAAGTCAGCTTTACAAAAGTAGAGCCATCATCACAAAATATCTTTGCATAAAAAATACTTATTGGTATTAATTTAATCACCAATAGTAACCCATAAATAAAAAATTAAAATAAAAACAAAAAATAAACCCAATTTGATTAATTAAATAAACCATTTAACGAAAACAATAAAATAAAAACCCAATCTGGGTTTATTTTGGTATTATTTTTAATAAGTGATTTATTTGATTTCGCCAATTTTTTGGAGGATTTTATAGGTAATCATCTTCATGGACAAAAGACCGAAATTGTTTCTGATTTGCTTAGCGGTATTACAAAACTCCATGCGATCGACAAAAAACGAAGGAACAGAAAGAATCCTTATCATCGTATAGAATAACCTTATATCAAATCTTTTACTGAACGTTTTAACAAACAATGACAAAACAAAAACTCTCTGCCCTGAATATGGTCGGCTTCATAAAAAACCAAACCTTACTACTTTTATTTAGATAAGCTCAATCAACTTAGTCTGGATGATTATGAAGATGAGTGCGAAGATTTGCACGACATAGCAGAAAAATTTTATCTTAATTTAAAAAAGACACTGGAAAGTAAGTAATTCGGACTTATTACTTTTCGTTGTTTTTGGAAGGCATTTAACATGACTCGTCTTGTTTGGTTTCGTAATGATCTTCGTATTACAGACAACACAGCGCTATTTAATGCATGTCAGGATCAATATGTGAAAATTATCGCGGTTTATATGGCTACGCCTAAACAATGGCAAAAACATCATATATCAGTGCGTCAAATCGCTTTTATTCACGATAACTTAATAAAGTTACAACACGGTCTTGCTGAATTAGGTATTCCTCTTATTTATCAACAATGTGCCGATTTTAGTGCATCATTAGATTGGTTAAGAGAATTTTGTCAAAAAGAAAAAATCAGTGAAGTATTTTTTAATCGACAATATGAATTCAATGAGCTTAGGCGAGACCAGCAGTTGGAATATATTATAGGCAATAAAGTTGTAATTCGTAGTTTTGATGATAGTGTTCTTTTGTCTCCAGGTTCTGTTTTAAATGTTAATAATGAGATGTATAAAGTATTTACGCCATTTAGTTATGCCTTTATTAAACAATTAATCAAAACCGAAGTTTGTTCTCTGCCGGCACCTAAAATGCGAAAGGGTGGTGGAGTTTCTATAAATCCTATCCTTCCCTACTTAAATGATATCTACAAATCAGAGGCGTTTCCTTCCGGTGAAAAGGTTGCATTAGCTAAATTACGGAATTTTTGTCGTGAAAATGTTAAAAATTATCAAAAAACAAGAGATATCCCTGCTATTGATGGTACAAGTTGTTTGTCCCCCTATTTAGCTGTTGGTGTTCTTTCCCCTCGGCAATGTTTTAATAGATTAAGAACTGAACATCCTAATTTATTAGAAAATAGAGATGGTGCTTTTATCTGGTTAAATGAGTTAATTTGGCGTGAATTTTACCATCATTTAATCGTTGCTCATCCTTTTTTATGTAAAAATAAACCTTTTATTGACTGGACAGACCGAGTGCAGTGGAAAAATGATGAGGCTATGTTGTTGGCCTGGCAGCAGGGTCTTACTGGTTATCCGATTGTTGACGCAGGTATGCGACAACTAAATAAAACGGGATGGATGCACAATCGTTTGCGAATGATTACGGCAAGTTTCCTGGTTAAAGACCTACTGATAGATTGGCGTAAGGGAGAGCATTATTTTATGACTCAATTATTGGATGGCGATTTTGCGGCAAACAATGGTGGCTGGCAGTGGGCTGCATCGACGGGTACAGATGCTATGCCTCACTTTAGAATTTTTAATCCTACAACCCAAGGTAAACGTTTTGATCCAAATGGGATTTTTATTCGTCGTTGGTTACCCGAACTCAATCAAGTACCAGATAAGTATATACATATTCCTCATCTATGCGCTGAAGAAAATCAGACTACTTTAGATTATCCATTACCTATCATTGATCATTCCAAAGCTAGAAAAGAAACATTAGAAGCCTTTAGCTCAGCAAAGAATATGAAATAAATTTTGATTAATATTTCCTCTGTTAAGAAATTTAGGGAAAACCGATGATGAGAATTTTGGCGTAATAATTTACCCAAATAAAAACAGGTTGTGTAATTAATTATCTTTTCTGGTTTTATCTTTTTTAAAATCAGTAAGGCTAATAACGGGTGCTTTTCTTTTTTTATTTTTGCGTAGTTTTATAACCGGAATATTATTATCATAAATAAACATGACAGGGGTATGATTTTCGTTCCTAATATCAATTTTATCAAAATTAATATTTTTACCATGAAAATAAAGATTAACGCCGGAGAGAAATTCAATGCCATAAAATTGTAATTCCTCAATCGCTTCATAAATTTCCTTCTTAAGACTTTTTTTCTTCCAGCGACCCGTAAATTTTATTCTCATTCATTTTTCCGGATTTTATTTTTTGATAATTTTGATAAATTTTTCTGGCATAATGGTAACGATTTTTAATTAATGTATTGGTATTTTTCATTCCAGCGTTATACATGCCTACGGCTAACCAATTTTTGCCGTAGCTAACAAAGTTACGACTTAAAATCATTGCACTAATATGAATATTTAAACAAGGATGATTGATTAAGTCAGTTTCAGTTAACGTAGGGTATTCATTTTTAATTACGTTAAAGGTTTGGCTATTAATTTGGATAACCCCTAAATCGAACAAGCCATCTTTATTTTTGTTTTTTGCTGGATCAAAATTGGACTCTTGCCAGGCAATCTCTCTTAAATAATCCGGGTTTATTTTATAATAGCTTCCTGCTCTATAAAAACAATCGGTAAGTGATATTTTTGAAATAATAAGAAAAAATAGACACATTAAATTTTTAATTTTCATCCCGAATCTCTTTATTCAAAAGTAAGAACAATTCGGCATATTGTCGCCCCTATAAAGCAAAAGGATTTTTTAAAAACATTCCAATAAAGACTATCAATGTTACCTCCCTAAATCCGCTTTTCATACACTAACTTACACACTACATGCAAAATACTTATTTTTTATTAAATTATCTATATATAATTATTAATTTTTACATTAAAAAATAGCATAAAAACGATTATTTGCCAACTAATTGTTATTTAAGGAAATAATATATTTAGATTCTTTATGGCTTATTTTATATCTATATAATTTTATTAAAATTTTAATTTAATTTTTTTTGATTTTATTATTATTTTTGATAAAAATAAATATGATGGCAATGGCCATTAAAAATTAATTTTTAACTTAAAATGCCAGCATTTGCCATTATCTTATCTAATTGATTTTAATTTATTTTTATAACTACGCCATTAAAATCAAAAAACAGCAATTAATGGCATAATCATTTTTTAAATATTTGTAAGTTTAATTTGGTTTATTAATGATGATTCCTGAAGATTATAAAGTTACTGTACGTATTCCTAAATAGGTTGTCGATGTTATTGATGCTATTTCTGAAAAAAGGATTAATGATGGTGAAGGAAAATCATCCTGTAATCGAACAGCAATTGCATTAAAAATGCTTAAATTAGGCTCTCGTATTATGAAAAATATAGATAAAGTTTCTAATGAAACACCTTCTATTTCTGTCGATGATAAATTAGCGTTAATTGCTGAATCTGTTTTAAAAACAGAATACTTTACAAATACTATTTTTCTCGGTGGTCGTGGTGATATCGATAAAGCTAAACATCAAGGTACAGAGGAACACTATCAAAAATATTTATCAGAGGTGAAATATAAACTTAATTATTTTTTTAATCATAAATAAACAGTTAATTTATGATGAAATAAATAATGCCCCTAATTTTGGGGCATTATTAAATTAAGTTTTATGTTCAATAACGTCTGGTTGAGATTTTTGACCAATAATAATTTTTTGTGGTTTTTGTTCTTCCGGTATTTCATAATTAAAAATTAATGTTAGCAATCCATCTGCTAAATTAGCATTTTGGATCCTTATGCGATGGTCAAGGTCAAAACTCATCGAAAAGCCTTTTTTATCAATACCTTTATATAACCATTTCTCTTTTTTGCTATCATTACTTTCTTCTTCTTTCTCCGTTTCACTTTTTACGCTGATGGTCAGTTTATTATTCAGTACCGATATATCTAACTCGTGTTGTTTATAACCAGGAACCGTTACTGTGAGTTCTAAATTTTCTTTATCTTTTTTCTGTAAATTGTAAGTCGGAATATCTGACAAAGGTTTTTCACCAGTTATTCGGCTAAACAATTTATCCATTTGAGTAAACCGGTCAGATAACAGGTTATCATTGAGCATTGGGATAAGAGAAAAAGAACGACAAGCCATTTTTGTCCTCCTTTTACGCTTATTGATACAACGTTTCTATATTATTTTATTGGGTACGTTAGGAAATTTTCAAGGGGACATTCTACTTTTTCTATGCTAAGTAGATAATTTTATGTTAAATATCATCAATTCTCCTAATATAAAAATCTATATCTATCCTGACAGGATCTAAATATGTTAACAGTTATCCCAATCCTTATTATTGTCGCGCTGATCGTTGTAGTTTCTTCTGTTAAAATTTTGCCCCAAGGTTATCAGTGGACAGTCGAACGATTTGGGCGTTATACGAAAACATTGATGCCAGGTTTAAACATCGTTGTACCGTTTATGGATCGTGTTGGCCGAAAAATTAATATGATGGAGCAGGTACTAGATATTCCCTCCCAGGAAGTGATTTCCCGTGATAATGATAATGTTACTATTGATGCTGTCTGTTTTATGCAGGTCATCGACCCAGTGAAAGCCGCTTATGAAGTTAGTAATATGCAATTAGCCATTGTCAATTTAACGATGACTAACTTCCGTACCGTATTAGGCTCGATGGAATTGGATGAAATGTTATCACAAGGAGATAATATCAACAGTCGATTACTGCATATTAAGCCTGTTGCTCAATAGTGAAATAAAACTGCTTTCAATAAAAACAAGTTAGATACATCTAAAAAACACAAAAATAGGTTATTTTTTAATCTTATGCGGGTCATTTTTAATGCAAAAATTGATTATTTTATCATCAACAGCTAGTTTTTTTGTAAGTCACAATTAATTTTGCTATTGAGCAACAGGCTTAATGAATATAAGATTACTCTACCCGATGATAAGGATTTTTTCTTTTCCGGCGTTGCCTGTCAATGGCATGAAGAGAGGCAACCCCTGTAAGTAAATCAGAAACGATTTTCGTATTTTGCCCATTAATGTCACCGATCATGCAAAACTGATCCACTTTGCCAATTTAAGCGGCACCATCCTCAAAAAAATGTTCAGAGAAACCGACTAAAATCCAACATGAAAGATGACTCAAAGTACACTCATATTGAACCTGTCACATCAGTAATCCTTCAACCAAAAATCGGCTTAGCAGTGGGCTGACGCGGTTTTATGCACCATGTGAGTAATGAGGTTCGCTTCACTCGCGTATTAGCGAAATGAAACATATGAGAACTTTATAAGTATTTTTTTCGCCTTCCATTCCTACGGCATAAAAACCATAAAAAGAATTGTGTGGATCAATTTTGATTGATCGTATTTAGCTAAAAAGTGGATCAGTTTTCAGTGATCGTTGACAATTAAGTCGATGACCCAATCCGCTCAAACGCTGAAGATGTAAGCAATAAATCACCAAATAAATCATAACAGAGTTCCGCTTCATACCAGCGAGAATCATTTTCCCAACGCCAAATCAGCATGAGCAACAGGAGATTTATAGTTTGATTTATTTCGTCGTGCCAAACGTTGCAGATTATCGTCAACATCCGCTTGGGTGACCTCACTGACTTTCTGACCGTCTTTGTCATAACGAAATGCGCCTAACTGGATAAGTGCGCGATAATCAGTATGATGACCAATACTGCCTAAACAGGCTTTCAAGTGCCTTCTGGCTATCGGTAATGATTTTCCCTTCACATCCTTCCACATATCTTGCTGGATACCAATTTTCATTGGGCATAACTTGCCATCAGGGAAAAGATAAGGCCAAAAAGTGGTTATCTGTGAGATGGCTTCTTCTAACGGCAATCGCTTTTTCGGAGGAATCGGCGGTTTTGGTGTTTTAACCTTCACTTCCTGTTTAGGTTTTTCAACCAGCTTCTTGGGCTGCTGTTTTACTACCTTTTGGGGTTTTGGTTTTTTTGCCTGTTTTTTGGGCATAGCATTCACCCAGACCTTTTACAGTAAACTGAGTTACTTTGTGACTGCTCTTCCTGTGAAACCTTTCCAGGGCGATTGAGGCTTAATTTCTGGCGTTCTGTATGGTTTAATCTTTAAACAGGTTGCTCATTTCAGTATCAGTGAGACCCGTTGATAGTTTCACGATATCTCTTTCTACGCTTTTCTCAAGAAGTTGGCGCGCTATCTTCATCGAAGCCTGTTTTTCGCCTTCAAGTTTACCTTCTTGAACTCTATCATTTTTGCCTAACTGGTAGCCTTCCTGACGGCCTTCCAGTTTGCCTTTTTGTATGCCTTTTTTAATTCCGATCTCTTCAATTTGTTGAGCAATGGTCATAAGTGCTCCTTCGTGTTTCTCTGACTGTTTAGCTATCTCAGTAATAAATTCCATTGGTTTTTGTGTGTTACCTTCCTGAATGAGATAATTAAACATAGTGATAACCTGATTATCAGTATAATAATTATACGACAACAGCGTGACAATTTCATGCATAAGCTCGGTCATATCACGTCGGCGAATGTGCTTCTGGACTAACTCAAACAAAGCCATTCGTTTGTGCTGCATAATTTTACCGTCATCGAGCGTGGTAACGTCGACGAGCCTAAACGGTTTGGTGTAAATCTTTTTAGCAATATCCCGCCCACTAAAGCAGTCGAACCAATCTGTACTATAGGAATAAGGACTTTTCTCACCCGTGTAAAACAGGATAGGAAACACTAAGGGTAATTTTTTGTGGCCAGCCTCTAAATGTTTTTGCATCGCGCCCATGCTATAACGCATCAATCGCCATGCCATGAGCTTGTTGGGTGATGATTGCGCTTTGATTAAAAGATAAAAGTAACCTTTCCCTTTTTCTGTTTTAACGGAGTACAAAATATCACTTTGATAGTTTTTCATCTCACTATCGATAAATGAGCCTGATTCCACCTTGAGGCTGTTTAAATAACAAAGAGATTTAATCTCTTCAGGTAACCAGATATCGAAAAAATCTTTAGCCGTCTCTTTTTCACTCAGAAACTGTTTGAATACACTGTAGTGTGGGCTTAGCGTGAATTTTTTATTTATCTTGTAATATTCCCTTTTAACTTAGAAAAATATCAATGAAGAGAGTTTGAAGGACAAGGTAAAAAGACCTTACCTTCGATTATTTCTTTGCTCACTTCCTCAAAATCATTAACATCAATCACATAGATCGTTGAAGAGTTCTTTGGTACAAAAGAAAAATTAACGGGAGAGAGGGAAAAGCTCATTAGGATTGTTGTAACTTACCTCTCCGACTTCCAGAAATGTTGATAATCCCTTATCAATACAGTACTCAGCTGCTTCATCGTAAGTATCAAAAAATTGTGAAGAATGCTGATTTTTGATATCAAATACCAAAAATGGTTTAACTACAAAGGCATTGTCTTTGTGGTTAAGTTTTAACTTTTTCAAACTGCGTTTTTTACTCATCCGATATTTTCACTGTTTACATACTAAATTGCATAATAACAAACGAATAAGCCATATTGAATGAGCAATCTTTTCATGACATGACATTAATCCTTAAGCTTTGAAGCTTGTGAATGAAATAAAACCCCGATGACATATTTTATCATCGCCTATAAAACCGAACGGTATCTTGTGCTTTGAGCACATATTTATAAGGAAGGTCATGGCGATAATTTAATTATCTTTTTTTCATGGGAGAATTCACCATGGACAAAATCTCAGTGGGCGTTGACGTTGCTAAACTAAAATTCGACGTTGCAGTATGGGTTGAGAGAAAAAAGATAAAACAAAGATATTTCCAAATACTCAATCTGGATTTGCTCATTTATTAAAGCGGCTGTCTATTTACGATGATTGTCATATCTGTTTTGAAGCAACAGGAAATTATAGCATTCCCCTGGCTACGTTTTTGGCTGATAATGGCATTGACGTCAGTATAGAAAACTTATCACGTATTCATACTTTTGGCGAGATTGAATTAAGTCGAAATAAAACTGATAAGGGAGATACTAAGAGAATAGCGCGTTACTGCGCACTACATAAGCCAAATCTCTGGACACCTACGCCATTGCGTGAACGTCAGTTAACAGCGCTGGTATGCCATCTAAAGAATTTAGAAGAAATGAAGCAAATGCAGGTAAACGGTAGTCAGTAGCTGAAGATGTCGTTCAACCCTCACTGTATTGATGCCCTGAAACAACAAATCTAATCCACCAACGAAAAAATAAAAAATCATATCGATGGTGATCCTGAATTAAAGAAAAATAAAGCGTTGTTGGAAAGCATTCCTGGTGTTGGTGAAATACTGAGTGCCAGTTTGTTGGCATATGTGGGTAATGTATCAAAATTCAACAACAGCAAAGAAGTCGTCACCTATGCGGGTCTTAACCCAAAGCTGTATGAATTTGGTTTATTTAAAGGGCGAAGTCGCCTATCAAAACGAGGTCATACAGAGCTTAGAAAAGCATTGTAAATGCCAGCTCTAGCCGTCATTTCTTGTAACCCAATAGTTAAAAGCATAGTGGCAACGGCTCGTATCGCGCCATAAAAGGAGGTAAAATAGGCATTTGCGCAGCAATGCGAAAGTTACTCCAATTAACTATGGTGTGTTGAAATCTGGCATCCCCTTCGATGAAAAAATATAACTTGTATCATGATGGAGAAGACGGTATCTCATGCCATCAAAACACCTCGTTAACCTTACTGGGTGTTTTTTATCTGAGAAGCAAAAATCGCTATAACGTGTTTTGCGCACCGATCAAATTTTTACCTTGTTTGGATACGTTTTTTTTGAAAAAATAGCTCAGAATTGATTACAGCGCGTTTTAGATAGGATTATGACCGTTATTTCTAATCCCTAACTCAAAATTTTTCTAATTTCGATAAGCAATTTTAGTTTTCCAAAATCGTTCGGTTTCGGACTCTGTACAAAACACCTGTACGAAAATAGTAAAATTGCGTTTTGTACAGGTGCTTTAATTCGTACATCTTTTTCGGTCATGTTATTTGACGGCTTCTTTCAAAGTTTTACCTGTCTTAAAACTCGGTACGTTTGCAGCAGCAATCTGTATAACCTTTCCTGTTTGTGGATTGAGTCCTTCCCTTGCTGCTCTTGGCTTAACCTGAAAGCTACCAAAGCTAACGAGTTGTATATCATCGCCTGATTTTAAGGTTTCACTCACAGTTTTGATGAAAGCGTTCAGCGTCTTCTCTGAATCTTTTTTTATTAAGTGGGCTTTTTCAGCAATTTGATTGATGATTTCTGTTTTGTTCATGTTGTGTCTGAATTAATGTATACGTTAATCCTAGTGATGCTAGCCGTAGCAACTGAATAGTGCAATGTTTCAGGTTAATTAACTAAAAAAATTTTTTTATTAAAATCCCGCCGCTCGCCGCAAGTCTGTGACCGAGCGAAGCGAGTGAGCAGACAAGGAAGCGGAATATCACAATTGCAAAAAAGAAATACGGTCACTCAGTAGTAACATATTTTCGGTTCAGGGTTTTTGTTAGAAAAAAGTTATCCACAGAAAAACCTCGCGCGCGCGTAGTTATATTTAGTTATGTATAAGTTAAAAGAGTTAAAGGCAAAAAAACAATATGTAAATCCATGTTTTTACTATATAAAAAAATATAAGTTTTTCCTAAAAGCCGATAGTTTATTCCTAAAAGCCGATAGTTTATTCCTAAAAGCCGATAGTTTATTCCTAAAAGCCGATAACTAAAATGAGTTATTCACAGTTAATTTTGTTTTCTTTTTGAGCTTTTAATTGATTTATTCCTAAAAGCCGATATAATTTTCCTAAAAGCCGATGTTTAAGCTATTCCTAAAAGCCGAATCGTTTTTTTATTAAACAAACAAGCCTACTGAATGCGGATACATTCAGTAGGCTCTAACCAACAATCCTAAACACTCTAGGAGAAAGGGTGTGGTTTATTTTACAAACAAAAAGAGAAAAAACAACTTGAAGACATTACGACCTCATAAACATAACCAACTCGAATTTTTTATCGCTGATGATGTCGATATTTCAACCTTTCGGGATGAAATGGCAAGTATGGAACATCCATTTTTTGCGTTGAAAGCTGGTGATACAAAACCTAGAGTGTATAGAAATGGTAATGTGACTATAGAAGTTAGATCATCTTCTAAAATTGGTTTAGCGACGGTATTTGATAAGGACATTTGGATTTATGCTATTTCAAAATTACAAGAAGCCATTAATTTTAATCAGCCAATTAGTCACACGGTTGCTTTTACTCCATATGATTTTTTTGTAACGACTAATCGAGATAAGAGTGGACGGGCTTACGATGATTTGAAAAAAGCATTATCTCGCTTATCTGGAACGAGGATCCAAACGAATATTGTTTATTCTGCTGATGATAAAAAAACGATTGATTTTGGTCTAATTGATAAGTGGGAAATTACAGAGAAACAAAAAGGAAAATTAGATATTGGAATGATAGAAGTTACATTACCTGATTGGTTTTATCAAGCAATCACAAAAACTAAGGTATTACAAATTAGTCCTGATTATTTTCGTATCAGGAAAGCAATAGATAGACGATTATATGAGATTGCTCGAAAACATTGTGGTAATCAGGCCGAATTTACAATTTGTTTAGAAAAATTGTATTTAAAAACAGGTAGTACTGCTGCTTTATCTAAGTTCAAATTTAATATTAAACAATTGGCTAAAGCCAATGATCTTCCAGATTATGAAATTCTTTTTGATTCGATCACAGATAAGGTTATTTTCAAAAACCGTAATCAAAATACTCCACAAGCAGAAGCATCACGTAAACGAGAAAAAGGTAAGAAAGAGATTTTTAAGATTAAAAATAAGATTTTAAATAAAGAATAATTATTTTATATCGATTATTTAGGGTATGTGTATTTTGCTATATAATCTATCATAATACGTATTTTTTTGTTTTAAAATAATTCTATTAAATATCATTATTATGAATTATAATACGCATACACGACGACACGCATATGGCTAAAATAATAACAATTATAAACCAGAAAGGTGGAGTAGGAAAAACCACCACAGCACAAGCTATAGGTGCTTGGATACAGGTAAAAAAGAATAAAAAAGTATTACTCTTAGATATAGATCAGCAAGGAAATCTTACATACGCTATAGGAGCAAGAAATAGCGATTACAATATGCTAGAAGTATTAGTAGCTGAAAGAATACAGGCAGATAAAATTCAGCTAACACCAAGCAAATTTTGGATTATACCTTCTACACCTTCACTTGCTAACGTCGATATAGCGTTAACCCAGACAGGTAAAGAGTATAGATTAAAAAAAGCTTTAGTAGATCTAATTAGCTATGACTTTGTAGTTATTGATACTCCTCCAACCTTAAACATAATCACTATTAACGCATTAACAGCAAGTAATTACGCTGTAATACCAGCGCAAGCCGATATATTTAGCTTACAAGGAATAACCCAGTTAGGCCAAACTATAGAAACAGTAAAGCGCTATACAAATAAAGATTTAAAAGTGCTTGGTATTGTATTAACAAAACACAATACACGTAGCATATTAAGCCGTGATTTACAAAAAGTCATTACAGATACAGCTATACAGCTACAGACAAAGGTATACACGCAATATGTGAGAGAAGCTTTGGCAGTCAGAGAAGCACAGGCTATGAAAAAAGACATATTTAACTATAACCATAAAAGTAATGCCACCAAAGATTATGATGCGCTAATGAAACAGATTTGGAAGGATATTAACCAATGAGTAAGAAGAGCTTTGCCAACGCTAACCCAGCGATGGCTTTTATTAGCATGGCAGAGGATACAGAAGACTTTTCATTAACTCAGTCTATAAAAGCAGAATTACCAATTAAAGCAGATCCAAAAATCGGAAAAGAAGAAATTAAAATCGTTCCAGAAACTAAGAGTAAGCGAGTGCAAATGCTTATGCAGCCTTCTTTATATAACGAAATTAAGAAAAAGGCAGAACAAAAAGGAATAAGTGTTAATGAAATGATGCATGAAATATTAAAGATTTATGTGGCCATATAACCAACACGGCCAATCTAATAGTTGATGATGTAACAGGTAAATTATTGCGCTACCCCAATGGGCTCTAATCCCAAAGAGGCAGCTAACCCTAAACCTAGTATCAATAGGAGTAAGGCTAATGAAAAAGTCTACCTTCCGCGTGCTCGTATGTGAAGCACCTAATCAAATAATCGAGTTATTTGCTCGAACTTCACGCAATTTAACCCTTCGCCAGCGTGCCAGAATTCTGAATAGAGTCGGAGGTGCGGTATGAAATCCAAAATGCAGGAATTTTGTCTACGCGCGTCTATTCCCTGTGGATTTTCGGATAGCGAAGGTGAAATCTCTACGAATGCAGCAATGATGGAGTTGTTAGCATTCAATAAAGATGCGCCTGAAATGGAGGATTTATTAGCGAAAATCAGCACTGAAAAATCCCTATTTTATGTCATAAGCAATTTGACGTTTGATTACAAAAAACCACCGAAACTTTGGCAAATTGATTTTATCCCTCTATTGAGTCAGGAAAATAGCTACTTAGGTACTTTTTTTTTCACGCTCAAGAGTTCCTGTTTTTGTCACCGTTGGAGTATGTCGATGGCAAGCAGCCTTATGCAGTTAGCACAGAAAGACCCAACAAGCTGTTCACTGATAAAGAGTGGCAAGTATTGTTTTTCACGATGCAATGGTTAAACAGCAAGGAAATTGCTAGAAGGTTAGATGTTTGTCCCTCAACGGTTGAATCGCACTTGAAGACTATCTACGGAAAAGTCAACGTGGCATTCGGTTGGTCAGTTAAGAGCATTTTGCAAATCTGAAGGCTTTGAGCTCTATATCCCTGTGAACTTGCTTCCTTATAAATGTACTCATATTTTTGAATTTGTTGGGGGGGTAGTATGAATTACATAAAAATATTTATAGAAAATGCTGAAAGCAATTTACAGAAGCGAAAATCCTTCGGTAACATTCTTCCTAAGTTAACATTGGCACAGCGTGAAATTGTTATGTTATTTTTTGTTGGTTTTTCAGTGAAAAAAATAGCGCATATGAGGAATGTTTCATATTTCACTGTCAAAAACATTTTAACTTCGGCCAAGAATAATCTTGGCGTGTTTTCATTAGATGATATAAGAAGTGTTGTATTGTTAAGAGTCCTAATGAATTATTCTTTGGAGTAAAAAAATAGCGCCATGCTGCTACAAATTAGAATTATTTTATTAGCAATTTACGGAGTTGTTGGTGTACTTGGATGGTATAAATATTATGATAAAGAGAATTCTTTAAGAGTTTTTCAATATGATGTTTTGTCGGCTGAAATGACATTATAATATGTAAAATCAATGGGTTGTTATCATTATAGAGGGAAGTTACAAGAACTCAGGTCAATTTTAATGACAGATAACTTGGGTCAGACAGACAAAATTAAAACAAGAATAACAAATATGTTGCAGCACAGAACATCAGCTTACATTCGAGAGTTCAATGCTCTTCATGCCCCTATAAGAAGTTTGGGGAGTTGGTATCAAGAAAATTTTGATTTCCCAAATTTTTTAAATGAGGTTTTTATGATAGTGTTTGATGCACGCTTGGGAGTTGAAGATAAGATCCGTGATATTTCCAATTATATGGAAAAATATCAAAATAAAACAACACTTTTGTTAATCGCTGAACTTAAAAAGAGAGGTTTCAATGGCTAATTTAAATGTGGCAGTCATATTATCAGGATGTGGTTATCTAGACGGCGCAGAAATTAATGAAGTTGTTCTTACTTTACTTTCTTTAGAAAAAAGAGGGGTTAATTATCAATGCTTTGCTCCTGATATAGAACAATATCATGTTGTCAATCATTTAACAGGTGAGCAAACGTCTGAAAAAAGAAACGTTTTAATTGAATCAGCCCGTATAGTAAGAGGGAAAGTAAAGCCTATTACAGAATGTGATTCTTCGAATTTTGGTGCACTTATTGTACCTGGTGGGTTTGGGGTTGCTAAAAATCTATCAACCTTTGCATTTGAAGGTAGTAATTTCAAATTACAACCTGATCTTTTGAAGATTTGTCAAAGTTTTATAGGAAAGGCTGTTGGTTATATTTGTATTGGTCCTGCATTATTACCAATTATTTACGAAAAAAATATAAAATTAACAATAGGTAACGATAAAGATACAAATGATATTATAAAGAGTCTAGGAGGATCTCCAGTTAATTGTGGGGTTGCTGATGTGGTTGTTGATAACGAAAACAAAATTGTCTCTACACCTGCTTATATGTTAGCTAATAATATTAATGAGGCTCATCAAGGGATAGATAAATTGGTAGAAAAAACATTAGCGTTGGCAGAACATAAATAATGTTTTATTTAGTAGCACTCTTTATTTTATTAAATTTTATATTATTAATTATTGTTTTTAATCAAAAAAACAGGATATCAATTATCGTATTGTATACGATAGAAAAAATCGGAGAGTGTTCATAAATAACTTTATTATCATAGTTTCCTTCAGAGAGGGAATTATGATAATAAGATTTTTAATTATTTAGCCAAGAATGAAAATAGGTTTATTAATTACGATGAACTGAACAACGAAATCTTCAAAGGAAGACAAATTGATTTAAATAAAGTAGTAGACTCAATGAGATTTAAAGTGAATTTAAAAAAAATTCTATTCACTTATGATAGTCAAAAAATAATGTATCACCCAAGTAAGTTAGCTAAAGTATCAAATATTAAGTTAACAACTTAAATATAAAATAGAGATATATTCACCTCAGATCTTTATCACACCCCATCATTACTAAATAAAATTCATCTATTTCTTGAATTTTTTGTGAAGTAAGTTGTCTTTTAACTAAAATTTAATCTCTATCACATTCTGACTTTGAAATAAAAGAGTCAGAATTTTCAGACTTCTTCTGATTTGTCGATTATTTATATTTTTTGTTTTTTGCTAGCTAATATATTTGTAGCTACTTTGGCTATTTGTTTAATTCAAATGAACTAATAAAATTAAATTAATATTATAAATTAAGGATTATTGATAATGAAAAAACGATTAGATTAGCAATCTATAACTGTTATTAAGAATTATCACGGCACCACGTTAAGTTTTTATTTAATTTAATCATTAACCGTTTTAAGGAGACTTAAATGAACGGCAAAGTCACTTCATGCCTAAAAAACCCTTTCACTGTGGGTGCGGTAGCTATCCGCAAAGTGTTAAAACAACAAAAATCATTATTAACGATGACGTTTTTCGGAATATTAATGCTATTTTCTGCCATGCGGGTCTATGCCGATCCGCCAACAACAGGGGATTTGTTCAGTGGCGGCAAGGATGTAGTGAAAAGCAATTTTGGAAAAGGCTAGACCGTTGTCTGGATTTTGTACGTACTCGAAATTTTGGCTGTAATTTTTGCTTATGTAAAAACCAAGAATCTAGCGGTCTTTGGTGGGATTGCCGCGGTGATTGTGTTTGTTAACGTGGTCTTTGGGTTGATTTAAATGGATGCCGTTTCTCGCTATCAGTTTCCGACCACACTGACGCATCAGCGCCGTTTTTGTGGGTTGCCGATGGATGAGGTGGTGGTTTATTTACCCCTTATTGGCTGTGCGATTTTTGTTAATATGTGGATATTTGCCCCAGCCATTAGCCCTCAGCCTTTATTGGACTTCGTCGTCTTAAACAAGGCAAAGGAAAGGGTCAAGTTATCTGTTGGGGCTGGCGTACTGGTGTTTACCGACCTCGATTATGCGTTTTTTTATCACTGTTTTACCCGAGAGTTTCAAACGGTACTGGATAGCGTGAGGCGCGAGCATGGATTATCAACTGCGTAAGTCATCACAAAAACAACTGGCTATTGGAGTTGTGGCCTGTGCGGTGATAACGGTGCTCAGTCTGAGAATTTGTTACCAATCGCTGAAGCAAAACAGAGAGTTGACTTTTCAGCTTCTTGATAATCATCAAACGATTATTACCCCCATGGTTGACCATAAAGGCTTTAGTTTTTACGGCACACGTGGTGACGCTCATTATCTTCGCCTGATGGCCTTAAGTTTACTTAATCCGTGAAATTCGGCGTAATCTGTTAAGTGCACTCAATGCCTCTGACATTCATGCAGAAAATGCGTCAATTGCGCGCTTTTTGCAGATGATGAGGGAAATGATTAACCCTGATACAGAAAGATTAACCTCACACGACGCTGAGTGGATAGAAGACAAAGGTATTAATCATCAGATTGTGCAGAGCAACACCTGCTACTGGTTTAAGACTGGCTATATCGAAATTACCGGTCGCAATGAAGAAGATGAACCGTTTTCCACCCGGGCTATTCACTTTAATCTCGACAGTAATCCCAGAGAGCACTATCTCTGGCAAAACGGCATCCGTTGCCCGTTTGTGATGAGTTTTATCATTCAAACCAAAGATCAGTCCCGTAGTCAGGGTGAAGCCAATAAGAATTTCTTGAATTTAGAGCAAAAGGTCGCCTCCTCCTACGCCAAATATATTCCCTCAACCAAATGCTAGCACGCGGAATGGAAACACTTGCGCGAAGGCTTGCTGTCCGGTTATTACTTTGGGGTCACCCTATTTGTCGTGATGATGAAAAGGAAGCAGCCAAAAAAGCGTTTGCCATGCAGGGACTCAATATGGTGAGGGCGGATTTAGTATAGATGCGTAATTTCCTGGGTCACCTACCTTTCTCGGTGGGCGATAATCCGAAGCTCTGGAAAGACTTTTTAAAAACCGGTGCAATTCAGCGTGCAGAGTCTTTTCAGGCGGTCAATCTCATGCCGATTATCGCTGATAACAAACTCATTCAGGCGGGGATAGTGTTACCGAGTTACCGCCATTAACTGGCTTTTCTGGATATTTTTGATGGCAGCTTGCCTAATACTAACTTTAACTGGTTTGCATCCGGTACCGCAGGGGCGGGGAAATCGGTGCTGGCACAAACGATTGCGAGACAAGTGTTAGATAGTGATGGGTATTCGTCCATCTTTGATATCGGGGATAGTTACAAAGCCTTTTGCTAGAGTGTCGGGGATACCTACATTAACGGAGAACATTGCGCTTTAATCCGTTTGCCGATATCACCGATATCACCTTGAGTGCCGAGCGCATTCGTGACCAGTTGTGCATTCTGGCCAGCCTTAATGGATTAATGGATGAAGTGCATGAATCGTTGATGCTGGAAGCTATCACTGAATCCTAGCCGGACAAAAAACAGGATATGCGTATCGATGATGTGGTGGAATATCTTAAAAACCATCGCCGGAAAATCCAGGAGGCCAGTCGTATCACCGGTCGCATCGATGAAATTCTGGTACTACTCAATAAATACACCACCAAAGGGATATACGGCAAATACTTTAACAGCAGTGAGCCGACTTTAAAACCTGATATGCGCTTTGTGGTCACCGAACTTGGGGGACTGAAAGCCAATCGGCATTTGTTAATGGCGGTGCCATTTACGCTAATGCTTTGGTCAGAAAACCTGATGTACAACACGCCGCGTAGCTTACGCAAGATGAACATCATTGATGAAGGCTGGAAACTGCTGGATGCCGAAAGCCCCAAAGTCAGAGCTTTTATCGAGTACCGCTCGTAAACATAATGGTTCATTTGGTACCTTGACCCAGGGTATCCGTGATAAAAACCTCAGCACCACGTCACTAGCGTGTTATGACAATAGCAGCTTTAAATTTACCATGATGCAAGACGTAAAAGCCTTTACCACTTTCCAGAAAGAAGAACCCTCTACTTTTAACGAGATGGAATGGGCATTAATTTAAAAATTTCCCCCTGCCAGTCGAGCAGGGTTTAGTGCCGTGCATTTAAGCGTTGGCGGTTACAGCAGTTTTCATCGATTGATGCTCGACCCGTTAAGTAATGGGCTTTTTTCTTCCCGAGGCGATGATTTTACCTATCGGGAAAAACGCCTAAAAGAAGGTGCAAACATCAATGACATTATTTTTGAAATGGCACAAAAGAAAGCCCTGTGTTATTAGCGAAATTAAAACAGGTGAAACCGTGAGGGAGGAGAAGTGGATTGGACATCATAATCATCACGGCGTTGATAATCATTGCATTGTTGTGTGTGCTTCTCAAGTTACATCCCCAGTCAACGTGGCGCTGGGTAATTTACGGGATGCTAGTAGTAGCGATGATCACTGAATTTTTCATGATTTCAACAAGTATTCGGGATATTACCCAAACATACCATGGAATAGGGCTTTAGGAAGCAACTGTCATCACCTTAACCGATTAATTTTTTGGAGAAACCCAAATGCAAAAAAATAATTGCATTACCCACAGGATTAACGAAAACGCATGCAATAAGGAAAGCGATCACCTTCACTTTCGCTTGGTTTTTCATTCTGTTGGTGTCTTGTTTTTATACCGTTGGGGTAGGTGCAGGCGGGATATCGTTCAACACTGTCACCCAACTAACAAAATAAAATCCCGACCTTCAGATCATCGCGTTTGTGTGGGGAATGACTTAGGTACTCTGGATTTTAGGTATTTTTTGTTTGGGATTAGAAATGGTTGAATATTACTTCTAAAAATCAACCAAACCTCGTTGGGTCACCGTCTGGTTAAAGCCTAACCCCGATTTCAAATGGATGGTTGAATTGACTGCTTGCAATCTCGGACCGGATGTCAGTCAAATTCAATTGTTCGCCGCTAATGTCAATCTGCCCTTACCGCTGATATTTTTCCTTTCTTTAGGGCAATCGGCGTTAGAGATTTCAGGTTTATTTGCCATATTAGGCGTGACGACGAAGCTGAGTGCGCTGAAAAAGCCCGTCAAAAAGGCCTAAGCGCATGAAAACAGCCGCCATTATTAATTTTATCACGGGGAGCTTATTAGGTGCTCTGCTGATTATTTCCGCACAATACTAGTTTTTTCCGCCGACGAACATTGTCACTTTTGATATGAAGAAGACCACTGACCGTTTTTTAGTGCAAGTGAGCAAACTGGATTTAACGGAGGTGCAAAAAGACTAACTCATTGCGAAATACAACAACACCTTGAAGGCTGTTTTAGAAAAAGAAGCTAAAGGTAACACGTTAATATTGGTGAGCTGTGCGGTGATGGCAGGGGGTAGTGGATAAAACGGCTAATATCTAGCAAAAAATTGTCGAGGCGATGAAAAATCATGAATAAGTGGCTGCCTTTTGTCGGTCTTTTGATAAGTTTCAGTGCGGGAAGTTTGGCAACTGAAATCGGCACGTTTGGTGATGTATGAGGGATAGCTGAACAAAATCTCCTTACCGTGATAGAGGAGCAGGTTGAAAGTGTTTTTTTAGGCAACGAGGAAAAAATTCACCATGAATGGCGTGAACGGGTAACAAAAAATGCCGAGCGGTCGGAGCCAGTTCAGGGACTAACAAAAGCGCTAAAAAATACCACGCGGACGTTTGACCCCAGTTTCACCGTCACCAAAGATATTCGTGACCACAAGGGCACCATTTTTGCGCGCAAAGGGCATAAGGTGAATCCCTTTGATATCACCCGTTTTAATGAAATGCTCTATTTCATTGATGGTGATGATAAAAAACAGCTTGCCTGGATAGCAACACAAAAACCCGCGACCGCTATTAACAAAATCATTTTGGTGAACGGAAATATTAAAACCGCCGCGGAGATCTTAAATTAGCGTATCTACTTTGACCAGGGCGATGTTTTGGTTAACCGGTTTGGCATTGAGAAATTACCCAGTGTAGTGGATGAAATGCCGAATCAATCCTTACTCAGAATTACTGAGGTGGCAGTGAAATGAGTGGGTTTGAACCGTCAGGTTTAAATCAGAATACAAAAGCAGGAGATTTTATGAAAAGCAGTATCACCGTGGGTTTATTAATGAGCGCATTACTGTTACCGGTTGCGGTATTGGCCGAAACAACACGATGTACGCCCAAAGGTTGTAAAGCGCTGACCGCGGAAGAAGCCAAAAAAAAAGCGCAATTGAACAAATTATGACAAATTATGGCGGTATGACGCCGGTAATCAATGCGAAAGGGAGCGTCAGCCTTAACGCGGTTTATAACTATGCCTGTGCCGATTGTAAAAAAATGGCGCCGATTGTATTAACGCTGGCAAAAAACACCCCGATATTCGCGTGGTATTTAAAAATACACAAGGGAAATTCGTCTGATTCTCGCCTGGCGGCACAGGCTGAACAAAAGGTATGGATATTGCAGGGAGAGGCTGCCTTTACGCACTATTTTAGCCAGCTATTTAAGGGTCAATCGGTAAAAGAAGCGATGTTTGGGGTGGGGATTGCGTTTGCTGGCACGAAAGATGAATTTTTGGGATGGGATGTATTCAGCGACAAAATAGCCAGACAAACCAGACATTACCTGGAAGTGTTAAATATAAAAACCACTGCCGCTTTCATTGTGACTGCCACCAAAAACCCAGACGTAAGCAACGCAACGAAGTTGACTTGTGTTGTCGATGAAAAAACGTTATTGGCTGCCATTGAAAAAGCGAAGCGAGGCGAATAATGAAAACGCGACTTTTGCACTTATTGTTTGCTTTTTTGCTACTAACTCCGATGCTATCGGCAAAAGCGTCATTGTGTGAGGGTCTCTGGTTCAATCCCATTACCGATATCTGCTGGCGCTGTTTGTTTCCGATTAGCCTTGGCAATATCAGCTTAAATAGCAGTGAACTGCGGGATACGCGCAATCCCTCCTCCCCAATTCAGTTATGTCCTGCACCACCGCCGTTATTTCAGCGCATTGGCCTTACGATAGTTTTCTGGGAGCCGTTTGCTATGACCGATGTGCATGGTCAATATGGGTGGTTTCACTATCCCGATTGGGCAGATTGTATGGGAAAAGGGACAAAAGGCGCGAATGAAAATCCAAGCGGGATGCATCACGTTCACTGGTAAAAATATCCTTTGATTAGCTGGCGCAATATCTTAACCGCCATTGGCTGCATGCGAGGTGGGGAATATGACATTGGGTATCTTTCTGAACTCGACCCGATGTGGATGGACGACAATCTGGCACTTTTTACCAATCCAGAGGCGCTGCTATTTGGCAACAGCATTGCCCAGCTAGCCTGTGCTGCGGATGCGATTGCTAGTGAAGCCCGCTTGCCACTCGATGCGCTCTTTTGGTGCGCGAGTTAACATGGCTCCATGTATCTCTTTTACGGGCAGTATTTATTCCGAAAGCAGCGGCATTAATAGTACGTTGGTGCTTACCGAACGCATAAATTTCAAATTACATCACCAGGGCATGATTTGGGACACTATCGGCGAAAACAAGGCAGTGTGTCAGGAATACCCGACCGTGATTATGCTGAAAAGCCGTTACCGCTATCAGATGGTCAATCCCGTACCGGATGTCAATCAGTGTCATCCCACCGGTCGCAGTGTCATTCGCTGGCAAACTGGTAAAGAAATGCCCAATACCAAAAAGAACTACGGCTATCTGGTGTGGGAAAAACGCAACTGTGTGGTGCTTTAAGAGGATGAAAATGCGAAAACTACCATTATTTTCTATTAATTTTGCTGGCTTCAGCCACTACACAAGCAGAAAAGGGTATGCCATTAGCAAGCGTACAGCAAGAAACCGCTTATTTTTATCATCCAGCATCCCTGAAAAAACGTTATTGCCACTATTAAAATCGGCGCAGGTAAAAGGAATTCCAGTCTATTTTAATGACCTGATTGACAACAGTATGGAAAAAACGGCGCGTTACCTGCTCAATCTGATGCAAAAATATCAGGTAGCGGGTATTCAAATTGACCCGCTGCGCTTTGATAACTATGGCATTACCCAAATCCCTGCGCTGGTTAAACGCTGTGGCAAGGATTTTGATATCCTGTATGGGGCCTCAGTGGCGTTGGTAAAGGATTAACGCAGATTAATCGTCATAGAGCGTGCCAGGATGAATAAAACACTAACCGTGACACTCCTTATCCTTGCGATGACGGATTCTACCAACAATATGGATAATGCGGCGAAAGAGGGATATGACCTCGCTGAACAAACGCAAAAGCAGACTGAATCTGCGCTAAAGGATTTTCAGCCACAAAAAGAACTCCCTAATTTTACCGCCAACCCGAATGAGGCCGATTTTTATCAACATTCATCCAAAAATAGGCAATGCTGCCAATCAGGCCCTTAATGACGGTGAATTAGGTAAACTCGCCCGTGAAACCTATATCAACAATTCCAAAGATAAAATCAACTGGCAATCGGATATGGTGAAAAATACTCAGACGATACAAGAAAATGCTGAAGGTATCACAGTATTCAACGCTGAGCAATGCAGCAAAAAAACATTAGCCAGTCGAGGTTTAAAGAGCATGTTTGTGAGCGGGGGAAAACGATAGTCAGTACCTGTACCAATACAGCAAGCGTTGAGTGGACAAGTGAAACGTAAACCAGAACTGTCACGCGGAAATATCAATTGCGAAGCTTGCCTTATCACAAGGAAGGGAGGCGGTTTGTTGTGGTTATCACGCCGGATGTGGATGGCACGATAGAAAAAGTAACTTACTCTCACCCAGCTTGTTACCGTTGCTACGACGGCATGGAAATTTCAGGGCTTGACAGTGATTTTTTATTGGGTTGAGTCAAGACAGACGCTTAGTGGAGAACTGAATATTACTGACCGAAAATTCAGTCAAAGTCGACCCATCCTATTTTCACGCAAAAATAGAGATAGATCGAAAAGATATCACTTTAATATCCCCGCCAAATTAACCTTACCCTTTACCGTAAAAGTCAACGAAACAATCTGGCATCCAAAAGTCGTTTGGACAGTGAACTGCCCAGTTGATAAAGCCAATGCCGTCAAAGCTAAAACCTGGTACAGTCAAAAAGGGGAGACCTGTTATGTCGTTAAAGACGGCAAACGTTATCCTGTCACGCTCCCTTACTGGCAACAATCCGAGGAGTGGGTGGTTTTTGAAAGGGATGATAATACCTGTGGTCGTTGGGAGAAAGACCCGAATTGCAGTAAAGGGTCGCGCCAGTGTTTGCAGAAAATCGGCAATTTGTGCGTCAAGGAATCGGTGAAATTCCAGTGCCAGCAAACCACACAGGGGGAAGGTTTTCTTTGTGGCGGCTCAGACGGCAAATGTGTGGCCATTGCATCCGGTAAAAACAATGATTTTGGTGAGGCGGTATCGCAATTGGCAGCACTCGCTAAAGCCGATAAAGATATCAGTGGGTAGGGTGAAAATATCAGCGCCTTTACTGGTAAACCGATGGCCTGTCGTAAAACGGCGATTGGTAAAGCCAAAGAAAAAGGGTTGGCGGTCGATGTGGGGGAATTTTGCGCTGAAGACGTGCTAGGGGTGTGTTTGCGTAAAAAGCACAGCTATTGCGTGTTTGACAGCAAACTCGCGCAGATTGTGCAAGCCCAAGGTCGGGGTGGTCAATTAGGTGTGGGATTCGGTAGCGACAAGCATCCCGATTGTCGCGGACTGACCATTGACGAGTTGCAACAAGTTAAATTTGATACGCTCGATTTCACTGAATTTTATGATGAGCTTAATAGCAAAACAACGCTACCGGATAGCAAAAAGCTTACTGAGAAAATCAGCTAGCAGATTAAAAGCGAATTACAGGGGCGAAAATCATAAAACACGCCCTGTTAGGTTGCTTGTTGTTATCGGCGGTAGTGACCGCAAAGCCCGATGATAGCTATCACTATTCCCCTGCGGCCGGTTAGCAATGGTATAACGAACCCGCACCGCAACAGGAAACGCAGGAATCACAGTCATCACCACAAAAACCGCCCTCAGTCGTGGAAACTATGCAAAAAATCAAAGCCCTGGGCGATGAATTGCGCAATGCCAGCGGTACTCGATCCAGAATCGCCGGAGAAAGTCGCGCGCTTGATAGCGTTTAAAGCTACTGGTCGGATAACGTCAGCCAGTTCTCAGCCACCTGGCAGAAGGTGCTATTACTGAAACCGGAACTCGATTACAACAACCGTTATTCCCATTATAACGTGACTGCAACCTTGTCTTACGCGAGCGAGCGTAAAGCCCAAGCCAGTGCAATTAAAGCGGTCAATGAACGCTATGGGATCTGTTTCTTCTATCGCGACCAAGGTACTGTTGGACACCCAATTAGCGAAGGCGGTGCAGGAATTTGCCCGGCAATACCAGATGGCGGTGATGCCCATTAGTGTTGATGGTGTGATAATCCCCTAGTTATTTCATAGCCAGAAAAACCGAGGACAAGCAGCAAAAATGCAAATTCGCTATTTCCCCGCACTCTTTTTGGTAGACCCAACAACGGGGAGCCTATCATCCACTGGCCTATGGCTTTATCAGTCAGGATGATTTAGCCAAACACCTGTTAAACCGTGTCACTGATTTTGCGCCGAGGGATTAACCATGAAAACGATACTTTCATTTTTATTGCTGATGCTGACATTATCGATTGCCGCCGGTACGCTCGATGAAATCGCAGCACTCGAAAAGCACAAGACGGCGGTATGGAATGACACAACGCAACAGCGAATAGCGCAAAAAGCGAAGCTCCGGACCTTTCGCTTATCAAACGGAAAGGTACTTAACATTACTCATTGGCAAATCGTGCATTTTATGAAATCGGATTGTCAGTATTGCCAGCAGTTTAACCCGGTTCTCGGTAGCGTCGCTGAGCAATTTAACCTGCCGGTCTTTGTGTACAGTTTTGACGGGTAGGGTGATAGTAGCTTTACCAACGTATTACCGGTAACGCCTGAAGTCATTGGTGAGCTCTTCCCTGAATTACCGCAGGTGACGCCCACCGATTTTATTGTTAACACCCAAACCCTGGTCGCTATTCCGTTTTCGCAAGGCATGCTGAACGCTACGGCCTTCGTTGACCGACTTGAACAATCTTTTCTGCTTGCTGAAAAATTGGAGTATTGTAATGAAAAACCGCAATCCAATAATCGCCCTGATGCTGTTTGATGCTACAGCGCAAGCGGGTATCAATGAAGATTTAAACAAGTTCTTCCAAGAGCTCGATAGCGTCAGTGGCGCAAATGTTACCCAAGCGGCGGCCTGGCAGGGGCAGGCGGCAGGGTATTTAACGGGTTGGTCGCTGTCGCTGTTTCTGCGCAACCCAGTCAGCCAAATCCAGCTTATCTCGGGCACCTTACCCGAAGTGAAATCCGGTTGTGGGGGCATTGATGCTTATCTGGGATCATTTAGCTTCATTAACTCCGACCAGATAAAAGTGATGGCCAAACAGATTTTAAGTAATGCCGCCGGTTACGCCTTTGACCTGGTGTTAGAAACCGCGCTGCCGCAAGTCAAAGCACCTGAAGAAGCTGGCCACTGATATCAACACCACCAATATCTCCAACTGTCAGGCCGTTCAAGGCATTATCGGTGGCCGCGCGCCAAAAAATCAGACCAACACACAACATATTTGTCAGGATATCGCGGGGTAACCCTCGCGTTTTTGCTGATTGGGCAGCGTCCAGCCAAGGGTTGTGGCGTGGGCAATGAAAGCAATAAAGTGTTTAACCATGCGAATGCAGAAGAGCAAAAGCGGATACCGCGTAATCGCAATTTAACGTGGAGTGAGTTTGAGAAAATCAATCAGTTTATCAGTAGTGATAGAGAATTAAAGGAGCTGATGATGTCGCTGGTAGGCGCCGTGATTTATGGCAATTTGGGAGAGTTATCGGTTTTGCCAGGGCTAGGAGCAAGTGACAGCGTAATGGACGCGATTTTAAAGGGTGGCACAACGGAGGTTTATCGTTGTGACAATGTCACGCAGTGCCTAAAGCCCGCGAGGAGCAAAATCACAGTGACCGCCAGCCATGGCATGATAGCACAAATCCAAACGTTGTTGTCAAGCCTGTTTAAAAAATCCACAAGCGATATGGCATTAACCGACAAGGAGACAGCCTTGATTGGCAGTACGCGCGTACAAATCCCGCGCTACGTGATTGACAGTGCCTCATTAAGCCTTGATGAATCGATTGTCACGTCGCTTGCTGAGAGTATATCGCCAGCGACATGGTGGTCAGCTATATCGACGGTCTGATTGATTTGGTGGAGGTGGCTAGCGCTGGGAGCCTTAATACCGTACACGAGAAAATGGCACAACGCTTAACCAAAATGCGCATTAATCAAAATCATCTGCTGGAGCTTGAGCGTAATTTGCACTATTTGCGCCAGCAACTCCTATCTGGTTTATCTTCCCGATTGATGAGCAACTATCAGTTTGGAGGGTAAATGGTGTTAGATACCTGGTTTATTAGTGGCGGCGATATGGTGACCCAAACCTTAATTGCTCACGCCCAAAGTCACCTTGGTGGTCAATGACTTAACGAGACCGGATAAAATCAATTGGGTGGATAATGTCCCGGTTGGACTGGCTACCCCACTTTAGCTACTTACCGGCATCTGCCATTCCGTGGCGAGCTTCTATGATGATTTTTCCATCTCCCCGACAGTGTCGCCTACAGCAAAACCGGCTTGATGTTTGGCCAGAAATTGATGCAGAAATCGTTAACCTTTCACAGCCATAGTCCTGAAATTAACGCCAATTTCAGTGAATACGTCAAAAACTGTGTCATTTCCGATATTCAGCTGAATCATAAATACAATGTAAGCCAGCTACTCAATACCCGCGATATTTATAGTCTGATATTTTCCAAACCCAGCCCCTTAAGAGGGATTTACTATCAGGTTGGGACTGAAAACACCGAAGCTGCACGCAGTCAGTTTATGACCTGTCAGCAAGCCACGGTGAAACTCAAATCGCTGTTTAATTTAGATATCACAGGAAGTGGCAGCACGCTGATGTTTTATGCGCGTAAACTCTTTCCAGGCCGACACGATGCCTCGGCGGTATTACCGCATATGCTTGAAGGTAGCTACAACTACTCTATGAAAGCAAGCCAATCTGCTGCCGATATTTTAAAACAGAACATCATGATAGCGGGCTTGAGAAAAGGCTTTAACACCTATGCAGCAGCGATGAATGACCACTCAGGGTTAAATCTCATTACCATCGAACAATTCGCTAGCCAAAATGCGATTATCCGAACAGGTCAGTGAAATGCTACCGCAACTTAATACGGTGTTGATGCTGTTGTGTATTTCGCTTTTTCCGATTATGGCATTAGCGCTTTTTGTGCGAGAAATTACCTACAAAGTCATCATTAATTACCTTAACATCATGGGCAGCCTGATGTTATGGCCGGTGATGTTTGCTATCTTTAACCACATTTATAATTTTATGATGGCCACCACCTTAAGTGGGGAAAGTGTGACCTTCTCGAATCTGGACAGACTGACCCAAACAGGCAGCACCACCGCGGGGATTGCCGGCTGGATGATGATGTCGATTCCGTTTTTGAGTTTAAAACTATTCACCTTACTGGGTCAACAGATTGCCAGTGCCGGCTCTTATCTGGGTAACACCCTGGCAGGGGCAACGACCGCGGATGTGTCCGCGGTGGCAGGCGGCAATTACAGCATGGCCAATATGTAGGTGGAAAATATCAACGGCTTTAAAACCGATTTAAACCGCAGTTACAAAGCGGGACTTTTCAGTCAACAAATCGATAATGGTGCTGTGATTAGCACAACCCAAAGTGGTCAGCATATTGTTGATACCACATAAGCCATCTCAAAACTGCCGTTTAGTTTAGACACCAATTCGATGCTCGATACCAGCTTCAGCAAAGTCTTAAACAGTCAACACCGTGAGACCGAAAGCTACCATCAGGGCTTAAAAAGCGCGATTTCGGACACCTACAATATCTCAACCGCGTTAAGTAACCAGTTTAACAAGCAAGGGTCATTTGAAAGCGGGCTAACGGGTCAACAGCGTCAAGCTATTGAAGATATCCAACGACAATCAGAGCAAGCGAAATCTTCTCTTTCATCAAATAACAGTACGTCACGAGAGGATATAACTTCCACGGACAGAATAGATAATGTTTCTTTGGGTATATCAGGTAGTCTTAGTGGCAGTAAAGGTGCTTTATAAGCGAAAGGAGAAGCTTCTTATAGACATACATGGACAGACAAGAACACAGACTCTGCGTCAAAAAGCAATAAAACCTCAGAAGATCTGCAGGTAGCCAGAGATTTTTCTGCCAGCCAATCCGCATCAGTGATAAGAAACATGACCGATAATGATGTTAGCCGGATTTACCGCAAGTCAAACCAAAGAGCAAACGATCTCTGAACAAGCCAATTTAACCGAAACCGAACGCCTAAGCGCTTCACATCGCTTGGAGCAGGAGTTTACCCAGTTTGCTTATTCGCCGTTTAGGTGAAGTCAAGGCACAACGTGAAGTACTGGTGAGTCAATTCAGCGATCGGATTGCGGAAGATATTCGCCATAATCATTTTGCCAGTCAAACAGTAGTCACCAGTCATTATCAGGGTATGCAGGTACCTCATCATGCTAGCCAATATAATCCAGCTGGTTTTAATCAAAGTGCCGAGCAATTGGAAAAAATGGCAAATAAAGGCCAGATTCGGCAACACCAAACCATCATTAACCCAGAAATGGGTGAAAGAAACACGGTTAGTTTGATTGAATCTGCAGAAGCCAATACCGGTGAATACGCAAAAGCAATACGAGCAAAAAAAAACCGATTTTGGCCACAACGTCCAAACCCACCCAGGATAGAATAATCGCCAATGAAAAGGCGATAAATAAGGAAAAATCGACTAATATTAATAGATATGAAGAGAAGGGGGGGGGATGAAATTTTTAACCTTTATCATCATGATAATTACGCTGGAAGCATTATGTTTGTTCTTCTTTAAATAGACCTTTTCTATGATTAGTATGTCAATCATAACAGTTTGTGGTTTTCTTTTTTTTACTGCAAAAAACTGGAAAACCTATAACAAAGTAATAAAAACGGGGGTAATTGGAATATTTTGTATTGGAATAATGCTTATTTTCTTAAAAGAACACCTAAATATAACACCAAAAAATACTGATTCGGTGATCGATGAGCTTTATGTATTACCTATTACCTTCTGTTTTATTTTATTAGTTATGGCTGTGTTTTTATCAAATTCAATGCTAATAATAATTCGCATAATATATTAAATGATGACTTTGATTATAATCCTGCTACAGGGCTTCCTATGTGTGGTGGTCTTGATGCAAGTGGTAATCCCTATGGTGTCAGCGATGATTAAGTGTTTAATTTTGGTCAGTTTCATCTCAACTTCATTAGCCATGACTGGTTGTAGTGCAGTCAGCACGGCAGTTAAAAAACGTAATTTGGAAGTAAAAACCCAAATGAGTGAAACCATCTGGTTAGACCCTGCTTCCTAGAAAACCTTTTACCTGCAAATCAAAAATACGTCCGATAAAGAGATGTCTGGTTTACCGAACCTGATTCGAAAAGCAGTTGAAGCCAAAGGCTATACGGTGGTGAATAATCCTAATACCGCCTATTACTGTATACATGCCAACGTGTTAAAGGCTGATAAGATGGACTTAAGAGATGCCCAACGCTTTTATTGCAAGGTTATGAAGGCGCAGCGGTAGGCGCAAGGACGATGGCTTATAACGTCGATTCCACTGGTGGCGCATTAGGTGTTGGATTAGCCGCTGGTCTGGTTGGAGCCGCGGTCGATGCGATGGTGGAAGATGTGAATTACACCATGATCACCGATTTGCAGATTAGCGCATTAAGTAAAAACAATAATGTGACGGTAAATGATATCGCACGTCTTAAACAGGGTACCTCCGGTTCTTAATTGCAGACCAGCACCGAAACTACCAACCGTTATAAATACCAGACGCGCATGGTTTCCAATGCCAACAAGGTGAACCTGAAATTTGAAGAAGCAAAACCGGAACTGAAAAACCAGTTAGCCAAAAGTATCGCCAATATTCTTTAATTTTCTGACCATCTGATAATAAAAGCTCAGTTAACGTCACTTTATTAATAAAAAATTGGGCTTCCTATCACTAAGGAGCATCTGATTATGAGTCTTGATGCCAGAAACATGACCCAGGGCGGTCAGGTGATTAAATACATGGTCGCGATGTTTATGCAGATAGACAATATCGTGGCTTTCTGGGTAATTATCGCCACGGTGATGGTCTTTTTTCCACCATCGCCTAGTAAATCCCTATCGAGAAGATGATACGCGGGTTAGCTTATTGGGCAATGGACACACTTGTCCTACCTCTATAGGAAGCGATTGGCACCAATGAAGGCGGCACCCTCACCTTTCACTGGTTAAACCCCAGAACCGGTCAGGTGGTTGAATTTGAAAAACCGCCCAAGAGGTGCGCCTCGATAGATATTTTATTCATTGCTATATCTTATTGAAAGAAGCGGCGTTCTGGGTGTGGGGTGTCGCCCCTCCTTTACCTTTGTTGGTCTGATTGTTGCGGTGTTCTGGTGGTTAGGTAAAAAAGGCGCTCAGCAACGGAAAAATGAGATTATCGACGGTCGTTATCTGGCAGGGTCAGTAAAAGAGATTAACCGATTCTTAAAAGCCAAAGGCAAGCTCTCACCGCTTAAAATTGGCGATTTACACCTGGTTGAAAACAGCGGAACAACAGAATATTGGACTGCATGGCACAGTGGGAACAGTGAAAAGCACCGTCATTAATGACCTGTTAACGCAGGTAAGAAAACAGCGGAAAAGAGCGATTGTCTACGATAAAGGTAATAACTTTATTCCGCTTTTTTATCAGGAAGGCAAGGATATTATCTTAAACCCAATGGATGCACGTTGCCCGAACTGGGATTTATGACGCGAATGCCAAGACCGCGCCGATTTTGAAACCTTTGCGCTGCCATTATTCCCCGATGCCAAAAGTGGTGACCCTTTCTGGCTGATGTCTGCTCGCCTGTTGTTTGTTGCGCGCGCATTTTGGCCGTTCGATTAAAAAATTGTTGCAGCGGCTAATCTGGTCGATGGCGGTATTGAAAAAACCGCCATGACCATTCGTACCGTGTTAAGTGCTTATGTCAAAGCCTTGTGCTACTGTCAGGGATTGGAAAAAGAAGGCAAGCCGCCTTTCTCCATTCGGGAATGGGTACAAAATGCCGATGAAGATGCCTAGATTTTCATCTCCAGTGATGGTCGTTTGCATGCTGCCTTTGCTGCCTAAAGCCGTTAATCAGCACCTGGCTCAATATCTCCATGCAATCCGTGCTGGCCATTACCGCCGAGTAGAGAACGGCGTATCTGGACGATATTAGATGAGCTACCGAGTCTTTACAAGTTGTCCGTTATTCTCGATTACCTCTCAGAAGCTTGTAAGTTTGGTGGGGCAACCCTTATTGGTATTCAAAACTTCTCGCAACTGGAAGCAAATTAGGACGCTCATGAAGCGCGTGCTATCTGGGATTTGGTCAATACCACCCTATATTTCCGTGCGCCCAGTGGCAGTGTGGCGGAATGGGTACAAAAAGAACTGGGCAAAACCCGTTTACTGAAATTCCGTGACCAATATAGCTATGGGGTGGATACTATTCGGGATAGCGTGAACTTCTTCAAAGAAGATACCCGTGAAAAAATTGTCAGCTTCTCTGATATTCAGAATCTGAATGATTTGCAGTGTTTTGTCTCGCTTCTGGGTGATGTGCCGATTGTCAAACTCACCTTGGAACACAAGCAGTATGAAACGATTGCCGCAGGGAAAATTGAGCGTGATGTATCCGCGATTTTTAATAACCAGATTGAGCAGGAACTCAATAAATCGGGGATTGAAAATAAAGTAGATAAACTGGTCACCGGTCGGAGCAACCAATCAGATTAAAGCAATCAAAACTAGACCAACAACCCTCAAACGATGGAAATGACACTTCCTGAACCCGCACATTATATTGAAACCATTAACTATAGTGGTGTCAAGGCGACTGAACCTATTTCTGTTGTTAAAAACAATGATGTTGTTAAAAACATACAAGAAACCAATATCAACTTAAGAAAAACCCAAACTACCGAGAAGGAGATTTAATCGATGCTCTCGGTTAAAAATCTCACTATTGGCGGCGCTTCCACCAGTGCCAACTATTATGAGGAAAAGGATAACTATTGCTTTGTCGGTGAAGAAGGGACTGGGTGGTTTGGTAAAGGCGCTGAACGATTAGGATTAACCGGTACGGTGGATAGAAACACCTTCAGTCAGGTGCTGAAAGGGAAACTACCGGATGGCACGCAGTTAACCTTTAATAAAACGGGGAAGAATCAGTATCGACCAGGCTATGATTTAACCTTTTCTGCCCCCAAAAGTGTCTCGGTATTAGCCCTGGTTGAAGGCAATACTGCGGTGCTTGACGCACATAAACAAGCGGTGGTATCAGCCCTCAAAGAGATTGAAAATATACGCTCAATCCGTACAATGCCAAAAGGGGTCACATAAACGGAAATGACCTGCAATACAATTGCTGCCCTTTTTCTTCATACCACTAACTGCAATCTCGACCCTCATTTATATACCCATGCCTTATTAGTCAATGCCACCTGGTCAGATAAGAAAGGCTTGAAAACATTGTCATCGGATAAAATCAACCGCAATGGATTTAACGAAATTATCCGCGATTTACAGATTACTTTTGGGTCTATTTATCGCCAGTATCTAAAGGAAAGTTTGCAAAAGCAGGGATTTTCTTTTGTTTCAACGGGAAAAATAGCCTATGGGAAATAGAAGGCGTGCCAACCGAACCTTTTTCATCCAGACGCAAAGAGGTTGTTGAGGCAGTAGGTGAAACCGCTTCCGCCAAACAAAAAAGCGCCGCCGGGTTAGCCACCCGTAAGGCAAAAACCTTTACCGATATTGAGACGCTGCATAAAGAATGGCAAGCGGTGCTCGCAAAAACCGGTTATTGCGCGAATAAAGTAAAAAAAGCAGAAATCGTTAACCCATCAACGCCAAAGGTTATGTTAAAAATTGGCGCAAAAGTTTTAAAGAAAAAAAGAGAAAATGGAGGTAATCAAGATATTAGTTTGGATGAAAAACTTGCTCTAATTGCTGATGCTGTCCTTAAAACAGAATTAAGAGTTGATTCTATGTTTGAGTTTGCTAATACCAAACCTCAAGATATTGATCAACGAATGATGAATCAATATTGCTACGATGTAGTAAAGAAAAAATCCAGTGAAGTAGATTACAAAGTTAATTATTTTTTTGAACAGAAATACGGTGATTTTTTATTTTAAAGCCCCTAATTTTAGGGGCTTTAAAAGTTATTTTTTGTGCTCAATAACTTCTGGCTGAGATGTTTGACCAATAGCGATTTTTTGTGGTTTTTGTTCTTCTGGTATTTCGTAATTACAAGTCAATGTTAGTAACCCATCGGCTAAGTTGGCATTTTGGATTCTTATACGATGGCCAAGGTCAAAACTCATCGAAAATCCTTTTTTCTCGATACCTTTATGTAGCCATTTCTCTGTTTTGCTATCATTACTCTCTTCTTCTTTCTCCGTTTCACTTTTGCCGCTGATAGTCAGCTTATTATTCAATACTGATATATCTAACTCGTGTTGTTTATAACCAGGAACCGCTACTGTGAGTTCCAGATTCTCTTTATCTTTTTGGTATAAATTGTAAGTCGGAATATCTGATAACGGTTTTTCACCGGTTATTCGGCTAAACAACTTATCCATTTGGGTAAATCGGTCGGATAACAGGTTATCACTGAGCATAGGAATAAGAGAAAAAGAACGATAAGCCATATTGCCCTCCTTTTTGCGCTTATTGGCTTTACTTTTTAAATAAGAACTCTCCTCATTATTTTCATAGTGTCTAATAACTATTTTTTACGAAAATAATTGTTGCATTAAATACAAAAGTATGACTTAATTAAGCCT
>NZ_OUND01000003.1 GCF_900343025.1 Arsenophonus endosymbiont of Aleurodicus floccissimus | reverse complement strand
TTCTTCATACACTCGGCATCGCTGCATCAGGCTTGCGCTCATTGTGCAATATTTCCCCCACTGCTGCCTCCCCGTAGGAGTTTGGGCTGTGTCTCAGTCACAGTGTGGCTGATCATCCTCTCAGACCAGCTAGAGATCATCGCCTAGATGAGCCCTTACCCCACCTACTAGCTAATCTTTATGGGTTCATCCGAAGGTGTGAAGCCGATAAGGTCCCCCACTTTGCTTCTTAGAGATTATGCGGTATTAACCTCCGTTTCCAGTGGTTATCCCCCGCCTTCGGCCAGATCCCCATACTTTACTCACCCGTCCGCCGCTCGCCGACAAAGAAGCAAACGCTTTTTCCTGTTGCCGCTCGACTTGCATGTGTTAGGCCTGCCGCCAGCGTTCAATCTGAGCCATGATCAAACTCTTCAATTAAAAACTTCATGCTCAAAGAATGTTTTACTGACCATAACGCCCTTTTGTTCAACTCGCTTTGCCGATGTTTGATTACCTTCGCTGCTGCCGACCAAAATAACGTTACTACATATTAGTTCATATATGAATTAACTGTTTTGTCACTCTTCAAGACTTTAAAATCAAATAATTTTTTGATGATGTCTTGCGAGTGCCCACACAGATTGTCTGATTAATTGTTAAAGAACGTACAAACTGGGCCGCGAGGTGGCGTATATTACGCTTTTCACCTTAATTTTCCTTTACGCTTTTATTTATTCATCAATTGATGAGTAAATTGCGTTAACGGGAGGGCATTATAGATTGATTTTAGCTTTGTACAAGTACTTTTTTGAAAAAAATAAATTTGCTTTATTTATGAACAATACCGTTACTTTTTTATTGCCGATTTTTTATTTCTTATTAGGTAAATCTGCCAGGCTATTTATAATCCAATCAACAGACTTCTTATCATCTTCAGTGATAAATTTTCCTGTAGTTACCAATACATTAGTGCCAATATGCGCTTCTTTACCGGCTTGCATATCAGAAAGCTTGTCGCCCACCATATAAGAGATCTTCATATTAATATTAAGTTGTTTTTGCGCTGCCAATAGCATACCGGCTTTCGGCTTACGGCAATCGCATATTTGTTTATATTTTTGTTCAATTGCATCAGGATGATGAGGACAATAATAAATACCATCAAGCTCAACGCCACGATCAATAAGAGACCAATCCATCCATTCAGTCAGTTCAAGAAATTGTGCTTCTGTGAAGGATCCTCTTGCAATACCTGATTGATTAGTAACAAGAATCAATGCATAGCCCATTTTTTTTTGATTCAAGCATTGCTTCAATTGCGCCTTCGATAAACTGAAAATTATCTATTTCATAAACATAACCATGATCGAGGTTAATAGTACCATCACGATCGAGGAAAATTGCCGGAATACTTTGACTCACCACATTACTCCATTAAATTTAACTTTCTTCATTATATGAAAAGCAGCTAAATAAGAACAAGAGTCGTATTTATATTTTTGTTGACTTAGACGTCTAAACACCTTAACATCCGTGTTAAATATAGTCGAATTTTCTTACCACTCTATTTCCATTATTTAGTAGATCACAATAATGATAAGACTTTCTAACATTAATAAAAATTTTCACCAAGGAGCACATGCAATTCACGCATTAACCAATATTAATCTGCATGTTCCTCAAGGCCAAATTTATGGAGTTATCGGTGCTTCCGGTGCCGGAAAAAGTACGCTAATTCGTTGCGTCAATATGCTTGAACGCCCAACGAAAGGTGAAGTATTTATTGATGGGCAAGCGTTGACAGATCTTTCTGAAAAAGAATTAATCTTAATGCGTCGTACTATCGGCATGATTTTCCAACATTTCAATCTACTTTCATCACGCAATGTTTTCGATAATATTGCCTTGCCTCTAGAACTAGATAACACGCCAAAAGCCGAAATCCATCAACGTGTAACAGAGTTATTAAAGCTAGTCGGTTTAGCAAATAAAAAAGATGCCTATCCAGCCAGTCTATCAGGAGGACAGAAGCAACGCGTTGCTATAGCTCGCGCTTTAGCCAATTCGCCTAAAATATTATTATGTGATGAAGCGACAAGTGCATTAGATCCAGCAACAACCCGTTCTATTCTTGAGCTATTAAAAGATATTAATCGACGTCTAGGTTTAACCATATTACTTATTACTCACGAAATGGATGTTGTAAAACGTATATGCGATCAAGTCGCGATTATCAGTGAAGGGCGTTTAATAGAACAAGATAGCGTTAGTGCGGTATTTTCTCATCCTAAGACACCAATTGCGCAAAATTTTATTAAATCAACATTCGTATTAGATATTCCTGAAGATTATCAAACACGTTTGCAGATGGTGCCAGCACCAGATTTATCGCCATTATTGAAATTGGAATTTACCGGTAAGTCAGTCGATGCACCATTAATTTCAATGGTTGTTAGAAAATTTAATACTGATATCAATATATTGAGCTCACAAATTGATTACGCCGGTGGTGTTAAATTTGGTTTTATGCTTGCTGAATTTCATGGTCTTGAAGAAGGTATTGAAAAATCAATTACTTTTTTAGAAGAGCACCATGTAAAAGTGGAGATCTTAGGTTATGTCTGAAAAAATGATCATTCTGCTACTAAATGGTACGTTAGATACACTTATCATGACTTTTGTATCGGGATTTTTGGGGTTTTTATTAGGGCTTCCTATTGGCATATTGCTTTATGTGACCCGCCCCGGGCAAGTTATGGAAAATCTTACCCTTTATCGAATAGTGTCTGCATTGGTTAATGTGTTTCGTTCTATTCCATTTATTATTTTATTGGTTTGGATTATTCCATTAACTAAATTAATTGTCGGCACATCTATCGGTATTCAGGCCGCGATTGTTCCGTTAACTATTGGTGCAGCACCTTTCATTGCCCGTATCGTTGAAAATACTCTATTAGAGATCCCCAATGGATTAATTGAAGCTGCACGCTCAATGGGCGCAACGCCACTACAAATCATTGGTAAAATTCTGTTGCCTGAATCTTTACCCGGTTTAGTCAACGCAGCGACCATTACTTTAATTATGTTAGTAGGTTACTCTGCAATGGGCGGTGCAGTGGGTTCTGGTGGACTGGGTCAGATTGCTATGCAATACGGCTATTATACCTATAACCCTACTGTTATGAATACGGTTCTTGCTTTACTGATTATTTTAGTTTTTATTATTCAATTTGTTGGTAATCACGTAATGAAAAAACACGTAAATAAAATTATTGTTTAAAAGCACTAAGATTTAGTCTTATAGAGGTAATTATGTCTATCAAAATAAAAATCAGCCCCGCTGTTGCAGCGCTATTAAGCATATTAGTTTTTAGTGGCTGTGGTGAAAAAACAGAAAAACCTAATCACATTAAAGTGGGTGTCATTATGGGGAAAGAGTTAGCAGTGGCTGAAGTCGCACAAAAAGTTGCCAAAGAAAAATATCAGCTAGATGTTGAATTAGTTACCTTTAATGATTTTGTACTGCCAAATGAATCACTGGACAAGAGCGATATTGATCTTAATGTATTTCAACATAAACCTTATTTAGAGCAACAAATTAAAGATCACAATTATAAATTAGTCGCTGTTGGAAACACCTTTATTTATCCTATTGCGGCTTATTCTAAAAAAATTAAATCTATTGAACAACTACCTGATGGCGACCAAATCGCGATCCCGAATGATCCTACCAATTTAGGACGTTCACTATTGTTGCTACAAAAACAAGGGCTAATCAAAGTAAATGCCAGTGCCGGTTTACAACCCACTATATTGGATATCACCGAAAATCCAAAAAAGCTGAACTTTATTGAACTTGAAGCACCACAATTACCCCGTAGTTTAGATGACCCGAAAATTGCACTAGCGATTATTAATTCAACTTGGGCTAGTAGCGCCGAACCTAAATTAACGCCCGCAAAAGATGGATTGTTCGTAGAGGACAAAAATTCACCTTATGTAAATCTCATTGTGAGTCGTGAAGATAATAAAGATAATGAAAATGTGAAAAAGTTTGTTAAAGCCTATCAATCCGAAGAAGTAGCTGAAACAGCCAATAAAATTTTTGGCGGTGGTGCTATCCCTGGCTGGTAATCGCTTTCTCAAAAAAAAATGACATTATAATAAAACCAGCGGATTAGGATTATATTCGCTGGTTTTATTATAAATTTTATACAGTCAATTGTTTCTATTATTATGGCTAAAACTGATTTGCAGTTCTATTTGATTTCTTTAATAAGGAATTTATATGCGCCTATTACTCTGTTGTTCTTACACCCTGTATCTCAGGCTGTAATGTACTTTCTTCAGCTGAATATAATAAACCAGATAACTCGCTAAAAAATCCCAAAAATGTTATCAAAAAAATCACCACAAAAGCGATCTGTGGTAAAAATTATTGATAAAACAGAAGCGTTGCTGGGTAAACCATTTAAAGATCTAGATATTGTTTCCGGTATTTCATGCCAACCTAATCGACAAGCTCCAGGTGTAAGTATTCCAATAGCGCGAAAAAAAACATGCTGAAAAAGGCCTCTTCTCTTGGTGCCAATGCCGTACTATTGTACCGTTGTGAAATAATTAGCACACCCGATTGTTATCAAACTGCTATTTGTGAAGGCTCTATGCTAAATATTATTAATGAATAATTTTCAATTTAACGTGATCGGGGTGATAAAGTCACCTTATAAAGAAAAATTTGCCATCCCGAGACAACCATGCTTAATTGATGATGGACAGGGTTATTTGTGCCTATTTCTGCCTTATAATCATCCTGATGTTGTTCGTGGATTAGAACAATTTAGCCATATTTGGCTTATTTTCATTTTTCATCAAACCATGAATGAAAGTTGGCGTCCATTAGTAAGGCCTCCCCGGTTAGGTGGTAATACCAAAATGGGTGTTTTCGCCACTCGTTCTCCATTTCGTCCTAACCCAATAGGTATGTCATTAATAGAATTCAAAAATTTAATTATCTGTGATAACGAAGTAAGTTTAGCTTTAGGTAGTATGGATTTAGTTGATGGCACCCCTGTTATTGATATAAAACCCTATCTGCCATTTCCGGAGTCTTTACCAAAAGCGGTGGCTGGATTTGCCCAAGCTGCACCGGCCAGTGAAATGAAAGTGGTTTTTTCAGCTACTGCCCAAAAACAGCTGATTGAGCAACAAACCCGCTATCCTTTTCTTGAGCGTTTTATTCGTCAAGTTTTAGCGCAAGATCCATGTCCAGCTTATAAAAAAACGAAGCTGACGAAAAAATTTACGCTGTCCATTTGCTTGATTTAATGTTAAATGGCAGGTTTCAGCAAATATCACTGCCGTTCTCGCTATAGATAGGCTAAAAAATTAAGTTATCTCTTTAGACATTAGCAACTCGCTGGTAGACTAAGGGATAATTTTGTTTTAATGGTTGTTAATACCAACTGGAAGTAATTCGTTGTTTATGGAAGCTAATAATGCGTACAAGCCAATATCTTCTCTCTACTTTAAAAGAGACTCCCGCCGACGCAGAAGTTGTCAGTCATAAGCTGATGCTTCGCGCAGGTATGATCCGTAAACTTGCTTCAGGACTATATGACTGGCTACCAACCGGTGTTCGTGTGCTGCGCAAAGTTGAGAACATTATTCGTGAAGAAATGAATCGTGCGGGTGCAATTGAGATTTCCATGCCGATAGTTCAGCCAGCAGATTTATGGCAAGAAAGTGGGCGTTGGGAGCAATATGGCCCAGAGTTACTTCGTTTTGTTGATCGTGGCGAACGACCTTTTGTGTTGGGTCCGACTCATGAAGAGGTAATTACCGATCTTATTCGTAATGAAGTGACTTCTTATAAGCAGCTGCCGTTAAACCTTTACCAAATCCAAACAAAATTTCGTGATGAAGTAAGGCCACGTTTTGGTGTGATGCGCTCCCGTGAGTTTATTATGAAAGACGCTTATTCTTTTCATACCGATCAAAACTCGCTGCAACAAACTTACGATGCAATGTACAAGGCATATAGTACAATCTTTACCCGTATTGGCTTCAATTTTAGGGCAGTGCAAGCAGATACTGGCTCTATTGGTGGCAATGCTTCGCATGAATTTCAGGTATTAGCTGATAGTGGTGAAGATAATATTGTTTTTTCTACTGCTTCAGATTATGCCGCTAATATTGAGCTGGCAGAGGCAATTTGTCTTACAGAAGAGCGTGCTGCTCCAGCTGAAGATATGCGTCTCATCGATACCCCTGACGCCAAAACTATTGCCGAGCTAATTAATCAACATAATTTACCTATTGAAAAAACAGTTAAAACCCTAATTGTCAATGCAGCAAAAGAGAGTGATCATCAGCTTGTTGCCTTATTGATCCGTGGTGATCATGAATTAAATGAGATCAAAGCAGAAAAACATCGTCTAGTTGCAAGTCCACTGAAATTCGCGACAGAAGAAGAAATACGTGCAATCCTGCATGCAGGTCCTGGTTCATTAGGCCCGGTTAATTTGCCAATACCAGCGATTATCGACCGCAGCGTTGCCGTGATGAGTGATTTTAGTGCCGGCGCCAATATTGATCATAAACACTATTTTGGTATCAATTGGCAACGGGATCTACCTTTACCCGACGTTTATGATCTACGCAATGTAGTCGAAGGCGATCCTAGTCCAGATGGTAAAGGAACTGTTCAAATTAAACGTGGAATTGAAGTTGGCCACATTTTTCAACTAGGAACCAAATATTCTGAAGCAATGAAGGCCAGCGTTCAAAATGAAGATGGCCATAATCAAACGGTAACGATGGGATGTTATGGTATCGGTTTCACGCGGATTGTAGCAGCAGCAATTGAACAGAGCCATGATGATAAAGGAATTATTTGGTCTGATGCGATCGCACCTTTCCAAGTTGCTATTTTACCAATGAATATGCATAAATCCTATCGCGTTAAAGAAGTTGCTGAAAAACTATACTGTGACTTGCAAGCCAATGGTATTGATGTCATTATTGATGATCGCAAAGAACGGCCTGGTGTAATGTTTGCTGATATGGAGCTTATTGGAATACCTCATACCATCGTGATCGGTGATCGTGATTTAAATGACAACAAGTTTGAATATAAACAACGGCGAGATAATGAGAAAGAATTTATTGATCTTGCTGAGATAGTTGATTTTCTAAAAACAAAACTTAACTAATCAGCCTTATTGATGCAAAATTCCCTGCCAAAAATAGCTGTGCATTTGATATATCTGATAATTAGTGAGAGTGACAAGTACGCAATTTATCAAATTTAGCCTCGCCGGTCCGGATCAAGGTTGCATCAAACAATCTATCTTCCATTGATGGGCGGATGGTGTAATAACCTCAACTTCGACATAAACAGGCTTACCCGCTTCAATACCGGTTGCCAGATATCCCTTTTCTAAATCGATATTACTCACACTGTAAGTACGTCCACTTTTACACTCTTTAAATAATGCCGCGTCAGCGATATAACTATATTCCCCGCTCTTTTTATTTGGCTTTACTTGCTCTAAGGTATAATTTAAATTACTTTCTATTCGATTTCCTTCCTGATCGAGATATTCTATTTTTTACCATCAATGCTAGGTTGAAAATAGGTTTTTTGCTCATCAGAATCAATCAAAAAGAATTTAGTACCTTTTTTAGTCCAATTTCCTGTAGTAAAAAAAGTATTTTTTTGTTCTTCCTTACCCAAATAGGTTAATTGCTCAATAAATTTACCATTCGGATTGAAAAGAACTGTTGTTTCAATACCTGAACAATCTGTACAAGGGAGTACGCCAGTATAAATTTTATCCATTGTTTGGCTATGTGATTGTGGCAATTTATGCTGGCAACCAGCAAGGATCATCGCACTCATTGTGAGCAATATATTCAATACTTTTCGCTTCATTATCCGCTCCAAAATCCATTCGATAAAATAGATCTATTACAATAACATTTGGTTATTTTCGCCAAATCATTTTACTTAGTTACACAATATTTAAAACCATTTATTGATTTTCATTAAGTACAATAAATATTAGCAAGCGTCATGCTAATTTTTCTCTCTTCGGTTGAAAAAAAAGTATGGTACTATTATGCGCTTTAAGCGGTAAATGCTTATAATTACAAATGGCTGCAAATAACCGCCACTTAACAATAGTGGTGAGGGATTATGTCTAAAGATACTGAATACAAACCAATTAACTGTGATGACTATGATTATTTAGAACTCGCTTGTCAGCATAGTCTTCAGTTAACCATAAAACTGGATAATGGAGAGATTATTGAAGGCAAAGCAATTGATTTGCTGTTAAAAAAAACAGGTTGAATATCTGGTTGTTGATGTTGCTAGTGAAAAAAAAAACAACTGCGATTAGATCATATTGTTAGTTTTAGTCATCCAGAAATTGGCGACATCGTTATTGATCATTCTGGTTAATGAAAGAAACTTTGATTATACTTGCACAATAATACCCCTTACTTGAAAAGTAAGGTTTTTTTATTCGTTATCCATTTTACTTTCAATTCAGACTGACCTTGAATAAATTGCCCTGATTGAGTAATAAATACACCAACGGCCGCAATAAGTTCATCATTATAATAAATTAAAGGCGTTCTCTCCCTTAACCAAGGCGCTACACCTAACTCCTGCCAAAGCTTTTTACTTCGTCTGGCGTGCTGACGACGACCAATAATTTTAATATTTCCTTTTAATCCAAATCGAATAGTAACCTGCTCATTTGGTAATGGCGCACGAAATCCGGTTCCCTTATCTGTGACTATTAGCGTACCTAAGTTATCAGGCAATTTAACCGCGGCAGGCAGCTGCCACGCTAAACAAATTTTAGTGAGATTGTTAAATTGTGGCAGCAACCAAAGCTGTTGTTTAAAACGCCGAATAACATTGTTGTTAGCTAATATAAATTGCGGCTCTGCATCTAGGCGCGCGCAGATGACGTCTTGCCAAATTTGTTTTAATTGAACACGAGAAGGCATCAAAATTCGATGTAAACTCAACCAACGACGTAATATTGCGTTACGTTTCATTTCAGAATAACTTGCTAAAGTATCAAGCTGCAAGGCTCCTTCTGCCGTTACTAGCTGAGATAAATAATCTTGTAGTAATTCATTGAGTAAAGCTTCTTGTTCTGCACACAAACTGGCGCTTCTGGCCACTACTTGTGAAAAATGCGGCCAACGCCGGTTAAAATGCGGCATTATAGTTAAACGTAAAAAATTACGGTCATAACGCTGATCTTGATTACTATCATCTTCTATCCAAGAAAGTGCTTTTTTTTCAGCATAAACAAACAATTGCTGACGGCTGAATGATAATAGGGGTCTAATTAAATAGCTATCAGCAAACGGAATAGAAATTGGCATCGCAGATAAACCTGCTGGCCCACTGCCCCGTTTTAATGCTAATAAAAAAGTTTCTGCTTGATCATCCAAATGTTGGGCAGTAACAATAATTTCCTCAGGTAATAGTATTTCACGAAACGCTTTATATCTTGCATCTCGCGCCGCTGCTTCTATCCCTTTTTTAGTTGGGTCGATATAAACATGCTGTGAAGAAAACTCTACTTGCCAGTCGAAACAAACTTTCTGGCAATAGATAGCCCAATCATCAGCTTTATCATTAAGTCCATGATGAATATAAACCGCACGGATATTAAGGTTTGACACTGTGGTTTGACGTAATGACACTAAGGCATGTAATAAAACTGTTGAATCTAGTCCACCACTGAAGCCTACCAATATTCGGCGTGTTGAGCCGATGGTTTTTATAATTTGGTTCAGTAATGCAGCCTCATCAATATTCATAATTATTCTAACTACCTCTGTCGTAATTATTTATTGCTCTATTTTCTACTTATTATATTACTAGTATTGATATAATTTATTGTATTAAGTAAAATTTATTTAAAAGACAAATTGAGGAATAAATTTTTTAATCATGATATCTGATGATGATCAACGATGAAAAAATTTTAAACATTAAAAAATGAAAATAACTATTAATGGTTATTTCCATTTTTATACCTTAGCTAGCGTAAAATTAGCAATAACCACATTCCATTAAACGTTGATAACGACGGTTTCTCAACTCTTCAGGACTAAATACATCGATATCACTCAAATCATTTAAAATACGCTGTTTAAGATTATACGCAATTTGTTCATAATTACGATGTGCGCCACCCAACGGCTCTTCAACAATATTATCAATCAGATTAAGTGATTTTAAACGTGAAGCAGTGATCCCCATCGCTTCTACAGCTAATGGGGCTTTATCTGCACTTTTCCAAAGAATAGAAGCACAACCCTCGGGTGAAATGACAGAATAAGTACTGTACTGCAGCATATTGACTTTATCACCAACGCCAATCGCTAATGCCCCTCCAGAGCCGCCCTCACCAATTACCGTACAGATAATAGGAACAGAGAGCCTGGACATTTCACGTAAATTACGGGCAATCGCTTCGGATTGACCGCGCTCTTCCGCTCCAATACCTGGATAAGCTCCTGGTGTATCGATAAAGGTAATAATCGGTAACTTAAAACGCTCAGCAATTTCCATTAATCGTAAAGCCTTGCGGTATCCTTCCGGTGCTGGCATGCCAAAATTACGCCGAATTTTTTCTTTTGTTTCACGTCCTTTCTGATGACCAATAATCATTACTGGACGCCCATCCAATCGAGCCAATCCACCAATAATGGCTTTATCATCAGCATAAGCACGATCACCCGCTAGCTCTTGGAAATGCGTGAATATACGTCCAGTATAATCCAGAGTGTAAGGTCGCATCGGGTGACGAGCAAGTTGTGCTATTTGCCAAGCACCTAAGTCAGAAAAAATTTTGCGTGTTAACTCTAAACTCTTTTCGCAAAGTCTAGCGACCTCTTCATCTAGGTCAATATCTAGCTTGGTATCCTGACGATTTACTGCCGTTAACGAGTTTATTTTTGCTTCCAACTCCGCAATCGGCTGTTCAAAATCCAGAAAATTAAGACTCATAATATTCCTATTTAGTCAAATTCTAATTCTACCTGCTGATTACCTAGCAGAGTTCGCAACTCAGTCAAAAGATTATCGGTCGGAGTAACCCGCCAAGTGACGCCTAATTTTAATTTAGCGCGAGCGTCTTTCTTCTGATAATAAAGATGAACAGGTATTGTTCCTGAACGATAAGGTTCCAATGTGCTACGAAGACGGTTTAATAATTGGTCATCAATTTGTCTATCTGTCAATGAAATAGCAATACCTCTGGCATATTTCTCACGAGCTTCACTAAGATCCATCAGTTCACGAACAGACATTTTATTACCACCATTGAAATCATCAAAGCTGACCTGACCTGTGGCAATTAATATTTTATTTTTTTCAAGTAGATGCTGATACTTTTCTAACGCATCTGAAAATAACATTATATCCAAGCGTCCAGAGCGATCATCCAAAGTACATATACCTATTCTGTTGCCACGTTTAGTGGTTACTACTTTAGCGGTCAGCGCTAAACCAACCACTGTTGACATCTGTCCCCCCCGAGGCGTTGGATTCACATCCTTTAATCTTAATCCACTAGTATAATGTTCAATTTCAGACAAATAAGCGGTAATAGGATGTCCCGTTAAATAGAGACCCAATGTTTCGCGTTCACCTTCTAATATAAGCTGTTCAGACCATTTAGCTACACTAGCATAAGATTGTTCAACCTGCTCAGGCGCTTCAGTTAATACACCAAACATATCAGTTTGTCCAATTATTTCAGCTTTAGCGTGTTGATCTGCCGCTTTTAAGGCATCTTCTAATGAAGACATTAATGCAGCACGGTGCGGACCTAAATGATCAAAAGCCCCGGACATAATCAATTTTTCCATCACGCGACGATTAAGCTTTTTAGTATCAACCCGTGCACAAAGATCAAAAATTTCTTTAAAATAACCGCCTTTTTGACGAGATTCAATAATAGCTTCGATTGGACCTTCACCAACACCTTTTATTGCGCCAATTCCATAAACAATTTCACCGCTATCATTGACATGAAAATGATATAATCCACTGTTGATATCCGGTGGTAGTACTTTCAACCCCATACGCCAGCATTCATCAACTAAACCAACCACTTTCTCGGTATTATCCATATCCGCTGTCATCACTGCTGCCATAAATTCAGCTGGATAATGTGTTTTTAACCAAAGGGTCTGGTATGAAACTAAAGCATAAGCAGCAGAATGTGATTTATTAAATCCGTAACCGGCAAATTTTTCTACCAGGTCAAAGATTTTCATACCTAACTCACCGTCAATACCATTTTTAACCGCTCCTGCCTCAAAAACTGAGCGCTGTTGTGCCATTTCTTCAGGCTTTTTCTTACCCATCGCCCGACGGAGCATATCTGCTCCCCCTAGCGTATAACCAGCAAGCACCTGAGCAATCTGCATAACTTGTTCTTGATAAAGAATGATACCGTAGGTAGGCTCTAAAACCGGTTGTAATGATTCATGCTGCCATTCAACATCAGGATAAGAGATGGCTTCTCGTCCATGCTTACGATCAATAAAATTATCCACCATCCCTGATTGTAATGGGCCGGGACGAAAAAGTGCAACCAGAGCAATCATATCTTCAAAGCAATCAGGGCGTAATCGCTTAATCAAGTCTTTCATACCCTGAGATTCTAATTGAAATACCGCTGTCGTTGTGGCCCGTTGCAATAGCTCAAAACATTTTTGATCATCGAGAGGGATGGTCGCGATATCGATGGGCGCTAAATTTTGTTTTGCCTGGCATTGATTAATCATATCTAACGCCCAACTAATAATTGTCAAAGTCCTTAGACCAAGAAAATCAAATTTTACCATCCCGGCGTATTCAACATCATTTTTATCAAATTGGGTAAGCGGATTTTGCCCTTCAGGATCACAATAAAGGGGGGCAAAATCTGTTATTTTGGTCGGCGCAATGACTACTCCACCCGCATGTTTACCTGCATTACGTGTCACACCTTCAAGTTTGCGCGCCATGTCTATTAATGGTTTAACTTCTTCATCAGCATCATAAATTTCTTGCAATTGTGGTTCTACAACGAATGCTTTTTCAAGCGTCATACCAGGATCTAGCGGAACTAATTTGGCGATACGATCAACAAATCCATACGGATACCCCAGTACCCGACCAACATCTCGAATAACCGCTTTTGCTGCCATCTGTACCAAAAGTAATAATTTGTGAGACAGCTTCACGACCATACATTTGCGCAACATGTTCAATGACCTGATCACGTTTTTCCATACAAAAATCAACATCAAAGTCAGGCATGGAAACACGCTCAGGATTAAGAAAACGCTCAAATAGCAGATCAAATTGAAGCGGATCCAAGTCCGTAATTTTTAATGCGTAAGCGACTAATGAGCCTGCGCCTGATCCTCGTCCCGGGCCAACTGGAATGGCGTTATCTTTTGACCATTGAATAAACTCCATTACGATCAGAAAATAACCAGGAAATCCCATCTGATTAATCACTCGTAACTCGATATTTAAACGTTGATCATATTCAACCCGTCGCTCAGCTCTCTCTTTCTCGTCGGGATAAAGAAATTGTAAACGCTCTTCCAGCCCTGCTTTTGCACATTTGATCAGGAAATCTTCCGTTGCCATATCGCCGGTCGGGAATTGCGGCAAAAAATATTCGCCTAAACGCATCATTACATTACAGCGCTTAGCAATTTCGACACTATTTTCCAATGCTTCAGGAATGTCGGCAAATAACTCAACCATTTCCTGTTCACTGCGTAGATATTGCTGAGGACTATAATTTTTTGGTCTTTTCGGATCAGCGAGTGTAAAACTATCATGGATCGCAACCCGTATTTCATGGGCAGCAAAATCATCGCTATTAATAAAGCGTACATTATTCGTGGCAACGACTGGCACACCTTTTTGTGCGGCCAATTTAACAGCGGCATGTAAATAACTCTCTTCATCAAGCCGTCCAGTTCTGACAATTTCTAAATAATAGTTATCTGGGAAATGGGTTTGATAAAAATCCAAACATTGTTCAACCAGTTGCTGATTTCCGCGCAACAGAAATTTACCTACATCTCCTACGCAGCCACCAGAGAGTAATAATAGTCCCTCTTTATGGGTTACTAGCCAGTCTCGTTTGATAGTTGGTCCGATCACGCCATAGCCTTTTTGATAGGCTGCGGAAATAAGCAGGGTTAGATTATGGTAACCTTTATTATCCTTGGCCAGGATAGTTAAATGGGCAACTTCATCGCCGAGTAATTCACTCTCTAGATAAAAATCTGCACCAATAATGGGCTTAACTCTGGCAGAATGTGCCGCACCATAAAATTTTATTAAACCATAAAGATTGGTAAAATCGGTTATTGCCAATGCAGGCATACCTAATTCTGCCACTCGATTAACGAGTGGATTAATTTTTGCTAATCCATCAATAATGGAATAGTCACTATGTACGCGTAAGTGTATGAAACGTGGTTCGGCCATTTTCTTAGCTATACTCTTTGCAACTCAGTACTCGGCGAACAGGAGCAAAACTTTTACGATGAAACTGTGTCGCACCATGCTGAGCTAGTTTTTCTAAATGAAATGCCGTTGGGTAGCCTTTATGTTGAGCAAAACCATATTCTGGATAAAGGATATCTAACTCGCGCATTTCGCTATCTCGGGTCACTTTCGCTAATATTGACGCGGCACTAATTTCCTGCACCAAACTATCACCTTTAATAATCGCCTTAGAAGGTACAGCAAAGCCTGGGCTCTTATTGCCATCGGCCAAAACAAAATCAGGCATAGTGGTAAGTGCCGCCACAGCCCTACGCATGGCTAAAAAAGTTGCCTGCAAAATGTTGATTTTATCAATCTCTTCAGGTTCTGTACGCCCAATGCTCCAACACAATGCTTTGTTTTGAATTTCAATATAAAGTGCATTACGCCGCTTTTCGGTTAATTTTTTTGAATCAGCCAATCCTATTATTGGCTGTTTGGGATCTAAAATTACGGCGGCTGTTACTACTGCTCCAACTAAAGGTCCTCGACCAACCTCATCAACACCCGCAATAAATTTTGCTTTAGGATAAATAAAATTATTCATTTTATACTTAGCTCCAAGACAGCCTCTGCCGCTTGTTGATCAGCGTGACAACGGATACTTTTATGTAGTTGCAAGAAGGTTTGTTTTAGCTGCTCAACCTTTTTTTCGTCGATTAGTAAAGACTTAAGTGAACCAGCTAATTGTTCAGGTTGACAATCTTGCTGAATATATTCTTTAACCAATTCTTTGCCCTCCAATAAATTAGGCAATGAAATAAAAGGGATTTTAACCAAACGTTTAGCTAGCCAATAAGTCACTAATTTCATTCGATATCCAACTACCATCGGACATTTTGCTAACATACATTCTAATGAAGCTGTTCCCGAAGCTAATAAAGTTACATCGGCTGCGATCATAGCTATCCGCGCTTGGCCATCTAAAATTTTCAGTGGTAAGGTTGGCGAAATCTCACGATAAATCGCTTCAAACTGCTGCCGGCGCTGTTGATTGACGATAAGAACTAAGATTTGCAAATGAGGAAAATCTTTTACCAAAATTTGGGCGGTGTGCAAAAAGTCTGCACTTAATATTTCAACTTCAGCCCGACGGCTACCCGGCAAAATGGCCAAACACTTAGCATCTTGGGTTATATTTAGTTGTGCTCTGGCAGCCTGTTTATCAGGCCGTAGCGGTATGATATCAGCCATCGTATGGCCAATAAAACGGCAGGGAATGTTGTAGCGGTCATAAAACCTTTTTTCAAAGGGTAACAAAGCAAGCACCAGGTCGGTCGCCTCCCCTATCTTGAAAACACGATCTTGTCTCCACGCCCAAACAGAAGGACTGACATAATGAATGGTTTTGACCCCTGTTTGCTTTAATTTTCGCTCAAGGGTAATATTAAAGTCAGGCGCATCTATGCCAACAAATACATCAGGCCGCAATTTAGCGAAACGTTTAGTTAGGTCAGCTCGAATTTTTAATAATCGCGCTAATCGCTCCAAAACTTCAACAATCCCCATTACAGCAAGTTCTTCCATTTCATACCAGGCTTCACAGCCCTCAGCTTGCATTAATGGACCTGCGACACCGACAAAATGCGCATTAGGGACTTGCTGTTTTAGCGCGCGAATAAGACTAGCACCAAGTATGTCGCCTGAGGTTTCTCCTGCAACGAGACCAATAGTCAAAGGTCGTTGTTGAATTGCAACTTGATGACTATTCACCAAAGATTTCTCCTATTCATGTTGCTTGTTAACGAATAATCCCGCGGTTAGATTGCGCTGAATTCTCTAAAAAATCACTCAGTATTTTTACCTGTTGATTCTTTTCACCTAGAACGACCAATTCTTGTCTGGCTTCATCTAGCGTTTTACCACATCGGTAAAGGATTTTATACGCATTCCTAATCGCATGTAGTGATTCTTTATCAAAGCCACGACGTTTTAAACCCTCAATATTCACACCATAAGGAGTCGCATGATTACCTTGCGCAATGACATAAGGCGGAACATCTTGGACAACACCAGAGCAGCCACCAACCATAACATGAGCACCAATTTGGCAAAATTGATGCACCGCACTCATACCACCAATGATGGCATAATCATCTAGTTTAACATGTCCACCAAGCGTACCGTTATTAGCAATTATACAATAATTGCCTAACAAACAATCATGGGCGATATGGGTATTTACCATCAATAGATTATCATGACCTATTTTGGTTAAACCTCCGCCTTGTAGGGTTCCACGGTGAATGGTACAACTCTCCCTAATGCGATTGCGATCACCAATCTCAACTCGAGTTGGCTCTCCTTGGTATTTTAGATCCTGATTAATTTCACCTATCGTGACAAACTGAAATATCTGATTATTACAACCAATTTTAGTACTGCAATTGACGACCACATGAGATTTCAGTGTGGTATCTGCACCAATTTCAACCTGAGAACTAATATAGCAAAACGGGCCTATGCGGACATTCGCACCGATAATCGCGCCCTCTTCAATAATAGAAGAGGGATGAATAATCACTGTTTTATTAATCATATCAGCCCTCATTTTTACGCTTCTTGGCTGCGAGCACACATCATTGTCGCTTCACAAACAACTTTTTCACCCACTTTTGCAATACCTTTAAAACGCGTCAAACCACGCTTAGTTTTAACAAACATTACCTCAAAAATCATCTGATCACCAGGTTGCACCGGATGTTTAAATCTTGCTTCGTCAATGCCAGCAAAATAATAAAGTTCGCCAGGCTCTAATTTTCCTACACTTTTGAAGGCTAAAATACCAGCCGCCTGAGCCATTGCCTCAAGAATTAATACCCCCGGAAATATTGATTTACCCGGGAAATGACCTTGAAAGAAAGGTTCATTAAAAGAAACATTTTTTACTGCTCGTAAAAATTTACCTTCTTCGAAATCCAATACACGATCAACTAACAAAAAAGGATAGCGATGGGGTAACAAACCTAAAATTTCTTCTATATCCAGAGTATGTTTATCACTCATAGAAAAGACTCTTCTTATTTAAATTTAAAAAATTATATATTAATAATGCGGCCTGCTTTAACCCTCAATAAGGTAATCTGCAGGCCGCAATTAACAAATCTACACAGCGGTATTAGTTATCTTTACTAAATGCCTTACGTTCTAGTGCCTTCATGCGCTTTGCCATTTCATTAATATTCATTACTAAAGCGGCTGTTTTTCGCCAAACCTTATTTGGCTGTAATGGGATGCCAGAAGAGTATATTCCCGGCTCACTAATTGGACGCATTACCATTCCCATTCCGGTTATAGTAACTTTATCACAAATTTCCATATGTCCATTAATCACGCTAGCACCACCAATCATACAATACTGCCCTATTTTCAGGCTACCGGCCATAATAACACCACCGGCAATAGCACTATGATCACCGATAATCACATTGTGAGCAATCTGACATTGGTTATCAATGATAACCCCATTACCAATTATTGTATTCTCCAGTGCACCGCGATCAATGGTGGTACAAGCGCCAATTTCGACATTATTTCGAATAATAACTGTACCTAATTGAGGTATTTTTATCCATTGGCCTTTCTCATTTGCATACCCAAAACCATCTGAACCAATAACTGTTCCAGATTGGATAAGGCACTGTTCACCTATCTCGACATTATGATAGATAGAAACATTTGCCCATAAACGCGTAGACTGACCGATCTTGACATTTTTACCAATAAAGCAACCTGCGCCAATAATAACCTGATTACCTAATGTCGCCCCTGACTCAATAACGGCATTAGCGCCAATGGCAACATGTTCGCCGAGCTTAACATCTTCCGCAATAACCGCTGAAGGATGGATATTTTGTGCAGGTTTTGGCGTGGTATCCAAAATTTGAGCTAATCGAGCATAGGCAAGATAAGGATCTTTAACCACTAATGCGGCTATTTTACTCTCGGGTAGATCCTCCTGCTTTAATACCACAGCAGCAGCTTTGCATTTTGCCAATTGCGTTAGGTAACGGCTATCCGATAAAAAAGTAATTTGCTCTTTCTTCGCTAAATGCATAGGCGCAATGGCGGTGATGGTAATATTACCATCACCATGTAGCTGCGCGTCCAATTGTTGGGCTAAATCAGCTAATCGAATAGAAACCATCTGTTATTTAACCTTCTTAATAACCAGAACGGTAATATTTTTCAGGCTAGAACTGTTTTCCGGATATAGAACCGCATTTACGTCAACAACCGCGTCGTAACGCTCTTTTTCTGCAACCGCTTTAGTTGCCGTCTTTATTGTTTGCAATATTTTATTACGCTCTTCTTGCTGACGACGTTGGTTATCTTGTTCAAATTGCTGTGCTTTTTGAAGAAAATCTTTCCGCTTAGCCTCAAACGCTTGAAGATCTTTTTCATTAGGCTTAGCGGCGCTTTTTTGCAATTTTTCTGCCCGAGCCTGTAAATCTTTTTCAATATTTTGCAACTCATTAGCGCGTTCTTTGAACTCTTTTTCAAGTTGCTTAGTTACCGCTTTACTGGTTGCTATGTTCTGAAAAACTTCACCGACGTTAATAACGGCAACTTTCTCTGCATAAGTACTGGCGGCAGATACAGATAAAATCAAACCTAAACCTGCTGCACACAACAATTTTTTCACACTAAACTCCTTATCTATTATAATCTGACCACAAGCGAATCGATGAATTGAATTGACGTTTTACCACGTCCTACCAATATTAAACTGAAACTCTTCAGATTTGTCACCTTCATAATCTTTTATTGGCTTGGCATAAGAGAAGACCAGCGGACCAAGTGGTGACATCCATTGTAATGCAATCCCTGTCGAAACTCGAATATTGGATGCCTTACCATAGTCAGGCATTCCTGCTCTCCAGTCTGCGCGGGTGTTACTCCAATTTGAATCCCAAACAGTACCCGCATCAATAAAGAAAGAAGTTCTGATCGAATTAGCATATTTTTCATCAATAAAAGGGGTTGGCGTAATTAACTCTAATGACGCTGTTGCCATTGCATTGCCGCCAACAGCATCCGTTGAGGGACTACCGGATTTTGGACTTACTACACCATTTTTTTCTTCAAGATAAATTGCTTTAGGCCCGATATTATTAGAACGAAAACCACGTACCGTACCGGCACCACCAGTATGAAAGTTTTCATAAAATGGTAATTCTTTACCACCAAAACCATTACCATAACCTAACTGTGCCCGGCCTAATAATACCCATTTGTTATCCTCATCAATGGGATAATATTGCGATGTATCAAACCGAATCTTATAGTATTGATTATTAGAACCTAGAATGGTGATTTTACTATTTAATAAAGTTTTATTGCCTGCTGTCGGGAAGAAACCACGATCCAGGTTATTATAAGTCCAGCCTAAATTAAGGGTAAAATCATTAGCATTATAGCGTGCTTTATCATCAATATTGGGATTTTGGCCCATACTTTGTAAATAACGCCACATTCCGACTTGAGCTTTCATATCAGACAGGGAATTATGAACAAAACCTGCCCCAATTCGAAACGCATTATTTTCATTAAAAGGGAAACTCAAGGTACTATCAACACCATAAGTTTTATTATTATAGCGTGAAAGATCGGCATCCTTGGCACTAAAATTATTATAGAATAATCGCCCACCCAAGCTGACACCATTAACGGTAAAGTAAGGATCGGTTAATGATAATTCCGCATAAGTCGAATAATCATTCTTGCTTGCACTAATACCAACAGCATTACCAGTACCAAGCCAGTTTTCTTGTTGAACACCGACTTGGAAACTGATACCACTTTCAGTACCAAAACCAATGCCGAAGTTCATCAAGCCAGTATTACGTTCTTTAACTTTATAGACCACATCAACTTGATCAGATGTACCAGGTACACGTTGTGTTTCAACGTCAACGGTTTCGAAAAAACCGGTCCGATTTAATCGTTCTTTGCCCAGATTAACCAAATCATTGCCTAACCAAGCGCCTTCCATCTGACGCATCTCACGACGTAAAACAGAATCTTTACTAACATCATTACCGACAAAACGAATTTGGCGAACATAGAAACGGCTACCTGCATCAACATTCACATGCAGTTTAACAGTTTTATCTTTATCATTGATTTCTGGTTGGGTAACAACACGGGGATAAGCATAACCATAACGACCCAGGCGATCCTTAATTTTGTTCTCCATGTTAGTAACTTCAGTACCATTATAAAGCGAAAAAGGTTTGATGGTGATTAATTGTTTGATTTCATCATAATGGTCAGCAGTTTCACCATTTAATTCAACGCCTGATATGGTATATTTATTGCCTTCTGTCACATTGATAGTGACATAAATACCTTTCTTATCAGGTGTCAGACTGACATTAGTTGAGTCGATATTAAATTTGGCATAACCTCGGTCGAGATAAAAACTGCGTAGAGTTTCTAAATCACCTTCCAGTTTTTGTTTCTGATATTTTTGATCAGCAATAAAATTCCACCAGGGCACATCATCACGTAATTGAAAACGATTTACCAATTCACCCGTGGTAAATGCTTTATTACCGACGATGTTAATCTGTTGGATCTTAGCTGAAACGCCTTCAGAAAAGATTAATTTCAAGTCAACACGATTACGCGGTAGCGGTGTGATTACTGCTTTAACTGTCGCATTATACTTACCAACATTGTAATAAAAATCTTCCAAACCCTTTTCGATATTCGCCAGTTTTGTGCGATCAAGAGCTTCACCAACGCGAATATTGAAAGCCTCAAGATTTTGCTTTAATAAATCGTCTTTAATCGACTTATTACCAGAGAATGTAATGCTTGCAATAGTTGGCCGCTCTTTTACTTGAACTATAAGCGTATTTCCATCACGCAAAACTCTAACATCTTCGAAATTACCCGTTGAAAATAGCGCTCGAATAATACGACCTATATCGTCATTATTAATCGTATCTCCTATCCGAACAGGCATATTCAATAGTGCTGCACCAACGGCGGCGCGTTGAAGACCTTCAAAATGAATATCTTGAACTACAAACCCATCTGAACTGTATGCAGTGGCGCTGCCAAATAGTAACGATGCTATGAGCAACTTTTTCATCGCCATTATTGTTATGAGTATTCCTAACTAGTCTCTCTCTTAAAGACGAGAGAAATCATTGAAAAGTGCAAGCCCCATTAATAATATCAATGCAATAGCACCAACACGATAGCTGAAGTCTTGTACACGCTCAGACACTGGCTTCCCTTTAATCTTTTCGATTAGCAAGAAAAGTAAGTGCCCACCATCTAATACAGGCAAAGGAAACAGGTTAATGATCCCTAAATTGACACTAATTAATGCAATAAACATCAGATAATACACTAACCCAGACTCAGCGGAAATGCCGGCTCCTTTTGCAATAGAAACAGGCCCACTAAGATTATTGAGTTTAATATCACCAGTGACCAATTTACCTATCATGCTAACTGTCAACTTCATCAATTGCCAAGTTTTATCCGTTGCCTGGTACAACGCATAAAACGGACCATATTGCTGAATGATTTTATACTCATCTGCAAGTGGTATTACTGATAATTCAAGCCCGGCAAATCCAATTTGCCACCCTTTAGCTATCGTTTTTACTTCTGGTGTTAACGTTAATTGCAATTGCTGCTGTTCACCTTGTCTTTCGATCGTCAATAACAATGGAATATTAGGACTTTGCCGAACAAAATAGGTGAATGGATGCCAAACATCTATTATCTGATCACCCACTTTTACAATTCTGTCTCCTACTTGTAAACCTGATAATGCCGCCGCTGAACCAGGTTGAATATTACGCACAATGGGATCTTGCCTGGCACTAACTGGCATAATTCCCAAAGATAAAACCGGATCCTGAGTTTCTGGATCAAAATGCCATTCCCGCAAATCAATCACTTTTTTTATTGGCGTTGAATATCCAATAGGTAAAACCTTCATGCTTAATTCTTTATCACCAATTTTACTAATTAAGGCGAGACGAACTGCGTTCCAGTCAGGGGTTTCGATGCCATCTATTGATTTAAGTTCCATACCTGGTGAAATATTTGCTTGCTCAGCAATCGAGTTTGACTGAATATCTTCAATGACTGGGCGCACGGAAGGGATACCAATAATGAAAACTAACCAATAAACAAATATTGCCAATAAAAAATTGGCTATTGGCCCCGCACTAATCACTGCAGCACGTTGTCTTACTATTTTATTATTAAAAGCAAAGTGGCGACGCTCTGGTGCTACAGCGGCTACTCGCTCATCTAGCATTTTAACATAGCCACCTAACGGGATCAGGGCGATAACAAATTCTGTACCATGACGATCGACTTTACGCCACAAGGCTTTACCAAACCCAATGGAGAAACGCTCAACATAAATACCACAGCGCCTAGCCACCCAGAAATGGCCAAATTCATGTACGATAATTAGCACACCTAATGCAATAATAAATGCCGCTAAACTCCAAACAAATCCCATGATATACCTTAAAAACTAAAAAAATAACAATGTCAATCCTGCAAAAACAGGTATAGCCACGGTCAAACTATCGATTCTATCTAATACGCCACCATGTCCTGGAATTAAATGACTACTATTTTTGATGCCAGCCTGACGTTTAAACATACTTTCCGTTAAATCACCAAAAACAGAAATAATTACAACAATAACAGAACAAAATAGTAAATTATTGGATATTAATAAAACAGGAACAAATAAACTAAATAGCCAGGCTATAATACCTGCTGTCAGCATTCCACCGAGCATGCCTTCCAAGGTTTTACCAGGAGAAACCTTCGCGGCCAATTTATGTTTACCAAATAAATGTCCAAAAAAATAAGCGCCGCTATCTGCACTCCAAACTAATAGCATGACATAAAACACCCACCAAGCACCGATAAAATTGCCAATATGATAATCGGCGCTTTTTAACACCAACATGCCACAGTAAAAAGGTAAAATGGTTAAAACACCAAAAAAAATTTTTAATATTACTGACTGAGACCAGAATCGAGCAGAAGTAGGAAAAGTGACAACCAATATTATCGCAACTAACCACCAAACTAACCCAGCCGATAAAATATAAATAATCAAAGGCTCCATTGTTAATTGACTGAGATCCTGAAATGACAATTGTAAACCCAATAAACAAATACCAAATAAAACAGCAGATATAATTCGTTTAATCTGCACTGTCCAGCCAATAAATTGGCTCCATTCCCAAGCAGCTAACGAGCAAATAACAATGATAACATAACCAAACAAGTTAGGAGGTAAGAAAAAAAGTGCCGCGATAACTAATGGAATAAGTATGATAGCTGTAATGATACGAGCATTTAAGTTTAGCAAAAGAGTCCCCTATTCTTCATTGATATCATCAGGCTCAGTGTTACCAAAACGTCGTTCACGCTGATTAAAAGCCACAATTGCACTTTTGAAAGCTTCCTCATCAAAATCCGGCCAGAGCACATCGGTAAAATAAAATTCAGCATAAGCAATCTGCCATAAAAGAAAATTACTGATTCGATATTCTCTCCCAGTTCTAATAACTAAATCAACGGTTGGTTGATCATGCAGACTAATAAATTCATTTACCGTTTCTTCGTTAATATTTTCTGGTAATAATGAACCCGCCTTAATTTTTTCTGCAATAAGTCCCATTGCATGGGCAATATCCCAACGACCACCATAATTAGCGGCAATATTGAGTTGTAATCCGGTATTATTTGCGGTTAAGTCAACCGCGTGTTTGATACGATTTTGTAATTTAGTTTTAAATCGGCTGATATCGCCAATAATCGTTAATTTAACATTATGAATATTTAAATTTTTAACTTCATCATCCAGAAACCAAGTAAAAAGTTCCATCAGAGCACTAACCTCAGTTTCTGGTCGATTCCAATTTTCACTACTAAACGCATAGAGAGTTAAAGACTGAATCTCATTTTCAACAGCAAATTTAACCGCTTTTTGTACCGCTTCTGTTCCTGCTCGATGCCCTTTAATTCTTAACTTTCCATGTTGCTTCGCCCAGCGTCCATTACCATCCATAATAATAGCAACATGCCTCGGAATTCGTTGCTGTGAGCTATCATTATCATACATAAGTTTCATGCCAAAAAAGTTCCTTTACTATAAGCTAACATAACTATTGCGCTTAATTATTTTGGATAATAAAAATAAAATTACTTAAGATGAATCAAAAAATTTCCATATTTACTAATAAGTTAATAGTTAGCTCTTTATTCATTTTTGATATCCTTAACCCATTATAATTTTATAAAAGTTTAATCTGAGATAAATATAGAAACATTTGAGCAGCTAAAATTTTTTATTAATAGTATATTGCTAATGTTTCAATATAATTAATTGCCATTTGACGCGCTTCGCTATCAATCGCTAACACTGCATCAATGCTATCAGGTTCGGCCAAACTTAACCTTTCTACTGTATCCAAATTAACTTGCGCAATATCAGTAAATCGAAGCTTTCCAGCCAAAAATGCAGCAACAGAAACTTCATTCGCAGCATTTAAAATTGTGGTTGATGCTTGCCCATGATGACAAGCATCAATCGCTAATTTCAAACAGGGGTAACGTTGGTAATCTGGAGCAATAAAAGTTAATGAAGATAATTGTTTAAAATCAAGTGCCGCTGCACCTGAAGGGATACGATCTGGATAAGCCATACTATAAGAAATCGGTGTTCTCATATCAGGCGTACCTAATTGAGCGATTACACTTCCATCCTGATAGCATACCATGGAATGAATAACAGATTGTGGATGAATGATAACTTCAATTTGTTCGGCTGAAGCATTAAAAAAATACCGCGCTTCAATATACTCAAGCCCTTTATTCATCATCGTTGCCGAATCAACCGAGATCTTACGCCCCATAGACCAATTAGGGTGATTGGAAGCCTCATTAGGCGTTATGTTCTTAAGAGAAGCGAGCGGAATTTCACGAAAAGGGCCACCCGAGCCAGTTAATACTATGCGCGTTATTCCGTGTTGTTCAAGATTAACAAAACCTAAATTACTCTGAATTTTAGTCGGTAAACTTTGAAATATCGCATTATGCTCACTATCAATAGGCAGCACCTGCGCATCATATTTTTTAATTGCGTCGAAAAACAGTTGCCCACTAGTAATTAATGACTCTTTATTGGCTAATAGAATACGCTTACCTTGACGAATCGCAGCTAATGTTGGCATTAATCCAGCAATTCCGATAATTGCGGACATCACTTGATCAACATTATCAAGCGCCGCTAGTTCACAAACTCCCTTTTGGCCTGCTAAAACTTCAGTTTTACATCCGTGTTTATTTAGTATGCTTCTTAGATTATTGGCTGATTTTTCGTCTGACATAGCAGCATATTGTGGCTGGAATTCTAAGCATTGCTGAACCATAGTAGCCACATTTTTATGTGAAACTAATGCGATAATTTCAAATTTCGCTGGATTTTTTTTGACTACTGATAGTGTCGTTTTACCAATTGAACCCGTCGAGCCTAAAATTGTCAGACGTATCATTGTGATATATATGCTCTACTATTTAATTAAAAAGAATTATTCTTAACTCAGCTATATAGCATAACATAAAATGGAGCAATAAATTTAAAGATATAATAAAGCCATACTTGCTTTTATATAGCTTATGGCTTTATTATAAAAATGTTTAAAATTCCATCAATTCTTTTTCTTTTTGTTCCAGAGCTTCATCAACTTTTTTGATAAAATTATCGGTCAACTTCTGGATTTCATCTTGTGCTCGACGTTCATCATCCTCACCAATTTCTTTATCTTTTAGTAATGCCTTGATTTTATCATTCGCATCACGTCGTGCATTACGAACAGATACACGCCCTTGCTCAGCATCATTACGGACAACTTTAATCAAATCCTTACGTCGTTCTTCCGTCAACGGTGGTAAAGGCACCCTTATTATGGTTCCTGCTGAAGAAGGATTAAGACCCAGATCTGATGCTATAATGGCCTTTTCCACTGCTCGTGCTAACGTACGATCAAAAACAGTAATGGCGAGTGTACGTGAATCCTCAGCGGTAATATTCGCTAACTGACGTAACGGCGTTGCAGCACCATAATATTCAACCATGATACCATCCAATAAACTTGGCGATGCACGGCCGGTACGAACTTTATTGATTTGACTTTTCAATGCTTCGACGCCTTTTTCCATACGCTCTTGAGCATTTTTTTTGATTTCATTAATCACATTTAAACCCTTAGCAACTGGTTATAAATATTTAGGCTATAACCGATAACCCAATTCAATTATTTTAACGATGCTGATAATATCATACCGCCAAAAATCATCCGTGTCTCTCAGGAGATTAATCACACGAGATTAACGTGCCTTCATTTTCACCCATCACAATTCGACGTAACGCACCGGGTTTATTTATGTTAAAAACGCGAATAGGTAAATTATGATCACGAGCCAGCGTAAATGCCGCCAAATCCATCACTTTTAATTCGCGTTCTAATACGTCCTGATACGTTAATTTATTATAAAAAACCACATCTGAACGCTTCGATGGATCAGCAGAATAGACGCCATCAACTTTGGTTGCTTTTAAAACAACATCCGCCTCAATTTCTATCCCTCGTAAACAAGCCGCTGAATCTGTGGTAAAGAAAGGATTTCCCGTTCCGGCCGAGAAAATAACAACTTTGCCATTACGAAGCAAACTAATCGCCTCAGCCCAACTATAATTGTCACACACACCATTTAATGGTATTGCAGACATGAGCCTGGCATTAATATATGCACGATGTAAAGCATCACGCATGGCTAATCCATTCATTACTGTCGCTAGCATTCCCATATGATCACCAACTACACGATTCATCCCAGCATCGGCCAGCCCGGCACGACTGAAAAATATTTGACCCACCAATAACGATACCAACTTGTATCGCTAACTCTACCAGTTCCTTAATTTCTTGTGCCATACGATCTAAAACGCTCGCATCAATACCAAAACCTCCTGAACCTTGTAGAGCTTCGCCACTAAGCTTAAGCAAGATACGTTGATATACTGGTTTTTCATTAGTTTCCATGGTGTTTCATCCTGAGCAGATAAATTATTGAAGGTTTAAAATTCTTAGTTCAAAGTCTGAATGTAAAATACTTGATTAATTACTTTTCTTCATTATTTTAGAAAAAGATAATTTAATCTAAATACTAACCCTAATCTGTTGAATTAAGCATATGCTGAATTAAATAATTTAGTGGCATATTTTACACATAAATTATCATTGATAATGTATTATCAGATAGATAAAAAATAAATTATCGATATTAGATAAAACAGAACCGCCTACTGGCGGCTCTATTTAACAATTGGTATCATTATTTACTCATTGCCGCAACTTCAGCAGCAAAATCAGTTTCTACTTTTTCGATACCTTCACCAACTTCAAAACGGATAAAGTTAGTCACCGTTGCATTTTTCTCTTTTAATAACGTACCAACTGTTTTACTTGGATCCATAACAAATTGTTGGCCAATTAAAGAGATCTCACCGGTAAATTTATTCATGCGGCCAGTTACTATTTTTTCCGCAATTTCACAAGGTTTACCCGATTGCATTGCTATATCTAATTGAATTTGGTGCTCATGAGCGACAACATCGGCTGGTACATCTGCCGGGGTAACATATTCGGGTTTGCTCGCCGCAATATGCATAGCAATATGTTTAATAAGCTCATCATCCGCACCGTTTGCAGACACAAGAACGCCAATACGAGCACCATGTAAATAATAGCCGATTTTTTCACCTTCTAGGATCTCGACTCGGCGAATATTAATATTTTCACCAATTTTAGCAACGATTGCTGTACGTTGTTCTTCAAATTTTGCCTTTAATTCTTCAATATTTGACAATTTATTTGCCACAACGAATTTCAGTACTTCATTACCAAATGCAACAAAACTAGCATCCTTAGCCACAAAATCCGTTTCACAATTCAACTCAAGCAATGCACCAAATTTACCATCGGCAGAAATTTCCGCCATTACTACACCTTCGGCAGCCACTCGACCGGCTTTCTTAGCCGCTTTTGCTTGACCTGATTTACGCATATTATCAATAGCTAATTCAATATTTTCATCAGCTTCAACCAATGCTTTTTTACATTCCATCATACCTGCACCAGTACGTTCGCGCAGTTCTTTTACCAAAGCAGCGGTAATTCCAGACATGTGATTTATTCCTCAATCTATCTGATGGGAAATCATCCCATGCAGACAATTCTCATTCTGATAAGTAAAAAATAGCCAATTAGGCCCCTATAACCAATATATTGTAATACCTGGTCCATAAGTACTCTTCTATACTAACGAAGCGCTGGCCTTATTATTCAATCTCTATCAAGTTTTCTTCTGGTTTAATCGCCTGATCTTGAGAACGACCTTCATGGACAGCTTTCGCAACAGCATCCAGATACAGTTTAACTGCGCGGATCGCATCATCATTACCAGGGATGATATAGTCAACACCATCTGGATCAGAGTTAGTATCAACAACCGCAAATACAGGGATACCTAAGTTGTTTGCTTCTTTTATAGCAATATGCTCATGTTCCGCATCAACAACAAATAAAGCGTCAGGCAAACCGCTCATCTCTTTAATGCCACCCAAACTATTTTCTAACTTGTTAAGTTCACGGGTACGTATCAACGCTTCTTTTTTGGTCAACTTATCAAAAGTACCATCCTGAGATTGTGCTTCTAAATCTTTCAGGCGCTTAATAGACTGACGAACGGTTTTCCAGTTAGTCAGCATACCACCTAACCAACGGTGGTTAACAAAATACTGATCACAACTATTAGCCGCTTCTTTTATTGATTCGCTTGCTGCGCGTTTAGTGCCAACAAACAGAATTTTGCCTTTTCGTGAAGCAATTTTAGTCAATTCAGCTAATGCTTTATTGAACATTGGAACAGTTTTTTCCAAATTAATGATATGCACTTTGTTGCGCGCACCAAAGATGTAAGTTTTCATCTTTGGATTCCAGTAACGAGTTTGGTGACCAAAGTGAACGCCCGCCTGAAGCATATCGCGCATGGAAACAGTTGCCATTTAAACCTCTATCAATTTAGTAAATTGGGGTTATGCCTCCACAGATCCCATTCCCCGACTCATTAGCTGTAGATTTTCCTACATAAGAGCACCCCGGAAAATGTGCCGATCTGTGTGTATTATAACACAGTTAAGTTTATGTTAGAGCTAACTCTATGTTTTTCTACTATTAAAATACACAGAATGCCGGCGCGCTTTATATCATAAAATAACCAAAAACACCAGATATAGTTATATTTTTCTACGCTTAAGTCATTTAGCTGAACTAAAAAAATAACACTGACAATTAGTATTGCTTACTTCAGAAATGAATAATATTCATTTCTGAATAAAATTTACTTTAACAATATTTTATTGCGTGTTATTGCTAACATTATAATTTTTATGTTTTTTTACAGTTCACTAGTGATAATTCAATTTAAAATAACCAAACATTTACTTTTTGGCTATTTTCATATTTTAAAAAAAATTGATATGTTAAGTCGTTAGTTGGCATAACTGCGCTTCGCGCTGCTAACATAACCGTCAACATACAGTATTTATATTTAATCAACATAATTGGCTGATAAGTGCATTTTTACTCATTCAAATCAGCATAAATAGGCAGAATTCATGGCTATCTCAATTAAAACGGAAGAAGATATTCAGAAAATGCGTATTGCCGGACATTTGGCGGCAGAAGTGTTAGAAATTATTGAACCTTACATAAAACCCGGCATTTCCACAGGTGAACTTGATCGCATCTGTCACTCACATATCGTCGAAAAACAGAAAGCTATCCCAGCCTGTTTAAATTATCATAGCTTTCCTAAATCTATCTGTACATCCGTTAATGATGTTATTTGTCATGGTATTCCGAGTAATGAAAAAATATTAAAAAAAGGTGATATCATTAATATCGATGTCACCGTTATTAAAAATGGCTTCCATGGCGACACTTCCAAAATGTTTATTGTAGGCAAACCAACCATTCAAGGCGAACGGTTGTGTAAGGTAACACAGGAAAGCCTTTATCTTGCTTTAAAAATGGTCAAACCTGGTATTCGTTTACGGACGATAGGTCAGGCAATTCAGCAATTTGTTCAACAGCATCATTTTTCTGTCGTGCGCGAATATTGTGGCCATGGTATTGGTCGAGTTTTTCATGAAGAACCTCAAGTATTACATTACGATGCTGATGACGGTGGTGTGATACTGCAAAAAGGCATGACCTTTACTATCGAACCAATGGTAAATACCGGCGATCATCGTATTAGAACAATGAAAGATGGCTGGACAGTAAAAACAAAAGATCGAGGTTGGTCGGCACAATATGAACATACTTTAGCTGTCACCAACGATGGATGTGAAATTTTTACCTTACGGAAAGAAGAAGAACCATTTATTTCGGCTATATTAGTGAATAGATACTTTTCAGATTGGCCTCCATAATTTTGGAGGCTTTTACCTTAATGCTATTGTTTTACTGCTTTTTATTGTCTATTCATACCATTTACTAGTGATCGCATAATCAGATCTCCTCCAGCAATTTCGCGGTTATAATACCATGATGAAAAGTAATCAGCCTGTCCCTCTCATCCTTGCGCTTGATAAATTATCTCAAGAGGATTTTACTTTACCTTTACTAAAACAACAGGTAGAGCGCTTGCAAAAATGGTTAGAACAATCTTTCAAAGAGGGAGTTACCGCCGCTGAACTTATTGCCGTCCGTAGCAATTATCTTGATAAGTTGCTCTAGCGTCTTTAGCAAATTAATCGTTTCGAACTAATTCCCCAATTATCATTAATTGCCGTGGGTGGTTATGGCCGACAAGAATTACATCCACTTTCAGATGTAGATTTATTAATTTTAAGTCAATATCCTTTAGCTACCGCTATCACCACTAAGATTGGTCAATTTATTACTCTACTATGGGACTTAGGTTTTCAAGTTGGCAATAGTGTGCACACATTAGAAGAGTGTTTACAGGCAGGACAAACAGATCTATCTACCGCAACCAATCTATTTGAATCAAGGTTAATTTGTGGTGATTAAGTTCTGTTTCTATCATTACAGTAAGCGATATATAGCGATAACTTTTGGCCGTCTGATAAATTTTTTGCTGCCAAACGTAGTGAACAACAGTTGCGCCACCAACGTTATCATAGTACTAGTTACAACCTTGAGCCAGATATCAAAAGTAGTCCCGGCGGTTTACGCAATATTCACATACTGTTATGGGTCGCACGCCGACATTTTAGTATAACCACCATTGAGCAGACAGTTCATTTCGACTTTCTAAGCCAAACAGAATATCGAGGAATTAAAAACATATTTAAATTTTTTGCTTCGTATTCGATTTGCGCTGTATTTAATGATAAAATGTTATAATAATCGCCTACTATTTGAACATCAATTAAATGTTGCCCGCTTACTTGGTTATCAAGGTAAAGACAATCAGCCCGTTGAGCAAATGATGACAGACTATTATCGTGTCACACGACGTGTACGAGAACTAAATAGCATGCTACTACAACTGTTTGATGAAGCCATCCTTAGCGAAAAAAAACCTAGCCGCGCCACATAAACTTGATAATCAATTTCAACTTAGAGGAGATCTCATCGATCTGATTGATAGCACTCTTTTCGATCGTCAACCCGCAGCCATATTGCAGCTATTTTATCAAATGGCCGAACAGGAAAATATTCTAGGGATATACTCAGCTACACTGCGTCAATTGCGTTTTGCTTGCCAAAAACTGACTAAACCTCTGTGTGAAATTCCAATTGCTCGTGAAATTTTTATTATTACTTTGCGCCACCCCAGAGCGGTAAAAGGTGCCATTGAGCCCATGCACTTACACGATGTACTTAGTGCTTATACGCCAGTTTGGCAAAATATTGTTGGCCAAATGCAATTTGATCTTTTTCATACTTACACCGTCGATGAATATACTATTGGCATATTACAAAAACTTGATCAATTTGCTGATCAAAATAATAGTCACCAACATCCTTTGTGCGTTACCATTTATACCAAGCTTGCTCAACCTGAAATTTTACGGCTGGCAGCTATGTTCCATGATATCGCTAAAGGTAGAAAGGGTGATCACTCTGAACTGGGTGCGAAAGATGCAAAGCAATTTGCCCTAGCACACAGCCTATCTGAACATGATTCATCCTTAATTGCCTGGCTTGTGCGTCAACATCTTTTGATGTCAGTGACCGCCCAACGGCGTGATATTCAAGATCCGATTGTTATTAAACAATTTGCCAGTGAAGTGAAATCAATAAACCGGCTGGATTATCTTTTTTGTCTGACTGTTGCAGATATATGTGCAACCAATAATAACTTATGGAATAGCTGGAAACAGAGTCTATTAAAAGAGCTGTATCTATTAACTAAAAATCAATTAAATCAAGATACGCAAACAATACTCACTTTACGTCAACGGATCCAATCTAATCGGTTGCAAGCGTTAACCTAGCTAGGCGAGAAAAATATTGATCAAGGTGAGCTGAAAAAATTATGGTCACGCTGCTATGCTGATTATTTTTTACGCCATACTCCCCAGCAACTTGCCTGGCACGCTAGTGCTTTATTAAAACACAAATTAAATGAACCATTAATACTAATCAGTACAGTATCTGTGCATGGTGGTACTGAAATTTTTATCTAGTGTCCAGATCGACCATCTCTATTTGCTGCGGTTGCTGGAGAACTTGATAGACGAAATCTTAATATCCATAGCGCCCAAATATTTACTAACAAAGATAATATGACGATGGATACTTTTGTGGTATTAGATCCTAAAGGACAACCGTTAGCCCATGATCGCTATGAAAATATTCACCAAGCCTTACTAAAAGTTATTAAGACCCCAAATAGCAAAACCTTGAAAACACGTAACGCCCATTATAGATTTCGCCATTTTAATGTACCAATTAAAGTGCATTTTTTACCCAATTTTAATGGTAGGCGGACTTATATGGAGCTTGTAGCCCTCGATCAACCCGGATTATTGGCACAGATCGGTAATATATTTACTGAAATGGCCGTGCTCTTACACGGAGCTAGGATCACAACGATTGGAGAAAGAGTTGAGGATTTGTTTGTACTTACTGATCAAAATAACTAGGTACTCGATCAAAATAGACAACATCAACTGGCAGAAAAATTGACCCAAGCCCTGACTGCAATAGATAAAGAAAATAGTAAATATGTTAAATAATTACAACCCAGAGGATGAGTAATTTTATGGAGCAACTTAAACCCATTATTGAAAATGCTTTTGAACAGCGCGCAAAAATCACACCCGCGACGACCAATATTCAACTAAGTGATGCAATCAATCAGGTGATCACTCAACTTGACAAAGGCCAGTTAAGAGTCGCTGAAAAGATAGATGGACAATGGACAAACACATCAATGGCTTAAAAAAGCGGTGCTACTCTCTTTTCGTATCAATGATAATCGATTAATCGAAGGTGCAGAAAGCCGCTATTTTGACAAAGTAGCCATGAAATTTGCTGAGTATGATCATGCTCGTTTTCAACAAGAAGGATTTAGAGTTGTTCCACCAGCAACGGTACGAAAAGGTGCGTTTATCGCCCGAAATACCGTTTTAATGCCATCTTATGTTAATATGGGTGCCTATATTGACGAAGGATCGATGATAGATACCTGGGCAACAGTTGGCTCTTGTGCTCAAATTGGTAAAAATGTTCACTTATCCGGTGGTGTTGGCATTGGTGGTGTGTTAGAACCCTTACAAGCTAATCCAACTATTATCGAAGATAACTGTTTTATTGGTGCTCGCTCTGAAATTGTTGAAGGGGTCATTGTTGAAGAAGGCTCGGTTATCTCAATGGGCGTCTATATTGGCCAAAGCACCAAAATTTATGATAGAGAAAGCGGTGAAATTCTCTATGGCCGAATTCCAGCCGGCTCTGTCGTCGGCGCGGGTAATTTACTGGCCAAAAATGGCAACTACAGCCTATATTGCGCGGTTATTGTCAAAAAAGTCAATGACAAGACTAGAAAGAAAGTTGGCATTAATGAGTTACTAAGAAAAATAGACTAAAATTTATCATAGCGGATTATCAATTGAATATCCGCTTAGCCTTATTATTATGCTAATCTGTAACAATTGTTAGATAACCTTATTCCGTTAGATATTAATATGTATGATAACTTAAAAATCTTAGGGATCACTCAACCTGAAGATATCGATCACTACACCCTTCGCCAAGAAGCACATCATGACATTCTAAAGATTTATTTTCGCAAAGATAAAGATGAACACTATGCTAAAAGTGTAAAATTCAAATATCCGCTGCAACGAAAGCTGGTTAACCTAGATAATAATCTCAAAGAAATCAATGAAATTAATCTCCACCTACGGGATGTTAAACCAAATTTGTCAACACGACCAAACCAACCGTGATTTAAAAAATAAAATATTAAATGATTTGTGCCATTTATAATCTGTCGTAATAAGCAAAATTGAGGAAATTAAATCAGATTTAAAAAAACTCTCCTGAATAACTCACTGCTGCGTATTTATGCTAATGCTAACTGGCGTTAGGCCAAATTTGTATTTTAAGCAGATAAACTCGTATAACCGTTTAACATTATAATTCATACTATCGATAAATGTTGACGCTCGAGTTCAGGCACAATACCTAACCAACTAAACTGTGATAGCAAATGCATCCAAGCATCATCCCACTTTGCAATCAGCTGCAATTTATCGCCTGTCATTGGATGCTTAAAAGATAAATAACTCACATGTAACATCAACCGACTGCTGGCAAAATGGTGTGAAATACCGCGATTCTGACGCAGATCACCATGGGTAGTATCACCAATTATGGGGTAACGGATATATGCCATATGACGTCTTACTTAATTGATGCTTGCCGCCGGTTATTGGTCTTAGAGCTAGCAAAGAAAAACGTGAAGTAGGATAACGACCTATCTCGATCGGAGATTCAACCTTAGCCAACGGTGAATAATGACTAATGCTCGGTTGAGGTTGACTTATTTTGCTGGCGTATTTATAAGCAATCTTATCTTTTTCCTCCGTTAGTGCATAATTAATAATATCAGCTTGATTAACATAGCCTCGCACAATCGCATGATACTTTTTTTATTGTATGGTGTTCAAATTGCTGCGCTAAAAGACAAGCAATTTCACTCGAAAGCGCCATCAATAACGCCCCTGAAGTCGGTTTATCTAAACGATGAACAGAAAATACATGCTGACCAATTTGGTCACGCACTGTTTGCATAACAAAACGAGTTTCATGACGATCTAGCCAACTACGATGTACAAGCCATCCAGCAGGCTTATTTATTGCAATCAAATGTTGATCCTGATAAAGCACTTCAAGCATTTGTTGAGTTACCTTGTAAAAAAATTTCATCTAACACACGTAAATATTCAAATAATTGGCAATAGCGAGACTTTCTCGTTCTTCTTGATAGATTTCTTCAAAATAGGGAGTAATAGCGAATGCATTTGGTAAATCAATATGTTGTTCAATAAACTTATATAATTTTGGCAATAGTACCCCATTGCAACCATTCGTGTGCCGCCATAGTGTCTACAGCAAAAGGCAAATCACTAGCAAAAGCTTCCTCTGGCGGTGGTGTATTACTCCAAAGATTAAGGTTTTTCATTTCAACTTCAATGAGACGAAGTTTTTCAACAACGATAAGATTAATATTCATTTCCTACACTAGTATCATAAGTAAAAACAAATGAATCATAACATTATTAGTTATCAAACAAAAAAAAACAGCGCGTGATACTAATTTCATTACTCATTAGTAAATCTATATAAAATATCCAATCTATCTAAATTATAATCATTTAAATAGACTTACTAATTATCCAAAATATCAATGACTTATATGGTTATATTACTATCCGCGACTGCAGCTAAAAACAATTTTTTGCAAAGCCATGTAGCCATAAAAAAAAACCAGTCTATAAAATCGACTGGTTATATAATATGTAACGCTATTAAATAGAATATTTATGCATCCTGCATTATCAGCTTCCTGCTAAATGTATCTTCCTACTATTTACGAGGTAGTAATTTGTAAGCACTAATACTTATCATTCGTTATCCCTAACACTACCTTTCTTATTCCTCTATATTATTAAACATTTAATAATTTCAAATTTAAAAAATAAACTAACATTCACCATTTATTATTAGTAACAATGACTGAATTTACTCTGCACAATAAATGCCCGTTAAATCATTTCCACTTCTTGTTTCGATTTATGGCACATTTGATAAATGCTAACTTATCGGCGGGCATAAGAATGTCGGCTTTATCTGAGGAACACAAGAATAGAAAAAATAGTTTTTAATCATTTTTCCGATAATAACAGAATATTTTTTTATCCTACTGAAATAAAAAATATTTCATCTCGCTTCATCGTTTAAAAAGCAATAAACGCATATATAACTTACATAATTTGTAAGTTATATCTCACAAAAAAATAAGTAAATATCTTAATCACATTGCTTTTTAATTATAGGAGTAAGTTGTTGTAAAAATTCAATCAGACTACCCGCTAAGACGCTACGTGTTGTTTGACCTAATGTTTCTAATATAACTTGGCCAGTAATATTATCTACGGAAATAATTTCAAATTCCGAATCTAAACTTGCAATAAAGAGAGTTGGTGTCAGTCTACGTCTTTTTTGCGTAATTAAATGCCCAATTAAGTTCTCTTGTAAACGAGTAAAATCGGTCATATTCCATACTTGAATTAAATCAAGTTGTTGTTCTTGAAATTTTACTCGCATATCAGCGGCTAATTGTGTTGTATAAAATTGGTGAATATTAGGATAAAAATGGATGTCTAACGCTTTTTCAACAGATTCTAACTTTTCATTTGGCATCGGAAACGGTTTAGGTAACCAATAAACGACATCATCTTTGCTATATTCAATGCAAGGCGAAGGAATACTGTAAAAAGTATCACTCGCCGGTAAATCACCCGTCTGCTGTTGCCAATAAGCAATATAAGGCCGTGTGAGTTCCGTTAATACCTGAGAAATCGTTACTTCCATGGTCAATTATTCTTATTGGTGACTAATTATAGGAATAAATCATTCTAATATATAAAAGTATCATTAGGTATTATTATCTATCTGCGCAATTTGTTGTTAAGCTATACATTAAATAACAAACTTACTCTAATATATTAATTATGCTAGCAACTATCTTACTGATTTTCTATTTTAGGAAGGAACTCCATGCCACTTGATCAAGATAATGGTGAGCTAACACCTAACGCTCGGAAAAAAAAACCGAATATTAAGATAACTATGCACCTCATCTACTACAAGCAGTTCTCGTCGTCTAAATCGACAACCTTTCGGGTTATCATCAGACAGATTACCCTTTCATGGTGCAGATATTTGAACACTCCATGAGCTTTCGTGGCTAAACAGTCGAGGAGTTCCTCAAGTGGCTATCGGCCATGTTACCATTAATGCTAATAGCATAAATCTGATTCAATCTAAAAGTTTTAAACTCTATCTAAACAGTTTCAATCAAACCCAATTTATTAGCTGGCAAGAAGTTGAAAAACAACTAACCCAAGATTTGACTGCATGCGCTGCAGGAGAAGTGACAGTAAAATTACAGCCACTCACCATGTTCGCTAATCAAACTATTCATAATCTGTCTAGTAAATGTATTGATGAGCAAGAGATAGAAATTACTGATTATGAATTTAATCCTGATTATCTTAACAATGCAACCGCCAATATAAAGGTAGAGGAAATATTAGTTAGCCATCTGCTAAAATCTCATTGCTTAATTACTAATCAACCTGACTGGGGTTCAATACAAATTCATTATTGTGGCGCTAAAATTGATATAGAAAAACTACTCCGTTATTTAGTCTCTTTCAGACACTATAACGAATTTCATGAACAATGTATCGAGCGTATTTTCAATGATATTCTTCAGCTATGTCGACCCGATAAGTTAAGTGTTTATGCCCGTTATACACGTCGGGGCCGGGTTGGATATCAATCCTTGGCGTAGTAATGAGAATTTTCAGCCAACAATGATGCGATTAGCACGGCAGTAAGGAGTTTAAATTGATAACACATGTCAGCACGTTAGGCTCAATGGATCTATTATCTCAAATTGAAATTAGTATCCTTAAACGTACTGCCAGTAGCGATCTATATCAGCTATTTAGAAACTGCTCCTTAGCTGTACTTAACTCAGGTAGCAAGACATATAATAGTAAAGAATTAATCGCTAAATATCCCAATTTTGATATCAATGTTCTACAACGTGAACACGGTGTCAAACTGGAATTAATTAACCCGCCTGAAAAAGCTTTTGTAGATGGCAGAATTATCCGTTCACTACAAACAAACTTATTTTCTGTGTTAAGAGATATTCTTTTTGTTCATACCCAGATTATTTCAGTAGAAAAACTACTGGCATTAAGTCTGCATGATAGCATTAGTATCACTAATATTATTTTTACCATTCTGCGTAATGCCCGAACACTACATCTCAATGAAGATCCGAATACTATTGTTTGCTGGGGAGGCCATTTAATAAATGAAATTGAATATCTTTATGTCCGCAAGGTTGGAAACGAATTAGGATTACGTGAATTAAATATTTGCACTGGCTGTGGCCCTGGCGTAATGGAAGCGCCGATGAAAGGTGCCGCAGTAGGCCATGCACAACAGCGTTATAAAAATGGCCGCTTTTCTTGGTTTAACTGAACCTTCCATTATTGCTACTGAGCCACCTAACTCTCTGGTTAATGAGCTTGTTATCATGCATGATATTGAAAAACGCCTTGAGGCATTTGTTCGGGTTGCTCATGGTATCATTATCTTTCCTGGCGGTGCTGGTACTACAGAGGAACTACTTTATTTATTGTGCATTTTAATGTATCCTGCCAATAATCATCAGGCATTACCATTAATTTTAACTGGCCCAAAAGAGAGCCAAGCTTATTTTGACACCCTCGACGATTTCATTAAGCATGCCTCTGGCGAATAGGCCTGTAATTATTATTGATGATCCAAAAGCTGTAGCGCGTGAAATAAAAAAACAGATGCCACAAGTCAAAGAAAATCTCCTCAATACTGGTGATGTCTATAGCTTTAATTGGTCAATAAAAGTTAATTCAGAATTACAAAAACCCTTTACACCAACCCATGATAATATGGCAAAACTTAATCTATTTTGTAATCCAAAGCAGCCGGAAAAATTGGCCGCTAACTTACGACGAGCCTTTTCGACTATTGTTGCCGGTAATGTGAAAGAAGTGGGTATGAAAGAAATTGAAAAGCATGGCCCCTATAAACTTCATGGTGATACCAAAATTATGGCTCATATGGATACATTATTACGAGGGTTTGTTAGTCAACATAGAATAAAACTACCTAGCAAGACAGCTTATATACCCTGCTATGAAATTATTAAATAACTGACAAGACTATGCACATAAAATTATGATCCACTTACTTATTGTTGATGCTTTAAATCTAATCAGACGAATTAATGCTGTTCAAGGAACCCCTTGCGAACAAGCTTGCGTTTCAACTCTCCGCCAGCTAATTAACCATACTTCGCCCACCCACGCTGCGGCAATATTCGATAGTAAAGAACATCAGACAAATAACTGGCGGCAACAACTTTTACCTCAATACAAAGCTGGCAGACAAGCAATGCTAGATGATCTTTATCACGAAATGAAAAACCTTGAAATTGCATTTAAGGCGCAAGGATTAGCTTGTTGGCATGCCATTAAAAATGAAGCTGACGATCTGGCGGCAACGTTAGCAATTAAAGTGGCTACCGCTGGCTATCGTGTTACCATCATTTCAACAGATAAAGGCTATTGGCAGCTACTTTCATCATCGATCTATATTCGTGATTATTTTCAAAAACGTTGACTTGATTTATCCTTTGTTAATAAAGAGTTTGGGGTTAAACCTGAACAGCTACAGGATTATTGGGGACTAACTGGCATAAATAGTAGTAAAATCCCTGGCATAACCGGCATTGGCCCTAAAACCGCAGCAACTTTACTTCAGCAATATTCTACCTTAGAGGCCATTTTTGCTAATATCCATTCCTTACCCGAAAAATGGCGTAAACGGATTGAACCGGCGCAAAAAATAGCCTTTATTAGCCGACAGGTTGCCTCTCTCAAAACCGATCTACAGTTAAATGGAAATTTACAACAACTCAGATTTACTCCATAACACAATAAAAATAAAAACTTTATTGTTAATCACTGCTCTTCTAATCCCGCTCTGGTATAGAGGCTGACTAAACTCGTCTTACATGCACCGCGATCTCTTCGTGATCATGGTAGAGTTGCTTCGCTTAGATTTGAGCATTAATACCATTTTCGTTTAGTGTCTGTGATATTTTGTTCAAAATTGATGAAACCTCTTGATAACGTTTTTTCATCGGTAGCTTTAAAATGAAATATCGCTTCTCCCGGCACCAGCCTTTTAACAACCAATCTGTTATCAAAGCAGTAACTTTTGCCGGTTTTTCAACCATATCACACACCAACCAACTAATATTCTTAGTATGTGGTGTAAATTTAAAACCATCAGTTCGATAATGCCGTACTTGACCTGTTTGCTTAAACTTTCGGCCATTGATTTATTATCAACCGCATCGACCATCATACTGCGCTTCACTAATTGATAGGTCCATCCGCCTGGACAAGCGCCCAGATCAACAGCCTTCATACCAGATGCTAAACGCTCTTCCTACTCATCATAGGGAATAAATAGATGAAATGCTTCTTCCAGTTTTAATGTTGAACGACTTGGCGCATCCGCTGGCAGTTTTAACCGCCGGATCCCCATAAAGAAAGGTGAATTGTTATTTGTATAAGAATAGCCAACATAACAACAGCCGGCAGCAATAAAAAATACATGTATAACCGGACGTTGATGGTTTTCTTTCAACAACAATGTTTTTTGTTGACGAAGCGCATGGCGTAAAGGCACAGTAAATTTACGGGAAAATTTCAGTAGCTCTTTACTCTCATTGGTATCCGGCACTTCAACTCGTAACTCACCAACTCTTTCAAGAACACCTTACAATAACGCAATAATCGGCGATACGCGATCGTTCGGGGATAAATCTTTCAATAACTGGCTAACAACCACTAGTTGACGAGCAAATATTAATGTACCAAAGGGTATATCTTTAGCTAGACGGTCTGCATCAGTAGACTGATAGCATTCAAATAAAACATAACCGCTATTATCTTTTACTTTGGCATAGCCATAAACGCCGATCTGGGTAGCCTTATCAGTAATTTCTGCCGCACACTCTTTTTCAAATCCTGAACGACAATATAAAATAATATTATTATTCATTACGTATTGTTGGGTTCCTAAGCCGAGTTGCACCAATAACAATTAATATCCAGCCAATTAAAAAGCAAAAGCCGCCTACTGGTGCCAAATGGGCAAAATATTTTACTTGTAAAAATGCCATACAGTAAAAACTGCCACTGAACAATAAAATGCCTATACTGAAGAAAATTCCCCCCAATAAAACCATAAAATAACTTTACGTAATAAAATAGCGCCTAATATCATAAGAACTAAAGTATGCATTGATTGATAACGTAAACCAATACGAATCCATTCTATTTGATCATGGTTTAGTAGAGGTGATAATAAATGTGAACCTATTGCGCCAAATGCGACACAAAAAAATCCACTAATTCCTGAAAATATCAACATTAAACGAGCATTCACGTTAATATCCTTTTCTTTTTAAATTAGTTATTTTACTTACCATATAGTTTACAACTCACTGGTAATAAATCCCCATTTTTGTTGCTCGCTAGCTGCTTTTACAAGGATCCATTGACGAAATGCAGCAATCTTACCTAACTCAGCTTGTGACAAACTAAATAGCAAGCTTTTTTACTGACTAAAACATCATTAAACGGACATACCCAAACGACCTGTATCAAGTTCATTTTTTGTCATAACGTTATTAATCAAGGCGATTCCTTGACCATGAATTGCGGCTTGAATAACCATAGCACTATGACTGAAAATGGGTCCTTGTTCTACGTTCTACATTAATAATGTCTTGTAATGATAATTGACGTGCATAAGTTTGCCAATCACGTCGAGAAGAATCATGTAGCAATATATGATGAATTAAATCTTGCGGTTTTTTCAATGGGTAACGCCCCGCTAATCAGTCTGGCGCACAGACTGGTATTAAGTATTCCGCATACAAACGATCTGTTCTTAAACCTGGCCAATTACTATAACCATAAAAGATTGCCACATCAACACCATCAGCCATTTTAGCTCCATCGTGATCAACAGCTTGAATACGCACATCGATATCAGGATAAGCACGATTAAAACTCGATAGGCGCGGCACTAACCATTGAATAGCAAAACTTGGTAATAAGCTGATGGTTAATGCTCCCTTTGCGCTGAGAGCCTGTAGTTTCCGAGTAGCTTCACGTAACGAAGAAAAAATTTCTTTAATATCTAAATAATAACTTTACCCTTCTTCAGTCAATAATAATGAACGATTATGCCGACGAAATAATTTCAAACCCAATAAATTTTCCAAACTTTTTATTTGATGACTTATTTGCAGCCTGAGTAACAAAAAGCTCCTCTGCTGCTTTAGTAAAACTTAAATGGCGGGCTGCCGCATCAAATACCCTTAACGCATTAAGAGGAGGCATACATTTTGACATGATCGCATCTTACTCATCCTTATATACCCATCAGTTTTTATAATCTGAAGCATTATAAATTATCTATTGTAGAGAAACTAGTATATGTCTATAATAAAGCTCCTTCCTCGGCCTGAATGAACCCCTAAGCAGTTAATTTATTTAAAGTTATTGGCTTTATGGTTGTGATGTTGTGTTTACAAATTATCTGGTTTTTCCAGGTTGAGTAGTTAATTCTACTATTTTCACTCCTATACATTTACCTTGTCTGTCCATAGTTATTTTAACGCGACGCATTTATTGCGGCGTTTTTTTATATTCGCTAAATAAATATCTTTCTCATCGCCGAATATAATCGGATGATATACATATGATACTGATAGAATAGATATTATTAATCAAGACTAATACTACTTTTCTAATTTAAATAAATATAACAAACTTTATGAAAAATATTATTTATAACAAGATAAAATTTTAATAATTACACAATATAGATCTTAAATATTCTGATAGCTGTGATTTTCATGATAACAACATTTTCTATAACACAATTTCGCCAATATTTTCCTGCTACCCAACAACAAAACAAAACTATTTTTCTAGACAGCGCGGCAACGGTTAATTACTATCAACATATTAATACCTCCGTTGATCGAGGCCAACATTCTACAGCACGAACAACAACAGATATTTATGAACAAACTCGCAAGAAAGTTGTGGAACTTATCAATGCCAATCAAGCCGAGGAAGTTATTTGGACAAAAGGGAGTATTGAATCGATTAATTTTATTACACAAGGCTATTTTCGCGCTCACCTGCAACCTAATGACGAAATAATCGTTAGCGAAATTGAACATCATACCAATTTGATCCCATGGTTGATAGTGGCTGAACAAACTGGTGCTAAAGTCGTTAAATGGCCCTTAGATGAATTAAAACAACTGTCAATTAAACACCTAACAACATTTATTAACACAAAAACTCGGATCATTGCGATTAGCCCAATGTCGAATGTTACCGTTAAACAACCCAATATTCAGGCTATCACTTGGCTAGCTCATCAACATAATATTTTAGTCGCGGTTGATGGTGCACAAGGCATTATCCATCGTGGTATTGATGTACAAGCTTTATAGACATTGATTTTTATGTCTTTTCAGCTCATAAACTGTATGGGCCAACAATCTGTACCGATTTGAAGCAGGTACGCCAAATATTGCCGGAGTGTTAGCGTTCAATGCTGTTATAGACTAGATGAAAACCATTAATTGGCGGCAGCAAGCTGAAAATTACGCTATTGCCTTAACAGATTATACTGAAAATCAACTCGCTAAATTGCCCAAAACGAGCTTTGATTGCTAATAATTAAAAAAATTATTTCATACTTTTTCGCTAGCTATCATTTTACGCTGCAATTTTTTTAATACATGATAAACAGCAATAAAACCAAAACTAGCAGTTACCATTGTTGCCGCACCAAAACCAGCGGCGCAATCCATACGCATTATTCCTCCGACATTACTTTTAGCCTTACAAACGGTTCTATCACTTTGGGGGTAAACTAACTGTTCGGTTGAAAAAACACAGTCAATACCCCCAATTTACCTTTACTATTTTTAACTATTTTAAAATCACTTTTTAATCTTTCACGTAATTTTGCTGCTAAGGGATCATGGATCGTTTTTGCTAAATCTTTGACTTGGATCTGTGTCGGATCAATTTACCCACCAGCCCCTCCCGTTGTGACGATAGGTATTTTATGACGGCGACAATAAGCTAATAAAGCAGCTTTAGGCCGCATGCTATCAATAGCGTCAATCACATAATCAAATTGAATAGATATCAACTCAGCTAGATTGGTGACCGAGACAAAATCATCAATAATATTAACTTGATATTCAGGGTTAATTTGCAAAATACGTGATTTCATCACTTCAACTTTTGATTGACCAATAGTGTCGCTTAATGCATGCAATTGTCGATTAATATTTGCTTCATACACACATCATCCAGATCAATCAGAGTAATAGTGCTGATCCCAGTTCTTGCTAATGCTTCCGCTGCCCGTGAGCCTACGCCGCCAATACCAATAACACAAATGTGAGAATAAGCAAAAAGCATTAATGCTTTTTGACCATAGAGGCGACCAATACCTGCGAAGCGCCGCAACCAAACGTCTGAAAGGAGTAATTGCATGTCTAACCTTATAGCTAACAAAAATAGCATGTTCACCAATATTAAAAAAGAAACTAATTTATTAATTCAAATTCTGATTAATCTATTATGATAACAAAAACTGATTCGTTATCTATTCATCTGCATGGCATACCCAATCATGTGATAACGACTAGAGCGTATTATCTGTATCATACTTACCAACTGAATTGCATCTTATTCTGTATATTTAAATTAGCAATAAATTATACCCTACCCCATTTGATAAGATAATTTTCGATAAAATATTTTACTGATTTAAGCTAATCATTAAATAACTATTTTTATATGACCATTAAAAAAATAATGGATGTATGTTTGTTGATTACATATTTCGCTATCAATTTTTTGCTGACAAAGTATATCAATATGCATGATGGCTAATTTGCATAAAAGAACAAAAAACAATCATTAAGCCTCTTTTATGTACAAGATATAAAAAAATATCGCAATATTTAATAAAAAAACTTGCATCGGATCTGATCCTGAGTATAGTGAGCCGCTATCGGACGCGGGATGGAGCAGCTTGGTAGCTCGTCGGGCTTATAACCCGAAGGTTGTCGGTTCAAATCCGGCCCCCGCAACCACCTTTCATTTAATATCAAATTAGTTTCCCAACAAGATATTATCTATCTGATTAACTCGCTTAACGCAAAGCCAGTTTTCCGCCGTTGTCGAAATAAGCTTTAATACCCCGAAAAATAGATTCTGCCATCTGCTGTTGGAATTTTGCTGTCTTTAGTTTTCGCTCTTCTTCAATATTACTAATAAAAGCAGTTTCAACTAGAATAGACGGGATGTCTGGTGCCTTTAATACCGCAAAACCCGCTTGATCAACAATGTTCTTATGCAATTTGTTAACGTTACCCATCCGTTTAAGTACTTCTGTACCAAATTTCAAACTATCATTAATAGTCGCCGTCTGAACTAAATCAAACATGGTGTGATCAAGATATTTATCACCACTTTTACTGACACCACCAATCAAATCGGCCTCATTCTGTGTGTGAGCTAAATAACGGGCGGTATTACTGGTTGCTTCTTTGGTCGATAATGTAAATACTGAGGAACCTCTCGCGTTAGGATTAATAAAAGCATCAGCGTGAATAGAAACAAATAAATCAGCTTGCATTTTCCGCGCTTTTGCAACTCGCACTTTTAAAGGAATAAAAACATCTTCATTACGAGTCATATAAACTTTCATCTTAGGTTCACGATTAATTAATATTTTTAATCTACGTGCAATTTGCAACACGATATCTTTTTCCCGCGTTTTATATTCTCCTATAGCACCAGGATCTTCTCCACCATGACCAGGATCAATCATGATGATAATTGGCCTATCTCTCCCTGCTTTACCAACTAGCTTTTTCGCTTTAACTGGCAATGTATTATCCAATTTACCTTTGTTATAATCTTCTAATAACGCTAACAACGGATCATCATCAGTGTAAACACCTGAAGCAGGATAAAAGTCAACCACTAAACGATGTTTAAAACTAGCAACCGGCGCAATAGTAAACATTTGTGGTTCAACATCAGTTTTTACCTCAAAAACTAAGCGAACCGTTTTTTGATCAAATTGGCCTACTCTGACTAATTTTAAATATGGATCACGTGAACTGATTTGCTGGCTAATGCCCTGCAACACACTATTTAACTGCATATTTTCTAAATCGACAACAATACGATCAGGCCTAGATAACGCAAATTGACGATATTTTAAAACAATATTTGATTCTAACGTTACTCGGGTATAACTAGAGGCTGGCCAGATACGAATAGCCACTATACTTGAAGATGAAGCTAGCCCGAATGGACTAATACTTAACAGCATAGTAGCCACTGCACCTTGCAGAAGAAGTCGTCTTGAAAAACCGTGATTTGAATGATCCATCGAAAAATCTACTTAAAGCATCAAATAATTATAAACCGCTCAATATTATCAACAACAACAAAATAACTATAGAAAACTTTAACCAATCATTAATGAACTGTCATTAATAAATTGCCCTTTAAAAATAATTAGCTACTAATATATTCTGAAGCAATAATGATGATTTTTCATGCATTTCTTCTTGCTATTTTGTGTCAAAAATCATAAAAATACTTTCACTAAGAACAGTCATTTATATGAGGAACATATGAAAGGACGTCGTCCTGATTTAGTTAATGGATTTCACCACTCTGTTCCCTATATTAATATACGTCGCGATAAAACCTTTGTTATCACATTAAACGGTAGCGCTATCGCAGATAAAAATTTCACTCACATCATTAGCGATATCGGTTTATTACGCAGTCTGGGTATTCGACTAGTTATTGTTTATGGCATACGTCCACAGATAGATAAAAAACTCATAAACCAACAATATCCGATAATCTACCATAAAAATGTTCGCGTCACTGATGCAAGTACCCTAGAGTTAGCTAAACAAATATCGGGGACTTTACAACTAGATATTACTGCTCTGTTATCAATGCGTCTCAACAATACCCCATTGCAAAGTGCCAATATAAATATAAATGTCGTCAGTGGTAATTTTATTATTGCTCAACCTTTAGGGATTGACGATGGTGTTGATTATTGTCACAGTGGAGGGTATACGAAGAATCAATGAAGTATCCATCAACCATCATTTAAAAAACGGCTCTATTGTATTAATTAGCCCAATTGCTGTTTCGGTCACCGGAGAAAATTTTAATTTGTCGACAGAAACTATCGCAACACAATTGGCAATAAAATTTAAAGCAGAAAAATTAATTGGATTTTGCTCTTCACAAGGAATTAGTGATAAAAATGGTAATATATTATCGGAACTCTCGCCGAATGCAGCTGAAAAGTATATTGATGAATTGGGAAAACAGCCAAATAATCATTCTGACATACTGCATTTTTTATATAGCACAATTAAAGGCATGCCGACAAGGTGTTCGTCGTAGCCATTTGATAAGCTATCAAGAGAATGGTGCATTATTACAAGAACTTTTCTCTCATGAGGGTATCGGTAGTCAAATTATCATGAAAAATTGTGAACAAATTCATCAAGCTAATATCAATGATATAGCAGTAATATTAGAGTTAATTCAACCGTTGGAACAGCAAGGAATATTAATTTGCCGTCCAACGTGAACAATTAGAAATAGAAATTGACAAATTTACTATTATCGAGCGAGAAAATATGATCATTGCTTGCGTAGCACTTTATGACTATATAGAAGAAAAGTCTGGAGAAATGGCTTGCCTGGCTGTACATCCTGACTATCGTAATTTATCAAGAGGTGAAAAACTACTTAAACACATTACTCTCCAAGCCAAAAATTTAAATTTAGAAAAACTTTTTATATTAACAACCCGAAGTACTCACTGGTTTCTAGAAAGAGGATTTTTCCCAGTAAAAGTTGATATGTTGACAATAAAAAAACAAGCGCTTTATAATTATCAACGATGCTCAAAAATTTTAATACTTAATATTAATTAAATACTATAAAATTAATTAAAAATTTAATTAATAAACCCAATTACAATAAAAAATGCACGATTTAAATAAATAACGTTTTCTATCACTCTTAAGCAAAAAACAAAAAATATCGGCTCCTCTCTATTTAACTAAGAGAAGAGCCGAAAATAAAATAACGGTTAATTAATTATTTTTTATATTACTGCAAGTGGTGCGGATGCTTTTGATGTAAACCATCACGCACATTCCACATAGTTGAAAAATGCTTAACCATTGTACTGTCGGTCGCTCCTCCATTTTCAGCCACACTACCAATATTTATTAATGCCTGAGCATAGACGGTCGAGTCCAAAGGAGTACTAGGAGAACTGAGAGAAGGCCCTTTACAAACCTATCCCTCTATATTTAATTGCCTCTTTTTGGTCATCACTTTGATTTTCTATAGAAAAATTTTCTACCAGGAAAAGCTCCGCAAATGTTATTAGTCTTAATTTTTGCCTGATCTATTTGTACCACTATATCACTCGTTGAAAAATCATTAACAATCCCGACAGCTAATCCAGCTCGATAAAACCTGTCAGTTTGCTCCGTAGATTGAGATGTATTGGCAACATTTAGAAGATTTTCATTACCTCAAATAAATCATTTTCCTTTTCTTTTACCGCAAGTAGATCAATACTAAAATTTCCTATGGTTTTTAATTGAGAGCTAAGTTTATTCTCTGTATTCGTAGTTGTATCCATTTGTGCAGAAGCAACCTGTTGATTAACTATTTGAGATGAATAATTGCCAATCTGAGATGCTGAATTTAACATTTTATTTGTATCCTCCCATTGAATAAAAATAAATCGCAAAGACATTTTGCAGCATCTCAAATATCAATCATTTATACTTCTAAAAAACAATCAATAGCAGAATTAAAATAATTGATAGCAATAACTTACTAATTAAAGCAAAAACTAAATTTATATATCACAATACTTCAATCCAGTTTGCTACAATTAAATATTTATTATTTTTTACTTTTATCACTATTGATATTCACTATTAATAATATCAAACAAGATAACGAGTAAAATGGGTTCTACTTTCATTAAAGTAAGCGCTCAGTTAAACCACTGTGCCGTTCCGTTGTGGTCATTAACGCTTTAGCGAAAATATGACGTTCAGCATAAATCGTCACCTGAATTTTTGCTCTGGTAATTGCAGTATAAATAAGCTCTTTACTGATAATAGGGGTAAAAATCGGCGGTAAAACCAATGCGGCATGTTCAAATTCTGACCCTTGAGATTTATGTACTGTCATAACAAATGCAGTTTCATGTTGAGGCAAACGACTGGGTTGTATTCTTTTTATCACCCCATTAGGCAACTGAAAATAAGCTTTTAAATCTTGTTGACCATCCCGTAACATAACACCAATATCACCATTAAATAAGCCAAGAGGACGATCATTTTTGGTGATTATTATTGGGCGGCCTTCATAGTTTTTATTCCAGCTATAGGCAGGCCGTCGAATACTTCCTTGACGATGTAAAAGCTGTTCTAATTTATCATTTAAACCTGTAATCCCGTATGGTCCTTCTCTCAAAGCAGCTAATAAACGATAACGATTAAAAGTAGTCAGGATTTCTTCGGGATCTCGACCCGTTTTTATCATATCCAGATAGCAACGGTAACATTCAGCTGCATCAAAAAGCAATTTGCCATATTTCTCAGACGAAGCAATTGAATGAAAAGCAATATCCGCATTTTGCTGAACTAATAGTTGCTCAACCTTTCTAATATCACTTTGGTTAATTGCAGTAGCAAGTCGCCCAATCCCTGATTGCGCATCAAAACGATAACTTTTTCGTAACAAACAAATCCTATCTTTAACCTCTGGCCCATCATTCGATATAAAATCCGATAAATTACAAGCTGTGATTTTAGTCAGTTGTGCCGCTCTTTCACGACTGTATCCCGATTCTGAAAAACGACAAAGATCGCCAAGGACTGCGCCCGCTTCAACAGAAGCTAATTGATCTTTATCACCTAACAAAATGACACGCGCATGATCTGGTAGCGCTTCAATTAATCTGGCCATCATAGGCAGATCAACCATCGATGCTTCATCAATAATTAAAACGTCTAGCAAAAGTGGATTGTCTTTGTTATAACGTAATAATTGGCTATTCGGTTGAGCGCCTAATAATCGATGCACAGTCTGCGCTTGTTCTGGCATAACCGCATACTCATCAGTAGATAAATTCAGTTTTAATAATGCATTATTTAATGATTTGGTTAATCGAGCAGCCGCTTTTCCTGTCGGCGCGGCTAGCTGAATGATTAACTTTTCATCACTTAATTGGACTAAAGTAGCTAGTAAACGTGCCACTGTCGTGGTTTTTCCTGTACCCGGCCCACCAGAAATAACTGCGATCCGACTGGTTGCTGCCACTGCAACAGCTATTTTTTGCCAATCTTGCGTTTTCGAAGACGCAAAAAAACCAGTTAAAATAGTCGCTAATCGCTGTTCATCAATGGTTTCTAACAAATGGCGAGAAAAAAAATCAGCCACTAATCCTTCATCAGCCCACATCCGCTGAAAATAAAGTTTGTTATCTGATAATACTAATGGTTTTACTGCTGATTGCAGTGCATCACAAACTGCATTACATTGTTTAAGCTCAGTATAAATCCTGCTACTATCAGGTGCTCCTGCCATTTCCCAGAGCATAAAAGCCATTTCCGCCTGTCTACCTTCAAATAAATAGGCGGGTTCGAGCTTATCAATAAATAAACAAACATGACCTGCTCGAGTTTCAGCACTTAATATTGCAAATATTAATAAAAATAATGGGTTTTCATCATCAGCTAACCGAATAGCAAGTTGTATGTCTAAACAACTAAACAAATTAAGCTCAGCAGCTCTCTTTAGTAAAGTTATCATCATTGCTCACCTCGATTAGTTGCATTAAATAACTCATCCAGGCTATTAATAAACGCATAAGTCGGAATAGTATGATAAATACCATAACCAGGGTCTTTCGCATCAAATCCACGCAAAAAAAGGTAGATAATACCACCAAAATGTTTTTGATAATCATAATTAGGTAAACGATTCCGTAAATAACGATGCATAGCTAATGTATAAAGCTGATACTGTAAATCATATCTATGGTCAATCATGGCATTCTGTATGGCCTCCTGGCTATATGCCAGACCATTTTCCCCTAACCAATTTGATTTATAATCAAGCAGATAAAATTTGTCTTGCCAGCAAAAAACTAAATCAATATAACCTTTTAAAACGCCCGTTACTGGCTCAAAACTAAGCGGTGGGCAACGTTGAGATAAAACATCATATTGATGGGTTAGACTATCTAATGCGGATGGCAATAACAATTTTTCTATCGGTAAATGAAATTGCATTTCATTTAATTGATTTTCAGGCGTGATCTTTGACAAGCTGAGGCTATCGCTAAGTAAAGGGGTGTCAAAAATATTTATTAGCCACAATTTAAGCACCGGTGCCCAATCAGCGGAAAAACCGGCTTGCTCTAATTTTTCAGCTAACCAAGACTCTTGTGGATGTTGATTAAATGGTAATAATTCCAACAGAGAATGCAAAAAAGTTCCTGCTGTGGCCCCCTTAGGAAAGGTATGAACACTCCACTCTGCTATTTCACCTTGAACCGATGAGCTGTCACCTTGCGCATCAACGTCCATTTTAAGTGCCAAATCTTGTATAGCAATCTCAATACTTATATCACTAGTAGTAAATTTATTAGAATACATATCATGATAGGTTAATCCTGAATAGCTCGTAACCCGCCAGGTATTTTGGATCTGTCCTGTAAAATTTCGAGCTAATAAATTCACGGGGGTATTTTCTTTCTGGTACCAAGGCGATAAGTTAATATCACCAACGGGTGTGATGCTAATATTTTCACTCGCTAATGCGCATAGAGCATCACGCAATAAAGTCGCATTACCTGGCTGTCCATTTTGCAATAAGTAACCTAATGCGCTTTGATGCAAATCCGTATTATCACTTTCCCCACTAGGACGACCTTTTATTAAAGGTGCAATACCAACACTACAATGATATTTTGAGCGTGTTAGTGCAACATACAACAGCCGCAAATCTTCGGCTAAACGCTCTTCATTAGCCAGCCTGATGCTCTCTTCTTGTTGGGTCAGATCAAGGCAAGTTTGAAAATTATCACGATTATGAAACGTGGCCAATTTTTGCTGCGAGAATTGACAGGCAAAAGGTAACCAAACAATCGGGTATTCTAAACCTTTAGATTTATGGATCGTACTAATACTCACCAAGTGACTATCACTTTCTAAACGTATTTGCTGATTTTCTACTAACGGATCGGGGTGATCGATCTGCTGAGCTAACCAGCGAACTAGAGCATGCTCACTTTCAAGCTGTAATTCAGCTTCCTGCAACAATTCACTCAGATGCATCACATCCATCAAGCGCCTTTCACCATCTATATTATCCATCAGTAGGTTTTCAGCAATGCGATGATTAACCATAATAGCTCGTAATGCAGGCAAAATACCATGTCGCTGCCAAATCAATAAATAATTGGCAAACTCTTCAACTCGTATCTCCCACTGACTTTCATCTTGATTTAATTGCTCAATATCTTGTGCACTTAGCCCGATTAAACGAGTAGCTAATGCACAACGCAGCGTGCGCTCCTTTTCAGGTGAGAGCACGGCTTGTAATAACCATAATAGATCGCGCGCTTCATCAGTAGCAAAAACGCTTTCTTGATTAGAAAGAAAAACTGACGAAATATTAAATTTACTTAATGCTTCTCGTATCATTACTGCTTCGCGACGACTTCTGACTAACACCATAATATCCGCAGCTGTTACCGGCTGTTTTACATCATTTCGATACAGCCAGGTTGCTTCATTCTCGCCTCCTTTAAGCCAATCACAAATCTGACTAGCACACTGATAGGCCATGGTTTGTTGATAGTCCAAGGTTGAAACCACTTCTTTATCTAAATAACAAAAATTTAAAGCTGATAATTTTGCTGTTTTATGAATAAATGCTAAATGCTGATTTGAAGAGGCTGAATCAACTGTGTTAAAAGGTATTTGCTCAAATAAAAACGGTTTTGTTGCCCGACTGAATAATTGATTAATAGCCGCTACCATACTTGGTGAAGAGCGCCAATTAGTATCAAGAGTATAGTGTGATTCAATCTGATCTTTAGCTTTAAGATAAGTAAAAATATCCGCCCCACGGAAAGCATAAATAGCTTGTTTAGGATCGCCAATAAATAACAAACCACAATGATTATGCCTCTGATAAATACGTTGAAAAATGTGATATTGTTGCGGATCAGTATCTTGAAACTCATCAACCATAACAACCGGGTAACGATTACGGATCGTGTTAGCTAATCGCTCACCACCTTCTGCATGTAGTGCCTGATCTAAATGACTTAATAAATCATCAAATCCAATCTCTCCACGTCGTCTTTTCTCTTTAACAATTGTTTGACGAACGTCAATAATCGCTTTTGAAATAATAATATCGCGTAATGTAAGTGATTGTTGCATCAAATTATCAATAGCAAGAAAAACCTTATGTTTAGGTACTTGAACTGTCGGTGTTTTATCTATTAGTTCAGATTGGCAAAAACGAGCTAGTTCTTTAGGTGTTTTATAATCGACTGTTGCTGATTGAGCCCAACTAGTGACCGCTGCTATCCAACCCGGTAAATTACGGCGACTATAACTACGTTTATTAATAGCGGAATCAGTAATTAAATCAATGAAACTTGCTGAATTTAAAAGCCACAACGCTTTTACTTTTTTTATCGTGTCAATTAGGGTCTGATGACGCTGTTTTATTGATTGGGCTTCAATGGATTGGTTAATAAAAGTCGGAATATCGCCCTGTAAATAAGGCTTTATTTCGGCTAAAAGTGCCTCTGGGTCACTCCATTCATCAACAATAACTTTTGATATAGAATAATTCAGTGGATAGCAGTTGCAGCGCCAAAAATCAGCACAAGCCTGTTTTTGTATGGTATGTTCATCTTTTATTATTGATTGCTCAAATAGCATGCCTGACTCAAAAGCATTATGCACCAGCATGCGTTGACAGAATCCATGGATAGTATAAATTGCCGCCTCATCCATTTGACGTTCAGCAGCAAGTAACCATTGAGCAGCTACGTTTTTATCTGCGATAGAAGATAGTAAGATTCGGAAGATTGAATTTTCATCAAAACCAATACCATCTCTAATACAGGCCATTCTCATCTGATGAATATTGTGGCGAATACGTGATCGTAGCTCATCGGTTGCCGTTTCAGTAAAAGTGACGACTAAAATCTCTTCAACACTTAATGGGCGAGAAAATGCATTTTTTTGCCCAACACCCAATAACAATCGCAAATAGAGTAAAGCTATCGTATAGGTTTTTCCTGTTCCTGCTGAAGCTTCTATCAATCGCTGGCCATAGAGAGGCAAACAATAAGGATCCAGTTGATAAGCCTGTATTCGCCGATTACTCACTTAGCATCTACCTCAATTGGCAAAATCTTTTGTAATTCAGATGCAGTCGGATAAGTTATCCAATCTTTCAATTGAGCATAGCCTTCTTTATTAACCTCTTTGGCAATAATTTGTGAAACAAAAGCTAAACCTGTTTGTTGCAAAATGGCATTGTTATAAAAAGTTAATAGATCTTGCTGTGTAACCGTTTTCAATACTTTGATTAATTTTTTTCTGCTATCAAAAGCAAAATTATTCCTCGCAAAATCTGGTAAAAAACGATCTATCTCTTCATAAAAAGTTTGCGGAGGCTGTTCCATTTCCGTCAATAATGCCTTTTTGTATTGCTCAAATTCTTTTTTTGGCATTGCATTTAATTTTTTAAAAGCTAATTGATAAAAGTTTTGATAGCGTGTATTCAAATACGCTGGGGTTTTATTATTACTTTGCAATAAAAAACCTAATCCCCATTGCTCACCAAGGCTAGTAGTAAAGGCAAAAACAGCATAGCCTAATTGTTTTTGCGTCCTAAGTTGCTCAAAAAACCAAGGGTGTAAAATATTGGCCAAAATATTTGATAAGACAAATCCACTATAACGATCATATCCTGTCGAAATAAATATTTCTGCTAGCGCATTATCTGTACTATTTGCCTGATGTTGGAAATTCACTTTATGCTGTTTATCAACAACAATATCCCCTCTCCACCAATTCTTGCCTTTATTATTCAATAAATGGGCAATAGACTTAACAATGTCAATGCCTTGCTTTTGTATTAGATTGCCGAATACAATCGCCTGTAAAGCAGCATTGTCAATAGTCTCTTGACGGTACTGGAGGATGTCATTTGCTGTGATCGTTTTCAGGGCCTTTAAGCGCTGTTCTTGCTCAAAATAAGGTACTTTTTCTAAACACTGTTTTGGCTGCATTGCCAACTCAAAGGCTTTAAGATTATTGCTAACTTCAAGCTGTTCCCTATACCATGATTTTGCTTGTGCAACTTCGTCGGCAGAAATTGTGAAGGTAAGAAATTCCTTAACCATTTTTGTCGTCAATTCCGCTAGATGTTAAGTATAACCACTAGTTTTCAATTGCAGGCCTAAATTTGAAGACACAACCAGTTCCATTCCGGCGACAGAAGCTTGGTAACTTAATTGAGACAATTTCAAAGAGGCCAGGTATTCTAATAACGAGCTCCTAACTTGAGATTTTGCCTTTTTACTACTCAGCTCATTACGTAAATCTATCGCGATCCCACCTTTAGGTTCATCAGCAAAATATTGACTTGGCATATAGACTACCCGCACATTTCCTTGCTCATATACCAATTCTGGATGCTGATAATGGCGGGAGCTTTTAATTAAAGAAAAATCATCAGCAAGATAAGGGTTCAATTCAGGTAACGAAAAATGCATTGCTTCTTTTAACTCAGCCCATCGCCGATATTGTTGGCTGTTAATTTTATCAACTTGATAAGAAGCATTGAGAAAATAGGCTTTTTTATTATGTGGTTCATTCGGTGCGATAAACCAAATTCTGGCATTATAGGGAGTCAATTCTGCTAAACGGCTGCTTATTGCTTTAGAATCAAAACGATCAGCAATGTAATTAGCATCAAGCACATGCGCAATTGGGATATTCAACATTTGATTAGATAATTGCTGAATATAATTCATATCATGAACAATAGAATTATGTTGAAATGAAAGCTTTAGAACATTTGCGATCTCGTTAAAATAACCACTCTTAATACCTTGTTCTTTTAATAAATCAATATAGGAAAATATTGCTGCAATAATCTTATCTCTATTTCCCAATCCCTTATCCGTTAATAAAACGTTTATTGAAAAAATACCATTATTACGATCAACATCTGGTACAACATCAACATTAATCTCTTCAGCAAGACCATTCTTTAGTAACCAATCAGCAAGGGTATTTTGACTTCGATTTCCTATCAAATAGCCAATATATTCATCTGACTTACTGCGAAATTCTGTTAAATTATTTGCAATACTAAATTCAAGTTGTAAAACTTTTTTAGGTTGTGCTAGCACATAATGAATTATTATTCCTTTTTCTTTATCGGTTATAGCGGGTACCGTTATTTCAGGAACAAGAGCCTTTCGATTTGGAATGCGACCAAAAGTTTCAGCTGCAATTTTAGCTAATTGACTCAATGAGTCATTGCCATACAAAATACTTTTCATTAAATTAGCTGAGTAATAGCGATAATAAAAATTCTTGAGCTCAGTTTGTAAATAGCTACCAGGTTTATCGCTTAAGGTTTCTAAATTTCCACTAGAAAAACGTGAATTAGGATGAGCCGGATTAAGTGTTTCAGAAAGCACTTGCCATAATCGTATTTCATCACGAGCACTTGCCATTGTTAATTCTGCATTGACTTCATTACGTTCTCGATCGGCATTTTTAGGATCAAGTAATGGCTCTGCTAATGCACTTGCTAAGCGATCTGTGGCTGCTTTTAAAGCACCATTTTCAGCTTCTAAATAGTAAGCAGTAAGATTAGAAGCCGTACTAGCATTGTGATTGCCACCATGTTTTTGCAAAAATTCTGATATTTCACCTGACTCAGTATAGCGTTTAGATCCCATCAATACCATGTATTCAAGGTAATGCGCCAAACCAAGTTGTTGATCAGAACTTTCCATTGTGCCAACTGGTAAGGTAACCGCAGCTAATGATTTACTGGCCTTAGGATCAGATATTAGCAATACAATCATATCATTAGAAATTTTTATCGCCTGATACCCTCGAGTATCTTTTTCACTTTTGTTTATCCTATCAGGCAAAACTTGCCAATTCTGCTTAGCAAAGCTTACCGTACCAAATAGTAATAAGAGCACGACTATCATGTTTTTCATAACAACCTCTGTTACTTTAAGCATCTTATTACATCCTCTTTTTATTTTTTCTATAGATTGCCATTGGCAATAAATAAGTACGTGCCTTTTTTTGTATTGTTTCAAGTAAATTACTATTTATTTTACTGAAAGCACGACCAATATAGCTATCTTCCATTTCACCTGGCTGATTATAGGTACCTTGTAAGGAGTGGATAAGCTGCATTTTTGCTTTTTGCAAAACAACCTCAGACTCAAAATCAAATTGTTCACTTTTTTTGTTATAGCATGACATTAACCAATTCCAACCACTTTTATTAAAAAGTGGTAATGGCGAATTCATACCCTCTTGATAACCATTAATAAGCTGCTGTAAATATACTTTCGCCTTATATTTGTCCACTGACTCAAAACACCATTCACTATTATCTCTTCCCCAGTAGTAACTTTCACCAGATCTAACGGTTAAACAAAAAATTAAATGTTCTATCCATAGAGATAAACCATCATTAATGGTTAAATTTGCAGGACGATAACGAATAATACCGTTTTGCTGAATATTTCGTAATTGTCCAGCCAAACGAATATTCTCAAAGGGTTCGACGAATAGTTTATTAAAATATTCATGACAATTTATCTTTACTTTATCAGCTAATGGCTGCATATCTTGGATCTGTTTTTCCCAATAAATTTGACCAAAATGTTCTGCCGGTAATCCACCCGTTGCGCGCAAAGTCGTTAACAGCTCCTCCAGTGACTCTTCATAAATCATCGCCTTAAGTAAGCGTTCATTATATTTATACCGTTGTAAATTATTTACAATAAAAGGCTCATTCTCCGGTAATTGTACTTCTTCATTAAAAAAATTAACTTTTAACCTTTGTTGAAAAAAAGCCCGGATTGGGTGTCGATAAAAAGAGAGTAACTGCTCTAATAATATTTCATTGTCATGTTCTATCATTGGCGCTAACGGAGTACAGAATTCAGGCCGTGTATTACCTTGTTTTCTGGCTGCTGATAACCATTCACTCGCATAACTCTGATGAATGCTATTGGGCAAATAATTCTCTATCGCAAAAGGTACTCGCGTATGTTTGGTCACTAAATGTTCTTTTACTCTATCAGCACTAAGGTCAATATTTAAATGTTCATCACCCTCTAAACAAAAACTTTGGCTAATATAATCAAGTAATTCATTTACTAGCACCGAGGGATTATGTACTTGATTGTCACGTATAGCGTGCCCAATATAGCTAACATAAAATAGTTGAGAAGCGGAATTTAAAGCTTCCAAAAAAAGATAGCGATCATCATCCCGACGCTTTCTGTCACCGCGTTGTGGCTGTTCAGCCATTAAATCAAAACCCAGTGGTGGTATTGAGCGTGGATATATCCTGTCGTTCATACCTAATAAACACACAACCTTAAAAGGAATAGAACACATAGGCATTAGAGTACAAAAATTAATTGCCCCTGCAAGAAAACGTTGACTGATCTTTTCATCATCAAAACAGGTTGCTAATTCATCACGAATAAGCGATAGAGGAACTATTTCTTCATATTTTGCCACTATTCCAGCCCCAATCGTTTTTTGCCATTGCTGGAGCATAAATATGAATATCGCTTCAATTTGTTCATCAGTCTCAAAAAAAGCATCTAACAGGCATTGACATAATGGCAACCATTCTGACAACTTCCTTTCCTGATTAAGTTTACTTCTCCAACTAGCCAACGAATCAATAAATGCGGCAAGCTGCCCGGCTAATTTCGCGGATAATCCTGTACATTCATCATAAGGTAAAATTTTATTCCAAGTCCCTACATGACTATCCATCGCATAACCGAGCAACATTCTATTTAAACCAAAAGCCCAGGTATTTTGCCCTGTTGCTGGTAATTCCAGCATTGCAATGTTTTCATCATCAAGTCCCCAACGGATACCTGATTCGTTAATCCATTGTCGCAATAAAAGTAATTCATCATCGTAAATAGAAAATCGACGAGCCAGTGCGGGCACTTCTAATAAAGCTAATACTTGTTCTGTGGTGAAACGACTTTGTGGTAAATCAAGTAACGAAATAAAAGCTTGCAAAATAGGATATACCTGCCTGGCTTTTCTATCTGAAATAGAAAAAGGTAACCGACGTTCAGGTGACACATGACTAAACACCGCTTGGACATAAGGTGCGTAACTATCGATATCTGCCACCATTACAATTATATCTTTGGGTGTCAGATTTGGCTCGTCTTCAAAGAGACGCAATAAATAATCTTGCAATACTTCAGTTTCACGTTGTGGGCTATGGCATGAATGAAATGTCAATGATTTATCTTGTTTGCTTAATTGTCTTTTTGAAAGACTATTATTATAACTCGCTTCGGTTAAACCAAGTTGCGCATGATCTTCTAAATCTAAAATATCTCGCTGAACTTGGTGTAACAAACAATCACGTGGTAAATCTACAAAGGCAGCAACTTCATTAGATAGCTCCAACTGAGACAGAAAATAGAGGTTGTCACGGCCTAATTTACCCCAAGAAGCTAATAGCGGATTAGTCAGAAATTGTTCACCTTGTTGATTAAATAACGTATCAGGTGAACTTTCTCCCTTGAACCACCCAATTTCATGGTTATTTCGATAATTTTTTAACTTGCGTCTTTCAAGTTTTGCCAAAGAAGCATAGCTCTGAATATCCCCCCAATAATAACGACATGGGTTAGTAAACATTAAATGAATATCTATATGCTGGCCAAGGGCATTTAATGCCTGCAAATAAATCGGAGGTAATGCGGTGATACCACAGATAAATACACGTTTTGGCAACCTAATATGTGAAGGCAGATTAGCATGCAAACTTTGTATAAATTGTTGATAGAGATTTGCCCGATGCCATTTAGATTGATTAAACTTTTCCGTATACTCTGTCAACGCTAACCAAAGACGTTTTTGCCATTGCTGATTATCACTTAATCCCTCAGTTAGTTGTTTTTTACGCCAGCTTTCTAACCATTGGGGACGGTAAACTAAATATTGGTCAAATAGATCCGCAATCCGAGCTGATAACTGATACAACTTACGTTTACCCATATCCTCATTAAGATATTGTCTAAGAGGCTTGAATTCAGGTTCTTGTAGCAAGGAAGGTAAAATTGTCATTAATTTCCAAGTCATTGCCTTTTTGGTAAAAGCACTCTCTGATGGGATATCAGATAAAACCCGAGTAAACATGTCCCAAATAAAAATTGCCGGTAGGGGAAAAGAAATGTTAGCAGCAATTCCCAAGCTTTGCGCAAGCTCTATTTGTAGCCATTGCGACATACCTGAAGTTTGAACCAAAATAATTTCTTGCTCAAACGGCTGGGTCAAGGGATTATTTTTGATCAAACTAGAAATAAGCTCTTTGTGAATATTTAATTGATTAGAATGATAAATTTGTAACATAAGCTCTTCCTGACGAACAGTACCACCTTGATGCAGCAGTCAATTGGTTATAAGGCATCTTAAATATAACTAATATCTGTTTACAATTATCTGTAATGTTCACGTAACGATATGATAAATCAATATTTTAGGTATATCATTTGTTATATCGGTACTAATAGAGTCAATGCCTAGCATCGCTTTTCCACTTTCAAAAAAAGTGGGCATTATGCTAAATTGCTATGTTTTTTGCCATGCGAGAGAAAATCCAGTCATTAGATTATGAATATATTTTATTAATGCGATAGCTGAAACAGCAAATAAGGCTATAGCTACCATAACTTCGGTTATTGCCATTCCAGATTGCCTGTTCGGTTTAGAATGTTTCATTGACAAAATTCCGCTCTTTTGACTCGACAAAAATCCAACCATCCCTGTTTTAGAGGAACAAAACCAGATATGGTATTTTTATCTTTCTTAAGCCATTGATAAAGTGTAAATATAGCTTTACCCTCAAAATAAGCATGGCCGGCTAATAGATAATAATCATTTTTATATAACGCAAACAACTTTTAAAATTAGCGCCTAACGGTTGCTGACAAGACCATGTGGCATTTTTTCCTTAGTCATAACCCAAGGTTGATATTTTCCCCAAGCCAATGCAGACTCAGCTTGCTCAAAAAAAAAGCCAATAACTTCGTTCACTTTCCAACATATACAATATATTATTCTGATAATGATGTAACGCTTTTAACATTAATAAACTCATAAAAATAAGCATTATTATTGCCATTAATAAAATGCTTCCTTACTATTCAAACTTGTGAGGAAAAAACTAATTCATCTGTTTCATATCAATTGATTTCTTAAATAAATTTTTAGTTAGTATTCCCTTAATAGATCTAGATATGCTCGCGGAGATAGACTTAAAAATACAACTAAAAAACGTTTTTCATCCATGATCACCTCTTTTAAAGCAAATTGTGAAACTATTATCTGTTTGGGATCAAATAGATTTATCTATCCTTACCCTTCACAATCTACTCCGCGACGGTGTATTTCCAGCTTACCTCGATGCATACGATAAATAAAGAAATCAGAAAATACAGAAATACTCGGCCTCTCCTCATTTTTCACTAATTTTCAATGCCACTCCAATACAATCACCAAAACAATAACCTGAACGTCGAACATCTTTTTCCAACATTAATAAGAATTGTCTCGCCACAATATCAAGATGATAAACTTGATATAATCAATTGATTTGCTGCGTCAGTAATGGATATAGCGTTATGATATCGATCAAAATAATACTACTTATTATTAAGCTGATTAGGACTTCTATCAGAGAAAAACCTTGTTGCTTATAATTAAAAGAAATGTGTTTATTTAGCATTTAGCTATTCCCCACCAGCCTTTGATTACTACATAAACGCACTCGTCACAAACCCGAAATAATGATCGAGATCTCTGCTGATTGATTGCTAAAACGTAAAGTTGTCGGTAATGCCGTTCCTCTTTTACCTAGCAACAAGGTCGATATTCGGCTGTAGTTTTGCAACACTATTTCATCATGCCTATTAATCCACTTCATCTCTGTGCTTTGCTGGGTATCTTTTTTACCTTTAATTGCAACTATCAGCATCCAATTTGAAGTTTTATCCGTTTGAATTATCAATGGCCTCTCTTGATTCAAATAAGCCGCCTGCATTTGATGACGGGCAATAAAAGCGGCAACTTTATTGCGTAACAATAATTAAATGTATTTTTTGTTGATAATTTCGCCATCCCTTAATACTAACAATAGCAATCAAGGCTGCTATGGCAATCGCAATCAGAATTTCAAGCAGAGTAAACCCTTGTTAGGGTATATATTTTTGCCATATGTAGCACAATTAATGCAAACTATTGTTATGTATTTAGGATAAAAAAATAAATGCTCAAATAAGATAGAAGGGGAACAGATCTATTAAAAAATTTGTATTACAAAAATTAGGAAGCTAAGATAGAAACGCCTCCCAGATTTTAATGTTTTTAGTAGCTATTTATTAATTAAACCATAATATTAATTAAAAACCGCAAATAAGATGGTAGTGACCTTGTTCATGTTAATGATCAAAGCCACCCATAAAAAAAGTCATACCGTAAATGGATATTTAATTGCATCATGATATTGGTAACCAATGACTTCAAAATCATCACTAGTCACCCAGGTTTCGATATCTTTTAATGTTTTAATATTAGGATTAATACGCAGTTGCGGCAAAGAATAAGGAGTGCGCTTCAACTGGATATCACGCATAATCGAAAGTTGATTTTCATAAATGTGAGCATTCACTATCTTATGGTAAGCCTTACCTGGTTTATGACCCGTGATCTGAGCAACCAGTGCCAGTAAAACAAAACATTGAATTTGATTAAAGTTTAGTCCCAAAGGAACATCACAACTACGTTGATATGAAGTTAAATAAAGCGTATCAGCTAGCAGAGAAAAAGTGTGCGTATGCATACAAGGGCGTAAACAACCTAATTCAACCTCACCCGGATTGTAAAAAGTGATTATCTCGGCACGATCATCTATTCCTACCGAAAGGTTGCTAATGACTTTTTGCAGCTGATCTAAATAAGTACCATCAGGCCGGTGCCATGAACGCCCCTGAACACCATAAACCCGCCCCATGTCATCTTCACCTTTACGGTTCGGATTATTGAGCCACGCCTGATTTTCATTCACATTGGCATTCCATGTATTACAGCCAATATCACGAAATTGTGCAGCGTTAGAATAACCTCTTAGATAACCTAATAATTCAGCAATAGCCACTTTATAAAAACTTTTGCGAGTCGTAATTAAAGGAAACTGGTTATTTGCGACATCATATTCAAGATCAGCATTAATAACCGTTAAACACCTAACTCCTGTGCGTTTATTTTCTACCCGCTGACCTTTATCAATAATACGCTGACATAAAACCAGATATTGTTTCATTATTATTACTCGCTTAGAATTTATTATTTAATATTATAAATAAAAACCCTGTATTAAAATTTTCTGCTACTTACTCTTTTCTGCGTTTGCTAGTAATGGAATAGTTCGTACAATGGCTATCTTTCTTATAAGCCCAGATCATCATTAAAATACCAATAATGATCATAGGGACTGACAAAATTTGTCCCATACTTACACCACCAAATAGCCCCAACTGCGCATCCGGCTGCCGGAAAAATTCAACAAAAATACGGAAAGCCCCATAACCAATCAAAAACAATCCTGAAACACTGCCCATTGGGCGTGGTTTACGAATAAACAGATTCAAAATAATAAATAAAATGATCCCTTCAAAAAACATCTCATATAGTTGGGAAGGGTGTCGTGGTAATATACCATACTGCTCTAAAATCGGTAATAAAGAAGGGTCTTGACTAACAATCTGAATGTCTTCTGCCCGTGAACCTGGGAATAACATTACCCATGGTGTGTCTAAAGTTACGCGTCCCCAAAGTTCACCATTAATAAAATTACCAATCCGTCCCATACCTAATCCAAATGGGATTAATGGGGCAACAAAATCAGCAACTTGAAAAAAATGGCGATGGGTTCTGCGTGCGTACCACCACATGGCGCATATCACACCAATTAACCCACCATGAAAAGACATTCCTCCGGCCCAAACTTTAAATAGATACAAAGGATTGCTCACGAAGGCCGGTAAATTATAAAATAAAACATAGCCTAAACGTCCACCGATAAAGACACCTAAGAAACCAATATAGAGCAGATTTTCAACTTCGTTTTTGCTCCAGCCACTATTTGCTTTTCCGGCTCTCCGTTTTGCCAACCATAGAGCGAAAACAAATCCCACCCAATACATTAAACCATACCAATGAAGGGCTACTGGACCAATCGAGAATATAATAGGATCAATATTAGGAAACACAATATAACTATTATTCATCGTCTCCACTCTTTAGTTTTATAGAGCTTGATAGAATTGCATGACTGCATGCGGTTTAAAATCTAATAGTATTTTATTGAGATTAAATTCATCAACAAATCTATCTAATGCATACTTTGGCTAGTAAATTTTCCAAAAAATAAACAAGAGTAGCTTTCACTACTCTCACTTCGCTTTCAAAACGTCAAAAAGTTGGCTATTAAAATAAACATAAACCTACTTTCTTTCGCTAAATTTATTTAACCACGTTTACGCCTATAGGTATGGCTTTTATTTGATGTCATTGCACTATTTTGTAGTGACATAACCATCGGAGCAAATTCTTTCATAACGCGCCGATAAACATCGCGTTTAAAAGAAACAACCTGACGCACAGGATACCAATAACTCACCCAACGCCAACTATCAAATTCAGGCGTTTTACTTGTTTGCACATTAATATTATTTTCATTACAAACCAATTGTAACAAAAACCAACGTTGCTTTTGCCCTATACAAACTGGCTTTGTGTCCCAACGCACCAAACGTTTAGGTAATTTGTAACGTAACCAGTTCCGGGTAGATGCTAATATCTTAACATCATTACGATCCAACCCAACCTCTTCGAATAATTCCCGATACATTGCCTGTTCTGGCGATTCTTCAGGATTAATGCCCCCTTGAGGGAACTGCCATGAATGTTGCCCATAGCGGCGAGCCCATAATACCTGGCCCTGCCGATTACAAATTACAATTCCTACATTCGGGCGGTAGCCATTATTGTCAACCATCTGACTACCTCGTTAAAAATTTAAAAGATAGTTTATTGTTTCATACTACTCTATATGGTAAGCCTTTATCAAATATAGTATTTGCAATTATAAGATAACATCTTACAATAAGGCCATCTCAACAGGGTGCTAGCTATGATTAATATTGTTAATAGCTGGCTGAGAAAAACTCGTCGAACCTGATCCGATTAACATCGGCGTAGGAATTTGAGCCACTCTAATGATTTATTCATCAATAAATAGCTTCATTACTGTCCATTCCTCAGATCCTAGAGCATCACTTTTATTTAATTATATAGGAGAACTCAGTATTGAAGAATGTACTGCTAAAAATAGTTAGTATTGGTTTAATTTGTTGTTCAGCTTTCGCTCTCCAGGCAAAACCTATATTAACCGTTTACACTTATGATTCCTTTATCGAAGATTCGGGGCCTGGGACACAATAAAGCCTGCCTTCGAACAAATCTGTCACTGTGAACTGAAGCTAATTGGCCTAAGTGATGGAGTTGCGTTATTAAATCGCCTTAGAATGGAAGGAAAAAATAGCCCAGCTGATATTGTACTCGGACTTGATAATAACTTAATTAATCTAGAAAAAAAACAGACTTATTTTACTGAAAGTAAAATTGACATCAGTGAATTGAAATTACCCATAAAATGGGATAACAATATTTTTATCCCTTACGATTATGGTTATTTTGCTTTTATTTATGATAAAACGCGAATCACTGGAGTGCCTAAAAGCCTTGATGAACTTATTAATAGCCCCCAGCCATGGAAAATTATTTACCAAGACCCTCGTACCAATACACCAGGTTTAGGGCTATTACTTTGGATACAAAAAATTTATGGGCAAAACAGTGCTCAGGCTTGGCAAAAAATAGCAACAAAAACCGTAACCGTTACTAAAGGTTGGAGCGAATCATATGGATTGTTCTTAAAAGGTGAAAGCGATTTTGTCCTCAGTTATAGCTCTTCACCAGGTTTTCATCTGTTAAATGATAAAGAAATAATTATGCTGCAGCGCTATTTAGTAAGGGGCACTATCTGCAAATTGAAGTCGCGGCCCAATTAGCAACCAGCAAGCAGCCTAAACTAGCTCAACAATTCATGCAATCCATGCTATCACCAACGTTCCAAAAAACGTTGCCGACAACCAATTGGATGTATCCAGTCATTGATATACCCTTACCCAGCGTTTATTAACAAATACCTGTGCTAAAAAAATCATTACAATTTAATGCAGAAGATATTACTCAACATCGCAATCAATGGATCAATTTATGGCAAAATGCCGTCAACCACCAATAGGGAGTTTACTTTGGCCTTGCATAGTTGTGTCCGGCCTATTAATCACTATTGCAGTAGTTACTTTCAGCACTTTATGGTTACATGCCCCGCAAATAAGTTGGCGAGAATTTATTGATGACAGCTATTTATGGCACGTCATTGGCTTTACATTTTGGCAAGCATTACTATCGACCGTCTTATCCGTTATCCCTGCAATATTTCTCGCCAAAGCCCTTTTTCGACGCCATTTTCCAGGTCGGATACTGTTTTTACGCTTATGTTCGATGATACTGGTATTGCCAGTATTAGTGGCCATTTTTGGCTTATTAACCGTCTATGGTCGGGTACGATGGATTGCTCAATTTTGTCAATGGTTAGGTATTAATTACCAATTTACCCCTTATGGTCTAAAAGGCATTTTATTAACACATGTCTTTTTTAATTTACAATTAGCTATGCGGATGCTGTTGCTCGCGCTAGAGAATATTGCAGTTGAGCAACGCCAGCTCGCCGCACAACTCGGCATGAACCAATGGCAACATTTTCGGATTGTTGAATGGCCTTATCTTAGACGACAGATTTTACCAACATAGGCTCTGATTTTTATGTTGTGCTTCGCCAGTTTTGCTACCGTACTGACGCTTGGCAGGGGGCCTGCTGCAACCACCATTGAACTCGCTATCTATCAATCATTAAGTTATGATTTTGATCTTAATAAAGCTGCTTTGCTGGCTCTGATCCAACTTTTTTGCTGTTTAGGGCTGGTATTATTAAGTCAAAAATTAAATGTCGTCTTTTCCGTCGGTGCTAGTCGACAATTGCGGTGGACAAATCCAGCTGATAGTCGATGGCAGAAATGGTGGGATATATTACTGATTAGTATAACCCTATTTTTCTTAATTCCGCCTTTCTTAGCTATTATCGTTGATGGTTTATTACACGTGTTACAGTAGCCAGGCTTATGACAAGCAGGCATTAATTCGATTTTTATCGCTATTAGTGTTGGCGTAGTTTGTATTATTCTTACTATGATGTTGCTTTGGAGTAGTCGTGAATTACGTCTGCGCCGCTCAATACTACTCTATCGAACTTTCGAATTAAGTGGATTATTAATACTTGCAATGCCAGGCATAATTTTAGCAACCGGCTTCTTTTTATTGCTAAATAATACTATTAATATAACCTACTCGCCTTATAGTTTAATCATCTTGACAAATGCTTTAATGGCTATTCCTTATGCCTTAAAAATATTAGAAAATCAGATGTATGACTTAGCTGAACGCTATAATTTATTATGCCTTTCATTACAGATCGAAGGCATAAATCGATTAGCTCTAATTGAATTAAAAGCTTTGAAACGTACAAGAGGACAAGCCTTCGCTTTTGCCTGTATACTCTCAATTGGTGATTTTGGTATTATTGCACTGTTTGGTAATGAGAACTTTCGTACCCTACCTTATTATCTCTATCAACAATTAGGCTCTTACCGTAATAATGATGCGGCAGTTACCGCGTTGTTAACGCTATTACTTTGTTTCAGTTTATTCGAATATTTATCAGGAAAAGAGCATGATTAAATTAGATCAACTTGTCTATTGTTATGAAAATCTAGCAATGCAGTTTAACTTTCAAGTAAATAGAGCTGAAAGGGTGGCTATATTAGGCCCTAGTGGCGTAGGGAAAAGTACTCTACTGGATTTCAATATCCCAAACAGGGGAAATTTGGCTAAATAAACAAAATCATACTACTACACCAACCGCCAACCAGCCAGTTTCTATCCTTTTTCAGGAAAATAACCTCTTTTCTCATTTAACTGTTTGGCAAAATATTGCGTTAGGCATTTCACTAAATTTAAAATTAGAAAGAGCTCAACATCGCGCAGTAAAACAGATCATAGAACAAGTTTCTCTTAATAATTGTATCACTCGTTTACCTGCACAAATATCAGGTGGGCAACGCCAACGTACTGCGTTAGCGCGTTGTTTGATCCGCCAAAAACCGATTTCATTGTTAGATGAACCTTTTTCTGCTCTCGATCCAGCTTTATGTAATGAAATGTTAACATTACTTAAATAGGTGTGTGAGGAACGCCAATTAACCTTACTGATGGTTTCCCATAATTTGGAAGATGCTAGCCAAATAGCAAATCGGTCTATCGTAATTGCAGAAGGAAAAATTGCCTATGATGGGGTCACCAGATTGTTTAATTAATGGATTAACACCCGCAAGTAAACTACTGGGTATATCTCATTTTTGACATTATTTATAATAATTCACTCTTTGGCAGATAATTGGATGGTATTTTTCGACTTTTATAATACTATTCGTTGTATTAATACTAAGACTATTTTTTCTAATACAAATATATGTCGTCACAATTTCATTAAAAATGTATTTATTTGTTATTTTTATTTAAAAAACCTTAAACATTAAAAATATTAATCAATAAAAAATTTGTTTTTTCAATAAATTAAGAATATAAAATAAATATTCAAAAAAATATAAGCATATAAAAAAATCATTTTAAAATGTTAATAATTATTTATTTTTAATAATATGAAATAATTAATAATTAGGTAAATAAAACTAAGCATAATTTTTTCATCATTTTTTATCTTAATATTAATTATTTCATTTCGCTTTTAGCAAGAATAACATAGATATAAGCAGTTATAGCACTCTATAAATTTAACGAAAATTAAATAATTCATTATATAATATCGATAAAAAAATTATTAAAAAGATCATTTAAAATAGCACAGAATTTCATTAAATAAATGTATATATTAAACTAAAAATTTCATTACATATAATATCATTATCAAAAGCTAAGATTGTTGCTCACTAATTACAAAAATCACTAACTTAAATAATTATTTTAGTGATTACAAAAATAAAAATGACGAATATGTGAAAGCAACTAACCAAAAACAATAAAGCTAATTTTAATTTATTAAAAAAATCAAAAATCATTAAAGAGTTATATTAAATTACTCTACTAAATTTATTATTAACTATAACCATGTTTATTTTATACTTTCAAAAATTAATAATTGAAGATTAAAAATATTATAATAGTTTCATTAATCATATAAAAATTTTTATCATGCTGTTATATTATTACTTTTATTTTTATATAAATAAAAAACAATAACAAAATTTAATAATGAAAATTTTGAATTTGATTTTATATATAACTTAAAGCATTGTAGCTCATGTGTTATATAAAATATAGATGCGCATCTAATTAGCCAAATTTTAATATACCAAATACTAGATGAGGTTATATATGTCAAATAACAAAGAATGATTAGCCATTCGTTTTTTAAACAAAACTGGTGATGGTTTTCCTTACCGGGCGTTTATCAGCGTGCATAGAATCGACGAACCAGCATATATCGATTCAGACAAAGATTTTGTAACAGTTGGTGATATTCTTGATGGTGGTATGTAACATGTTCCTCATCTTATCATTTATGATAGATATAATATAGTTAAATTTAACACTGCTACTTACTTTGAATATAATGCTGTAGAAAATTAAATTGAAGTCAATTCAGATACCTTACCATTTGAATTAGAATTCGAAAGAGTTGATGGCTTCCGCTTTGATTTAATCTTAAAAAATGATGATTAATGTTATTTTTTTAGAAATCATAGAGCAACGTTAATTAACTACCAATCTTAATCTAATATTGATGTATTTTTAATACTAATATATATTAGATTCAGTTGGGTTTTAGAAATTAAGCAGATAATTTTAATTCATATGATAAAAATATTTATCCCCCAGTAAAAAATTTCAAATAACATAGTATTTTTATTTCTATGCTTTATTTTTATCAATATTAAATTAGCCATAACATCTATATAATTTTCTTTATATATTAGTTATATTATAAATTAATGAGCAAAAACAGTGGGATGCAGAATAATAAAAAATGGTGATTTGTTCTTTTTTTCATCTGCTTAATACCTTAATATTCTCCGTTAAAACACAAATAAATAATAATATCTTATAAAAAAGCATTTTTATAGGTGACTATTGGCACCGCATTTATTAAGATACAGTCCTTTCAAAAAGAGAGTAAGATATTGTTTTATAATTAATATAATTACTCTCTTCAAAATGAACAACCCATAATTTATACGGATAAACTGAGTTAAAATTTATGCCACTTATTCTTGGTCAACGCTGAATAAGCGATACAGAAAGTGAACTTGGATTAGGTACCGTGGTAGCTATTGATAGCCGCATGGTTACAGTACTTTTCCCCGCAAGTGGAGAAAATCGCCTTTATTCAATAAATAATGCACCAATTACACTTATTATGTTTAATGAAGGCGATCTTATCACCAGCCATGAAGGCTGGCAGTTGGGAGTTGACAATGTACAACAAGACTAGGGAGTATTTGTCTATACAGGAACTCGTATTGGTTCCGATGAAAAAAACGTCAGCCTGCGCGAAGTGTTTCTTTATAGCAAGTTAACTTTTAATAAACCACAAGATCGTTTTTTTGCCGGTCAACTTGATCGAATGGATCGTTTTGCATTACGCTATCGCGCCTTGTGTTTCCAATACCAACAATTTAGTCACCAAACCGGTTGGCTAAGAGGTGCGTGCCAATTTGATCCCTCACCAACTTTATATTGCTCAAGAAGTAGGTAAACGCCACCATCCACATGTTTTATTAGCGGACGAAGCTGGATTAGGTAAAACTATTGAAGCAGGAATGATCATTCATCAACAGCTACTTACTGGACGTATTGAACGAGTACTGATTATCGTACCTGAAAGTTTGCAACAGCAATGTTTAGTCGAAATGCTGCGTCGTTTTAATTTGCGTTTTCGCTGTTTGATGACAGCCGTCATACCGAATCATTACACGATAGTTAGAATCCTTTTGAAACAGAGCAGCTGTTCATCTGTTCTCTTAATTTCGTTCGCCGCAATAAAAAACGTTTTAATTATCTGCTAGAAGCCAGTTGGGATATGATGGTTGTTGATGAAGCCCATCACCTGGTATGGAGTGAAGAGTCGCCTAGCCGTGAATACCAAGCTATCGACACGCTCGCTCAGCAAATTCCTTCAGTGCTGTTATTAACCGCTACCCCTGAACAGCCGGGTCAAGAGAGCCATTTTGCTCACCTACGTTTACTGGATCCTAATCGCTTTCATAGCTATCAACACTTCATTGAAGAACAACAAAATTATAGCCCTGTTGCCGCAGCCGTTAGTTTGCTCCTTTCTGGTGAAAAATTAAATAATAAGCAGCAAAATTTACTAATAGAATTAATTAAGGAGCAGGATATTGAGCCTCTTCTTAAAGCCAGTAACAATGATAATGAAGAAAGTGAAAAAGCGCGTCGCGAATTGATTACCATGTTGATGGATCGTCATGGCACGAGCAGTTTACTATTTCGCAATACCCGCAATGGAGTTAAAGGCTTTCCTCGGCGTGAATTACACGCTATTAAATTACCTTTACCTCCACAGTACCAAACAGCAATTAAAGTTGCTGGCATCATGAATGCTAAGAAATCCCTTAATATCAGTGCGCGGGAGATGCTCTATCCTGTATCCTGTATCCTGTATCCTGTATCCTGTATCCTGTATCCTGTATCCTGTATCCTGTATCCTGTATCCTGTATCCTGTATCCTGTATCCTGTATCCTGTATCCTGTATCCTGTATCCTGTATCCTGTATCCTGTATCCTGTATCCTGTATCCTGTATCCTGTATCCTGTATCCTGTATCCTGTATCCTGTATCCTGTATCCTGTATCCTGTATCCTGTATCCTGTATCCTGTATCCTGAACAAATCTATCAGACATTTGAAGGTGAAAATGCAACTTGGTGGAATTTTAATCCCCGCGTTGAATGGCTGAAGAATTTCTTAACAACTCATCGACAAGAAAAAGTTTTAGTTATCTGCTCTCAAACAACTACTGCCTTACAATTGGAACAGTTGCTAAGAGAAAAAGAAACGATCAGAGCGGCCGTTTTTCATGAAAATTTATCATTACTCGAACGGGATCGGGCGGCTGCTTATTTTGCCTCCCAAGAACAAGGCGCTCAGGTATTACTATGCTCTGAAATTGGCTCTGAAGGACGTAATTTCCAATTCGCCAACCAGTTAGTTATGTTTGATTTACCTTTTAATCCTGATTTACTTGAGCAAAGAATTGGGCGTCTGGATCGTATCGGTCAAACTCGGGATATCCAAATTAGCGTACCTTACCTTGAAAATACTGCCCAAGCTATTTTGCTACGTTGGTATCATGAGGGGCTTGATGCCTTTGAGTATACTTGTCCAACTGGTAGTGCTATTTATGATCAATATTATCAGCAACTGGTTGAGTATTTGGCTAAACCCACCGTCCTTGATAACTTTGACGATTTTATTAAGTCTTGCCGAGCTAAACATAACCAACTCAAAATCCAATTAGAGCAATGGCGCGATCGCTTATTAGAAATGAATTCTAATGGTGGTCAAGTTGGTCAAGATTTAGCCAACCAAATTGCAGAACAAGATAATAGTATTGATTTGATTAACTTTTCATTAAATTTGTTCGATATCATTGGTATTAACCAAGAAGATCGCAGTGATAATCTGATCGTTCTTACGCCTGCGGAACATATATTGATACCTGATTTTCCTGTCTTACCGCAAGATGGTTGTACTATTTACCTTCGATCGCACTCAAGCACTTTCTAGAGAAGATACCGAATTTATTAGCTGGGAACACCCGATTATTCGTAATGGTATGGATTTGATCCTTTCTGGCGAAATTGGCGGTTGTGCTGTGTCTCTATTGAAAAATAAAACCTTACCAGTCGGTACACTACTTACTGAATTGATTTATGTTGTTGAGACACAAGCACCTAAAAATCTACAAGTCACTCCCTTTTTACCGCCACAACGCCAATTCGTATTCTAATGGATTTAAAAGGTAATGATCTGGCTAAGCAAGTAGAATTTGAAAGTTTTAATCGTCAGATAAATACTGTGAACCACCATACTGGTAGTAAACTGGTAAATGCCTTACAAAAAGAGGTACATAACATACTGCAACTTTCTAAAGCCATGATAGAAAAAGAAGCAAGTATATTGATTGCCTAAGCAAAAACACAAGCGGATAAAATATTATCGTTAGAGTATTCGCGATTAGGGGCATTAAAATCTGTCAATCCGAATATTCGTCCTGATGAATTAAGCGCTATTGAATATGAACGCCAACAATTATTGCTCAATATTGAGCAAGCTAATTGGCGATTAGATTTTATGCGCCTGGTGATTGTTACCCATCAGTAATTATTTATCGCCAAAAACAATAAAGTTTTTGGCCACGTTGGAGCAACTGATATGTTTTACAATCCGCCTATCGATCCCTGGCTACACGTTTTCTTTATCAAGATCAGCATATTATTGTGGTGAACAAACCTTGTGGTTTGTTATCAGTACCTGGTAAAGCTGCCAAACATAAAGACAGTATTATGACACGGGTTCAGGCGGATTTTCCAACAGCTGAATCCGTTCACCGCCTTGATATGGCAACCAGCGGAATTATGGTCGCGGCATTGAATAAAAGCGCAGAAAAAGAGTTAAAACGTCAATTCCATGAAAGAGAGCCACAAAAAATTTATCAGGCAAGGGTTTGGGGCCATATTACCAATAAAAAAGGACTTATTGATCTGCCTCTGATCTGCGATTGGCCTAATCGGCCTAAACAAAAAGTGTGCTTTACAACCGGTAAACAAGCACAAACTAAATACGAAGTGTTAGCTTATGAAGAACAAACAACACGAATTAAACTTATTCCGATTACAGGCGCTCACACCAGCTACGTGTTCATTTGCTGTCACTGGGTCATCCTATTTAGTGATCGATTTTATGCTCATCAAGCGGCGCTAACACTCTCTTCACGCCTACAATTACATGCAGAAGTGCTTTACATTACTCACCCAATTTATGGGTCACCTATCCACTTCACGTGTAAAGCCAATTTTTAACAGCTGGAAAACTTATTCAATTAAAGTTTAATATTATATACTATTTAAAATGACGCTCTTTTTTAATTAAATCATAAGCTAATTGAATGGATTGTGCTTTTTGTTTGGCAATTTCCATCATTTCTGGTGGTAATCCTTTAGCAACCAATTTATCTGGATGATGTTCAGCCATTAATTTACGATAAGCGCGTTTAATCTTGGTTTGTTCATCATCAGGTTGCACACCTAATACCTTACAAGCATCCGCTAATGTTGGTCCTTGAGCAGTATGTCGATAGCGATTGGAACCATAAGAATAATTACTACTATGCTCAAACCGTCGACCGCCATCCATCATATGTAAGAATTGTTCAAACTGATTATGTGAAATGCCTAACTCTTCAGCAATAATAAATAGTACTTTTCGCTCATTTGGATGTAAAGCGCCATCGGCAAAAGCAGCTTGTATTTGAATTTCCAGAAACATCTGGATAAGATCAAATCGACCGAAACAAGCTCGGCGTAATTTTTTCAGTGTTTGTCTTAGAGGAAAATTTTGTTCCTTACCTTCTCTAAATGCATTTTGTGCTGAAATTCTGGCATTACCATGCAACTGCATTCTGTCAATCAGGTTTGTTGCTAGCTGAATATCAACTTCAGTGACTCGGCCTTTTGCTTTCGTTAAATGGCCTAAAATCTGAAATGTGCTGACGAAAAAAAGTGCCTGACGGCTCTGCTTAGTGCCTATTTTCTCTAAATTTTGCTGTTCTGATGCTTTATCATATGCATGACCGATAATGAAACCGATGATTACACCCCAAATATGAGTGCCAGACATGATCCCCAACATAACACCAATCATTTTTCCCCAATACAACATAAACTTCTCAATTCCCCAATGCCCTGAGTATAATTTTGCATTATCATACTACTCATTCTACTCTGTGCCTAATAACCTGAATATATAGCTGATGGTTTTATACAGACAAGAGCCGTTAAGTACATTAATTGTTGAACTTTTGCCTACACGATAATATCGATGAAGGAACTACATACAGAATGATGAAAAAAAGTCACCCGACACTACTTGCTACCATGATTTGGATAGCTATTCATAGCCAACAGGCCCATGCTGATCTAACAGAACAATGCATGCTAGGGGTACCGGTATATACTAAACCCATCGTGAAAGGCAATCCCAATGATCTACCCATCCATATCACCGCAAAAGATGTGGCTGGTGAGTATCCTCATTTCATCGAGTATAAAGGTAATGTAAATATTCAACAAGGTAACCAGACTCTCACCTCCGATCAAGTTAAATTGACCCAAACAGAGACGACAAGTAAAAACCCATTGCGTACGGTAGTAGCAACAGGAAATGTACATTATGATGATCCACAAATCATCCTAAAAGGGCCAAAGGCATGGTCAAATCTTAGTAATAAAGATACCAATGTCGAAAAAGGTGACTATTTGATGGTGGGGCGTCAAGGTCGCGGCTACGCAAATAAAATGAAATTGCGCGGTGAAAATCGCTACACCATTTTAGAAAAAGGCATGTTTACTGCCTGCCTTCCAGGTAATGATAGCTGGAGCGTTGTTGGCTCAGAAGTTATTTTAGATCGCCAAGAACAAGTTGCCGAAATATGGAATGCACGTTTTCGCATTGCTAATTTACCTGTTTTTTATAGCCCTTATTTACAATTACCGATTGGCAATAAACGTCGATCCGGCTTTCTACTACCGAATGGTAGTTATTCTAAAGGTTCAGGTTTAGACTTTGCTCTACCCTTTTACTGGAATATTGCACCTAACTACGATGCAACTATTACACCACAATTTATGACCTTCCGTGGCGTAAAACTGAATAACGAGTTTCGTTATCTGACGATTGCTGGAACCGGTACCGTTGCCGTTGATTGGCTAAAACACGACCGCAGTTATATTAAAGATAAAAATAGTGGCAAATATCCCGCTCGTGATAGCGATGATCGCTGGCTTCTATATTGGGGTCATTCGGGTGTACTCAATCAAGTATGGCGTTTTAATATCGATTATACCAAAGTCAGTGATCCAAAATATTTCACCGATTTTACCTCTAAATATGGTAATAGTACTAACGGCTATGCTACTCAAAAATTCAGTGTCGGTTATGCACAACCTAACTGGAATGCAACCTTAACACATAAACAGTTTCAGGTTTTTGTCGATTCACCGGATAGTAAAGCTTACAAAGCTGAACCGCAATTAGACCTAAATTTTTATAAATATGATCTGGGGCCATTTGATCTGAAAACTTATGCCCAAGCAGCGCGTATTACCAGTGTTGGGGCCAATAATCCTAATGCCACTCGGTTACATATCGAGCCAGAATTGAACCTACCATTAGCAAATGATTGGGCCAGTATTAACAATACTTTAAGGGTAATGGCAACTTATTATGATCAGGATATCCCTGACAAACTGGCTAATGGCACGCTAAAAAAATATGTTACTCGCGTCTTACCGTCAGTAACTTCAGATGCGAAACTGGTTTTCGAACGTGACCTGCTAACAAATAGCAATTATGTACAAACGTTAGAACCTCGGGTGCAATATCTTTATGTACCTTATCGCGACCAAAGTGATATTAATAATTATGATTCCTCCTTGCTACGGGCTGACTATAACGGTTTATTCCGTAACCGCATTTATAGCGGCTTAGATCGTATCGCTTCAGCTAACCAATTAACGACCGGTATCACTACGCGTATTTATGATGAAGAATTAACCGAACGATTTAATTTTTCTGTCGGACAAATATACTATTTTGAGCGGCCGAGAACTGAAGATTCCGATTTACCGATTAAAGATAAAAGTAATACCGGTTCATTATTATGGGCCGGTGATACTTATTTACGCTTAACAGATAACTGGGGACTGCGTGGTGGGCTCCAGTATGATAGACGGCTGGGGGATATTACGATGGGAAATGTTGTTACCGAATATCGCCTGGACTCAGATCGTTTAATTCAGCTAAGTTACCGCTTTGTCGATCGCGATTATATTCAAGCAACAGTTAGAAGCGCAGCACCAGCCTTTCAAAAAGGAATTTCTCAAATGGGGGTGGTAGTGAGTTGGCCTTTAGGTGATCGCTGGGGCTTTGTTGGCTCATACTATCATGATCTAAAAGAAAACCAACCCGCCTATCGATTAATCGGTTTACAATATAGTACGTGCTGCTGGTCAATTAATGTGGACTATGAGCATAAAATCGTCGGCTGGCAACAACAAAACTTCAATAGTGACTATGATAATCGCTGGTCAATCAATGTGGAACTAAGAGGCCTAAATAATAATCATAATTTAGGAAGTCAGGAGATGCTCGCTAGTGGTATTTTACCTTATCAACGAGCCTTCTAATAAAAAATTGATATTTTCATCTATCAAATAGAAGAGACCTGAAATAGGATCAAACCTTAATATAATCGAACAAAATGAGAACTTTATGAATTATTGGAGAAAACTGATTATTGGCTTGTTGTTCACAGTCAGCACTACCACACTAGCTGCGCCACAACCATTGGATAAAGTGACTGCTATCGTTAATGATGGCGTTGTGCTACAAAGTGACGTAGATAATATGCTAGATATAGTAAGAATAAACGCCAGAAATGCAGAACAACAAATTCCCGATGAAAATGCATTACGTCACCAAATATTAGAACGCTTGATCATTGACAAAATTATTATGCAAATAGCCGAAAAAATGCAGATCCAGATCCCTGATCAAGCAATAGGTGCTACTATTGCCAATATTGCAGCCCAAAATAGATTAACGGTTGGCCAATTACAGCAACGATTGTCAATGGATGGTATCAATTTACAAAATTACCACAGCGATGTTCGTAGAGAAATGATGATCACAGAAGTACGTAATAATGAGGTTCGTCGACGGATAACCGTCCTGCCGCAAGAAGTAGACTCACTGGCTGCCCAACTTAATTCACAAGCTGGCCAAGATGCTAATGTTAAGTTAAGCCATATTTTGATCCCATTACCAGAAAATCCAACTAATGAACAAAGTCAGTCAGCAATGGCCACGGTAAATAAAATTATCGCCCAATTAAAGAAAGGCGCTGATTTTGGTAAGCTGGCCATTACTTACTCTGCCAATCCTAATGCTTTAAAAGGCGGGCAAATGGGCTGGAGTAAAGTTGAAGAATTGCCAACCGTTTTTGCTCAACGAATTCAGCATGCTAAAAAAGGCGATATCATTGGACCTATACGTTCTAGTGTCGGCTTTCATATCTTAAAAGTTAATGATATACAAAGTGGCAATATGCCGATTTCGGTTACTGAAGTGAAAGCTCGCCATATACTTATTAAACTTTCACCTATTATGAATAGCGAACAGGCATATGCAAAAATACAACAAATTGCACAGCAAATTAAAGCAGGTCAAATAACCTTTGCCGAAGCAGCTAAAAAATACTCACAAGATCCTGGCTCTGCATTACGTGGTGGTGAACTTGGCTGGAATATGCCCAATGTTTATGATCCAGCATTTCGTGATGATTTAATGCGTTTAAATAAAGGTGAAACAAGTCAACCAATCCAGTCCTCTTTTGGCTGGCATCTTATTCAGCTGGAAGATACTCGCCAAATTGATAAAACCGATGTAGCCCAGAAAGATCATGCCTATCGTCTATTATTCAATCGTAAATTTAACGAAGAAGCGCAAATTTGGATGCAAGAACTACGCGCATCTGCCTATGTAAAAATTCTTAATGATAGCGATGCACAGTAATCTTTATGGAAAAAAAAACTAATACTATCGTTCTCACCCCCGGTGAACCGGCCGGGGTAGGTCCTGATCTTTTGATCCAACTCGCTCAACAAAATTGGCCGGTTAGATTAGTTGCTTGTGCTGATCCAGACCTGCTAATAAGCCGAGCAGATCAACTTGGCTTAGAATTAGGATTAACTATCTATTCTCCAGGAGCTTCGAATAACAACCAAGCTACCAAAACATTAACCGTGTTACCAATAAAATTACCTGCGCCGATGAAAGCAGGACAACTTAATAAACGAAATAGCACTTATGTAATAGAAACACTTAGCCGCGCCTGCGATGGCTGTATGACTGGTGAATTTTCAGCATTAGTTACCGGCCCTGTTCATAAAGGAATTATCAATGATGCAGGTATTCCCTTTACCGGGCATACTGAATTTTTTGCTGACAGAAGTAAAACAAAAAAAGTCGTCATGATGTTAGCGACAGAAACATTGCGTGTTGCGCTAGCAACAACCCATTTACCTCTCAGACAGGTTCCCGATGCAATTACTTTTCAAAGCCTACAAGAAATTATTTATATTTTAAATGAAGAGTTAAAAGATAAATTTGGCATTAAAACACCCGCCATTTATATCTGTGGATTAAATCCTCATGCTGGCGAAGGCGGACATATGGGACATGAGGAAATCGATACTATCATCCCAGTTATTGAGAAATTGCGTCATGAAGGATTGGAGCTTTATGGCCCTTTCCCAGCGGATACCCTATTCCAACCCAAATATCTGAAACGAGCTGATGTGATTTTAACTATGTATCACGATCAAGGTCTGCCTGTGCTAAAATATCAAGGTTTTGGCCACACGGTAAACATTACTTTAGGCTTACCCTTTATTCGTACATCGGTTGACCATGGTACAGCGATCGCGCTAGCAGGAAGTGGGCAAGCAGATGTTAACAGTTTTATAACCGCCTTAAAATTAGCTATTAGCATGATACAAAATAACAATGAATAAACGAATCCATCAAGTGCACTTTGCCCGTAAGCGCTTTGGGCAAAATTTTTTAACTGACCCATTTGTTATTGACAATATGGTCACTGCTTTTAACCCAAAGCCTGATCAAGCTATTGTTGAAATTGGCCCGGGTCTAGGCGCCCTAACATTACCTATTAGTGCACTTATAGAGAATATGACGGTAATCGAGTTAGATCGTGATCTTGCCGCCCGTTTAGTGACAAACCCTGCGCTGAGTGCCAAACTAACAATTATACCAAACGATGCAATGACGATTGATTTTAGCACAATAGCGAAAGAAAAAGGTCAACCCCTTAGAGTGTTCGGTAATCTTCCTTACAATATTTCAACTCCGCTAATGTTCCATCTTTTTACATATACTAATGCTATTGCTGACATGAATTTTATGCTACAAAAAGAGATTGTAAATCGCTTAATCGCAGGACCAAATACTAAAGCATATGGTCGCCTTAGCGTTATGGCGCAATATTATTGTCAGATAATCCCTCTCTTAGCAGTACCGCCTTCGGCTTTTACACCTGCGCCAAAAGTGGATTCAGCTGTCGTGGGTTTAATTCCTCATCAACCAAACCCTTACCCTATTTGTGATGTCAAATTATTAAGTCGTATTACTGCACAGGCATTTAATCAACGACGTAAAACTACTCGTAATAGTTTAAGTGATTTATTTAGCGTGCAAGATTTTGAGCAATTAGGTATTGATCCAAATTGTCGCGCTGAAAATATTTCAGTAGAAAATTATTGCAAGTTAGCCAGCAAATTGGCTAAAACCACTCGCTAATAGTGATAAACTTTGGGGGCACTATGCTAAATGAACCTAACATCTGTATACAAGTTCAAAGTGTCTATATTGAAAATCAATCTTTACCGGAAGAAGCCAGATTTGTTTTTGCCTATACGGTTTCTATTCGCAATCTCGGCCGCACACCGGTACAGCTAATAAGTCGCTATTGGTTAATTACCAATAGTGATGGTAAACGTACCGAAGTACAAGGACAGGGCGTGGTAGGAGAGCAACCTATCATTCAACCAAGCGCCGAATTTCGTTATACTAGTGGTGCTATTATAGAAACGCCCATGGGAACCATGGAGGGTCATTATGTGATGTTAGATAATGATGGTAAAAATTTTTATGTTGATATCCCAGTCTTTCGTCTTGCTATCCCAACAGTTATAAACTAATTATGGCTACTTATCTTATAGGAGATATTCACGGTTGCTATCGTGAACTTAAAACACTTCTCAAACAAGTGAAATTTGAACCACAAAAGGATGTTTTATGGCTCACCGGTGATCTCGTCTCCCGTGGCCCAGATTCACTCAAAGTTTTACGTTACATTAAAACATTAGGCTCATCCGTCAGAATGGTTCTAGGTAATCATGATCTCCACCTTATCGGTGTATATGCCAATATTAGCCATAATAAACCCAAAGACAAACTGAAAAAATTACTGACAGCGCCTGATGCTGATGAATTAGTTAATTGGTTACGACGTCAACCATTATTACAAGTTGACAATAAGAAAAAAATCATCATGGCACATGCTGGGATCACAACACAATGGGATTTAGCAACAGCACAGATGTGTGCCAAAGAAGTAGAGGCTATTCTTAGTAGTGATAGCTATCCTTTATTTATCGACTCCATGTATGGTGATATACCGAACAACTGGTCACCTAATCTAACAGGGTTATCCCGTTTACGCTTTAGTACCAACGTTCTAACTCGTATGCGTTATTGCTTTCCTGACGGTCAGTTAAACATGACCTGGAAAAATAAACCTGAAAACACACCTCTTCCTTTAAAGCCTTGGTTTGATCTGCCGCGAAAAATATCACCAGAATATGCCATTATTTTTGGTCATTGGGCTTCCCTTGAAGGAAAAGGAACACCTGAAGGTATTTATGGGCTTGATACCGGTTGTTGCTGGGGAGGAAAACTAACTTTATTACGCTGGAAAGATAAAAAGTATTTTCACCAGCCTGCATTTACCAAAAGATAACCAACACTATGCGTATTCTGCTATGCAACAGATAATAGAATATAAGTAATAAATTAATTAATTTTGTTTAATATGACTAAAATAATAGCTATAAAAGCTATTTGAATAGACCCTTATTTATAAATATTTGACTTAAATTATTTAATCAATAATACAAATTTAATTTTTATTTATATATTTAACATCCCCTAATTCAAATTAATAATAAAAACCCGAAGTATTAGCCTTCGATTTTTTATTACCAGCAAGAATATCTCTTAGCTTTGTGAGCGACGTTCTAATATTTCAAAACAATAATTATGAGAATTTTTATCGTCTGCTTCATGGTATTCAGTAAATATAGAGTCCCACTCATTAGGCTCATAAACAGGAAAATAGGTATCACCAATCACTTCCGCATCTACATGCGTTAAATAAAGACAATTCGCCAGAGGTAAGAATAATTCATAAATTTTTCCCCCGCCTATAATCATTATTTCTTCTACTTCTTCTGCTGCAGATAGTGCCTCATCAACTGAGTTAACCCAAACAACGCCATTATCATCACTCGAATCAGTATGACTAAAAATAATATTCAAACGTTGAGGTAAAGGTCTACCTATAGATTCATAAGTTATACGTCCCATTATAACAGGCTTATTTAACGTATTACGCTTAAACCAGGCTAAATCACCGGATAACACCCATGGCATGTTATTTTCCAAACCAATCACCTGATGCGCAGCCATTGCTGATATTAAACTAATATTCATTAAGTCACCATATTGGCATAATAGAAAATTGGATTTTACATTTAATAAATCCAATCACTCTTCGATAAATCTACATTTTTATAAAAACAATCAAATTATTAATTACTATTATATAGATAATTTTAAATAATAAATAACGCCGAAATAACAAAACATAAAATAATACAATTACTTTTTTTATAATCAGCCACAAAAATATTCTATATTATAGAAATAAATTAAGCTGATGGATTGATCACCATCTGCACAACTGAGCCTTTATCAGCTTTCTCTAAATTTTGACTAAAATACAAAAAAGGAAAATGATCATAAGACGGTTGTAGCATATTAACTAATAATTCACTGTATCCATTTATCCATACTGTATCTTTCCAGCCATAATCTTCCGGCCCTGGTACAACGCCATTATGATTAATAACTTTGAAACGAACACCTTCAATATGAAATGCTTGCGGCTCATGCGCTTTTATCGTCCAGCGTTCCCATGCTCCCTGTTGAGTGATTAAGTCAATACGATTTACATCCCGCATCATACCATTAATGCCAAAAGGTTTGCTAAGGATCACTTCACGATTACGGATCGTCGATGTGATTTGGCTCGTGTCATTAACCAGAGTCTCTGGTAAATTATCTGTTACTAAGGATAATAATCGTGAAGAACAAATGGTTAAAACTTTGGTTGAATTTAATAAAGTTGACGGTTAGAAAAGTCCTTTAATACGATCCATAACCCCTGCTGCTCTTCCAGCCGTTATCGTCAATAACTCTATTTTGGACATATCAATCAACACTTCTCGACACTCGCCAGGCGCCATAGGTAATCTTTCGATACTTACTGGAGCAGGTAGCAGCCCTTGATCACTACCTATCAAATTAAAATGGCCGCTTATCACTGATTTCCAATATATAAACCCCTTGAATTTGATGCATTAAGCAGCCGTAAGCGTAGCCAGCCGTGAGCAACTTTAATATACGGCTCCTGCACACCATTAACTAATAAAGTATCACCTAAAAAACCTTCAGCTGTTGCTTTATAGTGCGTGCGCCAAAACTATCTAGTCGTTTATCTTGCATAATAATAGGAAAATCATCAACACCGTAATGATTAGGAATATTTAAATTCTTACTGGTTTTATCTGACACAATCCACATACCAACCAAGCCATCATGAATTTATCTTGCCATCTTGCCTGGTGTATTAGCATGATACCAACAGGTCGCAGCCGGTTGACGGATCGGCAGTACCGGCGACCAATCAATATTGGGTGACATTAATCTTGCCGCCCCACCAATTTGAGTTCCTGTAACTTGCAACCCACTGACTGTCATAGCTACTTCTTCAGAAAGTCGATTGCTATATACCAATTTCAAATCACTACCATTTTCTACTCGAATGGTTGGCCCCAAATAATAACCATTGTAACAAATAGTATTAGTGCGGTGGCTACCATTAAAAGACCAATAAGATTTTTTCAAAGTAAGAAACAGCGGTTGACCAAAATGAGATTCCAATAAAGGTGGAATTGGCAATAATGGATACCCTTCATTTTTCTCTGCTCTAACCGTAGCAGGAAGCATAAAAACACTAATAGCTATACTTAATAGCTTAAGAAATCGACGCCGACTTAGTGACATATCTTCTCCACAAAATCATTAATAAGCTAGCGCCATTTATTGTTCATCCAGGAAAGATCCTTCTCTTACTATCTGCTAGTAATTGTATTATCACAATTGTTTGATAACTATATTCCATTTAAACGATAGATTGATACAACGCCAAATATTAATATATTATTAAATATGACGATTTAGAATCTAATTTGCTTGAAAAATGAACTTAAACTTTATTTCATTTTTTGTTCTATTTCTGCCGCTTCTTTATTTAATTCTGTAATCTTAGCTTTGAATAAATCATAGCAATATTCTGCTAATTCACGCACGTTTTCCCGATTATACTTTTTTGTATCAACAGGAGGTAGCATTTCGACAATCACTACTCCATTATTCCAACGATTCAGTTTAATGCGCCTTTCTGTTTCAGATAAACAGACTGGTATTATCGGAACCCCAGCTGCAATTGCTGCATAAAATGCACCTGTTTTAAATGGCAGTAAACCTCGACCACGACTACGGGTTCCCTCAGGAAACATCCAAACAGAAATTTTCCTTTTTTTAATCTGCTTAACAACCTGTGAAATTGTATTGTGCGCTTTAGTTCGATTAGCCCTATCAATGAGAGTATTACCGGCCAACCAATATAGTTGACCGAAAAAAGGGATAAATACTAAGCTTTTTTTTCCAATAGTAACGGTATTTGGCTGTACTGCATTTGACATAGTTACCATATCATAGTTATTTTGATGATTACCGATATAAATACTGGGACCGTAATCTTTCGCTTCAGAAGGCACCCGATTAATAATGGTAATACCAAAAACATAAGATAATTTGCCAAACAGTCGGCCAAAGCGCATAACATGGTGTGGATTTCTTGGACTAAATAAGCAATAAAAACAACCTAACACGCAAACCAATATCGTAAATAGGATCACAATAATAATACGAACAATAGCTAACATATTTACCTCAACTAATAAGTAACTTCACACATCTATAAAAAAATCAAAAATTATCCATTACTAGGAGGAGTTACTTCTATACGCTCAATACTCTGTAATCCACGAGGTAATGAAGAACCTTTACGACCTCGTTCAGCACGATATTTTTGCAAATCTTCTGGATTTAATTTCAGTTTTCGTTTGCCAAAATAGAGGGTAATTGAAGACTGAGGCTGCAAAAACATTAACCAAACTAGCAAATCCTCTCTACTGGCTGATTGAGCCGCTGCAATATTAATAATTTTATTACCTTTACCTTTAGAGAGCTGCGGGAGATCACTAACAGGAAATATTAACATTCTCCCTGCGTTAGTAATTGCCAATAATAAATCTTGCTGTTCATTATTGACTTCTAATGGCGCCAGTACCTTTGCATTATTAGGTAAGGTAATTAATGCCTTACCTGCTTTATTTTTTGCCACTAAATCGCTAAAAGTACAAATAAAACCATAACCTGCATCCGATGCTAACAAATATTTTTGTTCTTCGGGAGCAGTCAATACATGTTCAATCGTTGCGCCAGGTGGTAATGCCAATTTACCAGTAAGTGGCTTTCCTTGTCCGCGGGCAGAAGGAAGATCAAGTGGATCAAGGGAATAACTACGTCCAGTACTATCAAGGAAAACAACCGGTTGATTCGTTTTGCCCCTTGCTGCGCTACGGAAACCATCTCCGGCTTTATAGTTAAGATTAGTCGGATCAATATCATGGCCTTTTGCGCTTCTCACCCATCCCATAACAGAAAGAACAATAGTAACCGGCTCAGAAGGCAAAATATCATGTTCATTCATGGCTTTTGCTTCAATACGCTCCTTAAGTGGTGAGCGACGATTATCACCATAAGTTTGGGCATCGGTTTCAATTTCTTTTTTGATCAAGGTGTTTAAACGACGCTCAGAGCCTAAAATAGCTTGCAGTTGATCACGCTCTTTAGCTAATTCATCTTGCTCACCACGTAATTTAAATTCCTCTAGTTTAGCCAAATGACGCAATTTCAATTCCAGAATAGATTCAGCCTGAGTTTCTGAAAGCGCAAAACGGGACACTAGTACTGCTTTAGGCTCATCTTCATTACGGATAATATGGATAACCTCATCTATATTAAGATAAGCTATTAATAAGCCGTCAAGGATATGTAAGCGTTTTAATACTTTTTCTAAACGATGATTTAAGCGATTACGTACGGTTTCTCGTCTAAATAATAACCATTCATTTAAAATTTCTACCAGTCCTTTAACTGCAGGACGATTATCCAGGCCAATCATATTCAAATTGACCCGATAACTTCTTTCTAGATCGGTCGTGGCAAATAAATGTGTCATCACTTGTTCTAAATCAATCCGATTACTTTTAGGTAAAATCACTAAACGTGTTGGATTTTCATGATCTGATTCATCACGTAGATCTTCTACCATCGGTAATTTTTTGGCACGCATTTGTAAAGCTATCTGCTCCAACACCTTAGCACCTGAAACTTGATGAGGTAATGCAGTAATAACGGCATTGCCATCATCCATTTCCCATACAGCACTTAACCGAATAGAACCACGGCCTGTTTGGTAAATTTTTTGAATATCTTCTTTTGATGAAATAATTTCTGCTTCTGTTGGATAATCAGGCGCGGGAATAAAACCCATCAACATTTTAAGATCAGCTTTTGGATTTTCCAGTAAAGCAACTAACGCGCTTGCTACCTCACGAGCATTATGTGGCGGTATATCGGTCGCCATACCAACGGCAATTCCTGTCGTGCCATTTAGCAGAATATTGGGTAATCTTGCCGCTAGTGTTTTGGGTTCGGTTAATGTTCCATCAAAATTAGGTGTCCAGGATACCGTTCCCAATCCTAATTCACTGAGTAGCGTTTCAGCATATTTTGACAATCTTGACTCAGTGTAACGCATAGCAGCAAACGATTTAGGATCATCAGGGGCTCCCCAGTTTCCCTGACCATCAACTAATGGATAACGATAGGAAAATGGTTGTGCCATCAATACCATGGCTTCATAACAAGCGCTATCACCATGCGGATGATATTTTCCTAATACATCACCGACTGTACGAGCTGATTTTTTATACTTAGCGGCATTACTCAAACCAAGTTCAGACATGGCATAAACAATTCGGCGCTGAACATGTTTTAACCCATCACCAAGAAATGGCAATGCTCTGTCCATGATGACGTACATGGAATAATTGAGATAGGCATTTTCGGTAAAGGTATAAAGTGGTTGCTGCTCTACACCATCGTGAGTTATCTCACTCATTCATTTGATTCCTTAATCTCTGGTTAACAGTGTCGATTACACTTCAATTTCTATCTCATCGCCTTTATCTTGTAACCAATTTCGACGATCTTCTGCCCGTTTTTTCGCCAATAACATATCCATCATCGCTAGTGTTTCTTGATAATTCTCATCATTAATAATGAGCTGCACTAAACGTCGTGTATTGGGATCAAGTGTGGTTTCGCGTAATTGAGTCGGATTCATTTCGCCTAACCCTTTAAAGCGCTGGACATTCGGTTTGCCGCGCTTATAACTTAGTTTGTCGAGGACCGCCGCTTTTTCACCTTCATCGAGTGCATAATAGACTTCTTTACCTAGATCAATACGGTATAAGGGTGGCATAGCGATATAAATATGGCCTGCTTTTACTAAAGCGGGAAAGTGGCGAACAAAAAGGGCGCAGAGTAAGGTTGCAATATGCAATCCATCTGAATCTGCATCGGCAAGCACACAAATCTTACCATAACGGAGTTGGCTAAGATCATTACTATCTGGATCAATACCAATAGCTACTGAAATATCATGGACTTCCTGTGAAGCTAAAACCTCATCGGAAGAGACTTCCCAAGTATTCAATATTTTCCCTCTTAGCGGCATAATCGCCTGATATTCACGATCACGAGCCTGCTTAGCCGAGCCGCCAGCTGAATCTCCTTCAACTAAAAATAGCTCAGTAAAATTAAGATCTTGAGAAGTACAATCGGCTAACTTGCCGGGTAACGCAGGCCCGCTGGTCAGTTTTTTGCGCACAACTTTTTTCGCTGCTCGCAGACGCCTTTGTGCACTTGAAATGGTGAGTTCCGCTAATTGCTCAGCTTCTTGAACATTTTGGTTTAACCACAAACTAAAAGCATCTTTTACTACCCCGGAAACAAACGCAGCACTCTGGCGAGAAGAAAGACGTTCTTTGGTTTGGTCGGCAAATTGTGGATCTTGCATTTTGACTGATAAGACATAAGCACAGCGTTCCCAAATATCATCACCTGTCAATTTCACACCACGCGGAAGTAAATTACGGTATTCACAAAACTCCCTCATCGCATCCAGTAAGCCCTGGCGTAACCCATTAACATGGGTACCCCCCTGTGCGGTTGGAATAAGGTTAACATAACTTTCGGTTAATAGTTCTCCACCTTCTGGTAACCAAAGCAGGGCCCAATCGACCATTTCTATTTGGCTGGCAAAACTACCAACAAACGCTTTCTCAGGTAAAGTAACTAAACCGTTCACTGCTTCCATTAGGTAATCGGTCAAACCATCGTTATAACGCCATGTCTGCTTAGTATTATTTATTTTATTCTTAAAGACGATTTCAACACCAGGGCATAGCACAGCCTTGGCTTTTAATACGTGCACTAAACGCGAAATGGAAAAGCGTGGGTTGTCAAAAAAATGGCTATCAGGCCAAAAACGGACACCGGTACCAGTCGTGCGTTTAGCACAACTACCAATTACCTCAAGTTCCTGAACTTTTTCACCATTTTCAAAAGCAATTCGGTATATTTGGCTATCACGACTAACAGTTACTTCAATACGTTTTGACAATGCATTGACCACTGAAATACCAACACCATGTAGCCCGCCAGAAAATTGATAATTTTTATTAGAAAATTTTCCCCCGGTATGTAACTGCCCCAAAATCAGCTCTACAGCCGGTACCTTCTTTTCTGGATGAATATCAACCGGCATACCTCGGCCATCATCAATCACTTCCAGTGACTGATCTTCATACAAGATTACATCGATACGTTTAGCATAACCGGCAAGGGCCTCATCCACGCTATTATCAATTACTTCCTGTGCCAGGTGATTTGGTCGAGAAGTATCGGTGTACATGCCTGGGCGACGACGTACAGGTTCTAAACCACTGAGGACCTCGATTGCCTCTGCATTATAACTAGATTGAGTCATATTATTTTCTGCGGTAATTGACGATTAATTAGGCAAATAAATGCTGAGATACTGATGATAATAACAGTCATTTAGCTATTTTGGATAATTTTTTACTTATTTTGTCTTTGCCAAAGCTAAAAAACGCATAATTTGTGGAAAATAGTAATCAAATCCAACAAAAGCATGGTTACCTCCTGGCGCTATTATTTGCTTACACTCCATAAGATAGGTAACAGCTTGCCGATAGTCCAATATTTCATCACCTGTTTGTTGCAGTAACCAAATCAAATCAGGCGCGGTTAATGATGCATCAATTTGTATTGCTTGTAGTTCATTTAAATGGTGGTATTGTAAAATGTAGCGTTCCTTTGTATAAGGATTGACTTGCTCACCTAAATACTGCTCAAACAAATCAAAAAGGACGTACCGCTGGATTGACAACCACAGCGGGTAAATTAAATTTCTGCGATAACCAAATAGCAAAATAACCGCCCAATGAAGAACCTAGCAACCCAATCTGCTCTCCCGCATGGGCTGCTACGAGATTCTGTAACAACTCAATCGTTTCTGCTGGATAACAAGGAAGCTGGGGTATCAACATATTAACTGCTGGATGTTGTCGCTCTAGCCAAGTTTTTAAGCTATTTGCCTTCTGCGATAAAGGGGAACTATTAAAACCATGTATATAAATTAATGTTGACATTAATAACCACCTGAATCGAAATCTGGGCGAAATTTATCACTATCCAATCTGAAAACTTGTGTATCCAACACATTTTCACCGTTATCATTGATAGAAAGATCAAGATAACGCCACCCCGGTGCCATTGTATCTAATGTAAAATTAGTACAATGAGGTTTAAATTGTATACAGGTTGATGGTGTTGCCATCATGCGAACCCCTTGCCAATATTCATCTATTTCTTGATGAATATGTCCACATAAAATCGCTTTAATTTGTTGATATTGATTTAAATAGTCAGCTAAAATATGAGAATTACGCAAGCTATATTGATCAAGCCAGGTACAACCCGATGGCAAAGGATGATGATGTAACATTAGTAAATGACTACGTTCCGTATATGCATCAAAACAGCATTTCATCCATAACAGCTGTTGCTTAGATAATTTTCCATGTACAGCACCTTGAAGTTGGCTGTCCAACATAAGGATTTGCCAATTATCATTAATTAGCACCTGCTTAGAGGGTAAAATTCCTGCTTTTGCTAAAGTAGCAACCATTGCCGGTTGATAATCGTGATTGCCCGGCAACCAAACACAAGGAACGGATAACCGTTTGATCCCTTCAGCAAAATGCTGATAAGCTGATGCTGATTGATCTTGAACCAAATCACCGGTAGCAACAACCAAGTCAACATTTTCATTGCGCGCTAAAATTGCATCAATTACTGCATGAAAACTACCAAAAGTATTGACGCCAAGTAAAGTATCATCAACATTAGCAAAAAGGTGAGTATCGGTAATTTGCAAGATCCTCACCAGGCTTTTTTGCTTTGTTGTTAATTTAAACAGACTATCCAAGCAATTTCCTTAGTTTCTACCTACTTTATACGTTATTTTAACATTAATACTTTATTAATATCTGTAGGCTGATACACACTTCTTTTTCATGTTATGACAAACCGTTATTTTAAGTTCTTCAACCAGTTATTTTTCAACCTAAGATGATTTAATTGTAACCATTGTATTGCGATTACGGTAGCCGCATTATCAATTACCCCTAACTCCATCCATTGATAAGCTTGTTCACGACTAACAACATGGACACGAATATCTTCATTTTCACTGCTTAATCCATGTACACTTCCGGGTTTGATAGCAGATGCATCAATTTCACCGATATGAACATAAATACGCTCAGTTGTACCACCCGGGCTGGTAAGATAACTTAGAGCATAGTAACAACGCTGAATGGTAATACCCGCTTCTTCTTTTGCTTCACGACGAACTAGCTGTTCTAAATTTTCATTTTGTTCTAACATGCCAGCAATAACTTCTAACAACCACGGTGTTTCACTCGTATCCATCGCCGGGATCCTTACTTGTTCAACTAACACTACCTTATCAAGACAGGGATCATAGGGTAAAATAACGCCGGCATTACCCCGTTCCAAAACTTCTCGCCGAATTTCCTTGCTCCAACCACCATTAAACAACTTATGTCGAAAACGGTATTCAACAAAACGAAAAAAACCATTATAAAGATCGAATTTAGCGGTAATTTCCACATCATTTTGGCTAAACTTGAAGGGTAAATTTTTTTTATCGCTCATAGAAACTCTCTGAATTTATATGCATTAACTGATAAAAAGTGAGACTTGTATAACGTTTTTTAAGGAAATTAGCTTATAAATAATGTAGCATTGGCCAGATTTAACATGATAGATGGCACAAACAGCTACCATGGAATAATGACATATTCTGCTAAAATTAGCGGTGTTCATGTTTTCTGAGATAACTAAAGCAAAAAATTGTATAATCAAGGAATCAGAATGAAAAAATTTATCTCTCTTTTTATCACCATTAGCCTAGTTGGACTAAGTGCCACTGGGCAAGCTGAAAATTTATTGCAAGTCTATCAGAAAGCAAAAGAAAGTAATCCGGATTTACGTAAATCACTAGCAGAACGTAATCAAGCATTTGAAAAAATTAATGAATCTCGTAGTCCTTTGCTACCACAATTAGGTTTAGGCGCAAATTTCACCTATAACAGCGGTTATCGTGATAATCATGACACGGAAAACAATCAACTTGGTGCCAATCTTAAACTCACCCAAACCATCTTTGATATCTCAAAATGGCAACAGTTAGACATGCAGGAAAAAACCGCCGGGATTGCAGATGTCACTTATCAAACTAACCAACAAAAATTAATTCTTGATACCGCCATAGCTTATTTTGACGTATTACGTGCTATTGACTTATTAGACTATATTGAAGCACAGAAAAAAGCCGTATATCGCCAGTTAGATCAAACAACCCAACGTTTCAATGTAGGATTAGTTGCGATTACCGATGTACAAAACGCTCGTGCTAATTATGACAGCGTATTAGCTCAAGAAGTATCGAGCCGTAATCAATTAGAAAATTCGCTGGAAAAGTTACGTCAAGTTAGCGGCATCTATTACAGTCAATTAGCGGCTTTAAATATTGCTCATTTCAGTACCCAGACACCCGCACGGGTAGAGAAGCTATTAAGAGATGCTGAAACGCGTAACTTGAGTTTACTCAGCGCCCGTTTATCACAAGATCTGGTGCGAGAAAATATTCGCTATGAACAATCAGGACATTTACCTACCCTTGGATTAGAAGCGTCAACCGGTGTTAGTAACACCCAGTATCATGGTAGTGGTAATCAACAAATATGTAATAGAAATGGTCCTAGCTATACTGGCCAAAATAGCGTCGGGCTGACGTTGAGTGTACCGTTATATACTGGTGGACGAACTAACTCATGCGTTGAGCAAGCACAGTATGGTTATATTAGTGCCAGTGAACAGCTTGAAAGTACTTATCGCAATGTTATTCAGATAGTACGCTCTTCCTATAATAATGTGATTTCTTCTATTAGTAGCATCAAAGCCTACCAACAATTGGTTGTTTCAGCTCAAAGCTCGCTAGACGCGATGGAAGCAGGCTATCAGGTCGGCACTCGGACTATCGTCGATGTATTGAACGCAACAACAGCACTTTTTCAGGCAAAACAGAATTTAGCCAATGCACGTTATGATTATCTGATTAATGATCTGAAAATTCAGTATGCCCGTGGGACTTTAAATGAAGGCGATCTGCTCCGTTTAAATAGTAGCTTAGGAAAAACATCATCCACCTCACCGGATGCTATTATCAATCCGATGAGTGTTCCGAGTGTTCCGCAAATACACTAAATAAATAACCCACTATTAATACCCATATATTGTGGGTATTTTTTATTGTAACGAAATTTAATTAGAAAAGTCGTATTTTTACCACTTAAAATAAATAATCAGGTTGATAGCCATCTTTCTACCCGCTTTATGCTTTAATTTCCAGCGTAATTACCCTATTCTAGTTTCACGATTTTTATTTCGACCTTTAGGATAGGTAAATGATGATGAAAATAAAGCGCACGAAAAATATTAATCAAGGTGCTTTTCGTAAAAGCTGGCGCGTCTACCGCTTAGCACCTGTTGCCTTAGCTATTAGTACGGTATTTATGTTGTCCGCTTGTGAGCAAAGCGACGAAACCGTCTCTTTATATACTAACGCAGAGGATTGTGCCCAAAAAAACCTGGCTCAAAGTGAACAATGTTCGCTGGCTTATAAAAATGCATTGTAGGAAGCCGGCTAAAACTGCACCTAAATATGCGACACGTGAAGATTGTGTGGCCGAATTTGGGGAAGAAAAATGTACTCAGGCTTCCACTCAAACTACAACTACAACCCAAACTGTATCTCAAGCTCAAGCTGGTTTAGCGACAGAAAATCAAGCTAGTAAACAAAGTGGTAGTTTCTGGATGCTATTAATGGTAAGTTACATGATGGGACGTCTAATGGGTGGTGGCACAGCTGCGCCAGCCCCTGCAGCGCAACCTCTCTTTAGCTCAAGCAATCCTTCAAGTCCCGCTAATGGAAAATTTGTTGATACTAGCGGTAAAAAACTATGAGCCGGCTGTAGCGGGAGGTAGAACTATGGCCGTACCTCCATCAGCTCTTGCTCCTAAACCGGCAACGACCACCACCATCACTCGGGGCGGTTTCGGTGAATCAGTCGCTAAACAACAGACTCGCATGCAGCGTCAAAGTGCCGCAACACCTTCTCAGCGTTCTATGGGAGGTTGATAGCGATGATAAGGATGCCAATCACTGAACGCCCTGATTGGAAAGAAAAGGCAGCTGAATTTGGTTTTCATTTTCACACTTTATACGGTGAACCTTACTGGTGTGAAAATGCCTATTACCAATTTACTATGCAACAAATCGAAGATCTTGAAGCAACCACCGCTGAATTACATCAAATGTACCTGCAAGTGGTTGAAAAAGTAGTTAGTAACGAGGAATTATTGATAAAATTTCAGATCCCTAAACATTGTTGGGAATTTGTTAATCACTCATGGAAAACTAACCAACCTTCACTTTATTCTCGATTGGATTTAGCTTATGACGGTAAAAGAACAGCAAAATTATTAGAAAATAATGCAGGATACACCAACATCTTTATATGAAACCGCATTTTTTCAGTGAATTTGGTTAGAAGATCAAATCAATGATGGCAATTTGCCAGCAAATGCTGATCAATTTAATAGCATACAAGAACAACTTATTGAACGCTTTGTGCTTTTGCGTGAATCATTTGGTTTTAACTGGTTACATTTTAGCTGCTGCCAAGGTAGTGACGAAGATCCCGGCACCACACAATACCTACAAGACTGTGCTCACGAAGCCAATATTTCCACCGAATTTCTCTATATTGATCAAATCGGTTTAGGTGAAAAAGAACAATTTACCGATCCTAATAACCAGGTTATTAGCAATCTGTTTAAATTATATCCTTGGGAATTTATGTTTGAGAGATTTTTTCTACTAAGTTAGCAGATGCCGGCGTAAGGTGGTTAGAACCTGCTTGGAAAAGCATTATTTCTAACAAGGCATTACTACTACCTATGCTATGGGAAATGTTTCCTAATCACCCCAATTTGTTACCTGCCTATTTTGCAGAAGCTAATTCGCCAAAACTGGACAAGCTATGTGATCAAACCTATTTTTTACGAGAAGGAGCAAATATTCGTATCATCGATAATGAACGTGAAATTGCCTCAGTAGACGGTCCATATGGCGAAGAAGGGTATGATTATTCAACAATTTTATCCGCTACCACAATTTGAAAATAACTATACATTAATCAGTAGTTGGCTGGTAAATGATCAACCGGCAGGAATTGGCATTCGAGAAGACAAACAATTAATTACCCAAGATCTATCCCGTTTTTACCTGCATATTATTCTAAATTAATCCATACAACATAAGAACAAAATAATGATAAGGCAATCATTATCTTGCTGTTTTTACTATTATGACTAATGAGTTGAAAAAATGACAAGTAAAATTCCATTGCCAGCTAATTAATTACAAAATATTTTTTGTCTGATTGGCATTGCCAGATGAACAATACAAATCTTGATTTAACTTGGGAAAAACATGGGGACTTGAGTATTTCCATACCTGCTGCCAATATTCTGCAATTAATTCTTCCACCGCCTTTTTACCTTCTACCACATAATTAAACTCAGAAAGATGACCTGGATAAAGATTGCCAGAGCCGACAACATATAGTTCATCGTCAATAATCATTAACTTGGCATGATTTGCCGGAGCAGCCGGCACCTTACGATAAATAAACCCACTGCCTTCAATCGTTGACATAAGAGAACTGCCAATTATACCTCGTGATGGCGGTTTTTTTGCCAGAGGTTACTGCTTAAGCATGGCGGTATATACCGCCAAATCGAGATTCGGCCCTTGATAAGTTTTTCCCTCCGTATTTTGTTGTTCTGATAGTCTATCAGTGAAAAAAAAAGGCGCTATCAATACTCGCTTCAATGCATCAGCACGATCGCCATTTTCATCACTCAATAATTCATAGGTATGAAGATCATGAGTGATGTAATATTTTAACAATTCAAAGGTTCGTTCAGCACCGGAGCCAAAAGAGTATTGATCACCCGCTGCCCCAGCGGCGGCATCCAAAGGAGACACAACAACATGGAGTTGTAATGATTTATTAGCAAGTAATGCTTCAATAAGCCACCGGAAACAGTATGATCAACCCATCTTTTTTCCATGCACTAATTAAATCTCGCTGCAAGATCCTAATCATATAGCGGGCATTTTTAATCAAACGTTCTTTCATGATTTCTGAGCCGTGATGATAATCGGTATTTATATTAGGCCCACAGTCCAGTATTTGCCAACAGATAATATCCTATCAGCTCGCTTATATTCTTCAATTTTACTATAGTCGTCTCCCTTTGCTCTACATTGATTATCAATATCTTCATGCAGCTGAAGCAGATATTTGCCCGGTTACCGACATCATTACTGCTGGATCTTATAGTGGATCTTCCGGTTTTCCTTGTAATTCACTGCTAATCTGCCATGACATACTTTTTACATCAAAATATTCTTTCTTTAGTAGATCACTATTGCATAACCACATTTCATTTAAATAACACTGAGCATCAAGCGCTGCCGCACCATGAACAATAACGGATACATCATGCACCGGAGGATAATTCCTGAATAAATCCATATTCACATTATGCCCCCCTACCAGAGATTCAACCCCATCAACAGCAATGATCTTGGTATGATTCCAGGTCATTCTAGTATAATTAATTGGCAGAAAATCTGGAAAAAGATTTTTTATAAAAGAATTGACCATTCCTTCATCAAGACGGAAAAAGCGACCTATCCAAATTTCAGGCATTAGTTCCCAATCTTGTGCTCGTGATTGAATAAGTTTTAATAGCTCATCTTTAAAAGCAATGTAATCAAAGGAACCTGTTTCTACCGCCGACAATCTATCTAAAAATACCGTTGGCGACTGACCAAAAGGAAAACGAAATTGAGTTGGTCTGGTTCGCCCTATTTTTTTTGACAACCCATTATCAATCGCCTGCAATATAATCTTACGCCAATCAGCATCAGGGCTGTTAAGTGAAGAAATATCACAGCGATAACGTGCTTTTTTGATTATCTCAATGATAGCTACCGCAAACTCTTGCGGGCGCTTAAAAGAATGGGGCATAATTTGTTCATCGAATAGGCTTCCCCAGGCGTGCGGAGTATCCATTAGGCGAACATAATTTGGACCACTAAGACGATGAAAATATTTTTTAAGTTTTTCCAATAAATTATCTATCTGACTCATGTTTAAAATTCCTTTTAAAATATGATAATCATGATAGAATAATTGAAATAATATAGAGCTGCGAATTGAAATAATCCGGTTTTACCGGCAAAGCAAATTTACGCATCATTCTTCAATCGCCATAGTTTTCCATTATGGCGATATATTTCAATATGGCAGGAATTTGAAAGAAAACTTTCCAGTATTGAACATACTGGTTTAAGCATAAAACTCAGATAGGGTAAAATTCAATCACCAGAAATAGCTTATTCAAACTGCTAACCTGCTTTTTTGGTAAATTGCTTACGATAAGTTACCAAATCCTCAATAGTTATTACCGGCATATCATATTGCTTGGCAAAGATAAGTACTTCTGGCATACGGGCCATGGTACCATCGTCATTTGTCAACTCACATAAAACGCCTGCTGGCTTAAAACCGGCTAAAGTCACCAAATCAATGGTAGCTTCGGTATGACCACGACGCTGCAATACCCCTCCTTCTTGGGCTCTCAACGGAAAAACATGTCCAGGCCGATTAAGATCGGTCGGTTTTGCATCATCGGCAATTGCTTTACGGATAGTCATTAAACGATCACTGGCTGAAACGCCGGTTGTTACACCTTCGGAAGCTTCGATGGTAATAGTAAATGCGGTTTGGAATTGACTAGAATTTTCTTCAACCATCATCGGTAATGTTAGCTGCTTACGGCGTTCTTCCGTTATACAAAGACAAACAATTCCACTGCCATGGCGGATAGTTAATGCCATCTGTTCAACAGTCATAGTTTCAGCAGCAAAAATAATATCACCCTCGTTTTCACGACCTTCGTCGTCAAGTACCATAACACCTTTACCTTGACGTAATGCCTCAAGAGCACGTTCTATACGTTCGATCGGATTGCCATACGCGGAAAGTGACGTCTGATTCATGGTAAAACCTCATCAATAAATACCAAATTACCAGAACCAGGGCTAACGTGAGAGTATAAAAAATTAAATCAGTATCTTAAAAATCTGCACACAATTTTGGCAGGCCTCAAAACTACAGATATCGTTATTCTCTCCCATCCGGACTATAACCGTCGGTTCCAAAATCTCACTGGATCTGCTGACTTCCATCACAAAATGCTATAATGGAACGCTAGCGGACTTTATTATTCAATTAACAGAATAAATATCACCGCCGGTGGAGAATTTCACTTCGCCCTGAGATAAACAGCTAAACTATATCGTGAATATAATTCTGTAGCAATCAACAATAACAAAATATATCATGGATATAGTATTTTCATTTATATAGTCAGCCAACTTAGTATTAAATGGTTATTCCGCTAATTTAGACCCATTATTATCAGCAAATTTATTAAAAATAATTTTGTCAAAGTAAGCTGATTATTTTAAGATCTGCTAATAAATAACCTATAGATTATAATTTGTGACCTAAAAGGATAGCGTAATGCTTGACGCGAAAAAAATTGAACAAGTTGTTCGCCAGATCAAAGATACCTTACCGCAAGGAGTACGCGACTTAGGCGAAAATCTTGATAAAAAGCTATGGGCAATATTACAGTCTCAGTTAGGAAAACTCGATTTAGTCTCACGTGAAGAGTTTGATATTCAAACACAAGTTTTACTACGAACCCGTGAAAAAATGGTACAAATGGAAAAACGCATCGAACAATTAGAAAAAAATGGCTAGCCAGCCAGCGAAAACAAGAATGAATAACAAAATGCCACGATACTAATATCGTGGCATCGCTATTTTTTTATCTCAAAATATTAATCACTTTTCATAATAGTATTAATAATATTTGTCGTAGACAGCCCCGCTTCAAAATTAAGCACTTTAACTGCACCACCTGCCGCCCAGACCTCTTGACTACCGGCAATATCTTCCGGCTTATAATCACCACCTTTGACTAATACATCGGGTAAAATTTCACTGATCAGGCGTTGAGGAGTATCCTCTTCAAAAGAGACCACCCAATCTACTGAGCCTAGCGCCCCTAACACGGTCATACGTTGAGCTAATGGATTAATAGGACGATCATCACCTTTTAGCCGTTTAGTTGAAGCATCACTATTCACAACAACAATTAATCGATCGCCTAACTTACGTGCATTGGCTAAATAGATAACATGCCCAGCATGTAGGATATCAAAGCAACCATTGGTCATCACAATCTTTTCGCCACGGCTGCGAGCAGCTGCAACCGCATGCTTTAGTTGCTGCTCGTTCATCACACCAAAACCATCATCAGTTCGGCCATAAATGGCATTCTCCAGCTCAATGGGTGATACCGTTGAAGTACCCAGTTTTCCAACCACGACTCCAGCAGCCGTATTAGCTAATACACAAGCTTGATGAAAATCGAGTCGAGCTGCCAACGCCGTTGCCAAAACACCAATGACCGTATCACCAGCTCCGGTAACATCATAAACTTCCTGCGCTTGGGTCGGTAAATGTAAAGGCGGTTTTTTACGCTGCAACAGTGTCATCCCGCGTTCTGAACGAGTGATAAGTAATCCCTTAAGATCAAGGGAATCAATTAACTTCATTCCTTTCTGCTCAATTTCGCTATTGTTTGCGCATTTACCAACAATAGCTTCAAATTCAGACATATTGGGAGTCAATAAAGTCGCTCCACGATAACGTTCAAAATCACTGCCTTTCGGATCAATAAGAACTGGCACTTGAGCAGCATTTGCTAATGCAATAATCTGCGAAATTTGTGCTAACGCACCCTTGCCATAATCAGACAATACCAGTGCCCCGACGCGTGGCAAAGCTTGCCAAATCCGATCTAACAGCGGATTTATATCGATATCACCGAATCCTTCTTCAAAATCAAGTCGAATAAGTTGTTGATTATGCGATAAAATTCTCAGCTTAGTAATCGTAGGATGCGTTGATAATGTAACAAAATCACAACATACGTTAGCTTGATTAAGTTTCTCGGTTAATACTTCAGCAGCATCATCAATACCAGTCAGACCTACCAAACGAACATTAGCGCCCAATGCAGCAATATTCATGGCAACGTTAGCACCACCACCAGGACGTTCTTCTTTCATTTCCACTTTAACGACCGGAACCGGCGCTTCTGGTGAAATTCGGTTAGTTAATCCATACCAATAACGATCTAACATAACATCACCGATCACCAAAATACTAGCCTGTTTAAAATCAGGGAGAGTGATTTTCATCCATACTCTAATTACAAATAAATTACCGCAATCAAGATTGCTACCAATAGTAACATAGCCCAACTCTATCAATCATACTAAAAGTATGACCAGTCAATGCTATTTCAACTTAACTAGCATAAAACCATTTTTGCCAACTAAGCAGAACTTTTTTACGTTGCTATTCAAACTAAGAGACTAACACTTTACTGGGTAACGCCTGTAATGACAAATGATGCAAGGTATCTCGCATTTTAGTATAAATTTGAATTAACTGTTCAGCTTCCTCGGTAGGCATTACAGCACATTCAGCTAACATGATAAAAATACGTACATTATCTGACCAACAGAGTAATTCTACAATATCTGTGCAGTAAAGTAATACCAGATATTGAGTAATAAATTCAATGTCAGTGATACCACCAGGATCGGTTTTTAAATCAAAATATGCCTGCTGCCGCTTAGCTTGATGCTGATACATTTTTTGTCACATTTCAACGATCTGTTGACGTAATATCGTTTCTTCTCTTGGTATGAGCAGTGCTTCGCGTCGAATTCGATTAAACTCTTGTTCTAATGACGGTTCAGCGAAAATCGTTCGTGCTCGGATCAAAGCTTGATGCTCCCAGGTCCATGCTTGCGTTTTCTGATAATCCTCGAATGATTGGAAAATACCTACCAACATGCCAAATTCGCCAGATGGACGCAAACGAGCATCTACCTGATAAAGAATACCCGAAGAAGTTCGCGTACTAAAAAGATGAAGAATTTGCTGAGCTAATCGTAAATAAAACTGGCGAGCTTCAATTATGTGTCGCCCATCGGTAACAACACCCAATGGGCAATCAAACAAAAAAACTAAATCTAAATTAGATCCATAACCCAATTCAAAGCCACCTAGCTTACCATAACGCTTAATTAACTTATTCCACGCCCGCTTTAACACTGTATCAATAATGGCTTCCGCTAAATAGGTTAAATGATCACTCACTTTAATAACAGTAAGAACACCAGAAATATCTTCTGCGGCAATGCGTAAAAGCTATGCTTATTTAAATTGCCGCAATGCTTCAAGTTGCTGTTCATCATCATCTTCATCAATATGCAATAAATATTGTCTCAATTCATCGCGATAAGTGGTAACAGGTAAAGACTGGTATAGTGAGAAGGGATCGATTAATTCATCCAGTAACAACGGATGACGAGCTAATTACTCAGCGATCATTGGTGAAGCCGCATAAAGACGGATCACATGGGTTAATACCTGTTCAGACTCTAAAATTAATTCTAAATAAGTTGTTCGGCTAACTATACTAAGTAGCAAAGGAATAATTCGTTGCAAAATACTATTAATATTATCTCTATGAGAGATTTTAGCTATCAATTTTGGTATCAATTGATCAAGAACATCGCGACCACGGGGACCGATAGTTCGCTTAGCTAAATCTTGGCGAAATAGCCATAACTATTTAATAATATTTTGCTTTTTTTCGTCATTAAATTCAGAAAATAGTGGGGGCAAATTCACTTTCATTAGCAATTTGTTGCCAAAAATAGACAAAATATGTTAACTCCGTATTATCGCTTTTCTCATTATCTTGGCCAATAATTTACTTAAATATAGCGTGGACACTTTGCATTCTGGCAATGAGTTGCTGATAAAACGCCAACCAATCGTCAAACCCCATCGCCCATGCCAGTCGCGCACGATATAAAGTTTGCTCAGGTAACGTCTGGCTTTGTTGATCATTAATCGATTGCAATATATTTTCTGTTCGACGTAAAAACAGATAATTATCTGTTAATTGTGTGACCTGCTCCGTTGTCAGCAATGAAAGCTCACCAATTGCAATCAATTTAGGTAACAAAGCCTGTAAGCGCAATTTAGGCTCACGACCACCTCGAATTAACTAAAAAACCTGGCCAATAAACTCGATTTCACGGATACCACCTGCACCCAATTTAATATTATTCTGCCAACCATGACCATGTACTTCACACGCTATCATGTTTTTCATATTACGCAACGATTGAATAACACTAAAATCGATATAACGTCGAAAAACAAAGAGGCGCAACATATTTTTTAACCCATCGGTATAAATTGAGGGATCATTATCTATCATGCGCATTTTGATCATGGCATAACGTTCCCAGTCGCGCCACTGTTCCTGATAATGATCTTCTAAAGCAGAAAAACTAATGGCCCACTATCACCAAACGGACATAGAGGCATATCAACGCGATAGACAAAACCATCTATCGTTTTTTGCGTTAATAGGCTAATTAATTTTTGGCCTAATCGAGTAAAAAACTGGCCATTTTCCATCTGACGACGACCCCCTTGGGTAACTCCATTTTCAGGAAAGGCAAAAATCAAATCAACATCAGATGAAAAATTTAACTCTCCGCTACCTAACTTACCCATAGCAAGGATCAACAATGGTTGTGGTTGCCCTAGGTTATCACAAGGTGTTCCCCAATTTTGACAACACTGGGCATACAACTAATCTCTCGCAGCGATGATTAACGTTTCGGCAAGCACACTCAGATGCTGCAATATTTATGGCGTACTATCCGCATGTAATATTTGTAGCCATACTATTCTAATCAGTATTTGATGGCGAAACTGCCTTAAGATCCGCTGCAACCCTTCCTCGGCAGTTATATTGGCGAGCTGTTCGATTAATCATTGATGATAATGTTGCCATTCGCCTATTTGCGGTGGCTGTTGTCGTATAATCGTCCACCAGGCAGGATGATTTTTGATCTGCAAGTAGGCAAAATCACTTAAGGCAAAAAATATTTTTTCCTGTGACGATATAGGTAAAAGTTCAGGCGCGTAACGCTGAAAATCATCTACCACCCTTTGCGCCTGGCTGAACCAAGATTGATGACAGCAATTTCATAAAATGCCTTTCATTAGGATAGTGTTAAAGCCGTAAGCCATTGGGTAAAAGCAAGTTTGCAGTGCAATCAATCCGCACTATAACAGAGTTGCTGAGGTTGAATATCCTCAGTAGCCAATAATGCCGTTATTTTTTTAATGGCAATGCTTGAATAAAATAAGGAATAGAATGAGAATAATGGACTAAAAATGCCTGTATCAATACCAGCAAATGACTCAAATTTTGCTTTGCTTGTGGCCGATTATCTAACCAACACTCTTCATAATGCTGCCAATACGCTAATAACTAGTTTAAGCCCTGTTCAATCGGCATAGTATGCCAGTTACAGTGTGGCAAAAAGTATATAGTATCAATATAGTCATAGTCGCTATGTTGAACTAACGAATAGCCTCGCTCAGCCTTACTTTTATTTGCTAAACGCAACCCTTCAATGTTAACAAACTCTAATAGCTCGATCAATGTGCCCTTTTTTAGTTCCAGTTCAATTTCCATAATTGGTTTTTTTCTGGCACCGGCATAAATGCTACCTTGATACAATACAATTTTAATTTCACTCCCCTGATAAGTAACAATCCATTTTTCACGAGAGAAATCAGTATAGAACAAGGTTGTTAACTGTGATTGTAAACGAGCAATATTGGTATTTTTTAACCATATTTCGCGAGAAAATGCCAAAAGATTCAGCTCAAGTTTATTAATTTCCACATTGTATTCAGGCCGTTGATGTAAACCGCCAATAACCTTACCGGCGGTTTTTATCGTCATTTCATAACGACCATCACAACCGCGGATCCTTAACCCCATATCCCAGCGACGTAATTGATGATCAACTGTTTCAAAATAAATATTTGACAGTTTATGTAAGGAGAAGTGTGTATAGCGAAAACATATTATTTTTTCACGGATCCGCTTAATAGCTTCCGGACGAACAGACAATTTTAATTCAATTTCTAGCTGACGCATATTTAGTCCAGATTTTCTGATATTTTCCCCCAAAAAGGATAAACGTTTCTATTTTTATTTATACTGTCTAGTCGCATACTTAATGTAGATTATTATTTTTTCTATTTACTCTGTTGCTGATTAAAAACGGACAGTTTCATGATTAACGATAGAAAGGAGCTTTAAGTTTAACATAAATAAGCCAGAAAACAGCTGCCAAAGCGTGATTCATTTTTCTTTACCAACAGTAAAAAACTTTTTCTAAAAACAAACAATTCTAATATTAATTAAGTCTACATTAATAACTAAACACCAGAAAAATAACTAACAAAGAATTTTATTCTATGGTTTTTACCTAAAAATAATAAAAAATGAAATATTATTAATAATGGCAAATCAATTAAAAGAATTATTATTTTACCTTTTTAGATTTACATCAATACATTTAACGCATTAGTATCAGCTAATAGCACTTTTTTCACAGTTTGAAGATAGTTGAATACAATGAGAAAATTTCCTTTATTTATCTTATCGTTGATAGGATTTAACCTGCCAATGACGACTCAAGCAGAAGAAACGCTTTATGTTTCTGATGAACTCCCTACCTTTATCCATCGAGGGCCTGGAACCGATTATCGCATTATTGGTAGCCTAAAAAGCGGTGATCAAGTTCAATTATTAAACACAGATGCTGAAACTGGCTACGCCCAAGTTCTTGATTATAAAGGACGAGTTGCTTGGTTACCCAAAAATCAACTAAGCAAAACACCCAGTGTAAAAGCACGTACTCCCTTACTTGAAAAGGAAAATCAAGAATTACGTGAAAAATTGACCAGCATTGATAGTAACTGGAATAATCAAACCAGTGAAATGCAAAGCAAAGTGGCTGCCAGTGATCAAACTATTGCTAATCTAACCACAGAAAACGAAAAACTGAAAAATGAATTAATTATTCGCTCAGGAAAAAAATTAGAGATTGCACAAATCAATCTTGATAATAATCGCCGTGAACTCATTTTACAGTGGTTTATGTATGGCGGTGGCGTTGCCGGTGCAGGTTTAATTTTTGGTTTATTATTACCTCATCTCATCCCACGACGTAAAAAACGTAATGAACGCTGGATGAATTAAAAAAATTACCATGCAGATTTATCTTGTTGGTGGCGCGGTAAGAGATCAGCTATTAGGGTTGCCTGTTTCTGATCGTGACTGGGTAGTGGTCGGAGCTTCCCCAGATGATTTAATCAAATTAGGTTTCCAGCAAGTCGGTAAGGATTTTCCCGTTTTTCTCCATCCAAAAACACGTGAAGAGTATGCTCTGGCTCGTACAGAACGCAAAACGGGTGTAGGCTATACCGGTTTTTCTTGCTATGCCGGACCTGATGTCACGATAGAAGAGGATCTGTTACGTCGAGATTTGACCATCAATGCGATTGCGCAAACTGAAGATGGCCAGCTGATTGATTGCTACCATGGTGAACGGGATATAAAAAATCGCCTATTACGCCACGTTTCCGCTGCTTTTGCCGAAGATCCTTTACGAATACTCAGAGTGGCACGTTTTGCTGCTCGGCTAGCTAACCAAAAATTTACTATTGCCAATGAAACACAATCGTTGATAAAAAAAATGGTTTTTAATCATGAGTTTAGTACAATTAGCGCAGAAAGAGTGTGGGGAGAAACAGAAAAAGCACTACAATCATTATCGCCAGAAATCTATTTTCGTGTCTTATATGATTGTGGCGCGCTAGCTATTCTTTTTCCTGAAATTAATCAATTATTTGGCACACCAGCAGCGACAAAATCACATCCTGAAATAGATACCGGAATACATACGCTTTTAACCTTAAAGATAGCGGCCTCTTTAACTGACAATGTCGAAACTCGCTTCGCTGCTCTCTGCCATGACTTTGGTAAAGCGCTGACCACATCTGAACAATGTCCCGCTCATGACGATTATCTTAGCAAAGGTATTTCACTAATTGAGTCTATGTGCAATCGACTACGTATTCCTAATAGAATGAAAGAGTTAGCTAAATTAGTGGCTCGTTTTCATCAACAAATCCACCAAATTCATCAGTTAACACCGGAAACTGTTATTAATCTATTTAATCAATTAGATAGTTGGCGCAAGCCGGAGCGTATCAATCAATTGGTCATCGCCTGTGAAGCAGATGCCCGCGGCCGGATAGGGCGAAAGCATATCACTTATCCACAAGCTAAATTTGTTATTGAAGCATTTAAGACTGTACAACAAGTATCAAGTAAAGATCTTATTGAGCAGGGTATAAAGGGGAGCGCGATCAGGGATGAGCTTAACCGAAAACGTATCCAGACATTCACTGAATGGTGCCAGCAACAAACAATTTTACCGATTTAAGCTAACCTAAACAGATTTTGTTCGCTCTATAATCACACCAACCTGTTTAGCCTGCGCCACCGCACCTAGTTTACAAACTTTAACGCGGACCCAACAACTATTGAACTGATTTAAAATAATATCAGCAATCTCCTGCGCCACCCGCTCTATCAATGCAAATTTTTGTGTTTCTATATGTTTAATTACCACTTGGCTAACCTGCGCATAATTTAAACAATTTTCCACTTGATCACTTTTGGCTGCCTGCTGATTATCCCATCCCATCTCAATATCGAGCAACAATTTCTGCTGGATCGTTTGTTCCCAATCATAAGCACCAATGGTTGTGAATACTGATAACTGTTCAATAAATATAATGTCCATTTAACCTTCTCTCATTTTTTTAATTACGATAAATAATCGCTTTCCAGATACTTCTCTATTATCATTGACAAAAATAGCCTAATGATCACACATTTTAGTAAAATTTGCGGCAATAATAGGAGATTAAAGACTATCATGCTGACAGATTTTGCTAAAAAAACCAAAAAGTTGAAAAATAATTCACCATAACTAAAAAATAAATTTAGCAAAGATATTCCTTAGTTTTACTAACAACTATACTGTATATTTTATTAATGATCTGATATCCCTATGATCTTTAAAACACGGTATACAAATAATACTTCGATAAAGTACATGTATTATTAATACGTTAAGTTAAAAAAGTCTTGATTATTTGGAGTAATGATATGAGTGCAATCGCACTTGGCATGATTATCTTCGCTTACCTCTGTGGTTCAATCTCCAGCGCCGTCTTGATCTGCCGATTGATAGGTCTTCCTGATCCCAGACGCCATGGTTCCGAGAATCCTGGAGCAACCAACGTGTTACGCATTGGTGGAAAAGCGGCTGCTTTAGCCGTGCTCATTTGCGACATCCTAAAAGGGATGATCCCAGTATGGCTAGCCTATTATTTAAATATTCCTCCTTTTTACCTTGGAATTATTGCCATTGCCGCCTGTTTGGGCCATATTTACCCCATTTTCTTTCGTTTTAAAGGTGGAAAAGGCGTTGCTACTGCTTTTGGCTCAATTGTTGCCATTGGCTGGGGGTTATCTAGCGTTGTCGCGGGTACCTGGCTACTGACTGTGCTACTCAGTGGATATTCATCATTAGGAGCTATTGTCACTGCTCTATTAGCGCCCTTCTATGTTTGGTGGTTTAAACCGGAATTCACCTTCCCGGTTGCGATGCTTTCATGTCTCACACTCTTTCGCCATCATGATAACATTCAGCGTCTGTGGAGAGGCCAAGAAAGCCGTATATGGCAAAAAATGAAGAAAAAAAGCGAAAAAACAAATAAAAAACTGATTCAAGCCACTAAAAAGCAAGAAAAAAATGATTAATTACTGATTACTGTGTTAGTTTTTAGACTTTAAGTCGATTTATGCACAGTTGTTGTTGCTAACGGTGATAAATCTGCTAGTGGCCAACGTGCTTTCACGGTAATATCCAGGCTATTACTCACGCCATTTTTTAAACGGATCATGCCGGCCAGCGCTATCATTGCGCCATTATCAGTACAAAATTCTGATCGAGCATAAAAAACCTGGCCACCAATTTTTGTTATCGATTCTGCCATTTTTAGCCGTAAGGTACGATTTGCACTTACACCACCTGCCATAACCAAACGCTTAGAACCCGTTTGTTCTAAAGCGCGTTTACATTTGATCACTAATGTATCCACAACAGCATCTTCAAATGCCCGAGCAATATCAGCAGCGGTTTGTTGATCCATACTATTATTACGAATGGTATTGGCAGCAAAAGTTTTTAAACCTGAGAAACTAAAATCCAATCCCGGGCGGTCTGTCATCGGACGAGGAAATACAAAACGACCAGCCTGTCCCTGCCCCGCCATCAATGAAAGTGCCGGCCCACCCGGATAATCCAAACCTAATAATTTTGCTGTCTTATCAAAAGCTTCACCCGCAGCATCATCAATTGATTCGCCTAATAACTGATATTGACCAATCGCTATTACATTAATTAACTGAGTATGTCCACCAGAGACCAATAATGCTACAAAAGGGAATTCAGGACTATTTTCTTCCAGCATTGGCGCCAGTAGATGCCCTTCCATGTGATGAATAGGAATAGCCGGCACTCGCCAAGCAAATGCTAATGAACGCCCGATTATTGCTCCCACCAATAAAGCACCGATCAAACCAGGACCGGCGGTATAAGCAACCGCATCAATATCACCAGCAGTTGAATCCGCTTGTTGTAGTGCCGCTTTAATTAAAGGAATTGTTTTACGAATATGATCGCGAGAAGCTAATTCAGGCACCACTCCGCCATAATCGGCATGCAATTTTACCTGGCTATATAATTGATTGGCTAATAAACCTAATTGATCATCATAAATCGCGATACCCGTTTCATCACAAGATGTTTCTATACCTAAAACACGCATATATTACTCACCACCTTCGCTAGTAGCGCAAGTTTATCACTATTTATGTAAAAAAGGTGCAACTTCTCAGCAAATAAATAACTGTCTATCTGGATTAAGTCAGTTATAATTAATATAAATAATTTGTAGGGCTTTTATTCATTATCATCTAGACTATGCCAACTATTTTGTTATTAAAAATAAATAATTGAGTGATTTTGTGCGTTTCGTTTTTATACAGCACTTTACAAAGCCCTATACATTGAAGTAAAATTCCGTACCATTTTAAAGACAGCTGGCTATGATATTGCTAGCAAAAATCGATTTTTTTGAGGTGAAAGGCACATGCCGGTGATTAAGGTACGTGAAAACGAGCCATTTGACGTAGCGCTACGTCGTTTTAAGCGTTCTTGCGAAAAAGCAGGAATATTAGCTGAAGTGCGCCGTCGTGAGTTCTATGAGAAACCAACGACTATACGTAAACGTGAAAAAGCATCAGCAGTAAAGCGCTATGCTAAAAAATTGGCTCGCGAGAACGCACGTCGTACTCATTTGTACTAATTGCTACGGTTCAACAATCGTAACAATTCGACAGCAGTGATTACAAAAAAACCGTGTTTTCTAACAGGAAGTACGGCTTGTTATCTTTCATCAATGAAGAGTTTATGGCTGGACGAATCCCGCGTACATTTATCAATGATTTATTGGCCAGAACCGATATTGTTGATCTTATTGATACTAAAGTGCCGCTAAAAAAGCAAGGCAAAAACCATCATGCGTGTTGTCCATTTCATAATGAAAAAACGCCCTCATTTATAGTTAATGGCGATAAACAATTTTATCACTGTTTTGGCTGTGGCGCTCATGGTAATGCCATTGATTTTTTGATGAATTATGACAAGCTTGATTTTGTCGAAACGATTGAAGAACTGGCTACCATGCATGAACTAGAAATTCATTATGAAACCGGCAATAGTTCAAACCAAATAGAGCGACATCAGCGACAAAATCTTTATCAATTAATGGATGAAATTAATCAATTTTATCAACATTTATTGAATAAATCAGACTTACAGAGTGCAAAACAATATTTAATACAGCGCGGCTTAAGTGATGAAATTATTTATCGCTTTTCTATCGGTTTTGCCCCAAGCGGATGGGACAACCTACTGAAGCATTTCGCTAAACGCGCTGATAGCCATAAACAGCTAGATGCCGCTGGTATGTTAGTTACCAATAATAATGGCCGCACTTACGATCGCTTTCGTGAACGTATAATGTTTCCAATCCGAGATCGTAGAGGACGTGTCGTGGCATTTGGTGGCCGCGTTTTAGATGACACATTACCAAAATATCTCAATTCACCAGAAACTGAGATTTTTCATAAAGGCCGTCAATTATATGGCTTATATGAAGCAACACAAAATAATCTGGCACTTTCTAAACTATTAGTTGTCGAAGGTTATATGGATGTTGTCGCTCTGGCGCAATTTTGTATTAATTATGCCGTAGCGTCATTAGGTACATCAACCACGGCAGAGCATATTCAGTTACTTTTTCGGACAACAGATACGGTTATTTGTTGTTATGATGGGGATAAAGCAGGCCGCGAAGCCGCATGGCGAACGCTTGAAACGGCACTTCCCTATTTGAGTGATGGCCGCCAACTACAATTTATGTTTTTACCTGATGGTGAGGATCCTGATTCACTAATACGTAAAGAAGGTAAAACAAATTTTGAACAACGGATGGATAAATCCCACTCTTTGTCTACATTTTTGTTTGATACATTGGTTGCACAAGTTGATTTAAGCAGTCATGAAGGTAAAGCAAAACTCAATCGTCTTGCTATCCCTTTAATTAAAAAAGTGCCTGGTGATACTTTACAGTTATATTTGGCACAAGAATTAGGTAATTTTATTGGTATTCCTGATACTTCTCGTATTTTTGCCATGATCGAAAAAGGATCGGCTGAAAAAACAAATTATCAGACACCAAAAATTAAACCGACAACAATGCGAATATTGATCGCATTATTGGTACAAAATCCAAATTTTGTCAGCCTAATTCCCACTCTTGATGGAATTAACCGCTCACAATTACCAGGATTAGCGCTGTTTTTAGAGTTAGTTGAACTTTGTCAATCTCATCCTGGCATAAATACTGGTCAATTATTGGAATGCTACCGTAATAATAAATTTGTTAAACAACTTGAAAAACTGGCAACTTGGAACGATATAGAGATAGAAGAGATAGCGGAAAAAATGTTCAAGGATGCATTAGAGCATTTATTTATTACCGCGCTTGATGAAAGGTTCGCATTTCTGATGGCAAAAGAGCGAACAGAAGGCTTAACCACTGAAGAACGTCAAGAAGTTCGTTTAATTACTATTGCAAGAATAAAACAGTAATCTTGAAAAAGTAAAAAAACATCCGGCTTAAGTGCCGTATAACGTAGGACAAGCGCCTGTAAGTTGCCATGATGTAAAGAGCATGGCAAATAAAATAATTAAATTCTCTTTAATTTTATTGTTGGCTGACTTGTTTTCGCCGACCAATACCAACCCAAGTTATGAAGTGTGGATACCGTCTTATGGAGCAAAACCCGCAGTCACAGCTGAAGCTAGTAGTTACCAAAGGTAAAGAGCAAGGCTACCTGACCTATGCTGAGGTCAACGACCATCTGCCGGAAGATATCGTCGATTCAGATCAGATCGAAGATATCATCCAAATGATTAATGATATGGGCATTCAAGTGATGGAAGAAGCGCCTGATGCCGACGATCTTATTCTGGCAGAAACTGCCACTGATACTGACGATGATGCTGTTGAAGCTGCTGCCCAGGTATTATCCAGTGTTGAAAGTGAAATAGGCCGCACAACAGATCCTGTGCGGATGTATATGCGTGAAATGGGCACCGTAGAACTACTGACCCGTGAAGGTGAAATTGATATCGCTAAACGCATCGAAGATGGCATTAATCAGGTTCAGTGTTCTGTTGCTGAATATCCTGAAGCTATCGCTTATCTATTAGACCAATACGAACGTGTTGAAAAAGGTGAAACCCGCCTATCTGATATTATTACCGGCTTCGTTGATCCAAACGCTGAAGAGGATTTAGCACCGACAGCAACACATATCGGTTCAGTATTACCGGAAGAAGCCTTAAATGATGATGAAGATAAAGACGAAGATGACGATAGTGACGACAGTGATGAAAACAATGTCGATCCAGAACTCGCTCGACAGAAATTTTCAGAACTTCGTGAGCAATATGAACGTACGTCCATTGAAATCCAAAAAAGTGGCCGTAACCATGCTAATTCAGCAGCAGAAATCGAGCAGTTGTCCGAGATTTTCAAACAGTTCCGTTTAGTACCAAAACAGTTTGATTATTTAGTGAACAATATGCGTGATATGATGGAACGTATTCGTTCTCAAGATCGTCTCATCATGAAACTCTGTATTGAACAATTCAAAATGCCGAAAAAAAACTTCATTACCCTATTCTCAGGTAATGAAACCAATGGTAATTGGTTAGCTGCGGCAAAAGCAATGAATAAACCCTGGTCTGAAAAATTAGTTGAAGTCGAAGAAGAGATACAACGCTCGTTGCAAAAACTACAACAAATTGAAGAAGAGACTGGTTTAACCATTGAACAGGTTAAAGATATTAACCGCCGTATGTCTATTGGTGAAGCAAAAGCGCGTCGAGCGAAAAAAGAGATGGTTGAAGCTAACTTACGGTTAGTTATCTCTATTGCTAAAAAATATACCAATCGTGGCCTTCAATTCCTTGATCTGATCCAGGAAGGTAACATTGGTCTAATGAAAGCGGTTGATAAATTTGAATACCGTCGTGGCTATAAGTTTTCGACTTATGCAACCTGGTGGATCCGACAGGCGATCACCCGTTCAATTGCTGATCAGGCGCGCACAATCCGTATTCCAGTGCACATGATCGAAACGATCAACAAGCTGAACCGCATTTCTCGCCAAATGTTACAGGAAATGGGTCGTGAACCCTCACCTGAAGAATTGGCAGAACGCATGTTAATGCCTGAGGATAAAATCCGTAAAGTACTAAAAATTGCCAAAGAGCCTATTTCGATGGAAACACCTATTGGCGATGATGAAGATTCACATCTTGGTGATTTCATTGAAGATACTACCCTAGAGTTACCGTTAGACTCTGCTACCTCGGAAAGTCTAAGATCAGCTACCCACGAAGTTCTAGCTGGCTTAACGACTCGTGAAGCAAAAGTTCTGCGCATGCGCTTTGGTATTGATATGAATACGGATCACACGCTAGAGGAAGTGGGTAAACAGTTTGATGTTACTCGCGAGCGGATCCGACAAATAGAAGCAAAAGCGTTACGTAAACTGCGCCATCCAAGTCGTTCAGAAGTGTTGCGTAGTTTCCTGGATGAATAACTCTTATTTATCTTTAGCGTAATAAAAAGCACCTCTAGATACTAGATAGGTGCTTTTTTATTGATAGTTATGTTAACTCAGCAGATCATTAGTAAAGTTTTTAGCCACTGTAATTAGATAACATGTTGAAAATACTAACAAAATGTTACCTAAACACCCTCGATTCAATTTCCAATCTGATATTTAGTTATCCATTAATATTAATTATTGCCAGTTGTAGGGCAGAAATGGTTGTTTTGATTGCACTGATGTCGTCGATAATTTTCGACACCACTAACTGCTGGCCTTTAGTGATAAATCCGTTGCATACAAAGACAAGCTAAAATCTGTGGCTTTAGAATAGCAAAAACCACTCATAGTAGAGTGGTATCAATTAGCTGCTATTATAGCTAAAATCTGGTGGCCCCTGCTGGATTTGAACCAGCGACCAAGCGATTATGAGTCGCCTGCTCTAACCACTGAGCCAAGGGGCCTAAGTGGGATGCATTATACGTGCTGTTTTAGTGCGGGTCTAGTCTTTATAAATCATATGCTTGTTTTATAAACAAATCAGTAAAATTAATGATTTTGCTGTGTGTAATTTATTTATTAACTATTTCAGTTTAAATTCATGGCAAATAACTGAATAAAAATAACTTATTGATAAATTTGCATTCAAAAGTTAACAGCCAAGTTATGGATGAAATATAAACTAACTCATTAGTAAATCTGCAAAAGTCAATTGATAGAGTTTAAGTATTGATAATAGGTTATGAACATAATTGATGTTGAACAACATCAAGAAAATAAATATGAATATTAAAAATCTTATACGTATTATCTTATAAGAAATAACGATCTGGATAAAATAAATAATCTAATTAATATAAATTATTGCATGACATTATTATGTTTAATTTAAAAAAATATTAGAAATAATTATATAGTATAAATTCGATATATCTAATTATATATCAATACTAATAACATATTAAGTAATATTACTATATATATCTATTGTTGTAATACCATTAATAAAAAATAAGCCAATTGCGTTTATTTTTAAATTTAATACTATTATGGAAATAGGAACTATGGCATATATAAATATGGATACCAATCGTTGTTCAATGTTTACTAATTACGCAATAAATATTAATCCGATAGAAGGAAAAGAATTAGCGACGTCACCGAAAGGCTTACTTGAACATATTATAAACTTTTTTACCCTGGGCGGAGTGGAAAGAAAATTATCTAAACAATACGATAATTTCATGCAAACAATAACCACCGCACTAGAAGAAAAAATTGCCAATTCAAATTGTTATCATATTCCTAAAGAACTCAAATTTAATTTTGATGGTTGCTCGGTAGCTATTAAACCGTCTGAATATCATTCAGACAAACTATCTGTTACCGTTGAAAGACAGACAGGAGAGAATTGTACTTCAGATATTGATGTAAAAGGATTTAAAAATACCACAATTTTAATGTTATTAAACAATAGGATTGATCCAAACATATTTATAAAAGAAGGAAAGATTCATTTATTAAATACCGATCTATCCGCCAGAATTTTAGAAGGAATTGATTTAAGCGAAGCATATTTTTCAAATGTAAATCTAAACGGAACAGATTTATCCGGCGCCAATCTGCAAAACACAAATATTATAAATGCAACATTTTATAATGCAAAATTAATTGAAACAAATTTAAACGACGCAAAAATTGAAAAAACGACATTCAAATATGCAAAATTAAATTCAGCATTGTTAGAAAGAGCCTCTATAGCCGGCGCTAATTTTGATCACGTAACACTTATTTGTGCTAACCTGACCGACACAAAAATTATTACCCTAAAATTAGCCAACGGAGAAATTAAAACCAATACCTTCAATCATGCAACATTAGACTCAGCATTGTTAGTAAAAACTACCATCGCAGGCACTCGCAACATTGATTAAGGCTGACTTGAGTAATGCAAAATTGGCCAGATTAAGACTACCCAACGGAGAAATTAAAGCCACTAAAGAATACATGTCTAGATTCAGCATTGTTAAATAACGCGACTTTAGATTCAATTGATTCACAATGTGCATCATTTTGTAAAGCCTATTTAAATCAAGCGTATATTTTTAATTCTAAATTTAACAATGCAAATTTCGCTCATGCTTCATTGAAAGAAGTAAACGGTAAAACACAGTACTTTTCAAAAAGCAATATTTACTGAAGCGAATTTAGGCCAATCAAACATAAGACTGTCTAATTTATCTGATACAAATATGCAGGATGCAAAATTAAATGACACCAATTTTCTCGGTTCAGCTTTTACATTAGCCAATATGAGCAGCGCTGATCTAACAAAGGCAAAAATGTTTTTTGTAAATATGACCGGAGCGACGCTAAATAACGCAAATCTATATCAAGCAGATTTAAACAATACGACTTTAAAAAAAAACAGGCTAAAAGAGGCCATTCTAATTGAAGCAAAGCTGAATAATACAGATCTTGTAGGCGCTGTTCTAGAAAAAGCAAACCTATCAGAAGCAGTACTTGACAATGCCGATTTAAGTTTTGCTAGTTTATATCAAGCTACCTTAAAAAGTGTTAGTTTAAAAAATACATGTTTAACTAGATCTATATTAAAAGAAACAAATATCGCTGACGCTAATTTAATGCAAGCAGATTTTACTCCGGGCATTTCATTACAATGAATAGTTGTTCCTAAAGAAAAATTAACAGAAGCAAAATGAGCGGCAACTATTTTTTTACAAAAAATAAATATTAACGAGCTAAAGATCGCTGAAGAAAATATAACAGCTACCTTATCACAAAAAACAGATGCCGTGGCAGGATATTTGGCAGCGGCTATCTTATTACATAAAAGAAATAACATTCATTTAAATAACATAACGCTCACTAATGCAAGTCTCATTAAAGCAAAATCAGCAGCCACTGCTTTATTACAAACAATAAGTTCTACTGATATAAATTCAGCAGCAAGCTTATTACAACAAACAAATATCACTAAAAGCAGCCTAGAAAATGCAATCTCATTACAAAAAACAAATCTCCCTGCTGCAATTTTAATAAACGCTAACTTAAAGAAGGCCAACCTTACTGATGCAAGTTTAACTAATGCTAACTGTCAAAAAGCTAAATTCAGTAAAGCAAATTTAGCAGGAACAAATTTTGCTGAAGCAAATCTACAGGATACAAAGTTTTCTAAAAATGATACCAAAAGAGAATTTCTGGCAGACATTAATATAGCTACCAAAAAGATTGAAAAGAAAGCAAAAAAAATAAAAAACAAGTTCAATAAACTACTCCATTGAAAACAGGTAAATCTTATGGTTATAATATACAATATATTCGCAATCATTAAATAAAATATTACTAACTTTTTTATGGTAACTCAAAGTTGGCAGGCAACCGGCTACGCCCTATTATTACGCTTAGCGCTTAGTGGTGCCTATCTATAAACTAAAAAGCCCACACCAAGTGGGCTAAATGATTAATAGAAAATTTAACTCATCATAGATGGGCATTGATGTTGGTAATTATTTTAACTAGAATTAATTCTCGCCATCCAGTTTCATCGCATAACATTAGCTAATTTTGCCAAATAATCTATAGATATTTCTCAGCCAAATTAAATCATTGCGGCGCGCCTTAAACTGGCTAAACAGCTTCACAAACGGATAAAAAAGTATCATTAATATGATGGTCACTAACCAGATCATAGCAACATGATCAAAACCAAAATACTCACCTTGATTTGTTCCCCAAATAGCCACTGCGATCAAATAGAGAAATTTCAATACATAAAAGATGCAAAATATAAAAAAACATCGGTACTGAACCATAGGTTACTAAGGGTTTTAACCATGGTAAATTTTGTTTTAACTCAAGTAACCGAAGCAGTAGTAAGCCAATACCCAGCGTCAACATAATGAATAATAAAGAAGGCGGGTATTTAGTAATATTCAAAAAACTCATCATGGTATCCAGCCAAGAGCCCGCTAATATCCATGGTTTATCACCATAGATATTAATTGTTCTTAAACAAATAAAACCAACTAACAGGCCAACACCCCAGCAATTTAGTTTCTTCAATCGCTGTTGCTGATTATAACTTTCTGTAAACCATGAATCAGCCAAATAACCAAATATAATTAAACCAATCCATGGTAGTATTGGATAAGATGTACGCGCTTTGATACTGTCAGTAATCTCAATCCATCCTCTATCATTCAGTATTGCCCAAGGAATATGCATAAAATGATCGGTTGGGAAATGCAATGTATCTAATAGATTATGACCCGCAATCAATAAAACAGTCAAGTACTACCAACAGCCATCTCGGTAACCAAAGTAAAATTGCTAAGGCAATCATCGAAAACCCAATCGCCCATATAACCTGCAGAAAAACTTTTGCCGGCGGTAATTGAAAAGTCCAAGCAAAATTGATCAACGTGAGTTCAAGGATGATAAGAAATAAGCAACGTTTAAATAAAAATTGACTAGTGGCTAACTGAGAATATGTTTTTTTACTTCCATATAAATAAGCCAATAAACCGGTCAAAAGAATAAAAACCGACGCACAAAGATGAGCAGTAAATCGACTAAAAAACGATCAGCCAGTGTTTCACCCGCTATCATTGGATCAGGGACCTGCATATGAAGGAAAAATGTTTCTCGCACATGATCTAATAACATTAAAAGCATGACAATACCTCTCTTAATGCATCGATCGATAATAATCGATTACTAACGTTGGACGGGCAAGTTATAGCGCAATTCATAGTAATCAAAACTCCCTGTATGGTCTAGTTAAAATAAAAAATGCTTCATTAGTGATAAATAGCAAAATGCTTATGTTGTAATATAACATTATGCTATCGAATTAATTAATAAAAAATAATAACTATGCATCCCTGCACCAATAACAATTAATAATGCTGCCGCATCATTGTTTTTTATTTAACTAAAAATAAACATTTTTATTACTTTTCATTAAAATATAAAAATAATTAGCTAATAACATTAAGAAAAAAATATTTACCAATTTATTACCTAATTCAACATTATATTTTACATGTATTTAATTAATTATTAAAATTAGCCAAAATTATCTTACTATTTAGTCTTGAATAAAAAATAACTAAATGGCCAGATTACTATCTGATATTACACAGAAAAATATTGCTATATGCCGATTAAATTAAAATAAATACAAATAATTATCAACATTATTTTAATTTTAATTTTAATTTTAATTTTAATTTTAATTTTAATTTTATTTTTAATTTTAATTTTAATTTTATTTTTATTTTTAATTTTAATTTTAATTTTAATTTTAATTTTAATTTTAATTTTAATTTTAATTTTAATTTTAATTTTAATTTTAATTTTAATTTTAATTTTAATTTTAATTTTAATTTTAATTTTAATTAACAAAGTTGCATGATATTTCCAAAAATTAAAATATATATCACTAAAATTTAATTATTTTAATCTACTATTAAGATCACATTTTTATATCAATTAACTTAATTTCATTTTTTATTTTGCCAACCTAGGCTTATATTTTTTCGTTTAGTAAATCAAAAAAATTTTATTCGTGAACAAACTTATAAAAACAAAAATCACCATTAGATAAATATATCTATTTTTATCTAAAGTTACATGCAAATTGAAACGATTCAGCTTGCATAAAATAAAACCTAAAATAGCTTTTGTGGTTTGACTGTATAAAAACTGCAGCGTTTGACTCATTTATGTGAATAGGAGAAAACATGTTTGATGTGCCTAAAAAAGATACTCATTTAGCACAAATTGCCGATCATAAACAACATGCCATCGCACAAGTTGCCCAAGCATTGATCAATGCTGGTTACGTTACGGCAGATTATCTAATCGGTATGCAAAAAAGGGAAAATCAAGCGTCAACTTATTTAGGCAATGGTATTGCGATTCTTCATGGTACCGTAGAAACGCGCCATAATGTATTACAGACAGGTGTACAAGTATTTCAGTTTCCACACAAGGCACACAGGGGATAGGCATAGATTGGAATAATGGCCACAAAGCTTATATTGTCATCGTCATCGCCGCTAAATCAGAGGAACATTTAACCTTATTACGGCAACTGACACATATTCTAAGTGATGAAAATATTGCCAAACGATTGGCAACCAAGACATCAATAGAAACAATATATAATATATTGCTTGCCCAAGAGTCGATTGAAGACTTCATTTTCAACGCTTCCCTGATCTATTTAGATGTTGATACCGACCATATCATGACACTGCAAGCGTTAAATATTAATCACTTACAGGATGCAAATGCCATTAATAATGATTTTATTGTTGATGTGATCACTAATCCACCGCTTTATTTAGGCCAAGGTATCTGGCTGAGTGATAGTAAAAAAGGTAATCTAAAAACAGCAATGGCCATTGCGCCGCGCGCTCTAAAGAGCCTTGATCTTATCAAGGTCCTCAACTTTGCCTACTTATCACGCTATCATGCAAAGATAATCTAACTAATAATACTTTAAATCACCTGGCCAATTTATTGATCGATAAAAAAATAGCGAAATTGTTACAGGCACCAGATGCCGTACAAGTATTTAGCTTGCTAACGACTGAAACAAACGAAGAAAAAGAGACATTATCCGTGGAGTTTACGTTAAACAATAAACATGGATTACATGCACGCCCGAGTTCGCAATTAGTTAATACAATAAAAAAATTTAATAGTAAAGTCACTATTACTAATTTGGATGGGAGCGGAATTCCCGCCAATAGCCATAATATAACGAGTGTCATAGGGTTAATTGAACGTCAAAATCATCGTATCCAATTTAAGATCAGTGGCCCTGACGCCCAAGCAACCTTATATGCTATTGAACAGATCATTAACGCTAATATGGATGAGGAAATTGCATGAAAAGTAAGGTTGCTACCATTACATTAAATCCCGCCTATGATTTAATCGGTATGTTAGACAATATTGAAAAAGGTGCCGTCAACTTAGTTAAAACCCATGGATTATATCCAGCAGGTAAAGGCATTAATGTTGCTAATACATTAAAAAATCTAAACATTAATGTCACTGTTGGTGGCTTTTTAGGGAAAGAAAATTTAACCGGTGTTTCCAACAGGATTTTAAGGACCGCGGGATCAATAAACCGTTTTCATGTCATCGAAGGTATAATTCGAATTAACGTCAAATTGACAGAAAAAAATATTGTAGTTAGTGATTTTAATTTTTCCGGTTTTGAAATTAACAAACAGGATTGGCAGCATTTTGCTCAAGACTTACTGAGCTGGTTTAAGCCAATTTGATATGGTATGTGTAAGTGGTAGTTTACCCAGAGGTATCGATTTAGATGATTTTACTGACTGGATGAAACAGCTACGCAATCAATGTATGTGCATCATATTTGATAGTAGCCGAGAAGCATTGATTGCTGGTTTAAAAGCCAGTCCTTGGTTGGTGAAACCAAATCGACATGAATTAGAAAGCTGGATTGGCCACCCATTACCTACCTATCAAGAAATTGCCAAAGCAGCACAGCAATTACGCGCTCAAGGCATTGCTCACGTTGTCATTTCCTTAGGCGAAGAAGGGGTGCAATGTGGGTCAACTCTTCCGGTGCCTGGTTAGCTACGCCACCAAAATGCCAGGTTGTTAGTACAGTTGGCGCAGGCGATGCCATGGTGGGCGGTTTAATTATAGCTTAATGATGCAACAAACCAGTGAGCATACATTGCGTTTAGCAACCGCTATCAGTGCCATATCAGTCAGCCAAGGCAATGTTAGGGCATGGATCGGCAACAACTGACAAAAATGATAAACCGTGTTGAGCTGATCCCATTTCAAATATAAGGAATATCCTGATGAAAACAATTGCTATTGTCCATTCACCCGAAATGCAACCAAGAACCTATCTTGCTAAGCAAATATTATGTCAACAGATACAACAACAATCCTTAAAATTAACGGATAATATTGTAGAAGCGGAACTAATTATTGTTATTGGTGAAAATATATCTGATGAACGCTAATTAACTGGTAAAAAAGTTTTTTTTACTGATGAAGCACAGACAATATGTAAGTCAGAAAAAATTCTCTTTATAGCCAAAAAAGAAGCGATTATTGTGGACAAAGTCAATTTTCGCAAATTAGCGTGTTTTAGCCGTGACTGCTTGTCCTACTGGAGTAGCTCATACTTTTATGGCAGCAGAAGCCTTAGAAATTGAAGCTAAAAAGCACAGCTGGCAAATCAAAGTAGAAACACGAGGTTCGGTAGGAACAGGCAATGAAATTAGCTCAGCAGAGATCAATGACGCTGATTTTTTTATTGCTGCTACAGATATTGAAGTTGATTTAACGAAATTTGCCGGTAAACGTATTTATCACACCTCAATAAGTGCCGTCTTAAAAAGAACAGCTCAAGAAATGGATAATGCATTAACTAAAGCGGAATATTATCAACCTCACAAAGTAAAAAATAGCTTAGACAAGTTAACTGAGAAAACAGCAACTCAAGGCGTCTATCGTCATCTACTTACTTGTGTTTCTTACATGTTACCCATGGTAGTAACCGGTGGGCTTTGTATCGCTCTCTCTTTTATGTTTGGTTTCGATGCAGCCGAACAACCAGGCACATTAGCTGCTGCACTAATGCAAATTGGTAAACACGCTGCTTTAGCCCTCATGGTCCCGATTTTATCTGGTTATATAGCTTACTCGATTGCCGATAGAACAGGCTTAACGCCTGGATTAGTTGGTGGCATGCTAGCGGTTAGCACCAATGCCGGTTTTCTTGGTGCTATTATTGCCGGTTTTTTGGCTGGCTATGTCGCCAAATTGCTCAATCAACACTTTCCATTACCTAAAAGTATGGCGTCTCTAAAACCAATCTTAATCGTACCATTGTTCGCCACATTAATAACTGGCTTAGTCATGATCTATATTATCGGTAATCCCGTTTCCTGGGTAATGACAGCTCTTACCAAATGGCTAACCAACATAGGTACAACTAATGCCGTGATCTTAGGTATTTATTTTAGGTGCGATGATGTGTACAGATATAGGAGGACCAGTTAATAAGGCTTCTTATGCATTTTGTGTCACGTTATTAAGTGCCCAAACTTATGGACCTATGGCAGCAGGTATGGTGCCCCCTTTAGCCATGGGCCTTGCAACATTATTTGCTCGTCACAAATTTTCATCTAATGAACGTGAAGGCGGCAAAGCAGCGTTCATATTAGGTCTATGCTTTATTTCTGAAGGCGCCATTCCCTTTACTGCTCGTGATCCGATGCGCGTATTACCAATCTGTATGCTTGGCGGAGCAATTACCGGTGCATTATCGATGTATTTTCATGTAACACTAATGGCGCCGCATGGTGGGCTGTTTGTTATATTGATCCCTGGGGCGTTACAACCAATTATTGCTTATCTGTTAGCAATTATCAGTGGGACTTTAATCAGCGTAATATTATATGCGTACTTAAAAAGATCCGAAGTCGACGCTTTATTGAATAAAAAAATACTTAACTAATTATTTTGTCATTAACAAAAAATATATTGTTCATCACAAAGATAATGATTAATCGATATTCAAACTAAACAGAGAATATTGTAATATCAATCTTACTTATCGGTTCAGGCTTTGTACTAATTTTAATGCAAAATGTCTTAAAATAAATAGATGTCTGACTGCTAACTAAATAGAGATCTCATTTATTTGATATTGATTGTCACTAGCAACCAATTTACTATTCAACTAGACACTCACTAAAATATGTACATGAGTTAAATCTTTATTTACTCATAAATCACTAAATTTAGTAAAAATAATTCTATTCTATCAGCAATTAAATGAAATTGATTTACGCTAATATAGATAGATTATATTATTTCCTTATTGCTGCCGAAAATAGCTAATTAAAGAGAAAAAACACAATGAAAACAGAAGAATTTATGACATATCTAAATGCATTTTGGTCAGAGTTTAATTTACATCCAATATGGTTATTTACAATTTTATTTAGCATCGCCATGAGCAAATCTACCGTTGTTTTATCTTCTTTTCTTCCGCCTGCATCCGTTATGTTATTGACGGGTATTACTGCCAGTCTGCCAAAACTGAATATTAGTTTAGTTTGGTTGGCCATTACTTTAGGCGCAACCTCAGGTTCAATAATTTCCTACTATTTGGGTAATCAAACAACTACTAGAAAATTATTTAGTCGATTTTTTAATCGCTATCAGTCAACTATTGATAATGCCCATAACAAATTGCAAAACCAAGGAATGACAGTGTTATTTACCTCACGTTTTATTGCAGTATTAAGGTACATGATCCCATTAGTCGCCGGCATGTTATTAATGAATAGGACTAAAGTATACAGTATCTGCTTATTATCAGCGGCAATATGGGCAGCTGTATTTATTTTAATTGTTAAAGGCGCATTTACTATTATCGCACCAGAAACATTTATGTAATATAAATGGAGTTATTTAAGATAGTAAAAAAAAAAAGTTAAGAATCTTTATAATATTTTAATTAAAAACCAACTAATTTTTATCCATTCATATTTCAAACAATCATATCTTTTACTTTATAATCAGATAAAAACAATATTTCCTTATTTTTCACGGTTAAAATTTAATTTTGTTAAATCTTAACTAAACAACTTTAAGAAAAAATTGTAATCAAGATAAGTAAATTTATAATCGCTGGCGTTCAATACTGTTGACGTGAAATACAATAAACGATCTCGTTATGGCGAGGGCTACCTAACAAACAAAAGTTACTGCCGTACTTGCATGGAGACAGGCTTGTATTGGTAAAACAGGTATGATCGAATCAAGGTCTTATAAAAGTAACTTTCCGCTTGGAATACGTTGTTAGCAACTAAAACCTGAACGTTTAGGATCCATTTCCCACGTTAGTTAGCCTCGGTGAGAGATATTAACACCTATAGGGGACTGTTATATAGCTTTACCTATCAACAAAATACTTTTAAACCTCGCTATCATGTAGACCAGGCAAACGCGACTGCGGCTTCATATATGACACAGAATTATATGACTCTACCAGAATATATTTCTGTCACTGAAGCAAAAAAAGTTTTTCTGAAAAAACTTGAGGAAAATAGTATTACTAACCAAATTTTCATTACCACTAATGATAAATTAATGGGTATTTTATCAGTGAAATCACTATTAAAATACCCTAACGAAAGTGATAGTATCAACCAACTCATGCAACCTAATTTTTTCTTTGTTGCTCCTAGCGATAAACGCACTGAATTAGCAAAATCGTTGTGTGACTGTGATTTTGATCTAGTACCAGTGTTAGATAAAGGATTATTAGTTGGTACACTTAGCAAACGAGAAATTGATCGCATATTGGAAGATGATGCAACCGAAGATGCTCAACTGTAAGGTGGTAGTTTACCGTTAGATAAACCCTATCTTCAAATTACTCCTTTTGCTCTATGGAAAAAACGTAGTGTTTAGTTACTTTTACTGTTTATTGCGGAAGCTTATACCAGTAAAGTCATCAAATCATTTGAAGATCAATTAGAGGCTGTAATTGCTTTAGCCTTCTTTATTCCACTATTGACGGGAACAGCGGTACTCAGATCACATCAACAATTGTACGTTCAATGGCAATTGGAAAGCTCTCAATCAGTCACATATGGCAAATGTTACGTAAAGAAATATCAACTGCGGTGCTAATCGCCATCACATTGGGTGCAGCAGGGATCCTGCGTGCTAGCTTTATGAATATCGGTTGGGATATTTGTATTGTTGTCAGTCTGTCACTAGTCTGTATTACTCTCTGGTCAGCAATTGTCTCCTCTGTTATTCCATTATTACTGAAAAGATGTGGCATTGATCCGGCGGTAGTTTCTGTACCATTTATCACAACACTTGTTGATGGTACTGGTCTGATTATTTACTTCGAAATTGCCAAGGTTGTCCTCAATATATAATAAACAACAGGCTCGGTTAGTTACCGAGCCTTTACTATTATTAAAATCTAAATATTTACCGATAAAAATTAGCGTGAAAATAACATCCAGTTATTCCCAGGTTTATTTTAATTATTGTTATAGTTTTTTAAGATATCACTATTCCATAATAATTTAATGACATCGAAGTAAATTCCCATCTATTTTTTCATTAATATGCTACTAATTAAAAACGTTTATATTGCAATGTTTTTACATTTTAATTTGCCAAATTGGTATCACTTTAATAAAATACCATTTAAAAATGAGCAAACCAGATAAAACCTAAATTAATGCTCAACAGAAAATAAAAAAGTTTGCTACTTCTCATCAACTCCGTTTGAATATCTATCTGAATTTTCCTGCATGCATGAAATAAAATTTTCAATTAAGAAAAATATTGATGAATAAAATTAACAGGCAAAATCTAAGGTTCTTTACTTTTGGCTAAGCATTGCTTACCATGATGGGTATTTTAGGAGTTGATACTTATTTACCTTCTATTCCAGACATCGCTGCAGAATTTAATAAAAGTCCGTCATCAACCCAACTTTCAATTATGGTTTACAAATTGGCAATCGGCTTAGGACAATTAATCTTTGGTCGGCTTTCCGATGCCATCAGTCGCCGCAAAATTATGTTAACTGGTGCAGCTATCTATGCAACCGCCGCCTTTATGTTAAGACAAACAGATAATCTACCTGCTTTTCTTGTTATTCGTGTCATTCAAGGATTAAGTATTTCGATCATGTTAGTCACTTCAGTCAGTGCGGTGCGTGATGTTTCGCGAGGTACAGTTGCCGCTCTGCTATATAGTATTATCATTACCATTGAAGGCTTTGTGCCTATTGCATCACAGTTAATTGGTCATTTTATCAATGATTTATAGGGGTGGCATAGTATATTTGGCTTAATTTTTATCTACGCCCTGATCACGATTGTCTATGTTTTTTTGCTTTTCCTGAAACATTAAAAGTAAAAAAACGGACAACTTTTTCCTGGCAAAAAACCTGCAATATATATCAACATATCGCCTGCCAACCTAAATTCTATTTACCCTGTTTATCGCTCGGTTTATCTTTTTCATTAATTTATTGTTATGTTACTGCCGCGCCTTTTATTTTTATGCTCAAATTTGGTGCCAGCGTCTCAATATTCAATGTCTACTCTGCTATTATTGGCCTCTTCTTATTTGCCGGCGCATTTTTATCAAGTAAATTACTACGAAAATTTAGCGCCACAAAAATTTTATCCATTTGTCTAAGATCACTGCAAATATTGATAATTCTATTTATTCCAATATTTATCTACCAAAATAATACCATCACTTTTTTTTCATTCTTTGCCATCATTATGTTTACTGGTGGGTTATTTGAATCTCTATATACCTATTTAACAATGAGTAGCCAAAAAAATAGTTTGGGAGTAACCTCAGCGTTAATGATTTCAGCTTCTTTAGTGATTCCTTCTATAATCGGTGGAATAGGTAGTTTCTTAATTGAAATGAATTTATATCTATGGATGGTTTATATTTTAATTGTAGTGGCTAGCATGGCGTTAATGCTAACTAAATAATAAGAAATTATAAATTTATAGCTCAGTTGAGTTCATCTTAACTGAGCAATTTGATTTTAAAATTCACCATGTGTTAGCTCGCTCAATAACAAGATAAAAAAATTTTGCAAATAACACATTAATGTCAGCTAATTGTATTAACGGATAAAAACCACCATCATTGATCAACGATTAACATTATTTTATTTGCCAGTTTGCTGCTATATAGATTCGATTATAATAAAAATTTTTTATGAAAGTATTTAGCCTTTATTTACTATATTTTTATATTTTAATTAAATAAAGAATCGTCATAATGCCATCCATAAACTCATTTCCTTCATCACCTCACTGGCTATTAACTACATCAGATCCTACTCAGCGCCAAAAAGCAGAGAACGAAAATATAGCAAAGGAAGAGCTTGCGACGAGTAGCAAAAAAACACTAACAAGTCTGCTACTACAAAACCAAGAAACAGCTCAAATTTCATTGTCAAATAGCGCTCCCAAGCATTATAATGGTATTACTGCTATTGTTAATTAATCGCTTTATCAAACCAAACCTATTCTATCCCTTAATGCTAAAGATTTTAATAAACTCGTCTATGATGAGTAGAGTCAACAATTACATTATCTATTAATTGAAGAAGGCTATCCACTCCACCAAAATAATAACGCGACGCAGGCAGCTTTGCTGGTAAACCCTGTCACTGATTATCTGACCCGCTATAAAGATGATAAAGAGAAGATAGCCACCCTTACCAGATTACTATTACAACCATTAGGTGAATATGGCGCTAATCAAGGTGAAATAATTTCTTCTGCCCACCAACAAGCCATCATTACTAATTGGTTACAATACGCCGTATTCGATATGTCATTTGAAACATGGATGTTAAAATAGGTCAGTGATATCAAATCACGGGAAAATTCCCTCTTCTATCATGCCGCCTGCAACGTCGGTTATTCAATCAACTAAATAATTATCACCCGCCTAACAAATTATCACCGGAAGCACGTATTTATTATCAACAGCAGATTATCAATCACATCATGCCAACATTTATGCTGCAAACTGACGACCAGCAGCAACAGAAAACACTGTCCAATATGATGATAAATCAACCGGAATGGGGTTATCTGCATGCTGGTATAACATTGCTAAATGAAAGTGGGGCTGAAATTAACAACATAAGTCTGGAAGATATCAGCAATAACGGTATATGCTGGTATCCGCGCTTTTGCAGGAACAACTTGTCCAGGCTGAATATAATCGATATTTCAAATTACCGGCCATGATCCATCACCAGCTAAGCAGCGAAAATAGCTTACTATCAACACCGTTGGCAATGACGTCCGTATATGACAGTTATTTTGATTATTTAAAACAATCTGGCCAAAATAATCCTTTTATCAAACTGATTACTTTGCTACAGAAATGGCAATCCCGGCTAGAGCTTGCCCGCCAACAATTAAAAGAGCATGATATTGATGAAGGTTGGTTAAATAACTATTTGTATAAAAATCTAGAGGTTAAATATACCAATCGGCGAGGTGACACGCCATTATTACCCAATATCGATAGTCTCTATTTAAAGATCAGAATCAACAAATTGCTCAGCTGACCGAACAGATAGAAAAAATCCTGCTAACTCAGTCCTTTAACTCACTTAGCAACGAAGAACAAATTTTTATTCAACAGTCTGACATTCAACTGATGGAGGTCAAATTTGATGCTACTGATAGTTTCAATAGTGTTCCGCTACCACCATCTGCAAGACAAAGAATAAGAAATTCAGATGAATTTGTGGCCCGCGTACCGGAATCGATTGATATGCTAAAGTGTACATTTAACGGCAAACAACGGATGTATGCATTAACCACTAAACAAGGTATCGGCAATTATAAATTACATCGTGTCGACAATAATAAAAATGCCATTCTTGAGCTGTTTTATCATGATGGTAAGCACGCAATGATGATTATAAATTAAAAACCTCTTCCATTTTGTCCTTAAAAACCGCCAATGATAAGCCAGACATGTTGATCGATAAGATTATTAAAAGCGACGGGGTAAGAAATTATCCGAAAAACTGCAACAGGCAGGTTATGAAGAAACAACCCGGCAAAAAGTGGACGCTTTTATTTTAAGTCTGATTCCATTTTATACCATGATCACCGAGGCGAAAAAGGGCAATACCGACCAGGCTGTTATGGCAGGCGCATTTGATCTGTTGGATTTTTTACCCTTTATTGGTAAAGGCGCGTAAGCTGGGGGGGGGTCAGTATAGCGATTGGAGAAGCCGCTGTTAATGGTGCACGAACCTCATTAAAACAGGCGACATTAAAACAAGTATTACGTGAAGGGGGCACACAGTTTTTTAAATTTGGTATTCCACAGTTAGCAAACCGTTTACCGTCTAAAACTTACTTGAACTTAGGCGTGAATTTTTTACGTGGCGCGGATCTGGGTTTTGAATTATTAACATCATAGGGAAGAAATGGTATTAATGCCTTAAAAAACGCTGCGCAGCAAGCCCATCAGAAAGTTCGCGGATGAACCCCATTAATCAAAGCACTGAAAAAAACGTAAAATTTGCCACATGAGCCGATTAAGCCGTTTAAAATAGAGGTGGCTTACCGTCCTGATTTGGAAAAAGAGGTTCAGGTAGTTAAGATCAGTAAACAGCGGGGTAAAGACATTTGGGTGCAGATCAATCTGGAAACAAATACCCTTTTTGGCTGCAAATATCTGCGCAATTCGACAGGTGAGCTGAAATCAGCACCAGTATCAATCCGCGAGCGGTTTTATCAACTAAAAACTCAAGGAATGGGCGGCAAACGGGCGAATGAAGCCGATAAAAATTGGCCACTGCAATCTGAAGTTTCCTCTTTTTACTAATCACAACAGCAAAAACTGCAAGCATTAAGCTCACAATTGGCAAAACGCCGGATTGGAAGCAAACTTAATTTATCAAGTGAAGACTTAAGTTACATGGATCTTACCCGAGTTTTTGGTGTCTATCATAACCTTGCTCACGCTAATTTACAAGGTACTAATCTAAGCAGATCTAACCTGAAAGACATTATCATCGTCGAAGCTAACCTAACAAAAGCGATAATGAACCAAACTCAGCTGGCTAATGCTAATCTACTCATGGCTAATCTAAATGAAGCACAATTAGTAGGAGCTAACTTAACTAAGGCTAATTTATGTAACACTAATCTAGTCAACTCTGCAATGAACGGAACTATACTGCAAGAAGCTTACTTAAATAATAGTGATTTGACTGCCGCCAATTTGACGCAAGCTAAGATAGCGAACGCTAACTTGACTAAGGCCAATTTGACCAAGGCTAATCTAACTGGCGTGATATTAGTTAATACTAACCTCAATGGTGTAAATTTCACTAGTGCCAATTTAACGCAAGCCAAATTGAATGGACTTACACTACATGATGCGATTTTTGATCAAGCTGACCTAATCAGGGCTAACCTAGCTAACAGCGATGTTAGCAATGCTGATCTGAGTAATACTATTCTAAAAGAGTTAACAATTAATAACACTAATTTTGTGGGTGCTTCTTTGCACGATAGTTTTATCCTTCAACTGCCCAGTGAGTGGGATGAGGATAACCTAGATGCACTACTGAGTCATTTCAACAACCAAAACAGTCTGCTAACTAGCCTTAATACGATTGATAACCGGTATAGTGAACTAAAAAACAAATTGGCTCTACAGCTCATTCATTCCCTTGACCAGCCTGACATAAATCTTAGCCATGTCACTTTACCACTATTAGATATTTTTGGTAAACCGCCATTTATTAGCAATGAAGAAATTAGCAATTTTATCAATAAACTGATGGATAATTACCTGGCAAACCCCTCAACACAATTAATTAATACGTTGGAAGCGCGTCCCGCTATCATTAATATTTTTCTCGATTATTTTAACCATCAACCAGAACTCATGGTTTCCCCCCAATTTAATAGTAGCTTTATTCAAACTATATTGGCGGCTAAAACAAGAGGAAATATTGATAGCAAAATCGCCACAATGGCTAACCAATTGTATGAACAATACCTACAACTTCCTGAAATAAAACAACAACTAGCATATCAACAAATTAAGGAAACATTTGGCAATTGTGATGGAAAGGCAGATTGGGCAAAGAGCAATGCGCAAAACTATCTGTTACTTTCACCGAAAAAGACAGGTAGAACATTAGTGGTTGTGGAAAATATTCTGACAAAAATGCTACATCCTGATCTGGAAACCAAGTGGAATCACATTTTTATTTTTCACGATGGCGAAAATTTAGGCCCGTAACAATTCAGTCTAGATGAATGCTTCAACCAAGATTTCCCGTTGTTTTCTAGTCATTTTACCTATAGTCAACATCAAGCAACATTTAATAAACTGATTGAGACACTAAAAGAGATTTTACTCGCGTGCTTGATTTTGAGCATGGCCATAGCTTGAAAGATAAAAAATTATAGTAAAATCATATATATATAATTTAACTAACAGTAGCAATCGAAATAAAGCTGAACATCTGCTGGCTTTATCAGCTGTTTTTACCCGTTATTTATCCAGTGCTGTGTTTAGTACCGAATTGGATTCTCCTATAATGCTAAGATATTATGCTTACGGCTTAATCGAAAAATCCCATAAACTTGATCCCACGCTGATTACGCAAGATACCTTTAATAATTGGAAGAATCGATTACTTGGCTGCGAAAATGCTTTTTCTTGCACTGCCATTTTATATGACCTAATGATTGATTATGCAATAGAGCACTTGTCATGATGTTTTGAAAAAAATTCAACCATCCGCTTGGCGATAAATGCTGCAAAAAACTTTATAATAGCCTAAAAAATGATTATTAACGGTAGCGAAAGACATTAAATATAATGAAAAATTTAAATTTTTTATACAATCCGTTAATAATCATCTATGGTTAGGATCATATTAATGAAAGATAGATGTTTAAATAATATTGTCATCTAATCTAATAGGAGGTTATATGAAAAAATGCCTATCGCTGATTGTGTCATACTTATTGATGATAATCGCTTTTCTGTTAATATCATCGATTTCATTTTACTGCATGTTTTTATTCGACTGGCATGACAAAGCCAGCCACCGGCTATTTATACCTTATTGGCGCGGTAATCATATCGTTAATCCTGCTGTATTTATCTGCTTGCCATCCCAGTTCGAGCAGTTAATAACTCGCCCCAAGCAACGTGTTGTTCATTACGCAATAAACCGACTCGTGTCTCTAACATCATCTTATCAGTCAAATTTTCGCCGGCAATAAGGGTATAAAGTGGTGCTAATGGCAAATCAATGGTGGCAATCTGAGCTAAATAGGGTATTTGGTTAAATGTAACCGTGGGTCGGATTTCTTTTACCCATAATTGATTAACATCGGTTAATGTCAAGATAGCCAATGGTTCATGCCACCATAATAATGCTTCGCCTTGCCGGATATCTACATCACCAGCTAACCAATAACCATACTTATGACGAATATTTTTACAATAAGCAATAAAACCAGGCTGCGCTAATACAAGGAAATAAATCTTCAGTAACAAGCGTTGGATCAGCACTACCACTATAGGTTTGCAGCGCCTGCTCCCAATTAGAGTGGTCACACCAAATACCTGCCGAATCATTGGACAACCACGACCACCACTGACCATCCCCTTCAACATAAGCAAGCTGAATACAACAATTACCTTTTGCCAAACCGGTAGTTAACCACTGGTAAAGCATTCGCTGTTCATTGTGCTCCATCTTCTATCTCCAAAGAGAGTAAAAAACCCCGTTTTGCTAATGTTGTTGTTAGTTTTTTCGCTACCCGCGCTAATGTAAGATGTTGAACAGAATTAGCCGGTTTTAACTGTAAATGTACCGTCCCCGGTTTTTGCCAATGAGCAATGATCACCATGCCCATCATCTGCCCATTCAGTAATCGATAAGTTAAACTATTACCATGACGTAATAAATAAACATTATTTAATGTTGCTGAGCTATTGCTATAGGGCCAGTGTATCTAACACCGAAGACCAACCAGACGTTGTCGCAGCGCTATTAGGCTGGTCAACCATCAAAAAACGGTCAAAACGTCGTTTTAGTTCAGGATCAGCCTCCTGCCGGCGTTGAATATTAGGCACCAGGCTAGTAGTGACAATATTACGCTGGATCGTATTAGTCATTCATAACCTCTTTCAGTTTTTCTTGGTTTTTAATCACTACCAGACGCTGTTTCGCCAGTTGCGCCTTTTGGCTCTCTAGTCCAATGATCGTCTCATGTAATTGATCGATACACTCTTTTAGTGCCCGCTCTGCAAGATAAACTTCGCGCATGGATTGTTTAAATAACGCTTGTTGGTCACGGGAAATCGTCTCATTTGGTAATGAAGTCGTTGCTAAATCATGCCAAAATTTCATCCGTTGTTGTTCCAACTCAGTAATGGTTGCCTGCAGCGCTTGCTGTTAACGCTGAACTCGTTGCCTTTGAGACTGCAAGCTTATTTCTCGCTGCTGTCGTAATTGCAATAATTTTTTAATAATAACTTGCTAAGAGTCAGAAAATTGATTTTTCATATACACTAAACCAGTTGGCTAAGATCTTCTGTCGTCTGATCGAATGAGACTATTTCATCGTAACCTTGCCGAAGAAATTGATTAATTAATTGGTTAATTTTTTAATTGCTTCATCGGTATCTTTATCTTGTCCTGATTGATATTCGCCAACACGAATTAATAGCTGAACATCTTGAAAAAGCGCTTGCAATTCTCTTAAACGACGCGCATGTAGGCGATGTGCTTGACTAACAATATTATCCATAACTCGGCTAACACTGGCGTTCACGTCAATAGCGGGAAAATGTCCTGCGGCAGCTAATTGGCGAAATAAAACAATATGTCCATCTAAAATAGAACGAACCTTATCAGCGACAGATTCATTCATATTTTCACCTTCCACCAATACGGTATAAATAGCACTAATACTACCAACCTTGGCCAAACCTGCCCGCTCTAGTAAAGCGGCCATATGAACAAACACACTAGGCGGAAAGCCATTGGCAACCGGTGGTTCTCCGGCGGCTAAACCAATTTCCCATGCCGCACGCGCAAAACGGGTCAATGAATCAACCATCAAAAAAAACCGTTTACCTTGATCACGAAAATATTCAGCAATGGTGGTTGCTGTCAAAGAGGCTTTCATTCGCTCTAATGGCGGGCGATCGGAGGTGGCAACAACTAATATGGTTTTTTTTCGAGCTGAAGCCGGTAAATGGTTATCGAGAAATTCCCGCGCTTCACGTCCACGTTCGCCAACCAAAGCCAATACGACCACATCGGCTTCACAACCTCGCGCTAACATACAAAGTAGCGTACTTTTGCCACCACCAGCGGCGGCAAAAGTACCGATCCTTTGACCAACACCCAACGTTAAAATACCATCTATCGCTTTGATGCCGGTCGGCAAAACTTCACTAATTAATTGACGTGTTAAGGGATCAGGAGCCGAGTTATGATTACTACGCCATTCACCCGCATTCGACATTTTTTCTAACGGCCGCCCTAAGCCATCCAAAATGCCACCTAATAAATGCTGTCCTACCCGCACTCGATGACCATGGCCCAAACGTTCAACACAAGCGCCGGCCACTAACCCGATGGTAGCAACGGTGATAACTAAGCTTCTTGCGCTTTGATGGTAATAACCTCTGCTGCTAGCTGATTATCAATCAGGCATAATTCACCTTGCTTAGCGCCTGGCAGTGTCACTTTAACCAAATTAGTGAATACTTCCTGTACCTTGCCAAAACATCGATATGGGAGAATATCCGTCGATGGCTGAAATAGCGGGGTAGCCATCGCTTGAGTGATCTTTGCTTTATCCAGTGAGCGCATCCAATTTCTCCCCGGTAATATCAACTTGGGCCAAGATTTTAATATTGGCATCTTCACCAATTTTTTGGAATGAAAGTAAGGCGGTGGTTGTCAATGCTGGCTCGATAATTTTGCGTAGATAACGATGTACATCCAGTGAAGTAAGTACAACACAAGCGACCTGAGTGGGTAATTTTTGTTTTATGGCAGCAATGATCTGCTCCTCTTGCGCAGGTTCAAGAGCACAATAAGATCCTCTCGCTGATTAGCGAATAGATGCTCGAATACTATTTTCAATTCCATCACCAACTAACAAAATTGGGATCCAGACCTCTTCGCTAGTAAAGTGCGGGCGAATATGACGGCGAAGTGAAACCCGAACATACTCGTTCAACTTACTGTATCTTTTTCTTTTGAACCCCATTCAACCAGCGTTTCGAAAATGGTTCTTAAATCACGAATAAAAATCTGTTCTTCAACTAAACGTTGTAAAATGTCAGTCACTTTACTAATGGGCAGTAAGCGTTGTAATTCCTTCACTAATTCGGCATAGCGCATCGCCATCACATCCATCAAATAGCGCGTTTCCTGTATACCTAAAAACGCTTTGCCAAAGTGATACATGACTTTTTCTAGTAAATAGGTGACAATTTCTACTCCCCGATAACCGGCCGTTGGTGGCAATGATCGATTATCATCCGCTAACCAATAGATTGTTTGATGATTAAAAATTAATTTCTCCTGGAGTAATTGAGGTAAATCTATTGGTTGAGTTAATAAAATTGCTGCTGGATCTAGCTCTGTTTTTAAGACCGGTTCTTGATATAGAAGTACTTGTAATGTGTTTGTCTCTTTTGTATCGACCTGCAACTGTATTTCAGGTAAAGGCAAGTCTAATTTTTCAAATAATTGCTACCGTAAATTTTGTATTTTGTCAGCCATCGTCTCGGTCATTCGCTGTTGGCCAATAATGACTAACAGTGGTATTGTGCCTGGTGTCATCTCTCGTGATCCCTGTTCCGTTCCGTTGTCGGCAGAGGAATAAACCTGACCTGATCCTTTTTTCACTTTGGCGTTACGTTTCATCCAATAAGAACAGCCAAATAGCATCAAGGCTAATGAACCAAATACAACCCAAGGAAAACCAGGGATGATAGGAAAAACCAATAAAATACCAGCAGTCAGTTGCAATGACATAGGTTGACTGATTATCTGTTGTACTAAATCACCAGCCAGATTATTCTGTTTCTCTCCGGGTACTCGAGTAACAATTAATCCTGCAGTAATTGAAATAAGCAATGACGGTATCTGCGCAATTAATCCATCTCCTATTGATAAAATAGCATAAGTATTCAATGCTTCCGTTGCCGACATATTATGTTGCAACACACCAATGCCAATCCCAATGCTACCACAGATATTGGCCAAAATGACAATTACGCTGGCAATGGCATCGCCTTTGACAAATTTCATCGCGTCATCCATAGCACCATAAAGCTAGCTTTCCTTTTGTACCAATGCTCTTTGGCGTTTGGCTTCAGTGGCATCAATAATACCTGTCCGCATGTCACCATCAATACTCATCTGCCTGCCAGGCATACCATCAAGAGAAAATCAGGCACTCAATTCGGCCACACGTTGAGAGCCTTTAGTAATAACAATGAACTGTACGATAGTGATAATGGCAAAAATAATGATACCAACCCCAAGATTACCGCCAACCACAAAATTACCAAAGGTATACACTATCTCACCGGCATTATGTTGTAATAAGATCAGACGGCTAGTACTGATAGTCAATGCTAAACGATACAATGTGGTAATCAGCAACATGGATGGAAAGGCAGAGAAGTCAAGCGGATCACGAATATAGATTGCTATCATAAATAAAATGATCGACAACCCTAAATTGATCACGATTAATACGTCAATTAAGGGAGTTGGCAGCGGCAAAATCATCATGAATACTGATAACATTAGCATGGTGCTAAAGATAATATCTTGACATCCTGCAATTTTAAATAATCAACGAATGATTGACATTATCAGGCGGCTCCTTTAGGTAACTGAGAAAGAAATTGACGCTGTCTTTGACACAAACGAAATAAAAGAAGACCATCACTTTCTTTTAGGCACCATGTGCTCACATAAGGTCGGTGGCGAATAATAAATACTCGCTGCGGGATCCCCAAAAACCGCTCTGGTTGATTAAGTTTTAATGCTGACAAGAGATCAAAATCACCCTCTTTTAACAACCAACTGGTTATAAGAAAACGTTCTTCAATAATTTCAATACGTAAACCAAAAGGTTGCCAGTGGCACTCAATTGCCGTTGAAATTTCTACTATTCTGTGATTGAACAAAGAGAAAAAATGTTCAAGATTACGAGCCAGTTGCAATTTCATTATCTTCCCTCTTTACTATTCATTAAGAGCATACTAGAGGAAGCTCTGGCTTCGTATCCAGTAAATACCTGAAATAACCTCACGGCAAGGTAAAATGAATTTTTCGCCAACAAGATTAAAATTAACAAAAAAATATTTACAGCTACAATACAATGATCAATACAGCGCAACTGGTTTTAATTAAATCAATAAGTTATTCTAAATCACGTTAATCTATAATGACTTCAGGTAGTTAAATGACCTTTATATGCAGCTGATAAAATCAGTCGGCAACAAATTTAGATTGGACAAGTGCCTCATCAATTTCAGCCAAACAGTTTGTCAATTCCTGACCATCTAGCTTTTGCCAACCGTCTAATTGTTGTGCAACCGGGGCAAGTAATTCAGCTCGCGCTTTTTGCTGATTGCGGGCTAATTGTTGCTGTGTTTCATTTCCCCAGTTTTCCAGTTGGCGTACAAAAAATTGCGCCAGATCCTGCTCTGCTACCTGCTTAAGTGAAATATATTTTTTAATGTCGACTAACTGAATATCTAAATGTTTAGCAACAGTTTTACCCTGATATTGCTTGTCGACAAATCGCTGTAACGCTTCTTGGATACGCTGTTCGGTCATATTATCTTTCACAAATTCATATGCCTGACGAAAACCCATGAAGTTGCTATTTTTTAGTAAACTTAACCCACTATAGCCAAAATAACCACCTACTGTAGCGACTAACAATGCACCTAAGCCTAAAAACCAGCTAACCCTATTCCGCCTGTTCCTAGTGTGAATAACACCATAGCAGCTGCAACGGTAGCAGAAATAGCAGCTGTACCGGCAATTGCAGCGATACTAAATAATTTTGCTTTCACATTCATTTGCCGCCAAAAATTAGTGGTATCCTGCCACCAGCGGCGAAAAGTTCCGACTTTATTAGTTTCAAAACAATCACGAGCCAAGTTACCAATATCTTACAGTAACTGGCGTTTCATCATATAGCTGACTACCGAAGTAGCTCGATCTTGAAAACTACCCTGTTCACGAATGCCGAGCATCAAGGCGTTAACAATCACTTCAGTATTACGATGTGCTGATATTGTTGAGGCTATTTTCTGTTCAGCCCAAGTTTGAACAAAGCCGCCTATTATACTGGTTACCCAACCGGTAGAAAAAAAACGGTGCCAGTGAACTGACTAAACCACTTTGGACACCACCTTTGATGCTAACGGCAAGATAAGGTAATAAATGGGTAAAATGTAATAGCGCAATGATCTCAGGCGTCATTGAATATGATGGCTGTAAGGGGAGTAGCTCTAGGCTCGGGTACCCAGAAGAATATCTTTAACTTGATTTTCTACCGTCGCACTTTGCCAAACAAAACTCTAACAGCAGCCGCTAAATCGGCACCAAACAAACCACTATTGGCACTAATAATTTGATAAGCATGGGTAATATCCTTGGCTAGTGTTTGTGATTCCATCGGATGTGCCATTACCCAATGATGAAAGCCACTAAATGCTGCTGAAATTCCCTGATACTTATCTGTATCAAGTGCGTCGGCAAGTCAAGAGGGATTAAGTACTTGCAATAGCGCTTGATAAGCATCTGTCAATGTATGCATGCCATTTTTTGCTAGTTGGTGCTTAAAATCAAGGTTCGCAAATCAGGTCCAAATTCGCCTAACCATCCTCCCCAATCTCCGGTAATATTTTGTACCACCCAATGCTGCCATGCTTGCATATTATAGTAATCACCCTGCTCTGAACATCCGCCCATTTTATTTGCCTGTCTATCAAAACGAACCAGCAACAGCAAAGCAACCTGATACTCTTCATCTAATGCAACAATTCCTTGTTCAATTTCTTATAATTCACTCACTTTCGATAGATACTCTTTAACCTCCAAGTCAGTTTGTAATTCCTTATTCTTCTGCGAGCTCTTATCGTTAAAACGATCGTCTAAATATGATGCCCGCATCGACAATTCTTCAGTCAGCCTTTGTTCTTGTAGACTAAGATCATAAATAGTTAAATCAAGTTGCCTTAACTGAGGTAAAAAAGCCAGATAACCTTGTTTATTGAGCTCCCTTACTTGCTGAATGGTTATATCTTGCAATTTTTGCGACTGAGCAACATATTGGTCTTGCTGCTGATATTGCTGTTTAACATTTTGCCAAACCGTTCCGCTTGCTGTAATAAACGTAAATGCTGCAATTTGCTCGCTAATTTATTTTAATTCTTCTTCAAAGCGGCTGCGTACTTTGTCTACATTTAATTCTTCAGTCAAAGATTGTAATGCAGCATGATAATCAGTTAATGTCACCATTTTTTCAGTCAAAAAAGGCAAATATCGCTCAGGCGATGCCATTAATCGAGATGGCAATAAGCGTTGTTTCACATTACAATGGAAATTTATGCCAGGTTGACCACTTTCGCTATCATACAATTCTTCAAATCTATAGACTTTATCTTGTGCAATGAGCACTTTTCTGGCCAAAGCGACCCATTTTTCTTCATTTGCTAGTTGCTGAATATCAGTTTCACATCCCGGCTCTATTTCTAAATCATCGAGATCCACTGCTCCATCAGCAATAAGTGTTTTATCTTATAGGATCCAACGCTCGCCAGTAATGCCAATCAACATCGCTACCAGATACTGTTCATGTAAATAGATCTCTTCTCCAGCTCTATTTAACTAATTGGTTAAAAGCGCTGCTTAGCTACGAACATTTTTCTGTTTGTCACCAATTCCTAGGCGTTGCTCAAGATCTATTTTCCTATTTTTTACCTGATTCTGACTTAGTTTTAGCACCTGAATTAAATGTTGAAAACACCAAACTGAATTTTATCTTGTTCTTGTTTAAAAGGGATAGCAATTTGACCCGCTAATTGAGGCCGTTCAATCGCCAAAATGGCCACTAACGTTGTTAGTTCAGATGATGAAGGTAATGGTAATTCGGCCTTCGCCCAAAATTCAGTTAATTGTTCTTGTCATTTGTCTAGTGAAGGCGCCTGATCAAACATTTCAATTAACTGATGGCTGAGTAATAATACCGGTTCTGAGGCTAAACTCCTAAGTTCCTTAGGCAAATTCTCAAAGCGGGTATTAATAATCTGCCGCTCTATGATCGTCTGCTGCCAAAATTCAGGTAATTTTGCCAACTGTACAGCAACTGTGGCAATGTGCTTTTTCTGTGCTAAAACCTGCTGCAATAATGAGGTCAAATGAGCTTGTTGAGAAGCAAGAACCGTCAGACAACATTGTTCAATGTCATCTAGCGCTTGCCGATAAGAATCAAGATAACTTTTTAATTTGCTATAAAGATCAGAAAATTCATCAGTCTGGTAGCGTAGATCAGTTAAAGCTAACAAACGTGAAGAGGCGCTTTGATATTCATTTTTTTCAACTGGCTTATGATAACCAGCAATAGCCTACTGCACTTTTTGAATATTTTTATCTTCCAAATAAAACCAATTACCAAATCTAGCTATTGCAGTCGGAATAGGTAAATGATCCGATCCACCTTGATTGACCAGTCGTTTTATCGCATTGCTACACTGGTTCAGTAAAAAGACTTTATTATTTATACCTTCAGCTTAATTATCAGACATTGGATACGCTTGACTCATCGCTAACAATATAGATTGAGGAATAAATTCTATTTTATGGGCAGTCAGTGTTGTCTTTGGTGATAAATCAAGTCTAGGTAATGTTTGTTCAGCAGTAGCCAAACCATACCTTTCCGCTAACGAGCGTAAGAACACAGTTAATTTCTGTTGAGCTGTGATATTAAGGCGTGCAACATAGGTTCGAATCGCATTTTCATTTTTCAAAAAAGATAGTTTAGCTAATGTACTTAACACATGGTCATTAAAACTCATTTGAAAATGCACCAAACTTGAACAACCTTGATCTTGTTGACCCGAGATGAAGCAAAGGCCTGTCCACGAATTTTTTAAAATCTATCCAATTCAATCGTCATATAACAACCTATATTGTTAGCTCCAGGCATTGACTAAACTCACGGTAAAGCGCTTCATAGCAAATTGGCACGTTCAAACCAGACTAAGAGCTCTTCACCAGTGGCGAGGAACCGGCCAATTCACTGCATATAATAAAGTTTGTTGCACTGAATCATAGCCCACTGCACCATCATTATTTTCAACCAGTTGCATATTGTGGGGCATACAACTAGTGAATAGTAAATGTGCTTTTTGCGCATCAATCTATCCCAAAAAACCATACAACTGCCAATAAGTTACTTTGGCATGGATGGATATCATCAATTGATTATCGAGTAATAAAGTCCACTGATCACTCCCATCCCATACCAAGGGTAGACCTAATAGTTGACCAAAGCGGGCCAGTACACTATCTTCTTTACTCATTTCTCCTCTCCTTTAAACAGCATACTCATCATTCCACTGTTCAATCAGTTGTAACATGACTTCCAGGATATGCTCTTTTTGCTCTGGATCGCGATAACAAGCTTCACTCATGACCACCATAATTTCGCGCCATTTACATAAAAAAGTTAAACGTTGCAACGTTGTTAGTGGCAATTTTATTATCAACTGCGCTAATGCTTCAGAATAGATCCAAACCTGCTCCAATAATTCAATACTGATTTCTGCAACGGTATCGTTTGCTAAATTGAGTGTGCGCGATAAGTAAGCACAGTGTTCAGTAAAAGCTAAGAACAGCCATAAGCGACGTAAATCATCAATCGTGGTTACCAATTTAGTCATATCTAACTGTTCATGACTTACCAGGGGCTCTGATAATGCACGTATTAATAATTGAATAGTCCGCCGTCGATCTTTATGTTCTTGTAATAATTTAAACCCGTGACTTAGCGCTTTTTCTCCACGCACAGCATGTTGATAGAGTTGACGATAAGCTTTCAAACGTGAAGTATCTATAGTCATACCTTGGCTAGCGGCAATTAACGCTAACTCAATATCTTCTTCGGCTAACAATGACATTAAAAACTTTTTGATTTTCAAACGTTCAGATAAGGCTAAACTTGTCATACCCTGTAATGTCGCTAACAAAAAAATAAGCTCTCCCGTATCTAAACTAAGCTGAGGTATTTGCTGTAAAATTTTTTCGCCATCTTTAAAGGAGAGCAGTTGTTTAGCAATCTGCTCGATAAAACCTCGTTGCTTTTCATCTAATTGCTGTAAAAGTTTTTCTACACCATTAAATAATGCACTTTGCTTTTTATTTGAATCGGCAATTTTTTTCATTACCTGACTTAGCTCTAAGCTTAAGCCCTCTAACGTCTCTTCCAGTGCTTCAGCAAGTACTTCCGCTAATGCAATACTAGCTTGCATTGCGGTACTCTCTGCTAGTAAAAAACTAGCTGACTGCTTGCTATCTTGTAGAGATTGAAAATCGAGATAATCAGATTGATCAATTCGCATCACAAGTTCCTCTCAAGTGCGTTTTTTCCATTGCAGGAACACAGGTTTCTAGTAGCCTTTCAAGGTGTTCATATAAATCAAAGCGTAATGTCATACAACTTGAACTAAGTTCTACTTGCCATGGTGCAAAATCAGAACGGAGCCTAATTTACATCTGTTCTGCAAATATTTTACCCAACCCATCTACATGTTCCGGTGAAACACTCAATACCAAACTTTATTTAGTGGTTGCTTCACCAATCTGCTCAGTAATCTGGCTAATGAGATTTTCACTAATATTTTGTTTTTTACTCCAGGCTTTGATGACTAATTTTACTTGTTGGCAGATCCGTTCCTGTAAAACGACAACTAATTGTTTTTCTAACTCCGCCTGTTCAACCAGCCAATTAAGACTTTCTGCAACTATTTTTTGCCTCAATTGTGCTGGCCACGCTTTTTCTGCTGCTTAGCGCTCATCTCTGCTTTAGCAACAATCTGTTGAGCTTCCTGCAGAAGTGCGTCACACTCATGCCGCACTTTATCTACATATTGCTTAATACATTGCTTGGCTTTCTGTTCCCGTCTACATTCAGCTAAACCTTGCTGAATTTCATCAGGTGTGATTTCCAATGTTTGCTTTAAGAGCTCAAACTCTTTAACTAACACTAAAAATCCATTCATAAGAAACGCTCCAAACGAAATAACCAGCGAACAGCTTGTTCAATTTGTTGCTGTGAACAGACTATTTGCTGCTCTAATGGTGCAAAATACCAGGCCAAAAGCCGCGCAAAATCTTGTCCCTGCCAATAATGTGAGAAAATATTTAAGGCATAAAGATGTGCCTGCTCAAGAAATTCCTCAACTAGTCAAGGCACCGCAATAGTGTGTCTCTCTTGCGGCCATAAAGCTATTAATTGCTTAATTTGTTCCTGGCTCAATAAGGTCGCTAAACGTGATCTCTATAAGCACTATCCCACAAATAGTCAGGATAGGGATTACAAACTAATCCAACGACGGTGAATAAAAACGGCTTTTTTGTTAATAACAAAAGCCAGGTCTGCACATTTTCCAGTACTTGACGATATAAAGTAGGTTGAAATCCTAATCGATTAAGTATCAATTTATCTAAGCGTCGTTTTAATTCATTACTAATTGGCTAGCGAGACTACCATTTATTAAGTCCAAGCGATTGCCACCATTTAGTATGCATGATCTCGCTTGGATAGGATAATAAATAATTAAATCTCACTGCCAATTCAGTCATTAAGATTTATCCTTACGGCGTCCAAATATTAATGCGGCAAATACCACAATAAATATCCCGGTAAATAGTCAATAAGATTAACGTTTTATTAGCGACAATATAATTCTGTAAATATTGCCATTGCGGCTCAGTTTAAATTTTCTGTGGTTGATAGCGGAATTCAACAGGTTGCAAAAACAAACTAATTTTATCGGATTACAAACCTGATATCGCATTCTTAATTAAATTGTGAATTTGCGCTTCAACACCACTCATATTCACTTCTGGCGAATATTTAATGTAAACCGCTACCGACTCTACCGACTTTTCTGGCGCGCTATTATCAATATTACCCTCACTATTGTTCGCCTGAGCAATAGACACGCATGCACTAATAACGCCGTCCATGCTTGATAGCGTACGCTCTAATTGTTGTTCTTTAAGATAACGCATTTTTGCTTCTTCTTGAGCTGGAGAAGAAACTAATTGACCTGCAGGAAAAAGATCCTCAATACCAACATATTGCGTTTTGGGGTAACCATTTTGCCTAAGTATTTCCACTGCATCGATGAACTTATCTTTTTCAATTTACAATGTCACTTTGCCAGTTTTGCTATCGATTTCAGAATTAACATCAATAATGCCACCATCTGATTAGCTTCATCTTGCGGGAAATTGCGGTATAACTCGACCTTACAGCCGGTCAGGAATAACACCAATAATAAACATAAATACTTTAAGTATTTCATTGCATGGCCACTAATTTATTGATCGATTGAGCAAGACTTCCTGCCGTTTTAGCTGCCATGTCCACTTCAAGAACGGCTTTCACTATCATTGCTTGTCCTTGCACGGCTTGGGTAGGTGACAGCGCCTGAGCCATCGGCTCGACAGTTGATGGAAGAACTGACCCTAATGCAGCCGTTTGTCCTTGACCGTGTTGCATTAATTGATTGAATTTTTCAACTAATTGGCTATCAGGATTAACTGCTTCTACCGCCTGGGCCTTCATCATATTAATGGGGGCTACAGCTTTAATGTCCATTTTCATCTCCTGCTAATAAAACATAAATTTGCGCATGATCGATCATGTCAGCAGGCAAGGAAAATAAACATCGTAATCCTTCAGCTTGATTACTCTTCATGCCCATTAATGAACACAACGCGGCAATATTTTCACCTAACGCAAAGTAGACTAAACCGCTACATAGCGCACGCGCCTCTTCGTCAGCAATCAATCCTGGAAACACAGCTAAAATGGCATAAGCCTGTTTTATTAACACATGATTGGCAGCAGCAAGCGCAATCTCTACCAATAATTATTTATCTTCTTTTTTCATATTTTGGCAATAATTCCTTGTATCATGTTCTTTAACCACTTTGAGCAAAGCGCTTTCGTAACCGATAAAATTGGAATATTGCTGTACCGCAAACTGCATCTGTAGCATCTGATCCGGATTACTAGGATCAGCGTTGGCGATTTTACTTTTAATATCACCAGCAGCATTAGCAGACAGTTGCGATAATTGGTTGATGATAGCATTGAAGTCCATAATTTTACCCTAACGTCAAATTAAGCATTGTTTGCTAGACTTTATTCATATTATTTTTCAACTATCAATAAAAATGGATGTAAATACTTATTGCCAAACGAGATAAACAATGCTGTTTCACTTGATCAAAACATTTAACGATGCATCAGTATTTAAATCTTTTTTAAAACTAAAAAACCTATACAACTCTATCCATTATTAATATTTCTGTTAGTGTTTTATTGTTGTTTAATGACTTATTTCTATATTATTGCTTTACTGCATATAACATAGTTTCGTAGTTAATATTCAATTTCTATATCCGGTATTCACCTGAAATATCAATAAAAAATAGCCGAGTTATGATTAGCATTAAATTTAATAGGATAAATACGAATAAATATAACCAAATGGAATGTAATAGTTAAATTCGATATAACTAATTAGATTTATCGTTAGATGATAAGAAATAAATTGGTATTTAAAGATAGATAGAAAAAATTAATATATTTGTTAAACTAAAAAACAAGGATATTTTTAAAAAATTAACCGACTACAACAGAACCGGTTAATTTTTATTGTCAACATATTATCGACTTAATGAGCAACATGAAATCTAAATATTACAAAATAATATAGTAATTTTTAGCTATTACTCTTTAAATAACGATAACATTTATGCATATTTAATTTTACAAGATTGAACCTTCATTTTTTCCAATTCAAGTTCAAACTGCAATTGACGGTTTTTTTATTCTAAATTTGCCAAATCTAATTGATATTGTTGCTCGCTGTGCTGTTGGGTAAGCTCATTTTACATTTCCCTTAATTTGCTGATCCTTTGCTGCTGCATTTGTTGTTCCTGTATGCGATTTTTTTCTCAACCGCATTGTCCAAAGCCACAGACGCCGACCTTGAGGTAAATGCATCGACACTGTTACTCACCAATTTAGTCGCTGAGAAAGTGCGACTCAACACATCTAATGTTGCTGTCGTAACCGCACCGCCCGAACATAATGTACCAACAACCAGGCCAGAACGTAAAAAAGCAGAAGTATACTTAAACCGATTTTTCAGCGCCATCGCTTGACATGCCTGCTTTATTGAGTAGCCGATAGACAGCATTGGCTATGGTATCAGATCCTAACTTTAATCCTTCACCATCCTTAGCTTGACTATGCCAATTAGCATAAGCACACCCAGCATAAGCAACCGCCAAACCAAATGTAATACTTAAACCAATAAGTAATGGTATTGTCGCTCCGGCAGTAAATAAAGTAGTTGCTATGGAAAGCCCTAAACCAACACTTGCGATCCCTACATTTAATAGCTCTTTTAAAAAAGAACGTTTAGCGATTTCAACACTTTGTTGCTTAGCTTCATCATAGTATTGTTTAGACTGATTAATTTGCTGTTCAATTTCTGGTTTAAGATCCAGCGGCTTGCTTACCTTTGTATCTCCATTTGGTGTCGCCAGATCTAACCACTGTGTCACATTATTGGCGGCTTTTAGTGGTACCTGGTCAATATTAAATTGTCGTGCCGTGGTCGATGGTTTTATTGGTAATTGAGCAAGATCTAGGTAAGCTAATGTTGCTCTGCTAGGATCGATAGTGTTTTCATATGGCATAAAATACCCCTCTTATTAGTCATGAAGTTCACTGTATAACTTCATCTAATAGTGTCTGTGCAAATCTACGCATATCAGGTTGTATTGGTGCAATGAAACTCTGCTTAATTGATGTCTGTAACGCATCAATAGCTTCGCTAGTTTGCTCTATTGCCAGGATAGCATTGAGCGATACGAAAGGTTACGGTTACTCCTGCATCTCTAGCATCGAGTAAACTGGCATAGCCATAAAACACTAATGCATACCGATATTGTTCTAAAGCGTGTAATGTGGAGGCCAAGCCGATAAGATATTTTCGTTCACAAGGCTGGTACATTACCAAATCAGTAAAAGCAGTTAATGCTAGCGACAATAATAGCTGTTGATATACATCTACAGCTTGTTGGTAAGTCGCATTTAATACCTCACTGGAGATATTTTGTTGTTGTGTTTGCGGTTGTGTCAATGCCTATTCAATAATGGCTATTAATTGCTCTAACATAATCTCCTGATTAATATCTGTCATTGTCATCTTAGTCAAAGCCTCACTTAATTAAAACCGCTCAATAGCTTATCTTGAGCGGTACATTTCCCTTAATTTATTAATATGCTATTATTATTTAGATTTATTTATTTACTACTGCCGAGCTAATACGCGTGTATAAGTCAACTAAATCTTTGACGATAGAGCGCACTTGTTCGGATAGTTGACAGGCTTTATCCCATGAATCCTTAATGTTTTTTGCGTAATTCTGCGCATTCATCGCTTGGAAATCACCTTCAACTTTTTCCAATTCTGCCTTTTTAGTCATTTCAGCAGAACCCAGTTGGCCACTTCCTTCCAGACCTTTACTGGTCGCTTGTCCAAAATGGGTGGCGATTTCACCAAATTGTTTGGCAAAAGCACCATTTAGTACGCCAACCGAACCAGAGACAATTTGAAACGCACCAGTTAATTTGGCCGCATCATAGGCATCTTCTATCCCTTGGCGTTTTTTATCGAGTGATGAAGCTTGTATATTCCAGCCTAACTCTTGTTGCTTTTGATTAAATTCCTGCAAAATATTGCGCAGTTTTTTTAATCCTTCAGCTAACTTAATAATCAATTCATTGATCTGAGCAATGGCATCCATACTACTACCACCATAGAGTCCACTATTACCAACGTCATCATACTTATCGACTGAAACTGAATTAGCGGATATTGATTGAATATCATTCATAACTGCATCCTACTAAAATTATCTGAATAATGAGTAACTACCCATTTCTTGGCGTGTTTTACACCATGCTGTTTTAGGACGCTTTTATACCGTTGTTTTGTTGATCATTAAATTTCGTTATTAGCGATAAATAGAGCAACATCGATATCGATTATCATTTTATGATCAACTATCAATTAACCGCTGATAGCCGCTAAATTTTACTTTTCATCATTAATTTAAGGTTAATAATATCTAAATCTGAACAAAAATAACACTATCAATGCCTTACAATTATCAAAATCCAGCTGTTTAATTACCAACTGACGGTTAGTAATAGCTAATTGAAACAACAATAGTAAAAATATTTATTGCACCTAAACCGTGGCACTAGCAATGCGCGCTTGCAACATACCCGTTTCACTAATCGTCTTACTTACCCCTGCTAAGGTATCACTCTGTTTATCTAATAGATCTTTGATCGTTTTACCTTGCTGCTCTTTCACTTTGTCGTACCAATCAAAACAAAATTCCATAAAATTTTGTTGCAAGATCAATGCTTCGATCTGTTTTTGTAGCTTGGCTCTTTCCAGGCCAATAATACCGCTAGTTACCGTTTTACCAGCACTGGCCGTAACATAGACCAGATCGAGAGAAACAAAAGTACAGGCTTTAATAGCTTGTTTGATCACCTCATTACGGATTAACTTAGTGACTTGCTTAGTAAGTTCTTCTGCTGTGATTTGCACCCCTTTTTCTACTGCTTGGGTAGCTATCTTCTCAACAGATTGGGTTACCAGTGTTTGGATCGCTTCTTGACTGAAAGCCTCACTTAATGATTTAGCAATCTGCCCGCCACGTTCAGCCACTTTTTCTAAGCCTTTCTCCACACCTCCAACTAATTGTTTGCCAATCTGTTCAGCGATCTGTTCAGAGACCTGCTGACCAACTTACTTAGCAATAGTTGATATTTCTTGTGATGAATTTTTAACCACGGCTTCAGCTAATTTCGGCGCCACTTCTTTCACGGCTTCGCCCGTTGTTTTGGCTATCGCTCTGGTCGCCGATATCGCACGCCCAGCCTGGAAAATATCTAACGCCATCGCAACAACTTCAGCACCCAACTGAACTTTACCGGCTATATCCGCAACTTCCTAGCATTTGTCTTTATCTGCAACTAGCAATATTGCCGTTTCTGCTGCAGCTTTGACCATTCCTGCAATGCCCGCAGTTAAATTAAGATGCACCACTAGCAATTTCTAATGAACCACCAACCACATCACCAAACCGCAAACCGAGCGGCACCTTCAACCAGTTTGAGTGCGCCATAAACAGTCTCTACCGCACCAACAATCCAATCAAAAATAGCAGCAAAATACCGCCTCTTTGCGCTTTTTCCGATTGCTTAATTTGTTTGGCTAGTTGCTCTTGAAACTCTTTTACCCCTTTATCACGTAAAAATGCTTGGGTATCGGTCATCAATTGGCTAGCTTTCGCTGCCGAATCCGCCGTATCACCAAATATCTTTAAACTCAGGTTGGCGGCCAGTAAAATCATATCGTTAATGGATGCCTTTTCGATTTGATCTAGTGTGGCACCATCATTAGCTTGTAAAGCATGCAATATACGGACAAAAGCTTGTTGCGCTTGTTAATGACTAACAACGCCATTTTTTTCATCATGATCCACATTCAACGAAACATAGGTTGGCATAGACCATTCGGGTAAACTGATTTTTTCAACTGGATGGCTATTATGAAAATGAGGATTTTGTATATCCGCTGTATTAATGGATGAAGTAACACACATATTATTCACGGGATATTTCTCCCATTAAATAAGCTAACTGTTGGTTGGCATTTTTTCTGACTTCTGGCCATTGCTCAGTCGGCAAACAACGGCATATCCTTAGCGCTGCACGAAAAGACTTCTCTGTATATTGGCGATTGCTAAGTGTCAAATAACTGATGCCAGCAAAGTAAGGACTACGGGGATCTTGCAAACGATTCATACCCGCACGACCAAAACAAAAAATAGCCTCTTCATGTTCATGCAGTTGTTGGCAACAAGTTGCTAAAGCATAAACGTATTCAAAATTGCCTTGATTGAGTCGCATTAGTAAGAAAAAATTCGCTTGGCACCCTGATAATCGCCATAAGTCATCAGTTGCATCGCGTAGCGGTAAAGTAAATCAAGATCCTTTTGATCAACATTTGCCAAACAACTCAACGCTCCACCTTGCTGAACAAAGTCAAGTAAAGTGGCAAAATCTTTATTATCCATTGCTGCCTCCCTAACGAATGTTTTGGGCAATCGATTTATTCATTTCTGCCAACATCGTTTGCATACTATTGATTAAACTGACTGTCACATTGTAGCCTTGCATCACTTTTTGCAATTGCAGTTTAGATTGAGAAACAAAATCAGAAGCACGGTTTGATACTGTTTCTAGCGCCGCTTTAACCGAGCCTAGCTTCCCTTGAGGCTAAACCACCGGCCGACGCCAATACATCAGCAATATGCTGCATATGTTCACGACTGATCTTTTGATAGGAACGAGAACCTACTTCAGTCAATCCCCAGATATAATCACTACAACGTTGTCCATCAACTTTAATACCATGTTCATCCATATAGCGAACAAAATCCCGCCAACTGGCTGACTGCATCCCATCTGCACCTGATTCAGCGATTTTTTCACGTAATTTGGCCAATAGAGCCGCGGTAGGATCGTTTTATTGCAGGAAATCATCAATCGACATGCCATCTACAGTGACACCATGATTTCTCATATAGTCGATAACGTCAGGCGGCAATTTTGGCGATAATTTCATCGACTCGATTAGCCATATCTTGCGCATCACGTACCATTTGTGACTTAATTTGCATCTGGTTATATTTCAATTGTGCCATGTCAGAAAGTAAATTCATAAATAAATAGAGAACCGCGATCCCGCCGGATATAACATAATCTCCACTATTGGAATTATTGTTATTCACTTGTCCCCTATTAATAGACAAAGCCTCTCTAATGCCGCTTGTTAAATGGATCATAGCGACCCCCACTTTTTAATTTGTTAACGGTTAGAACTATCTATTAACGAATATTTTGGGCAATCGATTTATTCATTTCTGCCAACATCGTTTGCATACTATTAATTAAACTGACCGTCACATTATAACTTTGCATCACTTTTTACAGTTGCAGCTGAGATTGAGAAACAAAATCAGAAGCACGGTTTGATACTGTTTCTAACGCCGCCTTAACCGCCTGTAGTTGACCTTAATCTAATTTGTCACCATGTTTGCTTAATAATCATCGATTGACATACCATCAACGGTAATACCGTTTTTACGTATATAGTCGATAACAGCTTGAGGAAGCTCACCGGTTGCTTTATCACCTTTTTTAGATACCTCAGCAATGTTATTTCATCAACCTGATTAGCCATATCTTAGGCGCTACGTGATACATCTGATTTATGCTGCATTTGCGCATATTTTTGATTGGCAACATCAGATAACAAACTCATAAATATATACAGAACCGCAATACCACCGGATAAGACTGAATCACCATATATTGCGGAGGTATCTTTAATGCCATTTAAAGATCCAGAATTGACAGAATAATTACCTGATGTATTTAAGACTTTAGTAGACATAATTTAGCCCTCATAACTAAATATAAGATTTAAAAGTTTTCTTTTTTGTATTTACTGCAGTGTTTGAGTCTAACGATGTATTATTTCCTTCATCAGGCTCATGATTAATTGATTTAAAAATTTTCTCTATAACTTTAAAATTTTTTTCAAGGGAATTAATCTTAGCAAGAATATCCTTTTGGCATTTATCAATACCCTCTGGAAGTGCTTGAGCTAATTTCTTTAATTTATTTTGTGCGGTTGTATTATGGCTAGATTCTTCAGTTAATTGTTTAATTTCTTGTTGCAAAGATTCAAACTCTTTCATTTTCTCAAATAAAAATGAACGGCAAAAATCTAAATCTGATATTAATGCTTGAATGTCATTAAACATAATTATTTCCTCTGGTTAAAAAATTTTTATAAAAAATAGAAAAATAAATATTTATTTAGTTTTGCTTTTTATATCGTTGCGCTAAAATATTAATAACCTGTTTTGCTGCTTCTACCGCCTCCAATAATACCAACGAAGATTTCGCATAATTTTGGGTTAGGCTTTTTTGGCAGTCATTTAATTGCTGTAAATAAATTGCCTGATATTCTGATTGTTGCTTTAAATTCTCTTCCAATGTTGTGATACATGTCATATGACCCCCCTAAAAAGAAAATGGAATATGCACAGAATTACCATCACGATTTAAATCTAATCTAGTAAAATCAATGTAACTAACCACATAACCATTATCCAACTGGCTATTATATTTAAGTCGTATACCGTTACTTAACGCAACAAAAAGTGTTTTGCTATTACCTCCATAACTGACAACCTGGCCAGGTAGATAATCACTGAAATTTTCGCGAACAGGTATATTTTCAATTCTTACATCCATATACTGCCCCGTTACAGCGGAAAGTGAAGCAGCTTAGCTGATATATTTTTTGTTCTTTATTGGGTCGCTTAAACCAGTGATGCTGCTGCTGGATTGGCGAGATTCAACCATCAATCCACTTAATAACCCTTTACTCCGTAATGTATCGATTAATTGCTGACTAAAACCACCAATCGCATTGTTTGCCTGCCAATGACGTAAGCCATTTAATTATCCCAGCTGTTGGGTAACATTATCCTATTGCTTACCCGACTGGATGGCGCCTGAAATAAGAATATCGCCTGCTTCTTTACCAGTTGTCACTTTTGCATGCAAATAACCATTAGCGACCAAAACTGACTGCACATTTGTTTGCTACAAGTTGATCAATACAGACGGTTTTGTCACGAAAACGAATACCATGAAATTTCAATTCGCTTTCTAGTCGTGACAAAGCGATAAAATTTCCACAATAACCATTCAACGTTAACCCACCATTACTATCCCATTGTGACTGTATCTCTACCAATTCAGGTGCAAACAGCTGCTATTTTAACCAAATCTGAGGATCAAACAGAGTGGCTGATGATGGTGGTAATAACAGTACAAATAAACTTGCCAGCAAGATAAAGAGTGAAAATCGAGCCCACAGTAATAAGCTCCATTTAGTTTTACCGGCCAGTTTGGCTTAAGGTAACGGGCGCCATTGTAATGATTCATCTGCCAGTCCAATCATAAAATCGATACCTGCTAGCACAATGGCTTAGTTGAGCGGAAATGTCATGGGGCCAGTATGCATCGCATCCCACCTTCAACTAATACCGTCATCGGCTGATTCAGCGTAATACCTTGTGGCTGTACCGTCAGTGACAAAGAGGAATGACCTGCTAATAGTGCAATAATGTCACCATCGATGCCCATGGTCAGATCGCCTTCAGGCAGAAACAATTCTCGCCTTTGCATCGGACCATTTAACCATAGCAATTTATAATCGCTTGCCATGATTAACCTCCTTGATTGATAGGCTCTGCTTTAATTAAAAATAGACGTATCACACTCTGTTTGCTCCGATCTTCACTCCTGAATAAACCGCCAATCAATGGCAAATCGCCTAATAATGGAATTTTATTTTGCACCGTTTGGTCTTTATCTTGAACAAAGCCACCAAGTAATAAACTTTCACCAGTATTCAGTGTTGCTTGCGTTGCTATCTCTGAATTCTGTACTTGCGGTAATGGTTCACTATCATTAATCGCCTTCGCTTGCTGGCCATCTTCAATATTGAGCGATAACATCACTTTTTTGCGACCATTGCTATCAATTAGTCTGGGAGTGACACGAAGTAATGAGCCAGCAGTTACCGATTCCAGTTTTGCTACCTTATCACCCTGTAATTTAGTATAAAAAGTGATATTTTTTCTAACACGGCTTGAACATTATTAAGCGTTACAACTGATGGGCGAGAAAGTATTTTCGCCTTATAAGTTTTCTCTAATGCATTCAGCAACACCATAAAATTGCCGGTATTGCCAATGACAGTTGAAAAATTATCACTGCCTAATGTACCTTGGTTAAAAGAAATCGAACCACCATCAATTTTGGAATTTGCCGACCAGTCAATACCTAAATGATTAAAATCTGAGGCATCTACATTAATAATCGATACAGAGACTTCAATCATAGTTGGTGCAATATCAAACTGTTTAATTAACGTGCTATAAAGCCCCATATAGTGCTTATTACTGCTAACTACTACCGCATTCTGCCTTGGATCGGCGGCAAATGACGTTATATCTTGTTGTACATTTACGCCACTTGCATTAGTTTGATTCATCTGTTTTAGGACACTAACGATACCTGGTACAGTCACATTTTGTTTACGATATTGATAAATGGTATCGGTTGCTGATGCATATTTAAGCGGAAAAATGCGGATTAAGCACTGCGTTTGAATGTTTTGTTTTGCTTCTTGATCAAACTGATTAATAAATCAGGTTACTTTATTAATACAATCTGGGACACCATAAACTTGTAGCGCATTTAATCCATTAATCGATTTAACTTCACAACTATTTTTATCTAAAAAACCGGCTTTTCCCATATAGTTCAGTGCACGTTCACTTGATAAAGCACTAAGAGAAACGATTTGATTGTTCATTTTCTGTGCTTTATAAGCATGTAATACATCACCATCGTAATACCAAACTAAGCCATAATGGTGCGCTAAAAATGCCAGAATTTCCTGCGGTGTTTTATTTTCAATTCAGCCACTGAAGGTATCTTGGATCTGTGCACTAATATCCATAGGAATACCATAAGAATTACCAATATCTCTTATTACCGATGCAAGCGGTGTGGTGCCACGACTCACATAAACGAAGGGGTCACTGTCCTGCCAATGGATCGAAGAAATTGATGCCGCCTGGGCAACTGTTGTGGTTAATAAAAATAAGCAACAGAGTTTATTTTTTATCTTTTTATACTCCGATAGCGCAATGGTTGTGATGCCACAGGTTGACACAAACCTTCTTCCAAAAATTTAGCGAATGCCAGATGACTACAAATAGATTGAATAAGGAGATTATCATCAATATATTTATCCTAAGCTTGCCAGAGCACCCAATAAGAGTGTCGATAATCTAGCCCCATATTCCTTCCTTTTGGGCAGCAAACAAGCGCTAAACTTGCTTGTTGATACCAAATTTTGCTGTCGGGCGATATTATCTGAACACCAACTGTGGCACCAAAAGAAGATGATAACCAATTTGCATTTCTCCCGCACAAATTGCGTTCCGATCGCTTTCTTTTTTTTCAACAACTTCAAACAATCCAGTTGCTGTAAATCTTTTTATCATCGTCTTGTCACCTTTTTTATCTGTTAACAAGTATGAGTAATACAATATCTTTGGCGTATCGGGTAAATACCTTAATCTCATAGTTACCTAAGCAGATTAAAAATAAATAGAGAAATTAGAGTAGATTCTTAACCACAATTTGCGTTATTGTTAATAAATTGTATGTGTGTCTATGTGCATACGTTCTAGGATAAGAGAGTAATTATGAATACACGTTGGTGTTCATCCTTAGTGACTAAACTCACCTTTGCCTTTATTTTGGTACTCATTAGTTTATCGATACTTATTGAAATAAATTTTTATAACAATATTTATAGTGGTGCCATACAACATATTCTTATGACCTATCACCAAACGAGTGAAATTCGGGCTCATTTGAATCGCAAACTATTTCAACAGTCAATTACTGACATTCAGCAATTGGAACGCCGTATTAGTAAATCCCAGTTTGAATGCCTACATTTTACAGACAAACATGAACTAGTTGCCCGCCAAATTAATATTGGCAGTCATCCGATGGAAACAAATATGACTAATCTATGGGCGCTATAAACTTTTGGCACGTCAGGTCAACAAAGATATATTGATACATTTATTATTAAACCCGGTAAGAATATTGCTATTTATGCGCTATCCACTATAGAACGTAATAATTTAACCAAACGAATAGCTGAAATAACCGCATTAGCCAAGCAACCAACAACAGATGGTTTTCGTTGGAATGAGCCATTTTACAATACCATTAGCAAACGTGCATATTTGCTGATGAGTTACACGCCGCCATCGCAAAAATCTAATCATCAACAAGTCGGCTTTATGATTGATATCAATGATATGTTATATGTTTCTAATATTTATCATGCCAGTGATATCAACTTTTTCCTTACCCCCAAAGGCGTTCTATCATTCAACGATGAGTTAAATATTTCTAAAAATGAGATGGCCGATATTAAAATGTTAATACCAACTTATACTCATCTTTTAGGATCGCCTTTATGGGATCGATATTGGCAATTATTACGCTATTTCAGAACAAATCGATGGCCCTAATTGGCAGCAAATCACATTAATACCGGAGGATCGTATTAAGCAAATTACATATACTCTTTTTCTCCATGAATTGAAATGGTCATTGTTATCATTTGCTATTATGACTATTGTAATATTGTGAATTTTGTTGCAGTACCTGGCAAAACCGATTCGCAATTTTGTTAATATTATTAAACAAGATGTTCAGCCGACCTTTAATCGCCGTTTACCTGAGTCACATAAAAATGAACTTGGTTATATTGCTCGCGCTTATAATACGTTACTTGATACTATCAAACATAATTATGATGAATTAGAAAATAAAGTTGCAATTCGAACCATTGAACTGACTGAAGCCAAACAATTGGCCGAGCGAGCTACAGCGCGCAAAAGTGAGAATTTTACCATTATCAGCCATGAACTACGTACACCACTTAACGGCATCACAGGATCGTTAGAATTACTGCAAACTACGCCGTTTTCCGAAAAACAAGCTAACTTACGTAATACCGCCTATACCTGTGCTAAATCGTTGCTCAGTATTATTAACAATATCTTAGATTTTTCTCGTATTGAAGCCGATCAGGTTGAACTAACTCTTCGCCGCTACCCGATCCTAAAAATTGTCGACGATGCAATGGTCACCATTCAGCCCCATTTAATAGATAAACCGTTTAAATTACACTGCATAGTCAATAATGATGTGCCAGAATCTTCCAATTTAGATTCATTAAGAGTGCAGCAAGTTTTAGTTAATCTTCTGGGAAATGCGGCAAAATTTACTGAACAAAGGCATATCAAACTGACGATTAAAGTAGAATAAAATCAGCTCTGTTTATATATAAAAGATACCGGCCCGGGGATAAAAGAAGAGGATCAGGCCTGTATATTCCAACCTTTTGTGCAGTCATCACATTCTAAAGTTGATACAGGGCTTGGTCTTTCCTTTTCTGAAAAAATCGCCATTATTATGGGTGGCAATATTACCCTGAAGAGTGATTATGGCTATGGCTCTACATTCATATTTCGTATGCCTTTACTCGAACCAAGTTCACCCATGTGTTTACAACTAGAACCTATCGCGGCACCACATAAACTACATGCACAAATTGCTTTGTGGGATGGTAGAACTAAGGAAGGAAAAAATCCATTACTTGAAAATGAAGAGTTAACCTACTTGCCATGGCGATTATGGAAGCAGCTATATGAAATTCAGCATGGTATTTCTCTGCCCTCTTTATCAATGCTATTTAAAACAATAATACCCTAGAAGCTGAAAATATTTTTAGTCGATGATGTTGCCACTAACCGTGACATTATTAGCCAAATGCTAATTGAACTTGGCCAAATGGTTTATACTGCGGACAGTGGTAGAGCAGCGCTTAATCTAGGTAAAAAACATATTTTTGATTTGGTATTAATGGATATACGGATACCCGATATTTATGGCATAAAAGTAATGTCATTCTGGATACTGAATGCCCAATTGTTGCACTTACCGCTAACGCTAATCCAAGCGAAGATGAAAAAACCATATCATTAATGAACGGCTATTTGACTAAACGCGTGTCACTCGAGCAATTAGCTTAATGTATTGAGATGGCAGTCGAAATTCAGATCGATCGTGATATGCAACCTGAAGTTAACTGCGATAATGCTGAACCAATCATGAAATCTTCTGAAGACGGGTTTAATCAACGGCTAGCTCAGCACTTTTCTGATATGATCAAACGTACTCAACATTGCTTATAAACACATAATTGGGAAGTTCTACGAAACATTTTACATAACATAATAAAAGGTAGCGCAGCCCTTAACGGTTTTGAAAACATATCAAAAACTGTAGCAGAATTAGAAAAACGTCTCGAATCACAAGGACATTTTTCTAGCGATGAACTTGAGGTGTTATTAATCGCACTAGAATATAATCACTTACTAATTCATCACGGCCCGTAACAGGGCCAAGCTGTTAAAATCCCATTCTGTGCGCCCATTTCATCAAATCTGCTCTACATTATGCGCATCGAGTTTCCTCATAATATTCATTCGATGAGTTTCGACTGTTTTCAAGCCGATTACTAATGCTTCAGCAATATCACGATTACGCCCGCCGTCAAAAATAAGTTTAAGCACCTGTTTTTCCCTATGGGTTGTTAATACCGGAATATCTCCATTTTCAACCCCTTGTAACACAACAATTTTTGCTGCATCCAAATTAGGATCGATGAAAAACTTACCTCTACCGACACTTTTAATTGCTGCTATCAGTGTACTTTTAGAGCCATGTTTTAATACATAACCATTAGCGCCAGCATCAAGGACATCACGTGCTTTCCGTTTTTCTTCGGAAGCAGTCAATACAATTACCATTAATTTTGGCCAACGTTTTCTTAATTGGCGAATAGCTTCAACGCCACTCATGCCAGGGTAAACTAAGATCCATTATCACTAAGTCTGGCTGTAATTTTAAACATGCATCATACACACCAAGACTATCAGTAACAAATCCAACTAATTCCAGATCGGAGTAGGGGGTAAGACAGCTTTTTAAGCCATCAAAGATCAAGTCATGATTATCCACCAGAACGATCTTGATTCGTTTCAAATCCCCAGTAATCATTTAACTTCGCCATCTTGGTTTTTGTCACGCTTGATACTCTAAATTCATAACCTCAAGCGATGGAGGAAACTACTTTAACAAGTAAAAACAATACAACTTATTATTCATTATAGTGCTTATCATTTTTACAACTAAGAGATTGATAAGTTTCAATTTTTTATAAACAATTAATAAATCATTGCTATCGTAACGAAGATCCATTACTAAACGCAATAGCTCTGCAACCAGTTCAAACAAGCTCTCAGGGATTATTTGCTCTCTTTCTACTTGTTGAAATAGCGCACGAGCTAATGGTATATTCTCAACCATTGGAATACCTGCTTTTTCAGCGAGTTTCACAATATGCAAAGCAATATTATCTTAAAATTTTTCAACAACTTGAGGTAATGGAGTAATGCCAGATTGGTAATAAAGACAAACGACAATATGGGTTGGATTACTAACAATCACTGTCGATTTTTCTTACATTCGCAACCACTGAATTACTCGTTATTTCTCGTTGTATTTCACGACGCTTTTGCTTAATTTGAGGATTACCTTCTCTATCTTTAAACTCTCTCTTTGTATCCTCCTTCGACATTTTTAACTCTTTCATAACATGATAATATTGAAATCCGTAATCTGCTATGGCAAATACAATATAATAAACTAAGAATCCTCCCTATAACCATTGAATTAACGTAAACATTACCATTACACCACAGTCAGTACCACAAGTTGGCAAGTATTGAAATAGGTTTACATAATAATCTAATAAATAATAAAAAACTAATGTGAGCACAATAACCTTTAAAATATTCTTTCCAAACTCAAATAGATTTTTCATCGAAAAAATCTGTTTAGCATTTTTGATTATATTCATCTTATTAAAACTAAATGCCAAACTTTTATGCGCCCAAATTGGTCCAGTTTGAACTATACAGCTTAAGCAGGTTGTGACAATTAATACCACCACCAGACCAACCATAAAACGCAATAACAACATGATAAAGGAACCAATAATTGTTTTAGCAGCAATATCGATCGGTAAGGAAAGTGAGCGCACAGTTAAAATAACCAATTCGCCAATCGCATTAAATAAAGCATGCCCTTCAACAATTAAATAACCGAGAATGACTGCCATTTTTAATACTGTCACTATTTCATTACTTTTAATGACTTGTCCTTTTTTACGTACCTCATTCATCCGCTTTTGTGTAGGCTTTTCCGTTTTTTCAGCCATTAATATCATCCTCGCCAAAGTTGGAATAAAGTTGAAATTTGTTTTTCAAATAGTTGGATCTTCATAAAATAGTGATCAAAAGCAAAATACATACTCACCAAAAGAAGAAACACAGATAATACACTTTTAATTGGCATAGATAGAAAAAATACATTAAGTGCTCTACCGAACGATTAATCAATCCTAATGCAACATCAACTAAAATCATTACCACTATGGCTGGCATTGCAAAACTCATACAGAGTTGTAACATCATATGCCACTGTTGTTGAATGAATAGCAACATTGAAGCATTAAATGATAACGGTGCATTTGGCGGTAATACATTATAGGAATGGTAAAACGCGGTAAGTAATGCATTGAAACCACCGGAAACCAAAAACAAGACACTCAATATTTGGGTAAATAACATGCCAAAAATTGAAGATTGTAACCCTATTAAAGGATTTAAGATGGTTGACATCGAGGCACCCCCGCAACGTGTCAATAATAAATCCTGTCATATCAATAGCCCAAAAAGGAATAGCTGCATAAAAACCAAGCACTAATCCAATAAGCAATTCTTCACTGTATAGAAACACTATCTCTTTCACAGTCCGATGGGTGAAATCGATCAGCATAATCTTGATTATCGGAGCGATGGGCAAAGCAAACGCTAATACCAAGCTGTTACGAATCAAGCTACTACCCATTGCTCCCCCCTTTAAACAGTGCAATAATAGTAACATTCCTAGAGGTCGTCACATCATGCTCAATGCCAACCAAGGCACCATTTGCATTAGACTATTCATCTAACCCTCTTATTTACCTATTTGATCAAAAGATAAAATAGCGTAGTTAAGCAGCGCACTCCCCATCCAGTGATAACTCACCGCAAAGGTAATACACACAGCCACTAATTTAATCAGAAATTGCAATGTCTGGTCTTGGATTTGTGTGAGCGCTTGTAATATACTCACTAATAGCCCAGTGACTGATGCTACTATTACAATAGGTAATGAAAGCAGCAGCAAAATCCATAACAACTCCGAAGTAAAATGAATTATGGTGGACTCATTCATGAAAAAGACACCATCAATTGACCAATAAGTTTGTCCCAGCCGCTCATCAAAATAAAAATTAATAATTTAAAAGGAAGCGCTATCGCCATTGGCGAAACCATCATCATTCCCATTGCTAATGAAATATTAGAAACAATAAAATCGATCGCAACAAACGGGAGATAAATCAAAAAACCAATTTTAAAGGCTGCAATAAGTTGACTCATGGTAAATGCAGGAACCATGACTAATAAAGAGTCAGGAGATAATGAAGTTTGATATTGTTTAGGCCAAATTTTATAGCCTATTTGAGTAAAAAATTTAATTTATTCTTCGCTGGTATTTTTTTTCAAAAAATCTTTATATGGCGCAATAACTAATGAATTTATTTGTTCCAAAGAATCAACAGAATTCCAATCAATCGGCTGGGCTTTAATATTATTATGAATTGCAAAACCAACTGGTGCCATCGTAAATAAAGTCAATATTAATGCCAAACTATAAATAGCCATATTAGGCGGAATTTACTGTATGCCTAACGCATTGCGTAACATTGATAAAACAATCGAAATTTTTAAAAACGAAGTTCCCATTACCAAAAACAAAGGCATTATGGATAAACAAAAAAGCACTACAATTAATTACATCGGATTATTAAATAACGACATAGTACCTCCACTAACTCTATAGAAATAGAGTATCCATGGTACGATGAAGCGAAAATATCCGGTAAATACCTAATGACAGTTAAAGAAAAAATAACTGTTTTATAAAATTTTTGAAACTATTTTCCTCAATGAATGATAATTATTTACCATGATTTATTTAAAATGATATATATTTTTCATTAAGTTTTAAAAAAAATACTAGTTATGAACATTAAAGTCAAAATATATTTTATTAAATAACAAAAAAATATATTTTAAGTTTATTTTTAACATAAATATAAAATTTATTTTCTGTAACAAAATGAAATTGCAGCTTATTTTAAAATAAAGTTCCTTATAAGCTTGTAGTCAATTTTTATTATTTTCGCATTTCTAAACACAACCATTTAATTTTTTTTGATCAGAACGCTATTTTATATTGTTAATTTGTTATAAATAATAAAGTTGTTTTACTGAAAGCGCCTTTATCATTATAAAAATGATATTAAAAGCATTGATATTTGATGCAAATGCTTACTTAATCTATTTCAACAAAATTTTTCTCTATTTTTATCTTTGAAATGAAATTTCATAAAATATCAGTAGTTTACTAGATATAACTGTATAAATTCAGCTACTAACTTCACTTTACTATACCATGGAGTAAAGTTGTTTATTACAAAAAAAAAACAAATTATAACTAAGGAAATTATAATGTCATTTATTTTTTCAACACCAAATAATCCCTTAGCAATAAATTACTTCAGACTTAATACAGTTAAAGAAACTAAAGAAAAGTCATTAAAATACAAAGAGAAAATTAATATTTATAAAAAAAGCAATAAATCTATCAATAATATTAATCTAATCACGATTGATACAGATAATGCATTTAAGGGATTTTTAAAATTAGAACAATCTGTTTTAAAAAAAATAAATTAAAATTATCCGGACAAACTGAAACAGTTGTTATCAATAACATACTGACTGATCAAATAAATATTTCAGACAACAATCAAATCGAAGAAATAGCAAAACTGGATGCTGAAATCACGCTACAGTATGCTAACTTTTAAAGTTTGACCAACTTAGCTTCGTTATCAGAAGAACTGGCTAATATATATCATCAGATATATTTACAAAAGGCCAGAGAGATAAAAAAAGTAGAAGACATTAAATTAGAAGCAACAAGAGAAAAGCGAAATATTAATGAACTAAAAAACCATTTACAAAAACTACATAGTTATAATAGAAAATTACAAGGAATAATTATTCATAATTTGGAGCTATTACCGACCCCATTAGGGAAAACATTACCGTTATTAACTAATAAAAATGCAACTGCCATTATTAAAGATGGTATTATAGAGGCAAGTCGCCCACCTAAAAATATACTTACTCGATTAACTAAACTCATTTTTCCCAAGTGGTATGAGCAGCAGCAAAAAGAGATATTGAGCTATGAAATGAAAGTCAGGAAATTGCATAATTTAGTTTTACGTCTGCAAAAAATAAAAGGCTTCTAAGATGTTGCTGGCACTGCTTGGTTACACGAAATGGTGTGCCAACTATTTCTGCAAGCAACCTCAAAGCCTTATCCATTTGATCCGTTAAAATTGCTTTCACCTGAACATCGCTTGTGATGCCAAAAATTGAAAATATTGGGAATTACATCCTAATTATCGTGAACATGAACATCTAAATAAGTAGGACTACAAACATTCTGTGTTAATACAAAATTTATTGAAGATTTTTAAAATTGGCGGATATCCCAACTCAACCCAGAATGAGATATCTCATCGAAAATAATAGATCAGGCAAAAGTAACTCTAGTCTAATTATTCAATAGCAAAATCCAATATTGTGTTAATAGAACTGATGATGAGCAAAATAACTTAGCATTTAACAGTCTTGATAGTTAAAAATGCTAATTGAAATGGATGCAAAACATAATAGAACAGGGGAAATTTAATATTTTCCCTGTTGTTATTAATTGAATAATTAAGCAGCATGAATAAATAATTTAATACCGCCTATCTTCATACAATTACAGCTATTATTCCGTTAATATCATTTTATGATCAGATGACTCTTTGGCCAGATCATTATTATCATTTAAACGTCCATTAACTGCCGCCCGAAAAATATCGGTATAGTAGAATAGTGTTTCTAAGGTTTAGCTATCACCACAAAATCCGCCTTTTTCAATCCGCCAACAAGCACGTAAAGCGGGTTGATAGCATAATAAAGCAAATATACCTTTCATTCGATGCAACTGTAGCGAAAGCGCTTCCTTATCAATCGACGTTGATCTTATATTATCCAGCATGGCCAGATCTTGTTCTATTTCTTACAAAATTATTGCTTGTAATAATTGATATTCTTTCTGTTTATCACCACTAGCCAAGGCACTAATACCATCAAAACAGAGTTCATTTTGTGAATTAATCAACTGGATAATAGCGAGCAATTCCCGACAGTAAATGATCCTGTGTTAAAGGTTTAACTAATACACCATCCCATACCGGCAGCAAGACACAATGATAGCTCTGAACTAAATACATTTGCGTACAGCCCAAAATAACTTGGGGCGGTAAGTTACGTTGCGCTGACGAGGTTTTCAATACCCTTATCAATTCATAGTCATTCATAACTGGCATCTGACAATCCGTTAATACAATATCAAAATAATTTTCTTCCACCAGAGTTAATGCTTTCTCTGCACATTCAGCAATGGTTACCCGATGTTTGGAAGAAGCCAGTTATAGAGATAACACTTGCAAATTGGCTGGTAGGTTCATCCACTAATAAGATATTGAGTGGTTCCGGCTGGATAATATGAGTAGGAGATACTTCTTCTTGCAGCTCACTTCGCTTTAACGGTAAATACATATGTGCCAGCGTGCCACTACCAGGAGCCGCTTCTAACGTGAGGATTCCATCCATCAGCGCCATTAATTGTATAGATATTGGTAATCCTAATCTTGTTCCCCTTGAATCCGCTTCCGCTTGTATATAAGGCTGTAAAATTTCACTATACATATGTTTTGGAATACCACAGCCCATATCCTGCACATACAAAGAGAGCATTTGCGTTTCACTATTGATCGAGCGTTGGATAACTACCCTTAATGTAATGAAACCCTCATCAGTAAATTTAACCTCATTACTGAGTAAATTGTTGATCACTTGAGTAATACGCGTCGCATCAAGTAGATCATAATTTTGTTTTGGGATAGTTAATTCAAGGTTGAAACCTAACCCTTTATCCTGTGCAATTGCACAAAAAGGTTCTGCACATTGTTCCAATAAGGCATACAATCCAACCGACTGTAAATTCAATGTTACCTTACCAGATTCAATACGCGTGAAATCCAAAGCATCACCGATCACATCCAGTAAAGAGTTTGCTGCTCGACTGGCAGTATGCAAAGGAACATTTTCTGGTAGTTGTCTGACTTCTAATTCCAATATACCAATAATGACATATAATGCAGTGCAGATCTCATGGCTAATATACGCTAAAAAAGTCGATTTTTCATTACTCGCTCGTTTCGCCTTATCACGTTCTGTTCGTAATTCTCGCGACAATAATTTTCGCTCGGTAATATGAAACCAACCGCCAATGATACCCTGAACAATTCCTTCTGCATCACGGTAATGTTCTAGCCATAGGTAAACTTCTCACGTTTGGCCTTGAACAGAAATAGAACAATCAGAAAAATAGGCGGGAGCACCTGACAAGCAGCTGAGAAACTGGGTAAATATCTCTATTTCATCATCTGGTTGAAAAAAACCTTGTGAAAATAGAGAATGGCCAATGATCCTCTCGCGCGGCAAGTCACCCATCTCATGTAAAAACCATGGATTAGCAGCTGTAATATTCATGATTGGATCATAGACAAACATCGGTGCAGGGATCGTATTGAACAAAGTTTCCCACAAATACGCTAATGAGTTCTGTAACGCTGTTTTTGCCGCTTTACGCTGCCTGATTTGACGTGTTAACCAACTACCCAAAAATATTAAAGTAATCGAGATCACTGATAACACACTACTCCAAAGAATAATCCAAGAAGAAAGATGTAATACACTATATGAAGTAAAAAAAGTGACCGGCGATAACCATTTTTGATGAAAATAACGCAGATCTTTTGGCGACAACGCATCAATTCCTTTATTCAGAATATTAACTAATGGTACATAATCCTTAATTACTGCATACCTGGCAGGAAAGAAATCCCTATTAAGGGGATGTATTAAAATGCTATCACCATAACGGCTTGATTGTAGATAATTGGCACTGACAAAATCCATATTGTCAACTTCAATCAATTCAATATCTGGCTCATGTTTAAATTCTGACAATAAGATGTGACCACTTACTACCACAACTTTACGATATTATCTAACACTGCATCTGCCGTGCCCGCTAATACCATTTCAATGGCCTTGGCGTAATTGTTGGAAATTTTTTGATGCATTACGATAATTCCCTGTGATCATTCCCCATTCGAAAGAACTATAAGGATGAGAAAATAGTAACCATTTTTGACGTTGTTCATTACTCACTAATGACAGCGCCATCTGAGCCTTACCTTGCTGCAAATAATCAATAATGCCGGCCGTATTATCGACGGTCACAAGATTAAAATGGATACCGGTTTTTCCCCGACCAAGCGTAAAATATCGATATTCATGCCAATGATTTGACCATTAGCATTCTCAAAGGAATATGGCGGCGCATTGTATTTTACCACAACATTAACAACCGGGTGCTGCGACAGCCAATTCTTTTCCTCTAGTGAAAAATTAATATTTTCACTGCTCATTATGGGAACAACACCGGCAATCCAACGTTCATAAACAACATTTTTAATGGTTTTATATAATTCGTTTAGTGTACGATCAATATTCTCCATTCGCGGATCATGTACTCGAAATACAAAATTATTTTCCAACATGCTGGAACAATCAACATGATGCCAAACTAAGGAACTCGGCAACGAACGAAAAGTAAACTGATAAGCTATTTGCGCTTGCCCACTAATAAAACCATCGACCTTATCATCCAATATTAACCGTAACGCCTCTTATGCCGATTCCACAACAACAACTTAACGATATGATTGACGAATTTTAGCCAATAGTTCCGGCGGTTCACTATGAGCAACCAATACACCTAATTCTTCAGCATTATAATAGGCTTTCTCTTTCTTTACCAACATTACCAGCGGTTGAATTAATATTGGCTTACTTTAATTTTTTCTTTGTACTGTTGCTGTTAATGCTGCCGAGGTTTGGGCTAATAATTGAATATATCCTTCATTTAGTGCATTTCTCGCCTGCTGGTAATTATCGAATATACGTATCTTTATCGGTATTTTTAATAGTCTGGATAATACACTAAGATAATCTGCACAAATTCCTTCTATCTTGCCATCCCACCGATAAATGATTAAAGGTTCACTAGTACAACGGACAATACCTACTATAATAGCCGTTGATTTATCTGCAAAGTTATCGACAAAATTCACTTTAGGCAAGAATAATCGTTGCACTATATTAGAGTAATAACCAATCTCTATCCCTTCAGCGGGAATTGTCACTTGCGATGAATCATTACACAGTGACTGACCAAATGCAGGTAAAGCAAAAAACCAATACCATCCTCCAAATAAGAGAGCTATCCTTTTTCGTATGCTCACCCACTGAGCCCCACCTGTTGCAAATAATTATATAAAGCCACATCATTTGGAATATTAAGCTTCTTCATGACACTCTGTTTTTGTGAACTAATAGTTTGCTTAGTGCGAAACACCTTGGTCGCAATATCATTAACGGTTAATCCTTTTGCCAGTAAACGAATCACTTCTAACTCTTTAGGCGTTAATATACGAGCGAGTTGATCGATAGAGGAACTGAGAAAGTCAGAGCTAATATAAGGCTGTTCTTGGCCTGCAGTATTATAAAGTCCTTTTTCTAGTTCGCTCGCTAAACTGCTTTTATTCAGGATGGGTTTGACATTGTAACGCGACAGCATACTGATTATATTGGATTCATTAACCATCGTGATCAACACGATAAGTAAAGTTGGCCAATTTTTGCGGATATAACTTATCATACGTAAACCATCCATATCCTTGTGGCCCGGCATAATAAAATCAGTTATCAACATATCTAACGGTTTAGTTTGCAACAAAGATAACAACCCACTGACATGATGTGCCTCACCAACAATCTGATAATTTTCTGGCATACCGGAAAGAACCATACGTAATCCCAGTAAAAACACGGGATGATCATCAGCAATAATAATTTTTTTACTCATAGATCCCTCAGATTATTTTTAACGTGAAATTTCATACAACAAACCTTCCATTTCTTTGCCTTTATCTCTTTGTCACAAAATCAAAGCAAGATGAGCTTCATTAAATCCACCTTTACCATCTGACAGCCGAATTTTTAATACTTTAGGTTACCACAAGCTGATATTTTTAGGTGGTCAACCGCTTTTCTATCATCAAAATGGATCCAAGCGACGAATAACACCCATGAGGCTGGCATAGGATAACATTTACGCCATGTTTTCAAGTTATACCAGGTAATAAGTTCATCTTCTTTGCTTAATAAAAAACGCACTTTATAACGAAATAACACATGATATAAACTGCGCAAAAAACCAGCCAAAAATAAAGCAGGAAACGCTAACAAAACACTACACCATTGCGCTAAATCTATTATTGATTGACGCCTTATTTCATCGCCCTCATAAAAAATTGGCATATTCAGTAACGGTAGTAAGACAAAACCTATCGAACACAGCGATAAAAAAGCATTGAATAGTAATAAATTACAACTGAGAGAAAGCAAAATAGTAACACTGACACTGACTAACAATAATCCGGTAATCAGAGGCGATGAGATAATAGCAGTCACCGGATAATACATAAAACCTGTTATTATTACGACCGAAAATAGAGCCATTAGCCAAAATTTTGGTATATAGGTTAATTGAGGGCTACGACAAAAGCTATATATTACCAACAAACTTAACGGCAAATAATTTAATATATATAACGACTCTTGCAAATGGATCATATAAATCAAAAGACAGATTAGATAAATAAAATATTATATTCGTAATAAAACACCCTATACTGTCAATAACAACATTTATCAGGGCAAAATAGAGTATATGCCACGCATTACGTGGCATATAAGCGACACCATAGAAATATTGCCAAATAAATGTGCCGCAACCGCCAAATACAGGCTATCTGTCGTGGCAAAAATTAAAGAAACTGATCCGAACAATCAGATAATTGACTCGCGCAAAGCACCACCAAAAATCCCGTTACCAACCATAATGGCCAATAACGAGGTGGTGAGATACATAAAACACCGACTAAAATACCGGCAGGAAACCAAATTAATGGATAAAGGCTACCTATATTATATATTACGATTCTGTAAACTTAATAAGGCTAATCCCAGGTCAACAAAAATTAACTAATACAGCGATATTTCCAACGTCTTCATTATATTATTCTAATTATACTGCCTATTTTTCTTAGAAAGTACACAAACCAACAAATAATACCAATAAATTATTTATCCTCGGTTAGTTATATTTATTATTAGCTTTTTAGTCTGATGATATAGAGTTGAAACAAACCTTATTATCTTGCACATCCAGATAAATATTGGATCTATCGGCCATATCTCTAGACAAAAGGCTATCCGATAATAATGGTAATACCTGCTGCAATAGTAAATTATCAACTTCCCTGGCACCACTTTCGGCTATCAAACAATGAACGGCAAGGTATTCCAACAATCTATCAGAGTAAGTCAATCGCAACTGAGTTGCTTTCTCAAATCTTATAACAATTTTGGCCAATTTATGACGGATAATTATTTGTAAAATTTCACCTTCTACCGGTAAATAAGGGATCACTTGTAAACGTCCAAAAAACGCGGTAGGGAAAAAACGTTGCAACTCAGGATGTAAAAATTGTTGGATGTCATCCAGTTCTGCAGCTCGTACGGTATCCCCTTCTTTTACTCCTTGCCGAATCGCTCGCATGATTAATTCAGAAACCACATTTGAAGTTAAAATAATCAAGCTATTGCGGAAATCTATTCGTTGCCCTTCCGCATTTTCCATTATACCTTTGTCAAAAACTTGAAAAAATAGCTCCAGCACACATCCGGGTGTGCTTTCTCAACTTCATCCAATAAAATCACACTATAAGGGCGTCTTCGTACAGATTCAGTAAATACTCCACCCTGCCCATAACCGACATAACCTGGTGGTGCCCCCTTTAAACCTGCAACCGAATGCGCTTCTTGATATTCCGACATATTAACGGTAATCATACTTCGTTCACCACCATACATTTCATGCACTAATGCGATTGCAGTTTACGTCTTACCAACACCTGAAGGTCCCACTAACATAAAAACACCGCAAGGTTTCTGTGGATCCGCCAGTTGCGTTTTAGCAATTCTTATTTGACGGACAATTTGCGCTAAAGCATGATCTTGCCCCATCATTCTGCAAGCTAAACGTTGCTCAAGATTAATCAGTACATCTCGCTCATTTTCCACCATCCGGCCCAATGGAATACCTGTCCAACCAGAAACAATATCCGCCACACAGGCTGCATCGACACAATCAAATACATAAGCATGTTGTTGATGCCGTGCATGTAATTCACTTCGTAATGGAGTAATTGCTGTCTCATTATCACCCGCTACATTGATTGCCTGCACCAGACGTTATTGCTCGTGATATTCGGGTAATAGTAAATTTAGCAAAGTTTGTAATTGTTCAATTTGGCGACTGACATTTTCATGCTCAGAATTACCTTCCTGCAATAATGATTGACGCTCCACATTTCGCTGCGCCAACATTGCCCGCAGATCTTCTATCGGTCCAGGCTCACCACATTGAGAAATAGCGACCCGAGCGCAAGCACTATCCAGCAAGGTAATTGACTTATCCGGTAATTGGCGGCCAGTAATATACCGAGTAGCTAACTGGACTGCTTCAGTAACTGCGCCATCTAAAATCCGTACGCCATGATGTTGTTCCATCATAGGCACCATAGCACGCAGCATGGCGATGGCAACTTCCTAGCTAGGCTCATCTACTTTAATCAACTGGAAACGATGAGCCAGTGCCGCATTTTTTTCAAAATATTTTTTGTACTCTGCTTGTGTTGTCGCTGCGATTGTACGGAGCTCTCCTCTCGCTAACGCCGGCTTTAATAAATTTGCCGCATCATTTTGCCCTGCTTGACCGCCTGCGCCAATCAAGGTATGCGCTTCATCAATAAATAAAATAATGGGTAACGGATAATTTTTTACTTCATCTAATAATTGTTGTAAACGATTTTCAAATTCACCTTTTACACCGGCTCCGGCCTGTAATAAACCAAGATCTAGCGTAAATAGTTCTACTTTAGCTAACGCAGCCGGAATATTCCCAGCCACAATACGTTGTGCCAATCCCTCAACTAATGCGGTTTTTCCAACCCCAGCTTCTCCTGTTAGCAATGGATTGTTTTGCCGACGACGCAACAATATATCAATTAATTGGCGGATCTCTTTTTCTCGTCCAAGTACCGAATCCAATTTATTTTCACGCGCTGCCTGTGTAAAATAATGCGCATATTTCATCAAGGCAGACGCTTGGCCTTGGAGCTTAGAGGCAGCAACTGATTTCTGTTGCATCATTATTTCAACAGCTTTATCTAATAGTTCACCATTAATTTGCAGCGCCTGTTGTAGATATAGTGGTAATCCCTGATGCAATTTATGTTCTACCAGCAAAGCAGTCAATAATAATAAAGGTGATAGTTTATCCATCTGCCAGCGTATAGTGGCGTACATCCAGGTGCTTTCTAACCAGTCCGTCAACATGAGAGAAAATACTGGCGACCGATAACAGCCGCCACGCAATTGAGCTAAAGAAGCTTGGCAAACTTCTAATAATTTCAATGCATCACCATTAGCGTGATAACAGAGCTGCTCTACTAAATAGGTTTGCTTTTCTAATAACATTAGCAGTAAATGCTCATTTTCTATCTCATGATGCCGTATGGCTAACTGCTAAGCTGGCGGCACTATCCAAACACTCACGTGCCTGCAGCGAAAGGTTATTAATAATCTGTTTTAAATTACTGCTCACGAATTATTCCTTTTTTCATACCACAAAGTAGTAATTTCTAATGGTAACGATGACAAAGAGCCCTTTACCGGTATCGCTGGCGTATTTAAATTCAGTAATTGTTGATCTAACTGTTGCAGTTGTTGTTGCTTATCCCTTTGTTGTTTCTGCTGCTGTTACCAATGCTGATAAAGTGACAACGCCTCTGGCGCGCCATCTAGAAAATAACGTACCGTAATACGTTTAATGCCTAATGCGGTTAACACGCTATATTGTGCGGCAAAATTTTTAGTATTAAAGATCAATTCTCCTTAAGATAGTGCTCGAATTACCCGGACCATATTTTCTTTCCCACTATAAATTTGCGTTAACCGAAAACCGGGAAAATCTATATCAATTTTTATGCACTGGCGCCATTGCGGATGCCAACGCATAGTGGCGCTATCATTAAAATTGATACTGTTGATTTACTGAATTTGTTGCTGACAATCTAAGCTAATGCGACTGCCGATAGGTAAAAATTACGACTGCCGATTGGCACTTGCCGGCTGGCTAGTGAAGGTTAACATTCCCCATTGACTCTGCTTAGGATCTATTTCTCCCCCCTGCCGCGTATACAATAATTCACGTTTTTCCTGTAATCGCCTACGAATATCTGCACTGGCTGGTGCCAAATCATTAGGTCGCACAATCTGACGAATAAAATGCAAAAATGCATCATTAACAGGAAAATAGATACCTGCCAGAGAACGGCGTGAGATCCTTTCTCCATTGATATTTAATGCATAATTAGCATGTTCTTTGATAAAACGTTTACTATAATCAGACAAACGTACCATCTGTTCTGTTACACTCAATAACTGATGATCATTGGCATTACTCATCGGCCAAATAACCTGGCTGTCCCATTGCTATTGTAATTTCTCAGCCGCACTAAAAAAAGCAAATCGCACTAACAAACGTTTAATCACCCTGCCATAAATGCCGTAAAAGTGGTTCACGTTGCGCCATGTTTTTAACCTGCAATGGTTGCCGCCATAAATCAAATTGATTAACCAATAACCGTAAATTGTCGTTTTGCTGATCATGCTCTTCGCCAAGAGAAATTTTCACTAACTGTTCCGCTTCATTATCCCCTCATAAAACATATTGGACGGTTTTTTGTAGCATCTGCCACCAGGCTTGATAACGGAATAGAGCGTGTTGATCAACACGAATAGAAATTGGTGGTAAACGTCCAAATTTAGTTTAAATAAATCGACGCCAAACACTTTCTTGCATCGACAATTGCTGTAAAAAATTGCTCTCTGGTAAGTAGTTATATAATTGCCACAAAGACAACTGATCGCTTAGCCAAGGTTGTTGTTCTGATTGTGGGATAGATGTACTTTCTATTGCCAGGCGATTAAAAAAGAGCAGATAGGGACTGGCGTTTTGCGCCATATCCAATATTAATTGTTGCCAATTACTTTTACCCCGGGTGTAACTTTCTGCTTGTGGCAACCTTAACCAAGCGGATTGATATTGTTGATGATAGTTGTTAATAAACTGATTTCGTCGCTGGAAAAAAAAGTCGGCATCATTAATGGCTAAGGTTATTTCATCCAATAATGCATGTAATGCCTTTTCCCCGTTTTGAGTATAAATCGCCTTAACGTTGACGGATAATTTTTGTTCATCACCCCACCCTAGCGGCCAAAAATCAGCCAGGGTAACTTTATCATCATCATTAACAATATTATAATCCAGTAACCATGACCAATGGTTGTCTTTTTCTAATAACTGTTGTAACACTAACTGCCACTGAGATAATGTTTACTACACTTGACCGGTACGATATTGCGCTAAATGTATCACAATATACTCGTCTTGTGATATAGCTGACGTCACCCCAAAAAGCTCAGTTGCAGACCAAGCGGGAAGCTGGCGCAATTGCGCTAAGCTGGCACCTTGACTCATAGCCTGATCACTATTAATGAAACGGACCAAATTGAGAATAAGATGGTGCTTTTGTTGATTATTACTCATAACGAAACGGATCGTCAGATTATTAATAACTTGGTCAGGATAGTAGTTATTATCCGCTAACAAATATAAATATTGTTGCGCAAGATGTTGACGCAACAGATAACGCAGCGGTGAAAACAAATCCATCCTACGATCCTGCCACACCTCTGCCTTCTGATAACAATCATAACAACATGCAAGGCACTTTTTAAAGGATCACAAGCTAACTTAAGCATATCTTCATAAGCGACCCATAATGAGGGACCAACGCCAAATAATAAGATAAAAATGAATAAACTATACCAAACGCGACGCCGCCAAAAACATGCGCTAAAAAGAGACTATTTTTGTATTTTCTCAGCAGGTAATATTTTTTCTAACAGCTGCTGACTAAATAAACTTTTTGAGCCAGATTGATTATCGTTATCTTCTGTCGCAGTAAAAAATAAACCGCATAATAAACTATGCTGTTGGTAATGATCAGGTTCAAACAGAGCCAGAAAATATTCTTCCAACGCCGGCGGCGGCTGCCTTATCTGCTCGGGCAAGATCAGTAACTCCGCCGGTGGCGTCTTACGATAATCATTTAAATGACGCAAACCTGTGATCTTTAAAGTCTGAATAACTGAATGTAACGTACGATCTAACGCACCAATACAATTACCATCTAACCCTCGGTCAACCATTCCACCTAGCATCTGCTGCCGCTGCTGTTCCGACAATTGACGACTCCATATTTGGAGTCCAGGTAAGCACTCACTATGAGTAACTACCACCCATACTGATAAACGATAATTAAGAGGTTGCTGCAAAAGTGCTGTCTGAAAAAACACTTTACTGTTAGCATGCAATAATAAATCCATGGGTAGACAAAGTACGATACCGGCAGGTGGTCGCACCTTAGTAAACCAAGCGGTTAAACATTGCCAAGCCTGGCGATATAACGGTTGATCGGTTGAAAAATAACTGGACATAACCAGATACATCGCGCCGCGGAAAAACCACCAGCGACAACTAAATTGTCGTTCATTCACCGAACGACTTTGCATGCCTGCGAGTGATGGAATTTGACTATCAGCTAACAACCCTAGTTGATCGCCACCTTGCATACCTAATACAACATACCAGGGTGGAGCATACTGCCGCCAGGTTAATCGCCAGCGTTTTTATATGCCGGCACCTCGCTTCCAGTGACGCCATAACTGGCGCTCCAACCGATTTCGGCCGTAGTGCTTTTTCATCAACAACTGTTTTATCCATCTTTGTGTTTTAGATATGACTAACCATCTGACATATATTATTAGCAGCCCACATAAACAACCTAAAAATAACCATAGTGCCGTTAATGTTGGCCATGACCAACAAGGCAACCATCGCAAAACACAAGCATAAGAGACCTATTATCAGCAATAATATACCGACGACGCAAAAAATTTTTTCATTCCTACTCTCTTATTTTTTAAGTAGCAAGATTAAAAAGGCTGACCGAAGCGAGCAAATACAAAGCTAATATTATGCCGATAGCAAGACACTGTTCCCACCCTTTGCTCATAATAGGTTGAGCATGACTGTCTGTATGACTAAACATTGCCGGCATTAAACTCAAATTTTTATTGGTCATAAAATCGCGAAGATGATCGGGCAAATTATTAATCTCCTGATCAATAAGATGATTTAACGCCATTTCACCATCGGTAGCATAACAGCCGCGAAAACCACACAGCAAACATAAACCAGCCTGGCTTGAAAACGATCGATTGCCATTAACTTTAAACGCTCAAAAAAGATTAACGCGCATAATCTAGAGTCATAACTAAGCTATTGTAGCGATGAAAGACGCCATTGTTTGAGCTATTCAGATCCAGCATTCAAATATCACCTCATCAACCCAAACCAATACGGCAAAATGTGCATCATCAATATCTTGTTTGTCATAACCATGCATCAGTGCATTGTCTTGTGCCTTCACTAACATTGTTTTTACCGTTTCTCGTAATGTATCGCTATATTGTTCAGCTTGTTGCACAATCAACAGTACCCGGTGAAAAACCGGCATATAAAAATCAACTAAGTACATCAGTAACTCCTGGCAAAAATTAAATCTATCTGTAAATCTTCCGGTGCTTATGGCCAATGCAGTATGATACTGCCGTTGTTTTTTATTTCTTCCCATGCATGGCTATGCTCTTCTACCTTGAAATAACGGCTATTGATTTTTTGTGGTAAGCCCTGCGGTGGGTTAATTTGATAATGAAAACGTACTCCAGCTAAAGAGCGAGTGATAATGATATCAATCTGGCTTTTTGCCGCCATTTTTATTAATCTATCATCAGGTACTGCATATTCCTGCTCGATAAATCGTTCTGAACGCATGACTAAATAAATAGCGACATATTTTTGTTGTGGCTCCAATAACCAATCCGCAGAAAAATAGCCTTCACTCTGTTTAGCAAATGAGATAATGCTATCCTGCCTAATCATTAAATTATCCAGTAATGCCATGATATTACGTTCACATAACTTCAAATTTACCGCAATATCATGATGATCATAGCCAGCGGCTACGGTATCATCCCATTGGCATATGCCATTAAATGAGCAGAGATCAGTAAAACAAGTGAGTTCAGCAATCAACTCTCTTAATAAGCCGATTATTTGCCATAGATGGATGTCTTACGCTTATTTATAATGCTGCAACCTAATCACATAACGCGCCAATGTACATATTGTTAACAGTAAAATATCTTTTCTCTCGAAAAGCTTACTGGTTTTCATCATTTATGGTCGTTTAAATTTCTCAAATTGATGAAGTCGTACGGTTAGTTCTAAACATAAATTATTAATTCGCTGCCATAGCCAGGGAACCACTTAATTGCGCTATTTCGTCTTGCAAAAAAAAAGCGTACGTTATATAACATCTGCTGTATCTGAACTTCAGTACCATTGCCATAAAGATCTTTGACTGGTCGCTCCGTAGGCGAACTGACCCAGCGCGTTGTCTGTTCAGTGATCTCACTCGCTTTTGCTACATAAGTAACATTATTTTGATTATAACTGATCTGTCTTAAGCCAATATAAACCAGTACTGGTTTTTCTCTTACTAGCCAGCAATGTCGTAATGAATGAGGAGCAACAATAGCCTTGACATTACAATCAGCATAAATACCATTTGGCACAATAAACTGCCCTTCATAAATACGTAATTCTTCATCCTGTAATGCCGCTTGATGAAAAGTGATATTTATTACTCCCCAAGCCCAAGGTTGGGTCAATAATTGATAACGGGCACGCCAATATTCATCATGTAGTTGCTGTGTTTGTAAATGCTGCGGTTGTAAATACAAGCTGCTAAACCAATATATGGGTTTATAATCAAGCATAATTTTCCCCTAAAATATCGCTGACAACATCTCGACATCTCATCGTTGCACTTTATTTTGCACAATTTAAATTGGTTATCTGGTGGTAGATTTACTCACTTTTCCCGTTGTCGATTGGGAGGGAAAAACGACATCATCACTCGGCCGTCTAACCGATTTATTACTGCGAACAATAGACGCCTCATCTAGCGTAATTTCGATATTGATGGGAATAAAATTGGTCTGCCAACACTTATTCCACCAGTCCTGTGAGGTTAATTCGAGAGGAATAGAAAAAATCCGCGCATGCCTTTCATTCGGTAGCGGGTAATAACCCGCAATCAATGCCACATAACGTGTCTGCTCTATGTGATCTAGATATAATGTAACGCGTTGACCAGGCATCATGACATAACTATCCAATTTAAGTATATTTTCACTACCGCACGCACGAGCAAAAAGATTGCGTAACAGCGTAGGGTTATTTAATAAACCATCTAATTGGTCACGCCTTTCGGCTTGAATAATAAGTACCGTACAACTATTGGGCACTTGATTAAACGCATTCAATTGCAGATCTGCTATCAGATCAATATTAATCGCATCGCTAGCAAAGGTGGCTGACGCTTGCTCGATCGCTGATTGACGTTGTTGATCGGTAGAATAAGAAGAATTACAACCGGTAACATTTCCCATTAGAACCAGCATGACTATCAAACGAATGCAAATTTTGGTTCGATTCATGTCATCATCCCACTTATATTAATTTTCTGATCCTTTAATCACTCTCATTATTTCCCGTAGCGTCGAATCATTATCAACTAACATTTCCGCTAACCATTGTGCTGTTTCCATATTTGCCCAACTAGCCGCTTGCTCCAATAGATAAGGAACGGGACTGGTCGGTTCATTACAACGGAAATATTGGGCAATGGTTAACAGCCGCTCTATCGCCTGTTTTCTATTTTCAAGGTGTGAACAGGGCCGATTGAGTGACGGGCTATTCAATTGCTCATCCCTGTCTGTGTTAACCTGTTCATGCAGCTGTTCTTCCACTATCACTTGTGGCAGCCGATCTTGATAAAACCGGGACAATAAGCTTTGCACTTCCTCTATCTGCCGTAAGCTATCACTTATAACAATGACATTTTCACCGCAAAAATTTTTCAACTTCACCTGTAATGTCAGCAGAGAAGTTTGTAACGTCTGAATTTGCTCTAGTAAATGATTGAAATGTGATGATGACGTGTAACGAATACTTTCATCACAATCAGCGATACCAAAATAGCCATCATCTTGGAGCGGTTTTCTAAGTTCAGCATTAGCGGCAACACTATGCTCATAATGTTGTACTCGAGCCCATTGCCTGACATTCAACTTACCGTCATTTGTTAATGGCCAATCTTCCAATATATGGCTTAATTTATTATCTAACCAATTTAATTGCGCTAATCGGATATCCGCCCCGTAATCGCCTTCATCTTCATCTAATTTAGGCCACAGTGTCGGCCAAAATGTTTCACATAAACGGGTAATTAATGCGACACCAACCGCCATACCTGCTAAACTATGCAATTTAGCTTGTGCCTGAGTTAACCAGCAGGCTATCTGTAAATCTTTGCTATACTTTTCCAATATCTCAGCACAAAGTAGCGAAACTTGACGCCAATCGGTCTGTCGAACTTAACAAGACCACATATCCTCAAGCTGTAAGTCATCATCGCTTTGCCGAGCTTGATTTATCTGCTCAAATATTGGCTGGTATTCAATGTTTTCTCCGGCTGGTAAATCATCAGAATGCTTCAACATTAAGCGATCAAAGTCAAGTACTGTCAGCTCCATGTTTCTCTCCATCAAGCAATAATAACCAATGGGTAACCGGTGGTAATAACGCCACCATGAGCACACAAATCGCCTAATCGAGCAGCTGGGCGGCCACCAATTAATACTATTGGATACCCATCACCACCGTATCTGGTGGTCCAACACAGACCAACATAGACCCCATTGTGGCGGCAGGTAAACCACCGATTAAGGCCGTCGGTACCCCCGGCGGGATGATAGGGCCACCAACATGCGGGATCGGCGGTACAGCGGGTGAAACTATTGGGCAAACATACAAATCACCAGTGCGTGCAACAGGCATCATTGGCATCGATTATTCTCCTTATATAGCCGTTTCCTGATACAAGTAACTTTTCCGACCGACATCAGTATCAAGAGTCAATTGGATCAAATATCGTTGGGCTAGGGTAAAAAATTGCTCGACATATTTATCTTGCAATACTGGATTGTCGCTATAAAAATGTAAAATCAGACACAAAACACTGGCTAACGCTTGCATCGCCTGCCACGGAGAAGCAGCAACTGCTTCCAAGTCAGACGCAATGACAATCCCTTCGCTAAGAAAAATGGAAATACCAGCCCGGCAATCGGATTATCAAATCCAATCGCCTCTGCTTGTTCAAACAGTTGATGACGGAGTTGATCGCCGCCGCGTGAGCGCCAATCCTTGGCATGTTGTAATAATACTCTATATTCTTGCACCAACTCACGTTCATAAACGTGGCCAATAAATGCCAAAGCCAAATCGAGCGCCTGACGATATGGCAGCATAAACACGGTATAAAACACCATATCCGTCCATTCAGCATCATGACGTAAAGCCTGTAAATTTTTATTATGAAGAGCAAGTGGCTGCAATATTTGCTCCGCAACAAACGATAATTGACAGTGTTTTAGCTTTACCATGATGGCTCCTAAGATTAACCAACCCGTGCTATTAACCAATTTTGGTCAATAACCTTTTTAACATCGCAATGGTTGAGGCACTAATCTGTACCACCAGACCGCTGAGTTTTGTCATACCACTACTTTTCAGCGTTAATATTCCTGTCCCTTCCACCGTGGTGCTAGCGGCTGTCATTTTTAGCATTCCGTCACTTTTCACATTGATTACCGGCCCCTTAACAGTGATACCAGCAGGCGTGATTGACAATGAGCTGTTTCCCACTCGCAACTCAATCTTCTGTTTCGCGGTAATAGTGCAAACTTGTCCCGCCGAGATATCGATTTTGCCACCTTTGACATTCAAGCCGTAATTGCCACTATTGAGCAACATGACAAAGTTTCCTTTATTGAGCATATCGGTTTTATTACCTTTAGTTAACGTTAAGCTATTATTGCCTTTATCAATTAAAACATCCTGTTTCCCTTTAATCTCCCATCGCACATCCCGCTCGATAACCGCTGATAAATCGTCATTCGCCTGCCATTGCAAATCTTTTTGCGAATTGATTAAAATAAATTCTTCACCTTTTTTATCCTCAAAACATAATTGATGTCCCTGATTAACATTGCCTTTACGACTACTTCTTATTGTTAGCCCGCTTTGGGTTTTTTGTTCAGGTAATGAAAAAGGTGGTGGCATTTTGGCGCCATTCATCACTGTACCCACTACAATCGCATAATCAGGATCGCCATCCACAAAACTGACTAATACTTCACTACCAACACGAGGTAGAAATTGCGTACCAAAGCGAACACCATTACCCAATTGACTAACGTGGATCCAACATGAACTGTTATCATTTTTTTATGCTCTTTATCCCAATGAAATTGGAGCTTTATTCTGCCCATTTCATCGACATGGATCTCTTCCCGCGATGAGCCTACAACCTGAGTAGATAACACACCAGTAATACTAGGTCGTTTTACTGTCAGAGAAGGGCGCCAGGTTTTATCTGCCGGCAATAGAATGACTTGCGATGAAAATAGTTGTTCATTACTATCCAGATTACTTTCTGCCGCTAACTGTTGTTCGCTAACGGCATAGTTACCATTAACGGCAGGGATCACCTTGCAGAGTAAATCTCTGGCCAACCTGCAATGCCGGATAACTATTTATCGCTTCCAAATAACCCGTCTGCGACTCCAACTGCTCATTATATAAAGCGACACGAGCGTTTAATTGCTGCTGTTGTTCAAGTCCAGCAAAATCATAGATAAAGAGCTGATTATTGACAGCGTAATCACCACGGGCCTTAGCACTCGCAAACACCGATACGGCATTTTTGATATTATAACTACTCATTTCTACACTAGCCTGGATCACCTTACGGCTAGCACGCCAAGCGCGCAATCCCATCAATTGAGGTTGACCACTTAATGTTTGATATGGCAATGTTGATAAAGGCGCGCGCGAAAATGAGCTAGGATGATCTGCTAACACTAATAGATGCTTATCTTTTTCATAGCTGAAATAATAAAAGATACCGACCGAGGCTAATTGACGCATAATAAAATCAAAATCCGACTCGCGGTATTGCATACAAAATTCACGTTTTGGATAGGAATAACTCAAATTTAAACGGACATCACTAAAACCACGTTTTCTTAATATATCGCACACCATATCCGGTACATTAATGTCCTGATAAACGCGTGAATTGAGCGTACTCATTAGCAAAACTAACCAAGGCTCTAGCTGCGCTTTATAACAATAAAGCGTTTCACTGTAACCACTCTGCTGTAGTTTAGTTATAACGCCATGGATAAAACGGCTTTCCCGCCCATCACCAATCCTTAATCCATGCGAATGACCGACATAACTTTGCAAATCAGCAAATTTTTTGTCTGAATAAAGCTCCAGCGTGAATAAATAGGGACAAGACAAATACTCTGCTCCTTCAATTTTACTTAAGGCAACACTATTACCCATCGCGCCGAACAACTGTAAATATCGATTGTTTTGAGTTAATAACATAATATTCTGTTTTAATTAATTGGTGTTATATAAAGTCTTGGCGCTGCTGATAAAGTCCCATTTCACAGACAATCATGTTTTCATAAATAAAATTAACCATCTAATATTATGCCCGTTCCCTTATAACCCATTAATAATACTAAAGAAAAAGTTAATACACCGCCCGTGAATAAGCATACCCGCTGATTCAATTGACGATAAGCATCATTATTCGATAAAAATTTTTCGTATGGCTGAGATTTTGAACAGGTAAATTAGATCAAAAAATGAGATTGAATATCCCCAAAATATTGTCCCATGACAGGCGCTTCGCCTAAACGACAACTACCTAAAATGGCATGATATTCACTGGCTACCTTATGCCAACGTCCATAAAATGGCTGAATTTTAACCTCGAGTTGAAATTCACGTTGCAGCAACCGTTCCAAATTGACTAGCGAACGTACGGATGCCGATAATAAGCCACTCATATCAGCTGCCGGTAAGGCGGTGACTTCTTCGGGAAATAGACCTGTCACCGCAGTAATCACTGCAGGTAGCTGCCGCTGGGTATTTAATTAGGCATTGACATATAATCGATACTTCTGCCAGACGTTGAAAACGTAAACTCAGCAGACGGTGATTGAAAACATCGAGAAACGCTTTAGCTGAATCATCATTATAACGATAACGACGATCAATCAGCCATTCAGTATAACGTAATGGCAAAGCGCCATGGGTGCCCAATAAACCAAAATGGTTAACTGCCATACAATAAGTTGTCGCTTCTGCCGTCCGCTCATCAACCGTAAAACTTTCAACTTCCCGCTCTGGTGCATCTAAGGTCAATACCGATTCAAAACGTACCACATCATCAGGTACGCTCACCTGACGCCCTTTTCTAAAACCCTTTCTCAATAGGCGACGCGCATTTTGGTAAAAACTACCACCGAGCAGGGAAAAAGTCATAGCCATACTATTCTCCCATAACGCCTAGGCAAACGCTTGAGACTATGGGTAACACCGGATAAGCAAGTAACAATTTGGGTAAAACCATTTATTGGCGCATATAGCGCAATAAATCTTTCTAGCGCAAAGCAAAATAGATAAAAATCAACAAACTCTTCGGCTTGAGATCGGAATGTCAGCGTCACTTCCAGACCTTTGGCAAAAGAGTAAGGATCCGCTGGATCTAACCTGACAGATATTGGATTAATCGTGATACGGCTCAGTAACCCTATCAAGCGCGATACGGCCATATCATTCTGTAAATTATATAGTTCAAGCGTTTTTCGTAGCCGCTGCCCACTTTCATCCTGTGACAGAGTAACATATGATTAAGATTGAATTGTGCCACCATGCGCCAATTTTGCGCAGCATCAAGCTGTGGGCGTAACGGCGGTTGTGGCCGGATTAATGCGATAACCTTTACGCCGGGTAACGCAAACTCAGCATCAAAATCACCCTCTGAATTACCGTTACTTAATTTTTGTGGCATATCGCGATTAGTGCATATAATTTTTAACATCACGACATCTACCGCCGGAGTATGGCGCTTACCACGCAAATCCGCAACCAATGAAGGTATATTGATACCCTAATCATTTAGCAGCATCGAGGCTCTTTGTGTTGTCTGCCAATATAATGATGGTATTCCTCGCTCTTCATGATGCTCAATACCAAATAGCGCCTTTACTTTTATGCTGCTGTTGTATTCTTGTTCTTTACTACGCTGAAAAACCTCTACTGACCGAATATTATAAACTTCCATACTTAAAGGACGGCGCGCATCAGGCTGAATAAGATATTCACTTTCACTATCCGATAAGGTCATCGGCTCAGATTGATGGGGAAATAAATTGACTATCGGACTACAGTTCATGCGAAATGTTTCTACATTAACCTTGTCACAATTGCGCTCAAGGCGGCGCAAAGAAAGTATGACAATCTTTTAACCGGAAACGATAGTAGAACTCTCCAGACAATAGCTCCCATTTAGGTAACGGTAATTCAATAAATAAAAATTTTTCTAGCAAACTGAAATAGTCGCGTAATAAATGATGAACAGGACTGATAGCCATATCATCCGCGCAGAGGAAATCTGCTTCTTCAAATCCTATCGCTTGAATATTATTGGCTGTTGTTTCAACCGGTTGTTGATTAACATAACACTGCCATTCATCGAACTATGATAATAAAAGCTCATATAAACCATGAGTAATCGTTGGCACACCATGTAAATATAAACGGATAGATTGCACCTGAAACTGAGCCGCTGGCCAGGTGATAAAACGTAGCGTTAAGATAAAATTTCGATCATAGGGATCCTGTTTAAGTGATGCTTCAGATAAATCTATTGGCAAGATTTCTACCGGATAAACAGTACGGAAACGACAGGTAACATCATCGACTGGCTTAGAAGTTAAAAAACGGTGGCGAGGAATAGATAAAACCCCCCGTTATACCAGAAGTTGCTGGCTCAGGTTGGAATTATACCAATGAGACGGATGGCACTTGACGCATAAATTGGGGTGCTAGTATTTCCATCATGGCATTATTCAATTCAGGCATATCTTCATTAATCTTCTGATGAAATACGCGCTGTTAAAAAAGCAAAAAATTCCACCAAACGTTCAACATGTGGATCTTCAAAAATGCCTTCAGCTAGCCCTAATCGACGCGCAATTTTAGGAAAACGACGAGCAAAAGTAATCCTATATTTTCTTAGATAATTTAACTCTCGGTTATAATAGTCTAAGTTTTTTTGTGGTAGTAACATGAAATTGTTATTCTCCCCAAAAAATAGAGTAGCTATAGGCCACACTACTCCAGGTGACAGAAAAAACGATGCGCTGTCCCCAAAATAGTCCTTGCACCCCAAAAACAATATTTTCTGGCGAATTGTTTTGTAATTTTACGGTTATATCTTGTAAGCGCGGTTCAAATAGCACCAGAGATTGATAAATATTTTTTCTGAGTAACTCAATGCGATCATCATTCAAAATATCGACGTCAACCACATCAATCACACCATAATTTAATATTGAACGCTCAAGTTCATCATAAACCTCTAAACTGCCTGATAGCGGTCGAGATGAAAATAACATATTTAAATCAGAGACCAACGAGTCGATCGCCGCTTGTCGCTGATTATTTTTTATCTCAAATTCTTCCTCATGCGGGAAATCATCATGTAAACGATATAAGAACGATGGTATGGCTTGTGCCTGCATTTGTGTCCCCTCCCGATGATAAAAAATAAATTATTTGTCAGATAACAAGTTGCCGATCTATTGAGTCCGCAACTTGTTTAATTTAAGCGTCAGTAAATATTACTGTTTGGTATTTTGTATCAGATCCCAACCTTCTGGTCCTACCTTATTACCTTTCTTACCTTCAGGAGTAAGCGGTGTGAAAGTCCATTTGATTTTGGAGAACACAATAGTGAAACTTTCATGAGGACAGTCGCCATCTTTGTCCGCATTCTGAGAAATACTTTAGATCATACATTCATCCATTTCCAATTCAATATAAGGATGAAGCTCGTTCTCAAACATGGTACAAACACTGAGTTTTACATTTTTTAGGGAATTACCCTATGCAACGGCAGACAATAATTTTACTGAACTAATATCCATGACTTTGGTACAATGTATATAACTGAAACTCGCCGTTCCTTTGTTCAATTTTCTCTGACCACTAGAAGCGACTTGCGCATTGTTAGAAATACCAAAATTAACACTGCGCAATCCAATCTTTGTGATTCTTATCTGTACTCTCGCCCTTGATGTCACCTAGATTTAAGAAAATACCTGTACTCATAACAAATAACTCCCTTCACTTTATTATTAAAAAATACTTATGCGGCAGATGATGGTGACAAATTAGCGACCAAACGCAATGACATGCTTAAACCCTCCAATTGGAAATGCGGACGTAAATAAGCCACTGCTCGGTAACTTCCTGGTGAACCAGGTACTTCAAGAACTTCAATCCTGGCTTCACGTAATGGATGACTAGCTTTAATTTCAGCGCCAACAGTATCGGAGCCGACAATATACTGGTTGTTCCAGTTTTGTGGATAAATCTGACACTCATTGCGTGACATAAAACTACCCACTTTGTCACGTACAATCACTTTCAAATAATGAGCAAAACGCGATGTGGTCATGATTTACTGCAATTGTGTGGCTAACTTAGAATTGGCATTAGCTAATTTGGTTTTATACTTTCTTGGCTTATTCGGTGATTGAACCGAGAAAAAAGCAGCATAATCAGTACCTTTGTAATAACCAAAGGAATAAAACCCATTTCGGCTAACTCTTTCTCACGTCGATCGGAGATAGCAACCTCGGTCAGACACTGTAATTTTTTCTCACCGGTCACCGAAACGTAATGATGAGTTGGTAATGCCTCAACTAATCCGCAACCTTCAATACCCCGTATAGCTGCACACCAACCATATTGTTCAAATGCTTTTACCATGCATCCGGCTAGCGAATAAGCGGCATTGACCCATAAATAACTATTGTTATTATCTTCTTCAATTTGTTCTTCAAAACAGAATTGCTCAACCGGAACGGTCTTTGCACCATAAGGCAATCGACCAATTACATGGGGAATTGTTAATTCAATATAGCGAGAATCATCAGAATCGCGGAAACGTTTCCCGCGCAGGTAATCCGAGGTCTCCAACAGCTTTGACAGATCGCGGGGACGTGGTAATTCACTGAAATCATTTAAACCAATCATACCAGCGCTAGCTGCACTGAGGAATGGCGCATGAGCGGCAGCGGCAACATGAGATATCTGTTCTAATAGATACAAATCTTCCGGCGTGTTATCAAACTCAAAATCACCGACAAAAGCTGAAAAAAGTTCACCACCAAAAGTACCGTATTCATTTTCATAAACACTTTTAAACAGCATCGATTGATCAAAATCGGTGGCCGATTTAAAATCTTTGACTAACTCCGCATTGGTGGCATTAAGCATAAGAATACGGGTATTATCCGTTTCACTCTTATACAGCAAGCCTTTTAGCCCAGTCCAGGAAGATTCCAATCGTTGAAATTCAGCATGATGTAATATTTTACTCAATTGGGCAGATAAAATCTCATCAATTGCGGCAATTCAAAGTTCAATACTATCAATCAAATCACCGAAAACAACTAAAGAACCGGCAGTGACTTCAAACATAAAGTTCCCTAATTGCTCCTTTACTCGTGAACGATCTACATCTCTCCTTACCGCTTGAGTTGCATCAATAATTTGTTCAAGTAAATCACCACTAACTGCTGCTTGCGATTGCGTGCCTTGTCCTTGTGGTTGCTGTTCCATTGCGTTTATTTCTCCCATTGATCAGGTTGCGGTGCATCTGTCTTTGGCGCTACATCATCTGCCTTTGGCTCAACTTCAGATTAACCGGTTGAAGAAGCCTTTTGTTGATGCTCAACCATAATTTCTGCTAAGTGATCGCGTAGTTTTTTATTACTCAAAGCTCGCCCTTTTAGATCGCTTAATTTACTGCGAATTTCTAATAATTGGCGTAAGGGCTAAATTTTCTGGCGAAAAGTCTGCTATCGATTTAAATTGCAAGTCGACATTCAGATAACCTTCTGTTTCCGGTAAAACACTTTCCACTTACATGGCAAGTGATGGCGTTAAACCCTCCATAACCGCATTAAAGTTATCTTTATCAATATGCATAAAACTACGTTCACGCATTGGTAACGCTTGTTCGGAAAATTGACCAATCAAACCAATGACTAAAGGCAATTCTTTTTCTTCAACATCACCACCAATTTCAACATCATAAATAATTTGAACCCTAGGTGGTCTTACTCTATTAAGTTTATGTTGTGTATTCATTGTGCTATTACCATAAATATAAATATTGGGAGGTAGATAGATATGGATACACCACCCGATAAAACCAAAAAGAGATAAATTAATTATTTATTATTTATTATTTATTATTTATTATTTATTATTTATTATTTATTATTTATTATTTATTATTTATTATTTATTATTTATTATTTATTATTTATTATTTATTATTTATTATTTATTATTTATTATTTATTATTCCATAAATATTATTCTTAGCAAGAAAATTTCTCATTTAATTTTATTTATCAATTAATTCTTTAGTCCAGAAAATCGCATATTATATAATTACAAACAATAACTTTCATCGCTACAAAAAAAACAAACAACCTATTATTTTTTATATAAAAAATAAATAAATTATGGTTTTATTTTCGTACTAGTCACATGAACAAAAAAAACCATTTCTGACTAATCAAAAATAATTAAATAGAATTATCGTAGAAAATAAAAAGACTGTATTATTTTAAATTAATACCTTAAGGTTAAATACTACTAACAATAAAAACAAATTTCATCCATCTGTATAAAATAAAATTAGCTATTCATGAAAATAGTCAATAAATATAACAAAAAACATAATCAAAAATTAACAACAATTTCACGGTTGAATAATCACAAATATTATTTTAATTGTCAGTGTACAACAGTAATAGCTTTAATAGAGAAAACTTATCCTATTTTAACATTTTAAAATTATTTACTACAGAAAAAATATTTTTATTTAAATACAGAGTCTAAAAAATATAAATAAGGACTTACAATGAATGGTCTTAATCAATAATTTATAAATAACCCCATAGTTTTTATATCGCAAAATATAATTAGTTCTATTACTTGGTTTAATAGAGCAATGTCTGCTTACGGTCCTGTAGGACACAAAGATCAGATTCATAAATGCAACAAGGATAAGAAAGCATTATTTGATTTATAATTTTATAAAGGACAGAAAAATAACCTTGAATTAGCATTAGTCTCAGATAAACACTCGGATAAAGACGACGTTATTATTGAGGCTCATTGGTGTCCATATGTTAGCGGTACAAAACTTTCTGGCTATGTTGATGTACTCCGAATTAATCCAATACAAGTTTGTTTTTACTCCCGCAATGAACGGTTGTTCGCTAATTGTAGGAAATTCACCGCTCGGCAAAAATTATATTCGTATTTTTCATAATCAACATCCTACTAATAAAAAAATAAATGACCTTATTCGTAAAAATACCAGTGACGGTAATATCACCGATAGTTTAAATTTTGATGATATGGTACCATTGATGCCCACAATGCCTTTAATTTCATGTTTTATAGTGGTTCAGGTTGGTGTTTCGTCGGTCAACCACAAATACTCAATGTATTAACCAATGAAGTATCATTTCGACCTTGCTCAACGTTTGTTTTTCGACAAGTGATTTAATATAGCTTTATTTTTAATACATATTTAAATCTATTTTAGATAAATAAGAAATTAGCAAAAAATTTTCATTCTTGTTTAAGACTTATAGTAGAATAACGTTGTTAAACCATGGCGTCATATAGCCAATATATTTGTAATGTATTCGGATAGTTATTAAATAAAGCTAACAATCTCATAGTAAAAGCCATTCTTAGCATCATTAAGGGTAACAAAATACATTTGATGAAATATGGCTAGCGACGGCATCTTCAAACCCGAACTACGAATAGTCAACCAATCGAGGTAGTTAATTTAATCGGTTGGAGTCGTGGCGGCGTGACCTGCCATATGATGGCAAATGCCATGGCTGAAGATCCTAAATTACGTTATATTAAGGTTAATATATTTGCCATCGATCCGGTACCAGGTTTATTTCAGTTTGCTGAACATCGCACCAAGATTAAACCTAATGTCAATAACTATTATGCTGTCTATGCACGCCATGAAGCCTCAGTGGGTTTCACGCCAGTCATGCCCAATAATTTAGACGTTCGCAGTAAAATTGCCATCTATGTATGCCGGGACGTCATGCTACTGTTGTGGGTAATACATCAGAAACCGGTGACGGTGTGAAAAACCTGCCAACAGATTTTACCGATCCTGGCAAAGTCGTTCATTGTTTAGTTGAAAAACAATTAACATGTTGTGGGGTAAAACTAAACAATACCGTTTCTCTGACTGATGAAGCAATATTACAACATTACAATACTATGTTAGCTAATCTGCCCAAATATTTGCTCATGAGAAAAAATGTCTACACCGTAAGCGACTATTTCTCTACGGAAAGAAAAGTGGGCAATGAAAGACAAAATAAGAAATGGTCCGAATTAAGCATGTTAGCATCGCCTAGTTTTAATGGTAAGAATATTTTTATTAACCAACACCATATGAATTTATTTATTAACTACCAAAGTAGAATGGGTTTAAAAGAAACGGATATGGCTAAAAAATTCCCAATTACCTACCAACTGATAGCAGAAATTTAACTGCTAGCTGATTTACTAGATTGGTCATCACCAATAGAGCAATGATCAAAAGAGGAAAACCATGGCCAATTTAAATTGGCCATCGGTGATGATTAAAAATATAAATTAGTCGCTGCGTAATATTATTTATACTATTAACTAAAAACCAATAGTAAATATCACTACCACAAGCAGGTGATGAATATTAATAATATTCGAACACCCCATTAAAATCATTTTGTACGCTTTCCCGTACTGGCTTAGCGCATAAACTGTCAGCCAAAAATTTTGCCCATTGCTGCTTAGTATTCTTACTATTTAACCACATACCCTATTGGGAATTGCTCGGCATCTTTATCACGAACAATATAGGAGTTGACTGCTTTGCCTGCATTATAGATATGAGTGAAAAAAGCAACTACACCGTCAAGATCCGGTAACGCGCCAACGGTTTGTATTTGATCCATCTAGATAAATATAATTTTGCGTGGATTATCTATAATATCCAACAGGCTGTAATTACTCTTTTTATTTGCATTCAGTACAATTAAACCAGCTTGTTGTAGCATGGCTAACGCTCGATCCATATTTATTACATCATTCATAATGGCAATTTTAGCGCCGACAGGAAAATCCGCCAGCGAGTGGTATTTTTCTGAATATAATCCTATACCAGTCGTGAATGGGTATGGCTTAATCATTACCAAATTGGCATTATTTTTTTATTAAAATAGGCTAAAAACTTTTCGTGTACACCTAATGCGACATCTACACTACCATCATTAATGGCATGCAAAATATTGACGGCGTTATCCATATAAACACGTTCAGTTTTAATACCGTGCTCAGCTATCCAATGAGCACAAAATCGACAATATCACATAAAATTCCGCTACAAGCGATTTGCTTTTGTAATGGGTTATTGCTATCTGAACCTTTAACTATTGACCCAAGATAGTGATCTGATATAAATAAAACAACAACAATCGAAATAACCGTATAAATGAATTTCTTCATTGTAAATTCTCTTAGCAAGACTATTTCATAATTTGATTATTTTTGCGTCTATGGTATTCCAAAGTACCATATCCACCAGTGTAATAATTGTTACCTAGCTTTATATCTATCTGATTAGACAAACCCAACTTGGCGACTTTCGCCAATATCAACTTTTTTACTTTATTGCTAACCATTGGATTGGCGGTTTGACAAATGCCATCAATAATCTTATCGAGATAATGAAAAGGAATACCGATACTGATCTCTTCTTCGCGCCACTTTGCTACATAACGCGTTCCAGAGCATAGAAAAAAGAAATTCACCTGATCCCGTTCAAAGGGATAAGAGGTACATTCTTGGCATATTGCTTGATTACCGGTAACTTTAGTATTCTTTAATTGACCAAAATGATAAGCATAGCCTTGAACGACCCGCATCATATTTAAAGAATTAGCGATAATAATAACCACGTCAGGATGAGATTCTGTATATAAAGATAGTGTTTTAATTTCAATACCTTATACCTGATGCTGACAATATACCATATCCTTAGCAACTCGGGGACTAATGGCGTAATTAGCATAGAGTCCCATTTGGTAACTTTGATGGCCAGAAGCTATATCATTATGGTTAACAATATCTTGCTCAAATTTTAAAACACCCAACGCTCACGCGCCGGCCAGACAAGCCATTTTTTTGATATTAAGTTTACAAGCTGTACCAAATGACGCATTTTTTACTGCCAGACAGAGTAGGGTAAAGGCGCTGAGGCTTCTGCTGTTTCACAGTGGTTATATAGCTCATCTTATATAAAAACGAATACTAATCGGCTGGCGTGAAAAATCAAGCATCATTTCCAGCAACATACTTTGTGTATTCACAACACCTTCCTTAACTATAATTTTCAATAAAAAATATTATTTTAATTTTTTATAAAAATGATTACTGACACTTTGTATAATGAAGACCAAAATGGTTAAAACTAGCACTATCGAATACATCATAATTTCATCAAATCGTTGACAACCAAAAGTCAGTGCCATTGGCCGTAATCCATCGGCACCAACCGCGCCAGCCAGAGTTGTATTTGCCAATAATTGAATTGATGAAAAAATTAGGTTTGAAAAAATGGCTGGTAATGCCTCGATTAACATGACATTAAAGATAATTTACCGATTACTAGCGCCAAAAGATTTTGCCGCCAAAATGACTTTTTTATCCACTTCAAGTAATGAATTTTCAATTAACCTGGCAATAGCACAAAATGCCGATATGGTTAAAGCAACCACAGCCGCTTGCCAACCGACAGAAGTACCAATAATAAAACGGGTAAATGGAATAAGTGCAACAATTAAAATAATAATCGAAAAAGAACGGACAAAATTGACTAACCCATTAAGAAAATAATAGATACTTTTTTTGGTATTAAACCATCAGGTGAAAATAACACCAATAAAGAAACCGATAATTAAACCTAATATCATCGATAAAAATAACATTTTCAATATTACTAAAATTGCAGAAAAAATAATTAAAGGAAAATAATTAAAAGCTTGGGTTGTTACGATATTAAGAAACATATTTTCGACCTGCATGATAGTCAAATAATATAAAATTGTTAATTTATAGTATTAAAACAAATCCCGTTAATGGTAAAAAAATCTTTAGCTTTATGACAAAATTAATTTTTTATTGACAAATAATAAAAATGAATCAATTCATTTAATAAATATTCTGAGCGAAAAAATAGCATTTAAAAATTTTTACCAATAATATTGAATAAATCAATAATAATAGATCCGTCGTTATCATGACCCGTTATCATTAATTTAAAACCTGTTTCACCTGGCTTTATTTCAATATTTTCAATCCCTACAAGTCAGCTTAATGCAGGCGGTTCTGCCACAAAAATATCTTTTGTTATCCCTGAAAACGTAATTTTTCCATTTTCAATAATCGACATACTGTTACAAATGCGCTTCTCTATGTCTAATTGGTGAGTTACCATAATAATAGTCACATTTAAAACCCGATCAATACGTTTAATAAGTTCAAGTAAAGCATGGCTAGTAACAGGATCTAAAGCTGATGTTGCTTCATCGCATAATAACACCTTCGGCTGTAAGGCTAGTGCCCTAGCGATTGCGACTCGTTGCTGTTGTCCGCTAGATAATGCTCCTGGGCCGATATTGCTACCTATTTGCGGCGGCAATATTCCAACATTGTATTGGTAACATAACATTTTCAATAACTGTTTTTCTTTACATTAATGCAAAATCTTGAAAAATCATACCAATATTTTTCTATAACGACGTAAAGATAAACCGGATAAATTCATAACATTAATATTATTACATTCAAGTTTGCCATTACAGCCAGTAAGTTCTAAGCCATTTATACAATGTAATAAAGTCGATTTGTCCGCTCCACTGGCACATAATAATGCATGGATCTCACCTGGTCGGATATTTAGATTAATATCATTCAATAATATTTTTTTACTATCTGCTTATTAAATTCATTGATTTTAATCAAAAAATTCATCTTTAACATTTTAATTTTAGTTAATATAATAAAATTGTTGTTATTATATTAATTAATCTATTTCTAATAAAAATGACTTTTTTCTAAAAAAATTTCATCATAAATTATTATTTAATCAATTTTAATAAAAAAATATTTTCAGCGGCTAATATCGAACAATAAAATTTAATAAAATTTTAAATAATAACAAATTAATTACAAAATAATAATATAGAATAAAATTATTAAAATATCATTAAGCAATTTATTAATTGATAAATAAAATAATAAAACCTGAAAAAATTATCAAAATTTCGCAACGGCCGGACATGCCTGAACACTTGATACGAAAAAACGCGATATAGCCGATCGTTTATTGTTAACTCGCCATGTACGTCATTTTGGTGATGGCATCGCTATTGTTGTCGCTCGGGATGAGCCCACCGCAGAAAAAGCGGCAGCGGTAAAAATAACCTATGAACAACTGCCTGTTATTACCTGCCCTGAATCAGCTAAAGCGGCTGAGGCAATAAATATTCATAGTAATTGCAACCTACTTAAACATAGCCAAATTACCGCTAATGAACCGATATCCGCAATAGAAAAATCCCCACATCAATTTAGCAAACGTTTTACCACCCCGATTGTTCAACATTGTCATATGAAAAGTGTTACCAGCTTTGCCTGGATGGAACAATCAGATCGCATTATTATCGTCTCCAGTACCCAGATCTTGTGCGTCGTATCGTTGCGCGAGCACTGGATATGTCATTGTCTAAAATACGTGTTATCAATCCGCATGTTGGTGGTGGTTTTGGTAACAAACAGGACGTATTAGAAGAACCGATGGCGGCGTTTTTAACACTAAAACTTGGTGGTATACCAGTAAAAGTCATGCTTTCGCGAGAAGAGTGCTTTTATGCTTCGCGTACCCGACATGCCTTCCGAATTGATGCAAAATTAGGCATCACGACCGACGGAGTACTGAAAGGATATCAATTGGATGTCTTATCTAATACCGGCGCTTATGCCTCGCATGGTCACTCAATTGCTGGCGCCGCAGCCAATAAAATTGCTTACTTATATCCACGTAGTGCATTTTTGGCTACCAGGCGACCACCTGCTCTATACCAATCTACCTTCGGCAGGAGCTATGCGCGGTTATGGCGCTCCTCAAGTCACTTTTGCCTTAGAATCATTATTTGATGATGCTGCTGCTGAGTTAGATATCAATCCGGTAGAAATCCGACTTATCAGCGCTGCCCGCACCGGAGACACCCATCCAATCAATCACTCCATTATTCAAAACGCAGGTATAATTGAGTGTTTGACAAAAGGACGTGAACTATTTAATTGGCAAACACGTAAAACGGCCTGTCAACAAATGAGCGGTGATATTCGTAGCGGTGTCGGTGTTGCCTATTTTAGTTATACCTCTAATACCTGGCCGGCTAGTGTTGAAATTGCCAGTTCCCGCCTACTGTTAAATCAAGATGGCATAGTGAATGTACAAATAGGTGCCACCGAAATAGGTCAAGGCCCAGATAACGTATTTGCCCAGATGGTGGCAGAAACATTGGGCATGCCTGTTAATATGATCAATGTTATTTCGACTCAGGATACCGATATAACTCCCTTCGATCCTGGCGCATTTAGTTCTCGACAAAGTTATGTCACCGCACCCGCACTACAACAAGCAGCACAAAATTTACGGCAAAAAATTGTTCAACATGCCGCCATTATCCTCAGTCAATCAGAAACGGATCTAAGTATTATCAATGGCAGCATTGTATTACTCAGCCAGCCAGGAAAAATTCTCATCCCAGTCGCTAATGTCACCATGGATACTTTTTACAATCCTGAATTAGGGGGACAACTTTCTGCTGAATCTTCCTCTAAAACGACGAATAATCCGCCAGTATTTGGCTGTACTTTTGTCGATCTAACGATAGATATTCTGATATGTAAGGTGACTATCAATCGTATTCTTAACCTACATGATTCTGGCCGCATTCTTAATCCTAAGCTAGCTGAAGGGCAAGTCCATGGCGGCATGGGAATGGGAATTGATTGGGCTTTATATGAAGAACTGATCGTCGATGAAAAAAGCGGGATTGTCCGTAACCCTAATTTACTCGATTATAAGATGCCAACCATGATGGATCTGCCTGAACTGGAATGTATCTTTATCGACAACTATGAACCACAATCGGCATACGGTCATAAATCATTAAGTGAGCCGCCCATAATTTCTCCAGCCCCGGCAACTCGTAATGCATTGCGGATGGCAACGGGCATTGCGATTAATTCCCTGCCTCTCACACCAAAAAGATTATTTCGCGAATTTGTTCAAGTCAGGCTGATCAGAGGTTAGAAATATGTATGACATTAAAAATTATCATCGTGTTGACAATATTGCTCATGCGGTAGCATTGTTAGCGTAAAACCCTACGGCTCGATTGTTAGCCAGTGGAACGGATATGCTAATCCAATTACATCACCTAAATTCACACTTTGATCATATTATTGATATCCATGATTTGCCAGAATTACGCGGTATAGATTGTGATCAGGCGGGTAATATTCGTATCGCATCGGGTACGACCTTCAATGAATTAATCAACCATCCAATTGCCCAGCAACATCTTCCGGGCCTGGTAAAAGCTGCAAGCATGATCGTCGAACCATAAATACGAAACGTCGCTACCTTTAGTGGTAATATTTGCAATGGCGCACCCAGCGCTGATTCCGCTTGTCCATCCTTGATCTATGATGCAACACTAGAAATTTCTTCACCAGAAGGGAGTCGCTATACCTCAATTAACGGCTTTCATACCGGCCCAGGAAAAGTCGCATTTGCCGCAAATGAGATTTTAACGGCTTTTCATTTTAAAGCTGAAAATTATCACAACAAAGGTGCTGCCAGCTTCAAATATGCTATGCGCGATGCGATGGATATCGCCACTATTGGCTGTTCGGCCCTTTGCGACATTAAACAGGGTAAATTTCAGCAACTCAAACTGGCTTTTGGTGTCGCAGCACCTACGCCGATACGCTGCCTGCATGCAGAAGAAGCTGCTCGTAGCAAAACGCTTACTCGTCAAACGCTGTTCACTATTGGTCAAGCTGTTACGCACGATGTTTCACCAAGAACATCATGGCGCGCGAAAAAAGAATTTCGCTTACATCTTATTCACACTTTAACTGAGCGAGTAATAAATTTAGCTGTTATACGCGCAGGAGGAAAAATTATATGAATGCTAAAGCGTTAACCACGGTTAATTATCATATTAATGGCGTTCCTCGTCAACTGACCTTATCGCCAGCAATGTCGCTAGCAGAAGTGTTACGGGCAGAAGGTTTGCTTAGCGTCAAATTAGGCTGTCACGTCGGAAAATATGGTGCGTGTACGGTGTTAGTCGATGACGTCGCAATCGATAGTTTCCTCTATCTAGCTATCTGGGCACAAGGTAAAACAATCCGCACCGTAGAAGGCGAATTGACCAATGGTATCGCATCAAAAATACAACAAACCTATGTCAATAACGACGCAGTTCAATGTGGCTTCTACATACCTGGCCTTATTATGGCAACAACCGCTTTTTTAGCTAAACCGCGCACCGAGCCATTATCTATTAAGCAAATACGCCATCGGTTAGCCGGTAATCTATGTCGCTGTACGGGTTATCAAATGATCATTGACGCGATTCAACACTGCGAATAAGTTATCTCTGGGCATGGTATTTTTTAAGCCATTGCCCATTTTGATTAGCCCGATGTCAATTCATAGCGTTTTATCTTACGGTATAAAGTAACAATACCGATGCCAAGCATTTTTGCCGCTTGTTTTTACTGCCATAACGGCTTAGTGCTTCACGGATCAGCTGTTTTTCCATATCTTCAAGTACTACTGCACCATCAATCGCTTGTTCGTTTAGATCGATATTAGGGACAACCAGTGTCTCAACCTTAAAATCATTTTTACGATTACTGACCAAATTAGGAGGAATGAATGCAATATCTATAACATCGCCTGAAGAAGTGACATTAATCAAATATTCCATCAAATTACTTAGTTCACGTAAATTACCTGGCCAGTGGTAAGCTTTGAGACGCTCCAACACCTCTTGTGAAATCCCGGGATACACTAATCCAAGACGCTTAGTGTGGAGATTAAGAAAATAGTGAATAAATAGTAGTAAGTTTCCCTGTCACTCTCGTAATGGCGGCAAAGCTAAAGGAATAATATTCAAACGATAATAAAGATCTTCGCGGAATTTCCCCTCACGGACAAACTTTTCCAGATTTTGATTAGTTGCCGAAATAATCCGAATATCAACCGGAATAGCTTTACTAGCGCCTATCGGCTGAATTTCGCGCGCCTCGATCGCACGTAATAACTTTGCCTGAATAACTAGTGGCATATCACCAACTTTGTCCAAAAACATTGTCCCTTGGTTTGCCGCCTTAATTAATCCTTGTTTACCAGTAGTTGATGCACCGGTAAAAGCCCCTTTTACATAGCCAAATAACTCACTTTCCAGTAGCTGTTCTGGAATAGCAGCACAGTTAATTGCAACAAAAGCTTTATTACTACTATGGCTTAATTTATGAATAGCTCTGGCAACCACCTCTTTACCGGTACCACTTTCACCAATAATCAGTACACTTGAAGGGCCTGGCGCAATACGGCTAATCAATTTCTTCAACTTACGTATTGGTGGTGACTCCCCAACCAGATGCTCAATCTGCGGTTCAGTAGATTCAAATGTCGAATTGGCATAAAGCGGTAATTGATGAAAAGCCATCAGAAATATTTGATAATCTTGTATATTATGAAGTTGACCTGTCAATATTTCAGATATATCTCCGCAAGTGATAACATATTGCATATGACCACCGGTAAAACTTTCCTGATAAATTAACGGTCGAATGGTAAACGCCTTACCAATTATTTTTTCATAATTTAAATTGAGTATATTGAGTATATTAAGTGCAATAGCATTGACTAATCTTAATTTATTCCGACTATTTAATATCAAAACCCCTTGATCAATATTATCAACTAAAGTCATTAATGCAGAACTGGTATTATTAACACTACTTTGTTCATCTAACAATTTTGAAATAAAAATCGTCGAAATATGTTGCACATAATCAGAAAATTCATGTAAATTATGTTTAATTATTTCCTGCTGCTCATGAGTAAAAGTCACCAAACTTATTACACCAACACAAACATCCTGGAAAAATATTGGTATTCCTAAAAAAGCTTTTTCCTTACAATTTACTTTATTTTCACAATCTTCACACAGTGGATCCAAACGAGACTGGATGACTACCTTCTCTTTTCCAGTTTGAATGACGTAACGCAATAAACGCGAATTTCGTTCCAGCTTTTGCCCTAAATATTTTCCATAAGCCCCAGAACCTGCCACACGTCTTAATGCACCATCTACAATTTCAACTTGTAATACACGTGAAAGAACTTTCGTAAATCGCAGGATAGTTAGTTGGATCTGCATTAAAGCAGATTGAGAACTTATACCCAACATGATCATTTTCCTTACGTTCTAAATTATTACACAATAAATATCATAATTAATGAACTATAGGGCATGTGCAAATAATGTAACATCGCTCCATATAACCTAAATGATAGAAAAATGATTCTTCCTGGATTATAATCCATCGTAAAATATCAAAGCTCATTATTAAATGTGATAATTCTGTATCAAAATTATCATTATAAATTAATAAATATCGATAATTAAAATTTATATTTATAAATTGTAACTTAATTATGTTTTCATTATTCCAATGAGCATATTAATAAAGATAACTCTGTTATTTTATAATTAATTTTTTTATTTATTATATCGCCAAACAATGTCATTTTTAGCCTACAATCCTGATTAAGGATAGAATCATTTCTTAATGATAGAGTTATCACCCATACAGTACATGAAATATCAATCTAGAAATACTAGCCATAACACAAAAATTTATTGTTTGCTTTCATTCCCTTACCTTAATAATCATTTTCTGTGATTATTATCACGCTATTATCTATCAGCCATCATTTCTTATTTTGAGCAATAGAATTGGCATGCTTATTGATATTACTTCAATAGCTTATGCAGATCCTTGGCTTAGTTCTGCACAGCATATTCGCTATCTGACTAGCTATTTTGAATTAGGATTTTATGATGAAAACAATTAATAAATTACTCGAGGATATCAAAGCACTGCACTCCCGCCTTCACAAAAAAGATTTTTTGTTGACCTGGGAACAAAGTCAGGATGAACTAATTCAAGTGCTAAATATTGCCGCCGTACTCAAAACCATGGGGTCAGATAATATTGCTAATGTATTCCGTAATGGCTTAGGTATCTCTATCTTTCCCGACAACTCTACTCGTACCCGTTTTTCCTACGCTTCTGCATTAAATATGTTAGGACTAACCCAACAAGATTTAGATGAAGGTAAATCACAAATTGCCCATGGTGAAACAGTACGTGAAACTGCCAATATGCTCTCCTTCTGTGCCGATGCCATTGGTATTCTTGATGATATGTATCTTGGTGTAGGTAATGCCTATATGCGTGAAGTCGGTGATGCGTTGGATGAAGGCTATCAACAAGGTGTACTACCACAACGTCCGGCATTAGTTAATTTACAATGTCATATTGATCATCCAATCCAATCAATGGCCGATCTAGCCTGGTTACGTGAACATTTTGGCTCGCTGGAAAACCTAAAAGGCAAAAAAATTGCCATGACCTGGGCTTATTCATCGAGTTATAGCAAACCCCTGTCCGTTCCCCAGGGTATTATTGGATTAATGACACGATTTGGTATGGAAGTAACACTAGCCCATCCTGATGGTTATGAACTTATCCCTGAAGTCGTTGCTGGCGCAAAAAAAAAATGCCCAGGCGTCGGGAGGAACTTTCCGTCAAGTTAATACCATGGAACAAGCTTTTAAAGATGCGGATATTGTCTACCCTAAATCTTGGGCACCTTATAAAGTAATGGAGCAACGCACCACATTATTACGTAACAACGATCACGATGGCTTAAAATCATTAAAAAAACATTGTTTGGCGCAAAATGCTAATCATAAAAACTGGCATTGCACGGAAGAGATGATGGCACTTACCCATAACGGCAAAGCACTCTATATGCATTGCTTACCGGCAGATATCTCTGGTGTTCCCTGCCGAGAAGGTGAAGTCCCCGAAGGTGTATTCGAAAAATATCGTATTACGACTTATAAAGAAGCTAGCTGGAAACCCTATATTATCTCGGCCATGATCCTGGCGCGAAAATTCGCTCAACCTGATTTGATCCTCGAGCAACTCATAAAAGATGCGGATAAGCGCGTCAAATAACGCTGCTTCCCGCCATCTCTTGGCTGCTAACAATAAAAGTATTTCTATGAACAAATAAAGTTGGCTATGTCAATTTTCTCATTAAAGTTAGATATTGCGCAAAATCGCTTCTTTACTGATGAAAAATCCGACTTGTTCTCGCGTCAACAAGCACGTAAGGCGGGGGCTTTTCATCAAAAGATCAACAAATACTATCCAACCCCACTCTATTCCCTTGATGGACTGGCTGATCTGTTTCAAGTTGGCAAAATACTGGTCAAAGATGAATCACAACGCTTTGGACTAAATGCGTTCAAAATGCTGGGCAGTACCTATGCTATCCGCCCAGTTATTGTGTGAAAAATACCATATCAATATCGATGATTCTTCTTTCGAAAAGTTAAAAAACAGTCTGACCGAAAAAATAACCTTTACCACCACAACTGACGGTAATCATGGGCGTGATGTTACTTGGGTTGCCAAACAACTTGGTCAGCACAGTGTAATTTATATGCCAAAGGGTTCAGCCCAGGAGAGAGTTGAGCATATTCTAGCACTTGGTGCAGAGTGTATCATCACTGACATGAATTATGATGACACCGTCCGGCTGACGATGGAAACGGCCAAAACTCATGGTTGGCAAGTTATTCAAGACACAGCCTGGACAGGTTACACTCAAATTCCTACCTGGATCATGTAAGACTATACCACTTTAGCCGATGAAGCGGTCGAGCAAACGAACCAAATGGGGATCGCCCCACCGAGCCATGTTTTTCTTCAGGCCGGCGTCGGAGCCATGGCCGGTGGAGTACTCGGTTATTTGGCTGATATCTATGACGCTAATCAGTTGCATTCGGTAGTCACTGAACCTGAGTTAGCCAATTGCCTATATCGTTCCGGTATAAAGGGAGAGATAGTCAATGTTGATGGCGATATGCCAACGATTATAGCAGGGCTGGCCTGTGGTGAACCCAATCCACTTGGCTGGACGGTGCTACGTAACTGGGACCGCCAATTTATCTCTTGCCAAGATGCAGTCGCTGCCCTTGGTATGCGCGTACTTGGCAACCCATACCAAAAAGATCCACGCATAATCTCCGGCGAATCTGGCGCTGTCGGTTTAGGGGTATTGGCAGCGGTGCATTACTACCCACAACGCGATGCGTTAAGAGAAAAATTAGGACTCACCAAAGATGCCGTTGTATTGCTAATCAGTACCGAAGGAGATACTGATGTCAAACACTACCGCGAAGTTGTCTGGCAAGGTAAACACCCAACATTAGCATAAGGCACAAAATTTAAAACGCATTTTATCATTGCGAAAAAGTAAAAATTTATAACGGGAGTAAACAACATAGTTAAGCAAGTTCCATTCGATAACGTTCTAGCTAGCGCCAAAAAATATAAAGATGACATGAGCCGTTTTCTGCGTGACATGATAGCCATTTCTAGTGAAAGTTGTGACGAAAAAAAGGTTATCCACCGTATTAAACAAGAAATGGAAAAAGTCGGTTTTGATAAAATTGACATCGATCCAATGGGTAATTATTCTGGGTTATATTGGCCATGGATCTCATTTAATTGCCATGGATGCGCACATTGATACTGTCGGAATAGGTAACATCAAGCATTGATCTTTCGATCCCTATCAAGGTATGGAGACAGAGAATATTATCGGTGGTCGTGGTGCATCCGATCAAGAAGGTGGCATGGCAGCGATGGTATATGCCGGTAAAATTATCAAAGATTTTGGACTGGATGAACAATACACACTGCTAGTAACCGGTACAGTGCAAGAAGAGGATTATGACGGTCTCTGTTGGCAATATATCATTGAAGAATCAGGTATAAAACCCGAGTTTGTCGTCAGTACCGAGCCAACAGATTGCCAAATTTATCGTGGACAACGTGGACGCATGGAGATTCGCATTGATGTTCAAGGGATCAGCTGTCACGGCTCTGCCCCGGAACGTGGCGATAATGCCATCTTCAAAATGGGCCCGATATTGATGGAACTGCAATAACTTGCTCAGGGTTAGGCAATGATGAATTCTTGGGTAAAGGGACCCTCACCGTGTCGGAAATTTTCTATGCCTACCCGAGTCGTTGTGCGGTAGCCGATAGCTGTGCTATTTCAATCGATCGGCGATTAACCTGGGGTGAAACCTGGCAAGGCGCATTAGAAGAGATTCGCTCCTTATCATCCTTAAGGAGGCCAAGCCACTGCCTCCATGTATCGCTATGAGCGTCCTTCCTGGACGGGTTTAGTTTATCCAACCGAATGCTATTTCCCTACCTGGAAAGTGGAAGAAGATCATATTACCGTCAAAACCCTCAGTAAAGCCTGGCAAGGCTTATTCCATAGCTAACCCGTGGTTGACAAATGGACTTTCTCAACCAATGGTGTCTCCATTATGGGTCGTCATGGTATTCCCGTGATCGGATTTGGTCCTGGTAAAGAGGCTGAAGCCCATGCTCCTAACGAAAAAACCTTGAAAAATCATATTGTTACTTGCGCCGCGATGTATGCTTCAATTCCATTAACCTATTTATCTGAATTGAAAAAATAATCGTTTTATTCATTTAGCCCTAATGACACTACATTAGGACTGATTATGGAGCTTACACATGAAACTACTGATCAAAGATGGTATTGTGGTCAATGCTAATGAACAACGGCAAAGTAATATTTTAATCGAAAACGGTCTTATCAAGCAAATCAGCCCCAATATTATCCCATCAGAAGCTTGCGAAATTATTCAAGCCAAAGCGTGTTATGTGATGCCAGGTGGTGTCGATGTCCATACTCATTTCAATATTGATACAGGGCTGGCGCGTAGTTATGACGATTTTTTTACCGGCACCCGCGCAGCTGCCTGCGGTGACACCACCACCATTATTGATCATATGGGGTTTGGTCCAAAAGGATGTTGCTTACATCATCAACTAGAAACCTACCACCAGTATGCGAACGGAAAAGCGGTTATCGGCTATAGCTTTCATGGAGTTATCCAACATATTAATCAAGCGATTATCGATGAAATTCCTGCTATGGTTCAAGACGGAATTAGCAGTTTTAAACTTTATCTAACTTATCAATATAAGTTGAATGATAGCGATATCTTACAAGCATTAAAACAATTGAAAGCGGCTGGCGCATTGACCACCGTTCATCTAGAAAATGATGCCATTATTAACTATCTACGCAGCCAATTTATTGCTAGTGGTCAGACTGAACCACGTTATCACGCCCTTAGCCGGCCACCTGAATGCGAAGCTGCAGCTATTACCCGCATGATCAACCTGGCACAGCTAGCCGATAATGCTCCTTTATATATTGTGCATTTGTCTAATGGTCTCGGACTCAATTACTTACGTCTGGCTAAAGCCCATCAGTAGCTGGTATGGATAGAAACCTGTCCTCAATACTTGATGCTAGATGAACGACAATACCTGCGTGAAGATGCGATGAAATTTATTCTCACGCCACCGCTACGCAATATTCGTGAACAAGATGCATTATGGTGTGGTATTAGTGATGGAACCATTGATGTGGTTGCTACCGATCACTGTACTTTTTCCTATTGGCAGCGGCTTAAACTTGCGAAAGGAAATTTTAGCCGCTGCCCAAATGGGCTACCTGTGGTAGAAAATCGCTTGTTATTACTCTTTTCTGCCGGCGTAATGAGTGGGCACATTACGCCAGAACGCTTTGTCGCACTAACCAGCAGCAAACCCGCTCAGTTGTTTGGCCTCTGGCCACGTAAAGGTTGCCTAGCCCCCGGTTCAGATGCTGATTTAATTATCATTACCTCATAAACGGACTACTATTCGTCATGCTGAGCTGCATGATAACGCTGATTACAGCCCTTATGAAGAAATGGTTTGTCAAGGTGCAATCCTCCATACCCTATTACGAGGAAAACCGATTTTCAGTCTAGGAAAATTTATTGGCAGCACTGGTTGGGGACAATTTTTGCACCGCCAACCTTTCCTAATAAATTAACGCTTTTCTGTATGACCAACCCATCTTTGATAGTAAATAACAATAAATAATAGGAATAATGAATATCATGAAAAAAACAATCGTCATTGCATTGGGCGGTAATGCATTAGGTGATGGATGAGATGAACAAATGGCCCCGTAAAAACTACTGCACACGCTATTGCCGATTTGATCCAACAGGGTCATAAAATTGTCATTACTCACGGTAATGGACCACAAGTCGGCATGATCAATCGGGCATTTGAAGCAGCAGCTAAAACAGCCGCTCATACTCCCATGTTACCTATGTCAGTATGTGTGGCATTAAGCCAAGGTTATATCGGCTACGATCTGCAAAATACGCTAAGTGAAGAATTACTCAATCGGGGTTTATCGACTCCTGTTGCTTCCATTATTACCCAAGTTGAAGTTGCCACCGACGATCCGGCCCTTAATAACCCAACTAAACCAATCGGCTCTTTTTTCAGCCTGCAAGAAACTTAAAAATTGATAGCCAATGGCTATCAACTAAAAGAAGATGCTGGACGAGGCTTTCGTCGAGTGGTTGCTTCCCCCAAACCCATCGCTATCATTGAAAAAGAAACAGTCAAAGCCTTACTTAATGCTGGGCAAGTCGTTATTACCGTTGGTGGTGGTATACCGGTGGTGCGTGAAGGTAATCATTTACGCGGTGTGAGTGCCGTCATTGACAAAGACTGGGCTAGTGCCAAATTAGCCAAAATGATCGATGCAGATATATTGATTATTTTGACTGCAGTAGAAAAAGTAGCGATTAACTTTGGCAAACATAATGAAAAATGGCTGGAGCGACTTAATCTAGACCAAGCCCAGCGTTACATTAATGAAGGACATTTTGCAAAAGGATCAATGCTACCGAAGGTTGAAGCTGCTCTCTCTTTTTCCTGTAGTCGGCATGGTCGTGAAACGCTAATTACCGTGCTAAATAAAGCCAAACAAGAGATTGAAGTTAAAACGGGTACCATTGTTTACCTCTAACCGTCACGATTATCTTCTTATAGGGCGCTATGCGCCCTTAATAATTGAATAAGTCAGCTATTTTATCCATCACAACTAAACCTATTTTTCCATCAACGCCATCAATGCTTCTAACACCTCTCCCGCTAATGGCGCGTGCTTTATCCGAAACAGCAGTAAAATCTACTGCCGCGCCACGGGGATCTATATCGCCAATGTTAAACCCTACCGTCACCGATAAATTATCATTTAATAAACCACGTACCATGCCACTTAATGGCGCTTTAATCGGGGTATTGTCAATGTAAGCAATATTATCGCCAACATTAACGATATCACCGATATTAACACAACGACGCATGACAGCGGTAACTGGCGCTCTCACCACACGCTGTGTGGTATAGCCATTAATATTCCCTGGCACGCCAGTATTAGCTTGTGCCGATCCCTGATAAATTACTCTTCCTAAATTATGTCTACGATTAGTTTCTATGATAGCATTACAATCTTTACCTGCCTCAAAACCGGGCCCCAAAGCAATCGTCACTGGTGCCATTGCACGGTGGGTTCCTCTATTTTGTTTGGCTAAAATGGCATCGACCACACCGTCGGCTTGAAAAGCCGGCAATAAGCTAGCATCCTCATCAATTAAGAGCGGAATAATGCCTTGCTGTAAAAGCGGATCGGCTTCATCTAGTCTGTTAATATGTTTCGCAGTCACACCTTCAATTGTCATTTTTCCGGCATAGATAGCCTGAGCAAAAGCAACCGTACAGCGGATAACGGTAGGGTATTCAACCTCTAACATTATGACGTGAAAACCAACATGATAAAGACGTAATGCCACCCCGGTTGCAATATCGCCAGCACCCCGAATAACCGCCCGCTGGCGGTAGGGAAAAGTGCTGCACTTCATTGAGCCACCGGCAGCTTGATGTTTAATTTGCAGCATCTCAGCGATAATATTGATAGCAATTTTCGACGGCGTTTCTGCTCCGATATTAAGACCAACAGGCGCATGAAGATGAGCAAGCTGACATGCCTTCAGCCCTTAATCATATAATTGTCGAGTAAAAGTTTGTATCTTTCGACGACTGGCCAAAAGCCCAAGATATTTTACTGGCAAGTGGATCAACAAGGATAGCGCTTCCCAATCTTGGCTATTGGTAGCAATCACCACATAATCATCAGCTTTAATGGCTAACGTCTCAATCCCTTGGCTAAAAGACTTTACCTGCAATAGCTTGGTATTAGTTAGAAAATAAACGGCATTAAGGGGCTATCGGCATAAACATCCATCACCACGATTTAAAAATCTAAAGCAGTAGCTGTTTGGGCAATAGCACGATTAACATGTCCGGCACCAATGAGTATCAAACGGCAAGCTAAACCATGGACATCAATATAAACTGACATCGAGCCACCACAGTCACTGCCAACCGCATGCTGACCATTACGGCTCATTCGACCATGAAAAATACGATGCTTACGCTCTACCAGCGCTAACAAAGCTTCAGTAATCACTTTACGCTCTACCATCCACCACCAATCGTGCTGATCACACTGCCATCATAGAGTACTAATATTTGCACGGAGTGACGTGGTGTAGAGCAACGACTTTCAATAATTTGTGCCATGGCAAAAGGACGATTCTGCTGCTCAAGTTTTGCTACTTCCATAAAGATTTTCATAACTACCCAGTGAGTTATCCATTCAATTTCTCTGACGCTGCAAAACATTCCTGATAGGAGGAAACTCTCTGACAGCTCCCAACCGAATCGCATCTAACCCTGTGCTTATTAACAATGCTGATAGTTTGTTAGTGATAAAATTCTCAAATTGAGAAAAACGATTAATCAACCAAGTACGCTGTGCATCAAGAAGAACATTTTAAAACATTCCCTCCGAATGCCAAGTAAAATGCTACAATACCGCAATATATTTTTATATAATCTTTTAATTTTAGTTAGAGAAGCAAATATTTACTATCTGTGTACATTATCAGGCCCTAATGGCCTGGCTAAAACCTGTCCTCCAGTTACGGCAATTACACAGCGACTACTAACCGGTATGCAAGGTTCGTGCAAAGCAGTCGCTTTTAATGGCAGACCTTGTGAACCATCGGCTTCGACCAGTAAGATATCCGCGTAGTGTCGCTGAGCAAGTGCATCAACCTGCTGCGGTAAAAAACCACGTACTTTCCCGTTACTAGGTTGCCAAGCGGAATAACAAGCACAAATTGGTGAGGCAAATACCGCCGCAGGTAAATGAGCCGGATCGCAACACATCAATAGTGGGATATTTTCATCAGGTAAATACATCCTTGTGGTGGTGGTAATAATCACTTTTTTACCTAACAACGAAAACTATCGTGCCAACCAAAATAAAGTACTAGTTTTGCCACCTGCGCCAATCAAACTAATAACAACAGATGATGAGTTTAATGATCCATCACAAAACTGAGTGAGCGGTTCGGGTATATTTACCTGTGGCATAACTTAAGAGTCAATAAAATGAATAAATCTGCTATCCCGGTCCCCATAATGGCCAAAAAATCAGCACAAATAATCAAAAATATCGATTGCATTATTCCAGCTGCTGGTCTTTCTTCCCGTATGGGACAATGGAAAATGATGTTACCCTGGCAGGGTGGAACAATACTTGATGCAAGTATCAAAAATGCATTAACCTTCTGTTCTTGCATTATTTTAGTGATTGGTTATCGGGCGACAGAATTGAGCCCGCACTACCAGCAACATCCAGCAATCAACATTGTTTATAATGCTTATTATCAGCAGGGACTATTTAGGCTCTATGGCTGTAAATAGCGACTACTGCTTTATAACGCACGGTGATATGCATTGTCTGAATAACACAATATATTTCAGCAAATTTGGCACCAATGCGGTGCTTATGCGTTGATCCCTCGCTATCAAAAAACACCTGGTCATCCAGTTTTATTGCCTTATCACTGCCTTAATATGGCGACAAAACAAACCCATTGCCGCTCAATGCAGCAAGCTTTACGAAAAGGTCAATGGCAATATTTAGACTTAGATCAATCGGCAATCACCGCAGATATTGACACTCCTGAGATTTATTTGACGTTACTAGCAACAGAAAATCTGCTTGCCTCCACTTAAAGACAACAAAAAACATCCTCTGCCTGTTTGGTTTATCAAAGTGATAGTGAAATTATTTTTTTGAGAATTAAAAAATCAATAACTATCTGTCGAAGTTAGCCATTTTCTATTGATTATCATTCTTATTTGCCTGAGCGTAAGTTATTTCACAAATAAAAAGCAAGATTAAATATTAATCACATTTCTTATTCACCATTCCTCGGTTATTTGTTTCTGGCGTGATTGTTGCAAAGTTTATAACAACTGTTTGCCAATTTGCCCAATTAAATCGCAGCAAGGAGAGTCTCATGGGAGATATAATGCGCCCAATTCCATTCGATAAACTTTTGAAGCGCATCTTTGATGAATACCAACAAAATCAATCAATATTTGGTATTCCCAAACAACAATTTTATCGTCAGCAAAATCAACATCCATTAATTAATGTATTTGGTGAAACGTGTGCTACACCAATTGGCTCTGCTGCCGTACCGCATACCCAGTTAGCCCAAAATATTATCGTCTCCTGGTTAACTGGCGGCCGCTTTATCGAACTGAAAACAGTGCAGATCCTCGATCAATTAGAAATAGATAAACCCTGCATCGACGCTGAAGATGAATGCTTTAAGACTGAGTGGTCAACTGAATATGCACTAGTAAAAGCCTGGGATGAATATCTGAAAGCCTGGTTTATTTTGCATCTTCTCGAAGCCATTTTTGAGCCACGCCAAGCAGCTGAAGCGAAATCCTTTATATTTAACATGAGTGTCGGTTACGGATTTAGCTGGTATTCAGCAACTAGCTATGCGGCAATTTATTGATAACATGATGGATGCTTCTCATCATCCCGCTTTTAACCGCTACCGTCAGCTTTTACAGTCATGGATCGAAAACCCATACTTTATTAGTCAGTTAGGTATTGAAAGTCAACAAACTACACTGACAACATTAGTCGAAAGCATTCCCGCTCAAATGGTAAGCGGTGTAACCCTATCTACCATGCACGACTGCCCACCCGATGAAATAGAAGCTATCTGTCGTTATATATTGCAAGACAAAAAACTCAATACATTTGTCAAACTCAATCCTACCCTACTCGTTTATCAACGGGTAATAGCAATCCTCGATAACTGCGGTTTCGATTATATTGGCTTAAAAGAGGCTTCATTCCAGCATGATCTAAAGCTTGAGCAAGCCCTGGCGATGCTGCGACGCTTAATGACACTAGCCAGTGAGAAACAGATAGGGTTTTAACACATTCGGCGTTATCAATCATAAAGGTAAACTAGCCGGCGAGGAGATATACATGTCCAGCCGCGCACTATTTCCACTATCAATCAATGTAGCTACGGTTCTTTCCCGTGCCTTTGATGGCATGCTACCGATCTCTTATTCAGGTGGTGCTAGTCAAATTACTATCCGTGATATTTTCGCAACCGGCACTCGTCCCATCACCATGGCAACTGATCTATTAAAACCCGGTGGTTATCTACGTATGACTGAATACCTACGAGAATTAACGGATAGCGCAGCCTGGCAGGCAGAAAAATTGATGTAGAACGGTTAGAAAAATTGGCAAAACAAGCAATCAGTATGGATTATAGCCAAAAAGAGTAGAAGGCTGAGCATCAGATAAATATTGATGATTCACTGCCATTAACAGATTGCTATACGGCTCCCTGTGTTAATGCCTGTGCCATTAAACAGGATATCCCTGAATATATCCCCGTTTAATGGGTGAAAAGCGTTATACCGATGGGTTGGAACTTATCTACAAACGCAACGCGCTACCGGCCATTACCGGTCATATTTGCGATCATCAATGCTAATATAATTGTACTCGTTTGGACTATGATAGCCCGCTAAATATTCGTCAACTGAAGAAAATTGCATTAGAAAAAGGCTGGCAAGAGTATAAACAGCCTTGACATAAAGCCTGCCGGTACAGGTACTTGCGCCCCACCCGTTTGCCATAATCGGTGCCGGCCCTGCCGGTCTCAGTGCCGGCTACTTTTTAGCCCGCGCAGGCTATCCAGTAACAATTTTTGAGCGCGAAGCCAGCGCCAGTGGGGTAGTAAAAAATATTATCCCCCAATTTCGTATCCCATCAGAGCTTATCGAGCATGATATCAATTTTATTGCTGAACATGGCGTCAAATTTGAATTTAGATATCAGCCTGGGTTTAACCGTGGAAAAATTGAAAGCGGCCGGCTTTCATTATGTTTTGATTGGCGTTGGCACCGACAAAAACAGTGGCATCAAACTGGCCGGTGAAAATCATAATATCTACCAATTTCTACCTTTCCTGCGTGACTATAATCGTGGTTTTACACCGAATATGGGTAAACATGTAGCGATAATTGGTGCTGGTAATACCGCCATGGACTGCGTTCTTCGGGCAGCGCTACGTATACCTGATGTAGAACAAATCACTATCATCTATCGCCGCTCAAAAACTGAAATGCCCGCCTGGCCAGAAAAATATGAAGAAGCTTTAGCTAATGGCGTAAAATTTATGTTCCTCGCCAATCCTGAACATTTTGCGATTAACGGTAAACTGACAGTCAGGTTGATGAAATTAGGTAAAATTGATAGCTCCTGGCGTTCTAAAGCGGTGGCAACCGAACAAACCACCAGCTTAAAAATCGATAGTATAATCACAGCAATAGGTGAGCAACAAGATAGCCAAATGCTTGCCGCAATAGGAGTTCCACTCGATAAAAATGGTAAACCAGCTATTGATCTGGCTAGCGGAGAAACTATGCAATCAGGCATATTTTTAATCGGTGATGTTCAACAAGGGCCTTCTTCCATTGTTGCGGCAATCAGTACCGCACGTCGCGCTGTCGATACCATTTTGCGGCGGGAAAATATTTATAGCTATCATGGTAATAAATACTGGAGTAACGTTGATCCTCAGCATCTTTATCAACGTAAAGATCAAATTACCGTCAAGTTCGTTGACAAACAGCACAGTGAGGCTTTCCTTGAACAGGAAGCCGATCGCTGTCTGGAATGTAATTACATTTGTGTAAATGTGTTGATGTCTGCCCAAATCGCGCCAATGTCTCGATTGCCATCCCTGGTTTTCAAAATCGCTACCAAACACTGCATTTAGATGCCATGTGCAATGAATGTGGCAATTATTCGCAATTCTGTCAATGGCAAGGCAAACCCTATCGAGATAAAGTAACTATCTTTAACCTGGAAGAGGACTTCATTAACAGTACTAACCCTGGTTTTTGGGCCGAAGGTGATCGGATCTCTGTCCGACTCAATAGCCGAACCTGGCTATTACGCATCAATAACGACAGTCAATTTCAAAAAATACCACCAGAGCTGCATAACCTGTGCCAAATCATTAGCCACGTGCACAAACACCATCAATATCTATTAACCCGTATGGATACCTGATTATGCTAATTTTAAAAAATGCCACAGTAGTAGAATTTGAGCCTGCCCGGGTGAGAGAAAATATCGATATCGCTATCCAGGATACAGAGATCTTGGCTATCGGTCCAAATTTGACCGCCCGTTTTCCAACTATGATGGAAAACTGACGGCGATCGACATGAATTTCCGAGCCAATACCAGTCTTTATGGCAATCATGTGCTAACCGTTCCCAGTAATGGCCCAGCGCTGGCACTGCCTCTCTACCCCTACGATAATGTTAATTTTCAAGTCACCACTTATTACAGTAACATCTGTCCAGCCGGTGCCTATCAAGGCTATGGTGCGCCTAAAGGTAATTTTGCGCTAACGATGGCCATGGCTGAATTAGCGGAAAATTAGGTGTTGATCAGCTGGATCTGATTGAGCGTAATCGGGTTCAAGAAGGCCAAGAGTTAAGGATCCTTGGCGCTATCAGTGAAAGGAAAATGCCTACCAGCGCCCCCACCCCGCCGCCAGTTGCGCCTTAACACCGATCCTGGCGTAAAGGACGCCAATTGATTGACTGCAGGGACCAAAACCGGCTTCAGGCGACTGGCAAATCAGTAAAGGGGTTGCCATTATTATGCAAAAATCGGGTATTCCAGAAATTGATCAGGTAAACTGCATGATCAAGCTAGAATCTGATGGCACCTTTATTGTTCATTCTGGGAGCGCCTATATTGGTACCGGTTTAGATACCGTATTGGGAAAACTGCGCACCGAAGTATTATGCTGCCCGTTAAATGAAATCCATGTCATTTCTGGCGACACCGACCATGCCCTGTTTGATAAAGGGGCATATGCCTCATCCGGCACCTGCTTCTCGGGTAATGCCGCCAAAAAAGCGGCGGAAAACTTACGCCAAAAAATACTTTTTCATGGCGCGGCAAATACTCAACAAGCCCAAAGAAGATGTTTCGTTGGCACACCCTGGCATCGTCTGTGGAAAACAGGGTCAAATCAGTTATGCCGAAATTGCCCATCAAGCGGAACCGGCACCAGATTCGGTGTACTTGTAGCCACCGCCAGCTACGTCACCAATGATTTTGCCTTTTCATTTGGTGCCAATTTTGCTGAAGTCGCGGTTAATCTACGAACTGGCTAAATTCGGCTCAATAAATTTTACGCTCTACTTGATTGTGGTATCCCGATTAACCCAGATTTAGCTCTTGGTCAAATTTATGGTACTACACTACGCGCCATCAGCCACAGCCTAACCGAAGAGATCCAATATGATAGCCAAGGCAATCCCTTAACGCGTGATCTGCGTAGCTATGGAGAGCACCCAAGATCGGCGATATTCCGGCTGACTTTGGTGCTTTCCTGGTTCCCAGTGACGACCCGGTTGGGCCGTTTGGTGCCAAATCTATCTCTGAAATTAGCGTTAATGGTGCCGCACCAACTATTGCCTCTGCTATCCATGATGCTTGTAATATTTGGTTGCGAGATTGGCCTTTTACGCCAGAGAAAATATTAACTGCCTTTGGAAAACTGTAATTAATTGAGGCTGCGTTAGCAGCCTCCTACTCAGGCTGCAACCATCAATTAACTATTTTAATCCGCTTCACTTAACAGACTTAAATAAGCAATTTTTTAGCCGACAAATAACAGCAGAAGGCGAATATTGACGATTTTTTGGTCATCCGCCAGCAAAATAAAATTACCGACAGCTCTAATTGTCATTATAAAAAAATAGGTCGGATACTATGGATAAAAATAACCAAAATGACTCAACTACGCTCACCCATTATACGCTCAGATTAATAATAATTCCTATCTTCAGCCTATTTTATCATGTTGCCAACCGGCTTATTAAAACCCGCCTAAAACCACTAGTCGACAATTTGAATGATTCACTTGCAAACACATCGTCTTTCACATAATCACGCTAAGAGGTCAGCACTATGTCTGCTAATTTACCGGAGGTGCCAACCGAAACACAGACGGCAACAGCCCTCTAAACATTTTTCAAAATTACTGAACGTAACAGCAATGTTCAACAAGAAATTTTAGCAGGCATCACCACATTCCTAGCCATAGTTTATTCTGTGGTCGTTATTCCAAACATGTTGAGCCAGGCGGGTTTTCCGCCAAACACTACTTTCACGGTGGTATGTTTAGTTGCTGGCCTTGGTTCATTATTGATGGGGTTATGGGCAAACTTACCGATGACAATAGGCTGCACCACTTCAATGTGCGCCTTTACCGCTTTCAGTCTGGTATTAGGACAACAAATTAGTATCCCAATTGTACTGGGTATTGTTTTCTTAATGGGTATTATTCTTGCCATTATTTCAATTGCCGGCATCCGTACCTGGATATTACGCCATTTACCACAAAGTATTACCTATGGCACTGGTATCGGTATCGGACTCTTTATTCTGCTGATTGCGGCTAATGGTGTTGGTTTAATCACCAAAAACCCACTAGCCGGATTACCGGTTGCCCTTGGCTACTTTACCTCATTCCCAGCCATTATGTTACTATTGGGTCTGGCTATTATTTTTGGTCTAGAAAAACACCGTACCTGGCAGTATTTTATTGGTGATCATCGCTATCTCTATTGTGGGGCTGATATTTGATCCCAATATACAATTTTAAGTCTTATTCGCCTTGCCAAAACTAACTGATGATAGTGGCCAATCACTAACTTTTAGCTTGAACATTAGCGCCGCCTTACAACTACAAATGTTACTCTATGCGTTAGCACTAATTATCACCGCCATATTTGATGCGACCGGCACCCTATGCCGCAGTAGCTGGTCAGGCCAATTTACTAGATAAAGAGGATAAACTTATCGATGGCGGCAAAGCATTTACCATAGACTCAGTAAGCTATATTTTTGCTGTCTTAATGGGCGCATCACCTGCTGCAGTATACCTGGAATCAACAGCAGGTGGCAAAATCGGCTTAACCGCCGTAATGGTAGGCACTCTTTTCTTATTGATGTTATTTTAGCACCGCTATCACTGTTAATTCCCCACTGCGCCAGCGTTAATGTACATTCGCTTACTAATGTTACAGAATGCCTCAAAACTAAATTTCAATGATTTTGTTGACACCATGTCTGGCCTGGTGTGCGCTGTTTTTATTGTTTTCATTTGTAATATCGTAACCGGCCTAATGTTTGGTTTTGTTACCCTAGTTATCGGCCGTATTTTTGCCAAAGAATGGCATCGTCTTAATGCCAGCACACTGCTCCTAACACTACTGTTAGTCATTTTCTATTATGACGGCTTAACGATTTAGTTCTTTTTCCGACTAAATAATTTTTTATTACAACAATATTACAGATTATTATCCATGACAAAATCAAATTATTAGTCATTTGATGCGTCATTTTTATTCAATTTAATCAATCAGCTAGCCTGACATAAATAAATCAACACTATATAAGTGAATATTTCATTCGTAACTGATTGATTAGTAAATTTAAATTAGGTATGACCAGTAAGGTTTTTTGTTACTCAAAAGGGTAAAAAAGATATTTTTTTAATCTAAAAACCAAAAAAATTTAATGATAAGTTTTTATTTGCTAATGAATCGGTGAATAAGTTGATCATAAACAAGGTCATAATACCGCATTTAAATAACAATTATTAAACATTTAAACATCAATAAACTGAAAGCAAAAAGGTGCCAGATAACAACTTATCAATAGTAAATAACCATAAAATTAAAAAACCTAGCGAGTACAAAAGGGAGCAATCAAAATTAATAATTTTTTAATTTGTAAATTGGAGAAAGTGAAAATTATGGATAATTCCTTAAAAAAACAAAGAATCTTACACGATTGATCAAGCAGTTAAACAGCTGAACAAAGGATATGCAACTAAAGGTTGGCAAGAAGCCCATAAACAGACGGACGATAAAACCTTAAAAATCACCTACTCCTTTCCGGATTGTGCTAAATATTTGAGAGAAAGCTGCCAAAGTCTGACTTATCATAGCTATAATCCTAACCCAAGCGGCCTAACCGCATACCAACAACAGCAAGCCAGACTAATCTTATAAACCTGGCAAAATGTCGCTAATATAGAATTAATTGAAGTAGAATCTACGGAAGAAACCATGATCACCTTCGGTAATTATCATGGTTTTGATCATGCCTTTACAGAGACCAACTCACATATAAAAAAAGATTACTATGGCAATACTACCGATAGCCATATGGAAAACCACATTTGGTTCAACCTTGATAGTAATGATAACTCATAGTCAGCCTTGGGAAATTATGGTCGCAATACTTACACTCACGAAATAGGTCATGCATTAGGGCTTAGCCATCCTGGCAATTATGAATCATCAAACGGCGGTTACGCACTGAATGCTTCCTATAAACAAGATTCACGCCAATATAGCGTTATGAGCTATTGGGAAGAAACAAATACTGGCGCTAACCATCATTATGATGAGAGTCTCGGTTACTATATCTATAACAAGGCCTGTTACCCAACCGGGCCACTGATGCATGATATTGCCGCCATACAAAAAATTCATGGTGCCAATACCACTACTCGAACTGGCGATACCATTTACGGATTTCATTCCAATAGAGATAGAGATTTCTATACCATAAACAACAGTAACCAGAAAGTGGTTTTTTGTGTCTGGGATACCGGCGGTAACGATACACTAGATTTTTCTAGTTATTATCAAAACCAACGCATTAACTTAAATAAAGCCTCCTTCTCCGATATTGGCAGCTTAAAAGCCAATGTCTCAATTGCTCGGGGGGGGGCGCCATTATTGAAAATGCAATCGGTGGCTCAGGCAATAACGTTATTATCGGCAACAGTGCTGACAATATCATCGAGGGGGTAAAGGTAGAGATAGTATTTATGGGGGGATGGGGCGGCAATCGTCACTCTATAATGCCAGATAAAAAAACAGATAACCAACCTCCCAACAGTATTCATGCTCATCAATCAACACAAGATGTTAATAATAAACTACTAAAAGATGATTATGATGATGAATTACCGCAAAATGCCAAAGATAATGAGCTGCCACAAGAGGATTATGATAATGAAGTTACCAGCATCCCTAACAACTGCATAACCTCACCATGGCGGTGTAATAACACTAACACTTGTTATTGGGCAACACCGACATCATGCTATAGCAGTACTCCCATGTTTTATTACCCGATGATGAACAATTTTAATGGTGATAGTTATGATTATAGCTCTCCCTGGCAATATTCTATTACTTACAATGCCACATTGCCCAATCAACCCGCCGATTGCAACAATTATGGTTACTGTAACCAACAGCAAGCCACATTCTGACCAATACAAAATAGTAGCATGACGAGCAATAACTATATCAGCAATGATGTTAATAATTGGTATAGCGACAACAAAAAGCCACAGAAGCTATACAATGGTAGCGGCAAAGATACCTTTGTTTTTTCCAGTATCAAAGATTCACCTTACGACAATCCAGATAAAATTATGGATTTTGAAACCAGTATTAACAAAATTGATCTCGCTGCCATTAGGCTAAACAGTTATAGCACAAGCACCCCTGACCTCTATTTTGTTGACTCTTTTACTAAACTAGCAAGAGATGTGATGTTGACTTACAATGCAGAAAGTAACTTAATTCGATTACTTTTAGATGGAGACGGTGATGCCATCCCCGACTTTGGACTGCATATCCTTGGGGTTGTCGAACAAAGCGATCTTATTCTGTCGTAATAGTAAAACGGTGAGCTAAGCTCACCGTTTTTGAGTGGTGGGTATTATTGATTACCCACTTGGCAAAAAATAATGCTTTCATTACTGATCATATCAATCACAGTCATTACTAATTATTTTTGCTGAAATATAATGCGAAAAATTGATCTGTTTTACTAGTTACTTTACCTCTAGCAGAGTAAAAATAAATGGCGCAGTCTTATTTAATATCATTCTTACTTAACTAAAATATTAAGATTAAAAAAATAATAAATATTTCTGTAAATTTTTTACGGTCTAATGTCCCATGAAACAGACCCAACTCAAAATTATGACAAAAAACCAGCCCCTAAACACAGCTTAGTTACATACCATATAATGATTTTTTAGCACGCTATTTTTTGTGCTCAATATTCGTATTTACTGCCAAATTAATTTTGCCATATTATATTGACTGGTTTTTATTCAATTTTATGTAATACGAAAAAATAACCAGCCCCTAACTTCTTCACCAATAATGACATATTTAATTTACTCTCTTAGTCATTATTTTATTAATTAGCCATTCAAAGAATATTATTTCGCAGCACACCTGTAATGAATATTTTTTTCAATATTGGTTTTATAAGTTTCTAGTTAATATTTTATTTTCATTGTCATTGCAAATAAACAACTAAATTTTGCAGCAATTTATTCTTGCTATAAGCAGTAGATAGTGACTTTTTATTGGTGTTCTATTAGTGAACTGAAGCATTATTTTTTTATTCATTTTGCTGATTATATAGGTATTTATTCCGCTAATAATTGGCCAATATATTCTTTTAATAGTTCAGATATATTCATTAATCTGTCTGATATTAAATTATCCGACTTAACAAAAAATAAACTAATAAAAACAATTTGTTACATAATACTATTGAAATAACAGACAAATAATTTGCTAAAAAAATTTCCATTATGTCCAGAATTTATTTATATTAAGACGCTATTCTATAAGGAATAAACAGATTGTTTATAGGTAATTCATGAGTATTATTGAGTTCTATCGGCGGGAGGAAATAATGGATGTAAAAATATCACCGCAGCTTATTGCTATGTTTGAAAACAATAGCTATCCATGGAGAATAAAAATATTTGACGGCGACCAATCTATTCATTTTTATAGCAATCCACAAAACTACAGGTTATTTAATTTATCTACAAATTTTAACTTATACGGCAAAAATGATAGCGAAATACCTCATCCCACAGCTGAATTCTCAGAAAACTTTCAAGCACATGATTTTGAAACATTGAAACAAAAAAGAAATATCATTTCGATTGATATTTATCCTTATGGTGAGGATTCGCTATTACAACCTTACATTTGTGAAAAATTTCCGTTTATTGTCGACAGAGAATGTGTTGGCGTTATGTTTCATTCAAGAAAGATGGAACTGCTGCCTTTTAGGAAATTTAAAAATTTTGGTAAAATTCACGGAACATTAGATTGCCTGATTGAAACAAAATTTACCAAAAAAGAATTAGAAATAATGTTTCTGGTAGCACATTCATTTAACCCAAAATAAATTTCTAAAATGCTTTGTGTTAGTCATCATACCGTTAATAATAAATTACAATCTATCTACCAAAAATTGGAGATTAGCTTTCGGGAACAATTTATAGAATATTATATTCATAAAAATATTCATAATAAAATACCGATGCGATTTCTCAGACCGCGCAGCTATTTATTTAACTAAATAATATAGAGAAATATAAACATGGATAAAAGAACACTCCCTTGAAAGGATTCCACCTTCAGCAGGCTCTGATTTATTTTCTATTGTTTTAATTCGTATCGGCGCCAATACTGCACTATCGCAATTTATACTGGGTGCTACATTAGGCCATGCAATGACATTTTGGCAGGCAATGTTAGCAACAATTTTGGGTAGCTTAATTCTTGAATTTGTAGGTCTATGATTGGGCCTTATAGAATGTCGGGAGGGGCTACCTACCAGTATTCTGTCCAGATGGTGCGGCTTTGGACGAATAAGCTCTGCCATGATCGGATTTGCTATTGCGATAAGCTCGCTCGGCTGGTTCGGAGTACAAAATGGAGTTTGTGCCAAAGCTTTAGAATATGCATTAAGCGGCAAGCTTGACTTCGGCTGGTGTGGCACAATTTCAGGCATATTTATTACCGTATTAGTTACATACGGATTTAAAGGATTAAGTTTAACCGCCAAAATAGCGATATCTTTATTTTTTGCTGTTATGATTTGGGTGACATTTAATTCATTAACCACTATCGACATTAAAGAATTAATCAATATCATTCCAGCAGAGCAGGACACGATGACATTAAGCGCTGGGGCAACAATGGTCGCCGGTGGGTGTATTGTTGTAATGCTAATAACACCTGACATCAGTCGATATTGTCAGAATTCAAAAGATGTTTTTTGGATGTTAACAATTTCAATCATTGTTGGTGAATTTATTGTTAATGGCGTTTCTATATTGATCGCTAAAGCGATGGGTACCGATGATGTGGTTAATATCCTTATTCAAAATGCAGGCTAGATCGGCGTCAGTTGTACTATCTTAGCGGTGGTTAAAATAAATGATATAATCTTTATAGTGTCTCGCTTAGCATGAGCAATATTATTGAGTATATGATCGGCAAGAAAATCAATTATGTTACATTAACGCTAATCGCTGGCAGTATAGGAACTTTCTTCACCGTTATAGGTATCTTAGATAATTTTGTTGGATTTTTGATAATAGCGGGTGTTATTTTTCCACCAATAGCTGGGATTATGCTCACTGACTACTATATCCTTCGCACTAATAGAGATTTGCTTGATTCAACGCGTAAAAATGGCAAGTTGCCAAATAATGCTGCTACACCATGGATAAATTACCCATCTCTCATTGCTTGGGCTTTAGGCTCTATCGCTGGGATGACCATAACTATGGGTATTCCATTAGTTAACTCGATATTTATCTCTGCTGTGATATATTTCTGCTTGTCTATTTTAAAGAATTTTTTCAATAAAATACCCAAAGAGATAAAAAATGATCAAAGTTACAATAGCTCAGACGGACGCCATTTTAGATGACAAAGATGAAAATTTACGATGTTTAGAAAATTATTGCTATAAGGCTAAGGAAAACAATACGCAAATTATCTGTTTTCCTGAATTAACGACTACTGGATATTCACCATCAATAATACTAGGAGAAAAATATTATTCACTTAGTGAAACCCAAAATGAACAGACAGATAAGCTATTTAGCCAATTATCCAGCAAACTTAATTTAGTTATTATTTGTAGTTTTATAGAACGAAATGATACAACCGGTAAAATTTATAATTCTGCCGGTATTTGGATTCCAAATAGAAAAAACTGGTTAGCTGTATATCGGAAAATGCATCTATTTCATCATAAAAAACTATGGTTTACACCCGGTGATAGCTTGCCAGTTTTTGATATTAGTATTTGTCGTATTGGAATAATAATTTGTTACGATGCAGGATTTCCTGAAGTTGACAGAATTTTGGAAACTAAAAAAGCAGATATTTTATTTATGCCATCGGCTTGGTCACAACAAGATAAAGATCTTTGGTATATAAACACGCCTTGTAGTGCTTTAGAGAATACAACGCATTTGGTAGCAGTCAATCGATGGGGTAAAGAAGGTGATATAAACCTATTTGGCGGCAGCCGAATTATCGATCCCAGAGGACAAATTGTTGCCAACACCTGGAAAAAAGCAGAAGACATGCTCAGTTATGAAATAAATTTAACAACGCAAACAGAGATCAGAAAGTCATTAAACTACTTAAAGGATAAAAAATAAACTATACAACCTATTTTTTATAATAGTCTAAAAGATATTCTCTTTTATCGCTTTCATATTTTTACACTGTAGTATATGTAGAGCATAAAAACATAATAAAATTAATATAATTAGTTATAAATTAATAGCTAAAATGCATATTATTGATTTTAGCTATTTAAACTTTCTATTTATATTATGAAATACCCTACCTATTAAACTTATTATCACAAAAATAAAAATAATAAAGATTAATAACTAATCTTTATTATAACTTATATGTATTATTTATTTTATTTAATCAAATTAAATACAACTTATTTATTTTAATTTAATAAATTTTGTTAATAGCACGATATTTTTAATAAGTATTGCACAAAGAAATCGCTGGATATGATCCTTCACAACATATATCACTGTTTATCTATAAAATTGATTCGTTAATTAACAGTACTATATAATTTAAAATAAAATACCTCCGTTAATGAACTTATTTTTTATCTAGTTTAATTAAATAAAAGTTAGCTTATTGATTTCTAAAAAATAGTAATACTCAATCTACTTTAATGATTTGATCTCTTTTTGATCAAGCTTTTGGGTTAATTATGTTAGTTTTCAAAATTCCCCTTAGATTAAATATAATCCTCCAGTTGTAGCTAATTTATCCGTTTATTACTAGGCTTGATTGTCTTATCACTTTTAACTAACACACTAAGCTGATGTAGCTATGTTGACATAATTTACTGCTAAGCTTTCCATTAGCCAATTGGCCTAATAGATTGAAAATGATAATTGAATAGCAGTTAGTGGCAGGCCTGATTGTAAGCTAAGCCGGATACTTTAAATTGACTTGGATTATGGATGAGTATGTGTTTTTTGGTTGATAGAAAAGTTAAATAAATAATTTGCCGTTCAAGTATATACTTTATATACAAGATAAAAATTCAAATTGATATGAAAAATATCATATTAGCTTAAATATTTGATTCTTATAACGAAAAAAGGTAACATATTTCAATGAAATTGATGTTAGGGAAAACCCGATGAGCCGCTGCCAATTAGCTCGCTTAAAGGTTGAGCATAAAATATATATTTCAGATGTTATCCGCGAAATAGAGCTTAGCTGTAATACTACTACTCCAATTTATAAAAAGACGGTTAAGAAACTTGATGTTGATGCGCTTAATAAGTTTAGTTACCAATTAAACGAGTTACTGGAGAGGGTATCAGAGCAATGATAACCAATAAAAACATCACCAAATTTACCGAAGATACCCGAGTAAAAATCCCTACAATTCTTCACTTAATAAGACTAGGTTATACCTATCTTTCGCTCCAAGGACAGAACTGGGATAAAGAAACTAACATTTTTCCTGAAATCTTTAAAACTTCCATTGCAAAAATTAACGCCAATACAAACCCTGATGATATCACGCGTCTTCTTAAAGACGTTACCCTTCTGCTTGATAATGAAGATTTAGGACGTGCATTTTTCGAAAAACTTACTGATCGTTCTAATTTAAAATTCATTGACTTCGAAAACTTTAATAACAATAGCTTCCATGTTGTCACAGAACTAACTTATGAAAATGGAGATGAAGAGTTTCGTCCTGATATCACCCTGCTGATTAATGGCATGCCGTTGGTGTTTATTGAAGTTAAAAAGCCTAATAATCGAGAAGGTATTCTTGCAGAGCGTAATCGTATTAATGAACGTTTTCAAAATCCGAAATTTAAGCGTTTTGCTAACATTACTCAGTTTATGATTTTTTCCAATAACATGAAGTATGATGATAGCGATTCTGAGCTAATTCAAGGCGTATTTTATGCTAGTAGCGCATACCACAAACTAAAGTTCAATTACTTTCGGGAAGAGGAACTCTTTAACCTCACAACATTGTTAAAATCACTAACGGACAGTTATGAATTAGCGGTATTGAAAGATAATAACCTTGAGGTGATCCGTACTAGCCCGGAATTTCAAACAAAGATCATAACCGGCCAACAAATCGTATCTGTACCTCATTGCTGAACATTGGCATTTATCTTACGTTATGCACTGGCTTATGTCGTAGAGCCGGATGGAATACAGAAGCATATCATGCGTTACCCACAATTGCGACTAAAGCCATAGAATGCAAACTGAATGAGAAAGTTAAAAAAGGGATTATCTGGCACACTCAAGGCAGCGGAAAAACAGCACTTGCATACTATAGCGTGCGTTTCCTAAACGACTATTTTCAAAAAAAACAGGTGATCCCCAAATTTTATTTCATTGTCGATCGACTGGATTTACTACAGCAGGCACATCGGGAATTTACTGCTCACGGTTTAACAATTCACCTGATCAACTCACGTAGCGCCTTCTCCCGCGATATTAAAGCCACTCAAGTAATCCACAATCACCAAGGTAAACCAGAAATAACCGTTGTTAATATCCAAAAATTTCACAATGAATCGGACGTTGTTTTGACCAAAGATTATGATATCAATATTCAACGAGTCTACTTTCTAGATGAGGTTCATCGCAGTTATAACCCCGAAGGTAATTTTCTGGCTAACTTAAGTCCGTCAGATACCGATGCCATCAAAATCGGCCTAACAGGCACTCCATTGCTAGGAACTGACTACAACTCGCGCGATCTCTTCGGTAGTTACATCCACAAATATTACTACAATGCCTCTATCGCGGATGGTTATACACTACGTCTGATCCGTGAAGAGATCTCGCCTCCAATTACCGGATAGCCCTGCAACAAACATTAAAAGACGTTGAAATCCAGATGGGTGACGTGGATCGTAAACTTATTTATGCTCACTCCAGCTTCGTCGAACCCATGTTGGACTATATCATCACTGACTTTGCCAAAAGTCGTGGTGCACTCAATGATGACACTATTGGAAGCATGGTAATTTGCAACAGTTCAGAACAGGCAAAAAAGATGTTTGCTCTCTTTAATGCGCAATATGCTGAAACACCAATAAAAACAAACGAGGAATTCCCTATTGCTCACGCAGCTGAACCCGAAGCGCTCTACCTTTCCACAAACAAAAAAGTAGGAAAAAGCAAGACACCAAAAGTACCGCTCTGATCCTACATGATGTGGCAACAAAGCAGGAACGTAAAGAGTAGATGGAAAATTTTAAGGTCGGTAGTATCGATCTACTGTTTGTTTATAACATGCTATTAACTGGGTTCGATGCCAAAAGTCTGAAAAAACTCTATCTAGAACGCGTGATCCGTAGACATAACCTATTGCAGGCGTTGACCCGAGTTAACCTTACGTATAAAGATTTCCGCTACGGTTATGTAGTAGATTTCGCAGACATCCGTCAGGAATTTGACGCAACCAATAAAGCCTACTTTGAAGAGCTTCAGTCCGAGTTGGGCGATGAGATCGAGCATTAATCCCGACTGTTCAAGTCTCAAAAAGAGATCAAACAGGAAATTGAACAGATTAAAGACGTTCTATTCCAATTTGATATCCTGAACGCTGAAATTTTTGCCAATCAAATAAGTCAGATCGAAGATCGGCAAACGATGCTGACGTTAAAAAATGTGCTAGCTGATGCCAGGAGCCTATACAACTTAATCCGACTCCAAGGCGAAGTTAAGTTCCTGCAGGAACTAGATTTCAACAAATTAAATATCCTGTATCGCGAAGCCAGCCATCGCCTAGATTTGCTCAATCTGAAAGCGGATTTAGAACAGGGTATTGATATTTCGGGGCTTCCGAATTGAGCACTAGAAAAAGTTATTTTTGAATTTCATAAAATTGGCGAAGAAGAACTGGTGCTGGCCGACCAACTAAAAGATACTCTGCGCCGGATTCGTGAAGCATTAGCTAACAATTTTGATCAACAAGATCCACAGTTCATCACTTTAAAAGAAGAACTAGAGCGTTTATTCAAGAAAAAGAAACTCAGCGAAGTCACTCAAAACGAAATGATTGCGAATATTGGTATACTTAATAAAATTCATGACCGCGTCAAAGAACTGAACCAACAGAATAATCTGCTGCGCGACAAGTACCTAGGCGACGTCAAATATGCACGCACTCATAAACGGTTGTGGGAACATGCGCGTTTCAGCGAGTCCGAGCGTAAAATCTACGTGGCATTGCTAGTGTTAAACTGAATGCGGATAATAAAGTACTGAATAACAGTAATATTTTAAACAACGAAGGTTACTTTGAGCGACAAATAGTGTCATGCGTGATCGCCCACTTTGAAGATGAGCATCATATAAAGCTGTCGGCCAAGACAGCAAACGAAATCAATTGCCTGATTGTCACAGAGTACCTGAATGAATTTAATACCGGCGCATGTATGTGGTAGAATTGGAATTTAGAAACAAAACCAAAGATCTGATAGACAGCCTAAAAAGTATTTGCGCTAACTACGGCCTTGGAAATGATGGTAATGAATTCAAAATTATTACTCAGACATTTCTGTACAAATTTCTGAACGATAAATTCGCCTTTGAAGCCAAAAAGGTCGATAAATCTGTTGCCAGCGCAGAAAGCTGAGAAGCGGCACTTAGCCAAATAAGCGAGGAGCAACTAGACAAATTACAACAAAAGATGAGTCCGGATACAGCTCACTTGAAGCCTCACCATTTTATTCGCTCGCTGTTTAGCTAACAAAATGCCGCAGATTTTGCCAAAAACTTTGACCGATACCCTGATGGATATTGCCATCACCAACAACGAAATCTTCGCAGTCAAAACTGACGGCGGCGCGAAAGTGGTGCTATTTGATCGTCTCAGCCAGTTTATCGCTGACGAATCAAAACGTGATGACTTCTGCCTGGCAATCATCAACAAGTTAATAGAATTCAGTTTCGAACGTATATTTAGTCAGAGATTTGATTTTTACGCTACTATCTTTGAATATCTGATCAAAGACTATAACAGCAATTCTGGTGATAAATATACCGAGTACTACACGCCCCATGCTGTAGCGCGTATTATGGCTGAAATTCTAGTCCCGAAAGATCAAGAGGGTAAAGTGCGTAACGTCAGCTGCTACGACCTATCAGCCGGTTCCGGTACCCTATTAATGAACGTAGCACATGCCATCGGCGAAGATCGTTGCAGTATCTATACCCAAGATATCTCGCAAAAATCCTCTAGCCTGCCGCTCCTAAACCTGATCCTCAACAACTTGGTTCACTCCATTCCAAGCGTCATTCAAGGCAATACCATACTGCACCCCCTACCATAAAGAGGGTCGGCAACTGAAACGCTTTGACTATATTGTTTCCAACCTACCGTTTAAGATGGATTTCAGCGATTTTCGCAACGACCTGGATACGAAAGAAAATCAGTAGCGTTTCTTTGCTGGTATCCCAAAAGTGCCTAAAGCAGCCAAAGATAAGATGGCCATCTATCAACTATTCCTGCAACATATCATCTGGTCGCTAAAACCAGGCGGTAAAGCGGCCATCGTGGTACCAACAGGCTTTATTACTGCCCAGTCTGGCATTGACAAAGGCATTCGGGAACATCTGGTTAAAAACAAAATGCTGGCGGGCGTCGTTTCTATTCCATCGAATATTTTTGCCACCACCGACACCAACGTTTCCATTCTGTTTATTGATGCCAACAATAAACAGAAAGTAGTGCTGATCGACGCATTGAATTTAGGCCAGAAGGTTAAAGACGGCAAAAACCAAAAAACGGTGCTGACGGATGAAAAAGAAAAGCGCATCTGTCAAGTATTTAATAACAAGTGGAACGAAGACGATTTCTCCGTCGTGGTCTCTTATGATGATATCGCTGCCAAGAATTACTCATTCAGCGCGGGGCAATATTTTGATTTCAAAATTGAATATGTCGATATTACACCGGAGTTAGTTTGCAGAAAAAATGAAAGGGTTTATTGGCAATCTGGAGAGCTTGTTCAGCCAGTCCCATGAGCTGGAAGTGGAGATTAAGAAACAGTTGGCGGGGTTGAAGTATGAGTGATCAGATAAATGCAACTCTTGGCGATTTGGTTTAGGGGAGGGGGAGGATAATTCACACTGGACCCTTCGGAAGCCAGTTTCATGCTGCGGATTATGTTTCCGAAGGCATTCCATGTATTATGCCTGTTAATATGAAAGATAATCGAGTAGAACTCTCTAAGATCGCTTTTATCTCTGAAAGGGATGCACTGAGGCTGTCAAAATATCTCGTGAAAAAGGGGGACATAGTTTATAACCGACGAGGTGATGTTAGGTTTAAAGCATTAATTAGGTCGCGTGAAGCTGGGTATTTCTGCGGTACGGAGTGTTTATTATTACGTCCGGGCGATAAACTTGATCCTGATTATCTAACTTACTATCTTAGTACACCTAAAATCCAGTCATGGATTATTAATCAAGCGGTTGGCGCTACAATGCACAATCTTAATACGGAAATTTTGTCTCGAATCCCTTTTACTGGCCCTGAAAAGGCTACGCAAAAAAAATCTCAGCAATATTACGTACAATTGACGACAAAATCGATCTCAATAACCGCATCAACTCCGAACTAGAAGCAATGGCAAAAACACTGTACAACTACTGGTTTATGCAGTTTGACTTCCCGGATGCTAATGGAAAACCATATAAAACTTCTGGTGGAAAGATGGTTTATAACTCGATTTTGAAGAAAAATATTCCATTAGGTTGGGATGTTGATCATCTTTCGAGCTGGATAAAGTCAGATAAAACTGGCGATTGGGGCAAAGAATTCAAAGAAGGTAATTATACATTACAAGTTAGTTGTATTAGGGGAGCCGATATCAGTGGATTAAGAGAAAATGGTAAAAATTCACCTCTTAATAGATATATTTTGAATAAAAATAAACATAAAATTCTATCTACATTTGATTTTATTATTGAAATTTCAGGTGGTAGCCCTAATCAATCAACAGGACGTATAGCATTTATTACTAAGGAAGTACTCGAATGTTTTGAAAACCCTATTATTTGCTCTAACTTCTGCAAAGCTATTTCATTAAAAAATAAAGAATATTTCTATAATTATCAACTCTTATGGGATAATATTTATAAAAATGGAGTTTTCTTTGGATAGGAAGGAAAAACCAGTGGTATAAAAAATCTGCTATTTGATTCCTTTATAAATAAATACTACACGTGCATTCCCCCTAAAAATCTCGCTCAAATGTTTTATAATTTTGTAGAACCATTACAGCAAAAAAACATAAACTTTTGAACGAAAATAGTAAATTAGAAATATTGAGAGACTGGCTTCTCTGAATGCTAATGAATGGGCAAGTTACAATTAAATAATCACTTTATAATCTCGTTAATTAAAAAAGGTTAATTGCTCTAATTTCAATCCACCATAATAACGTAATTTAAGCCGTTAGTTGACGAAATAATCTTAGCTCTTCAATCGCCCCATATTCAACAGAAATACTCCAACTTACATTATCAAAATCGAATACTTCCCCGTGAGAATGGAACAAATAAATAATCATAAAGTGAGTATGACAACCCGTGAGGTTAGCACGCATGCTGATATCGCTATCAATTCGCTATAAAAATTTAGCTAAGCGTTTAAGTCCTGCTCTATCTCTTTGTTTAGCTGTTGAGATGAATCGACCATATTTTTGGGGTTATAATCGATTGAACGTTTGGTAAGACTGGGATTCCAAACATAAAAAAAACATCACCTGATGTCCAGAAATGTTTTATGGTGCCGAAGGCCGGACTCGAACCGGCACACCCGAAGGCGGTTGATTTTGAATCAACTGCGTTTACCGATTTCGCCACTTCGGCATTGAGGGAGAATCGCGGAAAACGGCGCTATTATACTCGCCATCTCGTCAGGCGCAACTGTTATTGTTCGTCAATGACGTTAAGTGCTTAAAAAACAATCATCTATCTGCTTCAAGCAAGCTTTGGTCGCTGGCTGTCAGATAGCGCTCAAACTGTTGTTGTAGCGTTTTAACGAAGTTTTCTTTCAGTTCAGTGATGCAGGCTATTTGTTGCTGGTTGCTGGCGGCGATCTGTTTATCTGCAATGATACTTTTCATCATCTCGGTAACACTTTTTTCGGGCGAGAAGTAAAGAATTTCATTACCCACTTCTAGCATTATGCAATTTTGTTGGTGGCTAGTGAGTTTGATATTACTAAATTTGTCTGACCAATGCTCAGATAATGTAGTTGCCAACTTTTCCGGTAGGTAAATTTTGCTTTGCTGCTGGAGGTCAATTTTGGCCACTAAATTACCCAGTAGCTGCTCAATCACCGGTTCTGTTAATAGAAATTGAATTAATGTTTGCTCTATTTGTTTAATTATATCGTTATAAAGGTTGTGGTTGATGGTTTGGTATACATGAATAAATCAGGCAAGCGCAGTAGATGTCTGGCTGATCCCCCTTGGCAATAACCGTGAATTTTAGCCTTGCTAAATATTTGTTCTTTTTCTGCTTGCGCAGCAATAATTATTTTCTTCGCCTGTTTTTTGGCCAGGCTTATCAGTTATTGATGATAATCATGGCTCTGTTTGGACTTAGCGCGAATCAAGACATTATCTATCGCTTGAGTCAATAATTTTTCAGGTCGTGTAGGTAACATAATTAAGCGTTGCTTTTAATAATGAGTAATTAATCGGTAATATGGTAGCAAGTTGCCACTGTGGATAATTTTTATTAAACAGTAGACTAAAACGATCAGCTAATACCAAAGAGTATTTTTCAATTAATGGTTTCATTGCCCACATGCCGAACTTTGTTAGTTCATCTTGTGAATAGGATGTGGCAGTTATCGGAATAATTTGTTGTTTTTGTGGCGGTAACAGCAACTTAGCCCAGGATAAAAATTGTCTGAATGGCGCTCTGGTAACTGTTGGAGTTGATTAGCGATCATTAGCTGTGGTGATTGATATAAACCACCTAAGTATAAAGCTGCTATTGGTAGCCTAGACCAATAATTAATATATAATTGTACGTGTAAGTTATCATCAAATTCAAAATCGACCGTGGTTGGCAATTGAAAGTGCATCATTACCTGTTAGTCATATATCCGTTTTTCAGCCATTGTTAGCTTATCATATGGTGGGTAACCAAATGAGTGATGAATATAACTGGCTGGTTGATACATTATTGTTTTTATCAAATTAAAAGTTTGCTGTTTCATTGCTGTTGAGATTTTATTATTGATTGCGCGAGTTTTTTACGTTTAATTACCCAATATATTAGCCCAGCACCGATAATTAAGATAAAAAGCTATAATATATAAAAATAATATCCCTCACCTGATGTATTTTTTTCGGCTGAGAAGAAATTGGTGGTGATATTTTATGAATTAAAAATACCGTAATATATTGAGGTTCCAATTCACTAATCGCGTTTTTAATAAATGCTTTTATACCCATTTTAAATTCATCAATATCTTGCTTTTCATCATGATAAAATACGATGACAGAGGCCTTTCATCGGTGTCTACAATACGCCCGCGCATCAGCGATGCTGTCCAGTGCCATTAAAGATTGTTCAAGCCGCTGCTTAATACCTGAAATTAATCTGGCTTTTTCAATTTTCGGCGAGTTAACTAAGGCATCAGCAGGAAATAATTGAGAGATCTCAAGCCATTCTGGTGAAGGTAATTGATATTCTTGTAATAACTGTACCGCAGCCGACAAGTCCTCTTTCGCCACATTAATTTTATAGAGCCCTTTTCCTTGTGCACTTTTACTGGCCGTAATTTGATGCTTTTGTAAAACTGCCAGTACTTCATTTGCCTGTCGTTGATTCAGCGAATTAAGTAACGCTTCATCATAACAACTTGATAAAAGAAAAGTAAAAACAGATATGGTGATAAAAAAGTATAGGTGGTGAAAGAGTATTGTCACTGTTATTGCGCCTTTATAACTGTTTCAACAGTTGTTAGTGCTTTACGTGCTAATGTACTTAACAATGACATTTCAACCTGAAAATCACTTGTAATTTGCTGGATAGCAAGCAGTGAAGAGAGATCGCCTGTTTGTAATGTATCACAGTAACTTGCTGTTCAACTTGATTATGCTGTCGATATAGCTGACTAATGGCTTACTGTAACGTCATCTCTCCAGCCTCTGCTGATTCAGTCAGAACAGTAATATTATTTTATGCTACTAATATTCATCATTTATCCTTAACACATATTACCTAATATAGTCTGTGCATTCTCTTTGTGTGCTTTAATGGTTGTTGACATGAAATTCAGTAAAACACTATGTGCCGCCATCGCTGCTTGAAATTCAGCCAAATCTGCCGAATTAGATGGATCTTTCTTCAATTTTTCAATAGTATCTTTAACACTTTTTTGATATTCATCAGATGTTACTTGAGTCTCTTTAAGTATCTCCCCGATAGTACTATCATTGACTACCATAAAGGTTCTCCTTTCCAATAATGTTAATAATTAACCAGCAGGAAAATATCGATGCTCCGGTTGAACAAAAATATATTCCTTGGTAGTTTTAAGTTGCGTTTTTTCTGATTCTATTTCCCGCTCTTCAGGTAATAGAAATTGAAAAAAACCTTTTCCCAGTTGAGCTTGATAAGGTTTTAATTTCAATTGATAAATCTCATCTTCCGTCAACATTTCACTCAACTGAATTATTAATCCTTTTTCTGATAACCATAATTTATAATTTTGTACTTTATTTAAAATTTTATTATTCAGATAAATCAGATAAATCAGATAAATCAGATAAATCAGATAAATCAGATAAATCAGATAAATCAGATAAATCAGATAAATCAGATAAATCAGATAAATCAGATAAATCAGATAAATCAGATAAATCAGATAAATCAGATAATAAAATAGTATTCATATTAAATTGGCATAATTGATATTTGCTAAATAACTCTTTAATTATTTTTTGTCTGTTTATTTTTATAAACAAAAGAAACACTGTTATAATTTATTATATGGAAATAAAAATATTCAGCATTAGGAATCAATCTATTAATTTCATCAATAATTTTTTATATTATCTTTTTTACTCAAAATTGTTCACAATCAAATGACAGTAAGTTATTAATAGCTTTATTAGGAAATAAATATTTCTTATTAAGATTGACTTCATAAAAGAACACATAATAACAGAATAACAGAATAAAAACAAAACAAGCAATAAAAAAATGTCTCCTATTTTTATCAAGTGATTTTTATTTGACTTATCGGATTTCTCAATTAAATAAGACAAATTCTCACACTCATCACACCATTCTTCATCGACTCGCTTTATCGCAAATAGTGGTATTTTTTGCCAGAAAGTCGGGTAATTAAATTTAGCTTCAAATGACTTAATAGATTCATTTTGTTCATTTAAAGTATAGCTAAAACTATCTCGTTGGTTATGCACTTCAAGCAAGATAGTGTCAATAATAATCAGCTTATTTTGCTGATTGATGGGTACATAGAGCTGTATAAAATCGTCATCGTTTTTATTATGTTGCTCAAACCATTGTTGAATACATTGTTCACTGCCAACAATAATTTGATAGTGACCGGGTATTAGTAAAAAGACCATACCACTGAGTTTTCCAGTAAAAAACGAATCATATAGTTATTATTTATATTCATGGAGTTTATCTATTTTAAAGTAATTAAATATACTTTTATGATTATTTAATTTGAGATTTTATAAATAAAGAAAATACTTTAAAGACTAAATTTTATTTTTTATTTATATACTTATTTATATTTTTTCTTATGAGGAGTAGTGTATCATTTTAGCAAAAAATTTAAAGCTAACAAGTTAAACATCATATTATACAAATCACTTATATTATAAAAGACAAACAGAATCAACATTATAATTTAACTGATAAACAAATATTTTTATCCTTGGAACAAGTATCAACAATAGAACCAATTCATAACTATTGGACAATAGAAAAATCAGATATTTTTTCTTATATAAAACTGGTTGCCTATATCGATTATGCATTAACTAACCACAATCTTCCTCATTATTCTAACCAATCAATAATAACTAAAAATCATATATTTATTTTCGATTCTAGTATTGGAAAGGATATTCAAACTTTATTTATCAATTCACTACTAACCCCTTATCAGACACCATTGCGGCCAGTAATTGAAGCGATGAGGAATCATGAATGCTACTGGATAACCCATCACTTACTTAATCAAATGAAACAAAACGTTAATAATATAACGGAAATTCGCCTGAAGTATGGCATTTCAGAGACTCACTTTCGGCGCCTTTGTCATCAATATTTAGGTCTATGTGGTAAAAAACAGCTACGTTCATGGCGGGCTACTTCAGCAATCTTATCAATTATTCTAAAAAAATAAACCGCTAACCAATATAGCACTGGATTACGGTTTTAGTTTCGCTTCACATCTATCAAAAGAGATAAAAGTTATTTTTGGCGCCACACCTAAGTCATTTAGATTGATGAGGAAGTCGTTTTATGAAGATTAACTCGTTATCTAAGGCCATCCTTTCATGTTGTTTTCTATTGATTGTTTTTCCTAATCAAGCAACGACATTTTCAAATTTAAAAGAAGACGTTTTAGTTAAAGATCATATTGAACCGGACAATGATCTTTTTATTGCCGTTGATAGTCGGGTTGAACAATTTTTTGACGTATTATCCGATAAATTAAATAAACCTTTTATTCTCAGTTCCGCAGTGAAAAAGAAGCGAATTTCAGGTCGATCTGATGTTTCGTCCCCCAAAACCGCTTTTGATACTTTCATACGTAGAATGGCATTTATCTATTTTAATGATGGTAACGTCATTTATGTTTACGATGGCAGTGAAATGAAACAACAGATGCTGAATCTAAAAAAGATCGATTTCCAGCGTGTAAAAGAGTATTTGCATGCTATCGGTCTTTACGATCCACGTTATCCCTTACGTGGTGGCAGCAATAACAAAATCTTTTATGTCTCTGGGCCACCAATTTATGTGAAGTTAGTTCAAGCTGCAGCAGAATATCTGGGCCAAGAAGCACGACAATTGAAGCAGGATATTATTGAAGAAAAACGCTTTGGTAATGATTATGTTCACATCTTTACTTTAAAAAATACCTTTGTCACCGATAGAAGCTACTCTATCCGGGGAGAAAAATTAGTCTTACCTGGCATCAGTACCGTTTTACAACAACTTTTTCAATCCAACAAACAAACGGCAAGTCAAACGGATATAAAAATTGCTAACATTGACGAATAATATCAACCGGAACCCTCCTTTGTTACCCTTGTTGGCAAAGAATCAATCGAGTTAATGCCATTACCCGGTTCTAACAGTCTGTTAGCCAAAGGCAGTATTCAAGGTATTCAATTGATCAATGAAATGATCCAACAGCTTGATCAACCGAAACGACAAATTGAGCTGCCATTGTGGATCATCGATATCACCAAACATGAAGCTGATCGCCTGGGTATTGATTGGCAAAGTAGTTACCACACTAAAAATGGTAACTTTTTACTTAATACCAGCGATATTAGTGCTACGGCCGGGGTACATTTTTTAGCCAAAATACGCGCAATGAGTCTGGAAGGAAGTGCTCAACTGGTTTCCCGTCTGATTATCCTAACGCAAGAAAATATGTCTGCTATCTTTGACAACAGCACCACATTCTATATTCAAGTACGTGGAGAGCGTATTGCCACCTTAGAGTCAACCACATTTGGTATTACGATCAGTGTCGTCTCCCGCCTTTCTCCCACCGACAATGAAATTGAGATGGTTATCAATTTAGAAGATGGTGCTGAAAAAAAACCAACAACGGTGAAACAGAAAAAATCGATGCACTGCCAGTAATTAATCGCGCCAATATCAGTACAGTGGCTCGTGTAGCCCAAGGCAATAGTTTGCTGATTCGCGGTTATACCAGAGAAGATATTGATGCCAGCGAGAGTAAAATCCCATTACTTGGCAATATTCCATAGATAGTTGGATTATCTCCCTATAGCAGTAAAACCAATAAAAAAATGGTACGTATTTTTATGCTGCAACCCAGTTTGGTTAAGGAAAAAAATCTATTGAATAATTCGCTAGGCAAAAATCCATTTAAACCGGTTGATCCGCAAACACAGGCTGCTATTGACCTGCTTTATACTTATATCAATGGAGAGAATAGGTAATAAAAATGTTAGATATCAATAAAATCAATTCATCAATTTTGTTACACCAGCAATCAAAAATCCAACATTTATCTGACATTGAAACAACTAAACCTACGCCAATTATGGTAAGTCATAATCACCAGCTGTTAGATATTATGGATGATATGTCAATGGTTATGAGTCAATTCAATCGCCGACAAGATCTACAAAAAAAACAGCAGGATAGTAACAAAATAAATAGCCGTATATTGGAAGATAATGCAGATAGAAAATTGGCCACAGTGATCAAATTATTAAACAACCAAAAGAATAAATTAGCCGATATTTTAGCCTTACTGCGCCAGTTTTTTCCTGATGATAGTGACTTTGTCTCAGTGCTAAAAGAGCTTTTACGCCGACGCTATTTTTCTGCCTCATTGGCCATTGAGGTTGAAGCCGAAATCAATTCACTTTGCCAGGATACCAATCAACGAGCAAAAGCAAACCGAGCGGGTATCAATATTGCACTAAAAGCTAAACAATTTAGCTATCAAACGGCATTAAGTGCCATGAAACTACGCCAGTTATACCGCGATTTCATTAGCCAAGACATTGAGCCGCTATAGTTTTATGAGGAGTGGGCTAATCAATATGGCTTGATAAACGTTTTTTAATTATTGATTTTGTTTTGCAGTCGTTACTCTGTGATATGTAAGCGTTGTCACCTAGTTGCTGTTTTATACCCGAATTTCTGTCTATCTATACTCTTTAGGCCGGATCAAACAACTCTCTTCTGCTGACAAAATCTTTTTCGCTTACTGCTCTAATCTACCCTTTTTAATACAGCTGAAGGTTCAAGTTAGTTGGTTAGCCATTTTTATTAAGGGATTAAGTGATCCAGAAGCGATGATGGTCATCATTCAAAATATTATCGCTAATAAATAGCTAACTATTGTTATCAATCATCATATTATATTTATTCAATAACTTATGCTAGCATTTAAATCCATAACCATAGAAATCTACTTAAGTACTGAAATTAGGGAAAAAACACTATCACAATTACTTTCATTACTTGACTTACTTTATCAAAAAAAACCTTACGTCGCCTTTAATTTTCAAAGCAGGGAAAGCAATATGTTGCAATCAGTTTTGTTGCAAATTAGAAACAAGCCTGAACTTATCGTTCTTGGCATCATGATCTTAGGGATTGCCATGCTAATACTGCCATTAACTACGTATATTGTTGATCTGTTGATAGGCTTAAACATTGTCATTTCACTATTAGTGTTAATGAGTTCTTTCTACATTACCAAAATCATTCATTTCACCAGTTTTCCAGCTCTGTTGTTGATTACTACCTTATTTCGATTGGCATTATCTATTAGCACTAGCCGTCTGATCTTACTCGATGCCGATGCCGGCGACATCATTACTTCCTTTGGTCAATTTGTGATTGGTCACAATCTAGTCGTGGGATTGGTGATCTTCGCTATCGTAACCGTAGTACAGTTTATCGTGATCACCAAAATCTCTGAACGGGTAGCCGAAGTTGCTGCCCGTTTTTATCTTGACGCCATGCCCGGTAAACAGATGAGCATCGACGCTGATTTAAAATCTGGCATTATTGATAATAAAGGTGTCAAACACCGCCGTATTGAACTTGAGCAGAAGAGTCAATTATATGGCGCCTTTGATGGTGCAATGAAATTTATTAAGGGAGATGCTATTGCTGGCATTGTGATTATTTTTGTCAACTTTTTAGGTGGCATATCTGTTGGTATAGTGCAGATGGGTTTTAGTTTCAGTGAGGCATTGACAACTTATACCATGCTAACCATCAGTGACGGTTTAGTCGCCCAGATCCCCGCTTTACTCATTTCGATTAGTGCCGGTTTTATCGTTACCAGAGTGGGAGGCACGCAGAAAAATTTGGGTCAAAATATTATCAAAGAACTGTTTTCTCATGATTTTTCTTTAATTATTACCGCGGTTTTAACGTTTATTATGGGTTTTTTACCTGGCTTTCCGACACTCATATTTATTTTACTATCAATATTAATCAGCGGTTCCTATTTAAGAAAAACCTTACTTAATAAAAAAGGCTAAAAATCAGAAAAAAACTAGTGGCTAGCATAGTAGTATTAGTAACAGAGAAAATAATATTCAATAGCAATCTAATGTAGATGTCTCTTATCATGAAGCGCTGCCATTGATTATTTCAATCTCAGAGCAGCATGAAGATTATATTGAAGATAATCGATTAACCCAGTGGTTAAAAAATCAGGTCCTAATTCAATATGGCTTGTTATTACCTGACTTTATTATCAATTATTCTGCCAAATTAGAACCCTGTAAAGTCATTATCTTAGTCAATGAAGTTAGAAGCGCAGAATTTCATATTATCTTTAAAAATTATCGAGTACTCAATAAAAGCAGTGAATTTGCTCAGTTGGGTCTTAACAGCCAAATAACCCTGAAACAAGGCAAAACTTGCTACTGGGTACAACAATAAGAAAAAAATAGATTAAAACCGCTAGGCTATCTGTTTGAAAGTGATCTTCAGTCAGGTAATAACCCGTAATATCGGTGAGTTTTTTGGTATTCAAGAAACAAAAGATTTATTGGACCAATTAGAAAAGAAATATCCTGAATTCTTCAAGAACAGATATCGATTCGTAATATTAAGATAATTTTAGGCGGGCTGGTGCATGCAATGGGGTCCGAAAGAGAAAGATCCGATTATGTTAGTTGAACAAATTTGAGCACTTTTAGCACGTTACATTACAGCTAGTTTTATCTTTCAACAAAAATTGCATGTACTAATCGTTTCAGCAGAACTAGAAGAGATTATTCGCCAAGGAATACGACAAACTTCATCAGGCTCTTTTTTAAATCTCGAACCTGCTCAATTAGATGTTGTACAAGATAGGTTATTAGTCGCACTTAAAGAAAATTATACTATTCCTAAGATAGTTTTACTCTACTCAGTTAATGTACGTCGTTTTAATAACAAAAATTTTAACCAGACATTACCCGGAATACCCGGAACTGAATGTCCTCTCTTTTTCCGAGATCACAGAAGGAACTGAGGTCAATATCATAAAAACAATTTAATAAATTCAAGGACTGAATTATGCAAATGGATCTTGCTTCACTTGTCATCGATGCAATAAAAATAATAGAAAAACCACATTTATTTCCCAAAGGGCATCAACTCAATAATCATTCTACTATCACGCTTGAATTAGAAGAATTACCTGATATTCATATCGCTATGATAAATGATTTACCGATGATATGGACTAATCTGGGATATGACCAAAATGTTATTCCACAATTAAGTCAACGCTTATTCGAAACGATGATTAGTAACCATTCGCCCTTTTTTATCCAGGACAACCCGCTTATTTTCTCAATGATAAAAATGTGCTTAAATTGCGTGCAACCTTCTCAATCACAGCGCTAGAAAATGCGACGCAATTTACCGAAGCCATCGACAATTTTTTCCAACATATGCTCACTATCAACACATTGTTTATTGGTTAACCGGCAATGAATAGTAACTTTACGCCTTTCTACCAAGCTGCCTATCCGGTACACATTCAGGGAAATATTATTGAGGCACCATTAAGAAAAGTTTTTATCGGTGAGATTTGCTTATTAAAACCCTATCCTGGCAGTCTTAAAACTATTGGACAAGCTCAAGTAATCGGTTTTCATCAATAACAAGCATTACTTAGCTTAATGGGTTCTTCGTATGGCCTTTCTTTAACGACAGTCATTGAGCCAACAGGCAATACGCTCTCCATTCAATTAAATGAAACACTATTAGGAACCATGTTAGATGTTGTGGGTCAACCAATCTTACGTTTTGCGCCACCAATTGCACCTACAACTACTAGCTGCTAACACTCAGTTAATACCAACACCCCTGATTTTTTAAGTAGAAAACCTATCACTAACTATTTTGCCACCGGTATTCGTGCGATTGATGGGCTATTAGCATGCGGTGTAGGGCAAAGATTAGGCATCTTTGCCGCCGTGGGTTGTGGCAAAACCATGTTAATGAATATACTAATCAATTATGCACAAGCAGATATCTTCATTATCGCGTTGATTGGTGAAAGAGGACGAGAAGTTACTGAATTTGTTGATGAATTAAAGCATTCAGCCCGTGGCAGCCAAACTATTCTTATTAGTTCAACCTCCGATCAGCCGGCCGTTGATCGCTGCAATGCCGCCTTAGTGGCTACCACCATGGCAGAATATTTTCGTGACCAAAATAAACATGTCGTTCTTTTTATCGATTCCATTAGCCGTTATTGCCGTGCCTTGCGTGATGTGGCCCTGGCTTCATGTGAACTACCTGCTCGTAAAAGTTTTCCAGCTTTGGTTTTTGAACACCTCCCCTCATTGCTTGAACGGCCCGGCAATACACAAAAAGGTGCATTAACCGCTTTTTATACCATTTTATTGGAAAATGAAGAAGAACCCGATGCGATCAGCGATGAAATACGCTCTATTCTAGATGGTCATATTTACCTTTCTCAACAGTTAGCCGCATAAGGGCATTACCCGGCCATCGACATTTTACGTAGTACTAATCGGTTGTTTCAACAGATCACTGAGCAACAACAGCAAACAGTGGCACGAAATTTTCGTCATTATCTTACCCAGTTAGAATCATTAAAACTTTTACGGGAGTTGGGCGAGTATCACGCTGGAGAAAATCGTGGGCATGACCAAATTATCAATAAGAAAAATGCCATCGAACAGTTTCTGCAATAATCATGGCGACAATCTTATTCGTTTTCTCAATCCGTTAAGGAGCTTTATGACATCGTGGCGTAAATTTGAAACTCCGATCAAACTGCTTCAACAAAAGCAAACCAGAGTAGCGTCAGCCATCGTCCAAATTAAAGGAGAAATAGCTAATCAACAGCAGCGACAACGACAATCTTATTTTTTATTTATCAATTAATCGAACAAGCGAAGACCTTAGAGCCTGCTGGACAATTAGCCTATAACGCCTTATTTGATGGAAAAAGGAAGCAGGCGATAGTTAAAGCACAAATCAATCAAGTGCAGGCAGAAATAGCTCTAATCGACCAGAAGATAGTCAATTGGAACAACAAAAAAGCTTGCTTCAACAACAGCAGTTCGAATTGATAAAAAAGAGAAAAATTAAAGCATTGCTATCAGCAGGCAAAAAAATGCCACCGTTTAAAAACCGCTTCGCGAGAAGAGATACAATTACAGGAATTAGTAATTTATGGTTAATATTGTTACTCATCAAAGCCAACGGATTATTAGTAGTTTTTCTTATTTACCAGATAATCCGTCCACCACCTGCTCTTTATCGGATAGCCATGATGAACAGATTAATAATGCTGATTTCTCAATAGCAATTGATGAAAAATTAACCTTATTACACTCTATTTTTGCCACAGCGCTACCAGCCGAAAATACGACTTATGAAAAACAGCGACCAAAAGAGCAGGAAGAGTTGGTTACCACCGACATAATAATTCCCCTCAATCCACCGTTCTCTACAACTAAAATAACCACTGATCCCCTTCAGTCACACTATCAATACTATTCCACAATAGTCGATACCGATAAAAACAATTATCCAATTAATCGACCATTGATGAAAAAAAATGACATCGCCCTCGATATTGAGGAAAACCATCAAATCGGCGAAAAAGTTAAATCAGCAATCGGACTCAAACAACAATATGATGACAAAGCTGCTGACACAAAAATAGCTACTTTAACCGCTAACAGTGCTCATTTGAAAAACACTAGCCATAAAACGATAAAAGAACACAATTTATCACTAACGATTGTAAATGAGTTAAATAGCATAGAACCAGCAGCGCAAGAAAATTACCGCTCTCCTATAGATAATAATAACTTAGCTAATAACGATAGTGCACTTCTTTTGGCTGGCTGGCCAACCTTCCAAGCCTCAGTCAGCTACCTAAGTGACATATCGGCAGAACCAGCTGCCAAAACGCCAACAATCATTGTACCATTTAGCCATTCATCACCTGAAGCAGAATTACGTTATACATTCACTCAATGGCAAGGTACTCATCACGTTGATATTTACCGAATTGTAGATCACCATCTTCAACTTATGGCATCAAATAACTATGTTATGTCGATACTTCAGCGCCATTTAAACGAGAAAGTATCTACACAGTCAGTATCTTTATCTGACACGCTTAATATCACACTCAATGAACTACTCGATAATAGCGAAGAAATCAGGTAAGCAATCATCATGAAAGGCAAATTATCACTTAGAACCAGCAGATATGTAGATAAAAGCGCGTTATTTATCGCATTTACAGCACATTACCCCAACGAACAAATTGTTACTGATAGCCACCACTTCATATTAATTTTACAACAACCGAAATTACAGTTAACTGTTTATTTACCGATTGAGGTCGCACTTAATCAATACTTAACGATGTTAACACCACTGCCCTAGCTTTCTATTCCTGTCAGCTATCTAATTGGATTGCTACAAGAACAACTAACCACTATTTCAATTCCACAATTAGGTGAATTTCAAATTCAAGTCACACAATTTGCCTGTCTGCAAGAGCCGATTGATGCCATTAGAATAACATGTTCGCTAGGCCTGATATTGATTGTTGACACCAATGGCATTGCATCGTTAAAAGAAAATGGCCATGCCAATTTACCTTTACAGGTCAGATTTTCTATTGGCTATAGCCGATTAAAACAGCAACTTTTTCGCACTTTACAAACGGGTGATATTTTATTACTGCAACAATCCCCCAAATATCTCTTAGCGTGGAAACGTTACCGCTATTTCATTACACCTGGTAACCTAAAGGAAATATTATGTTAGAAAAGCCTATTGTCTCTGATCAGAATGATCAAAATGCCAGCCCTGAATCCTCTGCGACTATTTTTAATTTAAATCAGTTAACGTTGAAAGTGGATTTTATCTTACAACGCCAGACCTTTAGTTTGAATACGATAAAATCCTGGCAAAGTGGCACACAACTGATACTTAATCGTGATGCACATTGTGCAATCGCTTTGGAAATTAACGGCTAACCTTTTGCTAAAGGCGAATTGATCCAAGTCGGCGAACAACTTGCGGTTGAATTACACACCCTATTATCTACCGAATGAGAAGATTAGCCACCATGACAGATAATCCTATTTCTATCATCATCCTGCTGTCAATTGCCCCGCTACTTCCATTTTTGATAGCAGCAGGAACTTGTTATTTAAAGTTTTCCATTGTGTTTGTCATGGTGAGGAATGCCTTAGTGGTACAGTAAGTACCGTCCAATATGGTATTAAATGCGATTGCTTTAATTTTGTCACTATTTATCATGGCCCCATTAGCCAAAAATTTTTATCTCTATAGTGTTAATTTTCAAACACAAAATCCGCATGATTTTGCTGATCCAGTGTTACTCGATCAGTTTTTAGATGAAAGTTTACAGGATTATCGCTACTATTTACGTAAATACGCCGATCCAGAACTGGTTAATTTTTTTGTCGCTGTGCAAAAACATACTCCCCAACCAGAAAGCCAAATCGATGATTCGATAGAAAATGGTGCTTTTATCCCTCTATTAGCCGCCTATGCGCTGTGTGAAATCAAAAGCGTATTTTATTATAGGCTTTTATCCTTTGTGGTCATTGACTTAGTTGTATCAAGTATTTTACTAGCTTTAGGCATGATGATGAGCACGATTACCCTATCTGTACCTATCAAGCTGATTTTATTTGTCGCGATGGATGGCTGGTCTTTATTATCAAAAGGGCTTATTTCGCAATACTTAGATTTAATGGCGGTCAAATAATATGTACATGAGCTATACAATGAGTAAAGGCCTCTATTTGATTCTGATCCTGTCATTATTACCTGTGCTGGTTGCTACTGCTATCGGCTTACTGATTGGACTATTACAGACAGTCATCCAGATCCAGGAGCAAATATTACCTTTTAGTTTAAAACTAGTGGCTGTTTTTATCTGCTTATTAATGCAACCCGGTTGGTTGGCGGAAAAAGTGATCGCTTATGCCACTGAAATGTTCAATTTAAGTCTCACCACTCTGGGATCTGACCGCAATAATAGAACTCTATCTGCAACTACAAAATTCATTGTTCAATTATTTATTAATTTTTGCCCGTTTGGCGCTACTATTTTTTATGTTGCCTTTTTTGAGTGATCGCATACTGACCAATTTATCCTTAAAAGGGATTATCATTTTATTACTTACCCTCTGTTTATCACCATTGATAGTAATCCCAACATGGCAATCAACCAGTCAATTCATTGCATTATCTGTTGTTGAACTATTTATCGGTTTAACTATGGGTATCTTGATGGCGACACCTTTTTGGCTAGCCTCAACAATAGGTGAATTCATTGATAATCAAAGGGGAGCCAGTATTGGCGATATGCTTGATCCAACGACAAGTTCTGAATCTTCTTCACTTGCGTCATTAATCAATATGTTCTGTGTTGCATGGTTTCTCAATCAAGACGGTATGCTCGAAGTCATCGCCACAATAACCGAAAGTTACCAACAATTACCTATCGGCCGCCCAATTGATCATGTTGATTTATTCACTTTAGGCAAATGGTTAAGCCGTTTCATTATGTTAGCAATAACCCTATCAGCGCCGATATTAATCGCTCTATTTATACTAGAAATCGGCTTGGGCGTTTATTCATTATTTTGCACGCAATTAAACGCATTCTCTTTAACGTTGACTCTTAAAAGCATCGTGGCTTTTAGCCTGCTATTTATTCTGTTCAATACGACGCTACCACAAACACTTATTTCAGTGCTCCCGCCGTCAATTTCATCAATAATTATAGTGGGTAACTAATGGCAGAAAAAACAGCAAAACCAACGGCCAAAAAATTACGTGATTCAACAAAAAAAGGCCAATCCTTTAAAAGCAAAGATTTAGTTTCCGCTTGTGCCTATTTTGCTGGCATCGGTGTATTAGGGTTTTATCTCGAGTTTGAGCAATTTATTTATTTTTATCAGTATATTTTGTTAAATCCATACAATATTAACCAGCAAAGTTTTATCAATGCATTAATATCATTATTTTTATCGCCTGTCCTACCAGTGATTTTTATCAGGGCATTAGCTGCCATCATCCCATCATTGATCCAAGCAAAATTTATCCTGGCAACCGAAGCTATTAAACTAGATTTTAAAAAACTGGATATCGCGCAAGGAATAAAAAGGCTAGTAGATAAACGAACGCTCAAAAACCTTTTCAAAGCATTACTATTTTTATCAGTAGTTGTTATTTTTTCATTCAATCATATCAATTAACACTATTATTCACCCAACGAAAAACGATTTGGCATATTATTTATGATTGACGTATTTTAACGCTGAAATTTGTTTTGTTTTTTTTTGCTATTTTCACTACCTATTTTGTTGTTAGATGCCCTGTGTGAATATTTTCTCCATCACAACGATATAAAAATGGAAAAGCATGAAGTAAAACGAGAATACAAAGAAAATGAAGGTAATCCAAAAATGAAATCGGCCGGTCGCGGAGCTCATCAAGAACCACTCAACGCTGAAACTAAACCAGCAATAGCAAAATCATCAATGATATTAGCCAATCCGACCCATATTGCCGTCGGTATTTATTTTGATCCTGACAATAGCATATTACCTCTGGTGGCAGTTCGCATGGCGAACCAATATGCACTGGCGGTACAAGCCTATGCCAAAGAGATCGGTATCCCAATTGTGCGTAACATTAAACTGGCACACCAAATTTATCACCGCTATCGATTGTACGAAACCGTGGTAAAACAAGATTTACTGGATGTGATTGATATTTTTATCTAGTTAAAGCAGGTAGAAATGGCTGCAGTACTTGAAAATTCACCTATAGAGATAGAAAACCGTGAGCAAAAACCTTAATATTTACGCTTTAACTTGGCGGATTTTTGCAAGTTAAACCGTTTAAATTCATTTACTCTGTCATAAATAAAGCGAGAAGATGCTATGGAACAGCAAAATACGACCAAAACAAATGATAATAACATGAATGCTCAACTGAATGAGTATACTGAACTGGTGACAGAAGCCCTTCAGCAAGGCGCCAGCCTAAAAGATTTAGAAGGCATACCTGATGAATGGTGTTTACCGCTTTGCTTATGATTTTTATCAACAAGGTAAACTGGAAGAAGCTGAGACTTTTTTTCGTTTTCTCTGCTTATATGATTTCAATAATAGCGATTACATTATGGGATTAGCAGCGGTTAAGTAGTTACAGAAACAGTATGAAACAGCGCTTGATCTCTACGCTATAGCTTATGTACATGGTGATAATGACTATCGCCCGATGTTCTACAGTGGTCAATGTAATCTTATCATCGGTGAAAAAGAGAAAACTAAATACTGTTTTCAGAAAATCTATCAACATGCCAACGATCAAGAATTAAAGCATAAAGCACAAGCCTACATTAAATTTTTAGCAGGCTCTTTAGCAAACGATGATAAGCAAGGATGACCTAAAGATGATAGAAATTAGCCGATTAACGGCCAACAAAACACACCCGTTTACTGCCGAAAAGCAAGATATAATTGCGGATAATAATCTAGTCAACCAGTTAACCACACTACAAAAAAAATTACTCAACAAGTCAATAGTGTGATTGAAAACGAACAAAAAAAGACCACCAGTCAAAATCAATCTAGTAAAGATATACCTATCCTTACTCCACCGGCAGATAATCTTTTATCTAACGTAGATAATAATGCCAAACTACTGTTATTGATGAAACAATATCAACAATTTATCGGTAAAAATGAGATTAAAAATCTACACGAAAATCTAACTCACTGGAAAATTCAAGCACAATTGAATAATTAGATTCAACAAGCTAAAAAAGTGGAACAAATCTATCTAAAAATTGAAAAAAATCTCAGCCAGTATCGAGATGATTTTATTGACAGCTGGCTACATGTCGCCCAAAAGTTACATGAACAAACCGAGGCTGATACTAATGCACTGGCCAATCTGTTTGAAAACCAAGGACTCAGTGAACAGTTTAGGCAAGCTATCGCAGGAAAAAATCGACTCACTGACTGGCAAGAGATGAGCAACCTGTTAGAGCAAGAGTTCCCATGGCTTAAGTTAGATTTAACTAATATCAAACTGTCAGTTGATGAACTCAAGCAAAAAAACTCGCCATCACTCAATTCCTACAAGGCATTGAACGTAATCGTCTGAAACCTATCTTTAGCGATAGCACCAGCCAAACCAATAAAAAATGGCGTGATAATATGGTATTATCCATACCGAATGGTATAACGCTGTTGGCTATTCGATGGATGAGGATAAACGGAAATTATATTCTATCTCAGTCGCCCAAAGGCGCTTACAAAAGCGTGGTGCGAGATACCGAAAATCAACGTGTTCGACTGGCTGATCTCAAAAATGACACTGACATCGTTAACCAGCTTGATGAAGCAGAAAAAAGCCTATTCAGTTTAAAACTAGCTAGCTTTAAAACCTTAACAGAGCTGGAATCGCAACATTTGACAAGTAGCTCCAAACTCACTTATCTAATGGCCAAAATGCGTGAATTGCTCGGTTCCCTCACCCTAGAAAGTATGAATAGTCAACGGGAAATTTTGCAAGAAATGCAACGAATGACTGAAATTCAGGCAGAAAAACGAGCGCAGGATATTGATGAAAAAATCCGTAAAGCAGAAGAGAAGCGCGCAAATGGTTGGCGATTGGCGGCCAAATTTTTTTTTGGCGAATTGCTGCGGTTGGGGTGGTCGCCGCCGTCTTTACCGGTGGTGCCAACCAGCCTAGTGCTAGCCGCAGTCGGCATCGCCCTACTCGCTGCTGATACCATCAGCCAGGCAGCAGGTGGCTCCTTTATGAATAAAGCATTAGCGCCAGTCGGTGAGTTGATAATGAAAATGGCGCAAGAGATCTCCAACTTTTTATGCAATATCGCAATTAGCGAAGCTAAATTACGGGGAGCATCAGAAAGTGAAATCGCCGAGCTGAAAAAACAGACCAAGGAAATAACAGACATTGTCGCTACCATTACCGTTACAGTAACAATGGTTGCCACCACCATTGACTCAGCGAAATTAGCCAGCGTAGCCGGTAAAATTATCGCTGACAAATTTAAACGTGCCCTAAATCACTTGCTGGACAAAATGATTAATAATCTATTAACTAACTTAGCACGTACGGTAAGCAACAACACCAGCAAAATGATTGCTATCGCTATCAAACAAGCATTCAATAATTTACTGGATAAAATCATTAATAATGCATTAATTCATACCATGAAAAATAAATTAGCCCAATATATTAGTGCCTCGGCGATGCAAAAAAGTCTGCTTGGCCTGTCCGTTACCAATGCCAGCACAAGTGCTGCCTTAAATCTCTACGCCACTGATCTGGAAGTAGATGTTATTAAACGATTAGGTGATTTAACCGTCATTAATCAAATAATGGCTCAACTGGATAAGCTGCTTAGCCAAGTAATGGACAACTTTGCCAAAGAGATGGAAACGATCGCTGAGTTAATGCGTAAAATAGGCGAAATGGGCAGCCAAAGCCTGCATACCGGTAAATATATTACTCATAATTTAAACACTATGGCATAAAAGGACTTAACCATGAAAACTACTACTCCTTCAGTAACTAAAAGTTTTATTCCATCAATAGCGGTAAAGGATGCTAAAAACACGACAGAATCTAATCAAATTTCTGACAAATTAGTCTCTCAGCATTTAGCTAACAAAACAGCGCTGCTGTAGATTGAACAGACAACCAAAGAGCAAATCAATCAAACCAATTTACCGCTACTTACACAACCAATAGTGGAAAAAGATGCGCAAGCGATAATCGAGCGTTTAACAAAATATCCACTACATTAAGAGAACTTAACGCCAAAAGCCGTAACAACGGAGACCTACTAAAAATCACCACCCTACAATCCAGCGAAAAAGTCAAAGATAGTAAATACACCGAAGCCGGTTCACTATTAATAAGTGCTATCGCCGGTAGCTCCTTAAGTCTGGAAATGACAAATCGCCGGCGCAGGGATCAATTATAACGGGTTGTCACAAACAAACACCAACAATATTGGCAATCTACAAAATAGCTCCCTGATAGCTGGAAATGCTATTAGCAGCTTATCAAACCCAATCAGCCAAATTGCGCAACAACCCCTAGCTTCTGGGCAAATCAAAGAACAGGGTAACCAACGTATTTTAGAAACTGAGTAACAAATTAATAATCCCACTGGAGAGACCCATCAGCGGAAGAAAATATCAACGACGAAGTAAAAACAAACTGATACAAATTCTTAATAAAATGATCGAATATAGTCAATAAGCTATATCCACTATCTAAGGCAATATTAGAGCTTAATATTAGCGCGTACTTAATAATCGATGATTGAAACGAGAATTTTTATGGTCACAGCAATAAATTATTCCACGTCACATTCTGCCGGGTTTTCGTCTAGTATAGAGCACAAAAACACTGTGTCTGCATTTGCATTTATCAAAACCAATACTCAACCTATTCTACCAGCAAGTTTGACTATTTTACCGCCTGAAATAATAAAAGATCATCTCATTTACCTTAAGCCAGATGATAAATTGCGAAACAAACAAAATTTCTATTTTTATGTCATAGAAGGATCGCTAAACGATATAACAAATGGTAATAGAGAGATAGACAGTGGGATTCAAAATATAATAAATGGAAAAATAAATAAAGATCAGACATTAATAAAAAACGGCCAAATTAACCTTAACCGGCTATTATCTGATGAAAATCCGGCGCCTGTTGTAAAAAGTTATCAACAGTCACATCAGGCATTATTAGCCGCTAGCCAACAAAAACTCGCGCAAGCGGCGCAACACACATTAGCCGAAAATAGCTATCACTCATTAATCGTGATGTTTAATGATATTCAGCAAACTATTAGAGATGCTAATAAAAATTATCTACATAGTTATCACGATGTATTTAAAAATAGTATGGAAAAATTCTAGGAAATTAGTGGTTTACTTTCTGAAGTCAGTAACTATGTTAACGAAAATTCAAAAGATAACTTTATCAATTTTAAACAACAAAAAATGGTGGATGATCTTCAACAATTAATAACTAAATTATCGCAAGAGACTTGCAGTATCATTTATCAACAAGAAATTAAATTTATTCAACAGGCAGATGGCAGTTATAAAATAGTTGGCGATGACAGCGATGTGTGTTACATTGAAGAACAAGCATTGGCTATGATGAAAAGTTATAGTCAAAACTTTGAGCAAAAAATTACCAGTACCTTTATTAAAGCGCCCGATTTAGATCAAATCGACAAAAATAGTTTAACTCAAGGTATTACAATTAAAATTGATACCAAGCCACTAGAACGTGTTATAGAATAGTGAAAAATCTGCAACAACTAACCAAAGATAATCTTGAGATCTCCCTGGCTCGTTTCAATCTGGTTAATACCGCCATCAATACCACTAAAAAAGATTATTAAGCCATGCTAGATGAAATGTCACAACGCTATAATGCCGCCAATGATAACTTCGTTAAAATTTTAAGCAGTACCATCAATGCTATGTTTTAGATAGCGCCAAAAGTTTTTTACGTTAACCCCTTACCAGCTTCTATTTAAATAATAAAGAGTAGTGTGTTATGGCTACTCTTTTATCGATTCAATATTAACCACTATAAGAATTAGATTTTTGTGCTGTCAATAAAACATTATAAAATAGTTTTATAGCTTATATTCACAATTTTTCTATAATTAGAGAATTATATTATATAATACTTTTAACATCAACAACATAATCTATTTTTTCCTGCTGCCTGATGAAGGCGTTAATGAAAAATTAAATATTTATCAGGCGATTGTTTATAAAAATTTATTGATACTGGTTTATTAAGAATGCAACTATTTTGCCTAAAATTCTTTTCAGCCTTGACACTATTTTTATCGCTCACTGGTTGCTCGTCATCGACAACAGAAACAAAGCTTCCTTCAGCCAAAACTTCATCAATTTCACCAACAGCACTAGAAATTCTCAATCGTCATCAACCCATTACAGAAAAAACCACCGATTTGGTTGATCGTTTTGCTAGCCAAATTTTTGCTGAAACAAATCCACAAGGGATGGCCAATCATTGTCATCGATAATGATCAGATAGTGAGCCGCTATTACGGTAAAACTGCGTCCGGAGCGCGACAAAAACCGGGCCCTAATTCACTGATCCGCATTGCTTCATTAACCAAACTAATGGCCAGTGAAGTCATGATCAAATTAGAAGCAGATAAAAAATTACGTATTACTGATCCCCTACAAAACTACAGCTATTTTGGTACTCATATTCCTATTTACAATGGAAAATAACCTATTCGATTATATCACCTGGCGAATCATACTAGTTGGTTTACCAAGAGAGCAACCTGGCGGTAAAACCGGCCGGCCAGTATTTGTTTGGCCAACCCAATCAAACCTTTGGACATGGCTCAAAAAGGCAAAAATTAAATGTTTACCCGGAAACCAAAGCTGCTTATTCTAATCTGGCTTATGATCTATTAGCTGATGCCTTGGCAAAAGCGGCAGGAAAATCTTATAAGCAACTATTTGCCAAAAAAATTACCTTACCAGCCGAAATGTATGATACCACCTTTACACCAACTACCAATCAATGTTCTCGCCTATAATGGCCGGTTATAAATCCAGTCCATGTATTAGTACCTTAGCTGCCGCCGGTAGTGGCGGGGTTTATTCAACACCAACTGATATGCAAAGATGGATGCAACAATTTCTGTCAACCCATACGCAAGTAAGTAAAAAACCACTCAACGCGAACAAGCGATCTATTTCGCTCGCGATATACTTACTGACATTAAAAGTATGGACGTCGCAGGACATGCCGATGGTATTGGTCTTGGATGGGTTTATATGAATCCGCGCGATGGCATTCCCGGAATCTATCAAAAAACGGGTGGTGGTGGTTTTAATACCTATATGACCATGATCCCACAACAACGTATTAGTATATTTGCCGTGATTTCACTCAAAAAAGGCAGTAAATTTAGTCTGTTATAATGATTTAACTGCCGCGTTAACTATAAATCACAATAGCAATCCTTTCCAAACAACCAACCCAACCAAACAAACAAACAAACAAACAAGATTTTGCGGCAAATCTGGTCAAAAAACTGCTAGAAAGCCCTGATCATGGTTAAGCCGAATAATAAGGAATAAATTTTTTATCAGCATGGTAGCGCATTGATAATATACCTAACCATGCTGTCAAAACTAATTATTGGCGTCGCATTAATAATAAAATGCTAAATCCCAGAAATAATACACTAGGTAACATTACTGCTATCAGAGGAGGAACACAATAGACTAAATTTAGGTTACCAAAGCACTCATTTAGCAGATAGAAAATAAATCCCCCTGAAATACCGATCAATACCCTTACCCCCATTGCGACACTTCGCAGCGGGCCAAAAATAAATGATAGTGCCATTAACATCATAACAGCGACAGAAAGTGGTGACAGGATTTTCTTCCACATACTTAGTTGATAGACTGATGCTTCTTGCCCATTTTCCTTAAGATATTTAACATATTTATACAGGCCCCTTATTGCTAACGAATCAGGTTCCAGAGAAACTACCCCTAATTTTTCTGGACTTAGATTGGTTTTCCAATCCATCAATAAACTTTGGGAGCCAGTAATTTTCTTTTCATTGTTAATCAATGATTTATCTACTTGCGACAATTGCCACTGGTGAGTATCAGAACTATAGCGACCTGAAGCAGCAAAAATGACCGCTTGCAGTTTTTTCTGCGCATCAAATTGGTAAATGGAAATTTCTTTTATGTCATTTTGATCGATAACGCGCTGAATATGAATAAAATTATTGCCATCTTTAGCCCATAACCCACGATCTGTCACCATTAACGATCGACCGACAATTTTTTCAGCCCGGTAGTTACGTGCCCACTGCTCCGCTGCAGGTGCAACCCATTCACCAATAACCATCGTCAAAATCACTAAAGGGATCGCGGTCTTCATCACTGACATCCCAACCTGTAAGCGAGAAAAACCAGCCGCCTGCATTACTACCAATTCACTACCGGTTGCCAGGGTTCCCAATCCAAGTAATGCACCTAACAGTGCTGCCATCGGAAAAAATACTTCAACATCTCTCGGAACGGTTAATAAAGTAAAAATTCCGGCACTCCAGGTGGTATAGTCACCATCACCAACTTTTCTTAATTGCTCAACAAATTTAATAATACCCGATAATGAAACCAACATAAAAAGGGTCATTAGGATCGAGGAGAGAATAGTACGCCCAATATATTTATCTAATACACCAAACATCAGGTGACTCCTTTAAAGAACTTAGCACGTAGTCGAGGCATCGAAACGGTATCCCAAATATTCAATACGATAGCTAATAGCAAAAAAGCCCCATTAACTAGCCACATTGTTATTCTGGGATCAATTTCACCTTTCTCAGCATTAGAGTGCAGGGTACTTTGTAATAAAAAGAAAATTAAATAAAGCAACATCGCAGGTAACATACTTAAGACTCGTCCCTGTCTGGGATTAACTTCACTTAATGGCACAACCATCAAAGCCATAATAAGTACCGAAACGACTAGTGTTAAGCGCCAGTGAAATTCTGATTTTGATTCAGTATCTGTAGCACGCCACAATTGCAACATATCCTTTTGCTCGCTTTTATCGCCTGTAACTGCGGTTTCTTTATGATCGATTACCGCCTGATAATCTTTAAAATCCGTTATACGAAAATCACGTAATAGTGCTGTACCTTCATAGAGGGTTCCCTTATCTAATACCACAATTTGATTACCGTTTTGATCCTCTTGGATACGTCCACTTTCTGCAATCACCACGGAAGGACGTTGGTTATTAACCGGGCGTAATTGCGCCATAAAAATATCAGTAAAATTTTTGCCTTTTACATCACTAATATAAAGAACAATATTTTGATCCTTAGTGGTTTTAAATTGTCCCTCAACCATACTAGCCAATCCAAGATTAGCTTTCGCATCGGCTAATACTTGCTCTTGATATTTTGCCGACCAGGGTAACATCCAGGCTACATTTATTGCCGCAACCAGCGCGGTAAACAATGCCAAAATTAAAGCCGCTGTCACTAATACCCATTTACCTAAGCCACAGGCATGCATGACAGTAATTTCACTATCGATATAGAGTTTGCTGTAGGTCATCAACAGGCCGAGAAACTGACTTAATGGCAAAATCAATTGTGCCATTTCAGGAATTCCAAGCCCCAGAAGAGGAAAAACTAAATCGGAAGGAATATTTCCCTGAACCGCTGAACTTAATATATTGATTGTTTTTTGACTAAAAAAAATTAAAATCAGGATAAAAAGTATTGCAACTTGACTTTTCAGTATTTCCTTAACTAAGTATCGAATTATAATCACACTAATTACACCTGTGAAAATTTGTTTTTTGCAGCAAAATAGCTAACTTCGTCGTATAGTTACAGTTACGTACAATATTTTGGTTTTCTTAATGGTTACAATGTATCATGATGATAAATGCAGCATTAACTATTCGATCACCAAACAGAATATGCTTAATCGTTACCTATTACTATCCTAAACCATTCGGTTAGTTTAACATAAAGCAGTTATTTCATAAGGTAAATTTATACTGTTCGTTAATTTTAGTGATAGTATTAATCTTTGTCTTTAAAATTCAGGAGAATGTATGGAGTTTAGTGTAAAAAGCGATAGCCCAGAGAAACAGCGTAGCGCCTGTATTATTGTTGGGGTATTTGAACCTCACCGCTTATCCCCTATAGCCGAACAACTAGATACGATCAGTGACGGCTATATCAGTGCCTTACTACGCCGCGGAGAACTGGAAGGTAAAGTTGGCCAAATGCTATTACTTCACCATGTTCCTAATATATTATCTGAACGTATTCTGTTAGTTGGATGCGGTAAAGAATGTGAACTCGATGAGCGTCAATATAAACAGATTATCCAAAAAACAATTAATACCTTGAATGAGACTGGCTCAATGGAAGCTGTCTGCTTTCTAACTGAATTGCATGTAAAAAGCCGTAATAATTATTGGAAAGTTCGCCAGGCAGTAGAAACTGCAAAAGAAACATTATATGTATTTAACCAACTTAAAAGCAATAAGAGCGACCCACGACGGCCATTACGTAAAATTGTCTTTAATGTCGCAACAAGCCGTGATTTACCTAATGGCGAGCGCGCTATTCAACACGGCCTTGCGGTCGCGCTGGGTATAAAATCAACCAAAGATCTGGCTAACATGCCGCCCAATATTTGCAATGCAGCTTATTTAGCCTCACAAGCAAGTCAATTAGCCGATGATTATGAAAATCTTACCACCAAAGTGATCGGCGAAGAACAGATGAAAGAACTGGCAATGAATGCCTATTTAGCCGTAGGCCAAGGCTCACAAAACGAATCGCTAATGTCGATCATGCAATATAAAGGAAATGACGATCCAACGGCTAAACCAATTGTGTTGGTCGGTAAAGGATTAACTTTTGACTCTGGTGGTATTTCTATTAAACCATCCGATGGCATGGATGAAATGAAATATGATATGTGTGGAGCCGCAACTGTTTATGGCGTTATGCGATTTGTTACTGAACTAAAACTGCCGATTAACGTCACCGCAGTGTTGGCCGGCTGTGAAAACATGCCGAGCGGTAAAGCTTATCGCCCTGGTGATATTTTAACCACCATGTCAGAGCAGACAGTAGAAGTCCTTAATACTGATGCGGAAGGAAGATTGGTTCTTTGTGACACACTAACTTATGTAGAACGTTTTGATCCTGATGTGGTAATTGATGTTGCAACTTTAACCGGAGCCTGTATTATTGCACTTGGTAATCACTATAGTGGATTAATGTCAAACCATAATCCCTTAGCACATGAATTACTGAATGCTGCTAAGCAAGCCGGCGATAAAGCATGGCGACTGCCTCTGGCTAAAGAGTTTTCTGAGCAATTAGAATCAAATTTTGCAGATTTTGCCAATATAGGAGGCCGTTCTGGTGGTGCAATTACCGCTGGCTGTTTCCTAGAACATTTTGCTACTAAGTATCACTGGGCACATTTAGATATTGCAGGAACAGCTTGGCAATCAGGAAAGGCAAAAGGAGCAACAGGCCGCCCGGTGGCTTTACTTGCCCAATTTTTGTTAAATCGTGCTTATATAAACTGTGACGAATAATCGCACCAGTGAATTTATAATAGGGTGTTGTAAGCAATGCCCTTTTTCTATAATAGTAATGTGATGAAAAAAGCAACTTTCTATTTAATAGCGCAGCTATCTTCACAAGCAGAACTTGAAAGTCATGAATGGTTAGCCTGTCAGCTAGCAGCAGAAAACTGGCGGATGGCTAAACGTGTTTTAATTGCCTGTGAGGATCAAATACAAGCCGAAAAATTGGATGAAATACTTTGGCAAAAAGAACCTTATCAATTTGTCCCACACAATTTAGCCGGTGAGGGCCCGCGCTATGGCGCGCCGGTTGAGCTTTGTTGGCCAACAAAACGTGGTAGCTCAGCAAGAGATATATTGATAAATCTGCAATCAACATTTGCAAACTTTGCCACAGCCTTCCATGAAGTGATAGACTTTGTACCGGTTGATGAAAATTTGAAACAGTTGGCACGTGAAAGATACAAAACTTATCGCAGTATGGATTTTAGTTTGATCATGGCACCACCTCCAACCACTTAATAAATAACGAAGCAAGATGGAAAAGAAACCCGCAAATCAAACTCAATCTGAGCCATCACTCGACAAAACTTATCAGCCAGCTGCAATTGAACAACCTTTATATGCACACTGGGAAAAAAACGGCTATTTTGCACCGCACGGTGATAACAGCAAAGAGAGTTTTTGTATCGTGATCCCGCCGCCTAATGTGACGGGTAACCTGCATATGGGGCATGCTTTTCAGCAAACGATCATGGATACCTTAATTCGTTACCAGCGCATGCAAGGGAAAAATACCCTATGGCAAAGTGGCACAGATCACGCGGGGATCGCCACTCAAATGGTTGTTGAGCGCAAAATTGCTGCAGAAGAGAATAAAACTCGTCATGACTATGGCAGAAAAAGGTTTATTGAAAAAATTTGGCAATGGAAAGCCGCGTCTGGCGGTAATATTTCTCAGCAAATGCGACGACTGGGTGACTCTGTTGATTGGCAACGTGAACGCTTTACCATGGATGAAGGCCTCTCGAAAGCAGTAAAAGAAGCATTTATTCGGCTCTATCAAAATGATCTTATTTATCGCGGTAAACGATTAGTGAACTGGGATCCTAAGCTACATACCGCTATTTCCGATTTAGAAGTTGAAAATCGAGAAATTAACGGTTTTATGTGGCATTTACGTTATCCCCTTGCTGATGGGGTAAAAACTGCCGAAGGCCAAGATTATCTGGTGGTTGCCACGACTCGACCAGAAACCATGCTTGGCGATACGGGTGTTGCAGTTAATCCGGCTGATCCGCGCTATGAGGATTTAATCGGCAAACAAATTATACTGCCATTGGTTAATCGTCGTATTCCTATCGTTGGTGATGAACACGCCGATATGGAAAAAGGCACCGGCTGTGTGAAGATCACACCAGCTCACGATTTTAACGACTATGAAGTGGGAAAACGTCACCAGTTGCCGATGATCAATATTTTCGATTTCAATTGCCATATACGCCAACAAGCTGAAGTATTCGACAACGCAGGCAACCCTAGCACTATTTATACCACAACAATCCCTGCAAACTATCAGGGAATAGAACGTTTTGCTGCCCGTAAAGCGATGGTCAGCGAATTAGAAAAATTAGGCTTATTAGTTGCCGTAAAACCGCATCAACTTACCATTCCTTATGGCGATCGTGGCGGCGTTGTTATTGAACCCATGCTGACAGATCAATGGTATGTTCGTACCCTGCCATTAGCAGAACAAGCCATTGCGGCGGTAAAAGATGGCCGTATTCAGTTTGTTCCTAAACAGTATGAGAATATGTATTTTTCCTGGATGCAGGATATTCAAGATTGGTGTATTTCACGCCAATTATGGTGGGGGCATAGAATACCCGCCTGGTATGATGAAGGTGGTAACGTCTATGTCGGACATGACGAAGAGGAAGTTCGTCGAAAGAACAATCTCAGCGCTGATATTAGCCTACATCAAGATGAAGATGTATTAGATACCTGGTTTTCTTCTGGTCTGTGGACCTTTTCAACATTAGGCTGGCCAGAAAATAGCAAGGCGTTAAAAACTTTCCATCCAACGGATGTGTTGGTTAGTGGCTTTGATATTATCTTTTTCTGGATAGCCCGCATGATCATGCTGACGATGTATTTCATCAAAGATGAAAATGGCCAAGGGCAAATTCCTTTTAAAACCGTCTATATGACAGGCTTGATCCGCGATGAAGAAGGGCAAAAAATGTCAAAATCCAAAGGCAATGTCATCGATCCATTGGATATGATCGATGGTATCTCGCTGGAAGATTTACTGACAAAACGTACTGGCAATATGATGCAACCCCAATTAGCCGAAAAAATTACTAAACGTACCCGTAAAGAATATCCACAAGGCATCGAAGCGCATGGTACTGACGCTTTACGCTTTACGCTTGCAGTATTATCATCGACCGGACGAGACATCAATTGGGATATGAAACGCCTTACTGGTTATCGCAATTTTTGTAATAAACTTTGGAATGCCAGTCGTTATGTCCTGATGAATACAGAAGGTCTAGATTGTGGTCAGCATCATGGGAAAATGATTTTTTCGCTGGCTGATCGCTGGATCATGGCAGAATTTAACCAAACAGTAAAATTGTATCGTGAAGCACTGGATACTTATCGCTTTGATATCGCTGCCAATATTTTGTATGAATTTACCTGGAACCAGTTCTGCGATTGGTACTTAGAACTGTCTAAGCCGGCTATCCATAAAGGAAATGCGGCAGAAATTCGTGCCACACGTTATACCTTGATTGAAATACTGGAAAGCTTATTACGACTAGCACATCCTATTATTCCATTTATAACCGAGACGATTTGGCAACGGGTGAAAGTGATTAAAGACATCCAACAAGACACTATCATGTTACAGCCTTTCCCAATCTTTGAACCAGCCAAAGTTGATGAAAAGGCGCGTTATGATCTGGAATGGGTCAAAGAACTGATTATTGCCATACGTAACATTCGGGCAGAAATGAATATCTCACCCGGTAGGCCATTAGATATGCTACTACGTGGTGCTAATCATGCAACCAAACGGCGTATTATAGAAAATCTGCATTTTATTCAAGCAATGGCCCGCCTTAGTTCTATTACTATTTTAGATGAACAGCAACCAATACCACTTGCTGTAACTAAACTGATAGATGGTGCAGAAGTGTTGATCCCAATGGCAGATTTAGTCGATAAAGATACCGAACTAGCGCGGCTAGATAAAGAGCTGGATAAATTAACCAAAGAGATAGCGGCGATTGAAAACAAATTAGCTAACGATAGTTTTGTCGGCCGAGCACCTGCTACTGCTGTTGAAAAAGAGCGAGAGCGCCTAGCGGGACATTTGGCAGCAAAACAAAAACTGACTAATCAAAAAGTAACTATTAGCTCACTTTAAATAAGAAACAATACTGCTACCTTATATAGCAGTGTTGTTAACTAACAAACTTACTCTAACCACCCTACTTACTCAACTCAATATGCATCATCAGCTGATTTATAATCTCTGTCCTTTCTATTCCAATAATTTGATTCTAGTGTAATGCCTTCGGTTCAACGTCCTTTTCTTCCGCATCATCATAATTATGATCTTCAAAGAAAGTACCCCAACCATCGTAGTTAATGCCAGTTTTTTCAGTTAACATCATCAATTGTACGACTTGTTTATCAATTAATTCTGCATTAAGCGCGCTATCTCGATAGACATCACAACACATCAGTACTGTACCATCTTCAATTTCTAGCTCTTCAGCATCATGCACTTCATAACCCAATTTAAATGCCACTATTGCCGCTTTTTCCAATAACTTAAAGTCTTTGGCCGAAAAGTGATGTTCTATTTCATACAAAGCGTTAGGATCACTACCATCTTCCAATAATTCTTCGATGATTGAATACGTTTCTGCTCGTTGCTCTGCAACTGCTTTTTGCTCCAGTAACAAATTTTCTGTCGAAATTTGCTGTTCTGATAATGCTTTTTTAAACGACATCAACTCTTCAGCTGAAAGGTACTGCTCTATTTTATAAAACACATTAGGATCGCTGCTATCCGTCGCTACATTTTCAACATCCAAACGGGTATCTGCGTGCTGCTCTCCTAGTACTTTTTTATTAACCATGTCGCGCTCCCTCTGTATTAATATGACAGTAACTTTTGCATTCTCCCATAGCCAACGAAGGAGAGCTACTATTACAACAAAGAAATTTATATTCAGATTGATTTGGATTTTTTATGATCATGATTTGAATATAAGTTCAATATAAAAAATAAGTAAAATTAACGCGTTCTGTTTAATAAAAGGAAACTCGGGGATGATTATTTAAGTGAATATTAACAAAAAAAAATTGATGTTCGATTAGCAGATAACGAAAAATAGACCATCCATCTGATTATTGGCAGCTAAGAATTTTATTAGGTTTAATGTTGCCAAAATATTCCTCAGTAGGTTCAGCAACGATTATTTTGTTACCGCGCAAAAATTTTTCCTGAATTCAATGCATTATATTTTTAAACATTTTTTTCAATTTTCTTTCTGTAATCACTTGCTATACTGACAGAGCGGCGTACAATGCGCAAAATTTTTGTGGAAGAAAAGATGCATAACCAATGCTTAAAAGAATCAATATATGCATTGCTGTCATTGGGCTATTTAGTTATTCCATTTCCTCTTCAATTAACCCTATTTATTCAAGCCCCTCAATGAGGGGCTTTTTTTGGCATAATAATACTTAGATATGGCACAAAAAAAGGAGGAACAACACGATGGTTAATCCGTTGTATCTTCGAGACATAATCTCGATTAATGATTTAAAGCGTGAAGATCTACTCACTGTACTTGAAGTTGCTAAATCACTAAAACAACATCCCCAACCGAATCTGCTAAAACATAAAGTGATTGCCAGTTTTTTCTTTGAAGCTTCCACACCCGTACATGTCTTTCATTCGAAACAGCCATTCACCGCTTAGGTGCTTCTGTGGTGGGTTTTTCCGATAGCAATAATACTTTCGTTAGGTAAAAAAGGCTAAACCTTGGCAGATACGATATCGGTTATTAGCCAATATGTTGATGCTATTGTTATGCGTCATCCATAAGAGGGCGCATCACGTTTAGCGGCTCAATTTTCAGGAAAAATTCCGGTGATCAATGCCGTGATCTCGTGCCAACCAACATCCTACCCAGACATTACTCGATCTATTCACCATTCAAGAGAGCTAAAGCAGCTTAAATAATTTGCATATTGCGATAGTTGGTGACCTAAAATATGGCCGAACCGTTCATTCATTAACCCAAGCATTATCGAAGTTTGATAATAATCATCTCTATTTTATTGCACCTGAAGCTTTATCGATGCCAGCTCATATCCTTCATCTGCTAGAAGAAAAAGGGGTAACTTATAGCTTACATAACAACATAGAGGCGGTCTTGCCAAAACTGGACATTCTCTATATAATTCGAGTGCAAAAAGAGCGTTTAGATCCTTCTGAATATGCCAATGTTAAAGCCCAATTCATTTTAAACAGCCATGAATTAGCCGTCGCTAAACCTGGCATGAAAGTTTTACATCCTCTACCACGTATCGACGAAATTACTACTGATGTTGATAAAACATCCCATACTTACTATTTTTAGCAAGCCGGTAATGGTATTTATGCACGACAAGCACTTCTAGCACTGATCTTAAATAAAACCATTAATTTCTGAGGCATTCAATTATGGCAAATAACCATGCGTTACAAGTAGAAGCAATGAATTGTGGCACCGTTATCGACCATATCGCTGCCATAATGGGTTTTAAATTACTTTCGTTGTTAAATTAACGCAAACTGATCAGCGTATTACCATAGGTTTAAATCTACCTTCTAACCACTTAGGTAAAAAAGATCTGATAAGATTGAAAATACCTTTCTCACCCCTGAACAAGCAAACGAACTGGCAATGTACGATCCCCATGCCACGGTTAACTGTATTAAAGACTGTAAAGTGGAAAAAAAGCTATAATTAGCTTACCTGAGCAAATTGATGCAGTTTTGATCTGTCCTAACAGTAACTGCATTAGCAATAATGAACCGGTCAGTAGCAATTTTACCATTAAGCAGCGACATAATGAAGTCACTCTGACATGCAAATATTGTGAAAAAACCTTTGATCGACATATGGTAATTAATAATATGTAATACAGTATTATATAACCCTCTTATTCATGTCGACCACTAGAATAGTGGTAGTAAATTTATAATTAACTTTTAAACTACAAGGTAAATAACAACTTATATCATACGAAATTAAAACTGAAAATGCACCAGCAGCTATCGGCCCATATGTGCAAGGTGTTGATCTTGGCCACATGATTATTACATCCGGCCAAATTCCGATTGATCCAAAAACCGGTGGAATAGCTGAAGACATAATTGGCCAAACAACACAGTCACTGAAAAATATTCAGACTATCGTAGAAAAAGCGGGGCTCAGTGTGGCTAATATTGTTAAAACTACCGTTTTCGTTAAAGATATGAATGATTTCGCGAGCGTAAATGCCACTTATGAAGCGTTTTTTAACCAACATAATGCGCCTTATCCTGCTCGTTCTTGCGTCGAAGTTGCTCGCTTACCAAAAGATGTTGGCATTGAAATTGAAGCGATAGCTATTCGTCAATAAAAACCCCTAACTTTGATATTATGCCTAATCAAACTTAGCTAACGCTTGTGATTTAACCGTTTACTTAACTAAATCTTTATAGAAAAAGTTTCTATAAAGATTTAGTTAAGTAATTAGCAACTTAAACCTCTCTGTTTTTATTAACATTTAGCTAAAAGGCAAACAACATCAAACTTCTTTGTTTTAGATCAATAAAAGCCCTGCTAAATAACCTCCATATACTATATATTGTGCTTTAATATACTTAAAAGCACTAAATATAGAATTTATAGACGAGTTATCCACAAATTAATGCCTACCTGATTAATTGTGTTTAAGTTGGTAGATAACAATTGGAGGAGCCTATTGTGAAAACAGTAGTTATTAAACGCGATGGTTGTCGGGTCGTTTTTGATAAAAATCGGATCAAAGAAGCCGTCATGCGTGCAGCCACTGGGATTTGCGATGATCAAATATTGTGCAGTTGAAAATCAACTGATAGCGGGTCTTTATAAAGATTTTACCAGAAATTACATTGAATATCGCCATGAACGGAACATTTCCAGAGAACAACGTAGCCGTCTTACTCACGAAATTCGCGGCCTAAATTGAGCAAAGTAATGTTTCGTTACTTAATGAGAATGCGAATAAAGACAGTAAGGTTATTCCAACTCAACGGGATTTATTAGCAGGTATTGTTGCTAAACATTATGCTAAACAACATATTTTACCGCGTGATGTCGTTATGGCTCATGAACGTGGTGAAATTCACTATCATGATCTAGATTACTCACCATTTTTTCCGACGTTTAACTGTATGCTGATCGATTTGCAAGGCATGTTAACCAAAGGTTTTAAAATGGATAATGCTGAAATTGAGCCGCTAAAATCAATTTCAACCGCCACCGCCGTCACAGCACAAATTATAGCCCAAGTGGCCAGCCATATTTATGGTGGTACTACCATTAATCGTATCGATGAAGTGCTGGCTCCATTTGTTCAGGCGAGCTATAAAAAACACTTAAAAATTGCCAAAGAATGGCAAATTGCCGACCAATTTGCCTACGCTGAGAGCAGAACAGAAAAAGAGTGTTATGACGCTTTTCAATCACTAGAATATGAAGTCAATACACTGCACACCGCAAATGGCCAAACACCTTTTGTTACCTTTGGGTTTGGCTTAAGAACCTTAAAAGAGTCACGATTAATCCAAAAATCTATCTTACAAAATCGTTTAGCTAGATTAGATAAAAATCGTAAAACCACGATATTTCCAAAATTAGTTTTTGCTATCCGTAAGGGGATAAATCACCAATATGGCGATCCCAACTACGACATTAAACAGCTTGCACTTGAATGTGCCAGTAAACGGATGTATCCAAATATTCTTAACTACGAGCAGATGGTAAATGTCACTGGCTCCTTCAAAACACCGATGGGTTGCCGCAGTTTCTTGGGCGTTTATAGAGAGCAAGGTCAAGCTATTTCATGAGGGACGTAATAATATCGGTGTGATCAGTATTAACTTTCCCCGGATAGCAATTGAGGCCAAAGGTGATGAACAACGATTTTACCAAATATTGAATAACAAATTGGCAATTACCAAAAAAGCACTAATGACGCGTATCGCCAGACTGGAAAATGTCAAAGCGCGTGTCGCACCAATTCTTTATATGGAAGGTGCTTGTGGCGTTCGTTTATAAGCAGAAGACAATATTGCTGAAATATTTAAACGCAGTCGTGCATCGATCTCTTTAGGTTATATCGGCCTGCATGAAACAATCAATACACTTTATGGTACATAACAAACATGTTTTTGATGATCAAACTCTGCGACAAAAATCCTATTAGATCATTAAGCAGCTACGTGCAGCGACAAATCACTCGAAAGCTGAAACCGGCGATGGATTTAGCTTATATAGTACCCCCAGTGAGAATTTATGTGACCGATTTTGTCACTTAGATGTGGCTGAATTCGGTTTAATCGAGGGGGTTACTGATAAAGGATACTATCCAATAATTTTCATCTGGATGTCGAAAAACAAGTCAATCCCTACGATAAAATTGACTTTGAAGCCCCTTACCCAGCTTTAGCCAAGGGCGGTTTTATCTGCTACGGTGAATATCCAAACTTACAGTATAACTTAAAAACATTAGAAGATGTCTGGGATTACAGTTACCACCATATCCCCTATTATGGCACCAATACTCCAATTGACCAGTGTTATGAATGTGGTTTTGCGGGTGAATTTGCCTGTACCAGTAAAGGATTCGTCTGCCTATCTTGCAACAATCATGATCCAACCGGCGTTTGTGGTTATCTTGGCAGTCCCGATGCTAGACCATTCAATAGCGGTAAACAAGAAGAAGTTAAACAACACGTTAAACATTTGAAAAATGGTCAACTTGGATAACAGTTATGAACTATCATCGATATTACCCAGTTGATGTGGTCAATGGCCCAGGAACACGTTGTACGGTATTTGTCGCTGGTTGTCTCCATTAATGTAAAGGTTGTTATAATAAAAGCACCTGGAAAATTGATTCAGGTAAACCATTTACCTAAGCAATAAAAAATCAAATCATCACTGATTTGCAAGACCAAAGGATCGTTCATCATGGGCTTTCCCTCTCTGGCGGCGACCCATTACATCCATAAAAGGTAGAGACGATTTTACAACTGGTTAAACGCATCAAACGCGAATGCCCAGATAAAGATATTGAGTTGTGGAAGGGTTATATCCTTGACCAATTAACCGATCATTAAAGAGCCGTCGTTAACTATCTTGATGTATTAGTTGATGGTAAATTTATTCAAGCGTGCTATGACCCCAATCTATTATGGCGAGGTAGTCATAATCAAGTGATCCATAGACTGGCTTAACTATCACGATACCAGACCAGTTTAGTGCCAAAACCTAACTTATTATTGACCATTTTGATCTGTTGTAAAGATAATTGCCAAATAGGGATACTGGTTGCCATAGCGACTGGAAATCGTCGATTATAGTCTTGCCTGGCTTGCTTCTCTTCTTTGCCGGTTAGAGAATCGACTTTACCGATAAATTGTATTCCTTGTATGTTGGCCACTGTTTTGTTTTGACAACAAATAGTGCCAGCCACAAGCGGGTTTTTAAGCATCAGTTGCCCATGGAAAGTACTGGTTTCAGTCAGAAAATATAACGACATCGTTTGGGAGTTAAAGGTATAAAAACAAGCGGCAGGCCAAACATCTGACTGGAAAGAGGTAAATAGCGAAAAAACATGCTGACGCGAAAGATATTGTTGCATAATAGCCAATGATGATTGATCAGCTAACATAGTCGATAATATATCTCCTTAAGTAAAAAATCTAAGTGATGTAAGCTTGTATTATAAAATTATTTATAAATCAAAGCCTATGCATGCACTTTATTTTGTGTGCTATCTGCGGCAACAATGCGGAAACTGGTTGCCCCAGCCAAGTCGCTTTGTGTGCTAATTTTGCTGTCATATCATCAAGTGTTTCCCCAATAACTGTAGAAACAATTCCCGCTGATGGTTGTGTTGCAACTTGTACTTCTTTTGCCTGATCAGCGATTGCACGAAATGACAACGCACCTAAAACCAAAATTAAAGCAGCTGGTAATTTTTTCATCATAAACTCCTTAATTGATTATTATCATTCAGAAATATTATTGGTTATTCCTGTGATATAGATCATAGTATAGGCACTAGTTAAAATTTTGGATTAGTTTTTTTTGCTATCTTTCAAAAAAAAATGAATAACATATAAAAAATAATTCTTTTAATTTTGTTAAAATAGCGTTTACACACCTTAATATGGCACATAATCACCACAAAATCAGTATAGAAAATTGACTAAAACCTAATTTAATCAAACCAATATGATGAAAAAGCATTGGTCAATTTACTTGATAAGAAACGGACAAAATGCGCTTTATACTGGTATCACCACAGATATCGCGCGCCGCCCGCAACAACATCTCTTAGGCAAAGGTGCTAAAGCTTTAAGAGGTAAGCCCCCTCCTTTTATTAGTCTACCAATGCCAACTAACAAGTCATTCAGAGGAATTGTCATTAGCTTAGAGTATCAAATAAAACACTTAACCAAAGCACAAAAAGAACAACTTATCGCAGATCAACCTTTAGATCTAGCTGATTATCTTGCCAAATTAGCAATCATCAAAATAAGACGAAAAATTAACCAACCCTGAATAATCGGCTAAATTACCATTATCTAACGCATAAACTTGAAGATAGGCCTCCATTCCAGGACATTTACATGTTAATTGATGCGGTAAAGCCTGAGTAAAACCAAAACGACGGTATAGTCTGGATCACCCAACACTACTACCGCTTTATAACCGAATTCGTTTAGACTATCTAATCTCTCACAAACCAATTTTGCTCGAATGCCTTGTCGATGATAAGCGCTATCAACAGCTAATGGCGCTAAACCCACCCACTGACACTCCTTATCACCGTTGATATCTACTAACGTAAAACCGATATAGCCAATAATTTTTCCTTTATCATCAGTCGCCACAATTCCCAATACCAATAAATCGTCCTGGCGCAATTTCTGCACCAAATCAACCTCAGCATCGGTGGGAAAAGTTTGACGTAATAATTGATCAATACCTGGCGCATCAATAGGAATTTCAACTCGAATTAGCATGATAATGCACGCTCTTTATAATCAATACTTTCATTTTGTACTAGTTTAATTAAATCGGCTAATTGCAATAAACCAAAACGTAAAATTGCTGGCATGCTCTCTAACTCAAATACATCTAACAGATTTTTTACATACAAACCAAGCTCTGTATCACCTTCGATATGCAATCGACGTTGGAAAAATAAGGTATCAGGATCTTCTTTACGCGCGGCAATTAAAATTAAATCATTCGCATCACTACAAAAACTGACATCTCCTTGTTGATCCTTACTAACTATGATTTTACCTGCCTGCAGGCTAATATACCAAACAAGTTGTACATCTTGCATCTCAACTTTTAGCCATTTATTCTGCAAAAAATCCAGTTCACCATCGTTTAATGCCTGCTGAAATTGCCAACTTAGTAATTGCTCCAGAATTTGACGCTCTAATATAAAAGGCGTAGCTTTTAATGGTAAACGCATCAATTTGGGCTCTTGTTGGACAATCTGCTGGTGAATTTTTTTTAACATGTTCCAAATTCCTCTTACACTTTTATGATATATTTTCTAAGCATTAATGATAATCATCCATTCTGCCAAATTATTAATTAATATCCTTGAATCCACATCAAAATTTAACCAACAATCGATTAAGTCAGTTCAATTTTATGCTCCATCTAGCAAAATCAATTCACAAAAGAAAGTAATCTAGTTTAAGTCAAAACAACCATATTACACCTTGACTACAATCAATAGATATCTAACTATACGCTAGGATCATCAATGGAATTGTTATGTCCGGCAGGCAATCTACCTGCCTTAAAAGTAGCTGTCGATAATGGCGCCGATGCGGTCTATATTGGTTTTAAAGATGACACTAATTCACGTCATTTTGCTGGTTTAAATTTTAGCGAAAAAAAATTGGTTGAAGCCGTCAAATATGCTCATGATCATAATTGCAAATTACATGTTGCTATCAATACCTTTGCTCATCCTAATGGTTTTAATCGCTGGCTATCCGCCGTTGATATGGCAGCAAAAATCGGTGTTGATGCGCTGATCCTGGCTGATCTGGCATATCTTAGAATATGCGGCCAATAAATATCCCCATATTGAACGTCATGTTTCCGTTCAAGCTTCAGTGACAAATATTGCAGCAATTCAATTTTATCACCGTAATTTCGCTGACCAACGAAATAGTGCTTCCTCCTGTTCTATCATTACATCAAGTTAAACAGTTAGCCAAAACCAGCCCGGTAGCATTGAAAATTTTTGCTTTCGGCAGCCTTTTCATCATGGCGGAGGGACGCTGTTATCTTTCTTCTTATCTGACAGGAGAATCACCCAATACCGTGGGTGCTTGTTCTCCAGCACGATTTGTACGCTGGCAACAAACCGACCAAGGGTATGGAGTCGCGCTTAAACAACATTTTAATCGATTGCTATTCAAATAATGAAAATGCTAGTTACCCAACTGTTTGTAAAGGAACATACTATCTCAATGGAAAAAAATATCATGTATTAGAAGAGCCTACTAGCCTAAATACGTTGGAATTGTTACCAGAATTGATGCTGGCAGATATTGCCGCTGTCAAAATCGAAGGCCGCCCGCAAAGCCCAACTTATATTGGCGACGTTACCCATATCTGGCGGCAAGATATTTATTATTGCAAAAATGATCCTAAAAAATTCATTACCAATCAAAACTGGAGCAACGTATTGGAAAATCTCTCTGAAGGTAAACAGACCACATTAGGTGCTTATCATCGTAAATGGCAATAGGATAAGGTGAAAAATGAAATATTCCTTAGGTTCAGTACTTTATTATTGGTCAAAAGAAACATTAATTCAGTTTTATCAACAAGCGATGAACAGTAGCGCCGATACGATATTATTTATCTTGGTAAAACGGTTTGTAGTAAGCGTCGAGAAATGCAAGCAGCAGACTGGCTTGAACTGGCAAAAGAAATAACTTTACACGGTAAACAAGTAGTAATCTCTAGTTTATCTTTATTACAAAACGCCGCCGAGCTTCAACAAATAACTAAATTGGTCGACAATGGTGAATTTTTAGTTGAAGCGAACGATTTCGGTGTCATTAATAAGCTTATTGATCAAAAAATACCCTTTATGGCAGGATATTGACTTAATTGCTACAATGCCTATACCTTACGCCTGCTTTATCACCAAGGAATAATACGTTGGTGCTCACCGATTGAACTTTCTCGTGATTGGTTACAAGATCTGCTTTATAAATGTGAACAGCTAGGATTTCGCCACAATTTTGAAGTCGAGGTATTTGGTTATGGACATCTACCATTAGCTCTGTCAGCCCGCTGTTTTACTGCCCGCTCAGAAAGTCGCCATAAAGATAACTGTGATACTTGTTGTGAAAAATATCCCCAGGGTAGAAAAGTCTTTTCGCAGGAAAACCAATGACTCTTTACCCTCAATGGTACCCAGACGCTAAGTGGCTACTGCTATAACCTAGGCAATGAACAAACATCAACGGCCGGATTAGTCGATATTGTGCGGATCTCCGCCGAAAATCTAGATTCACTCAGTATTTTGGAACAATTTAGCGCTAATCAGCAATGTTAGTATCCACTAATCTTAACTAACGATACAAACTGTAACGGCTTTTGGCGGCGCGCAGCCGGTTTATCGCTTATAGCATAAAAACTAATAACGTTTTTTTCTTTTCAATAAACAGCGCAAATGGTGGCTGAACTAGCGCAGTTCACCACTACGTAACATATTAATCAATATGCCCAGTAACGCATAAATTGTGCCTAACATTAGCATTATTAAGATATCAAGACCTACATCAGATAAACTTAAATCAAGTTGATTAATACCCTCTATCGCTTTTATTGCCGATGTTGAAGGTAAGGAATAAGTAACCATTCTTACCCAATACGGCATTGCTTGTAATGGCCGAATAGCGCCTGAAATATAAAATACTGGCGTGGTTAGAAAAGCCAAAGTCAGATAAATCATTTCAACACTACGTAAAAATTCGGTAACAAACTTACCTAATCCTAAAACCGCCAATAAGAATGGTAAGGTGACGATCACAAGCTGATACAGTGATGCTTCTTGTCGGTAACCCAATACCCAAGGCCAAAGTGCAAAAAAGATGGCCGACAGGAATAACCAAATGGGTAGCAACGCTGACCATGCCCCCAGATAAACAGCGAAGAGATTTTGCCGTTAGCCGTTTTGTGAACGTTAATATAGGCTTTTACACAAGCGACTAACAGTGAGTGTTGTAATAACATGACCAATAAACCTGGAAAAAAATCGTAGCGAAACTCGGGCACGGCTTGAATAAAGGTTCTGTTATTTCTTTAATCGATGTTAATAATGTACTGGCCTGTTGATCAGTAAACCCTGAATTTCTTAGCCGTTGAGTATTATATTCGTTTAATAACTGAATATAAGCAGAGGAAATTTCTTGCTGTATTTGGCCTGGCAAGTCGATTAGTACCATTACCATAAACGGGTACCGTAATATTTTTACTATTGAGTAAACTCTTTTCAAAATCGATAGGAATAAGAATAATGACAAACAATTTCCGTTCACGCATATCAGCCCTTGCTCTGGCCAAATCATCATAACTGTGTAATTTTATTTTTGGTATCGTATCCAATCGATTCATCAGTAGGCGGCTAGCAGAACTATGATCTTGATTAATAATCGCTACTCGTAAATCCCACAGTACTGGCCGAATATAAACCAGACTCATAATTGATAACGAAACTAACAATAATAACCACATAGGCTTTGCCAACATGCCAAGTAATACCCGATAAAAAGTCCGCAAATATAGCTTTATCAAAATACCTCCTGCATTCTTAACCTCGTTGACAGGCGATTAAGGATCAAAAAGGCACAAATGGCAGGATAAATTAGCAATATTAAACAGACTTGCGTGATGCGTAGCAAAGAAACCGAAACCTCTCGTAAAAAAATATAAAGCATCACATTTAATGCATGAGTAAGTGGTTGAATATTTTCCACAATCTGCGTTGGCCAAGCCATTGCCATTACTGGCATGGCAAAACCGGAAAAAGCTAATGCCAGGCTAACCAGCATTCCGATCAAACTATAAGTAGTAAAAATACTTTTGGTAAAAACGAATAACAACATACCGACACTCTGGGCGGCAATAACATAAAAAAAGCCCACCAACAAAAGGTAAAATGGGTTACCGGTAATTTTGGCGTCAAAGAAAAAAGAGAGAGCAGCAATTTCAATTAATAATAATGTGGTAAAAAAATAAGGTGTAAGGCGCCAATTTGCCTAATAATGCACTGGTAAATGTTTTGTTGGTTAATAATGCCGTGCCACGCCACATAATATAGATAGTACAAGTGATAACAAACAACTGTAACATATGGATAGTAGCAGCAAATTACTGATAATAGATATAGTTTCCACTAGGGTTAAACAGGCTGTCATAAGAGAGGGTAACTCTGGGCCAAAGGAGGTATACTACGCCCCATTGATGAAGCTAATATTGGGCGGAATTGTGCATTCAGTTGAGCAATTACCCCGCTAAAATTTTGGATGGCATAGCTGCCAGAAGCATAAAATAAGGCATTAATACATTCTGTCTGTCGGTTGCCGCCCCGTAAGAACATCCTTTTCAAAATGAGAGGGAATATAGAGCAAAGCATAATCTTTAGCACTGCCTAAACGTAATAACGAAGTATTGATTGTGCCATCAATCGCTTTAACATCAGCATGTGGCGCTACATTTAAATTACGAATTAACTTATTTGATAATAGACTATGGTCATGATCAACCACTGAAACAGGAAGATTTAACAAGGTTCCTTCAGAAAAGTTAGCGCTTACTAATATAAACAGAAGTAATGGAAATATCCAACTTAACCAATGTAAGATCGGGCTACGAACAGCAATCTATATTTCTTGATTAAACGCAAAACTAAAGTTAGCCCATATTGGTTTTATTATCATAAAAAACATTTACTTATCCCAAGACGACAGTGCGCTCATCCCCGAACGCAATCCATTAATAGGCTCTAGTGGATAAAGGCGTACTTCAAATGTTCTTAAATCAACGTCTCCAGTTGCACATGTCGCGCGTTTAGTTGCATAGTCTCCCATTGGTGCAATATAGCGTATTTCCGCTACAATAATTTTGTCCTGCAAAGCAGGAACACGTATCGATACCTTATCGCCTTTACGAGCATACGCCATAATATCTTCGCGTAAATTATAGATAAAGCAGGCCTACGGCAAACGAACAAGCGTCAGCAGTGGGCTATTGGCATTAAATAATTCACCAGCTTCGACCAGTATGGGGCCAACTTCACCATCAACCGGTGTTTTAACAAGTCAATCATCAACTTGCACCTACAACGCAATCATTTGTTGCTCGGTTTGTCGTAATGCAGCGGCATATTTATTCCGCAATTCAATGCGATCACCATTTTTAGCTTCATCTAATTGCGCCTGAGCGCTATTTACCTGATGGAAAGCGACATCTTTCGCCCGCCGTGCTTTATCTAACTCATTAGCCGAAATATAGCCTTTTCCCGATAAATTATTCAGTCGGATATATTCGTTATTTGCATTGGTATACTGGGATTGTGCCTATTTTAATACAGCTTGAACATTATGGATCGTCTCTTCGCGAGTACCATTTAAAGATAAATCAAGTTGCGCTTTAGCTTGATCATGTACTGCCTTCAATGCCGCTAGTTGCGCTTACAACTCCTGGCTTTCCAGGGTGATCAATAATTACCCTTTTTGTACCATGTCACCGCGTTCAATATGACGCTCAATTACACATCCTCTAGCTTTAGAGGTAACGATTACTTCAGGTGCATCTACTTCCCCTTGTAACAAAAGGTGCTTATTTTGTGTATAAAGTAACTCAGCAATCGCAACAACGATCAGCATCAGTAGCACTAAAAATAAGATTCTTCTTTTCATATTAACTATAACATACCTTAACTATTTCATATGCAACTATACTGTTTGCAATTAACAAACAATTCAGTATGCGCTTTTAAAATGTAAGTTGTTAATAAATTCGTGCTCTAAATCGCATAAAACAGACGATATACCTTTACTATTGTACAATCTAATATTTATCCTACGCATGTTTTGACTAGTAACCATTCAATTTTAGTCCTGCTCATTCAGTTATGCGATACCATGAAATGTATTTTTTACTGGATTCACTATGTATGCCTTTGATTTATTAATATTATTACTCCAACAAATGTGTGTTTATTTAATTATCGCCTGGATACTTAGTAAAACCCCGCTCATTATTCCATTATTAAAAGTCACGATTTTTATCCCTCATAAACTGATGTGTTATGTTATCTTTGCTGTTTTTTCAATTATCGGTAGCTATTTGGGGTTATATATTGGTGATGCAATTGCTAACACTCGTGCCATCAGTACCGTATTAAGCGGTTTCCTCGGCGGTCCCAGTATGGGAATATTGGTTGGTATTACCGGCGGAATATACCGTTATTCACTCGGTAGTGCAACAGCATCTAGTTGCATGCTGTCAACGATTATGGAAGGTTTAATTGGCGGACTGGTACATCGCTACTATCTAAAACAGATGTAAATCAACAAGCTGTTTAATCCCTATATTGCTGGTAGTGTGACTTTTTTAGCTGTAATTCTGCAAATGTTAATCATTTTATTACTAACAAAACCCTTTACTAACGCTATCGCCCTGTTTAAAAATATTGCCCTACCGATGATTATTAGCAATAACCTTGTTGGTGCAACGATATTTATTCGTTTTGTTAGATAGGCGAGCTATTATTGAAAAATATACCACTGCCTTTTCTACCCAAGCGTTAAAAATTGCAGCTCGTACCGAAGGAATATTGCGCCAAGGATTTAATACTCATGATAGTATGTATATTGCTAATATTATTTATCAACAGTTACAAATTGGTGCAGTTGTAATCACTGATACAGAAAAAATTATCGCTTTTGTTGGCATTGGTTCTGATCATCATATTGCCGGCGCTAAACTTACTTCTAAACCAACAATGCGTGCGATTAAAAATAATCAGGTGGTATACACAGATGGAAATGAAGAACCCTATCAATGTTCAATCAGTATCAACTGTAAAATTGGTTCAGTTTTAGTGATCCCGTTACGAGCAGAAAATCAACAAGTTATTGGTAACATTAAGCTTTATGAGGAGAAAAATCGATTATTTAGTTCAATTAATCTTACTTTAGGAGAGGCTATTGCTAGCCTCATATCTGGCCAATATGAACGAAATAAACAATCTTTGTTAAAGTCAGAAATAAAATTGCTTCATGCACAAGTTAATCCTCACTTTTTATTTAATGCACTCAATACCCTACAAGCAGTGATACTTGATACTTAAAGACCGCAAACAAGCTACTGAACTGATAAACTCCCGCTCTACCTTCTTGCATAAAAATTTAAAACGCCCTGAAACGATAACAATATTGTATGACGAAATTTAATATGTAAACACTTACTTACAAAATTAAAATCCAGATCCCGCCAAAACTGCAAGCCACTAAATTATACCAGTATTTTCACTACAACCCTTAGTTGAAAATGCGATCAAACATGGAACCATACGTTTATTAAATACTGGTCAAATTAGCCTTCTTGTTTTTCAACAACATGGGCATATTTATATTGAAATTAAAGATAATGATGGATTTAGGCATAAACCTGGTAGATAAGCGTCTGAAACTCCACTACGGTGAACAATATGGTATCAATATCTTCTCTGCCTACCAGAACGCTTTACTTGTGTCAGGCTTTGTATCCCCCGATATTAACGTAACAAACCAGGCGGCTTAACAATCAAGATTGTAATTGTTGATGACGAACCTCTTGCACGCGAGAATTTATGTTACCTTTTAGAGCAGGAAGCTAATATTGATATTATCAGCGAATGCTCTAATGCCATTGAAGCGCTCAGGGTTATTCATCATAAAAAACAGGATGTTGTTTTCCTTGATATTCAAATGCCTCGCATTACAGGACTTGAAATGATACAAATGCTCGGTCCGCAACATCGGCCTTATATTATATTTGTTACCGCTTTCGACGAATACGCTATTCAAGCTTTTGAAGCGCACGTTTTTGACTATTTGCTAAAACCGTTAGAAAAAAACCGTTTATCAAAAACCCTTCAGCGATTACATCACTATCGACAAAATAGAATATTGAACAATTGTCGAGTAATAGATCTCCCTTAAATACATTCCCTGTGTAGGCCACAATCGTATTTGGTTAATACCCCTTGGCGAAGTGCTCTACATTACATCTCGTATGAATGGTGTATATATTATGAATAACAAAAATCAAGAAGGATTTACCGAGCTGACACTACGCACTATTGAGATGCGTACCACATTGGTTCGTTGCCACCACCAATATTTAATCAATATGGCCCAACTAAAAGAAATTACTTTTACTGAAAATAGTCAGGCAAAACTGGTATTAAGTAATAGTCAACATATTCCGATCAGCCGTCGTTACCTAAAAGTCTTTAAAGAGGCGTTAGGATTATGCCAATTCGGTTAATAACTCTTTAATAAACAAAAAAGCTGAATTCAATTGAATTCAGCTTTTGACACTAAATAGGACAATAATCCGCTTACATTAGATATTGTGATTGCTACGACGGCGTAATCCAGCGTTATTATTCCCTTCGTTACGACCACGTAACTGTTCACGCTCACTACGACGTTCATTACCAAAGCGACGTCCTCGCTCACGTAATTCACCACCATTACGCTGCCCACCGTTACCACGACGTTCAAACGATTGTGCTTCACCTAACAATTGCATTTGCATTGGCTTATTCAAAATACTTGTACGTGTCAAATGATTAAGTAATTCATTCGGCATACCTTTTGGTAACTCTATTGTTGAGTGTGAAGCAAACAACTTAATATTACCAATATAACGACTACTAATATCTGCTTCGTTAGCAATTGCACCGACAATATGGCGAACTTCAACGCCATCATCACGACCAACTTCAATACGGTACAATTCCATATCACTGACATCACGACGCTCAAGACGCGAGCTACGTTCAAAAGTGCCTTTACTGCAACGACGCTCATCACGTGAATTAAATTCACGTTTTACACGACGAACAGGATCAGGTGGCAATATTAGCGGCCGATCACCTTGCGCCATTTTTAATAGTGCTAAAGCTAAGGTTTCCATATCCAGATCATCATCAACAACTAATTTAGCCAGTAGTGCACGATATTTCTCTAAATCACCACTTTCTAATTGCTTTTGAATATTTTCAGTAAATTTAGCTTGGCGACGTTCACTTAAAAGCGCAGAGCTTGGTAACTCAATTTCGGAAATTGGTTGCTTCATGGTACGTTCAATATTGCGTAGTAGTCGACGTTCACGGTTATCGACAAACAAAATAGCACGCCCAGCTCGACCTGCCCGACCGGTACGACCAATTCGATGCACATAAGATTCTGCATCCATCGGTATGTCATAATTAACAACTAAACTAATGCGTTCAACATCTAGACCACGTGCTGCGACATCGGTGGCAATTAATATATCAAGACGGCCATCTTTCAAACGCTCTAAGGTTTGCTCACGTAGAGCTTGATTCATATCGCCATTTAGAGCCGAGCTATTATAGCCATTACGTTCAAGCGCTTCAGCAACCTCTAATGTAGCATTTTTAGTGCGTACAAAAATAATTGCCGCATCAAAATCTTCAGCCTCCAAAAAACGAACTAATGCTTCATTTTTACGCATACCATAGACAGACCAATAACTTTGGGTAATATCTGGACGCGTCGTCACACTGGATTGAATGCTGATCTCTTTTAGTGATTTCATAAAACGACGGGTAATACGACGGATCGCTTCCGGCATTGTGGCAGAAAATAGTGCCGTTTGATGCTCGGTTGGGATCTGACTCATGATATTTTCAACGTCTTCAATGAACCCCATACGTAACATTTCGTCCGCTTCATCAAGAACCAAGCCACGTAAATGGGATAAATTTAGCGTCCCTCGTTTCAAGTGATCTAATAAGCGACCCGGAGTTCCTACTACAATTTGCGGGCCTTGCCTTAGTGCGCGTAGTTGCGAATCGTAACGCTGCCCACCATAAAGTGCAACTACATTTACTGAACGCATGTGTTTGGAGAATTCACCCATGGCTTCCGCAACTTGTACGGCTAACTCACGCGTTGGTGCCAACACTAAGATTTGAGGGGCTTTCAATGTGATATCTATATTATGTAATAACGGTAAACTAAAAGCGGCGGTTTTACCACTACCGGTTTGTGCCATACCTAATACGTCACACCCATCTAATAAATAGGGGATACATTGCTGCTGGATTGGCGATGGTTTTTCATAACCAAGGTCATTTAGTGCAGAAAGAATCGGTGTTGATAAACCTAAATCAGCAAAAGAGATTTTAGTCTCATTAATCATGCAAAAGTGCCTCATTTATTATGGCGGCCAGCTTACATAACTCTGCGAAAAGAAATTCGGTCATTTTCATTTAAAATGTGAACTGGCTCAAATTATGTTATTAAACTAACAACAAGCGCTCATCACAATCGATGAAGACTTAAAAAAACAGTGATGATATGTTCGTCGCTACTGTTAGCCTGATTCTGAAAGATCGTCTTGTGCCTGACCTAACAAAGCCAGTCCCAACAGAGCATAACGGTACTCAACAAAACTATGTGCATTGCTAGCTACCGTAAGCTTGAATAACGCCATAGCGTTATCATTATCCCCCAGACTTAGGTAATATTTACCTAAATAGAAATTAGTTTCACTAAGATGCTCAGCGAGCGAAGTGTTATCTGTTGAATTCTCTTTCAGGCAAACCATCAATGTTTTTTCACTGATTTTACCTAAATAGAATTCAACTATATTCCAGCCCCATTGCCCTTTTTCCGCTTGGTTATAACAAAATAACAAATTGGCTTGCGCCATTTTTGGTTTTATCTCTTTCTCCACTAAATAAAGCCATAAACTGCGGAAAGGATCATTTGGATCTTGTCGATAATACGCTAGCAGATCACCCTGCGCCAATCGATATCTCCCACCATAATACAGTGCAATACCCCGATTCATGCGCGCGAAATTGTAAGTTGGATCAAGCTCTAAAACAGAATCAAACGCTTCATAGGCAGCATCAAAATTGCTTGCCTGTGTAAAATATATTTCCAGAAAATTAAAAACTTCCGGAATATCAGGACGTATAGCTAGCGCCATGGTAAAATCATTGCACGCTAACGCTCTCAATCCGAGACTATCATACAACACACCGCGTTCATATAAAAGCTGTGCATATTCATCATCGGACAACGACCAGCTCGCAAGGATCTGTTCCATACGAGCCAATATTACTTCTTGTTGCAATGGGACAGCAAAGACTTCATTTTTACGCCAGTTTTCACTGCTGCAACCGACAATAAAAACAATAGCAGCAGTATAGAGCAGCCAGCGCAGAAAAGAATTCATTTCCTTCTCCCAAAGACAGAAACTAATCAATATATCCCGTCAATCCCCACAATTACCGGAGGCTCAGTTATTAAAAATAACTGAGCAGGTGCTCTTTTTACAGGACACCGAGCCTTACGTCAAATTATTCTGCAGAAATCTGTGTTTCTGTTTCAGCAGGTTTTTCAGTAGAAACCGCCTCTTTAATACTAAGGCGAATACGACCATGCCGATCAATTTCCAATACTTTGACTGGCACTTCCTGACCTAACTGTAAGTAATCAATAACTTTTTCAACGCGTTTTTCTGCTATCTGAGAGATGTGCACCAGCCCTTCTTTACCACCACCAATAGCAACAAAAGCACCAAAGTCAACTATACGTGTGACTTTGCCCTGATAGATACGACCAACTTCAACTTCTGCGGTAATATCTTCAATACGACGAATAGCAGATTCTGTTTTAGAACTATCGGTTGCAGCAATTTTTACGGTACCATCATCATCAATTTCAATCGTAGTACCGGTTTCTTCAGTCAACGCTCTAATGACAGAACCACCTTTACCTATTATATCTTTGATCTTATCAGGATTGATGTGGATAGTATGAATACGTGGCGCAAACTCAGAAATCTCTTCACGATGGCCATTAATAGCCTCTTCCATAACACTTAAAATGTGTAAACGAGCCCCTTTTGCCTGGTTTAACGCAACTTGCATAATTTCACGCGTAATGCCCTCAATTTTGATATCCATTTGCAGAGCACTAATACCTTCACGACTACCCGCGACTTTAAAATCCATATCGCCTAAATGATCTTCATCACCCAAGATATCGGAAAGCACAACAAAATCATCGTTTTCTTTCACTAATCCTATTGCAATACCGGCTACCGCTGCCTTAATTGGAACACCGGCATCCATTAATGCTAATGATGCCCCACAGACGGAAGCCATAGAAGAAGAGCCATTAGATTCAGTAATTTCAGACACTACACGTACAGTATAGGGAAACTCTGACTGGTTCGGCATCACCGCCAATACTCCACGCTTAGCCAAACGCCCATGGCCAATTTCACGCCTTTTTGGCGAACCGACCATGCCTGTTTCACCTACTGAATAAGGTGGAAAATTATAATGGAATAGAAAACGATCGGTATATTCACCCATCAGCTCGTCAATAACTTGCGCATCACGTTCAGTACCAAGAGTTGCCGTGACCAACGCCTGCGTTTCTCCGCGCGTAAATAATGCTGAACCATGGGTACGAGGTAATACACCCGTACGGACATCAAGTGCACGTACCATGTCTTTTTCTCGCCCATCAATCCGCCGTTCACCTTTTAATACCCGCGTACGGACAACTTTTTTCTCTAAACCAGAAAGAATATCGTTTATCTCAGCAACATCTAAAGATTCATTTTCTACCAAAAGCGCATTAGCGACATCTTCTTTAATTGCATCAACGTTAGTGTAACGTTCTTGTTTTTCATTAATACGATAAGCATCACCTAACCGCTGTTCAGCTAATTGAGCAATACGATTATGTAATTCTTCATTAATCGCTTCAGGCTGCCAATCCCATTTTTCTTTACCCGTTTCGGCTGCCAGGGCATTAATATTATCAATCACGATTTGCTGTTGCTCGTGACCAAAAACAACCGCACCAAGCATCTGCTCTTCCGTCAATAAATCAGCTTCAGACTCTACCATTAGTACCGTACTCGACGTACCTGCGACAACTAAATCTAAGCGACTGCTTTTCAACTCATAAACGGTGGGATTTAAAACATACTGGTCATCAATATAACCAACACGCGCTGCACCAATAGGGCCATTAAATGGAATACCCGATATAGATAATGCAGCAGAGGCGCCGATCATAGCAACAATATCTGGATTCACTTGCGGATTAATGGATACAACCGTAGCAATAATTTGTATTTCATTGACAAATCCCTCTGGAAACAAGGGACGAAGTGGACGATCAATCAGTCTGGCTATCAGTGTTTCACCTTCACCAGGACGACCTTCACGACGGAAAAAACTACCGGGGATTCGGCCGGCAGCATAAGATCGTTCCTGATAGTTAACTGTCAGCGGAAAGAAATCCTGCCCTTCTTTCACTTTTTTCTGCCCAACAACAGTGACAAATACGGCTGTATCATCCATATTAACCATAACTGCAGCAGTCGCTTGACGCGCCATCATACCCGTTTCGATAGTGACGGTATGCTGGCCATATTGAAATTTACGAACAATAGGATTAAGCAAAATAATACCCTTTTAATAACTGTTTATTTATATAACAACACCAATATTTCCTTTCTTGCTACATTCTCGCGACTAATGACAATACTGAATATTTTTACTTATTTTGTGAATATCAGTATTGTCATTAGCCGCGCGAACCGGTTGTAGCTAAAGAAGCTCACATTATTTAGAAATAAATTGACAAAAATCTATTTCCTAAAATCATTTTGTAAGTGTAAACCAATTCTAAAAATTTTTTCCGCTTTCTAGCAGAAAAGGGGCCAGTAGGCCCCTTTTCTTTTGAAACCAACTAATCAGCGACGTAATCCTAAGCGCTCAATAAGTGTGGTATAATGAGCAACATCTTTACCCTTAAGATAATTCAATAGCTTACGACGCTGAGCAACCATACGCAACAGCCCTCGACGGCTGTGGTGATCTTTCTTGTGCTTGACAAAGTGACCTTGCAAATGATTGATCTCCGCAGTTAATAGAGCAACCTGAACTTCACTAGAACCCGTATCATTTTTATCACGGCCATAGTCTGAGATAATTTGCGCTTTCGCTTCGGTACTTAGAGACATAAATAACTCCAAATTTTCCATTAAACATAAGGAAAGCCAATCTCTAATTCAGCCATTCCCGAACAAATGCTAACCTATTTTACGCTTCAATTAATCATAACGCAAGATTACATCTAAATCCTATCAAACACTTTCCACCACTAAACGACGAGGTGCTATCCTATTTTGTTCATCGATCTCAGCAATACCAATAAATTTATGCATATCACCTTTTGTTACGCGAACTTTATTACCTTCGGAAAGCCGATGGTTAGCAACAACAACCGCTTGCCCTTGTTTAAAATAGCTTGCAACAATCGATGAAATATTGATTTCAGGAAAACGATTAACTGCTGTATCCATTGGTAATAATAAAGGATCTAATTGTGCCTCCAGAGAAGTTGTCCCTAATTCCACTTGCTGCTTAAGGGTATATAATTGTTCTATTGTTACCATACGTTCAGTGGGATAACTAGCTACCTGTAAGCGCCTTAGATAAATAACATGAGCACCACAACCCAACAATTCACCTAAATCATCAATAATAGTTCGTATATAAGTTCCTTTAGAACAATGAATTGTTAATTCCAGTTCATTCTTTTGCCAACGCTCAAATTGTAAATCATAAACAGTAATCGGCCGGCCTTCACGTTCAATAGTAATCCCCTGACGGGCATATTCATAGAGTGACTTACCCTGATATTTAAGCGCAGAATACATAGACGGTATTTGGATTAAATTACCACGAAATTGATCTAATGCCTTATCAAGTTGCAGCTGTGTTATTTCGATAGGGCGTTGACAAATTATTTTACCATGCGCATCAGAAGTATCAGTACGCTGTCCTAAACGAGCAATAACCCGATAGCGTTTATCAGAATCAAGTAAAAATTGTGAAAATTTGGTTGCTTCACCCAAACAAATCGGCAACATGCCAGTTGCTAAAGGATCAAGTACTCCTGTATGACCGGCTTTTTTTGCATTAAATAAACGACATACTTTCTGCAAAGCGTCATTAGATGAAAGTTCTGCCGGTTTATCTAATAACAATACTCCGTGAACCTCACGACCACGACGAAGCCTCATTACTTGCTCTCTTTATCATCTTTTTTAGTATGAAGGCGCTTTTCATCATCACGGATCACGTTGCTAACTAAATTAGACATACACATACCTTCCACCAAAGAGCTATCATAAAAAAAAGTTAATTCAGGAACAATACGTAAACGCATCGCTTTACCCAACAAAGAACGAATATGTTTCGCCATATCGCCATTCAATACTTTAATACCATTTTTAACCATATCTGTTTCATGTTCTTTTGCTGATATGTTTAAAAAAGTCACGAATACTTTGGCATAAGCCAAATCGCGAGAAACTTCCACCCCTGAGACAGTAGCCATTTTAACACGTGGATCTTTAATTTCTCGATGAAGAATAATAGCGATCTCTTTTTGTATTTCCTGGGCAACACGCTGAGCACGACCAAACTCTTTTGCCATTATGATATCTCCTCACAAGGGTAAAACTAAAATATAATGACCATTAATTATTATGATATATATATTAAAATTCAATACTTATATCTATTTTATTCTTATATTAAATAAATATTAATTATTATTTATCATAATAGAATTAATCTCATCGCAACAATCAATAACCAATATACCCAATCTAAATGGTTATCTATAACTCTTTAACTAAAAGGCCATAACTGATGTTATGGCCTTTTAATAATCATCAATAAAGAAGGGCATTAATTATCAATAGAACGTTTCACTTCAATGATTTCAAATACTTCTATCATATCACCAACACGTACATCATTATAATTCTTCACACCAATACCACACTCCATACCATTGCGTACTTCGTTGACATCATCTTTAAAGCGACGTAATGATTCCAATTCACCTTCATAAATAACCACATTATCTCGCAATACACGGATAGGGTTATTACGCTTGATTATGCCTTCAACAACCATACAACCAGCAATGGCCCCAAATTTGGGTGATTTAAATACATGACGGACTTCAGCTAATCCAATAATTTGCTGTTTATATTCAGGCTCCAACATACCACTCATCGCCTGTTTGATCTCATCGATAAGACTATAAATAACCGAGTAATAGCGTAGATCCAAATTTTCACTTTCAACAATGCGTCTTGCTGCAGTATCGGCGCGCACATTGAAACCAATGATAATTGCATTAGAAGCAGCAGCCAATGTAACATCGGTTTCTGTAATACCACCCACACCTGAACCAATAATTTTTACTTTCACTTCATCAGTTGATAATTTTTGCAACGAATCAGTAATGGCTTCACAGCTACCTTGTACATCGGTTTTTAATACAATATTTAACTCAGAAATCTTACCATCTTCCATATTAGCAAACATGTTTTCTAGTTTTGACTTCTGCTGGCGTGCCAATTTTACTTCTCGGAATTTACCTTGACGATAAAGTGCAACCTCACGCGCTTTCTTTTCATCACGGACAACCGTTGCTTCATCACCTGCTGAAGGTACATTTGATAACCCCAGAATTTCAACCGGAATCGATGGCCCCGCAGACTGAATATCTTCACCTAATTCATTACGCATTGCACGAATACGGCCATACTCAAAACCACATAGTACAATGTCACCTTTATTAAGGGTGCCTTCCTGAACTAAAATCGTCGCAACCGATCCGCGACCTTTGTCCAAATAAGACTCGATAACAACACCACTTGCCATTCCAGTACGAACCGCTTTGAGTTCTAATACTTCAGCTTGTAATAAGATAGCTTCTAATAATTCATCAATGCCTGTCCCTTTTTTGGCAGATACATTGATAAATTGATTTTCGCCACCCCACTCTTCAGCTACAACACCATATTGCGACAGCTCATTTTTGACGCGATCAGGATCAGCTTCGTGTTTATCAATTTTATTAACTGCAACGACAACCGGCACATTAGCGGCCTTGGCATGCTGAATAGCTTCTATCGTCTGAGGCATCACACCATCATCCACCGCAACGACCAAAACAACAATATCCGTTGCTTTAGCACCGCGCGCGCGCATTGAAGTAAATGCAGCATGTCCTGGTGTATCTAAGAAGGTAATCATGCCTTTATCTGTTTCAACATGATAGGCACCTATGTGCTGGGTAATGCCGCCGGCTTCACCCGATGCAACTTTAGTTGAACGAATATAGTCAAGTAATGAAGTTTTACCATGGTCAACATGCCCCATGATCGTTACGACTGGCGCTCGAGGTTCTGCAACTGCTTCACCGGTATCACGATCATTTAAAATCGCTTCTTCCAGCTCGTTTTCACGTCGTAAAATAACTTTATGCCCCATTTCCTCTGCCACAAGTTGCGCTGTTTCTTGATCAACAACCTGATTGATGGTCACCATAGCGCCCATTTTCATCATGGTCTTGACAACTTGCGAGCCTTTAATTGCCATCTTATTCGCTAATTCAGCAACCGAGATAGTTTCGCCAATCACAACATCGCGGTTAATAACCGCAACCGGTTTTGTGAAACTTTGCTGTAATAAACTGGTTTTTTTCTGTTTACCTTTGGTTTTATTCGTACGACCAACCGCTCGCTCTTCTTCGCGATCAGCTTTTTCAGAATGTTTATTATTTTTTTTCTGCCGAGTAGCCTTTCCACCTCGATTTCGGGCGCGACGGCCTTCTTCTTGGGCATCATTTTCATCTTCTGCTTCACGAGCATGACGAGAAGTCGTAGTATGATAATCTACATTATCTTCTGTTTCGTCATCACTACTCCAACGATTGGAGTTTTCCTCTGCCATACGACGAGCTTCTTCGGCAACACGTTTAGCTTCCGCTTCAACCTTACGTCGCATCTCTTCTTCAGCTTTACGTTTAAGCTCTGCTACCTCAGCTTCGCGACGCTGTTTTTCAGTATAACCAGCTGAATCTTGACTGGATTTAGCTGTTTTTGGATTATTTTTACTTTGTTTCACTTTCTCTTTTTCCGCTGCTTCGCACTTTGCTTGCTCTTCCGCTTCATGCTTCACTTGTTCTTCAGCTTTCGCTTTTTCCAAGACATCGCGGTCAACATATGTGCGCTTTTTACGGACCTCAATGTTGACTGATTTACTTTTTCCGCCAGTACTCGGTACACTTAGTGTGCTGCGAGTTTTTCGCTGTAGTGTTAATTTGCCAGTCTGGTTACCTGTCGTCCCATCTTCACGATTTAAGTATGCAAGTAAAGTTTCTTTTTCATTTTGAGTAACAGCGTCATTTTCAGTTTTCTTTATCCCGGCATCAGCAAACTGCTGTACCAAGCGTTCAACTGAAGTTTGAATCTCTGCTGCCAATGATTTTACAGTTTCATCTGCCATTCTGTTCCTTCCTGCTACAAATTATTTTGGATCGTTGCCAAACCAGCAAATATTGCGCGCAGCCATAATAATTTCACCAGCCAGTTCATCATTCAGACCTTCTTCAATATCTCTCAGATCGTCGATCCCCTGCTCGGCAAGATCTTCGAATGTACAAATACCATGAGCAGCTAGGTTCATTGCTAAAGCATGATTCATACCTGGTAGATTTAACAGATCCTCAGTTGGCTGATTATCACCCATACTCTCTTTTTGAGCCAATTCTAATGTCGTCAGCGCTGCTTTCGCTCTTTCACGCAAAACTTCAATCGTTGTCTCATCAAGATTTTCAATTTCTAATAGTTCTTTGATTGGTACATAAGCTAATTCTTCTAATGTAGAAAAACCTTCTTCAACGAGAGCAGTAGCGAATTCTTCATCAATATCAAGGTGCTTAACAAAAGAATCAATAGATGCATGTGCCTCTGCTTGATGTTTAGCTTCAAGTTCTTCCGCGGTCATTACATTCAATTCCCATCTGTCATCTCCACGATGCTTTTTCAGTAACTGGGAAGCTAAGCGAACGTTTTGTCCATTGCGGCCAATTGCCTGAGCCAAATTACTACTTTCAACGGCAACATCCATCGTACATTTATCTTCATCAACGACAATAGAGGCAACGTCAGCTGGCGCCATCGCATTAATCACAAATTGTGCAGGATTATGATCCCACAAAACAATATCAATACGCTCTCCTCCAAGTTCGCTTGATACTGCTTGCACCCTTGCACCACGCATCCCAACACAAGCGCCTACTGGATCGATGCGTTTATCATTCGTTTTTACGGCAATTTTTGCCCGCGATCCTGGGTCACGAGCAGCGGCTTTAATTTCAATAATTTCTTCACCGATTTCCGGTACTTCTATGCGAAATAATTCTACTAACATTTCAGGACGAGAACGGCTAACAAACAGCTGCGCTCCACGCGCTTCTGGGCGTACATCATACAATACACCACGCACACGGTCACCTGGTCGAAAGTTTTCACGTGGTAACATATCTTCCCGTAAAATTACCGCTTCGGCATTATTACCTAAATCTAAGGTAATATTTTCACGATTAACTTTTTTTATCACCCCGGTAATGATTTCACCTTGCTGCTCACGAAATTGTTCGACAACCATCGCTCTCTCAGCTTCACGTACCTTTTGAACAATAACCTGTTTTGCCGTTTGAGTGGTAATGCGGTCAAAGGTAACAGACTCTATTTGATCCTCTACATAATCGCCTAAATTAATCTCTGAGTCTTCAAATTTTGCCGCATCTAAAGTAATTTCACGTGTCGGCTGTGTGACTTCTTCAACTACCAACCAACGACGAAATGTATCAAAATCTCCCGTTTTACGATCAATATTAACGCGAACATCAATCTCTTGTTCATATTTTTTCTTAGTAGCTGTTGCTAATGCGGTTTCAAGCGCTTCAAAGATTTTTTCGCGAGGAAGCGATTTTTCATTAGAAACCGCTTCCACAACAGCCAGAATTTCTTTATTCATCCTAGTTGCCTCATTGAACTTTATTAAAAATGGGGTACCAGGTTAGCTTTCTGGATGTTTTTCAGTGCAAACACTTCGTCCTTGCCATCCACAGTAACCGTAATCATTTCGTCATCAACAGCTTTAATTATACCTCGCCATTTACGACGGTTCTGCATTGCTATTCTTAATATTAAATTCACTTCTTTACCAATACAATGCTGATAGTGTGTAACAGTAAAGAGCGGACGCTCAAGTCCTGGTGAAGATATTTCTAGGTTATAGAGCTCTGAGATCGGATCTTCAACATCCAATACTGACCTGACCTGATGGCTAACTTCGGCACAATCATCAACGGTAATACCATTTTCATTATCAATATAAACGCGTAATGTCGAAACACGTGCTCGAATAAACTCCAGACCAACAAATTCAAAACCTAGAGCTTCTACCGGCACTGAAATCATAGATATTAATTTTTGCTCTAACGTGGACAAACCCCATCCCCAGACATAAAAAAAGGGCTAAAAGCCCAGTAATTCTGTTTTAAATAACAAAAAACCCCGAAAACCGGGGCTTTATGCAACTGGACCCTATACACTTCCAGTAGGTTTATAACCCCTTACTCAGGACTCTTCCAAACGAAAATAATCCAATAAGACGCCTGAAATAGATCATATGCTAAGAAGTGGTTGCGGGAGCCGGATTTGAACCAACGACCTTCGGGTTATGAGCCCGACGAGCTACCTGCCTGCTCCACCCCGCGTTCGGAAATTCCGCAGATTTTACGCTTATAATATGCGAAACGCAAGCTATCTTTTAAAATGGTGCCGAGAACGGGACTTGAACCCGTACGCCCGTTTTATAGGCACTACCACCTCAAGGTAGCGTGTATACCAATTTCACCAGCTCGGCACACCAGTAAGACAATTTTTTAATAACAGCCTCACTCACTACACAAACTGTTGCTTAATTAATGAGGGATATCACTTGTTGGTGCTACAGGCGCTGTAGGAACTCCCACTGGTTTCTCAACTTTAACAGGTTCACCAATGTTTTCCCATTTGCCTCCAGTCACACTTTTACTAGCAGTTAAATTCCCTAAAATTAAACTGATAACAAAGAATAATGTTGCAAAGATAGCCGTTATCCGCGTCATAAAATTACCTGATCCTGATGAACCAAATAATGTTGCAGAAGCACCTGCACCGAATGAAGCTCCCATATCAGCACCTTTCCCTTGTTGCAGCATGACCATACCAATCAGCGCAATTGAGACTAATAAAAAGATAACCAAAATGGTTATGTACATAGCTAACTACCTATTTGACAATAAAGCTCGGAAAAACCTATCTATTGCAACTTCCTCCTTAAGTCGTTACTTTAAGGAGCGGTTTTGAATACTAACCAAACCTTAGCTGACAAGCAAGATTATTTTTTATCTCATCGTACTGTTTGTAGAAAAAAACAACAAAAGTTGTTCTCCAAAGCCAGTTGGCGAAAAATGACATAATACTTATACAACCATATGATCTTTTGTAAAAATATTATGATTTATTTCACTTGCTTAACCACTTCAGCAATGCGATTAACCATTGAGGTAACCTGCTTTTCATTTTCACCTTCCACCATGATACGAATTAAAGGCTCGGTACCTGATTTACGCAATAAAACCCGTCCTCTACCTGCTAGTTCTTTTTCCACTTGGTTTACCACATTTAAAACATCTTCTGTGGCCAATGGATTATGGCTACCGGAAAAACGCACATTTATTAATACCTGAGGCATCAATTTAATCTCACAACAGAGATCATAAAGACTCATATTATTACGGATCATCGCACTTAGAACTTGTAAACCAGCAATAATCCCATCACCTGTTGTCGTTTTATCTAACAAAATAATATGGCCTGAATTTTCAGCACCAAGCCGCCATCCTTGCTCTTGTAATTTTTCGAGAACATAACGATCGCCAACTTTTGCCCTGATAAAAGGTATATCCAACTGTTGCAGGGCTAATTCTAATCCCATATTACTCATTAAAGTGCCAACAACTCCACCGTGCAATTGACCTTGTCGAAGTGCATCACACACAATAATATAAAGAATTTGATCACCATCTATTCTATTACCACGATGATCAACCATTATTACGCGATCACCATCACCATCAAAAGCAAGACCAATATCCGCTTTTTCTGTTGCCAGACGTTTTTGTAATAGCGTAACATCAGTCGCGCCACAACCCTCATTAATATTCAGTCCATTTGGTTCACAGCCGATTGCGATGACTTCCGCACCAAGCTCAGTTAAAACATTCGGGGCAATATGATATGTTGCGCCATTAGCACAATCTAAAACTATTTTTAATCCACTTAGACTTTGGTCACTGGGAAAAGTCCCTTTGCAATACTCTATATAACGCCCAGCAGCATCAACAATGCGACTCGCTCGTCCTAATTCGGCAGACTCAACACAAGTAAGTGGTTTCTCCATCTCAGCTTCTATTGCTTCTTCTACATCATCAGGTAACTTAGTGCCATCAATCGAAAAGAATTTAATACCATTATCATAATAGGGATTATGGGAAGCAGAAATGACAATACCTGCTTCAGCACGGTATGTGCGTGTTAAATAAGCAATCGCTGGTGTAGGCATAGGACCTGTAAATGCAGCTGATAACCCTGCTGCTGCAAGACCCGCTTCTAAAGATGACTCCAACATGTAACCTGAAATGCGTGTATCTTTACCTATGATTATTTTACGAGAACCATGCCGCGCTAAAACCTTTCCCGCTGCCCAACCCAATTTCAAAACAAAATCAGGGGTAATTGGGTTTTCTCCTACTTTGCCACGAATACCATCGGTGCCAAAATATTTGCGCTTACTCATAATCATCTGTTTCCTTTACTGAAAGGGTTGCTTGAACAATCTTCATAGCCTGTACAGTTTCTTTCACATCATGAGCACGAATAATCTGTGCTCCCTGCATAGCTGCGATAACTGCGCATGCGATACCGCCAATAAGCCGTTCCTCTAGTCGTACATCTAATAGTTCACCAATCATAGATTTACGTGACATACCAACTAGTAGTGGCACTTCTAAAGCATGAAATTCATTCAATTTCGCTAATAATTGATAATTATGCACCAAGTTTTTACCAAAACCGAAACCTGGATCAATAATCAAACGATTTTTTGCAATGCCAGCAGCTTCACAACGTTCAATTTCATCTGATAAATACTGTTTTACTTTTGCAACCACATTTTTATAATCGGGTGTTTGTTGCATTGTCTTAGGTTGACCTAACATATGCATAATACAGATCGGTAATCCTGTTTCAGCCGCAGCTTCTAATGCACCCGGTTCATGTAGCGACCGAACATCATTAATAATATGCGCACCTGCTCTAGTTGCCTCTGTAATGACAACAGCTTTAGATGTATCAACAGAAACCCAAACATCAAAACGGTCAGTTACTGCTTCGATTATTGGGATAACTCGATCAAGTTCTTGCTGTAGATTGACTTCACTAGCACCCGGACGGGTTGATTCACCACCAATATCGATAATTGCCGCACCATAGTTAACCATACTAGCTACATGCTTGAGCGCATAGTCATAACGATTGTATATACCACCATCAGAAAAAGAGTCTGGAGTAACATTTAATATTCCCATAACGATAGGACAATTAAGATCAAGCTTTATTTTTCGGGCAGTAATTTTCATAATCACCTTACTCAACCAAACAAAACCCCAGGTTGTCCTGGGGTTTCAATCATTTATTCATTTCACATAGAGAACCAATGATCATTAACGATTCTCTGTGTTACTTCCATTATCATTTTCTTGCACATTATCTTCACCCTGAGCGGCAGAAATATTCTTTTCTGGCTCTCTTTGTGATGAGGATGTTGCAGCAGGATTACTATCATTATCATCCCAGCCAGCTGGAGCTCTAACTGGACGGCGATTCATCAAATCATCAATTTGAGGTGCATCAATGGTTTCATATTTCATCAATGCATCCTTCATCGCATGCAAAATATCCATGTGTTCATTCAAAATCTGACGAGCTCGTTTATAATTACGATCAATAATTGCCTTGATCTCTTCATCAATTGCTCGCGCAGTTTCGTCTGACATATGATTAGCTTTAGCAACCGAACGGCCCAGGAAAACCTCACCTTCTTCTTCGGCATAGAGCAATGGCCCTAATTTCTCAGAAAAACCCCATTGCGTCACCATATTACGAGCAAGATTAGTTGCTACTTTAATGTCATTTGACGCGCCAGTAGATACCTTTTCTGAACCGTAAATAATTTCTTCAGCTAATCTGCCGCCGTAAAGCGTAGAAATTTGACTTTCTAGCTTTTGCCGACTCGCACTAATTTGATCACCTTCTGGCAAGAAGAATGTGACACCTAACGCACGACCACGTGGGATAATTGTCACTTTATGAACAGGATCATGTTCTGGAACAATACGTCCTATAATCGCATGGCCAGCCTCATGATAAGCCGTAGATTCTTTTTGTTCTTCTGTCATCACCATAGAGCGACGTTCAGCACCCATCATGATCTTGTCTTTTGCCTTTTCGAATTCCACCATCGTGACAACACGCTTATTTCCGCGTGCGGCAAAAAGGGCGGCTTCATTAACTAAATTAGCTAAATCAGCACCAGAAAAACCAGGTGTGCCTCGTGCCAATACTGAAGCATCAACACTAGGATCTAAAGGTACACGGCGCATATGAACTTTCAAAATCTGCTCACGACCACGTACATCAGGCAAACCCACAACAACCTGCCGATCAAAACGTCCAGGACGCAATAATGCCGGATCTAACACATCGGGACGGTTGGTAGCGGCAATAACAATAATACCTTCATTACCTTCAAATCCATCCATCTCTACCAACATTTGGTTAAGAGTTTGTTCACGTTCATCGTGCCCTCCTCCCAAACCTGCGCCACGTTGGCGGCCAACCGCATCGATTTCGTCAATAAATATAATACAAGGCGCGGCTTTCTTTGCTTGTTCAAACATATCACGAACTCGAGAAGCACCAACACCAACGAACATTTCTACGAAATCTGAACCGGAAATAGTAAAAAAAGGAACTTTTGCTTCACCAGCAATGGCTTTTGCCAATAAAGTTTTACCTGTTCCCGGTGGCCCTACCATCAAAATTCCCTTAGGAATCTTACCACCTAATTTTTGAAAACGCCCCGGTTCACGCAAATATTCAACTAGTTCACCAACTTCTTCTTTCGCTTCATCACAACCGGCAATATCAGCAAAAGTGGTTTTAATTTGATCTTCTGTCAGCATGCGCGCCTTACTCTTACCAAAGGACATAGCACCTTTGCCACCTCCTCCTTGCATCTGACGCATAAAAAAGATCCAAACCCCAATTAGTAAAAGCATTGGGAACCAGGAAATGAAAATAGTCGCTAAGAAACTTTGCTCTTGAGGTGGTTCACCAATGACGGTGACATGCCTTTCAAGCAAGGTATCCAACAATCTTGGATCCTCTCGCACTGGAATATAAGTCGTATAACGACTGTTATCCGTTTTCTTAACACTAATTTCACGATCAGAAATCCGCACTTCACGTATCTGATCCTGAGTTAACTCATTCATAAAGGTAGAATAATCCACCCTGCGACTATTCGAATCGCTAGGACCAAAACTCTGGAATAGAGACATCAGGACTACCGCAATGACTACCCAGAGAATCAGGTTTTTCGCCATGTCACTCAAGGGATGAACCTCTTCATTACAACTATGTTAAATAAATAACGTACAGGGTACTATATTTTGTGTCCTGTCGCTACAATGTACACTTCACGTGAACGTGAAGCATCTGGTTTACGAATTTTAACTTTCAAAAATCGAGAGCGAATTTCCCTCAGATATTCATCAAAGCCTTCTCCCTGAGATACTTTAACAATAAAACTTCCCCCAGTAGCCAGTACATCGCGACACATATCCAACGCTAGCTCAACCAGATACATGGATCGAGGAATATCGACAGCAGGTGCCCCACTCATATTGGGAGCCATATCAGACATAACAACCTGGACTTTTTTATCACCAACTCGTTCAAGTAATGCCTTTAATATCTGCTCATCCCGAAAATCTCCTTGTAAGAAATCAACACATCCGATGTGATCCATTAGTAATAAATCACATGCAATAACCCGCCCCGTCTGGCCAACTTTGCTTACTGCATATTGAGACCAACCACCAGGCGCTGCCCCTAAATCAACAACGGTCATACCAGGTTTAAATATTTTATCACTCTGCTGCTGCTGGATCTCATCCAATTTAAACCATGCACGCGAGCGAAACCCTTTTTTTTGTGCTTGAAGAACGTATTTATCACTAAAATGTTCCTGCAACCAACGACTAGAGCTTGCTGAACACTTTTTATTAGCCATTGTTTTTCCAACTATACTTATAAAATAACACTGATCTCTGCCATTTTCGATATACCAAAATTATAGAATTTATGGTGATAACTAAAAGGTGGCGGTAGAATGTACTGTTTTCAATCCCACTAAAGCAAAAAACAATGACTCTTAATAAAAAGCAAATACAATATCTAAAAAGCCTTGCTTATCATCTAAACCCTGTTGTAATGATAGGTAACAATGGTTTAACTGAAGGTATTTTAGCTGAAATCGAACAATCTTTGTCATATCATGAAATTATTAAAATCAAGATCGCGAAAGCAAAAATTTGATAGCTAACGCTATTGTTCGAGAAACCGATGCTATCAATGTGCAAATTATTGGTAAAATTTTTATACCCTATCGCCCTTCTGAAGCACGCAAGATCATTTTACCTAAATAAGTTTTCTACATTTATACAAAAATGCCATCCCACTTCAGGGTCAAAAAGGCCGCTTTGGCCTCTTTTACTTTTGAATTAACTCAAGAACATAACACTTTAAGATAAAATGAAAATCAAATATATTCCACTCGTAAAATTTCATATTCAACTTCACCTCCAGGGGTGTTGATAACTGCCACATCATCCATAGTCTTACCGATCAGGCCGCGAGCTATTGGCGAATTAACAGAAATGAGATTTTCTTTGATGTCGGCTTCATCATCACCCACAATACGATAAATCTGATCTTCATTTGTCGTTACATTAAATACGGTAACTGTCGCGCCGAATATTACACGACCCTCATTTTTCATTTTTGTTACATCAATAACTTGCGTATGAGACAATTTAGCCTCAATTTCTTGGATACGCCCTTCGCAAAACCCTTGCTGCTCACGCGCTGCATGATATTCTGCATTTTCTTTCAAATCACCATGTTCACGTGCTTCTGTAATAGCAGCAATAATTTCAGGACGGCGAATATTCTTTAAAAATTCTAACTCTTTACGCAGCTTGTCTACGCCACGTACCGTCATTGGAATCTGTTTCATTAATAAGTGCCTCTGATTCTTTCCTAAATAAAAATTAAATATCTTCCTGATTTTTCTGTCATTAAAGCAAATTAGCACTTCTGACAAAACAACATTCTGGGCAAACAAAAAAGGGGGCAAACCTTGTTAACTATTAATTTACAACTTTATTATTCTATCATTTAATTAACCATTCTAACGCACACTTAATGCTAGGTCACCGTTTACTTTTTTCTGCATTACACTTTAGTATGTCTATTATGTCTACTTTTATATATAGCACTTATGGCTTTTTTTTAAATTGGAAGATCATATTGGTTATTTAACCTACTTTTCATATTCAATCAGGCGCTATCAGCACCAATTGAAAACTATATTAATTATCTGCCTGCTGGTACAAATCTCTCTTTTATCGCGCAAAAAGTGGGGAGTGATACCCCATTGTTTGATTACCATAGCCAACAAATGGCACTACCTGCAAGTACTCAAAAAATTATTACCGCACTAGCCGCATTACTTCAATTAGGTCGCGATTATCAATTTGTCACCCATTTCGAAACTGAAGGAAAAATTATCGATCATCGTTTAAAAAGTGATTTGGTTGTACGCTTCACTGGCGATCCAACCTTAACGCGCCAACAAATTCGCAACATGGTAGCTGAATTAAAACAACTTGGTATTGAACAAGTTGAAGGCGATTTAATCATCGATATATCAGCCTTCGCTGGCCACGATAAGGCTCCAGGGTGGGTATGGAATGTATGTGACACAATGTTTTAGTGCTCCACCAAGCGCCGCTATTATCGATAAAAACTGTTTTTCAGCCACTTTACATAGTGGTTAGAAACCTGGCGATATCGCACATGTCCATACTGCCTCTTTTTACCCTATTAATATCTTCAGTCAAGTTATTACGCTAGCAAAAGGTTCAACTGATGCACGTTATTGCGCATTAGACGTTATACCAGGAGAACTAAACCGTTATATATTAAAGGGTTGCTTAACTCAACGCGCTGAACCGCTACCATTAGCATTTGCCGTTCAAAACGGCGCAAGTTATGCAGGAGCTATTATAAAAATTAACCTGATAGATGCCAAAATCACGATTACCGGGCACATTAAACAACGCCATTTGCCTACCATAGCAGGAAATATCCTGGCCACGACAAAATCTAAACCGTTACATCATTTGCTGACAATAATGTTAAAAAAAATCTGATAATATGATAGCTGATGCGATCTTTAGAACCATAGGCCGTGAATATTATGGTGTCCCAGGTACCTGGTCTTCTGGCTCCGATGCTATCAGCCAGATTTTAAAACAGAAAGCCAATATTAACTTAGCTAATACGATTATAGTAGATGGTTCAGGACTATCTCGTCACAATTTAATTACACCAACGGCTATGATGTCTATTTTGCAATATATTACTAAACATGATAACCAACTAAACTTCATTGCTATGTTACTATTAGCTGGTCATGATGGTACTTTACGTTATCGTGGTGGCTTAGACAACGAATGGTAAGGTCTCAGCTAAAACCGGTGCTTTACAAGGAGTATATAACCTCCGTCGGCTTCATTACCGCACAAAGTGGTCAGCGTATCGCTTTCATGCAGTTTATTTCAGCTTATAGCTTTCCACCAGCGCAATATAATAGTCGCCGTATTCCGCTTTTCCGTTTTGAAAGCCATCTCTATAAAGATCTTTATCGTAATTACTAATAGTAAAAAAAGGGTATCTACTCGATACCCGCTAAAAAATAATTCGCATTAATTAACGCTTATAAATGAAGACGATTCCCTGTTCATCGTCTTCATTCCAATCGTCGTCATCCAGATCCGTTTCATTATCAAGTAGCTGTTCTTTGTGATAATAATCCCACATAAATTCAGCTTTATCGGATCCTGTGCTATCTACCGATATATTTTGAGGATGGGCTTGGATAAACGTCATAATATCCCAACAAAGTGTTTTAACACCTAGCTGATTTATCGCAGAAATCTGATAATACTTGTCTTGCCATCCTAAAGCTTCAACAATAGTTTTTATACCGTCATTAGTCTCTTGGAGGGGTCAAAAGATCAATTTTGTTAAAAACTAACCACCGTGGTTTTTGTGCTAATTTCTCACTATATTTTTCCAGTTCCGCATCAATTATTTTGGCATTTTGAGCTGGATCAGAACCATCAATAGGACAAATATCAATAAGATGCAGAAGTATCGTGCAACGTTCCAAATGCTTTAAGAAACGAATGCCAAGACCTATTCCTTCTGCCGCTCCTTCAATTAAACCAGGGATATCAGCAATAACAAAGCTTTGCTCACTATCCATGCGTACTACGCCCAAACTCGGCACCAAAGTAGTAAATGGATAATCGGCAACTTTGGATTTCGCCGCCGAGACTGAACGAATGAAAGTCGATTTACCGGCATTCGGCATACCTAGCATGCCTACATCAGCCAATAAAATCAATTCAAGTAGCAATTCTCTTGTTTCACCTTTCGTTCCCATCGTTTTTTGACGGGGAGCACGGTTGACTGATGATTTAAATCGGGTATTACCTAAACCATGAAATCCACCTTTCGCAACCATTAAACGTTGCCCGTGACGCGTCATATCACCAACTATTTTTCTGGTTGAAAAATCACGTATTCGCGTGCCAACCGGGACTTTAATGGTCTTATCTTGACCACGTTTGCCAGTACAATCACGACTTTGACCATTCTGTCCCCGCTCAGCTTGGAAGATTGTTTCAAATCGATAATCGATCAACGTATTAAGATTTTCATCAGCCAACAGATAAATATCTCCACCATCTCCACCATCTCCACCATCAGGCCCACCCTTAGGGATATATTTTTCACGGCGGAAGCTAACGCAGCCATTGCCGCCATCGCCAGCTATAACTAATATTTTGGCTTCATCAACAAATTTCATTATCTTTTCTCCGCATACTAGACATTATACGCTAGATGGTAGTTTTACCCAGAGATGGTATCACATAAGCTAATATAAAAAGCCCCGCAAAATTGCAGGGCTTTTTTAAACGCTATTTAAAGATCAAAAAAAACTTATTCAGCTTTGATACTGACATATTTACGATTTTTTGGTCCTTTAATTTCAAATTTAACTTTTCCGTCAGCCAATGCAAATAGGGTATGATCGCGACCACAACCAACATTACTACCAGCATGGAATCTAGTGCCACGCTGACGAATAATAATGCTACCTGCCAATACAGATTCACCACCAAAACGTTTTACACCTAGACGCCTTGCTTCAGAATCGCGACCGTTACGCGTTGAGCCGCCAGCCTTTTTATGTGCCATTAATCTGCTCTCTTAATTCTTAAGCAATACCAGTGATCTTAACATCAGTAAACCACTGACGGTGGCCCTGTTGTTTACGGCTATGTTTACGGCGACGAAATTTAACAATTTTAATTTTCTCACCGCGACCATGCGCAATAACTTCAGCTTTAACTTTGATGCCTCCAACGACAGGAGCACCGATTTTAATATCATCACCGTCGGCGATCATCAATACTCGATCGAACTCAACAGTCTCACCTGTCGCAATATCTAGCTTTTCCAGGCGAACTGTTTGGCCTTTACTGACCCGGTGTTGTTTACCACCACTTTGGAAAACCGCGTACATATAAACTCCGCTTAAGACACTCCCTTAGCATATTTGATTTCAGAGTGCATTTTATAAATATGTCACAATAGGGCGAGCATTATACGCAAAAAAGCATCAGAAGACAAGCCTAGAATTCAATCTAATAATAAAAATCTACTTTCTGAAGTGTATTTATTCCGTAGCCGTTCATTTGTAATTAATTTTACAGTACAATTAGCGTTAGCGGCAGATTAACAGTACGAAATCTCTTGACTAAATATTATATTTAGGTAAAACCAAATTTATAAAATGAATTTAGAATCAATCATCAATCTAACCGCAAAAGACATGAAAGCGGTTAATAAAACAATCTTGAATCAATTAAATTCAGATGTCCATCTCATTAATCAGCTGGGTTACTATATCATTAGAGGGGGCGGGAAAAAAATTCGGCCCATGATTGCTATCCTGGTTGGAAAGGCTTTAGGATATCAAGGAGAAAAACACATTAATGTAGCGGCATTGGTTGAATTTATTCATACCGCAACACTACTACATGATGATGTTGTTGATGAGTCTACCTTGCGGCGCGGTAAAAAAACAGCAAATGCTGTTTTTGGTAATGCTGCCAGTGTATTAGTAGGAGACTTTATTTATACCCGATCATTTCAAATGATGACAGAGCTTGATTCTATGCCTGTTTTAAAGCTGATGTCTGATGCAACAAATATCATCGCAGAAGGTGAGGTTTCACAATTAATCAATTGTAATAATCCAGACATCACCGAAAGTACCTATATGCAAATAATATATAGCAAAACTGGACGCCTATTTGAAGCAGCGACTCACGCATCAGCGATCGTATCAGGTGCCAATGAAATCCAACAGCAAGCCTTACGAAATTATGGCCGTTATCTTGGTACTGCCTTCCAACTGATTGATGATCTTCTGGATTATGACGCGGATAGTACCACTATTGGCAAAAATATTGGCGATGATTTGGATGAAGGAAAACTAACACTACCTCTACTTCATGCAATGAAAAAAGGCACCGCAGAAGAATCTGCACTTATTCGTAACTCAATAGAAAAAGGTAATGGGCGCCATTTACTCAGTATCATATTAATTACCATGAAACGCTGTGGCTCTCTTGAATATACCCGCAGCCGAGCTAGAGAGGAGGCTGATAAAGCAATTAAAGCTCTCGATATCTTACCTGATACATCTTATAAAGATGCTCTAATCAGCTTGGCTTGCATTTCCGTTCAACGCCCCTCGTAATAAAGCTTCTCTGGAACAGCTCATCCTGTTCCAGAGTTATCTTCTTCTACCAATATCGCTTCATAACAATTGATATAACCAATTAACTTTTCTAATCCTTCCCATAAAATAAATTTAATAATCTTTTCACGCTCTTTTTTTGTTAATTGTTTATAAGCTTCAACCCAAATTAAAAAAGCATCTTGCCGTTTTCCTTTGCCGCGATAATCAATAGAGTTATCATTTAGCGATAATACATTAAATATATCTTCAGGTAGACTACTAAAATGATATTCAACAGCTTTGCCTTAAACCCCATGTTTTCGACGTTGCTCCCATCCTTCCCTGCGAGCCATTAGGTTGATACCATGTGGTGACGAAGGCAAACCAACCAATCCAGCGAGTTCTTTCGCGGTATCCCATTTTTTTTCATAATTTTCTCGCATCACTTTTGGTATTAATACATAACCTAATTCTGCAAATCTAATTGTTAAAAATGGTGGCCTTTTAGATTGTTTTTTTCTTTTAAAATCCTCCCAATTTTCTAATCATAGAAAAAGCATTGAATAAAATTGTAGGGTTATTTCTTTTTTTATCTCTTGCAAATATTGTTCTCCTTTTAACTATCATTATTAACTAATTTTTTCTATTAATATCAGACAAATTATTTTATAAATATTAACTCTAAGAAATTAATATAAATTAAAGATTTTTATTTTTGTCATTCTATTATACTGCATTAACATAACTAGAATTAATTATTTATACTCCTAATAAATTGAAGAGAGCCTCACTATATTTCTTAAAATATCTGTAAAATTTCTCTATTTTTTGTAATCAAATTCAAAAAAGAGATTTTTAAGAAAAAATAATAAACTATTAAAGAAAAAATGTTATTTTATTTCTAATAACAATTTCTAGTTCGAAGTACATGTCAGAACTATCTGTTATTTATACCACTAATACAGCAATATATTTAATAGAAAAAAGATTAAAAATGATTTCACAGAAATCTGATTGGCATCCTGCGGATATTATTGCAGCGCTAAGAAAACGCGGAACAACATTAGCAGCTATATCAAGACAAGCAGGTTTAAGCTCTTCAACACTAACCAATGCATTATCTCGGCCCTAGCCAAAAAGAGAATGGGTAATTGAAAACTTTTTAAATCTGCATCCTTCTAAAATATGGCCAAGCCGTTATTACGATTTCAATACAGGAGAATTATTAGAGCGAAATATTCGTCGGCCTACTAACAAAAATAACGAATAAATTATAAATAAACCGCAGACTCATATCTGCTGTTTATTATTTAATGAAGTTAATAATATTATTTATTAATAAAATCTTCGCCTAATTTAATATCTTTATTGAGTGTCTCTAACATATTTTCCAATTTATTTTTTTCAAATTTATTCATAATATTAATAGGTAATCTTTCTTCAATCCCATTTTTGCCTAAACGTATTGGCTGAGCAAAAAAACGAGCATATTCACCATCACTTTCCACATATGCACACTCGATTATATTTTCTTTACCATTTAAAGCGTCAATTAATGATAAACCAAAACGTGCAGCAGCTTGGCCCATAGAAAGTGTCGCTGATCCGCCACCAGCTTTTGCTTCAACAACTTCAGTGCCTGCATTTTGGATACGCTTAGTTAGCTCCTCAGCTTCCTGCTCGGTAAAGCTAACATTGGCAATTTGAGAGAGTAACGTTAGGATCGTTACGCCAGAATGACCGCCAATAACCTTCACTTCGATTTCTTGAGGTTTTTTACCTTTTAATTCAGCAATAAAAGTATTAGAACGAATAATATCTAAGGTTGTTACCCCAAATAATCGGTTTCTATCATACACGCCGGCCTTTTTTAATACTTCTGCTGCTATCGGAACAGTAGTATTAACCGGATTAGTAATAATACCAATTAACGCCTTAGGACAACTTTGAGCAACTTTTTCAATCAGATTACGAACGATACCGGCATTGATATTAAACAAATCTGAGCGATCCATACCGGGTTTCCTGGCAACACCTGCCGAAATTAATACTACATCAGCACCGTCAAGTGCGGGTGTCGGATCTTCACCAGCAAAACCAATTACCTTTACATCTGTTGGAATATGGCTTAAATCTTTAGCAACACCAGGGGTCACAGGAGCAATATCATAAAGAGAAAGCTCTGAGCCTGATGGAAGCTGGTTTTTAAGAAGAAGTGCAAGTGCTTGGCCGATACCACCTGCCGCTCCAAGAATAGCTAATTTCATGCTGATACTCCTTTATATGATGACATTTCGAAATGGCTTAAAAATTTTAAACCTATTACATACGTTATTCATAACACAGTCTATTAATTACGATTAATTCTTGTTAATAAATAAATCTTGTAAATTTTTTCTTTCATTTTAAATAAAATTCTTATCGACTAATACGATAAGGGGCGCTTTTTTAATATTGCTTAGGTAGCAGCATAATGTAGAGACACGACTGCCATTTTTTATAAATAACATTATTTTTTAAACAATAATTTATTGCTAATTTCCACAAAGTAGGCAAATAACTAACTAATAATTTTTATTATTACTATTTTTATTATTTTCATAGCAACAGGCTAGAACTGCTTGTTGCATAAAAATTCATCACCTTTATACATAATATCGCTCTACTTAACGTCTTGAAAAAGGTGATTTATGTATGTTTCTTCTAAACAAGAAGATCTCGTGAAAGCTTTTAAAGCTTTACTCAAGGAAGAAAAATTTAGCTACCAAAGTGAAATTGTTACTGCACTTCAAGAGCAAGGCTTTGAAAATATAAACCAGTCAAAAATTTCCAGAATGTTGACAAAGTTTGGTGCGGTGCGTAACCGTAATGCTAAAATGGAAATGGTTTATTGCCTACCTGCTGAACTGGTTGTTCCCACAATAACTAGCCCGCTAAAAAATTTAGTATTAGATGTTAGCTAGAATCAATCAATTGTGGTTATTTGTACTAGTCCTGGCGCTGCACAGCTCATTACTCATTTATTAGATTCGTTAGGAACTTCAGAAGGAATTTTAGGTAGTATCGCCGGCGATGATACCATTTTTTCTACCCCAACCTTGGGATTTTCCACCGAACAACTTTATGAAGCCATCTTGAATTTGTTTAAACAAGAGTTGTAAAAGCCAAAGTTATCGTGCTGATCAGCGCGATAATATGAAATGAATCGTTCTCTTGATCAGTAAAAATAATCCAACTATTAATCTTGACCTAATTTAGCTAAACTGCACGCACACAAGGAACACTATTCTTTACAAAATCTCTATAAAATTAGACTCAGAGCCTTGGTTATGAAAACATTAGACGAATTTATCGTTGAAAAACAACATGATTTTCCTCATGCTACAGGTGAACTTACTGCATTATTATCAGCAATTAAATTAGATGCAAAAATCATTCCCCGCGATATTAATAAAGCCGGTTTGGTGGATATTTTAGGCGCAAGTGGTGCCTCTAATGTTCAAGGCGAAGTTCAAATGAAACTTGACCTTATACGCTAATCAAAAATTAAAAGCCGCTTTAAAAGCGCGAGGAGAGGTTGCTGGTATTGTCTCCGAAGAAGAAGACGAAATCGTTATTTTTGCTGGTGATCAGGCAGAAAATGCCAAATATGTTGTGCTAATGGATCCATTGGACGGTTCATCAAATATTGATGTAAATGTTTCCGGTGGAACTATTTTCTCTATTTACCGCCGTATTACACCAATTGGCGAATCTGTTACTAAAGCAGATTTTTTACAACCGGGCCATCAACAAGTCGCTGCCGGCTACGTTGTCTATGATTCTCCAATCATGCTGGTTTACACAACCGGTTATGGTGTACATGCTTTACCTATGATCCTTCTCTAGGCGTCTTCTGTCTATCTCACGAAAAAGTGATGTTTCCACCACAAGGCAATATGTGTTCAATCAATGAAGGAAATTATAGTAAATTTCCATTAGTGGTAAAAAATATATAAAATATTGCAAGGAACAAGATCCCGCAACGCTTCTCCCTTATACCACCCGCTATATTGGCTCTTTGATGGCAGATTTTCATCGAAATTTACTAAAATGTGGGATTTATATTTATCCAAGTACGGCAAGTCACCCTAAAGGTAAATTACGCTTGCTATATGAATGCAATCCGATCGCCTTTTTAGCCGAACAGGCAGGAGGTAAAGCAAGTGATGGGACTAATCGAATTTTAGATATCGTCCCAGAACAACTACATCAACGTGTACCTTTCTTTGTTGGAACAAAATCTATGGTAGAAAAAGCCGAAAGCTTTATGCTTGAATTTTCAGTTAATGAATAACATCCTATCCTATGCAATAAAGGCAAACGATCCGGCCTTTATTGTTAAGCTTATTTTTATAGTGATAGTGAGTTTTTGTTTCGTTTACGCCTATAATAACGGCTACTCAATTTTTAGCTTTAAATAAAGGATATTTTTTATGAGCCTAAATAATGTACTGGCAGGGAAAGAACTGCCTGAAGATATCTATGTTATTATAGAAATTCCCGCGAATGCGGATCCGATAAAATATGAAGTAGATAAAAAATCTGGCGCTATTTTTGTCGATCGTTTTATGTCTACCGCTATGTTTTATCCCTGTAATTATGGTTATATCAATCATACTCTCTCCCTGGATGGCGATCCCGTTGATGTTTTAGTTCCAACACCTTATCCACTACAATCAGGAGCAGTAATTCGTTGTCGCCCAATCGGGGTATTAAAAATGACGGATGAATCGGGTGAAGATGCAAAATTAGTTGCGGTGCCTCATTCTAAATTAACTAAAAAATATGATCATATTAAAGATATTAACGATTTACCTGAATTATTGCGTGCTCAAATTAAACATTTCTTTGAACACTATAAAGATTTAGAACAAGGCAAATGGGTAAAAGTGGAAGGTTGGGAAAATGCTGATGCGGCAAAAGCTGAAATTCTTTCTTCTTTTGAACGCGCAGCTAAAAAATAACCATCATAGAGTTTTAATTAGATCCCCTTTATCAGCGATAAATGGGATTTGATTAGAAATATTTATTTGCTTTTTCCATCACGCTTTAATCAATCACCACTTTCAATTCGGCGTAAACCATCTACCGAAAGTTTATAAAGATAAATCCATGCATTACCATAAGGTGTAGGTATCAACTTTTTTTCATAATCCTGATAATTCCTTTTTAATTCATTAAGTTCAGTCAAAATGGATGGTGTAATACAATAAACCTCACACTCTATCGTCCCTTCACCACGTATTACTACAGGGTAATAACCTAAGTCATAAATCTCATAACCTTCCAACCTATACTCTCCTAACAGTTGAGCATAGGTCATCCAATGATGATTTCCCTGATTACGCCTTAAACTACCATAAACAATTATACGCATAATTAAAACTCAAACTGATAAAGCAGATCTAGTGCCTGGTCCACGCCAGACACAGCTTCTAGATACAATTTTGGCATCAAACGATAGCGTAGCGTTAATGTAGCAAGAGAATTAAATATCCCTACACCATATTTAACTTGCAAATCATTAGTTATATTACCACTCACGACAACTTGAGATTGGTCACCAACGCCCTGAGTATCTAATGCTAAGTCGGAAACACCAAATGTTTCACCAATACTTCCCAATAATTTTCCACTCTTGAAAACTCCTAAACTAACCAGCAAAGCAGCCATATGAGTACTATCTGCGCCACTACGATTTAACCCTTCACCTCTCAGTAAGTAAGACAGAGCTTCTTCCTGCGATTTAACTGGCTCAGAGAAAATCGTTGCTTTTGGCTTATCAGCCAAGCCTGTAACTCTTAGCCCCGCAATCACATTATCATTGGTACTATCCGAATTGCGGATTGCTTCTACATTTAAGAATGGCTGATCAACGGGGCCGGAAAATAAAATTTGTCCTTTGCGCACAATAAGATCTTGCCCATATGCATGAAATCGACCTTCAGGAATATCAATCTGGCCATTTAAACCCAGCCCTTGCTTATCTTGGATAACTTTCAATATTCCTATTAATCGCGCTTTTAAGCCAAATGCATCCAAACGAACATCATTTCCAATTTTAATCTGTAGATTAGTTAATATCGGAATTGATATACCTTTTTTCTCAATTGGATGTAAATTTGCATCTAACATCACCTCATCTGATGAAACGCCTACTGCTGATTCTGGTAATTCTTGTACCGTAATACGTGCCCAAGGAATATTTACATTGCCATTGAGACTTAATAAATTAGGCGTAGCTTCAAAAACAATATCCGGCTCCACGTCAATACGAACCATTGGCGATAATGTTATCCGCAATTTGTTACCTGTAGCAGAAATTCTCGCTTGGCAGGCTTTAATATTACGCCAATCGGCTTCTCCAACTAACTTCAAATAACCTTCAGGTGTGTTAATAAGTCCTGTCAATTGAGAGCGAGTTCCCATAAAATCTAGTTTGAGGAAACCCTGATTGATATCAAATGGAAACCAGTGTCCTTTTGCTGTTACATTAGAAAGCGCCAAATTACCATTTAATAACGGCTGCTTCATATTGCCAGATAACCTTAAATCGGCATTAAAATTGCCATCTAACCTTTCACCATTACTTAAAATAGGACGAATTAAGGCTAATGAAATATCGTTAATATTAATACTACCTGATAATCTACGACTTTGTTCCAGATCGTCAATCCGTATATTGCCTGAAAATTTACCATTATTGGTAATTTGTATTAACCACTGTAATACTGCCTTACCATTACTCATATCTGCATTTAAGCTTAGCGTTTGAAATTCAACGGGTAACAACGACCCTTCAATCAATTGCTTGATTTTCACGCTATTACCATACAAATTTACTTTTACCTGCGGTGAATATCCATCGGCATACCAACTCGCTTTTTCATCACCATCAAAACTGCCAGTTAGCTGAGTTTCCGCTGGCAAAAAAGGTTTGAGTAGTGCTAAATCAAACTGCTGTAGCAGAATATCTGCATTACCGGATTTACCAATTTTAGCCGTTTTAGACAAACACAAGCACCCTTTAGTATTTAACCAACAATGAGGAGAAACTATCACTTCCTGTTGCTGATTGGCATACTCAATCGATACCGCCCGACTTAACTGCCATTCACCGATCGGGGTGTTAAATAACGTATTATCTAACACACCTTGCCATAACGCTTTCTGTTGATCAAAACTGCCTTTCAAGGTTAAGTGACCTAAAATGGGTTTTCCATCGATATTGATGCTAACACTATGCTGCTGTTCATTACCTTTAGCATCCAAGGTGAAATTATGAACAACTAAATTTGCCTGTTTCAACTGCTGAACAGCAGCGGTTAGTTGACCACGGATCTGTTTATCAGAACGGATATCACCTTGAATAGTTGCTTTATCGATAGCTAAGCTATTTTGCAATTTAACGCTATGAGCTGCGATATCAATCAGTAATTGAGGTGACTTTAAATCACCTCGTAATTTTAATTGTCCTTTTATTACTCCGGCTAAACCAGGTAATACACCATCGAGAGCTGGCGCATCAATTATCCCATCTAATTGCCAGCTATCACTCAGATGTCCATTAATATCTAATTTGTTGCGTCCGAGTAAGATATTGAAAACAGGAATGTTCCATTGACCTGCGGCATTGCCACTTATCTGTCCGCGTGTGCGTAATGAATTACCTTTTACATTACCATCAAAGGTAATTTCAGGAATTTTTAATTGCCAGCTACCACTATGTAAACTGCCAGTCGTGACGATTTTACCCTGCAATTTAGCTGGCCATTGTGGCCACTGTTTTGCAGTATTAATATCGGATAAAGTTAATAACCCATTCCAACTTATCGCTTTACTCCAATCGATAATACCGGTTAATTCTGTTTTTCCCTGCAACGCATTCAATCGCAAACGCGTTAACCGAAACTGTTCTTCATTCCCTTTAGCATCAAGCGTTAACAACGTCGGTGGCAAATTCCGTCCATTAATATCAGTTCGGAATGAGAGATCATACCCTGTTACCATACCATTCAAACGTAAACGCAGATTTTTTAAACGATATTCTGGCTCGCCTTGTAGTGGCCAATTAAGCTGCTGACTCTCTAAGGTTAATTGAATTGGCAATCTTGCCTGTGATAAGGCTGCTTCAGCGACTAAATTAGCCTTGATGGGACCCGTTAAACTTAACATTAATTTAAGCTGTTGTAATAAAGCCCCCTCCAGTTTTAAATCAACTTGTTGCCCTTTAAGATCGTTAAGATAGGATTCAGCTTGAACAGCAATATTGACCGGCCACTGCTGAGCCAAATTAGCATCACCGGTGATAGTGATCTTACCTTCAGGTAACACAACAACAAATTGTTTTATACCTATCTGCTGATTTTGTACGCTGGCTATTAATGTCAAATTATCAATTGCTACTTTAGTATCACCACTTAAATGCCAGCTTACCCCTCGGATCTGCTCGATATTAATATCGATAGGTAAAACGACTTCAGGTAAGTTAGCCAATAAGGGTTCAGCAAACACTACTTTTAATGTTTCCATAAGTGATTTATCGGTTACCTCATCGCTGGTTTTTATTACTGCTTTTGCTGTCGCTTTATTTTCTTCCACTAAAGTTTTTGGCAAATTAACCACTAATCCATTAATTGTCGTTGGTTTAATTGTTAACAGGTTAGCTTGCCAATCAGCCGCCATGGTTAATTCAGCCAGCGAAATCTGGCTGTTATCGAGCTGAATATTGATATTTTTTAGTGTTAACTGATTTAACAAAATAGGATAGGGCGTTGACAATTTTGTCAATGGAGTTGAGTTAGCTGGCTCTTCGGCAGATGGAAAGGCTTTGCTATCAATCTTAACATCGACGCTGTCAGTTGAAATATTATTAACACACAATTGAAAACGTTTTAAACAGTTAACTTGGAGTGAAAGATTAAACTTATCAACATCAATATTAATACCCTTAGTTCGATAACGAACTCCCAGCAAATTTAAATCACTCCAGCCACCGGAAATGGTCGCAATTTCTAATCCTGGTAACCAACGCACTGCCGTATTAAGGGCAAAATGTAAGCCTGATTGGGTGGTAACTATCCAACCAATCATCGTTAATAATATTAGTAACAAAAACAATAAGACCAAGCTAATGCGTTTTACCCATTTCATAGCTCAGCACCTAACCCAATATAAAATTGTACTTTGCTATGATCAGGATTACCGACCGGCGCAGCAATATCCAGTTTAATAGACCCAACCGGTGAAACCCAGCGAATACCAACACCAGCGCCAACTTTAAAATCATATTTACTAAAATCATTTACCACCTCACCACCATCAACAAATATTGCGCCCCACCAGTTACCTGTCACATTATATTGATATTCCAGTGAGCCAACGGCTAATTTTGAAGCACCGGTTAATTTTCCTTGGCTATTGGTGGGTGAAATTTTTTGATAACCATAACCTCTAATACTGCTATCACCACCAGCAAAAAAACGCAGATCAGGTGGGACTTTGTCAAATCGATTAGTTTCTATCCAACCAAGATGGCTTCTTACCACAAAACGATGCCCTTTCCAGGGTGTTCTTATCCAAACATTTTGTGCTTGTAATACCATAAAATCGATATCTGAACCCCAAGTAGTATTAGAAATATCAATAGTATATCGCTGGCTATCCCCCCAATAGGGCATAGCACCACCTCGTTTTCGTATCCGGCTAAAGCTGGCTCCAGGATACAGAAGCATGGTAGTATTGGTTATATTTGCCTGGGTAAAATGGTTAAGACTCCAGCGCAAATTAACGCCATATTGCCAACCTTTATAATAATCCCAATTCCTTAATAAATTCAGGGTTGTGGTATCAGACTGAGTATCATTTAGATCAGTTCGTTTAAAGCCCGCCTGAACGGCATAATATTGTTCTAATGGACTCTTTTTTAGCGGAATCTTATAGCTGACATCAATAATTTGTTCCGGTTGCGAAAGACTAAGGCTGGAAGTGAAGCTCTGTCCTCTAGAGTTAATCCAGGGTTTATTCCAAGTAGCTTTGACTCGAGGACCTACATCGGTCGAATAACCACCACCTAATTCAACATGATTACGCTCACGTGGCGTTAATACTGCGTCCATTGGCAGAATATGCGTGCCTTTTTCACGAGCTTTAGTAATATCAGGGGTAACAATTGCAGAATTAAACCAACCGGTATTGACTAACCGTTGATTAAATTCAGCCAATTGTTCAGATGCATAATAGTCTCCTTGTTTAAAGGGAACAATATTATTTAAATAATCTTCACGAATTTGAGAGCCTTCATATTTGATGGCACCGAAGCGATAACGCTCGCCACTATTGAAATCAAATATCCAGTAAGAAGCCCTGTGAGCCAATGAAACGCCTAACTGACTTTTCTCCATTTCTGCATCAAAATAACCTTTACGCACCGCCAGTCGACTAAATCCCTGTTTCAAATCTTCATAATCGCCATGATTAAGAATAATTCCTTTTGGTGGCGTATTGCGAGCTATCATTTCCGCATAGTCTTTATCATATTTAGCCGCCCCATTTAACGTTATACTAACATTTTCAACATGAACAGGTTTTCCAGGATTAACTTTGGCTGTCAAAACGGGTCGAGAAGGAGGCTTAAATGCCTGATAAGAGAATTCAATGGTGGGTTCATAATAACCTAACGGCCTTAACCCTAAACGAATTGCTTTATCAACTCTAACCTGGAAACAGCCATCTGGGGCAATTTCATCCTGAGTGATATTTGAGAACTGAATACGAACGTTTTTTTCAAGTTTTCCTGTCAATCCTTCAACTTTTAAACGAAGATTGGCACCATTGGCAACTGACACTAACATCGACATACAAAGAAAACAAAGCAAAGAATATCTTGGCACGCCAACTCCTAATGGAAAATAGACTTTATAACGATAAAAAACTCACTTATTTTGGTTAAATTAAACAAGATATACAAGACATTAATAATAAATAATGCAATCTTCCTCTGTCCATTTAAGCCACAATAATGACTATTAAATAGCACGCTAAAACATTTTTAACTGATAAGACTATCGGTCTGTTTATTTTTATACCGTCAAGCCAAAATTTATACGCAAAATACCCCTTATTAAAAAATAGCAACTTTCTTGCAAAAAAACGAAATGCAAAAAATTTTCTTAACCATAAAAAAGTTTAGAAAGGCATATAAATAGAAGATAGACTGAAAAAATAATTACCGCCTAACCACAAATTTTAGTCGCTATCTCACTGTTAAAACAGATAACTACAGTCAAATGGATATATTAAAATTGATCACTACATTCGTTCAATTAACAGTCATAATATTCTAATTTACCTGAACTTACTCATTCCATGGCAATACAATCTGTTTTGTATCTATTAGTTCAATAAAAGAAGCGGATTTAATCGATAACGGGCGATTAGCCGCAGGATTAAATAATAAGCTAGTTACGTCTGGACGTAAATAATGCCAGACCGGAGTGGCGATCGCTTTGGCGAAGGTAATTGAAGCAGAGCCAAGCGTAGCTAACAGTAATCCTTCATCATTTTTTGCCAAGGGGGTTGTTAGCTCACTGCCATCTGGACGGAATATACGTGCATAGCCGCCACCTGCTTTTAACAAGTTCCGGTTTAGTTTCATCTGTACATAACTGTTCAATTATCTGCTCTGACACAATGGCACACGGTGCAATAACAAAACATTGCCCTTCTACTGCATAGGTCGTAAAAGCGCGATATTGACTTCAGGGCTCAAAGCAGCTGTTATATCGCGATAAAGGCTAAAACTAGGCCAAGACGCAATATGAATTTGCTCATGCTGAGCATACATAATATAACGCGTTAACGGTTGTATGTGTTCCCAACAACACAATGCACCAATCACACCTAATTCAGTGGTAAACGTTTTTAGCGATGAACCATCACTTTCACCAAATAGAGTGCGCTCAACATGACTTGGTTTAAGTTTTCGCCGCACACCGACCGTTTCCCCTGTATTACTGATGAGCCATTGAGCCATATAAAGCGTCCCATGATCTTCTTCACTCAAACCCAATAGCAACCAAATATTATTCTCTTTAGCGACCGAAGCGATACGCTTTGCCTGTTCACTGCCTAATACTAAAGAATTTTGATAATATTGATAAACCAATGGAGTTAATGCAGCAGATGAGTCCAACTAAAGAAACCAAGGATAACCAGGTAGCCAATTTTCCGGAAAAGTGATCAATTCCGCCCCTCTACTAGCCGCTTCTTTTATTAAATCGATAGTTTTATCAATAGTTCCTTCCAAATCCATAAATACAAGAACTGCCTGTACACAAGCAACGGTGATCGATTTATCCATTATTCATTCACCTCATAGTTGAATATCACATATCGTTTATGTTTGCGATTATACAAATGAAGTGTTTCTAACGTTATTACCCGAAAGCAGCAAGTTTATCAGGCTCTACGCTATAGAGCCTGATATTGAAAGTCTACCAGATACGGATTCGATCTTTAGGTGCCAGATAAAGCTTATGCTCTTTTTCTACATAAAATGCTGTATACCAATCATCCATATTGCGTACCACACCGTTGGCGCGATAGGGATTAGGACTATGGGGATCAGCCATAATCTTATTACGCTCTGATTCTTTATTAGCTAACTCGCGCCAAGTTCTGGACCAGGCTATAAAAAAGCGTTGTAGTCCCGTCATTCCATCGATAATCGGCGGTTCACCATTCAGATAATGCTCTTTAGAAAATTGCTTATAAGCATTGAGGGCAATATTTAATCCACCGAAATCACCAATATTTTCACCTAGGGTAAGTTTACCGTTAACAGCTAAACCATCAATTTTAAACCCATTATACTGCTTAATAAGTTTGGCGGTTTTTTCTTTAAAATGCTGCTGCGAAGCCGTTGACCACCAGTTTCTTAATTGCCCTGTTCCGTCATAAAGACGGCCTTGATCGTCAAAGCCATGTCCCATCTCATGCCCGATCACCGCACCAATGGCACCATAGTTATAAGCAGGATCAGCATTTTGATCAAAAAATGGCGCTTGCAAAATAGCCGCCGGGAAAACAATTTCATTCTGAACTGGATTATAGTAAGCGTTAATTGTTTGTGGCGTCATCCCCCATTCCCACTTTCTGACTTTATCTCCGACTCGTCTCATATTATCTTGATAGAGCCAGTTTTGTACTTGCAGATAATTGTCGAATAATGTATCTGGTTGCAAATACAGCGTACTAAAATCATGCCATTTTTCAGGGTAACCAATTTTAACCGTAAATTGGTTAAGCTTTTTGAGAGCTTCTTGGCAAGTCCGTTTATCCATCCAGTCATTATTTTGCAAACGTGCTTTAAACGTTCCTTTAACATAACTCACCAGATTTTGGATCTTATTCTTAGCATCAGGATCAAAATATGTTGCAACATAAAGTTGCCCCAACTGCTCCCCTTGTAATTTATTTACGACTTGTAATGCCCGTTCTTTACGTGAACGCTGCTGTTTAATACCATTTAATCGAGTTGAATAAAAATTAAATCGAGCATCATAAAACTCTTGATTCAAATAATTGGCTTTACTACTCAGATAATGGAAAACCAAGTAGTTTTGTAGGGTAGATAGCGGGGTATCAGCCAATATTTTTGCCAGCTGTTCAACTGCACTATCATTTTCTACAATAACTTTCGCTAACTGTTCATCTGAAAGTTTCCATTGTTGAATAAACCCCTGCCATTGATAATCTGACGTAAACTTTTTCAGTTGGCTAAGCGTCATCGGATGATAATTTTTCAACGTGTCACGTTCAACTTCTGGTGTCCAATGAACTTTTGCTAACGATTTTTCTAGCGCAAAAATCTGCTTAGCCTTTAACTGTGCTTCTTTTTCACCTGCTCCCGCTAAATGTAGAATAGTGGCAATATAAGCGACGTAATCGTGACGGATAGTTTCCATCTGTTTAGTGTTATCAAGATAGTAATTTCTATTTGGTAGGCCTAAACCACCTTGTCCCAGATAAAGAACATATGTATCAGGTACTTTTGCATCCAATCCAACCCAATAGGAAATAAATGGCATATAACCTGGTTTTGCCATCAAATTAGTAATATCAGCGTGCGTTTTCGCCTGCTTGATAGCATTCAGGGCATTTTTTACCGGCGTTAAACCTGTTTTTTCAACTGCCGTTTCATTTAAATAACTGCGATAAAGATTACGAATATTGCGTTGATTGTGATTAAGCTCACTTTCCGGTTGAACTTCAAGTTTATTTATCAGTGCTTGCAGCTGTTTTTCTGTTTTGAGATATAACTCAACAAAGGAATTAATACGTGACATTCCAGCTGGGATTTTTGTACTAGCTATCCAATCTTGATTAACATATTGATAAAAATCATTACCCGGAGAAATGAAATCAGACAGTATGATTTTTTGTTCACCGTAAGTAACGTCTTTGGCAACAGCAAAGGAGGAGACTGTCAGAGCAGACAGACTAATAAGTAGTGCTAAAACAGTTTTTTGCATAGGAGAAAACCTTTCTCTTCTTTGAGATTGATATGTTCCATCAACAAGTGTTGATAAGCTGATAAAGTATATATACTACTTCAATTTTTTAACAAAAATGCACACATAAATTTAATTTTGTTTAAAGTTATAATCTTTATGTTAATCAAAACATCGCTGTTGACAGATCCAAGACCAAATTATTAAACGCCAGCCACAAAATGAAATGTAGGTTGATAAGCATTAAATTTAACATGAAGCGAATAAAGCGAAGTATAGTAAAACACTTTTTGCTAATCCGATCTGTCGTAAAACTTATGGATTAAAATTATTAGGTCATGATTAGTTTATATTTTATTTGCGCCACTGAGGATGTGGCGCGCAACTTATCAGATGAGTTAACCTATTTCTGTCTGGGAGGATAAGGACTTCTTTATTGATTTCATTCATTATGTTGAAATGCCGCTTATTTTTAATTCTAGGGGGTAATATCTTTCCCCTTTGTTAAATTCAAATACTCCCATATCTTTAATATACAATCGACCACGAAATAATATCTTAACGTAACGCGCAATCTTCAGTGGGTTATAACGGTGAAAAATCTTCATTCAACTTTTTCCTCCCCTTTGTTGATCTTGAAGTCACAGAAATGTGATTCATGACACATTTTATAATCATAGACTCTGGTTACAAGCTTTAGTTCTCCTTTTCCAATAAGATTTAACGATTTTACATAACATGATAACGAGTTAAATAGTTTTGAATAATCATTACAATATTTTTCATTTGAAGCCTTAACAACTTTTGCTGTATGTGCTAAAGCAACTCTCTATAACAAAGACATTATATTTAAGATTAACTATGCTAATAAACAAGGATAATCATCAATAACCAGTTTAGAAAAGATTAACGAAGAGTACTATGTTAAAAAAGATCATACTAATAGTAATTTTATTAACTCACCCGTTTCCTGCATTAACTGCCACCTTACAAATTAATAAGCCGGTGCATGCCGTAACTGTCACCGATCGAGGTGAACTTTTGTTAAACGAAACGGGTAAACTTCTTTATCAAGATTGAAGCAGTAAGGAACTTGTTGGCAAAACAAGAACGATCCTGCATATTGCCGGGCGCCTTTCCGCTAAAGAGCTCAATGAGCCATTAATAGCGGCAATTAAACAAAAGAAATTTGATCAGAAAAAATGTCAGACAACAACAATAATAAATACTGATGATACAATTCTCTTGGAACCGGTTTTTTGTCCGCAGTAGTATTGAAGACAGTAAGCGAGAATTCCCGTTTTCTCAAATTATTGTGATAATAATGGTGTAGTTAAAAAAACCTGGCAGCTAAAACCCAAGAGTTCTACGATCATCGTATTAAATAAAAAGGGTGATGTATTATTTGCTAAAGATGGTGCTCTAACATCTGAATAGACAAATAACGTTATTAAATTGATTGAAACACAATTAAAAAAATAATTAATTAAACCATTAGAATATTGATACTCTAAATCCAGGATTAAGAAATGATTCTCTAGGGAATAGTCTAATGTTCTACCATACTAATCCGTCACTTTAGCACCTGCCGCTTGGGCGATCGCATGTCCCGCGGCAATATCCCAAATATGAGTGGGCCTACTAAATCGCGGATAAAGCTGTGCTTTGCCTTCAGCAATAAGGCAAAATTTTAGTGAAGAACCCACCACCATAACTTCATGCTGCCCCATTTGCGCTAAATAATCAGTCAATTCTTTATCCTGATAAGAACGGCTAATAACAATTAGCGGGGAATTGCCATTAGCAACATGAAGTGATTATTTTACTCCATCCACTATTTTCCATGCCGCCCCTTGCTCACTAGCATAAAGCATATCTTTTGCTGGCGCATAAATAATCCCCATAACAGGAGAACCCGACTGAATCAAAGCAATATTAACGGTAAATTCACCATTCCTATGAATAAACTCTTTAGTTCCATCGAGCGGATCCACTAACCAATAGCTTACCCAATGACAGCTCTCTTGCCAAGCCGGTAGATCTTCTTCAGAGAGTAGCGGAATATGTGGCGTTATACTTGTCAATCCAGTTTTAATAATTTGGTGAGCAATAAGATCGGCTTCAGTCAGCGGTGAGCTATCTTTTTTGTGCTTAACAGCAAGTTGTTGCGCACTTTCATAGATAGTTATAATTGCGCTACCTGCTTCTTTCGCCAAATCACATATTTGCTCAAGCATAACATATCTCGAAAAACGGCATAAATTATTTATCGAATTATCTTATTAATACACCAACTAACTCAATGACAAGTAAAACTTAATTATATAATTTCTAGTAATTCAACTTCGAATATTAACGTGCTAAAAGGTGGAATAGCGGCGCGCCAGCACCACGTTCACCATAGGTTAAATTATGCGGAATATAAAGTTGCCACTTTGATCCTGTAGGCATCAATGTTAACGCCTCAATCCAACCAGCAATAACACCATTAACAGGAAATTCTGCTGGTTGCCCTCGATCTTTTGAACTATCAAAAATCGTACCATCGATTAATCGACCAGTATAATGAACACGAACCCGATCTGCTTTAGCCGGGATCGGGCCTTCACCATGTTTTAATATACTAAATTGTAATCCTGATTCTGTAGTATTGACTTCCTCACATTGCTGATTGTTGTCCAAAAAAAAATTTATCCTTCCACCGCCGCAGTTTGCTGAAATTCACGCCGCTGAGCATACGCGCGTTCATGGATCTCTCGTAATGCTCTATGCAAAACTTCAACAGGGAACCACCGGCGTTTTACTATGTAATGCATCACATAAACCCGCAAGTAAAGCTTCTAGCTGAATGCCTTCCAAGCCTGATTCTAAAAGCTGTTGACCAACTTGAAGAACAATGCCATAACTTGCCTGAGTTTCAATTGAATCAAATGCCTGATCCGACATAACAGCTCCTATTTATTAAATTATAAATAATAATAAAGAATAACAGTCTCAAATAAGTGGGTAAATAACCATATAAAATAAATCTAATTAAAAATAATATTCTAATTTTATATCAATTCATTAATTTTATAATACTAAAAACCTAAAGTTAGGATTTCAATTTGAAAAATAAATTTTATTCCTAAATATAATTTCTATAAATGATAATATATGAACAGTAACAATTTCATGAATTAAAATTATCGACTACCAGCCCAAAATTCCTGTAACACTTGGCAGAGATAAAAAAGTAAAACAATTGACTTTGTATGATTGATAGCAACAATGATTTAGCTGATAGAAATCGGAACAAAAACACCAGCATCAGCTGGTGTTTTTGTTTGTGCCTAATAATCAGAAAGCAATTATTCAACAATAATATTTACATTCAGTTTTGCAAATACATCACTATGCACTTGGAAATGAACTTCGTGTTCACCAACAGTACGCAATACACCATTTGGTAAGCGAACCTCGCTTTTCATAACCTCAACACCGGCAGCAGTGACTGCCTGAGCAATATCACGAGTCCCGATCGAACCAAACAGTTTACCTTCATCACCGGCTTTAGAGGCGATGGTTACTGTAGCTAATGAATTAATTTTTTCAGCACGCCCTTCCGCAATAGCTAGAACATCGGCTAATTTAGCTTCTAATTTGGCACGGCGTGCTTCAAAAAATTCAACATTCTTTTTAGTTGCAGGAACAGCTTTTCCCTGCGGAACCAAATAGTTACGAGCATAACCCGCTTTAACATCAACTTTATCACCCAGGCTACCCAAGTTTGCTACTTTATCCAGTAGAATAATTTGCATTACCTTATCCTCTTTAAGTCGTTAATGGACCGTGCCAATTACTGATGACGATCAGTATATGGCAACAGAGACAGGTAACGCGCGCGCTTGATAGCACGAGCGAGCTGACGCTGGTATTTTGCACGAGTACCAGTGATACGACTTGGTACAATTTTACCACTTTCAGTGATATAGTTTTTTAGCGTTGCGATATCTTTATAATCAATCTCTTGAACGCCTTCCGCTGTAAAACGGCAGAACTTACGACGACGGAAATAACGTGCCATTTGGCTAGCCTCCAGAATCTATCAATTCAATCTGCTCGGCGTGAAGCACCAAGTTATTCAATCCATTAGCGCCCTGATGGCTACTAATAAAACCGATAATCGTGATCCAACTACCGACCGTTATACTGTGAGTAAACTGTTGTAATTTTTGTCCGCTGGCGATGATGGTTATTCTACACCATACTTGCCGATCAAAACCTGCTTCCTGCTGCTGTGAACGATGTTCGAGCAAAAACTGGCAGTGAGGGACCCCAGCTGGACTGACTTTTCTTATCGGCACATTACAGATTTTGCCTGACAGCACCAATCGATTAGTATTCACACCAAATTTACTCTTCAGAATCCTCAGCAACCTCAATTCCTTCCAGGTCTTCATCAACCAAATCACGACTGCGACGATCGTCTTTGGCTTTAACCATTGGAGAAGCTTCAGTAACCGCATACTTAACACGCATAATCATGCTGCGGACAACGGCATCATTGAAGCGGAAGTTTGTTTCTAACTCATCAATCTCTTCTTGCGGCGCTTCAACGTTCATCAGAACATAGTGTACTTTGTGCAATTTATTGATTGGATAAGCCAATTGACGGCGACCCCAGTCTTCCAAGCGATGGATTTGACCTTGCGCTTCGGTGATAGAACTACTATAACGCTCAATCATACCCGCAACTTGCTCGCTTTGGTCCGGGTGAACCATAAAAACGATTTCGTAATGACGCATGAGTTTTGCTCCTTACGGATTAATCAGCCTCCTGTTCAGGGTCAGCCGCATCCCATGGAGGCAAGGAACTTATTTAAGTGTGGCTGAAAAATCAACGCGTAACTATACCTATCTTTTAGTTAAAACTCAAGCAATAGATTAAATCATCACTTATCACCATTAAATTGGGTCAGGTAATCTTGTCAAGATTATCAATGATCTTACTTTTTTCTCAATGACTTTGCCGTTGACGCACTGCTTCGAATAAACAAACGCCGGTCGCAACAGAGACATTTAAAGACGAAACCATACCTGCCATTGGAATACTAATCAGTTCATCACAATGTTCCCTTGTTAAACGACGCATGCCTTCACCTTCAGCACCCATCACCAATGCAACCGCCCCGGTTAACTTACTCTCATATAATGTATGATTGGCGTCACCTGCAGTGCCAACAATCCAGATATGATGCTGCTGTAATTGGCGTAGTGTCCGTGCAAGATTGGTAACCCGAATTAATGGCATACTCTCAGCTGCGCCACAGGCAACTTTCTTAGAGATGGCATTAAGTTGAGCAGATTTATCCTTTGGTACAATAACCGCATCAATACCGGCAGCCTCTGCGCTGCGTAAACAAGCGCCTAAGTTATGTGGATCGGTAATACCATCTAATATAAGCAAAAAGGGTGATTTTGTCTGAGAAATAATAATATCTAAATCACTCTCTTGATATTGCCGCCCGGGTTTTACCTGGGCAATAATACCCTTATGAACAGCGTTCTCTGTCTGCTTATCCATCCATTGACGATTAGCTAACTGGATAATGATACCCAATTTTTCAAGCTGGTGAATAACCGGCAATAAACGTTTATCTTCACGCCCTTTGAGCACATAAACTTGTTTTAAGCGTGATGGATCCCACTCCAGCAGTGCTTGCACTGCATGAATACCATAAATAATTTCACTCATAAATTTATCAATTACTTAATAACTCTCAAAGATAGTCAATCATTGCCGATGAAGATCAGTAATAAAAATAACTAAGATTATTTTTGTGCTTTTTTGCTATCAATTTTGTGGCAATTTTTTTACTTTTATCAGAAACCTTTTTACCTTTCTTATTTACTTTTTTAGCGTTGCCGCTGCCTTTTTTATTCGCTTTAATAAATGCCGCTATTGGGCTCAAAATTTTTATCCTGGCTGTGATCTTGCTTGCTATGAGTTGAAATTGTTTTTTTAAATTGCTTTTTTGCTTTTTCTTTTGCTGTTTTACCTGGATTTTTCGCCTTACGTAAGGTTGATATCAATGCGAAATCGATCTTGCGTTCATCCATATGTACAGCTTCAACGCTAATTTCAACTTCATCACCAAGACGATACACCATCCCCGAAGACTCACCAATAAGTCTCTGTCCTACATTATCGTAGCGATAGTAATCATTATTAAGTGATGAGACATGCACCAGACCATCAATAAAAAGATCTTTTAAGCGGACAAAAAAGCCAAAACCCGTGACACTGGTGATAATGCCAGTAAATACATTGCCAACTTGATCTTGCATAAAATCACATTTCAACCAATCAGTAACATCTCTCGTTGCTTCATCAGCTCGCCGTTCTGTCATTGAACAATGCTCACCCAATTGTAGCATTTCATTAGTATCAGCATGCCAACCACCGGTTGGCATCGAGCTATATTGATTGTTTCCATGTTGGCCAGATAAAAGATATTTAATTGAACGATGTAACGCTAAATCAGGATATCGACGGATCGGTGAAGTGAAATGGGCATAAGATTTCAGTGCTAAGCCAAAATGCCCTCTATTTTCAGGATCATAAATAGCCTGTTTCATTGAACGCAAAATCATTGTTTGCAGCAATTCATGATCCGGACGTTCAGCCACTTCATCCATAACTTTAGCATAATCAGCCGACTGTGGTTTCATGCCACCTGGCAATGTCAAACCCAGCTCGCTAAATACCATCCGCAAATTTACAATACTCTCTTGTTTTGGCCTATCATGGACACGGTACAAGCTAGGTTCTTTATTACGCTCAACAAAATGTGCGGCAGCGATATTCGCTAAAATCATACACTCTTCAATTAATTTATGCGCATCATTACGTTCAACCGGCTCTATCCGCTCAATGCGTTTTTCTGCATTAAAAATAAATTTAGCTTCTTCAGATTCAAAGGAGATAGCCCCGCGTTTTATGCGCGCGCTATCTAACGCTTTATATAATCGATGAAGTTGTTCTAAATGCGGCACCAGGTCTTGATAATGTTGACGTAATTCTTCGTCACCCTGTAAAATTTTCCAGACTTTGGTATAAGTCAATCTGGCATGAGAACGCATCACGGCTTCATAAAATTTAGATGAACTAATTTTCCCTTCCGCCGATAGCTGCATTTCACATACTATGCAAAGCCTCTCAACCTCAGGGTTTAATGAACATAACCCATTAGAAAGAATTTCAGGCAACATAGGGATCACTCGTGATGGAAAATAGACTGAATTTCCCCGACTAACCGCTTCATTATCTAAAGCCGTTTGTGGCCGCACATAATAACTAACATCAGCAATCGCGACCCATAAGCACCAGCCACCGTCTTCTTTCAGCATACAATAAACCGCATCATCAAAATCTCGGGCATCTTCGCCATCAATGGTGACTAAAGGTAGATGACATAAGTCTACTCGCCCTTTTTTTGCTGACGCAGGGATCTGTTCGGACAAATCAGCAACTTGCTTCTCAACCTGTGGCGGCCAACTATACGGAATTTCATAGGTTCTTAATGCAATCTCTACCGCAATGTTAGTCCCCATGCTTTCGCCTAATACTTCGACAATATTTCCTACTGCCTGGGTATGGCGCGCTGGTCGGGTTGTCATCTCAACAACAACCACATTTCCTATCCTAGCACCGTTAACCTGCTCTTTAGGGATCAATATGTCAAAGGACAGTCGACTATCATCAGGGACTACATACCCCATCCCCGATTCTAAAAAATAACGTCCTACAATATGATGATTTCGTGGGACAAGCACTCGAACAATGCGAACTTCTGTACGTCCTCGCCGATCTTTACCCAATGGTTGGATAAGTACAACATCACCATGCAGCGCTTTTTTCATTTCTTCTAAAGAAAGGTAAAAATCGTCTTTCTGGTCTTCTACCCGTAAAAAACCAAAACCATCACGATGGCCAATAACTGTACCTTTAAGTAAATCAAGGCGTTCAGGTAAGGCATAACATTGACGACGAGTAAATACCAATTGCCCATCACGTTCCATAGCACGTAAGCGGCGCCGCAAAGCCTCTAATTCTTCTTCTTTAGTTAACTTTAATATTCTGGCGATTTCTTGTCGACTTACTGGCTTAGTAAATTCTGCTAATACCTCTAAAATATATTCACGACTTGCAATTGGTGAATGATATTTTTCAGCTTCCCGGTCTTTATAAGGATCTTTTGCCATCACTCACCTCCGCTACCACATCGATTAATATACCTACGAATACACCAGGCCTGTTATTTATTTTAATAGTAACTCATAAAGTGGCTTGTTGTTTTCTATTAGATCTGCCAGTGTATATCTATCTAATTCATTTAAAAAAAATTCAATTGCTTGATTTAATATTTTTTTTAATCGACAAGCAGAAGTAATATGGCAAAAATCGCTACAGCAATTAACTAATGCCAGAGGCTCTAATTGGCGAACAACATCACCTATCCGGATCTGCTCAGCTGGCTTGCCTAAGTAAATACCCCCATTTTTCCCTCTCACCGCAGTAACAAGTCCACATCGGCTTAATTGATTAATAATTTTTACCATATGGTCACGCGAGACACCGTATACATTAGCAACTTCAGTAATATTAGTTCTTTCATCCTTAGGTAATGAAGCCATATAAATTAATGCTCTTAAGCCATAATCAGTAAAACTTGTTAACTGCACATTAACCTCTGGTTATAAAACAAAAATGGAAAGACATCTTCTTGCCATTAATTCATTTAGTTATATCTATTATGTAAATTTTTATCATATTAAGCAAAATTGATCAGTAATCAGGTAATATGAATTACTAGATATAAAAATAACGCCTGAATGTTCAGGCGTCATTCTTTGAGCAATATTATTGAGTGGTAAAACTATATATCAAAAGGATCTCGTAATATCATTGTTTCAGCACGATCAGGTCCGGTCGAAATAATATCTATCGGTATCCCGGTTAATTCCTCAATCCGTTTAATATAATCAATGGCTGCTTTAGGTAATTGATTATATTCTTTAACCCCAAAAGTACTTTCACTCCAGCCTGGTAACGTTTCATATATCGGCACTAAATCTTCCCATTCCTCTACCACTAACGGCGTTATAGTCAATTCAGTCCCATCTGGTTTTCGATAAGCAACACAAAGTTTCACTTCATCCAAACCGTCTAATACATCTAATTTAGTTAAACAGAAACCAGAAAGAGAATTGATTTGAACTGCCCGGTTAATAGCAACAATATCTAACCAACCTGTACGACGGCAACGGCCTGTTGTTGCACCAAATTCTTGCCCTTTTTCATGCAGGTATTCGCCGGTCTCATCAGACAACTCCGTTGGAAAAGGACCGCCGCCTACACGGGTAGAATAAGCTTTCAATATTCCTAAAACATAATCAATATAACGCGGACCTAATCCTGAACCAGTGGCAACCCCGCCCGCCGTTGTGTTTGATGAAGTCACATAGGGATAAGTACCATGATCAATGTCCAGCAATGTTCCCTGAGCGCCTTCATACATCACTAATTCGCCTTTTTGATGCGCTTTGTATAATAAATCAACCACATCAACGGTCATCGCCGTCAAAATATCGGCAATAACCATAATATCATCTAATGTTTTTTGGTAATCGATTACAGGTGCTTTATAATAATTCACTAATTGAAAATTATGGTAATCAACAATTTCTTTAAGTTTGACTAGAAAGGTTTCTTTATTAAACAGATCTCCAACACGTAATCCACGCCGGGCAACTTTATCTTCATAAGCAGGTCCAATGCCCCGGCCGGTTGTTCCTATCGCTTTTGCGCCTCGCGCTTTTTCACGCTCATTATCTAAAGTAACATGATAGGGCAAGATTAATGGACAAGTTGCCGAAATTTTGAGGCGTTCGCGCACTGGCACGCCGCGCGCTTCCAATTTTTTCATTTCATCCATTAATGCATCAGGCGCTAATACCACACCATTGCCAATCATGCTTACAACATTTTCACGCAAAATACCTGATGGGATAAGATGGAGAACAGTTTTCTCACCATTAACCACTAGCGTATGACCAGCATTATGCCCACCTTGGTAACGAACAACATACTTAACGCGTTCAGTTAGTAAATCGACTATTTTACCTTTACCTTCATCACCCCACTGAGTACCTAATACGACAACGTTTTTACCCATTTCAAAATTCACTCGATTGCTTAAAAAAGAATTCTACCATTTCAATCATTAGCTGCCAGCAATTTTTATAACACCAATACCTCTTTTCATGACAATCTTAACAGATTAAAGCCTGCCGAATGCCGGCTTACCTAGAGTCAATTGGTAAAATCATTTCATTTATCTTTAAATGATCACTGTACCGCTCTTTGTTTAGTTGGTGCTCGCATATAGCGGAAAAAATCGGTATCTGGGCTTAATATCATCACATCATCACCATTTTTACTAAAGCTCTTTTCGTATGCCCGTAAACTACGAATAAAAGCATAGAAATTAGGATCTTGGTTAAATGCATCAGCAAATAGCTTAGTTGCCATCGCATCCCCTTCACCATGTAATTTCAGTGCCGTGCGCTCCGCTTCTGCCAATGTCTCGGTCACTGTTTTATCCGCTGCTGCACGGATCTTCACGGCCTCTTCTTGACCTTGTGAACGATGTTGACGTGCTACAGCCTCTCGTTCAGCGCGCATACGTTGATATATCGCTTCCGAAACTTCACTTGGCAATTCAATACGTTTGATGCGAACATCGACAACTTGGATCCCTAACGCTGCCATGCTGTTTGGATTAACAACTGACGAATTACCTTTGATCTCTTTATCAAAACGGGCTGCTGCCGAGGCAATAGCCTGATCTGCATCTTTTGTCGCTTCTGTATCTGAACCTGAACCTTTATTAAGTGTATCACGCACATCGACGGTCAAGCGCCCGCGAGAATCGGTAATAATATCTTTCACATTTAAACGGCCAAATTCTGAACGCAGACGATCACTAAATTTACGTTTCAGTAAAGTTTCAGCTTGATAAGGATTACCACCACCGGTCGCCACATAGTAACGACTAAAATCAGTAATTCGCCATTTTAAATAGGAATCAACCATTAAATCTTTATTTTCTCGAGTCAGATAGCGATCTGCCTGAACATCTAATGTCTGAATACGAGCATCCAACATTTTTACCGTTTCAATAAATGGTATTTTGAAGTGCAAACCTGGCTCATAAATAATAGGTTTATTGTCATTATCACGCACAACCTTACCAAACCGTAGAATAATACCTCTTTCTGTCTGTTGAACGGTGAAAATTGACATATACAACACAACTAATGCAGCAACAATAATAACAATCACTGACTTACGCATGATTATTGTCTCCCTATACGAGTTGAATTACTGCCCCGAGCATTATCCCGCGTACCATAGCTATATGAATAAGGCGATTCAGTAGAAATATCTGATTGCTGAATAACTTTTGGGGGTGTTATTTTTTGTATATCTGCTGCTTTATCTTTGCTTCCACTGAGTAAAATCTGCTCTAACGGCAACACTAACATACTATTGCTCTTGTCGTTAACAATAACCTTACGCGTATGACCTAGTACTCGTTCCATTGCCTCAATATATAAACGTTCACGAGTGATTTGAGGAGCAGCTCGATATTCTGGCAACATTTTGGCAAAGCTGGCTACTTCACCTTCCGCCTTGAAAACCACACTTGATTTATAAGCTGTTGCTTCTTCAATCAATTTCTGCGCATTACCTTTCGCTAATGGCAAAACCTCATTACGATAAGCTTGCGCTTCACGAATGGTCTTCTGTTCTTCTTCTCGTGCTGCAATAACATCATCAAATGCCGCTTTAACCGCTTCCGGTGGACGAGCAGCCTGGAAGTTAACATCTAATATCGTTATACCCATATTATAAGGTCTTATCGTATTTTCTAACTCTTTTTGTGTTTCATCACGGATAAAGGCACGTTTCGTCGTTAACACCTGTTCCATTGCTGATTGGCCAATAATTCCACGTACTGCACTATCTATTGCCTGACGTAAACTGTTATCCGGGTTAGTAACATTAAATAAATATTGAGCCGGATCTGTTACGCGATACTGGACGTTCATTTCTACTTGAATAACATTTTCATCCGAAGTTAACATCATACCATTAGTCGCTTGTTCGCGAATGGTTTCAACATTAACCGGAATCACTTTTTCAATAAAATTTGGTTTCCAATTTAAACCCGGTTCAACAGTATGGCTATATTTACCAAAACGGAAAACGACGCCACGATCACTCTCTTTTATCGTATAAAAACCACTTGCAGCCCAAATAATAACGATTGCTGCAATAATAAATACGATAAAACGGCCGTTTATATTGACGCCATTTTGATTACTCGAACCATTTTTACCTTTATTATTCCCACCTAAACCACCAAGTTTGCGACTCAACTTGCGGAGCAGATCGTCAAGATCAGTTGTTCCCTTTTTCCGATTACCTTTATTACCACTGGAGTTGCCGCTATTGCTGCTTCCCCACGGGTCGCGGTCCTGTCCGTTATTACCGGGCTGATTCCACGCCATGTTATAGCTCCATTCGTTATGATTGGTTTTTCAGGGCTAAGAGCAAAATATTTACTCTTAATTTGTTCAATTTATTGACCACATTTAGTGTGTTGACTTAACAATGTACTCAAGTAAAGGTTGTTCTTGCTTGCAAAGTCTTTGCCAGTCAACAATGGGCAGCTTCACTTCAAGCATGATACTGCCATCTTTATCCATTTCTTCATATTCGATTGCCTGAAGTTGATAGAATCGACTGCGCAAACGACCTGCTTCTGGCGGTAAACGCAATTCATAGTGTACAATTTCACTAGAAAGATGTTCTGTCAGCGCCTGTAATAATAATGGAATCCCTTCACCAGTTTGAGCAGAGAGCCAAACCCGAATAGGGACATTATTCTCATCGCGATCAACACGGGGAGTAAATCCATTCAACATGTCAATTTTATTCATGACTAACAGCGCCGGAATTTCATTAGCCTCAATTTCTTCTAGTACAGTCTCAACTGCGCGGATATTTTCTTCCATACGGTTATCCGCGGCATCGACAACATGTAATAATAGACTGGCTTCGCGTGTTTCCTGCAATGTTGCTTTAAATGCAGCGACCAGATCGTGAGGTAGATGGCGAATAAAACCTACAGTATCAGCCAACACTGTCACCCCAACATCATCAATATCAATACGCCGTAATGTAGGATCTAATGTCGCAAATAATTGATCTGCTGCATATACTTCAGACTTTGTCATTTGATTAAACAGACTAGACTTACCTGCATTAGTGTAACCTACCAATGATATGGTGGGAATACCCGCTTTACTTCTAACTTGTCTACCCTGCTCTCTCTGCTTTTCTACCTTAGCCAACCGAGAAAGAATTTGTCGAATTTTACCGCGGATCAATCGACGATCCGTTTCAAGTTGCGTTTCACCAGGTCCACGTAAGCCGATCCCTCCTTTTTGCCGTTCAAGGTGAGTCCAGCCAAGTACTAAACGAGTAGAAATACGCCTTAACTGAGCTAATTCAACTTGTAATTTACCTTCATGTGTACGTGCGCGCTGTGCAAATATATCTAAAATTAAACCCGTACGATCAATAACTCGACACTGACATAATCGCTCAAGATTTCTTTCCTGTGAAGGGCTTAACGTATGATCAAAAAGAACCACATTAGCATTACTGTCTTTAACAGCTGCTGCGATTTCTTCCGCTTTACCCTCACCAACAAAATATTTAGCCTGCGGTGATTTGCGATTTCCTGTGATTATCTGTACTGGCTTAATGCCCGCAGAGATGACTAATGATTCAAATTCAATTAGGTTTTCAGTATCTTTTTCATTAGAGAAAAAAACATGCACAAGAACAGCTAATTCCCCACCTTCATGTCTATCAAACAAAAGCACAACTCCTCTTAGACTTAAAAAATATCAAACAGGCAAAATACAGGTAAAAGGAACTTTACCTGTATTTTTTGTTCAGATAATTAACTAAATTATTCAGTCGCATCACTATCCTGTGGAACTGCCACATTACCTGTATTGTAATTACCTAAGCCTGTACTACCCCCTTGATTACTATGGTGAGATACAGGACGAGAAGGTACTACAGTAGAAATAGCATGCTTATATACCATTTGGCTTACTGTGTTTTTCAGTAAAATAACAAATTGATCAAATGATTCGATTTGACCTTGTAATTTGATACCATTGACCAAATAAATGGAAACCGGAACCCTTTCACGACGTAACGCGTTTAGGAACGGATCTTGCAAAGATTGCCCCTTAGCCATTCTCTATTTTCCTTATTTTGTTGTTTTTAACTAAAAACCTTTATGGTTCGAAAAAATTAACTACTCAAAAAAATTGTGCCTTTACCACCAATTGTACATAAATAGCAAACCTATGCACTAATAACATGCAATATTGTGTTAAGAATTCCCTTAATATCATCGCTATCGAGTCTATGCAGGTTTTTCCATCCTCTTAACCACGTAATTTGACGTTTAGCCAATTGACGTGTTGCACATATACCACGATAAACCATTTCATCATAGCTGATTTCACCAGACAAATATGACCACATCTGACGATAACCAACAGAACGTATAGCGGGTAGCTCCCCATGGAGATCGCCTCTAGCATAAAGAGCGCTAACTTCATCCTCAAAACCGGTCTTCAACATTTGTAGGAAGCGCATCTCAATACGTTGGTGGAGAATTTTACGATCTTGCGGTGAAACCGCAAACTGTAACACATTATAAGGTAATTCTGCCTCTACAATTTCAGTTAATTCTGTCAGACTCTTCCCGGAAACTAAGAAAACCTCCAAGGCACGAGACAATCGTTGAGGATCATTAGGATGGATTCTAGCTGCAGATATTGGATCAACCGCTTGCAAACGTTTATGAATTGCACCCCAACCAAATTGTTTCGCTTGCATTTCAATTTCTGCCCGAATTGTAACATCAGCAGAAGGTAAGGGTGACAACCCATCCAATAATGCTTTAAAATATAGCATAGTCCCCCCAACGATTAGGGGAATACGGCCCCATGCGACAATTTTTTCCATTTCTAATAAAGCATCACGGCGAAAATCTGCTGCCGAATAAGACTGTGCAGGATCCAATATGTCAATTAATCGGTGTGGAGCAATTTGTTGCTCTTCCCGTGTTGGTTTCGCTGTTCCTATATCCATACCGCGATAAATTAAAGCAGAATCTACACTAATTATTTCAACGGGTAATTGTTGACGCAATGCGATTGCCAATGCTGTCTTTCCTGACGCCGTTGGCCCCATGATAAAAACCGCTTGCGGTTTATGTTGAAAAATTTGTTTACTCATGAGTTAAAGCCGTTATCACCGATTCAAAATCAATTAGTTGTAGTAATGTTTTCGGTGGTTCTTTAACTAATTCAGGGTAAGCCCGCTCCAGATCCGCTAATAACTGTACCCCTTGTGCAATCGTCCACACTTGTTTTTCATTCACTAAATGATCTGCTAACCAAACAACTAATTCCATCAACTGACAAGAAGTATTTTGAGCAAGATATTTCAATAGTTTTGGAAATAGTTCAGCTAAATTTTGTAATCTCAAGGGACAAGATACACCACTAATTGTTGCTTTGTTATGAGAAATATTGATGTCAAAACCTAAGGTACTTAATAATACCTTTACTCTATAAAAAGTTTCAATTTCCTTTTCTGTTAATACGAGCTTTATTGGTATCAGTAAGGGCTGAGATTTTAATTCTTTATCAGTAGGAATTAATTGACTTCGTTTTAAATATCGCTCAGCTTCCGCTAATGATAACAAACCTATTCCAAATGATGATTCAATAAATGCGAAATTTTTAGAATAAATTGTTAGTATTTTACCAACTGTATAATTTTTATCATTTTTTTCTATATCAACCGACTTTACTGCTATTTTTTCAATTTTTATCGATTCTCGTTCTGGAAAAAGTGGGATTTTTTCTTGTTTAGATGTTTCATTTTGCATCAATTGCTGATAAAGCTCACCCTGTTTTTTGTTATAGATTTTTTTAGCTATTTTTCCATTATTGTAACAAGAAAATGGTGCTGTTTTAGACGGCGAAATTTGGCTACTGGCACTTAATTCTGTTATTACTTGTGCTTCTTGCTCTTTATTAACTAAATGCTGCTTTGAATCATCTGATGCAAAAAAATTTTCACCCGCAGCTAACCGATTTTGTAATCCTGAAGCAAGATGAGTTTCCTGGTTTGAACTAACAGAGACTTGATTAAATTGTTTTTGGTGTTGTTGGCTTAGTACCGTGTTCACACCCTGATAGATAAAATCATGAACCAATCTCGCTTGGTGAAAACGGACTTCCTGTTTGGCTGGATGAACATTAACATCAACCTGATGAGGATGAATGGTTAAATAAAGCACATAAGCCGCTTGCTGTTCTTCTTCCAGACGATCAGCATAGGCCTGACGAATTGCATGATTGATTAATCGATCGCGCATTATGCGCCCATTAACATAACAATATTGAATTTCAGCAGCCTTACCTAAATAGGGATTAGTTATCCAGCCTTTAATGGCTAAATCACCATGTTGCCAACATAATTTCAGCGCATTTTGTATAAAAGAAGTGCCACAAATAGCAGCTAAGCGTCGTTCATATAGCTCTTCACTATTTGTCGCTCGATACTGGCGAACTAATTTACCATTATGATGCAAATTGATTGCAACATCGAAACGCGCTAAAGCTATTCTGCGTACAATCTCATCAATATGGCTAAATTCGGTTTTTTCTGTACGTAAAAATTTACGTCGAGCCGGCGTATTATAATAACAGATCAAGAACTTCAACTGTTGTTCCTATTGGGTGAGCAGCAGGTTTTAGCGTAATATTCATCTCACGCCCTTCAGCATAAGCTTGCCAGGCTTCTGTCTGAGTCTCGACGCGTGATGTTAGTATTAAACGAGAAACCGAACTAATACTGGCCAGCGCTTCTCCTCTAAATCCCATACTCATAATAGCGGCCAGATCTTCTAGCGTGGCTATTTTACTGGTAGCGTGTCGCTCCAACGCTAGTGTTAAATCTTCTTTGGCGATACCACTACCATTGTCATGGATACGAATAAGTTTTACCCCACCACGCTCAATTTCAATATCAATACGGCTGGCGCCAGCATCAAGACTATTTTCGACTAACTCTTTCACAACCGATGATGGGCGTTCAACAACTTCACCCGCAGCAATTTGATTAGCTAACTGAAGAGAAAGAGTTTGTATCGCTGACATAATGACCTCTGCCATATTCCATCATTTTGGCGCTGCTTGTAAGGGGTGTTGGGTAAAATAATTGCGTAATCCTTGATGAATAGCTATTGCCAAACTTTCCTGATAATCATCAGAAACTAAAAGGCGCTCTTCAGAAATATTACTAATAAAACCTGTTTCGACCAGAATAGATGGAATGTCGGGAGAACGAAGTACACCAAGACCGGCATGTTCTGGGTCATATTTATGGATATTACCAATTTTACTTAATTCTCTCAGTACTTTTACCGCGACAGCATAACCTACACGTTGGCAATTGCCAAATTGTAAATCTAAAACAGCTTGGCTAAGATAAGGATCTGCACCATTTGCTAACGCATCACCGGCACCACCTAATAATTCAGATTGCTTTTCATGTTGTTCAAGCCAATTACCCAATTCACTATTCGCTCTTTTATTAGAAAGCACCCACACAGAAGCACCTCGGGCACGATTATTAGGTGCTGCATCAGCATGAATTGAAACGAGCATATCAGCCGCTTTTTGTCGTGCCACTTCTAAACGACTCGCTACAAAAATAAAATAATCGTCATTACTCGTCATCACTGGCTTAAACATTGGATCTGTCTTTAAATGATTCTCTAATTTACGCGCAATTATCATTGTTATATTCTTTTCACGATGACCATTTTGCCCAATTCCGCCTGGATCTTTACCCCCATGTCCAGCATCAATTGCCACGACAACTTGCCGAGTACCTTTAGGTAAATTTTTATATATTGAGGGAGTTGGTGAGTTATTGGCTAACTTTTTCTCAGTTTGTGAATCAATTGATAGCAATTTATTGGTTGCTTCAGTCGCGGACTGAGATGTCTTAGGCTGCGATGCCCCAGCACGATTATTCTTTAAGGTAAAAACTATTTGATAGCGATGATTTATTTGTTCAGCCACCGTACTTACTTTCACTCCATTTGCCAATTCGATAACAATACGTTGATACTGACTGTTCGGTGGATGACTAGTACGGATCCCTTTAAGCAAATTATTATTTATAAACTTCATTGGTAATCCAGATACCTGATCAGATTGACGAAAATCAACAACCAAACGCTCAAATTCATGAAGGGGAAAAAAGCGGTACTCTGGATTACCGCCAGCAAAGTGTAAAGTGACTTTTGCCTCGGATAAATTATCATTGACGTGAATGTTGGATAAAGTTGCAGCCTGTGCATTAGACAATAATAAGTTGCTAAGTAATATCATTGTCATTAATAAAAGAATACATGAGTTTGCCATCTTTTTATTATATTAATCATCGAAGTCTTCATCATGATTAGTATTCCTATTATGACAATTTTTCTAATAACATTTCCCCATATGTTGATAACGCGACAAATCGTGCTTGTCTTCCATTATTGTCATATGACAGGTAGAGTTCAAGATCAGCGCATGGTAGCATTACTTCACCTTTTTTTGGCCACTCCACCAAACATATAGCCTGCCAATCAAAATAGTCACGGATACCCATAAATTCAAGCTCTTCAGGATCAGTTAAACGATATAAATCAAAATGGTAAACAGGATTAGGAGCCAGCAAATACGATTCAACTAACGTGTAAGTTGGACTTTTTGCATGTCCTTGATAACCTAAACCTTGCAAAAAACCGCGACAAAAAGTCGTTTTCCCTGCACCTAAGTCTCCATATAAATAAAGAATAAAAACTTGCTTACAAAACTGAGCTAAACGCTGCCCTAAGGTTATTGTTGCCTTTTCATTAGCAAGCAATAATATAAGTTCTTTCATGAAAATATTGCCACTTTTTATTTAATAATTTAATTCATAAAATATATCACAAAATAATATTACTTACCGAATATTATAGCGATATTTAATGTCATATTTATCAATAAAACTTACATCATATGCTTATTATTCAACTAGTTAATCTTTCTCAGATACTTGCTTTTATCAATATTCTATCATTTTTATCTATACATATTTATATAAAAAAATTAACGTTTATTATGCAATATTTTTGTCTTAAACAATTAAAATTATTTGGTTGAGAGAAGCTTTTTTACATCACTAAGAAGGCGCTACAATATATTGAGACATAGGTAAATATCCGCTATTAAAAATGTTATATTACCTTAGGTAGTTACACCTTGAAATATATCGTTAAAATGATATTTTTATTATAAATAAAAATCTTATCAAAATAATAATAGCGCCTTGTACGCAATATCTGGTTATTAACATCAATATTTTCTAGAATAGATACTTTAATTTTACTTGTGCATAAAATAAAAATGCATTGATCATAAAAAAATAACCATATAATCAATCATCAGAAAATGTAAATATTTTTTTGAATATTTTCAATAAGTTAAATGATTTTCATAAAGAAAACCATCAATAGCGATAACGATAGAAAAACGCATTTGCCTGTGGATAACTCTGTGCAACAAAGCAAAATAAACACTGTGTACCATAACCCAAAATTGAATTGTAAATGAATAAGTTATTAAAACATTTTAACTAAGAAAATGTAGCAGTTTTAGCCATAAAATTTCTAAGATTAATGTAAATAACAACATCAATTCACCTACAATACATTTTAAAAACTAAAATAATTTTCCTGCCAAGAATGACACCACATTGTTCACTTCACTGATAAAGTATATGCTGCAACATCACATCTACTTCAAAATTGCGGGAGTGGAATTTTATGCCTAGCAGATACGATTTGCAAGTCCTATGTGCCAGATTTTTCAACTAAATTCGTCTCGATTGATTAGCTATATAATTGTTGACAATTAATCAAGACTGTGACTTCTGTTAGTAGCTAATCTCCTATTTAAAAATAGACGGTTTTCATCATAATGCAACAAAAAATTTTATTCTTATAATTAAATAAAATCCAAAACAGAAAAATAAAACTCATCAACAAAATAGGTATAAATTGGCCACTAAACTTTGAGTAATTAATAAGCTGAAAGAACAAAAAAATATAATAAAAAACAATAAATTATATCACAGGATTTTATGCTAATTATGATAAAAGGAGAATTTGGAGCGGGAAACAAGACTCGAACTCGCGATCCCGACCTTGGCAAGGTCGTGCTCTACTAACTGAGCTATTCTCGCATATTTATAACAACAATATTACCAATCACTATGGGTTGCGAACTATACGAAAAATTCTCAAACAGACAAATACTTTTAACCATAAAAAATCTATTTTCAAGCTAAATGCTGATTAAAACAGCCAAATCGCTTATAATCAGCATAAACATAACACGATTTAAAGGTTGATAAAGTGTTGACGATAATAAGCTAATTCTGCAATAGATTCCCTTATATCTTCTAAAGCCTGATGGGTATTTTTTTTCGTAAAACCAGCCAATATATCAGGCTTCCAACGGCGCACCAGCTCTTTTAAGCTACTCACATCTAAATAACGGTAATGAAAATATTTTTCTAACTCAGGCATATATTTGAATAAAAAACGACGGTCTTGAGCAACACTATTACCACAAATAGGTGAAACCCCCGTAGGTAACCACTTTTCTAAAAATGCAATTGTGGCTAATTCTGCTTTTTTTTCATCATATTGACTAGATTTAACTCTATCAATCAATCCACTTTCAGTATGGATTTTAACATTCCACTCATCCATAAGTGATAACTGTTGCTCTGGTTGGTGAATGGCAATCACTGGCCCTTCGGATAAAATAGTTAGATTGGAATCAGTGACGATTGTTGCGATCTCAATGATACGATTCTGTTCTGGATCCAATCCCGTCATTTCCAAATCTATCCATATCAAATTGTTCTCACTATTTACCATGTTATATCCTAGGTTCAATTCTAAACTGATAGCATGCAATACTTAGTGTATGATAGCTTCTTAAAAGCACAACTGCGATAATTCTTGATAATGAATTCAATCAACAATCAACAAACCAATAAAATTAGTGAGGTCAGGTGGCTAAAAAGAAATTTACCAAAGGCCAACAACACCGAATATATGCAAACCATCAAACTAAGCTAAAAAAACAATCTCAGCAAGATATTGATGATAATGATCTTGGTATTCCCCAAGATGGGTTAGTTATTAGCCGTTTTGGTCAGCATGCAGATATCGAGACAAATGAAGATGACATTCAACGCTGTAATATTCGCCGAACAATTCACTCATTAATCACAGGTGATCTTGTTATTTGGCGCCCTGCGCTACATCAGCAATCTAATATAAAAGTTAATGGTGTCATAGAAGCAGTCTATGAACGAACATCGGTTTTGACTCGCCCCGATTACTATAACGGGCTCAAGCCTATCGCGGCTAATATCAACCAAGCGATTATTATCTCAGCAATTTTACCCAAATTATCATTAAATATTATTGATCGTTATTTAGTTGCCTGCGAAACACTTAATATTACACCAATGATTATTTTAAATAAAATTGACCTACTCAATAAAGAGAACAGAAAAGAAATAAGTAAAGCAATAAAACTTTATCATAACATTGGCTATGTAGTTTTAGAGGTATCTAGTCATACTAATGAAGGAATAGATACGCTTATTGAAAACCTTATAGGAAAAATATCTATTTTTATCGGGCAATCTGGTGTTGGTAAGTCCAGTTTGATTAATAACTTATTACCAGATAATGAAGAAAAAATCTTAATCAACCAAATATCTGATAATTCAGGATTAGGTCAACATACAACAACAACGGCACGTCTTTACCACTTCGCCAAAGGAGGTGATCTTATCGATTCACCAGGTATCCGTGAATTTGGATTATGGCATCTAACAAAGGAACAAATAACTAAAGGATTTGTCGAATTCTGGCAATATTTGGGATACTGCAAATTTCGTGATTGCAAGCATTTAGACGATCCTGGATGTGCATTACAACAAGCGGTAATCGCTGGAAAAATAGCAAAATCACGTTTCGAAAATTACCATCGAATTTTAGCAAGTATGGAACAAATAAAACCACGTGTATCTTTTACAGATAATAAATAGTTATAAACATAATTCTGGAATTCATAAAAAGCATAGGTAAAATAACTATCTTTTTTTGATTACAACCCAATAACATTAGGATCAGATTAGAGGTTAATGTGCTGAAAAAAATAAAGATCAAATTACAATATCTATTACCAAAACAAGGGCTAACGCAATTAGCAGGTTGGCTTGCGGATCAAAAAGCTGCTGGGTTAACCCAATTAATGATCAAGCTTTTTGCCAAGTTTTATAAAGTTGATATGGCGGAAGCTAAAGAAAGTGAATTCTCCGCTTATTCTACCTTCAATGAATTTTTTACTCGCCCATTAAAACAAAATATTCGTCCTATTGTTGCAGCTACTAATCAACTCGCTCTACCAGCCGATGGTGTAATAAGCCAATTAGGATTAATTATCGATGATCAGATCCTACAAGCTAAAGGTCATTCTTACAGTTTAGAGGTATTATTAGCAGGTAATTATATACTGACCGAGCAGTTTCAAAATGGTTTGTTTGTAACTACTTACTTATCTCCACGTGACTATCATCGTGTCCATATGCCTTGTGATGGCTTACTAACTGAAATGATTTATGTTCCTGGTGATCTCTTTTCTGTTAATCAACTGACTGCAACAAACGTCCCTAATCTTTTCGCCCGTAATGAACGCCTCATCTGTATTTTTGAAACATCGTTTGGAAAAATGGCACAAATTCTAATAGGCGCAGCAATTGTTGGTAGCATAGATACTAGCTGGTGTGGCTGCGTCAATAATCAACGGGACAGAGTTATTAAACGTTGGACTTACCCAGAAAAAGATAAAACTGGTGCAGTTTATCTGAAAAAAGGTGAAGAAATGGGAAAATTCAAACTGGGTTCAACTGTTATCAATTTGTTTGAATCTAACCATATCAAACTTAATTCTGCTCTAGAGCAAGGATCCGTCACTCGAGTAGGAGAATTATTAGCAGAATCAATTTATCCAAATACTGAGGAACCAGACCCATCGACAAAATTTAATTGATGGATCTGAATAATTTTATCTGAGGAAATCATATTGTGCGCCTGATAGTCGGCATTCTGTTTAGTCTCTCTTTCATCACAATACCTGCATTTACAGCAATTAATCTTGATGAAATACAAATTAAAAAAGAGATTAAGCAACTTGAAGCAAATAAAAATTCGAAAAATGCAGAGATTATTCAGGCATTACAAGTTGCCCTAAATTGGTTATCAGAGGCACAAGAATCAGAGAAAAAACCCCCGCTTATCAAGAGGCAATTGATGATTTCCCCAAAATCATAAAAGAATTACAGCAACAATTTCTTATTGAAAGCAATAAAGCAGTTACTATACCAATCAATATAACTATCCTCGAACTTGAGCAACGTATTTGTTCAGGCTAGTAGTCAATTACTTGAGCAAGGCAGACAAATTCAGCAAGAACAAGATAGAAATCGTGAAATTAGCGACTCTCTTGTAAAATTGCCTCAATAATGATTAGAAGCTCGCCGGCTGCTTTCTGACCCTACCGTAAGACTACAGTCGCTGTATGTTCCGGTGTCCCCTTTAGCTGAAGCACAATATAACTTAGCACAAACCGAAGTAACGGCAAGAAAGTCAAAAACCAATGAACTAGAAATAGCACAACTTTAAGCCAATAATCGCCAAGAAATTACTCGCTTACGCATTGAGCTTTTTAAAAACCGTTATCAGCAAATCGACCAAGAGCTTCAACAACTACGAAATCATCTAAACTTTCAGCGCCAACAGAAAGCACAACTGGCACTTAAACCACACTGAAATGTTAGCTGCTCAAGGGGGAGAGCTACCCAAATTTTTAACAACTCAATTGCAACTAAATCGTAAATTATCACAACGACTTAATGAACAAGCATACAGAATAAATGATATTGAACAAAGGCAACGCCAGACTTCCAGTGATATACTAACCGTTCGTCAAGCGCTTGGGACAATTCGTGAACAGGCACAATGGTTAGGCAGTTCAACTACTTTAGGTGAAGCATTACGCGCGCAGTTATACCATTTGCCCGAAATACCCAAAAATCATCAACAAACGAGTTGATCGCCTTCAGTTCAAGATATGTTGGAAAATCTCGATTCCAACAATAAAGAGAACAAGGAAAAGCAAGCCGAAATAAAAAATTTAGCGCCATAACAAACGCAAATTTATGACTCACTGATCCAAACTCGGAAAGAATTATTAAGCTCAATAATTTCTGGTTATGACAGTGAAATATTGGAATTAACCAAACTTTATGTTGCGGCAACCCAGTTAACCGATGCATTAACAGATATCAAAGATGCGACCCATCGTTATATGTTCTGGATCGCGGATACCGACCCTATAAGTCTCAACTATCCAATTACCATAGTAAAAGATCTGACTCGCTTACTATTATTAGATACATTATCTCAACTCAGTGGCGCAAAGAGTTATCTTCGCCAGTCAGGATAGTTTGTTATACCTGCTGGCTGCTGTTGCTATCGTCATTTTTAGCATTAGTACCCATCAGCATTATAATAATTTTCTTCTTCGCGCTACTAGTACCCGTATTGGTAAAGTAACGCAGGATCGCTTTGCTCTAACCTTACGAACCGTATTGTGGTCTATTCTGATAGCACTCCCTTTACCTATTACCTATTTTATGGTCACGGCCTTCAAAGCGCCTGGCAATTCCCTACGGCCACTGCTATTGGCTCTGGATGAGAGTGACAACACCGGTTTTATGGGTTTTTATGATTAGTGCTACTTTTGCAATACCAAACGGATTGTTTATTTTTCATTTTGGCTGGTCAGAAGAAAACATAAAAAGGGCAATGCGTTACTTACCAATTATCAATTTTTGTCATAGTACCATTGATGATGGCCTTAATTACGTTTGAATATTATAACGACCGTGAATTTGCCCCAAGCTTAGGCAGACTATGCTTCTTATTACTGTGTATTGCGCTAAGTTTGATTACCTATAACCTCAAACGAGTAGGCGTAACACTTTATCTAGATCGCCACGGCTCGGGTGAGAATGCAATTAGCAAGATATTGTGGTTATTATTGATTATAGCGCCAATTTTTTCTACGGTTACCGCATTATTGGGTTACCTTTCAACATCTAAAGAACTTTTAGCCAGGCTGGAAACCTCTGTTGCAATCTGGTTTTTCTTATTGATCATTTATCACATTATTCGCCGCTGGATGTCTATCCAATGGCGTAAAATTACTTTTGAAAGAGCAAAACAGCGTCGCGCTAACATTCTCGCTCAACGAGCAAAAGATGAAGGTGAAAATAATAGTAGTGGCGAAGGCTTAGTCGATATCGAAGAAAGTGCGATTGACTTAGATACAATCAGTGCACAATCTCTGGGACTTGTGCGCTCTATTCTCACCATGATAGCGTTAGTCTCACTGATTTTAATTTAGTCTGAACTACACTCAGCATTCTCTTTTCTGGAAAATATCCGGCTTTGGAATGTCACTACTACGGTAAATGGTGTAGATACCATTCAACCGATCACCCTCAGCTCACTATTTATTATTATTCTTATTATTACAGCACAACTAATTAGAAATTTGCCGGCATTGTTGGAACTTGCCCTGTTACAACACCTTGATTTAACTCCAGGAACTGGCTATGCAATCACCACCTTGACTAAATATACTATTGCGCTTATAGGTAGCTTAGTCGGGTTTTCCATGCTTGGTATTAAGTGGTCAAAATTACAATGGTTAATTGCCACGATGGGTGTTGGACTTGGCTTTGACCTACAAGAAATCTTTACCAATATCATTTATGATTTAATGATCTTATTTGAGAAACCAATTCGGATAGGCGATACCATCACTATTCGTGATTTAACAGGCAGTATTACTAAAATCAATACTAGAGCAACAACCTTAACAGATTGGGATCGCAAAGAAATTATTGTTCCTAATAAAGCCTTTATTACCGAGCAATTTATTAACTGGTCGTTATCCGATACTATCACTCGTATTGTTTTAACTATTCCAGAACCCGCTGATGTAGATAGTACCGAGATAAGTCAGATATTATTAAATGCCCCCGAGAAAACGCCGATGATTTTAACTAACCCGGCACCTGAAGTATATCTAGTTGATTTACAAAAAGGTATTCAAATCTTTGAATTACGTATTTATGCGGCAGAAACGGGGCACAGAATACCTGCCCGCCATGAAGTTCATCAAAATATATTAATCGGTTTTGCACAACATCGGATCACGCTACCATTTCCGCGCTTTCAAGCCCGAGTTGATATTGCCAGTAATAATCTATTACGAAGTGCAACAAAAAATACATCTGGGCGAAAGCCGGCCGGCCAGAAAAGCCGGAGAATTATAAATTAACAATCAACTTTGGCCGTTTAAATAACAGGTAAAATTGTATAAAAATTAAACAAAGTATATCATATTTATTTTTAACATAAATATAATATTATTTTAATATATAACGGATTTAATCTAGTTATCAGTTAATTTATTTTTAATCAATTTGGGTGGGGTAGTTTTTTAATATAACTTCAGCTAACGCCTGAGCTGCCTTCATTTCTTTATCAGAAAACAATTTCCCGATCCTATCATGAAATTTTTGACTTTCTTTAATTACCATTACAAAATGCGGTAGCTAACCATGCATAGGCCATTTTATTATCTTTATAACACCATGTCCCTCTGCATACATAACACCTAAACGATCCTGAGCTTTAGCATCTCCCTGTTTTGCGGCGTGTTTGAACCGATAGACGGCTTTTTTATAATCTTTTATCACACCATTGCCAATACTATACATTAATCCCAAATTAAACTGTGTCAATGCATAATCCCCTTTTGATGCTTGCTCATACCAATATGCGGCTTCCGTTAAATTTTGTTTCACACCTAATCCATGAGTATACATGATAGCCATATTTGCTTTGCGCACGAACATGCTGCTGGATTGCTGCCCTTTGGTACCATTCTATTGCCCGATCATAATCACGCCTAACACCAAAACCATTAACATACATAGTCGCGAGTCTAAATTGTGCATCTGCATTACCTAATTCAGCTGATTTCAAATACCAAACGACAGCCTGCTTGAAGTCCTAAGAAATTCCTTGTCCACGGAAATATTTTTCCCCCAGTTCATACTGAGCTTTATCATTACCATGTTCAGCTAATTGCTGTAATTGTGTTATTCCATTAGATTTTGTAGTTGTTATATTAGCAGATACTAAAGAACCATAACTTATTATTCCTAGCGTAAATACCAGAATTAATTTTCTCATATCGCCAGCTCCTTTTTATAACTAACACTTCAAAAATTATATACTAAGATACTAATCTTAGTATCCCTTTATTTCACACTATACAAATCACAACTCAAAAATAGATTTAAGCAATTTATTTTCCATAATATAAATTATAATAAATCCTGAAAATTCATTATTAATTAACCTGTTGATATAATTAAAAACGGAAGCACTGCAACAAATTAATAATAAATTATTCTGTTATTTTCTAAAGTGAACTCCCGTAACCTCAATTTACATGGTTTTTATTTACGCCAAATATTTAAATACCACTATAAAGTCGACGTAAATAATAGGAAACGGTTTCTTCTTCATTAGAACCAATAATTTCCATATCAGGTAAATTATCTCGTAATAATTGATGTGAGTTTTTCATAATGCAGCCTTTTCCCCCATGGTTAACATTTCATAATTATTCATTCCGTCACCAAAAGTGATACAATCCTGCAAAGTATAGCCTAATAAATCCGCTACTTGCTTTAGTGCATTTCCTTTGGAAACACTACCATTCATAGCCTCTAGACAACATGGTAATGAAAAACTAACGTTAACACGATCACCCCAACGATTTCTTATTTGTTCCTGCGATAACAGTAACTGCCGATGATCTTCACAAGTAAAATAAACTTTGCTCACATCCATCATCGAAAAATTATCGCGCTCAAAAAGTTGATAGTGAAAAACAGACTCTTGAAAATATGCTTTTGCTCCGGGCTCTCCAGATTAATTAACCAATTATCGCTAGAATAGTAGTTGGTCAGAATATTTGGATTCTCAAACTCCATTAAATAGAGCTCATGAACAATATCATGATCAAGATTATGCGTTAAAATCAGCTCTCCATTGGTGTTATGTACCCTAGCGCCATTAGATGTGATCATATAAGCATTAATCCCTAACCCATTACAGATCTGATCAACATCAATATAGTGGCGACTCGTAGCAAAAATAAAATGAATATTTTTTTCTACCAATAATTTTAACGTTTCTTTTGTATAAAGGGGTAAAGTGTGGTTAGGAGACGGTAAAGTACCATCTAAATCTGAAGCAACAACAAAATACGTCATTGTTTTTCCTTGGTTAATCAATGTTGATCAAAAAAATCACAAATTACATTAAGTGCGATAGCACGTAATGCATCGTTTTCAAATAATATTTCATGGTCTGTCCCTTCGATAATTAAAGGTAGCTTTTCCTCTCTTCCCATCTGCATTTTTTGCCGAGCGACACAAAATCTCTGAATATCCCGATTATTAACGACCTTATCTTCACTCGCTTCTAATACCATCAGCGGAACCGCAATCTCTGCCGCTTTTTCAATTAAGCTAGCACCAAATTGCAGACTCTACCCAATCCAATGATAAGTTGGCCCACCAAGACGTAGTTCAGGATAATCGGCATAATAGCGTAAATAACGCCGATAACGTTCATAACTATGGGTCAATACATTAATAATAAAGGGTAATGGCTGCCATCTACCGGTTGATACTGCATAATCATCACGGGTATTAGATCTCGCCTCAGCACATTGAATGATAAAATTTGCCAGCCAACGTGAAGCCGGTAAATTAATGCCTATCATCGGAGCACATAAAACCGCAGCATTAAAAGTCAGACTATCATCAGCAAGAATAGCCCCTCTATTGAATGGGGAGAGTGCATAACAAAGTGAATAGTGTCGTGATTTGATCTCAAGAGAAATAAAAGATTCAAAATCATCAATATAATCAGTAAATTTTTCGACGTGCCCCTTTTGCGGATCGGCCAACATTCTTCCCGAAAGACCTTGTCCACGATGATCTATGATAAAAATATCATAACCAAGATGATAAAGATCATAAGCGACTTCAGGATATTTTACATAGCTTTCACTACGCCCGGGAAAAATGACAATCGCTTTATCATGCTGAGCAGAATAAAGTTTTGCATAACGAATAGGAATATTATCAACGCCAATAAATTCTGCTTCATCATGCATCTTCCAAAAATCTAAAAGCAGACCATTAGCAAACGCTAAAAACTGAGATTCACGTGTCAGCCAACTCGCTTTTAGCATGTCAGGCGTCATAATTATTCCTAAACTTATTCAAAACCTGCCAGATGATCGCGAATCAATGTCATAAATACCTCACCAAATCGCGCTAATTTTCTTTGACTACACCATTAATCAACAGTAGTTCATTTATAGCCCGACAGGACATCGCTCCGCCATCTCTATTCAAGTGGCATCGTTAAAAACCACAAAAGGTGGAATATTTTCTTCATTAGCAATCACTTTTCTTAATTGACGTAATTTAGCAAATAATTTTTTATCGTAACGGCCTTGGTAGTTTTTATTTTGCTGATTACGGCTTTTTTTCGATAAAACTCTAGCAACAGCCAATTGTAATGGTACCTCGCCGCGCAATATCGGCCTAGCTGCTTCTATCAATTGTAATGCTGAAAAATGAGCAATATTTTGGTTCACTAAACCCATATGAATAAGTTGTTGCCGACACACACTCACCCAATGCTCATGACTCTGTTCTTTAACCAAGCCATAAACTGGCAACTTATCATGATCAAATTCACGTATACGTTGATGATTTGCGCCGCGCAAAATGTCAGCAATATAGCCGATACCAAAACGCTGCCCTGTCCGATAAATACAAGAAAGTACTTTCTGAGCATCAATTAGGCCATCATACTGTTTCGGTGGATCTAAACAGATATCGCAGTTACCACAAGGTTGGTGCCTATTTTCACCAAAATAATTTAACAATACTAGACGGCGACAGGTTTGTGTCTCGGCAAAAGCACTCATAGCATTTAGTTTATAGCGCTCAATCTCTTGTAATTGTCCAGCAGGCTTTCCGCCAAACAACAACACAACCAAGATAAATCAGCGGGATTATAAAATAAAATGGCTTCTGCAGCTAAGCCATCGCGCCCAGCTCTACCGGTTTCTTGATAATAAGATTCTATATTACGGGCAATATCAAAATAGACGACAAAACGGACATTAGATTTATTAATTCCCATACCAAATGCCACCGTTGCAACCACCACTTGCAAGTCATCTTTTTGAAAAGCATCCTGTACTTTTGCGCGTTGTGTATTATCAAGACCCGCATGATAGGGGGCCGCACTCAAACCCCGTTTATGCAATCGCTCAGCTGTTTCTTCAGTTTTACTACGGCTATTGCAATAAACAATACCGCTGTTACCCTTTTGTCCTTTAATAAAAAACCAAAGCTGATCAAGAGGCTTATATTTTTCTACTAAAGTATAACGAATATTAGGTCGATCGAAGCTACTGATATGGACAAGTGGTTCACACAGTTCAAGCCCGTGAATAATATCATTACGCGTTGTTTGATCAGCAGTAGCTGTTAAGGCAATAACTGGTAACTGTGGAAAACGACGCCGCAATTGCCATAATGCTCTATATTCAGGGCCAAAATCATGGCCCCACTGTGAAATACAATGAGCTTCATCGACAGCCAATAAAACTGGATTTAATTTCGGCAATTGATCAAGAAAATTATCCATAACCAACCGCTCGGGGGCAATATAAAGTAATTTTATGTTGCCTTGCCGACAATGCTCAATTTACCTGCTTTTGCTGTTGTCCGGTTTGGCTTGAATTAAGATAATTGGCCTCAATACCATACTGAGAAAGCTGATCAACTTGATCTTTCATTAATGAAATCAGTGGAGAAACCACTATGATTAAGCCAGGTAAAATTAAAGCGGGTATTTGATAACAGAGAGATTTTCCTCCGCCGGTTGGCATGACGACCAAAAAATCTTGATTTATAAGTATAGTATAGTATTAATAATTTGTTCTTGGCCTGGCCGAAATTACTGATAATCAAAAATCTGCTGTAACACTTGCCGAACCGGGGATGTAATATTGATAATTTCCGCAAGATAACTGGTATCCTTAATAACCGTGACTAATCAATTTTGATAAAAAGCGGTAAATAAATATATGCTACCCCCTGACTCTGATAAGAATTACAGCATCCTATTAATTTCCGCTATAAAATAAAGAAGTTAGAAGAAAAAAAAGTCACTCTTCATTATGCCAAATAACCATTTATTTTTACCTATTCATAATAGCATAACCATAGAAAAATTGCCAACCTTTGCATAATAACAATCGTTGATTAACATAATATCTAATAATTAAGAGAATATTTATGAATACGCCTGCCCTTACATTGGACGATGCACAGAAACTTATAATTGGAAAATATCTTCAAATGTAATTCAACCAATTATTAGGTTTTGAGTTTTTATCCTTTGATAGCACCGAGATCAAGTTAATTTTTAACGACAAATCACAATTGATAGGAAACTTTGAACAACAAATCCTACATGGTGGTGTAATTGCTGCAGTGTTAGATGTTGCTAGCAGTATAATTTGCTTTTGTAATGCATTAAATCGAAATAACTTCATTGTCAAAAAAAACGCTCAGAGAACGTTTATCAGCCTTTGCGACCATGGATTTAAACATTAATTACTTGCGTCCAAGTCGTGGTAAAAAATTTATTGCGAGGGGAAAAATCATTCGCCCTGGTAATAAGATTTCTGTTGCCCGAGCCGAATTGCATAATAACGAAAATAAACATATCACAATAGGCATAGCCACTTGTTTCATGAGTTAAATAAAAATAATCAAGCTAAGACCATAATAAAAATCTATTTTAAATAAACATTATATGAAGCTTACGTTATTAAGCTGGCCTTTCTACTTTGCTCAAGTTATCTTTATTTATCTGATAAATTCAGAGCCAATTCTTACGTTTAAAATAAAGATAAGGTGCTAGCCCGGCAATAATCATCAATATAATTGCTGCCGGATAGCCAAAACGCCAGCCTAATTCAGGCATAAATTCAAAATTCATACCATAACTGGACGCCACCAGCGTTGGCGGTAAAAAGACCACAGAAACAACGGAGAAAATTTTAATAATTCGACTCTGCTCAATATTAATAAAACCCATTGCCGCTTGCATAAGAAAATTTACTTTTTGAAATAGTGATTCATTATGAGGTAGCAGTGATTCAATATCACGTAAAATATCTCTCGCTTGCTCTAATTGACCTGTCGGCAATCTTGCTCGGCGGATCAAAAAATTTACTGCTCGTTGACTGTCCATCAAACACAACCGCACTTTCCAGCCAATATCTTCTTGTTCCGCTAAATTAGAAAGTGCGCTATCGAGTTCATCACCTTGTTTGCCTTCCAAAATAATCCGGCTTAACGATTCCAATACGCTATAAATATTTTCTATTACATCAGCAAGTTGTTCAATTTTAGTTTCAAATAAATCTAAAAATAACTCATAAGCATTAGCATCGATCAGCTTTTGGCTTCTTGAACGCATACGATACAAACGAAAAGCCAGCAGATCACGCTCCCGCAAGGTATATAAACGGCCATCACGAAAAGTGAAAGCAACTGTCGAATTACTAACATGTTCATCGCTATCTTGATAATAAAAAAATGAATGAATATGTAAACCATCCTCATCCTCAAAAAAACGAGCCGATACTTCAATATCGGTTAATTCAGATGGGGTTACTAATAATTGTTTCAATTCAGTTTGCACTGTTTGCCGTTCTTTTTCGTTAGGCTCCATTAAATCAACCCATACCGCATCGGTTAGTTTTTCACCTTCATCAAGCTCAAGGCGAGATAAACGGTGGTTGTCTAATTTAAATGCCAGCAGCATATTATCAGGCCTCCTTCAGAACCCCAAATAGCAAAATAATAGCCAGTTAATTAGTAACAAAAACTCCCTTACTTCAAGCATTCTTTATTGCAACTCTAATTTAGCATAAGCTGCAACCAGCCATTTGATCCCTTCGCCCTGAAAAGCTATCTGCAAGCGGCAACGCTCACCATCCCCTTCCAAATTAATAATAGTTCCTTCACCAAACTTAGGATGACGAACCCGTTGACCTAATGTATAGCCACTATCATTTCGATTAATTGGGGTACCAAGTCGTTGATGACTAATAGGGCGAGAAACCGTTGCACGTAAACGAACTTCTTCAATACATTCAGTCGGTAATTCGGCAATAAAACGCGAAGGGCGATGGTAGACTTCTTTACCATATAATCGACGGCTTTCCGCATAAGTCAGCGTCAATTTCTTCATCGCTCGTGTCAATCCAACATAAGCCAATCGCCTTTCTTCTGCCAGCCTTCCGCTCTCTTCCGCACTCCTTTGGCTTGGAAACATACCTTCTTCCATACCAACAATAAAAACCAATGGAAATTCTAGACCTTTTGCCGAATGTAGCGTCATTAACTGAACGGCATCTTGATGTAACTCCGCATGCCCTTCACCGGATTCCAACGCAACATGAGACAAAAATGCTTGCAGTGGCATTAAATCTTGATCTTCATCTTGATAACTAAATTGACGAGTAGCAGTGACTAACTCTTCAAGGTTTTCAATTCGCACTTGCGCTTTTTCGCCTTTTTCTTGTTGGTACATCGCCCGCAGACCTGAGTCGCGGATCACGCGATCAGTTTGAACATGTAACGGCATATCCGTCGTTTCTTTAGCCAATGCATCAATTAACTCAAGAAACCTTTCAATCGCTCCGGCCGCCCGACCTCCAAGGACTTTTTCAGCTAATAAATATTCACAACTTTCCCAAAGCGTGAGTTGTTTTTCGCGCGCGGCCTGACGAGCAGTGTCTAAAGTTCGTTCGCCGATACCTCGAGTTGGTGTATTAACAACTCGCTCAAATGATGCATCATCATTACGATTAGCAACCAAACGTAAATAAGAGAGCGCATCTTTAATTTCCTGCCGCTCAAAAAAGCGTTGGCCACCATAAATACAATAAAGCATTGAAGACTGCAACAAGGCCTCTTCAAGCACCCGTGACTGTGCATTGCTACGATAAAGAATTGCGCACTGCTTTAAAGCGCCACCTTTCTCATACCATTGTTTAATGCGACTAACAACATAACGCGCTTCATCTAACTGATTGAAGCCACAATAAAGCGAGATAGGTTCACCATTAGCCCCTTCTGTCCAGAGATTTTTTCCTAACCGGTTATTATTATTGGCAATCAGTGCATTAGCCGACTTCAAGATATTCTTAGTCGAACGATAATTTTGTTCTAGCCGAATAGTTTCCGCTGCCGGAAAATCTTGCAAGAAACGTTGAATATTTTCTGCCTGTGCACCACGCCAACCATAAATTGACTGATCATCGTCACCAACAATCATCACCTTGCCAGTATCACCGGCTAAAATACGTATCCAGGCATACTGGATACTGTTGGTATCTTGAAATTCATCAACCAGAATATTGGTAAAACGTTCACGATAATGTTGTAGTATATGCGGTTTCTTTAGCCACATTTCATGGGCACGCAATAAAAGTTCAGCAAAATCAACTAATCCGGCCCTATCACACGCTTCCTGATAAGCCTGATAAACTCGCAGCCAAGTAGCCTCTGTTGGATTGCCATAACTTTCAATATGCTGTGGCCGCAAGCCTTCATCTTTTTTTGCATTGATGTAACACATAGCCTGACGTGGTGGCCACTTACTCTCATCTAGATTAATGACCTTGATAATTCTACGCAATAAACGATATTGATCATCACTATCTAAGATTTGGAAATCTTGCGGTAAATTAGCATCCAAATAGTGAGCCCGTAAAAGACAATGCGCCAGGCCATGAAAAGTTCCTACCCACATACCGCCTTGATCACTACCTAATAACGCATTAATACGATGACGCATTTCAGCCGCTGCTTTATTGGTAAATGTCACCGCCATAATGGAGAAAGGCGAAACCTTATCAACCGCCAGTAACCAGGCAATTCGATGAACCAATACCCGTGTTTTACCACTACCTGCGCCAGCAAGTATTAACATATTCGTTCGAGGAGCAGCAACAGCTTCGCGTTGCTTATTATTTAAGTTTTCAAGTAAATATGAGGCGTTCATGGTTACCACTAAATTAAGAGAGCAGTCAATAAATCACTACTGTGTTTTTAATTAGATGATAAGATTATATCAGCGCAATGAGTGAAGCTAAACCGGTGATCTCAATATGAGGTAATATGTCATTCTCATTGGTGGCTAGTAAGTTGCTATTGTTAGTATTGATCCAACAAGCTTGCATGCCACTGTGTAAAGCACCTTGAATATCGGTTGTTAAATCATCACCGACAGGTAAAATTTTATCCATTACAATATTAAATTTCTGCGCGGCAAGATAATACATATCACTAAATTGTTTAGCCCGTCCATCTTGCCCCGCTTTTAAAACAAATTAAAAATAATCACCTAATCCACAAGCATACGGATCTGCATTGCCATTAGTAATAACCGCTAGTGGGAATTTTTCGGCTAAGGTAGATAAGATTTTATGGGTCACGTCTGGGACTGCAATTTGACTACGCCAATAAGAAAAGTGTGCCATTATATCGTCAGCACCACCAGCAGATCCTTCTCGATCGTAACCATACTGACAAAGTAACACCTTGACTGCTAACCAACGCCACTGTGTAACATCATGATAAATTTCAGGATACTGATTAACAATTAACGTTTAATAATTTTTCAAATCGGCAAATTGAAGTTTATTAAAGCGATCGTCATAGCAACGAATAAAATCTAATAATTCCTGCTCAGTTTTAGCAATAACAGGGCGATTATCATACAATCTATCATCCAAATCAAAGGTAATCGCTGCAATAGAAGTTAATTGCCGATAAACACGCATTCAAGGTTTCTCTCTTTTTGCCCTTGGGTGAGTCACATCATAAACCTTGGCTAAATGCTGAAAATCTAGGTGAGTATAAACTTGAGTGGCAAAAGAGTGACGAAATTTATGAGAATGAATATGACTTCTAACATTCTAACGAATTCCCCATAATGCAAAACGCTTTTGCACATTCCGAGCGGAAATACGTTTTCCTCTTTGAATTGAGATAAAAACAGCTTCGTCTTGCTTAACATATTGCTGACGCATTTCAAGCCAACGGATTAACCATTCTACCGCGATACGTCCTAATGGTACCTTCCGTTCTTTACTACCTTTCCCCATAACCCAAACTTCACCATTAGGTAAATCCAGATGTTAGCAATTCAAATTAACCAGTTCCGATAAACGTAATCCTGCGCCATACATCACTTCCAACATGGTTCTATTACGTACAATAGCGGATCTGCTAAATCAATATTTAACAACTTATTGACTTCATCTACATCGATATTTTTTGGTAAATGGCGTTTATTTTTCGGCGTTATAACGGTTTTAGCTGGATTAGCGGTTAATACGCCCTGCTCAACCAATCCAATTTAAAAAACTTCTTAATGACGAAAGACGTAAAGCGCGAGTCGCTGCCTGCAATCCTTGTCGGCGACATTTTGCAACCATCATACGAACATGTAATGTTTCCAATTGCGTCCAATTATTGATGTTCATATTTATAGCCATGTCCATTAACATGACTAGTTGACGTTGATAATTAATAATCGTCACGGGGCTTAGCTGCCGTTCTATACGTAAGTAACGCAAAAAGTCGTTAATTCGCTGCTGCAAGCTTTGCAGTGTTGAATTCATGCACGAGTTACCCAGCGTAACAGCAGATCGGGCAATAATTTAGCTAAGTGGTCAAGCATCGTCGTTCCCATCCCTTTTTGATAATGCTGAGTATCACGGCTACTAAAGATCACCATCCCTAAATTACCATAAAGACCTAATAAAGAAATAGCCACCGAACCGACATGATTTGCGTCTGGCATTAATAATAATATTTCTGGATTATTTAACGTACCAAGATAATGATTTTTTTCACCAAATCGCTGAATACGAACAGGCTCAAATGCCTGATGAGAAATCATAACTTTTTGCGCATCCATTGGTATGCCTAGCTGCCAACAATCACTAAACAAGCGAATATAAGCACCACTCAGACCAAAACTTCTTGACCATGCATATAAACGTTGCTGAAAATCGGCAAAATCGTCTGCCGTTGATAGCTGAATAACCAATTTTAACAGTCGATTAAATAGTATTTCATTATTGCGCGCCTGCTCAACCAATAGTTGCATATCCTGTTCCAGATTTTGGATATAAACTCGTTGGTGTTTCATCGACCATTCAACTAATGAAACTGCATGATGAACCAGATGAGGAACCCGTATCTGTTCAACAGCAGCTGCATTACGAATAAAAAAATGAGGATTGCTTTTTAGATATTTTACGACTGTCTGATCATCTAACAGAGGTTGAGGATCAAATGTTGCTTCTTTTTTATCCATAATAAAAGACCTCTTAACCAAACAAAACTTAGAAATGAATAACACCATCATAAACATGTGTCGCAGGGCCTGTCATAAACAGAGGATGACCCAGTCCATTCCAACGAATTTTTAGCATGCCACCAGGTAAATCAACACGGACATTTTTTTTTAATAAACCTTGCTGAATACCGATAGCAACAGCAGCACAGGCACCACTTCCACAAGCCTGTGTTTCTCCTACACCACGTTCATGTACACGTAATCGAATGTGTTCATGATCAATAACCTGCATAAATCCTATATTAGCTCGTTCAGGAAAACGTTCATGCTTTTCAAGCATCGCCCCTAATAAAGCAACTTTAGCCGTGTCAATATTTTCAACCTGTATTACACAATGTGGGTTGCCGATAGAGACCACGCCACATAATATTGTTTGTTGCTGAGTTCTAATTATATAAGTTTTCTCAGCTTTTTGCGCTTTAAATGCTACTTTATTTGGCTCAAACTCAGGAACTCCCATATTGACACAAACATCTTCATTCTCTGCTACCGATAATGTCAACCTGCCAGATTGAGTACTTACCTTGATATCGCGTTTATTGGTCAGTTTTTTAAGGCGAACAAAACGAGCAAAACAACGGGCACCATTACCACATTGAGCCACCTCACTACCATCGGCATTAAAAATACGATAATGAAAATCAAGATCGGGATCATAAGGTGCTTCAACAACTAAAAGCTGATCAAATCCAATTCCGTTATGTCGATCTGATAAACGACAAATAAGTTCAGAAGAAAAATAAACATTCTGAGTAACGGCATCTACCACCATAAAATCATTACCCAAACCATACATTTTGGAGAATTGCATTTTCTACTCCATCTTAATCAATTGGCTATTTTGTCATTACTCGATTTTTGCAATGTTTCAGTCTGTATCGATTGATGTTCTGTCTCTTTAGAAGATACCGTACTTCAGCCTTTTGCTCCGCTATTGCTTTTGCTGGAAAATAGAGTGGTCCTTTCAAACCACAAGCAGAAAGTAAGGTTAAAAATATCGATGTAATAAATAGCCAAAGTAATTTTTTCATTATGTTAACGCCTGCATGTTTAAATCATTATCCTTTATAATCTATAATCGCAGTTAGGCGTAGAAAAGCAAATAGGAAATTGACGATGACAGACACAGAATTTCATCAATTGGTTGATAAAGTGATGAATAAAATAGAAGAACAATTTGATCAGTATAATGGTAATAATGATATTGATTGCGAAACCCATGGCGGTATTATGACACTAACCTTCGAAAATGATAGTAAAATTATTATCAACCGCCAAGAACCACTCCATCAAATATGGCTAGCTACACGGTCAGGGGGTTACCGCTTTAACTATAAAACAGATAATTGGTATTGTACGCGCAGTAATAAAAATTTTATTCAAATATTAGCCTATGCTATTAGTGAACAAAGTGGTGAACCATTTTCATTTGTTCTCTAACTACGAAAGCAAACAAATATCATTCTTTATTATTAATGTATATAAAAACTAATACCTGATTCTTCTCGACAGACGTTCTCATTGAACGGTGAGTTTGAAAATGAGCCAGACAAATAAGGAATGACTTGATTTTTATCTTCTACTTTTATTATCTGATAAAATTGCGGTAAATTGAAATTGACTAAACTTGCACGGTAGGTAGAACGATAATGTGAGGATGAGTAAAAACGGCTGACATCCCTAACAAGTTCTTCTTTGTTTCCTTCACAGTGTGAATAAATTTCCACCCGGTTTTTTTCATCTAAAATATAGATATTAAAACCATGATTTTCTTCTGTATCCTCAAAGAAGAATTGTACAATCCCTTCACTGGCATAACCATCAACAACTAAAGGTAAATGATAAGTTTCTTTGATATCCAATTTTACCGGCAAGCCATGTAATTTATTATTAGAAATTGCACCATAAAATTCGACTGCATTTTCCAATTTCTGCACTGAAACATTCAAGCGCTCAAAAAATAATCCCCAGGTCTGACCTGCAATACGTAATGCCTTGAAACGCCCTGAGTCATTACAACTGCTTGATAGACGCAATTCAATGCATTCTGAAACCAGCTGTTGAACAACTGTACCGATCAACCCTCTCATATGTTGGCTATAACAGAAAACTTCAACCACATCAGGCAATTCAGCATCTTGATGCATTTTGCCCAGAATCGTTTTTAATGCTTCCAACATAGATTGCTCACCGGAGAAATGCAGTGTTCTTACCTCATTCCAAGAGTTACGATATAGTAGATCAATACTGCTCACTAAGCATTGCGGTGGATCACCAAAACTCAATATGTCTAATTTACATAAATCAAAATGGATAATTTGATCAGAAAACACCGCTGTCGGATCTTTCTCTAAATTAACAATAATGGCTAAATGGCGAATTTCACAGGGACTATATAAAGCTTTTGGTGTGGGTGCAAGTAATCGAATCGGAAAATTTGTGGTTATATCATTAATAAATTGATGTAATTTATTATCATCACATTGTGAACCACTATTATGAATATAAATATGGGATTGCTCTGTCAATAAACCATTGAAGTAAGTCCATGCCACTAATTTACTAAGATAACGGTTATATTCTAAAGGTTGGTGTCCAATGATAGAATCTATAGTTGGCGCCTTATTATATAAGTACCAACCACTGCGATTGGCACGCCCAGCAGGAACATAAATAAAAGTGAGATGACTTTCATATAGATCTGGTGAAATTTGCGGATTAACTAAAGTGACTTTGCCAGGTAATACTTCAAAGGCGGCATACAATTTCCGCGTCAACACACCAATATCTTGTGGGCTGGCACTAATGCGTAAATTATTACGACGGGCAAAGCGAATAAGATTACGATAACTTTGCATCATGGTGTCAAGTAATTCATTATGCGCATCTCGAACCTGCGCTATTTTCCAATAATTTCGCTTGTCGAGGACGCTTAATCGCTCTGTATTCCACTCCCATGAAGTAACAAGTTGAGATAACACATGCCGGCGCCAACTACCCCTCACCGAGGTACTATTTTCATCAGACAATTTTTCACAAACTTTGAGGTAAAAACAGCGACGAATCAAATCAAGACGTTTAAAATCATTGATTTCCATTAAATAACGGGTAACGCGTTCTAACATTAAACAATAGGCATCCAGACCATAGGAAACAATCTCCCCAGCATGCAAACGTTTCTTAAATTCCATTGCCAGCAACATACCATGTGGATAATTCCAGGAATAAGCTTCCAGTAAAATACTTTTCAGTACCGCTTTATAAGGAGAATCAACACTTTTATACAATTGCCACAAGCTAGCACCAAAATATTCTTCAGCCGATAATTCACCTAAGCCGCCTAAATCCAACCACTCATTTGGCGCTAATACTCCCCGCGCGTACAAAAATAAAACATACTCATCATAATTGGTTTCTTCTTCTGCGGGTACCATCATCCATAGCAAACGTTTCCCAGCCATGCAAACCGCTGTACGATAAAATTCATCCAATAGCAATATATGTTGTGTTGTTCCGCAATCTTCGTCGCTCAAACTACCACTCGTATGATGGCGAAAACGATTTTCATCAATTAAAAAGAAAGTAATATCTATACCAAGCGAGGACGCCCACTGCTCAATTAATGTACATTTCTTTTGTAACAGTTGTCTTTCTTCTTGATCTAACCATGATTGATGACATACCCAAATATCTAAATCAGAAACATCACTTTGCCCGACTGATGATGTACTTCCCATGGAATAAATACCTGTAATAGGTAATTCACCATTGGTTTGTTGTGAAGATAGTTCACAACAAAGATATGCCTCAAACTGCTTTAACCAATTAATTTGCTGAGCATCAGGCGCAAAAAAACAGACACCAGCAGGTACATTACCTTCTATATAACCAGGTAACATGGGATGATGATAATTTAATAAAACTGGCAGCAATCCATATACATGCTTGAACGCTTCATTCATAGAAGATGATGCTCGTTCCAGTCGTAATTGATTGATCGCATCCAATCTTTGCTTTAGTGTCTCAATATAAAGATACAAAAGTTTTGCCTGAATTAACTTTTAAAAAATAGTAACCTTAACTCAGCCATTGGTTCCTTGGTATTGGGGAACGATAACAGCGATAAGCTTTTTGAATAGGTTGCCAGAAACGTGATCAATTTAACATTTTGTAACAAAAGGGTAAAGTACATTACATCTACACTAAATGTAGATTTTTCACACTAAATGCTTCAATTCTTTTACCTAAAAATTTTTTTCGTTTCTAAGAATTACAAATAGATGATCTGTATAAAAAAAGGAAAGGAAAAAATTAATTAAATTTTCTTATAAAATTTTTATAATTACTCCATTAATAAATATTCAGATAAATATAAAAAAAAATTAATTAAATATGTATTTATTTGCTTTAATCCAATAACAAAAAATCACGTTGCAGCTGTTGCAAGCTATTTTTTTTCTGTTTACAAATTGCACTATGCATTAGCTATATTTATTTAAGTGTCCAGCTACAACTGGAAAAAAACTTACCAAAATGTTAAAATTGTCTACCTTTCTTTTATAATTCACTGATAATCTAATTTTACCTAAGAAAAATAAAAATATGTCAACACAAACACTGCGTATCGCAACAAGGAAAAGTCCATTAGCAATGTGGCAAGCAATTTTCATAAAAACACAATTAGAAAAGTATCATCCAACACTAACGATTGAACTTATTCCCATGAGTACTCAAGGTGATATCCTACTTGATACTCCCCTGGCAAAAATTGGCGGCAAAGGACTTTTTGTCAAAGAATTAGAAAATGCACTGTTAGAAAACGGAGCTGATATTGCTGTTAATTCTATAAAAGATATTCCTGCTACTTTCCCTAATAATTTAGGATTAATGGCTATTTGCCAGAGAGGAGATCCTCTTGATGCTTTTGTATCTAATCAGTACGATTCCCTTGATGCGCTTCCAGCTGGGAGTATTATAGGAACATCAAGCCTACGCCGCCAATGCCAACTACGTCATACTTATCCCCACTTGGTTATTCGAGATCTGCGTGGTAATGTCGGAACACGGTTGAGTAAATTAGATAATGGTGAATACGATGGTATTATTCTTGCTGCCGCTGGCTTAAAACGTCTAAGTTTAGAAACACGCATACGTATGCCTCTGCCACCAGAGCAGTCATTACCAGCAGTTGGGCAAGGCGCAATTGGTATTGAATGCCGTCTTGATGACTATCACACACAACATTGTCTAGCATCATTACATCATCATGATACTGCTATCTGTATTCAAGCAGAACGAGCCGTCAACAATCGATTGGAAGGTGGTTGCCAAGTCCCAATAGGTGGTTATGCTATTTGGCAAAATAAACAGATTTGGCTTAGAGCGCTAGTTGGTGCGCCCGATGGTTGTCAAATTATTCGTGCAGAAAGATATTTTACGCCTGAAGACGCTCAACAAGCTAGTATTGAACTTGCGGAGGAGTTACTCAATAACGGTGCCAAACAAATTCTTAACAAAATTTCGCCAGGAGCATTTTCTCGATGAGAATATTGGTCACCAGACCAAACCCCAGCGGTGAAAAACTTGTTAAACGTATTAGGTCATTAGGAAAAATGGCATTTCATGCTCCACTGATTGAAATTATGCCAAGTAATGAACTAGCCCTTCTGCCGACTAAATTAGCCGGGCTAACTAATGGTGATCAGGTTTTTTTCTTATCGCCAAATGCGGTATGGCATGCTAATTCAGCACTTTATTTAGCAGGACGAAAATGGCCTGATACGCTATCCTATTATGGTATAGGGCATTCAACAGCATCGACTTTTCACCGAATAACTAATTTGCCTATTCAACTATCTCAAGCTGGTGAAACTAGTGAGACATTAATTGAATTACCTGATTTACAATCAATATTAGGCAAAAAATCTTTGTTATTGCGGGGTAACAGTGGACGTGAACTACTCGCCGCAACGTTAAAATCGCGCGGAAGTCATATTGATTATTGTGAGTGTTATCAACGTCAACCAATAAAATATGATCGACAAACTTTCGATTTGCAATGGCGGCAAGCAAATATTAAAACAATTATTGTTACCAGTGGCGAAATGTTACATTTATTATTTAACTTAATTACAGATGATGTTAAACCTTGGTTACTTTCTCGCCACTTGATTATTGTCAGTGAACGTTTGGCCAGTACTGCTTACCAATTAGGATGGCAATCAGTCAAAGTAGCCAAAAGTGCTAATAATGATGCTTTAATTCAGGCATTAATGTAAAGCGATATTAAGATATTAATTATGACGGAACAGAATAAACCGAATGAGGTGAATGAAAACCCATCAAATGCCTCAAAAATAGCAACGCAATCTACTACCCAAAATAGTACCCCCCATAGGCAAAAGCGTTCTGGTCTGTTTGGTAGTATAATTACTATCGTTCTTATTATCATACTCGGTGGTAGCTTCTATTATTATCTTAATCTAAAACATCAACAAATAATCAATGAAAGCAGTGAATTACAACAACAAATAAATGAATTATTACGTCGACAAGAAACAGAAAAACAGCAAATTAACCAATTGGTTGAATCCCAGCGTATTAGCCAGTTAGATAAGAAAGAATATGAGCAACAACTTGAACAACGCGTCGAAGAATTACAAGCACAAATTACAACACTTTCAAGTACAAATGTAAAACGCTGGTTACTTGCCCAAGCTGATTTCTTAGCCAAAATGGCTGGCCGAAAACTTTGGAATGACTATGATCCCGTTACTGCGATTGCCTTATTAAAAAGTGCTGATGCAAGTCTAGCAGAAATGAATGATCCTAATTTAATTGAGATCCGAAAAACGCTTAATAATGATATCAGTGGGCTATCAGCCATTACCCAAATTGATAATGACAGAATTATTTTAAAGCTTAATCGACTTAGCAGTGATATCGATAATTTACGCATAAATGATAGCGCTCCCGATGGTAACCCCATGGAGGATGAAGATAGCACGGAACTTTCCAATAATCTTGCCGATTGGAAACAAAATCTTAGCCAAAGTTGGAAAAGTTTTAGTAAAAATTTTATTACCATTCGTCGTAGAGATTCTCATGAAGCGCCTTTACTTGCACCAAATCAGGACATTTACCTACGCGCCAATATTCGAGCACAACTACTTATTGCCGCCCAAGCCGTAACTCGTCATCAAGAGCAAATTTATAAGCAATCTTTAGAGCAAGTTTCAACCTGGATTCGAATTTACTTCAATACCAACAACGCGGCAACAAAAGCCTTCCTTACCGAAGTCGATAAACTGATTGAACAACCGATTACAATGGATATTCCCAGCGAGTTAAAAAGTTTATTACTACTCGATAAAGCGTTGCAAAAACGTATTCAAGGGCAAATCCCTTCTTCTCCAACACCGAAACCGCAAAAAACGCAACCAACCAACGAAAAGAGAACAAATCATGACATAAAAATAGTTCCCCCCCCTGCTCCAATAGAAGAAGCCGTAAAACCTAGCAATAAAACCGCCCAGGAGGAGGGAACTGCATGATAAAAGTACTGATCCTTTTTATTATACTGATTGCTGGCATCATTATTGGTCCCATTATCGGCGGGCACCAAGGTTATGTACTGATCCAAACCAACAACTACGATATTGAAACCAGTGTAACCGGTTTAGTCATCTGTTTTATTATTTTACAATTTATTTTCTGTTTGCTTGGCTGGTGCTATCGTCGTATTCGCGGTACCTCATCGTTTACCCATAATTGACTAAAAAGCCGTAAATATCATAAAGCACACAGTCAAACATAAAAAGCATTACTAAAATTAGCGGAAGGTGATTTTTCACAAGTCGAAAAACTACTGACAGGTCATGCTGACTATGCAGAATAACCGGTTGTTAACTATCTGCTGGCAGCAGAAGCAGCTCAACAACGCGGTGATGAGTATCGTACCAATCAATATCTTGAGCGCGCAGCAGAAGTTGCGGGTAACCATCAACTTCCTGTTGATATTACACGCATGCGTATACAACTTGCTGAAGGTAAAATTCATGCAGCACGTCACGGTGTTGATAAATTACTGGATCAGGCACCGTAACGCCTGAAGTCTTAAGAATGGCAGAACAAGCCTATCAACGTTCAGGAGCTTATCAAGCGCTTATTGAACTTTTGTCTATTATGCAAAAAGAAAAGTTATATAGTGCAGAAGAGATCGATAAATTACGTAAAGACGCCTATAAAAGTTTGATTAATCAATATATGGCTGAAGGTGGCAACGAAAATTTAAAAGATTGGTGGCAGTCTCAAGGACGTAAAATACGTCATGATCCGGTACTAAAATCGATCGTTGCTGCTCGCCTTATTGAATGCGACTATAGTGAAGCCTCAGAAAAAATTATTATTACAGGCTTAAAACAGCAATATGATGAGCATCTTTTATTGCTAGTTCCTCGTTTACAAATTAGCGATAGCAAAGCAATGAATAAAATCCTGACCAATCTAATAAAACAGTCAGGTGGTGCCACTCCCTTACTAAATAGTACATTAGGTCAATTTGCATTACACCATGGCGAATGGCAAGAAGCGGAAAAATATTTTAAGTCTGCTTTAGCGCAACGTCCTGATGCTCACGACTTTGCCTGGCTTGCTGATGCTTTAGATAAACAACATAAAGCGGAAGAAGCAGCGCAAATTCGCCAACATGGCTTACTTTTTTCATTAAAGCATGAAAATTGATCACTATCTCTTCTCTATTGTTTTGACGCCACTTCTTTTAATTTACAGAGGCTTTTTACTTTTATCGATTGATTTGACATTTTTAACGTAAAAACATCTGGATCAAATAGCATCAATAATACTATTTAGTAATTACCGGTTGAATAAAATCTTAGCTTTGCTAAATAATTAACAAAATAATTTTATTATTTACTTTAATTGCCCCACAATTCACGATACGCATTATCAAACTGTCTCTTATTAGAGACGTTATAGCAATATTTATATTTTTTCTTTATTTTTCATCAAATAAAATGTCTCTATATTGAGACAATAATTACTAGCTTTGTTGTTAAAACACGACAAAATTTTGAAAATAGATAAAAAAATAACATTTTAAATACAATTATGCTATTTTTCGCTATAAAAATGGGGAATCGATGTTGACAGATAACGAGTATAAACTAATTTATTCACACTTATTTGTTTAATTAAATATAATGGTATAATTATAGCCGCTTATTAGGTCTCTGCTGGCTTCTCACTCCGGCTTTTACCGCTACCCTTTTGATGCGTTAGGTGAGATCTCCACCAAGTAAAAACGCGTTATTCTTCATCACACAATCACCGTATTTAAGCTGTTTCGCCTTGATAATGAAAGGCTTGTAATTTTTATAGTCCATTCCGCTTGCTTGGCTGCACCTTCTGAGCTCGTGACTTACGCTGCACGCTTACTCACATATTTGGTCGCTTACATGCAATTGCGCCTCACTTAATTTGCTATGATACGCCTATGACAAAATTTTCACTCGCAGGAATGCGTCCATGCGGAACACATAAAAGAAGAAACCCTGCAATTTATTGCAGGGTTTCTTTAAAATTTGGTCGGCGAGAGAGGATTTGAACCTCCGACCCACTGGTCCCAAACCAGTTGCGCTACCAGGCTGCGCTACTCGCCGAAAAAATCTCTATTTAACTACGTTTTTTATGTAATTTTTAAAACTTATTTATATTATGGGTGCCAAAGGGGGAACTTGAACCCTCACATCCGTAAGGATACTAACACCTGAAGCTAGCGCGTCTACCAATTCCTCCACCCTCGCAAACTGCATAAAACGAATATGGGGTGACTAATGGGATTCGAACCCACGACAACCGGAATCACAATCCGGGGCTCTACCAACTGAGCTATAGCCACCGTAAAATCTTTAAAAATTCAATTCATTATATACAACATTAATCTACTACACCGTAGCAGAGCACTGATTAAATGGCGCGCCCGACAGGATTCGAACCTGAGACCTCTGCCTCCGGAGGGCGGCGCTCTATCCAACTGAGCTACGGGCGCTTAACGCCGTTGCGGGTGACGATAGTACGGATTTAATAGCATGCTGTCCAGTGATTTTTTAAATAAAAAGATTCTTTGCTTACGCTTTATCCATTTCAATCATAAAATTAACCTTACCATCATTTTTTAATTAGCAAAACAGGTTATTGCTAATCATTTTTTCATTGCTTTATGACGGAAAAGACGATTCAAAAAATAGATCACAGAAACAATCAATAAAAACACGCCGCCAACAATTAATGATAAACGCGTATCTGGATTAATTGCCATGCCAACAAGTACACACGCCAAAAAAAGCAGGGTCAAATAATTCACGTAAGGAAATAATACTGATTTGAAAGTATATTGGGCTAATTGCTGTTGATGCACTTGCCGAAAACGCAATTGACTCAATAAAATAACAAACCATGGTATCATTCCAGGCAATACGCTTGCACTATAAACATATACAAAAACCGCTTGTGGATCAGGGATAATATAGTTGAGGCCTGAGCCAACAATAAGGCACAAAATTGTTAGCATAATACACCGTGCAGGCACACCATTTGCGGTCACTTTCAATAATGATTTTGGCAGTTGACCATTCTGTGCTAAAGCATAAATCATACGCCCACCACTATACATGCCACTATTACAGCCTGATAATGCGGCTGTAAGTACCACAAAATTAATTACCGCAGCTGCCGATACAATGCCTACTTTGGCAAACATTAGCACAAATGGACTACCATTTTGACCAATCTCTGTCCAAGGAAATAACGTTACAACAATAAAAATAGCACCAACATAAAAAATCAAAATTCGCCATAAAATATTATTAATAGCTTTCTTTAATGTCAACTGCGGATTTTTTGCTTCTCCCGCAGTAATACCAACTAATTCAACGCCTTGATAAGAGGCAACCACAATACAAAGCGCAAATAAAAAACCTTGCCAGCCACCCGCAAAAAACCCACCATGCTCAGTCAAATTTGCTAAACCAATCGGTTCAAAATTATTGCCAATACCAACAAAAATCAACCCTAATCCAATCAAGATCATCACAATAATCGTGGTAACCTTAATCATAGCAAACCAGAATTCCAATTCACCGTACAAACGTACTGCGGCCAGATTAGCTAATGCAACAAGTACAAATGAAATCAACGCAAAAATCCATTGTGGAACCTCAGGAAACCAGAATTCCGCATAGACACCAATCGCTGTAATCTCTGATATACCAACAGCGACCCACATGAACCAATAACCCCATGCCGTTAAATATCCCCAATAAGGGCTCAAATATTTATAACCAAACGAGGCAAAAGCGCCAGTAACAGGTTCAAGAAACAGCATTTCTCCCATTGAACGCATAATAAAAAAGACAAATAATCCAGCAACAATATAAGCCAGTAATGCAGAAGGTCCGGCCCACTTTAACGTACTGGCAGAGCCCATAAATAAACCAACACCAATTGTTCCACCTAATGCAATAAGTTCAATATGCCTCGCTTCAAGGCCACGACTGAGACATTGTTCCGGTTTCCCCATAGCAATTTCCTGCCCTGTCAATAATCACTTAATACCATATGACCTTCATGGTCAAAATGACAGATAATAGTGCCGTAATGAAAACATGTTTTTAATAATAACGAAATAAAAATTTATAAATGTAATCAAAATAGTGTTAATTACTCAACAATGAAAAAACAGTTGGCAGCCAAATACCCTATTTAAAAGAAAACATAGCAGATGGAATTGAAATTTACTACTATTAAAACGAACCTTCACGATAGAAATAATACACAGATAAAAACTACAGTTTGCCACTATAATAGTAACCCAGAAAGCGTAATAATTTTATCTGTCGTTTGATACGACTTGGTTGAGAAAGCAATCTATATAACCATTCCAATCCTAATTGTTGCCATAATTTAGGTGCTCGTTTTACATATCCGGTAAAAACATCGTAAGTACCACCTATTCCCATATAAAGTACATCTGGATATACTTGCCGGCAATCCTGGATAAAAATTTCTTGCCTTGGTGAACCCATTGCTACCGTAACAATTTTTGCTCCACTAGCCTTAATGCGCTCAAATAATATTTCACATTGTTCCGGCTTAAAGTAACCGTCCTGGCTACCGACAATATTTACCTGCCACTGGGTACGAAGTTTATTTTCAGTCTGTTTAAGAATTTCCGCTTTTCCACCAAGTAGAAACACGGGTATAGCTTTTTGACCTGCAATTGCCATCAATGCTTCCCACAAATTAGCACCCGTAATACGTGAAACCTTTGCTTGTGGGTATTTACGACGAATCGCCCTGACAATACTGATACCATCAGCATAGAGATATTCTGCTTCAGCAAGCAACGCATTTAAGTTACGGTCTTGCTCTGCTGTTAGGACTTTTTCCGCATTGATAGCCACCAATGTTCCATGCTTAACTTCTTGATCTGAAAATAGATAATTAAGGAAATGGGGTATATCATGAAAACCCCAAATAAGATGACCTCGAATATCATATTTCGGGATCACTTGTTGCTTCATACATTACTCCAGTAAGCTATTATTTAGCTTATTTTTTACAATCATTCGTGGTATATATGCGAATTAAACCGGCTTTGGCAAATAACCAATAAACCAGTTTGGCAACAAACAAACAAAGCACAAATACCAAGCCAAAAAACACCACCCGCGATACGAAAGAGTCTACCCCTTCACGAACCAGGACAATAATATTAAAAATAGCGCCAAAACAGAAAACTTGCAGAATAACGGCTTTATAATGATTAATTTCAATCTTACTTTTTTCATAAAGCCAATCAAACCATTTAATAATCAAGCCAACGCCAATTGCACCGATAGGAATAAAAATAACCCCACCCATAACCACTAAAGAACCAATTAATGTGGGCGATATAGCTAAACCAGAGTGATTATTAAGCACTTGCCAGGTAAAATAATTGGCTGAATTCAATACCGTATCAGGTCGTTCAGGCCATAGCCAAGTGGGAATAAAAACATAAAAATCACGTACAATAGGCGCTAATCCTTGGAATTCGATTTTGTCATAATTATCTAGTAACAAAGCCAAATTTTCCCATGGCGAAAAGGTATCACGCGTTAAATAGAGAAAAGTATAAAAAGCTTCCGCACCACTAACATCTAATCCATAACGCTTTAATGCTAACCAAAACATACTAATAATGCTAATAACACCAGCGATAATTAGCATCCATAAATTAATCCAGCCACGGACGATACCGATAAATAGGAAAAGCGCAAAGGCGATAATAATATTAGCCCGTGTTCCACCGACAACTAGATAAGTAAGTACGCCAAAAGCAACTGTGCTAAAGAGAAAAAATAACCAGCGACACTGGGTCGGCTTTAAAAAATAGACAATTAACATTGCCGGAATGAAAAAATAAAAAAACGTTTTAATGCTACACTTGAAACTTCACTAGAAAAAATCTGACTATAAGACTGTAAACGAAACAGTAAAAAGCCATTTTGTAAGAAAAATATTGCTACTGTCACTATAGTAATGAGCATCAACAAGAGACAAGTTAGCCACGTTTCTACCCCATTCATAGTAAATAACGACTGTTCAGATTGTTGGACACCCGTTCGCAAGCGGGTTTTGTAAGCGATATAATAAATAATATAAAAACTGATGGATGAGAGCAGCGCATTCAATAATGCATTGGTTGATACCACATTAACATCAAATTGAAAAACAAGTAATCCCGTTAATGGAAAACCAAAGTAGAACGTTAATAAATAAAGTAGAGAGAAAAAGATATTAAAATTGAAGCGTACTTGTCGAAATTCACGATATGTTAGTGCCAAAATTAATATCAGAGAGATAAAATAGACAATCGATAGGCCACCAAATTCCATCATAGTCATTACTGCTCTCCTATCGATGTTAATGCAGCTTGCCATCCTTTAATAAAATTAGGGTTGAAAAAAGCTATTTGGCTTCTATCCGTTAACATCATTTTCTGTCGCAGGGTATCCAGTTGCCGTTCATCTAATTGATCATCATAAAATAGAAAAGGTACTGACTGCTCAATAAGATCCTGCCAAAAGTAATTTTGCCGGCTAATAATAAAAGGAATGCCAAACTGAATTAATAAGCACAATGTGCCTATACCTTGCTGTCGTTTGAAAATAAAGTAACCTAAATGACAACAACGCAGTAAAGTGAGATAATCATCAAAAGCCATTTTTTCCTTAATAATTGTCACTTCTTCATTAGGAAAATAATTTTCGGCCGCCTGGGCAACTTCGGCAATATATACTTGATTATTAGCGGGATATCCCATAGGAACAAAAATTTCGACCGGCTGAGAAGCAAACTGCTTTTTGATAGCCTGCAACGCTTCAATATGTCGATTGGATTTATCACCTGAGTTACCAACCAAAATTGTCACTTTATCCGTTTGATTAATCGATTTTTCATAAACAGTTAAGGCTGGATCCATTTTGGTTGGAAAATAGAGTAGTGATGTTGGTATAGTTGGATTTAACTGAGAAAAATAATTTAAATCCCCTCGGGTAGCAAAAACATGCTCTACCGGTCTAAATGCCAGACGCCGAAAATAATAAAATAATTTAAATTTCAATGCAGCTGAGTCTTCATAGAGATCAGCTCCCCAAATATGCCATAAAAATTGTTGTCGGCGGATCTTACCAAACAATAATGCCAACCAAATTAATACATTAAACTGACCATGAAAAAAGAATTGGCAATTTCTATCTGCTTTTGCTTGCATAGCAATAACTTTAGCAATTGCTTTTTTATTATCAAATTGGTTAATGTGTAGTCTTGGATAGCGTGATACTAGGGTGAGGTCACGGTTAACAACCATAAACTGTCTTTTTTCTGGTGATGGTATTGACGAAAATAAAACATCATTAAAAAATGCTAACACTGTTTCGTTATGATGTGGGATGTCAGAGCCTAATACATGGATTAAGGTTTTCATGTGCACCTGTGGTAAAGATAGAATATGCCACTACAAAGCATAAAATAAACAATATAAGTTGCCATATAAGCCTGGGCAGCACCTAACGCGCCGTAAGCTGGTATTAACCAATAAGCAAACCCTGTTAACAGCGCAAATTGAGTCATCTCCGTTAAAATGTAAAACCGTAATGCGGCCTTAGCAATAACTAAATAACCAAATACATAAGCGCCTACTTTCAATACATCACCAATCAACTGCCAAGCAAAGAGATCGCGCATTATAATAAACTTATCGGAAAAAAGCAGCCAAATTGCTAGATCTCGTAATAGCCATACGGTAAAACTGGCTAACGCAACCGCCGGTAAAACAAACTTCAAAGCTTTAAAAATTTCTGCACTAATCTCATCTCTATGCTGTAATTTAGCTAAAGTTGGCAATAAATAAACGGTAAAAGATGCGGTAATAAACTGTAAATAAGCATCTGAAATACTACTCACTGCCTGCCAAATACCCACCTCATCCCAACTATAACGCTCAGCCAATAAATTTCTCATCATAATATAAGCAACCGGCAACGTGACTAAGGTTATTAACGCCATTAAGGTGAATTTAGCTAAGTGATGACCAATGGTACTATTCCACCTTGGTTTAAAATATGACCAGTTCAGCTGTTTATGATGTAAGATCATAATCGCGGCTGGTACAACAATTAATGCAGGAACTAAAGCCAATCCTATTAGCTCCCCTTGATAACCACTTAATCTAAAACAAAAATAGTAAGCAATCACGCCTGATAAGCTACCGACGATAATCGATAGTGCATTACCTTTCGCATCACTGTAACCTTTTAGTATTGCCAAAAAGTAATTCGCATAAGCGATACCCATTTGTATCAATCCTAACGCACAAATAACCATTTGATAATGGGTATAACCAAATAGTGCCAGACTGATAAATGAGCTAAATAGTAAAAAAATAAGCGCTAATAGGGTTGAAAAACCCAAAATAATTAATGATGAGGTACCTAATACAGCGTCTAGTTTTTTTGGTGTCTGATGATATTCAGCGACATATTTAGTCACGCCATTGAAAATCCCTGCACCAGATAAAACACCAAGTACAGTAATTAGTTGACGGAAATTTCCCGCCTGACCAACACCGCTCGGACCAAAAGAGACTGCCAATAATTTGATAACAACTAACCCTGCCCCAATTTTTATTAAGGTTGAAATAGCTGTCCAAACAGACGCTTTAGCTAATAACATACTAAGCAAAAAAACATTGGATTTGATTGATCACTTGTTGCTGCTCTTCATCGGTAAGATTATAAAACATCGGTAAACGAACTAAACGATCACTTTCCTTCGTCGTATAGCAATCATCACCATGAAAACGGCCAAATTTATGACCTGCTGGACTAGAGTGTAAAGCAACATAATGGCATACTGACAAAATATTTGCTGCTTGCATATGCTTATTAAACGCGGTTCTTTGTTCAATATTTTTTAATTTGATATAGAACATATGGGCATTATGTTCTATATCTGCCGGTATAACCGCCAAATCTAATTTACCAACTTCAGCGAAAGGTTTAATCGCCTGATAATAGTTTTTCCATAACGCTAGCCTACGCTGATTAATTTTATTCGCCTGCGCCAATTGCGCCCATAAATAAGCCGCTTGTAGATCTGACATTAAGTAACTAGAACCAATGTCTCGCCAAGTATATTTATCAACTTGGCCACGGAAAAATTGACTGCGATTCGTACCTTTTTCCCGCACAATTTCTGCTCGCTCAATAAGTGAAGGTTCATTAATCAGTATCGCTCCCCCCTCACCTCCGGAAGAGTAATTTTTTGTTTCATGGAAACTATAACAACCAATATGCCCTATCGTACCAAGCGCTTTCCCCTTATAAGTGGACATAACACCTTGAGCCGCGTCTTCAACAACATAAAGATGATGTTTTTCTGCCAATGCCATAATGGTATCCATCTCACAAGCCACACCAGCATAATGAACATGGACAATAGCGCGAGTTTTGGCCGTGATCGCCGCTTCAATTTTAGTCTCATCCATATTCATGGTATCAGGACGTATATCGATAAAGACAATCGTTGCGCCCCTTAGGACAAAAGCATTAGCAGTAGAAACAAAGGTAAAACTTGGCATAATGACTTCATCGCCAGGTTTAATATCAAGCAAAAGCGCCGCCATTTCCAAAGAGGCGGTACAAGAAGGTGTCAACAGTACTTTCGGGCATTTGAAATGCTTTTCCATCCATTCTTCACAACGCTGAGTAAAGTGCCCATCACCACATAATTTGCCACTCTGCATGGCTTCTTGCATGTAACTTAATTCAGTACCAATAACCGGTAGTTTATTAAATGGAATCATGTCGTCCTCGATATAACCAATAAGCTGTGCTTTCAATTTGCGTACCCATTTGTGAATAGAGACGCATAGCGAAAATATTGCTAATTTGAGTCGCTATCCTTAATCGCTCTATCCTTTGCTGCTCACACCATTGACAGGCGGCTGCTAGTAATTGTTTACTAACCCCTTTGCCCTGATGGGCTCGAGCAGTGGCTAATAAACCAATACGCGCCTCTTTTTCAGTTGGCAGTTTCCTTATGGTGACAAAACCTTGAATATTTCCTTGCTTATCGTTAACTAATAAACAAAGATCATCAAAAATACCCTTAACTGCTTTTTCAAGCCAAACAGAATAAAAACGGGCATTATCTGTTAATCGATACCAGGGCGGGCGAAAACGACTATATGAAAAAGCCGTAGCCGCAATACTTTTCAATATTTCAATATCCTGTTCCGTCGCCACAGCCAGATCTAAACTGTGATTTTTTGCCCTACTGGCAATATTTAGACAAAAATCGATTTCACTTTCTACCAGCCAAAAATCCATCGCCAATATTGCATCAATCAGTTTAGTATCAGCGGTAGCAATTTTAGCTTGCACAATATCGTAGTCAGCTAGTTGATCTAATGAGACAATTGGCGCATCGGGTGCAAAATGTAACTTGGCCATTTTACGCTTAAAGAAATCGCTTTCCCAACTGAGTATTTCAATATTGGCGTGGATAGACATGCAGCAAATCCTGTAAATATTGACCATAACCGGTTTTCGCCAGTTTTTCCGCTGATTTTCGAACCTGTTCATCCGTCAACCAACCGTTACGCCATGCTATTTCCTCCAGACAAGCGATTTTAAATCCCTGCCTTTTATCAACGGTTTGCACAAACATACTCGCTTCAATCAAACTGTCATGGGTGCCGGTATCTAACCAGGAAAATCCGTGGCCTAACAGCTCAACATTTAGCTCTCCACGCTCAAGATACATTTGATTCAGACAAGTGATCTCAAGTTCTCCACGTAGCGAAGGTTTAATTTGTTTAGCAAAGTCAATTACTTGATTATCATAAAAATAGAGGCCAGTAACCGCCCAGTTAGATTTAGGTTGCTGAGGTTTTTCTTCAATAGACAGCACTTTGAACTTTTCATCAAATTCAACTACGCCAAAACGTCCAGGATCCATCACCTGATACGCAAAAATTATTGCTCCCGACTGACGAGCCACCACAGATTTCAATTTATCGCTAAAAGCCTGCCCAAAATAAATATTGTCACCTAATATCAAGCAGCAAGCATCATCACCTATGAAACTTTCATCGATCAAAAACGCCTGCGCTAATCCGTCCGGCGAAGGTTGTGCAGCATAACTGAAATGAACACCGAAGGCATCACCATCGCCAAGTAACCGTTGATAATTAGGCAGATCTTCAGGCGTGGAAATAATCAATATTTCTCGGATACCTGCCAACATCAGTACCGAAAGCGGATAGTAAATCATCGGCTTATCATAAATAGGTAACAGTTGTTTAGAAACTCCTCGTGTAATAGGGTACAAACGGGTTCCAGAGCCACCAGCCAAAACAATGCCTTTCATCACCTCTCCTCGTTTCCTATTTTGTCACGATGCCTAGACGTTCACCTGCATATGAACCGTCTTGCACATGGCGCCACCAGGTTTCATTGTTCAAATACCATTCAACGGTTTTACGAATACCCGATTCAAAGGTCTCTTGTGGCTTCCATCCTAACTCTTGTTCTATCTTGCTAGCATCAATGGCATAACGCACATCATGGCCTGGACGATCCGCTACATAAGTAATTAAATCACAATAGTGAGCCACGCCTTCAGGCTTAACCGGGCGTAACTCTTCCAGCAGGCAGCAAATTGTCTTTACTACATCAATATTTTTACGTTCATTATGGCCACCAATATTATAAGTTTTACCCGCATCGGCTTGACTGATGACTAGGTGCAATGCACGGGCATGATCTTCAACATACAGCCAATCACGTATCTGTTCACCTTGACCATAAACAGGCAATAATTTACCAGCTATGGCGTTCAAGATCATTAAAGGAATTAATTTTTCAGTAAAATGATAAGGACCATAATTATTTGAGCAATTGGTCACCAATGTTGGTAACCCATAAGTACGCTGCCAGGCTCTAACTAAATGGTCACTGGAAGCCTTCGAAGCTGAGTAAGGGCTACTCGGTGCATAAGGGGTTATTTCGGTAAATAGCCCCTCAGTGGTATGCAGATCACCATAAACTTCATCGGTAGAAATATGATGGAAACGAAATGACTGTTTTTTCTGCGGGTTCAAATGATTCCAATAATTGCGAGCAGCCTCCAATAAAAGATAAGTACCGATAATATTGGTTTCGATAAAGGCAGCTGGCCCATCGATCGAGCGATCAACATGACTTTCTGCCGCTAAATGCATAATGGCATCAGGTTGATATCGCTGAAAAATTTCATCAATTGCCGGTCGATCACAAATATTTATTTGAGTAAAAGCATAGCGATGACTTTCTCTCACTGACTCTAAAGATTCCAAATTACTCGCATAAGTCAAATTATCAACCACTAGTACACTATCGTTAGTATGCTCAATGATATAACGAACAACTGCCGAACCAATAAATCCAGCCCCACCAGTAATTAAAATACGTTTCAACGCCAAACTCCTTTGGTATCAACTACCCATTTTTGTCGGATTCGTTCACCCTTGATCGCCTTAAATTGTTTATGGTCAACCAGTAACAAAATAATATCTGTATTAGCAACGGCAACCTCAGTTGAGACCAATTGACAAAGAGCTTTCAGTGCATTTGGCAATTCATTAATATTAGGTTCTACTACATAAGTGGTACCAGTATGCCAATCTGCAATCATTTTAGTGATTTGCATAGCGGGGCTTTCTCGTAAATCATCAATATCCGGCTTAAAGGCGAGACCGAAACAGGCAATTTTAATTTCATTTGCCCGTTTGCCTGTCTCGGTTAAACAATCGGCTAATACTGTCTTGACCTGATCGACCACCCAAATTGGCTTGCTGTCATTAACCAAACGGGCTGTCTGGATCAAACGAGATTGCTTTGGATTCTGAGCAACAATGAACCAGGGATCGACCGCAATACAATGGCCTCCAACACCTGGACCTGGCTGTAAAATATTGACCCGCGGGTGACTATTGGCCAAATTAATCAACTCCCAAACATTAATCCCTTGTTCTGCACAAATAAAAGAGAGTTCATTGGCAAAAGCAATATTGACATCGCGAAAACTATTTTCTGTCAATTTACACATTTCTGCCGTTTTGGCATTGGTGATTAAACATTCACCGGTAAGGAAAATACGATATAAATCACTGGCTCGTTGGGATGATTTGATCGTCATCCCACCAATTACCCGCTCATTTTTTATCAGCTCAACCATGACTTTTCCCGGTAAAACCCGCTCAGGGCAATAAGCAATATCAATATCTGAGTTTTCACCCTGTTGCTGTGGAAATGTCAGATCAGATCGCATATCTACTAGCCGCTGTGCCATTTGCTCAGTCGCTCCAGTTGGCGAGGTAGACTCTAGAATAATCAAATCGCCTTTTTTCAATAATGGCGCTATTGATTCTGCCGCTGCCATGACATAAGAGAGATCAGGCTGATGATCATCTTTAAACGGTGTAGGAACCGCAATTAAAAACGCATCTGCCCTTTGCGGTGTAGTAAACGCTTTCAAATAGCCAGCTTCTACGGCTGCTTTTACCGTTTTATCTAAATCTGGTTCAACAATATGAATTTTACCTTGATTAATCGTATCAACCGCATGTTGATTAACATCAATCCCAATCACTTTTTTCTGCCGGGCAGCGAAAGCGGCCGCAGTCGGTAAACCGATATAACCTAAACCAATAATAGAAATAGTTTCAAAACTCATAATGTCACCTGATTTGTCTTCAACGCTTCAAGAATTCGCTGGCAAGCTTTACCATCACCATAAGGATTATGCGCCCGGCTCATTTTCTGGTAAGCATGGTCATCCGTAAGTAATTGTGTTACCGCTTGAACAATATTTTCTGTTTGCGTGCCCACTAAACGTACCGTACCAGCTTCAACCACTTCAGGTCGCTCAGTAGTATCACGCATCACTAATACTGGCTTACCTAAAGCTGGTCCCTCTTCTTGAATACCCCCTGAATCTGTAAGGATCAAATAAGCGTTATTCATTAAATAAATAAAAGGTAAATAATCCTGTGGATCAATCAGGTTGATATTATTAATACCCTGCAAGATGCGTTGTACTGGTTCACTCACATTAGGATTAAGATGAACCGGATAGACAACTTGAACATCAGCATGATTTTTGGTAATTTCAGCTAATGCATGACAAATACGTTCAAATCCGCTACCAAAACTTTCCCGCCGATGCCCTGTAACCAGCAGCATTTTTTGATTTTGGTCAAGAAAAGGGTATTGCGTGGCAAGGCTTGCTCGTATAGTGGTATCATTGATAACTTTATCTCGCACCCAGAACAACGCATCGATTACAGTGTTACCTGTAACAAAAATACGATTAGCGGGGATCGATTCATGCTGTAAATTTTTTCGTGAATACTCGGTAGGCGCAAAGTGATACGTTGCCAGATGACTGGCAATTTTACGATTGGCTTCTTCCGGCCAGGGAGAATATAAGTTACCAGTACGCAATCCTGCTTCAACATGACCAACCAGAATACGCTGATAAAAAGCAGCTAGGCTGGTTGCCATAGTGGTAGCGGTATCACCATGAACCAATACCACATCGGGTTTAAAAGATAACAATACGGGTTTCATTCCTTCAAGAATACGGCACGTAATATCAGTTAAATCTTGTCCCGGGGTCATAATATCTAAATCATAATTAGGTGTTATCTCAAAAAGATGCAATACCTGATCCAACATTTCTCTATGTTGAGCAGTTACGCAAACTTTCGACTCAAAAGCCTCATCGTTTGTCAAAGCATGTACCAGTGGAGCCATTTTTATGGCTTCAGGACGAGTACCAAACACAGTCAATACTTTCACAGTGACTCTCTTTTTATTTTAACCTCATTTACTAATGAGATGTATCATCAATAATGATTTTACCTTCACATATTAATAGTTTGTTGAAGTCCTCTATTGCTATGTGTTTAGCAAATAATTAGGTATTACGCCTTAACAACACAATACCTATTCCACTTAAGGCACCAATCATTCCCCAAATGATCATTATTAATGCTCGACGAGGGCTATCACGTTTAACGGGATCTTCTGGTGTTCTTAAATAGCGATAAGTTTGAAAATTATTCTCGAGAGCGGATTCTACATTTAATGTCGTTAACATCGCTATATTTTGATCATAGTTTTCATCATAATTAGGTCCTGTTGCCTGTAATGTCTCAATTTGTGCTTGTAATAATGAAGTACCTAATAGAAACATTTCTGAATCAGACAGCTGATCGATGAGGACATCAACTTTGTTACGTGAAATACCTTATTTTTGCGCAACTTTGAACGATTGCTGTAGGTTATTTAAACGCCGTTCATAATTTGCCTTTGCGACCATTTCCTGGCGTTTAATTAATGCTTTTAAAGACTGTGCCTTTGCTGCCCACGCGCCTTTAATCTGTTCATTAAGATTAAAACTAGCTCGTTTATTGGCAAAAGAAATATATTCACGTAGTAATCGGTTTGCATCAGTAGCCGTTTCAGCAACTAATTTTACATTATCATGAAGTATCTTATTATCATCTTGGGGAGTGAATTGAATATCATCAATTAATTCATCAAGTAATACAGTATCAGCCTTAGCATTTCCTTCCATGCGGGTTTTATAGTAATCACTATTTAACCAAAACTCTCGCCGGGTATCATAAGAACCTACTTGAGTAGTAAATTCTTGATAAACCTGATTCGAAATTGTTGGCAACTGATTATCCTGTGTTTCATTAATATGCAAATCCAAATTTTGTAAAAATTGCTGCTGGGAATAATATGCGCCTAAATTATTAACTGTAGGTAAATCAGCGACCGCATTAGCACTCCATTTTTGTTGCATCATGTAAGAAATGATCAATGCAACAGCTACAAAAATAAATGCTAAAGAGATAATCCATATTCTTCCCTGCCATAGCGCACAAAATAAACTTCTAATATCTAACTCATATTCAAGAGACTGTGAGTGAGAATTAGGTTTGAGTTGTGTTTCTGATTTTGTCACTGGTATGAAACTCCTTTAAACATTTGTTTATTTATTTTGCTATACGTTGCATCCGACGTTTAACACGTTTCACAAAACGCGCCACTTTCCAAGCACGTTTAATACAATAGCCATAGATAGCAAATATAAGCAAAAATAATACCAACATCACCCATTCAGGAATAAAATTTGAACGTTCACCGATCATACCTACCGCTGCTAAAATAGCTGCCGATACTGTAATCAAGATAAACGCCTGACTTGAGGTAAAACCTGAACGCATAATTAAATGATGAATATGTTGTCTATCTGGTGAAAAAGGACTCATTCCTTTACGCAGACGCCGATACATAATGGCAATCATATCCATCAGAGGAATAGCAATAATCCAAAGGGCTGTCACTGGTTTAATCGAAGGTTGCTCAGCTTGTGTCGACATCAACAGCAACCAAAGAATAGTAAAACCAATTAATGTACTACCCGCATCCCCCATAAACACTTTATAACGCTTTCCTAATAAACCTAAATTCAGGAATATATAAGGGAGAATGGCCGCAATAACAGCAAAACACCAAAAAGCTAATGCCATATTGCCATTTTGATAAAGCAAAATGCCTAATGCAGCAAAGGAGACACAAGAAAGTCCACCAAGCAGACCATCAATACCATCAACCATGTTAAAAGCATTGACTGCGCCCCAAACAGCAAATAACGTCATTAAATAGCTTAAAGGCCCCAACGTTACATGCCATGGCCCAAAAGCATAACCTAAGTTATCTAACGTTAGACCAGCAAAATAAATCATGACCAACGCAACAATAGCTTGAATAGTCGCTCGAATTTTAACACTAATATCAAAGCGATCATCGAATACTCCAACAAATACCAAAACCCCAGCACAAATCCAATACAACCATTTATGTGAAATATATTCGGGCGTAATCATGAATGCCAAACCGATACCAAAAAAAACCGCAATACCACCAACCAAAGGAATTTCTCCTTGGTGTTTTTTTCGATGATTAGGTTCATCTACTAGACCAAATCTTTTTGCCACTTTTCTCGCAATAAATATGAAAATCAGAGAAAACAAGAAAACCCAAAAAACGTCGATTAGTAAATTTAGTGTGTGCACAATATTTACTCTCTTATAATTTTTTTAGAAATCATTCACTGCACCCATTTCCATGTATAGACTGTAAGTGTACTTTAATTTAGCGTATATGTAACAATAACAAAACATTTCTATCATCTTGCACTGTTTATTAGTAAGCAAAATCTATACCAAAACAGATGCTATCGGATAACAAAAACGAACAAAATAAAACGCCACATAAAAGTGGCGCTTTTCAATAAATCATTAAACAAACAGTAATTTAAGAACGCTTCATAAAATCGAAAAATTCATCGTTCGTTTTTGTCATTGCCAATTTATTAATTAAAAATTCCATTGCATCAATTTCACCCATAGGATGAATAATTTTACGCAATATCCACATCTTCTGTAACTCATCCGGTAAGGTCAATAATTCTTCCTTACGAGTACCGGAACGATTATAATCAATCGCCGGGAAAACGCGTTTTTCCGCTATTTTCCGCGACAAATGTAACTCCATATTGCCGGTGCCTTTAAACTCTTCGTAGATTACATCATCCATTTTGGAACCGGTATCAACTAATGCTGTAGCAATTATCGTTAGGCTTCCACCTTCTTCTACATTACGTGCAGCACCAAAAAAACGTTTCGGGCGGTGCAAAGCATTTGCATCCACCCCACCAGTCAATACTTTTCCAGAGGAAGGAACCACGGTGTTGTAAGCACGAGCAAGACGCGTAATCGAATCTAAAAGAATGATGACATCTTTTTTGTGTTCAACTAAGCGCTTAGCTTTTTCTATTACCATTTCAGCAACCTGAACATGACGAGATGCAGGTTCATCAAAGGTTGATGCAATGACCTCACCTTTAACCAGGCGTTGCATTTCGGTCACTTCTTCTGGTCGCTCATCAATTAGCAACACCATCAAAACACAGTCTGGATAATTATTGGCAATATTAGCTGCAATATTCTGTAATAACATGGTTTTACCTGCTTTTGGTGGAGCAACAATTAAACCACGCTGCCCACGCCCAATCGGTGCGGCCAAATCCAGAACACGAGCAGTCAAATCTTCTGTTGAGCCATTGCCACGCTCCATACATAGACGATTATTAGCATGCAGCGGTGTCAGGTTTTCAAATAGGATTTTACTACGGGCGTTTTCAGGTTTATCATAATTCACTTCATTAACTTTTAGTAGGGCAAAATAGCGTTCGCCTTCCTTAGGAGGGCGAATTTTTCCTGATATGGTATCTCCTGTCCGTAGATTAAAGCGACGAATCTGACTAGGAGAAACATAAATATCATCAGGACCTGCTAGATAAGAGCTGTCAGCAGAACGAAGGAATCCAAATCCATCCTGCAAAATTTCTAGCACGCCATCACCAAAAATATCCTCTCCACTTTTCGCATGCTGCTTCAAAATCGAGAAAATAATATCCTGTTTTCTCAGGCGGGCTAGGTTCTCTAGCCCCATACTTTCGCCAAGAGTAATCAATTCAGATACCGGCGTATTTTTAAATTCGGTAAGATTCATAATGGTGGGTTCTTAAACTTGGGGTATACTTCTTGAACTATGAACAATAAATAGTATAGCAATCTCTAAATGCCTATTTAAATAAAAATACAAAAACCTTAACGATTCTTGATGAATATATCTTAGGATATAAATTCATGTAGTCGCAGTAATTTGTTAATTTACTACCCTAGATAACACTCTTTATACAGCAAAGACAGAATAAGACTATAAGAATTCATCTCAAAGTTGATGAGAAAATCTCACTTTTTACTTCTTAGGCCCCCTACACAACAGCACCAAGCAAATAACAAATGGAACATGTTTGTCTAAAAGAATTATTTCTATGAGAGTCAATGGAATTCAAACCATTGTAAGATATAGATTATCCAGAGATAACAAATATGTCTATACAATAACAGATTCAATATGTACACATTAAGATAAAAACGCGTATCATATTAAATATTGACGCTAAATTACCATGCTTCAAAGCAGACGTCTAGCTATGAATTGTATAAAAAGCAGACATCTAATAGCAAATTGAGAAAAATATTAGCCTACTAAACGTCTGTTGTTAATATTTTACGGAAAATTAGATGTTTTTGTCTAAAAATTCTTTTAATTGAGTTTTAGACAAAAGACCAACTTGCTTATTAATCAGCTCACCGTCTTTAAAAAGTGCTAAAGTAGGAATGCTCCGAATACCGTATTTAGTCGCTGTTTTAGGATTATCGTCAACATTCAATTTTCCAATAATTAATTTAGCTGCATATTCATCAGCAATTTCGTCTAAAATGGGAGCAATCATTTTACAAGGGCCACACCATTCTACCCAAAAATCAACTAATACTGGCTTTGCTGCCCCTAGGGCTTTTGTATTAAAATCTCCATCAGATAGATGAATAACTTTGTCGCTCATTGCGGATACTCCAAGGATAAAATTTTTATGCCGTTTCAGTCTAACATTAATTTAACCATATTTGCTTTATTTCAAACAATCTTCTTTCATAAAGCAACCGTTAACTGATATTCTAACACACTATGAGTAAAACACATTTGACAGACAAGAAGTTTATAGACTTCGCCTTACACCCTAAAGTTATTGAAGCTCTTAATAAAAATGGCTTTCATAACTGTACGCCGATACAAGCGTCAACATTGCCTTTTACTGTCGAAGGACGTGATGTTGCGGGGCAGGCACAAACAGGAACTGGTAAGACATTGGCTTTTCTTACCTCGACATTTCATTATATACTAACACATCCAACAAATTCAGAACGACAAGTTAACCAACCCAGAGCGCTAATTATAGCTCCTACACGAGAATTAGCGGTTCAGATATATACTAATGCAAAAGAATTAGCCGCTATAACTGGCTTAAAAATGGGTTTAGCTTATGGTGGTGATGGCTATGACGAACAACTGGATGTGCTCCAGTCGGGTGTAGATATTCTTATCGGTACGACAGGGCGTTTAATCGATTATACCAAACAAGGCCACGTTCATTTAGGTCTCATTCAAGTGGTTGTACTTGATGAAGCCGACCGTATGTATAATCTTGGTTTTATTAAAGATATTCGCTGGCTGTTTCGTCGAATGCCACCCGCCACTCAACGCTTGAATTTACTCTTTTCCGCAACACTTTCTTATCGTGTTCAAGAACTGGCATTTGAACAAATGAATCAACCCGAATATATTGAGATAGAACCTCAACAAAGAATAGGTCATCGTATTAAAGAAGAACTTTTCTATCCTTCTAACGAAGAAAAAATGCGTCTGTTACAAACGTTAATCGAGGAAGAGTGGCCCGAAAGATGTATAATTTTTGCTAATACCAAACATCGCTGTGAAGATATCTGGGCTCATCTTGCTGCTGATGGTCACCGCGTTGGCTTATTAACTGGCGATGTAGCACAAAAAAAACGACTACGCATTCTTGAACAGTTCACTCAAGGCCATTTAGATATCTTAGTTGCAACAGATGTTGCTGCCAGAGGTTTACATATCCCATCTGTCTCTCATGTATTTAATTATGATCTACCTGATGATTGTGAAGATTATGTTCATCGTATTGGTCGTACCGGCCGCGCCGGTGAGAGTGGTCATTCAATTAGTCTGGCTTGTGAAGAGTATTCTTTAAATCTACCTGCTATTGAGGAGTATATTCAGCATCAAATCCCTGTCAGCAAATACAACAGTGAAGCATTATTACAAGATTTACCTACACCAAAATCACGTCATCGTCCACGTACTAATGGAACACGTCGTAACAATAATAGTCAAAGCCGACAGAACAATTCACGCAACAATCGTAAACGTCCGAGCTAATAAATATTATGTTAAAATCATCGCTTTATGCAGCAATCGATCTTGGTTCTAACAGTTTTCATATGTTAGTAGTACGAGAAATTTCTGGTTATGTACAGACCCTTGCTCGCATCAAGCGTAAAGTCAGACTGGCCGCGGGTCTCGATGAAAATAACTATTTATCTCAACAAGCCATGGATCGTGGCTGGCAATGTCTGCATCTTTTTTCCGAGTATTTACAAGATATTCCTACTGAACAAGTGCAAATTGTTGCTACTGCAACACTTCGTCTCGCTAAGAATGCCGACCTCTTTATTAAGCAAGGAGAAAATATTCTAGGGCATCCCATCAGAATAATTACTGGAGAAGAGGAAGCTCAACTCATTTATCAGGGGGTAGCATATACTACTGGCGGTTCAGATAAACGACTAGTGATAGATATTGGTGGTGGTAGTACTGAAATCATTACCGGTACCAATGTTAAACATAATCAACTTGTTAGCCTTAATATGGGTTGCGTTACCTGGCTTGAACACTATTTTAAAGATCGTAATCTAACCGCAGAAAATTTTGCGCAAGCTGAAACTACCGCGCATAAGATCATTAGACCTATCGCAAACCAACTTATTGAGCAAGGTTGGCAAATTTGTGTCGGCGCTTCAGGTACAATACAGGCGATTCAAGAAATCATGCTGGCCGATGGCATGGATGAACGTATTACGCTATATAAATTACAATTATTAAAAAAAGTGGCGATCACCTCGGGAAAATTAGAAGAGTTGGAAATCAAAGGGTTAACGCTAGAAAGTGCACTAGTTTTTCCCAGTGGTTTAGCTATTCTAATTGCCATATTTGTAGAATTAAAAATCGATCATATGATATTAGCAGGTGGAGCATTGCGTGAAGGATTAATCTATAACATGCTTGATCTACCCACAAAACAGAATATACGCGCAGTTACACTCGCTAATATTCAACATCGTTTTCAAGTTGATATTGAGCAGGCTAATCGGGTAAAAAGGCTAACCGAATATTTTTATTCACAATTAAAGAAAAGCTTTTATCGTGATAATCACCAAGTTGATGAGCTATTAAAAGGTGCCAGTGCTCTACATGAAATTGGCTTAAGTATTGACGCTCGTCATGCTACTAACCATGCCCATTATCTCATCAGCCATCTTGATATGCCAGGTTATACGCTTATGCAAAAACGCTTGTTAGCGGCTTTGCTAAAAAATCAAACTGGCCCAATTGAGTTTGCGGAATTGACTCAACAAAACGCAATCCCCCTCCAACATGCTATTCTTCTTTGTCGCCTTTTAAGACTGGCGATTATTTTTACTCTTCCTCGTCGTGACAATACCATACCGTTATTACGCCTTAGAGCAAATAAAGAAACCTTGATCCTAACATTACCTCATCAATGGTTATTGGAACATCCACTTTGTTATGAAAATTTACAGCAAGAAATTCAATGGCAAAGTAATATCAATTGGCCTTTGATACTAGAAGGACAAACTGAATTAACTCAATAAACTCAATCTTTTTTAGTTAGTAAAATTTATTTTTTATTTAACCCCAATCTTGCTCCGATATCAGCAATCGCAGACTGTCCTTTTTCCATTCGCTGTTCTACTGTAACTATCTTTTTATTTTGTTCCCAGAGCAAATCATCTTGCGGTAATTCATGTAAAAAACGACTAATTTCTGGCCGAATAAGTTCGCCATATTGACGTCGCTCCCGACAATGAGTAAAAAATAACGCTCGTTGAGCACGGGTTATCCCCACATAAGCAAGACGGCGTTCTTCATCGATATTATCTTCATCAATACTAGTTTGATGGGGTAACAACCCTTCTTCCATACCAACTAAAAAAACATAAGGAAACTCTAATCCTTTTGAGGCATACAGAGTCATTAATTGTACCTGATCTAAATCTTCTGTCGTTTCTCCACGCTCCATCATATCCAGCAATGTAAAGCGCGAGACAACCTGCGATAAGGTCATCGCCTCATCGATATCATTGCTATTAACTATTTCATCCATCCAACCAAACAGTTGATTAACATTTTTCATCCGCATCTCAGCCGCTTTGCTACTAGTTGATGTTTCGTATAACCAGCTTTTATAATCAATGTCATGCAGTAGATCTCTGACAGCAAGCAGTGGCTCGCGTTCAGCACGTTTGGCAATATTGGCTAACCAATGTGTGAAATGTTGCAATGCTATCAAACTACGGCCGGTTAAAGTTTGTTTAAAGCCGACATCAAAGCTAGCATTAAACAGGCTTTTTTGGCGCAAAATCGCCCATTCACCCAATTTTTGGATAGTTTTTGGCCCAATTTCACGTTTCGGTGTATTAACAATACGGAGAAATGCACTATCATTATCTGGATTAGTGAGGATCCGCAAATAAGCCAATATATCTTTAATTTCTGCCCGTGAAAAAAATGAAGTGCCACCTGAAATACGGTAAGGAATACGATTTTGTAACAATAATTTTTCAAATAGTCGTGATTAGTGGTTACCACGATATAAAATAGCATAATCTTTATATTCGGTTTTATTGATAAAATGGTGGGCAACCAATTCGCCGATCACTCATTCTGCCTTATGCTCTTCATTATTAGCCGTGATAACTTTTAGTGCTTCACCATAATCCAATTCAGAAAATAACTTTTTATCAAAAACATGCGGATTATTAGCAATCAATATATTAGCGGCTTTTAAAATCCCAGCCAGAAGAGCGATAATTTTGCTCCAATTTGATCACATTAAGCTGAGGAAAGTCGTTTTTTAGTAACGCTAAATTTTGTGGTTGAGCACCACGCCAGGAATAAATAGATTGATTATCATCACCAACAACGGTAAAATATCCACGTTTACCCACTAACAATTTAACCAGTTGATATTGGCTAGTATTGGTATATTGATATTCATCCACCAGCAGATAACGAATCTTCTGCTGCCAACGAGAACGCACCTCTTCATTCTCATCGAGCAAGCGAGTTGGTTTAGTAATTAAATCATCAAAATCCAGCACATTGCAGCTCGATAAATATAATTCATAGCGCCGATAACATTCAGCAAACAGCTGATCTTTTTCCGATTTTAGCTGCGTCATAACTTGTCTGGCAGTTAATAAATCACTTTTCCAATTAGAAATTGTTGACGCTAATTGGCGTAACAGATCTTTATCATCTGCCAATAAATCAAAGGTTAGCTCTTTTAGCAAAGCCATTTGATCGTGTTCATCAAACAATGAAAAATTGGCTTTTATGCCTAATGCGCTATGTTCCCGTTTAATAATTTCCAATCCTAGGGTATGAAAAGTTGACACAATTAATCCTCTGGTTTCTTTTTTTCCTAGCGTTTATCCTGCCCGTTCTTTCATCTCTCTGGCGGCTTTATTGGTAAAAGTGACTGCCACCACCCACCTGACGTGGTAAATATCCGCAATGACGAATTAAGTAGGCTATTTTATTAGTAATAACGCGAGTTTTTCCTGAGCCCGCCCCCGCCAGCACTAAACAGGGACCGTCAACATATTCAACCACTTGTTGTTGATTGTAATTTAATCGCATAGCTTATTAACTGAGTATTTGTCATTATTCATCATAAGTTAAAATTGTATCAAAAAGAAAATCAGTAAAAAATGTCATAAAAAACCCGCTATTGGATAATGAAAATATAATCGCTGAAAACCCATATCAGAGATAAAGTTGCTCTACCCTCGAATCATGACGAATTAGAGCAACTTTTCCAAAGCTATTTCATAGCGTTAATAAAAAAATTTAAAAACAATTAGTTAGGTTTTTATTGTCGTTGATTTACTCCACGCTAAACTCTCTAGTATATTTGAACTAACTATGAGTGTAAAACTACCATTGTAGTTACTGCTTAAAAGTGGGAGTATTTATGACAATTACCCACTAACCCTCTTTTAAAAAATCTGCACAAATGCAGTAAAAGCTATGAGTACTTTTAGCGTAATTTTCTAATCTAATCAGATACAACTAAATAAAGGAAATTCTTATATGCCAAATAATTCAATGCGCTATGGTACTGACAAAAACGATGATCTATTCGGTAGTGACAGTAACGATATGTTATTTGGTAATAACGGCGATGATAAATTATCCGGTGGTAAGGGGAATGATATTTTATTCGGCGGTTGTGGTAACGATCACCTATTTGGAGATAGTGGTAATGATAATTTATACGGTGATAAAGGCGCTGATAGATTAACTGGTGGTGAGGGTAATGATACTTTTAACTACTTATCACTAGATGATTCTTTGTCTGAATCGCCAGATACCATTACCGATTTTGAGATGGGTAAAGACAAAATTGATATTTCCACACTTAACATAGACTCTGATGATAATTTTACTGCTATTCAATTAGTTGATCATTTTACTCATAGAAAAAATGAAATGTTATTTAGTTACAGTGAACAAGAAAATCTAACGAAATTAATGTTGGATCATGATGGTAATGGAATCGGTTAATTCCAAATCAACATCATAGGAAAGATGAATGATATAACTAACATTAAATTGTTTATGTAAATAATTTACCGGCACTAGATAAAAGTTTGTCTATCTTGTTCTCCTCTTTTTTACTTTCTACTATTTATTGTTCCGTAATTAATGCTAGTGTCGTTATTTTTTTACTGTTCATTATGTTAATGATTAATGCATTAATCATAGGCAGTGAATGTTGTATCATATCGCTTTATATTCCCTTTCCACTCGAATACTGACTCTATCAGCAGATATTTCGGTTTGAAACTCCCACCAAATACGGGTATATAGCAATACCCGATAGTGGTTTGCATTATTATGACAAGCGAAAAATCTGTGTCCGTTTAAATTATATTCTACTTAGTATGTGCTCTCTAACTTCAATCGTATAATGGAAAAACTTAAAAATTGCGTAGCTATATTATTATCCTATCAATATCTCGGTAGAAAAAGTCTACCGTTTACATTATGCAACAGAACCAATACCTTTCATATCAGTCATATAATTACGCAGTTATTACCTATGACCTCAATGGGATGACTACAGATCGCTGCATTGATATCCCGCAATTGCCTATTATCAATGTGGCTAACGGCCATATTTTTCGCTAAGTCACCTAGCTGTAAAGTTGCCATAAAATCCTTGAGTAAGGGTATTGCAGCAAAAGAGAATAGATAATTACCATATTCTGCAGTATCGGAAATAACGACATTCATCTCATATAAACGTTTCCGCGCAATGGTATTGGCAATCAATGGTAATTCATGTAATGATTCATAATAAGCAGACTCCGCAGTAATACCGGCTTGCAACATAGTTTCATAGGCTAATTCAACCCCAGCTTTTTGGTCATCGCAACTAATAAAAGACCATGGTCAAAATAATCCTGATCTAAAATTTCCCCATTATATTCTGGATAATTTTCAAACGCTATTTGCCTGGTTTCTGCCCGCCAAGACAGTAAATTTTTATCATTATTATTCCAATCTGCCATCATCGTAGATGAAAATTTGCCGAACATAATGTCGTCCATATGTTGCTGAAATAATGGCGCCATGATTTCTTTTAGCTGTTCAGATAATGCAAATGCCCGCAATTTAGCTGGATTAGATAAACGATCCATCATCAATGTAATACCACCGTGCTTTAACGCTTCGGTGATTGTTTCCCAACCATATTGTAATAATTTTCCTGCATAACCCAGCTCAATACCGTCTACAACCATTTTATTATAACAAAGCAAGGAGCCGGCTTGAAGCATGCCACACAAGATGGTTTGTTCACCCATTAGATCTGATTTTACTTCGGCAACAAAATAGGATGCAAGCACACTAGCGCGATGACCTCCGGTAGCAGCAGCCCATGCTTTCGCAATGTCTATTCCTTCATCTCGCGGATCATTTTCCGGATGAACGGCAATCAACGTTGGGACGCCAAAACCACGCAGATACTCTTCACGTACTTCGGTTCCCGGGCATTTCGTCGCAACCATAATAACGGTAATATCCTGAAGGATTTGTTCACCCATTTCAACAATATTGAAACCATGTTAGTAGCCTAATGCTGCAACTGGTTTCATTAATAGCTGAATGGCTTTTATCACAGCAGCATGTTGTTTATCTGGGGTTAAATTAATGACTAAATCGGCTTGTGGAATTAATGTTTTGTAACTACCAACAGTAAAACCATTTTCTACCGCCTGACACCATGAAGGGCGCTTTTTCTCAATAGCTTCTTTGCTCAATGCATACGCAATATCCAGACCTGAATCACGCATATTCAATCCCTGATTTAGACCTTGCGCTCCACAGCCAACAATCACAATTTTTTTATCTTTTAAATAACTGGCTCCATCAACAAATTCATCTCGGGCCATAAAACGACATTTACTTAATTACAATAATTGTTGGCGCAGATCTAAGGTATTAAAATAATTAGCCATCGATTAATTTACTTCATAATTTTAGTAACTTATTGTATATTTTCTATTGTTTTATTTTCAGGTTATTTAACAAAGAAGCGTTTATATGATCACTATATGCGATCAAAAATATTATATTGCAAAAATTGCAACATTAGCTTGTCACTTTTTATCACAGGAGGCGTGATGAATATTCGCGATCTAAAGTTATTTTTACATCTAGCTGATAGCTGTCACTTCGGACGCACTGCTAATGCAATGCATATCAGTCCATCTAAATTATCTCGCCAAATACAACGTCTAGAAGAAAGTTTTGGTCACATTTTATTTATGCGTGATAATAGAACCGTACGCCTCACCGAAGCAGGAAAACAATTTAAACAATTTGCCCAACAAACACTGTTTGAATATCAGCAACTTCGTCACTCACTTAACCAACAGAGTGCCTTATTGACCGGTGAATTACGCCTATTTTGCTCAGTCACTGCCGCCTATAGTCACTTACCTAAGCTCCTTGATAACTTTATCCTTTAATCGAAATTAAATTAACCACTGGCGATGCAGCGGATGCTGTCAATAAAGTTGCCAGGCAAGCTGCCGATTTGGCAATTGCCGGTAAACCTGAAAAACTACCTGATAATATTTTATTTAACAAATTAGGTGAAATTCCGCTGGTTTTGATTGCCCCGTCATTAGCTGGAACGATCCGTCAACCAATTACGCAACCACAACCGAACTGGCAACAAATTCCCTTTATCCTGCCAGAGCACGGACCTACCCGCCAAAAAATTACAATTTGGTTTCAACACCAAGCTATTAATAATCTGTTAATTTATGCTACCGTGTCAGGCCATGAAGCTATTGTATCGATGGTTGCGCTCGGTTATGGTATTGCATTAATACCAAAGGTTGTGGTTCATAATAGCCCAAAATCGATCCGCCATCGTATTCTACAGCTTGACCCTATTTCGCCCGTTGAACCTTTTGATCTTGGCGTTTGTGTTTTAAATAAACGTCTTAATGAACCATTAATTCGAGCATTCTGGCAGTTGCTGACTGTTGCCAATATGCGCAGTCAATAACTGACCATGCGCCGCTTTTGCAGCGAGATGGTGCTCAAAAAGGGCTTCAGAACCGGATAGTTCAAATGCCGCTAAAACACGCCCATAATCAGTGTTATAACTGGGATAATGGAAAAGGGTAATATCCAATAGCTACCTAATGTTTGCAAAAACTTAAGTAGCGCGCCAGGTGACTCTGAAAAAACAAAACTTAATAGCCTCCACCCACCATATAACGCACATGGAGCCTAGCCATTTCATCATGAGAAAGATCGGTAACGTCATAATCAGCTTGTTGTAGTAAGTCAGCAACAATGTCAACAGATTCGTCAACCCCATAGCTCAACCGGACACCAACAAAAATACGCTCTTACTCTGAATTTATGTCGCTATAGCGATAATTAAATTCAGTAACACTACGCTTACCTAATACTTGGTAGAAACGCAAAAAACTTTCTTGTTGCTCAAGGATGGTGACAGCGAATAATGCTTCTCGTTGTTCGCCTAATTCACAACGCTCTGAAACATAACGTAAACCATGAAAATTGATATTAGCACCCGTTAAAATATGCGCTAAACGTTTACCTTTTATGTCATGCTGCTGAACATATTTTTTAAAACCGGCTAATGCCACTACCCCTGCTGGCTCGGCGATAGCACCGAACCTCTTCGAATAAATCTTTAATCGCAGCACAAATATTATCACTATTGACCGTAATAAGATTATCGACATATTTTTGACACAGCTGAAAATTTTCATCGCCAATACGATTAACGGCTACCCCCTCAGCAAATAAGCCAACACTGGGTAAATCTATCGGATACCCGGCTGCTAAAGCGGCCTTGAGACAAGCGGCATCTTCTGCCACAACAGCAATAATTTTAATTTCAGGCATTAATTGTTTGATCAAGATCGCTACACCGGCAATCAATCCTCCACCACCAACCGGCACAAAAACATGATCAAGGTGAGGAGCTTGTGTAACAATTCCATCGCTATTGTTGTTTGACCCGCAATCACTACCGGATGATCAAAAGGTGGCACATAGGTGTATCCTTGCTGATGAGCAATTTCAATCGCTTTAGCTTTCGCCTCATCAAAATTTACCCCATATAAAAGCACTGCAGCCTGCAACCGCCGAACAGCATCAACTTTAATATCAGCAGTGGCTAATGGCATCACAATCAATGCCGGGATCCCTATCCGACTGGCCGACTAGCCGATAACACAACACCTTGCGCATGATTACCGGCCGAAGCGGTAATGACACCATTAGCTCGCTGCTGTGCTGACACAAACCAGAAATCATGCTATAAGCGCCACGTAACTTAAAACGATGCATTAATTGAAGATCTTCACGCTTAACCAAAATGACATTATCAAACACCGTTCGGAGATTTTTTTCATCTCCTGTAATGGGGTGATTTGTGCTAATTGATAAACTGGCGCTTTTAGCGACGCGGTTAAATAATCCACTGCCGATGGTAAACTTTGCAAAGAAGAAAGCGCCATTTTATTCCCCCAGCTTCGTTTTATCACGCACTGGCCCCTTATCTGCAGTTGTTGCTAATGCAGCATAAGCGCATAGTGCAAAAGAAACTTTACGTTCACGCTTGCGTGACGTCCATGCTTTTTCACCACGCTTTAATTCAGATTGCTTACGTTGATGCAATATTTCGTTATTGATATTTAAGGCAATCTTGCGAGCAGGAATATCAATAAGATCGCCATCTTCAATCAACGCAATCAAACCGCCACTTGCCGTTTCTAGCGAAATATAGCCAATTGATAATCCAGAGCTACCACCAGAAAAGCGATCATCAGTAACTAATGCACAGCTACTCGCTAATCCCATTGATTTAAAATAAGAAGTTGGATAAAGCATTTCCTACATGCCTGGCCCTCCTCTTGGTCTTTCATAATGAATTACCATTATGTCACCAGCCACTATCTTACCACTCAATATTGCTGCTACAGCCTCTTCTTGACTATCAAATACCTTTGTCAAACCACGAAATGTCAGACAATTTTCATCAACACCAGCGGTTTTGACAATACAGCCATCTTCAGCAAGGTTGCCAAATAAAACCGACGGCCCTCCATCCTGATTATATGCATGAGCTAAATTGCGAATACAGCCTGTTTGACGATCAAGATCTAAAGATGGCCAACGACATATTTGTGAAAATGCTTGAGTAGTGCAAATACCAGCCGGCCCTGCTGGCATACATCTGTTTCACTGCATCATCTTGCGTCAATATGACATCATACTGCGCTAACATTTGAGTGACGTTCAAACCAAGAATATTTTTTACCTGACGATTAAGTAATTGCGCGCGATCTAATTCACCTAAAATAGCGATCACCCCACCGGCTCGATGAACATCTTCCATATGATATTTGGCAATACTCGGTGCTACTTTACACAAATGCGGTACTTTACGTGATACCGATCAATGTCTGCCATAGTAAAATCAACCTCAGCTTCCTGCGCTGCCGCTAATAGATGTAATACCGTATTAGTCGATCCGCCCATGGCAATATCAAGGGTCATCGCATTTTCAAATGTAGCTTTACTGGCAATATTGCGTGGTAAAACACTGTCATCATCCTGCTCATAATATTTTTTCGTGATCTCAACAATACGTTTACCCGCAGCCAATAATAACTGTTTACGATCGCGATGTGTTGCCAGTCAAGAACCGTTGCCAGGCAAAGATAATCCTAATACTTCCGTCAAACAGTTCATTGAATTAGCGGTAAACATGCCTGAACATGAGCCGCAAGTCGGGCAGGCTGAATGTTCAATTTGTTCGCTTTATTTATCACTGACAGTCGGATCTGCACTTTTGATCATAGCATCAACCAAATCTAGTTTAATAATTTGATCAGAAAGTTTGGTTTTACCTTCTTCCATCGGGCCACCTGATACAAAAACAACCGGAATATTTAAACGCAACGCGGCCATCAGCATTCCTGGTGTGATTTTGTCACAATTAGAAATACAAACCATCGCATCCGCACAATGTGCATTAACCATATATTCAACTGAATCTGCTATAAGTTCTCTTGACGGCAAAGAATACAAAATACCGCCATGCCCCATAGCAATACCATCATCAACAGCAATGGTATTAAACTCTTTTGCCACACCACCAACGGCTTCTATTTGTTTAGCAACTAACTGACCAAGATCACGTAGATGCACATGACCAGGGACAAATTGAGTAAATGAATTGACAACAGCAATAATTGGCTTACCAAAATCAGCGTCAGTCATTCCTGTTGCCCGCCAAAGTGCCCTTGCACCAGCCATATTACGACCATTGACCGTTGTAGCAGAACGATATTCTGGCATTTTTATTCCCTTGGTATAAAAATTGACGATAACTAGTCGCCAATAAACATCTATTAATTTGAACTAACTATTAACGGGATCTAACCAATCCCATTTGTCTTTTGTCGAACCATCAAATAAACCAAAAAAGCCTGCTGGATACGCTTGGTTACTGGGCCACAATGACCGGCTCCGACTTGTATACCATCAACGCTACGAACTAGCGTAATCTCAGCCGCTATGCCGGTCATAAAAATTTCATCAGCCAGATACAACGATTCACGTGATAACATCTGTTCACGGACTTCAAATCCCAATTCAGTGGCCAACTTAATAATCGCATCACGTGTGATGCCGGTTAGCGCCGACGAGGTAAATGGCGGTGTAAAAAGTACGTTATCTTTAACTTCAAATAAGTTCTCACCCGCCCCTTCGGAAGTATAATCATTAACATCTAACGCTATTCCTTCCTGATAGCCATGGCGTCGAACTTCGCTACCTACCAGTAAAGAGGATAGATAATTACCACTAGCTTTAGCCACAATCGGGATGGTATTGGGTGCGGCACGATGCCAGGACGAAACCATTGCATCAATACCTTGTTCGAGTGCTTTTTCACCGAGATACGTTCCCCAAGGAAAAGCAGCAATAATGACATCAGTTTTGTAACCTAATGGTGGATTAACTCGCATACCAACATCACCAATAAAAACAAGTGGTCTAATATAGGCACTAACCAACTTATTTTTACCAATCGTTTCGCGACAAGCCGCCATCAACTCATCAACACTTTGGCTTAAAGGAATGCGATAAATTTTGGCTGAATCATGTAAACGCTGCATATGCTCACGATGACGAAAAATTACTGGCCCTTGATGAGAGTGATAACAGTGAATACCTTCAAAAACCTAAGTACCATAATGTAAAGAGTGAGACATAACATGTATCTTTGCCTGCGCACAAGGCACCATTTCTCCATTAAACCAAATATAATCTGCTTTTTTTGTCATTTTTTACCTTACATTACGATTGATTGTTTGGCAGCTTGTTACTTGATTTCAATATCAAAAACATCTGCTAATTTAATTAACTGGGAACAAAGTAGATTTAGTGGACGCTGACTATTAACCGTTATTGCAATGCTAACGTTATTTCCATCTAATACTTTACTCATACTTATTGCATTAACCTGAAAACCGCGATGACGAGTCCCCCAAAAAATGCGCTCTAAGACCTCTGGTCAAAAGCGCGCTGCAATATTTAATTGATATTCTCTCATCAAGGTTTCTCCATCATTTTTTCATTGCTGGCACCAGGAGGAACTAATGGCCAAACATTTTCTAATTCATCAACAGATACCTGTAGCAAATATGGGTCTGCATGACTGAATAATCTATCCAGTGCGTCATTAATTTTTGAAGTATGCGTAATACGCTGACCAGCAATATCGAATGATGTGGCTAATGCGATAAAATCTGGATTATTCGTTAACTGAGTTTCACTGTAGCGTTGTTGAAAAAATAACTCTTGCCACTGACGTACCATGCCCAAACGTTGGTTATCGATAAGCACAATTTTGATTGGTAATTGTTTGCGCTTTATGGTGGCTAGTTCCTGAATATTCATCATAAAAGAACCATCACCTGAAATAAAAATAACCGCTGCATGAGGGCGGGCTAACTGAGCGCCGATTGCAGTTGGAATACCAAATCCCATTGAGCCTAATCCACTTGAGGTAATAAAATTTTCTGGAGCTCGAAATGCCATATGCTGTGCTGTCCACATCTGATGTTGCCCAACATCTGTTGTAACAATGGTGTAAACATGCATACGTTCTGAGATTTGTTTTAATATAGCAGGGGCATCGATAGCATTCCCTTTATGGTTATAATTCCATTCATGCTCTTTTTTCAACGCGCTGACTTTGGCTTGCCATGAAGCAATATTTAATGGTCTAGCTAATCTCGGTAACAATAGTTTTGCATCACCGAGCAAACAAACATGCGCCTGACACAATTTATTCAATTCAGCATGATCTATGTCTAAATGGATGACTTTGGCATTAGGGGCAAATGTATTCAATTTACCGGTCACACGATCATCAAACCTGGCGCCAACCGCCAACAATAAATCACATTCCTGCACAGCAAAATTTGCCGCTTTACTGCCATGCATACCCAACATTCCCAAATAATGCGGATCATCTGCTGTGACAGCACGAGCCCCCTTTAATGTAGAAACTGTAGGTAATCCTGAGATAGCAATAAAATCCCTCAATTCAGCGACTGCCCCTCACATACAAAATAGGTTGTTTCGCTTGCTCCATAATTTCACATGCAGCAAGCAGCTAATTGATAGGCAGAATAAAATCGGTTTTGTTCAACTGGCATCAAATAAGGTACCAAATGAGTTGTCTGCAACTGTATATCTTTGGAAATATCAATTAAAACTGGGCCTGGACGACCCGTTGTTACAATACTGAAAGCCTCGGTAATAACCTGTGACAACATATCAGCAAAATCCACTAAGAAACTGTGTTTTGTACAAGCTAAAGAAAGACTTAAAACATCAACTTCCTGAAAGGCATCTGTGCCAATAAGCTCCAAAGCCACCTGTCCTGTTATGGCAACGATAGGCACTGAATCTAATAATGCATCGGCTAAACCAGTGATCAAATTGGTTGCTCCTGGCCCTGATGTTGCAATACAGACTCCTGGTTTATTCGTTGCTCTTGCATAACCGATAGCAGCCATAACAGCACCTTGCTCATGGCGACATAAGAGATGTTCTAATGTTCTAATGTTCTAATGTTCTAATGTTCTAATGTTCTAATGTTCTAATGTTCTAATGTTCTAATGTTCTAATGTTCTAATGTTCTAATGTTCTAATGTTCTAATGTTCTAATGTTCTAATGTTCTAATGTTCTAATGTTCTAATGTTCTAATGTTCTAAATCACTATCATACAAAGCGTCATAAACAGGCATAATGGCCTCCCCTGGATAACCACAAATCTATTCAACCCCTTGGGTAATTAATGACTGAGCTAACCATTGTGCTCCATTCATTGTTTTGATCCAGAAACCTAATTTGTTAGTTTATTTTTCTAAACTTTTACCGACAACTAAAATTTAACGCTAAAAAAACTCCGTGCCTTTCGGTGCTGGGTTCTTGTGAAATCTAGCTAGTTATTCTGCCTTTCTTCTTCCAAGTGCTGCCCAGCACGGTGGGATAATCACCACTACGCTCACAATAATTAGGTTAATTATTAGGGCAAACATCTTCGTTATAATATCCGTTCTTTGATCTTGATAATTTATTTATTTATTTAGAGTCAACACGTTGACACTTATTTGACAATACTTATTTTATTTTTTTATCGAAAAATAAAAAATTACGATTAAAATCAATAAATAAATCTCAGAATAAAATAATTCTATTGAAAACAAAAAATAATTGAAATAAAAAACCATTAAATGCAATTAATACAAAAAATTTAACCAAAAAGTCATTTCATTATAAAATGATAAACCACGACTTATTAATTAATGTCAGAAATTGTAATACAGACAACTAATAGCCAATTTTCATTATCAAAAATGTCAGCGCTGTCCTAAAAAATTACCACAAAAGTAAAAATTTCGGATACTTCTCTAACAACCTTCCCATATTCACCAAAAGCTAGTTTGTACCTAATTTACTAACTAAGAAAATAGTGACATGACATTTTAGGGAGGAAATATGGCAATAGCGGTTATTTACACTAGAGCTTCAATCGGTATGAATGCCCCACGAGTAACAGTTGAGGCCCATATTAGCAATGGGCTACCTGGACTCACCCTAGTAGGGTTGCCAGAAACAGCCGTCAAAGAAGCGCGTGATCGTATCAGAAGTGCTTCAATAAATAGTGGTTTTCAGTATCCATCTAAAAGAATAACTATCAATTTAGCGCCGGCTAATCTGCCAAAAGAAGGCGGACGTTATAATCTAGCTATCACACTCGCCATCTTAGCGGCATCGAAACAAATTACATCAATAAAATTAAATCAATTCAAATTCCTTGGCGAATTAGCACTTTCTGGTCAAATTCTTCGAATAACAACGGCACAAACAGCGTTAAAAAAATCAGCATAAATTGATCACTTCCCTAGAAAACACAAATGAATTAAATTTGTTACCAACAGAAAGTGTCTATTTTTATGAGCATCTATTAGCTGTTTGTCATTTCTTACATGATCAAAATACTTTACCTCACAATCAAGAAACACCTATCACCAACCATAAGCACTCTAACATAACAGATATCAATGATATTATTGGCTAACAACATGCCAAACGCGCATTAGAGATAACAGCCGCAGGAGGACATAATCTTTTACTACTTGGCCCACCAGGCACAGGTAAAACCATGCTTGCCAACCACCTTATTACTATCTTACCTAATCTAACCAATCAAGAAGTGCTAGAGGTAGTGTCAATAAGAAATTTATGTGATTCTCATTTGATAACGAAAAATGGCTTACACCGCCATTTAGAGAACCTCATCACAGTGCTTCTATAGCAGCATTAATTGGTGGAGGAAGCTTACCCAAACCGGGAGAAATATCCTTAGCCCATAATGACATTTTATTTCTTGATGAACTCGCCGAATTTGAACGAAAAGTGCTCGACACACTTAGGGAACCGCTAGAGTCTGGAGAAATAATAATTTCACGCGCAAAAGCTAAAGTTAATTTCCCAGCCAATATTCAACTTATTGCCGCTTTAAATCCCAACGCGATGGGCCACTCACTATAAAGGCATATATAACCGAGCTAGCCCTAAAACAGATCCTCCGTTATCTAGCAAAGATATCTGGACCATTCTTATATCGTTTTGATCTCTCTATAGAGGTACCTCTGTTACCGCTAGGTACTTTAAGCCTCTCTGCACCTACAAATGAAACCAGTTTCAATATAAAACAACGTGTTATACAGGCAAGAAAGCAATAAATTAAACCTTCCGGTAAAATTAATGCAAAACTAAATAGCAAAGAAGCCGCACTTTTTTATAAACTAAAACCAAATGACACCTTTTTTTAGAAACAACATTAAATAAACTTGGCCTCTCAATCAGAGCCTGGCATCGTATACTGAAAGTTTCACGAACCATTGCCGATTTAAAACAGCAACAATACATTGAAAAAATTTATATTATTGAAGCAATTAGCTATCGCAGTATGGATAAGCTACTTATTCAATTACAAAAACAAATTGAATAATTAAGGGGTATTAAAACCCCTTTTTTTAGAACTATGATGATATTAATCATCAGTATCGGTATAGTCTTCAGAGGGATCCAGTTGTGGTTTACCTCCAGATAAGGTATGAAAACGCTTAGGTCGGCTAATATGAGTCATATACTTAGACCATACTTTTTCTTCTGGTGTCAAAGGTTCGCGTTCACCGCGACACATAGCAACAAAAAGTTTTTCTTCTTCTGTCTGAGGTTGACGCTTACCTAAATCAAGTTCATTGAAAGCTTGACCGCAACATTCTAACAACTGAGCTTCTTTAATGGTGAAATCACCATGACGAGAAAAACCTCGAGGATAATTTTTATTATCAAAAAAACGATTAGTCGTGATAAAGCTTTCTGCCATCTAACACACTCCTAGCTCTCTAATGTCACACTCATTATGGCGCGGAGTATTAGTTAGCAATTGGATTCTGTAAAACAAAACATTTAAATCGTTAAGATTAAAAATTCTGGAGATTGCTGTGGATACTGAATTATTAAAAACTTTTTTAGAAGTTAGTAAAACTCGACATTTTGGTCGAGCAGCCGAATTATTATACCTAACACAGTCAGCGGTAAGTTCTCGAATACGTCAATTAGAAACGCAATTAGGTACTATTTTATTTGCCCGTCATCGCAATAATATTCGTTTAACTACCGCGGGCGAACGTTTGATTCCGTACGCTGAATCGTTAATAAATACCTGGCTACAAGCTAAAAAAGAAATTTCTTATCAATCATTACACACAGAATTTTCAATAGGCTCAACAATATCACTATGGGAAGGATGCTTAACAAATTGGATACAACTTATCTATCAAAAACATAAAGATCTTCATCTTGAATGCAGAATATCCACGCGACAATCTTTAGTAAAACAGCTTCATTCACGCGAACTTGATTTACTTATTGCAATCGAACCGCCAAAAATGGATGAATTTGAAAGCGCCATCATTGGTGAAATAAAATTACAATTAATGACAAATAAAAAAAATTTAACTTTGTCGAGATTCAATTACATCAAACTTGAATGGAGTCCTGATTTCAATACCACTGAAAAATCATCTTTAGTTGAAAATTCGCCGACACTACTCACAACATCGGCTAATCTTGCGCGGGAGCTATTATATCCAACAAAATCTGCCTCTGTTTTACCAATTCATTGGCTTAATCAATATCATGAATTAAAAACACTATCGAAAGTTGTCTATAGCAAACCAATTTATGCTATTTGGTTACAAAATAATGGACAAGAGACGTTTATTGATAAATTAGCAAAAATACCTATTAAGAATAACTAATTATGAATGAGTAAAACATAAACTTTTAGTTACATTACCTATCATTAACAAAAAATATTTATTATGGCTAAAAAATACAAAAAAAAAAACGATCCTAGCCTTTTTGTATTTAATATTTACCAAAAATAATATGATAGAACAGAAATACATCAATTTTAATAACTAAAAATTAAAATAGAAATATAGCTTTTGGCGGCCCATAAAAAAACCCATTCTATTAAACTGGGTTTTTAATATTTAATAACATTATCTATAAAGCCGTAAATGGCAGGGGCGGAGAGACTCGAACTCCCAACACCCGGTTTTGGAGACCGGTGCTCTACCAATTGAACTACGCCCCTAATAGGTGGCGGTGCGGACGGGACTGGAATCCACAGACCCCGGCGTGACAGGCCTGTATTCTAACCAACTGAACTACCTCACCTTCACTAACGGTCTTTCCCATTAGCATTAAATCAAAGCCTGGAAGTTCCGTACTCTCACATGGGGAGACCCCACACTACCATCGGCGCTACGGCATTTCACTTCTGAGTTCAGCATGCATGGGGTCAGGTGGGACCACCGCGCTATTACCACCAGACAAATTCCTTTTTTATCCCGTCTTATTTCGCTGCCTTCCGGCCTGCTCACCTACCTCAGTAGCGACCACGCCTCTGCCTTCAGCAAAATCCGACCATATTCAATCTCAAAACAAGCTAAAATTCTTTCTCTCTCAAAACACCTTCGGTGTTGTCAGGTTAAACCTCTCGGGGTCATTAGTACTGGTTGGCTCAACGTATCAATACGCTTACACACCCAGACTATCTACGTCCTCGTCTTGAACACCCCTTATAGAACATTACTGTCAGGGAAGACTCATCTTGAGGCAAGTTTCCCGCTTAGGTGCTTTCAGCGGTTATCTCTTTTGCACTTAGCTACCAAGCGATGCCATTGGCATAACAACCTGTACACCAGTGGTGCGTCCACTCCAGTCTTCTCGTACTAGGAGAGCAGCCTCCTCCCTCAATCTTCCTTCGCCCACGACAGATAGGGACC
>NZ_OUND01000002.1 GCF_900343025.1 Arsenophonus endosymbiont of Aleurodicus floccissimus | reverse complement strand
TAAGGTTATTAACCCTAACACCTTCCTCACGACTGAAAGTACTTTACAACCCGAAGGCCTTCTTCATACACTCGGCATCGCTGCATCAGGCTTGCGCTCATTGTGCAATATTTCCCCACTGCTGCCTCCCGTAGGAGTTTGGGCTGTGTCTCAGTCACAGTGTGGCTGATCATCCTCTCAGACCAGCTAGAGATCGTCGCCTAGGTTAGCCCTTACCGCACCTACTAGCTAGTCTCTATGGGTTCATCCGAAGGTGTGAGGCCGTTACGGTTCTCCACTTTGCTTCTTAGAGATTATGCGGTATCGGTATTAGCTACCGTTTCCAGTGGTTATCCCCCGCTTTCGGCCAGATCCCCATACCTTACTCACCCGTCTGCCGCTTGCCAGCAAGCTTCCTCACGCTGCCGCTCGACTTGCATGTGTTAGGTCTGCCGCCAGCGTTCAATTTGAACCATGATCAAATTCTTCAATGAAAAGCTTGATGCTCAAAGAATGTTTTACTGACCGTAACGCCCTTTTGTTTAACTCGCTTTACTGATGTTTGACCACCTTCGCCGCTGCCGATCAAAATAACGTTACTGCATATTAGTTCATATATGAATTAACTATTTTGTTACTCTTCAAGACTTTAAAATCAAATATTTTTTGATGATGTCTTGCGAGTGCCCACACAGATTGTCTGATTAATTGTTAAAGAGCATGCGACCTGATAAAAGAGGTGGTATATATTACGCTTTTCACTTGTAAAGTCAAATAATTATTTCTACTTTTCTTTACCCTTCGTCAAGAAAATTCAATTCAATTGATTCGTTCTATACTGACTCAGTGGGGGCGCATTATAAGCAGTTTTACGCAGCTGGCAAGCAATAATTTGTAACCTTTAGTCGTTTGCTCTTTTTTCGACAAAAAGCAGAAAAAATAGCAATTTTTAATCAAATTTTTATTTAAGTGCATTTAAATTCGCGCGCAAAGTATTCAACTTTTTGCCAATCAGTATATTCAACCTCTTTATTTGTATTCGTTTCTCCACCTGTTATTTTCATAATAAATTGGATCATAATACGATCTAACCATTTATATTGGGGATAACGTAGCGCTCCGGCAAACACATTAGTAATAGTTGGTTGCCACGGAGTTTTAGCTAAAAATTTACGTACATAAACATTTGTTTCAGGTGTATCTTTGCCCTTTTTTCTAGCCGTTAAATTAACACCAAAAAATGCACTTGGCATGGTATTCAACTCTTTTTGGTGATTTTGCGCGAAACTCAACACTGCAGGATTAAAATGACCATAACGGATTGAAGCACCGACTAACACTTTTTGGTAAACAGAAAGATTAAAATTTTTATCCATATTTAAATCTCTAACATCACATTGCTTACCTTCTTTACGTAAATATTCAGTAATTTTAAGTATTATCTTTTTAGTCTGACCATTTTCGCCAGAATAAAGCAGCAAATAGCTCATGTGTTACCTATAAAATTGTATAAATGATTATTCCCGCCAAAAGGTTGGTGTGAAAAGAACAAGTAAAGTAAACACTTCCAATCGGCCAAATAACATAGTGACTATTAGGATCCATTTTCCCGTTGGATTCATGGTAGTAAAGTTTTCAGCTACCGAGCCTAATCCTGGACCTAAATTATTCAGTGTTGAAGCAATTGAGGCAAAAGCAGAAAACTCATCTACGCCAGTAGCAATTAACAATAGTAAACTGATAATAAAAACCAATGCATAAGCAGAAAAAAAACCCCAAACAGCTTCAATAATACGTTCAGATAATGCCCTGGAGCCTAATTTTATCGTGTAAACAGCATTTGGATGTACCAAGCGTTTTAACTCTCGTGAACCCTGCAAGAATAATAGTAAAATTCGAATAACTTTTAATCCACCTCCAGTTGATCCTGCACACCCACCGACAAAAGCAGCAAAAAGTAACAATATAGGTAGAAAAAGCGGCCAATTTGCGAATCCATCGGTACTAAAACCGGCTGTCGTTGCCACAGAGACAACCTGAAAAAAGGCTTGATCAAATGTTTGTAATAGTGAGTCATAAACTGAATGATATAGAAGCACTAACGTACAAATGATTATCAAAACTATTTGAAAACCGATAAATACTCTAAATTCAGGATCACGCCAGTAAATTGTCAGACTACGACCAGATAAAACGGCAAAGTGAAGACCAAAATTACAGCCAGAAATCAGTAAAAAAATAGCAATAATGGTATTAATAGCAAGGCTATTAAAGTAGCCAATACTCTGGTCATGAGTAGAAAATCCACCAATAGCGACAGTAGAAAAACTATGGGAGATAGCATCAAAAACATCCATGCCAGCGCCCCATAACGCTATCGCGCAGACTATAGTAAACAAAACATAGATTAACCAAAGTGTCTTTGCCGTTTCTGCAATCCTTGGACGCATTTTATTGTCTTTAAGTGGGCCAGGCATTTCTGCCCGATAAAGCTGCATTCCACCTACGCCTAATAAAGGTAATATGGCTACCGCTAAAACAATAATTCCCATGCCACCTAACCACTGTAGCATCTGTCGATAAAAGAGTATTGCTTTGGGTAAAGTGTCCAACCCAACCAATGTGGTTGCTCCAGTTGTTGTTAAACCGGAAAAAGATTCAAAAAAAGCATCGGTAACAGAAAGATGAGGCCGATCAGAAAAAATAAAAGGTAGTGCCCCAACACTACCTAACACGGTCCAAAAAAGGGCGACTATCAGAAAACCTTCTTTAGGTTTTAGAGCATGTCGATTATTTCTGTTTGGTATCCATAGTAACAATCCGATAATTAATGCCGCAACAAAGGTTTGGCTAAAGGCACGTCCTGCTCCATCTCGATAAATCAATGCCACTATACCTGGAATAATCATAGTGACAGAAAATAAGATAACAAGTAGCCCAACAATTCGGGTTATTGCTCGAAAATGCATGAGTGGTTCCTTGAGAATCTAATCATAACATTAAGATTTAGGGGTTAAATTTAATGCGCTTCTACTTAAATTACGTAATTTATCCGCAAACTCTTGTTCAACATTGACAGGAAGTGAAATTTTTAATATCACATTTTCACTATATTCTCGCGCTAGGATCTGCCCTGCTGATTGTTGTATTAATTGCTCAATCATTTTTATATGCGCATATTCACAATGTATTAAATAATATTTTTGTAGCAGTTTTTACTGGTTGTTCAAGAGGTTAAGTGCATGTTGAACACTATTACCATAAGCTCTAACCAAGCCGCCAGTCCCCAATTTAATACCGCCAAAATAACGCACTACCACGACGGTAATTTCACCAATATGGCTAGCTAACAACTGAGTGATCATCGGCTTACTTGCCGTTCCGGTCGGCTCACCATCATCAGAAAAACCTAATTTTTGGCAATCATCAGGCCTACCAGCAACATAGGGCCAGCAATGATGACGAGCATCTAGGTATTTATGTTTGATAGTTTGGATAAAATTTTTTTCTTCAGCAATTCCATCAGTATGTTCCAAATAATTAATAAAACGGCTTTTTTAATCTCTTCGGTAACAACAACCGACTCTGCGGGTATCAAATAAGCATTCATTATTTTAAATGTAAATTACGTGTCATATTTTCAACTTTATTCTCATATATGATGATATTATCTTCGATACGAATAGCACTATAGGGCGTAAGGGACGCAATTTTAGGCCAGTTAAAATATTTACTACAGATCCTGCGCGCCAAGGAGCTAATAGTGTCTCGATGAAATAGAGACCAGGTTCAATAGTTAATACCATACCAGATTGTAAGATCCGAATACAACGTAAGAAAGGGTAACATTCTGGTACAGCCAAAGACGCTCCCGTCTCACCCTGCATCAATCCACCAACATAATGAACTTGTAATCCGAAAAGATGGCCTAAGCCATGCGGGAAAAATGGTGTTGTAATCCCTTTTTCTATCATTGTCTCTACACTGATATTGCAAATAATGCCATGATCTAGCAATAAAGATGTAATATGTTGATACATCTGTTGATGATATTCAGTATAGCGAATACCGGTTTTAATTGTATCGATCAATAGCTGTTGTTTATTATCCAAGCCGTTAATCAAATTAGCAAATTCATCATTATTCTTAGCCGTATAAGTACGCGTAATATCTGCTGCATAACCGTGTTATTCAGCGCTCGCATCAATTAAAAAACTATATATATTCTTTGGTGGCTGATATTTCAATTTAGTGTAGTGAAGTACTGAACAATTTTCATTGAGTGCAATAATATTACTATATGGCACGTCAATATCTCGCTGACCTGTTGCCTGCAAGTAACTAACATTAATATCAAATTCACTCGCTCCCTGACAAAAGGCCTCACTAGCGGCATGATGACCAGCTATTGCCATTTTCTGCGCTTGTTGTAAACAACTCAATTCATAGTTGGTCTTATAAGCCCGATGAAAATGAAAATAATCTAACACCGATTTGCGATTAATATTAACCGCTGAAATACCTAATTCTTTAGCTAGATCAATAGATTCACCAATATAACCAGTATGTTTTTTATCTAACTGAAATAACCATTTTTTAATATCATTAGCCTCTTTTAAATGGAACAACTCAAACTCTTTTAGCCAAAAGCTGTCTGGTAGAGGATCAATACTATGCCAATAATCAATTGGAGAATAAAACCACAATTTAGGTTTGCTAACTCCATCAACTAATAACCAACAATGTGCAACTTGAGTAATAAGTAGCCAGGCTTTGAAATGTGGATTAACTTTGAATAAATAATGGTAGTCATCAAGAAAAACGCCTTTCGGCTCTCCAGAATGGAGTAAGTAAGGCATTCAATTTATTATTTTTCAAAACATTCTGTGTACGTTGCTGTAATGTTTTAATATGTTCTTGATATTGACTAGCAAAATTTTCCATTTTTAGTTCACCTGTTATTTTTATCTCTAATATTCAGCAAAATATCAGATTAAATATTATCATTAATTTAATAAATACTTTTCCCCAACTAAAGTGTCTCATTTTTTTTAATAAAAACAAATAATTAAGTATTATCGAGGTTTTCAATAACCCATAGAATTTGTTGTGATCAGACTAGCATATTTTTTATACTTAATTTGTATTTTTTAACAAAAAAATCATACCGCTAATTCTTGGTCTTACCAGATAGTAATCATAGGAGAACAGTATGCTCTATCAAAGTAATACTATTCAGGTTGATTGGATAAAACCCGGTATAGCAAAATTGATATTTAACTCGCCAAATACCATTAATAAATTTGATTTAGAAACCGTTGATTCACTAAACAAAGCTATTGATTCACTCGAAAACAAAAAGACCCTAAGTCAATTAAAAGGGCTTATTCTGATTTCACAAAAACCTACTTTCATTGTTGGTGCATATATTAAACAATTTCTCTCCCTATTTAATGTACCAAAGTCACAACTTCAGCAGTAGCTTAATTTTACTAACAGCATCTTTAATCGTATCGAAGACCTACCTATTCCGACCGTAACCGCCATTAATAGTTACGCTTTGGGAGGAGGCTGTGAGTGTGCATTAGCAACAGATTACCGTATCGCTAAACCCGATCTTAAAATTGGTTTATCAGAAGTTAAACTGGGTATTATGCCTGGGTTTGGTGGTTCAGTACGCCTACCGCGCTTAATTGGTTTAGATAATGCATTACAGATGATCACCATAGGAAAAGATATCGATGCCGAAACCGCTTTAAAAAATGGCCTGATTGACACGATTGTGGCCAAAGAACAGTTACTAAATTCGGCCCTAGTACTATTGGAAAATGCGATTGCCAACAGATTAGATTGGCAGCAGGTACGGCAATCTAAAACCCAACCTTTAAAACTGAATAAAATAGAACAAACGATGAGTTTTAATGTCGCAAAAGGTTTAGTCATGAAAGCGGCAGGCTCACATTACCCTGCACCATCGAAAGCGTTAGAAACTATCGAAAAAGCGGCCAATTGTGGACGTAAATAAGCGTTATCATTGGAAACAGAAGCTTTCATTCCACTGACTGGCGCTCCTGCAGCGTATGCTTTAATTAGAGTTTTTCTCAATGATCAATATGTTAAAAATTTAGCTAAACAGGGAAGCCAATCCACTGAAGCCCCCATAAAAGCTGCCGTTGGTGGTGCTGATATCATTGGTGGTGGTATTACTTATCAATAGGTATGAATGAAGCCGCTAAATTGCTAAATAATCAATTTGAACGTAAGCAAATTTCAGCGCTGGAGATGGCGAAGATATTATCTTCAATTACTCAAACACTAAATTACGCTGGAATTGAAAATGCACAAATTATTGTTGAAGCGGTGGTTGAAGACCCAAAGGTCAAAACTGTCGTTTTGGCCGAAACAGAAAAATTATTAAATCAAAATGCTCTATTAGCCGCCAATACTTCAACTATTCCCATCACAAAATTAGCTAGTGTTTTACAGCGGCCGGAAAATTTCTGTGGCATGCATTTTTTTAATCCTGTTCATCGAATGCTATTAGTGGAAATCATTAAGGGCGAAAAAACTAGCACCAAAACTATCGATATGATAACTGTCTATGCGAATAAAATGGGTAAAACGGCTATCGTCGTCAATGATTGCCCAGGTTTTTTTGTTAACCGTGTATTATTCCCTTATTTATCTGGCTTTAATTTACTATTACAAGATGGTGCTGATTTTTATCAAATCGATAAGATCATGGAAAAACAATTTGGCTGGCCGATGGGGACGGTTTATTTGATTGATGTTATTTGGTATTGATACCGTGCAACACGCCCAACAAGTTATGGCTGACAGTTTTCCAGAGCGTATGGCAAAAATTGATCAAGATGCGATTACTGTTCTATTTAATCATCAGCGTTTCCGCCAAAAAAATGGCGTTGGTTTTTATCAATACGTTACCGATAAAAAAGGAAAAATACAGAAACAACGCGATCCTAAAATTAAAGACTTACTAGGCAAAATTGGCGCTACCGGCAAACAATTTACTAAGCAAGATATTATCATGCGCATGATGATACCGATGATTAATGAAGTGGTTCGTTGTTTAGATGAACACATTATTGCTAGTCCTGCAGAAGCCGATATTGCACTGGTATACGGCTTAGGTTTTCCGCCATTTCGAGGTGGTGAGGTCTGCTATCTTGATAATTTCGGTATCCAAAATTTTATCGAAATGGCGGAAAAATATGCCTCTTTAGGCCCTTTATATGCCATTCCTGACAGTTTTAAAAAACAAGCAGGTTATTTATCCAACGCCAGAAAAATCACCTTCAACAGCAAATAATAAGCTTAAGGTCGTGATCATGGAAAATGTTGTAATTATAGATAGCATACGCACCCCAATGGGGCGCTCGAAAGATGGGGATTTCGCCAGGTCAGAGCAGAAGAGTTATCCGCCCATTTAATGACGCAATTACTAAGCCGTAATCCTGCCCTCAATAACAATAAAAATGATATTGACGATATTATCTGGGGGTGTGTAAAAAAAAACCTTAGAGCAAGGATTTAATATTGCTCGTAATGCTGCGATGTTAACAGATATTCCCCATACTGTACCCGCCGTAACGGTTAATCGGCTGTGCGGTTCTTCTATGCAAGCATTACATGATGCCGCCCGATTTATTATGTCAGGTGATGCCAATGTTGTGTTTGTCGGTGGTGTCGAACATATGGGACATGTTCCTATGACCGACGGTATCGATATCAATCGTAAACTTGCTATTCATATTTCTACCGCTTCAGCTGCAATGGGATTAACCGCCGAGATTCTCGCCAGACAAAATCAAATCAGTCGCTCTGAACAAGATGAATTTGCTTTACGTTCTCACCAAAAGGCAGCTGAGGCAACTCATCATGGATGGTTTAATAATGAAATTGTAGCAACTGCCGGCCATGATATTGACGGTAATCTGGTTGCCATCAAGCAAGATGAAGTGATTCGATTTGATGCAAATTTAGCCAGCCTGACGGCTTTACCTCCGGTCTTTGATCCTATCTCAGGCTCAGTTACCGCAGGAAATTCATCGGCGCTATCAAATGGAGTATCTGCTATACTTGTTACTAGTGAAAAATATACTAAAACACAGGAATTGAGAGTAAGAGCTAAAATTCGATCAATGTTCGTTATTGGTTGCTATCCCACCATTATAGGGTATGGATCTATTCCTGCAACTAAAATTGCAATACAACGTGCTAATTTAACTCTAAAATATAGATGTTTTTGAAATTAACGAAGCTTTTGCTGCACAAGCTCTAACTTGTTTAAAAGATTTATAGCTTATCGATAAGATGGAAGAAAAAGTTAACCTGCACGGTGGTGCGATTGCCTTAGGTCACCCTTTAGGGTGTTCTGGTGCACGGATCATCACTTCTTTACTAAATATTATGGAACGGAAAGATGCTCAGTTTGGTTTAGCTGCTATGTGTATTGGTTTTTGGCAAGGCATCGCTACACTTGTTGAGCGGATTAAATAACTAGTCTACGTTTTATGGTATGTTGTTGCTATTTTCCCGCCCAGAAGGGCGGTTTTTTTTTGTTATTATATTTAGATAAACTCGAACGCATCGCCATAAAAATATTCAGGGCTGATTCCTCTTTCACTACAAAAACGTTCCCTCGCGATTTTTGCCATTTCAAAACGCCCGGCAATGTAAATTTCATACTTTACAAGAGAACCAAAGTCATCCAGTACAGCACTCAAAACCGTACCTGTCCGCCCTCGCCAATCTGATTCAGGTTGTTCAACAACAGGAATAATTTTTATGTTGCAATATTGCTCTGAAAGAGACTGCAATTCACACAAATCATATAGGTGTTCTAATCTTCGTCCTCCCCAATAGAAGGTAATATATCTGTCAGGGTTTTCTTCCAATGCAGCATATAAAATAGAGCGAGTATAAGAAAATCCTGTTCCCCCGGCGATAAGAATTATTGATTTTTTACTTCCCTGGCGAAACCAAGCTTTACCATGAGGAATATCAATATTGATACTATTTTGCGCAAAAATACGCTCCATCACCGCCATGGCATAAAGATTAAACTCTGACGCACCAATATGAAGCTCAATTAGTTTTTTTTCTGAAGGAATTGAAGCCAAAGAAAATGGACGCTTATCACGCTCATCCATAATGACCATTAAATATTGACCGGCACGAAAGAAAAATTGACCATCAGGTAATAAGCAAACGCGATAGACCGTATCAGTGATAGATTCTATAGAAACTACCTTACAACTTAATGTCGACATTCACATCCTCTCATAATTTAAAAATATCCAATTCATGCCAAATGTCATCTATCCGTTTTTTTATTTTTTCTGTCATAACAATTGGACGACCCCACTCTCGTTGTGTTTCACCCGGCCATTTATTGGTTGCATCAAGTCCCATTTTTGAACCTAAACCTGAGATAGGTGACGCAAAATCAAGATAATCGATCGGGGTATTTTCCATCATAACGGTATCTCGTGCTGGATCCATTCTGGTTGTTATTGCCCAGATAACATCATTCCAGTCACGTGCATTAATATCTTCATCACAGACAATGACAAATTTTGTATACATAAATTGCCGTAAATAAGACCAAACCCCCATCATAACGCGCTTAGCATGCCCAGCATATTGTTTCTTTATTGTTACCACGGCAAGCCGATAAGAGCAGCCCTCAGGAGGTAAATAAAAATCAACAATTTCTGGAAACTGTTTTTGTAATATAGGGACTAAAACCTCATTTAGTGCAGCACCCAAAACGGCTGGCTCATCAGGTGGCCGGCCGGTGTAAGTTGAATGATAAATAGCATCACTACGTTGAGTAATATGCTTAACGGTAAATACCGGAAATTTATCAACTTCATTATAATAACCAGTGTGATCACCATAAGGCCCTTCCGGTGCAAATTCTTCAGGATCAATATAGCCTTCCAGAATAATTTCTGCACCCGCGGGTACCTCAAGCTCATTAGATATACATTTTACAACCGTTGAACGGTGTCCGCGTAATAATCCCGCAAATGCATATTCAGAAAGCGTATCTGGAATATGTGTCACCGCGGCTAGAATAGTAGCAGGATCAGCCCCCAAAGCTACTGCGACAGGAAAAGGTTTAGCTGGATATTTTTTACACCATTCTTGAAAATCTAATGCCCCACCCCGGTGAGATAACCAACGCATAATCAACTTATTTTTAGTTAATAGTTGTTGCCGATAGATACCTAAATTTTGCCGTGTCTTATGAGGCCCTCGAGTAACCGTCAACCCCCATGTTATAAGTGGTGCGACATCTTCTGGCCAACAATGCATTATGGGAATACGAAATAGATCAACATCATCACCTTGCCAAATCTGTTCTTGACAAACTGCCGACTTTAACCTTTTGGATGGCATATTAAGAACTTGCTTAAATTTTGGTAACTTGTCGATTAAATCAGCGAATCCCTTAGGTGGATCCGGCTCTTTAAGAAACGCCAATAATTTGCCAACTTCATGCAATGCTTGGATATTTTCTTGCCCCATCCCCATCACAACGCGTTCAACGGTCCCAAATAAATTACACAGAACTGGCATAGAAAAACCTTTAGGGTTTTCAAATAACAGTGCAGGCCCACCGGCCCGCAGAGTTCTATCTGCTATTTCTGTCATTTCTAAATAAGGATCGACTTCATAGCTGATACGCTTCAGTTCTTTTTTTTGTTCTAATAATGATATGAAATCTCTCAGATCACGGTATTTCATTATATATTTTTTACTTTTTAATTTGCTGGAGCTTCATTATAAATTGTTCCATGCAAGTTACCAATAAAGTTTCAATCTGTTCAGATTAGTGAATATTTTAAATTAATTACAATGCAATTAAATACATTGATAAGGGACCCATTTTTTTAATATTTTTGTATCAAATTGCTCTGGAAAATGTTGGTTATACTGAAAAATCTTAAATTCTTCATTTTTGCCACTAAAATAATGTAGTTCATTATCTTTAATTTGTAAGCCACTCCCTTCACGTAAAGCAATAACAATTTCATGGAGATTGATCACACAAAACTCAACAATACGATCATCTCGAGTTTCTCCTATATGTCCATTAATATAACTATCAATATAGTGCGGATTAATTTGTATTGGAAATAGCCCTAAGGAAGGCATTACAACTACATTAGTTACAGGCATATCATTGGTGGTTCTTATACTAGGAGTGGCAACATTGTATCCTGCACTCCAGCCAATATAGGGAATATTACGTTCAAAAACAGCACGTTGAATAGCTACGATCAATCCATTTTCATGCAGGCATTTATTTAGCCGCCAAGTATTTCCTCCACTAACTAAAATACACTCTGCTGACTCAATCGCCTCTACAGTCGACTTAAAGTGTTCAATTGAAACCACTTCAATACCTAATGATTGACTAAGCTCAGCTGCACGTTGATTATGATCGCCGCGTAAGACAGCATAAGGGGTTAATACTGTTTTGCGGATCTGACGACGTTGAAACATCTCATTTAAACGTGATGTTGCATAATTTCGCCATTGAGAATTAGTGATTAATCGACCATTGCTAAGAAGAAAAATATCCATCTATCCCTACCTTTTATTAGATCATCATATAAAACTATATTAATCGAATTATAAAGAATTAATCATGCTGGTTCTGGCGACATATCTTAATAATTTATAATTTGATATAATGATAAAGTGTAATTTTATTTTTGAGCCATAACATGGAAAATTAGTATCTTCTTTACTGTAAACGCGAGCAAATAGAGCGAGCAATAGAAAATCTAAAAAGATAGCATGTTATCTGCTTAACGCCAGAAGCTCAAATACAAAAAATGGCGCGAGGAAAACGCGTCACAATTACTGAAGCATTATTTCCAAACTACCTTTTCATTAAATTTAATCCTGAAGAAATCCATACCACCACAACGATACGTTCAACTAGAGGGGTTAGCCATTTTATTTGATTTGGCCTCTACCCTGTGATCGTACCAGATAATATTATTAATGAACTAAAATCCGCATCTAAACAAGAAATTGTGGCACCAAAGACGCTAGTATCAGGTGATACTATCATCATTACTGAAGGTATTTTTGAAGGCCTAAAAGCAATTTATTCAGAGCCTGATAGTGAAAATCGTTCAGTTATTCTTCTTAATATCCTTAATCAAAATGTAGCTAAGCCTAAATAGATAATAAAACAATTTAAGAAAAGTGATTGATTGTAATCAAAAAATAGCGTTTTATTCTATTATTTCATTCGAATTTTTATCATCTGCTGCTTTGCAGCCCTTACCAACATAAAATCGTGACAACAACAAGCCCAATTCAAATAATAAATACATTGGTACCGCCAATAGGGTCTGAGAAAATACATCTGGTGGTGTCAAAAATATACCTACAATAAAAGCACCCACAATAATATAAGGACGCTTACGTTTTAAAGAATCTGGCGTCGTAACGCCTGTCCAACAAAGTAGAATAATGGCAACTGGAACTTCAAACGCCGCGCCAAAAGCCATAAAAAGTGTCATGACAAAGCTGAGATATTTACTAATATCAGGAATGAAAGTCACACTTTCTGGTGTGGTTTTTACAAAAAAACCAAATGCTAAAGGAAAAACAACAAAATAGGCAAAAAGCATCCCTAGATAAAAAAGTACACTACTGGAGACCAGTAAAGGCAACATTAAGCGCCGCTCATGCTTATAAAGGGCAGGAGCGATAAAAGCCCATAACTGATATAAGATCACTGGAATAGAAATAAATACCGCCACCATAAACGTCAGTTTAATCGGGGTAAAAAAAGTTGATGCCACATCAGTCGCACTCATGCGAGAACCGACGGGGAGCTGTTCAATCAACGGTGCAGCAACCAAATGGTAGATATCATTGGAAAAACAGACCAGAGCTAGAAAAACCACTGCAACTGTAAATAAGCTATAAAGAATGCGTCTACGTAATTCAATTAAATGACTAATAAATGGTTGAGGATCATCAATAGACATAGACTAATTTTCACCGTTAGTTTGATCAGAGCACTTTTTTACTTTCTCTGGAGGAGATTTGAGCGTATTTTTACTTTTAGTAGGACTATGTGACGAGGTTACCAACTTATCAGTCTGTGCTGACTGAGATTGTTTATTGGTTGTTATCAGCATTTCTTCATCTATTTTAGCTGTGCTATTTTCATCAAGATCGCTAGTAAATGCTTTTACTTTAGCCAATTCTTCTTCGATACGACTGTTCGCTGATTGATAATTTTTCTTTAATAGCTTAGTAGATTCTCTCAATTCTTCCATCGATTGTTTAAGTTCCGGTGAAAGCATTTGTAATTGTGCTTTTTCTTCTGCCTTCCTCAAGGTTTCCTGCAATTCCTGCAATTTTAATTCTTGTGAGAGTTCATGTTGAACGTTAGCAGCCAATGAGCGCAACACACATATCCAACCGGCAACCGTTTTGACGGCTATCGGCAAACGCTTTGGGCCAAGAACCACCAGGCCAATAATCATAACCAATAATAGTTCACTAAAACCAATATCAAGCACGGTTTATACTACTCTTTATTTTTTACTTTCAGCCGTTTCTTTTGTCTGACTTATTGTTGTTTTCTCAGTAATATTTTTAGATTCAAAATTAGCATCAGTATGCTGTTTTTCTGCTTTGTTACTATCATCAGTTTTACTGTGATCATCGCTCATTGCTTTTTTAAAGTTTTTTAATGACTCCCCTAAATCTGAACCGAGTGAGCGTAACTTCTTAGTACCAAAAATTAAAACAACCAGTAAAGCAATAATAAGAAGCTGACCGGGACTACCAAATGTAGCCATAGCAATTGTTGTTCCCATTGATATATACCTCTACAAAATTAGGTTCAACCATGTATAACCATATTATATACAACTAACTTTATCTAAGAAACATGTAGAGCCTAAGATAAATGTGTTTAAATATAAATTTTAGCCAATTTTACCTGTTTGATACCATCCTATAGCCCATGAAATTATACCGAAAGATATAAACCCAATAGCAGCAATTTTTGAATCAAAAATCTGCAATAAAGTACTACATAACAAGCAAGTTGCTCCAATTCCTAATAAATATTGACCTTGTCTTTGCTTTACTTGTCGCCCTTGTAGCTGGACTGTGAATTTATCAATACTATCTTGTAAATATTTATGCTGTTTAAGCGCTTCGTAAATAAGATCGGGAATTTCTGGCATTTTTTCTGCCCAATAAGGTGCTTTTTCCTTAAACGCTCTAATAATCGCAGCTAAACCCATTTGTCGATGTAGCCAATCTTCAAGAAAAGGTTTAGCTGTTTTCCATAAATCTAGTTGAGGATAAAGCTGCCTTCCCAATCCTTCAATATAGAGCAAGGTCTTTTGAAGTAATACTAATTGGGGCTGAAACTCGATATTAAAACGACGGGCGGTATTGAATAAATTGAATAAAACATGACCAAAAGAAATTTCAGCTAGCGGTTTCTCAAAAATTGGCTCACACACGGTTCGAATGGCAAATTCAAAATCTTCTACATTAGTATCTGGTGGTACCCATCCCGAATCAACATGTAATTCAGCTACCTTACGGTAATCACGATTAAAAAAGGCAATAAAATTTTCTGCCAAATAACGTTTATCTTCTTTATTTAGCGAACCGACGATACCGCAATCAATACCAATATATTGCGGATCTTCGGGATGTTCTCGACTAATAAAAATATTACCAGGATGCATATCAGCATGGAAAAAGCTATCGCGAAAAACTTGGGTAAAAAAGACTTTTACTCCGCGTTCAGCTAATAACTTCATATTAATTCCATGTTTCTTTAACGCGTTAATATCAGAAACGGGAATACCATAAATACGCTCCACAACCATCACATTTTCCCGACAGTAGTCTGAATAGACTTCAGGAATATAAAGCATGGAGCTATTTTCAAAATTACGCCTTAATTGGAGAGTATTCGCCGCCTCACGCAACAAATTTAATTCATCAATTAATGTTTTTTCATACTCTCGAACAATTTCTCGTGGACGTAAACGGCGTCCATCCGCGAAAAGAGGGAGCCAATTAGCCAGCCGATACATCAAGCCTATATCAGCTTTAATAACCGGCAATATATCTGGGCGAATAACCTTAATTACAATTTGTTTATTATTTTGTTTTAATTTCGCAGTATGTACTTGAGCAATCGATGCCGAGGCTAAGGGCACCTCATCAAAATCATCAAACCAGGTTTCAAGTAAACCACCTAATGACTGTTCTATATGTTGGCGAGCCAATCGGCCATCAAAACTAGCCACTTTATCTTGTAATAATGCTAACTGATCAGAAATTATGGTTGGAAAAAGATCGCGACGGGTAGATAACATCTGACCAAACTTAATCCAAACCGGGCCTAAATCTTGTAGAGATAAACGTAAGCGTTCTCCAAGAGTTTTGTTTTTATGCTTATTTGATAACCAAAAAAAACAACGGCGTCCAATCCTTAAGGGTAAAGTAAATTTAATTTTGGGAACGAGTTCATCTAAACCATAATTTAGAAATACTCGAACGATAAAATAGAGACGTTTAATTTCTCCCGGTCTCATATTTTTCCTCCAATTTAGCTAAACGCTGTTCCAGTGTTGAAATATCTGCCACCACCTTCTCAACCTTATCAGCAAAACTTAGCACTTCCAATGTATTAGGCAACATTCGCCATTCTTCCACCAATACATGTTTAAACTGTTTTTTTTGTTGCTTTAACAACCTATTTATTCCAACTATACCTTTTTTAACCCAACAACTCACCCCTTCGGCAACAACATCACCGACATAAGGAGCAAGATAATGAGCAGGATCCCATTCAGTCGCATCAAGTAATGCAGACCAATGCTGCACAACTTGCATATCACCCTCGATAACAACCCTACCGTCGTTGATCAGAGTTGAAAGTTGCTGTTTATCTTTAAGATGTCCTAAGGTCACTAACGCGGTTTTTATCACGCAATCTGCCGGTGTTGGCCACTGGTTTACTACATCAACTCGTTGCTCAGAGAATATAAATATCAACGGTTGAAATAATTCTTTTAAATCAATCGCCAACACTTTGCCAACCAACCTTACTCTGGCTGATTTCAACGCCACTTCCTGATAAAAAAATCTATTCAACATAAGCTGTAAAAGGGAAGCAATTCCGGCATGCAATAGCGAGATTTTTAAATAGCTTTTGGTTAACGGGGTATCCATCTTAAAATTTGAACCCTCTATGTAGGGCAACAATTCCACCGCTCATATTGGTATAAGAAACTTGTTCAAAACCGACTAACTCCATCATTGCTTTTAAAGTATCCTGATCCGGATGCATGCGAATAGATTCAGCCAGATAGCGATAGCTATCGGCATCTTTGACTATCATTTGACCAACTCGTGGTAAAATATGAAAAGAGTATGCATCATAAGCTTTAGTTAATGCTGAAAAAATGGGTTTTGAAAATTCTAATACTAATAAACGACCACCAGGTTTTAACACTCTAAACATTGATTTAAGCGCTTTATCTTTATCAGTAACATTGCGCAGGCCAAAAGAAATACTTATACAATCGAAGTAGTTATCAGGAAAAGGCAGTTCTTCAGCATTAGCCTGAACATAATTAACATTACCAACAATACCGCGATCGCGGAGCTTTTCGCGCCCCATTTTCAGCATAGAATCATTAATATCAGCCAGAATAACCTCACCTTTTTCGCCAACTATTTTGGCAAATTTAGCCGTCAAGCCTCCGGTGCCACCAGCGAGATCTAAAATATGTTGTCCACGGCGTGCGCCACTGGCTTCTATCGTAAAACGTTTCCAGATTCGATGGATCCCTAATGACATCAGATCGTTCATAAGATCATATTTCGCAGCCACCGAATGAAAAACAGCAGCAACCAAATCCGCTTTTTCATCCTTGGCTACTTTGCGAAAGCCAAAATCAGTGCTTTCTTTAATTGGATCTACCATAATTTGCACTCATTTAATCATTAAAATAATCGAAATTGTAATCATGTTTGTTGTAAGATCTTATTTACGATCTAACGATTCTTCTTAATTATGATTTAACAGTTTGTTTGCTAAATTCAATATCAATCGGGCGTTTAACTTCTATTCCTAATTCTTTTAAACTTTCCGCCTGACTAATTAAATTACCTTTTCCTTCCGCTAATTTTTTGATCGCCGATTGATAATTCACCTGTGCTTTGTTCAAGCTCTGACCTAACACCTGTATATCATCGACAAATAACCGCATTTTGTCATACATTCTAGAAGCACGTTCGGCAATTACTTGCGCATTTTGGCTTTGTCGTTCATAACGCCACAAATTATTAATTGTACGAACTGCCACCAATAAAGTTGAAGGACAAACGAGTAAAACATTATTCCTCAAACCTTCGTCAATAAGTTCAGGTGCTTCGCGTAAAGCAATCAAATAAGCCGGTTCGAGTGGAATAAACATTAATACATAATCCAGCGATCTTAACCCATTTAATTGGTGATAATCTTTTCGGCCAAGCCCTTTTATATGATTGCGTACTGAATTAACATGCCCTCGTAATGCCGTTGCCCGCTGTTGCTCATCTTCGCTATTAAAATAGTGCTCATAAGCTGTCAATGACATTTTGGCGTCAATAACAACATCTTTACCCTGTGGCAGACGAATAATCACATCAGGTTGATAACGACTATTGGAGGTATTAATACTGACTTGAGTTTCAAATTCATGCCCCTGCCTTAGCCCAGAAGCTTCCAATATGCGAGAAAGAATTGTCTCACCCCAATTTCCCTGAATTTTATTATCCCCTTTTAGGGCTTTAGTCAGATTAATCGTTTCTTTTGCCATTTCTGCATTTAATTGCTGAAGCTGACGAATTTCATGAGCTAGAGTATGGCGCTCACGCGCTTCTTGACTAAAACTCTCATGTACCTGACGGCGAAAACCGTCTAATTGTTCGCGGAAAGGAGTTAATAGTGCCATTAAACTTTGACGGTTCTGCTCAAAAGCTCGACGTTCATTTTGTTCAAAAATACGATTGGCTAAATTCTCAAATTGAATATTTAACCGCTGCTCACTATTGAGTAACAGCCGCTGCTTCTCTTCAAAAGCCAGCCGTGTCTCTTCAAGCCGTGTCATTACTTCACGTAGTTCAACTTCTTGATTACGATTAATTTCCCTTTGTGACCTTAATTCTTGATCACGGAGATCACACTCAATTTTCCAATATTCAAGATGGGTGATTTTTTCCTCATAGCTAGCTTGGATACTGTAAAAATCTCGCAATTTAGACTCTTTTTTATTCATTTTTTGCGCGATAATTAGCCAGATTAAACTGCCACCGAAGAGTGTACCGGTAAGAAAGCCAATAATTGCATATAATAACTGAATATCCACTTTGGTTTCCTTAAAATAGTCTTTATTTTATAAAGTAACTTAGTGGTATACTGTATAAATGTCCAAAATAAATTTTGCTTATTTTGCTCAGTAAATAGCACCAGGTTGAAAACTATTTTACCCCATCCACTGAGCAAGCCAAGATAAACCAAATGCCCCCGGCGCTAAAATAGCAAGTGCCCAGACCATAGCAGAAAGTAAATTAGCGAGCTGAAAATAATATTTAGGCATAGCACAAATGCCTGATACTAAGGGAATAACTGCCCTTAAGGGACCAAAAAAACGGCCGATAAAACACTCCAAACTCCCCAATGTTCAAAAAAAGATGACCTCGATCGAGCGCTTCAGGACGACGGGAAATTAGCCACATATGACGTACACTATTCTTATAATGAAAACCAAACCAATAAGATAACCAATCTCCCTAAAAAGCACCACAGGCAGCAGCTAACCATATTGGTAAAAAAGGAAGCCCATTATCACCAATTAATGCGCCTAAACCAAGCAAAATCAATGTCGCAGGGAGTAATAATGAAATGAAGGCTAACGATTCGCCAAACGCTAATATAAAAACAATAAAGATAGCTAATATTTGATGGTCACGAGCAAATTCGATAATAACATTAATAATCTCTGACAATATCAACTTATTATTCCTATTTCAGTTAAACATTCGTTATTATTCGGTCAATAATGTAAATTATTGTCAGATTAAAATATAATAATTGGGCAAATTTAACTTATAGAATGTTAAATTTACGTTATTTTATTCTATGCTATTATCCGGCTATTAACATTCATTAGTTTACTAAAAAATACCAAATAACAAAAATTATCCGTCAATTTATCAAAATAAAAATTACTGAATACATTCGATAAAAAATAAAACGAGAATTACTTAAGACAAATAAAAACAGCGATTAAATATAAAAGATATAAAAAATAAATTTATCTCTATTTTCATAAAAATAACCATTAATTATCCTCGTTTTATCGAAAAAATTAGCCAAACCTACAGCACTTATTTAATTCAATAACCAGCGAGCGGTATCAACAACGATCCCTAAAACATTTCCTTCTGTTTGGTGTAATAATGTTTCATTTGGCGTTTCTTGTTGTGTTCGGTTAACAATCACGCCGGCTATCATACCTGCTGATAATCCCTGGCTTGCACACATAGTAAGTAAGGTAGCCGACTCCATTTCATAATTAATCACGCCCATCTTTTGCTACTCTTCCATCGATCCACGAAAATGACGGACAACGCACCCACTATAGGTATCATAACGTTCCTGACCAAGATAAAAAGTATCCGAAGAGGCAATGATACCAACATGGGTTGTGAACCCTGCTGCTTTAGCTGCATCATAAAGCGCATTGGTACAATTAAAATCAGCTACCACAGGATATTCTAAAGGCGCAAAATGTAAGCTAGCACCATCTAGACGTACTGCGCCTGTGGTAATAAGTACATCACCGACATTGAGATGTTTTTGAATTGCACCGGTAGTACCGGATACGAAAAAAAGTACGTATGCTTAATTGTGCTAATTCTTCAACGGCAATAGAAATTGAGGGGCCACCAATACCAGTTGAACAAATAATAATCGACTTACCATTAAGTTCAGCACGCCATGTGGTAAATTCACGTAACGAAGCCAGATATACCGGGTTATCCATTAATTTGGCAATTCTTTCGACCCGATTTGGATCGCCAGGCACAATAGCAAGCGTTGCGCCTTGTAAGTCATTTTTAATTAATCCCAAGTGAAAAACATCAGACATAATTACACCATACTGTATTTTTAATTTATTTAATCCATTAATTTAATAATAAAATGATCACTTTTTAATGATAGGGATCATTTAAAACAATAATGAAAAGCTACTTTTACATAAAAATATGATCAAATTATTTATGCTAGCTTGATCATATCGAATTTTTAATAAATAAAAATCACTTGATTAATTAAAAAGATCCGATAAATCTTTTTAGGCTTTTATTGTATTTTTAGCTTATCACTCACTATTATTAAGGTATGACTAGCAAAAATTTTAATAATTTCTAACCTTGTTGAATTTAAAGGTTGGAAGGTATCAATCGTTTAACCAATTTTTATGTTGCAAGGGGGCTATCATGGGATTTTTAGATCAACTTACCGATATGGTTGGTGGTGAAAAATTTAATCAATATAAAAATATTTTAAGTTGGATTGAAACACAAGGTGGCATTAGGGGCTTAATTAATAAATTTGAGCAACAAGGATTTGGTGGGATTATTCAATCCTGGATAGGCTCAGAGGAGAACTTACCCATAAGTATGGAGCAAATTAGCTCAATATTTGGTACAAGTAATATTTCTGCCTTAACCAGTAAAGTCGGTTTAAATTCAGAACAAACGTCTTCCTTAATCGCAGAGTATTTGCCTAAATTAGTTAATACAACAACCCCAGATGGTAAAATACCAAAAAAATTAGATTTAACGTTAATTGGCCTTAAACTACTAAAAGATAAATTTTTTGGTAGTTAATCATTATTGCCCATCCCTGTTACGATGGGCAAATTTCGTTTAATTAGCAGCAACCATTTTCGTCACTCTGGATCCAATGGTTAGCATTCAATCTATCTTGCTTAAAGTTGATCGATAGAGCCAATGCCGATGTACCCAAAGAGATAACAACAGTAGACTGCTACCTAAAATAAAGCTAAGCCAATCTGGATGCTGTTGCCAGACAACAAAGTTGACCAATAATCCGGCTGGCACCAACATCTTATTCATAATAGCCAAGGTACCAGCATCTACCTGCGTCCCACCATAATTCCACATAAAGTAGCCAATACCGGAAGCGCCGACTCCCAACCAAATTAAAACACCCCACTGTATTTTTGTGATGAGTAATTTACTAACATCACCAAATATCATCCAACCGAATAATGCTACAGTACAGGCTCCGATATAGAACAAAGAAAAGGCTTGCCGCTGTGGAATTGGATAAACTTCCATCATTCTTTTGTAACCCACTTGGCCAATTGCACATAAAGTAAACCTAGCCAAAAAGATCCGCTCAAATGATCATAACGAATGATAGCAGCTCCAATCACAGCCAGCATTGCACTCAACAAATATCCCCAGAGTAGATGCTACCTTTCCAATAGATCATAAAATAACGTTATATAAAGCGAGGTTAACACTGTAAAGAGTAAAAATTCAACTACGCTAAGATAGTTATATACCTGAAAAACAAATAGATACATGATGCCTAACTGAAAAGCACCGACTAGCATATAAAGTAAAATAATTTTCAACGACAATCCACGCCAACGTAGAAAAGGTAAAAAAACCATTGCCGCCAGAGTAACCCGGACTAAAACGGCAAACCAACTATCAACTTGGCCTGCTAAATATTCACCGATTAAACTAAAAGACGCTGCCCACAGCAGCGTCGTAATAACTAACAATCCCATGGTCTGTCTCTTAGTAGATTAATGCTCTTTATCAATCAACAAAGCTTCCATCAAATCAAGATCTAATAATAGTGTTCGCATGGTTTCATTACTGATCTCTTTCGTTGCACGTAAGTGATATAACTCTGCCCGTTCGGCTCGTAACGCCGTTAAACGAAAACGACGTTCTAAATCTTCTATTAACAAATTATGCTCTATTTCATCCTGACCGGCGGTTCTACGACGCAGATAACTAGTAACACGGGACGCAACTTCATTAATAACGTCAGGATCTAGCGCTTCTTGAGCATCGGCCGAAAGGCGCTCTTCCATTTTATTTAAGCTCACAATAGCCACTTCCGCCATCGCCGCTTTTGCCATTCGCATCTCATTAATATCTGCCAGTTTGTCACCCACTTTAAAGTTATGCAATAAAAGCGGCAAAGCAAGCACGCCAATAAAAATCGATAGCATAATAACCCCTGCGGCAATAAAAACTAACTGATAGCGAGCGGGGAAAGGAGTACCATCGGTAAGAAATAGCGGTATGGAAAGGACACCCGCCAAGGTGATCGCTCCACGTACTCCGGCAAATGACGCTAACCACAATTCACGATAAGTATAAGAAGCAAATTGTAACGGCCGTTTTTTTAATAACAGCCGACTAAATCTCTTCATCAACCATAACCAAGTAAATCTTAACAATAATAAAGCGGTATAAATAATGAAAACGGCGACAAATAGCATCCAAGTTTCAACACTGGGATCAAGCTCGGCTTGAATAACAGAGGTTTTCCATATACCTGGTAACTGTAAGCCAAGCATGATAAAAACTAAGCCATTAAACACAAACTCCAGCATCGACCAAACATTATCCGATCTTAATCGCATGGCTAGTGGTGCATTGCGAATAACACCAGCTTTACTGATGGTCATGCCCGACGCAACAGCCGATAAAATACCGGAAAAACCAATATGTTCAGCAATAAGATATGCAGCAAAAGGTAATAATAACATTAAGATCATCTGGGTTGCCGGATCATCACCACTCCAGCGACTCATAATGCGCAGTGATTTGCTATAAATCCAAGTCACTGCAATGCCTATCAATAAACCACCGACAGCAACTTTAAAAAATTCAAGGGTGACACCAGATACAGTAAAGATCATAGTTCCCATAGCAATGGCGACAGCAAATTTTAGTGCCACCAAGCCGGAGGCATCATTCATCAGCGCTTCACCCTCTAACACACTCATCATCCGCTTCGGTATTCGACCTCGACCGACAATTGAGGAGAGTGCCACCGCATCAGTAGGAGAAAGAACTGCCGCCAATGCAAAAGCCGCAATAAGCGGGATACCTTTTAACAGCAAATAGATCACATAACCTATTCCAACTACCGTTACCAAAACTAAGCCTAAAACTAGGATAAAAATTTCACGTCCATTTTGAAAAAATTCACGTGTTGGAGTTTTCCAACCATCAACAAATAATAGCGGCGGAATCAGCAGAACCAGAAAAAGCTCTGGATCAAAATCAACATGTAAACCAAAATGCGGCCACGCTAACAATGCTCCTATCGCAATTTGCATAATAGGCAACGGTATACGAAACGGAATAACTTTTGTAATAACGCCAGATACTGAAACCACCAAAATCAAAATGAGAATGGTAAAAAATATTTCCATATTATCCTTACTGATAAGTCTGAGTTATAAGCCGAGCAAAGTATTATGCTTAACAGATATTGATATAAAATAAGACTGTGCTATAGAAAAAAAGAACTAACCGTCATAAAACTACTATAGTTCGCCATATTCTATCCTTAACAGCAAACTATCAGTGACAATATTTTTCACTTTAAGATTAATCGTATCAGTTAACTTTATATTCCATTTTACGTTGGAATTAACATCAACTCTATAAACTTCAATAGCTAAGCGACTAATATTATTGCGATCAGAACGATACCAATATTTAATTTACGCCACTCTCCCGGCACAAATGCGAATCACTAAGCCAGTAAACCAACCATGATACCGGTGACAATATTGCAGGTTAAGACAATGAATACCGCACACAGTAAACCGGAAACGGCATCAATGAAGTCATTAAAATCCAGTTGTGCAACATTACTCAGCATTAACAAACCAACATACATCAATGCTGGGGCCGTTACATAAGACGGTACTAAATAAGATAAAGGGGACAAAAATAAAATTAACAAAAATAGCAAGCCAACAACTACCGCAGTTAATCCTGTTTTGCCGCCTGCAGCGGTAACCGCTGCCGATTCAATGTAAACTGCTGCTGGCGAAGCGCCAATGACACCGGCAAAAATACTGCTAACTGAATCTGCGGTTAATGATTTACCACCATCAATAATTTGACCATTTTTGTCCAATAGTTGAGCTTGACCGGCTACTGCACGGATTGTTCCTGTGGCATCAAAAATAGCTGTCATAACCAAGGCAAATAAACTGGGTAAAATAACTGGCTGTAATGCGCCAACAATATCCATACTAAACAATAACGATAAACCGTCTTCACATAGGGTTGGTAATTTAAAGAAACCTTGGTATTTCACTTGCGGATCGAAAATTAAGCCAATAATAGAAAGCACAATGATCACCATTAATACTCCACCTGGCGTTTTTCTTCTTTCCAAACCAAAAATAACCGCCAAACCAATCAGTGACATGATCACAGTAAAAGAAGTAAATTGCCCAAGCGCAACCGGCAAACCGGCCTGCTCATTTTTTACCGCCAAACCAATACCATTAGCGGCTATCAAAAGCAAAAACAGCCCGATACCAATTCCTGTCCCCCGAGTAATCCCTTTTGGCATACTGCGTAGAATAAAACTACGTACACCAGTAATGAAAATAAAAGTAAATAAACCTCCCATTAAAAAAACCGCACCTAAAGCAACAGGAATGCTGACCTGCTGACTAAATGCGGTTAATGAAATAGCACAACCGATAGCCATCGGTAAATTAGCCCATAATCCCATCAATAATGAGCCAAATCCTGCTACCAGGCAGGTTGCAATAAAAACTACTGTGGGTGGGAAACCAGCTTGACCTAACATACCAGGTACTACAATAACAAAGTAAACCATGGCCAAAAATGTGGTGAGACCTGCAATAATCTCGCGACGAATTGTTGAGCCTCGTTGCTGTATTTTAAAAAAATGATTTAGTTTGCAATTCGAAGGAATTTGCCTAGCAGACATGTTGATCCTCTGTTTAGAAATTCAAGATAACTTTCAACTATGAAAGAAAACTATTGCGTCAAAAAAATAAGCCATTGCAATTATACGCAATCGTTTGGCTTGATAAAAAGAAAAAAAAAAAAGATTTTAGAGACGCAATTATCTGGTGATCCTAAGGAAATAATCAAGCATTTTTCACGACAAAGATGATTAGCGCCATTTTATTGTTATGAAAAACTAGGCAATTTTTCTGTTTATTTTTTATGATACGACAACAAAAAGTAGCATCCTATTGTAGATAATGATATTATTTTGCCGGGCAAATAGATTTTGTTGAATGAAATCAACAGTGAGTAATTAAAAAATATTATTTATCAATATAAAATGTGCTATATCAGGCTTCTATCCCAGCATAACTTTTTTCTACTGTTTAAAGATAAACGCCAGTCTATGCCTTCTATATTATGAAGTTATAGTGTAGTCGACAGACGGACTATCAAAATGTGCTGTACATCAATCCATCATCAGCGTCACTTACTGAGCACTGTAATGAGCTTGGTACTGTTGACCATTCCTTAAATAAAGTAAAACTGAACATTTGGGGAGAAATTTACAAATCATATTTTTTTATTTACATTTTTATTATTTTTAATTTTACAAAAAATAATTATAGTAATTTCATTATCAATTATATGCATTTTTATAAATCCAACTGAAAGACTCCAAATAGAATTAATTATATATGCTTACTCCACCTACCAGTTACACCACGACAAACACTAATTACTATACAAATTTACCCACTACATCTACCAGTAGAAATTTGACAGCAGAAGATCTGCTTATTGAAAGTTTAGGTGGGATTAATAATGCGGAAAACAGAAGGTGAGCACAAGAATTACTCGCTAGATATGCCTTTCCGCCAAACGGTCTCCATGGCCCATTAGAGTTTGCTAGGCATTACATTGAATGGGAGCAAACACCACCATGGACGGAGCAATATGAAATACCCTCCATTGAAACTCAGGTTTTAGATAAAGCCGGAAATTATCATACCTTATGTTATTTTGCTAATCACACTATCAACGCAGGCTGTGACGGTGAAGTTTATCAAGACCATGATGAAAATTATGCGATAAAAAAATATTACTGTCAACCTGACAGTAATATCGTTAGTATTAGTATTAGTATTAGTATTAGTATTAGTATTAGTATTAGTATTAGTATTAGTATTAGTATTAGTATTAGTATTAGTATTAGTATTAGTATTAGTATTAGTATTAGTATTAGTATTAGTATTAGTATTAGTATTAGTATTAGTATTAGTATTAGTATTAGTATTAGTATTAGTATTAGTATTAGTATTAGTATTAGTATTAGTATTAGTATTAGTATTAGTATTAGTATTAGTATTAGTATTAGTATTAGTATTAGTATTAGTATTAGTATTAGTATTAGTATTAGTATTAGTATTAGTATTAGTATTAGTATTAGTATTAGTGATATTAAATCAATTGAAAAATAGATCGCATTTTTTTGTCATTACTATGGTGAAAACACCGTCAAAATTTATCACGATGATGAGCAGAATTTATTTGTCAGGATGAAAAAGATTGCCGGGAAACCATTAAGTCAGGTTGATTCATTTCCAGCAGAAGCAATTGAAAAATTTAATCATATATTAACTAAGTTGACAGAAAAAATATTTTTCACTCAGACTTACAAAAAAATAACATTTTGTGGGATAGCGAAACAGGAGAATTCAACCCCATTGATTTTGGTAATGATCCTTGTAATCTATCCAAACTAAGTCAAGAAGATCTTTCTGATGCACTGCAAACTTATGCAAAAAATTGTATTGAATTTATCATGCAGAAAATTGAAACGCCGCCTCCCTGAACCAAATGTATTTTGGCCATGATAGCTAAAATTTGATTTAAAATATTATCAACCTGTTATTAACATTCTCCTCGTCTTAGCAGGGCTAGAATATTCAAAATATAACTTAGGCGACCAAAATGCCGTATATTTATTTACCAATAAACTAACTGTTTCATATTATGTTATGATTTTTTAAAATATTGATTAAATGTAAAATATTTATTTTTATTTCCGATACGAGTAAATTCCGCCAATTTTAAGGCAACAATGTTATTAACATTTATGCTAATATATTTATCGATGATTATTATATTATGCAAACCATTTGAGTATATTATAAACATAATTCATTGCTGGTCTTAATGACAACGGTATTTAATTAATTAATTAATCTAATTTCATGGCAATAATAAATAACAAACCTTTATCCAAAACAGATATAAAAACGCTATTCGGTTTCTTACTGTTTATGTTAGTTTACCTGCTGCCAGGTATCTTTGGACATAATCCTTGGAAACAAAATGAAAATTATAGTTTTGGTATTATACAAACTATGTATGAAATAGGTAATTGGTTGATACCAATTAATACCGGCCAACATTTTATGGAAAAACCCCCGCTCTATTATTGGGTTGCAACCACTGCTGTCTAACTGTTTTCCTCTTAGTTACCCATGCATGATGCAGCCAGAACACGGCCACGCTATTTTTTTCTGCTTTGAATTTATATTTTTTGTTTTGTTAGCTCGCCGTTTCTTCTCCGCTGACAGCTTCTCTGATTATCGTATCTGGATAGCATTGGCTCTATTTGCTTCAGCGCCGGGTATATTACGTCATAGCTACGATATGTTTACCGATACTGCTTTGATAGCAGGCACTATTATTGGTTTATATGGCTGATTAGGTTTGATTAAGCAGGAAAAAAATCTCTTTTCCACCTTTTGGTTAAGTGCCGGTACCGTTATTACCATGCTATCAAAAGGAGTTTTTATCCCTGGCTTAATTTGGATCTGTTTAATTTTAGCGCCGATTTGTTTAAAAGCTTGTCGCAATAAACACTATTATTGCTGGCTTGCTGTCTTTAATTTTACCCTGGACAATTTTACTTTTTCAGGATAGCCCTGAATTGTTTAAAGTTTGGTTTTGGGATAATAATGTTGGCCGTTTTTTGGGTTTTTCAGTTGAACAATTAGGTGCAAAAGCAAAAGCCTTCCGTATCCCTGAAGCAATACTTCTTTTCGCCTTACCATCAAGTATCTTAGCTGTTATTTTTATTTTGAAACAACCGATAAAAAATCTAACAGACAATAGGCTTTTTTTACCAACCTGTTTTGTATTGCTAAGCGTTATTTTGTTACAAATCTCAGCCTCTGGCCGCGCGTTACATTTATTACCTTTTATCGCACCAATGGGCATTATTGGCAACCCACTGTTTTTGTCTATTACCATCGCTGTTATATAAAATTGGTTATTACTTCAGTCAAATTTTATTTCCCCTACTCATCCCTCTGTTATGGATTGGTTACGGCTTATCCTTTTCGACTACACACCACCAATTGCTGACAATTTTTAGCCAATGGTTGCCAAGCGGCTATCAGCCTCACTTTTCTTGGTTAGCTTTTTTATTTGCGTTAATCATTACGTTGATCTGATTGTTTAAAAAATGTTTCCTGGCCAACCAGCTGGCTTTAAAAGCGGCTCAAATATGATGTCTGGGACTCACCGTTATCTGGGGATTAGTCTTTACACTTTTTATCGGCTGGATAGATTATACTAAAGGTTATCAAAATGTGTTTGCCGATCTAAAACAACGTATTGCCAGCGAATTTCTCCCTACCGACTGTATGGTCTCCCATGAAGTCGGGGAATCAGAAGCGCCAATGCTTTACTTACTACACCTGGATTTTACATCAATCACAATATCACTATGAAACACCGCCTAATTGCTGGTGGTTGCTCGATCTTTCAAAAGAGGTCAGAGAACCTCACCCTGGTATGGAAATATTCTGGATCGGCCATCGCCCTGATGAAACACAATAGAATTTGGTGCTGTATAAGAAGATCGATCGTTGATTAGCCAGTGTTATGATTATGATGGAGAACCGCTATTATCAAATAGCGATTTGAGGTTATTGTTGCGTCACACAATGAATACCACCACCGCCAATAGCGATGGTATCAATATTACAAAGATAATTTTATGATTGAGAAAACCGTCAATTAATATTTCTACCGCGGCGCTATCAGTGTTTTGAGCGCCAAATTGCGGAATTATCACTGCCTGATGACAAAGATAATAATTCACATAACTGGCAGCAAATTCAGGATAGCTCTGACGGTTTGCGGCATATTTAATGTGGTTATATTTTTAATTTTATTCATCGCTATTAAGCTATTTTGATGCTCTCTAGTAACGCGATAATCAAAAGAATAAGTATCGTTTTCCAGACTAATAATAATACTATTATCATTAATAAAACGAGCATAAAAATCGATATGGCCATCGGTAATATCATAACCTTTAATACCTTTTAACCAGATAATATCCGTCAATCCTAAATAGTTTTTTAACTGATATTCTAGTTGCTGTCGCGTACAATTAGGATTACGATTACTGTTTAAGATCGCACTTTCGGTAAATATTCCTACTCCTGAGCCATTAACTTCAATACTGCCACCTTCAAGCAAGATTAATATTTGCTTTAATTAATTGGCTGTCTGTGTAGTTCGCCATAATTGTGGCAACATGACGATCAAAATGATGCCGCTGTTTATTGCCCCAACAATTAAAATTAAAATCGATAGCCGTCAGCTGCCCGGAGCTTTTGTCCAACACAAAATTAGCCCCACTATCCCTGATCCAGATATCATTAAGTGGTGCTTTAATATAGTTCACCGAGCTGCCAAGTAAATTCCAGGTAACGTGATAATTTTCAGGCGTAACCAATAAATTAACCGGTTCAAATTCTACAATTGCTAATGCAATATCGGCTAAATTCTGCTGTAAGCTGGCAATTAATTTTTTTGGCTAAATAGTTGTAGACATGCTAAATGACATCTAAGTGCAAATATGTGCATGCGATTCGTGCGGGAAATAATACATTCTCCACGCTACCCTATAAAAATAGTTTAACAAACAAGTAACTAGCTAAAATAAACCGCTATTTAACGTTAACCGGTGAAAAGCGCTTTATTTCCGGCTTTAAAATAGATAGAATAATCGGTCTAAAAAATTATTGTCTACTCATTTGGAGATCAATATGACTGAACAAACGGAAAAACAGCGCGCTAAGAAAAAACAGATCATTGCCCGCAGCTATCCGCTGTTTTGTTGAAAAAGGCTTTCATGTCACTTCAACAGCGGAAATATGTAAAGCCGCTGGAATAAATATGAATCCCGGAAATTTATTTCATTACTATCCAACTAAAATTGCCATTATTGAAGCTATTGCCTTACAAGATTAGGCCGATTTTGCCACACTACTACAAATCGACCATGTCACCGATTCGACCATCGAAACTGTTATCACGATTATGACCAGACTGATACAACTTTATAATGAACCAACTTATGCCCGACTAAGCCTGGAAATTATTACTGAAGCCAGTAGAAACCCAGCAATTAACAACACTTTTATTGACAATGAAAAAATTGTTAGACAACGACTGGTTGATATCCTAAGGCATGGCGTCAGTAATGGCCAAATTGATCCAGAATTATCGATTGAAAATACCGCTTCCTGGCTGATGACCATCGCTGACGGTGCAATCGGTCGTGATCTTATGGAGCCAGAGTTCGATTTAGCTGATCGTTTAAGATCATTTATTTATATAATCAAAAAAATATTGACGCTAATTAAGTAGCGATTAATACCATAATTGTTGTGTTGATAAAACCTAATAAGGCATTCGCAAGCGAGGAGATGCTTCGGTGATATATGGAGTTTAGATGGATATGTTGTTGCTCAATTTAACAGAGTTCTGTAATAAAGGGCAGCTCAAAATGTCTACCGAACAACAAATGGCGAATGCTAATAACTCAACTCCATTGCATCCAATTACTTTAATTTGTTAGATTTTGGTAACTTTTGTTCCAGTGGTTAACAATAATGACCACTCATATCTATAGCACACTTGCAAATTTTTCATTTTATCAAACAGACATTATTAATGCGACAGAACCAATTTTCCCAGACACATCAGCATGGGGTAAAAACGGGGGCCGTAACCTCCCTTTTATCATTAATACTGCATGAAATATTGTTTTAATACTGCATGAAATATTGTTGGATTTTGTTTGGATCTTTTTTTTTGTGTCAGCGATAGCATAAAGTAGCACTCCTGATTTATAGGGGCTTAACGTTCCGGAAGCAATGAAGCCGTATTTGTCATCATTAATTTCGCCATTACGTGCGGTTGCGCCGGAAGGAAAAAGTGAGGAACGCACCACGACTACGCCTTTTTTACTTGCATCAAATAGCGTATTTAATAGTTCATGGGAGATATTGCCATTACCAACGCCCGCGCTGCCAATGCCCTGATAGCCATTGGCAATAAAGGCCTTGGCAGGAATGTCAGATGCATTAGCGTAATTGTAGACAAATACCCGCCTCTGGCAATTGAGTTAGCTTACTAACGTCGAACGGTGTTTGGATAGTGTGCTTTTGTACAAATGTGCGGGTATAAATGACTTTGCTGTCGGCGATAGCCCCTAAAGCGCCATAATGGATCGACTGAAACGCTTCCAAATTCTCCGAGTTCATCTTCATCACATCCCGAGCATCAAGGATCTTATTATTCATCACGAGCAATACACCTCGCCCGGCCCTTGCTGGTGATGCTACCGTCAGAATTGCACCATACAAATTTGCCGGTGCGTCAGAGCTGAGCTGAGCTGAGCTGAGTAACCGGACGCATTGCCCCCGTCAGCACAACAGGTTTCTCACACTTCATCGTTAGGTTTAAAAATAGGCAGTTTTTTCAATGGCATCAGTACCGTGAGTAATAACAAAACCATCAGTGTCCTGATACTGCGCGTTTATTTTATTCGCCAGTTTGAGCCATACTGAGGTATCCATATCTTGCGAACGGACATTAACCACCTGTTCGCCTTTAACATTGACAATCTGCTTTATTTGTGGCACCAATTCCAAGAGCTTATCGACTTTGATTGTTCCTGGAGTGTAACTAGCTTTGACCGGAGAATCTCCGCTACCTGCAATAGTCCTAGTCCCGCCGGTTGTCAGGACAGTAATATTGGATAGTGCTTCGCTGCATAAGAGAAAGAAACGCCGATAGTCAGCGCCAAAAAGCTCATTTTCATTCTATGTACTCCTTAAACAACGAAATTGCCAGCGCATCATACAAAGATACAAACACAAGGAATGCCCTTTAAGATCAAATCATTAAGTGAAAAACGAGGAAAAACAGCGGTTCTGTCACATTAAAAGAATTTGTTTAATAAAATAAAAATTTGGATAGGGGGCTATAAATATGAGTAGTGACCAAGATGTATCGTTAAATAAATCTTTAAACCTCTCCTCTATCCCATTGAGATGAAGTTGGCCTATTTACGCAGGTAGTTAGCATATCTTTTAAATCTACTAACGTCGAAGGGATGATATGGGAGAGGGGCTTTTGTACTTGTGTATAATTTTAAGCCTGTCGATAATGTATGCAAATTTTATTATATTACAACTATATTGCTAGATTATTGGTTATCAGAAAATTACACTGACATAGTAATAAAACTGTTATACCTATAGGGATTGAACCATGAAATTATCACTTATATGTGCAAAATGCATGCAAGAAGACATTACAACAATTGAATTCAGGACAGTTGAATTCAAGAATGATGGCCGATATGAGATAACGTGCCAAAATGGACATTCTTCGATTACTTTTTTGCAACAACAAAAGTTTGAAATACTTTTTGACATTGGTGCTTGCGCAATCATTGATGGATATTATCGAGAGGCAGTTTCGTCATTTACTTCTGCTTTAGAACGATTCTACGAGTTTTTCATAAAAGTAGTATGTATTCAAAGAATATTGATTGGATGAAAACTCTTGAAGCGTGGAAGGAGGTTTCTAATCAATCTGAAAGACAGCTAGGTGCTTTCATATTTCTTCATCTTCAGGAAACTGGTAGTAAACCTATCTTACTCAGCAACAATAAAATCAAACTTCGTAATGAAGTTATTCATAAGGGAAAAATACCTAGTAAAGATCAGGCTATTGACTATGGACAAGCAATTCTTGATGTAGTTAGCCCACTACTTAACAGGCTCAAAAAAAATTATAGCGATGCCGTAAACACAGCTACCTTCCACCATCTAAGCAATACCAAAAATCCTTCTAATGATGGTTTGACAGCTTCAACGACATGCATTTCAACAATTTTAAGCCATTTCTAATGGCGCACCAGCTCATGATGATAGAAGTCTGAATGAAGCAATTTCACAGTTACATCATTGACAAATGATATTACAGAGTGTTGTCGGAAAATTTCCACATAACGCAGCTTCAAACTGAAATTAATTCAAGGGCTACTTCTGACATGGTGTGCTTCGCTATTATCATCGCAAATCCCATTAGCGCCTAACTCCGCTCTTCTTGATGTCATATCCTTTATAGCCAGAAGTTGATCGGATTACCTCTGGTAATTAACAGAGCTATCAGCATTCCTGACAATTCTAATTTGATTGATGACAAAATCTATATCATCAACTCTCAAATTAAGTACTTCATTTATCCGAATACCCGAGTAATGAAGTAAAACTATGATACAGCATTATGTATTTGTAATGAATATCCTTATAAGAGTTATTCACATGCCCAGACCACTGGGGCTTTCAAGAAAATACTTTACACTACAGTCTATGGTATTTCTCAAAAATGCATCTATTACCTCACAGGCTTTCGATACATTAACGAGTTCTATTATAAACCTTGATAGGATCCTATTTGGGCTTGATTACAAATTTGAGATATGAAAAATAGGTGCTATTACTTTTATTAAGAATTCAATACATTAGCCAAGTAGAAAACTCACTTCGTTTAAAATAAATGCCTAAGATTCTATCTGGATTGATGGATATGAGAAACGCTTACGCTCTTAATTTTTAGCAAACATTTTCGTCAAAGTAACTAGCTTATCTTGCGAAACAGATTGATTTACCTGTGATGAATAATTTTTCATCGCTGCCTCAAGAGTGCCAAAGTTACAACACTTGCTAATTAAGCCTATTGCATAACCTTTTGAGACAATTTTATATAGCTTATTCGCTCTCTTCTGGAGCTTTTCCTTATTCTTACGCAAATACTGCTGTTGTAAATTAAGAAGATTTTGATACTTTGGCGCTTGTGCTGATAGATCCAATAAGGTTTTCTCAGAACTTAATACAGGAACCATATTGTTTAGCTGTACCATTACAAGTTTGTTCTCTTCATTACCTAGTTCGTGCATTTTAAAAATTAGAGGGGAGGCATCTGGGATGCTGTCCTGTTTTGATTTGTATGAAGTCAGCGGGGCTAAAAATTCTACTCCATTGACCTCAAGCACAACACCAATATACGGTCCTCCTTTATTCTCTCGAACTTTTCCATCACAATTTTTTAAATATTTTATCTAAACATCATCAATAACGTAAAATTTCACTAATCAACTCCTTGATAGCAAAAAGCCTCGCAAAAGCGAGGCTAATAATTTTTTTAACTTCACACTTGACGGTAGTGACTCACCTTTGATTTCATTATAATTCGACTAAAACATTAGTCAACCAATATTGTACAACCACTTTTTGTTAAAAAGTGAAATGAATATTTAATAGATTCAATAACAAACGTCACAATCAGTAAAAACCTTTATTTTTTAATTGGTTACAATCTATGCAATTTAGTGTACTGGTACTCTTCTTCCATAAGTTATCATCGTCACCAGGATGAGTAAAATAACGGACACTTGAAGAACCTTAGATAGAAGTTTTAGCCGTTATTCTGTCCTACTAACAATATGTGTAACCATTAATCTTACCATATTAGCCACCATTCTTTACGTTTCACAAACGTGGCTGATAACCAAAAAGTTCTCAAGTCGGTATTACATTTCTAAATAAAGGAAAACCCCGAATCACGGGGCTTACAGATTGAAATTTAACAAATAACTCTATGTATGTTTTAAAACGGAATATCATCATCGAAATCGATGGGTGGCTCAGTTGGTGTAGCTTGAGCAGTTTTACCGGAACGGGCAGTAGGCGCTGGCGCGTTGTTACCACTAAACTGTTGGGTTGGTTGTGGCTGTTGTGGTTGCCCCCAACCACCCGCTGGATTATTTTGTGGCATGCCTTCTTGTGAGCCACCACGTGCACCTAACATTTGCATGGTACCACCAATATTCACCACCACTTCGGTAGAGTAGCGATCCTGGCCATTTTTATCTTGCCATTTACGAGTTTGTAGTGAGCCTTCTATATAAACTTGTGAACCTTTACGCAAATATTCACCTGCCACTTCCGCCAGCTTGCCAAAGATCACAACGCGGTGCCATTCTGTTTTTTCCCGCATTTCACCACTTTGCTTATCACGCCAACTTTCAGAGGTTGCCAGAGTAAGATTCGCAACCGCACCACCATTTGGCATATAACGAATTTCAGGATCTTGTCCCAAGTTGCCGATAAGTATGACTTTGTTAATGCCTCTGCTGGCCATTCTCTACTCCTGATGAATTAATTTTTAATATTGCTAGTTTAACATGCTAACACGTTATTGAATATGCAAACCAAACCGTTGCCATTACGCTTTGCGAAACGCCTTAGAAAATTATACTGCAATATTGCTAAATTTTTTCAAGTTTGGCTATTAAAATTGCAGAATATGACCCCCTTTACTGTATATTCATTCAGCTAAAATTGTGTAATAATAAAACGTTTTATTTATTGTTTGAATATGTTCTCATCCGGGATGTGGTATATGGATAACATTGAAGTTAGAGGTGCGCGCACCCATAATTTAAAAAATATCAATTTAATTATTCCTCGCGATAAATTAATTGTTATTACTGGGTTATCAGGTTCAGGGAAATCTTCTCTGGCATTTGATACCCTGTATGCAGAAGGTCAGCGCCGTTATGTTGAATCACTGTCTGCCTATGCTCGGCAGTTTTTATCCTTAATGGAAAAACCGGATGTTGATCATATTGAAGGGCTGTCACCAGCCATTTCGATTGAACAAAAATCCACTTCACATAACCCTCGTTCAACGGTAGGTACCATTACCGAAATCCATGATTATTTACGTTTGTTGTTTGCCCGTGTCGGCGAACCCCGCTGCCCAGATCACGATATTCCGTTAGCCGCCCAGACCGTTAGTCAGATGGTTGATAATGTCCTGGCGCTGCCGGAAGGTAAGCGACTAATGTTGCTAGCACCGGTAGTTAAAGAACGCAAAGGTGAACATATCAAGCTGCTGGATAATCTGGTAGCTCAAGGTTATATTCGCGCCCGCATCGATGGTGAAGTGTGCGATCTATCCGATCCACCTAAATTAGAACTACATAAAAAACATACCATTCAAGTGGTGGTTGATCGTTTTAAAGTTCGTGCTGACCTGGCACAACGGCTAGCTGAATCGTTTGAAACCACGCTTGAGTTATCAGGTGGTACTGCAGTTATCGCTGATATGGATGACAACCAAGCAACCGAATTAGTTTTCTCCGCTAATTTTGCCTGCCCTGTCTGCGGTTATAGCATGAGCGAGTTAGAACCGCGCCTGTTTTCTTTTAACAATCCAGCGGGTGCCTGTAGTTCCTGTGATGGGCTCGGAGTACAACAATTTTTCGACCCAGAACGCGTGATCCAAAATGAGGAAATTTCTTTAGCTGGCGGGGCAATCCGGGCTTGGGATCGCCGTAATTTTTATTACTTCCAGATGCTACAGTCGTTAGCTAAACACTATAAATTTGATGTTGAAGCCACATTTAGTTCGTTAGAATCATCGATCAAGCAAATGATCTTATATGGCTCTGGCAAAGAAGCGATTGAATTTAAATATCAAAACGATCGCGGCGATGTTACTGTCAGATGCCATCCCTTTGAAGGGGTGATCCATAATATGGAGCGTCGCTATAAAGAAACCGAGTCGATGGCGGTGCGCGAAGAGCTGGCAAAATATATCAATAATCGGCCATGTATTGCTTGCCATGGCACCCGCTTACGGCAAGAAGCACGTTATGTATTTATTGAAAATACCACCCTGCCTGAAATTTCCAATTTTAGTATTGGCCATGCGATGACATTTTTCCAAACATTGCAGCTCAGTGGGCAACGGGCACAAATTGCGGAAAAAATTCTGAAAGAAATTAACGATCGATTAAAATTTCTGGTCAATGTGGGATTAAATTACCTAACCCTATCCCGCTCAGCTGAAACATTATCCGGTGGCGAAGCACAGCGCATTCGGCTGGCAAGCCAAATCGGTGCCGGTTTAGTTGGTGTCATGTATGTATTGGATGAGCCATCAATTGGTTTGCATCAACGAGATAATGACCGGCTGTTACAGACCCTGCTACATTTACGTAATTTAGGCAATACGGTTATAGTAGTCGAACATGATGAAGATGCGATCCGTGCTGCCGATCACATTATCGATATCGGCCCAGGCGCCGGCATACATGGAGGACGCATTGTTGCTCAAGGCAACCTGGACGATATTATTAGCAATCCAGATTCATTAACCGGTAAATACCTTAGTGGTGAACGTAAAATCGCCATCCCACCCAAACGAGTAGCTATCGGCGCAGAAAAAACCCTGAAATTAATTGGTGCGCAAGGTAATAATCTAAAAAATGTCACGCTAGAGTTGCCTGTTGGCTTGTTTACCTGTATTACCGGCGTTTCCGGCTCAGGTAAATCAACTCTAATTAATGATACGTTATTTCCTATTGCTCAGCAGCAATTAAATAAAGCTACTAATGCCACTCCAGCACCTTACACCGATATCGAAGGCTTACAGTATTTCGATAAAGTGATTGATATTGACCAAAGCCCTATTGGCAGAACACCACGCTCCAATCCAGCCACCTACACTGGCGTATTTACGCCAGTACGCGAATTATTTGCCGGCGTACCCGAGTCTCGTGCGCGGGGTTATACGCCAGGAAGGTTTAGTTTTAATGTCAAAAGTGGTCGCTGCGAAGCCTGCCAGGGTGATGGAGTGATCAAAGTTGAGATGCATTTTCTGCCCGATGTCTATGTTCCCTGTGATCACTGTAAGGGCAAACGCTATAATCGTGAAACGTTAGAGATCAAATATAAAGGTAAAAATATTCACGAAGTATTAGAAATGGCCATTGAGGAAGCACGTGAATATTTTGCTGCTGTTCCCGCGCTAGCGCGTAAATTGCAAACATTGATCGACGTTGGACTTTCCTATATTCGTTTAGGTCAATCCGCAACAACCTTATCGGGTGGTGAAGCACAACGGGTTAAGTTATCTCGCGAACTTTCCAAACGCGGTACCGGCCAAACACTCTATATTTTGGATGAACCAACTACCGGTTTACATTTTGCTGATATTCAACAACTGTTGCATGTATTACATCAACTCCGTGATCAGGGCAATACTATTGTGATTATTGAACACAATTTAGATGTGATTAAGACCGCCGACTGGATCGTTGATCTTGGGCCTGAAGGCGGTAGTGGTGGTGGTGAGATTTTATTTGCCGGTACACCTGAGCAGATAGTCAAATGTAAGCAATCTCATACCGCTCAGTTTTTAAAACCGATCCTAAAACGCGGTTACTAATCAGCAGTAATTTCCGCTATCCAAATTGAAAAATAGCCCGGCGCAGCTGCCGGAAACAATATTGCTCAACAATACTATTGAGCAATAATCAAAGTACGATATTTGATAATAAGAAATGCTTTTTTATGCTAGTTCCATATTCATAATCGGTTTGGCTGCTATTTTTGATGGCATAAATGCAAAAATTCTCCATCTATTCTATTATTAACAAAAAGTTAACGATAAGAACGAATTTTCATCAAGAATAATCTTAGGCTGATTCTTTCTTCTTCACCTTCACCTTACTTTTTTATCCTCAGTTTCAAGTATTAAGTATAAACAGCGGCTTACTGCACAATTTTAGCAAGCGCTATTATTACCGTGTTGCGCTATCACTAATTAAGTCGCTATTAGATTCTGTTAAAACAAAAATTACCTTGTGAAGTAATTGCGTTTTCTGGTCAAAAAATTAATAAATACTTTAGTTAAAAAGTTAAAACCTACCAAAAGAGAGTGAAAAATGAACAATTTTGCAAAGCATGATTTAACTGATTTGGTTGGCAAACATCTCATATATACTTATGAAAACGGTTGGCAGCATGAAATTTACATAAAAAATGACAGCAGCCTTGATTATCGTGTCTGTAGCGGCTCGGCCAGTAACCGATGCGTAAAATATCAATCTGCCTATATCGTACAGATCGGACAAAATATTTATAAAGCATCCTGGACAGAACCGACTGGCACGAGTATTAGTGTCATTTTAAATCTTCGGATCCTATTGTTGCACTGTACCTCATTCTTTCCACGCTGGGTAATCGATGATCCACAAAAAACAGTATGTTTTTAAAATAACCATATAAATGAAATGGAAGCTTATCGTGCAGCGGGCGCAACCTATCCTATCGAAATATGGATGAATTTGCCACGATTACTACTGTAGATGATTCTGGCTTAAATAATGACAGAGTAATTTCCGATGCCACTAATGAACTAACAAAATAGCGCTACTAAACTCTTCGAAACGCCATTTACCGACTGATATGACAAAATATAATATTGATATTTAAAGTTCATCAATATGATAAATATCTTATTAACGAATGGCGATGACGAATTTAATAAACAAAAATTACTAATCAATTAATGACCCAAATTAAAACAGTAATATATAAATAACGTGCTGCCTTTTTTGCTGATAGCGCCAGCGCGATAGAATTGTTAAATTTTTGTTATTTTTTATCAATCAGTTCTATACTATCAGTTCACTAATTTTTAAGGAAAAAGTCAGCTTTTACTTTTTATACCGCTTTCCTTAGTACACTGGATGCGAAAATGGTGAATGTGGTTGCAAATAATCATTAAGGAGTAACTTCCATGCTTAACATACTCTGCTCGCTCTATCTGTAGAGGGTAAGTATACAATACTTTCACTAGTAATTTAAATTACAACTGTTTTTTCAGCGGCTCAGAACCTGTTAAGAAAATAAAATAATGGTATTGGTTATAATTTAATTTCTAAAAATCATACAAAAAAATTAAGGGACTGGGTCAATTAACCCAATAAATACTCTAACCAAAATAAAATTTATGAGAGTTATCAATTATGTTTGATAACCTTTTTTACCCCGATAATGAAAAAAGAGCGGTGAGACTGACAGAACTTGTCGCTGATAACTCCACTGCAGTCGGTAACATTTCACAGCAACATGCTAAATACGAAATAGCAATAAATAACGCCAATGAAGCGATACGCAAGGCTTATAAGATTGTTGGAACACCAATAAAATTTCATGATATAGATTTTGTTGCCGAGTCAAAAATGCACAAAATTTTAATCAGTGTCGCTGATGTTATTACGCCGATGCTTACATATGGCTTCGCTAACAAAGCATTATCGCTCGCAGCAAAATCATATCTTCTACAACAAGATCGTATAGGGGAAGCCGCCTTTATTAAGCTGGCTGGTCTACCAAAATGGTTTAAGGTAGGCACTGTATTAGGAGGATCGCAGCGGCGGTTGTCCTGGTTCAAGGGATCCTGGATTCAGTCACTGGGGCGGTGCAACAGAAAAATTTGCAAGACAAAATTAAAAGAGTCGATTGATCCCAGATTCTAATTAAAAAAAGCTGAACTGACGAATGACATTGTTATCTATAAATTGAATGTTGTTACTACATCAGTTTCAGTTGTCTTAGACTCCTTAGGATCCGATGTATCTAAAGAGCAGATCGACAAAATCATTAGTAACTCCATAAAAAGAAACCAAGTTGAACTCGATAAAATCGATTGTTTGACCAAAACTACCCTGGCTAATCTCGATAAATCCAGAGGCTCTTGGACCGATGACGGCTAATTGGCCTAATCTGTATTAAATAGATGTAATTGAATAACAGACCTAATCGCACCATTTTATTGACTAAAACTGCTGTTCAGTTGCTTGTGCCGCTTATTGCGTTAAAGAAAACTAAAGGTGCTCGAGATGTAATTTTGATAAAACTTAAGCTGCTATTGCTAACATAATGGCAAAAATTAACGCTTTTAAATTAAAAACGACCAATTGAATGAGGTGAAAATGAGTTTTTGGAGTGATTTTGCTGATGGCTTTACCAGTGTCTACACAACATATCTTCCTGGCTTATTTACTGGAATACCTATTTCCCAGATAACCCGGTTAGAGAAGCCAGAGCGCATGAAATAGCAGTAGATTGCCAAACCTATGCCAGTAAAAATGCACTATTGATTAAAGAGATCCAAAACAATGTTGTTGAATTAAATAATCATCTTAACGAATTGTACCAAAAAGAAATAAACGATGAAAAAATTAAATTTGAGAAATTCTCCTTTGACGCATTAAATTTTGAGATGCCAGCCATGCTCGCCCCTATCATTACTGCAAATATTGTTTCAGAGTCGATAACTGTTGGTGCAACAAGTTATTTAGTTTCTACAGGAGAAATAGGCGCAGCAGCACTGGTTGAGTTAGTTGGATTACCTGCTTCCTTCGAAATTGCTTCTATAGCATCATCTGGCGGAGCTACTATCGGGGTTGTACTTGCTATCGGCTCTGTCGTTGGAAAAATTAAACGAGATAAATTAAACGAGATAAATTACAAAAGGCTATTCATGACGGCTATCAATCTCGATACAAACTAGCGAAAGCAGCCAATATCAATCATTCAATTTCTCAATCGATAAAAGTGATCAATGTCAGTATTTCAGAATTAAAGGAGATCAAAGTGCCTTTTGCCGCAATAGAAGAACACATTTCTATATTAATAGAAAAACAATTAAACAACACTAACGAAAATAGTCAATCATCGACAATAATTGAACTACAAAATTTGGATGTAAACCGAGGCTCTTAGACAGACGAGGACGGATCTGTTTAAATACCAAAATAATGTCTGTACAGATCTAGCAGTCTGTCACCTTAAGGGAAAATTAAGCTGCCTGCACTGCATTAGTCGCTAGATACACCTACTGCAATTAATTACTCTTTTCCTTTTGTTACACTATTTGTGACTATCACTTTTTTGCCATCACGGTTACCAGCCAAAAGGTCAGGTATTATCACTAGCAGGGTTCTATCACCTTCAGTGATACTTTTTTGCAAAAATTTTAAATCTATTTCATTAAGGTAATTAACTATTGCTGCCGCATTTGGATCTTTTAGCTTTTCATCTAGCTTTATGTGTAATGGATGGGTATCACTGGCTTCATTAATATACCCTGTAATAAGCTTTTCCCTATCAGGCAAAATACACCGCCACCGGTACGATCTTCTACTAGTTTTTAGCTATTCTTATACTAAATTAATGAACTCTTAATAATTGAACGACAATCCCCTGCGGTTGCTTTACCAGCCGCTAAATCTTTCTCTAATTGCCGAAATTCTTTAATCGTAGGAGTAATTATTCTACACTGCGATCAACTCTGCATCTGCACCACTAAGCGCATCTTCCGCGGTTCCCGGATAAAGGCCCCAGTTAGGCCACGCATAACCCGGCTGATTAATGGATATCAGGGTGTCTTAATGTCAAGAGTAAATGATGGAACAGGTGCTTTGTCTGCCGGTATAAAAGAAAGATATTGGTCTTGATAGATAAAATAACGGATGCGAACTCCATCATAATCATTATCTTGATAAGCATGATGTGTAGGTATCCACTCCTATAGCTGAGGTAAAGATCCTTGCAGTAAAGTATACTAACCGGTTCATCTAGCGCATTTTATAAACCAACCCAGACGGATTTTGCACCCAATTTTTGACTAATCGCGGTAATATGCTTCCTGTGCAAATAACTATCCTTGACTAATAGATTACTTTTAATATAGTGATGGTTACTGGCTGAAATATGACCAACCATCAGAGGGGAAACTAATGTATAGGCCGTTTTCTCCAATTGAACAAATTGCGTAAACACAGCATCGATTTCACCAAACCAGCGCTGTTTTCCATTAATCTGATAATTAGGTTTTAGATTTTTGTTGGCACTTTTACTCAGGCCACAGCCACTTGCCCTGACAACATACGATTTAACCTTGTTACAATCCCGCGTTATTCGTTGTTCCATAATTATTGCTTTAGTTAATCACTTTCTTAGCTTTCAGGAACAGGTCACCGGTTTGCGTTGAGATAGTCGCCGCGTTATTTTCAAAACTTTTACTTAAAGTTCTCACCCTGAGCATTTTTTTGTAGTCAGAGATTATTATAAGCTGCAATTTTAGCGCTTTCACCTTGATTGCTGATAACATTACTAAATAGATGAATATATTGTTTAGTAGTTACTTTACCTTGATTAATTAGGTTATTGCTTTTAAGTAAAAGCTTTTGCTGAGATAAAATTTCGCTGGTTGCCGGAATTATAGTGGCTGGCGCTTTGGCGATTAAATGCCTTTTAGTGGTAATATGACCTAGCGTCAGTTTCCCTTTAGCAGAAACAAATAAATCATCTTTACCGGTTTTAATATTATCCAGTTTAACTTCACTGTCTGGTTCGGTAGCGATGATTTTAATGCGATTAGCATAAATCCCAACAGGCTCTGTAATGTTAACCGCAAATTGGGGTTTTAGGTCCGGGTTAGTTATTTGAGAAACCGTTCCAGTCTGGTAGTCAATCGCATTCATGCTTAGCAGCATGCTAATACTTTTGCTGAGAATACTGGCATTGATAGTAACAGTACGGCTGATCATTTTAGTATACTGTTGATTACCGCTATAGAGCCCTTTATTTCGGATGGTAATATCACCTTTTTTCACCCTTAAATAAGCAAATTCGCCTCGTTGATTCAGTGTCGGCTGGCCGGTAGTTAAGGTTAAGCCACCAATATTACTGAAACGACAACCATCACAACTGATGCCATTAGGATTAAGCGATGATCACATCCGCTTTCTTGCCTGCAATTTCCAATTTGCCATTTAGTTGGGAAGAAGATGAACCGGTTACTTCATTAATAATCAAAGTGACCGTCTGTTCACTAAGCTGTCCATTTTTAGCCAGCTGGCTGGCTAGTTCACTTTTCGCTGGAGTTGGATAGCATTATTCAGCACCCCACCTTGTCGCGGTACATTGAATTGCTAATAGTGATTATGAGAAATACCCACCTGATTAGGTGCCGCTATATTGATGACAGCAATTTGATTTTTAACCATTAGTTAAGTTTTTTCATCCGCTGGTTGAACAGTGGAACTGAAAACCGGTAACAGAGGATAACTGGCGATGAAATAAATTATATTTCTACTATAATAAATCTTTTTATTTTTCATAGCATTACCTATATTCTATTTTTGTATTAATATGACGATGAAAGTTACCGCTTCAAAATAGAAAAGAAAAATTTAATAGGCAATATATAATAATCAATAATTTAATTAGTTAATCCAATGATAATCATTATTTTTAATTATAATTCAATATGTTAATTTTAATTAATCCTATTTTATTTTTATTCCTAAAATTAAATCTTATTTCAACAATTTTATATTTAATAAATTAAAGCCAGCGATTAAACAATCACTGGCTTTAATAGAATTATCGATAGTAATTAAACTCAGTTAACGACTTACTGCTGCAAAAGCCTGAGCAATACGTTGAACATTGTGTTCATTAACACCCGCCATACCAATACGCCCAGTACCAACCCCAGATATATGGCAAATTCCTCATGTAAACGCTCAACCTGTTCTGTGCTAAAACCGGTATAACTAAACATACGATGCTGCTTTAATAGGTGATCAAAGTTTTTTTCAGGTAACGCTTTTTTCAAATTGCTAACGATCATTGTCCGCATGGCAAAGACACGCCGACGCATCAATTCTACCTCACTTAACCATTCAGTGCGTAATGCGTCATTTGTCAAAACATGTTCAACAATTTTTGCACCATTTGATGGTGGGCTCGAATAGAGACGACGTACACCCGCCTTTAGTTGGCCAAATACCCGCTCACACTCCGGTTGATTTTGACAGATAATCGATAGGCCGCCAACCCGATCACCATACAGACCAAAAATCTTGGAAAATGAATTACTGACAAATACCGGTAATCCGGCCTGAGCCATAGTGGGAATAGCATAAACATCCTCATCCATATTTTTTTAGCAAATCCTTGATAAGCCATATCAAGAAAGGGAATAAGGCGCCGTTCTTTAGCCACTTTGGTTATTTTATCCCACTGTTGCGGTGTTAAATCCGAACCAATTAGATTATGACAACATGGATGCATTAAGATAATGCTTTTTTCTAGCAGCTGTTTGAATGTTGCCAGCATTTCAGCAAATTTTATCCCTTTGATCTCGGCATCAAAATAGGGGTAATAATGGACGTTAATTCCTGAACCCATGAAGATAGCAGCATGATTTTCCCAGGTAGGATCACTACACCAAACCTCTGACTCAGGGAAATAACGATGTAAAAATCGGCTCCCAGATTTAACGCCCCTGAGCCGCAAATAGTCTATACTATTGCAATTCGTTGTTCTTTAATTAGTCGGTTATCAACACCAAAAAGCAGTTTTTGAATCGCTAACCGGTAGTTATGTAGTCCTTCCGTCGGTAAATAGAGGGAGGCTACAGTCGGAAATTGATTAAACTTGGTTTTCGCTTTACCAACAGTTCCAAGTTGGGGAGTATTATCCTTGCCGTCATAATAAAGGCCAATGCTAAGGTTAATTTTATTTTCACGTGGATCTTTATTAAATTCATCCATCAAGGATAGGATCACCGGCAAAAGTATCAACATTCTGAAACACTTAAAATTCTCCCCACTATCATTATATCTATTTTTTTATAAATAACCGACAACAAATTTATTTGTCCAGATATTCCATTGCAACCCGCGAGGTTAGCTTGGTCAGTAATTCATAATCACTGAGACCAGTATATGCCGCCACTTCTTCAACAGGTAATAGATCTCCCCATATAATTGCTTCATCGCCGACCTTATCGTTGGTTTCAATTCCTAAATCGACTGAAATCATATCCATAGAGACTCTACCTACAATCGGCACTTTGCGCCCATTTATTAATACTGGTGTGACTGACGGGGCATTACGGGGATAACCATCGCCATAACCAATTGCCACTACACCAAGATTGGTATTCTGCTCACTAACCCAAACGCCACCATAACCGACCGGCTCTCCGGCTTTATGTTGCCGAATAGCAATTAAATTAGATTTGAGGGTCATCGCTGGCAGGAGACCAAAATCTTTGCCTTGTTTACCTCCTTGTGGTGAAGCGCCATACATCATGATGCCAGGACGCACCCAATCAAAATGTGATGTTTGCCATAGTAGAATACCGGCAGATGCCGCGATCGATTTTTCACTTGGTTTATCTTTTATAAAAGCATTAAAACAAGCCAATTGTTGCTCTGTCGCTGCGGGTAAACCAGGCTCATCAGCGCGACTAAAATGACTCATAATATTGATAGGCTTTTGAATATTTTGACATGCCATCAAACGCGTATAAGATATTTCCGCCTCTTCAGGTCTGAACCCCAAACGGTGCATACCGGTATCAAGTTTCATCCAAACTTTTATCGGCTTTTCTAATTTAATCTGTTCTAAAGTTTCAAGTTGTTCAATACTCTGTACAACAACGTCAATCTCATGCCTGGTGATAATAGGTAATTCAGCCAGCTCAAAAAAACCTTCTAATAATAAGATGGGATTATTGATGCAATTTTCACGTAATGCGATTGCTTCACTAATACGAGCAACACCAAAGCTATCAGCCAAATCTTTAACTGTGTGCGCTGTTTCTAGTAAACCATGCCCATAAGCATTAGCTTTAACGACAGCAATTATGCGGCTATGAGGCGCAATTTCCCGAACTCGTTGTAAATTGTGACGCAGAGCACGGCGGTGAATGACAGCGGCTGCCGCTTTCATTATACTCTCCGTATTAACATATTAAAACTAAATAGATAGATTATTCGTAGTGGTAGATTGGCCCAGCATAGTTATCAAAGCGTGACCATTGTCCATTGAAAGTCAGTCGTACTGTTCCAATCGGGCCATTACGCTGCTTACCGATAATAATTTCTGCTACCCCTTTAAGATCTGAATTATCGTTATAAACCTCATCTCGATAAATAAACATAATTAAATCCGCATCCTGTTCAATGGAGCCGGATTCCCGTAAATCTGAATTGACCGGTTTTTTATCCGCTCGTTGTTCCAGGCTACGGTTAAGTTGTGATAATGCGATCACAGGCACTTGTAACTCTTTTGCCAGTGATTTAAGCGAACGGGAAATTTCGGCAATCTCAAGTGTACGATTATCAGACAGGGAAGGAACTCGCATAAGCTGAAGATAATCGATCATAATTAGACTTAAACCACCATGTTCACGGTAAACCCGGCGAGCGCGTGAACGAACTTCTGTCGGCGTTAATCCAGCAGAATCATCAATATACATATTGCGTTTTTCCATCAACAACCCCATGGTACTGGAAATACGCGCCCAATCTTCATCATCAAGTTGGCCAGTTCGAATACGAGTTTGATCAACACGTGATAAAGAAGCTAACATACGCATCATGATTTGATTAGCCGGCATTTCCAAACTAAAAATCAAAACCGGTTTTTCTTCTATCATGGCCGCATATTCACATAAATTCATCGCAAAAGTGGTTTTACCCATGGAAGGACGAGCTGCTACGATAATCAGATCAGAGTTTTGTAATCCTGCCGTTTTTCGATCCAGATCCTGGTAACCGGTAGAGACACCGGTTACGCCATCATGAGGCTTCTGATATAACTGTTCAATTTTTTCCACCGTCTCAGACAGGATCTCTTCAATTCCTTTCGGACCGTCATCTTTATTAGCACGAGTTTCTGCAATTTGGAAAACACGTGATTCAGCTAAATCCAGTAACTCTTCGCTGCTGCGACCTTGAGGATCATAACCCGCATCGGCGATCTCATTTGCCACCGCAATCATGTCACGAACAACAGCGCGTTCGCGCACAATATCTGCATAAGCGTTAATGTTGGCAGCACTTGGGGTATTTTTAGCTAATTCGGCTAAATAGGCAAAACCACCGACGCTATCCAATTCGCCTTGCTGTTCTAACGATTCAGATAAAGTAATTAAATCAATTGGTCTACTCTGTTCAAGCAGACGTTGCATTTCAGCAAAAATGGTGCGATGTAGTCGGCTAAAAAAATCTGCGTTGGTCACTCGTTCTGAGACATGATCCCAACGTTCGTTATCCAACATCAAACCACCCAGTACCGATTGCTCAGCTTCTAAGGAGTGAGGTGGCATTTTTAGCCCCTCTATTTGACGATCTTTCTGACCAATAAATACGGTTTCTGCGGAATACTTCTTCACCATAGCACTTTCTTTACCCATTAATCAATAGAGTCGCTCATCAGTATATGCTATTTACTGCTATTTCGTGACAATTTGATCATTTAATGTGAGATAAAACCTCAATGATTCTTCACTGTTATCTTTTACAGAAAATCTGAAAATGTTGCAATGTTCCTCAATCAAACATAGCAAAATATTGGCAATAAATCTGAACTTTCCGAAAAATATTGCAATCATGGCTAATAAGCGACTAATTAAACATAACCATTAATCAACTGCACTGTCAGATTGTTTTATTCGCGAATATTTATATAGTTTATTAATTCTTTAATAAGGAAACCTTTTAATTAAATGGAGTTTAATTGTTATGAATAGTTATCAAGAGATCAATACATTTATTAATCATGTTTATGGCGAAAACCGCTTTTCTAATGATGAATCTCAAACTATTTTTCATTATGCCAATCATAAATTTGACACTCTTCTAACACAATTTGATAAAAATCAGGAATTAGCCGATTTTCAGCAATCAATTAATCATGCTCTACAATTGATGCAAAATAGTCTGGAAAAAATTAGCCAAAACGAGGACATACAATGCGAACAAAAAAATAAAATAAAAGTCGCTTTTATTAGTCAAATACTCTATTTATTCGCTAATTTTGATCGCGCTTTTAGTTCTCTTTAATTAAATGCGCCCCAGGTATGGCATAGATAAAATAGCTAGGGTTAGTCAATTATTTACCGGTAATAAACTCAAGTGCCTGCTTAACCACGGTTACATCGGCGCCTTTTTTATGGGCATTTTCACTCAAATGACGGCGCCACTGGCGAGCGCCCGGAATAGCTTGAAATATTCCCAATATATGACGAGTAATATGACCTAAATAAGTTCCCTGTTTCAACTCTCGCTCAATATAATGATACATTGCTTGTACTGCGACAATCGGATCGACAACCAGGTTACTTTGGTCAAAAAATTCAACATCAACCTGAGTTAATAATGCAGGATTTTGATAAGCTTCTCGCCCTATCATAACACCATCAAGATGGTGTAAATGTTGTTTAGCCTGATTAATGCTTTTGATACCTCCATTAACTACAATGGTTAACTGAGGAAAATCTTTTTTCAATTGATAAACGCGTGAATAGTCTAAAGGCGGTATTTCCCGATTCTGTTTTGGACTTAACCCCGATAGCCAAGCTTTACGAGCATGAATGATAAATAAATTACATTGACTCTCTGCCACAATTTTATCAATAAAATCGGTCAAAAAAGCATAACTATCGTCATCATCAACGCCAATACGGGTTTTTACTGTTATCGGGATCGTAGTAGCATCCTGCATTGCTTTTATACAATCCGCTACTAATGCGCCTTCACGCATCAAACATGCACCAAAACGGCCATTTTGGACCCGATCTGAAGGACAGCCAATATTTAAATTAACCTCATCATAACCACTTTGCTGTGCCATTTTTGCACAATCGGCCGAAGCCGCAGGCTCATTACCACCCAACTGCAAAGCAACTGGATGTTCCTCTTTACTATAAGCCAGATAATCACCTTTACCATCAATAAGCGCACTAGTTGTCACCATTTCTGTATAAAGTAACGCTTCTTTAGTCAATAAACGGTGAAAATAACGGCAATGGCGATCTGTCCAATTAAGCATCGGCGCCACACTAAAACGATAGTGATTAAAATTGCCTGTCGATGCCGTTAATTCGTTATCTGACGTTAATTTTGTGTTAGTTGTGTTATCGTGCATTTTTCAGTTTTTTGGTATGTTGTTTTTTATTACCACTAAATGGCATTACTCGTTGTTAGCGGCTATTATAGAAAGAATTTATTTGTATGCTGTCTAATTATACCATAGAGAAACACTCTGGTGTGGGATGGCTTCCTACACAACCAAAAATCACCAGACAGCCTTGACTTCAAGCCAATAGTTTCAATTGAGAATGGTAATTAGTGAGAGTTAAAAATTAAATGATAAGCAATTGATAACCACCGTAAACTCAATAGCGTTCATCATAAAAATTAGATTATATATTCATCCATTCTCAGATGGGATCATAGAAAAATTGGTTAATTGAATTGATACTCCTGCTTAGCTGAGGTTTTAACACCATTTGTGTGAAAAATTATATAAATAATTAAAAAAATTCTATTTGGTGACAATTTATTGCATTTATAAAAATGTAATTGCTTTATGGATAATAAAATTAATATTGTTACTTTTTTGTTGCTTATACTTTAATGGTAAATTATGAAATTATTATTTAATACATTAACTATTGTCTCACTTTTAGGACTTGGCTCTCTTTCTTTAGCAGATAAAAACAATGAGAATATATCAGGAGATACGAATTACCCAGATTTAACTGCAGCAAATTTAACTACAACAGATTTAACTGCAACAAATTTAGGTGTAACACATTTAACTGAAACAGATTTAAGTACAGCAATTTTAACTGAAATAGAAAATGGAAAAACTTTAGCTGAAGCAGGTTTTGATGCCAACTGATATTACGCCACTAACAAAAATCATACTCCCTATAGTATCGACAAATAGAAATTAAGAAACAGGTTTTTAGCTCCGTTCCTTAGCGAAACACTTAAATAAACCAAGCATACCTCTTCACATTAAGAAGAGGTTAATTAGATAATTAACTGTACTTTATTCAAAGTAAATTAAGATAATAACTGGCATAACAATAATTATAACTACACAGATACTGATTTATTCTTTTACTTTATAATCTATCTTCACCGCTTCCTTAACCCAGAAACCGAGCTTCTAAAGTTTCAAGTTAACTCCTGAGATAAAATCATTTACGCTGAATCAGCTATTAATTTAATATATTTTGCATCCTTTATAGTTAATTTCACTATAAATGCCATTAATTTAATTATAATCCTTTTAATTAAATTAATAGTTAGTGAAATGTTAAATGTTAAATGTTAAATGTTAAATGTTAGTGTATTGTTAATAGTGATTTTCATTTATTTTAGGAGGATAAATTATGAAATCATTATACAAAATCTTTTCGATTATCGCTGCTCTAGGATTTAGTTTTATTACGATAGCCAATGATAATAACACCACAAGGCTAGGTTATGTTATTGTTCCAACACCTAAAGGTGATGTAAAAGCAGAATCTTGGACATATGAAAAGAAAAACGGTGGTATAGATCTTTGTTGGGAAGATCCTAAGAAAGGGCTAAGTTGTTTAGATTACGATACTCGTGAAATGTATGAAGAAGCCCCTAACAAAATATCTAACTAAATACAGATATAACTATTTTAATCTTTAAAAAAGTAAATAAAACCCATCCTTCAGTGCTGTAAGCTAAAAATATTAGATTGTTTCACCTAAGCAACTGCGATCAATATTAGCACTGGTGGAATAACGTGAGCCAAAGAGATGGGTTTTAAGATCAACTAAATTGGGTGAAAAATTATCTAAAAGATTAAAAAATGTGATTGGCAGTATTCTATTGTATTTACATCAATGTTATTGAATTGCTGATAGTTAAGGTTGAAAATATTTTTTAATTTAATCAATAAGAAGATAAATTAGGAAATCATAATTATTTTTACTCTATTTTTAGAAAATAATTTTTTTCAATTGCCTAAAAAGAAATAATTGACTGTAAAAACATATTTATACCCACCCAGCGAAGATAATATATCTCTATAGGACAACAACAAGTAAAGAAAAATGTTTGTTACGAAACATCAAAAGCATGGAAAAATCAATACTCTAGATTAACCAGAAAATTAATTTTGCTGGTTAATGCCATCGCACTATACAAATTCTACAGTTTAATTGATATATTCCCAATTCTTTGCTATGGACAACATAAATTAAACATAATAGCAATATTTATAATCACACCTCATAATAACAACAAAAAACCTACAATACTATCAATAAATCAAGATGGGATTGCTGTCAATTTACACAGAAAGTATTTATTTATTTTTAACACATAACATCAATCAGAAACTTAATATGTTTAGAATAAATCCCGCGACTAATGCCTGAATAGACTCAGCAAAAAATAAATACTAATGGTATATTAGTAACAATATACTGATTTAAAATATAAATTTCCAATCCATGCCAATAAGAATTGAACACAATAACTTGCTACAATTAGCTACCCTTTACATTCCTCGATATAGATAAAATAACTTTTTTTATCTCAAATCTAAGAATATAAATCCAATATATCCATAAATAAAATACATTATTGTGACGATGAAAGTAAATTTCAGCAACTATGCAATGATAAAAGCTAGGCAATTATTCGATTATACTGAGGAAAAAAATCACTATCTTGCAAACACTGGATACTATCAGTAGATAATGCTGTTAGCAGCAGCGAAAATGCATAACATAATCGGGTTAATGATTGCTAAATTTAGATGAAAAAACATAATATTAAACTTATTAAAAATATTTCAATTAAAGAATTTTGTTCGGTATAACGTTAAATACAATTTTCATATCGATAAAAACTAAACTATGAAGATGATATCTGTTGTGCTGTCCCACTGATCTTGATTGCACTTTAAAGAGTGCTAATTTTTTGTTTAGCCGCTCTAATCACCAAGGGAAGGAAATTTTGTTAACTTAACCAGGATATAAAGTGTAAAAGCATTAATATCTCTGACAAACTATGACAATCAAAATGGTAAAATCGGCCAAAGCTCATAACCATGAAAAAAATTAATTTAAATCAATAATAAATTAGTAAATAAGAAAAACCCTCTAGCATCATTTTATAATACTATATAGAATTGGTTAATTATTATTAATGGTGCGTTTACATAGAAAAAAAAGTAAACACATAAACGCCAAAATCATAACACCTTTATTTTTTAATTATGATAGTCTTCTATTATTTATTAAAAATAATAAATTATATTTATCATAATTTTTTTCAAAAATTAACTTATAAAAATAACTTTTCATCAAAATAGAATATAATAACAAGGAAGATTTATGCAATTAAAATATGAATGGGTAAATATCATATTCATTTATATAGTTATGTAATAACATTATAAAATATAAACTAATAAAATGGATTATTTTTTATGTTAAAAAAATCAAACTGTACAAAATAGCCAACAAGAAAAATAATATATAAATGTGATGTTGATAATAAAAATGAATTACTTTTCAATAAAGGTAAATATAAAATAACCTATTTATCTAAAATAAAAATTTTATAAAACACTATGCATGATATATCTAAGAAGAATTACAGTGAAGTTAATTGAAATATATGAACAAGAGACAAAGCAAGTTAATTACTTTGATGTCGAATTAGTTGTTAATGCAAATATTAATTATTTAGCTACTGATCAAGGTGACTTTATTTATGGATATATTTTTTATAACCAGTAATAGATAATAAGTCTAATACCTTGCTACCAACACAAGAATATACTCTACATCCTATAGCAATAATTACTTTAGATAGTAAAAACTGGCAAAATACACTTGTCAATGTTTAGATGATACTTTGCTGGTAGCATTAATCGAATTGATAATATGCATCAGCATTTATAAAAACGATTTAATGCTAATAAATAAAAATACGCATTTATTAATTAAGAAATATAAAATTTAGAATTAAAATATTTTTTGATACAAAAAATATCTATTTTAGATGAAAAATTTTTCCTATTACAAATCAAAATGTTCTCTTAATCCCTGTTTTTCTAAACGCGGTAAAACTTCACATCTCTAAAATAATGGAGCTCGTCCAAATAATTAACAAAAGATAATGCTGCACCGGATAATCCGGCATTATAAAGCGCTACGATATTGTTGCTGATATCGTCAGGTGAACCTACTAACGGATAACCACCGTGGCCTGCAGAAAACCGATTTCGCGCTAAATATAATTGCTCCTTTGGAAAGGATTGCGTATTCTTAAACATTAAATTCATAATGCTATCGACTGTTTGCTAATCAGCATTTTCTTGTGAGTAATAGCGCAGATATTCTTCTGTTTCTTTACGCGTTGGTCGGCAAACCACATAACAATCGGTTAATAAACCAAGTGGCATCTTTCTGTTTTGTAATTTTGCTTGCTCTTTTAACCATATAACATTTTTTCATAAAGGAAAACTATAAATGTCTTTTAATTTAAAAAATTGGCCATTCCAGTCAAAGGGTTCTTTTCGCCACCACAAATTTTTAATTACATCAAACCATTCGTGGCTATAACGATCACGGTCTTCATGCTGTTGCCAGAATTTTATTCCAAACGCGGCATACTCAGTGGTATTCCAACCACATACAACGTTTAATCCTGCCCTACCATTACCAACATCATCTATTGTCGCAAGTTCCTTATCAATAACAACCGGATGATGAAAAGAAGTATGTACGGTGGTAAATATGCCAATATTCTTTGTCAATGCCAATAATGCAGAGGCCAATTTGTTGGCTCTAATACATTAGCATGAAAAGACGATCTCCTTTTATAACCTAACCATCTAGCAACCGGTAATAAAAGCTCTATACCTGCTTTATCAGCAAGTTGGGCTATTTTAAGATTATTTTACCATGAATTCAGCCAACTTTCTTTTACTTTTGTCATGGCTAAACCACCAGAACAATTAACAGAAAAAATACCTAATTTAAATTTATTATTATTAAACATCGGATTAATGTTATTTGTCATAATAAAATCTATTTTAATAATAGGATATATTGATAGTGAGTGTTTATGATATAAGATACATAAAATATTAAATAAAATAAATCAAAATATATTCCATTTAACGTGCCTGTTCCTCATATTAAAAATTGTATAATCGATTAAATAATTTATCTCTGTCAGATTAAGAAAGATGAGTGTTCGAATGCAGGTTTGATAATGAATTAAATTGATATAAACAGCCATGAGTATTGTCAGGAAAACTTTTAAACGCCTCAATTATCCCGTCAACGCAATTTAAATTTGTCCACGCTAATATTTAGCTTACCATTAAGTTTGTGTAATTTAGATGAGATTATGTAGGCAAGGGGTATCTTTGTTGATCATCCCATTCATCATCGCTGAGCCTTATTATTTACGCCAAAACTGGCAAGCATTGCTAACATAAAACGAAAATCTATCGTACAACCTAGCACCTGAATGAAACTTATCTCAAAATAAAAATTCCTATCAATGTGCAAATTCCCTATTCAAAAGGTGCTTTTTAGACTTTAAATGTCTAACAATTATTACAGTCTAATAAAAATCAAAGTCTCAACATTAATACAACAGAGCAGATAATTTTAATGTTTTAGTAAATTTATTATTTTAGAACTATTTATCACGCATACTTTATTTCAACTATCAAATAAAGAAATGATTTTTTTATTTATAAGTTAATTATATTATTATTTTAATTAAAAATAATCTACTATTAAATATAATTTTCTCTAACAATATTGAAGGTAAATTATGATAAAATTAGTTAAGATATTTACTATTTCCTCTTTTATTATATTTAACCAGATTACAATTGAAGCTAGTGTTAATGTTTGGCTAAATAAAGAAACTAATTAACCCTACTCAGTTGATATCGATTATACTAAATGCTACATATTAGAAAATAATTAAACAATTTTACTCAAAAGCACCAATTCCGATGATAATAGTATTGAACAAAGCTGGGAGAAAACAATACAATAAGACTATTTCCACTAGCATTGCTATTTTAAAAGATATATTGAAATTTATTTCTTTATATCTTAATTATCAGATAAATTTACGTAATGCAAATTTATCATATTGATAACAAAAATACCCTTAAGTAAGAAAAGTATATTTTATTTAAAGTAATAATATTATTAAAATTCGTTGGCTTAATTCCATATTATTTTTATTTATAGTTTTTCAAAATTAAGGGTTATTGCATTATTTTGATAGCAACAGTAAAATAAAATATATCATTTGTTGCATAATTATTAAATCATTTTAATTCTTAAATGGTAAAATAGATGAATCAACATAAAATTTCAATATTAAATAGTATACAAATGAAAAATTTTTTCGGTAGGTAAAGTTGATTTTGCTTTTTATACGTATCTTGTTCAAGCCAAAATAATATGATGACAATTTATATCTAGCATGTCGAGCATAATATAAAGCTCATGAAAGAAAACATACTCCTGCTACAATGGATTAATTAGCAAAAAATTATTTTAATAAAGAATATATTATTGATTTACAATCAATTTATAGTTCATTAAATAAACAGATAGTTTTGAAAATAAGCGCTCTATTTATTGATGATTGATTGTCATCTTTTACAATAACCTATAAATAAGCATAATAAAATTGAAATTTGTTAGTATAAAAAATAAGCTTGATAGGATACAGATAAATAATCATAACTAAATTTAGCGAATCATTTTTAAATATATTGCCAATTAATTTTAATAAAAAATATCCTATTCTTCGCTATATACTCAACCATCTAATAATAATGATGGCAATTTAGCAAAAAATATACCGATTTAAAAATGTGATCAGATGATCCATCCCCAGCGAGACAATCTCATGATAAGATTGCAACCAACAGTAATAAATCACATCCATCAGAACAGGTAAAATCACTATTTTTATTCGATAATAGAATTAAATCAGAAACAGAAAAAAATTAAATGAAGAGCAATATCAATTATGTAATCAAGAACTTTCCACTCTCATGGGCATGGCCTATGACGAAAATACAACTTTTAGGCGATTATTTAATTATGCTTACGATACCCATCTTTGCGATGGTGATAAATGGCATCTATCAATCCATGATGCTTTTAGCATAACCGTAACTGCTGAAGAGATAAAAACTAAAAAAGGCAAAAAAATTATATCTCTTACTACCAATCCAGTAAATTGTTTAGCAATATAAAGAACAGTATCAGTTAGAAAATGGTAATTATGCCCTGTTTAGTTTTACCCACGCATTTATGCATGAAATCGTTCATGCGTTAACAATGCTCCCTGACCAGGATAATAATCATGTCAGAGGTGCGGTAGTTGAATATACCAATATTATCCTGAAAGAAATGGGTAATAAAGAACCTGCAAGATTTAAGTATTAATATAGAGCAAAAAATAGTAATGAATTTTTAATACATTTATAAGTTGATCATTTTCGTTTTAAGAGATTGAATTCAATCTGATAGATCTTACATAAACAATTAATACTTCTGTCAGATTAAAATAACTACATTTTCTGTTAAAAAAACGCACATTAAGCATGATTAATATTTAGACAAAATCTATTTCTTTCTGCTTTTTAAAATAATAGCATTGATGGAAAATTTTGATTAGACATCATGATCTCAATTTCGTTAGTCGATATATTATATTTAAAACTCACTTGAGCACGAATAGCATGTCTATTCTTGTTACTAGTAATAGTAATAGTAATAGTAATAGTAATAGTAATAGTAATAGTAATAGTAATAGTAATAGTAATAGTAATAGTAATAGTAATAGTAATAGTAATAGTAATAGTAATAGTAATAGTAATAGTAGCATTATATAAATTACCATCTTGTGGAAAGGAACCAATACATTGATAATCCGTATTTGCTTTAATATATATTAGGTTACTTACAAAATAAATATTAAATACAAGTTGATAAAATATATTGTTGCCTGTATTATTGCTAAGTAATATCGCTAGTATATCAGTATATTTAGGAGATACAGTAAATCTTGATAAGCCTTTTATTTCGGATAGATCAAGTGTATCATATTCCCAAATTTTTGTTATGTTACCAGGGGCATTATTTGACGCATAATCCTTGAACTTGTCAAAGTCTACCGACTCTGACAGAACTAAATTTATCATTTAATTCTTCAGAGAGCCGATACTCTTCATTAGACTCAACATATAAAAATTTATCACCAATATAATTTTCCCCTTTATAAAAAATAACACCTGTCGAAAATGATTGATTATTATTCATACATATCCTTTTATTTTATAATTTTTATTAAATTATTTTAATAAAATTCAAATATTTAAATATAAATATTTGATGTGAATTTTATATTATTTTTAGTATAGTGTTATACAAGCTACTTTTAATAAAAAATAAAAAAATTCATCTATGAATATAATAACATAGCAAAATATAATAATTAAAATTTGCTATCTCTTATGTAAAACTTTTTCTCCCATAAATGATATAATAACTTATATACTATAATTGATCTATTCGTTCACCACCTGGTTGAGTAAAAATTTATGAGAAAGATACCCTTACTGCTAGCACTTATTTACTTTGTCGGATGTATTAGTACAACAGAATCATTCCGCCCGCTAAACCCATCGGCATGGCAAACCCTGCTTCAGTTTATTGTGTTAAGCAAAAGGGAAAAATTGAAATTATGAAGACAGCTAAAGGCGAAGTTGATTATTGCCTACTACCTAATGGTGTTCGCATCGAAGAGTCAACACTCTATCGCCAAGATCATAAATAACATACTGCGCCTTATTTAGTAACTACTACTGATTAAATTTTTTTTCAAATGCAACTTGCTGCTGGTAAAAAAATTATTTTATTACAAATATTGTTATATCTTTTTAAAAAATAATATAGTCATTTAAAATAGAGCGATAAAAACGCTTTTATTTTAAAAGAGTTGCTATCGCTTCTGTTTTAACATTTGGTTATATGTCAGTTATCGCTAACCCAATAGGTAATTTAAACATCTCTGGTGTAGATAAAGTTTTAGAAAGCAATAAAACTGCTATTGATACAGCAGAAAATGCTGCAAATACAGCTGTTAACACTGGTGCTGATGTTGTTAAAACTGCTGTTGAAACAGGTTTAAATGTTGCTAACAGCGATGTTGAAGCAGTTACCAATGTTGCTAATAGTGTAGTGTGACTGAATTATCTATTTCTGAGGCTGTTAATAATGCGAAGGAAAGCTTTAGTATTTTAGTTACCACATTCATCGATTCTGCCAATGAACTTTTTAAGAAAATAGAGCAAGCTATTTATAAAGCTGAACAGGGCACTGGAGCAGTTACTGGTACAACTTGAGCAACTACCGATGATACCTCAGAAACAGAAGAAGAGTTAAAAAAAATAATATTGCAGAAGGCTTATTATAAGTCATAATTTTGCAATATAAATAAAGCGTTTAATTAATAAATACCTCTTTATTACAATTAATAAAGAAGAGGTATTTTACTCTATACTCATTAATCAAAACTTACAAAAATCAATACTGATAATATCAGTTAATACAACAGATTATTGTTATAATATAGAGCCTTTTCACTATAAATCTTTGTTTGATAAAAACTATAAAGTATCTGGTTTTTTGTCAAACTTAACTTACTTAACATCTAAGATATAATTATCTTAAAACAAAAATTCTACTAATAAAAATATCATCATCAATTAATTAAAAAATTGTGATTTTGTTTATATAGTTATAATTATTTATAGTTAGCATGCTGATTTTAAAATAAAATTAAAATCATTGTCTTAGCTATCAAATTATCAATAAAATAGATTAGTGAAAAATTAAAAATAACAAAACTCAATCAATAATCGAAATATAAATATTTTAATTATTATCATAGTAATGAACGGTATTGGATATTTAAATAACGCGTTATTTATAATAATAAATATTTAATAACAGCACGAAAAATAAAATGCTTATCAAATTTAATAAAGATATAATTCAATCAAACAATGAATATACTATTGTTTTCAAAACCACAGTATTACAAGATAATTTTTTAAACTAATTCACCCATTGTTCTATCATTAAGAATGTAATACAACAAAATCAAAACAACTCAATCAATTTTACAAATCTTATTGGTATTTGTTACTTTAGCAATACTAATATATAGCCTTTAAAATAGTAGCAATCAATCTATTAATATTATTAACCTAAAATTTTACTTAGGTAATTATTTGTAATGGCTGAATGCTCTCCATCATTAAATAATTATTATTATTATTTAATGATGGAGAAAGCTAATGAAACAATTATCTAAACTATTTATTTCCATAATCCTGCTTGGCTATAGCGTTATCTCAATGAGTACGGTGTTTATGGACGAACAAATTAACGATGTTGAGCAAACAGCAGAGCAGAATAATGCGACTAAAAGTTCAAGGCCAATATCATTAGCAACAAACGAGCCTGACTGCAGCCTTCCCCATGATAAAAGATGTTATCCTAGATCAACGGCGACAGACTCGGTCTCAATAACGGGTACAATCAAGCAGACTACCATAAAACAAAATTAAAAAAATTAAGCATTCGAAAATCCATGCCAGGGACGGAAATAACTCATTCCTAGCCAGATTCTTAATCAAATAGTATTATTTAGCTTACTACGTTCTCTATTTTACCAACCTGAAGCCTTTATTGAATAACCTTATTTATTCAATATAATTATCTTATTTACCTTTTTTAAAAGTAATTTGCCATTGGGCGTTGCTGGTTTGTTGAAAATTAATCACTTCATGACCTGATTTAGCCGCCCACTTTGGAATATTCTCCGTTGCTTGAGCACAATCATATTTAATAACTAAAATATCACCGTTTATCATTAAATCTATCGCTTTTTGCGCTTGAATTAGTGGATATGTGCATAACTTCCCTCTAGTATCTAGTTGAATTTCACTCATATGCAATAACCTCTATGATTTTATTTGCCATGGACGGATCACAGTAAAGTAACTAGTGAGCCAACTAATGAAAATAATACAAGGAATAAACACCCAGCCTTGCCATGAAAACCAAGCAGTATTAATCAATGTATTACCTAGCATGCAGCCATCCGCTAAACCGCTACCGATCCTCATAAATAAACCACCAATAAAACTTTTTACCACGGTAGTCAAACCTGGGTTTCTAAATCTGAACTCTTGACTATCCTTGGCAGCAATAAATGATCCCAATAACAAACCGATTAATAAATAGCCAGCCCAGTTAAAAAATTTTAAATTACCGTTAATCAATAATGAAAATAATTGCGCGCTAGGTCCGCTAATACCAAGCCGGCCAATCCGACCAGCAGATAAACTTGCCGGCCAGGCTAATAGCGCAATAATTCCTACCAACATTGCCGTAATAAATGGGTGCCAGCGAGCCTCAAATAATAGGTGACCGATTCCTACTTTTTTTGCTGTTATCTTTGCTACTTTAATCTGTTTCCACTGCCTGATATGTCTAATAACCAAATAGATTGTTAGTGATATTAAAATAAGCATGATTATATAGTGTGATAAATGAAAATTTTGCGTTATTATTCTGCTATTTAATACCTGGTAGGTAATTGGTGAAAAAAAAGATTTACTGACACCGGCAAACGGACTAACCACCTGGATAGGATAAAGCCCATAATAGCAACAATACTACCAACTAAACCTTCAGCGGTTCGATAATAGGCTCCAGTAGAGCAAGATCCGGCCAATGCCATTCCAATACCAAATAAAATACCACCAGCAATAGTTGCTAACCATAAAAATTTGGTATAGGGGAGTATGACTAATCCTAGACTTTGCAAGCCAAACAGCACGACACTCTGAGTAGAAATAACTATTAAGATTGCAATTATCATTTGACTATCACGGAATAAATAAAAATCTCTTAATCCGTCAGCTAAACAAAAACGTCCACGTTGCATAACAAAACCAAGTAAGCCATCCAATACTAAGCCAGATATATGAGATAAACTTATCATTAATATCATTCCTTAAATTAAAAATAACAGTTTATAAAATCGAACTTATTAAATTCTTGATAAAAAGCATAGTTTCAAATATAGTCTAATTGTTGAGGATCACTTTTTTATTAGCTAAAATAAATTTTTTAAATCAACGCATTAGTCTTTTATTTCTGTTTAAAATATTTAACGCTGTTTACCACAATGTTTCATCTATATTAAAAATAATAAAATCCTATCCTGTTTTAAGCATTACTAAATTTTATATTATTTCTAACATTGAATGTTTCTGTCCATTATTTATAAAGATAATTTTATGTCTGAATGGCAATAATCAAATGAAAAGTGTACTAAATAGCCTTCTGGTATTTGTTGCTGAAGCTGACAGCTTCTCTCAAACAGCGGAAAATTACATCTAACCCGCTCATCGGTAGCAAAAAAAAAAATTGAGCAATTAGAAGCAAGACTGGGTGTAACCCTATTTCATAGAACAACCCGCACGCAAAGTTTAACAGAGGAAGGAATGCTGTATTATGAATATTACCGATGTGCACTTGATGAGATAGAAAAGATAGAAGACATCCTTGACAGCGGTAAGCATGATCCTTGTGGAAAATTTAGGCTTTCGATGCCGGTATTATTTGGCCATTTATGTATAGCACCCCTGCTCATTGCCTTAATAAAACAGTACCCCAAGCTAGAGCTAGAGCTAGAAATGTCATTCATCGATCTTATCGAAGAAGGAATTGATTTATCAATCTATATTGGCACACTACCTGATAGCAGTAATCTAGTCGCGCGAAAAATAGGCCAGTATCGTATGACGATTTGCGCTTCCCCCTCTTATCTTACTCAAATGGGTGAACCAGGCACAATTAAAGAGTTGGCTCAACATTATACTGTCGCTTATAGCCGTTCAAATCAAATACAAAAATGGCGCCTCAAAGGCGATAACGGTGGTATATACGAATTCAGACCAAAAACAAGATTAATAATGGATGACATGCAAGCAATAAAAGATGCGATTATTTCAGATGCAGGTTTTGCCTGGCTTCCTGACTGGTTAGTCAGAGAAGAACTGATCAACGGGAGCCTGAAAGAAATCATGCCTCATGCGGTTGAAATAACCTTCTCTATTTATGCTGTATGGCCAAACCCCTTACCTTTCGCGTAAAGTCAGACTCATTGTTGATACTTTAGTTAACGAGTTACCTGCTTATATAGAAAAAATAGCAGCGCCAAACTGAGCAGATTTGCATTTACTGGCATGTAAAATGCCAGTAAGCAAATCATCATGCTTACGCTATAAGACTCGCAATTTTGGCATTAGCATTAGCAATCCTTTGTTTTTGCCCATCAGGTTTTATATCCATACCTTCGGCATAAATAAATTCCACATCAGTGACACCAATCAATCCTAAAACTGATTTCAGATAAGGAGTCACTGCATCCGTCTCTTGTCCCAAGTGGATACCACCACAAGAACTGACAACAACTGCACGTACCCCTTCAAGTAATCCCATCGGATAAGTTTCCGTATATTTAAACGTAACGCCTACACGGGTAACAAGATCAAACCAATTTTCAACTGAGTTGGCACATTCAAATTATACATGAGTGCACCGATAACCACGATATCACTCTCTTTCAGTTCGGCAATCAATTTATCTGATAGGGAGACAGCGTTAAAGGCTTTTTCACTGAAATTACTCGCTCCTCGCATCGAATTAAATAGTTCATTATTCAATACAGGAAGATTAAGCTTAGCTAAATCACGTATCTCGACTTCATCTTTTAATCCTTTTAATTGTCTTTCCGTCCGATAAGTATCTATCAAAGCATTTGTTTGAGAATTATTTCCCATGATGCTGGATTTTAAAACAAGAATTTTATTCATAATATAATTCCTACTACACTATTATTTTAATATTTTAGATCAATAATTTTTATTACAACCCTGAAATTAAAAACACATCAAATTCTACTACTAAAAAAATTATTAGTATTGAAAGAAAGAATTTATATTGATTCCAATAATGCAACAACTAAAAAAAGCTTCGCATAATATTGGCAAGGTTTTTATTTTTTACAATTCAAATTAATTAGGTAATACCTAATTTTCAGCAGATTATTTAGTTTTTTTTTGTTTTTTTAGCCACTGCTGGTTTTTTAGTGACTTTTAATTTTTTAGACTCATTTTTTGCCTTTTTTGATTGTAATTTTTTTTTACCTTTTCATCTTTATGGATCTCATATTCAAGGTGAATTTTAAGTAAGCCATCACATAATTCAGCATTTTGGATTTTGGTATTTTTACCTAATGAACATTGGGCAGAAAAGGATATATAAAAAATATCTTGGTGAAGCCATTCACCTTTTTTTGAGTTTCTTCTTTATGATCACCAACAACAAACAATTGCCCATTAGAAAAAGAAACATCTAATTCATTTTCAGTAAAACCTGGAACACTGATTATTAGTTCATAATGAGTATCATCAATTTTCTTTAAATTATAGGACTCATTTGGTAATGATAACGGCTTAACACTAGTTAAGTGACTAAATAATTTATCTATCTTATCAAATCTGTCAGAATATAAATCATTTGTTAAAGTTGTAAATAACCTTAATGGACGAATCATAATAAACCTCTCCTAATCTAGCTTAATTAAGCATGGAGAACTTTGTTCTCTATTATTCTTATAGGAGTTACTGCAGATTTTTCCACTTATTTATTACAATGTAAATACACTTCTAGATAAAAATATCTAATAAACAAGTATTTATTTAATTAAGGTTTATTCACTGATTTTTTATTTAATACTATCATAAATCAAAGGATCAACTAAGAAATCAGAAATTAACACTGACTCTAGCAATAATAGCTTACCTCTAATTAAAAAAAATTCACTACCTTCATCACCATAGGAAATATAGCGTTCATTACCACTTTTTTCAGTGAGTTGCGTATAGGAATAATTTTGTATGTCTTGATAGAGATCACTATTTTTTGCTATCGACTGATGTAGCTCTAATAAATCGCAACCGCTCAATTCCAACTTTTTATCTAACTTGACACCCCATCGAGTTAAACAGACTTCGGTGAAGTGACGAACAATTAATCCTGGCTCATATAAAACTTTGCTTTCGCTAACACTATCAAGAGATGCATTACCGACAAGAGTTGCATATCGACCGCGCATCGGAAATATATGAACAATCGTTGCACTATCCGTCCGTTTTCGGAATTACACAGCAAAAACCCTTCGAACGTTCGTCTTTGGCATAAAAAGCGACATATTCTTTAACATTTTTACCTAACGAAACCCTTTCATTTTGGAAATTTAATGGGCCAGGCACAGGATCAATAGCAAAAATATTTACTGGAATTTATTTTAAAAGCTCATCTTCTAACATTGCATTGGCGAGCATATGACAGCTAATTGCTCCTCGGCTCCAACCTACTATATTAACCTGACTAGGAATAACCCCGCCTTTGCGATACATCTTAATAATTTGTTGTTGTAATTGCTGCTGAGAAATTTTTCGATTGCCATAATCATAATGTCGCCAAAAATAAGAACCTGATACTTCTATGTCATCAATGGCTATATTGGCTTTTTTAAGCAGGTTATACTGTTTTTCAATCAGTTTCTCTCTCTGCCAATCAAAATTATCTTTAATGATATCGATCGCATGCCGCACATTTTCTTCCCAACCCTTACCAAAACCTACTCCAGTCCAATTATAATAATTCCCATCTTTTACCCAGAGTTCATCTTGCTAAAGATTTCCACTTCCAGGACCATCAATAAATAATCCATTCTGCAAATTAACGACTTAAATTATTTGATGCCAACATCGAGACTAATTCACCTTGCCAGTACTGCTTATTTGAATCCTCAAATTTAGTAACTCCTGTACCACAAAAATAGACCGTTAATATTGTCATAAAAATCTCGATAAAATTAATTAATAAGTTTTATTTTTAATCTCAATAATTATTTGATCATGATTTGCTATCAAAAAAAGGATAAATAGCGGGTTTAACCGAACCGGTTATTTTTGTCATACCGATGATGAGATAATTATCAAGAAAAACCGACAAGAGAACTTTTTCTTAACCGTTCACTATATTGATATAATAATTTATCAAGAGATAGTAACTAATTTAATCACTTAATCTAGTAAATTATTTTTCAAATAATAGCCAAATTTACCTAACATTAAAAATATTATAATAATATTTTTATTATTTATTAATATTACCTTTTTTATGATGTGAAAGTAATATTTACCAAATTCAGTAATAAAACAAATAATATTTTATAAATAGTTTATTAATTTATTTTATTCTGATTATATTTACAATTTGCCATGCTGATTTTTTGCATAAAATACCACTAGTAACAATATATAAATAAACTAAACTCACTTATTATCCATACAAATTTTAATTATGATTAGCGAAATTCAGTACTAAATTAATCAGGGCGTGAATAAATATCCACACCCCGTATTAAATATGCCATGACAAAATAAATATTTGGCTATAATAAATAACTTTAAAATTAATGTGCCAGTTTTAGCCCAATAATCCCAGCAAAAATTAGTCCCAGGCTTAATAAGCGGAATAAACTAGCTGATTCACCAAGAAAATAATTCCAATTATCGCCGTACCACCAACTGCACCAATACCTGTCTAAACCGCATACGGAGTACCCGTCGGCAATGTTTTCATTGCGTAAGCTAATAATACTACACTAAACAAACATGGCAACTAAAGTGATAATACTGGATGTTAATCTGGTAAATCCTTGGGTATATTTCAATCCTATTGCCCAAACGATTTCAAGTAAACCGGCTATTAATAAAATCAACCAGGCAATCATTCCTCCTAACAACTAGGGTCGTCCTGAGCAACGGATCAAACTAAAAAAATTATAACTAGGCAATATAATAACTGCAACACTATGTATATTTACTTAATTACCGTTGAAAATTAGTTTAGTTAAAATTTGACGTTCTATTTCTGTTACTACATTCCTTGATAATGTCATAAATCTTAGCCAACTTGCTGAGTTTTATCGCATTCAGGATAATAAATTATTCATACTGACCTACCAGAGTAATTGTAGAGTCACCTTTGGCAATTTGTTACTGTTGCTATATTCTGTAGATATCTATCTTAGTCAGGAAATAAGGGCTAGTCATTGATACTGATTGAATAGTATATATTTTTCATAAAAAGGTTAATGATCATAATCTAACGTAATCGTTTAAAGCAGGTTAAACATTAGCCTGGCACATTGAGGATAGCGGAGACAAATGAATGTTAGGCTACTAAAGCTAATAAGCATTGCTGAAAATAGTTGTTTATTTTAATACCGCGGGCCGCCTGACTTTATCCAACATATTTACCATAAGGTTATTAACAAATAACCATATTGAATTTATACCGAAAATGCGATTGACAGCAAAAAATAGGCCTGTATTTAACGCTACTGAAGGGCACTAAAAACAAACCAGCAGCAGCGTATGTACAGGCAATTATCAGGAAAAGAAAAACCAATTTATACTATATAGATTAGTGACTTAAAATATAGCTCACGCTTTTTTATCGAATATTGATTTACCCTGTTCAGCAGCTAACATAGCCAACGCTTGCATTTATTCTGATGTCTGAACCATTTGTCGATTACGTGTGTTACGCATATCTCTAACAATTTTTTCTAAACTTAAATTACTTTCTGGTTTTATTAATTCCCTTGTGGCAAGTAGTTGACCAGTACGCCCAACCCCAGCTCGACAATGTATTACTGGTAATAATTTATTTTTATCATTTATCGCCCTGCTTCCCTTTTTCTGATGGATATCAATTTTCTTATCGACAACTGCATTAACAAGCTCAGCTAATTCTTTTAATCTTTTATTACCAGAGGCAGTTCGATCCGGCCAATTAGGAACATGAATAATAGGTATGGTAACTTTAGCATCTTGAACTTTATCAGTGACTTGTAATAAATATTGATGATAATCTAATCCGTCAGCTAATTTACCCTCACCGTTACCTTTTGCAGTGACTAAAACATCACCATATTGATTGCTTTTTCTAAAATATTCGGGCAATTTCTCGCCAAATTCTGGATTAATATCTTTTTCTGATGCCAATACAACCAGCACAGGTGTCTAATTAGCCACCAACATCTTAAAATAATCTTCCATTGATTTTGGTTTTGGATATTGGCAAGCAATAGCCACATTCTGACCAGCAATTTGTACCCGATTAGTGGGTAGAGGCTGACCATTCTAGGCTGTCACAGCCGTTGCTTTTGCGGTCCAGATATTGCCAAATCATTGATTCTCAACTTTCTCAATATATTGTGATTTGTCTATGTTGGCATCACTAAAGTTGTCCGCTAACCTTTTAAATAAATCTTTAGCTAATAGTGCAGTTTGTTGTTGGTCTTCTGCTGACATTCTACGTGGCGGTAATGGTGGTGCGGGTACCTCTGGATCACCTAACATTCTCTTTAATTTGGTGGGAAGCATATCTGTATCAGTAGCATTTTTTAATTTAGTCGTATCTTCATCCATCTTAGCGGATAATCTTTTTTCACGAATGTAATTGCCCTTCGTTTCTTCAAATTGCTTACGTAACTCCAGCTGTAATTCTTTATTTAATATTTTGTGCTAGTGGAATTTTTTATTTCGTTAATCATTTCTTCAGCACTCAATTTATTATTAGGTTTAAATACTTGAGTTGCAGCAACTAAAAAAGCCAAGCGGTCATATCCTTTACTACCAAGTATTACTGGTAATACTTTATTGAGATCATGTACTGTTTTACTATTTTTTTGGTAAAGCTCAGTCGAATGGTCATGGCTTGCCAGATTAATACGAGCAGTGATAGCCTTTAACCCTTCATTATCGATGCTATTTTTCCCTAGCCAATTATTAATATGAATAACAGGCACTTGATATGAATGCTTACCTTCCTTAATTTCTATTTGATACGCGTCACAGTTAAATTTGCCAACAGATCGATTTTCTAGAACCTTTTCAATTTCAACTGATACACTGCCATACTTTCCACTTTGCTTAAAATATTCAGGTAAGCCTCCAGTCTCAATGTCCTTATTTGATGCCAAGACAACTAGAAGCGGCGTTTGATTATCAGATAGCATTTTAAAATAACTTTCTAAATATTCTGTTTTAGGATACTCGCTAATCATTGCCACATTCCGATCCGTAATTTGTACGCGATTTACGGGTAATAACTTACCATCCGGTACTTTAACTAAAGTTACCTCAGCCAGCAAAAGCTTATTATTTCGTTGGTTACTTAGAAGGATACCATCATCGCCAATTATACTTGCCGCACTCGATGGTATAAATTTACCAACTTCACCAGATAGCAATTTAGCAACCGCTTTTTCTGCTGGTATAGCCAGGGTTTCTGTCGCACCTAACTTTGACTTAGGAGGAAACTACGGTGGGTGGGTTAACTTATTTTCCACCACAGTAGGTTTTGCTGGAAGTTCCGGTGGCGTTACATCAATCCCAAAATTAATACCAGCGTGACTCCGCTTTTGATTACTGTCTAGAGCCGTTTCAGTATCAAAATGGGGGTTTGTGCTGTAACAAGATGGACGATGATTCGCTATTCTTAATAATATTACGCCCTTGATACTCAGTTTTTTGCATGCCATTTTGGCCGCCAGATGCATCATCTGAGGCATAATTGGTATTAGGCGTTATATTATTATAAATTGGTGAGATATTAGGTATCATAAAACCCTTTATTTTTAAGTTAATCTATTATTTTTCAGCTACACATTGTTCTGATTTTTCAAGCAATAATTCAAAAGTATCAATAATTTCATATTCATTGATCTCATATAAAAGCAATTTCACCCATAATATAAGATGTTGTTTTTCATTCACTGCGGCAATTGGCTGCCAACGTAGCTGGGTCAAATTATTAAAATGAAATAAAGATAAAAGAGTAATATTTCTTTGCGTTAACTCATTTACATGACCTAAATCAGTAAAAATATATCAATCAAACTGATCAATTAACCCCAAATAAAAGTCAAATTTATTATCGATAGTTAAACTGAAAGCTTCCTGTTTGGATGTTTTTTCTATTGGTTCAAGACCAATATGATTAAAAAGTAATGATATTTTTTGGTGGAAAATAGCAAATTGATGCACTAAACAATACCTCTTATTAAAAAATAACTTCTGTGCTTACTACTTTTATTTGGCGTTATTCTTATTATTTATTAAAAAAACAAAAAACGCTATTTAATCCTGCTCAAACTAAATTAATAAAGCAGAATAAATAGTCCATTTAAACATAGAAAAGTTAATTATTTATAATCATGCTCTTTTACAGAAAATAATTATTAGTTACAAACAAAAAACGATACAACTAACCTGTTTCACAGCAAATAGGAAAGTGACCTAGTTAACAATTATGCAAAATAATTTTTACATCTCATCGGTTAGCACGTTTCAGCTAGTTGAGCTTTAAGCAAAATAGATTATAAAAATGGAGATCATCACTTTTTTACTAATAACAATATTAGATGGAGCTAATATGAATAACGTTATTAAACCTATGAGCTGAGTTATTTTTGCTCTGCTAGGGTGCCTTTTCATTGGGTTATATTTGCCCTCAATCGAGGTGAACAAATTAACGCACTATGGATTGTTGTTGCAGCGGTTTGTATCTACTTAATTGCCTATCGTTACTATGGGTGCTATATCACCAATCAGGTTCTTGCTATCGATCCGACTCGCATGACACCCGCTCTTCGCTATAATGATGGCTTAGATTATGTACCAACCAATAAAAAAATTCTATTTGGTCATCATTTCGCTGCCATTGCCGGAGCGGGTCCTTTAGTTGGGCCAGTGCTTGCTGCCCAAATGGGTTATTTACCTGGTATTTTGTGGATATTAGCGGGAGCTGTTTTTGCTGGTGCAGTACAGGATCTGATGGTGCTATTTGTATCTGTTCGCCGTGATGGACGTTCACTTGGTGAATTGGTAAAAACCGAAATTGGAAATATCGCAAGGATCACAATCCTTATTGCTTGCTTTATGATTATGGTGATTATTCTTGCTGTTCTTGTTCTGGCCATGATTGTCGTAAAAGCCTTAACATATAGCCCTTGGGGAACTTACACGGTAGCCTTTACCATCCCGCTAGCCGTTTTTATGGAGGTGTACATCCGTTATATTCGCCCTGACCAAATTGGTGAAATTTCAATTATTAGTTTTACTTTCTTAATCTTTGCTATCGTTTCAGGTGAATGGGTTAGCAAAAATGAAAGTTGGGCCTATTATTTCGATGGTATTCAACTAACCTGGCTACTGATCATTTACGGCTTTATCGCTGCAGTGCTACCTGTCTGGTTACTATTGGCACTACGAGATTATCTATCAACTTTCTTAAAAATTGGTACCATTATCGGACTGGCTATCAGTATTATCATTACTCGTCCTACGTTACAAATGCCAGCACTGACCCAATTTATTGACGGTAGCGCACCAGTATGGTCTGGTGAACTATTCCTTTTCTTTTTATTACCATCGCCTGTAGTGCCGTTTCGGGCTTTCATGCTTTGATTGCATCAGGTACAACACCAAAAATGTTAGCAAATGAAAATCAGGCTTGTTTGATTGGTTACGGTGGCATGCTAATGGAGTCGCGTCGCTATCATGGCATTAATTGCGGCTTGTATCATCGATCCAGCGGTCTATTTTGCAATGAATAGCCCAATGTCAATGTTAGCACTGGTTGGAACCTCTGACATGGTGGCTTCCGCGGCGCAAATAATTAGTAGTTGGGGATTTCATATTGCACCAAAGACTCTAATCAACATTGCTAACGAAGTTGGAGAACAATCTATTCAATCTATTATTTCAAGAGCCGGTGGTGCACCAACCCTGGCTGTCGGAATGGCTTATCTACTACATAGTACATTTAGCGGCTTACTCAATGTCTCGTTCTGGTACCATTTCGCGATCTTGTTCGAAGCGTTATTCATTTTAACCGCTGTCGATGCTGGAACAAGAGCTGCACGCTTTATGTTGCAAGATTTATTAGGTTTTATATCACCACCGCTAAAAAGAATCGATTCATTACTTGCCAATATTATTGCCACAATACTTTGTGTGTTAGCGTGGGGATATTTCCTTTATCAAGGTATAGTAGATCCATTAGGCGGTATCAATACATTATGGCTACTATTCGGTATTGCCAATCAGATGCTAGCAAGTATGGCGCTAATGCTTTGCATAATCGTTTTATTTAAAATGAAACGACATATTTATGCTTGGGTAACCCTATTACCTACCAGTTGGCTGATCATTTGTACGATGACAGCGGCTTAGGAGAAAATATTTAGTAAAAATAGTAGTATCAGTTTTTTGGCCATTGCCAATAAATTTCAGTCGCTGATTAACAGCGGTAATATTCCGCCACAATATAGCCAATCTCAGTTAGTGCAATTAGCTTTTAATAATCGTGTCGATGCCAGGATTGACCTGTTTTTTTATGATCACAGTGGTGATTTTAGCATTGTTTTCTATCAGAACGATTTTGACCGCACTAAAATCAGCCATCTCAACTAGCCGTGAAACGCCCTATTTAGCAATAGCGGCAAATGATGAGAACATTGTCATGAATTCACAGCGAATTATTAATACCTAAGCCTTAAATCACTAATGGCTAATAGCAAACAAATAAACCAATAGCTAAGATAATAGAAAATATTGCGGAAATAATAATAGCCTGAAATTTTCAGGCTATTATTAGCAATAAAAAAAATAATGCTCCTATCACTCAATTCATTGTTAACAAACAACCTTTAACTAAAAGCGATAGATTAGCTAAATATTATTTCACCCGGGAAACATATTCACCGGAGCGGGTATTAACTTTAATTACCTCACCAATTTGAACGAATATCGGAACTTTTACCACCGCACCGGTACTTAATATTGCCGGTTTTCCGCCCGTACCTGCTGTATCCCCCTTTAAACCCGGATCGGTATCAACCACTACCAGTTCAACAAAATTCGGTGGCGTGATCGCAATAGGCTGTCCATTCCATAATGTAACAATGCAATCAGCTTGATCGATTAACCATTTTGCATTATCACCGACCACTTTTTCATCAGCAGCTAATTGCTCAAAAGTCTCATTATTCATAAAATGCCAAAATTCACCATCACTGTATAGATAGGTCAAGTTCAGATCCATAACATCAGCACTTTCGACAGAATCAGTTGACTTAAATGTTTTTTCTAATAACTTATTAGAAATTAATTTACGGATCCGTACGCGAGCAAACGCTTGCCCTTTGCCTGGTTTGACAAATTCGCTTTCCACAATTGCACAAGGCTCGCCATCCAACATGATTTTAAGACTTGAGCGAAATTCATTGGTACTATAGGTAGCCATAGAAATCCTCTAAATTTTTTAAGTAAAAATGGGATAGCCAAAAAATGTTTAATATTGTAACTCAAAAAAGCCCTACTAGAGAAGTCTGGCTACAACAACTTGCAGAAGCTGTCACTGATCCTAACGAATTGCTACGATTACTGTCACTACAAAATGATCCGGAATTGCGTGCTGGAAGTGCTGCTCGTACTTTATTTCCGCTGCGCGTGCCTCACCCTTTTATTGCAAAAATGCGGATCGGTGATGCAAATGATCCCCTTTTACGGCAAGTTATTACGCTAAAATCTGAATTTAATCTTACGCCAACATTTTCGACTGATCCGTTAAATGAGCAAAATAATCCAATTCCAGGATTATTACATAAATATCAGGATCGCGTCCTACTATTAGTGAAAGGAGGTTGTGCCGTTAATTGCCGCTACTGCTTCCGGCGTCAATTTCCGTATGAAGAGAACAAAGGCAACAAACAAAATTGGCAGACTGCATTAAATTATATTCAACGGCATACTGAGCTTAACGAAGTTATCTTTTCAGGCGGCGATCCTTTGATGGCAAAAGATCATGAGTTAGATTGGCTGATGTCACAGTTAGAAACTATCCCTCATATCAAACGGCTTAGGATCCATAGCCGATTACCGGTAGTTATTCCTGCTCGCATTACCACAACACTTTGCCAACGTTTCAATATTTCTCGATTACAGATTATTATAGTAACTCATATCAATCATACCAACGAAATTGACAGTGAGTTTAGTCGCGCGATGGAACAGTTAAAACAGGTAAGTGTTACCTTATTAAATCAAAGTGTACTTTTGCGCGGTGTGAATGATAATGCTGACTGTCTCGCTAAATTAAGTAATAAACTGTTTGAAAACGGCATACTACCTTATTATTTACATCTATTAGATAAAGTTCAAGGTGCCGCCCATTTTATGGTAACGGATGAAGAGGCTCGCATCATAATGAAAGAACTGCTTACCCGTATCTCAGGCTATCTGGTACCGAGATTAACCCGAGAAATAGGTGGAAAATTGAGTAAAACACCGATTGACTTACAATTACAATAACGATTTAGCTACATGATAAAACGCATGATCCTATATTATTCAGGATCATGCTTAGCATGCGTTATGGACACTTATAAACTTGTCCTATCAATTTTACTGTCAATAGGAATAAAACTCGAGAGTAACGTTTCCGTTGGGCTATTGGCGCCATAAATAACATTGCCTCCCATCTGAGCAGCTTTATACGTAAATCATTTGCTGCACCACGCAGTAAACTAGACTCATTATTTAGCCAGCCACTAAGACAATTACTTTAAGTGCCGGTAATCGGCCCTAGATGCTGGCATTCACTCTATTCGTCTTGGTTGGCTGTTCAACAACCAATAAAATTACTACCGCGGGCGAAAAAGTTCGTTTTGTTAATGCCCAGCCTGGAAGTGGCACCAAGCAATACTTTAATTCGCATGTTGTCCCTCATTTACTTTTAGCTATATATTAATATCAACGCTTACATTACCGAATTTTTTTGCCAAATTAAGCTTATTATCAATAACAACATAATATCCAACCAAATGGTTTGGCCATCAATGTTTTATACCAGCGTGTTAACAACATTTTACCCTATTGTAGTAAATATACTCGGTTAAATCATATTATCGCAAAATTAAATCATATTATGTGAAAAAATAGACTTAAAGCCAATAACCAGTGGCTAGCAAACCTTAATGAAATCAAATAACAAACAGATAAAAATTTGATAATAAAAAAACCCCGAGTCAAAAGTTAAACTCAGGGTTCTTATCGTGATAAGGATAACGGATGTTAGGATTTTAATACCTTACATCATACCACCCATACCCCCCATACCAGCAGCAGCACCTAGATCAGCTTTATCTTCTTTTGGTAAATCAGTTACCATAGCTTCAGTTGTGATCATAAGACCGGCGATTGAGGCAGCAAATTGTAAAGCGGAACGAGTAACCTTAGTTGGATCCAGGATACCCATGTCAAGCATATCACCATACTCTTCAGTTAAAGCGTTATAACCGTAGTTGCCTTTACCTTGCTTAACATTGTTCACAACTACAGCTGACTCTTCACCCGCATTCTCAACAATTTGGCGCATAGGTGATTCCATCGCGCGTAGGGCGATATCAATACCAACTTTTTGATCTTCGTTGTCACCTTTCAACTGATCTAATGTAGCTGCAACCCGAACCAAAGCAACGCCGCCTCCAGCAACAATACCTTCCTCTACGGCTGCACGAGTTGCATGCAACGCATCATCGACACGAGCACGTTTCTCTTTCATTTCAACTTCAGTTGCAGCACCTACTTTAATCACCGCAACACCGCCTGATAACTTGGCAATACGCTCTTGCAATTTTTCACGATCATAATCGGAGGTTGCTTCATCACGTTGTTGCTTAATTTGTTCGATACGGCTTTTAATCGTGCTTTTCTCACCGATACCATCAATAATAGTAGTGGTATCTTTGTTAATAACGATGCGCTTCGCTTGACCTAAATCTTCTAGCGTCGCTTTCTCCAACTCCATACCGATCTCTTCAGAGATAACAGCACCTTTGGTTAGAATAGCAATATCCTGCAACATGGCTTTACGGCGATCACCAAAACCAGGGGCTTTTACCGAAGCAGCTTTTACAATACCACGTAGGTTGTTTACCACCAATGTTGCCAGGGCTTCACCTTCAACATCTTCAGCAATAATCAACAGAGGTTTACCTGCTTTAGCAACAGCTTCTAATATAGGTAACAATTCACGGATATTAGAAACTTTCTTATCTACTAATAGGATATAGGGATTTTCTAATTCAGCAGAACCCATATCTGGCTTATTAATAAAATAAGGAGACAAATAACCGCGATCAAATTGCATACCTTCAACAGTAGCTAGTTCGTCTTCTAAACCGGAACCTTCTTCAACGGTAATCACGCCTTCTTTACCAACTGCTTTCATTGCTTTAGCAATTAATTCACCGACGGTTTTATCAGAGTTAGCCGAAATCGTACCGACTTGTTCAATCTCTTTATTCTCAGCACACGGTCTAGATAATTTTTTCAATTCTTCAACTGCCGCAGAAACCGCTTTATCAATACCGCGTTTTAAATCCATTGGGTTCATGCCGGCAGCAACCGCTTTTAAACCTTCGCTAACAATCGATTGAGCGAGTACTGTTGCTGTGGTTGTGCCATCACCTGCTGCATCATTCGCCTTAGATGCAACTTCTTTTACCATCTGAGCACCCATATTTTCAAATTTATCTTCTAACTCGATTTCACGCGCAACAGATACCCCATCTTTAGTAATCGAAGGTGCTCCGAAAGATTTATCCAGAATTACATTACGACCTTTCGGACCTAAAGTAACTTTAACTCATCAGCAAGAATACTCACTCCACGAAGCATTTTTGCACGGGCGTCAATCCCAAATTTTACGTCTTTAGCTGCCATTGTTTTTTTCCTTTAAATTCATTCATTCTGAAGATCTAAGCGAGAAATTATTTTTCAACAATTGCCAGAATATCGCTTTCTGACATAATCAATACTTCGTCGTTATCAATCTTTTCTGTCTTCACGCCATAGCCGTCGTTAAAAATAACAATATCGCCAACTTTCACATCTAACGGTTTATTTTCACCATTTTCTAAAATGCGACCGTTACCAACAGCTAGCACTTTGCCTCGAGTTGACTTACCAGCAGCAGAGCCCGTCAAAACAATGCCACCAGCAGATTTAGCTTCAACTTCTTCGCGCTTGATGATAACCCGATCATGCAATGGACGTATCTTCATTAATAGATCTCCTATAAATAAAATCCATATAAAGTAAATAAGGATGATACTAGTATGTCTTATTAAACCAGTACCCTGTCTGATAAAATGGGGTCAATTAAAATTAGTTCAAGGGGTATACAAAAAATTTTTCATTTTTTCTTTCTACTAAAAAAATAAAATCGTTAGTATTATTTATTATCATGATCTTCTTTTTTAGAAAATTTGTCTTCATGTTTAATGCTGTTTGATGGAGAATCAAATTTTCTATCAAATTCACCTTCATAGGTATGCCCTTTTGAAAAATGGTTAAAATTATCGTTAGCTGTTCCGACAGAATAAAAATGAATATACGGCATATAAGCTTCACGACTATCAGTTTTTGGATCGGAGAAAATAGTAATAACAAACCTAAAAAATCCATAAAAAGACCAGGTATGATTAACAGAATACCTGCAATTACTAAGGCCACATTCTTAATCATCTCATCGGCCAGATTTTTGCCGTCAGCTAATTTTTGACGTATTAACCACAATAAGTTCTTAATTCCCTGACTTTTTACTAAAGAAGTTCCAAGGCATGAAGTTAAAACGACCAATATTAAAGTGGTTAATACACCTATGCTCTCAGCAACCCTAACAAAGATAACTTCTTCGATATAAATTAACAGGCATAAAAGTATGAATGGAAACCAACGCATACAATTCTCCTAATATTTGCTAATGAAAAGCTAGCCTCTTGACTTAGCAAGATAAATTGTCTCAAAAAAATGAATATCACTATATTTGCTTTATAAGCCGATAATACCTATATGATGCAGATCTATCATGCATTTTTCAATGATAAAAAATTTTAATTTTTTTAATGGGTTATGTGAATGTGATCACACATATCATATTTAATTCACTAAGATGCATAAATAGTATTCCATATTTATGACAATACCACTATTTCGGAATATATATCACGATTATAATTAAAATCTTAGTTATTAATTTCAAATCTGACGTTAATATAATCCATTTTTACTATTACATTACATATTCAGTTAGTAAATCGCTATTTAATTTTAAGAAGGTTTGTATGTCTAAAAGTATCCGTTCTGAAGAAGACCTATTAGGTAAACGAGATGTACCTGCTGAAGCCTATTATGGTATTCATACATTGCGTGCGATCGAGAATTTCTATATTAGCGACCGAACTATTAATCATGTACCCGAATTTATTCGTGGAATGGTAATAGTAAAAAAAGCAGCGGCAATGGCAAATAAAGAACTAAAAACCATTCCACAAAAACAAGCAGATGCGATTATTAACGCCTGTGACCAAATTTTAAATAAAGGCAAGTGCATGGATCAGTTTCCAGTAGATGTCTTTCAAGGAGGAGCTGGTACATCATTAAATATGAATACTAACGAAGTCCTGGCTAACATTGGTCTTGAATTAATGGGACATAAAAAAGGTGAATACCAATATTTAGATCCCAATGACCATTTAAATAAGAGTCAATCAACTAATGATGCCTATCCAACCGGCTTTCGAATTGCGGTTTATAACTCTATTACTAATCTAATAAAATCAATTACCCTACTTCAAGAAGGTTTTGAACAAAAAGCCAACCAATTTAAAGATATTCTTAAAATGGGTCGCACCCAATTACAAGATGCGGTTCCTATGACAATAGGGCAAGAATTTCATGCATTTGCCACATTATTGAAAGAAGAAATAAAAAATTTACACCGCGCTAGTGAATTATTACTTGAAGTCAATATTGGTGCAACCGCAATCGGAACCCAAGTCAATACCGCTGCCGGTTATCAAGAATTGGTGGTAAAAAAATTAGCGGAAGTAACAGGATTGTCCTGCATTCCGGCAGAAGATTTAATTGAAGCAACTTCCGACTGCGGTGCTTATATTACAGTACATGCAGGATTAAAACGCTTAGCCGTTAAACTATCAAAAATCTGTAATGATCTTCGCCTACTCTCTTCTGGCCCTCGTGCTGGTTTAAAAGAAATCAATCTACCCGAACTACAAGCGGGTTCATCTATTATGCCTGCTAAAGTCAATCCTGTTATCCCTGAAGTGGTTAATCAGGCATGCTTCAAAGTTATTGGCAACGATACTTGTGTTACTATCGCAGCGGAAGCAGGACAATTGCAATTGAATGTGATGGAGCCGGCAATTGGCCAGGCAATTTTTGAATCTATTTCATTAATGAATAATTCTTGTCGTAATTTACTGGAAAAATGTATTAACGGTATTACCGTCAATAAAGAAATTTGCGAAAAATATGTTTTTAATTCGATTGGCATTGTTACTTACCTTAATCCATTTATCGGCCATCATAATGGCGATATCGTTGGTAAAATATGCGCTGAAACAGGTAAAAATGTTAGAGAAGTGGTATTAGAGCGAGGTTTACTAACAGAAGAACAATTAGACGATATTTTCTCTGTTGAAAATCTAAAAAATCCTCAGTATAAAGCGAAACGCTTTGATGACTAAATTAGCATGTTAACAATAAAAATTAATTCGTCTTAATTTTTTAAGGCACGCTCCCTACAAAGAAGCGTGCCTTTTACTTTATGCATATACAAAAAACAAACAAAATATTATCAATTACTTTAAGGAGTAAACATTATGTTAGCCGTAGAATTTATTATTGTTCTGCTGGCCATCTTTCTGGGAGCACGACTAGGAAGTATCGGTATAGGCTTTGCTGGCGGTCTTAGTGTCTTGATGCTGGCCATTTTAGGCGTTAAACCAGGAACAATACCCTATGATGTTATTTCCATTATTATGGCTGTTATCGCCGCTATCTCTGCCATGCAAATTGCAGGCGGATTAGATTATTTGATTGATCAAACAGAAAAATTACTTCGTAAAAATCTTAAATAAATTAACATCTTAACGCCGATCGTTACCTATTTTATGACTTTATTTTCAGGTACAGGTAATATTTCATTGGCAACATTACCTGTTATTGCTGAAGTTGCTAAAAAAAAATGGTATTAAACCCTGCCGGCCCTTATCAACAGCTGTTGTCGCGGTACAAATCGGCATCACTGCATCACCGATTTCAGCTGCTGTGATCTATATTGCTTCGGTTATGGAAAATCCTGCTATGGTTAGTAAACCTATTAGCTATATTAGCTATTCTATTACCGGCAACTTTTTTAGCTATTTTACTTATGTCATCCATTATTTCTTGGTGCTTTGATTCTAAACTGGCTGATGATCGCATTTATCAATAACGTTTACCCGCCGGATTAATAGAATTAAGAGGTTGTCAGTCTAAAAAAATTAAAGCTGGCGCAAAAAAGTCAGTGTTATTTTTTCTGCTAGGTGTCATATGTGTGGTTATTTATGCCATGATTAATAGCCCCATTCTTGGTCTAATTGAAACACCACTAATGAATACGACCAATGCAATTTTGATTATCATGCTAAGTGGAGCGACCTTAATTACACTAAGTTGCAATGTTAAAACAGATGCTATCTTAAATTCTAGTACCTTTAAAATAGGTATGAGTGCCTGTATCTGTATTTTAGGCGTAGCATGGTTAGGCGATACTTTTGTCCAGGCTAATATTGAGTGGATAAAAGCCACTGCCGGTCAGCTTATTCATAATCATTCATGGATGCTAGCGGTGATATTTTTCATCTGTTTTGCACTCATCTACTCTCAGGCTGCAACGGCTAAGGCGTTAATGCCAATGGCGCTTGCTTTAAACGTCAGTCCATTAACCGCAATTGCCTCTTTTTTCTGCGGTTTCGGGTCTCTTCGGTTTGCCAACCTATCCAACATTAATTGCTGCCGTTCAAATGGATGACACCCGTACGATACTCGCATTAGTCGCTTTGTGTTTAATCATCCATTTTTTATTCTTGGCACTATTGGTGTTTGCCTATCTGTTCTTTTCGGCTTTTTGTTTGGTAGCATCATCCTTTAATGTTAAAAAAATCTGATTCAAGGACCTAAAGTCCTTGAATTTTTATTGTAATAATCAATATTCTTTAAACAAATTAGCCACTAAAACTTTTCCAATCCATAAACAGTAGGTTATAGTTCAATAATTATCTTATTTTAAACTTAACAGCTATTTTTAAATCTATTATGCAGAGACGTGTTTATGTTTTAAGCTTATTACTAATATTGTGTGGGACATTCCTTTTATCAACCGCAGCATATGCTATTTTTGAAAAAGGAGGAATGAATCAATTGCTCTCTGCTGATCAAGCCTTCGTGTTTGATTTTGAACAAAAAGAAAACAAATTGATAGTAAACTGGCAAATCCAACCTGGCTATTATCTCTATCAAAAACAGATAAAATTTCTTCCCAATCATGCCAAGCTCGGTAAATATCATTTACCAAAAGGAAAATATCATGAAGATGAATTTTTTGGTAAAACAGTTGTTTATTTTAATAATTTAGTTATTAATATTCCTATTATCCGTGCCACAGACCAAGCCAATATTGAAGTGAAATATCAAGGGTGTGCAGCTGCCGGCTACTGTTATCCACTAGAAACAAAAATTATTCCTCTTAGTTCCGTCATTGCCACCAAAAAATTGCTAGCCACCAGTAAATTTGTTCAACCAAACGCTAACTCATCAGCGAAAAACGCGACTAGTGCGACTAGTGGAAAAACAGAGCAACCTTTTTCAGCTTTATGGGCACTACTATTCGGTATTGGAGTTGCATTTACTCCTTGCGTCTTACCGATGTACCCTTTAATTTCAGGTATTATATTAGGTAAGCAAAGACCCAAAAGTTTAATAAAAATTTTTTGGTTAGCTTTTAGTTATATTCAAGGAATGGCTCTCACTTATACCCTGTTGGGGCTAATTGTTACAGCGGCCGGTTTATCATTTCAAGCCGCACTTGAGCACCCCTATGTTTTGATCATAATTTCCGTACTGTTTATTCTGCTAGCATTTTCGATGTTTGGTTTTTATAACCTACAGCTACCATCTTCACTGCAAACAAAACTGATTAATTGGAACGACCACCAAAAAGCAGGATCTTATTTTGGTGTATTTATTATGGGCACACTGGCCGGACTTATCTGTTCTCCATGTACCACAGCGCCACTCAGTGCTATTTTGCTTTATATTGCCCAAAGCGGAGATCTGTTAATCGGAGGTCTAACACTTTACCTATATGCATTAGGTATGGGGCTGCCACTGATTGGCATAATATTATTTAGCCATCGACTACTTCCTCGTAGCGGCCCTTGGATGCAATATGTTAAAGAAGCGTTTGGCTTTGTGATTTTAGCGTTACCCATTTTCTTACTCGAGCGGATTTTTGGCGAGATCTGGAGTCTTAGGTTAAGCAGTTTATTAATAACTGCATTTTGTATATGGGTGTTCATTCTATTACTTAAGAAATATAACGGCTGGGCGCGGATTGGTCAGATCTTATTTTTACTATTAGCTATCATAGCGGCCCAGCCACTACAAAATGTAATTTGGCAAATACCTGCCATATCAAAACCACAAGGCCATATGGATTTAAAATTTAAACAGGTAAAAAATTGGCAAGAAATCAAACAAGCAATAAGCAATAATACTAGCAAAATAGTTATGCTTGATTTTTATGCTGATTGGTGTGTCGCCTGTAAGGAGTTTGAAAAATATACCTTTAGTGATCCCAAGGTCAAAAGTAAACTGGATAATATATTATTACTGCAAGCCAATGTGACAGAAAATAATGCTGAACAAAAATCTCTTTTACAATATCTCGATGTCTATGGATTACCCACTATTATTTTCTATGATGATAAAGGCATCGAGTTACCTAATTCACGTGTTTATGGTTTTATGAATAGCAAAATGTTCTATCAGCATTTAGAACAAATTACGCAACAGTAAGGGAAATAAACATGCAACGTGAACAAGTACTGAACTCTGTACTACAATTATTAGAACAACATGGCTTTGGTTGTAATATTGAAATATTACTTAATAAACTTAAAGTAGAGTTTAATAAATCGCGTCAATTTTAGCCAAATAATGAAGCGTTGCTTTATGATTGTTTACGTCACCATAGTCAACAAATTGAGACCTGGCACCGATAGATACAACTCAATGACGAACTTTCGCCGGAAGAAAAACTATTAGCCCGTTTATAACCAGTTAGCTCAAAAAGTCAGCGATAATCGCTTTCCCGGCTGCCTATTTATTGCTGCATGCAGTATTTTTCCAGATCCAGAGCATCCAATTAATCAACTGAGTGAACAGCAAAAAAAAATTGTCATTTAATTTTAGTCTCTAGATGCTTAAGCAACTAGATATAGACGACAGCGAGCAAGTTGCTAAGCAAATTAGTGGTTAAGCGAAATATTGAAGATGTTTTGATCGCCAAACTACTAGCAGAAGATATCTTAACTATTGCTAAATGTAGAAAGAATGATGCTTTAAATTAAAAAATAATTTACAAAAAAGATAGTCATTATCTCGTGGTTCAAAAAAAACAGCAAATAAGCATGATTTCGCGTTTTTTACCGGAAATACATTGACGAGTTGTGTGGAATAGGGTTTAATGCGCGGCGTTGCCCGGATAGCTCAAGTCGGTAGAGCAGAGGATTGAAAATCCTCGTGTCGGTGGTTCGATTCCGCCTCCGGGCACCACTTCTGCTTTTTATCATCACAACTAGCTAAAAAACTACCTGCCACTGCTACCAATATCCAAACTTTATATTCATAATATATCCTTAACGATCCACCCTAACAACCACCCGATGATTGCCGTCACGGATTTCAGCTTTATGCAAAGGCCGGACGCTAATTTGAGTGATCCCTAGTTCTGTCAGTGTCTTAAGCTATTGTGCATCAACTTTTGCATCGCAAGCCCGTAACTGAGTAACTAATTTCAGATAAGATCGCTATTATCAATCATGCCATCTTTATTGCTATCTTCACTACCCAATGCGCCAAACTATCGTTAAATATTTTTTCTCCAGCCGCGTCGTTAGCACCTTTAAACACGAAACTATTGTGTTGTAATAAATTCGGACATTTTGCTAAAGCAATACATTGAGCTTATATGCAACATATTAATATAAAATAAAAATTAAGCTTAAATAGACCACAGGCAGTTAGGTTTGGTGGTTAAATGAGGAAGCCTATATCCATTAGGCAATATCAATCTTTACGGAAAAGCAATGATCCGAAAGCAAGCCGCGAAGGCTTAAGGCGCTGGCCAGATAATGCCCTGATGGTAGAACGATTTTTGGCAACTAAAGCATGATTGATTTTGCTAATCGAGAGGAAATGAAACAAGACCTATTGGATTACCTTAGTTACTACAACTGAATAAGATCAAACGACAAATAATCAATTATCGCCTGTTGAGTATGAGAATGGTTAGCATTTAGTCCGGTGCTTACATTCATTATTTAAAACTAAATATATAAATATGATTGCGCAGCTATAAGAACATTATCTTAGCTGTAAATAAAATTGTCATTAAAATGAAAGGAAATAATACTAAATAAAAAATTAATATTAAATTATAACAAAAATTTTTAAATTAATATAAATGACAATTTTAATTCCTTACTCAATATTATTCAAAACAGATTTTCTATTCTAATAATCATATCGAAAACGCAAATAAAAATCTACATACTGATATATAAAGTTTCAATGTTATTTAATGCCTCAACATTGTCAGGCGGAATAAAATAACCACATTCAACCTCATTAATCATAGAAGGATAATCGCCATATGATGCGACAATAAGCTTCCCTGATAACATATAATCCACAACTTTATTAAGTGATTGCCTATATTTCCATACTTTAGAATCAAAAGTAGAAAAATAAACAACATTCGCTTTTTCAAGTACTGAGCGAACCATTTTCCTTGGTAATTTCGGCGCAAAAACGATATTATCAAGATGACTATATCTTTCCATATACATTTGCTTTAAAGCACCATCACTGACAAGTATAAATCTAATCGATTTGTCCTGATTAACCATCTCGGCGACCGCTTTAAAGAAAACATCTAAAGCATTAGTAATACCTATTGTTCCTGCATAAACAACATTAAAATAACTTTCGTCAAAATAGTGATTAATATAATCATCACTAATTTTACAGGTATTATTTAATATGGATTCATCAAAGCCAATCGGTATACATTTAACCAAAGACATTGTACCTCACAATGTTATCAACATTTTCAATAAGATTTGGCATCATACCGACAATTGCATCTAAATATCGATATCCTATGTATTCAATTAGGGACAAGAATTGGACAAAAGGATTATATTTACTAAATTTTTCTTCTTCAACAATCGTTAATGGCCATATATCTCTAATTTCAAAAATCAGTTTACATTTGTATTTCTTTTTCAAGAATAATCCATTGATTATAGTTAACAAAGATAAACTAGAAACAATAATCACATCCGGTTTTTTTAACTTTTTTATTAAGAAATAATAAATTTAATTCAAAATGAAACCAACTAATAATTCTTAAGAATGATTTAGATACTTTATATTTAATAGTTTTCAACCAATAAATAAAAAGTTGATCATAAGTCTCTATCTTCAAACGTTCTTTTAACTTATAAGGAATATCGGAAAAAATATTTGAGTCAGAAGTTATTACCGTAACATTATGACCTTTTTTTGCCATTTCATTTACTAAAAACCAATCTCTACCACCTAAAGAATTTTCAGTTTTTGGTGAAAAATACTTAGTTATATACCAAATAGCACTCGCCCATGTAACATCCTAATTAAAAATTATACTTTCTTGAGATCGCATTTATTATTTTTATAACATCAGTAAAATCCATACCTAAGACATCAAGATACCAACGAATATTTTCATATCTTGGTTGATTTTCATCTGCTACCAATGTTAACGCTTTTTCACGTGTCATTTGCCCTTCTCTGATTTGATTACTTCTAAAGGTATCATGTTCGGTAAAACCGGTGACTAAATAGTATATATAATTATAGAAAGCAGCTGTTCCATCTCCGATGCGCCAAGTTGTATTAGTATCAATCGCTATTTCCCAGTCATAATCATTGATTAATGTGTTATCAATAATTTGTTCATCCCAACACCAATAATCAAAAATATGAAAATAATCTTTCTTTTCAATAAAACTGCGATAGTATTCACCGCTAAGCGTATCCCAAAGCGAACGATTAAAATACCCCGGGCTATCAAGCATGGCTTTGAATCTTAGTTTTTGATAGGCTAATTGTTTTTGCCAACCATGCGTGTATACTCGCTTTTCTTCAAAATCAGGCGGAATACCTAAAAAACCGGCTTTAAAATAGGTAACTTCAAGCGGATTAACTCCCCACAAATTTAAATTAATACCAGTCTGTTTTTTGACAGTTTCCACATACCTAAAAAAATGCTTATCTCCTGCGGTTAAAATACTTATCATTCCTAAGTGAGGAGATTTTAACCAAGCTTTAAGATTCATTGCGATGTTATGACGTTTTTTAGCAATATCGGCTGCAATAATAATATTTTCAATACCTAGCTTTGCACACATCCTACTGATATTTCGCCGCCCCAGATCAGTTACCATTCCCCAATCATAGGTATAAGTGACTGGCTTCATACCAAGCTCTTTAACGATTAAATGTAACCCATAACAGCTATCACGGCCGCCAGAAAAAGGAACTATACAATCCAGGTGATCTTGCTTACGATATGGCTCAACTAACTTGAATAACTCCTCTTTAGGTTTAGGATTATTACGTAATTTGTAATTATTACAGTAATTACATACCCCTTTATCATCAAAAGAGATAAAGGGCATAGTTTCAGGTAGAATACACTTACTACAACGTTTTAATTTCAGTAACGGATACTCTAATAATTTTCTTTCCGCTTCTATATGTTTAAATTTAGGAATGAGATCCTGATTACGAATATGATAATCGGAAATATTTAATTTATCATGCTGTGGAATATCGATAATTAGTTCATTAGTTTTTATTTGTTTGATATTTTCGCCGCCAATTTCCTTTAAGGGAAATTCTTCCGAAGAAAAGTAAATAGTTTTATCTACATTCGCTGAATATAAACTACCATTATTGGAAAAAATAACCATTTTGCCCATCTTAGGTACAGTAATTGCACACGCAACTACCCCTTGACAGAGAGAAAGGACCGCGTGAGAAACTCCCTCTAACTGCCCTGTTTCTTCAAGATGTTTTTCGGTGATCGCGGCAATAACTTCAGTATCAATTTCATGAAATCGTTCTTTGCTAATCATTGACCAAACTTTATCGTCATTAACAATGATACCGTTATGTATGACGCATATACCATTTCTCACCACCGGTTGATTATCAGACAAACCATTAGTAATAAGGCGGCTATGACCAAGACCAACTTTAGTATGCTGAAACTTCACTTTTGATAACAATTTCCTGATGTCAAAATCAGCTCTATATATATTATAACCAACTGATGATTCTATAATTAAACCACTAGAATCCCTGCCTCTTTGACGTGCATGTTCTGCAAGGAATTTAAGTTTTTCTATATCTACTAAAGTTGGCGAAATGACACCGAAAATACCACACATAGATTTTATGTCCTAACTTTGAATAACTAATTATCTATTATTTCAAGATACATAATAAGGCGGAAGAAAATTATTTTATCTGTTAATTACTGAAAGATAGAAATTAAGTAATTTCTTTTCTTCAATATCCCAGTTATATTTTTATTTAACTGCCTGTTGACCATCCCTACCTACCCATAATCTCTGCTTTTTCAGGGTTTGAAATGATAAAATTAATACTTTCAGAAATTTCTTTAGGATCTAATGGATCCAACACAAATTCCACAGCTATTTTTTTCTATAATCGTTTTCTATAAAGGAAAATTTGATGCAATAACCGGGGGATCCCCTGCCCCCATATATTCAAACATTTTAATTGATAAAGCATCAAGATAATTAATTATGGAATGTAGGGTAACTAAACCAGCGACTGAGTCACTAAGTATAGCAGAAACACCTTTTCTATCTAACCAGCCTTTTTCAATAACGCGATCCCATGCTGGCTTTTCTGTTACTATTTTTTTGAAAATCTGCTCGGATAATTCACCCGCTAATACCAATTGTGTTGGTTGTTTAACATATTCCATGGCTTCAACAATCTCATTAATACCTCTGATCTTAGTCAAACCCCCTATATAACACACATAATTTTTTTTATTCGCCCAATTAGTATCATTTTTGGAAAATTCATCAATTATGGGATAATTATTAATATCTATTGAATTAACGCCCATATTGATAAACTTATCCCGAATATAGGGAGTGGCAGAGATAACGCCATCAAATTTACAACAAGCCCAGCATTCATAAACAGCAAAAATTTTAGCCAATAATTGCTTGGCGAATTTATTAAGATAGGGCTTTGCTAATAGTTGCTTAGGGACATCCTCATGGGAGTCAAAAATAACTTTTTTACCTAATTTTCTTAATTTTAAGCCAATAGGAATCAGCTTCGGATCATGCAGATGACAAATATCAGCATTTACCTCAATTGCTTTCTTAAATATAAGCTTCGGCGCATTACAAATACGATCTAAACGTACCTTGGAAGCACCTACGTCATAAATACTTATTGATCTTTAATTTCATCTTTTTTGCCATCTATGACAATTTGAGCAATTTGATAGCCATATTTAACTAATGAGACACATTCTTTTAAAAAGATACGCTGGTCATGACGAGAATGTGCAGATGTAATATGGACGATTTTATATTTATAAATCATGGTAGATTTCATTTAATATTTTTTCTTGTTGTTGCCAACAATATTTTTCCGGACTTGAAAAATATTTTTTTGAATTTGAGCATAATTAAGTTGAAGAACTGCATTAAGGGTATTTTTAAATCCTTCAATCGTGTTTTCCGAAGCTACAACTCCTATTTTTTCTTGTTCAACTAATCTTTTCATTTCAAAGAGATTTGATGTAATAACTCGTATTTCTGCCATTAAATACTCAAATATTTTATTTGGTAAACAATACGTGTCGTTCAAACAAAAACCCTACATAAAAACAATTCCATAATCGGCAGAACTTGTATAATTTAGCAAAGTATCTGGGCTAACATACTGATGAAAAAAACTTTATTACTTATCTTTGCCTTACTTTTAACTAAATTTTCGAGTGAACCACACCGCATACAGACTAATACATTTCCATTCATTTTATGCATTTCAAAATATTCTAATAATATTTCAATTCCACGTCCTTTTCCCAAGATACCTTGATAAAAAAATATTTTTTGATCATCCCTAATACAAAAAGTTTCCCGAAAAATGTTTTCTTTAGATTGTTCTTTATAATTAGGACAATTAAGAATTAAATAAGGTTTAGTAATTTCATAAAAAGCTTGGCATAATCTCTGGCTATTGAATCGCTAACTACAATAATTTTGTCAGCAAATCGAATAAAAAATTTTTCAATTAAATATTTTAACTTAATAGGTAATTGAGATTCATAAGGTATATCATTTATTGCATACTCATGCGAGTCATAAACTTATCGTCAGTTTTTTATTAAATAATCGGCAGAAAGCTCCCATAGACAATGCATTTAAGTCATTACAATGTGGAATATCAGCATTTTGATATGAATTTTACTAAAAACTCAAAATATTTTATTAATTAAACTGGACGTTTTTTGGCCAACCCTTTGATTGTAATACTATCCTATGGACATTTATACCTGAAATTCCCTCATATTCCTTTAAATTATCGCTATGCAAAGCGACGACAATGACATCAAAACCAAAGGATTTAAGTGAGTGAACGACTAGATTTTAATACTCTATTGTCTTTAACAAAACCATTCAAATCTCCTCCTACTATTTTATCTATTATATTTTAATAATAACCTAAAACATTAATTCTTTTAGTAAGATAATTTTTCAAATCCTTTAAATATATTTAATCTAGTAAATGATTTTATATTCTATGAAATTACTTTTATTTTTAATAATCAAGTAATCAATATTCACTAAAAATCTAAAAAAATTTTACTTCTTTTTAATGATGTGATGATAATATTATATAAAATTTAATTAACTATAATAAAAATAAAAAATGTATAATCTTAAAAAGTTATAAAAATTCACCTTCTCTTATTAGCTTTAATTTATATCTTTCTATGAATACAAGAATATCCTATAACAAACTAATCAGTTATTAATTTAGCTATTTCACCAAAGTTAAAAAAATAATCTCTTTAATTAAAAGTTAATTTTCAATAAATAACATATAAAATAATTATAATACCTTCTTTGTTAACATATTATTTTATTGTTTTCTTACTAAACAAAATTACAAAAGCTATCAACGTTATAAACACGAGTAAAATAAAACTTTTAAAACTAAAGCTTGGCTATTTACACCAAGTAAAAATCTATAATCATCCCCAAAACAAAAAATCTGTAAGATTCCCTATAACAAAAAATATAAAAACAGTAATATTTATTATACTCACCTAATTTACTTTTTTTATCAACTATCCTAAGCAGATAAAATGCAATAATTGGTGTAAATAAAAACCAAAATCTAAAACATTACTCTTTCCTCAGCGTTATTCTACATTTACTACTCAAACAGCATTGATACACCTCTTTTAATTCATTAGAAAGAAGTGAAGAATTATGCCATAGCAGCGAAAAACAGCCATTAACTTTATAACAGATGTCTTTTAATTTCAAAATTCTATTTAATGCTTTATATCTCCCACACCCAACCCTAAATAAGTTGATTCAATAATAGTAGCCTCCATCACGATTAATAGGTGAATACGAATAGCTAATTGCTGTTGAGTTATCGGGTTAAATGCTGGATATTCAAAATATGTACCACAGCGAAAGCCAGGGCTATCAGCATAACCAAGCGTAGAATCATAATCCATGCCCGCATCATTCCATGCCTGAAGCGTTGTTGGATGCTCCCAGCGTAAATAATGCATTCGCCCTCCCCCTCCCCAGAAGGACTGTATTATGTTTTCTTCTGTGCAAATTTTTTTCAGTCGCTCCGCCTCAGATTTGATCAAAACTGGATGTTGATAGGTACCATAACTAGGATGTAAGCATATTTCATGACCCCGATTATGGATACGACGCATCAATTGACGAATAACTGCGTATTCTGGCTCATAATTAGCATCTCTTCTTGCATCAGTACGGCCACAAATAAAATAAAAAGCACTTTGTAGATTATTTGCTTCTAACACATCCATAAGCCAATCAAATGTATTATAAGGATCAGTAGAATGTAATTGCGTACGAGTAGTTAACTTTAAATAAGGGGTAGTGACCAATATTCTAATTTTGTAGTCTTTAATTAGCTCATTCACCATTATACGTCCAATTGATAACCATGGCGTAAAAGCATAACTAGACCTATCCATATCATGGGAAACCTTGATACTAAATGTATGTTGCTTTAATACTAACTGTGGCCAGACCCGCTGAATCACCTGCCCAAGAATGATCAACCATTCGTCTATAAATGGCCGTTCAAGATAACCATGACTAAATGCATGTGATGAGCTAGCAGGAAAGCGCTGATAATTATCTAAATCATGACTTTCTATTTCTTCGAGTCTATTTAACATCCAATAGATCAGACCGAGAATATCAGAATGTATAGTCGCCCCTTTTTCGTTAAATTCAATTAGCGGACTCATTAACTTAGTAGCGGATGGAGCAGGAATAAGATCATCAATTGGCGCGGTAAAATTTTCCGCTGAAAGTCTCCATTGCTGGCATGCAAAGTCAGATTGTGAACAATAGAAAATACTTTGCAAGTTATTAAATATTATTGATTGTTCTGAATTGGATAAACATAACACTAATGTTGAAAAATTAAGGTAATAAAAATGAAATAAATGACCATACCGTTCATTTAATAGGGTTTGTAACCAAATCAGTGTAGTTGTAGCTAACTTATACATATATCTAACTTTCCTAATACTATTAAGTATAATAGTATATTATAAATATTATTTTATTAAAAAAATTTAATAAATAATTTTTTGATAATTTTTCTTATTATAAAAAGGGGGATTTTATGTAACTGATCCCATCGCCTAATATTACAATTAATACAATCTTTGGAATCACAAATACTAAATTTACTATCCAATTCTAATATTTTTTTGCAATCCTATAAGACTCCTTCGCGGGTACTATTATTGAATAAGCTTTTCCAATTCTACCTGCCTGAAGAATTCCTTCATTAACATAATGAGAATAAAACTTATAGTAAGAGTCGGAACAAAGCCCAAAATCTTTTCTCTTAAAAATTTTATACTATCCATCAATAAACTTATAATAAACCCTATTTAATAGGAAAAATATTTAATTTAAGTAAACCCAAATCTGCTTCTGCTAGGTGAGCTGTAGTAAACCCAAGACTATTTTTCACACAGCCTATAAGTACGCATTTCCCATATAAATCGATTAATTTTCTAATGGGTTCATATGCAGGAGAATTTTCATTATGATCTGCAGTAAAATAACTTGCATATTTACCTATAGCGATATAGGAACACATTGGATGCTTAATTCTTAATGCATTTGGGTGTCTTAACATTACATTCAGTAAAGCCCTAACGTAGCTTTTTTTTGATATATCAAATGCATCTTCAATTTTTGGTTTTTTTATAAATGAACCCCAGCTAGTGAACGCCACAACGAAATGATAGTTCCACCTTCACCAACCACATCTAATAGTGCATCAACAAAACCAAAAACTCCTCACTCAATACGACCAATTTTGCCTAAATCTGCTCTGATGAGTACAACATCGTTTTTACAAATTCCTAAACTATATAATTATCGAATAATAACATTTTTTGTTAGCACTAAGGCCTCAAATAAAAAAATTTATTTATTTTAATATAACTAAATGTATTCTTGTAATTATATAGAAGTAAGCGACTAACGTTATTTTTTATAATAAATTTTATTACTATCAATAGATAGAAAAAGTAAGATTAGCGCAACAAATAATCCATGAGTTAGTAATGTTGTCAACAAATCGGATGAAATTAAAGCATCCCTAAGCGGAACAACGACAACACATAGTACAAACCAAACTGAAACCCCTCTGGTGGTAACATAATCTAATATTTTTAAAATAAATCCTAAAATAACAGCATAAATCATAATACCAACTAATCCAAAATGCGCATATCCACTAGCAATAAACCCATTATTTACATGAGAACCAGTTTCCTTCATAATTCCCTATAAGCTCAACTAGTGACAGGCTATATGAATATTCAATAAAATGTGATTAAAAAAGAGTTACTCCAATGTATAAAATGATTCTCTGCAAAAAAAATAAAAATAATCATAGCTAAGTTTTGCAGGAACAAAAAATACCCTTCGGATAAACATAGAGGGCGTTAACATGTCATCAAAAAGAAGAAAATAAGAAAAGCAAAATTCTTTTTTAGCAATGCATAAGCCATTAAACATAAGATAAATACTTTATAAACTCAGCCATTTATATAGCTCATAATACCAACGCTTGCTAATTTATTACTTAATTTTCGAAATTGGTAAACTTTAATAAAGTCCAAGTTAAAATATTTATAAGCATAAAAAATACCACCAAGTGACTAATAAAATAAAACATTATGACAGCAATTTTGTTACCATTTTTAATATGCAGGGTTTTATCCTATTCACTAATTTAGTTTTTTAAAAAAATATATATAAATAAAAAGTTATTATAGTAAAGGGTTAATGTTTTTACTTGACAAACCATAAATACTTCTTAATGGTGTTACCAATGATTAAGTAATTAGCATAAGAAAATAATCACTCGACTTATATGTACAATTAAGAGTAAAAGTTAATACTATTAGTAAAAATAATCTGGATAGTAAATATTTTAAGATTGATATATTTAAATTAAAATAAAAATATTTAAAATAACATATAACTTATGTCTAAGTTAATTTTAAAGATAATAAAAAAATATTAATGGTATAATTTTTAAATATATACTATTTAATATCAAGGAAACTTGAATGTCTTTTTAAAAAAAATTAACACTATTCCAATTAATCTTTTAGAATTGTTTGATACATACTTTTTTAAACTCAGATTCAAACTCAGAATTATACCAAAGTAAAATGAAGCAACCACCCACGGATCTATAATTTTCTTTTAGCTGTAATATTTTATCGGTTTCCTCCGTACCAACTACCAACTTTTAGCCCAATATTTTCTGCTGAAATAACACTACATTCCATCACTATCAACGGTCTTATTCGAATATCTAAAATACGTTGTGTTATTAGATTAAATACTGGATATTCATAACATGTACTACAACCGAAACCTGCCCTATCAGCATAGCTCAAAATGGAATCATAGTTTAATTTGGCATTATTCCAGGTTTGTAATGTTGTTGGCTGTTACCAACGTAAATAGTCGTCCGCCCCATTCAATTTGCTGAATACTTTCTTTGTTACATATATTTCTAAGTCGATTAAACTCTTGGGCAATCAGTTGTGGTTGGAGGTATGTATTATAACTAGGGTGTAATCCAATTTCATGGCCTCTTGCATGTATTTACCGCATAAATTTTCGGATAGCCATATGTTGAGGTTGATAGTCTGCATCATATACTGTATCAGTACGGCCAAAAATAAAATAAAAGGAAATTTTTAGATTATTCTTCTCAGATACATCCATAAGCCAGTCAAATGTATTATAACCATCAGCAAAATGTAACTTTCTATTTATCGAAGTAAATAGTTTGATATAGAATATTACCAAAAATGCTTTAACATTATGTCGCTTAATGAGATGCCCTGCCATTATGCGCCCAATTGTTTTTCAAGATTTAAAAGCATAAAGACTAGGACGATCAACATCATGAGAAATTTTAATACTAAATTGATGTTTTTTTAATTCTAATTGTGGCCAGATTCGTTTAATTACCTAACTTAAAATATATAGCCATTGATCCACAATAGGTCTTTCAAGATAATTATTTTTATAGGCATGGCAGTTTATCGCTGGAAAGCGACCATGTCTGTCTAAATCTATTCGGCCAATTTCTTCAATACGATTAAGCATCCAGTAAGTCAATCCTAGGATATCATAATGGATTTCAATATTACCTGAATGATCTCTAATTAATGGATTCTGTAAACCACTGACACCAAGTGCGGAAATCCGCAGGCCTAGTACATTGGTCCAGCCTTCTCTCTTAGCATCCCATAAACAACAAGGAATATCAGAACGGGATTGAAAAAAAGACGCTATTAATTTCGAGAATAAAATATAATTCTGTGTTTGTCCGGCTAAACTGAGTTTTAATGCTTGATTTTGATAAGACAATATAAATTTATGCCCAAATCGCTCCTGTAAAATAAGACAAAGCCAATCGAGTGCATTTAAAGTAAAGTTTGTCATATTTTATCCTTCCCAAATTTGAATCACATAGAATTGTTATTTAATAAGCAAGGATACCTATAATAGTTCGATTAAACCATTACACATCTTTCTCTCATTTTTCGCAAAATTTTTTATGATATAAATATTAACTTTTTGAAGCAAATTTAAACTTTAGGAACAGTTTTTTAATAATTTTTCTTACTACAAAAAGGGGGATTTTATGCAACCGATCCCATCTCCTGACATTACAAACAAAACAATCAGGGGAATCACAAATATTAAATTTATGATCCAATGCTAATGAATAGGCTTTACCTATCCTGCCCGTCTGAAGGATTCCTTCATTGACGTAGTGAGAATAGAATTTATAGTAAGAATTGGAACAAAGCCCAAGATCTTTCCTTCTAAAAATTTTATATTCTTCAATAGCAGATTTATAATAAACCATATTTAAGCTAGGAAAAATATTTAGTTTAAGTAACCCTAAGTCTGCTTCTGCTAAATGTGTCATAGTAAAACCTGGACTACTTTTAACGCATCCTATAAGTACACATTTTCTTTCTAAATCGATTAATTTTCTAATGGGTTCATATACTGAAGAATTCTCATTATGATCGGCTGTTAAATAACTGACGTATTTGCCTATAGCAACATAAGAACAGATTGGATGCTTAATTCTTAATGCATTAGGGTGTCATAACATTGCATTAGGTAAGGCTCCAGCATAGCTTTTTTTTGATATTTCAGATGCATTTTCAATTTTCGGTTTTTTGATAAATGAACTGCCTTTAGTGAAAGCTAAAGAAATGATAGTTCTATCTTCACCAACTGTATCTAATAGTGCATCAATAAAACCAGACGCTCCACCTTCAATGCACCCAATATTTCCCAAATCAGCTCTAATTAGCATAACATCATTTTTACCAATTCCTAAATTATACAATTGTTCAACAATAACGCTTTTTGTTAACATTAAAACCTAGAATAAGAAATTATCTACATTCAAGACTTACTGGAATAAAAAAGCACAGAATATAAAAAATAAAGAGGATAAGCTAAAAAAATAATTAACGTAAAGCTTTCAACTTTTCCCTTAGCCATATATCTTAGTAAAAAACCATATAAAATATAAATAATAGCCAAACTTGTTATTAACAATACAATATTAAATAACAAATATATATTCTTTTTTTCCATTTCAGTATCAATTTTACTCACCGTCGATACAACAAATCTTATAAAAAATAAAGGACAAATCAATTTTGCATAATATCCAGCCACTCTCCACCAAATACAAAAATAAATAATGTCTCTACTGTCAGATAAATAAAAAAAATAGTGGAATTCCTATAATTAGCAATTTATTAACTGCACTATTAAATAATTTTATTGCTAAAGCTGTTTTTTTCTTGACTCGCTTGTTAAAAAAACCTGCCCTATCGAACTACCAATTAATGTTGAAGGCATTCCAAGTAAACGTTGCATAAGAGAATAAAAACCTAAAGTAATTATATTAAATAAAGACGAAATTAAAATACTAATTAAATGCTGAGATAAGTTATTAAATAGAATCGCTAAAACTGAATATTTTAGAAATGTTCTATAACGCTTTGGCAAAAAAAATTGAAATTATCTGACCCGAAATTAATCCACTAGCGTCTGTTTTTACTAATCCAATACTCAATTGTATTACAGCTAAGAATATAGATTTAATAACAACCGCATTTTTTAAGTCTTTATAGTTTTTTCTTCAATTATTAAAATAATTTAATAAATTAAATAGTCCTATGAAAAATACAGATAACGGCAAAAAATATAACCAGAAACCTATCACTTAATTATCTATCAATTTAGTGAAATAATCATTAAACCCAATTGCAAGCAACATAAAAAATAACGATAGCATACAGTTGATAATAAAACCTAAGGCAAATATATTTATCGCATCTTCATCTTTTTCAGGTAACATGATTGCCAGTTCATATCTGGCATTAGCAATACCCCCTAAAATAGCTATTATTGAAATAAAAAGTGCCAATACACCAAAGTCTTTTTGGGGTATAAATTCTTGTTAGCAAAGGGCTTATTGCTATTGCTATTACCTGTGCAATAGTTGTACCTGTCATTAAAGTTACTACATTACGAGCAAATTCAGTTTATGGCACTATTTTTTTGATCACAAAAAGAGCCATTTTAACACCTGAATTATTTTATCCTGTGTACTTTCTGTCAAATATGGATGCATTGGTAAGCTGATTACTTTTTCTGCTATCCCATCACCAACAGATAATTCTACTGAATTATCTGCAACAGCAGGTTGTTTATTTAAAGGGATGGGATAATCAACTGCTGTAGGTATGCCTGCTGTTTTTAATTGAGTTTGTACTAACTCGCGATTTTCCGCTTGAATAGTATATTGTGCATAAGCGCTGGTATTATATGTTTCAATATACGGAGTTGTTGTTATACCTGCTTGATTTAACATAAAATCATAACGTTTAGCGACTTGCTGGCGCAGTTGTATTTCTTCGGCAAAAATTTCTAACTTTGCTAATAATATCGCCGCTTGCAAAGTATCCAAACAACTATTAACACCAACTCGGATATGATGATAACGGCGATCCTGACCATGTCGCGCAATCTGTCTTATTACTAATGCTAATTGTTCATCATTAGTAAAAATTACGCCACCATCACCATAGCAACCAAGCGGTTTACTTGGGAAAAAGCTGGTACAAGCAATTGTCGTTAAATTACATGAATAGTTGCCTTTATAGGTCGCGCCAAAACTTTGCGCGGCATCTTCGATAACAAGAATATTATATTTGCTGACAATCGTGTTAATCGCATCAAAATCTGCACATTGACCATAAAGCGATACCGGAATAATCGCTTTTGTTCTTGCCGTGATAGCGGCTTCAAGTTTTTGCGGATCTAAATTATAAGTTTTTGGGCATACATCAACATATACTGGTCTAGCGCCTAACAGTGCCACTGTTTCAGCGGTTGCTATATATGTAAATCCTGGAGTAATTACTTCATCACCAGGGCCAATACCAAAAGTCATTTGAGCAATCTGTAACGCATCAGTACCATTGGCCACACAGATGCAATATTTGGAGCCAACATAGTCTGCAAGTTTTTCCTCTAATTCAGTAACTTCTGGCCCAAGAATATATTTACCATGATATAATATGCTTTGAATAGCCAGATTGATTTTATTTTTAATACGCGCTTGTTGGGTGTTCAAGTCAATAAATTGCATCATTTTTCTATTATCGCTTTTAATCTTTACTATCTGGTTTATGTCACACGCTCAACTTTATTGTCTCTTAAGCGATATTTATTGCCAGTATGGGGACAAATTGTTTCCGCATCTCCACTCAATGGCAGTTCCAATTGCTCGCCAAATTCACTCATCCAACCAATCTACTTAGCTGGTACACCAACCATTAACGCATAGTCAGACACATCTTTATTCACTACTGCTCCTGCACCAATAAATGCAAATTTTCCAATGGTTATCCCACAAACAATAGTGCAATTAGCCCCTAAGGTAGGCGCCTTTTTTAATGAGTGTATTCTGATATTGATCTTTACGCTCAATCAGCGAGCGAGGATTATAGACATTAGTAAACACCATGCTAGGCCCACAAAATACGCCTTCTTCAAGGATGACATTATCATAAACAGATACATTATTTTGAATTTTACAATAATTTCCCAATGATAACTTTATTACCAACAAAAACATTTTGCCCTAATGAAACATTTTCTCCTATAACCGCCCCACCACAAACATGCACAAAATACCATACTCAAGTTCCATTGCCTATTTGCGCTCCTTCATCAATAATAGCGCCGGGATGGCTGATAATAGCTCATGATATTTACCATAATGATTACTTAATTAATTTAGGCAGAAAAGGATAACCTTCTTTCGCTTTAGCCATAGTAGGTGATGTAGATCTTATCGTATCTACTGTTTCAATATAGTGGCACGTATCATTCAAACCATAACCACGTCCTGCTAATATCTCTTGATAACTAGTGGTATGCAAATCAGTAAACCCTTTAGAAAACTCAATTTCCTCATCATCAATAGTAATTGAGCGATAAGTTGTTTGTTCGCCTTTAACTGCTTCAGGTAAATCTTTGGCATCTATAGATAAGAACCAACGAACTCGCGCTTTTTCATATTCGAGATAACCCTCTGCTTTTTGCTCATCGGTGTAATGCAATTCATTTTTTTCTAACTTACCAAATATAAAATGGAGCATATCAAAGAAATGTACTCCAATATTGGTTGCAACCCCAAATGATTTGCGGGGATCAACTTTCCATATACCATTTGTCGCGGGAAGTAATATAAGTTAGGATAACATCATATTTATCGGCTCTATTATTGTGAGCCACTTTTTCTTTTAGTCCTAAAATTGCCTGATAATCTTGCAATTGCAGAATATTATAAACTTTTTTACCCGTCTCTTTTTCAACTAAAGCTAGTTCATCCAACTGCTCAAGTGTTGGAACTAAGGGTTTTTCACAAATAACATCACAACCAAGACGCAAACCGGCTGTTATATGGGAAAGGTGTAAATAAGTTTGGCGAACATATCACTACATAGTCTAATTTTGTAGCTGAGTTACGCTGTAAATGATGGGCATAATCATAAAAACGCTCAAATTCAGTAAAAAACTCGCTTTATGGAAATATACTATCAATAATTCCAACTGAGTCATTGATGTCATAAGCGACAGTTAATTCATTATTAGTTTCTGTAATTGCTTTCATATGACGAGGCGCGATATAGCCTGCTGCGCCAATTAAAACAAATTTTTTCATAACATTTAATCCATTAACTTAAAATTAACATAGTGATATTACGCTTTAACTATATTTTTTGCGGGTTCGCGATAAATTCCACGAGTATCAATGAGTAACTTTGCATGAATTTTAATAAGTGGATAGTCAAATTTATCATGATCAGTTGTTAAGACAAGAGCATCAAATGAATTGATACTTTCTGCTGTAAGGTCTTCACTGGATAAATCGAAATGATGCTCGCGCATATGAGGAAATTTTGGCACATGAGGATCACTATAAAAAACGATAGCACTTTTTTGTTGAATAAGTTCCATTAATTCCACTGCTGGGGACTCTCTCATGTCATCAACATTTTTCTTATAAGCAATACCTAATAATAATATTCTACTACCTTTTAATGCCTTACCTTGTTTATTTAGGCCATCAATCAATTTATTCAAAACATATTCAGGCATAGCTCGGTTAATTTCACCCGATAATTCTATGAATCGAGTATTAACACCATATTCTCGTGCTTTCCAGGTTAAATAGAATGGGTCGATAGGAATACAATGTCCACCTAATCCAGGCCCTGGATAATAGGGTGTAAATCCAAATGGTTTTGTTGCTGCGGCTTGGATAACTTCAAAAATATCAATATCCATTTTATCTGCGACGATTTTCATTTCATTAACCAAACCAATATTAACGGCACGATGAATATTTTCCAATAACTTAGTCATTTCAGCAGCTTTCATTGAGCTCACTGGTACTACCTTATCTATTGCTTGACTGTAAATTGATTGACCAATTTTCAGACATGCTTCAGTACATCCACCAATTACTTTAGGGATAGTTCTGGTTTCAAAATTAGGATTACCCGGATCTTCACGTTCAGGAGAATAGACAAGAAATATATCTTTTCCAACTTTAAAACCTTTTTCTTCAATTCTGGGTAATAATTCTTCTTCAGTTGTACCAGGATAAGTTGTACTTTCCAAAGATAATAATTGTCCTTTACGTAAAAAAGGTTGAATTTTCTCCATTGTATTAACAATAAAGCTAATGTCAGGTTCTCGATATTTATTTAAAGGGGTAGGGACACAAAGAATAATAACGTCACATTCAGTAATATAAGAAAAATCCGTTGTAGCTTTAAAGTTATGTTGTTTAGCAGAATGAATTCTTTCTGAAGAAATATGTTCGATATAACTTTCACCGTTATTTAGTTGAGTTACTTTAGTATTATCAATATCGAACCCGATTACTTTATAACCAATTTCATTGTATCTAAGAATTAAAGGTAAACCAACATAGCCAAGGCCTACAATGGCAATAATGGCGGATAAATTATCAATTTTTTTTTCTAAATTACTAACTGTTGACATGTCTAATCCTAAAACTTTTATTTATAAGTAAAATCTTAAACAATATTTATATATAAACTACAAACATTTGTTCATAGTTTTAACAGTTATTTAATAAATGTTTTTTAGCGACGATACATCAATGTAATTAATCATACTAATGCGCTTAAACATCAGCAGATGATTCCAATTGAATATCACTAAGCATCAATAAATATGCCCATTAGCAAAATTAAAACACATAAAAAAGCAATATCCATAGCCACAAGAACGCAAACATATTTACACTCATTCAATAGAGAAATTATTTTGCATAATTAGAAATTAAGTATTTTTTATTGAATAATATAGTTGGCTTTCATATCGGTTATCATTTTTTTATTGGCACTTCAAAATAGTCAATAACTGAACTATAATCAGCAAACTCTTATCGAATAAATAATAATTCAAAATTACTAAGATTCTGTATAAAAATAATTACTTATTAAAAAATTTACTTTTCATAAATAATACAAGTGATTATTTATGAAAAATTATCTAAAATAAATAACATTATAAATACAAAACAACTACAACTAACGTGACTATTAAAATAGGGTATTAATAACGATATCAAAAAGACACGCTACCGCCCCAGGCTTAATAGCTACCTCTACACTAACTAAGAATGATAAAATTTGCGCGGATTATAAATCTTTTACATTCAAACAAGAACATTTGTACGATAAATGTTGTTACAAAAAAACATATAATTTTGATAAAAATAAAAAAATACTTCACTATTATACAGATATACTTTACTCAAAAAATTTTTATTTTTGAGATAATAGTCATGTTTTATAAAAAATATAAAAAACAATAAGTTAGCTCAATATTGAACAATTCTATAAAATATATTAACTAATAATTTCATTTATAACCCAAACCATATCCATAAGGATAGAGAATGCGTTCTAAATCGGGTGTTTTGATATCAACCGGAAATTTACCTGTCGGTAAATTCATTAAGCGCTTATCGGGGGTGAGAAATAGGGTTCTTAGTCCGCTACCAATGTTAGCTTCTAAATTATTTCTATTATTATCAGTCGCATCAAAACGGGTAATACCATAAATGGCAATATTGGCTTTCACGCCTTGCAGATAAGCAATATCGTAAGGATTATTGGTCGATATGACCGCCACTGGGATAGCATTACGATTGGCAACATTGAGTATCCGCTGAGTATTAACGGGCGCTTTCTTTAGATTATAGGTGGCTAAAATAATAAGATCTGTATGTTGAATTTCTGCGGCTAATTGATTTTCCGATCTATCATCCGCCATCATTGTAACGACATCATCTTGAGTAGTAATAACAATATTTAACTCATTCGCTATTGCCTGTAGATGTTTTTTAATTAATTGATTACGGGCTTTTTCATCTAAAAAAATAACAATTTTATTATCATTTTTTAATGGAAATGGCAGTAGGTTACTGTTTTTTATTAATGTGATCGCATTGTCAGCCACCATATTCTCAATATCTTTATCTATTTTTACTGCAACAACTTGTTGCGCTTGCTGGGCAGACTTATCTTCTGCTGAAATTCTATTTTTTAATTTGCTAAGTACGACCAGATAAGCTGATTCATCAATCCGACGCTTTAATTCAGCATCGTTTTCCGCTTCAGTTTTTAGATAGTGATAGAGTTGTTCTAGTTTAGTAACATCCTCAATATCCCTAATTTTTAATGGCATTAAAATAATGTCATTGCCGGCCAATATTGCTTGTTTAATTGCCCAGCGATTTTCAAAGTTATTGGCAATAACCCTCATATCCATCGCATCGATGATCACTAAACCTCAAAAATTAAGGCTATTACGTAATAACCCAGTCAAAATTGGCTTAGAAGGTGTTACCGGCACCACACCAGTTAGTCGATTATCTATGGTAGTCAGTTTATATTATCTAATGCAGGCATCACGATATGAGCTGTGATGATTGCATCTGCATTTCTCATGGTATGCATAAATGGGAGTAACTCAAATTTATGCCATTTTTGCTGATTAATGTTATGCTGATTAATGTTAATTGTTAACAAGGATAAATGGCTATCAGCAGTCACGTTTCCATGACCGGGAAAATGTTTAATTGCCTTTAAAACACTATATCGATGAATTACTTGAATATAACTGTTGGCCATTTCAGCCACTAGCTGTAGCCTGTCTGAATAAGAACGTACACCAATCATAGGATTAGCTTGGTTATTATTGATATCAACCACTGGCGCAAAATTAAAATTAAAGCCTAAATGAGTCAGTTCATAACCATGGATCATACCAACCAATTCACTCAGCTGTTTAGAACGCGTTGCGCCTAATTCCATATTACCCGGCATCTCAGTACCATCTCGTAATCGCGTGATATAGCCACCTTCCTGGTCAACGCTAATAAATAATGGTAAGTTGCTGCGAGTCTGTTGCAGCGCATTAATCAAGTTTACGGTTTGTGGCGAATCAATTAAATTGTCTCTAAATAAGATCACTGAACCTAAATGATAATGGTGAATAATATTGGCGATTGCTGGGTTAGAGTTGGTCATCGCCATAGCATTTTTTTTTGCGTCAATCCCCCCAATGACGAAACCCCAACATTAACATTTGCCCCAGCTTTTCTTCAAAACTCATGTGACTAACTAGTTGTTTAGCTTCTTCCTTTGTTGATTGCCATAGATCAGCTAATTGTTGATGGGTAATCACTTTCGTAGAACAAAAAAACTTAACATACACAATGATAAAGCCATTTTATTCATTTTTATTCCTACATTGATCCGCCAATAAACCGTTAGCCATCCGATGTTAAATATTTGGGATACAATATACTGATTCTAACACTCTTCTCTAAGCAGCATATATTTTAACAAAAAAACCTCACTTTAATAATAAGTAAGGTTTTTTGATTTCCCATGCCATATTTCCCAATTTTTTATTTTCAATCCTAAAAATATAAAAAAATATTCTGGCGATTATTTATTTTATATTTTGGAATAATTAATGGTTTACCCGATTCAGGATCTGAAATAATTCGGCATGGTAAACCAAATACATTTTTAATATTCTGTTCAGTAATAATTTTTTCAGGTTTTCCTTCAGCATAGATTTGCCCCTCTTTCATCATAATTAGACGCGAGGCATAACGTAAAGCCAGGTTAATGTCATGCAGTACCAACAATAACGTTTTTCCTTGCTGATGCAAACGTTGACAAAGATCAAGCATTTCAATTTGATGGCCTATATCTAAATAGGTTGTTGGTTCATCTAATAAAATGATGGGGGTCTGTTAAGTAAGTGTCATCGCAAACCAGACTCGCTGACGCTGACCGCCTGATAATTCACTGACTAATTTTTGCGCCATAGGCCAAAGATCTACCGCCTTTAGTGCATCATGTACCGCCCGTTCATCTTCAGCTGACCACTGTAATAAAAAAGATTGATAATGATAACGTCCGCATGAAACGAGTTCATAGATAGTCAATGGTTCAGTGATAACAGCGCCTTGTGCTAATAATGAGCTTTAGCATGGAAAACATCATTACCATCTAATCGTATTTCACCAGACTGCGGCTACATAATACGACTAAAGGTTTTTAATAAAGTTGATTTACCACAGCCGTTAGGTCCGATAATGACACTAAATTCGTTATCATAAATAGCTATATTTACATCTTTAATAATGCTTTTTTTGCCATATCCAACAGAGACATCATGGGCTGTAAGCCGTGAAGCAACAAAGGGAGAATGAGTAGATGATACCATTAGCCTATTCTCCTAAATTCTATATACAATAAGTACATTAAATAAATCCCACCAATAACTGCCGTGACCAAACCTACCGTTAAACGCCCAGGCGTTGGCAATATTAGAGTAATAAAATCAGCGCTCAACATTAATAAAGCGCCAACTAGCATAGAACAAAATAGTGCTACACCTTTATACAAAATAAGTCGCCGGGCAATTTGCGATGCTGCTAGCGCAACAAAAGCAACCGGCCCAACAACCAATACTGATAGGATGGCAAAAATAATCGCTAATAGTATGCTGATAATTTGCACCAATCGAACAGGAACACCAAATGTAATAGCGACATCATTACCTAAACTAATATAGTTCAACTGCTTAGCCAACCAAAACAGAATTGGCATAAAAACCAACATACTACTGATCAGCACAACATCCTGCCAACCCCGATTAGCCAAACTGCCACTTAACAGTGACCGGATTTGTTGCGCCTGCTCAGTACGGGTATTTGAAATGGCGAAATCAACTAACGCCATACATAAAGCAACTACAGCAATACCTGAAAGCACAATTTTAGCCGTCTGTATTTCGCCATTTACGACGCTATTAGCAACATAAACCAATAATACCGCAACAACAGCCCCTATTAACGCGCCAACAGGAATAGGTAAAACACCAGGCTAGAATAGTAACGCCGCCATAATGCCAACCTCTGCTCCGGCATTAATACTAATAATATCTGGACTGCCTAATGCATTACGCGTAGTGATCTGAAAAAGCGCGCCTGAAAGCGCCAGCGTCATACTCGCACTGATAGCAACTAATGCTCTAGGTAAACGGATCTGTAATAGAATAAATTGCTGATAACGGGTGTTCATCTCTAACCAAGGATTATCTATCCCTTCCCGGCCAAAGGCTAAAACCAGATATAAAAATAAAACTAACAAAATAAATAAGAATAAAATTCTACTGGACGTCTGCCATAAAGGAGCAATAAATCGTATATTTCCTATGCCAAATGTTTTAGTGCCCGTTTGATTAGCTGACAAATCGATCTGCATCATACTTTATTCTACCATCCTGCTATCAGTTGGTTTTTTGACTACCCAATAAAGTGAAGGGGCACCAACTACCGCGGTAATAATACCAACCATTACTTCTTCTGGCGCAATGACTAGTCGTGCTATCACATCAGATATTAATAACAAACATGAGCCTGCTAACATGCTATAAGGCAATAACCAACGAAAATCACTACCTATCCAGGCTCGCATTAAATGTGGCACGACTAAACCAACAAAAGTGATCGGCCCAGCCATTACGATTGCAACAGCCGCCAGCATACTAACACTTAATAGCGACAAATAGGCGGGTACGCGCGACATTACCACGCAGAGAATGCACAATACCGTCACCAAAGACCATAATATTTAATGCTGCACTCAGTGAAAATGTTAAGATAATAGCCAATAATAAATAAGGGATTAACCAACCAACCTCTATTAACGATACTGCATTTAAAGCGCCCACGATCCCAAAAACGATAACTATCCATCGCTTGTGGGTTGATTAGAACAATGCCTTGCACTATCGCCAATAAACATTGATAGCGACGCCGGTTAAAATTAGCCTTACCGGGTTAGTATTAAGGCGACTACCACTCAGAAAATAAAACAATAAAGTGGATAAATTAGCGCCAACAAAAGCTGCCCAAAAATGAGAGACATTAGTTAGTAATGGCACTAAAGAGCAAAAAACCACTGCCGCTGCTGCACCGGCATTGATGCCTAATAAACCAGGATCGCCAAGCGGATTACACAGTCATCCTTGCGTCACTGCACCTGCTAACGCTGCCCCCGCCATTAATCCAATAAAAGTACGGGACTCTAGTGCCTCAATGATTAAATCATAATAATTAACTTGACTGTTAAACCAATAATGTTGCCAAACTACTGATAACGGTACGGGTTTTGAACCAAAACTTAAACTGGCCAGAATACAAAGGCAGGTTAATAGCAACATTAATATTAATCCCAATACCCGGGAAATACGCTGCTTAGAATTTATGATGCTTGGCTAACTCCTGCTGCAGTAATGACATAAATTTTAGTAATCCCCAACGTAAACTGAGTGGCGAGCCATACGACATAGACATGACAAGCGCTTGATCCCCGTTAATGGAATATAAACTCCCTGACGAACTGCCCGTATCGATTGAAATAGCGGCTGAGATTCAGTTTGTTATCGCTCTTTTTCGCTGTTATACCAGGTCAACAAAATATCAGCATCATTCAGTAAATCAGCATTTTCCAAACCAATATTGACAGCAAAACTAACAAAAAGAGCCGTGACGATTTTTGCCAGTGCCAATAATAACAAACCAATATGAACCAATGTATCCACCCATGGATCATTTTTTACATAAATGGATAAAGTATTCGCTGTCGTCCGAGCCTTAATATAAGCAAATTGATAGTTTTGTATATTAGGGATACGATGACAGGCTGCGACTAACATCGCATCAAGTTCAGCGCTCAATTTTTTTCCCTGCGGTTGTTTTTATTTAATGCATTAGCAATTAACTTAATTTGCTGTTGCGGTGTTGTCTGCCAGGGTTTATCTAGATATGCCACCACCAGAGCAAAATAAAATAACGCATTAAAATCCGCTTGGGTGATACCTGATTGGGTTGCCAGAATTAAATCAAGTTTTAATTTAATAATTTTTCTATATCCAATTCTGTATACATTTCAATGATAATAGGTAACCTGGCGCCACGCCGTTTAATTTCTTCCTTAAACCAGGGTAAATATCCTTGTCTATCATTACCCCAATAATGTGACTCAATCGCAATAGGCACGATCCCAAGGGCTAATAAGATATCCTCACTACCGCTTCCCAATGCCGCAATCCGTCGCGGTGATTGGTCAATTTCCGCTTTGCCAAGTGCGGTAATGATAGTTTTAGGATAACCTATAGTCTCTGATGCTAAATTGCTTACTACTGGCAGTCTATCACAAGCTGTTAATAAAATTATCATTAACATCAATGGTACTGTAAACCCCATTTTATAAAATATTAATCGTTGTCGCAGCAGTACCATTATTAATAACCTTTAAATCTATTATTTAATTAAAACTGATAATTGAGTGTTGCTTCAATATTACGAGGAGCACCACCATAGTAATATTGTTTGTAATCAAGCAATTGCCTGTAATAAATTTTATCAAACAGATTATTCAAATTAACCATTAGCGAAAGCGCCGGTGTAAATTGATAACGCCCCATCAAGTTAACAACAGCAAAGCTTGCTTGTTCAGCTTTAACTGATTTCTTACCAGGCTCATCGAGTAGTTGCCCAGTCTGATCTTACCAGTTAACACCACCGCCAATCGTTAGATTGCTCATCACACCTGGCAAAGTATAAGTTGAAAACAGTTTAAATAATCTATTTGACCTTTCTCTATTTGATACGTTTACCATCCTAATATATACCTCGGAACTGGGTATAACCGGCATAAATTTTCCAATCATCGGTGATCTGACCGCTGACTTCAACTTCAAAACCTCGGGTTTTAATACCATCAATATCATAATAAACCCTGGCACCATTCGGACGTCGCGGAGCATTACAATCTAATTAGTTAAAGTTATTCTGCCGGATCTCAAATAGTGCTAATGAATAATCGACACCATTATCCATCGCAATACCTTTAATTCCTAGCTCAAAATTTTCCTAGCTGACTAGTTAATGGTTGAAACAGTCAGACTGGAATTTAAAGTTAGCGTATTGTTACGCTGTGCTATTTATTGATGGCTTAGTAAAAAACAATAATGTCAAACCGCTTGCATACTTGACGTACAATATTGACCATATGTGAATGATCCTTGCTTATTATCTCTTTTCAGTAATTATTTTTATTTAAATTTTCTGTCACCTTTTCCCAATAGACGTGAAGCCTGCTTTATCAATGGTAAATCGACCATAACCCCTTCTACCTGAAAAGCATAATTATCTTTCGATTGCTCAATAACCCTATTGGCCCATTGTTTTTGCTCCTCACTCGGCGAGAACACTTTAGCTATAATAGAAACTTGTTTTGGATGAATACATAATTTCGCACTAAAACCCAACGGTTTAGCATGCTGTGCATCAACAGACAAAGTCTCGGATGAAAAAAAATAGGGGTAACACAATCAATTGGAGCGGAAAGATTAGCAACACGTGAGGCTACAACAATCTGGCTCCGTGCGTAAAGAAATGCATCCGACGTTTGCTGACAATTTATATCCAGAGAATAATCCAGAGAGCCAAATGCTATTCTTGTAATACCACTTGTAGCAATAGCGTAAGAGTAGTATACTCCTCAGACTGTTTCGATGATGCCAATAAATGGGAGTTCTGTCAGTTTATCTGTTAAATGATTTTTTATTTTATCTATCGTATTGCCAGATTCCATTTTGGGCACCATAATACCTGTTATCGAAGCTCACCACTAGTGAATTTAGCATTTCTACATCGTGAATAAAGTCAACACATTCGGGATGGTTAATCTTGATATAAATTTTCGTTGTAATCAACTCCCTATTCACAGCAGCAAACCAACTCACAATATTCTCACGCCCATGAGTTTTTTCTGAAGGGTGAACAGAGTCTTCTAGGTCAATAATTATTACGTCTACACCACATTCAAGAGCTTTAGTGAATAACTCCTTTTTATTTGCAAGGACAAAAAGATATGTGACATCTTCCTTTATAAAAACCACCTGATTTTTTGATAATAAATTAATTTTATCCATTTTGCAAACTGGCCACAATAATAGATCGTACGAATGATAATGATATTTAGTATTTTTTGTATGGATTAATTTTGATGCTAACTTAGTGACTTGAATTTTTCAAGACTCGTAACGTGATTAGTATTATTTTTTTCAAAAAGTATGATCTTTATAGTTTCAACACTCTAACCTAGAAAGAGAAAATGATGGAACAGCCAGGGAAATTAAGCACGAATAAGAATAATCATCCCAATTTATTTGATTATTCAATGCGCAACGCACTGACCAGAATAGTCCGATGCTTTTTTGCAGAAAAGTTATTGGATGTAACACGAGTTATTATTTCTAATAATCAGATTTCATACCCTCTTTCTGATGGTATTAGCAAACTTCATTTTGAAAAAACAACAATTTATCCAGCCAATACAGTTATTAATAAAGGGAATATATTCCTTGAAAGTTCCAATGGCCATAAGGTACAAATTCAAACACATGAATATTTGATTGACATTATCCTAAATGATCTTGATTTCAGGCCAACCATGGAAGGGATAAACCAATTCAATGATGATGTCACAAATAGCATCCACAATGACAGAATGGCTAGAAAACACAGGAAGAATTGGCGAGCAACTATTGCCAAAAAGATGGAAAAAGATTATGAAAGATTTTTTACCAAATGGGTAAGGGCACACCATGATATACGTAATGGAGCGACTCTCCTCGATCAATGGGAAGCACTAGAAGGACATCCTACTATCCAACCTGGAAATTTCGTCCAGGATTGAATGAGCAGGATATTGAAGATTTATCTGCCGAATTTGGTGCTCGAGTTACCCTTCGTATAGAGGCTTTATGAGCAGACATGAGCTATTGCGAAAAAATGCCTCATGTTAAAGATATTCATCAATGGCTTTCGGAGGTTTTTCGTGATACTTGGCCGATATGGTGTGAGTGGTTGAAAAATGAAGAATTAGAACCTGAAATGTGGCTTCCCCTTCCTCTCCATCCATGGCATCTCAAATACTGGATCCATAAACATTTTGCAAAAGAAATTAAAGATGGAATACTCCTGACCGATGGCCCTATGCTTGAAACAGCACCTTCCATATCATTCAGGACTATGCTACCAGCCTCATCTAAATTGCCTTTTATCAAATTACCAGTCGCAATCTGGATGACAAGTGAAATGCGCAGTTTGCAAGCTAAATCGATTCATATGGGTCCACGCATCAGTACAATCATTGATGCGATCTTAAAAGCGGAAAATGGCTTTGATGGTATGCTTGATTGCTTTCGTGAAGAGGCTGCATGGCATTTCCTTCATCCGGAACGGAAAAATGATGCAGAAGGTGAATTCCTTTCAGTCGTATTCCGCAACACATCACCTTGGCAAAGAGAGTCTAATACACTGGCAGTAACGGTCGCGGCGTTATTTACCGAATTACCTCACCGACCACTACCAATAGTCAGTGAATTTATTGAATTATCGGGTCAGGATCCGAGTAACTGGTTCCGTAATTATGCGTATATTGTGCTTAAACCTGTCCTGGCAATGTATCTGATTTATGGTATAACTCTCGAGGCTCATCAACAAAATACTCAGATTTTGTTGATGAAAAAGTATGGCGCAGGCAATGCTTATTCGTGACTTTGGTGATGGCCGCACTTGGGCTCCTGCTCTTCGTAAACAAGGTTATAAACTTAAACCTTATTCATGGCCTGGTATTCTATCCACTGTATTTGAAGATGACATTGAACCCGTGAGAACGTTCGTCGTGGATGCTTGCTTTGTTAGTCACTTACACAAACTTGCTTGTTTTTTGACTGGCTTTTATCGCATTCCAGATAACCGAATGTGGAGCATTCTCGGTGAAGAACTAGAGCGTGTTTTCAACGAACTACGCCCACGTCTTGATGAACAATTATGGGATCAGGAACGACAGCATTTCATGCATCATCCATTGTTAACGCGTTCATTAATGAGAATGCATTTACAGCAATATACAGATTACCGTATACAGCATGGCCTTAATAACCCTCTGCTCGCCTGATAAGAGTGATTTCTGAGAATAAAGCGATGATAGTAAATCGTATTTAAACTATTTTGCTATACCATCTTACTACTTTTGTCTTTACTTCCCATATTACGTTGAGCGCTGCCAGAGAGGAGGAACCAATTATTGTTATCGGAAAAATATCAAATGCAACTGACGATGGCGATATTATATAACGAGCCAATATTGGCCTGTTAGGAAATAAAAACGTACAAAATACCCCTTTTAGTATCAAAGGTTACACATCTAAATATATTAAGGATCGTCAAGCCAAAACGCTTGGCGATGTCATTCAACACGATTCGTCAGTCCGTGTTACCGCTCTTTCAGGCGGTATTCTGGATTCCTTTATGATAAGGGGATTTCTGCTTGGTGAAGGTAACATTGGTGAAGTCGCACTCAATGGTGTTTATGGTGTAGCGCCTAACTATCAACTCTTAACACAATATTTTGAATGCGTTGAAGTGCTTAAGGGACCAGGTGCTGGGCTTTACGGTATGTCACCTAATGGCGGTGTTGGGGGCGTAATCAATGCAGTAACTAAACGCGCAACCAACAGAGATGTTACTCAGATTACACAACAACTTGGGAATCAGATAGCCAATTTGGCACCTACATCGATGTTGACCGATTATGGTTACACCCAGATGGTGAAATGTGGGGAATCCGTTTTAATGACGGAGGCAATAGTGGTAATTTATCACTAAATAATGCCAGTAAAAATGCAGCTCTTGGCGTACTTGCACTTGATTATAGCTAAAGGTGGATTCCGGGTATGTCTTGACTTACTGGATCAATATCAGCACGCAAAATCACCTAACCGATCTTTTACTGTTGCCCCCAATATTGATGTTCCAGCAGCCCCGGATGGAAAGACAAAGATTGCTCAAAAGGGAATGTAGTGGAAGATCCGTGACCAAGGTGTATTACTTCATACTGAATAAGACATTAATGATAATGTAACTTTTTTTGCTAACGCAGGGGGTGGTCGTTCTTTCGTCTCAAGCATATCGGAACAAACACCAAACATTATCAATGAACGAGGAGATGTAGTATCAACTATTACTAATTTTCGGTTTAATGTAAATCGTTACACTTTAGAAACAGGCGCTAAGAGCTATTTTACAACCGGACCAGTAGAACATGAGATGACGTTTCAGCCCAGCTACTATCATGATCGCCTAGCTGTTGCTAGTACATGGGGAAAAAAGGTTAATTCCAATATTTACTCTCCAACAGCAGAAGATGTCACTATACCACCTACTCCAACTCATGTACCCAAAATATCTTCAAACCAACTGAGTGGTCTGGCATTAGCCGATACGCTTACACTTCTCGATGGCAGTGTTGATATTATCCCTGGTATTCGCTTCCAAAGAGTTCGTTCCGATAATTTTTCCGCTAATGGAGAACGCTCCTAGACGTATGACGAATCGGCCTTTACCACAATGCTTGGACTGGTCTATCGACCATGGCAATCTTTGTCACTATACGCAAACTATATTGAAGGACTTAGTAAAGGCGATATAGCTCCTGGAACTGCGAAGAATGCAGGCCAGGTTATGCGACCTTATCGCTCAAACCAATACGAAGTCGGATTCAAATATAATCTAGGTGAACTTCTGATTAACCTTGCACTCTTCCAAATAACAAAACCAAGTGGAGCAATTGATGGTAATAATACCTTCAGCACTAACAATGAACAACGCAACCGAGGGATCGAACTGAATCTTTCAGGGGAACCACTGGAGGGTCTACGCATGACAGGAAGTTTCTCACTGATTGATGCTGAACTGACTACATCACCAACCTCTAGTGTTCGAGGTAATAAACCTGTTGGCGTATCTCCAGTACAGGCCAACCTAGGCGTAAAATATGCCTTACCAGTATTAAATGGACTTTCGCTGAACAGTCAAATCAATTACAGCGGGAAAAAGTATGTCAATCATGCAAACACTCAGTCCATTGGTTCATGGATAATAGTAGATATGGGGATTACCTATAAAACTCAAGTTTATAGTATTCCGGCTACCTTCCGTTTTGATGTGCAGAATGTGTTTGACCGTCATTACTGGGCAGGCGTTGCTTCCTACAGCACGATTGCACAAGGCGATCCTCGTACTCGTACCTTACTTGCTTCAGTAACCGTGAATTTTTGAGGTAATAAAAATGTCTTCACTACTCAACATTGCCAATCCCAAAAAAACTTCCTGGCAGGTAAACTTTGCCAGAGATTTGCCTCCCTACCTCGATTCAGTAATTAGTGACTGGTTACAACAGTCGCCAGAAATTCTTACCAGTTTAACGGATATGTATAGCTCGCCACTCAATATCGTCTGGCCGCATACTGTGGCTCATAATCTTAAAGCTATGGCTGCGGTTACAGCGAGTTTCGGTATTAAAAGTAAATTTTATTAGGGGGTAAAAGTTAACAAATCATAGGCACTCCTACAAGCTGCAGTATCTGTTGGAGCTGGTGCAGATGTTTCCAGCCTCCAGGAGTTATATGATGCCATATGTGCTGGATGCCATGGAGTTGAGTGCGCAACTGGGCCGGCCAAAACGCGTGATTTCTTGCAGGAACTGATTCTTAAGGGGGCGCGGATTGCGGTAGATTCTTATCAGGAACTACGGGATATTATTGAACTTGCTCAGATCTGGAGAGGAAATTTCGAAAAGATTAGTCTATTGCTACGACTGCGTCCAGATGCAAACTGCTCCAGCCGTTTTGGTGTTAAGCGATGAAATTATCATCGCTCTTCATTCGCTGGTAGCCAATAAGCACCTAGAACTTGCTGGTTTTCATTTTTATCTCAGCGATTATGCCCCTGAAACAAGGGCTAATGCTTTTCTTGACGCCTTACCGTTAATTACATACGCCCGTAACCTTGGATTAGATCCTCCAATTATCGATATCGGATGAGGGTTACCGGTACAGTATGTGGAAAGTCAACGTTACAAAACTTGGTTATCCTCACAAAAATTTGCAGATTATCGTACGGGTAAGGTTCCTGCATGCTTTTACCCATATGATGGTGAACTCAATGCTGAACAATGGTTAACAGTATTTCTAGAGAGTCAAGACTCTGTAGGTGAGCGTATATCTGATATTTTGTGTAAAGAAGGTTTAACACTTTGTATTGAGCCAGGTAGGAAGCCTGGTAAATCAGAGCGCCATAAGCGTATTTTGAGTATATCGAGTCCGCCCTCACACCGATGACAGTTCTGTTATATTTGTTGAAGGTAGTAGTTTAAGTGCTTGCGAGACCTGGTTTAATTCTGAATTTCTAATCGATCCAATCCATCTTCGATCCAGTAATCACGCTCAAAATCAATCACGAGGGAAAGCATGGATTGCTGGGTATAGTTGCCTGGATGAAGATGTCATTACTAATCGATTGATTTCGTTTCTTCACTTACCTCAACCTGGGAATCTTTTGCTCTTTGTTAACACTGCCGGTTATCAGATGGATTTACTGGAAAATCAATTCCATCGTCACCCACTCCCAACACGACTTACCGCATTGATGAATCCCAGTAATAAATTGATGTTCACCGTTGATAATTAAGAAATTTTTAAATGATTTTCAGCAAAATAACTGATTTACTTGGCAATACTCCTGTCATACAGTTGCCATTGACACAAGCAGACTCCCGGTTATACATCAAAGTCGAGAAAAATAACCCCGGTAGTAGTATGAAAGACCGTATGGCCAGAAATATGATTGTTGCGGCACTTAAATATGGGCGTATCCAACCGGGTGAAATGATTGTTGAGTCATCTTCTGGAAATACCGTTATTGGACTAGCGTTAGCCTCTATTGAATTTGGTCTTAAGTTTATCGCCGTTGTCGACAACATGCAGCTCAGGACAAAATATCCATCATGCGCGCGTTGGGGGCTGAGATCCGTTATGTTAAAGGTGGACTATGGTGAAAATGAAGTCGCTGTTATTGAACGCCAACGTATGGCCGCCGAGATCGCCAGTGAAATATCCGGTGCTATCTTTATGAATCAGTCTGATAATGCCGCCAACGCAGGTGGGTATGCTGATCTGGTTCGTGAAATTGTCCATCAAATTGGTCGGGTTGACGCATGGGTGGACTGCGTCGGCACTGGTGATTCGATAACGGGTATTGCACACGGGCTCAAGGTTCACAATCCTGATACTGTCATTATTGCTATTGAACCGGAAGGTTCCATTGTATTTAGTAAACCAGGCAAGCCATATTACCAGTCAGGGACAGGAACACCAGAGGGAGATACGATTGGTCTAGTACTAGATTATAGCTGCATTGATTACGGTGAACAGGTTTCTGATGCTTACGCTTTTGAAACAGCCCGTTATCTTGCTCAACGGTTTGGTTTATTGGTTGGCGGTTCTACTGGGGGAGCAATTTATAAGACGCTAGAACTAATCGGTAAAAGGATAATCAAGGACAATGTGACGCTGGTCCTCGTTGATGGAGGTGAAAAATATCTGCACACTATTTTCAATGAAGAATGGCTTAAAGAACGAGATTTGACTGCTCCAGAAATCTGGGATCAACTCGATAACTGGTTTGCTTCCTCCACAATTCTGGAGTGTAAATCATGATCGCTGAGTATAAATTGAAAGTAACTATCTGTGGTGTGGGTCATACCGACCACCTTGCTGTAGTTTTATTCAGTCAAAATCCTAAAGTCGACGTTACATTTTTCAGCAGCCAACCCAAATTTTAGGCGACCTATAGAAAAAATGGCGGACAAATTCATGCGTTATTGAATTACGGAACCTTATTAAAAACCAGTCCCTCTTGGTAACAGCGTGTCCTTATGAAGCTTACCGTGATGCCGATGTCATTATAATTACTACACCAATTCATGTAAGAGATAGTGTACTAAAACGTATTCAGCCAGCATTGCCACGTAATAAACCGGTGTTTGGCTGTGCAATTCCTGGTTTTGGTGGTTTTGACTGGCTGGCAGAGCATCGTTTAGGAACTCTTCCTAACATCGTATTACGGGGGATGAAAGATGTTTCCCATATTGTTTTTGAGCTTATCCGGGGAAAAGTGTCAAACTTGGTGGCGCTAAATCACATCTTTATATTGCATTACAACGTAGGAAAAAGCCAGAAATGGCTGAGACATTAATCGGTTATCTGAACCAACTTTATGAATCGCCTGTGATACTACTTGCTGATTACCTCGAAATTACCCTAACTCCACAGGTAATCCAATTATGCATGGCTCCGTAATTTACGGTTTAATTGTCCATAGTGGCAATGGCACAAACATTCCTTCAACCATATTCCTTGTTGGTGGAATGATTGCCCAGAGTTAAGCGCCTACTTCCTTTCCCGTTGCGATGAGGAAAATCAGTTGCTGTGTAAGGCAGCTGAAGCTGCACTCCACATCGATCTACGCTCAGTACAACCTTTACAGCAGAAAATCGTTGAAGCTTATGGTGATCTTATTGCTGATCCTCGTACATTGTTAAGTATTCTGAGAACGAATCAGGCATACCAAGGAATTCCGATCTCTCTTATTAAAGCTAAAAATGAAGAAGGATATGTTTTTGATCAACACCATAGAGTCTCTCAGGAAGATATTGCCTGTGATCTTAGCCTTTTAGTTACTATTGGAGAACGTCTTAAGGTGCCAATACCTTATATCAATGAAATCTATCTTTGGTGTTGTGAGTATATAGGGGAAAACAATGCCACCGTCCCTATCCCCGTCAGTTGGCCGGAAATTAGGGTGGTAACAGAATGCGCATGACAGGTAGCGTCGTGTTTATTGTTGTATAATTGCTCTCAATGGGCGCAATGGAGATGAGCGGACCTTTTTGGCTGTTGTATTTAGCAAATATGACATCGCAGGAACTGCTGAGTTTTGCCGGCACCGGTGTTTATATTGCTCCTATGCTAGGCATTATACTGACAAGCGCGTTCTGGGGGCGCGTTGGTGACAGGATCGGCAATAAAACAATGATGATCCGCGCGCTGGCTGGTCTTGCTCTAACACAGTTAGGACTCGTCTTCGCAAATGATGTATGGATTGTACTTATTCTGCGTTTTATTCAGGGCGATTGTGCCGGCTATATTGCTCCAGCACAAGCTTATGGTATTGCCATAGTTCCGGCATCACAACATACTCGTTTATTCGCATGGTTGCAGGTTTCTACTAATACAGGAGCACTTTTGGGTGCTCTAACCGGTGGAGCTATTCTCGATCTATTGAGCTTTTTCTGGATCAGTCCGAGTGCATCCATTATTTGTGCTCTATGTACTCTCTTTTGGTGCTCCTAGTATTACCTGATGATGGCCAGACTAAAAGCGCATTGTCCGCCCCCCCTCTCCCAGAAGAAAAAAACACTTTACATACCGTCAATAATAGAGCAATGGCTGGATTATTGCTTATTCTTAATCTGCTATTAATTAGCAGGATGATAACGCAAACCCCGTTTTCATTTTATGTTACAAGCCTTTTCAGTGCTCCGAAATGGTTGGTGGGATTGGCATATGGTCTACAGGCTACCGGTGTAATCGTTTCTACTACATTTTAGGCACGGTGGTTCGAACCCCATAATATGCACACTACCCTGAAGCGTATGTTGAGTATAATAATCGGTTGTTTCCTGATAACCTTGCTGCTTGCAGCTGTGCGTCAAACTGGGTTGTTTATTGGCCTCTATTTTTTGTGGAGAGTATTGCTCGATGCTACAACACCCGCACTAACCGCATTAATATCTCGTACCGCGGCTAAGGGAGAACAAAGTTATGTACTTGGCCTAACACAAAGTATAAGCCAGTTTGCTTCTATTGCGGGTATTGCTATTGGCTATTGCAGGTATTGCTCTTGGCGGAGTAACTCTTATTTGGCGAGGATTGCCTGCTTTGTTTATTTGTGTGGCGGTGATGTATCTCATCACATTTTTTATCACGTTGAAAGTTAGCCTTTCCTCCAAAGAATCAAATAAATCTATAGGGTATGAGCTATGATAGTAAGGTTTTTATTTTTTACCATGCTGCTAATTTCTTCCAGTGCCCCAGCGGAACAAATAGTTACTCCGGTGACTGATCTCCTCAGTAAAACTGTGTCAGTCAAACTTCCTGTTCAGCGCGTGATCCTAGGCGAAGGCCGACAACTTTACCTTGTTGTAATGTTGGATAAGGAAAATCCAGCTAAGCGAGTAGTTGCTTGGAGAAAGGATTTAATTCAGTCAGATCCAGCGACATGGCAACAGTATCGAAAACGTTTCCATCTTTTGGAAAAAATCCCTACTTTTTTGGTGGTAGCGAACAGGGAACTTTCGATGTAGAGCTGGCCATTAGCCTCAAACCTGACGTTATCATCATGAATATCGATGCAAGAAAAGCGATCGTAGATTTGAGATATGAGGTGCGGCGCTGTCCAACGCCGGGATCCCTATCGTTTATGTTGATTTTCGTTATGAACCAATAGCAAATATTTCCCCGACGGTAAAACTGTTCGGCAAAATAGAGCTTGTCACCGCCTACCTTCGATTCCGTGATATGGAACTAAAACGTGTAACCTCCTAAGTAAATAAGTTAACGTCCTCTCGACCTAAAGTATTTCTTGAGCGTCTAGGAGGATATTCTGATGAGTGCTGTATGACATTTAGTAAAGGAAGTTTTGGGCGATTTATCAAACTTACTGGCGGAGAAAATATAGCTGCATCGCTATCTCCAGGCTCTTTTTTTACCATCAATCCAGAGCAGATAGTATCAGCCAATCCCGATATTGTAATTTTGACCAGTGGTAATTTTCAGGCATTAGTACCTGGTGGACGATGGATACCTCTCGGCCCTGGTGCGAATATCGAAGAAGCCCAAACTAAACTAGCATGGTTTACTACCCGCCCTGCCTATAAAAACAGTTCAGCTCAGCATAATAATGCATTTTTCGCTATTTGGCATCAGTTCTACAACAGTCCTTACGATGTCATTGCCATCCAGCAATTAGCAAAATGGATCCATTCTGAACTATTCAGTGAACTTGATCACGATGATACATTCCGTCGCCTTCATTGTGAATTTCTTCCCATTCTATACTTAGCAGAATATATGGTTAGGGCATCATAGTGATACTTTGTCTGACACAGCTTCGCGCTGATACTCCAGGAACGGAGCACGTCATCCATTTTAATAATGCCGGGGCAAGTTTAATGCCTGAACCAGTTATACGTGTGATAAGGCAACATTACATTACTCTAAAGAAATCACCATCGGTGGCTATGAAGCTGCTGTGACCCAGCGACAGTCAATTGAAAATGTCTATCAGGAACTAGCAACGCTAATCAATGCAAAACCTGCTTATATCGCACTGATGGAGAATGCGACTCGTGCCTAGGATATGGAATTTTATTCTTTACCATTGAAATTTGGTGATATTCTTCTTACCTCAACAACTAAGTATGCAGGAAATTACATACCTTATCTGCAAAGACAAAAACGAGATGGTATAAAGGTTAAAGTACTGAATGAAGATGAAACCGGTGCTGTTTGTTTGGAACACCTAAAGAAAGCATTGGATAATCCCAATATCCGACTAATAAGCCTACCATTGCTTGGTATACATGGCGGGCCAATACAACCCGTCGAAGAAATTGGCGCACTAGCGCGCGAAGCAGGCGTATGGTTTTTTCTGGATGCCTGCCAGGGAATTGGGCATTTACCATTCGATATCAAAAAAATTGGCTATCATGTACTAACCCGCTTCTGGTCGCAAATACTTACGTGCTCCACGTGGTACTGGTTTTCTATGGATAGATAACATATTAAGTTCAACAATAGAGCTAATATTGCTTAATCATCATACCGCGAAGCTGGAAAGTGCTAATCATTATCATATTAATGATAGTGCCCGTCGTTTTGAATGCTAGGAAGCTAATATTGCCGATCGTCTTGGCCTGGTAGCCGCCGCCGCATATACTACATCATTAGACCAGGAAAATATAACTCAATGAATTCTTCATCTTGGGAAACAACTTAGAACCGGTCTGAAGGACTTACCTCACATTCAGTGACATGACCGCGGAAAATATTTATCTGGGATTGTTACATTTACTGTCAAGAATATTATTCCAGAAAATGTACAAAAGTATCTATCTACTCATCCACGTCGTATGAATGTTTCCTGTTCACGATTTAATTCAACATTTATTGATATGAAAAATCGTGGGCTTGACGTTGTCGTACGTGCATCTGTCCATGCATATAGCAGCGAAGATGGAGGTTGATACCCTACTTAACGTACTTGCTGATATCAGATGAGGTAAACATGAAATATAACATAGTATTGCGACCACTTGCATTGATCCGTCCATCTGAAGAGGTTAACAGTGAACATGTAGAAATGTTATTAGAGGAGATTATTCACTGTCAGAGATGGATAACGGCTGTGCTAATAGAGAAACAGACAAGGATTATTATGGATGGTAATCGTCGATACTGTGCTGCATATCGATTAGGTTTAGCATGTCTTCCTTGTGTCATGCTTGATTATACCCTATGAGTGTGTAAGTATTTATCACTGGTGTAATGGTGAACCTTTTTGCCCTGAAAAAATTAGGGAGCATATTGTAAGTAAAGGGAAAATATTTTCATATAAAACTACCAGACATCTATTTTCTCCAGCACTTCCTGTTGTTGATTTTAGTATTCAGCCGTTGCAAAACATGCCCATTACATATTCTTAAATACATTAAGGTAATGGTTGTTATAAATGCTGACAGTAAAAAAGCACTGTCAGTATTTGTAAGTAAAACTATATAACACCAACCTCAGTGACTAGTTTATTGCCTGACCTAAAGATGGAAAATAGGTTATTTTACCAAATGTTTACTATTTATATTAAATAATTATAAACATTAAGTTATAGACATAGCAGTTGCTCAAAATTAATTTTTCAAAAGAGTCTACTCGTAAATCTGCACGCACTAAATTGTCTTTTGACGATATGCCAACAGAAAAAATATTTGCGCTATTTAATGCTGTAATTCCTGCTTGTGAATCTTCAAAACCAATCGCTTCATTAGGTAATATATCGATTAAATTGGCCGCTGTTAAAAAAATCTCCGGATCCGGCTTACCTTTAGACAAAGAGTGAGGATCAACAATTACATTAAAATAATCTTTAATATTCAGTTGCTCGAGGATCATCTTGGCATTTTTAGAAGCGGAGGCTATCGCACAAGGTATTTTCTTTTTTTGGCTTGTTTAATAAAAAGCAATACCCCAGGCAAGATATTTTTTTCTGTCCGTTTACTGAGTGATTTTACATAGTAATCATTTTTACTGTCCATCAGCGCATTTTTTCTGCCACACTAAAAACATCGGCTTTATTACCATAAAGCAAAATTTTCTCCAATGATTCAATTCTGCTTATTCCCTTCAAGGTTTCATTAAAGGTCACATCAAAATCAATATCGATTTGTTTAGCCAAATATTGCCAAGCTTTAAAATGATAAAAAGCGGTATAGACAATAACACCATGAAGATCAAAGATCATGACCCTCTTCATGCAACTAACTCATTTTTATAAACAATATTAGCAATTTTACCGGCAGAAATCCGATACTACTGCTCACCCACTTGTATCTCACTATCCTGATCACATCCAATTGATAATTGTTCTTGAGTGATAAAAAATTGGTAATTAATGCCTAAATGGCACAGCTTAAATTGGAGATGCTGCCAATGAGTAGGTAATGAAGGATTGATTTTCAATAACGATTGGCAAATATCTACCCCACCGTATGTCATAATTGTCATATTGAGGGTGGCCGCGCTATTACGCCAGTATGAATACCTTCTGTGAGGTCGTTCCACCCTGAATATCCTGATAATCGGAAAATAAAGCGTCTTGATATAATTGCCAAAATAAATGCTGCCGATTTAATATTCTCAGCCAAAGACGCATGAACAACATGAGATAGTGTCGAGCCGTGGGAAGTGCGAGAAAAATAGTAATTAAAATTTTTTTCTACATAATTATCATACGTAGGATAATTCATATTCTCTAATAATAAACTAACAACATCTTAGTTAAAGTTATTAAATATCATTAATAAATCTGGTTGGTTGGCAATCTTATAATTATCGGCTAATTTCCCTTCAGCGCGCAGTATCCTATCTAACCGATAAATATTACCGTATTTATTGCGATATTTTTGCCAATCAATTTCTTCAAGGGCAAAATAACCATCAAATTGCCCGATAATATTTTGCTCATTAATTGATAACGCTAAGTTTTCTTTAATGGTTTTTAGTTGCTGCCAGAAATCATTATCGACATTAACAGGATTTAAATGATATTTTAAATCCTGTTTTGACAAAGATAAAACTATCAGATCAATTTGATTAAATAACCATGCCCCCATTAAATTAGTGTAAGCATTATCCTGCAAACCGGCTTCTTTATTACCTAAACTATATTCATGAAATTCATCTGGCCCCATAACGCCACCAATATGATATCGATTGGTAGTCGCATCCCAGACTGTTTTACTCAGCCAAAACTTGGTAATCTCAATTAATAATTCCAACCCAAAATCGATCATAAATGGCTTATCGCCAGTATTTAGCCAATATAGCCAAACATTATAAGCAATTCTTAAAGAAATATGACACTGTAAGTGACTATGATCAGGATCCCATTGTCCTGTCAGCGGATTTATATGTAAGGTTTGCGTCCGCTCACTACCATCATGACTTGATTGCCAGGGAAACATAGCACCTTGAAAACCAGCTTGCTAAGCGGCATGTTTTGCAGCCGGCAACCGCCGATAACGGTACATTAATAATTGGCGGGCGGTTTTGTCGGAAAATGCATAATATAAAATGGCAGAATAAATATCTCATCCCCAAAAATATGCCCTCGATAAGCTTCTCCATGCAAACCTCTGGCAGTAACAGAAACATCTAATTTATGTTTACCATTCGTTAATGGGGAGCAAGAAGCTAATAGATGGTAGGTATGTAAACGCAATAGTTTTTGCGTCATCATATCACCAGCAATGACAATATCACTTGCCTGCCAAAGCGTTTGCCAGGCAAGCTGACTCTTTGCTAACTGGGTAGCAAAATCAGGCAACTGCCATGAATTTACTTGCTGCCAATCTTGATTAAAAACAGTAGAAATAGCGATCGCTACATTTTTCTCTAACCGATAACAGTTATCTTGTTGAGCAGAAAAAGCCTTCTGTTGAACAATACTATTTTCATTTATCCTATTTTCGACATTATTTGGCGCAAAAAAATCACCGCTAATTTCTGTCGAAACGCCAATCCCAATTTGACTTTGAAAGGTTTTCGCTAATAAATAAGTTTTATGTTTATCAACACTTAAATCTTTTATTTGATAATGAGAGGAATTGAGTGAACGATAGCGTTCAACACCATAATTAAACGTTCCACCATCTGTTTTGGTACAAATGGTGATTTGATCAGAAAAATTTAAAGGACAAAATTGATATTCAATACTATAGTGCGTCATTCTTGCCGTATTAGCAAATTTTCGACAATCTATTTTTAAGTCACGCCCTTCTTGATCTTCAATTTGTAATTCACTAGATAAAATTCCTATCATTAAATCTAATCGACGATAAAGAGAAATAAGTTTAAAATCCGTAAGATTAACAAATTTACCTTGGCCAATACGTAACGAGATATATTGTGCATTGGGCGCATCAACAAAATCTTCATTATGAACTTGATGGCCATTTATTACAAAATTAGCTTGATTATAAAGCCCTGCAAGATAAGTTGCCGGATAAGTATCATGACTGATTACCATTTCAGGTAATGTCCCGCGTAACCCTAAATATCCATTTTCTACGGTCAATAAGGATTCAGTGGTATATTCCGCTTTGCCTGGATTATAACCGCAATAATCAATGCTCCAAATTATTGTTTATTGTTTCTCTGCTAAAGCATTTTTTAATGTCTTCTTCACAATCATCAATTAAAATTTCTACTCGAATAAAGGCGAAATTGAATATTTCAGAGAAACATTTCTCCATATCAACAACATCATCATTAGCAATTTTGATACGAAATGGCGAATAAAATGCTAACGCATCTCCTTTTAATATTCCCCCTTGAATATTGGCAAAATCTAATTTAATTTGTTTAATTAATTCTAATAACTCTAATATATTAATTTTCTGATAGGTTATCGGATAGGTTTTATTATTCATTTTGGCTTGGTAAACCACTAATTCTTGTGGTTTAAAAACAACATGCAAATAATTCAAATTCGCTATTAAAAATATATTAGTCAAATAATCCCTTAATCAGAAATAAGCGTACCTTTTCGCTGTTGGTAACGGTAAATTGCTATTGTCAATATAATTGGAACAACAATGGCAATGATTGTCGCAAATGAATAAACTAACCAATAAATCGGTTGGATAGAAAGAATACCAGGCAATCCCCTCACACCGATACCGTTTGAAAGTACGGCAAAAGCAGAACCTACCATGGCGCAAGGCAAGGGAAAACGATAATAAAGATTAACACTATAAAGCGCAGGCTCAGTAACGCCTAGATAAGCGGAAATTGCAGCCGGAATAGTCACTTCTCGTTCATTTTCTTTACGGCTAATAATAATGCCTACCACAGCAGAAGCTTGTGCAATATTGGAAAGCGCAATTATCGGCCAAATTGGCGTTCCACCCTGCGCTTGCATTATTTACAGATCTATATCCAACGTAGTATGATGAACGCCACTGATTACTAATGGAGGATAGGTAAAGCCAAAAATAGCAGAGCCAATTGAGGCAAAACCACCGAACATAACAAATCTGACTACTTCTAAAATTTCGTTACCTATCATTCGCCCTATTGGACCAAGTATTGCGTGCGCAACAAAAACAGAGATACTCAAAGTAATAATCGGTACAATCACAAATTTCAAATAACCAGGAACATAACGAAGTATAAATATTTCAAACCAACCTAAAAATAAGCCAACAAAAATAGCGGGAATAACTTGAGCCTGATAGCCTACTTTTTGGATAATAAATAGACCAAAATCCCAAACAGCAGGTAACTGACTATCTAAATTATAGGCATTCATTAATTGTGGCGAGGCTAATGTAATTTCCAGAATAATACCTAGTATTGGTGTTCCGCCTATTTTTTACTGTTGACCAGCAAATTGCTACCGGTAAAAAATGAAAAACAGCTTCACAAGGCAACCAGAGAAAATCATAAATCGGTTTTAGTGTAGGATAATAAGCCATTAGTGGCTTATTGTTTACTATTGGCTTCACCTAAAACATTCCTCAAGCCTAACAACAAACCGCCACAAATCAGCGCAGGCAGCAAAGGGAAAAAATTTCAGCTAGATTAGGAATTAACCGCGTCCAAAACTTTGTCTTTTTTTAATCGCTATTTTGGGCGCTTTTTTATCGTCGTCCCCTGTTGAGATATCAAATTGTTATTGAGAATTGCTTTATAATATTTATCTACATTGGTACCAATAACAATTTGTAGTTGCCCTGCTTGATTAAAACAACTTTTAACTTCTGGTAGTTTTTTTAAATCCTCTATATTTACCTTTTCTGGTTCATGTAAAATAAAACGTAATCAAGTCAAACAGTGGGTAAAACTACTTACATTATTTTTGCCGCCAATCGTAGAAATAATCTTGTTAATATGAATATGATTTATTGTTATTTTTTTAATATAATTTTAATGATTTTGTATTTTTACATAAAAAATATCTCATCAATAATCATATTACATAGAGATCAATCACAAAAATAGACATAAAATCAATTGAATTCAATTTTTTGAAAATTTATTATTTATGTTAAAAATATAATGGTAATTTCACGATTTTAATAAGTATTGGCTAGTATTATTTTTGTTTAAAATAAATATAACTTATTATGTAAATTTACTTCAATAATAAATTTTTTATTCTAATTTTTAGAATAAAAAAACACTTAATGGTTTTATTTTATTAAATTTTCAATAGATATTTTTAATAAAATATTTTTAAATTAAAATAAAATTCATCTTAATCACTATATTTAAATATATAGATTGAAATTTTACCAAATTGTATCTATAAATGTTATTACTTGATTTCAGTTGTTTTAATAACGTTTAACGTTGATCATTTTTTGTGCTTATTTAATGTTTTTAATAAACTTTTATACATGTCTAATTAATATAAAATCTTAATGTATTAAAAGTTAAAATAAATTTACATTTAAATGGCAAGTGTTATTTGAAAAATTTTTATTTGTATATCAATTGTAGAAAAAATTACTTCTATTTTTGTAGCAAATATTTTTATTCGATGCTTATCATAAAATATATTAATAATTATTATAAAATAAAAAAACATTATATATGATAAATATTTTTTATTCAAAACAAAAAAATAAAAGGTGGAAAATTAACATGCCTTATAAAAAAGTTATGTTTATTTCATTTGATACCATAACAGTTTCAGGAATTACAGTTGAAGCAACAAAATTAGCATGTTATTTAAATAATCGAAGTTTTGAATCCTTTGTTGATTTAGGTTATGACATAAAGATTGATAAATAAAATTTTGCCAAACTCTATTCATGTTATGAAAAATCAATTTTTTATAAGCATTTTAAATTAGTGCGAATTAATGATATATATTTATTAAAAAATTACAATGTTGAATTTATCAATAAAGTAAATAATATTTTAATTAATGGAGATACAAAAGCGAATTTAATAGAAAAAATAGTCTTCTGGAACAGGTAAATATTTTTGTAAATGCATTATCTGAATTAATATTTAATACATGGAATAAATTAGAGATCACTCATCTTGTTATTTAAAATAGAACATTGCCTGAGAATATTATCTATACTAAATCGCTTTATAAAAGTATAGAAAAATATAGTTTACAAAAAAATCTAGCATGTTTTATATTATGGAAAGATCATGATTTAATGTGGAACAGCGAAACATTATCAAAAAAATATGGTCAATAGCCTTGGTATTATGCAATAAAACCTATTAAATAAAAATATATAAAATATGTTACTTTAAATGATTAATTAGCCAAAAAGCTAAAAGATTGGAGTAATCAAGATATCAATATTGATGTTATACGTAACATGTATTTACTTAATAATAATATAATGAATATAAGAGATAGATTTAATATATCAAAAGATGATTTTTTAATCGCTATAACGACTAAAATCATTCCTGAAAAAAAAATTATAAAGAGATATTTATCTAGTAAGAAAACTTAACGATTTATATATAAAAAACAATAAATCATGCTACATATATTTAATTATTTCTGGTGATGAAAAAGAAAACAGTAATTATTCAAATTATCTAAGACAATACATAAAAAAACTAGAAATAGAGAATTTTATAAAATTTTCTGCCCGCTGCAGCATGACTTTATCGAAAATGAAAATAATAAGTCAACTATTCAAGATCTCTATTACTCCAGCGATATGGTTTAATTCTTAACATCATATGATTATGACAGTTATGGTAACCCAATAGGAGAAGCAATTAGTCATAAGCACCGTTATATATCCAAAAGTTACGAATATTATCATGAAGTTTATGGACAACATGATTTTAAAACTGCATTAATGAATATTTAACAAAAAAAATGGACTACCGGACGACGATTTTATCCATCGAATTTTTAATTTAATTAATGATCGAAATCAGACAGCCGCGTTAGTGAGACATAATTTTAATATAAGAAAAAATTTATTATCTAATCAGATAATAAATAAAATATTTAATATCTAGTATTAAAAATTAAATTTTATAATCTTTAATATGGATAATTTATACGTAGAGAAAAATTTATATCTATTGTATTCCATTTTTATAATGAAAGTGAATGATTATAAAGTGTCATAGAATGAATTTATAATAAAAATTTAAGTATAAGCTATTTGATCTTAGTAATACTGAATTAATTTTTGTAGACAATAATTCAACCGATAATTCTGTTAACAAAATTATTACTTGCCAAAATAAATATCACAACCTTGATATTCATATTATTAATGAAAGAATTCAAGGTGTTTCTTCAGCAAAAAAAAAAGGATGAATTATGCCTCCCAACGAGCTGAAGAACGGCGTGTTCAATTTAGTAATCAACAAAAACATTATATTTTATCAGCTGACGCTGATTGTATTGTATACCAATATTGGCTTGATAAACTTATCTACACAATGATAACACAAGATGGTGATTTAGGTACTTGTAATTATTTTTATGAGAAAAATAACTTTATCGAGCGACCTAACTTATATAAAGAAATAAAGAAAACCTTACGCTGCTATGATTTTTCATTTTCCTTATTTGGTGGCTTTCCTGATGAAAAGGATTTGCTGTTGAAAAAAATATGTATGATATTGTTGGCGGTATTGAAATATTTTACCAATTAAAAAATGGTAAATTTGTCTAACATTCATCTGACTATTGGGATTTTGGTATAAAAATTATTGCTTATGGTGAAAAACCGGTATATTCACCAAAATCATATGTAAAAATTAATAGTAGAAGAGTCGATACCTTATTATACGATGTTATTAATGGTATCGCATATGGTGAAAATGGCGTTATTATAATGAAAGATGTAAGGCCACTAGACCATCAATTAACTCATTATCAAGATTTAACCCCGAGTGATGCACAGCAAGCCTGGTTTTATTCAATAAAAGATTATATTCTGAAAAACATTATATTACCGGCACTATTAAATCCTAATATTTTAATTCACAACCAACAAGTTATTAATTTTTTTACGCCTAATGTTGCTAAGGATCTCTATAATAGAATTAATGAAATCAAAAATGAAACTAGTATTATTGATTTCAAACCGATACATTCTTATAAAACACCCGCATTCAGACTTTATTTTGAATTCAAAGATAAGAGATTCAACTCACTTCGCCATCATGTAGATGAAGACATAGGCTATCCACCACCACTTCCTGCCTGCTTTAACGCTATTAATAATAAAGATTTTAATAGATTTATTTATTATTTTTTGTGAAGATAGAGAATCAGGAGAAGCACAAAATTATTTTGCTAATGGTGGAGTATTCTAATGCAAGATACCTATATTGCTTCTCTTAATGATATTGATGAAAAATATCCTAGACCAAATATATGCAATATTTTAAGTAAAAAAGGAAAATACATATTTACTTGAATATGTAATTAAAGATCCTTTTAGTTGTCATATTTTTCCAGGCGATATCGACAATTATCCCTTAACCTCATTTTATGATGATATGAATAAGGAAATAAAAAATGCAGAAAATATTCATCTCTGGGTTTATATCCTAACTTGTCGTTATCGATGCCATTTTTGTAAATTTCCCACCATTATAGTGAATCCTAAATCAACAAAATCTGACAGTTTATTTAAAGAAATCGTTGATCTTAATATAAAAGAAGCCACTCTTTGGCTAAAACAAGTACCAAATCTTACTAATGTGAACATCAGTGAATTTAATATGTTTGGTGGTACTCCCTCTCTTCTGTCCGATAGCGAATTAAAAAAATTAATAAATTTTTATAAAAATAATTTTAACTTTTCATCCGCTACCATGCGATTTGAAGGAGAACCTGGTAGTCTTAATAAAGAATACTTATCGTCACTGAAAGAACTAGGTTTTTCTAAATTATCCTTTGGTACACAATCATTTCAGGATCATTTAATTAAAGCATATGGCAGAAAACATACTGCAAAGAATGTTTTAAAACTATTGCAAATGCTAATGCATTAGGTTTTAAATTGATTAGCGTTGACCATAATCTATGGTTTATTCGGTCAAACTGTTGATGATGTAAAAAACGATATGGAAATAATAAAAAAACTCGATATTTCGCATGTTGTTTGCACTAAATTACATATGAAAGAGTTTATGGAAACTAGAACCAGCGTATCGGGAGAAATAAATAGTTTGCGGCAGAAAAAAATAATTACTGTCGCAGATAGATCGATACCCAGTTTAGGAAAACAGTATCAACTGCTTGATTTAATAGATAAATATCTCGCCATGGAATATAACGCACACCCGACCATGTATTTTTATAAAAAAAATACTGACCCTGAAAAATGGAAAAGCCTTATTATTGATCTTAATAAATAGTATCCAAAGATAGCGATTGGCTTAGGTAGCAGCTCAAAATCTATCTCCTCTGAAATGATAAATATAACAAACTATAAACAATACAAAGAATCTATTAATAAAAGCCAACTACCTTGTCACTCTATTAGAGGTTTTTTAAACAATCAAAAAAGAATAAATGCTTTTAAAATGGCATTATCTAGCTTGATCCCAATAGATGATAATGTTTATAAAGCAAAATTTGATGGGGAAAGTGTTTTTACAAACCAAACTATTAATAATGCACTAACAAAATTACAGCTTAGAAAACTTATTTCTATTGATAATAACAGAGTTTTTTTAACTAAAGAAGCGGAGATATTAGTTGAATCCATTATTAACACCCAATTTTGTTAACATTGTTCAATTAAAAAAATAAACACTATTTATTTAATACCACATTTTTCGGCATGGCTTACAGACATGATAACGTCATTATCGCGACAGATGTATAAAACCGGTTATTAATAAGTGGCAACCGATACTCCGTGATGGCCACCCTATTATTTGTAATCAGCATTACACTAGATGGCCAATGACATAATATCTGGCAAGCGCCATAGCTGGCTGGCTGCGGCAAAAATGTAAGGAAATTATTAATGGAAAGAAAATATAACTCACCCTTACCCGTTTTTAGTCTTTATTACATTGCAATCGATACCGAGGCTAGTATCACACCCGCGCAATTCGAAACCTTCGTTCGCCAAAAAGGTGTCTATATTCCATGCTATCCTGGCTGGCGTTGGACGCTATTGCGTGGTCTCCGTGGCGAGCGGGTTGGACAATACCTGATGCTGTTTGAAATAGAAAGCACAGAACATCGTAATCGCTATTAATCTAGTAACGATAATAAAACAGAATTAGCCAATCAATTCTGGCAGCAACAACCACAAAAAGTACATGATATTCTTGCCGAATGGCAAAGTTATGGTACTTTTATTGAAATTCCAACTATTTACACTAATTATTAACTACTAGCTGAAAATAAAAAAAGTACCGTCTGTTATGGCCCATGCTATCAGGAATTACCTAACCAAGAGCCTATCGCCAGAATAATTTGGATCCGCAACCTAGCACTACGGCCTGGGATTAAGGCAGAAACATTTGAAACTTTTATTGCTGAAAACCACATCATCGAATAAAGGATTATCCCGGCTGGAAATTTCGCCTATTAAAAGGTGAACACGGAAATCGTCTGGATCAATATATCGTAATGATGGAGATTGAAAGTCTTACAGTACTTAATCTATTTTATCCAAAACCAGATATACCCACTGATGAAGCTGATCATTTTGCGCGTGCGCATCAGGATACTAAACTTATGTATAAAGAGTGGAAGCAATTTGCATCCTTCTCCGGCTCACCTTAAATTTATACTGATTATTTGTCAGTAACGAAAATTTAGGTTAAATTAATAAACCAGAAGTTCGACTGCAGTGATCAAGCTCCATAATCAAGCCATTCTGCTTATCACTGCTATGCGATATCGCTATAGTTGATGAAGAATAGTAGCTTTAAAATTACTCAATAATAAATTTATTAACACCTTTAAAGTATAAAAATCATTTAAACAGTAGTTTACTTATCTGATGAAAAATTAATATTTTTATAAGCAATTTAAAATATATATTTTTACTAGCAAATTTTTTATTTTTTCAAATAGCAATAATATGAGTCGTGTAGAAAAAATAATTATTTAAATTAACGTACTTAAGGATAATCATATAAACACTAAATTATTTTAAAATAATTACCACATTTCATTATTAATGAAAATTCATTTTACAATATTTTAAAATTATTATATTAATAATTTACACGAAACAACATCCATAATAAATAGCCATTAAAATAAAAAGTTAATTTATTATTATATTTAAATATAATACATTTATAAATCATTAGAATAACAAAAACAATTGAAATTATATATTAAAGTGATAATATTTAAAATCTAATAGTTATCGCTCAATGAAGTAATAAATATCATGTAATAAATAAAACAAAAAGATAACTTTAAAATAAAAGTTGGTACAGAAAAACTGCTATATTATATATTTTTGGTTTAATATTAGATTTTCTGGTATTTATTACATTATATTAATCACATATTAAATCTATACTCGAACTCCGATATTGAAAGGGGCATGATGGATAGCGAAATTAACTTTATGTTGCTTACCTAACGATATATTTTTATTGGATTTAGGAATAAAAGAAATACCTTTTCCATCACCTAATATATGAAAAATATCATCAATACTTGGAACTGAAATTATATTCTTATTATGCTTATCCATTAATATATTTTTTATTCTATCAAAACCTTTCGGTAACAACATGATTTCCGTTTGTATAATATTATTATTAATTAGTAACTCCATTTTATCTTTATAGTGATTTATAATATTTTCAGCTGCACCTAATTATAACTTAGAACATAGTGATAGGCTTTCAGTATTAGCAGGTGAATTCTCCTCTTCTCTTTAACCAATAAAAATATCTGCCTGAGTACAACATATAATATCTGATATTAAATGATTAGAATACTTTTTAATATCAACAAGGATTCCCGATTCAATTGAATCTATTTTTGATATTATTGAAGCTAGATCAGGAAAATAAGCATCATCTGTCGCTATATTAATAATAGACTTTTTACTATAAAAACCTAACATTAATTTTTTTGTTGTAGCACTTACATCTAATAATGTGGGGAATAATTCTTGATATAATTTTTCCCCATTAGAAGTTAATTTTACTCCTCTTCCTGAGTATTGAAAAAGTTGAACACCTAATTGCCCTTCTATTTCATTCATTCCATTACTAAGGGCAGAAGGAGATATACATAACTCATCTGCCGCTTCTTGAAATGTTCCTTTTTGGGCAAAAATTATAAATTGCTCAACTTTTTTGAGAAAAACATATTATCTTCTCTATTAAAATTTAAATAGAAACAAAATTTTATTAAAAAAACACCTTAAAATATATAAATAATCAGCTCAATAATTTTTATATTTTTAGAATTCTCAATGTAATAATATATAATGTAAACTTTTATTTTATCATAATATAGCTACATATAACTTCTCTCTATTAATTGTTATTACTTCTTATAACTTATAAATAATAAAATGTCACATACCTTTTTTTCATGTATTATTTACTTATCATCAATTTGTAATCATTTCTAAGAATAATAATGAAATTTTTAAAATTTATCATATTTAATCACTTACAATAATCTGTATAAAAATACATATATTTTACATTTTTAAAAAATAGAAACTATGATATTGTAAAATTAACAATTCTTAGTGCATTTAAATAAAAAATAAATAACTATAATATATACATTAAAATTAGCAAATTATAATATAAATTTTATTTTACTATTGTACATTACAAGACTTTTACATTTAATAAAGTTTATAACAAAAGGTTGTGAAATAAATTTATTGTTATAACATTACCTTCTTTGATTTATGGATTAAATACCAAATACTAAGTATTATATTCATCCTTATATTATAGATTTAATTAAAAATAAAAATTCTATTGTTAATATAGAATATTATTAATTTTATATGAAAAATGAACTACTACTCATCCGGATTATATTTATACAGAGGCCCATCATATTTTAGCATTAATTTTTTTATTCTTTATTTTTCGATTAAAGCCATTTCCATTCTTATAACTACCTATATACTTACAAATTTTACCAGTTTTTTAGTTTTATCTTACTCATCCGAAACCCAACAATACCTCAACATAATCAGATTAAACTTAATCATTAAAAATATTATCACTAAAATAAGAAAGAACTACCAAATACCTTATAAAACTATTTTGGTTAATTTTTTACTACACTAATCTTTGTCTACTTAAATTTTAGCTAAGTTTCAAAAATCATATACATATAAATAAACGCAATAATATAACTATTTTATAGTCTGCTCCCAACGACAGTAAGTAAAGTGAATACAAAAAATTGTCGATTACTATAAATAACTTTTCTAAATCAATATGTTAAAATTATACAACCATGCTTACTAAATATGTAGTTTATAACTGTCCTGTAAAAATTCAATTGATATCATTATGTGAAAATAGAGCTATGAAAAAGCCTAATTTTATCAAATCTCCTATCATTCAAATGTGACCCTACACTAAAATTAATAACATTTAACTACCAAAAAAATAAAAATTACATTTTTAGGCTTTTACAACGTTATTTATATCCTAACTATTTAGTGTAGGATGTTACGACAATTTAATAATCATAAAACAATACATCGGTAAATATGATAAAAATCACAATTTATTAATAATAATATAGTCTTTCAACTATTAATATAGGTTAAATTAAGATAATGTTTCTATAATTTGCGTTGCAATTGGCTATTAAGTAAAACAATAATCCAATACCAAGAAGCCATCAGACTTAGGTTACATGCAATTAAAAAACAGAGTAATTATGGGCTCGATGCATACTGGGCTAGAAGAGCATCCTCAAGCTAGTGTTAGGTTAACAAAGTTCTATGCAGACAGGGCAAAAAATAATATTGAATTAATTATTACCGGCAGCATCACCCCTAATCACCCTGGCAGCCTGACCAAACATGGGGCAACCCTAAATAGTAAGAAACAAATTTTTTCACCATAAAAAAATTACTCATGCGGTTCATCAAGCAGGGGGGAAAATCGCCTTACAGATCCTCCACGCTGGCCGTTATAGCTACCATCCTGATCTAGTTGCACCTAGTGTATTACAAGCTAGTATTAATCCTTTTTTGCCTAAATCACTCAGTGATACTGCAATTTTACAAACAATTAAAAACTATGCCAATTGCGCCGAACTTGCTTTGCAAGCGGGTTATGATGGTATAAAAATTATGGGTTCAGAAGTTTATCTAATTAACCAGTTTATTACCCGATACACTAATCATCGTGATGATTTATGGGGCGGTAGTTATCAAAATCGGATCCGCTTTCCAATTGAAGTCATTAAAGCTATTCGGCAACAGGTTGGGAATAATTTTATTATTATCTACCGACTATCTATGCTTGACTTAATTGAAAAAGGCTCCAATTAGGATGAGATTAAGCTTTTAGCAAAGGCGATCGAAAATACAGGCGCATCGGTGATTAGTACAGGTATTGGCTGACATGAATCGAAGATCCCGACGATTGCAATGATGGTACCAAGAGCAGGTTTTATTTGAGTCACTAAAAAATTGATGGGAAAAATATCAATCCCTTTAATTTGCACTAACCGTATCAATTCACCTGAAGTAACTGAAAAGATTTTATCTGACGGTAGCGCTGATTTAGTTTCTATGGCATCGGCCATTTCTTGCTGATGCAGAGTTTATGACAAAAGCGGCCAAAAATCGTACGAATGAAATTAATACCTGTATTGCTTATAATTAAGCCTGTTTAGATCAGATATTTGTTGGCAAACAGGCATCATATTTAGTTAACCCTAGAGCTTGCCATGAATTAGACTTTCCTTTCCAGCCAGTATTAAAACCAAAAAATATTGTTGTTATCGGCGCAGGTCCTGCCGGATTATCATTTGCAATAACAGCGGCAGAACGTGGGCACCATATTACTTTATTTGAACAAGAATGCCAGATCGGTGGCCAACTGAATCTTGCTAAACAAATACCTGGAAAAATAAAGTCCCAAGAAACTATTCGTTAGTTTCAACGTCAACTGACACTAAAAAATGTTACTGTTCATTTAACTAAAAAAGCCGCTGCTGAACAATTATTAAACTTTGATAATATCATTATCGCTACAGGCGTACTACCGAAAAAAATTCACATTGAAGGTATCGATCACGCCAGTGTCGTGAATTATTATGATGTATTAAAACACCATATTACCACAGGTCACCAGGTTGCAATTATCTTGGCTGGAGGGCTCGATTTTGATATAGCGCAATATCTTTGTCAAGAAACAGATAATAGTAGCCAAAGCATTGATGCTTTTACGCACCAATGGAACATTGATACCACTATATCTCAACCAGGTGGTATTCATCCTAAAGGTTAGCAGCACCTTGATTCTGCTCGTAAAATTTGTCTGCTGCAACGAAAATCAACTCGTGTTGGTGAACAGCTAGGAAAAACAACCGGCTGGATCCATAGCTTAAACTTACTACGCCATGGCGTTACTATGATGAATGATGTTAGCTACCAGAAAATTGATGATCAAGGGTTACATATTTATCATAACAAGCAAAAAAAGTGTTTGCCTGTTGATAACATCATCATCTGTGCTGGCCAACAATCACTTCGTACTTTAGCCAATGCATTATATGAATTAGGTAAGACACCACATATTATCGGTGGTGCTGATATTGCTGCAGAGCTTGATGCTCGGCGTGCTATTGATCAAGGAATGCGTCTTGCTTATACAATATAAAGAACAATACCAATAAGCGTGGATATAGCCGCCAAAAAGTAGCAAAATACAGAATAGTAAGATAGAACAAATATTGTTTTTTTTGACCTTTTTGTGATTAACAGTCGAAAACATAACCGATGTTGATACTAAAATAGGCGCAACAACTTTCATAGGACTAATAAATAAGTCGTCAAATAAATTATCATTCAGAACGCCATAAAATTAAAGACCCACCTAAAAGAATACGGCAAGTGGATCAATGAGTATTTGCATTACAAAGCTTCAATATACGATATTAGACAGTAAGCCAATATGTTTTTTTACATTGTTATTTCAAAGTATTTTTATGACGATAAAAAGATACCATCATAGATAAAAACAGATTTATTAGATAAACAATTAACTAACTCTTTTATTAATAAATTAACTAGCAGAACTCATTTTACTAATAGAGAAAGTAGCAATATCCATTTCTATCGTTGTTAATCAATATAAAGAGATACAACATATATAATATTTAAAGATATTTATTTAGTAATTAAGTAATTTTTTGTATTTATTAACAATATGATTAATGAATATCGTTAATGTTAAAATCCCCGCAACAATACTTAGCGATACAGCGGTTGGAATATAAAAAATATCCATTAATAACATTTTTATGCCAATGAAAATTAAAATAATAGATAGCCCGTACTTTAGCATAGAGAATTTTTCAGCGATACCTGATAAAACAAAATACATCGCTCGCAAGCCTAAAATCGCAAATAGATTTGAAGTCAATACAATAAAAGGATCCGTGGTTACTGCAAAAATGGCAGGAATGCTATCTACGGCGAAAATAATGTCACTAATCTCAACTAAAATTAATAACATAATCAATGGAGTAGGAAATAAAATACCTTGTTGACGAATAAAAAAACGCTCACCATGTAAAGTATCTGTCATGCGTAAATGAGAACCGATCCATTTTACTAGTGGTTTTTTATCAATCGATTGATCATTTTCTTTAACAAAGAACATTTTTATACCGGTAAATAATAGAAAAATGCCAAAGAGATACAAAATCCAATGAAACTGAGAGACTAGCCAACTACCTGTAAAGATCATGATAGTACGCAATACTATCGCACCCAATACACCATAAATAAGAACTCGGCGCTGTAAATTGACTGGGATTGAAAAATAATTAAATAACATTAACCAAACAAATACATTATCAACAGCTAACGCTTTTTCCAGTAAATAACCGGTTAAAAAAACCATTGTTTGGCGATTAGCAATCATTAGGATAGTTGTCTGTTTAAAATAAAACCATAAACCTAAGGCAAACAATAATGCCAAACTAATCCAAATAAAACTCCATACAACAGCCTGTCTTACTGTTATTTCTCTTCCTGGATGCTTACCCTGTAAAGAAATATCAATAAGTAACATGATCGCAATAACAACAGTAAAGATTGCCCACAATACGGGAGTACCAACAGAATGCATTTTAGCTCCTAGAAACGAAAAACGGCCGATTCCTACAGAAGGCTCAGCCGTTATAATCCATTTTAGTCTTTATAGGTTTCTATTCGACTAATTTAAATTATAAGTAAACCTTGCCAGTGGGCAAGGTTTACTTACAACACAAAAGCTACTTTAATATCCACCTGTGATGCCCGGTTTACCGGGTGCATAACACCGTAATGACTGTAGACCGGTTAAAGAAGTTACTCCACTTTGCTAGCTATTAAAATAAAAGATCTGCTAGCGAAACAAAAGATATAGGTAAATGTACTTTATGAATTGTAAAAAAATAAAATATTAAATAAAGAGTCAATTTCGAAAAATTTGCTATTTAGTTATTTATGATTTTGTTAGAGTATTACACTAGTCTAATATATTATGCTTATATCTGAATTTAATATTCAGGCTCATACTACAACCCTTTTTACTATGTTTACATTATCTCTAATAAGGGATAATAGGTAATAACTGCCAATTAGGTTTAAAGATCAGGGTATTTAGGAAACACTTGATGGAATTAGTTAAAGAACTTTTGTTTCACTCTGGCATCAAGATTACAATATGCTAATGAATCCTTCATTAGTATGGGCTATCTACATTATATCATTTATAATATTATTTTTGGAAAATGGAATATTACCTGCCGCTTTTTTACCCGGTGACAGCCTACTCATTTTAGTAGGCGTCCTAATAGCTAAAGGTACTATCAATTATCCATTGACATTTATTATCTTAACCGCAGGTGCCAGTTTGGGTTCTGGGTAAGCTATCTTCAGGGTAAATGGCTAGGAAATAATAAAATTGTGCAAAGCTGGCTTTCTCATTTACCTGAACATTATCACCACGTGCTTATGGCCTGTTTCATCACCATATATTGGCAGCGCTGCTTATTGGCCGCTTTCTTGCTTTTATTAGGACCATCCTACCTACCATCGCCGGCCTATCCGGTTTACCTGATAAAAGCTTCCAAATTTTTAATTGGCTTAGCGGATTACTTTCGGTATTGATCTTAACCACTATTGGTTATGTATTCTGTAAAAGCCCACTTTTTCAATACTATGAACGCCAAATCATGAGTATTTTGATGCTTATCCCCCTTGTTTTGCTTTTTATTGACCTAATAGGCAGTATAGCCGTAGTACTAAAGAAAAAATTTAAGCGCCGTAATCCCTAAAATCCAAGCTAACTTATGCTGTTGCCTACTTTCCTGGTAACAGCATAGCTTTCGGTCAAACTGTTTATCAAATTTTCATACCAGTATAATTATTTTTATATTTCAATATAACAAATTTTAAATTACCTTAAATGAGATATAGATTGATTTTATTGGTTCTTTTATTATTCTCAAAGAATAAGAGTGATGAAAATTAACATTATTTATTGAGATAGGTTAACGTTATGAAAAATAAAGAAAACCTGCGTACAGAATTAAAATCATTAGCAGATTCTTTGGAAGAAGTTTTGCACAATACAGAAAATAAATCCAAAGCAGAAATTGACAAAATTCGCCGTAAAGCAGAAAAAGCATTAGATGATTCTCGCCAAAAACTGAGTGATGTAAGCGGTAAAATTATTCATCAAACTAAGGAAGTTGCCGGCCGTGATAATGATTATGCACATGAAAATCCATGGACAGGTGTTGGTGTTGGTGCCGCTGTCGAACTGGTATTAGGCATTTTACTGGCTAAACGTTAATATGCGAGAAAATCAACATCCAGATGGACCGGCTAAAGGCTTGCTAAGCGCCTGACAACGGATAGTTCTATTCTTATTAATATGGTTGAGACAAGGCTGCAACTTGTTGCCGTCCAACTCGAACAAGAAAAGCAGACCTTTGTGCAACTGATTTCATTAGCCGGCACTACATTACTATTGATCACATTTGGCCTGATGAGTTTGCTGGTATTAATTTTTCTCATGGTTGATCCAGCCTATCGTATACAAGTCGTTGCGATTACAACCGCTGTTTTACTTATCCTAGCGTTATTAGGTACTTGCTGGACATTAAAGATAGCCTATAGTAAGACGCTATTAGCCGCAACCCGTGAACAATTAAAGCAGGATGTCAAACAGTTAAAACAGAATGAAGATGAAACTAAGTAAACGTAAACAACTGGTATTAAAAAAGCAGCAATTGTTGACTAATATTCAGCAGCAGCGTAATACGTTATCAGCTACGTCTGAACATTGGTTAACAATTACTGCATCTTATGATCGTACCTGGCAAAAAATGTTAGTTTTCAAACCACTGCTTATTGCTAGTTTTTCATTAATTGCACTCTATAATATCCGTACTTTATCGACTCAGTCGACGAGCTATAGGTGTTTGGAGGATAGCAAAAACTATACAAACATTTATAGCCAAAAAAAAACATAATCCATTTACGAATTGATAATAACAATTCACTCCTTTTTGACAAAAAACTATTCTCGATTAATTCATTCAATTTTTTTGCGTAATAGATTGAATTTTCTTAGCTAGTATTTTTAATAATGTAGGCTTTACTATAAATATGATGCTTTAAGAGAGAGCAATATGAAAAACATAGAGAATATCACTATCCTAGTAGCGCGTATTCTGATACCACTATTATTTATTTTTGCCGGATATGGTAAGTTTGATAATGGCTATATCGAAACTCAGCAATATATGCATGCGATGGGTGTCCCTGCATTTTTACTGCGATTGACTATTTTACTAGAGTTTGGCGGTCGGATTGGCATACTATTGGGTTTTTTAACTCGAACCATAGCTATTTTTACCGTTGCTTTTAGTCTATTAACCGCTTTTATTTTTCACTTCAACTTTGCCGAAGGCAATAACCAATTGATGTTTTTAAAAGATCTTTCTATTGCTGCTAGCTATATGCTATTAGCCATTCTCGGACCAGGCAAATTCAGTATTGATCACTGGTTAAATAAAAAATGGTAATAACTAAAGCTTGGGCGATCATTTTACCATCGCCCATAAGTAAAATTTAACCGAATATTTTTACGATAAATGAAAAGAATAGTGATCACTATTAAACAATTGAGGGATCTGACGTAAGCACCAAAATTTAGCTTCACCAATTTTGCCACAATGCCCAGGCCATAATAATATTGGTTTCTTGACTATACTCTGATCCTACGACACGTAATCATCCTGCTTTAATATCTTTTTCAACCAACGTATAAGGCATGGTTGCAACACCTAAACCGGCTAATAAAACGCGGCGTTTTTCATCGATTGAACTTACTGTTAATCTCTGCTGTTTATCTAATAATTGTACCGTCAAGACTGGCCGTTGTTTAGCGGTATCTCTGCAATAGCAATCCCACGATATTTGATCCGAGTCATGTAGGAAAGTGGCTCTGGCTCTTGATGAATAGGATGCTCTGGACTAGCAACACAAACATTATTAATCGTACAAAGTAAACGACTATTAATTTCAGGTGAAGAGCAAAAATGCAAATCAGGCGCAATAACAATATCTGCCTTACCCGTTTCTAAACACTCCCATGCTCCCGCTAATACTTCAGTTAATAAAGAGAGTTGAGTTTCCGATTTTTGTGCCAATTTATCGACTAAAGGAAAAAGCGTTGAGACGGGGATCAATGCTTCACAAACAATGGTAAGATAGGGTTCCCAACCACGCGCCAATGCTTCAGCATCAACAACAAGTTTATCTGCTACTTCTAACAACATCCAACCAACATCAGTAAAACGTGTTCGATGGCCAGAGCGATCAAAAAGCACCATATCAAGTTCTTCTTATAATTTTTGCATCGTATAACTTAATTCATAAAGAACTTTACCCAATTCATCAGCTGCAGCTGCAAAACTTCCGCGTCGATCAATGGCATTCATTACGCGTAATGCATCTAATGTTAGTGTGCACTCTTTACTCATAAAGGATCTCAATAAAGAAATTTGAATATTTAACTCAGATTAACTAGCTAACAATTTTACGTCTAGTTAATTATTATTTTTGATCATAAATTATCTGAACGGTAAAGTTACTATGATAATTTCTAGAATACAAAAACATTGTGGTCATGCTGATTTTGGTTGGCTACAAGCGCAATATACCTTCTCTTTTGGTCACTATTTTGATCCTGATTTTACCCACTATGGCGCTTTGCGAGTATTAAATCGAGAAACTATTGCGCCAAAAGCAGCTTGTTAGGCCAAAACCCCCAATATCGATATCATTAATCTTGTTTTACAGGGCTACGCTGAATTCCATTATAGCGAAGGAAATGGCATTCATCAATCTGAAAATGAGTGTTTACTTTTATCTCCGATACCTAATATAAGTTATAGCGAACACAATGTTAGTCACGAAAAACCGTTAATACAATTACAACTATGGATAAATGCCTGCGTTGAATATTTCTGCCAACCGCCGCAAAAACGTAAACTCGCTAATAATAATGCATTGACATTACTTGCTTCACCAAATGGTTCGGAAAATAGCTTAAAAATCCGCCAACAAACTTTGATTAGTTATATTTATTTAAAGACAGAACAAAGCATGATGCTTAGTCTGAAAGGAAAAAATAGTTATCTATATTCTATTACAGGAATAGTAAAATTAACAAACAACAATCACAAGATAGCTTATATTCACTGTAGTGATGGTGCATTTTTAATGCAGGAACAAAAGGTAAAATTTACTGCCCAAACAGATTTTCGTGGCATATTGATTTATTTAAACTAAACATAAAATTGATAACTTTCAATAAAATATTTAATAAAAAGATCGACAGCCAATAAAAGTGATAAAATAAATACAGTTGTTTTAATAGATATAATTTATTTGGATGTCAGTGATAGCCTTTTTATCAAATTTATAACTAGGATATCATCTTCAATCACAGACAACTTTTCTATTTTATTAATTGAAAGATATTACTCGTGGCTGTTTTTACAAATCAACCTATCCACCAGATTTTTACTAATATTCAGAGCGAAATTGTATCGTAAGATGAGCTTGCTAAACGTTTTGGTGTTTCAACGCGCACCATACATTCAGACATCAACGAATTAAATGAATATTTGCAAGACTATGATGCGTGTATCGTTTATGAGCGAGGTAATGCCTATAATTTTAAAATTAATAACGAAGCGCTTTTTGCTACCATCAAAACGGAAAAAATAGCCGATGATGAAAATATTCCGCGAACAGAAAGAGATCGGGTTGATGCCTTACTATTAAAGCTATTAATGCTGCCATTACAAGTTAAGTTAGATGATATCGCTGAAAAATGATTTATTAGTCGCGGTATCATACAACAGAGCATGAGTATTGTTAGAGAATATTTGTATAAACATGACATCCAGATCGAAGGTATCCCACATCAAGGAATAAGATTAATTGGCAATGAATGGGCGATTCGTACCTGTATTACCGAAATATTATGGCGCCGTTTCTCACAGAAAATAAATAAAGATATCGCTAAATTTAGCCTGACTTATCTTGATAATATTAATTTAACCTATATTAATAAAGTATTGAAAAATAGTCTTAGTCGTTTTGATATTCGACTGACTAACGAAGGCCACCAATATCCCATTTTCAATTGTGCTACCACTATCTTAGGTATTACTCATGGCCGTGAATTAACCACTTTTATCAATAATGAAATGGATCCTGTTATTCAAAATACGGTCAAAGAAATTTCAAACGGGCTGATTTACTTTCTTGTGGTGAACTATCAAACGCAGAACAAGCTTACTTATGTACGCAGCTTTCAGCACAACGTATTATTGGTAACGAACAGCCCAATTAAAAAACGGGCTTACATACCAAACTACTTGCTCATATTTTGCAATATATAAACGACTCATATAATTACGATTTACGTAATGATGAGAAACTAAAACGTGATTTGACAACCCATCTCGCCACTTTATTAACTCGTTTACAATTTAATATTAATATACCAAATCCTTTACTTGACGATATCAAACAATATTATTCTTTTGCTTATGATGTCACCCTCGATGCCCTACGTAGTGCCAGTACCCTGCTACCTTACCCAATTAGTGAAGACGAACTTGGTTATCTGGCAGTTCATATTGGGGTAAGTTTGGAATGTAATTATGGTACCAGCCATCATCGGCCAACAGAGGTTTTAATCATTACTGATTCAGGCAACTCAACAGTACGTGTGATAGAAACCAAAATTATGCGTGAATTTCCACAACTAAAATTTAATCGTGCACTGTCGTTACAAGAATATAAAGTCTTAGAAAACATCGATGAAGATTTTGTTATCACTACCATTCGATTAGCAGAAAAAAATAAACCGATGGTGAAAATCGCCCCTTTCCTACTCCCTATCAACTGGAGCAAGTCGGGCGTTTAGCGATGATCAATCAAACCTTATATTATTGAGTGATTCTTTGATGAACGTTATTTCATCATACTTAATGAAAAAATTAGCCAAGAAGAACTATTTAAGAAAATCTGTAAAAAACTACAAGCCGATGGTTATGTCACTAACTATTTTTACCCATCGCTACTCGAACGAGAATCAATTGTCTCTACTCTACTGGATGAAGGTATTGCCTTACCTCACTCATTAGGTTTGTTAGCGAATAAAACGGTGGTGTTACGATTATTTCACCGCAAGGGACCAAATGGAATGCAGAAACCAAGGAAGTTGCTAATGTCATTTTTCTATTAGCCATTAGTAAAGTTGACTATGAAGAAGCTATCGCTATTTATGAGTTATTTGTAACTTTCGTCAAAGAAAAAGCCACTAAAAGATTAATTAATAGTATAAATTTCAATGACTTTCAGGTTAATGCTAAAGATAGCTTGAGTCGTATTAATTAATAATTTCCACTTAATAGTGGAAAAGTGGAAATAATAAATAAAAGTGTGATTTTTAATGATCATTATCAGAAGACAGGTAACTTTTTTATCTTTTTGTTAGTCACTTATTTTTAGTTTACTTTAAACTGGCAAGCCAAATTTCCAGCAATCTATTATTATTCCGTAGGCTATTTCCACTTAACGATTTCGCTAAATAAACAAATAATCAATCAACTTTATATTATCTAATCTACTGATATAAAACAAAAATAATAATATCCCAACACGTTCAATAACAACATGAATAATAAAAAATTAGCCTTTGATGTAGTTAAACTTCCAGTTTGATTAAAATTAATTCGCTATTTTTGTCTTTATTTTTCCAGATATTTGCCAGTTCAAAGTGGAAATGTTTCTCTCCAAAACCATACTGGAAAGAACTAAAGTTATTAACAATAGCAAAAGACTAGTTTTATATTAGTTTCCAAATGGGATAGCGAAAGTTTATGAGTCAATCCTCAATTTTTTTTAATGTCGCAAAAGATAACCTGGATGTAGAGACTGTCACCAATAAATTAATTTCTATTATGATGGCTGGCTAAAAGCTGAAGGGGCCCATACAACTGATGTTCAACAACAGATGCTACGTTCTCACGTTAAAGCGATGGTAGAAAGAGCCAAAACAGGTGAGTCTTTACCTAAAGTGGATGTCTCACTATTTGAGGAAATATCCCCTGAATCAATTGCCTTAGCCGAGAAAGTTGTTAATACCTTGCCCGGCTTAGCTTACGAAGAGGCTTATCTGCTGTCAGTTCATTTTGAAGTAGCACATTCTAACTCATAAAGATAATAGGAGAATTAAATATGAAACAGATCCATGTCGTTATTGGTGACCGTTTAGGCAAAGGACAAAAAGTAGCTACCGGTGGTAAAGCAACCGTCATTCCCGGTGTTGCTGCTGATATGAAGTTAGGCGACGTAATGAAAGAGCATAATGCAGACTTAGGGATCTCATTTTGTGGTAGTGGCGGTGCCGGTGCCATTACTGTACAGACTAAGTATGGTTATAAAGCACGTTATAGAATGCGTTCTATTGAAAAAGGCGAAACAGCGATTGCAGATGGCCGTATTGTCCTTAGATTTGGTTTTATGGACAAAGAAGAGTTGAGCGAACGTTTAGTTAAAGTATTCAATAAGGAACATGGCAATGCATGATGAAACAGAAAATGGAAACATCTGTACGTGTTAATGGTCAAGGGAATTCACGCCAAAAAGCACTTGCTGATGTACTAAGTTCAATTCAACGTATCCTATAAAAAAACACTGATAACATTCTGTTATGTATCGAACCGAAAGACATTACCGTTACCAGTGCTAAAGTAAAAACAACAACAGAAAGATTTCTTTTCTTATTCTTACCCAGCAAGCGTGAATATTTCTCTGTTGTTTTAGATGTCTCATTAGATATCACCTTACTAAATGTTAAAGAAATCACATTTACCGCTGAATAATCGGTATCTTGATTTGGAGAAAATGTCATGGGCGAGACAACGTCTTTTTTAGAAATACTCGGCATGTCCCTAATTATCGGTAGCTTATGTGGTTTTGGCCTCGGTGCAGGTGCTGCACGTATGTTTCACGCACCCACTGTCCAAGGTATGAGGGCTTTCCATACATTAGGTGAATTAAATTCCTGTGAAGGCGATCCTGCTTCTCACTTTTCATTCGGCTTAGGTTTTTTCTTCAACACTTGGGCATCATCCGTTGCTGCTGGTGCATTTACCCAAGATGTTGATCACCGAATCATACCCAACTGGGGTACAGCCGTTTTAATGATCAAAAACCGCAATGTCGCAGAAACGATGCATAACCCAAAGAAAATCGCCATTGCCTGTAGCATTATCGGTGCATTGGTCGTTGCCTTTTTGAACACAACCGCTTCTGCCGTTCCATCTGCACTACAAACTACGGCAATTAATGTCTTAGTTCCAGCAGCAAATTTATTAGTCGAAATCGTCATGCCGGCTATCTTCTGGTTAGCCGCCATGGATGCTGGTTGCCGTTCAGGTTTCTGGGCAATACTGTTTGGCGGTTGTGCACAACTTATTATGGGCAATGCAATTCCAGGTCTGGTACTTGGGATCTTAATTGATAAAGGGGTCGACGATAGTGGCTGGAGAAAAATTACCCGCACTATGATGGCGGCAGTGATTTTATTGTTCGTACTCAGCGCCTTCTTCCGCGGATTTGATGTCAAAATACTCGAATCTTTCCATCTTGGTGCACCAAACTGGCTGCCACATATCCACCAAATCATGAGTGGAGAATAATTATGACAACGGAAATCAATAAAAAAGACTTTTGGTATACAGAGTGGTCATTTCCTCTGTTTGTTGGACTACTATCCGCCAGCATCTTTGCCGGAACCCATATGTATGTCATTTATGGCTTCGGTGCTTTCAATGAAGTTGCTTTCGTGGCAATGCTACGTTCTGGTCTCGATACTGGTGTTTTTGGTGCAGTAGCTGCATTTGGTGCTAGTTTCCTATTTGTTCGTATCATTGAAGGCTCATTGGTAGTGATCCTAGATATTGGTGGTGCGTTGCAAACTGGACTGGGTTTAGGCGTACCGGTGCTATTACTTACTAGTAGGTATGGATTTTTTAGTCATCAATTTCTGGGCATCATGATGACCGGCTTAGTATTAGGTATCGTTATTGGCTGTATCATTATCTTCGCCCGCAAATTTACCGTTGGACAAACTAATTCGACCTTCGGTGCTGATGTCATGATGGGTGCAGGTAATACCTCTAGCCGGTTTTTAGGCCCGTTGATCATCTTAGCGGCAATGGTAGCCTCGATTCCAATTGGTATTGGTTCACTACTTTTTTATATTTGGAAAAAACCGATTGCCGGTGGAGCAATACTCGGCGCGATGGTTCTGGGTTATTTCTTCCCTATCGCCGCCTAAATTAGCAAGAAAATAAAGAAAGCTATTATGAACGATCTCATTATCAAACAAGGAAAACTTATCAACGGCCAGATCGTTGATATCTTAGTACGTGATAGTAAAATTGTTACCATTCGCCCAGACGCAGCCAAAGAACAACAAGCAACTAAAACGATTGACCTAAAAAGCCAACTTTACATTAGTGCCGGTTGGATCGATGCCTCATACCCATTGCTATCCAGAATCGCCTATTTACTCCGATGAGCCTGACCTAGCCGGCGCATCTTGCGGGGTTACCACACTAGTAGATACTGGCAGTGTTGGGGCTGAAGATATTGATCGCTTTTTTGCCATTACACGTAAAGTCAAAACCAATGTTTATTCACTGCTTAATATCGCTAAAACAGGTATTATTGCCCAAAATGAATTAGCCGACATACTGCAAATTGACGAAGCTAGTTTACAAAAAGCTATCGCTGATCATCCAGAGTTTGTTGTCGGAATAAAAGCCCGTATGAGTAAAAGCGTGGTTGGTGAAAATAGTATAACCCCGCTTGTCAAAGCAAAAGAAATGCAGAAAAAAAGTGGGCTACCCTTAATGGTACATATTGGTAACAATCCCCCTAATCTTGATGATATTGCAGATTTGTTAACCAAAGGCGACATAATTACCCACTGTTTTAATGGTAAGCCTAATCACATTCTGGACGATAATGGCAATTTAAAACCATCGATTCAACGCGCACTTGCCCGTGGGGTGATCCTGGATGTGGGGCACGGTGGTGAAAGTTTCAGCTTTAAAGTCTTGGAACAAGCTATGCGTATTGGTACTTATCCCGATATCATCAGTTCCGATATCTACCATAAAAACCGTATCAATGGCCCAGTTTATAGCCTGGCTTTCGTGATGACCAAATTTCTTTGTATGGGATTCTCAATATAGCAAATAATAGATTGTGTCACTAAAAAAGCTGCCGACCTACTTCATTTAAAAAGTAAAGGCTATCTGGATGTCGGGTATGGACGCAAACTTCACTATCTTTGATCTCAAAGAAGAGCGTACTGAACTCTCTGATGCAGAAGGTGAAATACGCTTTGATAGCCATAAGTTTGTGCCTGTTGTTGCAATTGTTGGCTGCAAAGCAATTGTTTCCACAGAAAGTGAGTCTGAATATGCAATCGATTTATGAAAAATATCAACTCAAAAATGTAATTAATGCCTCCGGTCGCATGACAATGCTGGGCGTTTCAACGCCTAAAGCTGAAGTTACAGAACGTGTCGGCTATGGACTTAATCATTACTTTGCAATCAAAGATCTGGTAAATAAAACCGGCCAGTATATTGCCAAGCTACTGAAGGTGGAAAATGCGGTGGTTATTTCTTGCGCCTCAGCCGGCATTGCGCAATCCGTCGCTGCGGTGATAGTAAAAGACAATGCCGATTTACTTTATAATCTTCACACTTCACCTCAACCTGTGCCCGTGAAATTGCTATGCCGAAAGAACATAATGTTAATTTTGGTGCCCCAATTGACACCATGGTTGCACTTAGTGGCGGTGAAATTGTGTCGAAGCCGGTTATGCTAATGAGTGTAGTGCAGCTAAAATTACTGACCAAACCGCAGCTATTCTTTATGTTAAATCGCATCACTGCGTACAAAAAAGTATGCTAACGGTAAAAGAAGCGGCCCAGGTTGCTAAAAAAACATCAAATCCCTTTAATAGTCGATGCAGCTGCAGAAGAAGATTTAGTAACTAATTATCAAAATGGCGCTGATTTAGTGATCTACAGGTGGCGCTAAAGCGATTGAAGGCCCAACTAGCGGACTAGTTATTGGCAAATATCAATACGTTGAATGGGTTAAACAACAAAGTAGCGGTATTGGTCGTACGATAAAAGTCGGTAAAGAGGGTATTTTAGGCCTAACACTGGCGATTGAACTCTACCTAACGGCCAAAAAAGAGACTGGCGAACAAATGGTTGAGCGGATGTCTGATTTTATAGATGATCTTAACAAAATCAAAGGCGTCAAAGCCCAAATCGTTTGGGATGCCACTGGCCGTGATATTGCCCGGGCAGAAATCAGCTTCGATCAGAAAGCCATTGGTAAAACTACTTATGCTATGATGGCAGAATTGAAACAGGGCGACACCTCTATCTATTTTCGTGAATATAAAACCAACGAAGGAAAAGTTGAAGCTGATATCCGCAGTGTTACTAACAAACAACTGAAAACAATTGTCTCACGCATACGCCAAGTTGTTACTGGAGTCAAATAATCGGAAAACAATTAACCCCTAATTTCTATCATGATCGTGTTTGTCTGAATGTTCTGGCAGACTCTCACCAAAATGCTAAAGAGATTTATCAAGCCGCTGAAACTTATGTCGTGGTTGGCGTGCTGTCAAAAAACTATGCTGACTTAAATAGTGCTATCGACGATATGGCTAAATATGCTGATGAAATTGATAATACACTTTCTGTCGGTTTAGGTGCAAGTGATCCTAATCAATCTAATATGGTTTCGCAAATTGCTAAAGTCATTCAGCCGCAACATGTAAACCAGGTATTTACTGGGCCGCAACCAGTCGTGCATTATTAGGTCAAGATCAGACTATTGTTAATGCGCTTATTTCACCAACTGGTGCAGTGGGTAAAGTAAAAATTTCTACCCGGCCGCTAAGCTCAAATTATCCAGACGCCATTGTTCCTGTTGAAACGGCAATTGCAATGTTAAAAAATATGGGCGAAAGTTCAGTGAAATTTTTTAATATGGCAGGGTTAAAATATCGCGAAGAATATCAAGTTGTTGCAGAAGCTTGTGCTAGCTGTGATTTTTATCTTGAACCAACTGGCGGTATCGACTTAAACAATTACACGGAAATTCTCAAAATTGCATTAAATGCTGGTGTAAAGAAAATTATTCCTCATATTTATAGCTCTATCATCGATAAAGCAACCGGTAATACCCGTCCTGAGGACGTTAAAAAATTACTTGAAATGACTAAGCAGTGTTTATAGACGCTATTGATAAAATAATCGGTTTATCAATTTCATTGCACTCTAAATAGTCTAAAAGTAAAACCCCATTGTAATTTTACTCACAATGGGGTTTTTAATGTTTTAGAGTAAACCGATAAGCCGGGTTCTGTCGTGGACAACCATTCATCTAGGCCAGCACTTGCGCACTGACTCAAGCAGCCTACCCGGGTTCGATACGGGCCGCATCTAGTGAACCCCTATTTGGCCTTACTCCGGATGGAGTTTACCGTGCCACAAACTGTTGCCAGTTGCGCGGTGCGCTCTTACCGCACCCTTTCACCCTTACCTGTGGTTAATAGCCATCGGCGGTTTGCTCTCTGTTGCACTAGTCGTAGGCTTTCGCCTCCCAGACGTTATCTGGCACCCTGCCCTATGGAGCCCGGACTTTCCTCCCCTTTATTAACAATTACCTAGGGTAATCAACAATAAAGCAGCGGTTGTCTGGCTAACTCCAACGCCGAATTATAGGGATTTAATATTAATTTGTATAGTTATTTATCACAACAGGCCAACACCTAATCTACTTGATTGTACTATCAGTACTAACTTGTTGTTCAAGGCTATGTTTATATAGTGCATTCTTCTTTAAACCATAAATTTCTGCCGTAATAGCCAGCGCCTTCTTTAACGGCAATGATTGCTGTAGTAACGCTAATGTTTTTTTCACCTCTGAGGAAATAGCTACTTCACCCTCCTGTGGTACTCTATATCCCTGAACCAACAATACCATTTCGCCACGAGAACGATTTTCATCAACTTTCACCCAATCAAGTAGTTCTCCAACCGGCAAACCATGAATAGATTCCCAGGTTTTTGTTAATTCGCGAGCTAAGACAACATAACGCTTAGCGCCCCAAATAGCGACCATATCTACTAATGTGTCTAACAAACGATGTGGTGATTCATAAAAAATAAGTGTTCTCGGCTCCTCCGTTAACGCTTGCAATACCTTTTGTCGACTTTTACGTTTTGCTGGCAAAAATCCCTCATAACAAAAGCGATCTGAGGCGATACCGGCAGCGGAAAGGGCCGTAATTGCTGCACATGGCCCTGGCAAAGGAACTACCTGAATACATGCTTGGCGACAAGATTTTACCAGATGATAACCAGGATCATTAATTAACGGTGTTCCTGCATCAGAAACTAACGCTATACTTAGTCCCTGTTTTAATTGAGGAATTAATTGATCTGTTTTCTGTTGTTCATTATGATCATGTAAGGATATCATGTCGGTTTTAATAGCAAAGTGCTGCAATAATAAACCCGTACGCCGGGTATCTTCCGCTGCAATAAGATCTACCTGCTTAAGGATCTGCAATGCACGCAGAGTGATATCATCCAAATTACCAATAGGAGTTGGTACAGTATATAGCGTTGATACCATCTCTACCTCTATATCTTGATTAGGTTCATTCATTGTTTATTCCGAATAACCGATTAAAATTAAGCAATAATAATTACATCACTGGACAAAGTATGCGTTCTTCAATTTTTGTTAAAAAAGGTTTGATCTGTGTAACAATACTATCCTCACTTTTGTTAGTAGGATGTCATTCCTCAGTAGATCAAAGTAAATCGACTCCCGATACAACCATACAAGCAAGCTCTGAAATGAGTCATTATCAATCAATTATTGATACGGCTAATGGTACACCATCTGCTGAAGCTTTGCGCGCCTATATCGCGCAAGAACCCCTATTAAAAGATAAGGTTAATCACCAGAAAAATATTGATGCTTTTTGGCAAATGTTAATCAGTTTACCCCCTGAACAAATTCAAAAATTAGCTGTTAGGGCAGATGAAAATGTCTTACAGGGTTGGATTGATCTGCTTGATCTATACCATAATAACTACTAATTACAAAATACATTTAATGACTGGAAAATACGCTATCCAGCCAATCCGGGTGTTAAAACTTCCCCAACAGCACTTATACAAATTATTCATCAATCCTCAATCAGTAGCAACCCTAAAATTGGTCTATTCTTGCCTTTAAGTAATAACGGTAAAATATTTGCTGAAGCGATTTTACAAGGTTTCCTTGATGCCCCAAAAAGTTTAGCCATCGATCCGACAACCGCAACCAGCTCATCTGAGCAAAATAGCCAAAATAGGGATCCCGTTCAAAGTATTATTGATTCAATTACTAACAGTAGCAATAATATGACGCAGGAAAACAATTCACAAACCCCATTGCTTATTATTGACAATGCACCTATAAATAGTCAACAGGTTAAAGTATACGATACCAATACTCAATCGATTGAGTCACTCCTGCAACAAGCTGAACAGGATGGCATTACCTTAGTCGTCTGGCCACTTTTAAAACCGGATGTACTTAAAGCTATTCAAATAAATACTCCATTAAATCTTTTGACATTAAATGAATTAGATAATGATAAAATACCGCTTAAAAATAATGCCTGTTACTTTTCTCTGTCACCTAAAGATGAAGCGGTTAATACAGCTCGCCATATGGCAAAAGAGGGCAAACAAGTACCCTTGATCCTGATCCCTTCTTCTCCTTTTGGGGAACGTATCGCAAATATATTTGCACAAGAGTGGCAAAAATTGAAACAAACCCCAGTACATAAACAAAGTTTTGGTAATATTGATAGTCTAAAAGCTAGAACTGCCCAAAATACTGGAATATAGATGATAGGCGCTCCAATAGTAATTGCCGAACAGCAAAATACCAACAATACGCGGCAGAGGCGATTGATGCGGTGTATAGTGTCGCCACAAGTGATGAATTATCATTGATTAAACCGATGATAGATATCGCAACCGACGGTCGCACACGTCCAACACTTTACACCAGTTCTCGTAGTCATCAAACAGATTTAAGTACTAATTATTGTCTGGAAATGGAAGGCTTACAATTTAGTAAAATCCCTTTACTGGCCGGCGCTAATTCCACTTTACTAATTCAAGCTAACCAACGACTCTCTGCTGATTACTCCCTAATTCGTTCTTTACGCTATGGGAATTGATGCCTGGTTATTAGCTAATAATTTCAATCAATTACAACAACATGATATTGAATTAAATGGAGCCACAGGCAAACTAAGTGTAAATAGTAACAATTGCGTAATTTTTCGTACTCTGCCGTGGTTAAAATTTAAACAAGAAAAAGTTCAATTGATTTAATAAATTGTAAATTAAAAGTAAAATTTATCAGCCAATAGATAAAAATAGAGTAAAATAGTGACTGAAGTGTCATTTTAACTACACCCTCAGCTTATAGATAAGGATATCTCCGCTATGCTAAAATCGCCAAATTTATTTTGGATACAAGGACGTCACTTCGAATATAAAGCCAAACAATTCTTACAACAACAAGGACTTCAATTTATTAGCCGCAATGTGAGTTTCCCGGTTGGAGAAATTCATTTAGTTATGAAAGATCAAAACACTTGGGTAGTTTGTTGAAGTATACTTTCGGCGCCATGATAACTACGGTAATGCATTAATGTCAATAACTTTAAACAAACGAAAAAATTACTTACAACCGCTAAATTATGGCTGCTTAAACAAAATGAAAACATAGAAACCGCTTTATGTCGTTTTGATATTTGTGTTACTACTGGCAATCAATTTGAGTGGTTACCAAATGCCTTTAGTGACTATGATGCCATCCACTAATTATATGTAAGTAGGTCTTAACGTGTTGGAGAAAATTAAAGCCTGTTTTACCGAAAGTATTCAAACACAAATTGCCGCTGCTGAAGCATTACCCGATGCTATTTCTCGTGCAGCAATTATGATCGTTCACGCCTTACTAAATGGTAATAAAATCTTATGTTGCGGCAGTGGCGGCTCAGCAGTTATTGCACAACGCTTTGCGACCAGTATGATCAATCAATTTGAAGCTGAACGTCCGAGTCTGCCCGCTTTATGTCTTAACACAGACAATGCGATTATAACCTCGATCGCTAATGGCCAAAAACCCGAAGAGGTATATGCAAAACAAGTGCGTGCATTAGGCCAATCTGGTGACGTACTTCTTGCAATTGCGACCAAAGGTGATAGTCGCGTTGTGATAAAAGCGGTTGAAGCTTCACTCGCACGTGATATGACGATTGTGGCCTTAACCGGTCATGATGGCGGAGAATTAGCCGGTTTATTAGGTACACAGGATGTAGAAATTCGAATACCTTCGCAAAGAAGCATCAGAATTCAAGAAGTTCACCTATTAACAGTTAACTGTTTATGTGATCTAATCGATAATACACTTTTTCCGCATCAAGATGACTAAGGAGTAATAATGAGACTATTTCCTCTAATTACCATAATATGCAGTACCCTTTTATTACAAGGATGCATTGGGGCTGCTGTAATAGGCTCAGCGGCGGTCGCTACAAAAAGTGCGACGGATCCAAGAAGTGTCGGGCGCCAGGTCGATGATGGAACATTAGAAGCCCGCGTTAGTGCTGCTATTAACAAAGATCAAAAAATTACCCGCAATGCACGTGTTATTACTACAGCATATGAAGGTAAGATACTGCTTACCGGCCAAGCGCCCGATTTTGCATTAGCTGAAAGAGCGAAACAGATAGCAACCAAAGTAGAAGGTGTTAAAGCAGTTTATAATGAAATCCGTCAGGCAACGCCAGTTGATCTTGTTACGGCTTCTAAAGATACCTGGATAACCACCAAAATAAAATCACAAATTCTTACCAGTGATTCGGTTAAATCATCAACCGTCAAAGTTATTACCGAAGGTGGAGAGGTATTTTTACTTGGTATTCTAACTCAACAGGAAGGAGCTGCCGCAGCGAGAATCGCTAGTGAGACAGATGGCGTTAAACGCGTAACTACCACATTTACCTACCTTAATTAATATTTTCTCATTCAATATAAAAAGTGATTATCTTTCTAATTTGTTACCCGGTAGCCACAAGGCCAGGTAGCTAATTTTAGATAGCGTACTTTCACTTTCGCTGCTATATTCTACGACGCGCAATAACCTTTACTATCTTTAACAAAAATGAAATATTTTTAGCACTATTTTTTTTACAATAGCCCAATCCTAAAAAATCTACACCAACCAATTAAGCAACTTTCCTCGAGATTTAATCGCTTGTGTTATTACCTGAAGTTAATATATTGACACCAATAATTATTTGACATCAAAAACATAACTCAATGAAATAATATTCGATAACTTAATAATATCAAAGCACTATTTTCTGAAAATATAAATATCACCTGTTATGCAACTATCGATTATTGATAACAAAAAGGCGTGAAAATTTTATTTCTCCTTTGCAACTAAATAATAGTGAATAAACATGGAGAAAAATATGCAATCATCGTCATTATTTAAAGGAACACCGACCATTAAAATAGTTGATAATCGAGGTTTAACCGTAAAAGAAATCGATTATCATCGCCATCCCGCTAGCCCCAATATCACTAATGAACGTATTACCCGCCTTCAATATAACACGCGTGGTTTGTTAATAAAAAGTATTGACCCACGGTTATATGAACAACAAAAAAATGACCCGACGATAAAAGCCAATTTTTACTACCACGTATCACTAACGAGTATGGTTTTAGCTACTAACAGTATTGATGCTAGCGGGGCATTATTACTTAATATTGATGCTAAAAAGGTAACTGACGTCGGTTAGAATATGATATTGCTGGTATGCTAAAAAGTAGCTGGTTAACCATAGAAAATGCTACCGAACAGATTATCATTAAATCGTTAACTTATTCCGCCGCGGGACAAAAATTACGCGAAGGACATGGCAATGGCATCATAACCAACTATCTTTACGAACCGCAAACCCAACGGTTAATCGCCGTAAAAATCGAACGGCCGGCAGCGCATCAAATGAGAGCAAAAATCTTACAAGATTTACGTTATCAATATGATCCGGTCGGTAATGTGATCAACGTGCGTAATGATGCTGAGGTAACCTGCTTCTGGTATAATCAAAAAGTTATACCAGAAAATACCTATACTTATGATACGCTTTATCAGCTGGTATCCATTACCGGCCGTGAAATGGCTAACCTTCAACCACAAGACTTCACATTATCTTATCCAATCATTCCTCTGCCTGCTGATAATAGTGTCTATATAAATTACATTCGGCATTATGTTTATGATGTGGCGGGTAATTTGACCCAAATCCGCCATAGCGCCCCAGCCAGTAACAACAGCTATACAACCAACATTACCGTCTCAAACCGCAGTAATCGAGCTGTACTTAGCAACCTAACTACTGATCCATTGCAAGTCGACGAACTAATTGATGCCGGTGGTCACCAATCAGAATTACAGCCCGCTCAGGCCGTTAACTGGAATTTTCGCGGAGAATTACTGCAAGTCACACCAGCAAAACGCCAACAACCAGCATCTGATCACAAGACTTATCGCTATGATGCAGGTGGACAATGCGTAACCAAAACGACCACATCACAAACTGCTAATAGCATCCACCTGCAACAGGTTATTTATCTATCGGGCTTACAGTTACGTACCTGCCAGATAAATGAAACTTTAACCGAAGATTTACATATTCTGACCTTCGCTGACACTGAACTGGCTAAAGTGCAGATTTTGCATTGGCAAACTGGCAAACTGGCAAACCAACAAGTATTGAGATAATCAATTACGCTATAGCTACCATAATCTGATAGGTAGTAGCGATATAGAAATTGACGGCCGAGGACAAGTGATTAGTCTGGAAGAATACTATCCCTATGGCGGCAGCTCAATATGGACAACCAGCAGTCAGGTTAAAGCAGACTATAAAATTTTTCGTTATTCCGGTAAAGAGCGTGATGCAACCGGCCTTTACTATTATGGCCATCGCTACTATTAACCCTCGATAGGACGATGGTTAAGCGTTGATCCTGCTGGTACCGTGAATGGCCTCAATCTATATCGAATGGTAAAAAATAATCCTATTATGTATAGCGATGAACGGGGTGAATCAAGTCGCAACCGTTTTCGCAACATATTTATAGTATCAACCTATTTAAGCCGAAGAGAAGGAGAACCAATAAGACGTTCATTAGCTAGAGGTATGAAAATCACCCGCGCAGTGATGGCTGGATTAGCGATAGCTGGAGCAGTAAGCGCTAGTGGCGGGATCCTCGTTGCAGTAGGTATTGGCTCATTTATTATTGGTGCGATTGCCGGCTAAAATTTGAACCAACTTTCCGGAGACATAGCCAATTTTTTCAGTAAGCGCTTTGAGGGAAGATCAACGACAGAGAATATGGCGGCAGGGGCAACATTAAGTGCCGTCACTGCTCACCTTAATGGCGCCAGACTAACCAGCATAGGGATCGCCAGTGCGGTAGGAAGCATTTCTGGTGCTGCAGGAGGATTAATCGGCAATTCTGATCGTGGCATGGGTGGTGCTCATGCAGCAGGCGTTGCTATTGGCACTGTCAATATCATTGGCGGTAAAGGAACCAGCCTGGCAATGGAAGTTTCTGCTACCACGTTTGGCGCCGCCAGTGGACTCATAACTAGCGTTAAGCATAGTCCGCTCGTAGGGCAATATGCCGCTTACGGCAGCTATACTAGCGGAATAATAGGTCGTCAAGCAGATAATATTAACTCATATGCATTTAATTATGCTGGTGGAGCGATTGTCAGACACGGATCAGAAGCACTATTTGCTGCTTATGTTGATAATCATTCCATTTGTCGATTCGTTGGCCACAGTTTAGGAAATAAGATATTTTCATTTTTCTCACGTAAAATTTCAGTGGGCGGTCCGAATGAATGGATGGGAAGCGCTATTGGTGCAACCATTCTGGGGATTGTATCTGCGTTACAATTGACCATCACAAATCCCTATTTTCAGTATGTTACGGGTAAATTTATTCAATTTTTAAACTGGCTTGGGGGCAATGCAATGAATTTAATAAAACTCTTTATTCTACCCGATGCAGCAAAAGCCTTAGCAATAGATGCTGTTCGCAGCACGGCTCGAAAAATGGTTAGCGGCAGTGTATCTTTTTAACTGTTTTTTATAGTTAATAAAAAATTGGTAAAGATTGATGTTCTCTCCCTTCCGTGTATTGATTATACTTCTGGTTAATACACGGCAGGAGAGATTTATCAACAAACTTCTATCTGACTGATTTCATTTTCAACCAAGCGAATAAGTATATTAAAAACTCTTTATTCAGTTAAAAATCAAATGATGATTAAAGTTATTATTTAGCAATCAAATATGAAGTTAGTAAAAGGACTGATATTTCCAGAATAAAATACCAAAAAAATAAAAATTTCATTGCTATATTCTGTTGGGCTATTCAGTCAGCAATGAAGCTATGTTTTTTCAGAAAATTTTTATCACCCAATTGCTGCATTTGCTGAAGTACCCATACTTGACGAATTAATAAATCATTAGATGATTTTTTTGCTTGATAAGCTAACGGATTTGATAAAACCGCAGCTAATCGTGCAGCTTCAGCTGCATTTAATTGATTTGCCGGCTTTTTAAAATAATATTTTGCTGCTTCTTCTACGCCAAAAATACCCTCACCGAACTCAGCAATATTCAAATAGATCGTCAAAATCCGCTTTTTAGACCACATAACTTCAATTATCGGCGTCATAATAGCTTCAACACCTTTACGAAAGCAGCTTCGCCCATTCCATACCAAAGATTTTTTACAACTTGTTGAGTTATAGTTGAAGCTCCTCTAATAGGTTTTTTACTAACCGAATTTTGGTTAATAGCACTTTTTATTGCCTAAAAATCAAATCCCCAATGATTTGGAAATTTTGATCTTCTGCGGCAATCGCTGCAATTAACATGTTCGGTGAGATGGCATTAAGCTCAACACAAGCGGAACGAGAAGTATAAGAAAAATTTAATGATAACCAAGCGTTAATTTTTCTTTCTAGCATGATCATCGAAAACGGAACAGGCAAAAATTTGAAAATCAAAATCGTTATTAACCAACAAGAAAATAAGATTGATAATGCCCTTTTTGACCAATGCCATAATAATAAGTAAACTAACATAACTAACGGCTTGCCAGTTCAATTACTTTTTTAACTAATTTATTAATTCTTTGCCATGCTTCATTTGGTGATGATGCTAATATATAAGCTGGTGTTGTATTACTTTATTATCTTCATCAACCACAATATCATCAAAGGAACAAATAATATGTGCTCCTCCCATCTGTTCTATTTGAGCAATAGTTTTTTTATCATTGCCTATTGTTAACTTTACCGCTTTATTTAAAATTTTAGGTGGCATTACAGGCGCAATACACATCAATCCCATGAGCTTACCTTGTTGATGAATTTCACGACAAAATATTAATAATATCTTTATCTATTTCACAATCACTTCCTTTAATAGCAAAATTAGATAAATTTTTTACTACCCCAAAACCACCAGGAATAATGACTGCACTATATTTATTTACATCTGCAGATGATAAAAGCGCTATTTTCCCACGTGAAATACGGAAGATTCTACCATTAACGTTCCTTTTTTCTTGATTTTTTCTCCATTTATATGATTAATAACATCTAGTTACTCTCTATTAGGTGCAAAAAAACATATTTCAATATTATTTTCACTCAAAGATAACATAGTAAGTACTGATTCATGGATTTCACTGCCATCGAATACACCACATCCGCTTAAAATTACTGCAATAGGTTTCATATTTGACTCCATTTATAGTAGATTGCTACTAATTCATTTAATATGATAACATGGGACTTGACAACAAATTTTAATGAATCTTATAACAAAAACGATTATATTTGTTATGTTGATTGGCTGGCAAAAAAATGAAAGTTTCTATTTTACTCACCATCTACATTTATTCATATCATAATTGGTGAGTAAAAACGATTTCCCTGGTGTTGGCGCAATATTCGCGCGCCCCAACTTCGGTTGGGGTTATTTTTTTTCAGTGCCGACTAACCAGTGCTTCAAAGCTTTAACATCTTTTTGCCAATCTACTTCTAATTCATCAAACCATTCCTGAATATTATCCCACCAGGCAGGTAAATCAGACGATTGGAGCTGTTGAGCTAACTGCTGGAGATGGCACAAACCAACTGCACCTGCTGCACCTTTAATTTTATGAGCCTCTACAACAATCCCATTTCGATCTTTGGCCACAATATTAGAATCCAATAAATATAGGTATCCTGGCATCACATTTTCAAAGATCTTTATGCTCTCTTCAATCAGTTTTGGTCCAACTAATTCGAAATATTGGTTGAGCATATTGATATCTAATACGTCATCATGATTAGCAAGTTGTTTTAGCGGAATGTTGATGGATTTATTTTTACAACCAGTCAAATATTTTTCAATAATCTTTATTAATGCACTTACCGAGAGTGGTTTACTTAATACATCATCCATACCGGCAGCAAGATACTCTTTTTTGTCTTTCAATAGATTAGCTGTTAATGCAATTAAAGGTGGAAGTTTATCATTAGTATAGATTTGACGAAACTGACGTGCAATATCGAGACCGGTCATATCAGGTAGTTGGATATCCAATAAAACCAAATCGTAACTACCAATTTTGAACATTTTTAGCGCTTCTTTTCCATTCATAGCAACATCAATGGTATGGCCTAATTTTTCTAATACAGATCGGGCGACGATAATATTTAATTCAATATCTTCCACCAAAAGAATATGCAACTTGGGTAGTAAAACAACTTCTGGTGTTGGTGTTTCAACCGTTTTTGCTACAACAGGCGCTATAACGGATACAGTGAAGCAAGAACCTACCCCTAATGTACTTATCGACCTGTATATCTCCACCCATGCTTTGCGATAACCGTTTAGAAACAGCAAGACCAATTCCAGTACCCGTTTCTGGCCGGCCACCAGAACTACCCTTTACCTGATAGTACATTGCAAAAATTTTTTTTTGCTCCTCTTTTGGGATCCCAATACCGTTATCAATAACCTGAATAAAAAGTTGCTCATGTCCTTCATACCAAATACGAACTTTGATCTCACCCTGTTGGGTAAATCTCACGGCATTACCAATTAAATTCCATAGTATTTGCCGTAACCGTGTTACATCGGTAATGATCTTGCTCGGTAAATTTTCTTTTACTTCTAAGATAAATTTTAAATCTTTAGGTTGTACTAAAAGCCCCGATAAATTTTCAAGATCAGAAATAAATTCATTAAAATCAATTTGTTGACTATCTAAACTAACCTTGCGGCGCTCAATCTTATCCATCTCAATAATGTCATTGAAAATATTACCTAAAGTGATAGCGCTGACATGAATAGTTTTCAAATAATTTGTTTGTTCATTGGCTAATTCTGTATCGAGTAATATACGACTCAGTCCAACAATCCCATTAAGCGGCGTACGAAGCTCATGGCTGATAGTTGAAATAAACGTTGTCTTATCTCTCCCTGCTGGCATTTTCTAACGCTTCCTGATAATGCTTACGCTCGGTAATATCGCGTCCAAATCCTACTAATCCATGACGTTTTCTAACCCGATCATAAAACGGGACTTTGCGTATTTCAAAGCATGCTTTCCGTCCATCGGGATATACCAACCATTGTTCATAGGTCAATGACACATTATGACGAAATACTTTTTCATCAGTTTCCAGCTCCTTTTCAGCAACTTCCTCACCATAAATTTCACGATAAGTTAGTCCAATAAGCTGCTTTTCACTGCGACCTGTCAATAATTTCATTGCTCGATTACAACAAGAAAAATCATTATTTTCATCACGATAATAAACAAGATCAGGTGATGCATCTAAAAACGATTGTAATAATATAGACTGCTGTTCAAACTCAAGTTGTGTCTGCTCTCGGCGCTTCATCTCTTTTTGCAATTTTTCTAATAATTCTAAATGCGCCTTTTATATTTTTTCACGCTCTGCAATTTCCAAATTGAGCTGAGCAATATTTCCTTTAAGTTTGTCAGTAAGCTCGGCATCACGCTTACGCATAACTTCTAATTTATCCACCATGCCTAATAAACGACGACGAGACTCTTCAAGTTGTTCGACCACAACAGAAAGAAAATAGACCGCCCAAGGCGTAATAATCAATCCAAAAAAGATAGAGCGAACCAAATCAATATTATGAACATTGCCATATAATAAAATATCAACCGTGATCTGTAATACCATAGCTAATACGACAAGTGCTGTGGCTAATAGTAAGGAAAATCCAATTAAGCCAAGCTTCATCATTAAATCAACATAATATTGAGCAAATCCTTTAAGCAACTTCATACAAACTCCGATACAAAAAATCAGCTTAAATCATAACTTATATAGATAAAAAACAGAGGGATCTAACATACATTATGAGGGATAATTTAGATTTAGATTTAGATTTAGATTTAGATTTAGATTTTCATGAATAATGAATTAATTTATAAACGAAATTTTATAATTAGTCAGATAAATAAAAATTTAATAAAAAAATATAGATTAAAAAAGAAAAAAGGGCAGTATTTGATACTCCCCCTCAATCATGATATACTTAATTTTATAACACGTGTCGTTTCGGTGGCATCGGCTGGTCATCATAAGAAGATGAAATCGGCGTTATTTCTTGCGCTTCATTTGATAATTCAGTATCACTAACCAGTACTAAATTTTCACTTTGAGCAATAGAATTACCTGTACCATCCTCATATTGTGGCTCAGGCTCAAACATCATTCCTGCTCCATTTTTGCGCCCATAGATAGCAATAATAGCGCTCATAGGTACTTCAACATGGCGAGGAACGCCACCAAAACGGGCATTGAAGCTGACAATTTCATTAGTCAGTTCTAAATTACCGACGGCTGAAGGTGTAATATTTAAAATAATCTGTCCTTTATTCGCATATTCCATCGGTACATTTACGTCAAAAATATTAACATCCACAACTAAATGGGATGTCATATTATTGTCGAGAAGCCATTCATAATGAGCCCTAAGAAGGTAAGGACGACGTGGCGACATTCCTAACAATTCCATAATAAATTAACCTGTGGTAGATAAAAGCATCTCACGTTCAGCTTCAGTTAATGAAATAAGGAAAGAGTCTCGCTCAAATACACGTTCCATATAAGAACGAATGCCCTCTGTTTCTTTTCCTTTAGGAAAGTCGATCTTCCAGTAAGGTAAACGCCATAAAAGGGGAGCTAAATAGCAATCAACTAGACTAAATTCTTCGCTCATAAAAAACGGTCTTTCTTTAAAAATTGGCGAGATTGCTATCAGTTCCTCCCTTAACTGCTTACGGGCAGCATCAGCTTGAGGATCCTTATTTTCAATCTTATGCATCAAAGAATACCAATCCTTATCTATCCGATGTATCATCAAACGACTATTACCACGAACAACGGGATAAACAGGCATCAATGGGGGATGCGGAAAGCGTTCATCAAGATATTCCATAACAACACGGGAATCATACAATGTTAATTCTCTATCAACCAGCGTTGGTACTGTTTGGTAAGGATTTAGATCAATCAAATCTTGAGGCAAATTACCCGCTTCAACATTCTCAATCTCAACGCTCACGCCCTTTTCTGCCAATACGATCCGCACTTGATGGCTAAATATGTCGGTCGGGCCGGAAAACAGTGTCATTACCGAACGTTTGTTGGCAGCGACAGCCATGAAAACCTCCAAGTTTTATTAAAAAAGAATAAACAGCCATAATATAATTATATCAGGCCATTCTTACATGTTTAAAATGCTGGTGAACTAATTTACTTGGTTAACAGACATTTAACCTTTATTTCTTAAACTACAATTGATACATGTTATTTCCACCAAATAAGGTGAGAAATAGATAAGAAAATAATGGCCTATAGTCTATCAGATTTTGCTCAATATGGTGGAAAGTTTGACAAGATTTTATGATAAATATACAAAATTAAAGCAATTTTTTATTCAAAATAATTAATAACAAAAAAATTAAATTAATAATCGCAAGATAATATAAATTTATAACATGTTAAAAACCCGCCTTTAGGCGGGTTTTTTGTTAATAATTTGTTGTAAAACCAAGAAATTAACGTTTAGAGTATTGTGGACGACGACGTGCTTTACGCAGCCCGACTTTCTTACGCTCAACAGAACGCGCATCACGAGTAACAAACCCAGCTTTACGTAGTTCTGAACGTAGTGTCTCATCATATCCCATCAATGCACGTGTAATACCATGACGGATTGCACCTGCTTGACCAGAAATCCCGCCACCTTTAACGGTAATGTATAGATCCAGTTTTTGCAACATATCAATCAATTCTAAGGGTTGGCGGACAACCATTCGCGCCGTTTCGCGGCCAAAATATTCTTCTAGGCTGCGTTGATTGATAGTAATATTACCGCTACCTGACTTAATGAAGACACGTGCGGAAGAACTTTTGCGGCGACCAGTGCCGTAGTATTGATTTTCAGCCATTGCCTATATCCATCCTCGATTAAATGTCAAGAACATGCGGCTGCTGTGCCGCGTGGTTGTGAGCACTACCCGCATAAACTTTCATTTTACGGTACATCTCACGACCAATAGGTCCTTTGGGTAGCATACCTTTAACCGCAATTTCAATTATACGCTCAGGATGACGGGCAATCATTTCTTCGAAGGTCGCTTGTTTGATACCACCGATATAACCAGTATGGCGATAGTAGATTTTATCTTCACGCTTGTTACCAGTAACAGCAACTTTTTTTGCATTAACAACAATGATGTAATCGCCAGTATCGACATGCGGAGTATATTCCGCTTTATGTTTGCCGCGCAAACGACGAGCAATTTCAGTTGCAAGACGGCCTAAAGTTTTTCTATCCGCATCAACAACGTACCAGTCGCGTTTTACGGTTTTTGGTTTAGCTGTAAAAGTTTTCATTAAAGCTTACCGATATATAAGTTACATGTTGGCGAACACTCATATTCTATAAAAATACTTCAGCATGTTCACGCTAATTTTTTCCAGTGAATCCTACCCCCTTCGAGTAGTCAAACTGACATTAATGCAAGATTTTTGGGAAATGAAAAATTTCTGTAACGTGGATTGATAAAATTATAGAGAAATTTTCGCTAAAAATCAACCTGAAAAATAAATTTCTCGTCAATTTATTGTATTTACCCGCTTAATCAAGCTATATGAGGTAATTTTAGGTATTCCTCACTCTACATTTCTTGCAATCTTGATAAACAGCGTTGATATTCAAAACGTAACAAATGCCCTTGGTAAAGTTCATCCATTGCTATCTCAGTATTAATAATCAACTTAACTTTTCGTTCATAAAATTCATTAATCAGAACGAGAAAACGCCTGGCTACATCTTCATGGAGTTCTGACATCAACAAAACATTATAACAGTAGTACCGTATGATAATCTTTTGCTAAAACGATATAGTCATTTTGACTACGAGCATCTTCACATAATACCTTAAATTCAATCGATAAAATGCCTTCTGCAGTACAGATTGCCGGCATAGTACGATGATTAATCTCAAGAATAGGAAACCTAACTCAAGATTTGCCAGCTAATTTAATAAATATCTCATCCATACAATTACAGTTGGCTTCATCAATTGGCGTAATAAGATAAAGACCCGCTTGCTTCAAAGTACGTAAACGATAATCAATACCTGCATCAACATTGATAATGTCACAATATTTTTTAATTTGTTAGATCGCCGGTAAAAAATGTGTTCGTTACAATCCATTTCGATAGAGTTCATCTGGAGGAATATTAGACGTTGCCATTAAGCAAATGCCTCTGGTAAATAAAGCTTTCAATAACGTTGCCAAAATCATGGCATCAGTAATATCAGAGACAAAAAACTCATCAAAGCATAAAACATCGGTCTGTTTTTTAAATCTATCGGCAATAATTTCCAATGGATCTGCCTGACCTTGTAACTCAATCATTTCATTATGCACTCGCCACATGAAACGTTAAAAATGTAAGCGTAATTTTCGGCCATCCGGTAAACTCTGATAAAAGAGATCCATCAACCAAGTTTTACCTCGGCCAACACTACCCTACATGCATAATCCTTGCACAGGCTCAAGATTTGTATGAGGGTTCTTAGTAAATAACTGGACAATTTTATTTTTCAATGATAACTGGGATGTTTTATTAAGCAACTGATGATGAATAATATTTAAACGTGCTATCGCCTTACTTTGCACCTCATCAAATTGATAATCACCGGTAGCCAAAAACTGTTGGTAAAGTTTAGTGGGAGTCAATAATGTCATCAACGTGATACTCCTTAAAAATATCATAATTTTATTGACCAATGAAACCAATCATAAACATTATATCGATAATCTTTGCTACTTTAATACCACAAAATACTATGAAATCATTAGCAATAACTTTTCCCACTTTCACTTATGGCCTTTTAACAGGTATAGTGACTGCTATACTGTGAATTTATTTCTATGAAAATAAATGTTGTTTTGTTAATGAAGGAGTCAACATGACTTGGGAATATGCACTAATCGGTCTAATTGTAGGTTTCATTATTGGTGCGCTAGTAGTTCGCTTCTGCAATACCAAGCTACGCAACCAACAAGCTTTACAAGCTCAACTTGAAAAGAAAAACCATGAATTGGAAGAATATCGTAAAGAATTGGTCAGCCATTTTGCGCGTAGTGCAGAGTTACTCGATAACATGGCGCAAGATTATCGTCAACTCTATCAGCATATGGCGAAAAGTTCTCATGAATTGATGCCTGATATGCCACCAATACAAAACAACCCTTTTAACTATCGTTTGACTGAATCAGAATCAGACAATGATCAAGCTCCCGTTAATTTACCTCCTAAAGATTACTCTGAAGGTTCTTCTGGCTTATTTCGCTGAATAAAAGAAAAAAGAAGGTAAATTAGGTTACATATATTAATAAAATTGCATCTTTACCCAATTTTGATGGTAGCACATTCACCTAATAGAGTTATTTTATTGTCAAAAATTAATATCATGTAAATACATGTAAAAAAACGATTACTGCTATCTGTTGGCTGAACTTTTTTGCATAATTTAAAGTCTTAAACCTGCTGAGGCCTTTCAAATTCTAAATCCTATATCTTCTATCCAGGATAGCAAATTACCTTAAATAAATTAGGTATGTAAGAGAATTGAATTCATGATGAAAAAAGAGAAACATTTTTTAACTATATTAGCGATGAGTATCAGTCTTTCACTCATAAATATACCCGCAGTAAGTCATTCTGCATCAATGCCACCAATTGATTTATCATCTGGTCAAGAATTACCTAGCCTAGCACCGATGCTAGAAAAAGTACTTCCTGCCGTAGTTAGTATTCGCGTATCTGGAACACGTATTCAAAATCAACAGCTACCCGAAGAATTTAAATTCTTTTTTGGGCCCAATTTTCCCTCACAACAACAAAGTATTCGCCCTTTTGAAGGATTAGGCTCCGGAGTTATTATTGATGCTGAAAAAGGTTATATCCTAACTAATAACCATGTCATCGATAATGCTAATAGCATCCAAATTCAGCTTAATGATGGCAGAGAAATTGACGTTAAGCTTATCGGCCGTGATCCTCAAACAGATATCGCCCTATTACAAATCAAAGATTCAAGTACAGCAAATCTGAAAAAATTGAACTTAGTGGCGATTAAAATAGCTGATTCCGATAAACTGCGAGTTGGTGATTTTGCTGTTGCTGTTGGTAACCCTTTCGGCTTAGGTCAAACAGCTACATCAGGAATTATTTCTGCATTGGGTCGTAGTGGTTTAAATGTAGAAGGTCTGGAAAATTTTATTCAAACTGACGCTTCTATTAATAGAGGTAACTCAGGTGGCGCATTAGTTAATCTCAATGGTGAACTGATTGGTATTAATACCGCTATTTTAGCGCCTGGTGGGGGTAATATTGGTATTGGCTTTGCCATTCCATCCAATATGGCGAAATCCCTTAGCAATCAAATTATCAAACATGGTGAAGTAAAACGTGGATTACTAGGGATCAAAGGCACTGAAATGACTTCTGATGTTGCGAAAGCATTGAAGATTGATGTGCAAAAAGGGGCATTTGTCAGTGAAGTGATCCCAAATTCTGCAGCAGCTAAAGCAGGCATTCAATCTGGTGATATTTTGGTTTCGATTAATAACAAATATATCAATAGCTTCGCTGAATTGAGAGCTAAAATTGGCACTAGTGAAATCGGTAAGCAGATCACCATCGGCCTACTACGTAAAGGCAAGCCAATGGAAGTGAATGTTACCTTAGAAGATAGTGATTCCAGTAGTACGAAAGCTGAAGTTTTAACCACGTCACTTATGGGAGCCACTTTAAGCAATAGTACAATCAAAGGCACTAAAGGTGTTAAGGTCGATAGCGTTTCGTCTAATTCACCTGCAGCCATGCTTGGCCTCGCAAAAGGTGATCTTATTATCAGTGCCAACGAACAACGGATAGAAAATATTAATCAACTGCGTAAAATTATTGAAACTAAACCTACCGCTTTAGCATTAAATATTTTACGTGGTGATCAAAATATCTACTTATTACTTCGCGGTAATAATATATTCAATTAATCACCCAGCAAACAGTTACTGTTAACTATCGTACCTGTTTGTATTTATGGTATCCTGCTGTTTTATTATCTCGTTTATCTTTTATTACAGAATACTTACTATGTTCATCAAGCTTTTTCGTGCCGTCATTGTAGGGCTTGTTATCGCTACTATTTTGCTAATGGCTATTCCATCTATACGCCCAAAAGGACTCACTGACCTCCTCGACGGTAAAAAAGATGATCAACCAATTAGTTATAGTAAAGCGGTACGTAGAGCAGCACCGGCTGTTGTCTATGTTTATAGCAGCGGGACCGGTAGTTTTTCCCAAAATGGGCGTGAATTAACTGCATTAGGCTCTGGTGTCATTATGAGCAGTAACGGTTATATTATTACCAACAGACATGTCGTTAATAACGCAGATCAAATTCAGATTGCACTACCTGATGGATTAATTTTTGACGCACTCATCGTTGGCTCAGATAGCTTAACAGACTTGGCTGTTTTAAAAATAGACGCCGAAAATCTTCCTGTGATTCCGATTAACCCACAACGTAAAGCGCACGTTGGCGATATCGTGTTAGCCATCGGTAACCCATATAATTTAGGACAAACAGTGACACAAGGAATTATTAGCGCCACCGGACGGGTAGGGCTAAGTCCTACCCGCCGACAGAATTTTCTACAAACCGATGCGTCTATTAATCATGGAAATTCAGGCGGAGCGCTAATTAATACTGAAGGTGAATTAATAGGAATTAATACACTCTCATTTGATCATTCAGAAAATGGTTTTACGCCTGAGGGGTTAGGTTTTGCTATTCCAACAGAATTAGCAACTACAATTATGGAAAAACTTATTCGTGATGGGCGAGTGATCCGTGGTTTTATCGGTATCACTGCGCGAGACTTACCCCGTATTCGCTCTAACAATAACGATATTAATCAAATTAAAGGGCTACGTATTTTTCAGGTCGCGGCAAATGGCCCGGCTGAAAATGCCGGTATTCAAGTCGGTGACATTATTATTTCTGTTAATGATCAACCGGTTATCTCGGCTGCGGAAACAATGGATCAAGTTGCTGAAATTAGTCCGGGCAGTAGTATCGTCCCTGTCACACTACTACGTAACGAAAAAACAATGACTGTCCACGTTAAAATTGAAGAGTACAATGAAGGTAAATCATTACTAAAATAAGTAAGAATCAGCAGTCTAACTAAGCTACTGATTTTTACCTTAGTAAATAATAGATTATATTTTCTTTACAGTAATACGTTCTATATTGGCCCCTAAACTACGCAGCTTCTCTTCTATTTTCTCATATCCCCTATCGATATGATAAATCCGATCAACAGTTGTTTTTCCTTTCGCAATACATCCAGCAAGTACTAAACTAGCAGATGCCCGTAAATCAGTAGCAATGACTTGTACACCCATAAGTTGTTCAACACCATGACAAACAACGGTATTTCCTTCTATTTCCGCATGGGCTCCCATACGAATTAACTCTGGGATATGCATAAAACGATTTTCAAAAATAGTTTCTGTTATTATACTAACACCTTCAGCCACTAAATTAAGTAAGCTAAATTGTGCCTGCATATCGGTTGGAAAGCCCGGATACGGTTCTGTTCTGATAGTCACTGCTTTTGGCCGCTTACCATGCATATCCAGTTGGATCCAATCCTCGCCAATTTCAATCTCTGCACCCGCTTCACGTAATTTAGCTAATACTGCATCCAATGTAGCTGGTTTAGTATTACGGCAAATTACTTTACCTCCAGAGATAGCCGCTGCAACCAGGAAAGTACCTGTTTCAATCCGATCAGGTAAAATTCGATAAATACCCCCACCTAAGCGGGCAACTCCTTCAATAATAATACTGTCTGTACCTGCACCCGTGATCTTTGCCCCTAATGAATTTAAAAAGTTTGCTGTGTCTTCAACTTCAGGTTCACGAGCTGCGTTTTCAATAATGGTTTTTCCCTCTGCCAGAGTTGCAGCCGTCATAATAGACACGGTGGCGCCAACACTAACTTTATCCATAACAATATTGGCGCCTTGTAAACGACCATCGACCGATGCTTTAACATAACCTTCATCTAAGGTCATTTTGGCACCAAGTTGTTCAAGCCCGGCAATATGCAAATCAACTGGACGGGCACCAATCGCACATCCTCCCGGTAAAGATACTTGGCCTTGACCGAAACGAGCCACTAATGGCGCCAAAGCCCAAATAGATGCACGCATCGTCTTAACTAATTCATAAGGAGCACAAAATTTATTAATACCACGTGCGTCAACAAAAATAGCGCCATTACGCTCAACTTTTGTACCTAACTGATTAAGTAATTCAATTGTTGTATCAATATCTTTTAGCTTTGGAACATTTTGTAATTCAACGGGTTCTTCTGCTAAAAACGATGCGAACAATATCGGTAGTGCCGCATTTTTTGCACCAGAAATCAAGACCTCCCCCATCAAACGAGTTGGCCCCTTTAATCGAAACTTGTCCATCTAGAAATTCTCTATGAGTAATATTTATATTATTAATACAAAAGTATAATCTTAAAAACCATCAAGCTTACGATCTCTTTTCCATTCTGCGGGGGTATAAGCTTTAATTGATAATGCATGGATCCGATTATCTATAATATATTCCATTAGTGGTGCATAAATTACTTGCTGCTGCTTAACCCGACTCATACCATCAAATATCTCACCAACAGCAATTATTTGAAAATGACTACCTTCGCCATTGACAATCACTTCATCAAGTTTCAATTGTTCTATTAATACTTGCTTTATTTCATTTGTATCCATAATTAAACTCAATTCTAACATTAAAAGACAATCCATCTATCCTAATCGATCTATCATCTACTGCAAATCAAACAAAACGCGCTTGGTATAAAAATGCACAAGAGCGTTTGCTTTATATATAAACTATTTTTAAAATTTATGACCCAATTAGTTCATAAAATCCTCAAGTTTATAAAGCCTAATAAGAGTCTTAAAACGCTCACTAATACCTTCAAATACCCATTCATTCTCTGACTGCTGTTCTGATTTTAACCTAATAAACATAGCGAGTCCGGTAGAATCGATATGAAATAACTGAGAAACATTAATCGCATTAATACCTTTTAGCAACTGATTTCTCTGTTGCCAAAAAGCGGGTAGAGTATCACGATCAAGCTCACCGGTTAAAATCAACATTTGACCTTTCTGCTCCCAAGTCAACATGGGAATCATGATTTTTTATTTTCCAGCGTAATGGGATTTTTTACACTATTGAGCAAGACTTGTGTCAAGCCGTCAATACCTTTGGTATGTAAAATATTAGCCCATTCGTTTTGTTTAGTTGTAATTAAACTAACACCTTCAGTAATCATATCATAAGCCTGCCAATAGCCAGTTTTGCTATTTTTACGCCATTGAAAATCAAGACGTACCGGTGGTCGGCCCTGTGGATCGGTAATTGTTACCCGAATAGCAACCACATTCCTATCACCCAGTGGCTGTTCAGGCGCAATTTGATATTGTTGTCCATGATACATTACCAAAGCTTGCCCATAAGCTTGTTCCAAATAGGCTTCAATCGCCTGAAAATAAGCATCACGTTGTGACGGGTTTGCACTACTATAATAAGATTCTAAGACTAATGCTCCTATATACTTAATTTGTACATAAGGCATAAGTTCTTCACGAACAACCCTGCGTAAGTAATCTGGATTTTGCCGGATCATAGGCTGCTCGTTTTTTAAGCGAGTAAAAGTTTTAGCAGCTGCTTCTTGCATCAATTTATATGGGTTGGTTTGATCTATCGCCATCGCAAACGGAGCAACCACTAACAAAGCCACTATTAAGAAACATTTAAACATAAAATAGGTTCCTTTTCTTATCATATTAGATTGTTCATCATAGTGTCGTGGAAGATTTTTCGTTATTTCCGGAAACAGAGCTTGCTCTATTCGAACGATTAGGATCGCCACTTCTATATAAGAATTGCCCAATCAAATCTTCCAATATTATGGCCGGTTTAGTATCTTCGATGTGCCCACAGTCCTTAAGAAAGGTAATTCCCATATCCGGATCATAAAAACCCACATTAAGTGCTAAAAACTGCTCACCTAATAATCCCGCAGTAAGTATCGACAATGAGCTGTTATCAGGAATATTATCATATTGACTAAAAATCGCTAAGGTAACACGTGGCGTATAAGTTTTCTTATCCAACATAATATCGACTATTCGGCCAACCACCACACCGCCTATCTTTACCGGCGAGTTTACTTTCAATCCGCCTACATTGGTAAAAGAAGCAGTAACTTTATAAGTTAGTTGATTACCAAATGATTTAATATATGCAACTTTTAAACATAAAAAGACAATCGCAGCTAATGCAATAAAAACAAATAGTCCAACTAGAATTTCACTTTTCTTACTTTGCATGAATTAATTCCCAAACATCAGTGCAGTAAGCACAAAATCTAAACCCAATACAGCTAATGACGAATGAACAACAGTTCTGGTTGTTGCACGACTTATCCCTTCCGATGTTGGGATGGCATCATAACCATTAAATAAAGCTATCCAACTGACTGTAAAAGCGAATACCACACTTTTAATAAAACAGTTGAGAATATCCTTTTTCCACTCAATAGCAGATTGCATCGATGACCAAAAAAAGCCTTCATCAATTCCTTTCCAATCAACACCGACTAGCGCAGCACCACCTAATATGCCCACGGCGACAAAAATTAATGCCAGTAATGGCATACTGATCAGTCCCGCCCAAAAACGCGGTGCGATCACTCGACGCAATGGATCAACCGCCATCATTTCCAAACTAGAGATCTGCTCTGTTGCTTTCATCAATCCTATTTCTGCCGTTAATGCAGAACCTGCTCTGCCAGCAAATATAAGTGCGGTCACCACTGGCCCTAGCTCCCTTAGTAAAGAAAAAGCGACCATCATGCCAAGACTGGATTCAGCACTAAACATAGTCAAGACTAAATATCCTTGTAAACCAAGTACCATGCCAATGAATAATCCTGAAACAGCAATAATTAATAAAGATAAGACTCCTACATTGTAGAGCTGTTTTATTAATAATGGCCATTGTTTTGCAAATTCAGGTTTGCCAAATAAAGCCCGACATAACAAATAGCCAGCACGACCAAATGTCGACACCATAGCTAGTGAACGATGGCCTAATGCGGCTAATGTATCAATTAGTATCATCCCATCACCCTAATAAATCTGCTGCATAATTTCCTACCGGAAACTTAAATGGTACCGGACCATCTACTATACCATCAAGAAACTGCCTAACCCGCGCATCCTTATTTTGTTGCAATTCTTTCGCTGTGCCTTCAGCAATAACATGTTGCTCTGCAACAATATAAGCTTTATCCGCTATGCTCAACACTTCTGGCACATCGTGAGAAACAATAACACAAGTAATACCTAATGCATGATTAAGTTCATCAATAAGTTTAACCAAAACTCCCATGGTTATCGGATCTTGCCCAACAAAAGGTTCATCAAATAAAATTAATTGTGGATCAAGGGCAATAGCACGTGCCAATGCTGCTCGTCGCGCCATACCACCTGATAGTTCAGCCGGCATAAGATTGGCCGCACCTCTTAACCCGACTGCTTCTAGTTTCATCATGACCACTGTTCGAATAATTTCTGCTGCTAAAACAGTATGTTCACGTAAAGGAAAAGCAACATTGTCAAAAAAATTCATATCAGTAAACAAGGCACCTGACTGAAACAACATACTCATTTTCTTGCGAGCAACATAAAGTTCCGCGCGTGATAGTGTTGGAATATTAACACCATCAAACCAAATTTCTCCCTTATCCGACTGTAATTGTCCACCAATCAAACGTAGCAACGTTGTTTTTCCAATACCTGATGGCCCCATGATTGCCGTAATTTTTCCCCTGGGGATCGTCAAGCTCATATCGGTAAAAATCAGCCGTTGACCCCGAATAAAAGACATATCTTTGATTTTTATGATATCATCTGCAGACTTCTTCATGACGATAATAGCCTTTCTGTCTAATTATCATTTAAGTATATTTACTCACTATGGAACATATTACCTAAAAACTAGCATATATTCGCTATCAATATTATTGTCAATTTTACTTTTGCTCATTACATCGTCACAATAAACAAATTTTCAAATGTCATCATAGTGAAAAATGCTATTTTTTCTAATAATACAACGTACCGATAATATATTGATGACATTAATACAAAACGAGTAATATGAAAAAACGAGTCTTACTAAAGATCTATTAACCCATATAATTAAATTAGTTATATCAAATTGGAGAATAAAATGTCTGAAATTGATTTTCAAAAAACAGCGAAGAAGGTATTGGAGATTGAACGTAGCGGGCTTGCCAATTTGGAGCAATATATCAATGATGATTTTAACCAAGCTTGTGAACTGATTTTCAAATGTACTGGAAAAGTCGTTGTTATGGGGATGGGTAAATCAGGTCATATTGGCCGTAAAATTGCGGCCACATTAGCCAGTACAGGAACACCGGCTTTTTTTGTCCATCCAGGAGAAGCCAGTCATGGTGATTTAGGCATGATTAGTCGTCAAGATATTGTTCTGGCTATTTCTAACTCCGGTGAGTCAAATGAAATATTAGCACTTATTCCAGTGTTAAAACGCCAACATATTGCGCTAATTTGTATGACAAAAAACCCTGTTAGTAGCATGGGAAAAGCGGCAGATTTTCACCTTTGTATCAAAGTACCGCAGGAAGCTTGTCCTTTAGGTCTAGCGCCAACAACGAGCACAACCGCGATGTTAGTTATGGGAGATGCGATTGCAGTCGCTTTACTTGAAGTGCGGGGTTTTACCGCTGAAGATTTTGCACTTTCTCATCCAGGTGGCACATTGGGCCGCAAACTTTTATTAAGGGTGAGTGACCTAATGCATACCGGGAAAAATATTCCAAATGTCATGAAACAGGCAACATTACAGCAAGCATTAGTGGAAATTACTCGCAAAAAACTAGGTATGGTTGTGATTTGTAATGAAGAAATGCAAATTAAAGGTATTTTTACCGATGGTGACTTACGACGCGTCTTTGCAATGAATATTGACTTAAATAATGCTAAAATTATTGATGTAATGACAGCCGGTGGTATTAGGGTAAAACCCGATATGCTTGCAATTGACGCCTTAAATTTAATGCAACAACACCATATTACTTCCTTACTGGTGGCAAAAGCAGATACACTTATTGGTGTTATTCATCTTCATGATCTTTTGCACGCTGGCATCATATAATTATTGGAAATAATACATGAATAATGATAATAAAATAACAACCTGTTATGGCCCAATAGACCAACATATCGTTGAAAAAGCACGTCTTATAAAATTACTAATTTGTGATGTTGATGGTGTCATGACAGATGGCTTAATTTATATGGGGAATAATGGTGAAGAACTAAAAGCATTCAATGTAAAAGATGGTTATGGTATCCATTGTTTACTGACCTCTGCAATTGAAGTTGCCATTATTACTGGGCGTAAAGCTAAATTATTGGAAGATCGCGCCAAAAAACTCGGTATTAATTAGCTTTACCAAGAGCAAAGTGAAAAAAAATTAGCTTATAATGATCTGATAACCCGATTAAAACTCCACCCTCAACAGATTGCTTATATTGGTGATGATTTAATTGACTGGCCTGTTATGTCGCATATAGGGCTTTCGGTTGCTGTAGCTGACGCGCATCCAATGTTGTTAAGTAAAGCGCATTATATTACATATCAAGCAGGCGGCAAAGGTGCAGTACGTGAAATTTGTGATCTGATCCTGCTTGCTCAAAATAAGATAGAAAATGCCAACGGCCTATCAATATAGGCAAAAACGAAACAACGATGAGCAAATTTAAGTTTTGGCTTAACATTATATTAACACTAATTGTTTTAGCGCTTATTGGCTGGAACTTAGCTGATTTTAATCAATCAAAAGCACCCGCTATGGTTGATAACAGCCAACCAAATTATCAAACTGGTAATGCCATTACCCATGTCTATGATCCAATGGGTAAATTGGCCTATAAGCTAATAACGGATGAGACGCACCACTTTTCGAGTAATAAAACCAGCTGGTTTATTAATCCAGTATTAACAACTTATGACCCAAAAAGTATCCCCGCTTGGGCCGTACGCGCCAATAAAGCCAAATTAACCAACGACAATATGCTCTATTTATATGGTAATGTTCAAGTAAATAGCTTAAATCCAACTTCAGATTTACAAAAAATTTTGACGGAAAATGTCATCGTTAACCTAATTACCCAGGATGTTTCATCTGATGATAAAGTCACAGTAATTGGTATCGGTTTACGATCAGTGGGTATGAAAATGCGCGGTAATATGAGAACGCATACCGCAGAGTTAATTGAAGATGTTAAAACCTATTATGAAATTCCCAATAAGCAAACAACAGCTCCCGAAGGAAACAACTAAAATGATATTGGCAAAAAAGATCTTCATTAATGTAGCATTGACTAGTTCAATATTGATATTAAGCTTGCCCGCAATAGCATTGAAAAGTGATTCTCAACAACTCATTCAGATTGATTCAGTTAAACAGTCACTTGATTTAGAAAAAAATATTACCACATTTACAGAAAATGTTGTTATAAAACAAGGTTCTATAGATGTTCTAGCTGATAAAGTCGTTGTCACCCGTCCGAACGGCGATGCCAAAAAGATGATTGTCGAAGCCTATGGTACGCCAGCCAATTTCTATCAATTACAAGATGATGGTAAACCGATCAAAGGTCACAGCGATAAAATACGTTATGAAATGGAGAAAGAACATGGTTATCCTAACGGGTAATACTTACCTTGAACAACTAGATAGCAATATTAAAGGTGACAAAATTACCTATTTAGTCCCAACACAACAAATGGAAGCATTTAGTGATAAAGGGAAACGAGTAACGACCATACTGTTACCTTCCCAATTACAAGAAAAAGGCTCTGAAGTAAAAAGTACAAATAATAGTAAGAATAAATAATAGAAAATGGCGAAATTAACTGCGAAACATTTGGCAAAAACATACAAAAACCGCAAGGTTGTTGAAAACGTTAGTCTGGAGGTCAGTTCAGGTGAAATCGTTGGTTTACTTGGGCCAAACGGTGCAGGTAAAACGACAACCTTCTATATGGTAGTTGGTATCGTTCCTCGTGATACTGGAAAAATTGCTATCGACGATGAAGATATTAGTTTGCTGCCGCTTCACGAACGGGCTAGTAGGGGAATAGGTTATTTACCACAAGAAGCCTCAATATTTCGCCGGCTAAACGTTTACGATAATCTGATGGCTGTATTAGAAATTCGTAAAGATTTAACATTCGAAAAAAAACAGCAACGTACCGAAGAATTGATGGAAGAGTTTAGTATTACTCATTTACGAAATAACCTCGGTCAATCACTTTCTGGCGGGGAGCGTCGCCGTGTAGAAATAGCCCGGGCATTAGCGGCTGATCCTAAATTTATTCTTTTAGATGAACCTTTTGCTGGTGTTGATCCGATTTCAGTATTAGATATAAAAAAAATAATCCAACACTTGAAAGATTATGGTTTAGGCGTACTAATAACTGATCACAATGTGAGAGAGACATTAGATGTCTGTGAACGTGCTTACATTGTCAGTCAAGGTTATCTTATCGCTCATGGAACTCCTAAAGCGATTTTAAAAAATGAACAAGTCAAACGCGTCTATTTGGGAGAAGGTTTCCGCCTCTAACCGTGACTAATTAAAGTTGGTAAATTTTTTATTATGTGATTCCCAAGAGACTAAGTCAATTTTATGAAACAGAGTTTGCAACTCCGACTCAGTAAGCAGTTGGCTATGACACCACAGCTACAACAAGCTATTCGTTTGTTGCAACTTTCAACATTAGAACTTCAACACGAAATTCAGCAAGCTCTTGAAAGCAATCCTTTACTTGAACAATATGACCTCTACCAGGAAATTGAAACATCAGATATTAATGATAACGAGCCAGCGGCACTAGATAGTTTTGACACCATCGAACAAAATGATGTGCCAGGCGGATTACCTTTAGATACTAATTGGGAAGAAATTTATCCCTCAGATAGCTATCCAACTCTAACCAATAATTTTAGTGACAATAATTTTCCTATCTACCAAGGAGAAACATTGCAAACGCTGCAAGATTATTTATCCTGGCAAGCATCATTAACACCTTTTACTGAAATAGATACCGCAATTGCCACCGCCATTATTGATGCTGTGGATGATTCCGGCTATTTAAGCACCACTATTGAAGATATTTACGCGGGTTTATAGCCCTAGCAGATATTACGCAGGAAGAAGTTGAAATTGTATTAAAACAGATCCAGCTCTTCGATCCGATTGGCGTCGCAGCCAAAAATTTAAAAGACTGCTTACTAATTCAGTTATCAGTGTTACCTCGCGAGACTCCTTTTCTAAAAGAAGCTAAACTGACAATTAATGACCATTTAAAATTACTTAGCAATCGTGATTTTCGGCAACTTAGCCGAAAAACCAAATTAAAAGAAACGGCCTTGAAAGAAGTTATCGCTATGACCCAACGATTAGATCCTAAACCTGGGCAAATAATTCAAACTAATGAACCACAATATATTATCCCTGATGCTTTGGTGCACAAAATAGATAATGACTGGCAAATAGCTCTAAATACTAAAAACATTCCACGCTTAAAAATCAATCAATATTATGCTTCTCTAGGTAAATACTCTGATAATGAAGAAGATAACCAATTCATCCGTAACAACTTATAAAATGCAAAATAGTTAATAAAAAGTTTAGAAAGTCGTAATGAAACTTTATTAAAAGTTGCCCAATGTATTGTTGAAAATCAGCAACAGTTTTTTGAATATGGTGAAGAGCATATGAAACCTATGGTACTAGCGGATATTGCTTATCAGGTTGATATGCACGAATCGACGATTTCCCGTGTCACATCGCAAAAATATCTACATAGTCCAAGAGGTATTTTTGAACTGAAATACTTTTTTTCTACCCATGTTAACACAGATACCGGAGGAGAAGCCTCTTCTATCGCTATACGCGCGCTAGTAAAAAAACTCATTGCGGCAGAGAACCCTGCAAAACCCTTGAGTGATAACAAATTAACGAGCATACTAGCAGAACAGGGTATTCAAATTGCTCGTCGTACAGTTGCTAAATATCGAGAGTCTCTATCCATTCCACCCTCGAATCAGCGTAAAAAACTGATTTAAATTAACTGAGAAGGAAGAAGATACTATGGAATTTCAAATTACTGGCCAAAATATTAAAATTACCGAAGCATTACGCCAAACCGCGGAAGAAAAAAGGTCAAAATTTGAACAATATTTTGACCATATCAATGCTATTCATGTGATGTTAAAAGTACAGAAATTTAATCAAATTGCTGAGGCAATGGCGAAAGTGAATGGAGCAGAACTACATGCTTCTGCTCAAGAAGATGATATGTATGCAGCAATTGATGCCATGGTAGAAAAAATGGCGCGCCAGCTTACTAAATCAAAGAAAAATTGAAACAACATTAATCTGTGTTATTAAACAACAAGGGTACTATGACGCTAAATATAGATTATCGATGTTAGTATCGTTCATGCCAGATATTCATTATGGATATCTGGTATAATTGCCCTAAGTGAATAAATCCAATGAACTGTGAAAAAAAATTATCATTAAGCTCGGTATTAACACCATCATGTACACTAAATAATGTACATTGTACGAGTAAAAAACGAGCACTAGAAATTATTAGTGAAGTTGCTGCAATTGCACTGAATGTACCTGAAAGTGTCGTTTTTGACTCATTATTAACCCGCGAAAAAGTCGGTACAACCGGTATCGGAGGGGGTATTGCAATCCCACATGGCAAATTAAATGAAAACAATTCATCCGACACAGTTGGTGTTTTTCTCCATTTAGATGAACCTATTGCTTTTGATGCCATTGATAATCAGTCAGTCGATTTACTGTTTGCGTTATTAGTTCCTTCAGAGCAATGTAAAACACATTTACATACTCTTTCTTTAATTGCCAAACAATTAGTTGATAAGAATCTATGTCGTCGTTTACGCGCTGCGCAAAGTAATGATGAACTCTATAAAATCATTACTGAATAACTGGTTTCTAAAAAATCTAAGCCAAATAATGATTTTTCATTGTGAAGAAACTTAAGGGGTATGACTCATGGTGCTGATGATAGTCAGTGGCCGTTCTGGTTCAGGTAAATCAGTTGCTCTACGGGCACTGGAGGATATGGGTTTTTATTGTGTTGACAATCTGCCCGTTATTTTACTGCCAGAATTAGCAAATTCACTTGCTAAACGACAAACTTCTGCCGCCGTGAGTATTGATGTTCGTAATATGCCAGACAACCCAACAATTTTCGAAAATGCGTTAAAAAATCTACCTGCTAGTTTTTCCCCACAATTACTTTTTCTTGATGCAGACCGTAATACACTGATCAGAAGATATAGTGATTCACGCCGTTTACATCCACTCTCCAATAAAAATTTATCATTAGAAAATGCTATTGATGAGGAAAATGATCTATTAGAACCACTCCGCTCACGTGCAGATTTAGTTATCGACACCTCTGAAATGTCAGTACATGAATTGGCTGAAATGCTTAGAGCACGTTTATTAGGTAAACGGGAACGTGAATTGACCATGGTTTTCGAATCCTTTGGCTTTAAACATGGTATTCCGATCGATGCAGATTATGTGTTTGATGTCCGTTTTTTACCTAACCCACATTGGGATCCTAAATTACGTCCTATGACAGGTCTCGATCGTCCTGTTGCTGCCTTTCTTGACCGACACACAGAAGTGCATAACTTTATCTATCAAACTCGTAGTTATCTTGAATTATGGTTACCCATGTTAGAATCTAATAACCGTAGTTATTTGACGATTGCTATCGGTTGTACTGGAGGTAAACACCGTTCAGTTTATGTTGCCAAACAACTGGCTGATTACTTTCGCTCTAGAGGCAAAAATGTTCAGTCGCGTCATCGGACGTTAGAAAAGAGAAAGTCATGACTGTCTATCACCGCATTATTATAAAAAATCAACAGGGTATGGATGCCAGGCCAGCAATGATGCTCTGTGAACTAATCCAACAATTTAAATCTACAGTGCTGTTGCGCAATTGCCATAATATAGAAGCTCAAGCAGATAGTGTTATAGCGATGTTGATGCTAGATTCAGAACAAGGTAGCTATATCGATTTTGAGGTAACCGGTCCCGATGAAGAAAAGGCACTAGCAGCAATTATTCAACTTTTTCATCATAAACTTGAAGATGATTAACCAGTCTTTTTCAAAAATTTAATTCAATCAACGTTATTAGACAGCCACCTTTCACCGCTATTAACTACCTCAATCTTAAGCGATATCTGCTAATACTATTATTCTCTCTATGTCATCTAATACGCTGTGGCAAATTGAGTAAAAGTCTTTCTGCCACACTAAAATGCTACTGAGTTAGCATCAACCCCATCGATAACTTCCTCGTCATCAAATAATTTCTGCTTTTGCTGTAAATGCCTATCATTTTAAACGTTCAATTTGGCCAAATCTTCTCATTCAACGACAGCAATTATTAGCAAAATTTACTGACCAGCAACATGCATTTCTGGTAATAACACCGAACCACATTGAATATTACTGCGAGTTTCAATATCGTTGCCTATTGTTACGATATTAGCCCACATCTGTTTTAGATTACCAGCAATAGTAATTTCACTGACAGGATATTGTATTACACCGTTTTCCACCCAAAAACCGGCTGCTCCCCGAGAATAATCCCCCGTTACCGAGCTAACTCCCTGCCCCATCAATTCAGTAACAACTAACCCCGTCCCCATTTCTCGCAATAAAGCTGCGAAATCTAACCCCTGGCCAGTAATATGCCAGTTATGAATACCACCAGCATGACCAGTACTCTGTAAGCCAAGCTTACGTGCTGAATAACTGGCCAATAACCAAATTTGTAATATCCCTTGCTCAACAATATTACGTTGACTAGTATTCACACCTTCACTATCAAAGGGAGATGACGCTAGTCCGCTAATCAGATGTGGCTTCTCCTGAATGGTTAGCCAAGAAGGAAAAATTTGCTTACCAAGGCTGTCTAATAAAAAAGAAGATCTACGATAAATACTTGTACCACTAATCGCACCAACCAGGTGACCAAATAAACCGGTTGCAACCTCAGCAGCAAAAATGACCGGTGTCTTCATCGTTGATAATTTACGCGGTGAAAGCCTGGCGACAGTTCGGCGAGCTGCCTCCTGTCCAACCCGTTGAGGTGATTTCAAATCCTCTAATCGACGGGCAATGGAATAAGCATAATCGCGCTCCATTCCATCATTCTCCTGAGCAATGACACAACTTGACATTGAGTGCCGACTTGAGCAATAGCTCTGTAACATTCCGTGAGTGTTACCAAACACTCTAATGCCATAATGACTATTAAAACTTCCACCTTCAGTATTTTTAATTCTTTTATCCGTATTTAAAGCCGACATCTCCGCTTGACCTGCCAATTGGATCGCCTTTTCAGCATCAATATCAAAGGGATAAAAGAGTTTTAAATCAGGTGATTGATAAGCCAAAAGTTCAGCGTCTGCTAAACCAGCAAAAGGATCTTCTGAAGTATATTGTGCAATATCAATAGCGGCTTGCACCGTACGCTTAATCGCTGCTGGATGTAAATTAGTGGACGATGCACTACCTTTACGTTGCTTATGATAAACCGTGATGCCAAGGGCACCATCACTATTAAATTCAATATTTTCAGTTTCACCAAAACGTGTGCTTACACTGATACCTGTTGATTTATTAATAGTCACTTCAGCTGCATCACAACTCTTTTTGGCGATTGATAATGCATATGCAACTGTTTCTTCTAATTGTTTACGTTGTAATAAAACCTGTTCCGTCAAACTCATTGATACCATCCAATAATAGAAAATAAAATCAACTCAACCAATACCTATCTTCAGCAGAAAATAAATCCTCTGTAGCATTAAATCTATTTTCCTAGTTACAATAGAGATAAGATGTTAACATACCAGACGACAGATTATTCTGAAATAAAATAATCTGACGTCTTGCTAAGAGAAAAACCGCGATGGCAAAACAGCCCGATAACTGGTTCGATGATAACGCCGATAAGGATGAAATCATCTGGGTCAGTAAAAGCGAAATTAAGCGTGATGCCCAAGCGCTAAAAAAGCTAGGAGCAGAACTGGTTGAACTTAGTAAACATGAATTAGAACGTATCCCCCTTAATGATGAGCTACTAGCAGCTGTTGAATTAGCACAAAAAATTAAGCGTGAAGGGCGGCGACGCCAGTTACAATTTATTGGTAAATTACTCAGAGCGCAAGATCATCAACCTATTTATGAAGCATTAGATAAGCTAAAAAATCGGCACAATAAACAAATCGCCATATTACATAAGCTTGAAGCTTTACGTAATCAATTATTAAAGAATGGCGATAATGCAATTGAAGATGTAATACGTTTATTTCCCTTAGCTGATCTTCAACAGCTACGGACATTAATTCGTAACTGTAAAAAAGAAAGAGAGGCAAATAAACCGGCTAAAGCCTATCGCCAACTCTTTCAATACCTAAAGACACTATCTGAAAGTGCCTAAGCCGGATTAGATTGGGAGGCTCGGCAATGAAATATGAATTTGCCCTCCCAATGTTTGTTCAGCTTCTCTAAAAACCGTTATCAGTTAAGCAAATTCTGTTAACTGATATTCATTTATATGAGAAAAAATAACCTCTACCGGTAAAGCAATTCCAGCAGTCAACATATCCAAAAGTGCATCCAAATTTTGGCCAAACCATTTTGGTAATTTAAAAACCAGTATCGCTTTTTGATAAAAGTCATTTAGATTGTCTATTTCACGAAAATCAAACTCAACACAATGCATCATTTAATTCACTCTTGAAAAGAGTTTTATAATGATCTAACGTCACATAAATCAATCCATCTGATGAATAAAGCAATCTATCACTAACTCGATGACCACAGTGATAATTGATATCGGCTTCATACCATTGGCGATCTGGCGCAGCAGGTAGCAATTTTTCTCGGTTGTTGTATCTATCGCTACCAATCACTTTACCCGGCACAACTTGACATAAATTACCCGGCCTTCGATCCCAACCACTTTGTCGTGCTTTTCTTTTTGTAATATAAAAGTCGGGTAATCGATGATATTGCCGTAGATAATTAACCACATTTTGCTGTGCAGTTAACTTATCAATATTATGGACAGCCATGGGCGCTACTGTTTGCCCTATTATGTCTGCCTACTGCTCACTAATTCCATTTAAAGTAAACGCCTGCCCCTATTAATTATGGCTAAATCAGCAAGATAACAATTTTTTTATTCATCCTATCATCCAAAAATTTATTATGCTGTCCCACCAACCGTCATACTATCGAGCTTTAATGTGGGTTGGCCAACACCAACAGGAACACTTTGCCCTTCTTTGCCGCAAACACCAATCCCACTATCAAGTTTGAGATCATTACCAACCATTGAAATCTGCTGCATTGCTTCTCGCCCAGCGCCAATTAATGTTGCTCCTTTTATCGGCTTTGTGATTTTTCCTTTTTCGATCAAATAGGCTTCCGCAGTCGAAAAAACAAATTTGCCCGAGGTAATATCAACTTGTCCACCAGCAAAATTAGGTGCATAAATACCACGATCAACACTGGCTATTATCTCTGCCGGGGTTGATTGTCCGGCTAACATATAAGTATTTGTCATACGAGGCATCGGCAAATGCGCGTAAGATTCACGCCGACCATTGCCGGTTGGGACAATCCCCATCAAACGAGCGTTCATTTTGTCTTGCATATAACCTTTTAAAATACCATTTTCAATCAAGACATTATATTGCCCCGGTACACCTTCATCATCAATGGCTAAAGATCCTCTACGACCGACTAGAGTCGCATCATCAACCACGGTACAACGTGGTGAAGCAACTTGTTGACCTACTTTTCCGCTAAAAATAGATGTTCCACGCCGATTAAAATCACCTTCAAGACCGTGACCGACTGCTTCATGTAGCAAAACACCTGGCCAACCAGCACCGAGTACCACAGGCATTGTGCCTGCCGGTGCAGCAATTGCGGTAAGATTAACCAATGCTATGCGGACAGCCTCTCGAGCATAATATTCCGCCCGAACTTCACCTTGCTCTGTTTCAAGAAAATATTGGTAACCATAGCGCCCACCACCACCACTACCAGCACGCTCACGCTTGCCGTCATGTTCCACTAACACACTGACAGATAAGCGTACTAATGGACGAATATCAGCCGCTAACGTGCCATCTGTTGCTACGACCAGAACATGTTCATAAACACCAGATAACGTTACATCGACCTCTTGCACACGAGGATCTTCGGTTCGGGCAACTTGATCAACACGCTGCAATAATGCGATTTTCTCTTCCGGGCTCATTGTTTGTATCGGATCAATCGCAGAATATAAATGTTTAAAATTAACCTGACTAATTAGACATGCTTTGCCCTTTCCAGCCTGATTTACAATGCTTCGAGCCGCATTGGCACTTTGCTGTAGTGCCTGTAAAGTTATCTGATCGGCATAAGCAAATCCAGTTTTATCATCACGAATAGCGCGAATACCTACACCTTGATCAATATTGTAGGATCCTCTTTTAATAATTCCGGCTTCCAATCCCCATGTTTCATGACAACTCGATTGAAAATAGAGATCGGCATAATCTAAATGTCGCTCGGCAAGTGATTGTAAAACATCTTGCAGATGTTGATGATTAAGATCGTTTGATGTCAGCAAATATTCACTAACAGAGGTTAAACTCATATTTATTTACTCTTTCTATTTCGTTTTATGTTCAATTAATGGCATCAAACTAGTACGGAAGCGATTATGCTTTACGACTTTCATCTGTTCACGAATACCAATCAGGCTTTCTTTAGCTTTATCAATATTAAGCGTTAATGCACTGACTGCATATGCATTTTCTTGCAAAATATTGCCCCAGCTATCAATCACCATTGAGTGACCCCAAGTACGACGTTGACCATGCACGCCTATTTGTGCCGGCGCCAAAATAATACATTGATTTTCAATCGCTCGGGCTTTTAACAGTGGCCCCCACAGTGAGCTTCACCAGTTAAACGTGTAAAAGCGGCCGGCACAGCAATGCGATCCGCCCCTTGCTTTCTTAATACCTGAAACAGGCAGGGAAAACGTAAATCATAACAAATCGTCATTCCTAAACGGCCAACTGGCGTATCAACTACTGTAATATGTTCGCCACGTTGATAAATTGAAGATTCGTTATAAATACCTTGTTCATCTTCAATTATATTCACATCAAACATGTGAATTTTGTCATAGCGAGCACGAATTGCACCGCTATCATCAAATAACAGACTACTACTCGTGATAAGCTCAGGATCTTTGCGACTGATTAATGGCATAGAGCCCACCAATATCCATACTTGATAATGGCGAGCCATTTCAGTAATTGCACCTTGTAAAGGACCTTCTCCCTGTGATTCAGCTAAATTACGGTAACTGATATTATCACTAAACAACAGTGCATTTTCCGGTGTTAAAACCAATTTCACACTATGTGGCAATTGTTTAATCTGCTGCTCTATCTGAGCAAGGTTATTTTTAGTATTTTTACCACTACACAATTGTAATAGTGCAATATTGTCGCTTGTCATCCCGTTGATTCTCCTTCAATTGACGTAAAGTTTCATCAATTTTTGGTTGTTCCAGATTACCGGTAATTTAATAATGAATAATCGATATTTTACTCCATAATGGGCCCAATACTCTAGTTGCGGCAAACACTGCCGCACCCGCAAGTGGATTAACGGCAAATGCTGTTGCAACACTTACCGTGATTGAAATTTCAGGGGTAATAATAGTTTCTAAATTCATATCACGACGAACTAAATTAATTTTTCCATGTATTGTAATATCAGCCATTAAACCCATCAATATAAAAATTATCAGTATTCAAGATGCCATTTTTTATATTGGCGTTATCCCGCATTGCATCAAACGCAAAGTCATCACTAAAAGTATCACTAAAATCCAATTGCAATTTACGTAATAATGCGTCAAAACTGATAAAACGCAACAATTGACCGGCTCCACCACCACCCATCTGAGCAATTACTCCCTTAGCTAATTTAAAACTCAGATTACCGTTCAAACTAGCAACATCAGGCTGCCATGGTAGTACTGCGGCCGAATTTAAATCAAAATCAATTTTAAAAGGTGCCTGTTTAATCGGCACTAGTATGCCGTAATAAGCACCCAAATCATCAAATCGATTACCTTTTAATATCCCTTTTATCGTTGTACTGTTTTGCTGATCTGCATGCCACATACTAGAGATTTTCAAATCAGTGAAGCTATTTATTAACGATCCTTCTTTTAAAATGAGCGTTTGTCTATTGCGTATGACCTATGCTTTTAGCTCGCCAAGTTTATAGCCTGCAAGCCAACATTCTGAGCAATAAATATTCATATTTGGCCAAGCTGAAATATCATATCTTTGCGCAACATTATTTATTGCCACATAATTCTGCTGTTGGAGTGAAGTTTCTGGATTAAAATAAAGATAGTTAATCTTAGCTTGCCAATCACCCTGCTTAGGAATACTTAAACTGCCCTTCAAATTATCGCTATCTACAACAATTATCATTAATTCAGCTGTTTTATTAATGGTAAATGCCATATTATTCCATTGCTGTTTAGTAAAAGTGATCTTTGGCAAGTTAACAAATAGCTATATCGGGTATTACAAATGATTTACCATAACTTTGCGGTGCTATATTTAATGAAGAAAATGAAGTCAACAATGAAAGCCATTTCGGATCATTGATTTCAGGTAAGTTGATCATAACTAATGGACTGTCGGGCAGAATAACACCTTTAGCTGTATAAGGCTGAATGGCTACTTTTAGCAAACGAACTGGCTTGTCAGTAAATTGCGATTGGCTATTAAACCTAACTTGCTTACCAATATCACCATAAATTTGTAATTGCAGGGTATCACCACTAGCACGAATTTGTATATCATCTAATTGCCTTACTTGCTCGCTATCCAAAGCAGGAAATTAGCTAGTAAGCTTATCTAATTTGTTATTCAGAGCAATCGATAAGGTTGGATTTTGCTTTAGTTGATTGGGTAATTGAATATTAACCTGTCCTTGCCAGGCTGTGCTACCTGCCAATTGACGTGTAATCGATTTAGGCAAAATGGTGATTTTTTTAGCTTGCCAATTACCTCCAACATTTACATTGACCTGGTAATTCTGTCGTTCATTAGTGGTATTAAATGTTAAGTTTATTGGTTGACCAAACCATTCAGCTTGTAACTTTTCACTTTTCAAGTCACCGTTACGAAAATAAAAACGTCCTGTTAGCTGTTCCAGCTGACTATCAATAGCTGTGATATCGACATCATTATTCTTAAGATTAACTTGACCACTAGCAATCACACTACCAATATTTCTCTCTAACGGAATATCAAGCATCAATTTGCCGCTAACATTACCGCCTATTTTCACTGGATCTAATGCCTTGCCAATCGCACCTTCCATCGGGCTATGGATAAAATAATTACAGATCGCTTTTCCATTACCGGTAATATTAGATTTTATTAATAATTTAGATTGACTATAATTGGAAATATCTGCGCTAAGATCTACCCTTTTAGCATCACCTAATTTTACACTAGGCGCCGACATCCAAAGTCCATTACGTTTAAAGTTAAGATCGATATCTAAATCAAAAATTGTCGGCCAATCAGGTTGATACTTAAAAGTTGCGTCTCGTAGCGGTACAAAAACTTGTAATTGTCCATTATTCTTTTTAAAAGGAAAATTAGCCGGATCACCGTGAAAAACCATCGTGGCGGTATCAACATGACCGCTAATAATTACTTTTGTCAGATAATCAGATAAATCTTTTCCCATTAACGTGGTGGGAAAATAACGCCATGCATCACCCGCATCGGTCAATTTTGCGCCAGCCAAAATACTTAATATAGGTGGCTGATTTTTTGCTGCCTGATAACGAAAATCGCCGGTTGTCGATAGCGATTTTGCTTGCAGCATCAGATTCTCACTCCAAATCTGGCGTGATTGGCTTTCTTGCGACCAAAAAATCATTCCCTGTCCTGCAGAAATTTTCAATGGCGCTTTTTAAACATTGGCGCATATTCAATAAAACTATTATTTAAGTTAAATAAAAATCTTCCACTTTGCTGAATACCTCGCAATGAACTATTAAAAATGGCTAACTAAAAGTATATTTTTCCAGCGTATCCAGCTAATATCTTGCCAGGTGGCATCAATTAGAGCCTTCTCTGGCTTGCCAGGCGTAATATCCAATGCCAGTGCAGCGAGTTGACCTTTTGGCTGACGTTTTTGCGAATCACTAATAAATTCAGGCGTAAAAAAAAAGAAAATAGGGATAATAGTTCTTAATCGCTCTAATTGAATATTATTAATCCGTATACGCTAATGGTTTTCATCTACTTTTGATTGTGGTAAATAGAGTAGAGAAATTTGACCTTCAAGCCATTGTTGTTGATCAGTTTTTAAATGTTGTAGCTGTGGAATATTAAATAACCAACCATTCTCTTGACGATGCAAGGTCAGCAATAAATCATCAACAGCCAGCTGATGCTCTTGTCCATCAACCTGCCAATTTGCCTGTCCTTGATGCAACTGTAATTGCCCACCTTCGATACGGCTATCTTTGATAGTAATCCAGCTAGAAAGACTAAATACTGCATTCTGTAATCCAGTACTATCACGTAACCAAGGGCGCAAATTTACATTATCTGCCTGTAAGTAAACCGTACCGCTATTAATCACGCCATTTTTATTACGAAGATTGAGTTTAATTTGAATGGCATCCTGATCTTGCTGCTGTTCAAAATTATCAAGACTGATAAATCCTTGTGCTCGATGATATTCATTTTGATTTAACCAGGTCAGTTCAGGGATCTTTAAGGTCTTTTTTTCTGCCGACGGCGTCAGAAAAATGATACGGCTTTCTTTTAATATAAAATAATCAAATTGGTGTAAAAACAATTCATCTAAAGCATCTAAATCAAAATGACTAAAATCACCTTCACTGACAAATTCAAGTGGTTTATAATAATCTGCATTTAATTGATAGAAAATAATATCCCGAAAAGGGAGATGTAAAGAAAAGAGTGAACGCCATATATCAAGTGAAAATTTTATTTTCTTTACCTGAATATTCACTTTTTTCGTGCTGACACTGACATTAGAAAACTTTAATACTGGTCCAAAAGAGACCCATTCACCTTCAATATGACCAATTTTAAACGGTATTCCTGTTAATGATTGCAGCTGTCCTTCAAGTTGATTGCGATATTCATTAATTTGTGGAAGAAAAAGACATAGTCCAATAATGGCCAATGCCATAATAAGTACTATTATTGCGCTTATGGCTACCAATACCTTAGGTAGTCGTTTCACCCATCTCTCCTTACAAAAGAAGTTACTACAATGGTAATCTAACCACTATCATAACTACATCATAACGACATCAAACTGTTCCTGACTATACAGTGACTGAATTTGGACTTTCACAGATTTGCCAACAAAAATTTCTACTTCAGCCAATATATGAGATTCATCATCATTGAATGCTTCTACAACCACCGCTGAAGCATAGACTAAGAAACAATTGGCATCGATAGTACGATTTATACGAACAATCTCCCGTAAAATTTCATAACAGATTGTTTCTACCGATTTTACTGTTCCTCTGCCCTGGCAAGTCGGGCATTCATCACATAGAACATGTTCAAGACTCTCACGTGTTCTTTTGCGTGTCATCTCGACCAATCCTAGTTGAGAAAAACCATTAATGGTGGTTTTAACCCGATCTTTTAATAATGATTGTTCCAACGATGCCAAAACACGACAACGATGCTCAAGATAAAGCATATCAATAAAATCGATAATAATAATGCCGCCCAAGTTGCGTAACCTTAACTGTCTCGCTATAGCTTGTGACGCTTCAATATTGGTATTAAAAATGGTCTCTTCCAGGTTACGGTGACCAACAAAAGCACCAGTATTAATATCAATAGTGGTCATTGCTTCAGTTTGATCAATAATGAGGTAACCACCTGATTTTAATTCAACTTTACGTTCTAAAGCACGTTGTATCTCTTTCTCAACATCATACAGATCTAATATTGGTAATGGTCCTTGATACAGTTCAAGTTTTACTGTCATTTCAGGCACATATTCATCAATAAAATCTTTTAATGAAATAAAAGTCAGGTTTGAATCAACACGGATCCGGTCTAATGAAGCACCGGCAAAATCACGAATGATACGATGTGCCAAAGCCAGTTCACCATAAATCTGCATGCGGGACTTATGACGTTTTTTGTGTTCAACAATTTTAGCCCATAAACGCTTCAAGAAAGCGGCATCTTGAGCCAGTTCATCATCACCGATCCCTTCTGCAGCAGTACGAATAATAAAACCAGCATTTTCATCACAAAATAGCTCAACAATATTTTTCAAACGCTCTCTTTCTTCTTCACCTTCAATGCGTTGGGAAACGCCGACATGAGATGCGCCCGGCATAAAAACCAGATAACGGGATGGTAATGTGATATCCGTTGTTAAACGAGCACCTTTTGTTCCTAGCGGATCTTTAACCACCTGTACCATAATATCTTGCCCTTGCCGAACCAATTCGCCGATATCACGTACATGAAAGTTTTTTTGTTCGTCACCGGCAATGCATTCGGTGTGAGGCATAATATCTGAGGCATGAAGAAAAGCGGATTTTTCCAAGCCAATATCAACAAAGGCCGCCTGCATACCGGGCAAGACTCGACTCACACGACCTTTGTAAATATTACCTACAATGCCTCTTTTAGCTTCACGCTCAATATGAATTTCTTGTAACACGCCACCATCAATATAAGCCACCCGTGTTTCAGAAGGGGTTACATTGACTAATAGTTCAGCTACCATAGCTCTTCATTCCTATTATTTAACGCTTATTTAACGCCAGAAACTTGGTCAATAACTCATCTGTTTCAACTAACGGTAACCCCTACTACAGCGTGATAACTTCCAACAATCCGCTTAACAAAACAGCCACCTTTACCCTGGATAGCATAATATCCTGCCTTCTCACTGGGTGTCTCTCCTTCGTATAATAATTCAAATATATCAGGGAGAATAATGTCAAATAACCATCCTAACTGCTCAATTAACTTACGCCTTCTTGGCGAAGCTGACGCCAAATAAATCCTATTTACCATAGAAAAAACCCTCAGAAAAAATAGACAATTGACTGCCCATTTTTAACGAACTAAAAACTGGCGTCGAACTTTGCGCAATAATAAAAACATCCAAGGCCACAAGATGGCATTAATCAAACAATTCCAGAATACTTCGGGATGAAATAATACTAGAGAGGAAAGAAACTCCGCCCAGAAGATCATAAAATTCATAACCACTGATAATCCAGCAATAACAAGGGATTGTTGCCACAGTGCCATATTACGAAGAAGCTTATATTTATACGATACCAAATAACAAATCATACTATAAGCTAATGCATGTACACCAAGAGCTGAACCTTGGATAAGATCCATAAAGATCCCCAAAAAAAATCCTGTGCCTACACTAACTCGATGCGGTAAAGCCATAACCCAATAAATTAAAATTAATGCTAACCATGTGGGGCGATAATAAATAAACTGCTCAGGCCAGGGCAATTGCTCTAGAATTATTGCAATTAAAAAGGACAGCCAAATGATCCACCGCCCATTTCCACGGTATTGATCCATTTTATGTTTCCTTTAGTTGCCTTGATTTCACTGTAGCAATTCCTACTGAGCCACCAAATGAGGTTGCTCGACATTTTTTTTCATTTCTATTGACGGTAGCTGTGGCCCTTGAAGCTCGTTTGGGCCAGGAAACACCTGGGGCATAATCTTCATTAAACGTTCATTTGCTGCACGATATACTTCTGATGGAGGTAAAGGATGAGAAGGATCGCTAGAGTTTCCCCATAGCAATAAAAGATAGCGTAGTCTTTGTAAATCTGCGGTAGGCCGTGCATGTATAATTGTATAAGCGCGCTGTGTATCATGCCTTACGGAAAAAGCAGTCGCAACTGGGTAACCTTCAGGAAAACGCCCACCTAAACCAGAAGTAACTATTACATCACCAATACGTATATCAATATTATCTGGTAAAGGTTCAAGTTGAAGATCATCACTACATCCTGTACCCACTGCAATAACCCGAATATCATTACGTAATACTTGTATAGGTAATGCATGCGTTGTGTCACAAATCAGTAAAACACGGCTATTAAACTGGCTCACTGCGATAACCTGTCCAACAACACCTTTATCACTAATAACAGGCTGGCCTTCATAAACACCATCATGTAAACCTTTATCAATCACAATTTGATCTCGATAAGGTGTATTCGCACCTGAAAGCACTTGAGTAACCATCATGTGTTCATCCTGACGTAGAGGTGAACCCAATAGCTCACGTAATCTAGCGTTTTCCTGTTTAAGTTGTCCAAGTAATAAATTATCTGCTTTTTTTAGTAAAACCTCTTTCTTCAATGCTTTATTTTCAATCAGAAGTTGATCTCTTCTCGCCAATCCATCTGAAATATTATCAAGCAGTTCTCGCGGACTATTTGCCAAAAAATAAAAAGGACTAACAGCCGTATCTAAATAACTACGTATTTTATTAAAAGTATCAAATTGACGATCAAAAGCAACCAACGCGATTGCAACAACGATCGCAATAATAATACGTAATTGTAGGGATGGCCCTTGACTAAAGATCGGCTTCATGAGTTATTTTGATAAAAAATAAATAAACATTAAACATTAACATCGCTATACATAAAGTAAGGAGGAGCGGCATCCTTAAGTTCCTCCTTCTATTAGTTAACGTCTAGTCATCACTAAACAGATCACCACCATGCATGTCGATCATTTCCAATGCCTTGCCACCACCACGTGCAACACAAGTTAGCGGATCTTCAGCAACAATAACGGGAATGCCTGTTTCTTCCATTAATAGACGATCCAAATTACGCAACAACGCGCCACCACCAGTTAACACCATACCTCGTTCAGAGATATCAGAAGCTAATTCTGGTGGACATTGTTCCAAGGCCAACATAACGGCACTAACAATACCGGTTAAAGGTTCCTGTAATGCCTCAAGTATCTCATTAGAATTAAGTCTAAAACCACGTGGTACGCCTTCAGCCAAATTACGGCCGCGCACTTCAATTTCGTAAACTTGATCTGTAGGATAGGCCGAACCGATTTCATGTTTAATCCGCTCAGCAGTAGCTTCACCGATTAATGAACCATAATTGCGACGAACATAATTAATGATCGCTTCATCAAACCGGTCACCACCGATACGTACCGATGACGAATAAACAACACCATTTAATGAAATAACAGCAACTTCTGTCGTTCCACCACCAATATCAACCACCATTGAACCTGTTGCTTCGGAAACAGGCAAACCAGCCCCAATTGCAGCCGACATGGGTTCTTCAATTAAGAAAACCTCACGAGCGCCAGCACTAAGCGCCGACTCTCGGATTGCACGACGTTCTACCTGGGTCGCACCAACAGGCACACAAACTAAGACGCGTGGACTTGGACGCATAAAGCTATTGCTATGAACTTGTTTGATAAAATACTGTAACATTTTTTCAGTAACATAAAAATCAGCAATCACGCCATCTTTCATTGGACGAATAGCCGCGATATTACCTGGCGTCCGGCCTAGCATCTGTTTTGCTTCATGACCTACAGCAGCAACGCTCTTAGGTGAGCCTGCGCGATCTTGACGAATAGCGACAACTGACGGTTCGTCTAACACAATACCTTGTCCTTTGACATAGATGAGAGTATTGGCGGTACCCAAATCAATAGACAAGTCGCTGGAAAACATGCCACGAATTCTTTTAAACATAACGAAAGGATAATCCTGCAAGCTGGAAACGAATGAAAATCCGTCTACTTTACCAACCACATGAAGCGACGACAAGGAGTTAATTAAATCGCTTCAATAAAAAGTGGCTAATTTTTTACAACACAAAAAACCACTACTAGTTATTCTCTATAATCAATTACATTATAAAGTAAACAATACCCTCATAAAAATCACTTAATTCATTTAATATAAAAATTTATAATAAGAAAATTAATTATTTTAGATTAAAATATGCCACTGTATTAAGTTTATATGACGCTACATAATTATTAGTTGACATATGCTTAAAAGCAAGATCAATTCGCTTTTTAATATTATATTAAAGTATAAAAGCCTGCCATGTTAATCCGTTATTAAAGTAGCAACAAAAAATAATTTAAATCTAAGTATTAATTCTGCACGTTATTATTTATAGAAGAAAAAATTTTTTTACTACTAAAATAAACTAGTATTCTGCCTGATAACGCCCTATTGACGCTAGTAAAAAAACCATATTTACAATTTATTTATTATTGAGACTTTATGCCCGCCGAAATAACGAAAATAACTTTATACTGCAGCATCCTTATACAAACTTAAAGGCCACAAATTATGAAAGCCTTGCTATTAGAACAAGAAAATCAAGTATTAAAAACCAGTATAAAATCGATCGATGATACACTTTTACCCTATGATGACGTTACCGTAGATATTTATTGCTCTACACTAAACTACAAAGATGCTTTAGCTATTACCGGTAAAGGAAAAATTATCCGCCAATTCCCGATGTTACCAGGCATCGATTTTGCTGTTATCGTTAGGTCTTCAACAGATGAAAAATTTCAAGTCGGCCAACAGGTTTTACTGCGCGGCTGCGGTGTTGGGGAAAACCATTGGTGGGGGGGATTAGCAGAACAAGCGCGAGTGCCAGCCAAATGGTTAACAGCTATTCCTGAAAAAATGACGATGCGGTAAGCAATGATAATCGGCACCGCTGGTTTTACCGCTATGCTCTATATAATGGCTTTGGAAGAAAACGGTGTAACCATTGATAAAGGCAACATTATTGTGACAGGAGCCAGTGGTGGTGTAGGTAATACTCCAATTCAACTGCTGGATAAACTTGGTTATTCCGTCACAACAGTAACTGGTCGGGAGAGTAATCTCGATTACTTAAAAGCACTTGGCGCGCTAAACAAGTGCTGCTACGTAAAGAATTTACTACCATACCTCACCCTTTAGAAAAGCAACGTTGGGCAGGAGCTATTGATACCGTTGGCGGCAATATATTAGCAACCGTTATTTCACAAATGTGCTATTCAGGTGCAATAGCAGCCTGTAGTCTGGCCGCTGATATTATGTTATCGACAACAGTGATGCCTTTTATTCTGCGTAATGTACGACTACAAGGGATAGACTCTGTGATGGTACCAACGATCAAACATCCACAGATATGGTAACGGTTAGCCAATTTATTACCCGATAGTTTTTATCAATTAATAACCACAGAGATCCCGTTAGAAAAAGTGATTGATTATGCAAATAAATTAATTAATAACCAAATCACTGGCCGGACACTGGTAAAAATACGTTAAATTTTTCGAGCCAACCTTGCTGATTAGACTAAAATTTTGCTGCTAATTGCTATGAAATGTTCATAATATCGCTCTTTGTCGTCAAAATAAACGTTTTCATTATGAGAAAAAGATGACAAACTATTAGCATCAAGTTATGTTGTCTAATTATCCATTATCAGTCGGAGATACCCGCAAAATGGCAAAAGATTTCCATATTTTGCTGCTAAATGGTCCAAATTTAAATATGCTGGGGACGAGAGAACCACTATTCTATGATGGTCTTACGCTGCAGGATATTGTTAACCAAACGAGCCAAAAAGCAAAACAATTAGGAGTTAAATTAAGTCATTTTCAATCTAATGCGGAACATGAGCTTATTAATGAAATCCATCAAGCTCAAGGAAAAATCGACTTTATATTAATTAATCCAGCAGCATTAACGCATACTAGCGTGGCATTACGAGATGCAATATTAAGCATTGCCATTCCTTTTTATGAGATCCACCTTACTAATATTTATGCACGTGAGCCATTCAGGCATCACTCCTATCTCTCCGATATTGCAAACGGCGTCATCTGTGGTTTCCGTGCTGATGGTTATATTTTTGCATTAGAAGCTGCGGTTAAATTCTTATTTAAGATTGAAGAATTAGCAACCATTGATGAATCCCCAACCTAATAAATGTAAAGAATAAAAATACGGAATTAACTTATGGATATTCGTAAAATTAAAAAATTGATTGAGCTTGTGGAAGAATCTGGCATTTATGAACTAGAAATTTCGGAAGGTGAAGAATCAGTGCGTATTAGCCGTACAATCGTGCAGAATTTACCAAATTTACAACAGTATATGGCAGCGCCAACCACGCATCAACCGGCTTTAGCAAACGCCATTGCATCTTCTCAAATTTTACCTGAAACAACAAATGAGAAAAAAGCAGAGATCAGTGGTTATACTGTTCGCTCGCCAATGGTAGGTACCTTCTACCGAGCGCCAAGTCCAGAAGCAATACCATTTGTTGAAGTCGGCCAAACGGTTAAGCTAGGAGATCCTATATGTATTGTCGAAGCTATGAAAATGATGAATCAGATCGAAGCAGACAAAGCAGGTATAGTTAAAGCAATTCTGCTGGAAAATGGAGAAGCTGTTGAATTTGACGAGCCATTGGTTATCATCGAATAATGAGGCATCCTATGCTTAAAAAAATTGTTATCGCCAACCGTGGCGAAATTGCTTTACGCATTTTACGTGCCTGTAAAGAACTAAAAATAAAAACCGTCGCCGTGCATTCTGCCGCCGATCGTGACTTAAAACATGTATTACTTGCTGATGAAACTCTCTGTATCGGGCCTGCCGCTTCAGCTGAAAGTTATCTTAATATTCCAGCAATCATCTCTGCAGCAGAAATTACTGCTGCAGAAGCCATTCACCCTGGTTATGGTTTTCTATCTGAAAATGCCGACTTTGCCGAAAAAGTGGAACGTTCTGGTTTTATATTCATTGGCCCTAAACCAGAAACTATTCGACTCATGGGTGATAAAGTTTCTGCCATTGAGGCGATGAAAAAAGCTGGTGTTCCTTGTGTTCCTGGCTCAGACGGACCATTAGGAAATGACATAAAAACCAATAAAACGATTGCTAATCGAATTAGCTACCCAGTTATTATTAAAGCATCTGGTGGTGGTGGTGGCCGCGGTATGCGCGTTGTTCGTAACGAAAGTGAACTAGAACAAGCCATTACCCTAACTCGCGCCGAAGCCAAAGCTACCTTTGATAATAGTATGGTTTATATGGAGAAGTTCCTGGAAAACCCACGCCATATTGAGATTCAAGTACTTGCTGACGGTCAAAGCAAGGCGATTTATTTAGCTGAACGTGATTGCTCAATGCAACGTCGCCATCAAAAAGTGGTTGAAGAAGCGCCTGCACCAAGTATAAAAGTTGATATGCGTAAAAGTATTGGCGAGCGCTGCACAAAAGCTTGTCTTGATATCGATTATCGTGGTGCCGGTACTTTTGAATTCCTTTATGAAAATGGCGAATTCTACTTTATTGAAATGAATACGCGTATTCAAGTTGAGCATCCTGTGACGGAAATGATCACTAGGGTTGATCTGATTAAAGAACAGTTAAGGATCGCTTCTGGCTTGTCCCTATCTATTAAACAAAAAGATGTTAAAATTCATGGGCATGCAATAGAGTGCCGAATTAATGCAGAAGATGCGAATACCTTCTTGCCAAGCCCGGGTAAAATTACTCGCCTCCATATTCCTGGTGGTTTTGGTATACGTTGGGAATCACACATTTATGCAGGTTACACCGTTCCACCTTACTATGACTCTATGATTGGTAAGCTGATCACTTATGGTGAAACCCGCGAAATTGCTATCCTTCGGATGAAAAATGCCTTATCTGAATTAATTATTGATGGCATTAAAACTAACATAGAATTACAACAAAAAATTATGGATGACAGCAATTTTTTCAAAGGTGGTACCAATATCCATTACCTGGAAAAAAAACTCGCTTCACAAAAATAAACTTTTCTATTCACCTTTCATCACAATAGGGTACGGAATGTACCCTAATTTTTGATACTTTTTCTGAAGATAATCTTTAACTAATATACAAACCCTCAGATTAAATTTTTACTACCAGGAGAACCAATGGACAAACATTTTCTTCAATCCAACAAAGAAGCTCGTTGGTCAGTTTTTCTAACTGTTGCTTATTTATGTAGTTGGATTATGACTGCCTACCTCCCCGGTGAGGAAATGGGAATAAGAGGGATGCCATTATGGTTTGAACTTTCATGTTTATATTTACCTCTGATTTTTATTTTACTTTGTGTCTTAATGGTTAAATTTATTTTTAAATAAATGTCATTGGAAGATAAAGATGCAAATTGAAATTCTATTACCACTTATTGGTTATTTATTATTGGTTTGTTTACTGTCTATTTATGCTTATCATCGACGTCAAAAAGGCGAATTTTTGCATGAATACTTTCTAGGTAATCGCTCTATGGGCGGGGTTGTTTTGGCGCGATGACCATCACTGCTACCTATATCAGTACTAACTCTTTCATAAGTGGTCCTGGAGCAGCCTATAAATATGGCCTTGGCTGGGTGCTACTCCCCTTGATTCAAGTTCCGACTATCTGGCTATCGCTTGGTGTACTAGGTAAAAAGTTTGCCATTTTGGCTCGTCGCTATAATGCGGTGACACTTAATGACATGCTGTATGCTCGTTTTCAAAGCCGTTTACTGGTATGAATTGCTAGCATTAGTTTACTCATCGATTTCCTTGGTGCTATGACAGTTCAATTTATCGGCGGAGCCCGTCTACTAGAAACTGCGGCAAATATCCCCTATGAAATAGGGTTATTAATATTTGGCATCACTATTGCGCTTTATACTGCATTTGGTGGTTTTAGAGCCAGTGTCCTTAATGACACCTTACAAAGTTTTGTTATGTTAGTCGCAACCATTATTCTGCTGGTTGCGACTATTCATAAGGCAGGCGGTCTGGCCGCAGCAACAGAGACACTAAAAACGATTGATCTAAAACTAATCACGCCACAAGGTACTGATAACATCTTTAGTATGCCATTTATGTTTTCCTTCTGGATATTAGTTTGTTTTGGCATTATTGGCTACCACACACCGCTGTCCGCTACATTTCTTATAAAAATAGCGAAGCGATGCACCAAAGGATCATTATCGGTACCATTGTGATGGTTATTTTAATGTTGGCAATGCATTTAGCAGGTGCATTAGGCCGAGCTATTTTACCGGATTTAACGATTCCAGATCAGGTCATCTCAACATTGATGATCACGGTTTTACTTCCGTTCGCCGCAGGAATTTTATTAGCCTCCTCAATGGCTGCCATTATGTCAACAATTAATTCACAATTGCTCCAATCTTCAGCAACTATTATAAAAGATCTACATTTAAATATTGCACCAGAGGAGATAAAAAAAGAGAAAAAATTAACCTAGATCTCAAATGCTTCTACCCTTATTCTGGGTGCTTTATTACTATTAGCCGCCTGGCATCCACCACAAATGATTATTTGGTTAAATTTACTAGCTTTTGGTGGATTACAAGCGGTTTTTCTTTGGACATTAATACTCGGACTATATTGGCAAAGAGCAAACCGTTTTAGTGCATTAAGTTCAATGATCCTCGGTGCCCTTTCTTATACATTATTGACCGCCTTTGATGTTAAATTTTCACCCCATCGTGCCCGCTCTATTATTGAGTTTGATTGCTTTTTTAATCGGTAATGTTGTTGGCGAGAAAAAATCATTATCTACATCGATAAAAATGAGCTAATGACCTACGATCTCAAGAGAATATTTATGCCCTGGATACAAATACGTCTGAATTCGACAGCCGAGCAGGCAGAAGCCTTAAGTGATATATTAACGAAAACCGGAGCGGTTTCTCTGTCACCTTTCGGGATAGCTACGACAACCCTGTTTTTGAACCCTTACCGGGTGAAACCCGCCTTTGGGGAGATACAGATGTTATTGGTCTATTTGATGCTGAAAGCGATATGGAGCAGGTTATTAGCCAACTTAAAAATTACTCCTTATTGGGAAAAATTTTATTCATAAAATTCAACAAATAGAAGACGAAAATTGGGAACGTGAATTGATGGATAATTTCCATCCTATGCGTTTTGGGCATAAACTATCGATTTTCCCCAGTTGGCGTGATACGCCTGATCCCAATGCGGTTAATGTCATTTTGGATCCTGGTTTAGAGTTTGGTAACGGCACCTATCCTACTACTTCACTCTGTTTAGAGTGGTTAGATAGCTTAAATTTGAAAGATAAAACAGTTATCGATTTTGGTTGTGGCTCAGGCATACTGGCCATTGCCGTGCTTAAACTAGGCGCCAAAAAAGCGATTGATATTGATATCGATCCTCAAGCTATCCAAGCTAGCCATAACAACACCGAACAAAATAGCGTCGCCGATAAATTAGTTCTGTATTTGGCGAAAGATCAACCTGAAGATCTAAAAGCGGATATTGTTATTGCTAATATCTTAGCTGGCCCCTTACGCGAATTAGCTGGTGTAATCAGTGGATTAACCAATCCAAATGGCTTACTTGGACTGTCTGGAATATTAGCTAGTCAGGCTGAAGCAGTTATCACAGCTTACCAACCACAATTTAGTATTGAGCCGATAATAGAAAAAGAAGGATGGTGCCGAATAACTGGAATAAAAAAAGCGGATTAACCATAAGTGAGGTTAGCGCATGCTAATGCGCTAACCCGACAATAAAAATTTGCTGCTATAAAAAATCACAAAATTATAACAATTATCAAACTAATTACTTTTATTGTTTATGCAATATAATATCTTTTCAATAACCATCATAAAAATAGTGATCAACGTTGATTTTTATACAATCAACAGAGATAATCTAACCTAACAAGGAATTTACGATAAAGAATAACAAAATTTGAAAACAAATCAGAAATTTTCATTATATTGATTTTTATGAATATTATTTGTAATCAAAAAAATCAAGATGAAATTTTTCAAAGAAATATCAATTTGCTCAAAGTTTGTCCTTTCATATCTCGTAAAAAATGCGTAGTATACGCGCCCTTGCAGTTACAGGATGGTGTTCTTTTATTGCCTATGTTATATTTTTGGTCAATATCAGATAAAAAACTTTGCAGCACCAATGGCGGGTATCACCGATAGGCCTTTTCGGTCACAGTGTTACTCAATGGGTGCGGATATGACAGTGTCGGAAATGCTCTCTTCCAATCCTAAGGTTTGGAAAACAGACAAATCCAGATTGAGAATGATCCATAGTGATGAATTAGGCATTCGTTCTGTGCAAATTGCAGGTAGTGATCCCGATGAAATGGCAACAGCTGCACGAATTAATGTTGCAAATAGTGCTCAGATCATCGATATCAATATGGGTTTCCCTGCCAAGAAAGTGAACCGTAAGTTAGCAGGTTCAGCATTATTGCGCTATCCGGAGCTGGTAGAGAAAATTCTATTAGCTGTTGTGAATACGGTTGATGTTCCTGTTACATTAAAGGTTCGCGCTGGTTAGTCACCTGAAGAACGGAACTGTATAAAAATAGCTCAACTGGCCGAACATTATGGTATTCAAGCTGTAACTATTCATGGCAGAACTCGTTTTTGCTTATTTAATGGTGTAGCTGAATATGGCAGCATTCGAGCAGCTAAGCAAAATATTACTATTCCTACTATCGCTAATGGCGATATTACTGACCCGCTTAAAGCCAGAGCAGTGCTTGACTATAACTGGGGCTAATGCCTTAATGATTGGTAGAGCTGCTCAGGGAAGACCCTGGATCTTTAGGGAAATCCAGGATTACCTGGAAACAGGTGAGTTACTGCCACCTATGCCTATTGCTGAGGTGCAGTGCTTAATGCAAGCGCATGTTAAGGAGCTGCATGACTTTTACGGTCTAAGCAAAGGAATCCGCATCGCACGCAAGCATGTCTCTTGGTACTTAAGAGAACATGCACCTGATGACCAGTTTCGGCGCATATTCAACACCATATAGAGGATGCCAGCGAACAGCTGGAAGTGTTGGAGGCATATTTCGAAAAATTTTGCGTAAATCAAAGAAAAGAGCTGACAGAACTATGTTCGAACAACGCGGAAATTCTGACGTACTAACCGTTGCTACTGTAAATTCACAAGATCAAATAACTCAAAAGCCACTACGTGATTCAGTTAAACAAGCACTGAAAAACTATTTTGCCCAACTTAATAACCAGGATGTTAATGACTTATATGAATTAGTATTGGCTGAGGTGGAAAAACCATTATTAGATATGGTAATGCAATATACCCGTGGAAATCAGACCCGTGCTGCGTCAATGTTAAGCATCAACCGTGGAACTCTACGTAAGAAATTGAAAAAATATGGTATGAACTAGCCATAAGTAGTTAACATACTGATTAAAAAAGCACTTATATAAAATATAAAAGTGCTTTTTTGTTATTACTTATACCCTACTTACTGAACAAATATATAAATAGAAGATAAGACGAAAACACGATGAGATGGTAGCTAATTGGCAACTCTAAATGAAAACCTGTAGAATCCAATTACTCAACGTTGAAATCAGCTCTTCGAGTCGATTGCTACTAACCACAAGCAATCAGATCTAACAGCTCAGTTTATGGTTCTACCCAATTTTGCATAAATTTGCTAATACAAGAGTCATATACATTCCATCTTCACTATAACCATTCATTATCCAGATAGCCCCTTTGATTTAGGTATTAGCCAGATCAATACCAATCCCCTAAAAGCCATTCAAAAAGAATATCCAGCATTAACTGAAAATAATTTATTAAATAATCCCTGCTTGAATATTCATCTAGGTGCAATGATATTAAAGCGTAATTTTATTTCATAGGGGAGAAAATGGTTAGCTACATAAATATATAATGCGGCGATGGGTAATGTTGATCCAACGATCCATAATCGTTTCCGTTATGCGAAAAAATTTTTTGAAAGCTATTTTCACTACATGACTATTAATGTAATTTTTCGTCAACATCTATTCTTAAATAACTTTTTCATCTTTGCATCTGTAAGAACCCTTCGACATATTAATAATATTTTTATCAATACCATTTTCAAGAAACTAGTGTGCTATCAAGCTAATATTCAATCAAACAAGAACTCAAATTGAATTAAACAAAAATAAAATTATTGATTCTCGATGATAATGAAAAAAATTCTAATTGATTGCAATTTTTGGTGTTTTGTAAAATTTATGATTTTTCCCACTTGTCAGTAAATCATGACAGCACAGCCTCCGTAACGAATTCACTGTTTTGGTGTAATATTTTATTCTGATATTTAATTATTTTGCAGTCAATATTTCTATTTATGTTCTGTTTGTATTGGTGATAGTATTGTTATACAAAGGCGGAGGTAAACAATAAGGATGTTTTTTATGAAAGATAAAATAACTACTGTAATGATGCTAGCTACTACAGTGATTGCCGGTAGCGCGCAGGCCAATGATATAAATATGTGGCGTGAACCAGCACCGGTTGTTAAAGAAGGTAAATTTTTCTCCGTTATTCAGGATCGAGAAACCTTGCAAAAGGCGGTTAAAAATAGCAATAACGAGTTTCTTTTTTCAGAAAAAGGTGCTGGCGTTAAGCCACTGGTACTCATCGGATCACCAGTAGAGATTTTCGAATATTTAGAAAAAAATCAAACCCGCGGTATCGAAAACCATCTACAGGAAACCCGTGAAATATACATGGGCATCACAAAGTACGTACCATATAAATGTTTTATGGACTTTTTCCGATACAAGATTTTTTAGTTAAAACACTTAAGCAGGTGCTTAAATTTGTACCTACCGAAACAGTTATTACGGACGCAGCTAGTATTCCTGCGGATCTTAAAGAACTTTATTGCGTTATCAATTCGTTTAAAAATAAAGAAAAATCCAGCGGTGATTTACTCTACGTAAAATTTAGTTATCTTCCAGAAGATGGAATGCAAAAAATTGGTACCCGTTTCGGTTAGCTTTGATTGTATATTACAATTGATGCAGAATAAAAAAATTAACGATCGAGTCTATCAGAATGTGGGATAGGTGTATATTAAATATAAAAACACACGTACAACGTTACTGACAGATAAAATATTAAGTATATTGTAGAAAGTAATAGACAAGCTACTAAATACATGTAAAAAGACACTTACCTCACAGATAAATGCCTTTTTATTTTAACAGGTAACAATCAAAATAAACTTACTATTACCTTTCTATCTTTCAACAACTTTTCATATAGTTAATTGCCAAACTTTAAATTGGCTACATAACAAAAGTTTCAGCTAGGTTTTTTACATCACGCGAATGTGGCTTATTTTAAGCTTCCATTACTAACCGAAGTTTTTTCATGGCATTTTTTTCTAATTGACGAACACGTTCAGCCGATACACTATATTTATCGGCTAAATCCTGTAAAGTGGTCTTGTTTTCTTCATCAAGCCAACGCGCACGAATGATATCCTGACTGCGCTCATCTAAGGAGGATAATGCCTCCGTTAATTTATCAGTAGCATGGTTTTCCCAATTATCTTCCTCAATGCTATCGGCAAAATCAGAAGATTTATCCTGTAGATACAAAACCGGGGCAATAGTCGTATTTTCACCATTATCATCATCGTCATTCATATCGAATGCCATGTCTTGGGCAGCCATTCGCGATTCCATCTCACGAACATCCTTGCTAGTTACACCTAGCTCCTTGGCAATCATACCGACTTCATTTTGATTAAACCATCCGATACGTTTCTTATTCTTACGCAAATTGAAAAAAAGCTTACGTTGAGCTTTAGTGGTGGCAACTTTAACTATCCGCCAATTACGCAATACATATTCATGAATTTCAGCTTTTATCCAATGAACAGCAAATGAAACTAAACGTACGCCAACTTCAGGATTAAAACGACGCACAGCTTTCATTAAACCGATATTACCTTCTTGGATCAGATCCGCTTGTGGCAATCCATAACCTGAATAATTACGCGCGATATGAATAACAAAACGTAGATGAGAGAGTATAAGCTGTTTAGCTGCATTTAAATCACCATGATAATGCAGCCGTTTTGCATATTCTTGTTCTTCCTCTGCGGTCAGCATCGGATAAGCATTAGCTGATCGCACATAAGCTTCAATGCTACCTTGTGGAATTAATGCTAATGATTGCATATCTTTGGTCATTGATATCCTCTTTGAATTCAATAAACTAAGAGTTAGTTCTAAATAAAAAATTTATATTTGAGAAGATTCCATTGCTCAGCGATTAATCTGATATAGAGTAGTTTACCACTGCTTGGTATCGAAGAAAATTGCCTTGATTTAATTACATTGAACTTTTAACTTCGACAAAATGTCAGAATAAAAGTTCAATATTGATCACCCGTGTCACTTTTCCTGCTGATAATGATCATTCTAGTGTGAAACGTCTTAAGTGTTGAGCTGTAACCAGCCAAGCCGCTAACCAGCCAATCATTGCGGCAATCAGTATAACTAATAGCACCTCATCCCATAAAAAACTTTGAATATGAAATGTAGTACCAAATACACCCGCTACCTGTGTAACGATACCGGTCAATTGCCATACCAATAATGCAGAAAGTATTAGTGAGAGTAAAGCACCAAAGAATCCCAGTATAATACCACTATTTAGAAAAGGACGCATAATAAAACCATCTGTCGCCCCAATCAGCTTCATGACATTAATCGTATCCCTACAGGCAAAAATATTTAGTCTTATACTATTGCCTATCACTAAAAATACCGCCATAACCATTAAAATACCAATCACCATGGCAATTTGTCCAATCAGCCCGGTTAATGCCGCTAAACGGATAAACCAACTATCATCCATGCGTACATCTTCAATTCCAGCTAATTGACCTACTTTATTACGCAGGTTTATCAATGATTGTGAATTTTGAAAATCAATTTTAGGCGTGATAATGGCTACTGCTGGTAAAGGGTTTTCTTCCAATAGATCTAACGTTGTGCCGAATACTGACCAATTGCGAAACTCAATCATGGCTTCTTCCCGAGACAGATAATTAACACTCTTAACACCATCTAATTGCTTAAGTCCAGCGACTGTCTGTTTAGCGCCTTTTTCATCTAATGATTTATCCAAATAAATAGTCAATTGGGGTGTGGGATACCATTGTTGCGCGGCTTGTGAAATATTTTTCCAAATAATATAACAAAGACTAGGCAACGTTATCGAGATAGCAATAACAACCACCGTCAAAAGCGTGGCTAAAGGCTGGCGTAACATATCAGATAATGTATTTAACCAAGCATAGCGCCATTGCTCTCGCCACCCTCCTTTCAATGCCTTGGCTTTGGCTATTTTATGGATAGGTTTTTTAGCCATTCTGACCTCCTACCATTCTTCCCTCGCTTAATGTCAAAATAGAATAATGACGACGCTTAATAAGCTCAAGATCATGAGTGGCTACCAAAACTGTTACCCCAACTCGATTGAATTCTTCAAACAATCGCATAATACCTTCAGATAATTCATCATCCAAATTACCCGTAGGCTCATCTGCTAGCAATACACTAGGCTTATTAACAATTGCGCGAGCTATACCTACCTGCTGCTGTTCCCCACCTGATAATTGGATTGGATAACTTTTCGCTCTATTAAGTAAGCCCACCTTATCTAAAGCAGCAGAAACCCGACGACGAATATCCTCAGAGCTCGCACCGGCAATAATCAGCGGCATAGCGACATTGTCATATACATTTCTATCAAACAACAAATGATGATCTTGAAAGATCATACCTATCTGCCGACGTAAAAAAGGGACTTCCCGTTTTTTTAAGCGACTAATGTGATGACCACCAAACCAAATATGGCCAGTACTAGGGCGTTCAATACCACAAATTAACTTTAATAAGGTACTTTTCCCCGCCCCCGAATGGCCAGTAAGAAATGCCATTTCTCCAGGATGAAGATGAAAATCAACGCCCTGAAGTGCTTGCTTGCAACCACGATAAGCTTTACCAACATGTTCAAAGCGAATCATTGATATTAATCCTCTCGGACAAAAAGCGCCTCGATGAAATCATTAGCTACAAATGGCCGGAGATCATCAATGCCTTCACCAATCCCTATATAGCGAATCGGGATCTTAAACTGATCGGCAATAGCAAAAATCACGCCACCTTTAGCTGTACCATCAAGTTTAGTTAAAATAATACCAGTTAACCCCACTGCCTCATGAAAAATTTTAGTCTGATTAATTGCATTTTGACCAGTACTAGTATCTAATGTAAGCATCACTTCATGAGGTGCTTGTTGATCAAGTTTTCCCATAACTCTGACAATTTTTTTTAACTCTTCCATCAAATGCGCTTTGTTTTGCAATCGCCCGGCAGTATCAGCAATCAATATGTCGACTCCCTTCGCTTTCGCCGACTGAATGGCATCAAATATCACTGAAGCAGGATCTGCGCCAGTATGCTGAGTAACAACCGGGATATTGTTACGCTCTCCCCAAACTTGTAATTGTTCAACCGCCGCTGCCCTAAATGTATCGCCAGCCGCTAACATTACTGATTTACCTTCTGCCTGATATTGGCGGGCTAACTTACCAATTGTTGTGGTTTTACCGACCCCATTAACCCCAACCATCAATATTACATAAGGTAGCTTATTTTCTATAACCAATGGCTTATCAACATCAAATAAGATATTGGCCATCTCTTCGCGCAATTTGCTATAAAGCATCGCTGCATCATTCAACTCTTTACGATTAGCATGGGTAGTTAGGCTATCTATAATCTTTCGTGTTGTTTCTAGCCCCACATCAGCAACTAAAAGTTGTTCTTCTAACTCATCAAATAGCTCATCATCAATTTTTTTACTACGAAAAAAACTAACAAAACCGACCCCCATATTCTGCCGTGTTTTTAATAAACCTTGTCTTAACCGTGCAAAGAAATTCTCTTTTGCTGGTTTTTTTGGCTGTTGTATCAGCGGTACTTTTTTCTGTTCATCTATGTTTTGCAAAGTGGTTATTTGCTGACTAGGTGTAACAATTTTTGCGGCTTTCATGTCTGCTGTTTGGAATTGATCGTTTTTTTCTTCCGCTACTTGAGATTGCACCTTTTCTTCTTTTGTAGACTGCTGTGATGTTGCTATTACATCCGTCACCCCTTCAGAACTGTCTTCTACTTTCGGTTCGGATTGTTGCTCTGCCTCTCTTTCTTGCACTTCATTTTCAAATCCTAACCCTAGCCAGTAAAAAAAACTTTTTTTTCTCTTTTTAGCCATCTGCCATTACACTCCTAGCGGTAAAATATGGTGTTACCAATGTAAATAATAAAAATAGGATGGCAGTGTATCACTTGATTTGATTGCAACACATATCTGACACCCATTTCATGTTAAATTAGCGATAATTTTCATGTTGTACATGCTGTAGATAAACATTGGTATTATTATTACCTATATTAACAAACTGTAACGATTAAACTATGTAAATTATGGGAAGAAAAATACAATCTGCATTACGTGGCCAAATTCGGATCATTGGCGGTAAATGGCGAGGGAGTAAACTACCTGTCTTGGATAGTGAGGGCTTACGCCCCACAACAGATAGGATCAGAGAAACTTTATTTAATTGGTTAATGCCTATTATTCAGGAGGCTATCTGCCTTGATTGTTTTGCTGGTAGTGGCGCTTTAGCTATTGAAGCACTTTCTCGTTATGCTGTTTCAGCTACCCTAATTGAATTAGAGCGCTCCGTCGCAACACAACTTGTGGCCAATCTAGCTAAATTAGAGGCAAAAAATGTACAAGTGATTAATAGCGATATATTAAACTATCTGGCACAGAACGGCACAGCCTATGATGTCATTTTTCTTGATCCGCCTTTTCGTAAAGATCTATTACAACAAACAGCGTTGCTATTAGAACAAAATGGTTGGTTAAGCGAAAATTGTTGGATCTATGTTGAGGCAGAAGCAGAAGCTAATTTAGCCTTGTTACCTAAAAATTGGCAGCTTCATCGTAAAAAAGTTACTGGGCAAGTTGCTTACTGTCTTTATATTCGTAATCAATAATTAGTTGGAAAATATCATGTTAATAAATGCTGGAAAATTATTAATGGTTTTTGTTTGGGGATTCATGATGTTTAATTTAATCCATCCATTTCCAAAACCATTAAAATATTTTATAGATGTAGCAATGATATTTATGATTTTCATGCATGCCATTTTTTTGCACGCTGCTTTCGCAAAAACAGAAAAGCATCCTTGTTGGCTGCAAATAAAAATCTTTCTATTCGGCGTTTTTGAACTTTTAGCCTCGCAGAAAAGACAAAAACTGACTAACTATAAAAAAAATCGCAAGTAATTACAAGGACAATGCATTATTGGCTGATAAATTTAGCTATTTTGCATTGGCTTTACCTTCAAAGCGAACAAACCTTGTTCCCTGCATATAAAACGTACCTCTATCCCCTTTTTTAATCGCATTATATTCCTTCTCCTTTTTTAGGAAAATCTTTATTACCTCACTAGCCGATAGCCGCTGAAAATAAATTTTATAATGAAAAGTTTCCAGAGTAACAACCTCTCGTTGACGAGAACGCATATTAGGATAGGGATAATTTTTCTTATCAATGACCTCAACTTGATAACTGATAATCGGAGAATTATCATTAATGACATCTTGTCGACGTTGATCAAAAAAATGTTTTGTCGCTAACATAATAATGATAATAATAACGAATATAACCGATTTATTCACAATATTTTCCAAGCTTTTATTATTCATATATTTAATAACTATTATTGTCTTGTCGATCCTCTAATAAGATCAATAATTTCTAATTAACCTTTTTAGTTAGTGGGGAAACCATGATCAGTTGGCCATTTCTTGCTGTGTTATTTTCTGGTTGGCTCTATATTAATGCTGCCTATCGCGGTCCATAATCGCAATGCTGGCAGTTTCACTCAGTTATGCTATTATTGTTAGTATTTTGGGCCTAGAGTGCCGATTTTACTGATGCTGCCGGCTATCTGATCATGGCCAGTCTGTTGGTGATACTAATTGCTGACAGCTGGCAAATGCTCTCCAAGGAACGCTTATTGCTAACTATTTTCTTGCTCTCTCTAAGCTACCTACTTTATACCATCAGTTTTGCTATGCAGATGAATTTCACTTTCTACTTGTCATTACTGACTATCCTACTAATCCTTAGTGTCCTGGTATTAATTATAATCTTAGCCCTCTTGGTTTTTCTCTACGTGCACCGGCCATTTTTCTACTAACACTGTCATTCATTATGGCTTGGATAACGGGTGAACAATATTTCAGTCTAGCAAGAGAACATAATTTTTCCATTATATAGGTACATTTTTACTTTTTATTGCCAACAGTATTTGGCTTATCGCCAACTTTCGTTATCCATTTAAAGCTTCTAAAGCAACAATTACCGTTTGCTATTTTATTAGTCAATTTTTCATTGTACGTTCGCTTTACTTATAAATTGGATTAATAACCATTTGTCAGCTAAATAGCATTTTTTGTTAAAAAATCCCCTCTTTTATGTTTTACTTTAGAGTTACTCTAAAGTATAAAATAAATCACAGAAACGAAATTTTAAGTGAGTGAATTAAAAAGGGGATACTATGTGTGCACATACCCCATCAAACAACATAAGCATACTGCAAAACGTTCCACAACCAATAGCCATTGCAGCGATAAAAAGAAAGTTAGTGGTCATAAACATAGCAAAAAACCCAGATTGCTATCAGCAAAAATAGCGCTGATAAAGAACATCATCCTGCGAAGAGTAACACTAAACTTATTGATCAGCAGGCATGCAATGATACCAATCAACATAATTGTATAAGTGAACATTCACTTATTACAGAGGAAAATAATGCTGTTATTTCAAGAGGAAAGCACCGCTTTCATTGGATTGTAAGCGGTATGGACTGCGCAAGCTGCACGCGTAAAATTGAAATAGCCGTTAGCAAGGTCAATCATGTCAAACAAGTAAAGGTACTGTTTACAACCGAAAAATTAATCGTCGATGCTACTGATGATGATGTTCGTGATGAAGTAATCAAAGCTGTACAAAAAAAGCGGGCTTCAAATTATATAACCTCGATACCGCCAAATCAGCCGCAAAAAAAGAGGCAAAATAATCCATTTAGTGAATCTAAGCCTATCATTATTTTTATATTAATCAGTTGAGAAATTTCCTTCATTGATGTAAAAATAGGACAAATTGCTTTTATTTTAACAACATTATATGGACTCTACTCGATTACAGTTAGAGCAATACAACTGATACGCTCAGGTAACTTTTTTGCAATAGAAATATTAATGAGGGTTGCGGCAATAGGCGTATTATTCATTAATGCCAGCGAAGAAGCTGCGATGGTACTGTTGTTATTTATGATAGGATAAAGATTAGAGTCATATGCCGCTGGACACGCACGCCGAGGCATCAGTAGTTTAATGGCCCTTATTCCTGAACAAGCGGTGATCATTAAAAATGGTGTAAAAACCACTGTCTCTGTCTCAACACTGCAACCAGGCGATATCATTGAAATCCTTCCTGGTGGTCGTTTACCCACTGATATTGAATTAGTGAATGAATTTGCCAGTTTTGATGAAAGTGCATTAACCGGTGAATCAATGCCTGTTGAACGAAAATCGGGGAAAAAAGTATCAGCCGGCGCGCTTTCTATCGATCGGGCTATACAAATGAAAGTAATATCTGAACAAGGTCAAAATGCGATCGATCGCATAATGGTATTAATTGAAGAAACAGAAAAGCGCCGCGTCCCAATTGAACGATTTATTGATCGTTTTAGCCAAATTTACACGCCCTTTATTATGTTAGTCGCAATATTGGTTATTATTATTCTACCACTATTTTTTGCTCAATCATGGGACATATGGATCTATCGTGGTCTAACCTTGCTGTTAATCGGCTGTCCTTGCGCTTTAGTGATCTCTACTCCTGCGGCAATTACTTCTGCTCTGGCAGCAGCAACCCGTCGAGGAGCCCTGATTAAAGGTGGCGCAGCCTTAGAGTAATTAAGTTCTGTCACCCAAGTTGCCCTGGAATAAAACAGGTACACTGACCGAAGGGAAACCACAAATTACTAACATCATAACCACTGAAACAGTGACCGAGGAAACATTATTGCAATTTACCGCTTCAGTCGAAAGCAGATCACACCATCCTTCAGCAAAGGCGATTTTGGCTAAGGCTCAAACGCTAGAAATAAATGTTGAACCCACCCAGAATCATAAAGCATTGGCTGGTATTTGAGTGGAAGGTTATTTGGCAGATAAATATATTCTGGTATTAGCACCGAATAAAATTTCTGACGATATATAAACTATACAATGGCAACAAACTGTAAAAAAACTTGAAACTCAAGGTAAAACTGTTGTTGTTGTACTAGTCGATAACAAGCTACTTGGCATTATTGCTATGCAAGATACATTACGCTCAGATACCATTGATGCGGTTAATAAACTGCAAAAACTGGGTATTAAAACCGTCATGTTAACGGGTGATAACCCACTGGCAGCTGAATCAATTGCGCGAAAGGTTGGTTTAGATTATCTGGCAGGGCTGTTACTTGAAGACAAAGTCAATGCCATTATAGCCCTCAGTAAAAACCAACCATATACTGATGGTTGGCGATGGTATTAATGATGCTCCCGCAATGAAGGCCGCAAATGTTGGCATCGCCATGGGTAATGGAACGGATGTCGCTCTTGAAACCGCTGATGCGGCATTGACTCATAACCGGCTAACTGGATTAGCCGAAATCATTATGTTATCACGATCAACCAGAGCCAATATTCGTCAAAACATTACTATCGCTTTAGGACTAAAAAGCTATCTTCCTAGTGACCAGTTTACTAGGCATAACCGGTTTATGGATGGCTATTTTAGCGGATTCCGGTGCCACTGTATTAGTGACCGCAAATGCGCTCCGTTTATTAAAAGATCGCCACCCAGAATAAACACTTTATTAAATATTATTTATATATTTGATGAAAGAGAGACATAATTCAATAATCTCTCTTTTTTCAATATGCTTTTTGTTTAACACCGTTTCGCTTTTAGTATTAATTAACTTTCTTGCGGATCAAATAACGGTAGGGAGGTTGCTGAATCTCCTCAGCAAGCAATTGATGTTCCATAAAATGGCAAAAAGCAGGAATATCACGGATTGTAGCCGGATCATTCGCAATAATTAATAACGTTTCACCTTCAACCATCTGACGAACCATTTTTCTTATCATCATCATTGGCCCAGGACAACGTAATCCTTGTATATCAAGGGTTCGGTTAGGGTTAGTAAAAATATCTGGCATTGGTATTCAGTTTTAAAGCCTATTCAATAGGTTGGAATTATATTACAAATCAAATAAATTCTCCTGCCATTTATTAAATAAAAATAGATAAGAAAACTTTATTATTCATTTTACTTTTATCTTATCTCAGGCGTATGATGGCACCGCGTAAATTAAATTATCATGGGTTCCCTCACCCCATTTAATCAAAAAGGTATAATATGTTCGAATTGACGCCACAACAACGTATCAAAGCAATCATTTGGCTTTCCTTTTTTCATATTTTGATTATTACCTCCAGTAATTATCTGGTACAACTGCCGATTACCATTTTTAGCTTTCATACCACATGGGGAGCATTCACTTTCCATTTTATTTTTTTGACAACAGATCTAACAGTACGTATTTATGGTGCTTCTCTCGCCCGACCGGATTATTGCTGCGACTATGCTGCCGGCTCTTTCTGTCTCCTACATTCTTTCGGCGCTTTTTTACCAAGGACAATGGCAAGGGTTTATCACACTAAATGAATTTAATTTATTTGTTGCCCCCGTATTGCGCTAGCAAGCTTCATGGCTTACGCTTTAGGCCAGATTATGGATATTTTTGTGTTCAATAAATTACGTAATTATCATCGTTGGTGGATTGCGCCGACTGCGGCAATGTTTTTCGATAATCTACTGGATACGATTGCTTTCTTTTTCATTGCATTTTATCATAGCACTGATCCTTTTATGGCGGCCAATTGGGTAGAAACTGCTTTAGTCGATTATAGCTTTAAGTTATTTATTTGTATGTTTTTTTCCTCCCTACTTATGGATTGATGTTGAACTTCATTCTAAGTTACTTTTTCCAAGGTTAACACCAAAAGAATGGTTATCTAGCTGCAGATAATAATTAAGTTGCATCAAGACAAAATTTGCCTAATTGAATATCTGTTTAACGACAAAACCATCTATTGAGTGGAAAGTGGCGATATCAACTCAGTGGAACACCTTGTAACCAACAGAATGCGCAGCAATAATTCAGTTATAGGTGAATTGTTGACCTTAATCTGATACCCGACACGACTTGATAAGTAGTCATCGATCACAATATAAATCATTTTTAATCAATAATATTTATTAAGAAACAAAAACGAGCATTCATGGCGACTTTTTGTAGCAGAACTAACAAATTTATGACAAAGTTCACAATTATACTTGAATAATTAAAAAAATTATTTCTATCGCCGATATATATTTTGTCTAGTTTACGCACAAATTTATAACATTTTCGCATTCGTATGCAGACATATGCATTAACATGAGTTATCTTAGCTCGCGATTAAGAAAGACGACCTAATAATAACGTCTCACATTTTCGTTTTAGCAATTGCTTATTACTTGATAGTAAAAATTTAAATGCTATCGGAGGGGGAATTATGTTAAGTATTTTTAAGCCAGCACCATATAATAAAAGAGTTCCGGCAGATCAAATTGATCCGCTTTATCGTCGTCTACGTTGGTAAATTTTCTTCGGTATCTTTTTTGGTTATGCCGCTTACCATCTTGTTAGAAAGAATTTTGCATTAGCGATGCTCTATTTAATTGAGCAGGGTTTTTCTAAAGGTGATCTTGGTTTTGCTTTATCAGGTATCTCAAAATTTATCATGGGCTCAGTCTCTGATCGTTCAAATCCGAGAGTATTTTTACCTACCGGGCTAATTTTATCCTCCTCAGTAATGCTGATTATGGGCTTTATGCCTTGGGCTACCTCAAGCATTATGATTATGTTTGTGTTGCTCTTCCTATTCGGTTGGTTTCAAGGTATAGGATAAGCCTCCTTGTGGCCGAACAATGGTTCACTGGTGGTCACAAAAAGAACGGGGTGGTATCGTTTCAATTTGGAACTGCGGGCATAATGTTGGTGGTGGCACCCTGCCGTTATTATTTATATTAGGCATGGCATGGTTCCACGACTGGAAAGCAGCACTATATATGCCTGCTTTTGCTGCTATTTTTGTTGCTATGATTGCCTTTACTTTAATGCGTGATACGCCACAATCTTGTGGTTTACCACCGATTGAAGAATATAAAATGACTACCCACTTGATTATACCGATAAAGACGAAAAAGAGCTGACTGCAAAGCAGATTTTTATGCAATATATTTTGCCTAATAAGTTACTTTGGATGATCGCTTTTGCTAACGTTTTCGTATACTTATTACGTTATGGGGTACTCGATTGGTCACCAACTTACTTACGTGAAGTTAAATACTTTGCTATGGATAAATCCTGATGGGCTTATTTCTTATATGAATATGCAGGTGTTCCAGGCACGCTACTTTGCGGTTGGATGTCAGATAAAGTTTTCAAAGGAAACTATGGCGCCACTGGCGTATTTTTCATGGTATTAGTCACCATTGCAACCGTTGCCTTCTGGCTCAATCCGCCAGGTAATCCTCATATTGATATGGCTTGCATGCTAATTATTGGCTTCTTAATTTATGGCCCTGTTATGTTGATCGGTTTACATGCGCTTGAATTAGCACCCAAAAAAGTCGCAGGTACTGCTGCTGGTTTTACCGGTTTATTTGGCTACCTTGGAGGTTCAGTAGCAGCAAGTGCTATCGTGGGTTATACCGTTTACTATTTTGGCTGGAATGGCGGCTTCATGGTTAATGATTGGCGGTAATTTACTGTCTGTTATTTTATTATTTGTCGTGATGCTGAGTGAAAGCAAGCATAAACACGAAATGGCAGAACAACATAGCTAATTTATGTCATAAATCGGTTATCTTTAATTAATAAGCTTGGCAAAAGGGGAACTCATTTTATCACTGATTTCCCCACTCGTAATAAAGAGAATTATACTAATGAATATAAAATTAAATAGCTTGGTTGCTAGTATGTTATTAGTTATGTCAATGTCAACAATGGCACAATCTAACGCAAAAGTCGTTATTGCTCACCGCGGGGCAAGTGGTTATCTACCTGAACATACATTACCCGCTAAAGCAATGGCTTATGCGCAAGGTGCCGATTTCCTGGAACAAGATCTGGTAATGACAAAAGATGATGAACTGATTGTATTACATGATCATTACCTAGATAGCGTTACAGACGTTGCGGATCGCTTCCCTGGCCGTGCTCGTAAAGATGGTCGCTTTTATGCCATTGATTTTACCTTACCCGAAATTCGATCACTCAAATTTACTGAAGCCTTTGAAATTAAAGATGGTAAAAAAGTTCAAACCTATCCTAATCGTTTCCCGATGGGAAAATCCAGCTTCCATATTCATATTTTTCAAGAAGAAATTGAATTTGTCCAAGGTTTGAATAAATCTACTGGCAAAAATATCGGTATTTACCCGGAAATTAAAGCGCCTTGGTTTCACAAACAAGAAGGAAAGGATATTTAGACCAGAGTGTTAGAAGTTCTAAAAAGCAATATGGCTACAGTAATAAGAAAAACGACAATGTTTATCTTCAGTGCTTTGATGCTAATGAATTAAAGCGCATTAAAAATGAGTTTTTACCTAAATTAGGCATGGATTTAAAACTGGTTCAATTAATTGCTTACACTGACTGGCATGAAACTTATTAAGAACAGCCTAACGGTACACGGACAAATTATAGCTATGATTGGATGTTTAAACCGGGAACAATGAAAGAAGTTGCTAAGTATGCTGATGGCATTGGCCCAGATTACCACATGCTTATTAATGAAAGCTCCAAGCCTGGTAAAATAAAACTTACTGCTATGGTTAAAAGATGCGCACAAAAATAAATTAGTCGTTTATCCTTATACCATTCGGATTGATAAGCTACCAAATTACGTGAAAAACGGTTAGCAGCTGTTTGATATTATCTATAACAAAACTAACGTCGATGGTGCCTTTACCGATTTCCCTGATCTTAGGGTAAAATTCTTGCAAAAACAGCATCAACATCAATAACAGCGAGCAATAAATTCAGCGGTAATAATAATATACCGCTGATTACTATTAGTTTACTAATATTAAGCTCGCTCTATAGAAAAAGAGATAACATCACTGATTTTTTCTGCATTCAGCGCCAACATGACTAAACGATCAATACCTAAAGCAACACCCGAACAATCAGGAATGACTTTATCTAGTGCAGCAAGTAGACATTCATCAATAGGCTGTTTTAGTAAACCCATTTTTTCGCGCATTTGATTATCATGCCCAAAACGTTCTCGCTGTTCTTGTGCATCAGTCAACTCACGAAAACCATTGGCCAACTCAATACCCTTAAAATAAACTTCAAAACGCTCAGCAACCCGGTGGTCTTCTTTACTAATTTCAGCTAATGCTGCCTGTGAAGCAGGAAAATGATAGATAACGGTAGGTTTATCTTTACCTAAATTTGGTTCAACTCCCATAGTAAACAAAAATTGTAATAACACATCTTTGTCTTCTTCTGTTTCCGCATTATTTAAACCCAACTTCACTGCTGCATCACGTAATTGTTTTTTTTCTGACTCCAGTGCTAATGGATCAATGTTTAGATAACGCTGAAAGGCCTGTTGATATGATATCCGTTCAGTGGGTTGGCAGTCCAAAATATGTTGCAACAAATCATCTACTTCATCAATAAGTCGGTACATGTCATAATGAGGCCTATACCATTCAAGCATAGTAAATTCTGGATTATGATAACGTCCCACGTCTTCATTACGAAAAGCTTTAATCATCTGATATATAGGCCCACTGCCGGCCGCTAGCAAGCGTTTCATATGATATTCAGGACTGGTTATCATATACAATTTGGTACTTTCAGCAATTACCAGAGTAACAAATTGGGTTTCAAACGGTGAAAGATGAATATCTGTTACCGTGAATTTGCTTAATATAGGCGTCTCTACTTCCACTACCCCTCGATCGATGAAAAAACGTCTGATTTCAGCAATAATTTTGGCTCTTTTTAGTAAGTTATTGATAGACGCGCTCGGTTGCCAATTCACTATCTCACTCATTGTAAAAACTCCAAAAAAGAATAAAACGTGCTAGTTTACTCGCCTGTAAACAAATAAACAAATTTTTCATATCGTTAATCTTATCACTTGGTTATTTTAATAAAAATAAACTAACCCTTATTTAAATAGTAAGAGAACTTGAAAATATTAATTAGTTTAAATAAATAATTAACGTTAGTTATAAGTTGATATAAGTACTTTCTATATAATCTCCAATTTAGCTGTATAAAGAAAATATTTCAACTCAAAATCATCAAACGATAAAAAATAAATTCAAATAATATCAATATGTTAAAAACATTTGGAAGTTATTTTCAGCTTTATAATTAATAAAAATAATCATTTTAATGGATTAGTGTAAATTTTTATTTATTAAAAATACATTTATTTATAATATTTTTGTTTTTATGACTAAAATTACCTTATTGCTCATAAAATATTATTAATTAATATATTTTTATCGATATAAAAAAAACCGAAATAGAATAATGTTATATATCAATAAATAAGCATATAATTACGCTATTTTTATTAAATAAAAATCATATTATTTATTTAAATTAACAACAAAAATTTGCTGCTGGTAATTGTTTGAAATTTATTTAAAAATCATTATCAATAAAATAAAAATTAACTCGAAATCCACTAAGTTAATAAGATAACATATAAACTTAATTATACCCATTTTATGATCAAAAATAGCTAATTTTTAAACAAGTCTATTAACTTTCATTTTTTATAAGCAAAATCCTAGAAAACTTGTACCTGAATCAAATCTCTGTCGGTAACAATTTGTTATAAATTGATTAATAATAATTTATTATTAATCATAATTAAATAATAATGTCATAACAACATAAAGTTTATTTTCAATTAGTAATAGAGAAGCATAGTGTGCAAACCTTTAATGCTAATTTAGTCATAATAGGAGCTGGTTTGAGGGCAGCAATTGCTGCTGCTGAAGCTAACCCTAATCTAAAAATTGCTTTGGTTTCAAAAGTTTATCCCATGCGTAGTCATAATGTCGCTGCAGAAGGTGGCGCAGCTGCAATTGCTCAATCCCATGATACCTATGATTGTCACTTTAATGATACGGTTTCAGGGGAAGATTGGTTATGTGAACAAGATGTGATTGAATATTTTGTGAAACATTGTCCAACCAAAATGACACAACTGGAATTATGGGGATGCCCATGGAGTCGTAAAAAAGATGGTATAGTGAATGTCCGTCGCTTTGGAGGAATGAAAATCGAGCGCACTTGGTTTGCTGCTGATAAAACAGGCTTCCATATGTTGCATACTCTATTTCAAACCTCTCTCAAATACCCACAAATCCAGCGATTTGATGAACATTTTGTATTAGACATTCTGGTTGATGAAGGAAGTGTATATGGCCTAGTCGCTATCCATATGATGGAGGGCACTCATATTCAAATTAACGCAAAAGCCGTTATTATGGCCACTGGTGGAGCCGGCCGTGTTTACCGTTATAATAATACTAACGGCGGAATTGTTACCGGTGACGGTATGGGTATTGCATTACGACATGGCATTCCACTACGTGATATGGAATTTGTCCAATACCATCCGACTGGCTTGTCAGGTTCTGGAATACTTATGACTGAAGGTTGTAGAGGTGAAGGCGGGATTCTTATCAACAAAGATGGCTATCGTTATCTACAAGATTATGGTTTAGGGCCTGAAACCCCTCTCGGTAAACCAGAAATAAATATATGGAATTAGGCCAACGAGACAAGGTTTCTCAAGCTTTTTGGCATGAGCGGCGTACAAGGTCCGCACAATAAAATCATCACGCGGTGATGTCGTGCATCTTGACTTACGCCATTTGGGCGCAGAGAAACTACATGAACGCCTACCCTTTATTTGTGAATTAGCCAAAGCTTATATGGACGTCGATCCTGTTACTGATCCTATCCATGTTCGCCTAACCGCACATTATACAATGGTGGGAATTGAAACGGATCAGAAATGTGAAACATCAATTAAAAGTCTGTTTGCTGTCGACGAATGTTCGTCAGTTGGCTTACATGGTGCAAACCGGCTGGGTTCTAACTCTTTAGCTGAATTAGTCGTTTTTAGGCGATTAGCTGGCACCGAAGGAAGCGGATAAATATGCCACTGAAGTCTCTCTAGCCAGTAATAACGCAATTGAATTAAAAGCGCCTGACGTTGAAACCAATTTAACCAAACTGATCAACCAAAAAAAAGGTAAAGAGAATTGCGCTAACATCCGTGATAAAATGAGGATAGCAATGGAGAAAAATTATGGCATCTATCGTACACCGGAATTAATGCAAAAAACCATGGATAAACTAGCTGAACTTAACAAACGCTTTAAACATATTGAAATTACAGATCATAGCAGCGTGTTTAATACTCAACTGCTTTATACTATCGAATTAGGCTTTAGTCTAGATGTAGCGGAATGTATGGCTCATTCTGCTTTTTATCGCAAAGAATCGCGTGGTGCTCATCAGCGTCTGGATGAGGGTTGTACTGTACGTGATGATGTTAATTTTCTAAAACATTCTTCTTGCCTATTATAACTCACAAGGCGCCCCAAATATTGCTTATCGCGATGTGAAAATTACCAAAATTAGCGCCAGCTAAGCGAGTTTATGGTGGTGAATCAACAGCGCAAGAGCAAGCAAAGAAGAAGCAGGTGAATGGCTAAGATGAAAAAACTGAAAATGGAGATCATGCACTATAATCCTGAAACTGACGATGTCCCCTACTCTGTTACTTATGAAGTTCCTTATGATGAACAGACCTCTTTACTAGAAGCGCTCGATTATGTTAAAGACCACTTAGCTCCTGAGCTCTCATACCGCTGGTCTTGTCGTATGGCAATATGTGGCTCCTTGCGGTATCATGGTTAACCAGGTGCCTAAATTAGCCTGCAAGACTTTTTTACGGGACTATACCGATCCGATGGCTTAAAAGTAGAAAGCATTAGGCAATTTTTCTATCGAAAGAGATTTAGTGGTAAATATGACCCATTTTATTGAGAGTCTTGAAGCTATTGAACCCTATATTATTGGTAATAATCGTAAAGTTAGTGATGGTCCCAATAAACAAACACCTAGTCAAATGGCTAAATATTATCAATTCTCTGGCTGTATTAATTGTGGCCTCTGTTATGCAGCTTGCCATCAATTTGGACTTAATCCAGAATTTATTGGCCCTGCTGCAATCACACTGGCAGAACGTTATAACCTTGATAGCCGTGATAAAGGCAAAAAAGAGCGCATGCCATTATTAAATAGCGATAATGGCGTATGGAGCTGTACATTTGTCGGTTACTGCTCTTAAGTATGTCATAAACAAGTTAATCCTGCCGCTGCTATTCAGCAAGGAAAAGCCGCTAGCGCAGAAGATTTTATTATTGCTATGTTGAAACCAAGGTAAGAAAGAAAAAAATGACGACAAAACGTAAGCCTTATGTACGCGAAATATCATCAAATTGGTGGCAACAAATTGGATTTTATCGTTTTTATGTTATTCGGGAAGCAACCGCGATCCCTCAAATTTGGTTTAGTTTAATCGTGCTTTATGGCCTATTTTCGTTAACAGCAGGGCCTGAAAGTTGGTTTAATTATATTACCTTTCTCCATAATCCAATCGTTTTATTAATTAATATTTTCACTTTAATAGCAACTTTATTTCATATAAAAACCTAGTTCTAACTGGCGCCTAAAGCTGTTAATATCGTGATAAAAAATAAAAAAAATAGCCCAAGAAAGCATTATAAAATTACTCTGGGGTATCACTTTTCTAGCAACAATCATTATCTTAGATATAGTGCTAATATAATTTAAGGAGAACAATGATGAATCAACCTCCTAAACGTTCTGATGAACCTATTTTGGGAGGATTATTTGGTGCTGGTGGTATGTGGAGTGCAATTATCTCTCCGGTTATTATTCTTTTGCTAGCAATTTTAATTCCTCTAGGTTGTTTAGGACCAGAAATGTTAGGTTATGAACGCATTTTGACATTTTGCCAAAGCTTTATTGGCCGTATTTTTTTGCTATTAATGATCATTTTACCTATCTGGTGTGGACTGCATCAACTTCATCATGGTATGCATGATCTAAAAATAGCGATTCCAGCCTATGGTGCGGCTGCCATCATTAGTGTGATTGCTATTATTGCTATTATTGCTATTATTGCTATTATCAAACTCTAATCAAAAGTTAATCTAATAAAAAAGCCAGATAGTTTCAAACCATCTGGCTTTATTGTTTGCCATAAGCATTGACTAGATTAATTGATAGACGACGTAGCAATCACTCGTCCAGTTCATCTATATTATTAACCGTCAGATACAGATGAATAACCACGAATTCCACCGGGTTAAACTAATAAAGATTGATAACTCAATCGTTGGGTAACCAACAATAAAAACCGCTATTAGTCAAAGTAACTATTGTATTAATCCTATTGATTAACCTAATCTTTAATTGTGCCTTAATCAACATGGGCAAAAAAATAATTCCAGTTAACTATATGAAATTAATTTATAAAATAAAATTTTCAGACACCAGTATGAAAAAAGTTTCAGTGGAAATTTTAATTTTTTTACCGGTTCTGACTATTACTGAATGAAATAGGTTACTAAATATAGGAAAAATTATTTCCATATGAAATAATAATCACTCTAAAACATCATAAAAAATGATACTTACTAGCGAGACATTTATGAGAAAACTGAGTTTTTTAATTATTCCACTAGCTTTACTTTCTAGTTATACATTCGCTTTAGAGGCAGCTCCCAAATGTATAAAGGTAGATCAACAACAAATTGCTGGTTTATTTAAGCGCTGGAATGATTCATTAAAAAGTGGCGATGCGAAAAAGGTTTCTGCAAACTATCTGGCTGATGCAGTACTATTACCAACTATATCAAGTCAAGTTCGTTTAACGGATACTGAGCGTACCGACTATTTCAAACACTTTTTAGCCAAAAAGCCTGTAGGAAAAATTGATAGTCGAACTATTCGTATTGGTTGTAATAAAGCAATCGATATCGGTACTTATACTTTTACTTTTAAAGATAAATCCACTGTTTCAGCTCGTTATACATTTACCTAGGTCTGGGATGGAAAAGAATGGAAAATATCAACTCACCATTCATCTGAAGTACCAGCAACAACTAAAAATTTTTTAAATTAGCTACCTGTTTAAAATAAGCTTAAGTTATACCTATACAAAGGTGACTAACTAGGCAGTCACCAATTTGAATTAAAAATAGCCCCTTAAACAGGTAAATACAATTTTTCTCTATCACTTCATTTTGTAGATACTAACTTTGATTTTATAAATACATCCCTGTATTGTTAAACTTCCTTGTTATTTTATTTTTAACCTATTAATTCAAATGACTTACAATCGTTTAAAACGATCGATACAAACATTTATGATTTTCAAAAACTATTAATCGATAATAATTGATCGAATAAAGCGATTAATTGGTTTATTTACAACAAAAATAGAGGGTTTACATAACAATAAATTTATTATCGATAAAATGTGAGAAAATTTTGCAAAAAATCTGAGTAAATATAAGTAATAAACCTTTTAACCGATTAAATAGCAAAGTAACATTTAATTATCAAAGAAAATTGATAGCATAGATATGCTATTTTCGGTTAATCAAAATATCCTATTTGATGGCTCAAATGCACCATTACAAATCAATAACTATAGTGAAAATTTTGCTACAAAATCTATTAATGGCGTTAACATTATGCTATTCAATAACTGTTTTTGCTCATCCCCACAGTTTTATTGATATGCAAAATGAATTACAAATAAAAGATGGTAACCTCATTGCCATGAAAATGACTTGGGTTATGGATGCCATGACATCAGCAGATTTACTCTATGATGCACAACAAGCAAAAGAAAGTGATGAAGTGTGGAAACAATTAAGCACTGAAGTAATGGCTAATGTTATTAAACAACACTATTTTACCTTCCTATATTATAAGAATAAATTAATAAAATTTTCCTTTTACCCAAAAGATTATGGCCTATCGCGCAAAGGGAACCAAGCCGTGCTCTCTTTTACTCTAAAATTAGCTAAACCAGAAACTCTAACTGGTAAAACATTAACCATAATGACTTATGACCCAAGTTATTATGTTGATATGACCTATAGCAACAAAGCAAATATTTCATCAACTAATACCTCAGCCCAATGCCAAATTCAGCTTGTAACACCTAAGCCCAGCGCATCTATAATCGATTATGCCCTTTCTCTTAATAAAGCAGAAACACCGCAAGAAGACCTTAGTCTCGGCCAACAATTTGCGCAAAAGGTAAACATAACATGTCAATAATGCCCAGCAAGCGAGTCATCAATTTACTTAATAAAAAGTACTATCTAGTAATCGGATTATTTAGTTCTTTTTTTGGCATATTGTCATTTTATTTGTTCAAATATTGGCATCTTGGTTTACAACTAGCGGTAACTTGGCAACGAGAACTTAATCAACATCTTTCTTCTCTCCTGATGCAAATGGCGAGCTCACCAACTGAAGCAGGATTATTACTCGTTGGCTTTAGCTTTTTTTATGGTTTATTACATGCTTTGGGACCAGGGCATGGCAAAATCATTATTACCACCTATATTGCCACCCCCACTCCACTCTTCAAGGCTAAAAAAAAAGCCTTACCCTAACGCTATTAGCATCATTATTACAGGGATCTATTGCTATTGTTTTAACATCCATTGTTCTTGGCTTATTCCAACTATCTAGCCGATACTTATATCTAAGTCGCTTCTAGTTAGAGAAAATAAGCTATGGCTTAGTCTTTTTTCTTGGTCTGTTACTATGTCTAAAAGCAATCTCCCGACTAAGAAAAGCATTTAAACAATCTCGTCAAGCCCCATTTTAATTTACTAAAATCCATTCACCTAACCAACATCAACATACTTATGACTGCAATTGTGGCCACAAACACGTATTGTCTGATGATGAATTACAAGGCAATTGGCGAACCCAACTTGCAGTTATAGCAGCGATGGGAGCACGTCCCTGCTCTGGCGCATTAATTGTTCTATTTTTTTCCTATGTGGGGGATTATCGCCGCGCTAATGATGGCCTTAGGAACTGCAATAACTATTAGCGGAATTGCTTTACTAGTCCATACCGCTTGCCATTTAGCTATTCGGTATTCGAAATGGCAAGGGTCTAACCCTGTTATTTATTTTATCTAGTGCCATTATGATAAGTATAAAATTATGGCATTATTTTTAGCGACTAAAAATATAAGAACCCATCGTTTGTGGAATTTCAACACTCTGAAACATAAGTAATCCAGCAATAACTAACACTATTCCACCGATTAACATTATTCCTAAACTCCAGTAAGGGTTGACATTAGATACTGCAAAACACGATCAGATAAACGCAACATTAAGCATGTGGCCAATGGAATAGTCATTAATGATCCTATGCATAGGGTAAGTGCAAGAATAATGTGAGTATGTCCATTGCACATATAAGCAATTGCTAATGAACCTGACAAAATAGTTGTTATAAAAATCGCGGTGCCAATCGCTTGTTTGATAGATAATTTTAGATAGCGTAGCAATACTGGTAATACAACAACAACAACAACACCTACTCCGGTAGCACCAAGCACTACGCTAGCACTGATAGCCGGCAATAATAATGACCTGATATCAATAGTATTATTTCTTTCAAACTGGTTGATCGAAAATGAAAAAAATATCCGATAAATAAACAAAAAAAAGGGAATAAATAATAGCGACTACAATAAGTATATTAATGCCTAACTCAATTTGCTGTTGATAACTTTGCAATTGGCTAAAATAGCTGACCAGATAACTTGTCAATGCTGTGGCTGGTATCATAATAGCTAACACAATCATGGCACTTTTAATCTGAACATTGCCTAAATGAAAATGTATGTATAAGAAGATGAGATTTTCATCAACATAGAGAGAAAATTGGCGGTTGCAACAGCAGATAAGGCATCCATACAAAAAAATAGGTAAAACCGGTAATACAACAAAACTCCCTCACCAACGCTAGTTAAGCTAATAATTAACCCCAAAATTGCGCCAACTATCAATTCTGCTACCAACAACATGATTAATTACCTTGCCGAGAGAATTTACATTAGTTATCAAACGGGCCATCAGGAAAGTGATAGTTAATCATAAATATTAATCCTAAACATGAGGTTAAAATATGGCCAACATACTTGTTCATCAAAACCGGAACATGGTTACAGCCATCGTTCCGGTTTTGATGTAAAAGGAAAATTTATATAGGATGAACTCGAATAGACGTACGTTTAACTACCTCAAAAGGCTAAATTTTTGCCATCCCAGACACCACAACCACCACGCCGGATACAGGTGACATTGTTCGGCCAAGATTAGAAGCCTGTAACATAGGGTAATCACCACCCAGCACAATCATCATCATTATAGCGCCAGAACCAAAATATTGCGACAAATTAATCAACGAGGAAATAAAACCGATAGTACTTAATCCTTGTGTAAATACCCTGGCAGCCACCAGCAGTACGACAACTGAGACAAATACATCAGCCATACCACGATAACAAACATCTAACCCATCAAACACCGTTTTTACTTTAAAACAGCGCACAAATTCAATCAAACTCGTTAGAATAATACAACCAACAATAATAGTAATAATATGTAATTGAGGTGCCCATTTACCCTTAAAAATTAAAATCCCTATAATCGGTGTAAAAGGTAAAATAGTATAATAGTCAGGCGCTTTGGTCTTAATTTCATTAACATCAAGGTTTTCTGTTTTTACCTGCTCACGTCTGTCAAGATAGCGCTGCCAAAAAAAGGGGGCTAATCGCCGCCATAGCAATAATTGCAATAATGGAAATCGGTAAAGTGGTTTTAAAAGCGAAATCGATTAGTGGCATGCTTGATGTTTTCGCTGCTAACACAACATTACCTGATGTAGGAGCCAAAATTATTGCCGCAGGTGAGGCGCAGATTGCTGCAGCGGCGCCACGACTAATGCTGACATTCACAATAATCGGAAATAGGGTCGCCATCAATAAAACCCCTAGTCCCGCTTCTGAAGACACAGCCAGTGACATTAAGCAAGCAATAATATAGGCTGCAACCATTAATGCATAGGGTGAATTAATCATTTGTAATAGCTTAGACGCTATTTTGACCACAACATCATTAGCTCCGATATGGAGTCATATAAGCAGCAAAACCACATAAGATCATAATAATAATAATCCATAAATCACCACCACGGTTCATCAGTAGATATTTGATATATTCTAAAATATCGGTGGTTTTTCAACCCGTCACTGGCACATCATTTGGTAATATATTTTTCCCCATAATTTGCGCTGATAATAAGCAGCAATATCCCACCTATCATTAAAACACCGGTGGCCGAATAGCCTTTAATAATATAACGACCTATTCCAATCGTAACCAATACACCAATCAAGAGTTCCATCATTTTACTCCTCTACATCTACACCAAGGCCGTCACGTCAAAAAATAATAATAAAAAATTTATTTAATTATCATGGATATTATTTATATTAATAATAAAATAACTATGAAAAAAAATTTACCAATTAAAGTTTGATTAATAACAGTATTAACCCTTGTTTTGCCTATTTTATCACCATTAAATACTAACTTTTAAGCAGTATTATCACTTTTTATCTTTTTTTACCTATTTTTAGAACACAAAAAGTATTTTTTTATACCTAATTATAAGTATTTTTTATGAAAAATTAAATCGTTACTAATATTTAACAATTAAAAAATAACAATAAATCATAATAAATAAAACGTTATATCATTAAGCATCAAATTATTACGGAATGAGCAACAGAATACCATAATTAATTCTTATGCTTGATGTGGTTTATGGATAATTAAGGTGCTTTTTCATATGAAGAGATCATTAAAATATACAGTTGGAGTTATTGGTCTGTTAGTAATCATTTTTTTATTTAGACCAACAGCTTCAAACACGATCAAAACTTCAACCAATGAACCTACTTTTCATATTGTGCTTATCGGCGCCGGTATTATGAGTGCGACACTAGCAACATATTTAGCAGAATTGCAACCAGATTGGCAAATCCGCATGTATGAACGACTAGATAGGATCGCGGGTGACACATCTAATGGTTGGAATAATGCAGGTACCGGTCATTCAGGTTTTATGGAAATGAACTATACACCTGAGAAAGATGAGCAAATTGATATCACTCAAGCAATAGAAATTGCCAATCAATTTAAAATTTCCAAACAATTCTGGGCTTACCAACTAAAACACCGGGTTCTCCACCAATCCCAAACTTTTATAAATCCTGTTCCACACATTTCCTTTCTTTAGGGAAAAGATGACATTAATTTCTTAGCAAAACGCTATGCAGCTATGATCAAAAATCCTATGTTTTATGGCATGAAATATTCTACCTCTGCGGAGGAAATTAAATCGTGAGCACCACTTATTATAGAAGGGAAAGATGCAAAACAACCCGTTGCAGCAACACGAATGGATATTGGCGCTGATGTAAACTATGGTGAAATAACCCGTCAGTTAATTGCCAATCTGCTCAAACATCCAAACTTCAAATTACAGACCAAAGCTGAAGTGAACGCAATTAGTCGTAATGATGATGTTACTTGTAGTGTCGGTTTTAAAAACCTCACAACCGGCGAAGAGAGTCATATAAAAACTCGCTTAATCTTTATTGGTGCAGGTGGTGCAACGGTTAAATTACTACAATATACAGGGTTAGAAGAAGCAAAACAGTATGCCCGATTTCCTGTTGGTGGTGAATTTTTTGTTACCGCTAACCCTGAAGTAGTCAACAAACATACAGAAAAAATTTATGTAAAATAATTCTTGTTGCTAACCCTATGTGAGTTTCCCATATCGATACGCGCTATTTGCGGAGGTAAAAAATATGTGCTATTCGGACCTTTTGCGACTTATTCTAATAAATTTCGCAAATATGGTAGTCAACTAGATCTTTTTGCTGCTACCAATGACAGTAATATAATTCCCATCATTACCATTGGCATTAAACACTTAAATTTAGTGAGATATCTAGTCAGTTAATTAATGTTAAATGATGAAGAACATTATCAATCTTTATTAGAATATTATCCAAATGCCAAAAATAAACCCGCCACATTACAGGTCGGCACGGAAACTTTTATCTCTGATGATAAAACCGTCCTTGGTCTGCTTGGCGCATCAACCTCGCCTTATATTATGTTAAATTTATTAGAGAAGGCGTTTCCTTATAAAGTATAAAAATCAGTGGAATGCCAAATTACATGAAATCATTCTATCCTATGGTCAGCATTTAGAATAAAATCCAATATTACTTAACCAGATCCACCGATACACCAGTGAAATATTAGGCCTTAATTATATAGTTACGCAACAGGAGCAAACTAATCAACCGATAAAACCCAAACAACAGCCGGTAAATAGCAGATGCTCTTTTGTTAAATAAAAGCTAATAGGCCAAAAAATTCAGATTTATAATTTTTAACTATTAATCTAGGCGAGCAAACTCAGGTGTTTGCAGAGTGGTTACTTCTCGCACAGAAAAACCGGCATCATTCAGATATAAAAAGATTATCTGTCCATTGTACTGAGAAAATGGTTGCTCAAATCGATATATATGCTCTAAAAATGGAGGTGTCATCATATCCATCTGTTGTTTAATCGGATAGTGCTGATGCTAACTGTCAAAAACGATTTGAGAAAAGGAAATATGAAAAGGTGATGAATTTTTGCAGATCAAGACCCATTCTTGATCTTTTTGTTGCAGGGTAAAAGTTATTTTATCTGCCAGCTTGACGGGAAAATCAGCCAATTCTTTCGGGCGATAAAATAATTTTAATTGTGTATTCATTGCCAGGCTAATTTTAGCATTATCCTGATTTAACGCTTGCTGATGTAAATTAGGCGGTATTTCATACAAATTTAACCAAAATACGGACTCTCTATCATCCGGCAGATGATCACCATTATAAACAATTCTAATAGCCTGGATTTTTTGCGCTGGTAGATGAAAAATTGAAGCAAGCACCACAAAAGGTGTTTTTGCTTGTGGATCTGCTTCACCATGATCCACCCAACTCTGCACAATAACCGGGTATTTATTAGTATTCGCTAACAATACAGAACGTTCTTTATCACCCTGATGGTAAATAACTCGGGTCATATTGGCCATGATCCCAGTTTTACCTGGTATCAGCCAGAATAGTGATAAGCATGCTACAACAACTGTTAATCTCTTCATTGTACTTTTAACAATACATACGCGGTAGCACGTATTTTTCCTGGTTTAATAACTTGACCTGGTAATTGCTGTAGTACCGCTGTGTATGAGTGTAAGTAATGTGTATACCAGAAACTGAAGGACCCAGATTCTTAGCATCTCTAAGCACAGGATACCATCCAACATTTTCTCCACTGGGCCCGATACCAGTAATACCGGGTTGAGCAACAAATACCATCGATTGTTGAGTAACACTATTACGCAAAGTAATACCAACCCCGGTTGCTAATTGTAACATCAAATCCATAATTATCTGAAACGAGTGCCATTACACCACCTTTAGCATTAATCAAATTTAACCCTTGCGCAGCACCATAAGCACCTGGCGAAACTTGAATTCCAATTGCTGTTTGGCCACTTGTCGTACCTGAATTCACATTATCACTACATTCGATTTGGACAGAAATATCAGCTTCTCTGGTACCACCAGCCAATAATTCTTGGCTAGAAATAGTAGGGAAAAGCACTAATGGTATCGCATTTTTTGCTACACAAGTGGCATTATTACTCAACGTAACAGACTGTTGCAAACCGTAGACAACGCCATTATCTACTCCCAAAAAGCGAAAATTATGGGCAGAATCTTCTCCTTCATTGTCATGTACAATTCCCGGGCCAACAAATTGAATATAAGCATTCGGTTGGGTACATTGGTAATTTGTCCCTGTTGCACTCGCATAACCTAACCCCCTGGTACCTAACCCACTACAATAATTCGAAACCACATTGCTGGATGGAATTGTACTGACTCGATAAAGCTCCACTTGCATTGGCGTATCTTGTAATCGAATATGTATTTGACCTTTCCCTGGTTGCGTTCCTTTAACCAGTAAATAAGTAGTAAGTGGAACCCTTTTCCAATTACGTTGTACAATAACACCTGCCATGGTTTGTTTTATACCAACATACGCAAGCCAGGATGCATATACATCAGGCAATCCATCAATAAGACCGGTTTCATGAAATCCACTGGTTCTATCATCACCATTTGTTACCACCAAAAAATAAAACTGAGGCCGATCGGCCTCATCACAGATCCACAATACTGAGGAGGCATTAGCTCAACCAAAAAGCATCTGAGCGAAACGATTATCTTCAGTTTGAGAAACACCTGTTATTCTACAATTTGCACTCGCTAATAACGATATAGTAAAAAGGGTCGCAATTAATAAACCTGTTCTTAACCAATAAGAAATATATTTCTTTATCTTACTCTAGGTTCTGGTTAACGTTGAACGCACATAGCTGTTAATTTAGTAATAGGCTGTTTATTTTATGCATGACCCATACGCGAATAATCTAGATAACAGCGTTCGGAAGCCGCCTCACCCCATTTTAATAGTAAGGTACCGGAATCTTGTTCCGTTCTGACATACATTTGATTATTTTGACCAACCATGCCAATCACATTATTTTCTTGGTCAAAAACTTCAGTACCAATAGGAAGAGCAGCATGACCGGCTAACTGTGCTTTAATCGATAAGGCATAACCTACAAGGGTTTTAAACATGACTTTAACCGCAGCACCAGCATACAGCGCAACTTGTTTTTCGTTCTCATTTAATTCAAAATTTTCCACCATTCCCTGTGGATCAATAATAATTTTATTGTAACGATAAGGTGTTATAGATGGGACAAATACGTAACCATTATCGTCAATCACTGTTCCTTGAGCATTCAATACAGAGGCACCAGACGCCCCCTTAGCTTCAACTAAAACAAAAGTATCACCCAGATGGGGGCCAAAAGTTATCCCGCCACTATAAAGTGCTAAAGCTCCCTGAGCATTGGCGCCAACCTGCCAATAGTTTTTACCCTTAGACGCATTAACACCCAAATTCATATTGGAAAAATGTTTTTGCAAGCTTCCATTAACGATAGATTGGTCATACTGCCTAATATAACTAGAACTAATACTATAATTTAGGCTTTGTTGTTCATTTGCTGTTCCTGACAACATTACCTGGTATTGATCACCGATATTTCCACCATGGGTATAGCTGCTACTTACTGTCGGCGTATAACTAGCATATTGACTACCCAATGGAAAAGAAAAGGAAACGGAGGTGGAGGTAGAGGTTTCTTCTCTGCCTAAATGTTCATTTGATTCAGCCAACTGGCTGCTTAGCAACGACAACATTGATTGTTAAGCCATTATCAAACGCTTTATTGTAACCTAATTGCAACTAGCTATCGCGCGGCCGGTTATCACGATAATTTTGCATTGAACCAGGAAGAAATAGATTACCAAATTCACCTAATTGTTGACTTCAAGTCAGCTCAAGCCGATTAAGTTGTCTATAAGTTGAAAAGCTCCATTGAGTGCCTCGAGTAACAATTGCTGAAAACATTGCTATTTTCAGCTTTCAGCTTGATATAATATAAATAGCAGAAATTATAAGTAACTTATTGTATATTCAAGGATTGCTTGTACTTTACACGCTTTTGCACTACCATATTTCAGAAATATATTGCACGCCAAATGTATGCGATGCTGTAGCTTCATCTTTTTTAGAACTAAACCCGAAACTTTAGTCACACCATTTAATTTCACCGGCTTAGTCCCGTCTTTTATTCTCAGTAATTTGAATTGCGACATTCTTGGCGCCGTTATCTTTAGGAAGTACAAGATTAGCTAAATTACCTGCAGTGGTAACATTGTGGCCCAAAAATTTTGTTTTAATATCAATATTACCACTAGTTGGTGCAGTACGATTTTTTATTGAGACATCAAATGGTTTTAAGCTAGCTGTGCTACCTGAGGTTGATAACTCACTAACAGAAACATTGGGTAAAAGAACTATCGAATTAGTCTCTTTATTAACCTCGGTTTCACATGTTTGTGCACTTACCTTACCTTCAAAGGTGATTGTCGGAGCAGCATTAACAGCAACAGGAATAACACTAATAACTAGCAGCACTAATCGGAATTTCATAAATACCTCAATATTATTAATACAACATCAACCTATTATTATTTATAATATATAAAATATAAAATATAAAATATAAAATATAAAATATAAAATATAAAATATAAAATATAAAATATAGCGTTATAAAATAATTTCTTAACGGTAATATTTAATTTTGTTAAATAAGAATAAATTAATATGTGAAAACATAGTAGCTATAAATAAACACCTTATTTTCTATTCGCTTATAAATGTATTTTGATAAATAAAATTTTAAATAAATTTATTGATAAAAATACTTACAGTTAATGAATTTCAAATCACTATCTTTAAGTATTTTCGATTATGCAATTTCCAATCATTAATATCAATAATAAGGAATAAAAAAATAAATATTTCTTTTATTCATTAATATTAAATCCCGAAAAACTGTTTAACAACAACTATATAACCCCAACAAAACCAACAAAATTAGATTATTTTACCTACATTTAGTGAATTTTCTCCTATAAATAACAAAATACCACTTAAAATTAGTAAAATATTTTTCTTTTATAACACAATAATTGGCCATAACAATTTAATATATAAGATAAATTTGTATTTTTTATGAAAAAGTATAATAGCGTTTTCATTAGTAGAAAAATATATATTCATGTTATCATTATTATTTTAATTACCACTAGGCCAAATGGAGTTATTATTCTGGTTACCTCCCTATCCACCTCTATCTTTATTATCCTGCCTATTCCACCTATTCCAATTTTGATTACCCTACCCACTACCATTATTATCACTTGACCTCCACTACTGTCATCGCCTAACTTACTAATCTTAAAAGAATTTTAAAAAACCGAATTTTCTTTTGCCCAACTTTTGTATTATCGTAGAAAAGACGGCTTGCTCCAACTCTTCTCGTTGAAACATAACCATTACTTGTCGGGCCTATTTTATAAATTCTTATACTAAATTTGTGTGTTATCGGATCCCAAATTCCACTACTCCAACAAGTAGACGTAGCATCTAAATTATCAATCCAGCCCTTTGACGGATAATACATATCTCCACACATTAAATGAACACTAAATGCATAACCAATCTCGGCGATATTTGTCTTATATACTCTTACGTTATCAATATTGGTAACGAATTCACCATATACTTTCCCTCCTGAAGTCATATTATTAGCAGTGTTATTATCACAACTATAAGTTTGATATGGACCACTGGTAAAATTCCATAATAAAGTACCAACTGGAGTATTATTATCCACAATAATATCTCTACCATTGATTTCTATTAACTTAGCCACTGCATTATATTTTGCAAAAACTGAGGTGGTATAACCAAAACTATAAAGAATTAATATACTGGAAAATAATATTTTCATAAAAACGCTCCTTGTTAAAATAGATTTTGCATGAAGATTATTATAGTTTTATTACAGCAAAAACATCTTACATTAAAATACTATGTCATTTAATAGCTAAATTAATAGTGACAAACCTTATTTATGTCATCTTATATATTAATAAAAATGTTACACTACATAACTTAGATAAAAAATTCATAAAGAAATAATTTATTAATTGATATTACGCTTATTTTTATTATCATTACCATAAGGTTAATTGTTGTTGTTATTTTGTCCGCCACTATTATTGCCTATCGTCTTAATTTTAAAAATATTTAAGGAAATAGGATTTCCTTTTGCTCAACTTACTGAAGAATTTCTATATTGAATAGCACTTTCCCCAATTTTTCTGGCTGCAACATAACCATTACCTGTCGAGACTATTTTGTAAATTCTTACATAAAATTTGTGAGTTATCACATTCCAAGCCCCAACATACCCACAACTAGTTACAGCGTCTAAATCACCCGACCACGACCTACTCTTTGACGGAAAATATACATCGCCACACATTGAATAACTACCAAGTGTGTAACCAATTCCTGCAATATTTGTTTTATATACTCTTATGTTGCCTGTGTATGTCATGAATTCACCATGCACTCTAGCGCCAGTAATTATATTTTTTACATTAGCACACTAATAAGTTTTAATTACATTAGTTGTGAACGTATCTAATAATATCTCTTCCATCCACCTTTATTTGACCAGCAATATCAATACATTAAGAAAAAACAGATGAGGTATAACCAAAACTATAAATAAGCAGCATAATTAAAGATAAATTTTTCATAAGCATACTCCATATAAAATTACTTTTACATGATAATCATTCATGCTTGATAAATTATTTTATTAAAATAAAAACATACATTCCCCAAAAAACATAACTACAGAAATTCACTTATTAATTTTATTTCTATTAAATTAAAAATATTAAATAATACAATTTTTGAGAATGGATAAATAGTTATCAACATCATTAAAATATTTTTCAGCAACAACTGTATCAGACTAAATTTAATTTTACCCACCAATTAACTCAACATTTAATATAAGAAAAATTACAAACGAAAATTTTATTTAAACTATTTTATATACTAATAATAAAATACCGTACTGCATAATTTAGATGAGTATAAAATTTTATAACTAATACACTTATATTTATTTTAATAACTATTATCGCAAAATTAAAAATTATTATTATTAGGATTATTATTTCCACCGTTAGACCATACATGGTTACGACCATTACCTTGGTTATTATTATCCCACTCATTATTATTATTGTTTTAATTACTGTTATTACCCCTGGATGGCCGTTGTTATTACTACCCTGGTTGCCATTATTAACGCCCCTGATTATTATTAACTACTGTTTTAACATCAAAAGCATTTAAAAATACTCGATTTTCCTGCGCCCAAATACTAGTGTTATTATAAGACAAAATAGTAGCACCAATTTGTCTCTAGCTAACAGTTCTACTTTTGGTAGGCCTTATTTTATAGATCCTAACGTCAAAATTATGGTTTATCTGGTTCCAGATATCCATATACCAATAAACCGAAATATTATTTATATTATTTTTCCAACCATTAGCCGGAAAAAGCATATCAACTCTATACATACTCTAAACACCAAGTGAATAACCAATTCCTGCAATATTCGTTTTATACACTCTAATACCATTTATAGATGTAGCAAATTCACCATATATTTTTCCTCCAGTAGTCATGTTCTTAGTATTATCATTATCACAGCTATAAGTTTATATTAATCCTAAGGAAAAAGTAGCTAATAAAGTACCAACAGGCGTATCATTATTGACTAAAATATCTTTTCCATTTATTATTAATGGTCCACCAATAAGCATTACACCCCGCAAAGGATAAAACACCATAAGCTAAATTAAATAAAACAAAAGGTATTAATAATATATTCTTCATATCCATCTGATTTATTAAGGTAGATTTTGAGTAATTGAATTTTAATACTTATAAATAAATTTACTAAAATATATTTTTTAAAAATAAATTTGTTAGTTAAAATTTAGCAATAAATAATATTAATTTTTATTAGTTAATATATGAATACATAGTAGAAACAATATAAAAAAGGTGTAATTAAAAAATATTTTTTCTAAATATTTGTATAGACATTTAAAAAATATAAATCCCTATAACAAAATATCGTCATTTGTATTAAAAATTATTTTTTGCATTATTTTTAGGGTTGTTATTATTAGTGTTTTTGTTAAAATTATTATTGGTGTTTTTATTGGCATTGTTATTGGTATTATTATTTTTATTAAAATCTATACTGTTATCATTAGGCCAACTATGTTGATGAGTGTATTGATTATGATGTTGAATACAGCTATTTAGCTTATATCCATCATCTACCGTTGTTACTCTAAACTATTCAAAAACACTGTATTTTCAATAGCACCTATTTTATAGATTCCGACCTCAAAATTATAATTTATTCGCTCCAAACCCTTATTCGACAAACAAACATCTATTTAATATTTCTAACCTTTAGTTGGGAAAACCATATTTTAACACATGAATTAAACACCAAGGTATAACCAATACCTGCGATATTGATCTTATATACTCTGATATCACTTATAAGTGTTACAAATTTACTATAGAGTTTGCCACCGTTGACCATATTTTTAACATTATCATCACAACAATAAGTGTTAAATGAACTTGATGTGAAGGTAGCTAACAATTAACTTAAGCATAATTAAATTAAAAACACTAAGCATTATATACTTATAAATAAAACATTAAATATAATAAAAAAACCATTCAGTTATTAGAGCAACTGAGTTCATTTAACCCTATGACAATTAAACATATTATTAAAATAATTATATTATTTTTCGTCCTTTAATAATAATGAATTTTTTTTGCTATATGTTTATACAGAAATAAATTATCTTAACACAATTAAAATAATACCAAATCTATTAAATTAAATAAATTATTACTTATTAAAACTATTCTTATTCTAACTGTGGCCTAAGATATCTTATTTATGCTAGTAACAAAAGTGATATTTGACAATTACCTAAAAATACTATTTGCAACAATAAATTATACGAATTTACTTTTAAATCATAATATTATATTACCATAATTAATCGTTGATAATAGTATCGTGTCTTACCCGTATTTATTAAATACTTTCATTTAATGAATAAATTTATTCCATATGTATAAAATACTGATAACCAAATATTTATATTTTATGATTACTTTATTTCTCAGATTTCGAAATAAATAAAAATATACCAAAAAATGTACTATCTTATTTTTAGCATACAAAACCTTAACTTATCATGCTTGATATTAAATTATTCTAAAATAAAACTTTCTACTAACAATGAAAATTCGGAGGCTGGGCTATTTTTTTACTTAATTTTCAATTCCTCTTCTATTAGTTCTGCAAAAAAAAATGAATCTATTGGTATATTTAACACTTAAATAATTGAATATAATGTATTTACTTTAATGTAATTGACACCACATTCATAATATGATAGCTGTTGTTGGCTAACTCCTATTTTTTCAGCTAATAATTATCCAGATAACCCCTTTTCTTTTCGTTTAAATTTAATCATTTTACCTATACTGATACTCATATATTATCCCTGTATAGATATAAAAATTATTACCAGTAAACAATCCTTAGTCTAAATAATAAATAATGCTGTTATTTATTTTTCTTAATATAGAAAAACTAACTACAATTTATGACATTATGACCGATAAACCATTAACTTTAAGAGTATTAATAGTTATTTTATTTTCAATGCTCTAATATTAAATTTTATTCAATAATTTTCAATGAACAATCATCAATATAAAAAACATGATATTAAATAAATAGTTATCGTATAAAAATAAAATTTTTCACTCATTATGTAACTAAGGTTATTGTTATTTTATAACTAATTAATAAACATACATTAATAATACTTAACTAATCACATTATATAATAAAATCATACTATCAATTAAATAAAAAAACTATTATTAATTTTATAAAATAAACTATTAACTATAAAAATCAATATAGTAATATAAAAATATAGCCAAATTAAAAATCATTCTTTTTTATCTAAATTAATAAATATTTTAAAAAATTAACATTATTTATTATTCCAATTTATTTTAATTAACTAATGATATTAAAAATAAATATAGTATATATAAAATAATTAACAATATAAGACTATCTAAGAATAGCTTCACTTCAAATAAAATTATATCCCTCATTAACTTCATATAAATATAATTTTATAATTTTATAATTTTATAATTTTATAATTTTATAATTTTATAATTTTATAATTTTATAATTTTATAATTTTATAAAACAAAACTAAAAATTATTAATCAAATAAAACAATATTTTTATCAATTTTATAAAAATCTGATATTATCTATTATCCATACAATAGTAATAAGGAAGTTTTTATGTACAAATCCATAATTTTTTTCTTAATTTTTTTTATCAAGTCACGCTGTAGCCTACAACATCTAAGTTAATAAAAAACAGAACAAAAATTGGATAAAACAATCACGACCAAAGTTATTCCCAATCAACATACAGAAAGAAGTATTTTATTAAATTAAATATCAGCATCTTTCCTAGATACACCTTATAAAGCTAATACACTTATCAGTTCACCAACTATAGCTGAAACTCTGGTTATCAATTTCAACGGTGTTGATTTTTTCACTTTACTTAATTATATACAAGCCATTAGCCATGCAACTAATAAACAAACATTTTTAGAAAATTTGATAAAAACCCGCTATATAGATAGCAGTGTTAGTTACTTAAAAAAAACATTTCTTCTCTGATTGGTTTGCTAATTCTCCCAAAAATGTCAATGATATTACGAATAAAATCAATGATAACTATATTACCGTAACCAAACATCTTAACCTTAAATACAATGGTGGCAAATTTATTCCTGATTTAAACATCATCGAGCGTAAAATAGATTATATTCCATCAGACAAAGTAAACTCAGACACATTACAAAAATTAAAAACTGGAGATTACATAGGAATTTATTCAAAGCTGAATGGATTGGATGTTTCTCCTTGTCGGCATGGTTATTAAAAAAGGATACCAAATTTATTATCTGAATGCATCATTACTTTCAAAAAATATGAAAGTTGTTGATATACCTCCGCTCAACTATATCCGCTCACAACCTGATATTATTGTTTTGCATTCCATTTAGTAATTTACATTTTTGATAGATACTCTTTGAATTCATTACATTAAAGAGCATCTACCTTTTTAAAGACCGTAGTAAAAACTATATATCAAAATAAATCCATTTATTCCTGTTAGCAACTCCAGTATCTACACTCAATAACTGCAAATTTAAAATTAGCAAAATCAATCAACAATAATATAAACAAGAAAATTAAAAATAAGAAAGAAAGCTTACTATTCAATAAAAACAATTAGTTATATAATAAAAAGTTGCAACTGAATAAAATCTTTACTATAAAAAAGCAGGATAAAATATCCAATACCAGATAAATTAAATATATTCTATATTACATGAAATGATCGCAACGAAAAAAGAAACCCAAGTAACTATCAAGAAGATAACTAATTAAGCAGTCAAGGCAAAAAATTAAGACATCAGTTGTTGCTATTATTATTTAATGAATTCAATCTATTGGTGGTGATTAATCTAACAAAAAATTTTAAACAACATTCATTCGAATAACTTTAACGTAATCCACAAAAAATTCCCAATCTATACTACAATCAACTTAATTAAGTAAATTAACATACATTTTTTTACATTTGCATCGCACGTTTAAACAAGTTTTATATATTTCAGTTAATTAAAATTCAAAGAATCAACAATCGTAAATTAAAATTGGTTTTCAGATAAGTATAACCACTCAATTAGAATTATATTTTTTGTAAAAAAAATTAATAGGATTTTCATAAGAAAATAAAATATTTTAACTTTCCATATTGAAAATACAATCTGAATGCTTTTAACTACAAAACCTAACCCTAATTAATAAATATTCGACAATAATTTATATTTCTAGAAATTTACAGGATATGCAATGTAACTAATAAAAATATTTAATAAATAACAACATAGCTACATTACTCGCTTAATCAAAGTCAGCTATTTCCGTTTGCTTACTCTGTTTTTTTAAGTATTTTACATATTAAATGGTGTTTTTAATCAATGAAATCTATTCACCTATATAAATTATTGTTACTGATAACAACTTTTGCTCTTCCATATTCGGGTTTTGCACAAGAGCGGCCATTATTATTAATTACGGTAAATGAGTCGCCTTATTAACAGCAACGCGATGACAATCTATCTCGACCAGCGGTACAAAGCGAGTCCCGTATTTTACCAATTTGGGATAATGAAGCTCGTGCTTGTTGTTATGTCCTCCCCGAACCATTTGGTATTGACTACGGGCTATATGAATTTACGACAGGACGTAGTAATAGATAAAATTAATTTTATCTCACCGAAAATCCCACAACTATCTAACTTAGTAACAATAGATGCCGGCCATACCCGCGAGAAAAATGAATCACATATGTTAAAATTAGATACTTGGCTATTTCCTTTTTTAAATATTTATGGCGTTTATGGCAAAACCAAGGGTTCCTCGAAAACCAAATTAGCTGGTGTTTATTTCGCGGGCGCTGAACTAGATTTCGCACGAAATATGCCTTTCGTATTAGATTTTGAAGGAAAAACCTACAGTGGTGGGGCTGTTCTTGCCAGTGGCTATAAGCAATTCTTCACTACCTTAAATGCTAATTAATCGCAATAGTTTCTATATCTCGGGCGAATTACGTTTTTAAATAAAATAGCATTACTCATTAAGTTGATTGCTTTATGTACTTCTGGCCTATACCATCAATTTTAAAAAAAGATAGTTCAGCTAAACGGTACGGATTACAGTGTGTGAAAGGCTAGAGGTTGAATTTGAAATTTTTTATTAAGATCTTCAGTCTTTGCCTTTTCTTAATTAGTTGCAAAGAAAATACAGCAACTTCAATAACCATTGAACCAGTACTCACAACAGAAACTCACGAAAAGGCCCACATGATTTGGCCTGTTATGCAATCAATAGCACCACCGCAAGGCTTAAGACCGTGTTATGCTTTTGGTTATAATCTCAAAGTTAAGCTTTGGCAAATACCAATCCCTTTTTATCAAATTGATAATATTGTTGAAGCCAATAAACTAGGTAAACATCATTATAATGATAGCTTTTGGGCAACATTGACGGTACTTAACGGGTTGAGTAAAGAAAAATTAGGCCTCATTTATACTGAAAAAGGCGGGTTTATTGACATTACGCATGTAAAAGATATTGCAGATTATACGCTATATCTTTTTACTGAAATTTTTACTGATCTGTGAGAAAATTCTTAAATTCAACTAGATGATGAATTAGCTGCCCGAAAGATACAACTTTTGCGGTTAAATCATCAATACCTTATATTGAACGTTATACATTAAGTTCTTATCTCGCCGCTGAATTAGCTTTTGAATTAGCTGTCTGGCACGAAATCGCTCAAAGTTATAGCTATGAATCTGTACCTGGTATTTCTGAAGGTATTTCCGCTTTTTCTCCTGAAGATCTCTATTACAACCTGTTAGGTGCTTGTATTGCACTTACATTGATTTCACAAGGTCAGGCCGGTTCAGTGACTCAATTTAGTGTAGCCATAGCTAAAACATTAGTATTAGTATTAGTATTAGTATTAGTATTAGTATTAGTATTAGTATTAGTATTAGTATTAGTATTAGTATTAGTATTAGTATTAGTATTAGTATTAGTATTAGTATTAGTATTAGTATTAGTATTAGTATTAGTATTAGTATTAAAGGAATTAGACGCTTACGCTAAAAACGAAACCAAACAAATGTTCGATCAAATAGATAATCTATGGTGGAATAGCAAAATGCATGTCCCCGAAAAATTACTGGTCCTAAAACGAGACTATGAAACCAGTAGTACGCGTATGCCGATCATGCCACCAAAAAATATCCAACATGAACACAAATTGTCACTTCCTCAGAATTATAAACACTATAAGCTATCCCAATTTTGCGCAACTATAGCTGTGGCCAACAAAATATTCTACTACCTTACCAGCTAAAAATGGTTATTGGACACGTGAAGACTTTCCACAAATAGCAAAATTTACTGAAATTCGCGATAATTTGAAATTAAAGCAGCAATAAAATCATTAATTTTTGCTAAAAATATATAGAGTCCCACATGTAATTGATTAAATAAGTTTAACTATATTAATATTTTAATCAAAATATAACTTATTGTAAAATAATTATAAAATTTTTAATTAAAATTAACAAATTTAAACTAAAGTTTAATTAATAAATAATCAATAATAAGTAGCACTTGTTAAATTTACCTGCTAGGATTTATGCAATTTTTGTTCAACTTGAAACGAGGAGAAGCGTCATACCCTCTCGAACGATGAGGATTAACGCCGTCTTCGCTTTCTTGGTGTTATTGTTTTCAACTAGTTTTAGTTATTCATCAACTAGTACGAGTTTGTCTCTAAAAAAGTATTATCACAAACCTGTGCAGACAAAAGAACTAACTCGTCTGCCTGATATGCGAAAATACCCATTAGGAGCTACTCACAAGAAAGCGTTTTTAAAAGCGATTGTCCCAATAATTGAAAAGTACAACTACAAGATCACCAGTGGTTATTATCCAAACGTTACAATAAAAATTGGAACACTACTGATAAACAACGATTAAATCAAATTTGTACCAGTTATAATATACCATGTAGTTCACCTGCTAGCTTAAACTGGAACAAGCTGCTAAGTCGTGTTGATATTATTCCTACACATTTAGTTGTTACCCAAGCAGCAACAGAATCAGGTTAGGGAGCTTCTGGCTTAGCATAGAAAAATAATAATTTGTTTGGCATGAAATGTGGTCGTAAATGTACCTACAGTCCAGGTACCATCAAAGGCTATGCGGTTTATTCATCTGTCAATTTATACTTAAGAAATTTGAATACTAATAATGCTTATGAGTTATTACACAATTCACAGGCAAAGCAGCCTAGTACTCAAAATTCATTAAGTATCAGTGTATTAATTGATAATCTGAAAAACTACTCACAACTTGGAGATAAATATAATCGTTATTTATAAATATGTTCTCAAGTAACGAAGAGTTAATCACCCAAGTTCAGCAGAATATGCCAAAGTATATTTAATCAATTTGCTGTAATAATTACTAAAAATAAAATCCATACATAATAAATGTGTGGATTTTATTATTTTTTAAAGATTAACACCCTAATCCTTCACACAATAGCATCATTTAAAATTCACTTAATTCACTAACTTCAAAGAAAAACAAAAAATAGCATACCTATAATCGCCCCAACAGCCCCTAAAATAGTTTCCATTAAAGTCCAAGTTTTCAATGTCTGACCTTCGGTAGCGCCAGTAAATTTACTAAACAACCAAGAGTCATTTACATGGCTTAGTACTATTGAGCCGCCAGATATACAAACTGCCAAAGCGGCTAATTGCGCGCCAGAATAACCTAACTCACTGATACCGGCAATATAAGTCCAATAGTCGTTAAACAAGCTACCGTCGCTAAACCTTGAATAATGCGTACAGCAGCAACCAATACAAAACAAGCCAATACAATTGGTAAGCCTGTATTCATTAACGCATTACCTAATACTGGTCCAACATCTGAATTGACTAAAACTTGCTTAAAAACACCCCCGGCACCTGTAATAAGTAAAATGATTCCTACCGGTTGAATCGCTGCTGAACAGATCTCCATCACTTTTTCTCTATTCATACCATAGCTAAGGCCTAAACCATAGATAGCCAGTAGACAAGCTAACAGCAATGCGATAAATGGGTGGCCAATAAAATTCTAACCAGTGCTCTGCATCAGAGCCCTTTACCAAAAAATAACTACTTAATGTTTTCAATCCTACCAACGCTAAAGGAAACAGTACGATTAATAGGCTGAACATAAACTTGGCATTTTACCTTTTTTGCTCTCATTGTCTTGATAATTTTCAGGTAAGGCAATAAAAACATGCTGGCTAATAAAATTACCAAATAAAGGGCTGGCGATAAGCATTGCTGGAATAGCTGCGCATATGCCAATCAAAAATCATCCAATCAAAATCAGCATGCATCTGAGATGCAACTAACATTGGCGTTAGACCCGGAAGTAAAAAAGCAGCAACAGCGGCTACACCCGCAAACAAGGGAATAGCTGTTTTAACAACATTGCCACCTAACCGGTTAGTAATGGTGAAAACAATACCAATTAACAATACTATTGCGACATCAAAAAAGTGGTAATGCGCAAATCAATCCTATAATACCAATGGCTAAATTAGACCGTTTTTCACCAAAACAACTGATTAATTTGATCGCAATTTGCTCTAATGCGCCTGTTTCATGGAGTATCTCGTCCAAACATTGCGCCTAATGCCACGATAATTGCCAAGAATCCTAATGTTCCTGCCATACCTTCTTCTTGCATTGTTTCTATAATTTTTTTAACCGGTATGCCAGAAAATAATCCCGCTAAAATAGAAACCACCATCAACGCAATGAACGCATGTAATCTTGCATACATAACCAGAAACAACAATAAAAAGACAGCACCTGCGGCAGTCAATGTCAATACAAGCATATTTAATGTTTCAGGTATAGGCGTGTTCATCTATTTTTCCTTAGTAATAATTTCATCAATTCATTTTACTGTATTATCAATAACCTCAGCGAATGGTGGCTTAATATCGACGACATACACATCTTTCTCATCATTACTAGGTACTTCCAAAGTATCAAACTGCGAGACCAACATATTTGGTTTGAAAAAATGATTTTTACGCTTTTTTAATCGGTCTTCTATTAATTTAAAGTTTCCTTCAAGGTAAAAAAATGACAAATGTTGATTTCCGTCTCTTAAAATATCTCGATATTTTTTTCAACGCGGAACAAACAATCAAAGAAACCTTAGTTGTTCTTTGCATAGCAAAAATAGCATCGCTCAATGCCTTAAGCCAAGGCAGTCGATCAGCATCATTCAATGTATGGCCATCCGACATCTTTCTAATATTGACACGTGGATGCAAAAAATCACCATCTAAAAACGCAATTCCTATTTTTTGAGCGATCCCACTCGCCACTGCTTATTTACCACTACCTTATACCTGCATAAGTATAAAAACATGGTGTATTTTTTTGCTATCACGCATTATTAACTTCTTTAAAAATCAAGCAATATATAAAATGTTACTGATAATTTTCAGTTATAAAAAATAATATAATAGAATTGTGATAAGAATCTTAGTAAAGAGGGAGGCATGTTCGCAATTAAAACTTGTGATCCATTTTATAGCCCTTAATTTAAATAGAAATAACTTATATTAATTAACTAGATAATCAAAATTAATAATCTTAATTTCTACTCAATATTTATTCCATTTTCCAATTAAGTATCAGTTTATCGTAACAGGAAATAAAAAAGCATTATTAGAAAATAGTAAAAGATATTATTTATTTTAGAACTATGGTAGATATCAAAAAGTATAAATATGATAATATCATTATTATAATGATCTTTACCTTAGGATAATTCATGGCAAAGCAAGATCAAGAAAAAATACTGTCCCAGGCAAAAAAAATATGCCAAGCACGTAATGTACGTTTGACACCCCAAAGAGAAGAAGTATTACGCCTTATAGCAGCCCAACCTTGTTCTATTAGTGCTTATGATTTACTTGATCTACTTAGAATTTCTGAACCTCAAGCTAAACCACCGACGATTTATCGTGGCCTGGAATTTCTGTTAGAACAAGGCTTTATACACAAGATAGAATCAACAAACAGCTATGTTATTTGTCATCATTTTGAGGATCCTAAACATACCTCAGTTATGCTAATTTGTGATAGTTGCGGTAGTGTTCGCCGAAAGTAATGGCCAGGCGGTAGAAACTGCTATTTTAAAATTAGCCAAACAGACTAGTTTTCAATTGTTCCATACCGTTGTTGAAAGCCATGGGCTATGCTTACCCTGCTACAAAATTGAGAAAAAACAGTGTCAAAGTTAAGCATTATTAGGCTTAAATAGTGATATAAAAGCCGGCGGCTTATACAACCAGCCTTTATTAAAAAAAGCAATAAAAATTTAAAAAATAGTTTGCTTAATACCTATCAATTAAAAAATCAAACAAACTAGAAAATAATATTATATTCAATAAATTAAGCTGAATTTACTTAAAAAATTAATTAGAGCTAAAAGTTTGACTAAAATGATTTACTACTACGAATAATACCAACAGCTAGTCCTTCAATAGTTAAGCTTTGTGTCCGCAAATCCACAATAATGGGCTCAAATTCAGGATTTTCAGTAATTAATTCAACTTTACTACCCACTTGCTTGAAGCGTTTAACCGTCACTTCATCATGAATACGCGCTACAACGATTTGTCCATTATGTACCTGCTGGGTTTTATGTACAGCAAGTAAATCCCCATCGATAATTCCAATATTTTTCATTGACATGCCATTAACACGCAATAAAAAATCAGCACTAGGCCTAAAAATAGTAGCATCAATCCGATAATGACTATCGATATGTTCTTGAGCAAGTAAGGGTTCCCCTGCCGCCACCCGACCAATAAGTGGTAATCCTTCATTCTCATGTTCTTCTTGCAGTAGCCGGATACCGCGAGACGCCCCAGAAACAATTTCTATCACCCCTTTACGCGCCAAAGCCTTTAAGTGTTCCTCTGCTGCATTTGGTGAACGAAAACCTAAACTTGATGCAATTTCAGCGCGTGTCGGCGGCATACCCGTTTGCGTAATGTGTTCACGCACTAAATCATAGACCTGCTGCTGCCTCAACGTTAATTCTTTCATTTCGCCCCCTATTTATTCGTATCCACACATTGTAACTGTAATTATATACAGTTATATTAAGATTTAAAACCAATAAATGTGTAAAACCCTATTTTTTATAACTAGCTCACGAAATAATGATTACCAATTACAACTGACCAAATAAAAATTGCTAAACAAATTGAAATAAAAACCGCCACCTAGCCGATATCTTTCGCTTTAGCGGAAAGCTCATGCAATTCTGTACCAATTCTATCAACCATTGCTTCAATCGCACTATTTAATAATTCAACAATAGTGATTAATACCATTGAACTAATAAGTAATAACCGTTCAATCCATTGCACATCAAGTAAAAAAGCCTCAATAATGGCAATAACCTCCATAATTACTTCTTGTCTAAAAGCGGCTTCACTCTTCCAGGCTGCTCTTAACCCTTTCAGCCAATAACCAGTTGCTTTAATAATTCAGATTAAACCAGTTGTTTGATTCGCAATAAATTTTACTCTCTAGGTTTAGATAAATGTGGGATTTAATATAATTATTATCTTTTAAACAGATATTAATTACTATTTCTGATATGCTTTGGTAGGATTCAAACAAGAGGCTATCGCTCATCTATGTCATTTTGGCTTAAAATTTACTATAATTTATTAGATTTCCCAATAAAATTGCTGGTAAAAAGTAAGCTCATACCAGCAGATCCAATTAAAGAATTGCGTCTTGATACGACGCGTCCTTTTCTACATGTATTACCTTATCATTCTAAAACAGATTTATTGACGTTACGGCAACAATGTTGTTCTATTGGCTTACCTGATCCACTCGATCCGATTGAAATAGACGAAATTAAATTACCTGCCTATGTCTTTATCGATGATGGCCCACGTGTATTTCGTTATTATTCGCCAGATCCGCGTAAAGATTCAGTAAAAACATTTACTGCTTACCTTGATCTTCATTGCCATAATCCCGAGCTAGACATTCAGATGCTACCCGTATCAGTAATGTTCGGCCGAGCGCCTGGTCGAGAAGGTCACTCGCCAGCACCTCCGTTACGTTTACTGAATGGTATCCAAAAATTCTTTGCCGTTATCTGGTTAGGACGTGACAGTTTTGTTCGTTTTTCTCCCACTGTCTCTTTACACCAAATGGCTGGCGAATATGGTACTGATAAAATTATCGCCAATAAACTTGCCCGAGTAGCTCGAATTCACTATTCACGGCAACGATTAGCTGCGGTTGGCCCTAAACTCCCTGTACGCCACAATCTATTCAATAAACTGTTAACTTCAAAAGCGATAGAAAAAGCAATTGGAGATGAAGCTAAAGCAAAAAAAATCTCCCTTGAGAAAGCAAAACATAATGCGATTGCCATGATGGAAGAAATTGCCGCTAATTTTTCCTATGAAGCGATCCGTATTACCGACCGCGTACTTAGTTGGACATGGAATCGACTCTATCAAGGAATTAATGTGCAATACGCCGAACGTGTGCGCCAATTAGCACAAGATGGCCATGAAATTGTCTATATTCCTTCTCATCGTAGTCACATGGATTATCTATTATTATCTTACGTGCTTTATCATCAAGGTTTAGTTCCGCCTCATATCGCCGCAGGTATTAACCTTAATTTTTGGCCGGCTGGGCCAATTTTTCGTCGCTTAGGTGCTTTTTTCATTCGTCGCTCTTTCAAAGGCAATAAACTTTACTCGACCATATTTCGTGAATATCTCAGCGAATTATTTGCGCGTGGCTATTCAATTGAATATTTTGTTGAAGGTGGCCGCTCTCGAACAGGTCGAATACTGGAACCAAAGACTGGTACGCTGTCGGTGACCCTACAAGCAATGCTGCGAGGTGATTCACGTCCAATTACAATTGTTCCAATCTACATAGGTTATGAACATGTATTAGAAGTTGCGACCTACGCTAAGGAACTAAAAGGTGCAGCAAAAGAGAAAGAAGGTTTTTTCTCAATGTTAAGAGGTCTACGCAAATTGCGTAAACTAGGCCAAGGTTATGTTAATTTTGGCCAACCGATTGCACTAACACAATATTTAAACAAACATGTTCCCGAGTGGCGTCAATCTATCGATGCTATTGAGCCCCAACGTCCAACTTGGCTAAATTCAACCGTAACTCGGTTAGCTCATAAAATCATGGTTAGAATTAACAACGCTGCTGCGGCTAATGCAGTCAATTTATGTTCAACTGCTTTATTAGCTTCACGCCAACGTGCGTTAACCCGTGAACAATTAATTGAACAAATCGAATGTTACCTCCAACTATTAAGAAATGTACCTTATAGCGATGATAGCACGACACCCAGCAAAACTTCTGAGCAACTATTAGAAGACGCATTGCAATTGGATAAGTTTGAAGTCGAACATGACAGCATGGGCGATATTATAGTATTACCTCGAGAAAATGCTGTATTGATGACTTATTATCGAAATAATATCATGCATTTATTGGTTTTGCCTTCTTTGGTAGCCAATATCATATTACATAATGAAAGTGTTCAACGCCAGGAAATTAGTGATCAAATTGCACTCATTTATCCATTCTTAAAAGCAGAACTCTTCATGCGATATAGCATAGAAGAATTACCTGAATCTATCGATATTCTGCTGAATGAATTGGTGCGTCAACAACTAATATTATTAACATTAGAGGGTGTTGTAACTATCAATCCAGCTCGCATTCGCCATCTTCAGCTTTTAGCTGCTGGTATTAAAGAAACTCTACAACGATATGCGATTACACTTTACCTACTGAGTACGATACCTGAAATTAGCCGAGGAATATTAGAAAAAGAGAGCCGTATTCTTGCTCAACGTCTATCTGTACTACATGGTATCAACGCGCCTGAATTCTTTGATAAAGCAGTTTTCTCCACACTGGTAAGTACATTAAAGCAGGAAGGTTATATTAATAGAGAAGAAGATGCGATTATCATCGCCAATGCACAACGGCTTTATCGTATTATCGCTAAATTAATATCTCCTGAAGTGTGCTTAACTATTGAAAGTGTCAAACACGTTACTTAAGAACCATTACCTAAATAAATCATCTTTATATTAGTATAGTAACGTAAAACGGATTTAGACTGAAGTCGACCAACGTTATAAAAGATAATCATTCGAGATTATTCTTTATAATTAAAAATAATTTAATAAGATGCCAATAAATAAAACCAATCCCACATAATTGTTATTCATAAATGCTTTAAAACATAATATTGGTTGTCGATTGGCAATTAGTTTTTGTTGATAGGTAAATAAGCCTAATACCAATATCAAACTAACAAAATAAAACCCACCCAAATCTAGCAGTTGCCCTATATAAAATAACACCAGCACCATAGCTAATTGTAAAATGCCAATAATTAATTTATCAAAACCGGCAAAAATAATTGCGGTTGATTTTACACCAATTTTTATATCATCATTGAGATCAACCATCGCATATTGGGTATCATAAACAATAGACCAAATAATATTAACCAGAAATAATAACCAACATTCTAAATGTAAGTACTCACTAACTGCTGCATATACCATTGGAATTGACCAACCAAACGCAGCACCCAGTAGAATTTGCGGAAAATGGCTAAATCGTTTGATAAATGGATAAATCCAAGCTAATAACAATCCAATCACCGATAACCAAATTGCTATTTTATTCAAGGTTAACACTAATATAAAAGCGATGACAATCAATAAAAAAAATAGTGTCTTAGCTTCTTTTTTTGTTACATCACCATTAGGAAAGGGACGTTCTTTGGTTCTGACAACATAACCATCAAATTTTCGATCCGCAAAATCATTGATAACACAACCAGCTGCACGCATCAAAAAAACACCCGCAGTAAAAATTAATAAAATAAAAAGATCTGGTAACCCTCGACTTGCTAACCATAATGCCCAATAAGTAGGCCATAGTAATAATAAAATACCTATCGGTTTATCAATACGCATTAAACGAAAATAGACGCGCCATTTATTCAATTTCAAAGTTGTTTGCCCTTCCAATCTATTTATCTCCCTATTATTTTGTATAGATAGGTGAATCTGGCAAAAAAGTTCTGTTAATAATAAAGGTTTAACCGATAATCTTAACAATGAACGCCTTACCCAACAACTATTCTGTATACCTAGATTAATATAATCACGAGTCAAATTATTTCCACTAAACAGGTATTTTCCCAATGGCACACTGCCTAAATTTATTAGCTCGCGTTCAGGGCCAGTTAATGTTTCTTCTGGAATAACCGTCCGCTCATATAAACATGGACAATCATCACCTAAAAGTACCAATTCACGTAACCAATAACGTTGACTATTAGGTAAAAGTTTAGCTTCTTCGTCCTGACTATCTAACAGAACAAAACCTTCTTGATAAAGTTTTACGGTGACTTGCCGGCAATAACGCGCAAGACGCTGAGTCATTGTTCGGTTAACCAATTATATATTGGATTCGATACGGTAACTTCTTGCGTCGAAAACCAATGAATCGGTTGATTGCAGAAAAGTGACTGATTGATATGGCTTATCTTTACAGTTACGCCCATAGAATATTTCTCTCACTCTATCTTGAGATTTAACATACAAGATAGCATGCTAATAATGAATGGAATGATAGGATCTGCTAATTTATATAAAAAGTTATCTCTGATTGCAAAATTTTTATTAATTTTGCAATCTTTATATTAGCAAGAAGTGATCTATCTGGCAGGTTATTTTTTGTCACCAAAACCTGCTGTTACAAGCTTTGGTAATAAAAATTATTGTCGCCAGCTTTTAAAACAATTAATCAAGCCATTGGTAGAAATGTCATGGCTGTTAATTTGATCTTCAGTTGACAGCTCAGGCAGAATGCGACCAGCTAATTGCTTACCAAGTTCGACCCCCCATTGGTCAAAACTAAAAATATTAAATATAGCACCTTGCACAAAAATCTTGTGTTCATACATCGCAATCAAAGCGCCTAGCGTATATGGCGTAATTTGATTAACAAGGATAGAGTTAGTTAGGTGATTACCTTGGAAAACTTTATAAAGTGCCACATTGGCCATTTTAGCTGGGTCTTGACCTGCCGCTTTAAATTCTTCGTCTACTTCAAGCCGATTTTTGCCAAATGCTAACGCTTCTGTTTGAGCAAAAAAATTAGACATTAATTTATTATGGTGATCACTTAATGGATTATGACTTATCGCTGGTGCAATGAAATCACAAAGGATAAGTTTGGTACCTTGATGGATTAATTGATAAAATGCATGCTGACCATTAGTACCTGGTTCACCCCAAATAATGGGCCCGGTTTGATAATTCACTTTTTTGCCATTACGATCAACATACTTACCATTTGATTCCATATTGCCTTGTTGAAAATAAGCCGCAAATCGATGTAAATATTGATCATAAGGTAAAATGGCTTCAGTCTCAGTAGCAAAAAAATTATTATACCAAATCCCGATTAACGCCAATATTACCGGAATATTATGCTCAAAAGGTGTCTGTGCAAAATGTTGATCCATTGCATGAGCGCCACTTAGTAATTGCTCAAAATTATTAAATCCGATGGATAAAACAATCGACAGGCCAATAGCAGACCACAATGAGTAACGACCGCCAACCCAATCCCAGAATTTGAACATATTTTGTGTATCGATGCCAAATTTGGCCACTTGTTGCTCATTGGTTGATAAAGCGACAAAATGTTTGGCGATCTGTGTTTCATCCTCAGCGGCAGCTAAAAACCATTTTCTGGCTGTGTGAGCATTAGTCATTGTCTCCTGGGTGGTAAAAGTTTTAGAAGCAATCAAAAATAATGTTGTTTCAGGCTTAATTTTTTGCAATGTTTCAGCAATATGGCTGCCATCTATATTGGAAACAAAATGCATATTTAAATGGTTTTTGTAAGGTCTGAGTGCTTCGGTTACCATATATGGCCCAAGATCAGAACCTCCAATACCAATATTAACAACATCTGTTATTGCCTGGCCAGTATAACCTTTCCAATCACCATTAATGACTCGTTCACTGAAACAACGCATTTTGTCTAGCACAGCATTAACTTGTGGCATAATATCAACACCATCAAGCTTTATCGGGCTATTGCTACGATTACGTAAAGCAATATGCAAAACAGCTCTATCTTCTGTTTTATTAATTTTCTCTCCGGAAAACATGCTGTTAATTGCGACACTTAACTTTGTCTCTTTTGCTAAATCTAATAATTTAAGCAAGGTATTTTTAGTTATTCGATTTTTAGAAAAATCAACCAAGATCTGTTCATTAAAAGTGAGTGAAAAATTAGCAAAACGATCAACATCATTAGCAAAAAGATTACACAGATGGATATCTTTTACTGATTGATAATGTTGTTCTAATTCGTGCCATGCCACTGTTAGACTTGGATTAATGTTTTCCATTGAAATACTCTCTCTCTTTCTTCAACTCAGATTTACAACTACCAATGACTGGATAGTAACTCATTTTCCCCACCAATTTAACTTCTTTTAATGCCTTCCGCTGACCAATTTAATTGTATCTCTTCAATTGATCGAATATTGATAAAATCAATAATTTTTTGGTAATTATAAAAATTATTGATTTCGCTAAAAATAAATTGACCTTCAGACAACAACTAGATAATGGTAAATTAATTGTTCGCCTTTCAAATACATGGAGATAGTATTATGAGCGCAGTTTCTACCGCCTCCGCAAATAAAAAATTTCATATTGCTAAATTTGGTGGCACCAGTGTCGCTAATTATGAGACCATGTATAAAAGCACGGATATCGTTATTGCTAATAAAAATGTGCGAATTGTTGTACTCTCAGCTTCATCAGGCATTACCAATCTGCTGATCAAACTTACTGAGGCGTGTAATGACAATAGACGTAAGGCGCTATTAAAACAAATTCGTCAGCGTCAATACACGATAATCAATTGTCTAGACAACCCTCTTAGCATTCAACCAATAATTTATCACTTGCTGGCAAGACTTACTTCTTTATCCGCAGTCACGACCCAACAACCCCTTACCGCACCACAGATTGATGAAATTGTCAGTTATGGTGAGCTGATGTCAAGCTACTTATTTTTTGTCGAAATCCTACTACAACGAGGGGTGATCGCAATCTGGTTTGATGTTCATAATATTATTAAAACCAATGATAAATTTGGTAAAACCAAACCCAATCAGCAACAATTAAAGCGACTAGCTAATAAAATATCTACTACCTAAACTGTAAGAAAAACTGATTGTAACTCAAGGTTTTATTAGCCAGGATGAAGCCGGCCGGACAACAACATTAGGGCGAGGAGGTAGCGATTACACCGCTGCGCTGATTGCTGAAGCGCTATCCTTTGACCAGGTTGATATCTGGACAGATGTTGCCAGTATCTATACGACCGATCCTCGTATTGTTGCTAGTGCCAAATCGATTAGCGCTATCACTTTTAATGAAGTCGCAGAAATGGCTGTATTCGGCGCTAAAATCTTACATCCAGCAACATTGTTACCTGCTATTCTGGTAGGGATACCCGTATTTGTTGGCTCAAGCAAAATACCAGAAAAGAGTGGCACCTATATCTGCGCCCGCACCGAGAAATTACCTCAATTTCGAGCGCTGACCCTACGGAGAAAACAGACGCTTCTCACTTTGCATAGTCTAAATATGCTTCACGCTCGCGGATTTCTTGCTGAAGTATTGACGATATTATCACAACATCATACTTCTGTTGATCTCATTACTACATCCGAAGTTAGCATTGCTTTAACCTTGGATACAACTGGCTCTACCACTACCAAAGGAAACCGATTAACTGACACTTTAATGACAGAATTAGCCAAATTATGTCGTGTAGATGTTGAGGAGGAGTTAGCACTAGTTGCAATTGTTAGTAATAACTTATCACAATAAATGGTCTGGGAAGTCACATTTTTAGCGCGCTAGCAACTCATAATATCCGTATGATATGTTACTGAGCCAGTAGTCATAATATTTGCCTATTGGTCTCTGATAAAGAAGCAGAGACGATTATTCAAATACTGCATAAAAATCTTTTTGAATAACCGAAATATCATCACCGCTTAAAATGACTAATGGTAAATGACGCGGTAAGATTTATTTTCACCAATGGAAAGTTTTAGTCATATTTTTTTGATAATTTCAAATCTGTCGGCTTCACAACCAAGCTGGTTTGTAATCGTGTAAGATTTTCTTTCGCAAGACTATTATTAAGTTTTGCCGCAGTTGCAAACCACATAACGGCACGAAAAATATTTTTCTTTACGGCCCTCGCCTGTAGCATATAATACCGCTAAATTATTTTGTGTATCAGTTTCTTGTTTATAAGCCGCAGACAAAAACAGTTCACTAGCTTTTGTGGATTTTTTTCAGTCCTTATGCCATATAAATAAAAAAGTCCTAACTGGTTTTTTGCTTGTTGTATTTTCTGCGCTGCTTTCTGCATTAAGCTAAATGATTTTTTAGGTTGCTTATTAATACCTTGACCAGCCAAATAGAGTTTCGCCAGTCGGTATTGCGCTTCAGCTTCACCTCTATTTACCATGATCAGATACAATTCCGCAGCCTTAGTAAGATCTTTTTTTATACCGATGCCTTTTTCATAATAATAAGCAACTTTCATACTTGCATCAGACTAACCAGCATCCGCTAATACCTCATACCACTTCTTGACTATAATAGCATTCTGCTCGACTTCATAGCCATGTTGATAAAATTCTGCAAGACGATACTGTGCATCAACATATCCTTACTCTACGGCTCGTTTTTACCAATAAAAAGCCTGATAATTATTTTTCTCTAAATATTTACCATCATCATAAATAAATCCAATATTACATTGAGCAATAGCATCACCGTTATATGCTGCGCGCCGATACAATTCAATAACATAAGCCGGATTTTTCTTAACGCCATAACCTTTCTCATAAATTTGCGCTAAATTATTCAATGCACCTAAATCACCTAAATCAGCATTTTTCTCATACCACTCTCTTGCTTTCTGATATTCTTGATTAACACCAAACCCATTCTGGTATAAATATCCCAAAACAAACTGAGCATAAGCATCCTGCTGCAAAGCGGCTTTTTCATACCAATTTTTCGCTTGTTTGTAGTTTTTATTGACTCCTAACTCAACGCTATACATATAACCCAAACCAGATTGAGCGTAAGGATCACTTTTGTTTGCGCCACACTGAAACCAGGTCACGGTAGCTTTATAATTTTTTTTCTTTATTAATCAATACCATATAATAAAATGCATCGCTATTGCCTTTTACAACCGCTTTTTCAAACTAAAAATTGGCTTTCCGAATGTCTTCTTGTATATCTTTTGAGCCATAAAGATAAGTTATCGCAACATGCATTATGGCATTCATCTCACCTTGAGATGCTTTTTTAATTGTTGGCTAAACGAATCGTTTTTTTCTTGTTCAACGGATTGCGTATTATTTGCTATATTCATGTCAATTTATGGCAAAACATCACTCTTTGCCATTGAAAAATTCAATAATATCGACCAAGTTATAAATATTTTTTTTCATTTAGTCCACTATCCAAATATTAACCTGAATCAAAACACGAGAGAAAAAACTGTATTATAAAACTGAGAATATTAATAATATTTTACATTTTTAAAACAATATCATATCTAATAAAATTATCTTAAATAAATTTCATTCATCTTCAAATTCCTTATTTACTAATATTCATTACTATAGCTACATTTATTATATTTTTTTACTAACAAAACCAACTAATTAAATAAAAAATTTTTCTTTTCTCTCATTAAAATTATTTAATTTTCTAAATAATTAAAACATTATGCAATAAAATTAGAAATTAATAATTATAAAAAAGTCAATAAGAATAATAAAAATATTTTGTTTCTCTTACGTTACAATATTTAAAAATTTCTTAATTAAAAATAATTAATCTTCATCTAGCATAAAAGCTATTATTTAAATAGTATCATTCATTAATAAACTGTTAGGAAATTTAATGTAAAAAAAAAGAAAATTAAATACAATTATCAAAACATTAAAACTAATTCATTGCAAAAAAATATAAGCAGTCTCTTTTTAAAGAGGGTAAAAAATAAATTTATCACCATACACTTTCATTCATAATACGATTGTAATAGTCAGCAAATACATACGGATTTTCGGTTAATTGTTTAAATCACTCATCTTCTATCTTACACTTAATATCTTTAAATTGTTGCTTTATTTTTGTGGTTATTTTTTCTGTCCTAATATCATTCACTAATTCTGCAACAATTGTAACATAAGATATAGAAATATCCCAAAAACAATCAAAATATTTCATTTTTTCCATAATAAAAGTTTGAAATAATTGACTACTCTTAGCTAATTTATAACGAATTTCTAAAGGAAATTCGCCTATCCCTAAGCGCGCCTGATTACCTTCTGTAACACCGGCATATTAAACCCTCTTTTTTCTTTCTTATTAATCGTTAAGTTAACATTATCTCTTATAAAGTTAATAAGCTGTTTTTCCTCTATATCACTTTCAATATCTAAATATTGAGTGCCATTCATTAAAAGTCTCTTTAATACATTATATAATTCTGTCATCGGATCATAAAAAATAGTAAAACTCTGACTAAATATATTTTTTACTAACAATTTTACTTGGATTATTGTATTCCACAACCACCTCAATATTAAAATCATATAGATGTTTTTCACAAGCAAATTCTGCACGTAGAATAAAGGCTAAAATTTTCTTATAAGCCATTTTTATGGTAGAAATAGAATCTTTTTTATTGGGTTCAGATAATATTTGCAATTGCTCTTCTATTTCACTTTTATTAGAAAGCAACCCCCACTGATTCATTACTTGTGATAATTTATCAAAGTCAGTTATTACAGTTTGCTTAGTTTCATTTGTATTTATTTGTTGCATATTATATATAATATCTAATACAATCAGAAATAACCCCCATTAACATATCCAAAAAATGATTAACCATATAAATAAAAGTACCCAAGTTAACTATTTTACCAATATAAAGAAAATAATACTTATATTTAAAAAGTAAATTTTAAAAAAATAAATATAATAATAATTAACATTTATTAATTATTGTTTTACATAAATTCATTTTAAATAAAAATAAATTCACATGATACAGAAATAGTACTATATTAACTAAAAATATAAATAAAAAGAGTATTCATTAATAAATACTCTTTGTTATAAAAAATTTTAAATCATCATTATAAATATAAGAATTATATTTTCTTCATTAGATTATTACAATGTTCAATAATATTATCTGTATCTATATTCTTTTGATTAAATAAATTAAACAAAATTTTTTCGGTATTTTCTCTAATTTTATCAAATTCCTGTTTAAAATTTTTAGCCGTCTCAAGAGAATTATGGCCAGCAAGTTCACAAAAAATCAATAATAAAGATGAAACTGTAGTAGAAAATAATCAAAACATTTCATTTTTGCCATAATAAAAGTCTGTAAGAAATACTTATTTGCTGCCAATTTCTCTCTAACCTCTAAAGAAAAGTTAGCTATATTTAAACGATTTTAATTCTTGTCATCTACACCTTGTAGACTAAAGCCGTGTGGATCACTATCATCTATAATCAGTGCCAAATCATTCTGCATAAAAGCATTGATCTCTTTTATTGACATACTACTTTCTCCTACCAAATATTCAGAAGAATTTGTTAAAGGCACTTTCATTGCATAAAATAACTCATTCATCGGATCACCAAACCACATAGATACCTTATCCAATATACCGTTGACTAATATATCTATTTTACTAAAACCGAAATGAGAATGCGCACTTGGTATATCCGAATACGGAACCATTTATATTTTAAAACCATTTCGGTGTGGTTCACCTGCCAATGTAGCAAGCCGAATAAATGTTGACAGCTTAGCATAAACTGATTTAGTATTATCAATAGATTGATGACGGAAAAAAGTTTATAAATATTGTTCTATTTCACCTTTATAAGACGGATCACTCCATTTTTCTATGGCTAAAGATAATTTATAAAATTTATTTGCTGTTGTGGGTTGCTCTGTTTTATTTGTCGAATTAATTGTAAAATCAAAAAACTTTTAATATCATTAATGATACTTATATTCCACATTTAGATATTCTTAGAAATTTATTTCCATAAATTTAAAATGCATAATATTTTTCTTATTTAGAATAATAACTTATTAAAATATAAATACTTTACTTAATAACCAATTAATATTATTAATAAATCCATCTAAAAATTATTAACAGATTAGTATTTAATAATAATTATGCTTGACTAAAAATAGAATATTCCAATAGCGATGATACCGTAAATATTTTTTAGCTAACAAAAACAATCAGTTCCACCGATGAGAATTTATTTCTATTTCGTTCATAGTAAATAGAAATTTATTCGAATTTGGAGAGCTGATAAGATGAAAAAAATGGCAATAAATAATAAGAAAAAAATTAAAATCACTAACAATAGCATACTATCAGTCCCGCAAGTTCAATCATTAAGCCGAGGTTTAACCCTATTAGAATATTATTTTTGTATCCATAGGTGAAATATCGCTAACTGAGCCTAGCTATCCAAGCTAGGTTAGCCAATTCAACAACCCATCCGCTTACTAGAAATATTGAAACAGCATGGTTTCATACATCAAATCGGGAAGTTCGGTTTATTTTACAAGCAGCAAAACAGATCAGTCGTGAATATGGCGCTATTCATTAAAAATTTATTAAATAGCTAGAAATTAATTAGACATGCTATTTATATTATATATGACAACACTTGCTTATATTAAAATGAGCGTTGACAAAACCTTTGCTTTACCGGATAAGCAAAAACATCAGCTATATAGGCCCTGACATATTTTTTCTTGTAATGATTGCCAATATTCTGCACTAAACAGATCAGTATGGTACATATTCAAAATATTTCCTAATAGCTAGATCCATTACAAAGAAAATGGCGGAACTCTTCTGGAAATACATCATGTTCAGCCACATTATACCAAGGTTCATCAGCTATTTCTTGCTCGGGATAAAGTGGTTCTGGTATTTTTCGAGAATTCATTTCAGTCATATAATAAATTTCATCATAATCGTAAAAAACTACCCGTTTATGACGAGTGACACCAAAATTTTTAAATAATATATCACATGGAAAAATGTTTGCCGCCGATAATTGTTTAATAGCATTACCATAATCTTCAATGATCCATCTTAATTCTTCACTTTTAACTTGATCAGTGTAAATATTTAGTGGGATCATCTTTCTTTCCATGTAGAGATGACAGATCAAAATCTTATCACCTAAATCTTGCAGTTTTGATGGTATTTCACGCCATAATTCTACCATCAATTCTTCAATAATATATTTTTTGGTGATGACAAAATTCTCAAACTCCTGTGTATCCGCCATTCTACCTACACGATCATGTTCCTTAACTATTCGATAACATGCCTGCACCCGCTCCGGTGTAACTTGCTTTGGTGGCAAAAAGCGATCTTTAATCACTTTAAAAATTCGTTCAAAAGAAGGCGAAGTAAAAACTAGCATTACCATACCTTTGATACCTAGAGCAATAATAAACTGTTCTTGTGAAAAGTTTATAAAAGCCAGGTATTCTTGATAATACTCGGTTTTTCCATGTTTCTGATAGCCAATTGACATATATAATTCGGCAATTGACTTTCCCGGTAAAATATCTCTTAACCAAAAAACCAACGCCTCAGGAAATGGAATGTAGACCATAAACTAGGAACGAGCAAAACCAAATATAATACTGGCATTGTTATAATTAGTTAGGCAAGTATCAACATAAATACCGCCCTGCTCATTATTATGGATTGGCAATAAAAATGGATAAACAATTTTCCCAATCATTATTTTACCTACTACCCAAGCTGCTTTATTATGATAAAATAATTCATTTGCTATCTCAAATTTGACGTCAGCTAATTGTTTAGCATAAAATGTCTTTTTAAGATAATTAACGATATAACTTACATCTCTCGGTAAATCTTCCTAAGCTAGACGGAACGGAATATCCATTAAAATATTTTCTATGGTTTTTTTAAGCCCCATATGAATAGAAAAACAACGAGATAACAGACGCGGTGTATCACAAAAACGATTTATTGGCTATGAAGTAAAAATAAATTATTAAGAGGTAAGATAACAATGTTGAAATAATCGACAATAGACTGAATTAAAAAAACTTTCCGCTATTTCAAAACGCGGGTAATCTTCTAACAGTTTAATATAACGCTGCTTAATTTCTGCTAATAATTGGTAGTAAACTCAGTTATTAAATTCATTGAAAATGAAAAATTTATTTCAAATATAATAACGATAATTAACTTAATTTAAGATAACGAAAATATAACTAACCAAACGTCAAAAAGCCACCCTCTTAGGTGGCTTTCTTAACATAATTAAAGCCTGTCAGCTCCCTACTCTCACATGGGGAGACCCCACACTACCATCGGCGCTACGGCATTTCACTTCTGAGTTCGGCATGGGTTCAGGTGGGACCACCGCGCTATTACCGCCAGACAAATTCTTTTTTATTTACCTATCTTATTTCGCTGCTTTTTGGCTTGCTCACCTACTTCAGTAGCGACCACACCTTTGCCTTCAGCAAAATCCGACCAGATTCAATTCAAAACAAGCTAAAATTCTTTTTCTCTCAAAACACCTTTGGTGTTGTCAGGTTAAACCTCTCGGGTCAATTAGTACTGGTTAGCTCAACGTATAAATACGCGCTTACACACCCAGCCTATCTACGTCCTCGTCTTGAACACCCTTTATAGGACATTACTATCAGGGAAGACTTATCTTGAGGCAAGTTTCTTGCTTAGATGCTTTCAGCGGTTATCTTTTCCTCACTTAGCTACCAGGCGATGCTATTTGGGATGACAACCTGTACACCAGTGGTGCGTCCACTTTGATCCTCTTATTTTCGTACTAGGAGCAACGCCCCTTATTTCGCCTACGACAGATAGGGACCCAAACTGTCTCACGACGTTTTAAACCCAGCTCGCGTACCACTTTAAATGGCGAACAGCCATACCCTTGGGACCTACTTCAGCCCCAGGATGTGATGAGCCGACATCGAGGTGCCAAACACCGCCGTCGATATGAACTTTTGGGCGGTATCAGCCTGTTATCCTCGGAGTACCTTTTATCTATTGAGAGATGGCTCTTCCATTTAGAACCACCGGATCACTAACACCTACTTTTTTACCTGCCAGCACCGTCACGCTCACAGTCAAGCTGGCTTATGCCTTTGCACTAACCTCACGATGTCCGACCGTGATTAGCTAACCTTCGTGCTCCTCCATTAGGCTTTTGGAGGAGACCGCCCCGTCAAACTACCCACCAGACAATGTCCTCAACCCGGATTACGGGCCTAAGTTAGAACATCAAACATTAAAGGGTGGTATTTTAACGTTGGCTCTATGCAGACTGGCGTCCACACTTCAAAGCCTTCTACCTATCCTACACATCAAGGCTCAATGTTCAGTGTCTATAAGTAAAGGTTTACGGAATCTTTCCGTCTTGCCCGGGGTACATTGCATTTTCACAGCGAATTTAATTTCACTGAGTCTCGGGTGGAGACAGCCTGGCCATCATTACGCTATTTGTACAGGTCGTAACTTACCCGACAAGAATTTTGCTACCTTAACTGGGGCTTTAATTAAGAGGTTCGCCTTACGGCTTACGCTCCATCAATTAACCTTTTAGCACCGGGCAATTGTCACACCGTATACGTCTACTTTTGTATTTGCACAGTGCCATGTTTTTAATAAACACAGTTGCAGCCAGCTGGTATCTTCGACTGGCTTCAGCTCCGGATGATGCGAGACCCTTCACCTAATGCCAGCGTGCCTTCTCCCGAAGTTACGGCACCATTTTGCTTAGTTCCTTCACACGAGTTCTTTCAAGCGCCTGAGTATTCTCTACTTAACTACCTGTGTCAGTTTGGGGTACGATTAATGATTACCTATCGCTTAGAGGCTTTTCCTGGAAGCTGGGCATCAACTACTTTACCATCTTAGTGTGGCTCGTTATCACGTCTCAGTGTTGTAGCAGTGCGGATTTGCCTGCACTTACTCGCTTACTTGCTTAAACCAGGACAACCGTCGCCCGGATAGCCTAGCTTTCTCCGTCCCCCCTTCGCAGTAACCCTTAGTACGGGAATATTAACCCGTTTCCCATCGACTACGCTTTTCAGCCTCGCCTTAGGGGTCGACTTACCCTGCCCAGATTAACGTTGGACAGAAAACCTTAGTCTTTCGGCGAACGGGTTTTTCACCGGCTTTATCGTTACTTATGTCAGCATTCGCACTTCTGATACCTCCAGCAGACTTCTCAGTCCACCTTCTACGGCTTACAGAACGCTCCCCTACCCAACAACACCTAAGTGTCGCTGCCGCAGCTTCGGTGCATGGTTTAGCCCCGTTACATCTTCCGCGCTGGCCGACTCACCAGTGAGCTATTACGCTTTCTTTAAATGATGGCTGCTTCTAAGCCAACATCCTGGCTGTCTAAGCCTTCCCACTTCGTTTCCCACTTAACCATGACTTGGGGACCTTAGCTGGCGGTCTGGGTTGTTTCCCTCTTCACGACGGACGTTAGCACCCGCCGTGTGTCTCCCGTGATAACATTCTTCGGTATTCGTAGTTTGCATCGGGTTGGTAAGTCGGGATGACCCCCTAGCCGAAACAGTGCTCTACCCCCGAAGATTAGTTCACGAGGCGCTACCTAAATAGCTTTCGGGGAGAACCAGCTATCTCCCGGTTTGATTGGCCTTTCACCCCCAGCCACAAGTCATCCGCTAATTTTTCAACATTAGTCGGTTCGGTCCTCCAGTTAGTGTTACCCAACCTTCAACCTGCCCATGGCTAGATCACCGGGTTTCGGGTCTATACCCTGCAACTTAACGCCCAGTTAAGACTCGGTTTCCCTACGGCTCCCCTATGCGGTTAAACCTTGCTACAGAATATAAGTCGCTGACCCATTATACAAAAGGTACGCAGTCACACCTCTTTCGGGTGCTCCCACTGCTTGTACGTACACGGTTTTAGGTTCTATTTCACTCCCCTCACCGGGGTTCTTTTCGCCTTTCCCTCACGGTACTGGTTCACTATCGGTCAGTCAGGAGTATTTAGCCTTGGAGGATGGTCCCCCACATATTCAGACAGGATAATACGTGTCCCGTCTTACTTTTCGAGCTCACAATACTTACCGTTTTAGATACGGGGCTATCACCCTTTATTGCTGGCCTTTCCAGACCCTTCTCCTGCAGTAAATATTGATGTTGACTCTGGGCTGCTCCCCGTTTGCTCGCCGCTACTGGGGGAATCTCGGTTGATTTCTTTTCCTCGGGGTACTGAGATGTTTCAGTTTTTCCGGTTTGCTTCGTTTGACCATAAATCCATCAAACGGTAGTGCATTAATGCACTGGTCTTTTTATTTGGACATCGCCGGCTAGTACGCTTTTTGCAGATTAGCACGTCTTTTATCGCCTCTGACTGCTTAGGTATTTACCGTGTACGCTTCATTCGCTTAACCTCACAACCCGAAGGTGTTTCTTATCAAATAATACGTAAGCGTGATGGCTTCGCCGTGCGAAATTTTTTGTTGTGCGGTGCTCTCGGCATGTTTACGTACTTATGTACGCTACGCTGACTGTGCGTCTACGCGGCAGGTTTTACCCTACTTACTCATACCACCTTTTTCAGCTTGTTCCAGATTGTTAAAGAGCATAATTGGTAAACCAACTCAATGAATTAGCTTAATCATTATTGAGTCGCAGACTTCAACGTACTTTTTATTTTTGGCTTACCTTTCTCTGTATACGCGATTGTAGTACGTGTACCATACTCGTAAGAGCTATAATAACTTATCCGGTAGTTACCTTCTGCTACTTCTTGACTCGCATGTGTTAGGCTTACCGTCAGCATTTAATCTAAGTTATTATTAAATTCTTCAATTAAAAGCTTGATACTCAAAAAATTTTTTACTGACCGTAACGCTCTTTTATTTAACATTGCTTTACCAATGTTTAACCGCCTTCGCCGCCGACCAAAATAACGTTACTTTATATTAGTTTATATGTAAGTTCACTATTTTGTCACTCTTCAAGACTTTAAAATTAAATATTTTTTAATGGTGTTTTGTAAGTGCCTATACAGATTGTCTAATTAAATTGTTAATATAGCGTTTTACCTGGCGTATATTACGCTTTTCATCTATAAAGTCAAGTAGTTATTTCTACTTTTCTTACTCTGCGTCAATTCAATTGATTCGATCTATACTGACTCAGTGGGGACGCATTATAGGCAGTTTTACGCAGCTGGCAAGCAATAATTTGTAAACTTTAGTCGTTTGCTCTTTTTTCGACAAAAATATCTTATTTATGTTTTAGTGAGCTATAAATCTAAATTTTAAATTTATCCATTAGAATTATTTAGAAACAATTGCCTGGCGCAAACTTATATAAGTAATGATTCATTAGATATCTGTTAGTGCTATAATTTTCTAAAATAAATAAAAGATAATCTATTTTAAAATCTGATTTATTTCGGTTTACCTTATTTTTTAGGTTATTGAATGTTAAAAACAATACAAAATATGTTTGGCCTACCCTAGTCATAGCAGCTATGGCCTTTTTTATGCAAAGCTTAGATGCAACTATTTTAAATACTGCATTGCCTGAGATAGCTAAAAGTCTTAATCATTCTCCTTTAGCCATACAATCTGTTGTCATAAGTTATACATTAATTATTGCTCTGCTTATACCTGTTAGTGGATCGTTACATGATCGCTTTGGTACAAGAAAAATTTTTATATTTGCAGTTAGTGTATTTTCTTTAAGCTATTTCTTACTCTGCAATGTCATTATCTTTGGTTTTTTTAGTTTTTTCTCGCATCATTCAAGTAATAGGCGGTGCAATGATGATGCCTGTTGCACGTCTTACATTATTGAGAACTTATCCACGCAGTGAAGAATTACTACCTATTTTAAATTTTATCACTATTCCCGTATTAGTTGGACCTATATTAGGCCTTTTACTTGGTGGTTTTTTAGTAACTTATACCAGTTGGCATTGGATATTTATTATTAATATCCCTATCGGTTTACTTGGTATTTTATATACACTAAAACATATGCCTGATTTTAAAATACCTAAACGCGTCTTTGATACTACAGAATTTATTTTTTTGGTGCTGCAATTATAATGTTGACGATGAGTTTAGATTTTTTAATAACGAAAATTTAACCAATTATGCACCATTAATTATAATTTTAGGCGGCATTTTTTACTCTTTATTTATGTATTACACGCAAGAAAAATCGCTTATTCAATTATTCCATTAAGTTTATTTAGCACAAGAACCTTTTTATATCGGTATAGCCGGTAATGTTATAACCCATCTAGGCATAGGTTGTATTCCGTTTTTAATGCCGTTGATGCTACAAGTAGGATTTGGACACCCAGCGGTTACAGCTGGTTTAATGATTATTTCAATGGCGATAGGCTCAATATCGGCAAAATCTGTTGTGACAAAAATATTAACACACTATGGCTATAAAAAACACTTTTTACCATAATATTTATTATTGGTTTAATTATTACTTAATTTTCATTGCAATCAACTAATATACCAATTTATGTTTTGATAATTCCTTTGTTTTTACTGGGAGCGGCAATGTCGACCCAATTAACCGCTATGAATATACTTACTCTAGCGGATTTGATAGAAAACAATGTCAGTTCTGGTAATAGTATGTTAGCTGTAACCCAACAACTTGCTATCAGTTTTGGTATTGCGAGTAATGCTGCAATTTTACACTTTTATGAATCGCTACTTTATGGTGATCATATTGATAATTTCCGTTATACATTTATTACTATAGGTATAATTACTCTGTCATCTTCACTAATTTTCCTTCTGTTGCAACAACAAGAAGATGGTCAAATTTTAATTAATAAAAAAGATCCCTAACAGTAAAAATTTTATGTAAATAGGAAAAATCTAAAATAAATTATATTTATTTTTTTATTAAATTTACTAAAATTCAATAAATTAATTTGTAATAATTCTTTTTTATACAGGAGAAGAGTATATGCAATTAGCTGAACACATAGCTCAATTGAGCCATTATCTAGAAACTGGTCTATACGAACGGCAGCATACTATTCGCCTTTGTTTATTAGCAGCATTATCAGGAGAAAGTGTTTTTCTACTAAGTCCACCTGGTATTGCTAAAAGCATGATAGCCAGGCGAATAAAATAAGCCTTTAAAACGGTTCACTCTTTTGAATACTTAATGACTTGTTTTTCAACGCCAGAAGAAATTTTCGGACCACTTTCCATTCAAGTATAAAAAGAAGCAGGACGCTATCAGCGTTTAACGATAGGCTATTTACCTAATGCCAAAATTATCTTTCTTGATGAAATATGGAAAGCAGGCCCTGCTATATTAAATACTTTGTTAATGGCAATTAATGAAAAAAATTTAGAAATGGCTTTCACGAAGAAAATATTCCTATGTGCTTACTTGTCACTGCCTCTAACGAACTACCAGAATCAGATAGTAGTCTTGAAGCATTATACGATCGTATGCTTATTCGTTTATGATTAAATAAGATGCAGAAGAAACAGAATTTTAGAGCTTTATTGAATAGCAAAAAGGAAGAAAGTGAAAATATTGTTCCAAATCGACTTCAAATAAATAATGAAGAATATGAAGAGTGGCAAGTAAAAATTTGTGAAATAAAACTACCAGATGATTGCTTTGATATAATTTATCAATTACGGCAGCAAACTGATAATTTAGTTGCATCACCTTATATTTCTAATCGTCAATGGGAAAAGCTATCCACTTACTCCAAACTAGTGCTTTTTTTAATGGGAGTGATGCAATATCACTTTAGATATTATTTTATTTAAAGATTGCCTTTGGCATGATTTGTAATCATTACAACTATTACCGCAGTTAATTACTACGTTATTAATAGAAGAAGATTGGCAACAACTAATTATCAATAAGAAAATAGATAATCTTCATAATGAATAGTAGCAATCAACTCAAATTAATAACAATAAAACCGCTTTTAAATTAGAGAAAGAAAACCGTTTATTCAATCGCATTCGACATTATTCTGTATCCAAGCAAATTAGCGAAAAATATAACATTATTTTTACATACCCCCCTTGTTTTACATAATATAAAAGTTAATTCTGTTACCATAGATAAGAGTTCAATAAACGATACATTAAATAAAGGAAAAATTTCTGCTCAACTTAATGGTATTGGTTATGCTCAATTAATTTCAGCACAAGTTAATAGTAAAAATTAATTGCAAGTGCTGGATGTAAATAAAAAACCATTAACATTTTATTTATACGAAAAAATAGATAAAAAATAAATTAGATAATAAATGGCTGGAAAAGCTCGAAAAACTTAATCATTTAATTCAACAGCAAAAATCTTTATTTAGTCATCATCAACCATTTTTTTATTAAAAATCATTGGCTAGCAACGATTGAACAAAGTTTTTTAACTCTAACAGATAAATTATCTTAATTAAGAACGCAGATGATGAGCTAATAATCTATGTTGAATCTCACAACGATTGATATGTTACTCTACTATTAATGAAATCGAAATAATAGAAGAGATTGTATTAATATTACTGGCTACACCTCAATTAGTCATTTTTTTGAAAAGTACCCTAATCTTAAAAATATATTATTAAGAGATCTTTTAGCATAAAAAAAAATTTATATCACAAAATTGCAAGAGACCTTGGTGCTCATTAAATTAACCGAAGAATTTGCACTTTATCAGCAAAATTTAGCCCTTGTTACTACAAAATTTTTTAGCAATCTTCCGATAACTATTAATAAATTAACAGAAATAGATTCTTCTTTTGTGCAAGAAGCGTATTATTTACTGGGAAAAATATCTCATGATCCCGCTGGACAATCTCTGTTTATTCAATGCTAGCGCCTTAATCTTATTTTTGAAGTAACAACGTTTAATACATTATTATTAGAACAGGAAACAGAACAATTATTGGCTGAATTAGAGCAACGATTGAAATTAACTGGAAATTTAACAGAAATGTTTAATCAAAATAATCAGTCTGCTGGTAAATTATGGGATATGAGTAAAGGAACTTTAACTTAATCCTACTATAATATTCAATTATTAATTCAGTATAGCCATTTTTTACAACAACAACCTGAATTAAAAAAATTAGCAGAACTTTTAAGTAGAAGCAATTCGTTGAAATCTCAACAAAAACAAGCAGCAAATATTAGAATCAATAATCTCATTCGAAAAAATCCCTGATCAAATACCAGAGCAAATTAGAGGGATAAACCACGGTAATGATATTTTACGTCTTCTACCTAGTGAATTAGCATTGCTGGGATTAGAAGAACTCGAATTTGAATTTTATCGTAAATTAGTCAAAAAACAGTTACTTACCTACAGGTTACAAGGCGATAATTGGCAACAACGAAAAATATTACGTCTAACGGTCAAACATCACGATGAACAACAACCAAAAGGGCTATTTATTGTATGTATAAACACTTCAGGTTCAATGGGAAAATTTAATGAAAATTGTACTGAAGCTTTTTGCCTCGCTTTAATGAAAATAGCCATGAGTGACAACCGTCAGTGTTACATTATTATATTTTCAATGGAAGTTATTGATTATGATTTATTAGATAATGATGGATTAGAACAATTAATGCAATTTCTTAATCAAACATTTAGTGGGGGAACCAATTTGGCTCCCTGTTTAAATAAATGTTTAGAAAAAATGCAACAAAAGCAATGGAAAGATTTAAATGTGGTTGTAATTTCAGATTTTATTGCTCAACGGTTACCTGATAATTTAGTAAAAAGAATAAAAATTCACCAAACTCAACAGCATCGTTTTCATGCTGTTATATCATCTAAATATGGAAAACCCTGTATCCTAAATATTTTCTATTATATCTGGGACTTTGATACCGGGCTAAAAAGTCGATTACTACGCTATGAAACTAATTACAACATATCCGCAATAACTGCATGGCTTTCTGGCGACCATACACTACATTGAACTTGGCCAATATGCTTTTTCTGAAGTAATAACATCACTAAACGAGATTGTCCAATCCCACCACCTATTGTTTGTGGCATTTGATCTTTTACCAATATTTGATGCCATTCAAAAAACATTCTATCTTCATCACCGGTGATTGCTAATTGGTTTGTAAGTGCTTCTGTATCAACACGAATGCCCATAGAAGAAATTTCAAATGCATCCTGCAATATAGGGTTCCAAACTATAATATCACCATTTAAACCGACATAACCCTCACTGTTAGGCGTTGTCCAATCATCATAATCAGGAGCACGTACATCGTGAGCAAGGCCATGCGATAGTTTTCCTCCAATACCAATAAGAAAAACTGCACCTAATTCTTTAGCTATTTCATGTTCTCTTCCTTTAGCATCAAGATCAGGGTAGCGTTGTAATAATTCTTCACTATGAATAAAATGAATTTGCTCAGGTAAAAATGGTGCTAAACCAAATTCTGAACTAACCGCTTTCTCTGTTTCTTTTATTGCTTGATAAATTTTAATGACAGTCTGTTTTAAATAGTCAAGAGAGCGCTCATCCTTAAGCATTACTTTTTCCCAATCCCACTGATCTACAAATACAGAATGAATAGGTGTCAGACGATCTTCATCAGGACGCAATGCTTTCATATGGGCATAAAGCCCTTGTCCGGGTTTAAAATCAAAACGACCTAACGTTTTACGTTTCCATTTAGCCAATGAATGTACAACTTCAAAAACAGAATCTGGCATCGACTTTACTTTAACTTGTACTGCTTTTTCATGACCTGACAGGTTATCTTGAATCCCATCACCGAGACGACTTAAGATAGGTGCTTGAACTTCAATTAAAGCTAACTCTTTTTCTAATAAACACGAAAAATAAGATTTAACAAAACTAATTTGTTGTTGTTTTTCGATGAATGACTTTTCCATTTTTTTACCTCATAATCTGTAGCATTATTTGCTTTGTTATATAGATTAAGCAATAAAATGGGTCATAAATTCAATATACTTAATAAAAAAAGTCATTGTGATTTATAATATTCAAAATAAAGCCTTTAAAAATAAATAATCGTTAAAAATGGTATTTTAAAATGATTGAAAATTATCAAATCGATAATCTAGATCGTGACATACTTAATGAACTACTGAGAAATGCACGGATCCCCTACGCTGAAATAGCTAAAAAATTTGCCGTAAGTCCTGGTACGATACATGTCCGAGTCGAAAAAATGAAACAAGCAGGAATTATTGTAGGAACACGTGTAGATATTAATGTGAAGCAACTCGGTTTTGATGTCTGTTGCTTTATTGGCATTATTTTAAAAAGCGCAAAAGACTACCATACTGTGCTGAAGAAACTTGATGAATTAGACGAGGTGGTCGAAGTTTACTACACAACTGGACAATATAGTATATTTATCAAGGTAATGTGTAGATCCATTGATGCATTACAAGACGTACTTATTAATAAGATACAGACAATTGATGAGATCCAATCTACTGAAACCTTGATCTCTTTACAAAATCTAATAATGCGTACTGTCAATCCATAAAAAATAGAATAACCATATTATCCACAGATAGATCCCAACTCATTCACAGCATACGATAGGCATTGTTTTAAATAATAGGGTTCATAATGACAAAAGTAACATTGATTACAAGTAGCACTATGGGCAGCGCTGAAATATTGGAAAAATATCGCTTTGATACTGAAGTCACATACGGTCCATCGTTTAAAGAGCTACCAACAAAAGGTATTTGGTTAATTGTATGCTCTACTGATGGAGCAGGTGAATTGCCTGAAAATATACAACCTCTAGCAAAAGAGATCAGCGAAGAAAAACCTTATCTTAGCCAGATTAATTATGGTGCGATTAGGATAGGTAGTAAAAAAATATGATACTTTTTATGGTGCAATCTATAAATTAGATCAACTGCTAAAGGATCATAATGCAAAACGCGTTGAAGAAACATTGGAGATTAATATTTTAGAAAATAAAGTGCCAGAAGATCTTGTAGAAATTTGGATCGAAAAATGGAAAGATAAAATTATCGATTTGGATAAATAAAAGCCAAATAAATGTGGGTAAATTTGCGAAAAAGAAGGGAATAACCCGTAGTTATCCATAGAATAAGCTTAAATGCTAAACTTGGTTGTTGATAACTAGCTACGTTAATCCCAGCTTATACGGAGTAGGATCACTTATCATTCATAGCTAAAGATCATAAACAAGATAATGATCTTCTTATGGTATTTACACTTATCCACAGAAGATCGCTATCTTAATAAAAGATCTAATAATAAAATCTTTAAATAAAAAGATCTTATTTATATTAGGCAGAGATCATATAACTTGCCTCTTAGCAAAAATCAGGTAAAATCCACTTCCAAAGTCATATTAAATGCTAAGGTTTATACATGTTTTACCCAGAACAATTTGATGTCATTATTGTTGGTGGAGGCCATGCTGGTACTGAAGCAGCTATGGCTGCTGCTCGTATGGGACGTCAAACTTTACTTCTAACCCATAATATTGATACGTTGGGCCAAATGTCATGCAATCCAGCTATAGGTGGAATAGGTAAAGGACATCTGGTTAAAGAAATTGACGCCTTAGGTGGCATTATGGCTGTTGCAACAGATAATGCAGGGATCCAATTTAGAACGCTTAATGCAAGTAAAGGCCCAGCAGTACAAGCAACCAGAGCTCAAACTGATAGAGTACTTTATAAACAAGCGATTAGAACTGCTCTAGAAAATCAAAATAATTTAATGATCTTTCAACAAGCTGTTGAAGACCTAATCATAAAAAACGATCAGGTTATTGGTGTGATAACCAAAATGGGATTAAAATTTCACGGAAAGTCTGTTGTACTGACTGTAGGTACCTTTCTTAACGGTAAAATCCACATAGGATTAGAAAATTATAGCGGTGGTAGGACTGGTGATCATTCTGCTATTAGCTTATCACATAGATTAAGACAATTATCTTTACGAGTAGATCGACTTAAAACAGGCACACCTCCTAGAATTGACGCAAGAACTATAGATTTTTCCCAATTAGCACCACAATTTGGTGATGATCCCACTCTTGTTTTCTCTTTTGTCGGATCAGCTGAACAACATCCTCAACAATTAACTTGCTACATCACTTATACGAATGAAAAAACACACCAAGTGATCCGCGATAACTTGGATCGTAGTCCTATGTACGCAGGAATTATTGAAAGAATAGGTCCACGCTACTGTCCTTCCATTGAAGATAAAGTTATGCGATTTGCAGATCGTCCAGCACATCAAATTTTTCTTGAACCAGAAGGACTAACCAGTAATGAAATTTATCCTAATGGAATTTCTACTAGTTTACCTTTTGATGTACAAATGCAAATTATACTTTCGATGAAAGGTCTAGAAAATGCACGTATTATTCGACCCGGATATGCAATTGAATACGATTTCTTTGATCCCAGAGATTTAAAACCAACTTTAGAAAGCAAATTTATCAAAGGGCTATTTTTTGCAGGTCAGATTAATGGAACAACTGGTTATGAAGAAGCAGCAGCTCAAGGTCTGCTAGCTGGACTTAACGCAGCTCGTTATGCTTTTGAACAAGAGGAATGGTTCCCTCGTCGTGATCAAGCCTACATTGGTGTTTTAGTTGATGATCTTTGTACCTTAGGCACTAAAGAACCCTATCGAATGTTTACTTCACGAGCAGAATATCGCCTTATTCTACGTGAAGACAATGCTGATCTTCGTTTAACCGAAAAAGGGTACGAACTTGGTTTAATCGATAAAAGCCGTTGGCAAAAATTTTGCCATAAAGTTGATATTAATTGAACAAGAACGTCAATGGTTACGTAGCCTTTGGTTACATCCTAATTCGGATAAAATTAATGATCTTAATGAAATATTAACTGTTCCGCTTTCAAAAGAAACGAACGGCGAAGATTTACTTCGCCGCCCAGAAATGAGTTATAAATTACTTACTTCGTTAAACTATTTTTCACCTGCAATTGATGATCCTCAAGTCACGAGTCAAGTTGAAATTCAAGTAAAGTATGAGGGTTATATTACTCGTCAACAAGAAGAAATTGAGAGACAACTCCGTAATGAATATACTGCATTACCGACCAATTTAGATTACAAGCAAATAACTGGTCTTTCTAATGAAGTTATTGCAAAACTCAATGATTATAAACCTAGTTCTATTGGCCAAGCATCGCGAATATCAGGTATTACACCAGCCGCAATATCCATATTATTAGTCTGGTTAAAAAAACAAGGTTTATTACGTGGGAGTGCTTAAAATGAATTTAATAATCTATTTTAAAACTTTATTAGACAAAACAGATATTATTTTGACCGATGAACAAATACAACAGCTAATTGTTTATATTGAATTATTAAATAAATGGAATAAAACATATAATTTAACATCAGTTAAATCAACAGAACAAATGATCGTTCGTCATATTTTAGATAGTATTATTATTAACAAATATCTTACAGGTAAACGATTTATTGATGTAGGTACAGGTCCAGGATTACCTGGTATACCCCTTGCTATTGTTCGCCGCAATGATCATTTCACACTATTAGATAGTTTGGGAAAACGGGTTAGGTTTTTGCGACAAATACAACATGAATTGATGCTTAAAAACATAGAGCTTATTCAAAAACGAGTTGAACAGTACCAGCCAATAGAAAAATTTGATGGCATAATAAGCCGAGCATTTGCTTCATTACAGGATATGCTTTTATGGTGTCAACATCTTCCGAAGCAAAATGGAGGACAGTTTTACGCACTTAAAGGTATACTTTCTGCAAATGAAATATCAACTTTTTCTTCTAATTTTAAGATAAATAAAATTATTTCGTTAGATGTACCAGGCCTTGATGAACAGCGACATTTAGTGATTTTGGGGTTCAACTAATATTGTTTTTGGTCAAAAAAATGATATTTTTTAGTCGTAAAAAATAAATTTTTAAATATTATTATTATTATTATTATTATATTAAAATTTTAAATAGAAAATACATTAACTTTATCATTACATTTAATTAACAAAAAAGGATAATAAATTTATTACCATATTATATTATTAATTAGTTATATAAGATTATCTACAAGTATTTCTCCTCTTTATTTCTAATAAAGAAACAATTAATATTTTAACTTTTATTTCTTATCTTTGATTTTTTAACTTTTTTACTTATTTTTTTAAGTAAATTAATAACCATATTAAAATGTGACAAAGATCATATTTTAAAATTTAATATAATTAAATAATAGTAATTATATTGACATTATTTTATTTATTTTCGTGTTGGATCGAAAATTTTAAATATTTGTTCACGTTTTCGCTACTTATTTGATTGAATTTATTTTTAGGGGTCGTATAATTTGCAAGTTTTTGTCTCTTGACACTCTCGAGCAAAGGCAGTTTTATACGCACTCAGCAATTTAAGGTTTAAAATACTGGGAAAATATAAAAGTCATGTCTGTTTCCCACTACAACGGTAAAATTGCTTTAAAACCGTTGTTATTTCAGTTAATGGCGCTTGTGATCCTTAGTATAGCTTTCTACATGAACAGTGTAGAATGGGGCTTATCTACTTTTGTGAGTGGATCCCCATGTTGGTTACCTAATGCTTTATTTATGCTGTTAATACGTTATCAAAAGGCAGTTAAAAAAGATGTTCCTATTCACATTGCATGGTTTTTTACCATTAGTGAGGGAGTAAAAGTTATTAAAGCAGCATTTGTACCGCTAGGTTTTGACCTATTTAGCTATGTTGATTATTCACATCATTACACCAGCTGTAATTAGATAATGAGCATTTTTAAACAACAAAAAGGTAAAAGACATCATGTCTACATCAGGAGAAGTGATGACTGCGGGAAGTTACATAGGACACCATCTAAATAATCTTCAGTTGGACCTGCGTACCTTCAAATTAGTTGATCCTTATAATAACAATGATCCAACGTTTTGGACGTTAAATATTGACTCGCTTTTTTTCTCAGTTGTTCTTGGAATTATTTTTTTGTGGCTCTTGAGAAAAATTGCTGTTAATGCAACCAGCGGGGTACCTGGTAAGTTACAAACTGCAATAGAAATCGTCATCGGTTTTGTCGATAATACCGTTCGTGGTATGTATCATAGTAAGAGCAAAGTCATTGCACCTTTAGCTTTGACGGTTTTTGTTTGGGTGTTATTAATGAATACCATGGATTTGTTACCAATCGATTTACTTCCCTATATTGGAGAACATTACCTGGGATTGCCAGCATTGCGTGTCGTTCCAACCGCAGATGTAAACATTACTATGTCAATGGCGATTGGTGTATTTATCTTGATCATTTTTTACAGTATCAAAATGAAAGGATTAAGTGGGTTTACGAAAGAATTAACTTTACAACCATTCAATCATCCTATTTTTATTCCCATTAATTTGATTCTAGAAGGTGTTAGCCTGCTGTCTAAACCAGTATCTCTAGGTTTACGGTTATTCGGTAATATGTATGCAGGTGAATTGATCTTTATTCTTATTGCGGCTTTGTTGCCTTGGTGGTCACAGTGGATACTTAACCTACTCTGGGCGATTTTCCATATACTGATTATTACGTTGCAAACCTTTATTTTTATGGTTCTAACTATCGTTTATTTATCGATGGCGTCAGAAGAACATTAATTTCAACTTATTAATAAATTTTTATTTAACTGAAACAAACTGGAGACTGTCATGGAAAACCTAAATATCGATCTGCTGTACATGGCTGCCGCTGTAATGATGGGATTAGCAGCAATTGGCGCTGCAATTGGTATTGGCATCCTAGGTGGAAAATTCTTAGAAGGCGCAGCTCGTCAGCCAGATTTAATTCCTCTATTACGTACGCAGTTCTTTATTGTTATGGGCTTAGTTGATGCCATTCCGATGATTGCTGTTGGTCTGGGGCTATATGTGATGTTCGCAGTTGCTTGATAACACAAGCCAAATGAGAAAGAACATTAATATGTTAATTTTTAAAGAGGTATTGTGCGATGAATCTTAATGCGACAATCCTCGGCCAGGCTATTGCATTTGTCCTGTTTGTTTTGTTTTGTATGAAGTATGTATGGCCTCCAATTATGGCGGCGATTGAAAAACGTCAAAAAGAAATCGCTGACGGTTTATCTTCTGCAGAACGAGCTAAAAAAAACTTGGACTTAGCGAAAGCTGATGCAACCGAACGACTGAGAAAAGCAAAAGCAGAAGCACAAATCATTATTAAACAAGCTAATAAACAACGAGTTCAAATGATTGAAGAAGCAAAAATAGAGGCTGACGCTGAACGTAACAAGATAATTGCTCAGGCGCAATTTGAAATTGATGCTGAGCGTAAGCGTGCATGTGAAGAGTTGCGTAAACAAGTTGCTATGTTAGCAATTTCGGGTGCAGAAAAAATAATTGAACGTTCCGTTGATGTAGCTGCTAATAGCGACATCGTTGATAAATTGGTCAACGAACTGTAAAGGAGGAAAGGGGCATGTCTGAAATTACTACGGTTGCTCGCCCCTATGCCAAAGCAGCTTTTGATTTTGCTGTAGAAAACCAACTTGTTGATAAATGGCAAAATATGCTCAGTTTTATTGCTGAAGCAACCCGTAATCAACAAATAGGTGAGCTACTTTCTGGTTCAATAGCACCACAAACATTAGCGAAAACATTTATCACTATTTGCGGTGATGAAATCGATGAACATGTTCGAAATCTAATTCATATTATGGCTGAAAATGGGCGTCTAAGTACATTACCAGAGGTTTTGAAGCAATTCATACAATTACGCGCTTTTCTGGAGTCAACCGTTGATATTGAGGTCATTTCTGCCACTGAGCTAAATGAAAAACAGCAATTTAAAATTTCTGCAGCGATGGAAAAACGTCTGTCACGTAAAGTTAAGCTGAATTGCAAAATTGATAAGTCTGTTATCGCAGGAGTCATTATCCGCGCCGGAGATCTGGTTATTGATGGTAGCGTGTATGGTCGTATTGAGCGTTTAACTGACGTCTTGCAGTCTTAAGGGGATTGGAGCATATGCAACTGAATTCCACCGAAATCAGTGAACTGATCAAGCAACGTATTGCTCAGTTTGATATAATGAGTGAAGCTCACAATGAAGGTACAATTGTTTCTGTTAATGATGGGATCATTCGTATTCACGGTTTAGCTGAAGTTATGCAAAGCGAGATGATCGCACTACCTGGTAATCGCTATGCTATTGCGCTCAATTTAGAGCGTGACTCAGTTGGTACCGTTGTCATGGGACCATATACCGACTTAGCCGAAGGTATGAAAGTAAAGTGTACAGGTCGTATTCTTGGAGTACCAGTAGGTAGAGGATTACTTGGGCGAATTGTTAACACCTTGGGTGAGCCTATTGATGGTAAAGGGCCTGTTGAACATGATGGTTTCTCTGCCGTTGAAGTTATCGCTCCTGGCGTAATTGATCGTCAATCAGTTGATCAGTCTGTACAAACAGGATACAAATCCGTTGATGCTATGATCCCTATTGGGCGTGGTCAACGTGAGTTAATCATCGGTGATCGCCAAACCGGTAAAACGGCATTAGCTGTTGATGCTATTATTAATCAACGTGATTCGGAAATAAAATGTATTTATGTAGCAATTGGGCAAAAAGCCTCAACTATTGCTAATGTGGTTCGCAAGCTTGAAGAGCACGAAGCACTCCAGAATACGATAATTGTTGTTGCTACTGCATCTGAATCTGCGGCATTACAATACCTTGCGCCTTATGCTGGCTGTGCAATGGGTGAATATTTTAGAGATCGTGGCGAAGATGCGCTAATTATTTATGATGATCTCTCTAAACAAGCGGTTGCTTATCGACAAATTTCACTATTGTTACGGCGTCCGCCTGGACGTGAAGCCTATCCTGGTGATGTTTTTTATCTTCATTCTCGTTTACTTGAGCGTGCTGCCCGTGTTAATGCTGAATATGTTGAAAAATTTACTAATGGAAAAATCAAAGGTAAACCAGGTTCATTAACAGCATTACCGATTGTTGAAACGCAAGCTGGTGATGTCTCTGCATTCGTACCTACTAATGTTATTTCAATCACGGATGGACAAATTTTCTTGGAATCTAATTTATTTAATTCGGGTATTCGCCCGGCAGTTAACCCAGGAATATCAGTATCACGTGTAGGTGGTGCGGCTCAGACTAAGATTATCAAGAAATTATCTGGTGGCATTCGTACCACGTTGGCGCAGTATCGCGAGTTAGCTGCTTTTTCACAATTTGCTTCTGATTTAGATGATGCGACACGTAAGCAGCTTAATCATGGACAGAAAGTTACCGAATTGTTGAAACAAAAACAGTATGCACCAATGTCAGTTGCGCAGCAGGCGTTATCTTTATTTGCTGCTGAACGTGGTTATCTGGAAGATGTTGAATTAGCAAAAATTGGTGATTTTGAGACGTCATTGCTGACTTATGCTACTCGTGAGCATTCTATCTTACTGAAAGAAATTGATCAGACAGGTAAATATAACGATGAAATCGAAGCTAAGTTAAATGCCTTGCTCGATTCTTTTAAAGCAACTCAATCCTGGTAATTCTATTCGACCTTTATTGAGACCGTTTGGTTAATAAGAGGAGCTGAAATGGCGGACGCAAAAGAGATACGTTCTAAGATCGGTAGTGTTCAAAATACACAAAAGATCACTAAAGCCATGGAGATGGTTGCTGCATCCAAAATGCGCAAAACACAAGAGCGTATGGCAGCTAGTCGTCCTTATGCAGAAACTATGCGTAGTGTAATTAGTCACTTAGCATTAGGTAATTTGGAATATAAACATCTATATCTTAAAGAGCGTGATGTTAAACGTATTGGTTATTTAATTATTTCAACTGACCGTGGTTTATGTGGTAGCTTAAATATTAATTTATTTAAAAAATTACTAACAGAAATGAAAATGTGGACTAATAAAAGTGTCCAGATTGATCTGGCATTAATTGGTTCTAAAGCAGTTTCATTCTTTAATTCGGTTGGTGGTAATATTGTTGCTCAGGTAACCGGGATGGGAGATGATCCTTCTCTGTCTGATCTTATTGGAACTGTGAAAATTATGTTAGAAGCATATGATGAAGGGTGTCTAGATAAGTTGTATGTGGTAACTAACAAATTTGTTAATACCATGACTCAAGTACCAACGATTACTCAATTATTGCCTCTACCTGCGGGTGATGATGAAACATTGAAAAAGAAATCTTGGGATTATTTGTATGAACCTGATCCCAAGATACTAATGGATACCCTGTTGCGTCGTTATATCGAATCACAGGTTTATCAGAGCGTCGTTGAAAACTTAGCTAGTGAACAGGCTGCTCGAATGGTAGCAATGAAAGCGGCTACTGATAATGGTGGTAACCTGATCAAGGAGTTGCAGTTGGTTTACAATAAGGCTCGTCAAACCAGCATTACTCAGGAACTTACCGAAATAGTTTCGGGAGCTGCCGCAGTTTAATGGCTAAGTTTACGAATTACATAGAGGATTCAAGATGGCTACTGGAAAGATTATCCAGGTAATCGGCGCCGTAGTAGATGTCGAATTTCCTCAAGATGCGGTACCCAAAGTGTACGACGCGCTTGAGGTAATGAATGGTAAAGAAAAACTAATTTTGGAAGTTCAGCAGCAATTGGGTGACGGAGTTGTTCGCTGCATCGCGATGGGGACTTCTGATGGTTTAAAACGTGGTTTAGACGCTGTTGATTTAGCTCACCCCATTGAAGTGCCAGTCGGTAAAGCGACATTAGGGCGTATCATGAATGTATTAGGTGATCCTATCGATATGAAAGGTGAGATCGGTGAAGAAGAACGTTGGGCTATTCATCGTGCCGCCCCTAGTTATGAAGATTTATCTAATTCAACGTAATTGCTTGAAACTGGTATCAAAGTTATGGATCTTATTTGCCCATTTGCTAAAGGTGGGAAAGTAGGATTATTTGGTGGTGCTGGTGTTGGTAAAACAGTAAACATGATGGAGCTTATTCGTAATATTGCGATTGAGCATTCCGGTTATTCGGTCTTTGCAGGCGTCGGCGAGCGGACTCGTGAAGGTAATGATTTCTATCACGAAATGACAGATTCGAATGTATTGGATAAAGTTTCTCTGGTTTATGGTCAAATGAATGAACCGCCAGGAAACCGTCTACGTGTTGCATTAACAGGATTGACAATTGCAGAGAAATTTCGTGATGAAGGGCGAGATGTGTTGTTATTTATCGATAACATCTATCGCTATACATTAGCAGGAACAGAAGTTTCGGCCCTGCTTGGTCGTATGCCTTCGGCAGTAGGTTATCAACCGACCTTAGCGGAAGAAATGGGTGTATTGCAGGAGCGTATTACATCAACTAAAGCTGGTTCAATAACGTCAGTTCAGGCGGTATATGTTCCTGCCGATGATTTGACGGATCCCTCTCCAGCAACTACTTTTGCTCATTTGGATGCAACGGTCGTTCTTAGTCGTCAAATTGCGTCATTAGGTATTTATCCTGCTGTTGATCCATTGGATTCAACAAGTCGTCAGCTCGATCCATTAGTTGTAAGGCAAGAGCACTACGACGTAGCATGTGGTGTTCAATCTATTTTGCAGCGTTATCAAGAATTGAAAGATATCATTGCTATTCTGGGAATGGATGAGCTGTCTGAAGAAGATAAATTGGTTGTTGCACGAGCTCGTAAAATCCAGCGCTTCCTATCTCAACCATTTTTTGTGGCTGAAGTTTTTACTGGTTCACCGGGAAAATTTGTTTCTTTAAAAGATACTATCCGTGGCTTTAAAGGTATTTTGAATGGTGATTATGATCATCTGCCTGAGCAAGCGTTTTATATGGTAGGTACTATCGAAGAAGCGGTAGAAAAAGCGAAAAATTTATAATGTCGCTGATGGGAGGTTGATATGGCTTCAATGACATACCATCTGGTTGTGGTAAGTGCCGAAAAACAGATATTTGACGGCCTTGTCCAAAAAATCCAGGTGACAGGCAGCGAAGGTGAGCTAGGGATTTATGCTCAACATACACCGCTGCTAACTGCTATTAAGCCTGGTATGATACGTATTACCAAACAGTCTGGTGAAGAAGAATTGATCTATCTTTCTGGTGGTATTATTGAAGTTCAACCAAATGGTGTTATCGTATTGGTTGATACAGCAATACGTGGCAAAGATTTGGATGAAGCTAAGGCATTAGAATCTAAGCATAAAGCGGAAGAGCATATTCGTAAAGCACATGGTGATGTCGATTATGCTCAAGCGTCGGCCGAGTTAGCGAAGGCAATTGCTAAATTACGTGTTATCGAGCTGATGAAAAAATAATATAATACTAAGAATTTATTTAAACTTTACAGCTATTTTTATAAAAATCAGATAAATACATACAGGGAGTGAGACAATTTATTTATGTTTCGCTCCTTTTCTTTTATATAGATAGTAAACTTTTTTATTTGAACGAAATATGTAGTAATTTGTTCAATAAATAGTTTTACTTTTACCTAACTGATGGAGTTATTAGGTTTTATGTCTATGAACGCAAAAAGTGTTGTGATCCTCGCGGCGGGTAAAGGTACCCGTATGTGTTCTGACTTACCAAAAGTTTTACATCCACTGGCAGGCAAACCAATGGTACAGCATGTTATCGACACATCATTATCACTTGGGGCATCTAATATTCATTTAGTTTATGGTCATGGTGCTGATTTAATTAAATTAGCTTTAGCTAATCAACCTATTAATTGGATCTTACAGTCAGAGCAATTAGGAACAGGACATGCAATGCAGCAAGCAGCACCTTTTTTTGCTGATGATGAAGATATCCTGATGCTTTATGGTGATTCACCACTGATCACAAAAGAAACACTTGAACGATTAATAGAAGCTAAGCCTGACGGAGGAATAGGGTTATTAACAGCAATAGTTAATGAGCCGACAGGTTACGGGCGCATTATTCGTCAAAAAGGTGAAGTAATTGGCATTGTTGAGCAAAAAGATACAACGGAAAATCAAGCTAAAATTAACGAAATTAATACCGGTATACTAGTTGCTAATGGTGCTGATTTAAAGCGATGGCTGAAAAAGCTTAATAATAACAATGCTCAAAATGAATATTATGTTTCCGATATAATTTCATTGGCGCATAAAGAAGGTTGTAAAATAAGGGCAGTTCATCCTACCAAATTGAGTGAAATGGAAGGGGTAAATAACTGTTTACAGCTTTCGGCGCTTGAACGTATTTATCAACAAGAACAGGCAGAAAAATTATTACTGGCAGGTGTTATGATTATTGACCCTGCTCGTTTTGATTTGCGTGGTACATTAAAGCACGGGCGTAATGTAATTATTGATACTAATATTATTATTGAAGGGGATGTTGTACTGGGTAATAATGTACATATTCATGCTGGATGTATATTAAAAAATTGTAAGATAGATGATAATTCAATTATTAGTGCTTATTCAGTTATAGAAGGTTCAGAATTATCTACCGCCTGTACGATTGGCCCTTTTGCTCGTTTACGTCCAGGAACTAGACTGGCAGATAAAGTGCATATTGGTAATTTTGTTGAGGTTAAGAACACCGCTTTAGGGGCGGGTTTTAAAGCAGGGCATTTAAGTTATCTAGGTGACGCCGAAATTGGCGAAGATGTTAATATTGGCGCAGGAACAATAACTTGTAATTATGACGGAGCTAATAAATTTAAAACAATCATTGGCGATAATGTTTTTATTGGTTCAGATACGCAAATAATTGCACCGGTTACCATTGCTAACGGGGCAACTATTGGTGCTGGAACGACGCTTACTAATGATGTTAAGGAAAATGAACTTGTTATTAGTCGCGTTAAACAGCGGCATATTGTCAATTGGCAGCGTCCAATAAAGAAAAAATATTCGCAAAATAAATAGTGATGATTAATCAACTATTTTATAAATAATAAACCCAATATCTACAGGCTTTGGGAACGGTAAAACCGAATATATTAATTAGGTTACGACAGTATAAGAGCTGTATGCTCTTCTATTTTGGAATGAAAACCGATGTGTGGAATTGTTGGTGCAGTAGCACAACGCGATATAGCTGAAATTCTTATTGAAGGGCTTCGTCGACTGGAGTACCGAGGTTATGACTCTGCTGGTTTAGCCGTGGTTGATGATAAAACGAATCTGACACGATTACGTGAAACGGGTAAAGTTCAGATCCTGGCAGATGAAGCGGAAAAACATGCTGTAATTGGTGGAACGGGTATTGCGCATACTCGTTGGGCGACGCATGGGCACCCAAGCAAAAAAAATGCTCATCCGCATACATCTGAATATATTGCGGTCATTCACAATGGGATTATTGAAAATTATCAACAACTGCGTAAACAGCTTAAAAAGCAAAAATATGTTTTTACTTCAGAAACTGACACCGAAGTTATAGCGCATTTAACACATTGGGAATTACAAAAAGGTGGTACCTTGCTAGAAGTGGTACAGCGTGTTATCCCCCAATTAAAAGGCGCTTACGGTACCGTTATTATGGATAGCCGTATTCCTGGATTGCTGGTGGCCGCGCGTTCGGGTAGCCCATTAATCATAGGTTTAGGTGTTGGTGAAAATTTTCTAGCATCCGATCAATTAGCGCTTTTGCCGGTTACACGTCGCTTTATCTATTTAGAAGAAGGAGATATTGCTGAAGTGACTCGTCGGACAGTACGTATTTTTGATCAACAAAGCTCAGAAGTTGAACGAGAACAAATAGAATCCAATATTCAGTATGATACTGGTGAAAAAGGAATTTATCGCCACTATATGCAAAAAGAGATCTATGAGCAGCCTTTAGCAATAAAAAATACCCTGGAAGGGCGCTTTGATCAGCATGATAGTGTTATTTTTAGCGAATTAGATAAAAAAGCCCAAAATCTATTATCTCAGGTTGAACATATTCAAATTGTTGCTTGTGGGACTTCATATAATGCAGGAATGGTTGCACGTTACTGGCTTGAATCTTTAGCAGGTATACCCTGTGATGTAGAAATTGCTTCTGAATTCCGTTATCGCAAACCAGCAAGGCGTAAAAATAGCTTATTGATCACCCTTTCTCAATCGGGTGAAACAGCGGATACCTTAGCGGCATTAAGATTATCGAAACAGCTTGGTTATCTGGCATCGTTGGCGATATGTAATGTTTTAGGCTCATCTTTAGTCCGTGAATCAGATTTTGCATTAATGACAAAAGCTGGCGCAGAAATTGGCGTAGCATCCACCAAAGCGTTTACTACCCAATTGACGGTTTTATTATTATTAGTTGCTTATCTGATCCGCTTACAGGATAAAAACATTACTTTTGAGAGAGACATTGTTCAGGCATTACATGCCTTACCTGCTCGTATTGACAGTATGTTATCGCAAGAAAAAATGATTGAAGATTTAGCAGAGGATTTTTCTGATAAAAATCATGCTCTTTTTCTTGGCCGTGGTGATCAATTTCCGATAGCGGTTGAAGGTGCATTAAAACTAAAAGAAATTTCTTATATTCATGCCGAAGCTTATGCAGCGGGTGAGTTGAAGCATGGCCCATTAGCACTGATTGATGCCGATATGCCAGTAATTATTATTGCGCCAAATAATGAATTACTCGAAAAGCTGAAATCCAATATTGAAGAAGTCCGTGCTCGTGGCGGCTTACTTTATGTTTTTGCTGATAAAGGCGCGGGTTTTATTGACAGTGAAAATATGAAAATTATTCCATTACCGCATGTTGAAGAGCTAATTGCCCCAATTTTTTATACCGTTTCACTGCAATTATTATCTTATCATGTTGCGCTAATAAAAGGCACGGATGTTGATAAACCAAGAAATTTAGCTAAATCTGTGACCGTTGAGTGAGTTCGGTATAAAGAGTGATATTTAGGTTATTATCAATAGATTATTGTATATAATAGACTAAGATAGCTTTATTCTTTTTACATTTTATTACATATTTCTATGCTGAAAAATACGTTAGAACGGAGCGTATTTTTTTTAATAATATTCAAGAATAGCAAGCTAAAAATTCATTATTCATTAAGTTATTTCGGTTGTTAATTGCCTGAAAAATAAATATTTTAATATTTAATAAATTGATTGATATAATGCCATCAATTAAAAAAATACTCACAGCTTATCAAGCCCTAACTGTAAACAAAATAAGGAATGAAGGATGCTATTACAATTAAAGGGGATAAAGCGGTTTATTACTTCGTTATTTTGCTTGTTTTTAGTTGTTGGTTGTAATAATAAAAAAATAACTGATGAGCAAAAGGCCACGATTAAACAAGATATACCAGTACGTGGTATATGGTTAACGACCGTATCTCGGCTTGATTGTCCTTCTCTTTATTCAATTAACCTTGATTCAGAAAAGCTCAGAATTGAAGTACAGAAAAAAGAGTTAACGGATAAACTGGATAATTTGGTGAAGCTAGGCATTAACACCATTTTTTTTCAGGTAAAGCCAGATGGTACTGCGCTTTATCATTCTCATATTCTCCCTTGGTCTGACGTGCTTACCGGTGTATTCGGTAAAGACCCAGGTTATGATCCGTTGGCGTTTATTATTGCTGAGGCGCACAAAAGAAATTTAAAAATACATGCTTGGCTAAATCCCTACCGGGTTTCAATGGATACACAACCACAAACTATTGCTTCACTGCAAAAGACACTTAATTCTCCGCCTGCTAGCGTTTATGTTTTACATAAAGATTGGATACGAACTGCCTACGACCGTTTTGTGCTTGATCCAGGCTTACCAGAAGTTCGTAATTGGATCAGCAGTATTGTTGCTGAATTAGTTAAAAACTATGATATTGATGGCATACAGTTTGATGATTATTTCTATTATGAAACTCCTTCTTTCAAACTCAATGATGAGGCAACGTTTCAACGATACGGTCAGGGATTTTTAGATAAAGCCAGTTGGAGAAGAAATAATACCTTATTGTTGATTCGAGAGGTTTCTTCAACAATCCGTTCGTTAAAACCCAATATTGAATTTGGCATCAGTACAGGCGGTGTATGGCGAAATATTTTCGATGATCAACGAGGCTCGAATACTAAAGCTGGCGGGCCTACTTATGACAGAGCCTATGCTGATACCCGATTATGGGTAAAAGAAGGTTTATTAGATTATATAGCCCCGCAAATTTACTGGCCTTTTACCCGCGAAATTGTCAAATATGATGTGATCGCAAAATGGTGGGCTGATGTGGTGAGATCGACTAACACTAAATTGTATATTGGAGTAGCATTATATAAAGTTGGAGTGCCATCTCAAACAGAGCCTGATTGGTCTCTTGACGGCGGTGTCCCGGAGCTAAAAAGACAACTCGATCTTAATGATGAATTACCTGAAATAAAAGGTGTGATCCTATTTCGAGAGGGATTTCTTCAGTCTCCGCAAACGGCAGAGGCAGTAAAATATCTTAAATCCCGTTGGAATAGATCAGCGCAGTAAAGTTATTGACCGTTATTTTAAGCAAAACACCCTTAATACTGGGTGTTTTGTTTTATCAGTTATAAATAGATTTTTATTTATTAAATAATCAGTGTTAAAAAATGGCATAAATGATTTCAATTTGCGATTATTGTATATAAATGGCGACGACTTTACTTAGCAACAACATTCAGATTGGATATAACAAAAATGAAAAATGTCGGATTTATTGGTTGGCGAGGTATGGTTGGTTCTGTACTGCTGCAACGAATGGTGGAAAAAGGTGATTTTAATAATATCAATCCTGTTTTTTTTTACTACCTCTCAACATGGTGAATTGGCACCAAAATATGGTCAACATCAATCAACACTATTAAATGCTTTTGATCTTGATGGATTAAAGGAATTAGATGTAATAATTAGCTGTCAGGGTGGAAACTATACCGATCAAATTTACCCTAAGCTGCGTGCGACTGGTTGGTTAGGTTACTGGATAGATGCCGCCTCTTCGTTACGGATGAAAGAGGACAGTATTATTATTCTTGATCCCCTTAATCGTCAGTATATTGATCAGGGTTTAAATAAAGGGATAAAAACCTTTGTTGGTGGCAATTGCACACGGTCAGTTTGATACTAATGGCTTTAGCTGGCTTATTTGCTGAGAACTTGATTGAGTGGGTTTCGGTCGCAATCTATCAAGCGGCTTCTGGCGCAGGTGTGCGTAATATGCGTGAATTATTAGTGCAAATGGGGGAGGGTTACATACACAGGTTGCTAATGAACTGCAAAATCCCGCGGTGGCGATTTTATCGATTGAGAAAAAGGTCACTGACCTCACCCGTAGTGGAAATATGAGCACACAAGCCTTTGGTGCGCCATTGGCCGGTAGTTTGATCCCCTGGATAGATAAACACAATTGCCCAATGGTCAAAGTCGTGAGGAATGGAAAGGGCAGGCTGAAACTAATAAAATTTTAAATACCTCTTTTTAAGTACCTCTAGTCATGTTATTCTTGTCAATGGTTTATGTGTTCGTATCGGTGCATTACGCTGCCATAGCCAGGCATTTACCCTAAAATTGCAAAAAAATGTTGCGATTGAAGATGTTGAGCAAATTTTGTCCGCACATAATGATTGGGTTCGCGTTATTCCTAATGAGCGTGAATTAACTATTCAAGAATGAACGCCTGCGGCAGTAACAGGCACCTTAAATGTTCCGGTTGGACGCTTGCGTAAATTAAATATGGGGCCAGAATATTTATCCGCTTTTACGATTGGCGATCAGCTATTATGGGGAGCGGCAGAGCCTTTACGCCGTATGTTAAAAATATTATAAAAATATTAGATAGTTTTTATAATAAAAAGCCCCCAATTTAGATATGGGGCTTTTGTTTTGCCATTTAAAATTAAATGTCTATATTTTCTGCTTTTAATGCGTTTTCTTCAATAAAAGCTCTACGTGGTTCAACCGCATCACCCATTAGTGTGGTAAACAGTTGGTCAGTTGCGATGGCATCTTTAACGGTAACACGCATCATACGGCGGGTATCTGGGTTCATCGTTGTTTCCCATAATTGCTCTGGGTTCATTTCGCCTAATCCTTTATAGCGTTGTACCATCAAGCCACGGCGTGATTCTTTTGATAACCAGTTCAATGCGTCTTCAAAGGAAGAAATAGTCTGGTGACGCTCCCCTCTTTCCACATACGCACCATCCTCAATCAGATGTCCTATTATTAGCTGACCAATTTTAGTTATGTGTGTATATTCGATACCATGAATGAAATCGAAATCTAGATTGTAATCGGTATCAACGCCATGGGTTCTTATACGTAAAACTGGTTCAAATAATTGGCGTTCACTATTTTCATTAATATGATAGCTATAAGTACTACCATGTTCTTCATTATCGGTTAGGCGCTTAACTAGCATGTTGATCCAATTTTCTACCTTAGATTTATTTTTCAAGTCATCTTCTGCCAAGGTAGGCTGATAAATAAGATTATTTAATAAAGCTGGTGGATAGAGACGCTCTAAACGTTTGATAATTTTTTGAGCAGCATTATATTCAATGATTAACTTCTCCAATTGCTCACCTTTTAATGCCGGGGTATGAGGGTTGGTATAGAGCGAGGTATTGTCTAATGCGATTGAAATCAAATATTCGTTCATAGCTTCATCATCTTTAATATATTGTTCTTGCTTACCTTTTTTTACTTTATATAAAGGCGGCTGAGCAATATAGACATGGCCTCGCTCGATAATTTCTGGCATCTGACGATAGAAGAAAGTTAATAACAATGTCCGTATATGGGAGCCGTCGACATCGGCATCGGTCATGATAATAATGCTATGATAACGTAATTTATCAGGATCATATTCATCACGGCCAATACCACAACCTAAAGCGGTTATTAAGGTGGCGACTTCCTGTGAGGAGAGCATTTTGTCGAAACGCGCTTTTTCAACATTAAGAATTTTACCTTTTAACGGTAAAATTGCCTGATTTTTTCGGTTACGCCCCTGTTTGGCAGAGCCGCCTGCGGAATCACCCTCCACTAAATAAAGTTCTGATAAAGCCGGATCACGCTCCTGGCAGTCTGCTAATTTACCGGGTAATCCTAATCCTGCTAAATCAAGGGCACCTTTACGACGAGTCATTTCGCGTGCTTTACGGGCAGCCTCGCGGGCACGGGCGGCGTCAATGATTTTACTAACAATGATTTTGGCGTCATTAGGATTTTCTAATAGATATTCGACCAGTTTCTCATTCATTAACGTTTCAACAACGGTTTTTACTTCGGAAGAAACTAGCTTATCTTTTGTTTGTGACGAAAATTTTGGATCGGGAACTTTAACAGAAACGACAGCAATTAAACCTTCACGGGCATCATCACCAGTAGCGCTAACTTTAGATTTTTTCTGATAACTTTCTTTATCCATGTAACTGTTGAGCGTACGTGTCATGGCGGTACGGAAACCAACCAGATGGGTTCCTCCATCACGTTGAGGAATATTATTGGTGAAACAATAAACATTTTCTTGGAAACCGTCATTCCATTGCATGGATATTTCTACATTAATACCGTCTTTTTCCGCTGAAAAATAGAAAACACTTGGGTGAATTGGGGTTTTATTCCGACTTAAGTATTTTACAAAAGCTTTGATTCCACCTTCATAATGAAAATAATCTTCTTTATTATCACGTTCATCAATTAAACGAATGGATATACCTGAATTAAGAAAAGAGAGCTCCCGTAACCGTTTTGCCAGAATATCGTATTCAAATTCGGTAACGGTTTTAAATGTGTCTAAACTGGGCCAGAAACGGATATAGGTTCCCCGCTCATGAGTTTCTCCGACAATCGTTAAGGGTGCTTGTGGAACACCTAATTGGTAAGTCTGTTCATGGACTTTTCCCTCGCGACGGATAGCTAACTCTAATTTTTCTGATAAGGCATTAACAACAGAAACACCGACCCCATGCAAGCCACCAGAAACTTTATAAGAATTATCGTCAAATTTGCCGCCAGCATGGAGAACGGTCATGATGACTTCTACGGCAGATACACCTTCTTCTTCATGAAGATCGGTTGGAATACCACGTCCATTATCGAGAACAGAGATGGAGTTATCGGTATGTATGGTTACAATAATATCACTACAATACCCTGCCAAGGCTTCGTCGATAGCGTTGTCGACAACCTCGAAGACCATGTGATGAAGGCCTGTACCATCGTCGGTATCAACAATATACATGCCTGGGCGCTTACGCACCGCGTCTAGCCCTTTTAATACCTTGATACTTGAGGAGTCATATGTATTCGACATCAACATTTCTCGCTAATTTCTGATCCTATGGTTGAACTTCTATTTTGCCATGTTTTACGCAAAACATCCTGCTATTTCCATCTAACATATCTTTAACGTGCGCGATGGTAATCGCGCTAACAAAGAACTGAGCTTGCGTCGCTTTAAGCCGTTCGGCTAATAATTGACGGCGATCCTTATCTAACTCAGAAGCAAAATCGTCTAACAGATATAAGGATCGTTGCCCACTCTGTCGGGTTAAATATTCACCTTGTGCTAATTTTAATGCGCACATTAATAATTTTAACTGCCCGCGCGATAGGATATCTTCAACGGCAATCCCTTCTACGCGGATCCGTAAGTCGGTTTTTTGTGGCCCTAATGCGGTATAGGTAAGCATTAGATCACGTTCAAATTGCCTTACTAGTATATCTGAATAATCGGTTTCTTTATCCCATCCTCGCTGAAATCAGATGCTAAGTGAAAATTCAGGTAAGAACTGTTTACAGGTGTTTTCAATATCTTTCGTAATTCCTGCAATATAGCTGGCTTGCCGTTCACTTATTTTATGAGCCAGAGGGATCAGTTCATAATCCCAATGACGCAGCTCATTATAACTTGTTACTTGGCGTAATGCTGCATTACGTTGCTTTAATAGCCGTTTTAAATCAGACCAGGCAGCAAAAAACTGAGGTTCATTGTGGAAACATCCCCAATCAAGAAAAGCTCGACGATATTTAGGGCCACCATTTAATAAGGTAAAACCTTCAGGAGTTATTAGTTGCATTGGTAATAATTTAGCTAATTCAGCAATTTTATGCCCATCATTGCCATCAATGCGAACTTTACTTTCACCGTTACGATCTTTACTTAATCCCAAAGTCAGTTCACGTGATTCTGGATCTATAGGAACAAGACGACCATGTAAAACAAAATTATGTTGTTGATGACGAATGACACGTGCTGCTTGAATGCTACGAAAAGCTCTACCATGTCCTAATGTATAGATCGCTTTAAGAATACTTGTTTTTCCGCTGCCATTTGGTCCAATTAAAACCGGTTGCTAATAGTAGATCTGTATTTTCTATATTACGAAAGTCGCGGATAAGTAAACGCGAAAGCATCATAGAATTTAGATATTACAGACGCATTGGCATAACAACATAAGCTGCCGCACTACTAGCTACATCTTTGATTTGTACGCTTGAATTTGAATCAGTCAATAACAAATTAACCTGTTCACATTTTAGTGTATTTAAAACATCGAGGATATAACTGACGTTAAAACCAATTTCTATCATCGAGCTTTGATAATTAACATCAATAATTTCTTCTGATTCTTCCTGTTCTGGATTGTTTGCGGTAATTTTAAGTTGATTTTCGCTAATATAGAGGCGTACACCACGAAATTTTTCATTTGATAAAATCGCAGCTCGTGAAAATGCTTGTTTAAGTTTATTACAATCCGCGGTCAATGTTTTATCTGGATTTTTTGGTAGAACACGTCGGTAATCAGGAAAACGGCCATCAACTAGTTTTGAGGTGAAAATAAAATCACCAACATGAGCTCGGATATTATTACTACCAATCTGTAACTTAAGTGACTCGTCGCTACTATCCAGTAATCGCATAAATTCTACTACCCCTTTGCGAGGAACAATCACTGAATGAATTGGTAAATTCTCATCAATATTAATATTGAGTGAACAGACCGCTAAACGATGGCCATCGGTAGCGACGGTGCGTAATTCTTTACCTTCAGTTTCAAATAGCATGCCATTAAGATAATAGCGTACATCTTGGTGTGCCATTGAAAACTGGGTAGCTTCAATTAGACGTTTTAACGTCGTTTGAGGAAGTTCAAATTCGACTTCAATTTGCCAATCGTCTAGGTTTGGAAAATCAGTGGCAGGCAGAGTTGAAAGAGAAAAACGGCTACGACCGGAACGCACCAGTAGACGTTTTCCTTCAATAGTAACTTTAATTTCTGAGCCATCGGGTAACCCACGCCAGATATCGAAAAATTTACGGGCAGGTACCGTGATTGAACCATTTTCACCTGGTTGTGTTAATGTCACTTTTGCGACCATTTCTACTTCTAGATCGGTACCTGTTAATGAAAGTGTTTTTTCACTAACTTGCAGTAATAAATTACCTAAAATAGGTAATGTAGGCCGTCCACCGAGTGGACCACTAACTTGTTGTAGTGGTTTGAGTAATTGTTCACGTTCAATAGTAAATTTCATAGCATTAGGATGATAATGTTCTGATTAAGTTAGAAAAATCCTCTTTAATGTCGTGACTTTCCTCCCGTAACTGCTCGATTTTTCGGCAAGCATGGAGTACCGTTGTATGATCTCGTCCACCAAAGGCATCCCCAATTTCGGGCAAACTATGGTTTGTTAGCTCTTTTGCTAATGCCATTGCCATTTGCCTCGGACGTGTCACAGAACGGGAACGGCGCTTAGATAACAAGTCGGCAACTTTAATTTTATAATATTCAGCAACGGTTTTTTGAATATTATCAATTGTGACCAGTTTTTCTTGTAATGCGAGTAGATCGCGTAATGCTTCACGAATAAAATCAATAGTAATTGCGCGACCGGTAAAGTTAGCATTGGCGATAACCCGATTCAACGCCCCTTCCAGCTCTCGAACATTTGAACGCAAGCGTTTGGCAATAAAGAAAGCGACTTCATCAGGCAGTTGCATCTGATTTTCATCCGCTTTTTTCATCAAAATAGCAACACGCGTTTCCAATTCTGGTGGTTCAATCGCAACCGTCAATCCCCAACCAAAACGAGATTTTAGTCGATCTTCAACTCCATTAATTTCTTTAGGATAGCGATCTGAGGTCAGAATGATTTGCTGGTTACCTTCGAGTAACGCATTAAAGGTATGAAAAAATTCTTCTTGAGAGCGCTCTTTATTAGCAAAAAACTGAATGTCATCAATTAATAATGCATCTACCGAGCGATAATAACGTTTAAAATCTTCAATCGCATTATTTTGTAACGCTTTTACCATATCTTGGACAAAACGCTCAGAATGCATATAAACCACTTTTGCATTCGCTTTGTGCGCCATGATGTTATTACCTACAGCATGAAGCAGGTGAGTTTTACCTAATCCTGTACCACCATAAAGAAAAAGTGGGTTATAAGCTCCTCCAGGATTGTCTGCTACTTGGCTGGCAGCTGCACGAGCAAGTTGGTTTGATTTACCTTCGACAAAGTTATTAAATGTATGCTTAGGGTTCACATTTGAACGATAGGCGATTTCAGGTTGAACTTGTGTTTTATCCCAAGTAGGGCGTATTGTTGAATTTATTGGCGTCGAAATAATTTTATTTGCTACGGTATGCGTTGAGGTACCGCTTGCGGTTATTTGCGGTTTATTACCCACTTCAAATTTCAATGTAGGCACATCAGAACCACAAAAATCACTCAATAATTCATTAATATTATTGATGTATTTATCTCTTACCCAATCTAATACAAAACGGTTAGGAGCATAGAGTGCTAATGTATTATCACTCAATTCTGCCTGGAGAGGGCGTATCCACATACTGAATTCTGCGGCAGGTAACTCATCCTGCAATCGGGCAAGACATTGCTGCCAAAGTGAAAATGACACGACGGACTCCCCTAAAACAAGACCAATGGAAAATTATTAAATTTAATAGGTAATAAAAATTGTTAATACCCCAGAAAAGATTTACCGAAAATTTGCGTTATAAAATAAATTAGCTTGTACAAGCTATGATCTCTATACACTATAATAGATCATAACGCAAAATTTGAATAAGATCCTCACTCTTTTACACAGTTTTAACACTTTTTATCCACAGGATTAAATTTAGGATCAAGATGTATAAATGAATAAGGAAGTAAAAAGAATACTAGCACATATATTAGATATACATAACACCTAGTAACAGATAACTTTAAATCAAACTGGACTATTAGTCTCTACTTTGAGCCAAATAATTTTTTGATCTTTTAATGATCCTTGAGATTTCCATGAGAATCCGTATAATTTTGCACCTTGTGTGTGATATCATCATTTTTTCAGTTTTCTGGCAGTGCTTGGTAAAAAAGAAAAGTAGAATATTCTCGTTTTAAGTTTTATCGTAGCTAATCGTGGAGAAGAAAGGCGTTAAATTTTTCTCCGCTATTACGTAATTCTAGATATTTTATTACAATCCTGCCTCTTTGCTATATATATTAGTGTTGTTGCGATTGGATATATCAGTATTGTTTGTTCCACTGGTCACCCACGAATTTACTGAATCAATAATAACTATTTTATTAAGTTAGGTAGAAACCGCTATGAAACGCACTTTTCAACCGTCCGTACTAAAACGTAACCGTTCTCACGGTTTCCGTGCTCGTATGGCCACTAAAAATGGTCGTCAGGTTTTGGCTCGTCGTCGTGCTAAAGGCCGCGCTCGTTTGACCGTTTCTTCAAAGTAATAACCCTATCGAAGTGGTTATGCTTGCTTTTCCTAGGGAGTTAAGATTATTACCTCCCAGGCATTTTGATTATGTCTTTCAGCAGCCACAACGGGCAAGTTCTCCAGAAATCACCATTCTTGGACGCCTCAATGAGCTGGGATACCCGCGCATCGGTCTTACTATCGCAAAAAAAAATGTTAAACGGGCACATGAACGCAATCGAATTAAGCGATTAATGAGAGAATATTTTCGTTTACATCAGCATGAATTGCCTTCGATGGATTTTGTGATACTAGTAAGAAAGGGGGTTGCTGATTTGGATAATCAAGAAATCACTGAAACATTAGGCAAATTATGGCGTCGTCACTGTCGTTTGGCTCGCGGTTCTTAATCTCGATAATAAGAGGTTATCAATTGATAGTAAGTCCATTGTTAGGGCCGCGCTGCCGTTTCAACCCTACCTGTTCCCTATATGGGATCGAAGCACTATATCGATTTGGATTGATAAAAGGTGGTTGGTTAATGATGAAACGCGTATTAAAATGCCATCCTTTACATAGAGGTGGTGACGATCCTGTTCCGCCTAGACAGAATGACCATAATAGAGAACATTAACGATGGATTCACAACGCAATCTTTTATTCATCGCTTTGCTATTTGTTTCGTTTTTAATTTGGCAGACATGGAAAAGTGATAAAACACAACCTATAAAGACAGACCAAATCGTAAAACAAATGGATATGCCAAGTCATGATGACCAAGCTAATCTAGGTCATGAGCAAGCTAAATTTATCACAGTAAAAACCGATGTGCTTGAATTACGCATCAATACCCGTGGCGGCGATATTGATCAGGCTGAGCTATTGCTTTACCCGAAGGAATTACATTCATCTGATCCGTTTCTTTTATTGGAAACCAGTAAAGATTTTATTTATCAAGCACAGAGCGGCTTGATCGGTCAGGATGGTCCCGATAACCCTGACTACAATAATGGATTGCGTCCTTTATATCTCTCAAATGCAACCAGTTATGTGTTGCAAGATGGCCAAGATGAACTGCGTGTTCCTCTTACCTTTACTGGTAAAGATGGAGTGGTTTATCAGAAAGTCTATCTATTAAAACGTGGTAAATATAATATTTCTGTTGAGTATAATATTGACAATAATAGTGCGAAACCATTGATGCTAGCTTTTTTTGGTCAGTTAAAACAGACTGCAGAACTACCAAAAGAGCGTGATACAGGAAGTAATAATTTTGCCTTACATACTTATCGTGGTGCAGCATATTCTTCCGATGAAACAAATTATAAAAAATACAGTTTCAGTGATATTACTGATAATAATTTAAATGTTAATACTAAAGGTGGTTGGGTCGCAATGTTGCAGCAATATTTTGCTACAGCGTGGATCCCTGGCTATCAGAATCAAAACGCCTGTTATACAATCGATTTAGATAAAGTCATTGCTATTATTGGCTATAAGAGTTTGCCGATAACAGTTGCGGCTAATAGTAAAGGAAATTACACCTCAACCTTGTGGGTAGGTCCTGAATTACAATCGGAAATGGCAGCAGTTGCACCACATTTAGATTTAACTGTGGACTATGGTTGGCTGTGGTTTATTTCTCAACCATTATTTAAACTATTGAAATTTATTCATGGTTTTATCGGTAATTGGGGCTTTTCCACCATTGTTATTACTTTTATTGTGCGCGGGATTATGTATCCATTAACCAAAGCGCAATATACTTCAATGGCAAAAATACGCCTATTGCAGCCCAAACTTGCGGCGATGAAAGAACGGATTGGTGATGATAAGCAACGTATGAGCCAAGAAATGATGGCTCTCTATAAAGCAGAAAAAGTCAATCCATTAGGTGGTTGTCTGCCTTTATTGATTCAGATGCCTATTTTCCTAGCTTTATATTATATGTTGATGGGTTCTGTTGAGCTGCATCATGCTCCCTTTATTGGTTGGATCCAAGATCTATCAGCTCAGGATCCATACTATATTTTGCCGTTATTAATGGGTTTGACGATGTATATTATTCAGAAAATGTCGCCAACGACAGTAACTGATCCTATGCAACAGAAGATTATGACCTATATGCCGGTTATTTTTACGGTATTTTTCTTGTGGTTTCCTTCTGGTTTGGTTTTATACTATATCGTTAGTAACCTGGTGACGATTATCCAGCAACAAATTATTTATCATGGATTAGAAAAGCGTGGCCTACATAATAGTCGCGATAAAAAATAAGTTTTGGCATTTTGTTATTTGCAATTGAAGAAATAACAAAATAGAAAATGTATTAAGGCGGGTATTAGACCGCCTTAATCATATTTATGGTAAAAATTGAGAGTAAAATGAGTATATATACTAATGATACAATTATTGCGCAGGCAACCCCTCCTGGACGTGGTGGTGTTGGTATTTTGCGAATATCAGGGCCAAAAGCTGTTGAAGTTGCCCGCATTGTTTTAGGTAAAGTACCTCGGCCTCGCTATGCGGATTACCTGCCTTTCTATGATAACAATGGCAAAGTGTTAGATCAGGGAATTGCCCTCTATTTTCCCGCCCCCAACTCATTTACTGGTGAAGATGTTCTTGAATTACAAGGACATGGTGGGCCTATCATTATTGATTTATTACTTAAGCGGATTTTATCTATCAATGAGATTCGGATTGCTAATCCAGGTGAATTTTCTGAGCGCGCATTTCTTAATGACAAAATGGATTTAGCTCAGGCGGAAGCTATTGCTGATCTAATCGATGCAAGTACTGAGCAAGCTGCTCGTTCAGCGGTAAATTCGTTACAAGGTGTTTTCTCACAGCAGATTTATGAAATAGTGGAAGCGCTTACTAACTTACGTATTTACGTTGAAGCTGCAATTGATTTTCCAGATGAAAAAATTGATTTTTTATCTGATGGTAAGATAGAAACAAAATTGAATAAGGTGATAACCCATTTGGATAGTGTGCGTTTACAAGCTTATCAAGGCAGCTTATTGCGAGAAGGCATGAAAGTTGTGATTGCAGGACGACCGAATGTAGGTAAATCTAGCTTATTAAACGCGCTATCTGGCCGTGAAACGGCGATTGTAACGAATATTGCTGGCACAACCAGAGATGTATTACGTGAACATATTCATATTGATGGTATGCCACTGCATATTATTGACACGGCAGGCTTGCGTGAAGCGACAGATGAAGTTGAGAGAATAGGTATTGAGCGAGCCTGGCAAGAAATAGAGCAAGCGGATCATATATTATTTATGGTGGATAGCACCACTACAGAAGCAACTGAACCTGCGCAGATTTGGCCGGAATTTATGGCGCGATTGCCGAAATCTTTACCTATTACGGTAATTAGAAATAAAGTCGATATTACTAATGAACCAATAACGATAACAAAAGTTAGTAATTACGCACTTATTCGCCTGTCAGCCTATCGCAAAGAAGGTACTGATTTATTAGGTCAATATTTGAAAGAAAGCATTGGATTTAATCATCATATAGAAGGCGGATTCTTAGCCAGACGCCGTCATATTCAAGCACTTAAATTGCCGCAGAGCATTTACAGCAAGGTTATCAACAGTTAGTGTTTGCTCACTCTAGTGAGTTATTAGCAGAAGAACTTCGTTTGGCTCAACAGGCATTAAGTGAAATTACAGGGGAATTTAGCACGGATGACTTATTAGGTCGTATTTTTTCCAGCTTCTGTATTGGAAAATAGCATGTAAACTAAAACAATCACTCCACATCAGCAGGCAGATTTATTTCAGGCAATGACCTATTAAGTTTAAAGCTACATTGATATATTCTCGGCCTAAAGGTCGAGAGTTGTTACTGTTTTTAGATCACAAACGGTTCTTTAATTGGCTTTATTTTTGATTAAAATGTTTTACTTTAAGTCGTTTAATATTTTAACGACTTTAAATTTTATTAAATAACCGGCAAATTAACTGACTATTTTTTACTGTAATTTATCGGAATATGTTTATCTAACCCTGGCGCAAAGGAGATAATTTTTCTTTATATAGCACTGGATAGGATGATTTAATTAGATTCATTAACTTTTGGTATTTTTACTCATTCTATCAATATAAGCCATGCCAAAGTCAGATAAAAAAAGCTAAATGGATAATTACACTCCACATTATTTTATTATCGGCTACTTTTTCAGTTTCCATAAATAGTCGTAAAAGATGAACTGAAGAAATAGCAACAATTGATGAGGCAACTTTATTTCTAATGGAATTGACATCCATTTTGTCCATCCAGCTTAATTTTTGATGTCTATCATCAACGGTCATTTTTAAAATAAAGTTTTCGTAACCTGAAAACATCACTATAACTAAAAGTCCACCAACCAGTGATAAAACCGTTAATATTAATCACTGATTCAGTGATAGTAAAAAGTTCAGAAATGATATGAGTTATCTGCTGAAAAAATTTTAAAGTGAGTAAAATAAATCCAAATCATAGTCCTATATAAACAGGAAAAAGTAGCCATTTTGATGGGTAAATGATTTTTTCTATCGACTTTTCCATGTTATTTATCCTTTTTTATGTGAATTTCTAAAATTTAATTACCAAAAGTATTATTTTTTCTTAAAAAAGAAAAAAAACTTAAATACTGTTTTATAAAGTGATTTTGATAATTATCATTATTGCTAGATTGAGATATTTTCCAACATAAAAGTTTTTTGTTAAATACCATTTATAATACGGATTTTGCAACTAAAGCTAGTTTATCATTAAGTGTATTTTTGGATCTTCATTTTCTTTCTTGGCCTTTATTTTTTGGTTGAAAAAATAATTTATTTTTAATATTTCATTAACAATAAAAAACAGTATAAGACGATAATTGGCTTTATCACCAGCATGTTGTTTTATTAATTAGTTATAGTAAAACTAAATTGAATATAGCTAATGATAAATGGTATTTATTCTATTAAAATTTTTATATTAAATTAGTAATTGCTATATTATTTATTATATTAAGCTATTAAACCTTATCTTGATAATCATTAGAAATGATAGAATACATTAATTTATTTAATATTGAAATAAATTAAATGAAAATATAAGCAAAGATTTAAAAAAATTTTAAATTTATATAAATATTATAGGTTATTAGATTAAATATTTATTTATTTATTTATTTATTTATTTATTTATTTATTTATTTATTGTGTTAATTTTATATAAAATACTGCTTGAAATTTAAGAAATTATATTTATTCTTGACTAAATATACTAAAAACTAATATTTAATAGCAATTAAAAAAAGACCATTAGGAGATGTTTTATCATAGACAATCAGCGCAGATAAAAACTATATTAATAAATTTAAGCATGCTTTAATTATCTATTTAAAAGATAAATCAATTGATTAATATAAAGCATGTAGATTGATATGTTAAAATAAATAAAAAAACTCATCAATATTAAGAAATATACTTTAGTATAATATATGAATTTTGATTTTCAACAGGGCCTTCTAATAATATAGTTAGGCGCTACCGACTAAAATGTTAACATATTATTTACATTATATTTTATCGTAATATCCAATTTTAAAGTAAAATTGGAGCTAGCAGATGAGTCAATGTTTTTTTAGATGTTTATCAAATCTGATTATTATCAGTTATCAATTTTCAATGGGACAGATCGCACAAATAAGCCAATCATAATAGCTATGAAAAATAATAAACATTAATATATTTCTGTTTTTTTAAAATTGATAATTTTTATAACTATCTGATTATAGAAGTGATTATGATTGTCGAGTTTCTTTTTATTAGGCGCCGCTGGAAGTTTCAACTATTAACAATTGCTTACTTACTGACAACTGCATTCTCTGCGAATGCAACAACCTGCAGCTTAATGAATAAATTAACCAAACGACCATTGTTGATGGAAGTCACACAACCCTATTCTGCCGATAATTCGATGGATGGTATACTTTATAAAATGGTTTTCTCCGCTAATAGTAAATACGATTATGATGTTTTTAGTAGTCGCAAACAATACCACGGAAAATACCGTTATCGCCTGGTGGAGTAAAATATTGGTGTAATTGACGCCCAAGAAGAGTTTGAAGGGCAAGCTACTCACTATACCATCACCTTACTATGTGAAAATGAACATAGCGGCGTCTATTTTTATCAACAAAGTAAAGGTATTGGAGGCCAGAGAGTTAATATTGGATGCTATTATATTGATAAATAGTGTTATTGAGAACACTTTTCGCTGAGCCTAAGTTAAAGTATGTTACTTATAACAAAGGCTAGTGAAAACCACAAACTCAACGCTGGTTAAAGTTTAGGTTATTGTTTAAATGTTAACGATTAACTTGCTAATAAGTAAATGCAGCCGTTAATCGTTGATTTTATTTTACTAATTCTCCTGATTTTTCTCGGTTTTTCTCAATAATAACCATCGTTTTATTGCTCTTATAGGGGCATATAGTGACATATTGGCTGACAGAAGGATCTGTTTCTTCCATCAGCGTGGACGATACTTTATTAAACGTCAAATTGGCCAGAATAGCGATCACTGTACCTATGGTGATGCCACTATGGAGGAACATTTGCATCTCATGCTAGGAAAACCTTCAAATAACTGTGTTACCATGATAGGCATCAGGCCAAGAGCTAACGTTAGTGCTACTATCATTTCGTTATTATTATGTCGATAGGTAATACTGCTGAGCGTGCGAATTCCCGATATGGCGACCATACCAAACATTATGACGCTGGCTCCTCCTAATATCTGTTTAGGAATTGCTACAACCAGTGCGGCCATTTTGGCAAACATCCCCATTAGAATGAGAAGCACTCCCGAAACGGAGACAACGAAGCGGTTACGCACACCGGTAAGACCAATCAGACCAACATTTTGAGCAAACACAGCATAGGGAAAAAGACTAAACAGCCCTCCTACCATAGTTGCAATACCACAGGTGTTGAAACTGTTACGTAAAGTGATAGCATCGGCCTTTTTGTCAACCATATCACCAATAATCATCATTGATGACATGGTTTCTATCATCACCACCACCATAACCATAGATAGCAATGCGACCGGGACAATGTGAAATTCGGGCTTAGCTAGCCACATAATTTGGGGAAAATTGACCCAGGGTGTTGAATTGAAAAAATGAAAATCAAGTGGCAGAAAGCAACTCCAGATAACCGTACCACCTATTAAACTAAGAAGCATAGTAATATTTTGATCATTCCTGTCATAAAGTGATAGATATGAAGAATAATAAGTGTCAGAGCTGCTATGACAAACGGTAAAATACTTCCGCTATTGCTACTAATAATCCAATTGACTACAACGGGCATTAGCGAAAGCCCAATCAATGTCACAATCAAACCCATGACAATTTTAGGGAAAAACGCACAAGATGGCATATCCAGGGTGCGCATATCAGCGTGAATAATCCTGCGATAATTACGGCGTGGGAAATGCCGCTAATACCATACTATTTACCGATTAGCATCATTGGAACCAGTGTGGCAAATGTGCAGCCTTTCACTAATGGTAAGCGACAGCCAATCCATGACCCAAAACCCAAGGATTGGGCAATAGTTGCTATTCCGCAGATAAACAGATAAGTACTAATTAATAGAATAATTTGCTCTACGGGTAAGCCGACAGCATTACCGATAACTAATGGAACGGCGACTGCGCCTGCATACATCACTAAAACATGTTGCATTCCGTAAAATATCATTTGCCCAATGGGAAGTATTTCGTTAACTAGGGCTGATCGGTGTTTGGAAAGAACAGTTAATGTAAGTGTTAGAACAGTATTTGGCATACAAACTGGTCTAAATTACTTCAATCAGCATTTCAATAAATATCAATATCCATGCGTAACCCATGCTAATATAAATAAAGAAGTAAAAATGTTGGTGCCATTCGTGAATCAAGTCACGTTTTGTTGTCGGCCGAGCCGATAAATAGGAAGGTATCATTAAACAAGGATCAAATATGCTTATTTTATACTTGAGGCTAATTCTCATCTTGAGAATAAAGCAAAAGCTGCTGATTACGGCTATTAGTTTTCAACTCTGCATTAAAATCACAATCGATATTACTTGCTATAGTAGAAAAATTTACTTTTATCCGACTTTTATTAGTCGAAAAGAGATATTTCCTGGTTTCACTGTGATACGTCATTCTCAAAGTGAGAATAATTTATGACAAGAAGATGGGTAGTGTTAAACATGATAAGGGCAAATTTTTGAAGCGAATCGCAAAATTTTATGTTAGGCCTAAATTATTAAAAATATTTGCCCAATTATTGCATCCTAATTGTAACAGTATACCTGAACTTACTAGCTAAGAGAGCGAATGAATAAATTAATTATTGCTGATTCAAGTGAATGCATCGGTTGTCATGTTTGTGAAATTGCCTGTGTGGTTGCTCATAATCATCAACGTTAGCCACAGAGCACTCGTGAGTTTGTTCCGCGTATAAGAGTATTGAATGACGCGAAAAATAGTATTGCAGTAACCTGCCGTCATTGCAATAACGCTCCTTGTATTACCAGTTGCCCGGTGGATGCATTGTGTTTTGTTAGCGCAACGGTTCAGCTTGATCAAACTCGCTGTATCTGTTGTAAAAGTTGCATTGTGGCCTGCTAGTTTAGCGCCATTGATATGGTGCCGATAGTGGATTCAGATATCGCCCTGGCATAAAAATGTGATATGTGTCAGACAATTAATGCTGACCAACCAGTTTGTGTGAAACATTGTCCCACGCAAGCGTTACGGATTGTTGATGAACAATCGTTGTTAACTTTGCGTCAAAAGAGACAACAAAGAACAGTAAATAGAAATTTTCGCCAGCTTGAAAAACAGCCACGATGTAAACAGATACTGAATAAATCGCTGCGAAAAGGAGCGCAGAAAGTTTCTGCCCAGGAAACGTATTCAACACTTTGCAGAAATTTATATTGGGCTTAATCAACAATAAGCTAGTTATGAGAGCAGCCGTTGCCTATATTGCGCACAAAAAGCATCCTGTAATTTAGTATGCCCTTTGCATAACTATATACCATATTTCATTCAGTTAGTTAGTGAAGGAAATATTATTGCAGCTGCTGAATGATGTCACCAGTCCAGTTCATTATCAGAAATATGTGGTCACGTCTATCCACAGGAGCGGTTATGTGAAGGTGCATGTACTATGAAACAACATGAGGGATCGGTCGCTATTCGAAATTTGGAGCGCTACATCATTGACACTGCACTGGCACAAGGCTGGCAACTAAATTTATCACAAGTAAGCCGGGGTTCAGAATGAGTGGCGATAATAGGTTCTTGACCAGCTGGGCTTGGTTGTGCCGATATCCTTGTAAGAGTGGGGGGTTAAGGCCGATGTCTATGAGCGTCATCCCGAGATCGGTGGATTACTTACTTTTGGTATACCTCCTTTCAAACTTGATAAGCAGTTATTAAGTTTTAGACGCGAGATTTTCAGTACAATGGGTATTCAGTTTCATCTAAATTGCGAAATGGGTGAGGATATTGCTTTCTCTATGTTGGCTAATGATTATGACGCTATTTTCCTTGGCATTGGAACCTATGGTTTGATGAATATTGGATTGGAAAATGAGCATGCATCAGGTGTAATTCAGGCGCTAGATTTTTTGACTGCCAGCACGAGACGGGTAATGGGATTAGAAGATGATCCTCGCTATCCTTTGACGTAAAAGGCAAAAATATCGTGGTATTAGGCGGTGGTGACATTGCAATGGATTGTCTGCGTACAGCAGTGTGTCTTAGCGCAGCCAGTGTAACTTGTGCTTATCGACGCGACGAAGCGAGTATACCCGGTTCGAAAAAAGAAGTGATTAATGCACGAAAAGAAGGCGTTGAGTTTTTATTTAACTTCACCTCAGCAGATTATATTAGATGATACTTGACAAGTATCAGCGCTAAGACTGACCCGAGTTCGGTTGGGGGAGCCAGGTAAAGATGGGCGGCGAAGGCCGCAACTTATTGCCGGTTCAGAATTTGAACTGGCGGTGGATGTATTAATCATTGCTTTTGGTTTTCAGCCATATGACATGCCTTGGTTGCGGGGACATAATATTAAACTTGATGATTTGGGGTTGCTCCAAACCGGAGCTCAAGGGCGTTTGTTGATACAAACTAGTAACGATAAAGTATTTGCTGGTGGTGATGCCGTGCATGGTGCAGATCTGGTTGTAACGGCAATGGCTGCGGGTCGACAGGCTGCGCGGGATATTCTTAAACTATTTGATCGAAAAACGTCTAATGGCCAATGAGTTATAAAAATAACATTGATCAATCATAGTAGAGAATAATATAATAGATAGAAGCAAATAACTGTTTGAATGGTTGACTGGTTGTAAACGGTTTAGCGATATTAATATATTAAGCATTAAACAGTTTTTTACATTAATAAAAATGATAAATTTAATATTTTTAAAAATTAGTTTTCTATTATCAGGATAGCAGAAAAATCGAAAAATCAGACAAAAGACCAACATAATCTAACAGTAAAACCGTGATCTTAAATTAGCAGTAACCTCTTCAATAAAATGAGTAAATTAAGATAATTTTGCCAATATACGTAAAGATGTAAATTGTTTAATTAACTATTGAGCCATAAAACGTAATCAGCTAGAGTAATATTATTATTGGTAGACGCCAATAACCGAGGGTTTTACAGCCTTGTTCACTAACACACTGGTAAGAAGTTTTACCAGTGCTGCTTGTAGTGCCCTCTATGGCGGTTCAGGTAGAGGAGCCAAAAGGCTCGCCGGAGTTAGTGCCGGTCTGCAAACTTTATCTGGATCGCCTCCAAAATAGAAGGCGATAGTAAAAATGCTTGAGTTAATCTATAACAGGCCAGGTGCTAACATAGTTGTTGTATTACAAAAAGATATAACTCTATTATTTATTTACCGCAAATTCGGATTAAAATCAAAAATAGACTTATTCGCCTTTTTTCAATTGGTGAAAAGAGTATTATTGCTGGTATAGAGCTCCATCCATCTGCAATCTTGCCAAGTTATTATTGAGATAGTCCAGAAAGCTTTCCAATATAAGTATTGATATTGAATGCATAACTTAATAAAAAATTATTTTGCTGTGAACGACTATTTCGATTTAATAATCTTAATGTTATTTTTTAATACGACAAAGTTCAAATTTAGGATTAAAAAATTAAATATTTTTTGAGAAAAAATAATTTTCTAATTTATCTTATCACCTTATGAAATTGCATATAATATTGTTTACTAAGTTATTAATGGGTCTTGGTGAGCAATAATATGAATGATATATCTATTAATATTATCGATTCAATTATTATGATGATAGAAAATCTTGATGAACCTTGTGGAATTAAAAGTATAAATTCAGAGCATATTTATATGAATAATTCTGCCCGCCTTTTTACAAATACACCCAAAAATTTTTCCATTGAAGGTAAAATGGATGAAGCTTTTCCTACTACTTGGAGTGAATTATTTCACGAGCTTAAAGAACATGATGAGTTAACGAAAATTGAATCCTCTACGATGAGAGTAATTGAAATAGATTATTGGAATGGAAGTTCTACCTTAATACCGTATATTAGTGAAAAAATCCCCCTATTAAATAAAGATAAAGAGTGTATTGGAGTTTTATGGAATGCAAAAAAATACTCAATATAAACCCATTTATCTATCATGAAAAAAAAGCTGTCAGTACATTAAAAACTTATCAATAAAGTAGTTTTTTTTCAAACGAGAACTTGAAATAATATTTTTACTACAACAAAGATTCGGTAGTAAAGAAATAGCAAAATATTTAAATCTCTCACCTATAACAGTAAATCATAAATTACAGGTTATTTATCAAAAAATGGGTGTTAATTCGGCCAGACAACTTATTGAATACTGTAAAACATATTCCCTTGATAATTTTATACCTGAACGGTTTTTAACTCCAGGTGTTCCCCTTATAACAAAGTAAATTAATTATATGAATTTAATAGATAACTATCCAATAAATCGTGTCCCCACCAATATACATTTATCCTTTCTGAGTGTTACATTAGTTCATGCTGGTATGCTAACTGCCTTAGATCAATTTATGCTAGGTGCAGTATTAGGTAATTCAATGATTTTAGCTATTTTTATTAGTAGTATTATTTTGGGCATTATTACTTTTGGTTTAGGCTTTGCGGGAATGAAAGAAGGGTTGTCCAGTAGTCTTTTAGCTAGATGGTCTGGCTTTGGGCGCATTGGACCAATTTTGGTCAGTCTTACAATAGCCATTAGCTTGATAGGTTGGTTTGGGTACAAAATGCAGTTTTTACTAAAGGGCTTAATTATGCATTAGGTCATAAATTGGGTTTTGAATGGTTAGCAACGTTATCCGGTTTATTTTTGACGATCCTGGTTGCTTTTGGTTTTAAAGCGCTACGATTTACAGCCTGGATTGCAGTCCCTTTTTTTTGTCATCGTGATTTTATTGATTTCGGCAGGAATTCTTGAACATCATAATAGCATGGATTTGATTCAGTCAGTTCCTGGTGGAGAAACAATAACGCTGTCTTCTGCAATCACATTAATTATGGGAGGATGTATCGTTGCTACGCTTATTACGCCAGATATGAGTCGATATTCAAAAAATAGCCGTCAGGTATTTTGGATAGTTATGGTATCAATTATTCTTGGTGAATTTGTCATTAATGGGCTGGCTATATTATTAACTAGAGCGTTAAATACTGCAGACGTCGTAACCATTATGATGCAAGTGGCTGGTGGTATTGGCTTGTTAGTGGTGATCTTCTCTACTTTACGTGTAAATGATATTAATCTTTATTCATCGTCATTAAGTATTGCCAATTCAATTTCAGTATTGACCGGCAAAAAAGTTAATTACACTATTATCACTTTAGCTATTGGTATCATTGGGACAACTCTTCCTGTTTTGGGTATTTTAGACAGATTTGTTGGTTTTTTGACCATCCTTGGTGTTGTCTTTCCGCCGATAGTTGGTGTTATGCTAACGGATTATTTTATTATAAAGACCCATCGAAATATTCTTCAGGAAACGTAACAACCAGAAAAAATTCCAGCTAATAAAAATACACCTTTAATTGGTTGGAATGCTGTTTCCGCCTGTATAATTGGCATAACCGTAGAAGTAGGCATACCAACGATTAATTTTCTACTCGCTGCTTGTATTATTTATGGTTTATTAAGCAAAATTAAGAGATAACTAACGGTGTAACAACGAAAAAATTGTATGAATGGCGCCACTCTGATGAGCTGGTCAATCCAGAAAGTAGTTTAAGTTGTTACTAATACTAACTAATTTAGCATTCATCACTGCTTTTCAGGGACTTTGACAAATAATAGTGGGTATAGCAGTGAGCAAACTTGTCTAAATGGCTATATTCCTTATAGCCTAATTTTTAATAAAAATTAACGGTTTGAAAGTCAAAAGTATCAACATAGGCCATATGACATTTTCTTTTTATGGCTTCATCTTCTGCTTTTTTCATTAAATCTTTTCGAAAACCTTTTTTTCGATAGTTTTCTGCTATCCATAGATATTGCATATTTAAAACCACCCCACCATGTTCTGGCAATAAAAACCCCAACAATATTATTATTATCCATTAAAGTCACCCTTAGCGGATGCATATCTACCGTGGTAAAATTGGAATTATGTTTCCACAAACTATTGATGATGGTATTTTCTTCTGTAATATTTTCTTTATCGTTAAGTATAAGTTTCATATTCGTATCATCCTTGTTGTTTACTATCAAAAATGGATTTTTAATTTAATTTTTGTGTCTAACAATTATCTATTCATGTTGATTTTTATCTTTCTATTATCGTGGTAATTTGCTGTCACTAAAGTAACTGCTTCATCCTATTAACAGAAAATCATCTGATAATCAAGATTAATTATTGACCTTTTTTATAACTTATAATTTGTTTACTGTAATTAACAAAAGAAGATATAACTAATTTGTTTTTACTAAAAGTTTAGCAATTTTTTATCTGAAAATTTTATAGCTAGTTTAAAGGCTTTTGCCAACACTAGGGTATATTTTTAATTAAATAAATAATGGAGGAAGTAGAAATATGGATATTAATTCTAATAATATAAATTTAAGTTGCAAAAATTAAAACCAAGAATAATCGTTTATGACGATGAAAAAATATTAATAATAAAATCAAGGAATGTATAAATACCATAAAATGGACTAATTTATCGATTTTATATCGATACAAGTAATGAAATACGAATTGGCAAAAGTGGTAAGAATAATCATTGTTATACGATAGTTAATAGGTACGTAAAAAACCACCTGGAAAACCGCCATCAATACATTCTAGAATATTGTGTTGATTATAGAGATCTAAAAGATGCGTGGAGTTAAGATCACAAACTTTATTTTTTATATTATAAACATAACTGATATCACTAAAAATGAAACCATTATCATAACGTCCCTGTATTTCAATACCGGATAATAACTGTCTATCCATTTGGGTAAAATTATAGTGTACATCTCGATCGAATACATTTTCTATTATGGTATCAAAATAGGTTAATTTAATATCAGCGTGTTTTTCTGTTTTTAATAGATTTGCCAGATTATAGTGGATACCTAATTCTCGTGTTTTAACACGTTCCAGGTTGATTTTTTCACCAAGAATAATTTTACGCATTCTAGAAAAACAGACGCTATTTTCAAATAAGCTGGGCACTCTGACTGATTCGGGATAACGAAGATAAACACTTAAATCATCAGTGATGGATAGGGCAGCTGAGATGACCTGGGCAATTCCGTGATCTTTACGTTTTTTCTCTTTTTGCCATAGAATGTCTGCTGGTGGCTCAATGAAAATTTGATCATCATAATAAACATTGAAAGGATAATAGCGTTTTACGGTTTTGCCAGTTTTAAAATCATTCACTTCTTCATCAAAATTGATTTTACCGTTAAAGAAAAGATTATCCCTTTTATGCAATTTTCCATCGTTGGGGTTATAAAGTAAGGGAGTTTATTTAAATCGATAATCGGTTCCGCTTGGGTTATCAGGTCTTTGCATTCTTCTAACATTATTCATCTCAATCTTTTAGATTTGGGAGTATTGTTCATTTTGTTCTTTTATTGCTATATCTAGCCAGCTACATTGTTTTTTTAAGCTATCGATCTTGTTTGTTATTGCTACTTTTGCTGCTCATTAAGTGGATTTTTATTATCGTTTAATAAGTTATTTAATTGAGTTGTTTCGCTATCATAAACCTCCATTTTCTTATTTTTGTTGTTTATTTGTTTTCTTAAGTTACTGCTATAAACTTGAGTGTCATGATCATATTTACTATCTGAGTCATGATCTTGTTGACTATCCGACCGAAAATATCGGACTTTATAACCAGCATGGTGGCCGCTATTTTGATAACCTTTTGCTTTTTAGTCCCTTTTTTTATTAATCAGATCATCAATTGACCAATAAGTAACATAATTGGCACCGGCTGAGAAAGTTAAGAATTCCACCGGTTGCCAGTAGAATTTAAAAGCCAGTTGATACTCTTGCCGGCGGCCTTCTCTGCCAGGATATTGGTACAACCAAATGTTTACACCAGCTTAGTCAGTATGGTTAATTAATTTTTCGTTTTGAAAATGGCTGTTTAGCGTAAGATTTAAATTAGGTGTTAGAGTAAATATATTACTAATATCTAAACCCCAGCGATTATTTTCACTACTATTATTATCGGTATTGATTAACCTTCCATCAATAGTGGGATCTTTAATCACTTGGCGATACTTACAGATGGTGGCAGTATCCCATTTAACATCTCTGTTTATTGGCGCTCTTGGATAACCGCCGGCACTATTGGTATTTGCATTAGTATGGTTAAGCCAGGCACTCATATAAAAATCGAACCATAGACTATCAAGCGGTTAGTATTTAAGGCTGGCGCTACCGGCTTTTTGGTGCACTTGAGCTAAAGGCGATTGCGGAACCATATTGCGATCGACATCAACAAAGCCCATTCAAGAGGGCATAATATCACTGAACTTAAGTCGGGAATCGCGATAAGTAAAATTAACTGTTAAATCATTGGCCAGATGCCAATTGTTTTTTAGCAACAGCGATTCCATCATATTGGAAGTGTTAGGCATTTCTTTGCCAGGATGATAAATATTGGCGACAAAAGACATATAAGGATCGATTTTGGTCTGGAGCTTGGTAAATTCTGATTTAATCGTTTTAGTTACCGGATAACGGTAACGATTTGCTCCCCTGGTACCCGCAAAATAGTTGCCTTTATTGCGGTAACTCGAGGCGATCAACAAATCATATTTCGCTTGTCGCAAGCCAACGGCAATCCGATAAGCATAATCGTCCAAACCGCCTAACGGTTTATCATGGTAATGGTCGGGATGAATATTGATTAAAGGATCGTTAAATAAATAGGCAAAACCACTTAGTCCTTCTGGAATATTACGATAGTCTTCGCCTAATGGTAAATTTTTGAGCTGCGGTTTGGTTGCGTTATTGCTGCCTTCTAATTTAACCGCGAAACCAAAGTTTTAATTTGCTGGCAGAATGTCATTAATATTAATTGTTTTGATGGTAATACCGCCGCCGACCGAACTTTTAGTATGACGTAATAGCGAAGCCCCTTTTTCAATTTCAATTGAACTAATTAAATTAAGATCAAGATACTTACGGTTATTGGCGCCATTGTAGCCGCGGGTTACGGTAATTGATTGCTCGGTGCCATCAACGATTAAGGGGATCCGTCCTTGTCCTTGAATGCCTCGAATATTGGGATCGATAGACGCACCATTACTAGCTTCACTACTATATACACCTGGCGTAGATTGAAACAGATCAGCCGGTGAAGCTACTTTGAAACGTTCTATAATCTCTTTGCCAAGATAAATATTAGAAATATTTTTATCATAGATATTGTCATAACCGTGTTCATCTTGTTATGACATATCAGAAACCTTAATTTTACCTAAATGTTTTTTTCCGCGTTTGTTTATCAGAAGATTGATGTTCAGCATAGCTAATAGCGGGGATAATCGAAGTAGAAAGTGAGATGGCAAATGCTATCGGTTTTTGGCGGCAGTTAAAAAAGTACATGATTTCCTTATCTAAAATAATTTTTAAATTAACAATCAAAAATAACGTTCAAAATTGAGTTGCAGATCGTTTTTTTGATAGCGATAAAGCTAGCCGACATTGCTATTATTATTGCGATGAAAAAAGGTAACAGAGGGCATGAAGCCAATAAGTTTTTTGGTTAGTTTTAATTTAATTGCGTAGATCCATTCTGTATCTTTCCGTTTGGCGGCGAGTCGTTGATCAAAATGTTTAAATTGATGTTGATTCCAAAGTAATAAAAGATTGGTTATCCAGATAAGGTAATGAGCTAAATTTAACGCTGCTACTAATATCATAGCGCTGGTAATCTTTTATTTTCCATTGATGTGAGTGTTTAGAAAAACCAAAAGAGAGATACCAATCCATATTGTTAAAGGGATAGTGAATAGAAAAAGAAGTTTCATGCTTCAGACCATTATTTTGTTGCCATTGGTAATAGTCTTTCCATTTAATTTGTTGATTAATTACTAAATCTAATTTAGCCACAACAATGGGACGATAACGCCATTCAATTTTTGCCCCTACTTCGTAGGCATTCGGATCTTTTTCACTTTGTTCATAACCAAAGAAAGGGCCGGCTAATAAGTAATGTTGCTGCGTTTGAAAATAGTAGCCAGTATAGATATTGGCTCGATATTCATTATATGGGCTGTTTTGCCGATAGATTTAACCATTTGCCGTTAGTCGAATAAAAACCGAATGGGGCTCTTGCAGCATAAATGACTGTGGAGTCATACCGAATACAGAAAAGCCTGATAAGGTGATTTTTTCGGCATTTTGCGAATCAATAGGCAATAGCCCTCAATATTTTTTAAGCACTCTGCTGGGCTACCAGGTGATCTATTGAGATTATCCGTTAGGTGGTAACCTAATGAAAATGTCGCAAAGAAAGAATTTTTATTATTAGCCATAATGAGAAGATATTTTATTTTTTTCTTAACCAGCGCAGGTAAATCTTGCTGTGCTATTAATTCATTTAATAATGGTTTTTCTTTATGATAAATCCGATTTTCAATATAAATATAACTTAAATCGAGCTTGGCGCACGTAAAGTAAGGATTTATTATTATTGTCTGTGATAAATAATGCATAGTAGATTGAAATTCTCGATTTTTATATGACAACAAACCCTGCATAAAATAGATTAAACTCTTATCATGATAATTATTTTTTATTAATTGATTTAAATAATTTTCAACTTGTAGCCAATTTTTTTATTAATAGCAATAAAGATATTAGTAATATAATTCTTATTTTTTTATTTTATTCACTTGTATGTTATTTATTATTAATCGTTTATTGTTAGTCATTTTTATTTCCATAATAAAAAAGCGCATAGAAGTTCAATGCGCTTTTAAAATTTAAAATAAATTATTGTTTAGTGCCGCCAAAAGCAGTATCTAATTCATGATTATCGTTAAATTGGGTAATACCGGTTAGATGGTTGGCATCTGCACCAAAGAATTGGCCTATGGTTGTTAATTCAATTGAATGGGCTGAATTTTCCACTGAAAGAGCCATTACCATTAATATTTGCATCAATATTCATGGTTAATGCGCTATGACTGAATGACTTTTTTAGATTGTTTTGCGCAAAATTGGCGATTAATTCACTAGTCATCAAGCCATAGTTATAATAATCGTTGAACCCTTTAATACTATAGGTGGCGGTACCTGCGGTCGGTATATTTTCCGTAATGTCTTTACCAGAATAGTAAGTGGTGTGAGAGGAAGAAGACATATTACTAGCTTGCGCCCATTCACCGAAGAAAGCATCAACATCGACGAGTTTAGCGAATGCAAATGATCCCATATTGGGGTGGTGGGAATTGCTTGTACCACCAAGCTGATAAACGTTATTATCATCTTTGTCAGAGTACATTATCAAACCGGGAAAGCCGATTTTATTACCGCCATGTAATTCAGATAAACCAATAACCGGATCACCTTTTTCGGCTTTATGAAAGCCTTGAGATGCATATTCCATTTTACTGATAATTAAATAATTGCCATGAGGGGCATTAAATTTATCATAACCAGTTGCTGCATGTCTAAAGTTAATATATCTAATTGATAATGTTAGCAAGGTAATAATATTTAATTTTTTTATTTTTAATTCCTTGTAAAAAAAATTAAATTTTATATGATAAAAAATGGAGTAGACAAATAACGCATTGTCTTAAATAATAATAAAATAAAAAATAATCTAAGTAAATGATAGTTATTATTATTTATTTATAAAGTAAATAAATATATAACTAACTAATTTAATAGCAGTATGATTTAATTTTATTTTTTAAAATTAATAGTTATTTCATATCAGTGATTAAAATTTAAAAATGTGATCTCAATTAAATAAATGAGGCGGTAAATAAAACAAAATTATTTTATAAAATAATTTTGTTTTATTAATTTAATTATATTTATTGAATTTTATTATTCAGTTAAGCGTTCGGGATAACTAAAAATAGTGGCTTTACCCGGTCGACAAAAACCAACTAACGTCAATTGACATTGTTGAGTAATTTCAACCGTAAGGGAAGTGACGGCTGAGATAGCAAAGAGAATTTCTACCCAGCAGGTTGCTGCTTTTTGTACCATTTCATAACTTGCTCTGCTTGAGATTAACACTGCGCCGTTTTGCCATTTTTCTCAACTTTTCATACCAAGCAATTTATCAAGTGCGACATGATGGTCAATGTCTTCACAGCCTCCTGCTAGCTCACCGAAGGAAGTTATCCAGGCTGCGGCATGAGTACAGCCGGTTAATTGGTCAATTTTTTGGAAGGTATTTAATTGAGATAAGGCCTGATCCAGATAAGTTAGTGAAAATGATTGCATGAAAGGAAGCGGATTGATTGGGCGAAATAGTTGGCTAAGTTGTTCTGTGCCACAGATGCTACAGCCAGTCCGGCCAGTTAGATTACGCCGTTGTGCTTTTAATGCCATAACCTGGCGGGGTGATATAGTTCAATATTTAATTCTATGCCTTTTGAGTCATATTTACTGATGTTGATATCGCGAATTTCTTCAGCAGATTGGATAATGCCTTCGGACGGCGAAAAACCTACAGCGAATAGGGTTAAGTCTTTTGTGCTTGCCATCATGACGGCATGGGAAATACCATTGTAGACTAAGGCGATAGGAACTTCTTGTGCGACATTGTCCAAATTAAAAATTTCCTTTTGGTAAACTTTTGTTTTAGATATGCCGATGTTTTTTAATATTTTTCATCATTTTAGTTGCACAAAAATTATTCATTAGCCGAATTCCTAATAATATAATACATTAAAAGAGATTATATTAATTATTATGGATAGAGAATTTAATCAGACCAAAAAAGATCGTGATTTAATAAAAAATGATCACCTATTTTGCTGTTTTTTTATTTTATGGAAACCAATGTCAGTCATGTGAATAAGGAGATTTTTAATGCAAGTCAGCAGAAGACAGTTCTTGAAGATCTGTGCTGGCGGTATGGCAGGTACAACGATTGCTGCTTTGGGTTTTGCTCCGGCAACTGCATTAGCATCTGCGCGTCAATATAAACTATTACGTGCCAGAGAAACCTGAAATACCTGCACATACTGTTCAGTTGTTTGTGGATTATTAATGTATAGCCTTGGTGATGGGGCTAAAAATGCCAAAGAAAGCATATTCTACATAGAAGGTGATCCCGACCATCCGGTAAGTCGAGGCGCTTTGTGTCCAAAAGGTGCCGGATTAATTGATTTTATCCATAGTGAAAGTCTTCTGCAATTTCCCGAATATAGAGCACCAGGCTCTGATAAGTGGCAGCGTATAGCTGGCAAGAAGCATTTGATCGGATTGCTAAGTTAATGAAAGCCGATCGTGATGCTAACTTTATTAAAACCAATCCTTCCAGGACAACCGTTAATCGTTGGTTAACAACCGGTATGCTGTGTGCTTCGGCTAGTAGTAACGAAACCGGTTTTGTTACCCAAAAATTTTGGCGGGCTCTGGGAATGTTAGCGGTTGATAATCAAGCTAGTGTCTGACATGCGCCAACGGTAGCAAGTCTTGCTCCAACATTTGGTCGCGGTGCCATGACAAATCATTGGGTTGATATTAAAAATGCTGACCTGATCATTGTTATGGGGGAAAATGTGGCGGAAGTTCATCCGGTCGGATTCCGTTGGGTAATCGAAGCAAAAATCCACAATAAAGCTACTTTAATTGTCATTGATCCGCGTTTTACCCGTACTACATCTGTGGCAGATTTTTATACTCCTATTCGTTCAGGTACTGATATTACTTTTTTATCGGGTGTGATTAACTATCTAATAAGTAATAATAAAATTAATAGCAAATATGTGAAATCTTATACCAACGCCAATTTAATTGTGCGCGATGTTTACCATTTCGAGGATGGGCTATTTAGTGGTTATAACGCTAAAAATCGCCAATATGATAAAACTTCTTGGAACTATGAGTTAGATGGCAACGGTTTTGCTAAACGAGATGAAACTCTACAGCATCCACGTTGTGTTTGGCAGTTGCTTAAGTTACATGTCAGTCGATATACGGCGGAAGTGGTTGCCGATATTTGTGGAACACCGCAAGAAGATTTTATTAAGGTCTGTGAATATATCGCTGAAACCAGCGAAAAAGATAAAACCGCTTCTTTTCTCTATGCACTAGATTGGACACAACATTCTATCAGTGCGCAGAATATTCGTACCATGGCAATTATCCAGCTATTACTAGGTAATATAGGAATGGCCGGTGACCGAGTTAATGCTTTACGGGGACATTCAAATATATAAGGTTTGACTGATCTCGGGTTGTTATCACAAAGTTTAACCGGTTATATGCACTTACCATCGGAAAAACAGAGCACGTTAGCCAGTTGTTTAGCGGCCAATACACCAAAACAAACACTTCCTGATCAAATTAACTATTGGCATAATTACCCTAAATTTTTTGTTAGTTTAATGAAAACTTTTTATGGCGACAAGGCGCAAAAAGAGAATGATTGGGGTTTTAACTGGGTACTTAAATGGGATAAAAGTTACGATGTACTACAATATTTTGAGATAATTAATAAGGGGGAAGTTAATGGTTATATTTGTCAGGGATTCAACCCGCTTGCCTCTTTCAACGATAAAAATAAAATCATTAGTTCCTTGTCCAAATTAAAGTTTTTAGTCACTATCGATCCATTGAATACTGAAACCGCTTGTTTTTGGCAAAATCATGGCGAATTTAATGATGTGCAGCCAGAATAAATTATGACCGAGGTTTTCCACTTACCCTGTTGCTGTTTTGCTGAGGAAAATTGCTCTATTGTTAATTCTGTTCGTTGGCTACAATGGCATTGGAGAGGCGCAGATGCACCCGCAGAAACGCTCGGTGATGGAGAAATTTTAGCTGGTATTTTTGCATCGTTTGCGTCAGCTTTATCAACAACAAGGTGGCGCTATACCTGAGCAACTGTTAAATATGTGCTGGGATTACTGTGATCCTTATCGCCCAACAGCGGAAGAAATTGCGCAAGAAAGTAATGGTTACGTGTTGGCAGATTGGACGGATGCTATGGTAATCTACTGGTGAAAAAAGGCCAGTTACTGTCAGCTTTTGCCCAATTACGAAATTATGGTACTACCAGCAGTGGTTGTTGGATTTTTGCCGGTAGTTGGATGTTCGCGGGTAATCAAATGGCTCGCCGAGATAATGCCGATCCTTCTGGTCTAGGTAATACATTTGGTTGGGCATGGCCGGCTAACCGCCGCATCATTTATAATCGAGCATCCGCTGATCCGGCGGGAAAACTCTGGGATCCTAAGCGGCAATTAATTAAGTGGATGAAGCCAAATGGACAGGCATTGATATTGCTGATTATAGCGTGGCACCGCCAGATTCCGGTGTTGGGCCATTTATTATGCAACCAAAAGGATTAGACCGTTTATTTGCTTTAGATAAGATGGCCTAAGGGTCCTTCCCTGAACATTATGAACCTTTTAAAACTCCATTAGCAACTAATCCGTTACATCTAAATGTTATCTCTAATCCTGTTGCCCGCCTATTTAATGACGATCTTAACGCATTAGAAAACGCTGAAAAATTTCCTTATGTCAGAACAACTTATCGCTTAACTGAGCATTTTCACTTTTGGACTAAACATGCGCATTTTAATGCTGTTATTCAACCTGAGCAATTTGTCGAAATTCGTGAACGATTGGCAGAGAAAAAAGGTATCAAAGCGTGCGATGTGATTAAGGTTAGTTCTAACCATGGTTATATCAAAGCGAAAGCGTTGGTGACTAAGCGTATCGGTACCTTAAAAGTTGATGGTCGGGAAATTGATACAATTGGTATCCCAATCCATTGGGCATTTCAGGGACTGACGCGAAAAGGCTTTATTGCCAATACGCTAACGCCATTTGTTGATGATGCCAATACTTAGACGCCTGAGTTTAAAGCATTCTTGGTTAATGTGGAAAAGGTGTAAGGAGGTAGATGATGGCTTCACAAAATATTATTCGCCGCTATGCGACCAACTCGTTAACACCGGCTCCTCGAGTACGTAGTGATAAAGAGGCAGTCGCAAAATTAATTGATGTCACCACATGTATTGGTTGTAAGGCGTGTCAAGTTATCTGTTCCGAATGGAATGATATTCGTGATGAAATTGGTCATAACTTTTGGGTTTATGATAACCCGTTAGATTTGACAGCAAAATCATGGACGGTAATACGCTTTGTTGAAGTTGAAGAGCAAGGGAAATTAGAATGACTGATCCGCAAAGATGACTGCATGCATTGTGCTGATCTAGGTTGTTTGAAAGCTTGTCCTTCTGCGGGAGCGATTATTCAGTATGCCAATGGGATGATAGTCGATTTTGACTCAGAACATTGTATTTTTTGTGGTTATTGCATTGCTAGTTGTCCTTTCAATATTCCCAGATTAAATAAAGAGGATAATCTGGTTTATAAATGTACCCTTTGCGTTGATCGGGTTGAAGTAGGCCAATAGCCGACTTGTGTAAAAACTTGCCCGACTGGTGCAATTCATTTTGGTAGTAAGAGCTTGATGAAACAACTTGCTGCTGAACGAGTTGAAGAGTTGAAAACCCGATATTATCAAAATGTGGCGCTTTATGATCCACAAGGTGTCGGTGGTACGCATGTTATGTATGTATTACACCATGGTGATAAGCTCGAGCTGTATCATGGCCTGCCAGATAATCCTACTATCAGCCAAACCGTCACTTTCTGGAAAGGTATTTGGAAACCGTTAGCTGCTGCAGGGTTTGCCGTTACCTTTACTTCTGTATTTTTCCATTATCTGGCGGTGGGTCCAAATCGTATTTCTGATGAAGATAAAGTGGATAAATTGCCAAATAATGATGATCAAACATTAACAAAGAGCGAGAAATTGGCGAGTAAAAAAAGGGGAGGATAGCTGATGATAAAAAAAATAAATGAAAAAATTATCCGCCATTATGCCAGTGAACGAATCAATCACTGGCTAGCGGTTATTTTTTTTATTTACGGCAAATTAGTGGATTAGGTTTTTTCTTTCCATCGTTAAATTGGTTGATGAATATTTTAGGTACGCTACAACTCTCAAGAGTGCTGCATCCATTTTTGGGTGCCATGATGTTTGTGCTGTTTGTTGGCATGTTTATTAGATATTTCAAACATAATATTATATGGGCTAAAAATTTTGAAAAATGAAGAAGTCGGTGATGTTGATCAATATAATTTAGGCCAAAAAGCGGTATCCTTATTTTGCTGACTATTTTCCCATCCCAATTATTCGCTTGGTATTGCTGCTTCATTCTGTTGCGGCAATTGGTTTAATAATGACGATTATTATTCATGTTTATGCCGCTATATGGGTAAAAGGCTCTATTCGAGCAATGATTGAAGGATTGGGTAACGCGGGCTTGGGCGAAAAAACATCACCCTCGTTGGTATCGTGAGATTGTTGAAAAAGAGAAGCCTCGTCAAGAAAAGAGCAGCTAACAGCTTTTTTTCGAATAATAATAACAGGGGCAGAATAATTATATTCTGCTTTTTTATGTTATTTATCCGTTTATAGATCCCTGTTAGCTTTTAGTCTATTCTGAGATTTATTGGGCAATAATGGTAAAATAAATCATCAAAGAGAGCATATCTATGAGCATTAGGATTTTACCAAAAGAAGAGATAGATAAAAATGAGCCAGCCAAAAAAGGCATCTGCCATATCCCGCCGGTTTTATTTCCAAATTTAAACAATCTATATCAATCCCGAGCTGAACATTTCCAATCATTAGCGACGGCAGAAAATCCATTTAGTGAATATCTCATCTTTGCTGCCCATGTTACCCGCGCTCAGTAAAATGCGCTGTATGATAATCCTTTGATGATGGAGATCACGGATATTCTGCAACAATCGATGATCGCCAATAAACCGCCATTAGATTGTAAAACTTTTATTCGCACTGACCATTAGCATAAATTCTTTAATTGCTGAGCTGGCTCCTGTGGTGCCTGAAGAAGTAAAGCCCGCATTAGAAAATTTAACCAAAGTTTCTATACATGAATTAGAGTTGATGGCAACAGCATTACTCAATGGTGAATTTAGCCCAGTACCACCAGAACAAGCATTGTTTATTTGGGCTGCCCTTTCCTTGTTTTGGGCACAAATGACCAGTTAAATCCCGGGTAAAGCTACCGCCGAATATGGTGAACATCGGCAATTTTGTCCGGTATGTGGCAGTATTACGGTTTCTAGTGTAGTGCAAATAGGGATAAATTAAAGGTTACGTTATTTACATTTTAATTTATGTGAAACTGAATGGCATGTTGTGCAGGTAAAATGTAGTAATTGCGAACAAACAAAAGAATTAGATTATTGGTGTCTAGGTCTAGCCAGTGAATATGCGGCGGTTAAGGCTGAAAGTTTTGGTGATTGTGGTAGTTATTTAAAAATTCTCTATCAGGAGTGAGATGCCAAGGTTGACGCAGTTGCTGATGATCTGGCTTCCCTGATCCTGGATGCTAAATTGGAAGAAGAAGAGTTTGCGCGTAGCAGTATTAATCCATTTTTATTTCCTTGCGAATAATTTAAGGTATCAATCGGTTATGTCCAAAGATGTTACTTCATTATATCGTCAGTTACCCGCCATCGATTATTTATTGAATGAAGCGCCGGTTTTATCGTTGATAGAAGGTTATGGTCGAACTCAAGTAACAAAGATATTACGCAATATGCAGCAGGATGCACGTGAACAAATAAAACAGCAGCAATGTTTACCTGTATGGCAAAGTGACTGGATTGGTGCGCTTACTCATCAACTCCAACGGCAGGAGAATTGTGCCTTACGGCCAGTTTTTAATTTAACCGGCACGGTGTTACATACTAATTTAGGGCGTGCGTTAATGGCGAAGAAGCTATTGAAGCGGTTGCTCAATTGATGCGTTATCCAGTGACCTTAGAATATACACTTAATGACGCAGTGCGTGGACATCGTGATCGAAGATTAGCTGATTTACTCTGTGAACTAACGGGTGCTGAAGATGTTTGTATTGTCAATAATAATGCTGCTGCAGTGTTATTAATGTTAGCAACTATCTCGGCGGGACGGCAGGTTATTGTATCCCGCGGAGAATTGGTCGAAATTGGCGGCGCATTTCGACTGCAGAGGTAATCAAATAGGCTGGTTGTCAGCTGGTAGAGGTAGGAACAACCAATTGAACTTATCTCCAAGATTATCAGCGTGCGATAAATGAAGAGACTGGTTTGTTAATAAAAGTCCATACCAGTAATTACCGTATTTTAGGTTTTACCGCCGAGGTTGAAGGCCATCAGTTAGCTCAGTTAGGTGCTAAATATAATGTTGCTACTGTGATTGATTTAGGTAGTGGTGCGCTGATTGATATGAGCCAATATGGCTTACCGGCTGAGCCTATGCCACAACAATATCTGACTCAAGGAATTGATCTGGTGTCAATTTCAGGCGATAAATTACTTGGTGGCCCGCAGGCTGGTATTATTCTAGGCAAAAAAAGTTGGATTGAAGCTATTCAATAACATCCGTTAAAACGCGCGTTACGAGCGGATAAAATGATGTTAGCCGCCCTGGAAGCTACATTAAGACTCTATCAGCATGGCGAAAAGTGACAATTTCGTTACCCGCCCTTAACTTTTTGGCACTACAGCAAAAGGAAATTCGCCAGTTGGCGCAGCGGCTTATTGAGCCGATAAATCGCCATTATGGTGGTCAATTTAGGGTTAAAGATGAAGCCTGTTTTTCGCAGATTGGCAGTAGTTCACTACCCAATGAACGATTGGCTAGTTGGGCAATAACTTTTACGCTCAAAAATAATAAAAGTAATCAATTAGTATCACTGGCTCGTCAATAGCGATAATTAGCTACTCCTGTTATTGGTAGGATTTCAGCTGGACGCTTATGGCTAGACTTACGCTGTTTGTATGATTAGGCTAAGTTGTTACAGGTTTTATTAAAACAATGATTTTTACCACCGCCGGTCATGTTGACCATGGAAAAACTGCCTTGATTCAGGCAGTGACTGGGATCAATACGCTGCATTTACCGGAAGAAAAAAACGCGGCATGACAATTGACTTGGTTTTGCGTATTGGCCATTAGCAGATGGTTGCTCGATTGGTTTTATTGATGTTCCTGGTCATGAAAAATTTTTCGCTAATATGTTAGCTGGCATTGGCGGCATATCCCATATATTGCTAATTGTTGCTTGTGATGATGGCATTATGGCTCAAACTAAAGAGCACTTGGCTATTTTACGTCTCATCGGCCGCCAGCAAATAACGATCATATTGACTAAAGCAGATCGCGTTTCAGTTGAGCGGATCCAAACGGTACAAACCGAAATTTCACAATTATTGGCAGAGCATGGCTGGCCTCAGTCACTCTATTTTGTCACTTCTACCTTGACTGGAGAAGGTATTCCTTTATTGCGATCGGATTTGCAAATCTTACATGGCCAAACTGGCCAGCATGCCAAACTTGGTCATCGATTTTGTTTGGCGATCGATCAGGTGTTTAATGTTAAATGTACAGGTTTAGTCGTCATTGGAACTGCTTTGTCCGGCCAAATCTCTGTTGGTGATACTCTATGGTTAACCGGAATAAATAAGCAAGTCAAAATTCGGCGATTGCATGCGCAAAACCAGCTGGTTTCACAGGCACAAGCCGGTGATCGAATCGCTTTAAATCTAACGGGTGATATTAGCAAAAAACAGATTTCTAGTGGTGATTGGTTGTTAAGTGAACAACCGGCGTTTGCGGTTAATAAAGTTCTGGTTGAAGTTGAAACGAATGAATGTTTAAAAAATTGGCAGCCGTTACATCTCTATCATGCCGCTAGTCATGTGACCGGACGTATCGCTTTATTAAGCCAGCCACCCGATAAACCATTATTGGCTGAGTTGTCGTTGGATACTCCTTTATGGTTGTAGATAATGATCGATTAATCTTGCGTAATATTAGTGCGCAGCGAACTTTGGCCTGTGCGCGAGTGGTTAAACTTCATTCGCCGTGCCGCGGTAAACGGCAAGCCGAATTCCTATTGTGATTATCGCAGTTGGCTAATACCACTGGCGATAAGGAAAATTTGGCTTTTCAGTTGCCAACTGGTGAATTATCACTTAGGAATTATGGTTGGGCACGTGAACTTACTCATTCCTCATTACAAGTGTTAGTTTCGCAATTTGATGTGCTGATAGTTAACGATATTGCATTTTCTCAAATTAATGTTCAGCAGGCTAAACAGCATTTGATGCAAATATTGGTAGATTATCATCAATATCATGCTGATCAGCTAAGATTGGGCCGTGCCCGCTTAAAACGGATGGCATTACCTGGCTTGAACGATGAGCTGGTGTTTACCCTACTACGTTAACTGGTTGATGAAAAAAGGCTGATGCAAACTAATGGTTGGCTCCATTTAGCTGAACATAGTTTGGTGTTTGACCAACAACAGGCGCAATTATGGCAAAAATTAGAATCCTATTTTGTAGCAAACCAACCTTGGTGGGTAAGAGAATTGGCAGTAAAAATTCAACAAGATGAAGCCATTATTCGTCATTTGTTGCGAAAAGCAGCAAAATTGGGTTTGATTACGGCGATTGTGCCGGATCGTTATTACCATAATCTACAAATTCAACAATTTGCTGCCATTATTCAACATTATAACCATTTAGAGGGGGCCATTACGGTGGCCAATTTTCGTGATGAGTTAGCAATAGGACGAGAATTATAGGTTAAGATTTTGGAATTTTTTGATCGAAGTGGTTTTACCCGACGTAAATTTAATGCGCATATTTTAAAAGATCAGGGATTGTTTGAATAAATTATTTTTCGTTATTTTTAAGTTGATCGATTTGAGCAGTAGATAAATTTATTAAAATGTTAAGCATTTAGCATAATTTTTTATAGTCGCAATATATTCATTTTTCCTTTTATTGATTGAAATTTCTTGCCTTATGGAGTCAGCCATGAGAGCGATTGTTTTTACTGATCCTACCCTATCACTCAGCGATATACATTCACTTTATGAAATCGGCTAGCAAAGCCCCAACCTCAGCCGCGTGATCTGTTGGTTAAAATTGCTGCTATTGCGGTCAATCCAGTGGATACAAAAATGCGCCAGCGTGAAACACCCAAAGCACCACGTATTCTGGGTTGGGATGCTTGTGGGGTGGTGGAGTCGGTTGGCAGTTAGGTTACGTTATTTAAACCTGGCGATTGGGTCTATTATGCCGGCTCTATCGATCGGCCAGGATGCTATGCCGAATATGAACTGGTGGATGAGCGGATTGCCGGACATAAACCAACAGCGTTAACTGCCGTTCAGGCAGCAGCTTTGCCATTGACTTCAATTACCGCTTGGGAGCTGCTATTTGACCGACTAGCGGTTGCAGAGAATGGTGTTGCGGGTAAATCGATATTGATTATTGGTGCCGCCAGTGGTGTGGGTTCAATACTGATCCAATTAGCGTGTAAACTGACTAAGTTGCAAGTTTTCGCTACCCCTTCACGGCCGGAAACACAGCAATGGGTTAGTGAGTTAGGGGCGCATGCGGGTATTGATCATAAAAAACCGTTTAGCCAACAGTTTGCTGCATTAGGCATTTGGCATGTCGACTATGTGGCTTCATTAACCCACAGTGATGACTATTATCAGTAGGTATTAGATATTCTTATTCCACAAGGAAAACTGGCATTAATCTACGATCCTAAAACCTTTGATATTATGCCAATGAAACGTAAAGCCTTTTCATTGCATTGGGAATTTATGTTTACGCTTCCTGTTTTTCAGACCGAAGATATGATCAAACAACATCAATTATTGCAACGGGTGGCAGGATTGATTGATCAGAGGATATTAAAAACCACTATCAGTGAAGAAGTAGGTAAAATCAGCGCTGAAAATTTGCGATTTGCCCATCAAATGATAGAAAGTGGTAAAGTAAAGGGCAAGCTAGTATTGATTGGTTTTTAATTTAATGAATAGGGTTTTGATCTAAATTTTCGAGGTGCTTAATTTGCACTTCTTTTTATTATTGACTAATTGTATATCTTGGCGAAGGAAAGTAAGTGCCGGATGCGCTTTTGTATTACACAAAAGATAAATATTTTTCATTTCTCTATAGAACTTTAAAATAGCTATGAAATATTTAATAATAGGATATGCTGGTTTTATTGGATTTACGTTATGTTAGCTTTTATTACAACATGGTCATGATGTTGTTGGGTTGGATAATTTTAATTATTACTATGATCCCTTGTTTAAAAAAAGCCCGTCTTGAGCGCTTAACAATTTATTCGCAATTTCAATTTTTGCGGCTGGATATTATTGAGCGGGAAAAGGTAATTGAAGTGATTACCTTAGGTAAATTTGATAGAGTAATCCATCTGTGGCAGCGCAAGCGGGTGTCCGCTACTCTTTAAAGGGTCCTTTCGCTTATGCAGATAGTAATTTAACCGGTTTTCTGTCGATATTGGAAGGTTGTTATTATGGCCAAATCCCTCATTTGATCTATGCTTCTTCCAGTTCGGTATATGGTACCAATAATCAATTTCCTTGTTCTACCAATATGTCCGTTGATCATCCCGTCTTCCTCCATGCTGCCACCAAAAGAGCTAATCAGTTAATGGCGCATGCTTACTCTCATTTGTATAATTTGCCGACCACTGGGTTATGTTTTTTTACCGTTTATGGTCCTTGAGGCTGGCCAGATATGGCATTATTTAAATTTACTAAAGCTATTTTGGAGATGAAACCGATAGATGTATATAATAATCGCGATCTGAGCCGCGACTTTACTTTTGTTGAAGATATTATTGAAGGAATATTATCGATTGCTGATATTATTCCGCCAAAAAAGAGCAATAAATCTTTAATGGCTAGCAGTGATGCGCCTTATCGTATTTATAATATTGGTAATGGTCAGCCAATAAAATTATTGGATTTTATTTCTGCTCTCGAGCAGGCATTAGGACAAAAAGCCATTCAAAATATGCTGTCGATGCAAGCCGGTGATGTCCATACCGCCTGGGCTAATACCAAAGATTTGTTTTCGTTAACCGGTTATCGGCTACAGATTTTGATTAAAGAAGGGGTAAAAGTGTTTGTTGACTGGTATCGGACTTATTATCACGTTTAGCCTGGATCCTAAATATTTGAGAGGTTAGTTTTGAAAATTGCTATTGCAGGAATAGGTTATGTTGGCCTGTCGAATGCGATGTTGTTAGCGCAACATCATGAGGTGGTTGCGTTAGACATTATTGCTGAAAAAGTAACAATGCTGAATAACCAGCAATCGCCGATAGTGGATAAAGAAATTGAAGCGTTCCTAACAGAAAAAAAATTGAACTTTAGGGCAACGACGGATAAACAACAGGCTTACCAGGGGGTAGATTATGTGATTGTTGCTACCCCGATTGATTATGATGCCAAAACCAATTATTTTAATACTTCTTCTTTAGAAGCAGTAATTGATGATGTAAACTACATTAATCCAGCCGCTACCATTGTTATTAAGTCAACCATCCCGGTAGGATTTGTCGCCCGCTTGCAACAAGAGAAAGGGTATAAAAATATCATTTTTTCACCGGAATTTTTACGTGAAGGTAGAGCGCTATATGATAATCTTTATCCTTCTCGTATTGTGGTGGGTGAACGTTCCGAACGTGCCAAGATTTTTGCCGATTTATTATTAGAAGGCGCACTAAAAAAAGATGTCACGGTGCTATTTACTGATGCCACCGAAGCGGAAGCGATAAAATTATTTGCCAATACTTATCTAGCGATGCGAGTGGCTTATTTTAATGAGTTAGATACTTATGCTCATAGTCGCGGACTGGATAGTCGCCAAATTATTGAGGGTGTTTCACTTGATCCGCGTATTGGCAACTACTATAACAACCCCTCTTTTGGTTATGGTGGTTATTGCTTACCAAAAGATACCAAGCAGTTGCTGGCTAATTATGATGATGTACCAAACAATTTGATTAATGCGATCGTAGAATCGAATCGAACGCGTAAAGATTACATTGCCGAAAGGATTATTAGTCAAAATCCGCAAAAAGTAGGCGTTTACCGATTAGTGATGAAAGCTGGCTCAGATAATTTCCGCGCATCGGCCGTGCAGGGAGTAATGAAACGGATCAAAGCAAAGGGAATTGAAGTGGTGGTTTATGAGCCGGTTTTACAACAAAGTGAGTTATTTCACTCCAAAGTGATCACTGATTTGGCCGATTTCAAAGCCCAGTGCGATATTATTTTGGCCAATCGATTGGTGCTGGAGCTGGAAGATGTAAAACAGAAAGTTTATACCCGCGATCTATTTGGTCACGATTAATAATTAGCCATATTCTGACGCCAATCGCAGCTTAAGATTGGCGTTTTGATTATTGCTGATTTGCCAATTTTCATCACTGGCTAGTTACCATAACTACGAATGGTGACAGCTTTTTGTAGTCTCACTGATAATTAAAAAGTAACATTTACTGTTCGCGTATCGGTAAAGCTACCGGATTGATTCGGCGTAGTTTGGCCAGTTAGTACTTGTGCTACATAATTGTAGGTACGCGTCAGCTGATCAGCACTAATGGCGGTGGAGTTAGCACTAGACCACAATTGGCTAACACTTGATCCCCAGCGAGTACTGGTTGTACCTTGGTAAATATCATAACTAATCAAGCCACTGCCATGTTTCATATTGCGTACATTGCTAACAGCATTGGTACCATTATCGATCCTCACATTGTAGAAACTGCCTTTAGTACAAGTAATAGAAATGGTTTGCGATACATTAGGAAAGCTGCTAACTAACGGGGCGCTGATGGTTGAGCAATCATTGGTTACAATCAGTGAAACTACCGGCGAAAGGGTGGTACTGCCAACTTGCGGATTTAAACAGATATTACTGATGCCAAGTAGTCCACAAATATTCCAGTTAATGGTTAGATTTAGCGTTACGTTATAGGTTCTGGCCGATAGGTTTTGTCCAGTGACGGTTTGAAAATAGAGTGGGATAGTAAATACGTTGCCGCCTAATAAGTTAAGCAATTCGGTTGATGAGTAACTGATAGTACTACCAATCGGCGTCGTTGTGGCGCAGTTGGAAGCTTTACACATATTAATTGGTTCAAGATCGGTATTGGCGGTGTTTTTCATCGCCGCTTGAGTTCCACTACTACTTGATGTACTATTCAATTTGGCAGAGATAGTATCGGTAGTTAACAAAGAAGCTAGTACAGCCCCCGCAACTAACAACCAGATTAGCTGAGGTAGATTGGACGGTGCTGTTGATGACAAAAGAACTCTGAGTGGCAAAAGAGGCACTTTACATCGTTGCACTACATGCGGCCCAGACAGAGTTGTTAATCAGGCCGAACAATAGCCAACATAATGGCAGAAAATAAACGTTTATTCATGGTAACTTCTGAGGTTGCCATCTAAAACGCAGGTAAGCAGACCGTAGGTTTTGAGTTGTTGATTAGGGTTTGCTGGCAGTTGTAGCCTAACCTGGCAGTGTGATCCCCTTCTGGTGTGCGGACAGTTAGCAGATTGTTTGGCTCCAATTCTTCTAGATAAACCAGACCCTCCCAACCCACATAAGTGTCTAGTTTGCCTGCCCGTGAAACCACGCTGGCTAATGGTAGTGGTTGATCGGTCAGGATGACACTTGCTGCATGGCGTACTTTGATCGGGAAATGGAGCAGATAGGGACCCCTGGCGCGTTTGACAGAAATATGTTGTTTGGTGGTATCCGCATAGATATCGGGTGGTAAATTTAGGGTATTGATACGATAACTCGCGGGGTAGTAGGCCTGGTACACTAGGGATCAATAAATAACCAGATTTACCGGTGTTACCATAGGGTTGATGTTCATAATCAATGGTAATATTCGGGTATCCATTGGTAATCACTAATACAAAACCATCGTTGATTTTATTAGCTGCTTGGATGGTGCCATCCATTAAAACCAATGAGCCGGAAATATCTCCCCACTGGCTATAGTTGCCAGACGAACCATGAATTCCGCCCTATATTTGGACATGGGCATTGTGCCAGCCTAGTGAGGTTTGTTGATAATCATCTTGCGAATCCTGATGCGCGTAGGCCATGTTCCAGCTGAATCCGCCGTCGTTTGGCATAGCGTGGCTGTAGGTAACACGCTGAATATTTTGCCCGGCAGTATTGCGTTGCGCATCTACCGTCACCGAATCTAAAAAGTTAAATGGAATTTGTAGTACTAAGGCGAATGACCAGTTATTTTGTGAATAATCGCGGCTGGCAGAAGCATATAGACTACTATTGCCGCATAAACCCTTACTCCATGATAAATTGAGCAAGCGATTTTTATCACCGTTGAAGCTATCAATGTCCAGATAAGTCAAGCCGATACTACTAAATTGGTTTAATGATAATGAGGCAGAATATTGTGCGCTGCGCCGACTTAAATTGTAGATAGGTTGGTTATCGTTAAGATTGTTTGATTGATCATACAGTGCCAAATTACTAAATTTGCTGTTGCGGATGGTATGTTGGGTAGCCAAAGTAAAACGAGAGTGAGTATATTGGTACCCCAATTGAACTGATCACCGCGCTTGCCTCGCATATGACTGAGCGTATAAGCGTCATTAAATACTCCCCAATTGCCCAGTTTAATTAAGGAGCCAAAGCCACCCAACGCCAATGAGGACGCTGCTTCCGCATGGGACTATAGTGTCAGCCAATCAGTAGAACCCATAACGGTAAGAACCACTGGCCGCTAACGGCCCGTAGAAAAAATTTTTGATACCATAGTCACGGGGTAGTGCGCCGGCTGAAAATGCACCATTAGAAAGACCCGGTTTGAGTAAGATACTGGCAACATAAAACGGTAAGGTGGTGGAAATCTGTCGGCCAAGGGCATCAGTGGTGACCAATACCGCTTCACCAGAGCCATTAATATAGGGGATATCGGTGATAGTAAAAGAGCCAGGTTGCAGCTGGGTATTACTAGATCGATAACCATTGATAAATAGGTCAACTCCGGTAGGGACGGCGGTTTTGCCAGCAAAGGTCGGTAATGGGTAGGTAATAATATCTGGCCTGATAGAGAAGTCACGGGACAGTGACAGCCCACCCATTCTGACGCTACTATTTCAGCTTAATGCATTGCTAATCAAGTCACCGACCGCCCAGCTTAGGGCATGGTTTTCGTTTTCATTGGTGTAAGTGGTGTCATAACGAGTAAAGCCCTGGTTATCATTTTGTTGATCACTACCACTAATTTATTGTTTAAATACCCCGGTGCTGGATAAGCTGTCGGCTATACTAAACAAACGTAGTTCATTCCAGACAGAAATTTGTGAATGATTATGCTGAGTCCGGTTGGCGTAGATATCATAATTAAATAGCGCTCTCTGGCTGCTAAGTCCCTGATAGCGTTGAAGGTTATTTCCAACCGTTAGGTTTTGCTGTGGTAACCAGCCGTCGGGAACTTATAATAGTAGCCGTTGTTGGGCACTATCATAGTTGACTTGCACATCGGGCATGGTACTGATGTCAATTTTGGGTTGCGTTAGTTTAGTGGCCGGCAAACTGACTTTTTGTAGATCAGTGGAAGATAGCCAAAAATGGCCTTTGCGTTCATGGACGACCGCGATAATCCTGCTGGCATGCTGGTTAACCACTAACTCTAACCTATATTGTAAGTTTTATTGCTTGATCTTGCCGGTCGGTGGTGGCGGTAGTTCAGACCAGCTGTTATCCGCCTCTGTCGACATTAGCGGTATGGCTAATGTAATTAGTAAGGTAAATAAGTTGGCTAATTTACTTGTTAAATGAATGGTTTTCATCTTTACTGGTAGAGTCCAGTGCTAGATGCTTGCCATAGTTGTTTATCGGTATTAATTTGTGCTGTTAGCCGTTGTGGCTGTTTAATGGTAGCGGGTAATGGCCAGATATAACTGGAGCCAGCTAAAACATAACCAAATAGGCTATCCGCCAGCACAATGTGTTTTTTACCTTGTTGCACTGCAACTTTGCTTAAACGAGCATGAATTGGGCCTAGATTGGTAATTTTGATGGCTGGCTTGTCATTTAGTTGGGTTAACTTCACCATAAACAAATAGCGGAATGGAATAGCGCATCTGCATATTGATGCCAATCTTCGGCGCTACTAATTGTTCTGGTGTCAATATTTCATCAGCTAATAAGCGGTAGGCTATCTCTTTGCCAGCCTGGACGGTAGCTTGTTCTATTAAGCGGATCAGCTGCTTGTGACCCGCTTCAATCCGCATAAATGGTGGACTGGCGACCACCGCTTGTTGATTGCTATAGCGATCTTGGCCATCGATTTGTTGCCAGCCAATCACTATGATCTGCATGGTGGTTGCTTTGGTGCCTTTATTTTTGATCCAGAATTCAGTAGCATTATCGTTAGCGGTTAATACCTGATCCATCGGCCAAATCATTATATGGTTAGCCGATTGAGCTGAGGGCGCCAAGAATAGTAAGATCATAAACATAAAGTTGAGAAACACCATACAGTGGATTGCGAAACATTGATCATATAGTTTTCCTCCATGATCACTAGGATAATGTTACCGTTAATATGTCAGTATAGGTTCCAGATGGATTATTGGCGCCGTTAAGTTGCAACACGCAATAATATTAGTGCTATTGGTATAGCTAACAGCGACATTTTGATTAACCAGGATCGGGATAGTGTGGGCACTGTCAGCATAAAGTTGGTAAGGTAGCTGGGTAGTAAAACCGCTTTGCATTACATCACGGCTAGTGGTGTAGTTACTACCGCCATCGATACTCATACTAAGTACAGTACCAGGCGTACAGGCTAAGGTTAACGAGGTGTTGGGTGTTATTAGCATTAATATTGCCATTAGTATTGCTGGGATGAGTGCCAAAATCGAGGGGACTAAATAGTGTACCCCCCGGATACCATATAGCCAGGAGTAATAGTGGCAGCAACCTGAAAGGTTTGGCTGGTAATGGCATGACTCGGCAGCGCGCTAAAAATAACCAACAATACAATAAAACAGGCTAAATAATCATCAAACAATAGCCATAAATAATTGTTGCTAGACATATTTCATCATGAACAAGTAATATATATTAATAAGTTATAGTAATATTAATAACGTCAGTATAGGTTCCTGCGCTGATACCTGTATTTGCGCCATTGCCTTGAATTAGGCCGTATAAGGTATAAGTACTTAAACCACTTGAGGTAGGTGGGTTGGAGACCAGCGCAACACCATTGGCAAGTGCAGTACCCGGAGTGAGCGATGTGTTACTAGTATAAACACCATAGTAAAACACCATTTGAATTATTAGCTAAATTAACATAATGAGGTGTGGTACCAAGTTGTGTACCAAATATAGTCGTCGGTGCGGTGTTATTACTACTGGTTAATACGGTAGTATAAGTATCATTAGGAGGACACTAGACCGTAAATGTCGAGCCACTACCATTAGAAAACTGGGTTGTTAATGTACTAAATGTGGTAGGTTGAGCACCAAAATTCAGCGTTCCTAATAGAATACCTGAAGTAGCAGTTGAACCGTTAACAACACAGGAGTTGGATAGGGTTAGGGTTACATTAACCGTTCCCGTTGTAGTAGTTGCCAAGGCTAAATGAGAGGCTAACAAGCAGCCGATAACTGTAAAAAAACGTATACCTTTCATTATGACTCATTACTATGATGGCTAGATAGCTGTCCAATTGTTTGCTAACAGCAATCATTGCTATTGATGGTTGACAGTAAATAGTTTTGTTATGGCAATTAAGTATTATAACAAAAAGGAATTGTTTTATTACCATGATTTTTAATTTGAGTATTGTGTAGAAATACAAAAAATGCCAATAATTTTATTGGCTTTTTTACGAATTGATTTTTTAACGCAACGGATTATTTTTATCAGATAAACTGAAGTTATTATTTCAATTTGTTAATAAATAGTTATTGATTAATATAATTTTTATTTTTTATTAAATTGACATTAGTGAAAATAAGCCGTATTTTATTTATAATTGATTAAAATAAAATATATTTTAAATATTTATTCAGTATGTTGAATTATTCAGTAGGAAATAAATAGCTTATTTTACGCGGCTGGCCAGAGAGGTTTTATATTTGTAGAAAATAAAATTAAATTAATAGGGATAGTTACAGAATTGATAATAAATTAAATTTATATTTTCATCGTCGCGGTATTTTTATTTTATCATTAATTAATTAGCCAGAATAATTTTAGCCACAACTTTTTTAATAGGCTGGGGTAAAGCCATAATTAATAACTGTCAGAGTAGGTTATTAATTAATAATATACTATTTAATATCATCAATCTCGTTAATAAATGTTAAGTCATAGAGATTTTTGTTAGTTGAATAATCTTTAACTGACAAATCTTCTTCAGATCCATAGCCAGATTTATCGCTTGAATCTGGGCTGGACGACAGTACTTTGATCGATGGTGGATTCTTCAAACAACGGTTTATCAGACATTATTTCATCAAAATCTGATTCTAAACCATTAGATTGTAACCCTAAATCAGCAAATTCTACTTCTGGTTTATCAAACTCAAATTCTGAATCATCAAACTGTAATGCTGGCTCATCAAACTCTGATCCTAAATTATAAAATTTCTCCCGTAAGGCTTTGTCATTTAAAAGATAGTTAATTGGATTGGAAGTTAAATTATCATCAAAATATTCACCGGGTTGGTTTAGTGATAACTCCCATAATCTATCAAGTGTCTTATCACCAATTTTAATTGCACTAAGTTTTTCATTAACAATAGCGTGCTCTTGTTCACTTAGGTAAGAAGCATATCCTGGGTTATCTGGTCATAAAAATCCATTTTCGCTTGTTGCAATATATTTATAAAGAAAGGCTCATTTTTGATTGTGTATTGGCTGAAAAACAGCTCGCGCAAATTATTATAATTTTGGCTAGCGAAGGTATTTTTCAAAAAATTGTTGCTGAATTCACCCGTTTTGCTAGAAAATACTAATTGTTTATTATTTTTAAATAATGTAATAAATTCATTAGGTTTGTTACTATCTTTAACGTCAAGAAAATTATCTTTACTATAGCCACTGTCGTCTAATTTTTTTAGCAAATTATGTTGATTTTTTCACTACCGCCTGAATATCTTCTAATAGAGAAATCTAATAGTTGCTTGGTATATTAGGATTTTCGACAGAAAATGCTTCCTCTAATTTCATACAGATATTTTTAACATGAAAATCAGCTAATTGTTCTCTCTCATTAATATTTTTTGTTTTTTCATAAATTTTATCACATTGATATAAGGTAAAGTTGCCTACTTTTAATTTATATCCCCAGTCGTCATTGGCATCTTTTGGCGTAATTTCTAATTTAAATTGATTGTAATGTTTGGGAAGTGCCAGTTTTATAAGTTGGATAAATTTTTCCAACCGAGTTGATTTTGCGTTAGAAACATCAGTATTTTTTACATTTTGAATGGTTTCAAACAGTTGTTCTATTTTTTGGCGTCAGACGCCACCTTTAAACCAATCCATTATGGAATCAATAAAATCGGATACGTTTTTTATTTTGGTTACTACATTTAAGTTATTAGCCGCCAAAACCTGCTATTATTAATTGTTAATAATAGCAGATTTTGGTAGAGAAAAGCTTATATCCATAATATCCTCAAAAAATCAGTCAAACCTTAGTGTTGGTTTTGATTATTTAATATAATCAGCAAAACATTATAATAAAATTATTAACATCTTCTAAATCATATGAATTGTAAAATTTTTATGTATTATAAAAATGATTTAATTTTTTTATATTAGATTATTTGGTTAAATTATAATTATTGGTTATTTTGACTGTAGTTTTTTTAAGTTAAATTTATATATTTAATATAATTTTTTTAATTTAAAATATTTTTTATATCTGTTTTATCAAATGTAATTTAAAATATATTTATTAGTAAAATAAAAACCATTTAATAGAAAAATGAGTTTTTAATTACTTTTGTTAGTTTTTATTCGGTTAGATTGTTGTGTTTGATACAGAGTGTTATCTACTACAATTAGACTGTTATTTAAATTATTCACTAAATGGATTTAATGTCTTATTATAATTTTTTTGATAATGAAGCCGTTAATGTATTTGTTATGCTGTAAACTTCTGGGTGACTTTTTTTAGTTGTAATTAGTTTTTGCGGTTATTTTTTGCTATCAGCAATAATATCAGTTTGCTCTAAAACGTCATAATTGATATTTTCTAAAAATACCACCTTTTCTTTTTGATTAAGATTTTGCGTAACAGTACTAATTTTACATGCTGGGTAAATGGATTTTATTATATTTTTAATACATACACTATTAGCGGGTACATTTTATAATTTAGTTATTAGGCTTTCATAAAATTCTTTTATTAATTCATTTCTTTTTTCACGGCTATCAAGTTTAATTTTAGAAGTTAAATGTAATTTAACATATCTTATAATTGGTATCGTAATAAACATTTTTATCATCGCCGCTGGCTTGGCTTAATAATAAAACTTGTTTAGAATGTGAAACAATACCTAATATTAAATGTTTTTTATTAGTAAAATTATTTTTTCTCAATAAAAGCTAAACTAGTATAGCTCTCTTGATAGATTTCTCTCAGTTTAGCACTAATACTTCTTTGTTTATAATTATTGGTTCATTATGGTTATTTATTTTTAACACAATGCCATGATGTTATTTATTATTTATATTATCATCTAATTTTTTCTTTATATTTCTGGCTATAGTCAAAAGAGATTCATCTTTACAAGGTGTAATCATATTCATGTGCCAAAATATCACTAACTAAAAGTTTTTTTATCTCCTCAAAAGTCTTATTAATACAAGATTTACTTTCATTATATTGACCCAAGGGAAAAACACGAACTTTTTTATATTTGATAATAGTTTTGTATCTGTTTTCGTTGTTAGAAAATCTTTGTGTTAATTTTAATCTTTCACCTTTAGATAAAGATATGAATATTACTTTTTCTTCATATTGCTGATTGTCAATACTGTTGAGGGAAGATAATAAATTTTTAGTTATTGCAATACATTCAGCCCTCGATTTTTCTTTTCTGTGATCTTCAATTAAATGTATTACAACATGGCTTATTCCTAAGGTTATTATTGATAATAATAATTTACCTTTGTCACTAAAACTAACATAATTTTCAGGGTCATGAATGATATTATTTATAATACTTGAATTATTATTAGTAAGTTTTAGTTCAGTATATAAAGCGTGATCTATAATCATAACTTTTCCCTAAATTTGTATGACCATAGGATATTATCAATATTTATTATTAGAGATCAATTAAATATATATAATGATTATATATATAGACAAATTAACTATATTTTTGAATATTTAGAGATATGTTTGAATAAATATATGATCGTCAAAATATATCTATAAATATTCTCTATCTTTATAGTATTTAATTTTTATTTTTCATATTTTAGCTGATAAAAACATTTCGATATCAGTGAAAATTTCATTCCACTCGTGCTGATCAATGTTCATGAATCTAAAAGCACGTAAAATAAATGCCCCCTCTGTGGCAAAAAAGACAAGCAGAGCACGTCTCCCCACTTTGATTGAAGTATCTAATTTAGTCGATACGTTCACCAGACCACTCACGAGTACTATTAAGATATTCTGGTGTTTACAGTAATTCAGCCATTAAACCTGCGCCTTTAGTATTAGACGTTTGCTCAAAATGGTAGGTTGCTTTCATGTGCGCTATTACCTGATTTTCTACTGAACTATCCTGAGTAAGTTGTTGAAAAAAGATTTCATTATTACCGAAACAATCCTACACCCCTCCTTTTGAATTTTGGTCATCGTATTGATAGTCAGTGCGCTAACACCCTGTTGGTGAACAATATTTTCGGCTACATCTAAATACCTTATCTCTATCTATACTTCTTTGACGCCCTATTAAATAAAACTTCTTTTAAAATACATACGTATGGATTAATATCATAAGCTTAATGTTAACATTATGGCAGATAAACATACTACATATTTTTTCTAAAATAGAGATTTTTTATGGTTAATACTCATGATAATCGCAGATGGATTGCGCTCCTTTTAATTTCTAGTGCTCTTTTCTTAATTGTCATTGATATGACCGTGCTTTATACAGCATTGCCTACTTTAACCCATGAACTCCATGCCAACGCATCTGAGAAATTGTGGATTATTAATGCTTATCCATTGATGGTTGCTGGATTATTGCCAGCCGCGGGTATGCTTAGTGATCGCATTGGTCATAAAAAAATGCTGATCAGCGGTTTACCTCTTTTTGCATTAGCTTCACTTTGTGCTGCATTCTCTCCTAATGCAGAAAGTTTGATTGCTACTAGAGTCTTTTTGGCGCTAGGTGCCGCGATGATGATGCCAGCAACTTTATCAATTGTTCGTCATATTTTTACTGAGCCCCAGGAACGATCACTAGCGATTGGTATTTGGTCAGCGGTTGCTGCTGGTGGCGCTGTGGTTGGACCTTTAGTAGGTGGTTTATTACTGGAATATTTTCGGTGGGGATCGGTATTTTTAATTAATGTGCCTGTTGTTTTGTTGGTGCTACCTTTTTCAGTGAGTTTGATCCCACGCTGTGGTGGAACAAACAAACGCACTATTGATTTTTTAGGCTCATTATTAATTTTAGTTGGTTTAGTTGGGCTGATTTATGCATTAAAAGAGTTAAGTAAACCCAATTTTTCTTTACTTGAATTTTGTGCTGCTGCCTTGATTGGTTTCATCTTTATGATGTTTTTTGTATTACGTCAGCACAAACAATCGCAACCGATGATCGATTTTTCTTTATTCAGTAATCGATTGTTTTCAGCGGGAGTAATTATCGCCGTTATTACTATGAGTGTAATTGTTGGCATTGAATTAGTTTTAAGTCAACGTTTACAGTTAGTACTTGGTTTCACACCATTACAAGCTGCGCTTTGTATCCTTCCAATACCAATTGGTTCCGTGCTTGCATCACCATTGACCGGTTTGCTGTTACCTCGTTTTGGTGAGAGATTAACGACCGTGGTAGGTTTTATATTAACGCTGGTTGGGGTAATAGGAATGATCCTGTTGTATCAGAGCGCTCTTACTTTGTTGTTGATTAATTTGTTCATGATTGGTATCGGTATGGGAATGGTATTTACCGCTGCATCTACCACGATTATGCTTAATGCGCCTGATGAAAAGTCCGGTATGGCAGCTTCTATTGAAGATGTTGCTTATGAGCTGGGTAGTGTATTAGGCGTTACCATATTAGGCGGCATGATGACGGCTATTTATAGTTATACTCTTTTTGTTCCCGAACAGCTAACAATTGATGCGCGAGTTTATGACAGTATCGATGAAGCATTAAGCACGGCATCAACGATGGATAAAGATCAGGCTCAGATATTGATAATGGAAGCGAGTAAAGCCTTTGATACTTCTTTTGTTGTTGTTTTTATTACCATTGTTTGCATATTGTTAGTTAGCACTGTGATTTTACAACGTATGTTGCGCCCTTTAATCAAAAAATCATGATGATATGAATTTTTGTGCTGTTTTAGATCTTACAATAAGTTTTAGTGATTATTTTTTGTAAAGCTAGTTGTTGGCGTTATTCTATCTCAGGGATAGTGAGCTGATCCTAACATTATATTACTGAAAATATAACCTGTTATAGGTAAATTAGAGACGGAGTTACAGTCATTGTAGTTTTTTAAAAATTTGTCTGATGAAACAAGATTTAGGATCGTAGTACTTTTGCGAGAAATGGGGGAGCTTTGTGTTTATCGTCTTTGTATTGCACTTGAGCAACCCCAAACTAAAATATTTCGTCATTTAGCCATGTTAAAAAAGAGTGTGTTGCTACAAAATCGTAAGGAGAAGGGAAATGGGTTTTTTATTGACTTTCTTCACGGATTTCTCCATGGGTTATGCAAATTATTGAGTCTGTATGGTCAAATCAACACCAACTAATCGACTTAATGGCTAAAAAATTGATACCGGAAAATTTGCCTGCACGGACTATTAATTTCTCACTCTAGAATAAAACGCAATAGCGTGCAGTGTGAGCAACCTTTTATTTATTTGTTACTAATCAGAATAATTTAGTATTCCGATTAGTAATTTTTTAAATAATTTTTAACTTTTCTAAACGCTTTAAAGTCAAAGATTCGCGTTTTGACACTGCTTTATCATCTGAGATCGCGATATTAAGGGCAAAAGTTTTTATTTTACAGTCAGAGTTTTCCACCCATCCAACATACCAGCCGGTACGCTCACCATTAATATTGGCTAAGCCACTTTTAGTATAAATTTTAATATTGGTAGTCTGTTTGCTAAGTAGCATATTAGCTACTTCACTTTGAATGCTTTTATCAATAGGTAATTGTTTAGTGGCTAACTTATAAATAAATTTGGTTTGTTTTTCCGGGCTAATTTTTAATGGGCCGTCTAACTAAAATTTGGTAACATCATTACCTATTTTGCTATTACCTTAGTGCAAACGATAAAGTTCTTTTTTCATTATTGCCAGACCCGTATATTTTGCAATCTCTTGATAGACAGGAATAGCGGATAATTTCATTACTTCTTGCATATTCATATCTTTATTCCAACTACTAAGATATCTAGGCTGTCCATCCCATTTGAAAATTTCGTTAACAGTCACTTTTTGATTTTTTAAAGCAATTAAGGCATTAACAATTTTAAATGTTGATGCAGGAACATATTGGGTTGCTGCACGTTTTATTTGGTCGCCATAGTTATTAATTGATTTGCCATCATAAATGGTTAATACACCACGTATATGCTGCTACTGAAAAATTTTTTTATTCGCTAAAAACGTTACTTTCCGTTATCTTGTTTAGCGGCTTGGTGATGTTATTACTATCATTAGAAATGTTATTTGCCTGAGTAGTTAGTGGTAAAAATAGTAAAATAATAACAACTAATTTTTTATTCATCTTTGTATTCTTTAAATAATATGTACCATAGACACTATCATATTTTTGTTAGGGTTAATACTAAAACATAGGACCTGTTTTGATTTATTGTTAGCAGCGTTTCTTTTTATTATTTGATCATTACCGCTCAAGTATTAAGTAAAAAATAGAGAAAAAATTAACAAGGTCGCTATCAAAACTGTAACACTGAACACACAAAGAAAAGCTTGTACTCACGATGAAAACAAGTCGTGGCTGACTATTTTTGTTAATACAGTTAATGGGTTATTTAATTTTTGTTAACGAAAAACAGAACGTGGTGATTGAATCAGTGTTGATAAGTATTATGCCTGCGTTAATATAGCTATCGCCGTTATCAAATATATCAACAATATCATTTTTATAATCTTGTCTGTTAACTGGAAAGCTATCTTTGTTATAATTGATCGCATGCATATCGGCGCTGTTTAAAGGGTGAATAGATTGGAAAATAAGGTCAGCTGTTGACCTTATTATAGCTGAAATTTAATTTAACTGCCTGGCGGGTAAGTTAGCCAATAGTATCCCAATCTTTAGCTTTAATTAATTTATTATTAACCATCCAAGATCCTCCACAAGCAATAATTTGTGGTAAAGCAAGAGAATGACCAATATTTTCTAGATTGATTCCATCGGTTGGCAAAATTTCTAATTTAGGATAGGGTGCAAGCAGTGCTTTGAGCATAGATAACCCACCAGAAGGCTCTGTAGGGAAAAACTTGACACAATTAATACCCAAAATTGCATGGCCTGCTCGATTTGTGTTGGGTTATTTATACCGGGAATAATCGGTATGTCTAATTCATGACACGCTTTTACCGTATTGGGGTTTAAACCTGGTGAAACGATAAATTCAGCGCCAACCGCTTCGGCTTGTCTAATCTTTTCTCGGTTGATAATGGTGCCTGCACCAATCAAAATTTTGGTTAGCATCGCTTCTTTGAGCAGTTTAATCGCATTTGCAGTTTCTGGCGTACGGAACGTTATTTCTGCTACTGGTAATCCGTTTTTAACTAATGCTTCTTCTAAGGGAACAATATCTTGTGCTCGTTCAATGGTAATAACTGGAATGATCTTAAATTTTCGTAATTTATCTATCAGTGTGAGCATAATCAATCTTTCTTTAGTGTTGAAATTAGCGAGTAATGTTTTTTGTTGCTGAATTGGAATGATAGCACTTTTATGTTAAATAACGATATTTACTAATTATAGAATCATTAGCTTACACCGTTTTTCACTATTTTCATTAGCTAGATGAGATGATTATTTAATAAAATTAATGGTTGCAAAGAATAATCTTGTTACTTTAAAAACCGGTTAATTTATTTTTTTATTAAACACCCTGTTTGTATCTTTTATTTATAATTGATATTAAAAAAATTACTTTACCACGTTATTTTTTTATTAATGCTAATTTTTTGTTATTTAAAATAAAAATGCGAGATATTTTTATAAAAATTCATCGGTAAGATATTATAATAAGTTATTATTTTTTTAATGTTTTGCTATTAATGATTTTTGCTTTTTGAATAAATATTTTTTATATCTTTTATTAAAGAAGAGTATAAAATTATACCTATTTTTAGTTATTTTTTGCTGAAAAATAGAAAAGATAAAAATAAATGTTAATTTTTTCTATGCATGAATAAATAAATGGTTTTTTGTGAAAAATTCAGCATGAAATTTCAATTTTTTTGGTAATTTTAATTTAAATAAGTGTAAGTCTTGATTGGAATAAAAAATTCATTTAATTATTTAGATAAAATATATGATAATGTATACAAAAAGCAGTAATTAATTCAAGTAATATTTTTTAGTTATTTCATTATTGTAAATATAAATTGATTTATTAATAATTAACTTGTTTATTAAATATAATTTTTTATTTATTATTAAATAAAATATTTACTTTAATATAAATCACAAAAAATAAAATATAACTTTAGCTTTTTTATAAGTTAGGTAGAGGCATTTAATATCAATTTAGATCAATGTTATTTATTATTAACCTTTTATCATTATGCCAATAAAATAAAATAAAATAAAATAAAATTTATTTTATTGGCTTATTCATTTATTTTTTGGAGTTAATTATGTTTAAGAAAATACTCCCGTTATTGCTATTATCTGCGACTTTATTTTCGTTGAATATATTAGTTGCGACAAATTTAGCAGGTGGAATAATTTTAGTTTTTGGTGCTATAAGCAATACTACTTGTAAAATTAATAGAGGTGATAGTGCAAACTTTCCTATATTATTAGATCCCATTTCTGTTGCTGATTCAGGAACAGTGGCATTTGCCGTTGTTCAAAAAAAATTAGAAAGCATTTAAGTTAACTTTTTCTGATTACGCACCTGCTGGAAGTTCAGGCAGTAATTTAAAATTTCATTTTTCATCATCAAGTACGATATCAACTGATGGTCAATATTTAGTGAATGATACGGTTGATGAAAATAATCATAATGTAGCAAAAAACGTCGGTTTTAGTTTGTCTACCCAAAGTGCTATTAAGACCGCTATTCCATTAAATATCCCTTTTGATACAGGAGTAAAAGGAGATAAAACAGCACCACAAGCTGATGAGTTAACGTTTATCGTTAGTTATTATAAAACGCGAGCGGAACCTGCTAAAGCGGGTCCGTTGCATTCAAATTTAATTTATACCATCTCTTATTTGTAAATAAGATTAACCAGGCTCTTTTTGAGTCTGTTTTTTAACTGACTATTTATTATATTAATTATTTTTTCTAAAAATATATTAGCCAATATGATACTGCAAGGGACTCGTATCATTTATTATGAAGCTAAAGTGAATGTTAAGGTACAATTAACAAATAATGGAAAATTACCAGTATTAGTACAATCATGGGTTGATGATAGTAATATAAATGCTACCAAATAAAAAAGTCATTAACCTTTTTATGTTTTTCAACCTATTGTAAAAGTAGCGGTCCTAAAAGGAAAACAATTAAAAATAATATCGCATAAATTACCTAAAAATAGAGAAAGCGTTTTTTATTTAAATATTCTTAATATTCCATCATACCCAGAAAACACCCAAGGTAAAAGTGTTTTACAATTGGCAATTAAATCAAGAATTAAATTATTTTATCGGCTAAAGGAATTAATTACTGCTCCGCCAGATGTATATAAAAATAAGTTATAAATTAGAGGGTAATGATCTGATAGTAACAAATAATTATAAATATTATTTCACAATTGCAAAAATTACTCATATTAATGATGAAAAAAAATCTGATAAAATTGAAGATGATCCCTCAGTTATCAGACTTTAAATTACCGTTACAAAATAAGGTTAAGCATAATAAATTAACCGTAATTTATGTTGATGATTGTGGTGTCTATAAAACAAAAAATATTAACCTTAAATAAGAAGATAAATCGTGAAAAAAATATATTATCTTTATATTAGCTTAATTTTATTAGGTATATTGGATTGTATGCCGGAGTTATTTTCAGAGGATTTTGATACTTCTTTGCTAGTAGGAAAATCAGCTCAAGGAGATATATCTCGTTTTTATCAGAATAGTGAAATTCCGCCAGGTAAACAATTGGTCGATATCTATGTTAATGATGATTGGAAAGGACAATTTGAAGTTAATATTGACGAAAAAAATCAAAATATTACTATTGATGCTAAGGATGTTAAAAAATTAGGTTTAAAACTTTCATCTCACGCAAAACAGATGATTGAGCAAAAAACGACTGTCTTGTTAGATAATTTAGTCAATGATATCAACTATTATTTAGATGTTAATCAGTTAGCATTAAATATTTCAGTGCCGCAAATTTCTTTAGTTAAATTGGAAATAGGTTATGTTGATCCAGTGAATTGAGATCATGGTGTTCCGGCAATTATTCTCTCTTATAATACTAATTATTATAACTATCAAGAGAAAAAAATCGTAAACAGAGTAATGAAGCTTTTTTTGCCAATTTAAATACCTGTATTAATTTAGGTGTCTGGCAGTTTCGAGATGAATCAAGTTATTCTTACTATTCCAGTGGTGATCATAAATGGCAAAATAATACCCGCTATTTACGCCGTTCTTTCAGCGCTATATCTTCAAATTTGATGTTAGGTGATTTTTATTCCCCCGCTGCCTTGTTTAGTAGTATTTGTTTTAGAGGTGGTGCATTAATCACGGAAATGAATATGTTACTTAACTCCAGTAAAGAGTTTACGCCGATTGTCAGAGGGGTTGCTCAAACCAATGCGTTAGTAAAAATATACCAGAATGGAAATCTAATTTATCAAGAAACTGTTCCGCCAGGAGCGTTTGAGTTTAGTGATCTGCGTGCAGCAGGAGGAGCGCGCGATCTTTCCGTTGTTGTACAGGAAGCCGATGGCCGGCAAGAGTCTTTTACGATGCCATTTTCCGCTGTAGCTAATATGATGAAAGCAGGTGTGTATACTTACAGCATTTTGGCTGGGCAAGCAAAAATAACAAATACCCATTTCCAACCGAAATTTGCTCAAGCAGAAGCCTATTATGGTATCAATAATTTAGTCACCGTTTATAATAGCTTTATTGTCAGTCGTGATTATGCTGCTATTTTATTTGGCAGTGGCTGGAATTTTCTGTTTGGCGCTATTTTTGTTGATACGACTCATGCTGCAGCTTATTTAGATACAGAAACCAAACGAGGACAAAGTTTTTGCTTGGCTTACAGTAAGTTTTGTTAGCCACTGCTACCAACTTGACTATAGCGGCCTATCGTTATTCAACGGGAGATTATTATAGTTTTGTTGATTCCATTTATGCCCATGATAATTATCAAGCATGGCTTAAGTATCAAACAACGATTAAAAATAATCCGTCAGATTTAGATTTGGCAACTTTCGATGCCTTACGCGGTGCCCGTGTCAGAAATACTTTTAATTTAAATTTAAATCAGCATCTGGGGAAAGATAATGGGATTATTTTTTGTCTGGTACGCAGAGAAACTACTGGAATGTTGGCGGCAGCAGCCGATACTAAAAATAATTATAAAAATATTACCTATAACTTATCCGTTTCACGGGTAAGAAATACGGATTAAAAAGAAGAAACCCGTTATTACCTCAGCGCCAGTGTTCCTATTAATCTATTTAGTCATAATGCTTATCTCAATTCAGGTGTCTACATGACAAATTCCAATTATCAATGGGCCAATATTAGTGTCAGTGGGACAGCGGGTAAATATGATTTAATCGATTATACGTTAACCGCTTCAAATCAGACAGGTGGTAATAATTTAATAGTGGCAATGTAAATTATCGCAATCCTTATAGTACCATTGGCGCTTCATATAGTGAGGCTAATAATTATCGACAGTCAGGTTTGAATGCCAGAGGAACCATCGTTGCATTTCCTTACCATATTCTTGCTTCCGGTGAAACAGCGAATACATCAATGGTATTAGAAGCACCAATGGCTGAGAATTTAACCGTTAATGATAATCGAACGGTGCACCAATAAACAGGAGTTAGCATTAGTAACCAATGCCATTCCTTATCGTACAAATGTTTATACCCTTTCTCATACCAGTCAGACCTCAGGTGCAGAAATTACTGACAATATAGCGCATGTGATCCCTTATGACGGAGCGGTTAGTCATATCAAATTAGAAACCGATCAGCGGAAAACTTATATGTTGAAGGCGACTTTTGCCGACGGTAGCAATTTGCTTTTTGGTACTGAGGTTACCGATAGCCAGGGTGAATTTGTTGGTCATGTTGGGCAGTCAAGTGTGCTGTATATAAAAAGTGATAAGTTACCACAATCATTGAATGTCAAATTGAATATTGAAGGTAAAACAGAATGTACCATCCAGCAACCTGTTGATACCTTAAACCTTAATCGTAATATTTGCCAATAGCTGGGGAAAATAAGATGAATAAATTAGTAATAAATTTTTTATTATTATCAGCGTGTTCCTTCAGTCAATTGGTTTATACCGATTGTAAACCCAACAGAATCATCACAGTACCGAGTTTATATTATGATTTATCGGCTGATTTTAGTAGTTCATCAATGGTAATAAAAATACGGATAAAACCACGTTACCGGGAACATTTACATGTAGAGCTCCCCAGGGCTATTTTTTTCTAATGCGATTGGTATTGCTTCGCCTTTTAATGGTCGAATAGCAACAATAGGATTTCATGGTGGTAAGCAGTTTGTCCAGATTATAATGACTACATTAGGAAATGATCGCGTAACCAACTTAGCTCGAGGTACCCATCCTGCATCGAATTTGAATACTAATTTCACCTTACAGTTTAGCTTGTTGAAGAGTAAACCAAGTGGTAATCATACTGAAGTGGCTGGTGATACTGCGGTTATCTCACACTTTATCTTGGTATCAGATGCTTCATCGTTGGGTATTTTGGTGTAGTTAGTTAGGATTATACTAAAATTAGTTGAATTTTTATTAACCTGGCAATGGCCGGCTGATGAAAATGATATTTTTCTTCAATCGATTACTATTAAATATAATCCTATTGCCACTACCTGTGATTTTTCAAATAAAGGATTAGTGGTTAATTTACCTATCGTTAGTATCAGTGATATTAAAAATATTAACCGGCCTGGTTATCAGCTTTTTACCCTCAATTTTAGCTACAGCGATTTTTTAGCAGGCAATAAAACGACGCGAAATATTGTCATGTTTTTGGCCAGTAATAATTTACATAGTGCCGATAAAACGGTGTTAATAAATACCATCCAACAAGGTGCTAAAGGAGTCGGGTTTCGCCTTGTGCACAGGAATAAAACATTATCACCCATTCTATTTTCCAGTAGTGAAAGTGTCCAAGGCAATGCGACATCTATTTTTAATATTGCGGCTGGCAGTGCCTTAGCTCCCTCGTTTTCCATTGACATGGGGGCTTATTACTATGCTTATGATCTAAATAATCTTTCAACCGGAAAAATAATCTCAACGGCTACTTTAGTATTTTCTTATGACTAAGTACGATTAATTATAAGGATCAAAAAAATGGCGAAAAAAAATTACTTAGTTTTCTTACTTTATTTTATTGCTTTCTCAAGTTGTAGTAGTGCCTTTCTTAAAGGCATGCGAGTTATTTTTTCTGTTGAAAAAAAGAGGATATTATTCAATTAGTTAATTCCAGCGATAACTCATCACTGGTGCAAAGTTGGGTTGATGAAGGTAATATTGATTCTACACCGGAGACAACCCAATCGCCTTTTGTTGTGACTCCCCCAGTTGTAAAAATAAATCCAAGAGGAGGCGCACAGCTTCATATTCGGTAGTTAGCAAACCAGTTGCCAACTGATCGCGAATCTATTTTTTATCTTAATGTGCTGGATATTGCGCCAAAACCCGATAGTTTAAAAATGGAGAATATTTTACAGTTAGCACTAAGAACACGAATTAAACTGTTTTATCGACCACAAAATATTAACTAAACGTCTCAGAGTATCGTTGAGCATATAAAAAAATAAGTAAGGCTGGAGGATCAGTGGTTATTGATAACCCACCAGGCCATTTTTTTACTCTGGCTGCATTTTATAACCCGACAAATAAAAATAATATTTTATCTAAAACCGTTATGCTCTCACCTTTATCGCAACAAACCGTGGAAAATAAAAGTCATACTATTTTAGGGAATGAGATTTTATTGGAATATATTAATGATTAGGGTAAATTTATTAATCAAATAATATTAAAGGGCTGTTATTTTGTTATTTAAGCTAATTACTGCTAAATGCGGCTATTAAATGGCAGCATATTTTTTATGTTGGTTTTGATTAATATAATTTGTTTGTTTAATAGCTAGCGTTAGATTGTTGTTGCCAGAGATGGGCAGCAACGAGCGCTTTCCAGGGAGAATATTGTGCTAACCATTTTTCTGTCCCTTTTGCACTTATTCTCTCATTACAATTTAATAAATACTGAAGATTACGTTGGACGGCGACATCAGCATGTAGAGAACCGTTCAAATAATTGAAGCCGCGCAGCAAGGAATAACTGATTGTCCATGGACCAATTCCTTTTATTTTACTTAATCTTTGCGTCCATATTACTAGATTATTTTCATCTCCCGGAAGATTTAATAGGTGGTGGTTATTTTTTAACATATTGCATAATGCAATAAGTGTTTTTGCTTTACCGATAGAGAATCCACATATTCTTAGTTTCTGTTTATCATCAGTATGGATCGCATAAAAAGAAGGAAAACACCAAATTCCTGACGAGTGTTGTTTACCAAAAGCATGAATAAATCGACGGCGAATAGCAATTGCAGCAGCAGTAATTTGTTGCCCAAGTAATTGCTTCAAATGCTGTTGTTGCTTGATAAACCCTTAAACATTGTTGACGAGAAATTAAATCACCAATAACTGGGTGGTTATGGTATTTAGCTTCAAAAAGCTCAACCGGTTGATATAAACCTAGCATATTTTTTGCCAGTTTTTCGAGCTACTGCTTAGTGATAACGGCAGTTGGATTATCTGTTTGCAGAGAAACCAAAATGTTATTTTTATTTAATATAAACGTTAACTCAGTCGGCTGGCCACAGCATGTAATTCTTTTTTTTAATTGGTCATTAGCGATAATTTCTGCCACATTTTGCTTATCTCGTAAGTGATAGGCAAGGAAGTCCTGGTAGTGATAGTTGTTTGGTAAATGGATAATGGTTTTTTTACTAGCATTTTGTTATGGTTATTTAATTTTAAATTTAGTGAACAGTTGGCGTTTAATTTAATAAAAAAATAGTAACATAAAAGCGAGTAAATTAAAGGCAAGAATTTCCGCATCTAATTCTGTTGTCAGCGAGCCGAAAAACTAAAAAATTGCTATTGTTTATTTGTAGGGCTGAATGATATTACCAAATGTTATTGTGAGTTGCCCACCGCGATGAAAATCTAAATTATATGATAGCGAGTTGTTAAAGATTTTTATTCATTCATTCTTGACGTTTAATTTTCCTTGGTTATTTATTCTTTAAGGAGGAAATAGTTCGCTTGTTTTATGTTTTAAAATTAACTATTAAATATAACTGTTGTTTTTTATTTAACATTATAGCAACGAAAATATTGTTTAAGCTAAAAAACTATTAAGCGTTTTTTAAGTAAAGAAATAAAATTACTATGTATTATTTTTTTTGATTAACATCAAATGTTAATAATGCATTGGTTTATTTTTATTAATTTGATTTTAATTTTTAATTTATGTTAATTATTGGCGTTGCTGTTGCGGAGTGACGTTAATTCATAAATGGAAACAAGTTTATACGTTTTTAAATAATACTTATCTATATCTTTGTAATCGATACAAGTAAGTAAAAGGAGTAATTGCAAATGGAGTATTATCAAAAAAACGTTTTTTACCCTTCATTGTGTATTTTATCTCCTTCGTTAGCACAAATTTAACGCGATAAAAAGTTTATTCATTAGTAATTCTCCAGACAAAATAAGCAGGGATAAGAGTAATAAAAATTTATTGATTAAGGTAGTGAAAATAAGAATAGCCACATATTAATGTCTTTATTAATTTCAATAATAGATTGAAATTAATATTTAGTATTTGTTTTTTTTTTACACAAAAAATAGTAGCAATATTTTTATATTATTTAGATAGGGAAATTATTTATGCAATGCATTGCTAATCGTTACTATTCGAAAACAAAACGGATAACTGCCTATATATTGTTATTTATACAATTGTTGTTACCTATTTTTGTTACTTTTTCATCTGTCGCTAAAGCGGCGCAGTATGATGATATTGCTAGCAATAAGATGCTGGAAACAATGAACGGAATAGATGCGTTAATAAATAATAACTTACTTCAAAAAACTCTGCTCCGCAGTCCTCATCATCGCTTTCAGCAGTAGCGACGGCATCAAGTTGGAATATTCAGACTTTGCCTAATAATCGATCATTGATATCAACGTCAACAGAAAATAACAACAAACCGTTAGTCGCTCATCATCCGGTATTACTGATATTAGATATAAAAGAGACTTCGTAAGGTAAACAAATTGTCTCATCAGAAAAACAATTTGCGCAAGGAGCAACCCAGGTAGCGAAAGTTTTTGCCAATAATAATGCCACAGAGGCAGCCATCGGTTATGCGCGTAATCGAGGTGAAGGCCTAATAAATTAGAAAATTAGTGATTGGTTAAATCAGTATGGCAAAGCACGCGTGCAAATTAGTTCAAATAAAACCGGTGATGCTGATTTACTTTTACCGCTAATTGATAAACCAAATAGCTTATTGTTTAGCCAAATTGGTATTAGAGTTAACGAATAACGGAGTACTACCAACTTAGGATTAGGTTATCGTCAATATCAGCAAAATTGGATGTGGGGCCTTAACAGCTTCTATGATTATGATATTAGCGGCGGTAATGCTCGTTTTGGTGTTGGTGGTGAGTTGTGGGCCTATTATTTAAAATTAGCCGTAAATGGTTATTTCCGTTTAACTGACTGGCATCAGTCATTCCTGCATGAGATGCGCGATTATGATGAGCGGCCGGCCAATGTATTTGATATCCGAGCTGAAGGTTATTTACCCAATTATCCTCATTTAGGGGCTTATGCTAAATATGAATAATACTTTGGTGAAGGGGTTAGCCTTAGTCATAATCCATCAGCTAAAGATTTGAAAAATAATCCTTCTACCACAACTTTTGGCTTAAGTTATACCCCTTTCCCATTATTAACATTGAAAACTCAAGTTTCTCAGGGAGATTCCAATTATAGTCTGATTGGCGTGGAATTTGCCTATCGGTTTGGTTATACCACTGGCTGCTCAGTTAAATCCAGATAATGTTGATTTAATGCGTAGTTTAGTGGGCAATCGTTATGATTTTGTTGATCGTAATTACAATATCGTTATGCAGTACCGTAAACAGGAAATATTAGCCATTTCTTTGCCAGATAGTGCGATGGCTGAAGCTGCCCAAACCATAGCAATAACAGCGACAGTGCAAAAAGCTAAATATGAGCTCAATAAAATCTTATGGAGCGCCCCAGAGTTATTCGATAAAGGTGGCAAGAGCCACGAAACATCAACCAATACCATTGACCTAGTGTTACCTGCCTACGATAAAGATAACCAAGGTAGTAAAGCTTATACCTTATCTGCTGTTGGTGTTGATAATGAAGGTAATAAATCTAAAGCTGCCGTAATGATGATCAATGTTACTCAATCAAAGGATGGCTTTGCTTATTTTACTTTAGAAAATTCAGCGCCAATACCGGCAGATGGTAACCAAACGTATTTAGCTAAAGCGCAACTACAAAATGACAAAGGGGTGCCACTAGCGGACAAAAAAGTGACATTTTCCGTTACTGGTTTTAGCAAAAGTGTCAGCACCTTGGCAGCAAAAAATAATAGCGGCAATGCTAGGGTTATCATGCTTAGTGAAGATGGTCAAAGAATGGCTAATCCTTTAACTGAGACTACGGATGCTGAAGGTAAGATCAATATAAAAGTTAGGAGTGACTTGGCCGGTCAGGGAGAATTGATTACTACCATGGTAAATGGTAAGAAAAAGGCTGTTGCTATCCAATTTATCTCTAATGTCACTACCACTAAAGTTAGAAATGTTAACCTGATTGATAAGCAAAACAGTAAGGTAGCTAATGGCGTCGATAGCTTTAGCTACGAAGCCTTTGTTGTAGATCAATTTAATAATCCATTAGCGAATGTTGATGTTGCTTGGTCAAAAAATCAGCAAGACAAGGTCATTTTATCAGATAGTCATAGTAAACAGATGCTAAGGGACGGGCGATTATTACGCTGCGTAGTACTCTTATTGCTGTCGATAATGTGGAAGTCAGTGCCAAATATGACAACACGCTTGAAATGATCGCAGATAGAGCGGTCAGTTTTGTTGCTGATGAAAAGAGTTATTTTAGTTTTAGTGCCCAACTGGTTGATGGCAATGGTAACCCGATTAAGAAAAGTGGATTAGTTGTTAATTGGACTCATAATAAAGACCCGCAAAAGATTCTATTGTCGGCTGCAACCAGGCCAACAGATAGCAATAGTATTGCCTCGGTTGAATTAATAAGTACCACTAACCCTGTCAATCAGATACGAGTTAGTGCAAACTATGCAGTTACAGCAAGTGTAGAAGCTGATCAAAAGGTCAATTTTATCGCGGAAGAAGGTCTGATTACAATCGGTACTGTTGAGTTAAATGATCTAATATCGTTACTAAAGTAGCAGATGGTCAATCCAGCTTTACTTTTACCGCACAGCTTGTTGATAACAAGGGGCAACCTATTAACCAAGCAGGAATCGATGTTGATTAGTTCCGTGATAAAGATGACGTTAAGTTATCAGACAATACTAGCAAAACGAATGAACACGGAATTGCTATCATTACACTGCAAAGTACAATTAAGGCCGTCGATGAGGTACAGATTAGCGCCAGTTCGGGCAATTTAGATGAAATAATTGCTAATAAGAAAGTGAGTTTTATTGCTGATAAAAGTTAGGCTCATATCGGTAGTGTGCTGTTAGATGGTTCAGAATTCGAGAAAATCGCGGATGGTGTCACTTACTTTAGTTTTACTGCTCAACTGGTGGAAAATAATAATAATCCGATCAGGGAAAAAGGATTACAAGTCGATTGGTCACAAAATAGCGGCGATAAAGTTAAATTAGCGAATAGTAGCCAAACCGACGAAAATAGTATCACCGCAGTTAGGTCTGTATAGCACAACAACAGCGGTGAATAATGTAGAAGTTAGTTCCAGTTACGGTGGTACAGCAAGCAAATTGGCTGATAGAATAGTTAGTTTTATTGTTAATAAAGATACGGCTAAGTTAGGTGAGATTAAGTTATTAGATGAATTAGTAACCCGCAAAGTTGCAGATGGCCAGCAGAAATTTACTTTTAACGTACAATTGTTTGATAAAAATGATAATCCAATTAAACAAGCGGGTATGACTGTCTATTGGGGACATGATGGGTCAGGAAAAGCCCAATTAAATCCAACTAGTAAAACGAATCAAGATGGTGTTGCTACCGTTGAACTGCAAAGTACAACCATGGCAGTTGATGATATTGAAGTTTTCGCCAAATTTGGCAACGACGATAAAAAAACATCAAAATAAAAAGTAAGTTTTATTGCTAATAATGCCACAGCGGTGGTCAAAAATGTCAAGTTAGACAGTAAGGTAGACCGTAAAGTTGCTCATAGTAGTAATAACTTTATTTTTACTGCGCAATTGGTTGATGCTAATAACAACCCAATCAAGGAAAAAAATTTATCGATTAATTGGTCGGCAGATCCAGTTGATAAAGTTCGCTTTAAAGGTGGTAACATCAGTCAAACTGATGCAAGCGGCCATACCGCTATCACTTTAGAAAGTACAGGCGATGAAGCAAAGAAGTTGCTTGTCAGTGCTCAGTAATAGAATTCAGTTCTACAACCCGCTGATAAGCCAGTTAGTTTTATAACTGTCTCTTTTAGCCATTTAAGTGTTAATGGCCATGATTTCCCAACCGGTGATAAATTCCCAATCACTGGCTTCCATGACGCTAAATTTACCATCGAAACACAAGGCGTGCCGGCGTCAGAATTTGCATGGAAAAGCGATCAAAGTTGGGTTTCGGTTGATGATGGCAAGGTAACGTTTAATGGTGATGCGAGCAGTGAAAGTAAAACTGTCATTATCACAGCAACACATGAAACGAGTGGTGACCCCATTAAGTATACCTTTACTCTAAATAACTGGTTTGCCTTCTCTGGTGAGAAAAATTGGAATGACGCTAAAAACTGCGTGTGTAAGTAATAACGAGACGATGCCAAAAGTGGAGCAACTTAGCCACGGTAAAGGAAAACGTGCAGTCGGTTCATTATGGGAGTGAATGGGGTAAATTTAGTCATTACGGTATAGAGGATGGCTATTATTGGACTTTAACTCAGGGAATAGGTGGTCGTTATATGGTCGTCAAATTAGATGATGCTTTTTTGAGAAAGATAGTTATACCCATGACACAGAGGCAGTGGTTTGTTCTAAAAAATTGTAATTCATGTTCCCGCCTCACATGATGAGGCGGGAACACAAAATGTAAAAATTTTATATTAATAAAAAACTAATCAGGAAAATTTGCGTGATGAATGAAGGAAATACGTCAGTTATCAGCTTGGTGGCGACAAGTTTTACTTATATTACCCACAAAATTTCTTAGTAACCGGTTATAAAGCAAAATATTTATAATAGCTAATTGTTTTAGCTGAATAATTTTTTTTTGGTTTATTAGTAATAGGATTTATATATTATTAGGGAAGAGATCCATGCAACGTAAAGCTGATTGTTATTTTACAAAAACGAAACGGATAATCGTCTATATTTTACTGTTTATACAATTTTTTTTGCCTGTTTTCGTTGTTTCCTCTTCAATTGCAAAAGCGGCGCAAACTAGTGAACAAAATAACCCGATGATGAACACCATCAACGGCTTAAATAATTTACTGCACAGTCCTTCAGCGAAATATATGCCCGTTCTCGATAAAGAGCAGCCAGAGTCGGATAAAATAAGGTGCCGGTAAAATCATCGACTTCGCTTTCGTCATCGTATTCAGCATTATCCATGTTAGAGTCACACTTCTCTTACCAACAATCGGCAATCGCCACTCGACGGCCTAAAAATGCCGAGCAGGATATTATTTTAATATCTTGCCCAACCCTAAGTATCAACGATAGTGAGCCTAATTCGCAAACAGTTGCTTCAAGAGAACAACAAATGGTGCAAAATATTTCTCAATTAGCACAGACATTGTCAACCGATGATGCTATCAAGGGTTATACGGGGTATGCCCGTAGTATAGGTGAAAATCTGGATCAAAAAATCCATGACTGGTTGAGTCAGTTTGGTAATGCCTGGGTGCAAATTAATTCCAATAAAATCGGTGATGTAGATTTATTGGTACCAGTACTTGATAAACCAAACAGTCTATTGTTTAGCCAAATTGGTATTAGAGCGAATGAGCATCGCAACACTACTAACTTAGTTGTGGGTTATCTCCAATATCAGGATGCCTGGATGTGGGGCATTAATAGTTTTTATATTATGATATTACCGGCAGTAACTCTCGTTTCGGGGTTGGTGGTGAATTATGTGCCAATTACTTTAAACTGGCGGTTTCGTTTAACTGACTGGCATCAATCACGTCTGCATGAGATACGGGATTATGATGAGCGTCCAGCCAATGCGTTTTACCTCCGTGCTGAAGGATTTTTACCCAGTTACTCACATTTAGGGGCTTATGCTAAATATGAAAAGTATTATGGTGAAGGTATTAGCTTTAATAATGGTCTCTCAAGTAGTGATTTGATCGATAATCCTTCTGCTACCACTTTTGGCTTGAGTTATACCCCTTTCCCATTATTGACTTTTAAAACCCAAATTTCGCTTGGCGATACTAAGGAAAGTAGCATTGGTATGGAATTGGCCTATCGGTTTGGTGTATTGCTGGCTGAACAGCTTGATCCAGATAATGTTGACTTAATGCGTAGTTTAGTGGGCAATCGTTATGATTTTGTTGATCGTAATTACAATATTGTCATGCAATATCGTAAGCAAGAACTGTTATCCATTTCTTTGCCAGAAAGTACTGATGGTGAAGCAGTGCAGACCTTGCCGGTCACGGTTACGGTTAATAAAGCCAAATATGGCTTAAAACAATCTAGCTGGGAAGTGCCAGAATTAATTGCTAAAGGAGGTAACATTCAAATTTTGTCACCGACTTCAATTAACTTAACCTTGCCGGCTTATATTTTCCAAAAACAGGCAAAAGTCGCTCAATCTTAACGCGTCTCAGCAGTCGCTGTTGATAATAAAGGTAATCAATCTAATACCGCAGTTATGGTGATCAATGTCTCGCCATCACAAGATACCATTCGAGCAATGACATTAATGCCAAATAATACCCAGGTAGCCAATAATAGTGATACTTATGTTGCCACTGCATTAGTACAGAATAAAAAACATCAAGCACTCCCCGGTAGAGCCATTACTTTTACTATTGATGGATTCAAATCTAGTGGGGTAACACTGTTTGATATGGATGGCAATCAAGGTAATAGTTTGACGGTGATAACTGATAGCGAAGGTAAGGCTAATGTTAACATTAAGAGTAAGGTGGTTGGCACCCGAACATGAACAGTGGCGATGAAAAATGGCAATAGAAATACTATCCCTGTTAGTTTTGCGCCTGATATCGCTACCGCCAAAGTTGAAAGTGTTACATTAATTGGTAATGAAACGAATAAAATAAAGCGGCTGATGGTATAAGTCGATTTACTTTCGAGGCATTAGTGACCGATCAATTCGATAATTCGGTACCCAATGTTAATTGGTCACATGATAGAGGTAATACCGCTATCTTATCGGCAGAGCAGAGCCAAACTGATGAGAATGGACGTACGATGATTACTATGACCAGTAGGGTTGTGGTGAATAATGTTACGGTTAGTGCTCATTATAATAATCCTGCTAAGAAAATAGCGGCGAATAAAGAGGTAAACTTTATTTACATTTTGGATACCGCTAAGGTCGGTAGCGTTACCTTATAAGGTAGTGAAACGTAAAAAAATAGCCGATAATAATAGCTTCTTTACCTTTACCGCCCAATTGGTTGATGGTAACGATAACCCGATTAAGCAAAAAGGTTTAGATGTTAATTGGTCACATAATAAAGATAGTGAAGTTAAATTAGCGGCAAAAAGTCAAACCGATGAAAACGGGGGAGCTTCTGTTGTATTGTATAGTACGACCGCAGCAATAAAAGGCGTAGTCGTTAGTGCAAGATTTGGTTCAACTAAAAGAGTCGATGCTGATCGTGAAGTGGCCTTTATTGCTGATGAAAGTTCAATCATAGTAAAAAGTGTGAGACTCAATGATCAAATCGACAGTAAATTAGCTAATGATCATAATAAATTCACATTTACTGCTTTGGTATTAGACGTCAATGATAATCCAGCTAGACAACGGATGGTGAAATGGGCGCATAATAAGAATGACGAAGTAACATTGTCGGCAACAACCAGTGAAACCGATGAAAATGGTCGTACAACGATTATGTTACACAGTACCAACACAGTAGTGAATAATATTATTGTCAATGCAAGTTATGGCACTTCTGCACCAATAAATGCGCAACCAGTTGAGTTTCATGTTGATACCAATACCGCTCAAGTGGGTAGTGTCACATTAGTCGATAGTGAAGTTAACAAAGTCTCTCTGATGGCAGTAATTACTTTACATTTAATGCTCAATTAGTCGACAAATATGGTCATTCGCTTAAAAAAGCGGGTCTGAATATCGAATGGTCACACAATAAAGAGCAACAAATCACCTTATTCGCTGCATCAACCCCGACTAATGATAATGGAACTGCCTCGGTTACTTTGAAAAGTAGTAAGATTGCGGTAGATGATATTATAGTTGATGCCAAATATATAGTACCTCCACATTAAAACCAGCTGATAAGAAAGTGAATTTTGTTGGTGATATTAAAACCGCTAAAGTTGGCAATATCATATTAAATGATGTTGACAATAATAAGATCGCTGATGGTAATAATGGCTTTGAGTTTAGCACCCAACTAGTTGACCATAACCGTAACCCGGTTAAGCAAGCAGGATTAGTCATCAAATGGCGACAAGAAAAGGGTACTATCGTCAGCTTGCCTGCAAGCAGTGAAACAGATAGTGATGGGCGTGCGCCCATTACTCTTAAAAGTAGCAAAAAAGCAGTGGATAATGTGGTGATTTATGCGCAATACGGAACCAGTGGCGAAGAAAAATCCGAAGCAGTGAATTTTATTGCTAATATTAACACCGCTAAAATAAAAGCAGTCACCTTAGATGATAAAGTGATTGATAAAGTGGCAGATGGCATCAATGATTTTACTTTTATAGCACAATTGGTTGATCAATTTGATAGTCCTATTAAGGTAGTGGAACTAGATATCAGCTGGTTGCTGGCTGATGATAAAGCTGAAGATGCTCATTTATCGGCAGCATCAAGTCAAACAGATAAAAACGGGCTTGCGACTATAAAACTGATAAGTACCAATAAAGCAGTGGATAATATTGTTGTCAGCGCCCAATATGGTACCGCGCCTAAAATAGATGCAACTACGTCCGTTAACTTTATAGCCGATGTTGCTACGACCAGAGTAGGTAGTGTGACATTAGTCGATGATATCGTTCGTAAGGTTGCAGATGGTAAAAACCATTTTACCTTTAAGGCGAAGCTGGTTGATAAACATGAAAACCTAGTTAAAGTGCTAAATTTAGAGGTTAACTGGCAACAGGACACGAATGGTAATTATATTATCTTACCCGCTAGCAGTAAAACTAATAGTGATGGGCAAGCGATGATAGAACTACAAAGTACCAATACGGCAGTAAATAATATCACTGTCAGTGCACGGTATAATACCAGTGAGAAAAAAGATGCCGAATAGGCTAGTCAATTTTATCCAGATTTCTTTTAAACAACTTAAAATTAATGGCATATATTTTGACCTGAATGCAGGAATTCCAACTATTGGCTTCCAGGTGCGACATTTGACATTATTACTAATGGTGCGCCTGTCAATGAATTCAATTGGCATAGTAGTGCAAGTTGGGTTTCCGTTAAAAATGGAAAAATAACTTTTAGTGGCGATGCTAGCAATAATTCAAAAACAGTCATTATCACGGCAATCCATAGCTCTGGTGGTGAGCCAGTTAAATATGAATTTACACTTTAAAAAAGGCATTTATATAGCCAACAAGCGATGAATTAGGATGATGCTAAAAACTGGTGTGCTAATAAGGGATTGATACTCCCAACCGTTGCACAGCTCAGTGCTGGTCAGTTGATACGAGGTATTGATTCACTTTGGAGTGAATGGGGTGACGTACTTTTATATAATTGGAATTATCATATGTACTGGACATCTGAAACATCAGGTAACAATGTTAAAGCCGCTGGTATAGTCAGTAGTTATATAAATAACAGTGGTGAAGGTAAAAACAATCAATTCTTTTTTACCTGTGTTCGAGATCTTTGATGAACGTTAATTAAACGCTTATCCCATTTACCGAATATTAAAAAATGGGCTAAATTTAAGTTACCGCTAATAGAGGTTTATGGGCTTGAGTGTATTGGTACATAAACCTCTTAATAGTTAGCACCATCATGGTGCTAGCCAGCCAAGATAAATTTAAGCGAGTGGATTTTGATAAGTCGATTGATGGGTACTTTAATTCGTCATCATCGATGACTGACCCGATCCTACTGATGACTAGCTAGAGCCGGGTTTGAATTACGACAAGTAAAATTAGCTGGCTTTTTTCACTGCCGCAGCAGTGTTAACAATAGTAGCAAAAGCATCGACTTTCAGCGATGCAGCGCCGACTAATGCACCATCAATATCGGGTTGACTGAAAAGCTCGGCAGCATTGCTGGCATTCACTGAGCCGCCGTACTGAATAATCACTTGTTCGGCAATGGCCTGATCTTGTTTGGCAATATGGTCACGAATAAATTTATGTACCGCCTGTGCCTGGGCGGGAGTGGTTGATTTACCGGTGCCAATCGCCCAAATCGGTTCATATGCAATAACACTATTTTCAAATGCGTCGGCGCCTAAACTATTTAATACTGCATCGATTTGTCGAGCGCAGACTTGTTCAGTTTTGCCGGCACTATTTTCTTGTTCAGATTCACCAATACAAAGTACCGGCGTTAATCCTTGCGATTTTAACACCGCAAATTTGCGGGCGATAAATTCATCGCTTTCTTGATGATAAGTTCTACGTTCAGAGTGACCGATAATAATATATTTTGCGCCAATATCTTTTAGCATTTCCGCTGAGGTATCACCGGTAAAAGCTCCAGATAGATTGACATCAACATCTTGTGAGCTAAGTGCTATCTTGCTACCGGTTAAAGCTTGTTTTGCTTGCGCCAGGTAAAGCGCTGGTGGGGCAATTGCGACATCACAGCCTGTGACATTATTTAATTCGTTACGTAAATTTCCAATCAGTTCTTCAACTATTTTTGTACTGCCATTGAGTTTCCAATTACCTATGACTAATGGATGCCGCATGTTTTCCTCCAACTAAAAAATATTTATTCATAAATGAGATAAAGACAATTGATCATTATTCAGTTTATGCAAAAGGATAGTATAAAGATGCTATGACTAAATCACTTTGTTTTTCGTCATTCATGTGTGATGTTATCATAATTTAGTGCAAGCTTAACCGGTTCAATAGCGAAAGTAATTATGTTATCTTTACTTTTACTAAAATATAACGGATAGCACCTACAATCGTTTCATCACTCTGCACTTGGTTATGTTGTTCTAACATACGATCTAATACCGTGGTTAATTGATGTGTGTTATTAATTGAAGTGGTTTTTTCGAAGTGATTAATAATTGCCATAATATAACGTTCGAATAATTGTCGATTAGTTTTATAGCTGTTTATCTCTTTTGGTGGCATTAATAGTTAGCTGTAAACTTTTAATTTTTTCACTTCCTCGTTCAAGTACTGCGGAGGAGTAAATTTCGCTGTTAATTCGACTGGCTGCACGAATATATGGTAAGCTAATATCCTTGCTTTTGATCAGTTTAAATTCATGTATTGGATAGCTGGGATTATCCTAATTATATTTTTGCCGAAATATGGGAATAGTTTCATTGAATAAGGCTGCATCGGGTGATAAATAAGCAACCGAAACCTCTGTTTCAGGCATAATTGGTAATTCTTTTGTCAGCACGGAAAATAGTGGCAATGATGCAATAAATACTAATGCTAACTCAAATTTGCGATTGTATATTTTGATCATCGTTACTCGTCAGTATGAATTTTTTCATAAAGGATTCATTAGGACAAGATAAATGACATTACAACAATGGGCACTCTCATTTAAAGGACGAATTGGTCGAAAACTATTTTGGCTTGGTATAGTTATTTGTTTTTTATTAATGGTCATGATATTTAGTTTGCAAACTTTTTTGTTATTTTCTCCTTATATTTTACTGTTATTAGTCATTTTGTTGTTCTACCCATTGGCGGCAATTTTTACTAAAGGTCTACATGATCGTGGTAAATCTGGTGGCTAGTTGTTGCTATTGTTGGCTTTTGTGTTATTTTTTATCGATGTTAGTTTATTCACGCCTTTTTGGCAGTGGGGAATTGGGCGATTTCTACCTTTATTTATTGTTACCATATTATTTTCAGATTGTGGTAGTTTTAAAGGTCAGAATAAAGTAAATCGTTATATCGTTATGGTAAAAAAAACTGAACAAGTTGACTATCTCAGCTGATTAATTTTTATTTACCTTGGCTTACCAATATTGTTCACTGGTAATGTGTCCCGCTTTACGGCGTAAGTGTTTATCCATCGCTCTTTGTATTTTTAGTAGTTGTTGGGTATCTTTAACCATTTGTGGATTACCGCAAAGCATAATATGGCTCGTTGAGGGATCAATTTTTGCCTTTACTGCTTGTTCTAGCTGTCCGCTTTCAATTAGCGCTGGAATACGGCCGGTGAGTGAGCCAGTTTTGTTTTCGCGACTGACAATAGTTTGGATCTTCAATTTTCCTTGATATTTTTTCTCAAGAGCTTTCATTAATGGTAAGTAACTCAAATCTTCCGCGTGACGTACCGCATGTACCAGGATAGCTTGATTAAATCGGGCTAAATTTTCGCCAAACTGTAAAATGGATAAAAAAGGTCCAATTGCGGTACCTGTCGATAGCATCCAAAGCGTTTCACAATCAGGTAGTTCTTCTAACACAAAAAAACCTGCTGCCTCTTCAGTGACATCGATAGGATCACCGGGTTTCAATGCTTCCAGGTGTGGGCTGAGCTTTCCTTCCGGTACGGTGACGAGATAGAATTCTAATTGATTATCATTGGGTGCGTTAACATAAGAATAGGCGCGTTGGATACGTTGGCCATTGATTTCTAGCCCAAGTTTAGCATATTGCCCGGCAATAAACGGTTTAATTGGCGCTTCGAGGATCAAACTAAATAAGGTATCTGTCCATTTATGGTTTTTAATAATTTTTCCTGTTACCCAATTCGCCATACTACTGGCCTCCCAATGTGTCAAATAAAGCGTTAATGTTTGGTCATATTATGTCAAATCTAGGCAAAACCATTATCGATAATGTGTTTTAACTATTTAGTTAAATTATGACTCTTTCATTATGATATAAAATTGTACAGTTATGTTTACAAAATAAGTCAATTAGATTCGGCTATAGATGGAAAAAAAATTTGATCGATTAACTCGAATTTTTTTATAATTTGTTAGATTAATTGATATTAACTCACAGATTTGATCGAGCTGTTTTTCTTTAAGCCTAATATATTATAACTTTTTTTAATACATTGATTATTAAATAAAATTAGAACACTTCAATTTGCTATTAATGCTCATTGTTTTAATTGCTATCTGGCAGATGATGCAGACAATTTATGTCCCCGTTATTGCAGAAATTGCTGCCTATTTCGCTGAACCTGATGGTGCGGTGCAAAGCGTAATGGGAGCGTATCTGCTATTTTATGGTTTTTCACAACTATTTTATGGACCTATATCCGATCACGTTGGTCGTCGCCCGGTTATTTTAGTCGGTTTAATTATTTATTTGATCGCAACCATAATCACAATTTCCGCACCTTCATTAAAGATCTTGATTATTGCCAGTACACTGCAAGATTTAGGTGTTGGTGTTGCCGGCGTGATGGCAAGAACTATGCCACGTGATTTCTATATCGGAACCGCATTACGTTATGCCAATAACATATTGAATATGTGAATATTAGTTAGTCCGTTACTGGCATCAATGATTGGCGGTGGTATTGACTATTTTTTTGGCTGGCATGCAACTTATATTTTCTTGTTTTTATTAGTTAGTTTTGTCTTGATCAGTATGTGGAAATGCTTGCCTGAAACTTGCCTGCCCGCTTTTGAAAAAAGAAATATGCTTTCTGCTTATTATTCGTTATTATCAAATCCTACCTTTGATGCTTACCTAGTCATAGTAATTGGTGGACTGGCGGGTGTCGTGGTATTTGAATCAAGTAGTGGTGTCTGTTGGGGGGAGTATTAGGTTTAAATAGTATTACCGTCAGTATTCTATTTCTTTTGCCTATTCCTACGGCATTTTTAGGTGCTTGGTATGCCTGACGCAAAGGAAAAACTTTTTATCAGTTAATGTGGCCTGCCGTTTTTTGTCGTATTTCTGCGGCTATTATCATGTGGTTACTAGGTTGGTTTGGATTTATGAATGTGTGGTCACTGTTGATCCTTGCCGGACTTTTTTTCTTTGGTGCAGCTATGTTATTTCCATTAGCAACCACCGGAGCAATGGAGCCTTTCTCTTATTTAGCAGGTGCCGCTGGTGCACTGGTTGGCGGTTTGCAAAATGTAGGTTCAGGCGTGGCAGCTTGGTTGTCAGCCCATTTACCCCAAACTGGACAATTCAGTTTGGGGATGTTGATGTTTGTGCTATGTCTATCCTTATTTTATTATGCTGGTTACCTCTGGCATATAAAATGGATAAAAATTAACACCTATTTGATAAATATATTTAGATAATAAAATTATGTGAATATGGCTTTTTTTACGCAATCGTTATATGATTTTGGTTGGCGAGACTCGTGCTCTTCATGCAATCTAGAGGTAATTATTCCTTCTATACTGTGAGAGAAGCGTTGATCTGTCAGTAATTAAGCTAATATAAGTTTGCCCTTTTTTGCTATGTCGCTTGATTTTGCTGATTTGTTATTTCTGTTGTCAGCGACTTGTTCCCTCATTGATGGTGTGGCCATTATAGGCTCTTGGTTATTAGTCATATTTGCCAACGCTGTTTCACTATTTTCACCATTATAAAGGATTTGTTCTTCGATATCTAAAATGAAATGATTGGGATTAATTAATTGGATTGGCGTAAAACTGTCGGATGGTTTGGTTACAGTTGCTGCTGGATCCTTTGTTAACTGTAAGGGCTTAGGTAACCATGCGATGGGGTATCTTTCTGACGAATTAATTGGCATGGCAATTAAATTTTCTTTTGCTATCGACTAATAATTTTCTTGCCCTACTGGGCGCCAGGTTAATTCTATGGTATCCCAAATATTGATCACCAACCGCGTGGCTATTGGGGCTCGAGAACAGCCAAATAGGATAATGTTTACCGGCTATCCAGATAGATTGTTTGATTATCACGATAGTCTAGCATGTGAAATCGGTTTTTGTGTTGGATATAAACCCGTCCTATATCATTGGCTTTAAATTTTAACTGATAATGATTGGTTTCAGTTGGTGCCAGAAAGCCAGAAAAAATCCACAATGTGGGTTTCAATTTTTTGCTGTTTAACACGTTAGACTTAAAATCAGCATCAAATTGGCCAAATTTTTCTTTTCCCATCCAATAATTAGGAGAATCTTCCTGCCAGCGTTTGGCATAAAGAGGAGCGTTATTTAACCACTGTTTTTTATTTAGTAGTGTATTAAATTGAGATTGCGTCAGACTTCTGTTGCTTAAATCTAGCTGACTGAGATCATAAATGCTTAAATTTAATCCACCATATTGCGACCGATCAGGAACCTGATAATGGTGTTTAAAAGTTTGGCTTGATCCTGATGGGTAAGTTATGGTTGCGGAAATGGTTGTTGCACCATGGCCGATTAGTTGACCATGATGGTTAATAACTTTCGGATCAAATGAATGCCAGTTAATAGCCCCTTGTTGAAAAGATTGAGGTAGTGCTAATGGTTCTGTTGCAATGGTTTTTATTTGTTGATGATGGGTATTAAAGAACTGTGAATAGGCAATATCTTCTTGGGGAAGAGCCAGCGCAAAAATTTGCTTTTTAAGTACTTCTCCTTCTAACCATGCGGCTTTTAATGCATTGGTTGGATGATATTTTGTCAGTGTGGCTTTGCCATTCTCATAAATTAATGAGTTACCTTCTGTAATTGACTAGTTAATTGCTTTACCTTGCCAATAATTAACCAAACGCAGTGAGTGTGAAATACTAAATTCACTACGATGATCAAATAGTGTGTTAGCAAGCGAATCAGGATTAATATAACGATAAACAGAACGATTGCTTAACTGACCTAAGGGTGCTTCAAGGATCTCGAAACGTACCAGTTCACCTTTGTTGGCAATATGCAAACTTAACGAGTGTAGTGAGGTTGCCGGTATTTGCAGCAACTCGGTCAGTAATTCATGCTCTGTGGCGTAAGTTACTTTCAAGGCATAAGGGTAATGTTTCTGTAATGGGCGCCCTTTTGCAGTGAGAAAATTGTGGTAAGGCTAAGGGAGGTTACCCTAGGTTATAAAAATCTTTAGCTGATTCTGTGGATGAGGTGCGGTATTCAGCTCCAGTGTTTGGCCGTTATGTTGAACCAGATGGCCGGTGATCCAGTAAACCGGTTTATTATACTGGTAAGCGAGGGTTTCTTCTTCGATATTATACTGTTGATGATTATTCTTTGTCACCGTAATCCATTGCCGAAGAGTATCATCCCATACTTAAATAAACCTTCTCCGGCAAAGCCACCATCTTCGCTATCTACACCTGTTATCTGATTGGGATACCATTGATATTGCTGTTCGGCAAATTGATGATTTTTCGCAGTGTTATAATCAGAAAAGGGGAGAAACTTTTGTGGTTTTGGCCGTGAACCTTTAGCACCGTGCATCGGATCGGCATTAGGATAATAATCATTGTTATTATCAGTAGAAAAGTTTGGTAAATATTGTTGATTGACTTGATCATAACTCCAACTTGCTTGGTAGCCTAATTTATACGGGTAGTTGGGATCATCTATGCTATGAAGTAGGTCCATAGCGTGGTCGATTTCATGAATCAAAATATAAGCGCTCGCGCACTACCACCACCTTGTTGTCTGCCACCAAGGCCACCATAGTGATTAGGAAAAAAGACGACATAACTTATTTCATTACCACCGATATTAGTTCGTCGTAAACGATTAGCTAAATTATAACTGGCGGCAATAGCGCTTTTAAATCCGCCATTACCGGTGTGAAGATCACTGCCGGGCTCGTTTTTGTTACCAGTATAAACAGCATTAAATCCGTCTTCGAAAGAAGAAAACTGTTCAAATGCGACACTAGGGTAAGAATAAAGAGTGAGTTTTTTAATGGGCAATTTAGCTACCATTTTATCACCCGATTGATCTATGTTGTCGTTAATAACCTCATCATTGCCGGTATAATGAGCTATTCGCATGATACGCAGAGTTAAATTTAGATCAGCTCTAACTTTAGGTCGAAATGCAAAAGTTTTTTCTTGATAATGAGGTAAAGCAAGCGGTTGGCCATTGGCTGTCAGAGTAATCGAAATCCCCGGTTTTATCCATTCTTCTTTGAAGTGGTGCTATATAACTATCTTAATCGTTATGACCCTTTTGGCTTACAAGATTATCCTGATTAGGTAAATCAAGCGATGTGGGTAGCTTTTTATCACCGGTTAATAGAATACGACCTAATTCATAACTATCAGCATCATGAATGATTGCGGTAAAATCTGGTGCCGGCGCACCAGAGAGGCTACTGGCATTAAGTTTAATTAATGCCCATCGATTCTAGACAAGTTGTAAATAAGGATCTTGAGGACGAAGCACATGGGTTTGAGCAATAAAAACATCATGTAACTTAAAATCAGCAGGGATAGGTTGGTGATTAGCAAATAGGTTCCTGATAATCAGGTGTCTTGAGCATGAAGGTTTTAACGGTTGGAAAAAAGGAATGGGTGCCTAATCATGTTGCAAAATGACGGCAGTAGGACGACTGATATTATCAGCCTGATCGATTGCTTGAAGATGAAATTGATCATAGCCTCGAGAACTATCATCGTAGGCTGGCTGATATTCCCATTGCCCAGTTGTGCTATCTATTTGTGCTGTGTCGAAATGTTGGAGCTGCCAGTAATTGCCATGACCATCCTTGATGTGCTATTGACTGTGGTAATTGACACGGATAACGCCAAGTTTGGCTTGGGTAGCATAGTTATTAGGTGTGGCAATGCCCGACATTTTTATTAACTGATCATAACTGCGATAGGTTTGTAACACAAAGTCAGTTATCGGGAGACCTTGATGATCATTGATTACCAAATGTTGATAGTCGCTATCCCATTTAATCTGGATATCATCATTACCCATTAATTTATTAATTCTATTTTTTAATATTTTTGCTAACTGTTAATTATCAAATTCAGAAGAGAGTGCTAAGTTAATATCAGTATAAAAGAGAGGTACATTTTTCGTTGTTCCCATTTAAGGCAAAAGAAAAATGGGTTATGCGATGGCGTTGTGAAGCATCGTAAGGAAGGCGATAATTAGCATGGCCAAAGGGTGATAGTTTTTGCGATAAAATAATTGGCGTGATAGTGGCGGTTTTACCCAGCACTAGTGTTTCAATTGTTCTTTTATGTGGATCGGTAATAATCAGCTGGCGATCATAGTAAATCACTTTCACACCCTTGTGTTCAGGTAAATGACGATTGATGTGCTCCTCCATTGCAGCAGTAAGTGTGTTACCTGACGTGAATAGGCAAGATCTAAGACCAGATTACCACCACTATCTCGCATGTGGATAGAAAAAACTTTGGCTTGACTTACTACTTGATCAGTAAAATTGAGCATTTGATAAGCGAAAATTATTTTTTGTTGGCCAAAATGCTACTTTTGGTTAGTAAGATTATTTAATGATATTGGTGGCACTTCTGGTGGCAAGGTAGAAGACGTTGCTTTATGTTTTTTAACCAGATTTTGCTTGTCAATCAGCTCAGCTACAGTGAGCTTTTGCTGCCATAAAGAATCATCTCCTTCACCATAAATTGTTATTTCAATTGGATTATATGGATTAATTTCGTTTGTGATAGGCAGATTTAATTGTCAATTACCTTGCTCATCATATTTGGCGTGATAATATTGATTACCATATTTGATCTGAATAAAAACTAGATTAGTTGGTGTGTTTATTGGTAATGATCGATAGGTAGATATTTCGCTTTCTAATGTACTGGAAGTTATATTTTTACATTGATTGTGATTGTTATTAAATTTTTCAAATGAAGTCTGACAAACTAAAAGATTACCTGACAAATTTATATATTTATTTTTTTATACAATAATAATTTTTTTATATTTACATGTAATTTATTATGGTTTTTTGAAGTAATAAAAGAATTGTTATTCATGATTTATTTTTTTGTGTTATTTAATTAATAATAAATCTGACATATCGAAAATTGATATTCGATGAGATATTTATCGGCTAAATGATAGTGAACGGTTAATCTATTTTCTTTTCATGATAAACACCTTATATAAATAACATAATGATTACTTGATGTTTTTTATATTATAGTCATAAAAATGACAATTAAAATAATCTATTTTTGCTAACCTTAGTGAGGAGTTATATATTTTTATTAAGTATTTGTATCAAATTAATTATACTTTTTATATAAAAATAGCAGTAAATAATTACTGCTATTTTATTATTTATCGATCTTCATTGAGATTAAGCGTGTTCTTCCCAATCTCTGGCGCGGGAAACGGTTTTTTTCCATCCGTTATATTTATAGTTACGTTCAGTGGTTTCAATTCCAGGAGTGAATTTTTTTAATACGCATTTTTTCTTTAACTTCATACAAATCTTGCCAAAAACCAATAGCTAGTCCAGCAAGTAAAGCTGCACCTAATGCGGTACTTTCACGAATAATAGGATACTTTACGTAAGCACCCAGGATGTAAGATTTGAACTGCATCAAGAAATTATTGGCGACAGTACCGCCATCAACACGTAATGAACTCAGGCGCATTTTGCATCGCTTCAAGAACATCACGCGTTTGGTAGGCAATAGATTCTAATGTTGCGCGAATAATATGGTTACGATTGGCGCCGCGTGTTAATCCAAAAATCGCACCGCGGTCGTAAGGATCCCAATAAGGTGCGTCTAAAACAGTTAGAGCAGGTACGACATAAACATCGTTATTATTTTTGACTTTATTAGCGAAATATTCAGAGTCGTTAGCATCATCAATTAATTTCAGTTCATCACGTAGCCATTGTATAGAAGCACCTGTCATGAAGCACCTGCCATAAAAACGGCACCTTCTAGGGCATAATTCACTTCACCTTGTGGACCACAGGCAATAGTAGTTAGTAAGCCATGATCGGAAATTTTGGCTTTTTTGCCGGTATTCATTAATAGAAAACAGCCGGTTCCATAAGTGTTTTTGGCCATTCCTGGTTGGATACATAATTGACCCAAAAGGGCTGCTTGTTGATCGCCGGCCATTCCGGCTATTTATTGGTATGCGTGTTCCACCTTTACCACCAATGTTGGTTTGTCCATAAATTTCTGATGAAGGCATCTAGGATTTTTTGATCCCACTTGAGCTCATGAATGTTAAACAACATAGTACGAGATGCGTTAGTATAGTCAGTAACATGGACACGCCCTTGTGTCATTTTCCATACCAGCCAAGTATCGATAGTCCCAAAGAGTAACTCACCATTTTTTGCTCGTTCATACGTTCCGTCAACATTCTCCAGGATGCATTTAAGTTTGATGCCGGAGAAGTAGGGGTCAACTACAAGACCGGTATTTTCACGGATATATTTCTCCAATTCTGAGTCATTTCGCTTTAGATCGGTACAGAAATCAACAGTACGACGACATTGCCAAACAATCGCATTATAAATAGGTTACCGGTTTTTTTCTCCCACACTATGGTAGTTTCACGTTGATTGGTTATGCCAATTCTGGCAATTTGATCAGTGCGAATATCAGAAATGGCTAATGCTTCAGTTAAAGTAGCACTTTGCGTTGCCCAAATTTTTATTGGATCATGTGTTCTACTCAACCTGGTTTTGGATAAATTTGAGGAAATTCACGCTGAGAAACATTAATAATATTAGCATCATGATCAAAAAATAATGGTTCTTGAACTAGTGGTACCTTTCAAGTGCGATAATATATTTTTTTGTTGTTGGTGTTTCAGTTGTCATAATAATTGTCCAATTTACTTCATATTATTTTTTTGAATTATTTTTGCGTTTATTTTTTGTTTTGATTTGCCATAGTAGGTAAATGGTAGCCAATCAGTTTGCGATAAGCAAAAGCACCGATAATAGCGCCAACAAAAGGTGCCGTTAGAGGAATTATGCAATAAGGGAAGTCTCGTCCACCGGTTAAGGCAATATCACCCCAACCAGCCAGATCAGCTATTAGTTTGGGGCCGAAATCGCGAGCAGGATTTAATGCGAAACCGGTAAGTGGGCCAAATGAACCACCAATAACTGCAATCAGAATACCAATAAGTAGCGGCGCTAGTGGGCCACGAGGTATGCCATTGTTATCATCAGTTAAACTTAAGATCATACAAACCAAAATAATAGCAATAACAACTTCAATCACAAATGCCTGTAGGACGCTAATTTGTCCTGCTGGATAAGTAGAAAAAACACCGGCAGTAAATAAACTTGCTGGTGAACCACGTACTATATGATGTAATTTTTCATAATCTAGAAATAGTTCGAAATACAACCCATAAACGAGAGCGGCAGCGACGAAACCTCCCAGCATTTGTGCAATAATATAAGGCAGTACTTTTTTTCTATCAAAATGGGTAAATAACCAAAAAGTAACGGTAATCGCCGGATTTAAATGCGCTCCTGAAATACCTGCCGTAAGGTAAACGGCTAAAGCCACGCCAAATCCCGAAATCATACTGATTTCCCATAAACCTAATTGCGCACCTGCAATACGCGTAGCAGCAACACAGCCCAGGCCAAAGAAGACCAGTAAGGCAGTACCTAAAAATTCAGAGATACATTGACCTGTCAGCGTTGGTGAAGTAATTTTACTCATATGTTTATCCTACAAAAGTATGCATACTAAGCAATAAAATTGGTCTTTTATTTGTTGTTTCCTAAGGAAACTCTGAAGGAATTTATCGTTAAATGAACGTAAACGGAGATAATGATATCAAATATGTTGGATCACTTCAAAAAATGAGCGAAATCGCTCTGATAAAGTGATCGAACTAACATTCTAGTTGATATATTTTTTTGCAATTAGTTGGATAAATAGAAATAATTAAGGTTAAATCGACATTTATCGAGAGCTTTCAACTAGACAGGCGTAAGAAGGCTACTTACAATCGTAGCATTGCTAAAAAAGGGGACAAAAGAATGTCATTTGAAGTTTTTGAAAAGTTAGAAGCTAAAGTTCAACAAGCTATTGAAACAATTGAGCTTTTGCAGATGGAAGTTAATGAACTTAAAGAGAAAAATAATATTTTGTATCAAGAAGTAGCGAGTGCTAAAGAGAAACATGGAACGCTGGCTCATGAAAATGAGAATTTAAAACAAGAACAGCATGCTTGGCAAGAGCGTTTACGCGGTCTATTAGATCGAATGGAAGATGTTCAGTAATCGTCCGATATTTCATCGCATTAGAAAAAAATAGCAATAAGGGCAAAATTTGTTGCCCTTATTGATACTTAATCGATAGATATTGAATAATACAACAATGTTTGTTTTTAGCTGAAAGAGTATTAGTTTTCAATATCTTGATCGTTGTTTGGCTCATCGTCTAAAAGTAATGTATGCTCGGAAAGGATAATGCCGGTATTATCTGCGTATAAATAATCTTCTGTAAAGAATGTGACGCCACCAAAATTGACTCGGACATCACTTTCTCCGATACCCTCACTGCTACAACCTACCGGCATGGCAGCGATTGCTTGAATACCGATATCTAATTCTGCTAATTCATCAACCTGTGACGTACTGCACCGTAAATAACAATGCCTTCCCATTGGTTTTTCATGGCAAATTTGGCCAATTCAGCATCAATTAGCGCCTTACGTACAGAGCCGCCGCCATCAACTAATAGGATCCTACCCTCCCCCTGTTCTTCCAGTAAATCGTAGATTATGCCGTTGTCTTCAAAACATTTCACTGTTACGATTTGACCACTAAATGAAGTACGCCTGACAAAGTTAGAGAATAAAGGTTCTACCACATTCACCTCTTCTTGGTAGATATCATAAAGCTCGGAAGTATCATATTTCATAGGATTTCAGTCTATTTTAAGTACAAGGGAATTTAAGTATATCCTTATCTGGTTATTTTTTGCAAAAACATAGCTGATAAAAATACTGAGAAAAATCAAAATTACAATCATTAATTTAAAATAAGGCCAACAGAAAATAGAATATTAGTCAGCAATGCTGCTTTAACCATATTTTCCAATAAAGGTTTCATACCCAGCGCGGTAGTATCATGGATAACTCTCTTTATATGGTTTAGTAACATCGGTATAGCGAGCAAAAATAACCAACCCGTCCAGTGATGAAGATATAATAAGCTAAAAAGAATTAAACAAAAAATGGCAATTAAGATGAGTGCAGCATGATACTTTCGAGCGCCTTTGGTGCCTAATCTAACAGCTAAGGTATTTTTACCAGCTTTAATATCATTTTCTATATCACGCATATTGTTAACGTTTAGTACAGCTACTGACAGCAATCCACAGGCGGTTACTGGCAATAATATCATCAAATTAAAGTGGTTAGTTAGTATGCAGATAGTAAGTTCCGATGACACTCAACCAACCAAAAAAGATCAACACCGAGATGTCGACAAGCCACAGATATTTATAGGTTTTTTCCACCACGGTGTAGGTGATGGCAGCTATTATAACGATAACACCGAGTATCAGAAAGCCAATAATATCCTTTGGCATTCGACAAGCGACTATGATCAGAGTTAAGCCGCATAAACAACAAATAAAGATAGTGATTTTTAGAGCAACTTTCATTTCTACCAGGCTAATAATTCCTTTTTGTATACCTCGTAATGGCCCCAATCGTTGCTCGGTATCACTGCCCTTAATCGCATCACCATAATCATTCGCCAGATTGGATAGAATTTGTAGTGTAGCAGCAGTGAGTAAAGCTAATAATAAAATCGAGAGTATAAAAATGCCAGACCAATAAGCTAATGCAGAACCCGTTATAATTGGTGCAATACCCAACGGAAGTGTTTTGGGGCGTAAACTTTCTAGCCACGCCTGTATTTGTATAGGGTTTCTTGATGTGGTTAAATTCATGTAATTAATCCACAAGTTTGTTGTTATAAAAATAATGGGAGGCTTAGCCCCCCATCCAAGATTATAATCAGCAATGTTAACGACGCCAGATTATAAAATAAATCGACTCAGATCTTCATCAGCAACTAGCTCATCTAGATGCTTAGCTACATAATCAACGTCAATTGTAATGTCTTGACCATTAAGTTCACTAGCATCGAAAGAGATATCTTCCATCAATCGCTCAATAACGGTATGTAATCGACGAGCACCAATATTTTCTGTTTTTTCATTGACTTGCCATGCTGATTGAGCAATTTTACTAATACCTTCTGACGTAAATTCAATATTTAAACCTTCGGTTGCCATTAATGCTTTATATTGTATAGTTAAAGAGGCATTTGGTTCAATTAAAATACGGTTAAAGTCTTCTGCCGTCAAGGCTTGTAGTTCGACTCTGATGGGTAATCGGCCTTGTAGCTCCGGGATCAAATCCGATGGACTGGCAACCTGGAATGCACCAGAAGCGATAAATAGAATATGATCAGTTTTTACCATCCCATGTTTAGTAGAAACGGTGCAGCCCTCAACTAAAGGTAGCAAATCACGTTGTACACCTTCTCGAGAGACATCAGGGCCAGAAGTTTCGCCACGTTTACAAATTTTGTCGATTTCATCGATAAAAACAATGCCGTGTTGTTCAACTGCATCAATGGCTTGCTGTTTTAGTTCTTCTGGATTGACTAGTTTTGCTGCTTCTTCTTCGATCAATATTTTGAAAGCTTCTTTAATCTTCATCTTACGGGGTTTATGTTTTTGCCCGGCCAGATTTTGAAACATAGATTGCAATTGACTGGTCATTTCTTCCATACCAGGAGGAGCCATAATTTCAACGCCTACCGATGCAGTGGTAACCTCAATTTCAATTTCTTTATCGTCCAGCTTACCTTCTCTTAGTTTTTTACGGAAAGATTGACGTGCGGTAGAAGGCTCTACATTAGGATCAGATTGTCCCCAATTATTTTTAGCCGGAGGTAACAAAACATCAAGAATACGTTCTTCTGCCAGTTCTTCTGCACGGTAACGGTTTTTTTCTATAGATTGCAGGAGTACCATTTTTACAGCAGCGTCAGTCAAATCACGAATAATAGAATCGACCTCTTTACCCACATAACCGACTTCAGTAAACTTTGTTGCTTCTACCTTGATAAAGGGAGCATTAGCCAGTTTTGCTAAGCGACGGGCAATTTCAGTTTTACCCACACCAGTTGGACCAATCATCAAAATATTTTTCGGTGTTACTTCCTGACGTAGTGCTTCATCAAGTTGCATACGACGCCAACGATTACGTAGCGCAATAGCGACAGAACGTTTTGCTTTGTCTTGACCAATAATATGATTGTCCAATTCACTGACAATTTCACGAGGCGTCATTTCAGACATGTTTAAATCCTTAAGATTTTGAAGAGAGTTCTTCAAAGTTAAAATTATGGTTGGTATAAATACAGATATCGCTCGCTATATTTAACGCTTTTTCTGTAATATCACGTGCGCTCATTGTTGTATTTTCTAACAATGCACGTGCAGCGGCTTGTGCATAGGCACCACCAGAACCAATAGCGATCAAATCATTTTCTGGTTGAATAACATCGCCATTACCTGTAATAATCAATGAACTGTTTTCATTTGCAACAGCTAAAAGCGCTTCGAGTTTTCTCAGCATACGATCAGTACGCCAGTCTTTAGCCAATTCAACAGCGGCTTTTGTTAGGTGTCCTTGGTGAAGTTCTAGTTTTCGTTCAAAAAATTCAAACAGTGTAAATGCATCAGCAGTACTGCCTGCGAAGCCTGCAATAACTTTATCATTATAAAGGCGGCGCACTTTACGGACATTGCCTTTCATGACGGTATTACCCATCGTCGCCTGTCCATCACCACCAATTACAACTTGGCCATTACGGCGAACACTTACGATTGTAGTCATGAGTCAGCCCTTGGTTATTTTATTAGGGGAGTATGTAAACATACTTTTTAGGTTTTTTATGACGTAAAAAGTCAGTATTTACGCTATTAGGAATGTAAATGGGGGATAATAATCATTTTTCAACCCTTACTTGTACGAAGAATACAGCCGGATACGCCGACAGATTTAGCTCGGTCACGTATTTTTTCTGCTGTTTCTTGCTTGTAAGGCCCAAGAACTAAACGATGCCAACCTTCAGTCGAGCTAATCCTACTTTCTAAACCGGAAAAGGCCAGGTTAGCTTTAACTGATTCTGCTTGTTCCAGGTTCTTAAATGAGCCGCATTGTACCACTATTTTTTGTGGATTGTTGGTTGGTTGTTGAGGCTGTGGTGCGGGTTTTAATCGCAGAGATGATTCTATTGGTGTACCATTAATGATTATGTGTGAGCGGGGAACATTATCATTATTAGGCACCTCGGATAGATTTGTGGTGGGATTGCGCCTATCCGCATCACTCTGCTCAAGAAATTGACGTTGCTCATTGGTTAACTCGTTGGTGTTATTAATGTTTGATTTAGTGGAGTGGTTAAAGTTTTGTAGATCAGAACCCCGTTTTTCCAGCTCTTTTATGTAACGCCACCGTTCTTCTGGTTTAGGAGGTAGACTGTTGACTGGCTGATTGTTGTTGGGTGAGGTTGTTTTGTTAAGCACCGGAACGCGTTTATTTTGCGTAATGTAATATAAGCTGCCAATAAAGACAATTACGATGGCAATAGCGACAACAAGGATTGTTTTCGGCAATACTTGATTTGATTTTTTTTTACCTGCATGCTTATTTTTACGGGGCATGGTGCGCCCTCGTCTTACATAATCTTTTTGTACCACGTTTCAATTCGCTGATTAATAAAAAAGTTACATTAATTCGTTATATATTACTAAACCTAATCACTTTTGACTAGTTTTTAGGTGGACAAACACTATCACGAATAATTAGAATAATTAAATGGCACTCTAGCAATTTTGCATTTTTATCTATTGCATGACCTTCGATTTTCGTTAAAAGTAGTAACATTGCCTGGCGCCCAATTTTAAAGCGAGGTTGCTCGATTGTGGTGAGAGTGGGTTCACTATATTGTGCAAAGTTGAGATTGCCAAATCCAATAATAGATAAATCTCTTGGTAATGTTAGGCACATACGTTTGGCCTGCTATATAGCACAAATAGCCATAATATCATTATGGCAAAAAATTGCGCTAGGTGGCTTGGTTAATGCAAAAAGTTTTTTTATGCCCTCAGCTCCACCTTGGTAACTAAAATCACTATTAATAATATATTCCTGTTCACCTTATTACCTGCCCGCTGTATCGCTTGAGTGGTAACCTTGCAAACGATATTGGCAAGACAGAATGGTTTCTGGGCCTGTTATGCAAGGAATATATTTATGACCTAGTTTTTGTAAATAATTAATTGCATTAAAAGAGTAGGTTAGATTATCAATATTTATAGTAGTAAGATTGAATTCAGGTACAAATTCATTTGCAACAACTATTGGCGGTAAATTTTTTAGTTTTCTATTGGCGAGTGAAAACAGAATATCAGCATTGAGTAACACAATGCCATCAATTTGTTGGCTAATAAATATATCAATAAGAGTGTATTGTTGTTTTTTATAATGTTTACAATCACCAATCAGTACCATATATTCTTGTTCAGCAGCCACATTGTTCAATGTCACTAATAATATCAGGACAAATAGGGTGAGTAATATCGCGTATAGCAACAAAAATAGTTTTAGCCTTGCTTGATTTGGTGTTTTTCCTCAGACAATAGGTATCATAACCCGTTTTCAACGCAGCTTGTTCAACTTTCTGGCGTGTTTTGATAGAAACTTGATTGGGCCCTAGTGAGTGCTCGTGAAACGGTTGCAGTAGACACCCCTGCTGCGTTAGCAACATCCTTCATCGTTGCGTTGTGGTGATTTATCTTTTGTTCCATATCTCCACTTTGTATACTTTAATAACTAATTAAGTCTATTTAATCAATGCATTTATTTATTTTAATCACTTTACCAGCAAAATTTGTAAATAAATTTGTCTGAATTGTTCAATTAGATTTATTTATAGAATAGCTTTGCATAAAACTGACTTTATTTGCTTCAATAGGTGTAAGTGGATGACTAATAGCAGCGACTAATTTTCAGTTGGATCAACATCGATATTCCATTTTACTTTTCGACTTTCAGGGTATGCCATAATTTCAGGTAAAATATGCGAAAGGAATTGTTGTAAATAGGAGCGCGAAGGATGCTGGAGTAGTAATTGCCAACGGAAACGGCCTGCCCGCTTAGCTTGGATCGCCGGTGTAGGACCCATTAGCCAAAGCTGTGAGTCGCGCATGGTATGTTGTTCTATATATTGGTGAAACTTGTTTAAAAAATCAGTTGCCGATTGGTTATGATGATCTTCTGAACGGATTATTATATGACTGCTATGCGGTGGCAAAAAAACATCACGTCGTTCCGCTAGTGTTTCTGTCGCGAACGCGTTATATCCTTTTTCTAATAATGTCGCTAATAATGGATGTTTAGGGTGGTAGGTTTGTAGGATCACTTCACCATGTTTACCGGCTCTTCCAGCCCGTCCAGATACTTGGATATAAAGCTGAGCAAATCTTTCAGTTGCCCGATAATCACTGGAAAAAAGTGCGCCATCTACATTCAGTAGGGCGACCAGAGTAACGTCAGGAAAATGGTGTCCTTTCGCTAGCATTTGGGTGCCGATCAAAATTCGAGCACCACCTGTATAGACAGTTGCTAGCTGTTTTTCTAATGCGCCTTTCCGCCGAGTGGTATCTCTGTCAACGCGGGTAACCGGTATATTAGGAAAAAGCTGGTTAATAGCTTCTTCTAACTGTTCAGTTCCTAAACCGACAGGGAGCAGATGTGTTGAGCCGCAGTGTGAGCATTGTATTGGGATTGGTAGTTGACCATCACAGTGATGGCAACGTAGCTGACGTTGATGATGGTGTAGTGTGTAATAATAATCACAACGTGAACACTCGGCAATCCAACCACAATCATGGCAAATTAATGTTGGTGAGTAGCCGCGGCGATTTAAAAATAGCATCACTTGATTATTTGCCGCCAGATGATCTTCAATACGCTGTATTAATGGTCTTGACATACCATATTTTAATGGCTGGCCTTTTAAATCAAGTAAATGTTGACTCGCCGTTTTGGCGTTTCCAGCTCGTTGGGTTAGATCTAGACGGTGATATTTTCCTTGTTCAATATTATAAAGACTTTCTAACGAAGGTGTTGCAGTACCCATAATAATTGGAATGTTCTCTTTTTTGGCGCGAAAAACAGCCAGATCACGGGCATGATAACGCCATCCGTCTTGTTGTTTGTAAGAGTTATCATGTTCTTCATCAATAATGATCAAGCCAAGATTGGCAAAGACCGTGAATAATGCGGAGCGCGTACCAATTACAATAGCACTGTGTCCCTTTTGTGCACGCAACCAGACGGTCAGTCGTTCACTATCATTTAATGCGGAATGCAGCACATCAACAGGCGCATTAAATCGCCCACTAAATCGTAGGATAGTTTGGGGAGTAAGACTAATTTCGGGTACCAGGACTAATGCTTGTTTACCTTGCGCTAAAACATTTTCAATCACACTGAGATAGACTTCTGTTTTACCGGAACCCGTGATTCCCACTAATAACCAAGGCATAAATGTTGACAGAGAACTTATTGCCCCTACTGCTGTTGACTGTTCTAGGTTAAGTTTTGGTTTTTCGCCACAAAGATGAAAATCAGTACGCCAGTTTTCCATTTTTGGTTGGATGGGTAATAGTTGAATCAAGGCTCTCTTTTTTAATGTTTGTAGCGCATTTTCACTCAATTCGTATTCTGTTATTTGATGACGATAAAGGGGCTGTTGCTGTAGTAATGCGAGCGCCTGTTGTTGTTTTGGTGCTCTTTTAAGCTGGTTTAGGGCAAAAATTTTACCTCTCTGGGTGATTTGCCATTGCCATAGCGGAGAAAATGTTGCCGCTTTGCCTTGCCGCAGTAACACTGGTAGCGCATGAAATAGTACTTCACCAATCGGGTGATGGTAATACTGAGATGCCCAAAGTAGCAATGACCATAAACTGTCAGAAAATAACGATTCTTGATCTAATACTTGTTCAATGGTTTTTAATTGTTCACTACTGAGATCACTATTTTGATTATGCGATAATACAATACCTAAGGTAGTACGCTTGCCAAAAGGCACCAATACCCGGCAACCTTTAGCTGGTAACGGAAGATTGGATTGGTAATCAAAAACGCGCATCAGCGGAATAGGGAGCGCCACTTGAACAATAGCCATTATTAAGTGTTCCTAATTATTGTCATACAGCTTATTTATAAGACATATAAAGATAGAGTATCACATTATTTGAATAGATTTCATTGAGCTATAAACAGATTTTCTGTATGATCCGTCGCCTTTGTTAGTAATTTTGATTACTAACGACTATTCTTAATTGATATTGACGTATGGTGTCTAGCGTTAGGGTTAGATAGCGATGCGGCCTAAGTAGAGGTTTTCTATATGAAAAAAGATATTCACCCTAAATATGAAGAAGTTACTGCGACTTGTTCTTGCGGTAATGTAATGAAAATTAAATCAACTGTTAATCATGATCTGAATTTGGATGTTTGTGGTAAATGTCATCCATTCTATACAGGTAAACAGCGTGATGTGGCTGCTGGCGGCCGTGTTGATCGCTTTAAGCAGCGATTCAATATTCCAGGCATGAAAAAATAATAATTGATCAATGATACAAGCCAAAATCATGCTTATAATAGGAGTAACACTTCGCTTAATATCCGGGTGTTACTGTTATATGAAACCAAATTTGTTGAATTAAAAACCTTTAGACTAAGACTATTTTTACAAAAAACTTTAATTATTTGATCTTTAAAGAATTAAGATAAATAATTAATATTCCCATGTGTCTGGATAAATACCTTTTTGGCGCATAATAATTTTTGCTGCTTCTGGAATCTCATCATCACGTTTTTTACGTAAATCATCGTCATTTGGTAACGGTTGACCAGTGAAGGCGTGTAAAAACGCTTCACATAGCAATTCACTGTTTGTTGCATGGCGTAAATTATTAATTTGTCTACGAGTGCGCTCGTCTGTCAAAATTTTAAGTACTTTTAATGGGATAGATACTGTGATCTTTTTTACTTGCTCGCTTTTTTTACCATGTTCAGCATAAGGGCTAACATAATCACCATTCCATTCAGCCATGGGATACCTTAAGTTAAGTCAATCAATAGAAGAATTTAGTTGTTGTATAAATATAGCCTTAATTGGCAAAAATTTGTTTAATAAATTTCTAATATTTTATCGTTTATTGTCGAGTTTAATATTGATAATTATCCCATTACTTGATTTAAACGTAAAGTATTTTGGATTTCCAGATGTATTAACATCTTCATGTCCATTTGGTTATATTTGATTATCTTTTTAATTTTTTTAGTGAATCGATATTATGTTAGTTGAACTAATAATGTTAACCATATGTCATTGGTTAAGTGCTATATTAGCAGCGTATTATTTGATGTAAGTTAGCAACTACCAATAAAAATTTATTAAGTTTTTCAGTAGCTATTGAAGATTTAGGTAATGCGTTTCAGCTAGTAGCGAAGAGGTAACTTTCTTATCATGAATGCAGTGACAGCGGGAGCAGTAAAATATCACCATCGTCAATTACATAAATTTGGTGGTAGTAGTTGGGCTGATGTAAAATGTTATTAGCGAGTCGCTAATATCATGGCAAATTATAGCCATGCAGGTGATTTAATGGTGGTATCTGCGTCAGGAACAACAACCAATCAGTTAATTGATTGGCTGAAATTAAGTCAAACAGATAGTGTTTTAGCTAATCAGGTACAGCAGGTAATTCGCCGTTATCAACAAGATCTTATCATTGGGTTATTACCTGACAAAAAAGCACAGATAGTAAAGTTAGCTTTTTTAGCTTAGCTTGATCGTTTAAGCACGTTAGTAGATAAACCAATCCATGATAATATTTATGCAGAAATTGTTGGTCATGGGGAAATTTGGTCTGCGCGTTTGATGTACGCGGTATTAGAAGAATTCGGTTTGGCTAGTCATTGGTTAGATGCACGGCTTTTCTTGCGGGCAGAGTTTGCTGCTCAACCCCAAGTAGATGAAACCCTATCACGCCCATTATTACAACAGCTTTTGCAACAACATGCCAATAAACGGTTGGTAGTGACGGGTTTTATTGCCCAAAGTAAACAAGGTAAAACGGTATTACTAGGGCGTAATGGTAGTGATTATTCAGCAACCCAAGTGGGGGCGTTAGCGGAGGTTAATAAAGTAACTATCTGGAGTGATGTTGCGGGTGTATACAGTGCTGATCCACGCAAAGTCAAAGATGCTTGTTTGCTGCCACTATTACGCCTTGATGAAGCTAGTGAATTAGGGCGTTTAGCGGCACCAGTGCTTCATATTCGCACCTTACAGCCAATTTCTGTCACTAATATTGAGTTACAACTTAGATGTAGTTATCAGCCTGAACAGGGTTCGACAAAAATAGAACGTGTTTTGGCATCAGGTACGGGTGTCAAAATTGTTACCAGCTATGATGATGTTTGTCTGGTCGAATTAATCGTGGCAACTCAGCAAAATTTTAGCCAAATCTATAAAAATATCGATTTATTGCTAAAGTAAAATCAATTGCGGCCATTAGAGACTGGTTTACATCCAGATCGAAAATTCATCCAGTTATGTTATACCTCTGAAGTTGCTGCTAGTGCTCTGGCGCTATTAAAGCAGATTGTGGTAGTAGAAAAATTATCGTTACGTGATCATTTTTCTTTAATGGCAATTGTCGGCGCGGGCGTTGGTAAAAATCCCCTACATAGTCATCGTTTCTATCAACAATTAAAAGATCAACCAGTTGAATTTATTTGGCATTATGAAGAAGAAATAAGCCTAGTTGCTGTTTTACGCACAACTCAAACATCACATTTGGTTCAGAGATTACACCAGAGCTTATTTAGGGCAGAAAAACGTATTGCCTTGGTTCTGTTTGGTAAAGGTAATATTGGTTCTCGCTGGCTGGAATTATTTGCTACCGAGCAAAAAACGATTTCCGCTCGTAGTGATTTTGAATTTATTCTCGCAGGTGTAGTCGATAGTTGCCGTAGCTTGTTAAATTATGAGGGCATCGATCCAAGTAGAGTATTAGCTTTTTTTGATCATGAAGCCACAATTCATCAGGATAAAGCGCTTTTTCTTTGGATGCGAGATCATCCATTTAATGATCTAGTTATACTGGATATAACAGTTAGTGACTTATTAGCCAAAAGCTATCTTGATTTTACGAGTTACGGTTTTCATCTAATCAGTGCTAATAAGATACCCGGCGTTCTGGCGAGCGATGACTACCGTCAGGATCCGTGATGCCTTTGCAAAAACACGCCGATACTGGCTGTATAACGCGACAGTCGGGGCGGGATTACCAATAAATTATACTGTCCGTGATTTAAAAGAGAGTGGTGATAATATCCTTTCTATTAGTGATGTTTTTTCTGGTACCTTATCTTGGTTATTTTTATAATTCGATGGCACGGTACCGTTTAATCAATTGGTTGAGCAAGCTTGGCAGCAAGGCTTAACCGAGTCAGATCCACGAATTAATCTTTCTGGGCAAGATGTGATGCATAAATTGATCATTTTGGCACGTGAAGCAGGGTATGAAATTGAAACTGAACAGGGTACGGGTTGAGTCATTAGTTCCTGCCGAAGCTGCAGCCGGTGATCTGGATGCGTTTTTTGAAAATAGTATGGTCATTAATGAACAAATGGCACAACGTTTCCAAGCTGCTCAGGAAATGGGCATGGTGTTACGTTATGTTGCTCGCTTTGATTGCCACTAAGAAACGCGCCCAAGTCGGTGTTGAAGCTGTTCTACCTGATTATCCATTGGCCGCGTTATTACCCGGTGATAATGTTTTTGCCTTAAAAAGTCCTTGGTATCGTGATAATCCGTTAATAATTAGGGGGCATGGTGCTGGACGTGATGTGACGGCGGGCGCTATTCAGTCTGATCTTAATCGCTTATCACAATTGCTTTTATCGCCATAATAACAGCATAATCGCCGCGCTTCTAGATGCATTGATAGTCAACAAAAGCAGAGGAATTATTCCTCTGTTTGTTGGTAAAGTCTTTTTGATGGCTAACAATATTGGCTAGCTAGTCCTTGATTCAATAATTTCCTGAAATTGCACCCTACCTTGCACTGAAATAATCTTTATAGTGGGAATAAGTCAATTATAAAATTTTATAAAGATGCCATACTTATTGATCTAGATTTAATGATAAAGCAGATATCCGTTATATCATCAGAGAATGTTATTATTTAGCGATTCTGTTTTTAGCGTGAGAATAAGAAAAGGTAATTATCGACTGATAAAACTGTCTCAACTTAAATAATTCATAAGTAAGCTTTTAGCCAGTGAAAGTTAGGGAGTTTTAATGGATCAACAATATTCCGCGATGCGCAGTAATGTCAGCATGTTAGGTAAATTATTAGGTGATACAATTAAAAATGCTTTGGGTGAGGATATCTTAAATAAAGTAGAATCTATTCGTAAATTATTAAAATATTCTCGGGCAGGAAATAAAGCACAACGTCAAGCTTTATTGAAAACCTTACAAAATTTCTCTAATGATGAACTTCTTCCTGTCGCTAGGGCATTTAATTAATTTCTTAATCTAGCCAATGTCTCAGAGCAATACTATAGCATTTCTCCTCACAGTGAGGCATCTAGTAATTCTCAGGTATTAGCTAAGCTTTTTGCTCGCTTAAAGGAAAAAAATTTACTAATAAAGTGATAACAAAAGCGATTGATGAATTATCAATTGAATTAGTATTAACTGCTCATCCAACAGAAATTGCGCGCTGCACTTTAATTCATAAATTGATTGAAGTGAATACCTGTCTGGTACAGTTAGATCATGATGATTTAGCGGATTATGAACGTAATAATATTATGCGACGTTTACGCCAATTAATTGCCCAGTGCTGGTATACCGATGACATCCGTAAAAATCGCCCTACGCCGATTGATGAAGCTAAATGGGGATTTACGGTGGTTGAAAATTCATTATGGGAAGAGGTTCCTGCTTTTTTACGTGAACTGAATGAACAGCTTGAAGCCAGTTTGACGATTAATTTGCCTGTTGAGACTATAATTTGATCCGCTTCACTTCCTGGATGGGTGGAGATCATGACGGTAATCCTCTTGTTACTGCCGAAGTCACTCTAGAAGCCCTTTTACTAAGTCGCTGGAAAGCGGCTGAGCTTTTTTAGCTGATATTCAAATCTTGGTCTCTGAGTTATCGATGTCAGAAACAACGGCTGAACTTCGATAATTAGCCGGTGGTGATGATATTAATGAGCCTTATCGCCAGATTGCTAAAGATTTACGTAGCCGTTTACGCAATACACTCGATTATCTGGACAGTTGTATTAAAAGTGAAAAGGTATTGCCACCTGAAGACTATCTTTATGATAATCAACAACTTTGGCAACCACTTTATACTTGTTATCAATCATTTATTGCCTGTGGTATGCCGATTATCGCCAATGGACAATTACTCGATACCTTACGCCGTATTCGTTGTTTTGGTTTGCAATTAGTACAGATTGATATCTGTCAGGAAAGTAGCCGCCACACTAATGCATTAGCAGAGCTACTTTATTACCTTGAGTTAGGTGATTATAAAAATTAGTCGGAGGAAGAAAAACAGACTTTTTTATTGGCTGAACTAAGTTCTAAACGGCTACTTTGGCCAAAAAATTGGCAACCTAGTGCAGAAACGCAAGAAGTATTGGCTACTTGCCAGGTTATTGCCGATTCACCGACGGACGCCATTGCTGCTTATGTTATTTCCATGGCAAAAGTATCATCTGATGTATTAGCGGTAAAATTGCTGCTTAAAGAAAGCGGATGTTCACTAAAATTACCGGTGGGGTGCCACTGTTTGAAACCTTAGATGATTTAAATAATGCTGAAAGCGTGATGCAAAAATTGCCCACCATCCCCGAGTATCGTGAGATTATTGATAATAAACAGATGGTCATGATCGGTTACTCCGATTCAGCCAAAGACGCTGGAGTGATGGCGGCCTCCTGGGCTCAGTATTGCGCCCAGGAGGCGCTAATTAAACTTTGTGACAAAGAAAAAGTTAAGTTAACCCTATTTCATGGTCGTGGCTGAGCGCCAGCGCATTCGGCACTGCTTTGACAACCGCCTGGTAGTTTAAAAGGCGGATTAAGAGCTACTGAACAAGGGGAAATGTTCCGCTTTAAATATGGCTTACCGCAAGTAACGATGAGCAGTTTATTTATACTAGCGCAATATTGGAAGCTAATTTATTACCACCACCGGAACCAAAGCCAGAATGGCGTGGGCTAATGGAAATATTATCTGATATCTCATGTAATATGTATCGTAATTATGTTTGCCAACAACCTGATTTTGTTACCTATTTTCTCGCTACCACCCCAGAGTTTGAGTTAGCTAAATTACCATTGGGTTCCACAGGCCGACAAAACGTCGTCAGGATGGTGGTGTAGAAACTCTGCGAGCTATTCCCTGGATTTTTGCCTGGTCACCAAAATCGCTTAATGTTACCCGCCTGGTTAGGTGCAGGGGCGGCATTGCAGCATGTTATTGAGAATGGCATGAAATCAGTTCTTGATGATATGTGGCATGACTGGCCTTTCTGCAAGACTCGTATTGCGATGTTGGAGATGGTATTTGCTAAAGCTGATTTGTGGTTAGCTGAATATTATGATCAGCGATTGGTTGAAAAACGGCTGTGGCCATTAGGCGAAGAACTACGCAAATAGCTGGCGCAAAATATTAACAGTATACTTGCTATCTCAAAGGATAAAACATTAATGGCTGATTTACCGTGGATTGCTGAATCCATTGCCTTAAGAAATGTTCAGACCAATCCTTTAAATGTCTTACAGGCGGAGTTATTGCATCGTTCTAGGCAACCGCAACAACCGGATCCCTATATTAAACAAGCGTTAATGGTGACCATTGCCGCTGGTATGCGTGTAATACCGACTAAATTTTGTCAAAAACAGCCAAATAGCTGCGTTAGCAGCTAATTTTTGCTATGGAAAGTTGGTTTAGGTTATTTAGCATGAAATAATCATTATGATCATGGCAATAATTATACATATCAGCAAAAGGAATTTGCTATGCCGAATATTGGAAATTATCATTAAAGGGTTATTGGTAGTGATATTTTTATAGGAAAAACAGATAGTTTCAACGATAGATTTGCTGTAAGAAAAGGCTACGATATTATAAAGAAAATGAATGATATTCGTAATACCCTATTACTACCTTTTATAACACTGACCAGATCTGAAATTTATAATAAAAATTTTGATCATCTTTGCCATTTTATTAAAGCCAGAATAGATGTTAAAAGTAAAATTTCTATCATTATTGCTGAAATAGAAAAAAGTATTGATTTAAATAAACAGCGTGATTTTAAATTAGAGTCACCAGCGAGAATGATTGAAAATTTATTTTCTGAAATAGAAGGTAAGAGCAATCATTTGATTGAGTTGAAAAATAAGGGTTTCCTGTTGCTTAACAATAATAAAATAAATTTTTCTAAAGCAATGTATACATTTTCCTATTTTTATCATCAGTTAGATGAAGATAAACAAGCTATTTTGAAAAAAGAAATTGCTGACAAAATTTTTTTAGGTAGGCACTTTAATGAAAGTCAATTTAATTTATTAGTTCAAGTGTTGAAAAATATGGTGACACCTGAATCGATATTATATTTATATAGTTTGTTTAAAGCGGTTGATAATTTTATTCAATTAAAAAAATTTCATCATCATTCTGCTCTTCATTATTTTATTAAACAACAAAAAAATGACATTATTAATTACTGTATTAAACCATTAACTGAATTTTATTTTCAAATTGATAATAAGAAGAAAATTATTGAAGATCTAATTGATATAGTGATAAATAGAAAAAATAAATCTTTAACCAACCAACAGCAGCAAGATCTTTATTATACAATAGAAAGTTATTTTAATATTTATCAAGCCAATTTTAGTAGCTTAAATCATAATGATTCTATTAATATATTTAAAAATGATTGGTGTCAAAAAAGCTACACTCAACATCTCCTCAAGGAGGATAATTTATTGTCGTTAACAGCTCTATTAAGGGTAATATATAATGTAAGAAACACATTTGCAAACTAACAGAGGAATAATTTTTTTTAATTGTTTAAAATGCGTTTCAAACAATGATCTGCCTGGTTAGGTGGATTATTTAACTTGATATAGTTCACATTTATTTCACTCCGCCAATATTATGTGTAAAATAACAGCATATGTGTAGATGCCCACCGGCAAGCTACTGCTTGGCCAAAGTCATTTAATCCTTTCCAGTTAGATAATATGGTAACAATTTGTGTCTATTGAAAATTTAAGAAATATCGCCATCATCGCCCACGTCGATCATGGAAAAACGACACTAGTCGATAAATTATTACAACAATCTGGCACCTTTGGTGAACGTAATAACCTCGATGAACGTGTGATGGATTCCAATGACTTGGAAAAAGAGCGTGGCATCACGATTTTGGCAAAAAATACCGCCATCCAATGGCATGATTATCGAATTAATATTGTTGATACACCAGGGCATGCTGATTTTGGTGGTGAAGTCGAACGGGTTATGTCAATGGTTGATAGTGTGCTGCTATTGGTTGATGCAATGGACGGTCCGATGCCGCAAACCCGCTTCGTTACCCAAAAAGCCTTTGCCCATGGTTTAAAGCCAATTGTGGTAGCCAATAAAATCGATCGTCCAGGCGCAAGACCTGATTGGGTTGTTGATCAGGTTTTCGATCTGTTTGTCAACTTAGGAGCGACTGATGAACAACTGGATTTTCCTATCATTTACGCCTCAGCCTTCAATGGTATTGCTGGAACCGATTACAATGATATGGCGGCAGATATGACGCCACTCTACGAAGCAATTGTAAAATATGTTGCTCCGCCGCAGGTTGATCTGGCGGGTGCTTTCCAAATGCAAATATCTCAGCTTGATTACAACAATTACTTGGGTGTTATTGGCATTGGTCGCATTAAGCGTGGCGCAATCAAACCAAATCAAACCATCACTATTATCGACAGTGATGGCAAAACACGTAGTAGTAAAGTAGGTAAGGTATTAACGCATTTAGGATTAGAGCGTATCGATTCTGAAATTGCCCAAGCCGGTGATATTATTGCCTTAACGGGTGCGGGAGAATTAAATATTTCAGATACCTTATGTGATCCAAATAATATTGAGGCATTGCCAGCACTGGCTGTTGATGAGCCAACGGTAAGTATGTATTTTTGTGTTAATACCTCACCATTTTGTGGTCGTGAAGGAAAATATGTTACTTCCCGTCAAATTTTAGATCGCCTAAAAAAAGAGTTAGTGCATAACATTGCATTACGTGTGGAAGAGACTGAAGATCATGACGCTTTCCGTGTTTCCGGTCGTGGTGAGCTGCACCTTTCGGTATTGATTGAAAACATGCGTCGTGAAGGTTTTGAATTAGCTGTTTCTCGACCAAAGGTTATTTTCCGTGAATTTGAAGGTCGTAAACAGGAACCTTTTGAACGGGTTACACTCGATATTGAAGAGCGGCACCAAGGCGACGTTATGATGGCATTAGGTGAACATAAAGGTGAATTGCGCGATATGTTGCCTGATAGTAAAGAACGGGTACGGCTTGATTATATTATTCCAAGTCGTGGACTAATTGGTTTTCGAACTGAGTTTATGACCATGACATCAGGGACAGGTTTGCTGTATGCAACCTTTAGTCACTATGATGATGTCCGTCCTGGTGAAATTGGTCGCCGCCAAAATGGGGTCATGATCTCAAATGGTCAAGGTAAAGCTGTAGCTTATGCACTTTATAGTTTGCAAGATCGCGGTAAATTATTCCTTGGTCATGGTGCTGAAGTATATGAAGGACAAATTATTGGCATCCATTCTCGCTCTAATGATTTAACTGTCAACTGTTTAACGGGTAAAAAATTGACTAACGTGCGTGCCTCAGGGACAGATGAAGCGACAACTTTATCCCCGCCGATTAAAAAAACATTAGAACAGGCGTTAGAATTTATCGATGATGATGAATTAGTGGAAGTTACGCCACAATCAATTCGTTTAAGAAAACGTTATTTGACTGAAAACGATCGCCGTCGTGCCTATCGAAATAAAGAAGTTTAATTGTTTGATTTAATATAAATAAAAGGCGTATTAAACGCCTTTATTTTTTTATCTATTGATTACTAAAATCCAATTATTATTTAGCATAACGACAAAATTTACTGTCAGCTGCCTGTTGAAAATACTTTAAATGTTCAATCAGTGCAGTGTGGCAGTATTATTTATATTTGGTATTGATACTGATTAAAATCGTAAATCACTAATAAAATATCGTCATTGCTTAGTAACCGTCAGTAAAGCTACTTATGTAAAACATAAGTGATTTGTTATTTCATTGATAACAGTACTGCTATTGTTCTATACATATTAGTAAAAATTATACATCTGTTATCAGATTATTTGTCTAACCAGCTGTGATCAATTATTCAATAGCAAATGTTAAACTAAAGTTACGGTTAATTTAATTATAATGTTTTTATATAGTTAGCAGTGCCAGATGAGCCATTATAAACTTTGACCGTTAAATTGCGCCCGTTTACATCAACGACTAGAAAATCACCTTTAAATAGTGTCCGCTATTATAAACCTTAAAATTGCCAAAGAGCTCATGATTGCCATAAGGGTTCTCTTGTGCAACTTGATGAGTATGACCAACAAAAACAGCTTTAACATTATAATCACTCATAAAACGTCTAAATCTATTTTTTTCTTCAGTGCTACTCTGATGGATAAAATGATCCGTGCCATCATGAATATTTAATACAATAGTTTTGCCTCTTTGCTTGGCGCTTTTTAGATCAGATTCTAACCAATCCATCGATTGGGTTACTTTGATTATCTGGGCCGCCCAGTGATCTAGCACTACGTGATAAGTTGGATAATTTTGTAATTGTACATAATGAATATCACCATAATCCCATGAATATGCTTTACTTCCCGAATACTCACCACTGCCGTATGAAAAATTAATTGAAGTAGGATAATGACGGTATTCTTCTATTCGATAATGCATGTCGAATACCATTCCTTTTGCACAGGCATTCATACTGTAATCAGAATTGCTGGATTCACTACAATTACCGACATTGTTTTGGTAATCATGATTACCTAATCCAACGTAAACATAGAAATTTAATGCGTTTGGTGAAAAAAATTTACGATAACTTTCTCTTTGACTTCTACGCCCATATTCAGTGAGCTCACCATTAATCATTCCAAATGGGACATGAAGAGAATTATTCAGTGAAACAATACTATTGCGAACTGGATTTAATTTACTATGCCATCTACTTCTATCATCATTAGGATCATTATCAGCTAATGCTAAACACCAAGCTTGCGGATATGATATAACAAAAATACTGTATGTAGAATTAACTGCAGCAATTTTATTTTCCATAATTTAAAACCTTAAATAAAATTATAAATAATTAGTGTTGTGTAATTGATTGACGAATATATATAAAATAAAAATAAAAATTTAATAAAAATAATTACTTTAAAATTAAATTTATTTATATGAAAAGTTTATTAATGATTATTATATTTGAAAATAAAAAATATCTTTGGTAAGTTTTATTTTTATTTTTATTTTAAAATGGTTTTTTATTTATATTATTTCATATTAAAAACAATAACATTATTATTTTATTATCATAATAGTTAATTAACTTAGAATAATAATTTTAAATTAAGGTTGGTTAAACATTTGAGAAGTTTTTTTCTATCACGAAAAAAGGTTAAAATTTAACCAAAAAACGAATTAAATGTCTTTTATAATGAACTAAATAATAGATAGTTTTTTCTATATAAAATATTTTTTTGATAAATGAGATTGGCCGATTGGATATAAATAACTCGATATAATATGAAAATGTTATCCATTTTGTTCAAACTAAAAAAGATTAAAATTGTAACACTGGTCACAGCTAGTCGTTAAATATGTTATTACCTGTTGGCTCAATTTTATTTATTATAAAAAAACTTCTATTTTGATAAATAATTATTTTCTTTTGTTTGTTCCTTTTAATAATGATATAGTAAAATTATATCAGTCACTATGGAGATAATTTATGCTGTATATTTTCGATATGGGTAATGTAATTATTAATATCGACTTTAATCGAGCACTACAGGTTTGGAGCGAATTAAGTAAGATCCCTACCGCCACAGTCAGGCGCAAAATTTTGAACTAGATGAACCAGCGAAACTACATGAATATGATAAAATTTCTGATTCTGATTCTGATGAATTTATTAGTGAAAAATTAAGTTTATCATTAAGTTTTGAAGAGTTTGCACTGGGATGGAACGCTATCTTCGTTTCATTGCGTTATGATGTAATCGAAATTATGACTCGTTTACGTGAGCAAAGCCATCGTGTGGTTATTTTATCCAATACAAATCGTTTACATCAAAATTATTGGCCTAGTCATTATACTGAAATCGCAGCTTTTTCAGATTTTCTCTACTTATCCCAAGATCTCGTCATGCGTAAACCCGACCTAGTAATCTATAAATATGTTTTACAATCAGAGGGATTTGCTGCTGAAAACGCTATTTTTTTTGATGATATCGAGGAAAATGTTGCTGCTGCCGCACAGTTTGGTATTAAAAGCTGGCATGTTAGCGATAAAAATACTGTCGCAAAATATTTTGCTAACTATGATTTCAGCATCCCTGCTAAACAGTAGTTATTAATATGACTGAAATAATAGTTAGATTAATGTTATCTTTGTTTTAATACAGGATTTGTATAATTACCTTAATTCAACGTGTGACACAGGCTAATGCGATAGTTGAAGAAAAATGTGTTGGCCAAATTGTAGAAGGTTTATTAGTGTTTTTGGCTATTGAAAAGAGGATAATGAGCAAAAAGCTCAATGGTTGTGTGAAAAAATAATTGGTTATCGTATTTTTAACGATGAGCAGGATAAAATGAATTTGAGTATTCAGCAAGTGGGTGGCAGTTTGCTGGTTGTTTCTCAATTTACTTTAGCAGCTGATACTAAAAAAGGAATGAGGCCTAGCTTTTCAAATAGCGCAACTGTCGATAAAGCCAATGCGCTATATCATTATTTTATTGAGCAGTGCCGATTGAGAGGAATAAAAGCAGAAACAGGACAGCTTACTGCTGATATGCAAGTTAGTTTAACGAATAATGGTCCAGTAACATTTTACTTGCAGGTTTGGTTTAGTTATAAACTCTGCCATTATTTACTAAAAGGAGAGAATTTTATGTATCATCTACGAGTGCCAAAAACAGAAGCTGATTTGAAAAATTATTATCAGTTTCGTTGGGGAGATGTTGCGTAAACCTTTCCATCAACCACCCGGCTCTGAAAAAGATGGCTATGATTCCACAGCGCATCATCAGATGATAGTGAATGAAGCCGGTCAAATACTTGTCATTGGTCGCTTGTATATAAATGCAGATGATGAAGGTGCTATCCGTTTTTTATCTGTTCATCCTAGTATGCGAGGCAAAGGATTAGGAAAACTGATTGCCATAGCATTGGAATCAGTTGCACGTCAGAAAGGTGTAAAAGAATTATTTCTAGTGTCCGTGAAGGGGCTGTTCCTTTTTTTTCGTTGTTTAGGATTTAAAAATTGCGATCCTATTGCAAGCCAGCTTCTTACACTGGTGAAGCATTTTTTGATGATTAAAAAGGTGCAAACTCCGGATAAAATTTTACGGAGACCTGATTGGTGTAATCAATTATAAAAAATTTGGCATGAAAAAATTCCGTTAAGTGAAAAGATGGGAATAAAGATAGTGCAGTATACCGGCCAGAGTTTTATCAACAGTATGTCTGAAGGTAGAAATCAAAATCCTCACCATAGCATTTTTGCTGGTAGTCAGTTTTCACTAGCCACTTTAACCGGTTGGGGGTTAATATGGTTATTACTACAGGAAAGACACCTGGGTGGTTATATTATTTTGGTTGATGGTCATATTCGTTATCATAAACCGATTGTTGGCCGTCCAAATGCAGTCGCCGATCTTTGTAATATACGCGGTGCTTTAGATCGACTGGCTAGGGATGTCAAGCGGTAATTGAGTTAGATGTCGATATTGGTAGTGATAAAAGCGCTCACGCCTCACTATTTACCTGTACTTACATGGTATTAGCTGATGACAAAAAACAGAAATGATCTGACCCTGGCCATATTGCTAAAATTGACAGCTAATCGATGCAACTAAAGTTTTTCGTCGTTAGCGGTAGTCATTGGTATTTGACTATCATTTTGTGCCGTTATTTCACCTTTGCTCATAGAGTAAGCCTTTTTTCCCCGCCAAGTGTTTGATAAGATAGTTCCCCTGTCAATGTTTACGTGATTGGATTGGCCAATAAGTTGCCTTTCAGAGTGAAATTGAAATCCGCTAATGTCTGTATGGGTAAATTTTTCCATCCCCATTGATTTAATATTGCTAAATCAACATTTATTCCATTGGCTGATAATGAAAAAGCATTATCATTGGCCTGCTGTTGAATATTGGTATTGAATTTTACTAAGCCATTTTCGATATTGGTATTGAGCTCAACCGTAAAAGAGTAATCGCTATGGGGTGAAATTTGTATATAGGGTTGTCGTAACATAACTTTATTTAAGGTACCACTGCTCGCTGTAAAGGCGCCTTTTCCTTGCCATAATCCCCATTTTTTTGTTTGATCAAATCCATATTGGTTAAGTAACCATTAATATTAGTCAATTCAAAGGCAAAATTGGCGTTGATATCCATCAGTAAGGAATTAGTTAATTTAAAATTAGTAATATGTAATGAACTCAGCCAGTTATCGACTGGTGTTTTAAAAAAATTAAACCAATCATCTGCTAATTGATAACGTATACCTGCTAATTGAGCATTAATAATATTGATAGATTACTGTTTGGTATGCCAATTTGCCTCAATGTTAAAAAGGCCTTTGTCACAATAACCAGCAAGACGGTTAAAATGCAAAATATCATTGGTAAATGTCATATCAGCCATTAATTGACTAATTTGTTGATTTTTATATACTAATTCATCAACATTTAGACTCAGTTTAGTGCTGGTACTGTTCCAATTGCCAGCGGAAAGGACTATATCAGCCACTTTACCTGATAAACCGGCAAATCGCTCAATCTTTTCCTTGGAAGTGGGTATTAGTCAAATCTAGCTCTTTTATGGACAATTTTTTAATATCTCGTAGCTTATTGATCAATTGGGAGAGTGATGAAGAAAATTGCCACCCGGTATTGGTTAACATTAGCTTTGCTAAAGTAATTGCTTGATCGGTGTATTGAACAGCTGTGGCATTAATAACCCCGTTATTGAGGTAAGCGGTAAGCTCATCGATAAAAAGAGAATTGGTTTTATAGCTTCCCTTTACTAGCAGGGTTGTTAAATGAATATTATTAATCTCAAACTGTTCGGTAGTGAATTGAAAATTCCCCTCCCAAAATGGGTTATCAGCAGTCGGTTGTCAGGGGGCTATTCCACCCGTTATATTGCTTGCCAGCAAGGCAATATTACCGATTCGATAGCTAACGTTCATGGTTTCAAGTTGCAATATTTTGCTGCTAAAAGGAAAAATCTGGCGGGAAGAGGGTAGCGTTAACTCACCTTCAGCAAGAACCAACCGATGTAACCATGAGCCTGAAAATATTTTTTGCCACAGCAATTCAAAGGTGATTTGTTTAGTATTTAGCTTAAAGCTATTTTGTTTATTATGGATAGCAATATCTTGCAATACAATTTCGCCTGGCGTAGTGAGATGGTGACTGATCACACCTATTTTTACATCATATTAGGTATATTTACTGAGTAAGTCACTTAACTGTTTTGCTCCCTACTGGGTTTGTATGATCAGATAAATAAATATAATCAGTATAAGGACCGTAAGAATTAGGTTTTTTAGCCAGCGCACCCGGATGTCCTCTTTATCATAATTGTTTAGTAAAAATCTTGTTTTACGCTGTAATTAATTATTTAGCTAATGAAATTTTTGATATCGTCAATAAAAAAGAATTTTGTTGCATTAACGCCAGATAGTAGATCAACGAAGGTGGAGCTGTTGGTGTTAATGCAACAGAACTCATAAGAGTGGTTATAATACCATAATCTTTGTTATGATAATTAAGTACAGTTGTTTATTTTTTGATACCAAAATAAAGCTGCATTAGTTAAATTATTTTAAACCATAAAAACTTTAATAGCTGCCAAAATTTTTTCTATGTTTAGAAAAAATTAATTATATATTAATTTCTTTAATAACCAAAAATATAATTTATTTTACATATATAAAAATTTCTTAGCATTCATTAAAATCATTTTTATTATTCAATACGAAAAGTAATCTTTTATCATTAGCTACTCTTTCTTGCAGAAGATAGATTGTCTTTTTTAATTTTAAATACTCATCATTATTTTTTATGTCTGTTAAATTAGCGGCATTATTTTTTAAATATTTAATTAAGTTAATTAAAGCATCTGATTGAAAGTCTAGTTTGAGAGGAAAGCTATCTCTGATTTTTATTTATAAACACTATTACTTGTTAAATAAGAAATTTTATCGGTATTAATTATATTTTCATCTAAACAGATTTCTGTTAATTTTCTATTATTAATTATTTTTTGTTATTGTCGGTTTCTTTAAATAATCTCTTTTCATTATTTATCTTATTTTTTACTAAAATATAGTTTTCATCAAAATTATTTAATATTTTGATTAGTGTTTCTCATAACACAAAATTTCATAGAATAAATTTAATATAAAATACTTCGTCAATTTTCAACATAAATATAACAATCTGTGAGTTTGTTCGAGGGTTGATGTTTTCTTACCACAAAAAACAGCATGTTATTTAACGACTTCATTATGCATTAGAAGCCAAAATACTCTTAAAAACTATCAGTCTTATCAAATTTTTGGGTTTTTTACTTGTGTTCAAATAAAAAATTAACTTTAATCAATGAGCCTGCTTTTTGTGTTCTTACAAAACATTCTATAACATCTTATTTGTTCTTTCATAAAAACTAACAATAAAATAAGGTACGTAAATGTATCATCTTGATGTCTATGGCACTTTTGTTGCTGCCACCTTAGTATTATTATTTGGACGTAAACTTGTAAAATCGCTTACTATTCTAAACAGATATACTATTCCTGCGCCCTTTGTCGGTGGGTTACTAGTTGCAATAGTTCTTCTGTTATTGAAAACAACTTTAGATTGGGGGGTAAGTTTTGACTTATCTTTGCAAGAACCCATGATGTTAGCCTTTTTTGCCACAATTGGCCTCAATGCTAATTTGCTGAGTCTAAACGCGGGTGGTAAAACGCTACTTATTTTTATCTTCGTGGTTGTTGGCTTACTTTGGGTGCAAAATACAGTTGGTATTGCTTTGTCAAAGTTATTGGGTCTCGATCCATTGATGGGATTATTAGCGGGTTCCATTACGTTGTCTGGAGGCCATGCTAACGATGGTGCTTAGGGTAAAATTTTTACCGAATATTATGGTTTTCGGAGTGCAACTGAAGTTGCGATGGCTTGTGCAACATTTGGTTTAGTATTTGGTGGCTTGATTGGCGGCTCGATAGCGCGCTTCTTGGTTCGTAATATGAAAACACCAGTAGTGATCCAAAATTCAGAGGATGATAAAGAAACCCCTATGGCATTTGAAAAACCACAAACAGGGCGAGTAATAAGTTCTTTAGTGTTAATAGAAACATTAATCATGATTGCGATTTGTATGGTGGTGGGTAAATTGGTTTCGCAATGGCTATTGGACAGTTATCAGTTTACTTTACCTACTTTTGTTTGTGTTTTATTTACCGGAGTTATTTTAAGTAATAGCTTATCATGGGTTGGTTTCTACCGCGTATTTGATCGTGCAGTTTCAGTTTTAGGTAATGTTAGTTTGTCACTTTTTTTTGGCGATGGCATTAATGAGTTTAAAACTGTGGGAACTTGCTTCGTTAGCCATACCAATGCTCATCATTTTGATAATACAAGAGATTGTGATGGGTTTTTATGCTATTGTTGTTACCTTTCCAGTTATGGGTAAAAATTATGATGCTGCAGTCCTCGCAGCCGGTCATTGTGGTTTTGGCTTGGGGGCACCGCCGACAGCAATTGCTAATATGCAAGCTGTAACAGAAAGGTTTGGTCCTTCTCATTTGTTTTTTTTGTGGTACTGATGGTTGTTGCTTTCTTTATCGATATTATTAATGCATTAGTGATTAAATTTTATCTATGCCTGCCCATTTTTTCAACGCCAATAATGAACGGATAGTAGGAATGTAATTAATATAACTGAGCCGCTGATATTTAGCGGTTTTTGTCTTAGCAGGTAATCGTTAATTAACTCAAGCGTTGCTATATTGTGAACGTTCAGGTAACCAACGTTCAATCAGCGCATTGGTATGATTGGGATAATGTTGTTGCAAATATTGAGCGATATTTCTGATTTCAGGCAATAGGTTTTGATCGCGAATTAAATCAGCTACTTTGAATTCTGTATTTCCTGTTTGACGAGTACCTAACAACTCTCCTGGACCACGAATTTCCAAGTCTTTTTGTGTAATGATAAAACCATCATTGGTATCTCTAAGTACCTGTAAACGTAATTTAGTCGCGTAAGTGAGTGGGGTTTTATATAGTAAAACACAATGTGAGACAATGCTCCTACTGCCAATCCGGCTTCTTAATTGATGTAACTGAGCAAGCCCTAAACGCTCTGGATTTTCAATAATCATCAAACTGGCGTTTGGCACATAGACACCTACTTCGATAACTGTCGTTGCGGCTAATAGTTGTAGTTTATTGGCAGTAAAATCTGCCATCACTTTTTGTTTTTCTACCGATTTCATCCGTCCATGAACTAAACTAATATTTAATTCAGGCAATAGGCGCGTAAGTTCTTTTTGTGTTGTTTGAGCAGCTTGTGCTTCAAGCACTTCAGAGTCATCAATTAATGTACATACCCAATAAACTTGTCGCTTTTCTATCTGGCAGGCCTGTTTTACTCGTTGAATAACCTCATTGCGGCGGGTATCAGGAATGGCAACTGTTGTGACAGGGGTTCTGCCTGGAGGTAGTTCATCAATGATTAAATTATCCAAATCCGCATAAGCTGTCATCGCGAGCGTACGTGGGATCGGCGTAGCTGTCATGATTAGTTGATGAAGATAAATGCTGTGTTGCTGACCTTTTTCCCATAGCGCCATACGTTGATGTAAACCAAAGCGATGTTGTTCATCAATGATCACTAATGCTAAGGTGTTTAATTCGATTTGTTGTTGAAAAATGGCATAAGTACCTATTATCATTGCGACTTCGCCCTGTGCAATCGCTTTTTGTTGAATCAGTCTGGATTTTCCTTTCTGTTTTTCTGATAACCAACTTACTTGGATACCAAGTGGTTTTAGCCATTGGCGAAAAGTATTGGCATACTGTTCTGCCAATAACTTGGTAGGTGCCATGAGTGCTGCTTGTTTACCATGCGCGATAGCACGAATTGCGGCAAAAAGCGCCACTAATGTTTTACCCGAACCAACATCGCCTTGTACTAAACGCATAATAGGGCTTGTTTTAGCCAGATCTGCTTCAATTTTACTGACAACTCGTTGTTGGGCTTTGGTTGGAGAATAAGGTAACCGTGCCAGTAGTTGATGTTTTAATTTTTCTTCTGCTGGTAATGGCTGGGCGGAAAATTGTTGTGTTTCACTCCGAACCGTTAGCATACTTAGTTGATGGGCTAATAACTCTTCAAATATTAATCTACGTTGCGCCTGATGCTTACCCTTTTCCAGTAGATCCAGAGGGATATCGGGCGGCGGGCGATGAAGTGTTTGAATAGCTTGTGGTAAACTTATTAATTCTTGATTAAATGGCTCGGGATCAACTCATTAATCGCACAAGTATCAAGTAACGTTAGTGCTTGAGCAATAAGTTTGCGTAGAGTTATTTGACGTATCCCTTCAGTTGCTGGATAAATGGGTGTTAATGTATCTTGTAACTCAATATGATCGGCATTAGGTTTTATTTTATATTCGGGATGAATAATTTCTGGTCCTAAATTACCCTGCCGGATTTCACCATAAGCGACAACGTATTTGCCGACGGCCAGACTATTTTTCATAGCGGTGGAAAAGTTCAAAAACCGCAAGGTTAATGTTCCTGAGCTATCACTAATGTGGCTGGTCATCATTCGCTTACGTCCAAATGTGATTTTAGTTTGTAATATTTCGCCGCTTACAATCACAGAGCTTCCAGGTTAAACTTCATTAATCGCATAAAGCTGAGTTTGATTTTCATAACGCAAAGGTAGGTGAAAGAGGAGATCTTGGATAGTACGAAGTCCCATTTTATTGAGCTTTTCTGCTTGCGTTTCATCAACACCATTTAATGATGTTAATGGAATAGCATCAAGTAATTTCCCTCTCATACGGTTAGTTCTCTAGAGTGTGTTTTTTACCTGGTACTTTAGACGATTGCGTAGCTGCCCACCACGCATCACTGGCAACAATTTTGCCATGTTTGTTAATTAGTGGTCGGGGGAGTCTTTTATGTTTTGAAACGGCGGCTAATACCGGATAACCGTCCTCAAAAAGCCACGCTTGTTGCTTTTCTTCTGATAGCTGACTAAAAAGGCTGTCATATATATTGGCATTTTGTCTTTGCCGTGGCGCTTCATAAAGAATTAAAGCAGAAGCTGCAGAGACATTTAATGACTGTACCATACCCATCATCGGAATATGAATATTATGATCAGCCAGTGGCCAGAGCTTGTTTGGAAATACCCGTTCGCTCTTGTCCCAAGATGATACAGGTAGGGTGAGTATAATCTATTTGACGAAAATCGATCGCTTGGTTGGTAAGATGAGCGGCTAAGATTTGCATGCCCGCAGCTTTGCAGGTAGAGATTGCATTTTTAATAGTGGCATGAGTCTTTACTTGTACTCAATGATTACTGCCGGCGGCTGTTGCAGATAAAATTTTGCTACTATTTTTGCACCAAATTGCATGAATTTGTGGTATTCCAACCGCATCAGCGGTACGGATATTACGGCAGAAATATTATGTGGTTTATGGATATTTTCAAGACAAACCGTTAGATCAGGTTGGCGCATGGCGATCACTTGACGAATGCGAGCATAACGTTTTGAGTTCATAACTTAGTTCCGGTTACGGCTGATGCGTAAGACATCAGACATGATACGGATTTTTTTAATAATATTAGCTAATTGAATACGATCCTTAGCGGTTAAGCGAATAAATGCGCAGTAGACACGCCCATCTTTCTCTTCGATATTCATACTTTGAATACTAGAATTTGCACTATTAATTGCTGCTGTTAAATTAGCTAATGCCCCTTGGTGATTGATCATATCGACTTTAATTTCAGCAATGAAGTTATTATTAACGCCCTCATCCCACTCTACTTGCATAAATTTCTCAGGCTCTTTTTGATAGCCTCTAATATTACGGCAAGACTCATGGTGTATGACCAAACCTTTACCAGGGCTAATATGAGCAACAATCGGATCAACGGGGATCGGGCGACAACATTTAGCAAAGGTAATTAATACCCCTTCTGCTCCTTTGATTGGTAGTTTACTACTGCTATCACTATTATCTGTGATAACATTATTTATACTAGTATTACCTACCAAATTATGCGCTACAACGACACTCATGGTATTGTCAAGGCCAACTTCAGCGAGCAAATCATCAATTGAGTGAAGTTTCATTCTTACTAGTTCTTTATTGATATTCTCTTGCGGAATATCGCCCAATTTGTTGCCATTGTCTAAAGCGTGGTTGAGTAAGCGGCGGCCTAAACTAATTGAATCTTCTCGTTTAAGATTTTTAAGTAATTGGCGTATTTTTGCTCTGGCTTTGGAACTAACAACGAAATTCAACCAAGCTGCGTTTGGCCTTGCGCCAGGTGCCGTAATAATTTCTATAGTTTGCCCGGTATTTAACGATTGAGACAAAGGATAGGGCTGGCGATCTACGCGGGCTCCAACACAAGCATGACCTATATCAGTATGAACAGCATAGGCGAAATCAACCGGGGTTGCGCCAGTAGGCAATTCGACAATTCTACCTTCGGGGGTAAAAACATAGATTTCGTCAGGAAAAAGATCTGATTTTACACTTTCAATGAATTCAAAAGAATTACCTGCACTTTGTTGAAGTTCTAATAGGCTTTGCATCCAGCGTTGTGCTCTAATTTGAGCTGTTGTGCTAGATTCGCCTTGTTCTTTATATGCCCAGTGAGCAGCGACACCCATTTCTGCCATTTGATCCATATCTTCGGTACGGATTTGTACTTCAAGAGGTACGCCATGTGGGCCAATCATTGATGTATGTAAAGATTGATAGCCATTTGCTTTTGGAATCGCAATATAATCTTTCACACGCCCTGGCCGAGGATTATATAAACTATGCACCTGTCCAAGAACGCGATAACATGTATCAACGTCTTTAACAATAATCCGAAAGGCATAAATATCCATAATTGAGTGGAAGCGTTGCTCTTTCAGGTGCATTTTGCGATATATTGAATAGAGATGTTTTTCTCGACCACATATTCGGCAAGGGATCTTGGCTTCCAATAATCGCCCTTCAATTTTGGCCAAGATTTTTTGTATCATCTCTTTTCGGTTACCACGAGTGGCTTTCACAACCTCTTTAATAACTCGGTAGCGATTGGGATAGAGCGCTTCAAAGCCTAGTTCTTCTAATTCAGTTTTGAGATGATGAATACCAAGACGATGTGCCAGCAGGCTATAAATTTCTAATGTTTCTCTCGCGATCCGGCGGCGCTTATCAGCACGAAGGGAACCTAAAGTACGCATATTATGCGTTCGATCGGCGAGTTTGATTAAAATGACACGGATATCTTGCACCATGGCCATAATCATTTTGCGAAAATTTTCTGCTTGAGCTTCTTTTTTATCACGAAAGTTGAGTTTGTCGAGTTTTGATACCCCTTCAACCAGGCCAGCAACGGTTTTACCAAAAAGCTGTTTTATATCCTGAAAAGTTGTCGGGGTATCCTCGATAATATCATGTAATAATGCGGCCATTAATGTTTCATAATCTAAACGCATTTCCGCTAAAATGCATGCCACCGAGACTGGATGGGTAATATAAGGTTCACCACTTGAACGGGTTTGGCCTTCATGTGCATCCCGGGCGACAAGATAAGCTTGTTTCAGTAACGATATATGCTCTTTTGGCAGATAGTCCTGAACGATTTGATTGACGCTTTCAAACAGGTACAAGGCAGGCCTACCTTTTCAGTTAACGACGACCTTGAGCAATAACGGACACTGCTTGCATTTCTGCCGCCTCTTGTTCCTGCTGTTCTTGACGTTCGCGGACATCAAGAATTTGAGCATTAATCAACCCTGATTCTATTTCGCGCAGTGAAATAACAGTGACCTTATCGTTTTCTTCTTTAACTAAAGGATTTTTACCATTAATTTGTAATTGACGCGCACGCCGGGCCGCCACTAAAACCAAGTCGAAACGATTACCAACTTTTTCTACTGCATCTTGAACTGTTACACGTGCCATAATATGACTCCAAAGATAAAGAAATGACCGGATATAATACTGAACCTTTACTCAGTCTGCCAATAATTTATTAATTAAAGTATTATGTCGCTGAATCTGACGTTCTAAACGTAGACGCTCAGATCGAATAATAGATTGTAAATCTCCCAATGCAGTATTGAAATCATCATTAATAATAATGTAATCATATTCGTTATAATGTTTTATTTCAGCGACCGCTTGTGCCATCCGCTGGTTAATCGTTTCTTCGCTATCTTGCCCGCGACCGCGTAAACGGCGTAGTAACTCATTTTTAGAAGGCGGTAAGATAAAAATAGTGCGAGCGGAAGGCATTTTTTGCCGAATATCCCCTGTGTGCCTTGCCAATCGATATCTAAAAATACATCGACACCACTATTAATAATTTCTTCGATAACTGCCCGGGAAGTTCCATAATAATTGCCGAAAACGTAGGCATATTCAAGAAAATCATTATGCTCAATCATTTGCTGAAATTTGCTTTCAGTAATGAAATAGTAATGTAAACCGTTTTTTTCACCAGGGCGTATCGCTCTAGTGGTATGCGAAATAGAAACTTGTGTGTCATATAAAGGCTGAGTTTTCAATAAAGCCTGAATAAGACTCGATTTACCTGCACCACTTGGGGCAGACACGATATATAACGTTCCTTGGATCATGATGATTTCTTGATTAATAGGCTAATTAATTAATAAAAATTTTTTAAAAAGTACAAAAGCTCTTTAATAGTATACACATGCAATCAGTAACATACAGTTTTAGTAACATTTTTAATGAAAGATCTGAATTATTTTTGAAAATAATTACCATTTTTGCGAAGTGCTTTGAGAAAAAATGATTAATAAATATCTTCATAATTATTTTCTATTTACGACTTCCTAATAATGGGAATTGTATATTGAAAGTATTTTTCGTGAATGAAATAAATAGATGATTAAAATTATGCATGGATGCTGTTTTATTATGAGATCTTTTATTTTAATTTCAGTCTACTATTGTCAAAGCTTTTTTTTTATTATTGATTTTGCTAAATATAAACTCATCAATAGCGTAAAGCATGCAATACCCTGATTGGCCTGAATTAATTTTGCTTAGGGAAATTCAAGCAGTTAATTCAAAATTAAAAAGATGGAATAAAGCATATTATATTAATGGCCAAAGTTTGGTTAATGATGAAAATTACGATCAAATTTATGCGTTATGGAAACATTGGTCAAATTGTCGTCATCAGCCGATAGATAAAACTCATTCGCTTTATTTACCCGTTAAAGGAAGAAAAATTCATCCAGTTGTTCATACTGGCTTAAAAAAGATAACCGTTGATGAAGTCGCTAGATGGATATTGGGTCATGATGAAGTTTGGTTACAATCTAAAGTCGATGGTGTGGCAGTTACATTGGTTTATCGAAAGGGTAAATTGGCTGGATTAATTAGTCTGGGTAATGGTGTAGAAGGGATTGATTGGTCTCAAAAAGCTGATTTTCTGCTAGCAATTTCCAAGAAAATCCCAAATCCCGCATCTCAATTAATATTACAAGGTGAACTGTTTTGGTATCAGTCTGGTCACTAATAAGCCATTATGAGTGGCACCAATGCCCGCAATAAAGTTGCCGGCTGGTTAATGAGGAAGAATTTATTGGTTCAGCAAGAGGAACAAATCGGAATATTTATTTGGTGTTGGCCTGATGGGCCATCGAACATACAAACACAATTTGAACAATTAGAAAAGTAGGGTTTTCCGTTAACGAAACGATATTCTCATTTGGTTAGTAGTGTTGATCAAATTACACAATGGCAACACTATTATTTACAGTTAATCAATGCCTTTCGCAACAGATGGTATTGTATTAAAACAACTCCCCTATACTTTAGGCCAATATTGGCAAGTGGGTATAAATAACTGGTCTGTTGCCTGGAAATATCCGAGACCACATAAGGTTGCTCAAGTTAAAACCATTAAATTTAATATAGGTAGAACCGGAAAAATTAATCCTGTCATTGTTGTTTTACCCGAGGAAATTGATGGAAAACAGATCCGGCAATTAGTATGGGGTCATTAAACCATTGGCAAGGAATGAAGATTTTGCCTGGAGACACGATACAAATATCATTATCTGGTCATGGGATCCCGAAATTTGACAAAATTGTTTGGTGAATTAAATAGCAGAAAATGCTGTCCGTACCAGAACAAAAAATTATCACCCATTAAGCTGATTCTATTACTCAATGAGATGCGAAAGCTAATTTGTTGCTGGCTTAGTTTGGTTGGCAAAACAGCTTAAGATGGAAGGGATTAATGAAAAAGGCTGGTTAGCATTAATAAGAGCTTGAAAAATAACCAATTTAATAGATTGGGCTACTTTAACCCTGTAACAAATCAATGAAGTATCAATGTTTAACGCCACTAAAGGAAAAGCTATTTATCAACAATTTTTATCAGCTCAAAAACGGCCTTTTTCTAATTGGTTAAAAGGACTAGGAGTTCCTTTACCAGAAAAGTTTTTTAGTAAAATAACCTGTTGGGATGATTTATCATCTAAAAAGATAAATAGTGATATTTTATCTCGTACACAACAAAAAAAGTTAGCGCAGTTTATTGAGCATAAAGATGTTAAACAGCTGGTAAAAATTTTGCGCCAAATTAATATAAATGGATTTACCAATGATAGTCAGTTTAAGTAAAAAGTTACTAATTTAATTAGATATATGGAGATCTTAATCATTATGTTCATAATTGAATACTGGTAATCCTAATCGATAACGAATGGCAAGTAGACGTGCGGTTAAACCAGTTATTAAGGTGATGATAATAACCATATCTTTAGGTAGTGGAGTATGTAGTATTAATCCGATATAAAGCCATGCCGCAGCGAAGGAGATGCCAGCGTATATCTCTTTTTGAAAAACCAGCGGAATTGTATTACATAACATATCGCGCAGCACGCCACCGAAAACACCCGTGACGATGGCTGCAATAGCGGCAATAATATAACTGTAATTCATATCGAGCGCTATTTGAGCGCCAATAATGGAAAAGACAATAAGACCAATCGCATCCAAAATTAAAAATAAACGTCGTAAATGTTTCATCATTGGCGCAAGCCAGATAGTAATAACTGCAGCACAAGCAACAATGACAATATATTCAGGATGTTTAACCCAACCAAGAGGATAGTGTCCTAATAAAATATCGCGTACAGAGCCGCCGCCAATTGCGGTTGCTGATGCAATAATAATGACACCGAAAACATCCATCTTACGACGACCTGCGGCTAAAGCACCCGTCATAGCTTCAGCTGTAATACCAATGATATATAGTATGCTAAGTAAAATAATGATTTTTTAGATACGATAAACCTTAAGGTTTAAAGTTGTATTATGAAAATAAAGTATTGACTAATATTTTTGTCATGCTCACAGAATGATATTATTTTTTATCGTTCACTATAAAAAAGAGTGCGGATAATAAAATGTTTTACCAAGAACAGCAGATTACTTTGGATAAACGTAATCATCAATTGACTAATATAAACGTATGGACATCAGATAGCCAGTGGCTAGTTTTTGATATACGGCCAACAAATAGTGCCTCTTTCACTGGGTTAACGATAGAAAAAGTTAATATTAAAACGCAACAACAAAAACAGATCTATGTCGCGAAAAATGGCGCGTATGTTGGTGTTGTTACGGTAAGTAGTGAAAATCCGCCCAGATATGCTTTTATTCATGGCCCGGAAAATCCCGATAAAAATTGGCATGATGATTTTCATCATCGTCGAGGTGTGATTGTCAACGATATGGCCCCTAATGTTGCAAAAATATTGAGGCCATGTGTATTACGCCGCCTTTTTTAGCAGGTGCATTGAGAGGAGGCACGCATGTCCATGTTTTTAGTTCAGATAATATCAGGCTGAGTTTTACCTATAATCATCACGTGATGTATCAGTGTGATCCGGTGCTTGATTTGCGCAATGTTGCAATTGCAATTCCTTATCATGTTATTGATGTAGGCATTGCGGGTCAGCAAAAACATCATCGTGAATATAATGGCCATTATTATTGTGTTGTGATCAGTGAAACAACGCCTGTACCAACACCAGGTAGTAATAAAATCAGCCGTGCTTATGAAGAGGATTGGATAGGTTGAAATGGATATGAGAGAGCAGATGGTGAAAAGCAACGTTGGGCGATTGCATTTATAGGTAATATCTGTTCTCGAGATGGCAAAATAGTGGCCGAAATTTTTATTGTCGATTTGCCCGAGGTGGCTGAAGACTATGTCATTGCAGGAGTTAATCCAATACAGGGTACGGAAACCGCTATGCCCTTACCACCAAAAGGGATTAAATAACGTCGCTTAATCTATACCCATGAACGCAAATACCCGGGGGTGGTTAATCAACCGCACCATTGGCTGCGATCTTCGCATGATGGTAGTAAAATTGATTTTTTAATGCAAGATGATAAGGGGATTGTACAGTTTTGGTTAGTTTCTCCAGTTAGTGCGGTAATGCAACAAATTAGCGACTCTGCATGGGGCATATTTCAGTCTGCGCTTAGTTGGGGTAGCTAAGGTCGGTATGTGGCGTTTATTTGTGATATAGCGTGATGTTATGTGAAATTCCTTGCGGCAAACTGATTCGTTTGACTGATTGCAGTGATTTGCCGCCATTAGGTGATGCGGTTGTTGTTTCCCCGGATGACAGCTATGCTGCTTATCTGCGTAATATTAATAGTTATCAGCAAATTTTTATTGTGGCGACTGGGATTGTTTGATTTATATAAATGTAATTTTAAGTTTTAATTGAATAATATTTTACTACTGGATGAATAATTCGTTTTATAGCAAAATAGTGTATTGGATTGGGGGTATCCCGCTTTTAATTTTTAGTCTGCTGGCTGATATAATGAGAGTTTCTGCCAATAAATACAGATGCTGATCAAAGCAGGTAATTTCTTTATTTGTTATAGAGATTATAGTGTTATGTTATACCCCAATACCATCCAACGTTATTAATATCAAAAATGATAAGTTGCGCTTAACATAATATCATGGGTTTTGACCTTGGTTTTTGAGTTATATTCTGTGTCAGAAAGGTTGTTATATACTTCAGCTTGGCCGGCATCCAGATATTTGTAACTAAAATCAAATGAAAAATCTTTATTAATTGTTTATTTAATGCCAGCGCCAGCGCTCCAGGCAAAATTGTTGGTGGCATGAGAACGAGTCCATAAACTCTGTCTATCCCCTCCATTTACCATAGCATCAACAAATGTTTTTTGACTTATATAAACATAACTCAGTCCGGCAGAAAGATAAGGTGTGAAATCAGATGAATTCTTAAAATCATAATAAGTGTTAAACATGAATGTATTTACTGCTATTTGGTTCTTAACAAAAGTTTTACCAGGAAAAACAAAAATTAGATCATCCCCTGGTAACTATCATCAGCGCTTGATCGGCTAATAAATTCCAGTTCGGTTCTGATTGGAATATCAAATTTTTCATAAAAGTCATAGCCTAAACCGAGACCGGCACCAAATACTGCAGTTCTATGGTTATCTTCTTTTATTTTTTTGTTAAATTCTTCTTCCCCATTAATTTCCAATATATATCCTGCTGGGAAAAATTGGCCTGACATTTGCTGAATTGATGCCCCCATTTTACCTGTCATGTACATACCAGATTTGCTTTCATTTGCAAACAACGTTGAAGGGATTAACTCAGTGGTTAATAAAACTAATAATGTTTTTTTCATACTTTATTTCTCTAATTTTAATAAAATTAAAAAGATTATATTTATATGGTAGGCATAATTTATATATTAAATGAATTCTGAAAATAAGCAGAAAAATTGACAGTAAGATAATGATATTTTTTTAATATAATCAATTTAATAAACTAAAGTTGAGTTATGATTATTAAATATAATAATCGATATCATGTATTTATAAACAATATCAAAGCATTACTACAATTAATTGCTGAATTGATTAAAAAATACACGATAGATGATGTTATTCAGGTGGCTTATTTGCTGGTGGTTTGATTAGTATTTGTAGTTTGATGATTTTCCCAATCTTGAACGCGTTCTTTTGGTGAAGGTTGCGATGCCATATTATCGGCTTGAAAATAATCATAGGGTAGTAAAACAGTGTCTATCAGCACAGAAAAAGGTAAGTCAATCATGGCAAGGGGTTTTATCACCCAGCCGGTATCATTATCTTTCAGTATTCGGGTATCAGCTTTGGTGCCTGAATAGTAACCTTGATGGGGGCCGACATGGGTCATAATACTTGAACAGCCACATAACAATAGAAGGCAGCCAATCATATTTAAACTGATGCTACAAATAACGAGGATTAATCGTTTCATTAAGGGTATAAGCCTAGCTTCTCCAAGCGAGTATGAATTTTAATGATAAACATTAATGTTAAAAATACCAGTCTATTAATAGAAATAAAATTTTTTAACAATTATTTTCTGTCATATGTCCTAAATATGGCACAATTAATGGAAAATTGGTCGCATAAAATTCTTATTTACTGCTGGAATGAGCAATTTGTTTAAATAGAATTATTGATTAACGATTTCTTTATTTCTGCGGAGTTAGTTCAACCTGCTAGCAAAGGATAATCATCGGTAGTTGTAATTTCATTAATGGGTAAACAAGTGGGTAATAATAAATATTGAGCACATTTTAGTTTTTCTGCATAAAGTATTCCGCGAATAGTCTTTTTATCTCTTTTTTAAAGAGTTTTGTCTAAGTTTGAATATGAGATAGCAACCGTATCAAGTCAATAGTCAACTTTAATACCTTTTATTCTGTCAATTGTTATAGCTGGATTATTCGTAAAGTGATTAGGTTTTATAGTTTTCATTAAATTAACAAGCAATAGTTTGGTATAGTGGTGAAAATATCGCTTTATTGCTTAATTAAAAGAATACTTAATATGTTGTAATAATTGCGGTGTTAAAGAGCTCGGGATGTAGATCATTTCATTAGCAATATGTTTGAATATGATGCCGTTAACTTTACAATTCAAAGTCCTCGTTATTATTTTATCACCTCTTATCTTGTATATGATAAGAGGTTTTTTTATGTATATAGAATTTTATTACTTAATATATTTAATAAAGTTTATTGAATTTATGCTATTGATAGGCAATTTCAATTTCATCAGCTAAAATCGCAATCCTTTGTTCAATTTTTTCTAATGGTAGAATATAGTTCATTCGCATACATTGATGCGAATGAGGCCAGTGTTCATTAAGCCCCGGGAAAAAATAATCGCCTGGCACCATTAATACACCGTGTTTTTTAAGACGTGTGTAAAGTGTTTGACTGTCAATTGGTAAATCTTTAAACCAAAGCCATAGAAATATCGCGCCTTCTGGTTTATGGATCAAGCAGCGACTTTCTGGTATATAACGGCGAATAATTTTTACTGTTTCAGTAACGCGTTGTTGATAAAAAGGTTTTATTACTGTTTGTGAAAGTTTCAGTAGATCATTACGTTTAAGGATCGCTAACATTAATGCTAGGCCTATACTACCTGGGGATAAGCTAATGATGCCATTCAGGTTACTGATCGCGTTAATAATCGATTCATTGGCAATAATAATACCGCAGCAGCGACAGCCAGGTAGGCTCATAGATAGAATAATATTTTCATTCCAGATAGGTGTTGCTTGATTAAAAATAATACCTGGAAAGAGAATACCATAAGCACTGTCAATCAAAAGCGGAATAGCATGCTGTTTGGCTAAAGCATCTAATTGCATAATTTCTGCATCGTTAATGACATTTCCAGTCGGGTTGGTGGGTCTGGAAACGCAAATTACACCGCTATCATCGGTTATTTTTAACGATTCAAAATTAATCCGATATTTAAATTGACCATTAGGCAGGATGTCAATTTGCGGTTTATTAGTAACAAAAATATCATCATCAAGTCCAGTATCGGCATAACCAACATATTCTGGTGTTAAAGGGAAAAGAACTTTACGTTTTATTCCTTGTTCACAACAGCCTGCGAGGATATTAAATAGATAAAAAAAAGGCGCTCTAACTACCATTAGTCAATGCAATATTTTTAGCACTAATATTCCAGCCTACTTGCTCATTTAACGTATTTGCTAATGCTTCCAGTAAGGCATCTTTTCCTTGGGGGCCATCGTAGTTGGATAATGCTTCATTGAGCTGACCATTTTTAGCCATTTCTATCAATAATTGCTGAAAATATTGATCCATTTCAGGAATGTGTGCTGGATTACCGCCACCGAGCATAATAACGTCAGGTTTGCGCAAACCTTCATTTAGATCTTTCATTAACAGAGAGATACTGGATGAACTGGAAAATTTTTTACCAAATTGTGAATGTATCATATTTTTCTTTATCAGCTTTGCAGTGACTATTAAATAAATGGCAACAATATTCTGCTATTATCGCTAGAATAATGGCTGGATTAGCAAATTAGTTAGACGATATTATAATTCTTTTATATTTTTGTTGATTATAAATTTATCATAATGATATTTTTATTACTCGTTCTTTTTTCTGTCGACAAATACAATCGCTCAAATGGTCATTTACCATACCGATTGCTTGCATAAAGGCGTAACAGATGGTGCTACCAACAAATTTAAAGCCATGTTTTTTTAAAGCTACCGAAAGATGATCAGAAATATTGGTATGAGTAGGTATTTCACTCTGATGTTGCTAATGGTTGATTTGTGTTTTTCCATCGACAAATTGCCAGAGGAATTGGCTAAAATCTTCACCATGATTGGGTCATGGCTAAGTAAGCTTGAGCGTTGGTAATGATAGCATTAATTTTCAGGCGATTATTCACAATACGGGGTTCTTGCATTAAACGATCAACATCTTGTTGCGTCATTTTGGCAATTTTAGTTGGATTAAAATGGTAGAAACAGTCACGATAGCCAACACGTTTTTTCAAAATAGTATACCAAGAGAGGCCGGCTTGTTGACCTTCAAGGAAAAGTATTTCGAATAATTTCTGACTATTTTTTTCTGCTTTTCCCCACTCTTGATCATGATAGGCAATATATTCCTCATCGCTAGTGACCCAATGGCAACGTCGTGGTGTCATTTTTTTATTACTCCTATTGTGAGGTATCGGTCTATTATCGGATATTAATAAATTGATGATAGGGATTTTAATCAGTATTATTATTACTTGCCAGGACAATAATATCGATAAATTTTCTTCAAAATAGGCGCTAATATTAAATAGACAATGCATTTTGATTGATAAAAATAGATACTTTAATTAATTAAAAAAAGAGGAAAATTATAATTTATGCTAGGTTGTATAAATTTGGCAATAAATTATTTAAACGAGTCTATTAATGCCTTTTTATTATGATTATTTTTATTTTATTCTTTATTAAAAAAGAATTGTTTTTGTAACTTGAGTGTTAAAGTTAATCCTGAATTAGTTAGTTATTTTTTTCATGAAGACATATCTTAATATAAGAAATTAATAAATTTACTTGATTAACAAAAAGTTATAAAAATATATTATTTTAGGAATTATTAATCAATGATTTTTAATCAAGATTATTTAATTTATTTTTAGCTATTTTAGTTTTTAATAAACGTAATTTGAGCCTGTTTTGCTAAAAACATTTTTTAAATTGCCATTTAATAACTGCGATTGATCCTTGTTCTTGCAGTTTATTTTTAACTGTAAGCCAAAAATTGGCATTGTCGGTATAAATAATAATTTTATGGGCGTTAGCGAGCGCATAATAATAAACAGGAGATGCTTGTTCAGCGGTGGTAGGAAAAAATGTCGAATATTGCCATTTTTGGCTACTATTAGAAGACGCCTTGAGCTGCTGAATATGACTAATGTTTAACAGGGTTGAATGGTTAAACTCACGATTTTTTTGTCAAGTTCAATCAATGTTGACTGTGGCTGTGAAGTGCAGCTGGTTAGAGTTAATAATGTCAGCATTAAAAGTAATATTTTCATGTGAATTACATCTGTTTTTGCAACTTTAATTTAACGGATTATTTCATATTGAATCGTTTTACTGCAATATTTTATTCTATGCTAATGAGAAAAATTTTGTTAAATCAAAAATTTATGTTAATTATCTTAATAGAAAATAAATGAGTAAATATCATATCTTATTATGATAATATTTAAAAGTGAGTGTTTTTTGAAAAATGAATTAGTTAAGCTGAACGAGCCATTATTGAGTATTAATAACAATAAGACATAGTCTGAATTTATTAGCAATAAAACCAAATAAGCATTAATTTTTTGGCATCCTTAGATGCCAGGAAATACTAAATAATTAACGACTCAGTCTGAGTATAATAATTGGCTCTTTTGGCGGTTTTTATTATTACATGTAGTAAGTATAAAAATTGCAAAGCTGTGATTTGGATGTAATTTGCAAATTAACCAACTGATATAATTAATTTTTTACTTAAAAACAGTATTTTTTATATTAATATCAATCTTATTACATTATTTTGTTGATATGTATTAGCGGTTTTTCATGATTAAAAATTATCTCAATAAAAACTTTACAATATTATCAATAAGGAAATGGCTCTGTTTGATTCTAATAAAAGCGGGAATGAGGATATAAGAAATGCTAAACAATTTTATGATCCTATGGAGTAAGTCAAAATATATTACATTCTACAATAACGAATAATAACCTTTGCTTACCATTTAAAAATGGTGAAATAGTTTATTCGTTTTGGACGTTATGATGAACTTGATCAATTAACGTCTTAATAATGCCAGTCATAATATTGCCGGCAATCATACAAATTTTATGCATGTTGTGGGAAATTTCAACGTATTCCCTGGTGAAACCGTCATATCTTATAGTAGTAAAGACCATTTTTATTATATTAGTATCAATACTAATGATTTAGAGCCAAATTTTGTTATTAAAATTGCAATGAAATTACAGCAGACCATAATTTTATTTTATAAATAACCTTGCGCGGTCATATGAATATGGCAGAAAAAGTATTGCAGTAAGCCAAATTGAAAATATCTTTTTTGCTGATAACCTTTGGATTAATTTTCAATATTAATGATTAACTAGTGATGGGGCTAATCAATCAGCTAACTTAAAATTACTAAAGATTTATCAGGCTGTTTTCATGTAAAACAACATCAATGTGTAATTAGTGCTGCATATCTGTTCGCCAAAAGGTATACTGAATCACTTTTTTAAATCACAATCTATCTATCGCGCGAATCTAACATGCAAAAGTTTGATACCAAAACCTTTCAGGGATTGATCCTAACATTACAGGATTACTGGGCGCGTCAAGGCTGCACTATTGTTCAACCATTGGATATGGAAGTTGGTGCAGGGACGTCCCATCCGATGACTTGCTTGCGGGTATTAGGCCCAGAGCCAATCGCTGCTGCTTATGTGCAACCATCTCGTCGGCCAACTGATGGACGTTATGGTGAAAATCCTAATCGTCTTCAGCACTATTATCAATTTCAAGTTATTATTAAGCCCTCACCGGATAATATTCAAGAGTTATATCTTGCCTCATTAAAAGCATTGGGGGTAGATCCCACTGTTCATGATATCCGCTTTGTTGAAGATAACTGGGAAAATCCAACTTTGGGAGCCTGGGGACTTGGTTGGGAGGTTTGGCTAAATGGGATGGAAGTCACCCAGTTTACCTATTTTCAGCAAGTTGGGGGATTGGAGTGTAAACCGGTTACCGGCGAGATCACCTACGGCCTTGAGCGCTTGGCTATGTATATTCAAGCGGTTGATAGTGTGTATTATCTAGTCTGGTCTGATGGCCCGTTAGGCAAAACAACCTATGGTGATATTTATCATCAAAATGAAGTTGAGCAGTCGGCTTATAATTTTGAACATGCTAATGTTGATTTTCTCTTCAAATGTTTTGAAGAATATGAAAAAGAAGCACAATATTTATTGTCACTAGAAACTCCACTGCCTTTACCCGCTTATGAGTGTATTTTAAAAGCTGCCCATACGTTTAATTTATTGGATGCACGTAAAGCTATTTCAGTCACTGAACGGCAACGTTATATTTTACGTATTCGTACCTTAACTAAAGGGGTTGCAGCAGCTTATTATGCTGCTCGTGAAACATTAGGTTTTCCAATCTGTAAAAATAAGAACTAAGAGGCTGTCATTATGCAACAGACTTTCCTGGTGGAAATCGGCACAGAAGAGTTACCGCCGAAGTCTCTTCGTTCATTAGCTGGATCATTTGCGGCAAATTTTAAACATCAATTAGAACAGGCTGAACTACAGTATGGTGAAGTACTTTGGTATGCCTCTCCTCGTCGTTTAGCATTAAAAATAACCGATTTGGCCGCACATCAAGCTGATCGTGAAGTTGAGAAGCGTGGCCCGGCAATTAGTCAGGCTTTTGATGCGACAGGTAAAGCGACGAAGGCCGCTGAAGGTTGGGCTCGTGGCTGTGGCATCACCGTTGAGCAGGCAGAACGTTTGGTCACCGATAAAGGGGAGTGGTTATTTTATCGTGCGACCAATAAAGGCCGTGCCGCAAAAGAGTTGCTTGTTGATATGGTAGCGAGTGCATTGAATCAGTTACCGATCCCAAAATTGATGCGCTGGGGAGACAAGGCAACACAATTTGTCCGGCCTGTTCATACCTTAATCATGTTATTGGGTGATCAGCTGCTTGAAGGTGAAGTATTGGGTATTCAGAGTGATCGCGTGATCCGTGGCCATCGATTTATGGGAGAAGCTGAACTGACTATTGACTCAGCGGAACAATACCCTGCAACCTTACGTGAACGTGGTAAAGTTATTGCTGACTATGAAGAGCGTAAGTCCTTAATCAAGCATGAGGCGAATAAGGTAGCGCAGCAATTAGGCGGTACTGTTGAATTGTCCGATAGTTTACTCGAAAAAGTAACATCATTGGTTGAATGGCCGGTGGTATTAACCGCAAAATTTGAGCAGAAATTTTTGTCTGTACCAGCGGAAGCGTTAGTTCATACCATGAAAGGCGATCAAAAATACTTCCCGGTTTATGATCAGGTTGGTAATTTGATGGCTAATTTTATTTTTGTCGCCAATATTGAATCTTCTGAGCCACAGCAAATCATTGCTGGTAATGAAAAGGTGATCCGTCCACGTTTGGCAGATGCTGAATTTTTCTTTAAAACCGATTGTAAAAAGCGTTTAGAAGAATATTTACCCCGACTGGAAACAGTTTTATTCCAAAAAGAGCTTGGTACATTGCGTGATAAAACCGATCGTTTAGAAGTGTTAGCTGGCTGGATCGCAGCTAAAATTGGTGCCGATGTCAATCATGCTACTCGTGCCGGTTTGTTATCCAAATGTGATTTGATGACCAATATGGTGTTCGAGTTTACCGACACACAAGGTGTTATGGGGATGTATTACGCCCGTCGGGATGGTGAAGCGGAAGATGTGGCGGTGGCAATCAAGGAGCAGTATCAACCCCGTTTTGCTGGTGATCAATTACCTTCTAATCATATCGCGGTTGCGTTGGCGCTGGCCGATAAAATGGATACTCTGGTAGGTATTTTTGGTATTGGCCAACCGCCTAAGGGCGATAAAGATCCCTTTGCCTTACGTCGCGCGGCGCTTGGTGTATTACGTATTATTGTTGAAAAGGGTTACGATCTGGATTTATTAGCATTAACACAGCAGACGGCCCAATTGTATGATAATAAGCTAACCAATAAAAATATTGTCGATGATGTTGTTGAGTTTATGCTGGGGCGTTTTCGTGCCTGGTATCAAGAGCAAGGTTACCGCATTGATACTATCCAGGCTGTTTTAGCTCGTCGCCCAACTAAACCGGCAGATTTTGATGCTCGTGTGAAAGCCGTTACCCATTTTCGGACTTTGCCAGCGGCAGAAGCACTGGCGGCGGCTAATAAACGGGTTGCCAATATTCTAAATAAGTCAGATGAAAAATTGAATGACAATGTTGCCGCGACAGTATTAAACGCGCCCGAAGAGGTCATCTTAGCGGCTCATTTAGTTGTTTTACAAGATAAACTGGCACCATTATTCGCTGACGGACAATATCAAAGCACATTAACTGAATTAGCTTCACTGCGTGAGGTTATCGATGCTTTCTTTGATAATGTAATGGTGATGGATAGTGATCAAATAGTCAGGATCAATCGTCTGACCTTACTAAGTCAGCTGCGTGATTTATTTTTACAGGTAGCTGATATCTCTTTATTGCAATAATTTATTCAGTGATTAAAAATCCCTTGAATTAATCTTCAAGGGATTTTATTTATAATAACTATTTTTTATTTCTGTTATTGCCTATATTGGAACCTGTTATTGTAGGTAATCACCAGTAACTATACTTGCTATGATTACTGATTTGGTGCAATTTATTGTGCGGTGAAAACTTGTTCCCAAGCAGCAGGAAGTTGGCTTGTGTTATTTTTAATAATATATAAAGTACCATATTGATAGTGTGTTACCTTACCAATTGGGAAAACTGTTCACTTATTATTTTCTTGAGTACCAATATCGATTTGTCCCTCATCAATAAAGCTAGCTTTATTAATTAAAGGATATCTAATTTAACCGCAGTATCGTGATTTGCGTTATCAACATTGCTGATATCATATGCAGTTATCGTTCCCTCCTCATTATTTTCAATAGCTTTATCTAGTGCGGTTATTTTAACAGAGTCATCACCTTGAATAGTTTTATTGTTTATGAGGCGTGAATATAATAAGTCGTAATCTTGATTGTTAGTGACTATCTTGTCTTTATTAAAAATTACGGAATCTTGGCCATTGATGGCTAAAGACCCTTTACTTTTAATTACGCCAAAATTTTCAGAATTAGTGTTAATAAATGTGTGATTTTGGTTATTTGCAATCAATTCCTTTTGGTTAAAAATATTGCGATTTACACTAGAAATATTCATAATTCCATTACTATTAATAATACCCTAATTATCTAATTTACCAGAACTAGTATGAAGATAACTGTCATTGTCATTAATTGTTGAATTAGCGTCAATAGTTAGCTTAATTTTTCTTGAATATATTCTTGGTTATATCGAGTAATATGAATATATTTTGGATTATCGACATCTTCTAATCTATTTTTACCAGCAATCAACGAAATATCATTGACATTTAATTGACTGGATTGCAAATTGATTGATCTGGCAAAAACACGGCTGATTGCAGCGTCAGTAAATTTCTCTGATTTAACATTTTTGAAACGAATTTGCCCGCGTTTTGTATCATAAGTAAATTTATCTGTCATTTTGCCATTATCAAGCATATTACTTATTTTCGCTGTGGTTAAGTAAGCCTACCCACGTTAGTAACGTTACAATCGTTATAATCGATACCACTGGGATTGGCAATGATAAAATGCGGTTTACTGTCACCAAGTATATTGATATTACCATTGATGTGGGTTGTATCATTTGAGATAATTTCATTGAGAATAATTTTAGCTGGATTTTTCGTGGTATTATTAATATCAATCCCCTGTCTACCAACATCAAATTTTTCATATTTATTATGAGATATTCCACTGTTATTAGTTGCTGCAATCTCAATGGCTGGACGCTTTTCAACCGTATTGATATTAATCTTTTTATCCAAGCTGACAATATTTGTTTGCTGTTGCACAGCTCCTGGCGCGCCTAATACATAATTAGAAATTCCCATTCTAATGAAGAGTGATAATAGGGATAGTTTATATTTATAGCTTACTGATTGATTTATCTTATTTCCTTATAAAATAAAATTATAAATTACAATATGATGTCCTATTTAATAAAAAAATGTGATATTTTTTCTGTTTTATAATAAAAATTACAAATAGCATTAATTTTTAATTATCTCAATTAGAATATTTTTATTCTTAGGTTATTTATATCAATAAATAGTAGGTATTTTATTTTTTTGGTAAAATAAAATAGTCATGTTATTAATAATGTTACTGTTTTAAAAAATATTCTTAAAGTTTATAAATGAATTTTTATCATTACTAATGATAGTGTTATATTAATTAGCAGAGCGAATAGATTTATCACATAACATTGTCAGAGAAATCGAGTTCAACATTATTATTAGAGTTTCGTTTGTAAGGTAATACAAAGCTAAAATTAAGAAAATTACTAAATTTTAACTCGGTTAAATCATATTTTGCTGAAGTTAAAATAAACTGATTGTTAATATAATCGTTGTTTCCATTTATGGTCATTTTTTCGCTATGATCGATTATGTCGCTATTATAAAATTGTCCATTCTTTATTTCATCAATACCATTTTTACTTTTTATTTCAGATTGATTGTTAATGTTGCTATTATCAGCAAATATTTCTATTAACTCGGTATTTTTTATCTTACCCCTATTATTAAATTTTCCATTTTTGATAAGAAAATAGTTATTTTTAGCTTTTATTTTAGATTGATTGTCAATATTTGCATTTATACCGGTAATAACTAACATTTCAATATTATTTATGGTACCGTTATTATAAAATTCTCCATTGATTATTTTATAATGACTATCTTGGTTACTGGCAAGTGTACCTGCATTATTAAAGATACCATTTTCTATTTTAAAACTACTATATTTGCTATTTATTGCTGAATTATGATCGATAGTTAATCTTGCATTTCTGGATGGTATGCTATTTTGCAAGTTATTATCAGTAAGATGAAAAGCTTTGATCCCGTTAAGCTTGGTCATAGTAATATCACTATTATTGATAACATTTTTATCATCAACTGTAATGGTAATATTATTGATATTTAATTTTCTAGATTCTAGTTTAACTGATCTTGCCAATAATTTTATTTTATCAGCATTGGTAAAATTTTTTTGTTTGATATTTTTAAAATGAATATGTTTCTCTCTTATATTCTCAATTAATTGGTTAGAATGCCTGTTTTCTTCAAATGCGGAAGTGATTAAGCTGATAGTATTAATATTAGTTATACTACAGCGATTACTACAATGAATAACATTAGGATTAGCAATAATTGAATGAGGTTTATTATTATTTAAAATAGTAATATTACCATTGATATTGGATTTTTCTGCTGAAATCACTTCAGTAATAATTTAGCGGGATTGTTAGTGGCATTATTAATTTTAATGCCATGTTCACTAATATTAAATTTTTCATATATATTGTTAAAAATTTTAAATTATCCTTTAGAAACCGCTGATAAGATATTAATTGTTAATGATTTATTAGTAGATTTTAAATTAATTTCTTTATTATAACTGATAATCTCAGTGACTTTTTTTAATGATACAGAATTATTATTTATCAAAGATAATTCAGATGCAAATATATTACCATAAAATGATATTGTCACTACTATCGTTAATAAATTTAATTTATGATTATTATTTTTTGATAAATAGATGTTATATCCTTATAAAGTAAATGATTCGCTATCTATTAATTTTTTGTTAATTTATTTTAATTTTTTTAAAAAATTTTTTAAAGTTTACTTATTTTTTATAAAGTTTATATTATATTTAATCTGTTATTAATATTATTTAACTACATGCATTGATGAAAGTTATAATCAACAATTGTTTTCTATTTATTTTTTATTAAAAAATAAATTGTTACTGTTTTTATCATCGAGATAGTAAATATTAATTAAAAAATTATTGACGACTTTATCATGTCGCAGTAAGACGCACACCGTTTTCGGCGAGTAGCGCAGCTGGTTTGGGACCAGTGGGTCGGAGGTTCGAATCTTCTCTCGCCGACCAAATTTGCTAATCCTATTTTTAGCAGAGCTTTTCATCTCCACCTCATTAATCATACCTACTTATCCTACAATTTAATCTGTTATTAGCCTGAATACTTTAAAATAAAGTCTTAATGTATTTTTTCTGAATTTATTCAATAAGTGTGAGAATTAATTTTTCTTATTATTGGCTATTTATGATCACGATTATGTGCAAGCTGGTGTGGTAGAAGACGCAAAGCAAGAGATAGCTCAGCAGCAACCGGTTTCTATTCCTCAACAAGTTAATAAAAATCAAATTTATCCAATTGAATCTCATTGCTTAAATATCAAATTTGTTTTTTTAATGGTGAGGAATTATTTACTACATCATTATAGAAAAAATTATCTGTACTATCAGATAATATTATTGGTCAATGTTTAGGTGATAAGGGATTGAATATTTTTCTTGCCAGAGTAAATCAAATATTCATCGATGCTGGCTATTTGACGACCAAAGTTTCATGTATGGTATTTTACATATTGAACTGATCCCAGGCCTTATTTCTGATATTCGTTACGCAGATACCGGTAAAATTCACTATTCTCTGCGTACTGCTTTTCCATAATCAACCATTCTTAATGTTTGGGACATTGAGCAAGGCTTAGAAAATCTACAGAATTCGCCTTTAACCCAACCCAAAATCACTTTTGATGATGATCCTAACTTAGCCAATAGCAGTGTCTTAACCATTAATCGACAAAAAAGCGTGCTATTCGTGGCCGACTTTCTATTGATAATAGTGGCTTAAAAGATCATGCCAATTTAATGATTGATAATGTGTTACTGTTTGATAATCCTACCTTATTAAATGACTTCTTCTATTTTTATATCAGTCGTGATTCAGATACTGACCATAGTCGTGGGATTAAAGTTGCGGCATTCTTTTACTAATTACCTTTTCGTAACTAGCGGTTTGATTTATCAGATAATTACCAAGATCTCTATTCCGCGGATGGTATTAAAACACCGGTTGGTAATTTATACAAAAGCAGCTGTTCTAAATCATTATCTGCCCAAGGTCAATACCTGATTAAGCGACGTTATGATAGTAAGACTTACTTTAATTTTGGCACTAGCATTACCACCAATAATCGCTACATTAGTGGCTATGAAATTGGTGTTTATAAGCGCAGGGCAACTTATTGGAATATTGGGTTGAAGCATCAACACTATTTACTGCGTGCTGAACTCAATCTGGCAATGGAGTACAAGCAAGGCGCTAGTTGGTTTGGCGCCATGCCATCGCCAGCAAAGGAGCTAAAACGACCACAAATTTTCCAATTTTCGGCTGGTATTAATCGACTCTGGCAAATCAATCAGCAGTTTTTTCTTTATGAGGGAACGGTAGCGATTCAGTTAAGTCGTTCTCAACTGGATGGATTTTTAGACGTTGATAGCATTGGTGGCAAGAATAGCCTGCGTGGCGCAATGTTAACTAATTCTTTGTCCGGCTTCCATAGTTTACTGATCAAAAATGAACTTAGTTGGTATACACCGTTGCCGGGTCATGTACTCTATGCAACATTAGATTACGGTTCAGTTTTGCAAGATCGAGCACGTTTTTGGCGTGATGATTACTTAATTGGTACATCGATAGGCTTAAGAGGCGGTTATAAGCAATTAAGCTACAGTACTTATATTGGTTTTCCGCTATTAAATTCGTCAGATCATAAACACGATCATATGGTTTCTGGTTTTCGGGTTAGCCTCAGTTATTAATCATTTATCAGGTATCCAGTTGGGGATACCTGCCTGATATCCATTTTTCTATTTTATTCTTTTTTATTGCTGAATGATTTTATCTTTTGCTAGCAGATATTTTAATAATTAGTCAATAATTGGTTAATTATTAGCCAAGCAAGCGTTTAGATGAAAATAGCTTTTAATATTTATTTAAGTTATTTTATTTGGGATTTACCACTAATAAATTACAAATTTATTATTTTTTATCTTATTTTTCTGAATTATAGGGTTTATATTCATTTCTTTTTTGTCTAAAAAAACAGTAATAAAAGTATTGACGTGAGCGGAAATAATTGATTTATTATTAACGTCCGTGATAAAAATATAACTAAATTACAATATCAGTAGCACTATTTAGTAAATTTCTTAAAAAATATAATAAAATCACAACAGAAGAAGCATAATATGAAGTTTTTTATGAAAAATGCTGGGATTTTATCTATTAGTATCAGTTTGGATTACTCTAGTTATTTCTACTAATTTGCAAGCAAAAACTTTGGTTTATTGTTCAGCAGGCTCTCCAGAAGGATTTAATCCACAATTATTTGCGTCAGGAACAACTTATGATGCTAGTTCTATTCCACTTTATAATCGACTGGTAGAGTTTCAATTGGGTACCACAGAGATAAAACCAGCATTAGTTGAACGGTGGCAAGTGAGTGATGATGGAAAAGTTTATACTTTTTATTTGCGCAAAGGGATCAAATGGCATGCCAGCAAAAATTTTAAACCAAGCCGTGAATTCAATGCTGATGATGTCATTCATACTTTTATGCGGCAAAAAGATGCAACTTACCCCCTATTATAAAGTTTCAGGTGGCAGCTATGAATATTTTATTGGTATGGATCTGGATAAAATCATCGATAAGATAAAAAAAATTGATGATTATACCGTAGGTTTTATTCTTAGCCGCCCTCAGGCACCCTTTTTAGCTGATATGGTAATGGATTTTGCTTCTATTTTATCGGCAGAATATGCCGAACAGATGATGAAAAAAGGTAAGCCGGAGCAGCTTGATCTTGAGCCGATTGATTGGTACCTGCCCATTTTAGTTAATTCAATATCAGAAAGATTCGCGCATCCTTTATAAATAAGGCCAATCGTGATTATTGGGGAACTAAGCCTAAAATTGATCGTTTAGTGTTCTTAATTACACCAGATGCAGCAGTACGCTATGCTAAGTTACAGAAAAATGAATGCCAGGTTATGGCATTCCCAAATCCAGCTGATCTTGAACGTATGAGGTAAAATAAGCAAATCGTATTGATGGAACAAACCGGGTCTCAATGTTGGCTATCTGGTCTTTAATACTAAGAAAAAGCTATTAGATAATGTAAAAGTTCGTCAGGCACTGACCATAGCGGTTAATAAAGATGCCATTATTGCGGCGGTTTACCAAGGTGCAGACCAGAAAGAGAAAACGCTTATTCCATCAACCATGTGAGGATATAACCAGGCGATTAAAGATCACCCTTATGATCCACAGAAAGCAAAAGCACTATTGAAAGAGACAGGTATTGCTGAAGGTTCTACTATCGATATTTGGGCAATGCCAGTACAGCGGCCCTATAACCCTAATGCCCGGCGCATGGGGGAGATGATCCAAGCTGATTGGCAAAAAGTGGGTATTAAAGCCAACATCGTTAGCTATGAATGGGGCGAATACCTTAAACGTGCCAAGAATGGCGAGCCTCAAACGGTGATGATCGGTTGGACGGGAGATAATGGTGATTCCGATAACTTTTTCGCTACCTTATTTAGCTATGCAGCTAAGGCGCAAAGTATCAATTACTCCAAATGGTGTAATAAAGATTTTGAGGCTCTCATTCAGCCAGCGCGTGTGACATTTGATCATAATAAACGTATTGAATTGTATCGGCAGGCTCAGGTTGTTATGCATGAGCAAGTGCCTGCTTTGATTATCGCTCACTCAACAGTATATAAGCCTATTCGTAAAGAAGTGACGGGTTTTGTGGTTGATCCACTAGGCAAACATCACTTTGAAGTTGTTAATATTAAAAAATAAATTCTATCTTACTAAGTTGATTGTTAATTAATTACTCTATCGGGTTTACTGATAGAGTAATAATTGGCTTTGCTAACTTGTCGGTCGAATGAAATCAAATAACTTAAGTATATTAGTCAGCATTTAACAGAGAAATCATCGAATGTGGCAATTTATATTTCGGCGTTTGGGTATTGTCATCCCTACGTTTATCGGTATTACCATACTGACTTTTGCATTTATCCATATTATCCCGGGTGATCCCCGTCACGATTATGACAGGTGAACGCGGTTTAAGCCCTGAGCGTCATGCACAGATGATCGCACAATTAGGGTTGGATCAACCGTTGTGGCAACAATATTTAAATTATATTCATGATGTGTTACGAGACGATTTGGGTGTTTCTTTAAAAAGTCGGTTGCCTGTATGGCAAGAATTTTGGCCACGTTTTATGGCAATCTTAGAGTTGGGTATTTATGCCATGATATTTGCGATTACGGCTGTCAAGCGTGGTTCTGTTTTCGATCATACCGCCATTGGGGTGTCATTAACCGGCTATTCGATGCCTATTTTTTGGTGGGGGATTATGCTCATTATGCTGGTTTCTGTACATTGGGATCTAACGTCTGTTTCAGGTCGCGTCAATGACAGCGTTTTTTTGGATGATGGTTATCCTCTAACCGGATTTATGTTAATTGATACTTTGCTGTGGGGAGAAACTGGCGATTTTATTGATGCGGTTAAGCATTTAATTTTACCGGCTATTGTTTTAGGCACTATACCCTTAGCTGTGATTGTGCGGATGACACGCTCTTCAATGCTAGAAGTATTGGGTGAAGATTATATTCGAACTGCGCGGGCAAAGGGTTTAAGCCGAAGACGAGTAATTTTGATCCACGTGTTACGTAATTCTTTTTTGCCGGTTGTGACAGTGATTGGTTTGCAGGTTGGTACGTTATTAGCCGGAGCTATCTTGACGGAAACTATTTTTTCTTGGCCCGGTTTAGGACGTTGGTTAATAGATGGTTTGCAACGTCGTGATTATCCGGTGGTTCAAGGTGGAGTTTTACTGATCGCAACTTTGATTATATTGGTTAATCTGCTGATTGATCTGTTATATGGCATCGTTTATCCACGAATTCGGCATAAAAAATAAGGAAGGCAAATATGTCTCAACTAATTGAACAACAAATAGACAAGATGCCGGCGCCATTAACACCGTTGCAAGAATTTTGGCATTACTTTAGTCCGCAATAAAGGGGCAGTTATTGGCATGGGGTATATTATCTTCATGGTTGTTATTGCTTTATTAGCTAATCTACTTGCTCCTCATTCACCTAATGAACAATTTCGTCAATTTCTATTGATGCCACCGATTTGGCAAGAAGGTGGTAATTTATTTTAGGGACTGATGACGTAGGGCGAGATCTGTTATCAAGGCTAATGCATGGTGCACGCTTATCGCTACTTGTCGGTGGTTTAGTCGTCATTCTTTCCCTGATTATGGGTGTCTCGCTTGGCTTATTTGCCGGTTATATTGGTGGTTTGGTTGATATAGCTATTATACGGATTGTCGATATTATGTTGGCTTTACCTAGTTTATTACTGGCATTAGTATTAGTGGTGGTTTTTGGTCCTTCAATTGTTAATGCTTCATTGGCACTGGCTTTTGTTGCTTTACCACATTATGTGGGACTGACACGTGCGGCAGTATTATTAGAAATCAGTCGCGAATATGTAACAGCTTCTCAAGTGATTGGTGCCAGCGCATTACGTCAAATATTTATTAATATTCTACCTAATTGTTTTGCAACTTTAATTGTGCAGGCTTCTTTGGGTTTTTCCAATGCTATTTTAGATATGACTGCGCTAGGGTTTTTAGGTATGGGACCTCAGCCTCCAACCCCGGAATGGGGCACTATGTTATCGGATGTTTTGCAGTTCACGCAAAGTGCGTGGTGGGTCGTAACATTCCCTAGTTTAGCCATTTTGTTAACAGTATTAGCATTTAATCTGATGGGCGATGGTTTGCGCGATGCCTTCGATCCTAAACTCAAGCAATAATGAGGTGATCTAATGGCATTATTAAAGATAAAAAATCTTTCTGTTCATTTTGGTGATCAAGCGGCCCCTTTTCGAGCGGTTGATCAGATTAGTTATCAGGTAAAAGCCGGTAAAGTGGTTGGTATCGTCGGTGAATCAGGTTCAGGTAAGTTAGTCAGTTCACTGGCTATTATGGGACTGGTTGATAAGCCAGGTCATGTGATCACCGATAGATTGATTTTCAATGGGCGTGATCTATTAAAAATGCCAGAAAAAGAGCGCTGTCAGTTAATTGGTGCTGAGGTGGCAATGATTTTCCAGGATCCGATGATCAACCTTAACCCTTGCTTTACTGTTGGTTATCAAATTATGAAAACGTTAAAAATTCATCATAGCAGTAATCGTCGTAGTCGTTATCAACGCGCTATCGATTTGTTAACTATGGTCGGCATTCCTGAACCAAAATCACGCTTTGGCATCTACCCGCATCAGTTATCAGGAGGTATGAGCTAGCGTGTTATGATCACGATGGCACAGGCTTGCCGCCCTAAATTATTGATTGCTGATGAGCCAACGACAGCACTCGACGTTACTATTCGGGCACAAATCATGGAGCTGCTATCAAGCTTGCAGCAACAAGAAAATATGGCTTTAGTACTGATCAGCCATGATTTAGCGTTAGTAGCTGAAGCCGCTAATCATATTATTGTCATGTATGCCGCGCAGGTGATAGAATCAGGTAAAGCTAAAGACATTTTTACTACTCCACGTCACCCCTACACACAATCACTATTGAAGGCATTGCCCGAATTTGCGCTTAATAAACAGCGCTTAGATTCGTTGCCAGGTGTTATTCCGGGAAAATATGATCGTCCAGTTGTTTGTTTACTTAATCCTCGTTGCCCTTATGTCGGTGACAAATGCCGAACTAAGGAGCCGTTATTGCAGGTTATCGCTGATAGGCAAGTAAAATGTCATATTCCACTGTATGATAACTGGAGGCCAACAATATGAATAACTCCAACCAATTAATAACACCCTTACTAAAGGTAACGGAGCTGAAAAAATATTATCCAGTAAAAGGTCGCTTATTTTCAGCGGATAGAACAGTAAAAGCCTTGGATGGCGTTTCATTTGAGCTGCAAAAAGGTAAGACATTGGCGATAGTCGGCGAATCCGGTTGTGGAAAATCGACATTAGGGCGGCTATTAACCATGATTGAAACGCCGACTACTAGTGAGCTTTACTATCAAGGGCAGGATCTATAAGTTAAAGATAAAACGGCGCACAAGTTGCGGCGGCAAAAGATCTAAATGGTATTTCAAAATCCTTATGCATTGCTGAATCCACGTAAAAAAAATCGCTCAGATCCTCGAAGAGCCCTTATTAATTAATACTCCATTTTCTTCTATCGAGCGTAGAGAAAAAGTCTTGCATATGATGGCCAAAGTGGGGTTGAAGGCAGAGCATTTACACCGTTATCCCCATATGTTTTTTGGCGGACAAAGGCAACGTATTGCTATTGCCCGTGGCTTGATGCTTGAGCCGGATATTGTGATTGCTGATGAACCCGTATCGGCAATGGATGTCTCTGTTCGGGCGCAGGTATTGAATTTAATGATGGATCTACAGCAGGATTTTGGTTTGTTATATGTTTTTATTTTTCATGATTTATCGGTGGTTGAGCATATTGCTGATGAGGTGATGGTGATGTATTTAGGCCGGTGTGTTGAAAAAGGCACGAAAAAACAAATTTTTGGCTATCCACGCCATCCTTATACTCAAGTACTATTATCTGCTACACCTCGGCTCAATGCTGATTTACGTCGTGAGCGGATCAAATTAACCGGTGAATTGCCGAGCCCAATCGATCCACCACCAGGTTGTGCCTTTGCTGCCAGGTGCCAACATGCTTTTGCCCAATGTCGCCACTCACGACCAGAGTTAACTAGTTATCATGGCCAGTAGGTTGCTTGTTTTACTACCGATTTAACGAATATTTAGTGATCATTCGTAACTAATCAATTTTTTTGTTAATTGAAGTGATAATAATATTTATTAGTATTATTATCACTTTTTTATTATTTAGCTGTTAGCTTGTATATCAATATTATCAGATGACAGGCAATATATAGCTTAAAATTAATTAAATAGACTACTAAATATCTATAGTAAAAAATAAATAAGAAATATATTATTATTATAAATAGAATGATATTTTATAATGCCAATTTAACAATAATCGTAAATGATAATATTTAAGGAATATTTATTATGATAACTATCTTAATGATTACATTTGTTTTGTTTTATTTTATTTGACAAATTACTAATGTTTTTTTAAGCTGAAAAATCTTTAGTTTGCGCGTTAATTTATTAATTACATGGAACTATTTTATGACAAAAAATAAACTGAGCTTTATTACTTTAAGTGTTGCCAACATCCTTTTTTATTTTCATATTAATGCCAGTGAAAACATTATTATTGACAATAATAAAAAGATATTACTCTATAAATTAAAAATGGCATTGAACATATTAATATTGAAAAATAGAATAAAAATGGTATTTCCATTAATTATTATCTAAAGTTTAATGTTAGTGAAAAATGGGTTATTATTAATAACCCAAATTATCTAGCGAACTCAGCTGCAAAATTTATTATTAATGAAGTCATATCTAATGAAAATAATTCACTTAAAGGTGATGATACATATTTGATGATTGCTAATCCAAATGGTATTGAGTGTAATGATTGTTCGTTTTCCGTTACTAAGCAACAGTTATTAGTAACAGATAAAGTTAAATTAATCAATATCAAGGAATCATCAATCTTACCACAAGTCGGTAAGATCCACTATAAAGATGGCGATTTGAAAATTAATGTTTCAGCTGAAGGAAAGATTATATTTAAAAATAATATTAAGTCAGTTCATGATGAAGGGTTATTAAAACTTATTTCTAATGAAATAGCGATGTCTGATGGTAATCTAAATGGTAAGTTTCTTAAAACTATTATTGGTAATAATGAAATTAAATTTTCCCGTAAACATAAAGCCTATGGTTTATCTTATGTAAGATATAATTTCCATACTAATTAAAAGGTTCCATCTAATTATTCACTTTGTCGTAAAGGGAAAAACGGTAAAATGGATATATATCGAGTAGCCAATTATTCTGATTATTATCACTCTGTGACGGGTCACCTTGGCCAGCAGGAAAATAGTCCTGATGCAGGTTTGTTGATTAGTGAATATGCAAACGTGAAATTTAGGGGTTTAAGCATTACACAAACGGGCGATAGTGGTGTTATTAATGAGGGGCAGTTGAGTGCTAACAAGTTTTATACAGATATAGAAAACCAGTTCATCAACATGAAAGACGCTAAATTGATTGTTGTTGATGATCAAAATGATAAATTTGTAAATAAATCAATTATTAAAGCAAAAGATTAAAATTTGATCATGCAACTTTTAAAATGAATAACACTGGTACAAAATATTAATGTTGATTCGTTTGAAAATACCAATAGTTATATAAGCAGCCAAAATGCCATTATTTATGTAAAAAGTAACCAATTTGATAATAAAAAGGACTCTTATCAATATGGTCATTTTGATGGTAATAAACCATCAGATTTAAATTATGGCCAATTTTCACTCAATAATTCCAAGTTAGTATTCGATAGTAAAGAGATTACCAATAATGCTGACTTGATAGGGGATGGTCGCTTAGAAATGAACACCGATTCTTTAAAAAATCGTGGCATTATTAAGGTAGAGGGTAAAAATGTGCTAATAAAGATAAAAGTTAATGAAGTACTTGATACATATGGAAATAACATAGCTGCCAGTAATGGTTTAATAATTGATGCTCAGCAATTAAAAGTTAAAGATGGTAATATTAAAATTATTAATAAAAATAAAAACATTAAGCCTGTTGTTAGTGCAACAGAATTAATTGATATTACTCCTGATGAGCAGTTGAAATTTGTTAATAGTAATAAAGTCGACTTTAATTGTAAGATGTAAATAAAAAATAAATTAGTTATTTTAACAATAAATAATTTATTAGTAATAGCGCCTACCAAAATTAGGAACTATTTTTTTATTCAGCAATTAACGGGATGAATGATAAATTTGATTGTTAAGCTAATTGAAATTTTTCTCAATATTTAAAGTGAAAATTTGATGGGTAATTTTTATTGTTGAAATTTATTTCTGCAATATAATAAAATAATTAAAAACTTTATTATTATAAATAGTTATGTTTTATTTTTCTTGACTCATAATATAATTTTTATTTAAGATGAAAACTCTTTAGTTTAAGCATTAATTTATAAATTATTAATTACATGGAGGTACTTTATGAGAAAAAATAAATTGAGTTTTATCGCTTTAAGTATTGCTAGTATCTTTTACTCTTTCCATGTTATTGCCAATGAAAATATAATTGTTGATGATAAACTAAAAACCGATTTAACGATTGAAATGAAAGATGTTATTAAACATATTCATATTGAAAAAGCAAATGAAAATAGTATTTCTCATAATTATTATCAAAAATTTAATGTCGGTAAAAAAAGTGCTGTTCTTGAAAATACAAACGATTTAGCGGCAAAAATTATTGTTAATGAAGTAACTTCAGCAGAAAAAAGTTTACTCAAAGGCAAGTTAACCGTTAATGGTAAAGCAGCAGAGCTAATTATTGCTAATCTTAATGGTATTAAATGTAATGGTTGTTGGTTTGCTGATTCACCTACCCAGCGGTTAGTAATAGGAAAAGTTTTTTATATTGAAGAAAATTCTCTAATCAGGTTTAGAGATGTGGGTTTTAATGAAGTACAGTCAGGAGAAATACTTTTAGCGACTGAGAATGGTGATATTGTATTTAAAGGTAATAGTCGTGTTCATCGTAGCGGAGAAGGACGCTTAGATCTTATCTCGCGTAATATTAAAATTTTGGATAATAGTTCTCTGTCTGCAAGCACAATTTATGGCACGATCGGTGATAATATTTTAAGAGTTTCTCATGATCATCAATTATCCATTATTGGAAAGAGTATACCATTAACCGAAACTCCTACTACTGGTCTGTCTATTGGAATAGATGCACGAATTCAAGCTAAATATATAAATGTTAAGTTAACTGATGATTATTCAATAAATAATAGATAATAAGTTTGGACGAATAATCTTGATGTCGATATAAATAGTAACTTTATTGATGAAAAAATGTGCAAGTAATTATTGGTGGTAATGGTAACGATAAACCAGAAGAATTATTTTATTTTGTAATAAAAACTAAAAGTCTTAGATTTAACAGCACATATTTTAATATTAATAAAGTAGATGTAATTTTTTTTGAGTCATTATTGGTTAACTATGATAATATTAAAAATATTAGCGATTATATTATTAACATTGATAATTAATATAAATTATACAATAGTTAATAATAAAATTAATGATAGTAAATTATATTTTACCTAATAAATAATAAACATAGAAAATGAAGCTCTCATTTTTGATAGAGACTTAATTCTAGTTGAACAGGCATCTGGAATTAAAATCATTTGGTAATGTGGAAAATAGTGGAACTATAGAAATTATAGACACCAGTCTAGTATTGACATTAGTTGAAGATGCAATAAATATAGATGCTATTAATGATAATAGTAAGATAATTTCAGTAAGAGATTTAACCGTTGATATAGTTATTTTCTGCTAAAAATAAAGTTATTTCAATGACATATTTGTAGAATAAATCGCTAATATGGTACCGCTTACCGTTTAATGAAATGACATTCGCTGAAATAATAATACTGAATTTGGCCAAAGTGATAGATTATTAGAGGATATATTTGAATAGTTAACCTCTCCAAGTCATAGCGGCTACGGTAAAGTAGGCGCTATTGTTTTTCCTAATCGACAAACAAATCATTTTCTATAAGAATAATATTCGATAAAATTATTAGAATGAAAATTTTATCATAAAAATAGATAATAAAATTGTATTAATACATTGATTTAAATAGATCATCTGTGATGTATGTTGTTATTTTTTATATTTGAATAATTTTATTTATGAATTAACAACTTTATTGATTGTAATCGTAGTTAATTATTAATATGTTTTATATTATTTAAAGTGATAATATCAGTAACCTGTATTAAACAACTATTTTTGACCATAATGTAGTTAATAAAATTCGATAGATATCAAATAATCTATAAAAAACGTAGTGGTGAACCTTAAGCTTAACATGGTAGTCTTAGAGATCTAAGAATATCCCAAATATTATGAGATTTAACCAGAGATCAGCTGTCTAAGCCCTGAGGTGGTACTTTCCGTTAAAAATAAATGTGGCATTTGACGGTTAAATCTAACAATTAACAACAAGAGGTTTGCATGCAGGGCATTAAAATTTGGTATTTTATTGGTGGCGCACTAATGGCTTTGTCCAGCCAACTGCCGGCAGAAACTTTTCAACTTGATCCTGCCTGGCAGCAAGGTAAAATTAGATAATGGTTTTTCTTGGCAACTATTGCAAACTCCACAGCGGCCGAATGATAGGATCCAATTGCGGTTAGTTGTCAAAACGGGTTCAATGGTAGAAACAGAAAGTCAGAGAGGCTTTATCTATTTGATCCCCAAGATGGCACTGTTCCACAGTAAAACTTTAAGCAATTCGCAATTACAACAGTTATGGCACAATGCTATTGATCCAGCAGCACCGATCCTTCCGGCGATTGTCTCTTATGACGTAACTCTTTATAACTTAAGCTTACCTAACAATCGACCTGAGTTACTGAAAGAGGCATTTCAATGGTTGGCAGGCTCGGCAGCGGGTAGCCAATTTGATAAAAAATCATTAATGATGGTAACGTCGTTACCAAAGCATATGGTAGTAACACATCCCGCTAATGTAAAAGATCCTTTATGGCGAGCGAGAATAAAAGGGTCAACCTTAATTGGCCATGAATCGGGTGCGATGCCAATTACATCGGTTAAGTTAGAAGAAATTAACAAATTTGTTCAACAATAGTATACACCTGATATAATGATGCTTTATGTCACTGGTCATGTTGAGAACCGTTCATTGACGGAAAATATTAATCAGATTTTTTCAGCGCTTAGTGGAAAACGTTCTATGCCGGTTACTGTGGCGGCGCTACCAGTTCTTCCACCACAAATAATTAATTTAACCAGCTTAAATCCAGCAAAAGATTCTTTATCGCTGACTTGGGATTTTGGTTGACGAACGATTAACGATTCTGAAATGTTAAAGCATTATTGGCTTGATGATTTAGCCAGAGAGGCTATTTTTCGTTCAATTAAACAGGCTGTTGACAAAAAATATGGCAAACTTGTTGGATTGAATATGGATTGCTGTATTCAATATCAGCGAGCAAGCTGTGCATTATTAGTATCGGGCTGCGCGCCTGAAAAAATGAAGAGTGTAACCGAAAGTTTGTTAGCAGAATTATCTGCTATTAACAATAAAGGTATTTCTTAAGCCATATTTGAGAAAATAGTACAAGAAAAACAGCAGTAATTAGATCAGCTATTTGTGGCTTATGCTAGAGTAAGTACTGACATATTAATTAATCAGCGGCTGATTTTACAACAAAATGGTATCATAGATATTGCACCGGAACAGTTTCAACGTTTAAGGCAAGCTTTTCTGGCAGAATTAACATTAGCTGTAATAACTGAGGATGCTAAACGGTTGGTTGCGCAGGGGCATACCTTTATTTTATCTCAACCAGTTGATAAAAGACGATTAGATATTGAACAGCTTAGAAATAAGTTTAAACAAGCTCTGTGGTCGGCTGTGGCTACATCGGCAACGGAACAGGAAGTAAATGACAGCTCACCTGTTACCAGCTTTAATTGATTACGATAAAAAATCATAACTTAATGGTAATAAAGATATATGGATATCATGAACAGGTAGCTTATTATCTTAAATAAATAGGGTTATGCCGCAAATAGTTACTGATGATTATTTTTTCAGAAATATTTATATAACAGAATTGTTGGATTTTATTTGCCAACTTTCTATTACTAATAAGTTATCAAGTAATAGTTTTATTATTGCGTCATTACGCTGGTTTATCTGTGGCTATCCAGGCAGCACAGAAAAGGGTCAAACGGGCAAAAAAATAGAAAAAAGCCATAACCAATAACTGAACCAAATGCGGCACCTGATGGTGAGCTCGCTAGGCTAGGCAATACCCAAGTCATAATAGATTTGAGTATTTCAAAGCCAATAGCTGCAATTAATTTTCCTTTCAGTAACGAAATACGGCGAAATTGTTGATGGGGTAAGATCCAAAAAATCTACATGAACAATAGATAATTAGTCATAATTGAGATGGTCAAGCCGACTATTGTCCAAATCCGACGTAGCCATTCAATAGCATCAAGATGCAATAGACTAACCAGTGTTGCTTGTTCCGAGCCGGCACTAGAAGTTAATGTAATGGTGATAACTAAGGCAATTAATAAGCCGATAAGAAAAAGAAAATCACGAAAATAGAGAAAAAATGGATTCTTTCTCATCTTCGTTTCTTTCCCAAATATCACGAGATTGCGCCAAAATAACTTGACGAAGGTTATTAACCCAATTAACCCTAGAATAAAGTGCAATCGCTAAACCGGTCAAATCGACGGCTGTACTAGCGGTATCGATACTTCTTTCCAGCGTTTGGGCTAATGTTGGATCACTAATACTTTTTGATATACCGCGGATCAATTTTTCTAGTAAATCGGGATTGGAGGCTAATATAAAGCCAGTTGTTGCAAAGGAAAATATAAGGACAGCGATCAAAGAGAGAAAAGAAAAATAGGTAATAGCGGCACCAAATTGGTTGCCCATACAGTCAAACGTTCTGCCGCGCGGATTAAATGAGCAATAAATGGAATATTATAGATAACATCAACACACTTCTTTGAATAGGTTAATGCTTTCTAACCACTAACAACACTTTTGCTCAATGTGTTTTTCACCTTTTTGCTCTCCTTAGGCTGCATGGCTATCATTTGCTCAAAATTGTTTTTAAGTATGACCTGTTTTTATTTAAATTCGTTTAATTTGCTGATGATTTATTTACTTGCTTTTAATATTTCCTCTGCTTTATACAGCTCAATTTTGGCTTGTTGCAGTTTTTGTTGCTGCTTACTAATTTTATTCTTATCTCCTTTTGCTTGCGCCTCTTTCAAGTCAACTTCACGTTCTCTAACTTTTAAGCGTTTTTTCTCAACTTCATTTTTATTTTTTTGATATATAAACTCAGAGCTACAATTATTCTCTAAATTTTTTAAAGCCGTTTTTAACCCATCAATTTTATCTTGATTATTATCTTTTTTAGCATATTCGATTTGGGTCTGTATTGTTTGTTTTTTTATTTTACACATATTTATTTGTTGGTTAGTAAATACCAGGTTACTACCAAGCATAAATGCAATACAATATATTGATAATGATATTTTTTTCATAGTCTATTCACTTTTTATTGTTAATAGTCTATTCAGCATAATGCTATAAATATGTTATGTTATTATCAGAGTTTAATATTACTATGATAAAATGTGCGGTAATATAAGTATAGTAGTAGCTATATTTAGCCCTCGCAAAAACAGTTTTTTATATTAAATGGTAATAAATTTATGTTAAGTTATCGTCACAGTTTCTATGCTGGTAATTACGCAGATGCATTAAAGCATATTGTACAAAGTTTGATTATTGAGTCTCTCAAGGAAAAAGAAACGCCTTTTCTTTATCTTGATACTCATGCTGTGGCTGGTCGCTATCAACTAACAGGTAAGCATGCGGGTAAGACGGAAGAATATCTTGAGGGAATTGCGCGTTTATGGCAACGAGATGATTTGCCGACAGAGTTAGCTGCTTACCTAACAGTAATGACTAAACTGAATGCCAAAGGTGATCTTCACTATTATCCAGGATCGCCATTATTGGCTAAGTTTTTGTTACGCGAGCAGGATAAACTGCTATTGACTGAATTACACCCTAGTGATTATCCCATACTAAGATCAGAGTTTGCTAAAGATAAACAAGCACAAGTTTTACGGCAAGATGGTTTTCAACAGTTAAAATCTAAGCTACCGCCATCAAGCCGTCGAGGCATTATTTTGATTGATCCACCATACGAATTAAAATCAGATTATCAATCAGTGGTTAATGCTGTTTTGGAAGGTTATAAGCGGTTTGCTACAGGAATTTACGCTATTTGGTATCTGGTAGTTTTACGACAGCAAGTTAAGCGAATGATGCACGGACTGCAAAATAGTAGGATCCGTAAAATACTAAAGATTGAGTTAGCGGTACGTCCAGATAGTGATCAGCGAGGAATGACGGCTTCGGGTATGATAATCATTAATCCACCATGGAAATTGGAACAATAAATGCGAACGTCGTTACCATGGTTACATAAGGTTTTAGTGCCCGAAGGAATAGGTCATACCTGTGTAGAGTGGATTGTGCCGGAATAGATTTTTTATTCCTCATTGTAGTTTGGTGGTTTTTAACGGGTTATTAATAAATAGCTCTATAAGAATGTTAGTTAAACTGTAATTTAATTAATAAAATCGAATAAATTAACGATGAATGAGCATTATAATTATATCGCTATTGGTGGTGGTAGCGGTGGAATTGCTTCAATAAATCGTGCTGCTATTTATGGTCAGAAATGTGCTCTTATTGAAGCAAAAGCATTAGGTGGAACTTGTGTTAATGTTGGTTGTGTACCCAAAAAGATCATGTGGTATGCCGCACAAGTTGCAGAAGCGATAAAAGCTTATGGGCCTGATTATGGTTTTAATACGAGTATTAATCAATTTGATTGGCAAAAATTGATCACTAACCGACAAAACTATATTAATCGTATCCATGAGTCTTATAAACTTGGTTTGAGTACTAACAAAGTTAAGGTAATTAATGGAATGGCGTTGCGCGTTTTATTGATGCTCATACCATTGAGGTTAATGGCAGCAGGCTAACCGCAGATCATATTCTAATTGCCACCGGTGGCAGACCTGCTTGGCCTAATATTCCCAGCGCCGAATATGGGATAGATTCAGATGGTTTTTTTCAATTGACATCTTTACCTAAGCGAGTCGCAGTTGTTGGTGCTGGTTACATTGCTGTTGAATTGGCTGGCGTATTGAATGCTTTGAGTAGTGAGACCCATTTGTTTGTGCGCCAACATGCTCTTTTGCGTCATTTTGATCCTATGGTAGTTAAATCATTACTAGAGATCATGCAAAATGAAGGTATAACATTGCATACTGGATCTATTCCTAAAGCTGTGATTAAAAACTCTGATGGTAGTTTAACTTTACAGTTAGAAAATGGCCAAACTCAAACTGTTGATACATTAATATGGGCAATTGGTCGTGAGCCAATGACAGACAATTTAGGTCTTGATTTGGCTGGTATAGAACGGGATAACAAAGGTTATATTAAAGTTGATAAATTCCAAAACACTAATATAAAAAGAGTGTATGCAGTCGGTGATAATACTGTAGCGGTCGAATTGACCCCAGTTGTTATAGCGGCTGGCCGTCGATTATCAGAACGTCTGTTTAATAATAAACCTGATGAGCATCTGAATTATAGCAATATACCTACAGTAGTATTTAGTCATCCGCCAATAGGCACCGTTAGTTTAACTTAACCGCAAGCAAAAGAAAAATTTGGTAGCGATAAGATTAAAGTATATCAATCGTCTTTTGTTTCAATGTACAAAGCGGTAACTGCTCATCGTCAACCCTACCGTATGAAGTTGGTTTGTGTTGGTGAAGAAGAGAAAATTGTTGGTATTCACGGTATGGGTTTTAGTATGGATGAAAAATCTTGCAAGGCTTTGCGGTTGCATTAAAAATGGGAGCTACTAAACAAGATTTTGATAATACCGTGGCTATTCATCCAACGGTGGCAGAAGAATTTGTTACTATGAAATAATCACTGTCTTGTCAGTGATTATTTTGATTGATAGATTCTTAACCGGTGGGTTAGATTATTGGTTAAGGATTATCGGCGGAAAACTAACGCTATTAGATGGTTGAGAATATAGCTTGACTTATTAATGGTACTGTTACTTGCCTATCGCAATAGTACCTATTTAATTCATCTAGAACTTACAATAAAAATCTATTATTAATAAAATAGTCTGTTTATTATTCATTTTTATCATTTGTCTGTTAACCAATTAGCGATACAATCGGCTATCTGTTCAGGAGAGTTAATATCCAATTGCAGAAGTTGGGTAGCTTGTTTGTCATCACTTGCGACTGCTATCACGTGTTGATCCATGATATCCAAGAAAGGACGATTGGAAGTCGCTCGATACAGCGCAATTTTAGGGATACTTTCTTCTTTAAATCCTTCAACTAAAATTAAATCGGTCTGTTGGGGATCAAATTGATTTACTAAATAAGCTAAATCAAGAGTGGTATTATTTGATGTCTCTGTCATTAACGTTCAACGGTTGTTGACAGGCAATTAATGTTTGCTTGGCGTAATTGATAGCTATCTTTATTAGGTTTATCAATGTCCATGTCATGATGGGTATGTTTGATAATCCCGACAGCTAGCAAAGGAATAACTTTTTTAATAGCGTTGTCTTTCCCGTACCACTATAAGCTGTTATTCCAAGTAGTAGGATTACATTTTTATTTGTTGTTGCTCCCATTGATAGCAATCTGCCAACGTATTTAGATTAACAAAATTTTTGTCATAATGGGCAAAATTTACTGCTGAAGCGTTAATTTTTTCCATAAAAGAGATTACCTTGTGCTGATGCTTAATTAAATTTTCTTCTAGTGTTGGGATAACAAAACGATGAAGTAATGCAAAAATTGGATGGGTTAAAGCCAGTGCTCGCAACATAACTGCCGACATTTTCTTTTCGACCTTGACAAAGTTTCATCACTAGGTCATCGGGAAAATCTGGAACATCACAAGGTACAAAGGCAACCCAAGATGTTTGAGCGGCATAAATACCTGCTAACATGCAGGCTAGGGGGCCAGCAAAATCTACTATGGTATCAACAATAACAGGATATCCTGCTTGTTGATATTTTGTGATATTTCGATTGGCATTAATGAATAGATAATCAACTTGTGGCAACAGTTTTGCAATTGCATATTGATAAAGTGATTTGCCTGTAATCTGGATCAGCCCTTTATCGCACCGATTCATTCGACGAGCTTGCCCACCTGCTAATATTATGCCAGTGACTACAATTTTGGCTATACTCAATTTACCTATTATGCTGGAGTTTTTAATTAGTTATTTCATTTTGTTATAAAAAACATTTTATATTATGGGAGTAAAGAATTAAATATTCTAATATGTTAATCCATTATTATTGAAATGGTTGTGATTGATTAAGAATATTTCTAATATTTGTTATCTAAATAGATTATATAGTAGCAAAATAAATGAGTGCTATTTTAGACGATAGAATTTTTTCGATTGCAATACTGCCCATGGTAGTTTAATTTTTTTTGATAAGCCGTGTCGATATATTAACAGTTACGTTGAAAGTAACAAAATTAAAAATAACTGTATTGAGTTATATATCTAATCCTATTATTCTTTAATGATACTTATTTTTGTACCACTTTCACCCATCAATACTCCATTATTGTCATCTACATCAAATTGGTAAATTAATCCCTTTTCTGTTAGTTTTATGTTGTGTAACTTTATTATTTTTAACACTTTTTCATTGTAAGATACAGTCATACCAGGCTTTAATCTTTAAAAAGTTGTTTTACGTTTTTGTTGTACATTAAACATAGTAACTTTCCTAAATACTTTGTTAGAATATTAAATAAGCATTAAACCGATTAAGATTAATCATGCTATTCATTATCTACAATAATACTAAAAATATTTTTATATTAATGTATTTAAAAATTCACCCTAAAAATATTTTTCATAAATAAATTTATATAATATAGATTGAATTAACATAAACTTATCGCTTAACTATTTTAATGATAGACATTTAAATAAATTTCCAAAGTGTTGGTAAAAGCTTTTAATTAAATTTATATAAGAAACTATTTTAGTATTTATTTTCAGATATTTTTTAGTTATAAAATAGTGTATTATATTGGTAAATACTTAGTTTTTAGGTATTGTTGTAGGTTAATATTATTAATATACTTAAAAATTTAATTGTTTTATAGAAATAAATTTTGCTACAGATTGCGCTTGCTCAGATTGATACAATTTTGGGCGATAAGAAAAGTAATTTATTAAAAATAGAAAAATTATGTAAAAAAGCGGCATCGAATAATACGGATATTATCTGTTTCCCTTAAGTTAGTAACAGCTGGTTATTTGCCAGAATTATTACGTACTGAACACTATGGTCGCTGAGTGAATCGAATGGAGGAGAAACTGAGCAATTATTAAGTAAACTCTCAATACAACTAAATCTAACCATTATATGTGGATTTATTGAACGTGGATAGATTTTAGGTGAAATTTTTAATTCGGTAGCTGTTTGGGCGCCAAATAATGAAAGTTGGATTGGAATATTTCAAAAAATTTATTTGGTTAACCATGAAAGAACTTAGTTTACTCCTGGGAAGAATATACCTATATTTGATACGCCAAAGTGTCGTATTGGTGTAATGATTTGTCACGATGCCGGTTTTCCTGAACTCGCTAGAATTCTAATCTTGAAAGGAGCAGATATGCTGTTTCTTCCTGCGGCCTGGTATAAAGAAAGTAAAGATATTTGTTCAATAAATTGTGCCAGTCGAGCGTTGGAAAATGGCATTCATTTAGCAGCTGTAAATCGATGGGGTAAAGAACAAGATTAAATTTCTTTGGTGGCAGTTAATTAATAGGAGCACGTGGACAGTTGTTAAAATAGCATCTTATAATGATGAAGATCTTGTTTTTTGCGAGGTTGATTTTAACTTACAAGCAAAAAGCAGATTAGAGATACCTTATTTGCGGGATAGACTGACAGATGTTTATTCTATTGAATATTTATCTGAAAAATAGCTGCTTTAGTCTTTTTGCTGAAAAAAGTGCATAGTATCCAATATGCGATACTGGCGCTTATTAATAAAGAATTCAATGATGGTATGCCAAAGTCGATGGTAGCGCCAACAAAGCTGCCTAATAAATAGGATATAAATGGCATTCCATCCGATTAAAGGTATTGATGTTAAGCTTGGTAATTCACCCGTTTGCCTATAAGCATCGAGTAATTTACGATTAGTGTGAATGATATAATAATCAATCAACATTACGCCAATAATAGGAGGGAAAAGGATACCGAGAAAAGTGAGGAAATAGATAAATTTTTCTAGTATACCTAAAACAGATAAAAATGTTCCTATACATCCCAAAGTAATTGTTAGCTAAATGTAAGATTAATTTTTTGCCAGTTAGTCCTTCAACAGTACTAGCAACCCCTCATGATGAAGAATAAAGGTTTAAGTCATTAATTTATAGCTGAAAAATAACCGTAAGAAGACATATCCAGCTGGCTGTTTGTCCCATAATTGTCACTACGTCATGGGTGTCCAGTGCATGGGCAAATTAATATTGTAATACCATTAACAATAAATTCACCGATAATAATCGATGTTAATGTCATTCAAAAGACATGCATACTACTTTGACAATAGCGACTAATATCTGGTGTAGTAAAGGCGCCGGTCATACATCCACCAACAACTACTGTAATCGTAGCGCTTAGACTCATTGCGATACCGGTTGGTGTAGTCGTGATTAGATTGATAATATTATAATCTTTTATTAATAAAAAGAAAATCCAGCCTACTACCAGAGTAAAAAGTGGTACATAAATTTTTGCTGTCCAATTTAACGCCTTAACACCAAAAGCAACTAATGTTGTTAGTGTTAAGCCTGAGATGATGGCAGCCCAACTAAAACCGAACCAATTATTAGTAGAATAATTTAGGCTGTTAGCTAAAATTGAATTTTGTATACCAAACCAACAGAGCAAACTAACAGCGATAACGATTCCGGCTAATGCTGAACCTATACGTCCAAATCCGCACGAGCGAGAAAGTAAACTAATTGATAATCCCTCTCTTGTACCGGCAATTCCCAAACCCAAACTTAATAATTCCAGTATTAAGGTAGCGCATAATGTTGCTATCATTGCTTGCTCAAATGTCATGGCATGACTTAACACAGCCCCGAGCATAAATTGTGAAAGTGAGGTCATTTGTCTTATTTTGATTAATATTACATTTAATAAACTCAATTTGGCACTAAGAGGCGCCCTATAAAGTGAATATGAAGCATGATCAGACATATATTAATTCTCCTGTTATTTTACTATTTAATTTATTTAATAAATTTTATTTCATTTTTTAGAAATTTTTGCGGAATATATCTATCAAATTCCGTTGATTTGCAGTATTCAATCAGTTGTCTTAAACAATGTACGTCCACTTTTTTATAAATATTCTTCAGATGGACTTCTACTCTTTGGATGGCAATATTTAAAAATCTCGCTATTTATTTACTACTAAGTTTTTGATGAGCAAGAAAAATGATATCAAGTTCTCTATTGGAAAAAAGATCATTTGGAGGAGTGAATAAATATACTGAAGGATGGGATATGTTTATGCCTAAGTTAGCTAATTCACGTCCGTGATAAATTGTTCCTATAATTTCGCCAGATTCGCTATAGAACGGTCGTTTTTCAAAAAAAGTAGGGTTTTTAATTTTTTTTTTCTTTAAAATTAAATGAGGTCTGAATTACAGCCTCTTTTTTGTCATTAAAAATCACATTGTTATCATGTATTATCAAATCTGAGGATAATTCTGCAACAGGATGAGGTAATTCGCTATCAAGTATACCTTCTATGTTAAAATCGAGTTTTATCCTTAGATGACTAAAGTTATTAACATAAACATATCTCGAGTTTAAATCTTTAATTCCCCAGGGATCTTTCTCATGTTTTAAAAATGAGTGCAAACTACCTAACTCCTTGTCTGATATAGTTTTTCCCATTGAAGTAACCTTTTTATTTTAAAATGGCTAAATCTTTTTTATGAAAAAATGATATCTTTTGCTTTGATTTTTAAATTTTTATTAAATTTAGTAGGCGCAGCGTTAATTTTTTTACGATAAGATTACGGCAGGACATATTTAAATAGTGATTTGGCCATATTTTAAACGGATGAATGCTAAATTGTTCAGTAATAATTTGTTTATCTTTTGAATATGATTGAATAGAGGTATTTGCTAATGTTTGTGAATTTACTTTAAATTTTGAAGAAATATCTGACGGGCTCGCACTGTTTTTTTGTAACTCATCATTAACTTTGATGAAACGCTAAATATGCATAAAACTAACAAACATTTTTGATTCCTCATTTTAAAGTGACAATTATCAGTTGGGTATAGATTTGCAGGAGGTAAAACCTCGTTTGTTAGAATTTCCTGACGTAAATATTACTTGAACCTAACCAAATTGTCTTACACGAAACAACAGTTAATTAAAGAATTTATATTTAATTCTCGTATTTAATATGGTTAATGATAGATTTATCATATTTGTTGCAATAAAGAAAAACGCTGATAATTATTATTAGCGTTTTTTGGTAATAAAAGATTTATTTTCTAAAAATAGGTTATTTTTAACACAGTAGGTAGTTAATGCGTTCTCATCAATATATTATGCTAAAAATTTGGTGATATTTATTTAATTTAAAGATTTTTTAAGCCATGACAAATAATTGCTATCGCCATCGGTTACTGTTATTGCTAACAACTCGGTAACTTGGTAAGGATGATGAGTTTTAATGTGCGAAAAAAATTTTTCTTGTAAAGTGACATGTGTTTTGATGAGCATTTGTATTTCAGTTTGTTGTTCTAGCTTATCTTGCCAGTAATAAAACGAAATAGCTTTTGGTAACAGCGTAACGCAAGCAGCGAGTTTTTTGGCAAGCAATTGTTTAGTAATTTTTTGCGGTTGCTTAATCGGGTGCTGTACAGAGAACAATGCGAATACCTTCATTATTGCTAATGCGATATGATCAAAATTAAATTTGTTAAGTTGATTTATTATAAATATGTTTATCTATTAGATAGTTGATATTTTAACTCAATACATAATAGTAACTAATAAAAAAATAATTTTTATGTTAAATGACAAAGTAACGCTTTCTCTAGCAGATAAAGCTTGGTAATTTGTATAAATAATTTGTTAGTAAGGTATTGAAAAATGAAATATCATTGGTTAAACGAAGTTATTGAACTTGCTGCAACCCTTATGTGGCAGGAATATTCAGAATTAAATTTGGCGCAATTATTGCGAAAATTAGCTGATGAAGCTGGTTTTAAAGGGGATTTATGTGATTTGACTGACGATACTTTGATCTATTATTTAAAAATGCGTAACTCTCCAACGGAAGCCCCGCAATACCTGGCTTGCAAAAAGATCACGAAGATGATTTCAAAACAGCGCTTTTACGTGCTCGTGGCATCATTAAAGATTAACCTGATAGAGATAATAAAGTGACACAGCAAAGTGCTTTTCATTTCAAAACGATTACCCATGATTTAATTTATGATGCGTTAATAGAAGTTGGATTATACCCTGATTCAGGAATAATTGAGTTGAATAGTTATGAAAATCGGGTTTACCATTTTCTAAATGAACAGCATAAACATTACGTTGTTAAATTTTATCGACCAACGCGTTAGAGAATCGGACTCAGATCCAAGAAGAACACGATTTTATGTTGCTTTTGTATGAAGCTGGTTTATTGGTTATTGCTCTTCTATTTTTCGCTAGGCAGACTGTATTCGAGTATCGAGGTTTTTTGTACGCTGTTTTTCCGAGTGTTGGAGGACGGCAATATGAGACTGATAACTTGTTACAGTTGGAAGAGGTAGGTCGATTCATAGGACGCATTCATCAAATAGGATACCAACACCATTTTTCTACCAGGCCAACTATTGGAGTTGATGAATATTTAATTACTCCTCGTAACATTTTAGCAAATACTCCTTTACTACCCGGAAATTAAAACAAAATTTTCTATTCATCCTTGATGAACTTATTGTTGAAGTAAAAAACGTTGGTCGCAACCGTATAGTTATCTTCGCTTACAGGGTGATTGTCATCCTGGTAATATTTTGTGGCGAGATGGCCCTTTTGTTGTTGACTTTGATGATGCTCATAATGGTCCAGCAATACAAGATTTATGGATGCTTTTAAACGGCGAATGGTGGGAACAACGAATTCAACTTGAAATATTATTAGAAGTTTATACTGAGTATACTCATTTTGATAATCAACAGTTGGCACTGATTGAGCCTTTACGAGTAATGAGGATGATTCATTATTTATCATGGATTGTTCGGCGTTGGGAAGATCCGGCTTTTCCGCGAGCTTTTCCTTGGATGATTGAATATCATTTTTGGTGTAAACAGCAGTTACTTTTTTCTGAACAGATCAATGCGCTAAATGAGCAGCCTTTGCAACACGGTTTAATATATTAGTAAATGGAAAATATTTTTGGAGAATGGGTAATATGAATAAATTTTGGTTAGCTTTAATAGGGTTAGTACTGTCTTATGGTGTTTCCGCCGCAAATTACACGGAGGGTACTGAATTTATCAAAATAGAAAAAGCAGTACAAAACGCACCTCGCGTCGTAGAGTTTTTTTCTTTTTACTGTCCACATTGTTATCAATTTGAATCCATCTATCATGTATCCCAAATCGTAGCAAAAAATTTACCTAAAGACATTAAAATGGAACGCTACCATGTTGATTTTTTGGGGCCATTAGGCGCTGAATTAACAAAAGCCTGGACGGTAGCAATGGTGTTGAAGGTTGAGGATACAGTGTCACCATTGTTGTTTGAAGGGATCCAAAAAACAGAATCGATAAATACTCCTGCTGATATTAAAGCTGCATTCATTAAAGCTGGCGTCAAAAGTGAAGAATATGATGCAGCGCTAAACAGTTTTGTCGTTAAATCGTTGGTTGTAAAACAACAGCAAGCAGTAGAAGAGTTTCAATTACGTGGTGTGCCGGCTATTTTTGTTAATGGTAAATATATGATACGTAAGAATGGCATAACGATTAAAGATGTCAATAATTACGCTAAAGCTTATTCTAATGTTGTAAACTTTTTAATTAATAAATAAGTAAGCCTTTTTTCCACCTTTTTTAATAGCGCCATGTTGTACCAACGGTTTAACATATTGGTACAGCAGCGGATTTTTCCTGTTTTTTGGCATATTATTCTGTAATATCCACAAAAAAATGTTAACCGACAAAAATAGCAGCGCGATATTATTTTTATCCGTAACGTCTTGATTATCATTTAATATTGTTTTCTAAGCTAAATCTGTTTAACTATTGAATATAGTATAATAAGAAGATTTACACACAATTTTATCCACAGGATGTTCTAGTGCTATAAGCGGTGGAAAAGTGACAAATTGAAAATAAATTCAGACAAAATTCGTCTCTCTCGCATGAGTGTGGCATTCTATCAATATGAATTATTTTGATGATGAAAAAGACTATGGCTCAAGTTATAGAAAACCCATTTATCCTAGTTGATGGTTCCTCTTACTTTTACCGTGCATATCATGCTTTTCCCCCATTAACCAATAGTGCAGGGGAGCCAACCGGTGCTATGTATGGTGTTCTTAACATGTTGCGTAGTTTAATTATGCAATATCATCCGAGCCATATTGCGGTAGTGTTTGATGCTAAAGGGAAAACTTTCCGGGATGAATTATTTGAGCAATATAAATCTCAACGACCAATAATGCCCGATGATTTGCGTGAACAAATAGCGCCGCTACATGAAATGGTTGCTGCTATGGGACTTCCTTTATTGGTTGTAGCTGGTGTCGAAGCAGATGATGTAATAGGGACATTAGCTTTACAGGCTAGTAAGAAAGGATTGCCTGTACTGATAAGTACAGGAGATAAAGACATGGCTCAATTAGTGACCGCTGATATAACACTCATTAATACCATGACAAACACTATCTTAGGGCCAACAGAAGTTGTTGATAAATATGGTGTGCCACCTGAGTTGATGATCGATTTTCTCGCGTTGATGGGAGACTCTTCCGATAATATTCCTGGTGTACCAGGTGTAGGAGAAAAAACGGCATTAGCTTTATTGCAAAGAATTGGCGATCTGGCCACAATTTATAATGATTTGTCTGCAATTGCTCCGTTAGGGTTTCGTGGATCGAAAATATTAGCAGAAAAAATGGCACAACATAAAGACATTGCTTTTTTATCTTATAAATTAGCGACAATTAAGACTAATGTTGATTTAACTACAGATTATGATGGATTGATTATGCAGGCGCCTGATATTGAAAAGTTACACGCGCTTTTTAGTCATTACGAATTTAAGCGTTGGTTAGTTGATTTACAAAATGGTAGTTGGCTAACGAAAAAAACAGCTAAATCTGCAACTACTATATCTGATAACAATAGCGATATTTCTTTAGCTAAAGAGCCTGTAACCCTACTATCAACAGAGCATTATCAAACGATATTGACCAAAGCTGATTTGATGCAATGGGTTGAAAAATTGCAATCGGCAAAGAGTTTTGCCTTTGATACTGAAACTGACAGCCTTGATACCCTATCGATAAATTTGGTTGGGCTCTCTTTTGCTATTGAAAAAGGTAACGCTGCTTATCTTCCGCTGGGGCATGATTATCTTGATGCGCCACAACAATTACCTTTAGATGAGGTGTTAGCGGCGATAAAACCGGTATTAATTGACCAAAATATTCAAAAGATTGATCAGAATTTAAAATTCGATTACAGCGTGATGGCCAATTATGATATTGAATTAAAGAATATGGCCTTTGATACAATGCTGGAATCTTATATATTAAATAGTGTTGCCGGCTTTGGTCGTCATGATATGGATAGTTTGGCGCAAAGGCATCTCAATCATAAAACCATAACTTTTGAAGAGATTGCCGGCAAAGGAAAAAATCAGTTAACATTCAATCAAATCCCCCTTGAGCAAGCGTCAACTTATGCAGCCGAAGATGCCGACGTCACATTATTATTACACCAGACGCTTTGGCCTCAACTTGAAGCAGAACCTAAATTAAAAGAAGTTTTTCAACAGATAGAAATGCCGTTAGTACCGGTATTAGCCCGGATGGAGCGGGTTGGGGTGCTTATCGATGCAAATAAGCTGGCTAAGCAATCTCAGGAGATAGCAAGCCGATTAATGGAAATTGAAAAAGAAGCTTATGCTATCGCTGAACAAGAATTTAATTTGGCATCACCTAAACAATTACAAGCTATTTTGTTTGAAAAACTTCAACTGCCAGTGGTGAAGAAAACCCCGAGTGGGGCACCTTCCACTAATGAGGAAGTTCTAGAAGAGCTGGCCTTTAGTCATGAACTGCCAAAAATTATTCTGCAACACCGTAGCTTATCAAAATTGAAATCGACTTATACCGATAAACTACCCATGATGATCCATCCAAAAACGAAACGGGTACATACTTCCTATCATCAGGCAGTAACAGCGACTGGTAGACTCTCTTCCCGTGATCCTAATTTACAAAATATTCCAGTTAGGACTGAGGAAGGGCGAAGGATTCGTCAAGCGTTTATTGGTCGTGAGGGTTATAAAATTGTAGCTGCAGATTATTCGCAAATTGAATTGCGTATTATGGCTCATCTTTCGCAGGATAAAGGATTGCTTGATGCTTTTGCCGAAGGACAAGATATTCATAGAGCAACAGCCGCAGAGGTTTTTGGGGTATTGTTGACCGATGTGACTAGTGAGCAGCGCCGTAGCGCAAAAGCAATTAATTTTGGTTTAATTTATGGTATGAGCGCTTTTGGACTGTCCCGTCAGTTAGGAATTACTCGTGGCCAAGCACAGCATGATATGGATCGTTATTTTGAGCGCTATCCTGGTGTTTTAAGTTATATGGAACGTACCCGCAAGCAAGCTGCGGAGCAAGGTTATGTCGAAACGCTAGCAGGACGGCGACTTTATTTACCCGATATTAATTCCCGCAATGCAATGCGACGTAAAGCATCAGAACGTGAAGCAATTAATGCACCAATGCAAGGAACAGCAGCAGATATTATAAAAAAAGCGATGATCACATTAGATAAATGGATTGAAACGGTAAAGCCTGATCTCTATATGTTGATGCAAGTACACGATGAATTAGTTTTTGAAATAAAAGCGTCTGCTGTTGAGCGGTCACAACAAAAAATCCGTCAGTTAATGGAGTACAGTATGCAATTAACCGTTCCACTAAAAGTTGATATTGGTATTGGTGATAATTGGGATGAAGCACATTAAAAAGAAAAAGCGGCATTTATGCTTAATTGTCGATAAGAATTTTAAGTAAACTAACTTATTTTACTCGTGACAAAATAATGTAGTAGGTAATAACTTACTTTTGTGAGTATGATCGACCAAAATGTTTTAGTAAATCAGACAGCTTTTATCACTAAGAATGCGTGTTTTTTACTAATTATACGCTAAAGTTATTAAAAAATTAGTATTTATTACATAAAGTTATGTTATGGCTTACATTCAATCGAAAAAAATAACAAAAAACTTTTTTTATTCGTGAAATAAAGTAAAGTAATTGACGTAGGGTACTACACAGAGGTAAAATGTTATTTTTTTAAAATTTACTACTTATGTAATAAGATAAGCTAATTATTAAGCTAAGCTGCTCTAGTCAAATAATTGACTGGAGCATTTTTTTTTATTTGTTTGTAAAAAATGTGACAGTAGTGATAGATAAAGCCCTCTAATTATCCATCATGTAGAGTAATTATGCTCAGAATGGTGCTCATTGAACCATTCATCTAATTTAAGCTGTAATTTATCAATACCTATTTTTTTCAATGAAGAAAAGATTTCAACTTGTATATTACCCGCCACTGTATTTAATCTATTACGTACTGCTATGATTTGAGCTTTTTGTTTATTGGGTACTAGTTTGTCTGCTTTGGTTAGCAATACCAATATCGGGATATTCATTGCTATAGACCATTCAATCATTTGTATATCTATATCTTTTAATGGATGACGAATGTCCATTAATATTATCAATCCTTTTAAACATGTTCTTTTTTGTAAATATTCACTTAATGCTTGTTGCCATTGGCGTTTAATCGATTCAGGGACTTCTGCGTAGCCGTAGCCAGGTAAATCAACCAGCCTAATACCCTTTGCAACTTCGAACAAATTGATTAGCTGTGTTCTGCCAGGTGTTTTACTGGTACGGCCTAGATTTTTTTGTTGGGTAAGTGCATTTAATGCACTGGATTTACCGGCGTTAGAACGTCCAGCGAAGGCAATTTCTATACCATGATCGTTTGGTAAATGGTGAATATCAGGTGCGCTTGTGACAAATTTTGTCTGGTGATAATTATAATTTTTGTTTGTCATCATTGTTTTTCGCTGATTTTGGCTTAAATTAGAGAAATTATACCTTTAAGAGGATAAATTAAGATAGTGATAGCTAGATGAAAGATAGATTATTATGTGTTAATGAATTTTATTAAAAATAACATTTTTTACATAAGAAAAAAATATGGAATGTGACAGAATAGATCCCATTATTTAATTATGGTCAATTTAGGCCAGTTATGTATTTTTACTTAGTATAATGACCTGACGGTACTAAATTTTAGCTTACATTTTCATCTAAAATATAAATTAAAAGGAACTTGAATGTTAAAACGTTTTTTTGTGCCGGTACTGGTAGCGTATATGGTTAGTATCTCTTCATTTGCTGTTACAGCAGGAGATACTATCGTTAAATTAGTGACTTCAGAAGGCGAGATCGAACTTGAGTTAAATAATAAAGCAGCGCCTGTTACAACGGAGAATTTCATTCAGTATGTAAAAGCAGGTTACTATCAAAATACTATTTTCCATCGTGTGATCCCAGGTTTTATGATCCAAGGTGGTGGTTTTATTAGTGATTTGCAACCTCAATTAAATATTCGCTCGCCAATCAAAAATGAAGCTGATAATGGGTTACGTAATTTACGTGGAACCATTGCAATGGCGCGTACAACAGCTAAGGATAGTGCTACTAGCCAATTTTTTATCAACATAGCAGATAATGCATTTTTAGATCATGGCCAACGCGATTTTGGTTATGCTGTTTTTGGTAAAGTAATTAAAGGAATGGATGTTGTTGACAAAATTTCGAAAGTAAAAACAAAAGATATTGGTCCTTACCAAAATGTGCCAACTCAAGAAATAAAAATTATTTCTGCCAGTATTGAATAATTTATCTAATAGCAGGAAATATTTTTTTGCTATTACATTTAACGTAATTGCCGATATTTAATTACAATAAGAAAACTAAAATAATTTTACCTGTCTTTATCTTGTTGTTAATGAGGAATTATTGTTTGAGTAAGTATTACCTAGTTGCCAGAAATTAATAGAAAATATTGTTGAACTGAAAATAGAACATAAAAATAATCAATTTTCAGACTTACTGAATATGGCGCCTATGTTTACTTATTTTTTGGATGAAAAATTTGAATATACTCCAGTCAAAATGGTTCGATTTTCTGAAAAAACACAAGTGCTTATTACAAGTTTACCTACATTGAGTCGGGCATTGGAAACATTAGAAATTGATGGTTGGAAATTAGTTGTAGTGCAACGGGGGTAAGGAACCGCTACTGATTTAAGACGGAAAACTGTATTTATTTTAAATCGAGGATTGAATCATCCTAATTTGACTATTTAAGCGTTATCCCATGAAATTGGGCATATTTTTTATGCAGCAAAACCAAATATAAAATCTAAATCAAATTTTGTTTCTCATTTTTTAGCCAGTGAAGGTGCTGCAACGATTAAAAATATTGAGATCCAACGAGAAATTATTAATCACATGGCAGTGGATATTGGAATTATGGCAAATCCAAGAAATATAGAATGTTATAATGAAGTCTATGATAATTATCTTATTGATAACAAATTTGATGAAGCGACTAAATATATTGGTGAAATTTATCGAAATAACATCAAATAATTTAAAACCTTATGGTCAAGATTATAACGAAGTTTATAATAGTTTATAGTAATCCTTTATCATTATTCTCATTTATAATTATTGTGTTTATTTATTAAAATGAAACATTTTGATTGATTTTTGTAAGCCATTTTTTCTACGGTTATGGTATGATAACCCACGTTATTGTTATGGTATAATAATCTGTATAATTTGCCTTAATAATAAAGTTCATAATTAAGGAATTATTACTATAAAAATCATTTGGATAGCTAGTTATGCTTTTGATAATTGATAACTATGATTCGTTTACTTATAACCTTTATCAATATCTTTGTGAATTAGGAGTTGATGTTGTAGTTAAACGTAATGATGCAATAACTATCTCGGAGATAGAAACATTAGCGCCGACACATTTAGTTATTTCACCGGGTCCATGTACACCTAATGAGGCGGGTGTTTCACTAAATACAATTTCATATTTTGCCGGTAAGATCCCAATTTTTGGGGTTTGCCTTGGTCACCAGGCGATTGGTCAGGCTTTTGGTGCTTCAATTGTCAAAGCGAGAGAAGTAATGCATAGCAAGGTATCTGCAATTCATCATAACCAGCAAGGTATTTTTAAAGGATTAAATCGTCCATTACAGGTTACTCATTACCATTCTTTGGTGATTGATGCCGGAACTTTACCCGCTACTTTTGAAGTTACTGCCTGGACGCTACATGATGGAAATATTGATGAAATTATGGGTATTCGGCATAAAACACTACCTATTGAGGGCGTCCAGTTTCATCCAGAAAGCATCTTGAGTGAGCAAAGACATGAGTTATTGAATAATTTTCTAAAGTATTAATTTATTACAAATTAGATCATGTCTAACTATTTATTTCAATGATAAGTATAACTATCAACGTTAGAAAAATAGGTTTTATTTTGCTTCAAATGTAAATTTCAATAGGGGAAAAGCAGTATATAGAAAATTATCTATTTAAATATGTTTTTTGTATTTATCATCGATAAAGGATTAATATTAAACATAATAAAAGAAATTTTTGTTAAATTTTTTTTATCAAAAAGTGGTACAAAGATGATAATTTGTAAACGTATTTATGCGGATAAAACCGGTAATAATGGCTATCGGGTATTGGTTGATAGAATATGGCCAAGAGGTATTAAAAAACAAGATTTTCGCTATGATGAATGGAATAAAAATGTTGCTCCATCAAATGATTTAAGAAAATGGTTTCATAAATATCCAGCAAATTTTACTCAATTTAAGCGACTTTATTTTTAAGAATTAGAAAATAATCCTGATAGTTGGCAACATTTATTACTTAAAGTAATAATCGGACTGTTTGATACTTCTTTTTTCTAGCAAAGACGAAGATCATAATAATGCGGTAGTATTAAAATCGTTTTTGGAAAATAAACTTAATAAGGTTTGATTATCATACTCTTACCATCTTATCTAGTAAATTTTATGATAGATAGTTCGGTTATTTTTAATTTTAAATATCATATTAAAGTTATATCATTATTCAGATATTCTATTTTTTATTACTATTGTAATTATATATTCATAATTCAATTGTATATTAATAATAATATAAGTTTATAAAACCAATACACTACATAAAAGTAGGTACTGGTTTATAGAATATTAACGTGTACCGTAAACGACAATGGTTTTACCGTGAGCAGAAATCAGATTTTGATCTTCTAGCATTTTTAGGATACGTCCCACTGTTTCGCGTGAGCATCCTACTATTTGACCTATCTCTTGGCGAGTTATTTTAATTTGCATCCCATCTGGATGGGTCATCGCGTCAGGTTGTTTTGCTAAATTTAATAATGTTTGCGCAATACGACCTGTAACATCCAAAAAAGCTAGATTACCGACTTTTTCAGAAGTTGTTTGTAAGCGTTTAGCCATTTGTGCTGATAATCGGATCAAGATATCTGGATTTATCTGTATTAATTGGCGAAATTTTTTATAAGAGATTTCAGCGACTTCACAGGCGCTTTTAGCTCTAACCCAAGCTGTTCGCTCTTGCCCTTCCTTAAATAATCCAAGCTCACCAATAAAGTCCCCCTGATTCAGATAGGAAAGGATCATCTCTTTTCCTTCTTCATCTTTAATCAAAACTGCAACAGAACCTTTTACAATATAATAAAGTGTTTCTGCTTTTTCGCCCTGATGAATAAGAGTGCTTTTGGATGGATATTTGTGAATATGGCAGTGTGACAAAAACCATTCAAGAGTCGGGTCTGTGTGTGGTTTGCCGAAAACCATTCGCTTAATCCTCTAATGTTATTGCAGCCTAAATATGAAAATACCAATCTTCATAAGGCTAGCTTATCTTATAAAATTCTAACATAGCATACTAACTTGTTTAGTTTGGAAAAGTTAATATTAACTATAGGGTATATTGATTCGGAATTTTTGGTATTGATCTTAACCATACTATAAATGTGCTTTTGCTTTGTAGCATAATAAAAGCATCCTGTCTCTACTGTCTCGATTCAGTCATGTTGTATAGACCAAATAATCCATATTTTAGCAATAAGTTGATTAGTTTTATTGTGTTTATTAATAAGTATGACAAAGTAAATATTACATTTAAAAATTAAACCGAAATAATAATATATTATTTCATAAGTTATCAAATTATAGCAAAAATAAATATTAACATTATAATATAATTACGTTATTAAATAGAAAATATTACCGCGATTATTATGATATACGGAAAAGATAATTTTATGCATAGTTTGAACTTTAAAATGGTTATAAGAATAAAAAATTGATATAAGTAAAAATATAATGCTGTGTTTTTAGCTTATTTTATGGATAATTTTATTATTAGTGGCAAGCTTTTTTACTAATGGGGTCATAATTAACTCCAATACTAAACCTAGTTTTCCACCTGGAATAACTAATGTGTTCATTGAAGAAATAAATGAATTGTGTAGCATGGATAAAAGATAGGGAAAATCGATCTCGGTCAGACCATTAAATCGGATAACTATAAAACTTTCATCTGGTGAAGGAATCGCTTTAGCGGCAAAGGGGTTAGAGGTATCAACGGTTGGAACACGTTGAAAGTTGATATGAGTGCTAGAAAATTGTGGGGTGATATATTTATTTAATGTAATCTCCTATTGAGTGGATAACTGAATCGATCACAGCTTCTCTTGAATGACTCCGTTCTGATGTATCATGAATTAGTTTCTGGATCCATTCAAGACTAACAATAGGCACAACACCGACTAACAAATCTACATGTTTAGCCACATTATATTTTGATGTTACAACCCTACCATGTAACCCTTCATAAAATAGTATATTGGTATTTTTAGATAATGCTTCCCATGGTGTAAAAGGCCCAGGTTGAAGATTATAAGGGACGGCTTCATCGTAGGTGCGTAAATAGCGCCGGCGTTTTCCTGTCCCTTTTTCGCCATACTCGATTAAACTTTGTTCAAGCAGACCAAAATCATTGGATTCAGGTCCAAAATAACTAATATGACGACTCTGTTTTTTAGCTTTACGAATAGCAACATCCATTTCAGGGCGAGTATAACGATGAAAGCTATAACCTTCAATGGTTGCTGCCGAAAGCTTTAACTGATAAAGATTTTTTGAAATGCAAGGTTGGTGGTGCTGGTGCCCGCACCACTGTAGCCTGTTACTGTAATGATCGGATGATTAGCTGACATAAGTAAGTGGCTTCCATTACGCATTCAGATAATATAATGTTTTAACTTACAATAACGTAAAACTTCTTTTTATATAGCGATGTATACAGTTATTTAAGAATATAATTGTGTTTTTGGCAAAATATTTTCTTTTCATGTAATTCAGACCAGACAAGCACAACACTTCCTAAGTGTTGCTTAATATCCTCAACTTTTTCTTCCAGCGTTTTCTCATTTTACCATAATCCGTTCCTTCTCGTAACACAAAGCTTTCAATCAAATTATTTAAAGTTTCTGCTGCTAGCTGTTGCCATAGAATGATCATAAATTATGGCTCTAGATATGGGGTTAACCAATCAGGTATGCGTTGCTCAAGCCATATTTTAGGCTGTTTTAATGTGCCACTAACAAACCCAACGTGACTACCATGTTCTGTCATTTGATACTCAATATTAGCGGGTAATTGGTTGATATCCGGTACAACTTCAGGCGCCATAAAAGGATCATCTTTTGCATGAATAATTAGTGTTGGCACACGGATATTCGGTAGCCGAGGCAGAGCACTACATTGATGATAATAATGCGCTGTATCTTTAAAACCGTGTATTTTGGCTGTGATGACATTATCAAAATCACGCAGCCGTTTTAGCTTTTTTAGTTGTAGCAAATTAAGCGGTAATGAACCTGGGTAGCGAATCAGTTTGCGTGTTGTATTACGTTTCAGGCCGTTCAGTAAATAACGTTCATAAAATTGTGAAATCCCTTTTTCTAAACGAATTGAACAAGGTTCTAACATAAAAGGGGAGGAAATAATGACTGCTGCATTAACATCAGCATATTGTCCTGTTTTAGCTAAATAGCAAGCTAACATATTACCACCAAGTGAGTAGCCAACCACGGCAATTGGGACTTGACCGTAAATCGTTTTCTGCCATTTTAGGAAATAGCGGGCATCGGTAATTTCACCGGAATAATAAATGCGTTTTTGTCGATTAGGTTCTCCACTGCAGCCACGAAAATGCATAATTACACCAAGCCATCCTCGTCTTTTAGTCGCTTCTAACATGCCATGAGCATACGGGCTTCTAAAACTGCCTTCTAAGCCATGAAAAATGACCAGTCGAGGTTTTTATGCTTCGTAGATTGAGGATCTTCACTCCAGGCGAGATCAATAAAATCGCCATCAGGTAATTCTAGGCGTTGCCATAACGGTTTGATTTGCGGCTTTTTCCACACAATACGCGGTAGTAGTGTTTGTAAATGAGGATTTTTAGCCCAATTTATTGGTTGAAAATTTTTACTCATAATTATAAATCTAAATAATTAATTCTGCATATATCCTGATAATATATTGTCATTTTTAATATGAAAAAAAGATTAATAATAGTTAATCAAAGGATCTTAAATGAGTTATGGGCTGATATTTGCGTTATTTACTTTTTTATTCATTGTGGCGATTACTCCTGGGCCAAATAATTTATTATTTACGTCATCAGGTGCTCAGTATGGTTTGCGGCGTTCAATACCTTTAATGTTCGGCGTAATATTAGGGATCCAGAGTATTCTATTTATTTCTGCTGGTGGCCTTGCTGTTCTTTTGCTGCTTTCGCCGGTGTTACAAATTATAATGAAAATCGTTGGGAGTTTATATTTATTATGGCGTGCTTGGAAACTCGCTACATCCCACCATATGCAACTTAATACAGAGTCCAAAGTTGCTAAATCAATTAAATGGTATCAAGGGAGTTTATTACAATTCCTGAATCCAAAAGGATGGATGATGGGGTTAGGTGCGGTTAGTAGTTATAGTGTTGCTGATAACTACGCTAACTCGATTTTGATCATAAGTTTTGTTATGTTGATTGTCAATTTGATCGGTGGTTTTGTCTGGGTTGGCTTTGGTTCTTTAATCGGCATCCTGCTTCGTGGCCGTAATGTTTGGTTTATTTTTAATATTACAATGAGTATTTTTACACTCGCTTGTATCCCTTTTATTTGGTTGCATTAACTTAAATCGACATTTTTACTAACGAACAAATAGGTAAAAATAAAACTGAATAAATAGGAAATCAGTAAGCCAGCAATATAGATAAGTATACCGCTAAAAATTCCGGTTGTAGATGTCATCAATGAAATAGCAATTAATCCGGATGGGCCGAAAACCGAGTTGAGGCCAATTGGTTGACCCAACCAAGCAATTAATCCGATAAAAAAACCACCAGCGGCGCTCTGCCAAGACAAGCGGTTATAAAAGGTTTAATGCGCGGTAAAGTTACCCATATATTAAAGGTTCAGCAATACCTAACAACCCCGGGATAATTGCCCCCCGTATCTGGGGTTATGTAAGCCAGAATTCTTGGCTGCTTTGATATAGAGCGCTAATGTTGCACCAATTTGACCACCGCCTGCCATAGCCAGGATCAGGAAAAGAGGATTAAACCCTCGTGTCTCCATTAAAGCGAAATAAACCGGAATAAAACCTTGATGTACACTAAAAACAACAGCGATCAAAAATAGACCAGTTAATATCGCGGTACCAAATGGATTGTCATTTAAGTGAATAAATAGCCAATATATACCAATAAATAAATAGCTACCAATTGGCATAATAATCGTGTAAGTAATGGCGCCAACAATCAGCAATGTGATTGCGGAAGTCAATATCATATCTAAATTGGCGGGAATAATTTTTCTGATTTGTCGTTCAATAGAGGTACCACAAATACAAGCAAGTAAAATACCAATAATATTACCTTGAGGATTAATGGTGTAATTGAAAAAGGTACTCATATTGGAGAAGAAGCCTGTTGTGGCGCGCGGGATCGTAGCAGAGAATAAAAAGTGACGCAATAATGGCACCATTAATCCCTGAACCACCAAAAACTTTTTGCGTATTGTAACCAATCAAAATCCCTAGAAAAGTATAAATGCCTTCGCTAAAGACAGACATATAAAGTATTAAATGAACAAGAAAAGTCTGTTGTGTTGCCTCAGTTGGCAGACCGGCTGGATAGTATATTTGTTTGAGCAATGTTGCAAAGCCAAGTAATAAACCAATGGCAATAAAACCCGGGATGAGCGGGGTAAAGATAGTGGCAAAAGTGGATAAAAATTTATGAACGCCACTGGTTTGTTTAGTTTTTAATTGTTTTTTGTTGTCGGCGGCAATTTCTTGCAAATCATTATTAGTGTGTAATATTGTTTCTGTCTCAGAGTTGTCTGCTAATAATTGTTTCATCATGTCACTAGTAGTTTGACCATTACCTGGACCTAATACAATTTGTAGTTGTTATCACTGTCGATAATTCCTAACACACCGAGAATTTGTTTGAGGCGATTCTTGTCAACTAATTGTATGTCATGCAATGTTATGTGTAAGCGTGTCATACAGTTGCCATGCTTAATAATATTTTTAGTGCCGCCAATAGCCACCAGTATTTGACTTAGCATTTCATTAGTTATTTTTGCCATGGTACTTTTCCTGTAAAACGATTATTGATAGCCAGTTTGCTGTTTTAAGGTGGCTCAAATAAAACCATTATTATCAGCTAGTGTTTTGTTTAGCTTGTTGGGCATTTAAGCCGGCAAGGATCATAACGATAGCGGTTTTACAATGGTTATTACATGCAATAAAGGCTTGTTCTGCTGTTGTTCGATCACACTCTGTTGCAGCCATGACAATAAGCTTTTGACGTTCAATAAGTTTAGCATTGGTTGCTTCTACATCTACTATCAGGTTACCGTATACTTTTGCAATCCGTATCATAGCATCTGTAGTGATCATATTAAGGACTAATTTTTGTGCTGTGTCGGCGAGCCCGTGATTACTTCAGGGCCGACAATCGGTATTATTGCGATATTTACTATGTTGACCATTTCACTGTTGGAATTACAACTAATGCAGGCAACGGTTGCGCCTGTCGTTTTAGCATAGTTCATCGCGCCCACTACATAAGGTGTACGGCCACTTGCGGTGATACCAACTAAAACATCTTTTTGATTAAAATTAAAAGCTTTAAGATCATCATCCCCAAACTGCAGATTATCCTCAGCATTTTCTACCGCTTGAAGAATTGCTTGGTGTCCACCAGCAATTAGGCCGATTACCATGTCACGAGGACTGCTATATGTTGGTGGACACTCACTTGCATCTAAAATGCCTAAACGTCCTGAAGTGTCAGCACCGCTGTAAAACAATCTACCATTATGTTGAAAAGCATAGGTAACTTTGTCAATCACAAGCGCAATTTCAGTTAGTGTCTGCTCAACAGCAATCGGCACTTTTTTATCTTCCTGGTTAATGATTTTCAATACTTCTAAGGTTGATAATGTATCTATATTATTACTAGCTGGGTTACGACTTTCTGTTACCATTTTATTAAGATCTAATGTCATCGAATGTTTTCTACATGTCATTTTGGGGAGATATTAAGGAATTATTTATTCTTTATATGTGTTATTGATCACAAAGCGATCTATTCTTATTTCATAGTGACAAGGGAATAAGTGAAAAATGAAAATAATATTATGTTAGCTAATTTACTGTTTAATCAGCCATTAATTTATTAGAATAATAAAATAGGAATAATTTATCATAATTATTTTAATCGGGTGATCCGAATATTATGAATAGTCTTCAGTATAGTATGGCCATATTGAGTAAAATTTCATGGTTGTTACCTCAGTTAGCGTTAAATCAGCAGAAAATCGCCACCTTTATTCTTGAGTAACCACAAGCGGTATTACTGCTTTCATCACAACAAATAGCGGAACAAATAGATGTCAGTCAATCAGCAATTGTTAAATTTAGCCAGAAAGTTGGTGTCAAGGGATTCCCGGCTTTAAAACTGGCTATTAGTGAAGAGTTAGGACGTAAGCAATTACTTACTGAGCAATCACATAAAGTTATTCATAATCAGATTGCGAGTAACGATAGTTTGATGGTTATTGCACAGAAACTGGGGCAAGAAAAAATTGATTGGGTTACCGAAATAACTCGGCGAATTAATTATCAGGTTTTTAACAAAGTTCCACATTGGTTAATCATGCTCAAAGAGTACAAATTGTTGGTATTGGTGGGTCAGGATTAGTAGCAAAAGATCTCTATTATAAATTATAAAAAATAGGTATTACTACTCTTGTTGATTTAGATCACCACGTTCAAATAATAACAGCGCTAACCCTTACTGCAAAAGATATTCAGATTGCTATTTCATTTAGTGGAAAACGAAAAAATATTTGTGAAGCGGCAGCAATAGCTAAGCAGCAGGGAGCGAAAGTGATTGCCATTGCTGGTAATAAACAACAGACACCATTAGTGCAGTTAGCTGATTATGTATTGGAAAGTATTGCTAGTGAAAATGAATGACGAAGTTCGTCAATTTCTTCTCGAGCTGCCCAAAATACGTTGACCAATTTGTTATTCCTGGCGTTATTACAAAAACGGGAGGTAAAAGCCCGTTGATTAATCATAAATACCCGTTTAATGATCAACAAATTAGATGAATAGTGATTGACGGCACGATGAGGCTAAGCGTAGCCTCATTAATGCCAGTTTCGCTTAGTTAAGTTTTATTATACTGTTAAAAAAATCTGTCTTGAATCGAATTATACCTGACATTCGAACTCTTTTATCATATTTTCCAGTGTTTCTTGTTGTGCTAGCCACTTGGTTTCGATTTCCTCTAATGTCGATTTTGTTGCAGTTTGCTGTTTCAGGTAATTATTGAGTTCAGATTTACGATTGTGGTTATAAATATCACTATCAGCCAGTTTTTGTTCAATTTGAGCTAATTGATTAGATAGATTTGTGATCTTTTGTTCTAACATTGATAACTGTTTTCTGATTGGTTGCGTGCGTTGGCGGAATTCTGCCTCACGTCGTTTTTGCTCTTTACGATCTTGGGCAGTTGAGTTAGCTGATAGCATCTTATTTTGTAACTGTTTCTGACGAATTTGTTGGTGCTGTTGTTTATTCTGTTCGGTTAACCATTTTTGATAGTCGTCCAGATCACCAGCAAAAGGTTCAACCTGACCTTGATGAATGCGATAAAATTCATCTGTTGTTGAGCGCAGTAAATGGCGATCATGGGATACAACAATTAAGGCGCCATCAAATACAATCAATGCTTCTGTTAATGCCTGTCGCATATCCAAATCTAGATGATTAGTTGGCTCATCGAGCAGCAGAAGATTAGGCCGTTGCCAGACAATCAAGGCTAATACTAACCTCGACTTTTCCCCGCCGGAAAAATGCATGCATGGCTCATTTACTTTGTCGTCTTTAAAGTCAAAGTCACCAAGATAGTCGCGCAAATGTTGTTCAGTTTCTTGCGTAGCAAGGCGGTATAGATGTTGTAATGGCGATTCATCCATGCGCAGATAATCTAATTGATGTTGTGCGAAATAACCGAGTTTAATGCCTTTCGATAAGGAAATTTCCCCCTGTTGGGGTAATAGGTCACTAGCAAGTAACTTGATTAAGGTTGATTTACCCGCCCCGTTACGGCCGAGTAAACCAATTCTTGAGCCGGGAACCAGATTGAGTTTAATTGATTTTAAGATTACTTTATCGCCGTAGCCAGCGCTAACTTTTTCCATTTTAAGCAGGGGATTAGGCAAACAATCTGGTGCTCGAAACGAAAAGTGAAATGGGTTATCAATGTGGGCGGGGGCAACGAGTTCCATACGCTCTAACTTTTTAATCCGGCTCTGCGCCTGTTTAGCTTTTGTAGCTTTATAACGAAAACGATCAATATATTTTTTTAAATGGTTAACTTTTTCTTGTTGGTTTTCGTAAAGTGCTTGTTGTTGCGCCAGTTTAGTAGCTCTTTGTTGTTCAAAGGAAGTATAATTACCGGTATATTCGAATAAATTTTCTGGTTCGATATGCAGCACTTTGTCAATGATAGGATCGAGAAAATCTCTATCGTGGGAAATCAGGATCAGAGTGCCGGTATAATTTTTAAGCCATTTTTCTAACCAAATAACCGTGTCTAAATCTAAATGGTTAGTTGGTTCATCGAGTAATAATAGATCAGAACGACAAATTAAAGCTTGTGCCAGATTTAGTCGCATCCGCCATCCGCCGGAAAAGGCGCTGACAGGTTCATCTATTTGTAATGGTGAAAAACCTAAACCATGTAATAAACTCGCAGCCCGAGCACGAATACTCCAAGCATTGATAGCATCCAGTTGACCATGTATTAATGCAATAGCATGGCCATCATTTTTGTCATTTGCTAGTTGTAGTTGTTTTTTTAATTTGCGGTATTCATGATCGCCATCAATGACATATTCAATGGCAGATTTTTTTAGCGCAGGTGTTTCTTGATTGACCCAAGCGAGAGCCCAAGTCGTTGGAAAAGTAATGCTTCCTGCTTCAGGTTGCATGTCACCTTTGATTAACGAAAATAGAGTCGATTTTCCACAGCCATTTTTGCCAATTAAGCCCACTTTTTGGCCTGGTGTGATAGAAGCTGTTGCACTATTTAGTAAAACCCGAATACCACAGCGCATTTGTAGCGATGAAAATACAATCATATAAACCGTATCTTGATAATATACTAAATCATTTATAATTTTCAAGAATATAAATGACCTTTTGTGTGTATGTTAACTAAAAATTGTGCTTCTGGCACGCTTTTGAGGAGCTAATTATGTCGCTACCACCCAAAATTCTCATTATCTATGCCCATCCTGAACCTATTCAATCTGTGGCGAATAAGATGCTCATTGAATGAGTTTAGGATTTAGACAATGTTGTGATTCATGATTTATATGGCACTTATCCGGACTATTTTATGAATGCCAGCAGCTATGAACGGAAGTTGCTTTGTCAGCATGAAATTATCATTTTTCAGTATCCGCTTTATACCTATAGTTGTCCATCTCTTTTGAAAGAGTGGTTCGATAGAGTATTAACGCGAAATTTTGTTTGTGAACAAAGTAAACAACTTAAAGGTAAATATTGGCGTTCGGTTATTACTACTGCAGCGCCTCAGGAAGCTTATCAATATGGTGGTTATAACCGTTTTCTGTTAACTGAATTGTTACGTCCTTTTGAACTTATTGTTTTAATGTGTGAAATACAATGGTTATTACCGGTGATTATTTATATCGCAAGAAGGCATTCTCTTGAAGACATGCAGGAGTGTGCAAAAGCCTATCGTGATTGGCTAAAATCACCCTTAGAGCATGGAGGTTTATAATTATGGAAGAATTTAGTTCATTCCGTTCTATTATGATATTCCTGCTAGCGGGAGTCATTATGGTACCTATTGCCCAAAAAATTCGGCTAGGGGCGGCGGTATTAGGATATTTATTAACCGGTATTGTCACTGGGCCATTTGTGCTAGGGTTTATCCGAAATGTTGATGAAATTATGCATTTCGCTGAATTAGGCGTGGTGGGACTTAATCCAGTTAAATTATGGACATTAAGGCGTTCAATTTTTGTTGTTGGCACCGCTCCAGGTGATCATAACAGCCGCACTATTTACCGGTTTACTGATTAATTATTCATTTTTCTTGGCAAGCAGCACTAGTTGGTGGGCTAGGCTTAGCGATGTTATCAACGCCAATTGCCTTACAGATTATGCATGAAAGAAACATGAGTAATATAGAAAGTGGGCGATTGGGTTTTTCTGTCTTACTTTTTCAAGATATGGCAGTGATCCCGATATTGGCACTTATTCCATTTCTTGCCAGTAGAACAGCTGATAGCGATTGGTATCGAATTGGACTAAAAATGGTTGCCTTTGTTGGTTTATGGGTAGGAGGGCGCTATTTATTACGGCCATTATTTCATCTGGTTGCTAAATCCGGTATTCATGAAATATTTACTACTGCTTCGTTGTTTGTCGTATTAGGTGCGGCTTTTTTTATGGAAAAACTGGGCTTTTCTATGGTGTTTGGCACATTTATGGCGGATGTGCTACTGGCTGATACTGAATTTCGTCATGGGCTGGAGATCACGATAGAACCTTTTATAAAGGTTTGCTACTAGGTTTATTTTTTATTTCTGTTGGCCTGTCGCTTAATTTAGCCATCCTTTGGTCACATTTATTAGAAATAGTCTTCGGTGTTGTGATCCTGGTAATACTAAAATTTGCTATTCTCTATATTTTAGGTTGGCTAGTGCTGGTGTGTCGTTCTTCACGTCTACTGTTTGCTGGCGTGTTGAGTCAGGCTGGTGAATTTGCATTTATTATCTTTTCGCGACCGCTATTAATGTGAAAGTAATGAGTAACGAGCAAATGTCGCTGTTATTAGTTATCGTTACTTTATTAATGATGACAACGCCACCGATGATGCAGCTAATCAGCAAATTACTGACTCACTGGTACAATGTGCGTAATGAGCCGATTGAAAAACCTTTTGTTGAGGATACCGATCCACAAGTTATTTTGGTAGGGTTTGGGCGTGTTGGCCAAGTTGTTGGTCGTTTATTAATGGCCAATAAAATTCGTATTACGGTATTAGAGCAAAATGCCAGTGCAATTTATACGATTCAACGCTATGGCTATAAAGTTTATTATGGCGATGCGCAAGATTTGTAATTACTGAGATCGGCCGGAGCGGCGAAAGCCAGCGTGATTGTTATTACCAGCGATAATCCGGAAGAAGTGATAGGGATAGTTCATTTATGTAAGGCTAATTTTCCCAATCTTCATATTATAGCGAGAGCACGAGGACGTTTTGAAGCGCATCAATTACGAGAAAATGGTGTGACCGATTTTTGTCGAGAGACATTTGTCAGTGCGCTTGAGATGGGCGAAAGGACATTGATAAATCTAGGTGTACATCCTCATCAGGCTAAACAGCATTTTCGTCGACTAGATGTTAGAATATTTAAAGAAAATTCGCCTAAAGCCGGTGAGGGTGAGATTGGCCAAGCGACTCGAATCAAAGAAGTGCGTAGAGAACTTGAAGAATTGTTTGAAATAGAAATAACACAAGGGCGTGGACAACCAAAAAGTTGGGATTAACATAAGATTAATTAGCGAGAAAGTGAACCTCTGTAATACGTAAAAGATTCATTGCTAGCGCTGTTTGTCCTAAGTGCCAATCTCAAGATATCCTGATACTTTGGCAAAAAAATGCATTTGATTACCTTGAATGTAAAAAGTGTCACTATAGGCAATCTCAGACATTAGATGGATCTGATAGTCATATCAAAGATAAAAATTTGTAAATAGAAATTTTTACTTTGTAATAAAAATAATGTTTTTTATAAGTTTCAATACAGCTGTCCTTTTTTTGTACAATCGGAAAAATTTTTTATCCACGACGTTGTAGGAGATGTAATGAAAAAAGTAGCGAAAGATTTAGTGGTGAGCCTGGCTTATAAAGTGAGAACAGAAGATAATGCATTAGTTGATGAGTCGTCGGACAGTGCGCCACTTGATTATTTGCATGGTCGTGGTTCTTTGATTTCAGGTTTAGAAAAGGCACTCGAAGGACGCACTGTTGGTGAACATTTCGATATTGAGATCCAAGCTGATGACGCTTATGGCCAATATGATGAGAATTTAGTTCAACGTGCACCAAAAAATGTTTTTGTTGGTATTGATGAGTTACAAGTTGGTATGCGTTTCTTAGCAGATACCGATATGGGCTCAGTACCGGTAGAAATTACAGGTATTGAAGGTGATGAGGTTATCATTGATGGTAATCACATTTTAGCTGTTCAGAATTTAAAATTTAATGTTAAAACTATCGCGATCCTGGAAGCTACTGAAGAAGAATTAGCGCACGGCCATGTTCATAGTGAGGATGGTCATGAGGGTGGTTGCTGTCATGGTGAACATGATGGTGATAAAGAGTGTTCTCATAGACATGGTGGTTGTGGTTGTCGTTAAGTTGGCATAATAATCGCCTAGATTGAAATAAATCAGCGAGAAAATAGGCTCGCTGATTTTTTGATTGCTTAATAGTGTGGTGGTGGAGTTTCTTCATTCATTGGCGCTAATGGTGATGAATGTGTGGCTTTTAATCGTTCAGTAACCAGTTGCATATGTTCTTTTAATTTAACCATTTCAAGTTGTTGTTCGACAACCACTTGATTAAGCGCTTCAATGGTGATCTCTTGAAAAGATAATTTACTTTCCAAATCCTCTAATCTTTCTTCATATTTTTTAAGTAAATCCACTTGAACCTCCTGTCGGGAGTGAAATACATAGATTGGATATTCGATATAATGCCTACTGATAAAGCCTTAGAGAAGTTTTTTCTATTATGATTTACCTGGTAGCTTCTTTTTATTGGCCTGGTTTAACTATATTTAATCCCTTAACTTATTGATTGTATTATCTCGCAGTTAATTAGCTAACACACTTTACTATGACTGATTAGTAATAATAAACATAATTGGAGAATTGAATGAAATCATTATTTAAAACAACTCTTTTAGTGATATCTTTGTCTATGTTGCTAAATACCTCGCAAGTATTCGCTGCTGATGCAAATAAGAAATTTGATAATGAAGATCAGCGTAGCGCTTATGCATTAGGTGCTTCACTGGATCGTTACATATATAATTCTTTAATGCAGCAAAAATCTATCGGTATTAATCTTGATAGGCAACAGCTTTTAGCTGGCGTACAGGATGCATTTATTAATAAAAGTAAAATTAGTGATCAAGAAATAGAAACAACCTTAAAAGCACTTGAAAAAAAATACAAACTGCAGCCCAGGTAAAAATGGAAAAAGCAAGTAAAAAGAATGGTAAATTGCGTGATGATTATTGAGCTAAATATCTTAAAGAAGAGAAAAGTGCAGTAAAAACAAAAAGTGGATTAATTTATAAAACTGAAAAACCTGGTCAAGGAGCAAAGCCAACAGATAAAGATACTATCGTGGTAAATTACGAAGGTCGTTTAATTGATGGCTCAGTATTTGACAGTTCTTATAAGCGTAATGAACCGTTAACAATTGCGATTGATTCAGTGATCCTTGGTTGGACCAAAGGTTTGCAACAATTGAAAAAAGGCGGCAAACTTCAACTTATTATTCCACCAGAATTAGGTTACGGAAAATCTGCAGCAGCGGTAATTCCAGTAAATTCAACTTTGATCTTTAATGTTGAGTTATTAGATATCAAACCGGCTAAGAAATAATTGAGAGACAAAAGAGGCAGATCTAAACTATGCCTTTGGCTTTCTTACATACCTTGGCATACCCTGGATAGTCGAGATTTATTTTAATTAATTTATGATGAGTAGCAATATAAATGCGGTAATAGAAATTGCGCATTATCAATAAATACCTCGAATATAATTTAAAGTATTTTTATAAATGTTAATATTATTCAATTTGCTTAAAGTATTATTAGCAGGTTTTTTTGTGATTTTTGTCTAAATTAAATGATTAAGTTACTTTTTTGTTTATGTCCTGTGAGGCAAGCCAAAGGTCTGACATGAGATCCTTTGACGATTGGTCTTTGTGGTTTTAACGTCTTAGATTCTTTTTACCGTAAGTTTAGCGTATTGATGATTGCTAAATAAATTGCACATTAATAATAAGATCAGTGTTTACTCACATAATCGTTTAATAAAGTTTCGTCAATATGTAGAGGATGGAGTCTGAATGTCTAACCTATTATATTCTAATGATAGCTGTGATAATGATTTACTGGATGATCAACCGTTTGATGGTGTTGATTACGCGATTTTGACATCTTATGAATCGATGGTTGACGGTTTGGCTATGTTAATTGGTGGGCATTGTGAAATTGTTCTTCATTCACTTGAAGATTTAAAATGTTCAGCGGTCAGAATAGCTAATGGTGAACATACAGGCCGTAAGATTGGTTCACCAATTAACGATTTAGCTTTACGTATGCTACATGATATGACCGATATTGATTCCAGTGTATCGAAAGCTTATTTTACGCGCGCAAAAAGTGGTGCCTTAATGAAATCAGTCACTATTGCCATCCGTAATCCCAAACGGCGAGTTATTGGTTTACTTTGTATTAATATGAATTTAGATATGCCATTTTCTGAGATAGTCAAAACATTTGTGCCGGGAAAAAACCATGAAGTTGCTTCCAACGTTAATTTTGCCTCTTGTGTTGATGATCTTGTTGCTCAGGCATTGGAATTTACTATAGAAGAAGTTAATGCTGATCGCAATGTGCCAAATAATATGAAAAACAGACAAGTCGTGCTTAATTTATATGAAAAAGGAATTTTTGATATTAAAGATGCGATTAATCAGGTTGCTGATCGTTTGAATATTTCTAAGCACACGGTTTATCTCTATATACGGCAGTTTAAAAGTGGTGAGTAAATAAATGGGGGCTTCTACGTTAAATAAGCCTTTGACTTATTGCCTATTAGTGACAGAGCCTGCTTATGGAACTCAGCAGGCCACTAATGCTTGGCAATTCGCGAATGCTTTGGTTATGGAAGGACATATACTAAAAACCGTTTTTTTCTATCAAGAAGGTGTTTATAACGGTAATCAATTAATTTCACCGGCTAGTGATGAATTTAATTTACTTATAGGATGGAAAACATTAGCACAGCAGACAGGATGTCAATTGAATGTCTGCGTAGCTGCTGCATTGCGACGGGGTATTATTGATGAAACTGAAGCCAAAAATAGTCACTTACCCGGCGCTAATCTAGATGAGGATTTTGTATTGAGCGGCTTAGGTAGTTTGGCTGAGGCCATGCTTGTCTGTGATCGCACAGTTCAATTTTGAGTTAAATATGAAAAAAATAGCATTTGTATTTATGAAAATACCTCATGGAACTTCAAGTGGTCGTGAAGGATTAGATGCTTTGCTTGCTACTTCTGCATTAACTGAAAAGATTGGTGTTTTCTTTATTTCTGATGGCGTTTGCCAATTACTGGCCAGACAAAATCCGAGTAAACTCCTGGCGCGTGATTACATTTCAACCTATAAATTACTGCCATTATATGATATTAATGCTTGTTATATTTGTCAGGAAGATCTTGAAGCAAGAGGATTCTCTACTGACAGTAGCTTTATCCTACCGGCAACAGTTATTCCTGTTGACAGGCTTAGACGTAACTTAGCAGATTATGATGTAATTCTGACTTTCTAGTTAAACATAAGACGAACATGCTATATACCATTTCTACTTCCCCTTATTATAATGACTTTGATTCACTCATTAGCTTATTAACGGAGCTGGATGAGGTATTATTATTACAGGATGGGGTTTTGCTAGGACATAAAATCTCATCGGCTAATAAAGATAATAATTTTTTAATGCAATTAAAAGATAAAGGGATTCAAGTTTTTGCTTTGCAAAATGATGTAGAAGCAAGAGGATTAATGCCATATATGTCATCTTATGTCCGTCAGATATCTTCTGTTGATTTTGTGCAATTAACGGTAAAACATCCACAATATTTTGCTTGGTAATGGATGATCCTTTGTATATTTCTTGACACCTGCCTCTGTCAGCAATAAAATTTCGCGTCCTCGTGTTTTATCATGGCGATCAAACGAGGAAAATATCCGTGTTTACGAAGCAAAAACCAGGAGCTTTTTTAATGGCAACAATTAATCAGCTGGTTCGCAAACCACGTAGCTCGAAAGTTGTGAAAAGCAACGTTCCTGCACTGGAAGCTTGCCCGCAAAAACGTGGTGTATGTACTCGCGTATATACTACTACCCCTAAAAAACCTAACTCAGCATTACGTAAAGTATGCCGTGTTCGTTTAACTAATGGTTATGAAGTGTCTTCTTACATTGGTGGTGAAGGCCATAACTTGCAGGAACACTCAGTAATCTTGATTCGGGGTGGTCGTGTTAAAGACTTACCGGGTGTGCGTTATCACACTGTCCGCGGCGCACTGGACTGTTCTGGCGTCAAAGATCGCAAACAAGGTCGTTCTAAATACGGCGCTAAGAGGCCTAAGGCTTAATGGTTCTCCGTTAAGTAAGGCCAAACATTTAATTTTTAATGTCAAAATAAACTCATAGAGTTTTGGACAACCCTGAATTTAAAAACGGAGTATATCCATGCCACGTCGTCGTGTAATTGGTCAACGTAAAATTTTACCAGATCCAAAGTTCGGATCAGAATTATTAGCTAAATTTATTAATATTTTGATGGTAGATGGTAAAAAATCTACCGCAGAAGCAATTGTATATAGTGCGCTTGAGGCCCTGGCTCAACGTGCTGGAAAAGATCATTTAGAAGCCTTTGAAATAGCTCTGGATAATGTTCGTCCAACAGTGGAAGTTAAATCACGCCGTGTTGGTGGTTCAACTTACCAGGTTCCTGTTGAAGTTCGTCCTGTCCGTCGTAATGCATTAGCAATGCGTTGGATTGTTGAAGCTGCTCGTAAACGCGGTGATAAATCGATGGCTTTGCGCTTAGCAAACGAATTATCTGATGCGGCTGAAAAGAAAGGCACTGCTGTTAAAAAACGTGAAGATGTTCATCGTATGGCAGAAGCTAACAAGGCGTTTGCACACTATCGTTGGTAGCATTCGCTAGTTATGTTCATAAGGGTAACATGGCGTTACCCTTGTACGAATTGAACAGTCACGAGAGAGGAAAAAATGGCTCGTAAAACTCCCATTACGCGTTATCGCAACATCGGTATTAGTGCCCATATTGATGCTGGTAAGACCACAACAACTGAACGTATACTATTTTATACTGGCGTGAGCCATAAAATTGGTGAAGTTCATGATGGCGCAGCAACGATGGACTGGATGGAGCAGGAGCAAGAGCGTGGTATTACTATCACTTCAGCTGCAACTACTGCTTTCTGGTCTGGTATGGGTAAACAGTTTGACGAACACCGTATCAACATCATTGACACCCCAGGACACGTTGACTTCACTATTGAAGTAGAACGTTCTATGCGTGTTCTTGATGGTGCGGTAATGGTTTATTGTGCAGTTGGTGGTGTTCAACCACAATCTGAAACAGTTTGGCGTCAGGCAAATAAGTATCAAGTACCCCGTATCGCATTTATTAATAAAATGGATCGCATGGGTGCTAATTTCTTACGTGTTGTTGAACAGATTGAGTCACGTCTGGCAGCAAGACCAGTTCCACTTCAGTTACCTATTGGCGCTGAAGAGTCATTCACTGGTGTTATCGATTTAGTTAAAATGAAAGCAATCCAGTGGAATGATAGTGATCAAGGCGTCACTTTCGTTTATGAAGATATTCCAGCAAACTTACAAGCTGAAGCTGAAGAGTGGCATAGTAAGCTGATTGAAGCTGCCGCTGAAGCATCAGATGAGTTAATGGAAAAATATTTTGGTGGCGAAGAGCTGTCTGAAGAAGAGATAAAACAAGCATTGCGTAAGCGTGTATTGAATAATGAAATTATTTTGGTTACATGCGGTTCAGCCTTTAAAAATAAAGGTGTACAAGCAATGCTGGATGCGGTTATTGAATATTTACCTGCACCTACTGATATTCCGGCAATTAATGGTGTTTTAACCGATGGTAAAAATACACCAGCAGAAGACCATGCAAGTGATGATGAGCCTTTTTCAGCATTGGCATTCAAAATTGCAACTGACCCATTTGTTGGTAATTTGACTTTCTTCCGGGTTTACTCTGGTGTAGTTAATTCAGGGGATACCGTTCTTAACCCAGTTAAAGATAAAAAAGAGCGTTTTGGTCGTATCGTCCAGATGCATGCTAATAAACGTGAAGAAATTAAAGAAGTCCGAGCGGGTGACATTGCTGCCGCTATCGGCCTCAAAGATGTGACTACCGGTGATACGCTATGTGCTATGGATGCGCCAATTATTTTGGAGCGTATGGAATTTCCACAGTCTGTTATCTCGGTTGCTATTGAACCTAAAACTAAAGCTGACCAAGAAAAAATGCGTATTACTTTAGGTCGTTTGGCTCAAGAAGATCCATCCTTCCGCGTGTCAACAGATGAGGAATCTGGTCAGACAATTATTGCTGGTATGGGTGAGTTGCATCTGGAAGTATTGGTTGACCGTATGCGTCGTGAATTTAAAGTTGAAGCGAACGTTGGTAAACCACAAGTAGCATACCGTGAGACTATTCGTAAGTCTATTGAGCAGGAAGGTAAGTTTGTTCGTCAGTCTGGTGGTCGTGGTCAATTTGGTCATGTATGGATACGCGTTGAACCTTTGGAAGCAGGCCATGAAATTGGTTATGAATTCCACAATGAAATCGTTGGTGGCGTTGTACCTAAAGAGTACATACCTGCGGTGGATAAAGGCGTTCAAGAACAGATGAAAAATGGTGTTCTGGCGGGCTACCCCATTGTTGATGTCAAAGTGGCATTGTATGATGGTTCCTATCATGAGGTTGATTCCTCGGAAATGGCATTCAAAATTGCAGGTTCTATGGCTTTCAAAGAAGGTTTCATGAAAGCAAGTCCAGTTTTACTGGAGCCAATCATGAAAGTTGAAGTTGAAACGCCTGAAGACTACATGGGTGACGTAATTGGTGACCTGAACCGTCGTCGTGGTATGATTGAAGGTATGGAAGATATAGCAACTGGTAAGACAGTTCGCGCTCAAGTACCATTATCAGAAATGTTTGGTTATGCCACAGATCTGCGTTCACAAACTCAAGGTCGTGCTTCTTACTCAATGGAATTTTTGAAGTACAATGAAGCACCGACCAATGTTGCTCAAGCAATTATTGAAGCTCGTAAAGCTAAGTAATTAGCTTTCTTTAACTATTTAATCTGGTTCTCTCCTATTGTTTGAGAGAACTCTATAAGGAATAGAGTCGTGTCTAAAGAAAAATTTGAACGTAAAAAACCGCACGTTAACGTTGGTACAATCGGCCACGTTGACCATGGTAAAACAACTTTAACTGCAGCAATCACTACCGTATTAGCGAAAACTTATGGCGGTAGTGCACGTGCATTTGATCAAATTGATAATGCACCGGAAGAAAAAGCACGCGGTATCACAATTTCTACCTCTCACGTAGAATATGATACCCCAACCCGCCATTATGCCCACGTTGATTGTCCAGGCCACGCAGATTACGTAAAAAACATGATCACTGGCGCGGCACAAATGGACGGCGCAATTTTAGTGGTTGCAGCAACAGATGGTCCAATGCCACAAACACGTGAGCATATCCCTATTAGGTCGCCAGGTAGGTGTACCTTACATCATTCTTTTCCTGAATAAATGTGATATGGTTGATGATGAAGAATTGTTGGAACTGGTTGAAATGGAAGTGCGTGAGCTTCTTTCTCAGTATGATTTCCCAGGAGACGACACTCCGGTAATTAAAGGTTCATCGTTAAAGGCGTTGGAAGGTGTTGCTGAGTGGGAAGAGAAAATTCTAGAGTTAGCGAAAGAGTTAGATGACTATATCCCAGAGCCAGAGCGTGCGATAGATAAACCGTTCTTGTTGCCAATCGAAGACGTATTTTCGATCTCAGGCCGTGGAACCGTAGTAACAGGCCGCGTAGAGCGTGGTGTAGTTAAGGTTGGTGAAGAAGTTGAAATCGTCGGAATTAAAGAGACGACCAAAACGACGTGTACGGGCGTAGAAATGTTCCGCAAACTGCTGACGAAGGTCGTGCAGGTGAGAACATAGGTGTATTATTACGTGGTACCAAGCGTGAAGATGTAGAGCGTGGCCAAGTATTAGCAAAACCAGGTTCAATCAATCCGCATACTCAATTTGAATCAGAAGTATATATTTTGAGCAAAGATGAGGGCGGTCGCCACACGCCATTCTTTAAAGGTTACCGTCCACAGTTTTATTTTAGGACGACGGACGTAACGGGCACAATCGAGTTGCCAGAAGGCGTAGAGATGGTAATGCCAGGTGATAATATCAATATGAAAGTGACGTTGATAGCGCCAATCGCGATGGATGAAGGATTACGTTTTGCGATCCGTGAAGGTGGCCGTACAGTCGGTGCCGGTGTCGTTGCTAAAATTATTGCTTAATCTTTAGAGCAATAATTGTAAAAAGCGCATCATCTGATGCCTTTTTTATACTAGCTTGGATAAGTGAAGAACCTATCTCATCAATAGCTTATATGGTAGTTTAATTATTGGTGAGATAGGCTCTGATTAAAGAATTATTGGATGTCTCTCAATAGTTGAATGTCATACTGGTTTATGGCGTAAAGTGAGATACAATAGTGGTATGTTTTATTTCGGTTAAATTTGAATTGTTTTACGAGGCAAATTGACTTTTTATTATATCATAGTAACGGGTTGATTTATGAGTGTGAATAGCGATGCTCAAGAAAGCGGACGTAGTTTTGATGTAGCAAAATGGGTATTAGTCGCGATTCTTTTAGTTATTGCTATTGTTAGTAATTATTATTTCCGACAATACAATCTTGCATTACGTGTCATCGCAGTTGTTGCTATTGCTGCGCTTGCTGGTGGCATTGCATTGTGGACAGCAAAAGGAAAAGCAACTTTAGCATTTGCTCGCGAAGCTCGTATTGAAATGCGTAAAGTCATTTGGCCAACGCGCCAGGAAACATTACAGACAACATTAATTGTTGCGGCAGTTACTGCCGTTATGGCACTAATTCTTTGGGGATTAGATGGTATACTGGTGCGTTTAGTTTCATTTATTACAGTCCTGAGGTTCTAAGATGTCTGAATCCCCTAAAAAACGCTGGTATGTTATTCAGGCATTTTCTGGTTTTGAAGCTAGAGTTGCCCAGTCATTGCATGAACATATCAAGTTGCATGATATGGAAGATAAGTTTGGTGAAGTGATGGTGCCAACCGAAGAAGTTATGGAAATTCGAAGTGGCCAACGTCGTAAAAGTGAACGAAAATTCTTTCCAGGATATGTTTTAGTTCAAATGACTATGGATGATGCTAGCTGGCATTTAGTGCGAAGTGTACCACGTGTTATGGGTTTTATTGGTGGTACACCAGATCACCCAGCTCCTATTAGCAATAAAGAAGTTGATGCGATTATGAATCGCTTGCAGCAAGTAGGGGATAAGCCGCGACCTAAAACACTGTTTGAGCCAGGAGAAATGGTTCGTGTTAGTGATGGTCCATTTGCAGATTTCAATGGTGTGGTTGAAGAAGTTGATTATGAAAAGAGCCGTCTTAAAGTATCGGTTTCTATTTTCGGTCGCGCAACACCGGTAGAATTAGATTTTAGTCAAGTAGAAAAAGTGTAATACACTTGACAACTTGCTAAAGGCGGGAAATTTAGCTACAATTTTTCGCCTTTATTTTTTATGGTCTGAAAATTACACGGGTCATTATATGCACAGGGGAGCTTCATAATTGAAGCGACATTACCCAATTAGAGGGGAAATATGCATGGCTAAGAAAGTACAAGCCTATGTTAAGCTGCAAGTTGCAGCAGGTATGGCTAATCCTAGTCCTCCTGTTGGTCCAGCTTTGGGTCAGCAAGGTGTGAATATCATGGAATTTTGTAAAGCGTTTAATGTTAAGACAGATAGCTTAGAAAAAGGCTTGCCAATTCCAGTTGTAATTACTGTCTATTCAGACCGTTCATTTACATTTATAACCAAGACACCACCTGCCGCCGTATTACTGAAAAAAGCAGCGGGTGTTAAATCAGGTTCAGGTACACCAAATAAAGAGAAAGTTGGTAAAGTAACCAGCGTACAAATTCGTGAAATTGCTGAAACTAAAGCTGCGGATATGCTAGGGGCTGATATTGAAGCGATGATGCGTTCAATTGAAGGTACTGCTCGTTCCATGGGTTTGCTGGTGGAGGGTTAATTAATCAATGGCTAAACTAACCAAGCGTATGCGCAATATCCGTGAAAAGATTGATGCAACTAAACAATATGATATTACTGAAGCAATTACACTCTTGAAAGAATTAGCGACGGCTAAATTTGTAGAGAGCGTTGACGTTGCAGTTAATCTTGGTATTGATGCACGTAAATCTGATCAAAATGTTCGTGGGGCAACTGTTTTGCCGCATGGTACCGGTCGTTCTGTTCGTGTTGCGGTATTTACTCAAGGAGCGAATGCTGAGGCTGCAACAGCTGCTGGAGCTGAATTAGTTGGTATGGAAGAACTAGCTGATAAAATTAAAAAGGGTGAAATGGACTTTGATGTTCTTATTGCTTCGCCAGACGCAATGCGCATTGTTGGCCAGTTAGGTCAGATTTTAGGACCTCGTGGTTTAATGCCAAATCCCAAAGTTGGTACAGTAACTCCTAATATCGCTGAAGCGGTTCAAAATGCCAAAGCGGGTCAGATCCGTTATCGTAATGATAAAAACGGTATCATTCATACCACCATCGGTAAAGTTGATTTTGACGATAGTAAATTAAAAGAAAATCTTGAAGCACTATTGGTTGCGTTGAAAAAAGCAAAAACCTCTTCTGCTAAAGGTGTTTATATTAAGAAAATTAGCCTATCTACTACGATGGGAGTAGGAGTTACTGTTGATTAAGCAGGATTATCTGCGTCAGCATAATTTTTGAGTATCATTTTTAGCTTTACCTTTGTGTTAAATTTGGATACAATTTAACGACTTATGCTTTATATTTATATTTTAAACAGAAAATAGCAAACGCTGAATTTAGGTTGGTGTCTGGCCTTATCCAGGCCACGTCCAAGACCGTAGGTGTAAGTGATTACTTAATATCCTACGTAGACGGTGACAGAGCCACTAAGATTAATTTCTGGATTCTGCTCACCGTATTTAACGCTCAAATATATAGGATGTTTTGAGTGATGTGAGTCCCCGGGTAACCCGGTTAATCCAGGAGCAAGAAGCTAATGGCACTAAATCTTCAAGACAAACAAGCGATTGTTGCTGAAGTCAGCGAAGTAGCCAAAGGTGCGCTGTCTGCAGTTGTCGCGAATTCTCGTGGTGTAGCTGTAGATAAAATGACTGAACTGCGTAAAGCAGGTCGCGAAACAGGTGTTTATCTGCGTGTTGTTCGTAATACGTTGATGCGCCGTGTTGTTGAAGGTACTGCTTATGAGTGCCTCAAAGAAGCGTTTATTGGTCCAACCTTGATTGCTTTTTCTAATGAACATCCGGGTGCAGCAGCTCGTTTGTTTAAAGACTTCGCGAAAGCGAATCCAGCATTCGAGATTAAAGCAGCAGCCTTTGAAGGAGAGTTTATTTCAGCGAATCAAATCGATCGTTTGGCAACTCTTCCAACTTACGAAGAAGCAATTGCGCGTCTGATGTCAACCATGAAAGAAGCCTCTGCAGGTAAGTTGGCTCGCATTATGGCGGCACTACGCGATCAGAAAGAAGCTGCTTAAGGCTATTTCCGTCGTTGTTTTTTAACGTATAAAATATTTCTGAATTTTAGGAACCCTTGTTATGTCTGTAATAACTAAAGAACAAATTCTTGATGCAGTTGCAGAAATGTCTGTAATGGACGTTGTTGCACTGATAACTATGATGGAAGAGAAGTTTGGCGTTTCTGCGGCAGCAGCAGTCGCGGTTGGTGCAGCTGGTGCAGCTGAAGTAGTTGAAGAAAAAACTGAGTTTGATGTTATCTTGTCTGCTATTGGTGCTAACAAAGTTGCGGTTATTAAAGCTGTTCGTACAGCAACTGGCTTAGGACTAAAAGAAGCTAAAGAAATGGTAGAATCAGCGCCAGCAACAATTAAAGAAGCAGTAAGCAAAGACGAATCTGAAACATTGAAGAAATCGCTGGAAGACGCCGGTGCTTCTGTTGAAGTTAAATAAGCTTTGCCTTAAGTTGGCAGCCTAATTTTATAGGCTGACGGCTGGTGGTTTTTTAGTCACCAGCTTTTTTGCGCTATGTGTATTGTAGGGTATCAGTAATATTTCACACTATTTAGTTACTGAGTTATCCTTTCAATATTTTTTGCTATTGACACTTAATATACTGCGTTTATGACTCTGACAATTAAAGATTGGTAGTTATATAATGCAATGAAATGATTTAAGAGTAATAGCAATAAGTATTGTGGAAAATAATCTGTTTTCCGTTCCAAAAAATAGTATTGCAGATGCTGTCCTTTAGGACGGACAGAGTGGGCCACTGATCAGCAAGCTGAGGAACCCTATGTTTTACTCCTATACCGAGAAAAAACGTATTCGTAAGGATTTTGGTAAACGTCCACAAGTTTTGGATGTTCCTTATCTTTTATCTATCCAACTTGACTCGTTCGCTAAGTTTATCGAGCAAGATTTAGAAGGTCAGAATGGGCTGGAAGCAGCATTCCGTTCTGTATTTCCAATTCAAAGCTACAGTGGCAATGCTGAATTGCAATATGTTAGCTATCGCCTTGGTGAACCTGTATTTGATGTTAAAGAATGTCAGATCCGTGGTGTCACTTATTCTGCTCCTTTACGGGTTAAACTACGCCTTGTTATTTACGAGCGTGAAGCGCCAGAAGGCTCAGTAAAGGATATAAAAGAGCAAGAAGTTTACATGGGTGAAATTCCACTCATGACAGATAATGGTACTTTTATTATCAATGGTACAGAGCGTGTTATTGTCTCTCAATTACATCGCAGCCCTGGTGTATTTTTTGATAGTGATAAAGGTAAGACCCATTCTTCAGGTAAGGTATTATATAATGCACGTATTATTCCTTATCGTGGTTCTTGGTTAGATTTTGAATTTGATCCTAAAGATAATCTTTTCGTTCGTATTGATCGCCGCCGTAAATTACCGGCGACTATTATTCTACGTGCGATGGATTATGGTACCAAAGAAATCCTCAATCTCTTTTTTGAGAAAACGATTTTCCAAATTAGTGATAATAAACTGTTGATGACGTTAATACCTGAACGTTTGCGTGGTGAAACGGCTTCTTTTGATATTGAAGCCAACGGTAACGGTAAAGTCTATATTGAAAAGGGCCGCCGTATTACTGCACGTCACATTCGTCAGCTAGAAAAAGACCAAATCAGCAGTATTGAAGTACCTATTGAGTATATTGCTGGTAAAGTGGTAGCTAAAGATTACATTGATGAAAGTACTGGCGAATTAATCTGTATAGCTAATACAGAGCTTTCTTTGGATATGTTGGCACGTCTAAGTCAAGGTGGTCATAAAACCATTGAGACCTTATTTACTAATGACTTAGATCATGGTGCATATATTTCAGAAACATTGCGTACTGATCCAACAAATGATCGTTTAAGTGCATTAGTTGAAATTTACCGTATGATGCGTCCAGGCGAGCCACCTACTCGCGAAGCGGCAGAAAATCTTTTTGAGAACTTATTCTTTTCTGAAGAACGTTATGATCTTTCCGCTGTAGGGCGCATGAAATTTAATCGCTCACTAGATCGTGAAGCAATTGAAGGCTCAAGCATCTTAAGTAAACAAGATATCATTGATGTGATGAAAAAACTCATTGGTATTCGCAATGGTAAAGGTGAAGTTGATGATATTGACCATTTAGGTAACCGTCGTATTCGGTCGGTTGGCGAAATGGCTGAAAATCAGTTCCGAGTTGGTTTAGTGCGAGTTGAGCGTGCGGTTAAAGAGCGTTTATCATTAGGCGATTTGGATGCATTAATGCCTCAGGACATGATTAACGCGAAGCCGATTTCTGCTGCGGTTAAAGAGTTTTTTGGTTCCAGCCAATTATCGCAGTTTATGGATCAGAATAACCCACTGTCTGAAATCACACATAAACGTCGTATTTCAGCATTAGGGCCAGGTGGATTAACACGTGAACGAGCTGGTTTTGAAGTTCGTGACGTACATCCAACGCACTACGGACGTGTATGTCCAATTGAAACACCTGAAGGACCGAATATCGGTTTGATTAACTCATTGTCTGTCTATGCACAAACCAATGAGTATGGTTTTTTGGAAACGCCTTATCGTTTGGTACGAGATGGTATCGTTACTGATGAAATTTATTATTTATCAGCGATTGAAGAAGGTAACTACATCATTGCTCAGGCGAATACTGTTTTAGATGATGATGGTCGGTTTGTTGAAGAATTAATCACTTGCCGTAATAAAGGTGAATCCAGTTTATTCAGCCAAGATCAAGTGGAATATATGGACGTTTCAACCCAACAGGTTGTTTCTGTTGGTGCTTCATTAATTCCATTCCTTGAGCATGATGACGCAAACCGTGCATTGATGGGTGCGAACATGCAACGTCAGGCGGTACCGACGTTACGCTCAGATAAACCATTGGTTGGAACGGGTATGGAGCGTGCCGTTGCTGTTGACTCTGGGGTAACAGCGGTAGCTAAACGTGGTGGTACCGTTCAGTATGTTGATGCTTCACGTATTGTTATCAAAGTTAATGAAGATGAAATGTATCCTGGCGAAGCCGGCATTGATATTTATAATCTGACTAAATATACGCGTTCTAATCAGAATACTTGTATTAATCAAATGCCATGTGTTTCGCTCGGTGAACCGATTGAACGCGGTGATGTTTTGGCTGATGGACCATCTACTGATTTAGGTGAATTGGCGCTTGGTCAAAATATGCGGGTGGCGTTCATGCCCTGGAATGGTTACAACTTTGAAGATTCTATTTTGGTATCTGAACGAGCGGTACAGGAAGATCGTTTTACCACCATTCATATTCAGGAGTTAGCTTGTGTATCACGTGATACTAAGTTAGGGCCAGAAGAGATTACGGCAGATATTCCTAACGTAGGTGAAGCTGCATTATCCAAATTGGATGAATCAGGTATTGTTTATATCGGTGCTGAAGTAACGGGCGGTGACATTCTGGTTGGTAAGGTAACACCGAAAGGTGAAACGCAATTAACGCCAGAAGAGAAATTGCTGCGAGCCATTTTTGGTGAAAAAGCTTCTGATGTTAAGGATTCTTCACTGCGGGTACCAAATGGGGTATCAGGAACGGTTATTGATGTACAAGTCTTTACGCGTGATGGTGTAGAGAAAGATAAACGTGCGTTAGAAATTGAAGAAATGCAGCTTCGTGATGCGAAGAAAGACTTAACTGAAGAGTTGCGTATCTTTGAGGCAGGTTTATTTGCCCGTATCCGAGCAGTACTAACTAATGGCGGTATTGAAGGTGAAAAACTGGATAAATTACCGAGTGAACGTTGGTTAGAATTATCCTTAAAGGATGAAGAAAAACAAAATCAGCTAGAGCAATTAGCTGAGCAATATGATGAGCTGAAAGCTGAATTTGAGAAGAAGCTAGAGGCTAAACGTCGTAAGATCACTCAAGGTGATGATTTAGCGCCAGGCGTATTGAAAATCGTTAAAGTTTATTTGGCAGTAAAACGCCAAATCCAACCGGGCGATAAAATGGCTGGTCGGCATGGTAACAAGGGTGTTATTTCGAAAATTAACCCTGTTGAAGACATGCCTTACGATGAAAGTGGTAACCCTGTTGATATTGTTTTGAACCCACTGGGCGTACCATCACGTATGAATATTGGTCAAATTCTGGAAACCCATTTGGGGATGGCTGCTAAAGGTATTGGCGATAAGATCAATGCCATGCTGAAACAACAGCGTGAAGTAGCAAAATTGAGAGAATTTATTCAGAAAGCTTATGATTTAGGAGATGATCCTCGTCAAAAAGTTGATCTCAGTACCTTTTCTGATGAACAAGTTCTGCGGTTAGCACATAATTTGAAGAAAGGTATGCCAATTGCAACACCGGTCTTTGATGGTGCAAAAGAAAAAGAAATCAAAGAGCTATTAACTTTAGCTGAGTTGCCGACTTCCGGTCAGATTACATTGTATGATGGTCGTACAGGCGAGAAATTTGAACGTCAGGTGACAGTTGGCTATATGTATATGTTAAAATTAAATCATTTAGTAGATGATAAAATGCATGCACGTTCAACAGGCTCCTATAGTCTGGTTACTCAACAACCGTTGGGTGGTAAAGCACAGTTTGGTGGTCAGCGTTTTGGTGAGATGGAAGTTTGGGCTTTGGAAGCATATGGCGCCGCTTACACCTTGCAAGAAATGCTTACCGTTAAATCCGATGATGTGAACGGACGTACTAAGATGTATAAAAACATCGTAGACGGCAACCATCAGATGGAACCAGGGATGCCGGAGTCTTTCAATGTATTATTGAGAGAGATCCGTTCGCTGGGTATTAACATCGAACTGGAAGACGAGTAATAAGTTATGTTGTAAAGCTTAGTCGCGACTAAGCTTTACAAATTGTTACACTGTGTTTAGGAGGAAGTGGCTAAAAGCGCTTCCTCGCAGGTTTAACTCCGACAGGAGCCATTCCGTGAAAGACTTATTAAAGTTTCTGAAAGCACAGACTAAAACAGAAGAGTTTGATGCGATCAAGATTGCTCTGGCCTCTCCAGATATGATCCGTTCATGGTCATTTGGTGAAGTGAAAAAGCCAGAAACTATTAACTACCGTACGTTCAAGCCTGAGCGTGATGGTCTTTTCTGTGCGCGTATTTTCGGGCCAGTTAAAGATTATGAATGTTTGTGTGGTAAATATAAACGATTAAAACACCGAGGTGTGATTTGTGAGAAATGTGGTGTTGAGGTTACTCAAACTAAAGTGCGTCGTGAACGTATGGGTCATATTGAGTTGGCTTCACCGACAGCACATATCTGGTTTTTAAAATCATTACCGTCACGTATTGGTTTGTTACTTGATATGCCTTTGCGTGATATTGAGCGGGTACTCTACTTCGAATCTTATGTTGTGGTCGAAGGGGGTATGATAAGCTTAGAGTGTGGACAAATCTTGACTGAAGAGCAATATCTTGATGCTTTGGAAGAGTTTGGTGATGAATTTGACGCTAAAATGGGTGCAGAAGCTATCCAATCTTTGCTAAAAAATCTCGATTTGGAGCAAGAATGTGAAGTGCTACGTGAAGAGTTAAATACAACTAACTCTGAAACTAAGCGGAAAAAATTGACTAAGCGTATCAAACTGCTAGAAGCGTTTATTCAGTCTGGTAATAAGCCCGAGTGGATGATCCTGAATGTACTACCGGTATTACCGCCGGATTTGCGTCCGCTTGTTCCGCTAGATGGTGGTCGCTTTGCAACTTCTGATTTAAATGATTTATATCGTCGCGTTATTAACCGTAACAATCGTTTAAAGCGTCTATTGGATTTGGCTGCGCCTGATATCATTGTACGTAATGAAAAACGAATGCTACAAGAAGCGGTTGACGCACTGCTGGATAATGGACGTCGTGGACGTGCAATTACTGGTTCGAATAAACGTCCGCTGAAATCTTTGGCCGATATGATCAAAGGTAAGCAAGGTCGTTTCCGTCAAAACTTATTGGGTAAGCGTGTTGATTATTCAGGTCGTTCTGTTATCACGGTTGGTCCTTATCTTCGTCTGCACCAATGTGGTTTGCCGAAGAGAATGGCATTAGAATTATTTAAGCCATTTATTTATGGTAAATTGGAGTTACGTGGATTAGCGACAACGATCAAAGCAGCCAAGAAGATGGTTGAACGTGAAGAAGCTGTCGTCTGGGATATTCTCGATGAAGTGATTCGCGAACATCCAGTGATGCTAAACCGCGCACCAACGCTGCATCGTCTTGGTATACAAGCATTTGAACCTATTTTGATAGAAGGTAAAGCAATCCAATTACACCCACTTGTGTGTGCTGCTTATAACGCTGACTTTGACGGTGACCAGATGGCTGTTCACGTCCCGTTAACTTTAGAAGCGCAGTTAGAAGCGCGTGCTTTAATGATGTCGACAAATAATATTTTGTCGCCAGCTAGTGGTGAACCTATCATAGTACCTTCTCAAGACGTGGTACTTGGTTTGTACTATATGACACGAGATTGTGTAAATGCTAAAGGCGAAGGCATGGTATTGTCTGGACCGAAAGAAGCTGAGCGGGTTTACCGTTCAGGCTTAGCATCCCTACATGCTCGCGTTAAAGTCCGTATTACAGAAGAAGTCCGTGATGGTGAAGGTAATGTTGAGGTTGCAACTCAGTTAGTTGATACCACAATTGGTCGAGCTATCTTATGGATGATTGTACCTAAAGGCCTGCCATACTCATTGGTTAATCAGCCGTTGGGTAAAAAAGCCATTTCTAAAATGCTTAATACTTGTTACCGTGTTTTAGGCTTAAAACCAACCGTTATCTTTGCCGATCAGATCATGTACACCGGTTTTGCTTATGCAGCTCGTTCTGGTGCTTCTGTTGGTATTGATGATATGGTAATACCAGAGAAAAAAGCCAGTATTATTGCTGAAGCTGAAGCTGAGGTTGCCGAAATTCAAGAACAGTTCCAATCAGGTCTGGTTACTGCGGGCGAACGTTATAACAAAGTTATTGACATTTGGGCTGCGGCTAATGAGCGTGTCGCAAAAGCGATGATGGAGAATTTATCCACAGAAACTGTTGTTAATCGTGATGGCCAAGACGAACAACAAGTTTCGTTTAACAGCATCTTTATGATGGCTGACTCTGGAGCACGTGGTTCTGCCGCACAGATCCGTCAGTTAGCGGGTATGCGTGGTTTGATGGCGAAGCCGGATGGTTCAATTATCGAGACACCGATCACCGCTAACTTCCGTGAAGGTTTGAACGTATTACAATACTTCATTTCAACTCACGGTGCACGCAAAGGTCTAGCCGATACCGCCTTGAAGACAGCAAACTCAGGTTATTTAACCCGTCGTTTAGTTGATGTTGCACAAGATCTGGTTGTCACTGAGGATGATTGTGGTACCCACGACGGTATTTTAATGACACCAGTTATTGAAGGTGGTGACGTTAAAGAGCCTTTACGTGAACGTGTCTTGGGTCGAGTCACAGCGGAAGATATATTAGTACCTGGTACAGCGGACATTTTAATACCGCGTAACGCCTTATTAAGTGAAAAATGGTGTGATGAGCTGGAAACTAACTCTGTTGATAGTGTAAAAGTACGCTCTGTTGTAAGTTGTGAAACTGACTTCGGTGTTTGTGCGAAATGTTATGGACGTGATTTAGCGCGGGGTCATATTATCAATAAAGGTGAAGCTGTTGGTGTTATTGCTGCTCAATCAATCGGTGAGCCTGGCACACAGTTGACAATGCGTACATTCCATATTGGTGGTGCTGCATCACGTGCTGCTGCGGAATCGAGTATTCAGGTACGTAACAAAGGTAATATCAAACTAGTTAATGCTAAGTTTGTAAAAAACTCTGAAGGTCATTTGGTTATCACTTCTCGTAATGCAGAATTGCGAGTGGTAGATGAATTTGGCCGAACCAAAGAAAGCTATAAAGTTCCTTATGGTGCACACCTTAATAAAGGTGATGGTGATGGCGTTAATGGTGGTGAAACGGTTGCTAACTGGGATCCACATACCATGCCGGTTATCAGTGAAGTTGCGGGTATTATTCGTTTCTCTGATATGGCAGATGGACAATCTATTATACGTCAGACAGATGAACTAACGGGTTTATCATCAATTGTTGTGCTTGATACAGCTGAGCGTACTGCGGGTAGTAAAGATTTGCGTCCTGCATTGCGTGTTGCTGATGCGAAAGGCAATGATGTATTAATTCCAGGTACTGATATGCCAGCGCAATATTTCTTGCCTGGTAAAGCGATTGTTCAATTGGATGATGGTGCAACAATTAATATTGGTGATACCTTAGCTCGTATTCCACAAGAATCGGGCGGTACTAAGGATATTACTGGTGGTTTACCACGGGTTGCTGATCTATTCGAAGCACGTCGACCAAAAGATCCGGCTATTTTGGCTGAAATTAGCGGTATTATTTCTTTTGGTAAGGAAACTAAAGGTAAGCGTCGCCTAGTTATCACACCGATAGATGGTGATGATGCATACGAAGAGATGATCCCTAAATGGCGTCAGCTTAATGTCTTTGAAGGTGAGCGAGTTGAGCGTGGTGATGTGATTTCTGATGGTCCGGAATCACCACATGATATTTTACGTTTGCGTGGAGCGCATGCTGTTGCTCGTTATATCACCAATGAAGTCCAGGAAGTTTATCGTCTACAAGGTGTTAAAATTAACGATAAGCATATTGAAGTTATCGTTCGTCAGATGTTACGTAAAGTGACAATTGTTGATGCTGGTAGCTCTGAATTCTTGGAAGGTGAACAAGTAGAGTGTGCACGTGTTAAAGTAGCGAACCGTAAATTAGAGCAAGATGAAAAAGTGCCTGCTACCTTCAGTCGTGATCTGCTAGGTATTACCAAAGCGTCTCTGGCGACAGAGTCCTTTATCTCAGCAGCGTCATTCCAGGAAACAACACGTGTGCTTACCGAAGCTGCGGTGGCTGGAAAACGTGATGAACTTCGTGGTTTGAAGGAGAACGTCATCGTTGGCCGTCTAATTCCTGCCGGTACAGGCTATGCATATCACCAAGATCGGATGCGTCGTCGTCATATGGTTAATGAACCTGTTGAATCATCACAAGTTAGCGCTGATGAGGCAACGGCTAATTTGGCAGAATTGCTAAATGCGGGTTTTGGTAACCGAGACCATGAATAATGCAGCTTGATCTGTAAAAAATGCCCTCATAAAGAGGGCATTTTTATAGCTATATTATGGAAAAAATCAAATAATGACATGCTGTCGTTTTATTATTTTATATATATTGAGTATTTTTATTTATTTTTTTTCGGTTTTCCACTTTACGCGGAAAACAGCATGGTTCCATTGTTAGAAAAACGTCTTGATGCTAATTTCAACAAACCAATGAAAGTTAGCTAGGATAGTGTGATTTATGCGGTAGTGGGAGGAAAAATACGGCCAGCTGGTTGGTTATTGAAAAATTCAGTTTTACTTATGCAACCGGCGAAAAATAATTTTTACCGTTTTCATTTTGGTAATAGTGTTGGTTATATTACTCAACAACAAGCTTTTGAGGCAAAAAAATCAGTTTCTGACTGATACTTTAAAACAATTAGATCAGCCAGTTTATGACTATTTAGTGACCACTGAAAAAACGCCCATCTATGAAAACACAGATGAGAAAAGCACGGTTATTGGTTTTCTGTCCGCCGATTTACGTTATCCAGTACAGCGAAGAAAGTTGAGTTTGACTCATCATCCAAGAGCTCTTGGTTTATTATTGATCTTGGTGGTAGACTGGCTTTTATTGATGGTCAAGATGTTTCATTAGATAAAGGGATCCCAATTCTCAGGTATCATCATTTACTTCCTGATAATGAAATGAAAATAAATTATTTCGCCATACATCAACAACTACTTCGGTAATAGCTTTTAAAGCTCAAATGGATTACTTAAAACAAGCGGGTTATCAGACAATTACCTTGGATGAAGTTGATGGTTATTTAAAGAAAAAAATTAATTTACCGGATAAGGTGGTCAGTATAACTTTTTATGATGGCTTAAAATCGGTTTATCGCTATGCTCATCCAATCTTAAAAGAACATGCACAGCTGACAACGCTTTTGTTAAATTTCATGATCAAAAATGAGATCCGAATGGTTTACAATTTATGAGTAGACATGAATTGAAAAACAGTCGTGATGTCTTTGATATTCAATCTCACTCCTATTTTCTGCATAGATTAGATAATAAAAACCAACCGATTATTTTTAGCTGATCTTATCGTACGGTAAAACTTGATTTTGCCCATCCTTGTCGTGTACTAGCGCCATTTAATCCTTTTCAACGTTACTTAGCATATCCCTTTTGGTGCCTATAATAGACAAGTTATGGATGCAGCAAAAGCTGCTGGAATGATGTTGGCACTGACGACTATTCAAGGTAAAGTGAAACTGGGTGATAATCCGTATGCCTTGCGGAATAATCCAATGGAAAAATTTGCCCAAATGGGTGGGCAATGGCGAGCAACAAATTATTAATAAAGACATTATTGTTGATCAATAAAGACTCATTATGTAGGTATCACTATAGTAAGCTCATAGCTAAGTAAATTTTTATTCTATTTAGTTGCTAAAAAAAACGAATTAAAAATTAACTGTTTGATCGAGCTAATCTGCTATCACCACCGATTAAGGTGGTGTTTTATTAACGGCCTAAATGGTGATCCCAATCTTTCCAGACGGGTTGGAGTCCAGCATTAATAATAACCTTAGCCATGGTTTCAGCACTGCGATTATCATAGACAGTAAATTGCTCCAGTGCTTGATGATTATCAGCATAACCACCGGGTTGAGTCTTTGAACCAGCGCTAAGGGTATTGATAACCAGTGGAATAATATTATCACGGAAAAAAGGAGATTCACGGGTTGATAATGAAAGCTCAACTTCGGGTGCCAATAAACGGAAAGCGCAGATTAATTGAATTAACTCTGCTTCGTGGATGGTCGATGCTGGCTGAATACTCCCTATACAAGCGCGTATTCGGGGGAAAGAAATAGAGTAACGGCTTTTCCAATATTTTTTTTGCAGATAAGATAGATGATTTGCGACGAGATAATAGTCAGCTCGCCAATTATTGGATAATCCGATTAGTGCACCTAAACCAATTTTATCAATACCAGCCTGGCCAATGCGATCCGGTGTTTCTAAACGCCAAAAAAAATCTTGTTTCTTCCCCCGTAAATGGTGCTGCTGATAAGTCGGTTGATGATAAGTTTCCTGGTAAACCAGTACACTATCTAAGCCAATTTTTTTCAGTTCCCTATATTCTGTAATTGTTAATGGCTGAACCTCCATCAATAGCGTACTGAAATATTTTTTAATTAATGGAATATATTGGCGAAAATAATTCATCCCTACTTTGCTTGGATGTTCACCGGTTACCAGCAATAGATTATTGTATCCAATGGAACGTAGCGCTTCGCATTCTGCAATAATTTCTGTTTCGTTAAGTGTTTTTCGTTTAATTGGGTTGTGCATGGAAAAACCACAATAAGTACAATTATTAGCACATAGGTTAGACAGATAGAGCGGTACATAAAGACCAACAGTATTGCCAAAGCGCTGACGGGTTAATTTTTGCGCTTTTTGAGCGATAACTTCCAGATAGGGGTAGGCAGCGGGTGAAATGAGAGCCATAAAATCATTCAGGGACGGTCTATCTGAGCAAATCGCTTTTTCAACTTCTTGAGTCGATTTGCTATTAATTTGTATCGCTAATTGCTGCCAATCAAGTTGCTGATAAATTTCAGTAAAAGCCGTCATTATTGAAATGCCTCGAGGAATTGAGTTAAAGGGCTAGTGGATGCAGCTCGATGCTGCTGCGCCGCGAGTCCGGCAGCTTGTACTATCTCACCTGCTTCAGTGGCAATGCGAAAAGCGTGAGCCATTACAACAGGATCATTAGCAACGGCAATGGCTGTATTTACCAGTACAGCATCGGCTCCCATCTCCAAAGCGGTTAATGCATGACTGGGTGCTCCGAGCCCTGCATCGACAACAATTGGGATCGAGGCTTGTTCAATAATAATTTGTAGAAAATCGTAGGTAGTTAATCCTTTATTGGTGCCAATAGGGGCGCCAAGCGGCATCACAGCAGCGCAACCTACCTCCTCTAAACGCCGACACAAGACAGGATCGGCACTACAATAAGGTAAAACAATAAAACCTTCTTTTACCAATAGTTCAGCCGCTTTTAACGTCTCAATCGGATCGGGTAATAAGTATTTTGTATCGGGGTGGATCTCAAGTTTTATCCAGTTTGTGGCTAAGGCTTCACGCGCTAGACGAGCGGCAAATAAAGCTTCTTGGGCATTTTTAGCGCCAGAAGTATTAGGTAATAATTTGACACCGATTTTTTGTAATGGCGCCAAAATATCATCATTTTTATTTATTAAATCAAGCCGCTTCATAGCCATGGTGACTAACTGACTGCCAGAAGCTTGTATAGCTTGGGTCATCAATGATGAATTAGCGAATTTTCCGCTACCAATAAATAAACGTGATTGAAAAACAGTATCAGCAATTTTTAGCATAAATTAGCCTCCGGCAATGGCCTGGAATAGCAGGATTTTATCTTGGTGGTTAATATAGTGATGGTTCCAATCTTCACGGGGAATAATGATCTGATTAATTGCTATTGCAATACCTGATGCGTTAAGTTTCAGATGATCAAATAATTGGCTGATTGTGATCGCACTATTAAGTTCGATCAATCGATCATTTAGCATAATGTGCATATTTATCTCCTGGTTCCACAAACTAAACAGCTTTTTGCTTTGCTAAGTTGCAAGGTATTCCAGTTATGTTGTTTGCCATCGAATAATTTCAGTTTTCCATTGAGCGAAGAAGGTAAATTGATTAATAATTTAATCGCCTCTAAGGCTTGCAGAGTGCCAATAACGCCAACAATCGGTCCGACAACTCCTGCTGTGCGGCAGTTTTGATAGGGTTCATTGGTATCAGAATAAAGGCAAGCATAGCAGCCTTGGTGATAAGGCGGTTCAAGCACTAACAGTTGACCATTGAATCCTACTGCACTACCACTAATGAGTGGTTTTTTTTCTGCCACGCAAGCTGCATTAATTGCCTGGCGGGTTAACATATTATCAGTACAATCCAATACTAGATCCGTATTACGGACAAGTGGACGGAGAGAATGATAATGTTGTTTGGTATTAAATGTTTTTATCTTGATTTGTGGATTGAGCTGATTAAGTTGTTTTGCTGCTAATGTGACTTTAAGCTGAGAAACATCCTGCGTGTAGTAAAGAATTTGTCGTTGCAGGTTGGAAATATGTAGTTTATCGTTATCGGCCAACCAGAGTTCGCCGACACCGGCCGCCGCTAAATAAAGTGCCGCTGGTGAACCCAGTCCACCCAATCCTACAATAAGCACTTTGCTCATTGTTAATTTTTGTTGTCCTTTATTACCGATTTCTTCAAGTAATAGTTGGCGGCTATAGCGCATAAAAATAGCATCATCAAGCATCGATCATTTCCTTACCTTCGATGAGATAGAGTAACTGAGCAATAACTTTGCGCCAGTTAGTCGATTTAGTGATCGCGCTAACCATAGCAATACCCCCGACGCCAGTTGCAAGCACTGCAGGAACACATGCTAAAGAGATACCGCCTATTGCAATAGTTGGATAATCTGGTGTGTCATTAATCTGCTGTTTTAGGGTTACTAAACCTTGCGGTGAAGAGGGCATTAATTTTGTAGTAGTAGGAAAAATATGTCCTAATGCAATATAAGAGGGTTTTAATTGCTTTGCTTTAATCAGTTCTTGTTGATTATGTGTCGAAACTCCTAGGCGCAATCCCGCTTTTTGTAGGCGATTTAGATCAGTGAAATTAATATCCTCTTGCCCTAAATGGACGCCATAGGCGCCATGTTTTATGGCTAATTGCCAATAGTCATTAATAAATAGGCGAGCTTGATATTGCTGGCCTAGTATAATTGCCTGATTAATATCTTCTTCGAGGTTATTGGCTAATCGATCCTTGATCCTTAATTGAATAGTTGTAACACCGACGCTAAGCAAGCGCCTTATCCACTCAACGGAATCAACCACGGGATACAAGCCAAGTTTATGCTCCGTAGTTGCAAATGCGTGATCAGGCCATTTTGTCATCGGGAAATCGTCTCCATATCGTGGTATAGCTCACTGCCGTGGGCGCGAAATGTTACCGACATCTGTGCCATTTGAGCTGCATGCTCACGGACCTCTTGTGAAATTTTCATAGAACAAAATTTAGGGCCACACATTGAGCAAAAATGGGCGACTTTACCAGCGGCTTGCGGTAGTGTTTCATCATGGTAGGCACGTGCGGTTGTAGGATCCAGAGCCAGATTAAATTGGTCTTCCCACCGAAACTCAAATCTGGCTTTGGATAAGGCGTTATCACGAATTTGAGCCCCAGGGTGGCCTTTAGCCAGATCAGCGGCATGGGCGGCAATTTTATAGGTAATCAGTCCTTGTTTTACATCTTGTTTATTAGGTAAACCTAAATGTTCTTTTGGGGTAACATAACAGAGCATGGCACAGCCAAACCAACCAATTAAAGCAGCACCGATACCAGAGGTAAAGTGATCATAACCTGGTGCGATGTCGGTGGTTAAAGGCCCTAAGGTATAGAATGGCGCTTCATGGCAATGAGTTAATTCTTCCGTCATATTGCGGCGGATCATTTGCATTGGGATATGACCAGGGCCTTCTATCATAACTTGAACATCATATTGCCAGGCTACCTTGGTTAATTCGCCTAATGTATACAGTTCAGCAAATTGCGCTTCATCATTAGCGTCTTGTAAGGAGCCAGGCCGTAATCCATCGCCAAGGGACAAAGAGACATCATAAGCAGCACAGATTGTACAGATTTCGTCGAAATGGGTATATAAAAAATTTTCTTGATGATGTGACAAGCACCATTTGGCCATAATAGAACCACCGCGAGAAACAATACCAGTTAATCGATTAGCAGTCATTGGTATATAGCGTAGTAAGACACCGGCGTGGATGGTAAAGTAGTCTACGCCTTGTTCAGCTTGTTCAAGTAAGGTATCGCGAAATATTTCCCAGCTCAAATTTTCTGCAACGCCATTGACTTTTTCTAGTGCTTGATAAATTGGCACTGTACCAATAGGAACTGGGCTATTACGTAAGATCCATTCTCTCGTTTCATGGATATAACGGCCTGTCGATAAATCCATCACGGTATCAGCTCCCCAGTGAGTCGCCCAGATTAGTTTTTCAATTTCTTCTTCAATCGATGAAGTTACTGAGGAATTACCGATATTAGCATTGACTTTTACCAAAAAATTTCGACCAATGATCATCGGCTCGGATTCAGGATGGTTAATATTGGCGGGAATAATGGCACGTCCAGCGGCAACTTCTTGTCGAACAAATTCAGGGGTAATATTGTTTGTCAGGTTGGCATTAAAGCTTTGGCCTGGGTGCTGTTGAGTTAATATTTTATTATTGATACGCTCGCGTCCCATATTTTCGCGGATCGCAATAAATTCCATTTCAGGCGTGATTATCCCTTGACGGGCATAGTGCAACTGCGTGACTGTTTTTTCGGTTTTGGATTTTAATGGTTGTGGTCGGCGATTGAAGCGAAGATGATTCAATCCTGCATCAGCCAGTCGTTGTTGAGTAAAATAAGAGCTTGGTTTTTTAACTAACTCAGTATCATTGCGATCGAGGATCCAGTATTGGCGGCATTTTTTTAAACCCTCCTTAATATCTACAGTTACATCAGGATCGCCATAGGTGCCAGAAGTATCATAGACAGGTATTGCCTCATTCTCTACAAACAATGGTTTATCTTTTGTACCGCCAACCAAGGTAGGTGAAAGCTGAATTTCACGCATAGGAACTTGGGTATTATGGTGATAACCTGTTAAATAGATCCGTTTTGAATTGGGAAAGTTGATATTTTGTAGCTTATCAAGAAAACGTTGTGCCGCTTCACGTTGTGCTTTTCGTGGCGAAGTGTTATTGGTTTTAACGGCAATATCGCTGGTTGCAATAATATTTTTCGACATAGCAAATTCCTAAAATTATTATAAATGGTTCACGTAAGAGAGAAATTGCTTGTTTGGAGCTCGGTGAGAGTAATAGTATAATAATTGCCCTGTTTACTTTTGATAAGTCAAAATCGCAGGTCGGTTACTCTTGTTCCCTTCCCAGGTATTAGCCTGATCAGGTTCCGCGGACCCGAGTTAACGGTCTCAGCCTGTAGGTATTATTAAACCGACTAGGCACTCCGACAAGATGATGTCAGTATATAAGAGAGATAATGAAAACTGCAATGGATAACTTCTCCATCAAACAACTGTTAATCAAAATAGATACTTGATATTGATGAAAATGAGTTAGCCTATATTAACTGGGATTCAAGTAAGGCATATTTTCAAAATTCACTAATCAATAAAATATAGAAGAATTGAGCTATATGATTAGAAAAAAATTAACAGGAACAGAAACAGGCTGGTGGGTGGTTAGTTCTGCTGGTCGAATTTGGTTGCCGAATGGTGATTTACCGAAAGGTTCCGCCCAATTTTGGTCGTTAACAGGAAAAGAGGCACTCCCTATTGGTGAATGGCAAGAGGAAACGATTTGGTTAATTATAGCAAAATCACCAACGGATATGTGTTCGCTGCGATGGATTGCCAGTCAAGATCAGGGGCTATTGAAACTAGTTGGACGCGGTATTCAACTGGTAGAGTTTTATCGTTCGCACCATTATTGCGGGCTATTGTGGCAACAAAATGACAGCTAGCTTAACCGAATGGGCATGCTTGTGTAGTCATTGTCATGAATGCTATTATCCGCAAATTGCGCCCTGTATTATTGTTGCTATTCGACGTGCTGATCATATTTTATTGGCTCAACATCGGCGTCATAAAAAAAAGCCAATATTTACTGTATTAGCAGGATTTGTTGAACTAGGTGAAACTATTGAAGAAGCAGTGACAAGGGAAGTGAAAGAAGAGAATAATATTATCATTAGTAACATTCATTATATCCTTTCACAGCCATGGCCTTTTCCTCATTCATTAATGATCGGTTTTCTGGCTGATTATGTCGGTAGTGAAATCCAGGCTAATCCTAATGAATTAATTAGTGCGGGACTGGTATCATCATGATAAATTACCGCTCTCGTAATACCATAGCTCGTCGTTTAATTCAAGATACACTGGCTTTATGTCGACAAGAAAATGATAACTTATACAAATAATATTAATCACGCTATATCTAAGTTGTTGCTGATTTAAGCAACAATAAAAAGGCAAATACACGATGATAATTGGCAATTTCTAATTGCCATTTAATGGAGCTAATGATGTTTGCATTAACAAATGATCGCTACTTACGTGCGCTATTACGGCAGCCAGTTGATAAAACCCCTGTATGGATGATGCGCCAGGCTGGTTGTTATTTACCAGAGTATCGAAAAATTCGTCAGCAAGCCGGTGATTTTCTCTCATTGTGCAAAAATACCGAGTTAGCCTGTGAAGTGACATTACAACCGCTAGATCGTTTTCCATTAGATGCGGCGATCCTGTTTTCAGATATTCTTACTATTCCTGATGCGATGGGGTTAGGTCTTTATTTTTCAGCTGGAGAAGGGCCGATGTTTCAGCGTCCAATTGATTGTTTGGCTGATATAGAGAAACTGCCAATTCCTGATCCTGAGCAAGAATTGGTTTACGTAATGAATGCTGTACGTGCTATCCGCAAGGCGTTACAAGCAAAAGTGCCATTAATCGGTTTTTCTGGTAGCCCATGGACGTTGGCAACTTATATGGTAGAAGGACGAAGCAGTAAGGCTTTTACCCATATTAAGAAGATGATGTATACGGAGCCAAAAGCGTTACATCTATTATTGGATAAGTTGGCCCAAAGTGTCATTCTTTATCTAAATGCTCAGATCCTGGCTGGTGCTCAATCGGTGATGATTTTTGATACTTGGGGTGGTGTATTAACCGGGCCTGATTACCATCAATTTTCTTTACATTACATGCATCAGATCATTGATAGTCTACAGCGAGAACATGAAGGACGTAAAGTCCCGGTGACATTATTTACTAAAGGCGGTGGCCAATGGTTAGAGGCAATGGCTGCGACCGGTTGTGACGCGTTAGGGATCGACTGGATGACAGATATTGAAGAGGCTCGTTCTTGTGTAGGAGATAAGGTTGCATTACAGGGAAACATGGACCCTTCTATATTATATGCATCAAAAGAACGTATCGAGTTTGAGGTTAAAACAATTTTAAAGCAATTCGGTCAGGGCAGTGGCCATGTTTTTAATTTAGGTCATGGCATTCACCAGGATATTCCACCTGAGCATGTTAAAAATTTTATTAATTCAGTACATAAATTATCAGAGCAATATCATCAATAAGTAAGGTTTATCCAAACAAAGAAAATGCCGATAAATAATAATTGTTATATTTTTTTATTTATTATTAAATCTATATTAAATATTTACAATTATTTAAATGTATTTTTTAAATTTTGTATTATAAAACAAATAATAAAATATATTTATATAAAAATTTTTTAAGTAAAAAATAAATATGATTGATACCAAATTATTACATCAGGAACAGACCACAAAAGCTAAACAAATTATTCTTACGGATAATTTTGCTACCCCTAATCTTATTGCTGGTGCTGATGTTGTATTGGAAGAAAAAGGTACTATAACCCGAGCCGCAATGGTTGTTATGCACTGGCCTTCACTTGCTATTGTTGAATATCATATTGCCCGTATACCGACTGAATTTCCTTATATTCCAGGTTTACTCTCTTTTCGAGAGTATCCTGCACTACTGGCGGTTTGGGAAAAACTGCAACATAAACCCGATTTTGTTATGGTTGATGGCCAAGGAATAGCCCATCCTCGTCGTTTTGGGGTAGCTAGTCATTTTGGGCTTTTATTAGATATTCCAACGATTGGTATAGCAAAAAATCGTCTATGTTGTCATCATGAAGCTTTAGATGAAATAGTGAAAAGCTGCCAACCATTGAATGATAATAATGAGCAAATTGGTTGGGTGTTTCGTAGTAAAAAAAGATGTAAACCACTTTATATATCACCTGGCCATAAAATAAGTTTAGATGCTTTACTATTATGGGTTAAGCATTTTATTAAAGGTTATTGTTTACCTGAACCTACTCGTTGGGCTGATGGAATCGCTTCTAATAGAGCGTTTTTTAATCGAATGAAACAGAATTTGGCATAATTAAAGTTAAAATATGTGGAACCTGTTGATTTTCAGGTAAACTTCGGCGTAAAACGTAAGTGAGTAGAAATTTGATGTTAAGAAACCCCATTCATTTGCGGTTGGCAAAATTAGATAGTTGGCGGCATATTACTTTCATGGCCTGTTTATGTGAGCGTATGTATCCTAATTATCAATTGTTTTGTAAACAGACGAGCTTTTTAAATCCAATACGTTATCGTATTATTTTAGATTTAATCTGGGAATCACTGATTATTAAAGATAGTAAAATTGATTTTGATAATCAGTTGGAAAAGTTAGAGGAAGTTGTTCCCGTCGCAAATGATTTTGATATATACGGAGTTCATCCTGCTATTGATGCATGTATTGCTTTAAGTGAAATAATTCATTCTTACTTAAGTGGGGAAACATTAGAAGGTGCTATTGAAGTAAGTAAAATTTCGATTCGAACTATCGCAATGTTTGAGATGACTCAGACAGGTAAAGAGATGTCTGATGAAGAACTGAAAGAATTGCTTACCATTGAAGAAGAATGGGATATTCAATGGGAGATTTACCGTTTACTTGCCGCTTGTGAAGAGCGGGATGTAGCGCTGATTAAAGGATTAAAATCCGACCTCCGTGAAGTAGGGATCAGCAATATTGGCATTAAGGTTACCTAATTTCCGTTCATAGTGTTTAAAAACGTGATTTGGTACCATAAATACTGATTTTTAACGCTTCACATTCGCCTATACTATGCTTTACAGTGAAGGTGGAGAGGAGTACTTTCGGGACGTATATTAAGAATTAATAAGTTCTACATATCCAACGTACTCGATGCTATGCAAATGATAAACACACTGTGTAAGGATAACTTATGAATAAGACTGTAAATAAGAACATGAATAAGGGTCATGTAATTGAATGTGTCGCGCAAAAGGCAAACTTGACTAAGACTCAAGCTAAAAGTGCGTTAGAAGCAGTCATTGAATGTATTACAGATGCATTGAAAGAAGGTGAGCAAGTTCAATTCGTTGGTTTTGGTACTTTTAAGATTAATTATCGTGCAGCTCGTACTGGTCGTAATCCTAAAACAGGTGCAGAACTCAAGATTGAAGCCGCTAATGTACCAGTATTTGTTGCTGGAAAATCACTGAAAGAAGCAGTTAAGTAATTCAGTTGCGAAAAAGAATATTCAGAGGGGGTATTACACCCCTTTTATTGATTGGGCATATCCTCATTTTACTGGGCGCTTGCACCGGTAAACCTAAAATGCCCGAATTTAGCGCAAGTGGATTTATTTCTGACGCCGGCCCGTCGTTAGGCTATGGTGCTTAAATGATCAAAAAAGCAAACTGTCAAGTAGTTGTCGCTGTATATAGTCCTTACCAAGGCAAAGATACTACCATTACTTTCTTTGAATATCGTCAAAATAAACTTTGGCAAATTTCAAATTTGGTAGCATCAATCTTTTGACTATAAAAATAAAGAGCAACAACAGCTAAGATTTGATCAAATCAAAATGACCATATTATTTTTTATGCAGCGCATAATAAATAATAACAAAATTTCTTTAACTAAGGATGATATTGTTCGCTGGCTATTTGAATCAGAGCGTTTAATTGAATTGAGCAACACACTTATTGCTGGTAATGTTCATCTTTACCAAGGTCATTGGCGTCAAGGACAAATTATAACTTGTAGTGGTGAAAAACGTGATACATCGTTTACCGCTCAAGCTGAAAATTGGTTGCTTCAAAAAAAGCGAAGACTAGTTCAGATGACTTGGCTATTTCCTGGTTAGAAGCACCAGAGGGCAACGAGTTATTGCTCGTTGCCAATGAGAATTTCTGTTTATGGGCGCTAACAAAAGAGAAACTTTAAATTTTTTATTTTAAACGAGCGAGTGCTCGATAACCGATATCATCCCGATAGAAACAACCCGTCCAGGATATTTTTTCTGCTTTCTGATAAGCAGCTTTTTGGGCATCAAGAATTGTCTTTCCAAGCGCAGTAACACACAGCACACGGCCACCGGCAGTAATGACTTGATTTTGCTTTAATTCTGTTCCAGCGTGAAAAACTTTACACATTTCTACTGGTTTATCATTGATCCCTTCAATAATATCATCTTTACGATAATTGGCCGGATAACCTTCAGCGGCCATGACAACACCTAAGGCAGAGCGTTCATCCCAAAATGATGTTTTACCCGCTAATTCTCCTTTAGCGCCGGCTAGACAAAGTTCTACCAGATCAGATTGTAAGCGCATCATAATGGGTTGTGTTTCTGGATCACCAAATCGACAATTAAATTCAATAACCTTTGGATTTCCTTGTTTATCTATCATTAATCCCGCATATAAAAATCCTTGATATCGCCGATCTTCGAGCGCCATACCTTTTACCGTAGGATAAATAATTTGATCCATTACATGCTGATGAATAATGTCTGTGACAACCGGAGCAGGAGAATATGCGCCCATTCCACCCGTATTTGGCCCGCTATCATTATTACCAACACGCTTATGATCTTGGCTTGTTGCCATAGGAATGACATTCTCACCATCAACCATTACGATAAAACTGGCTTCTTCGCCGTCAAGAAACTCCTCAATAACGATACGGTGACCTGCTTGGCCAAATGCATTACCGGCAAGCATATCATGAACAGCATTTTTGGCTTCTTCTAAAGCCATAGCAACAACCACGCCTTTACCTGCGGCTAGCCCATCAGCTTTAATAACAATCGGAGCGCCCATTTTGTTTAAGTAGGAGAGTGAGGGCTCAACTTCAGTAAAATTCTGGTAAGTGGCGGTCGGAATATGATGACGAGTAAGGAAATCTTTTGTAAAAGCTTTAGATCCTTCTAATTGTGCTGCTTTTTGACTGGGACCAAAGATCGTTAAACCGGCATGTTGAAAAGCATCAACAACGCCTAGAATTAAGGGGGTTTCTGGTCCAACGATCGTTAAACCAATATTATTATTTTTGGCAAAATCGACTAATCCAGTAATATCTGTTATTGGAATATTAATATTGGTTAGATTTTTTTCTAGTGCAGTTCCGGCATTACCGGGTGCAACATAAACCTTGTCAGCGAGAGGTGATTGTGTTGCTTTCCATGCTAAAGCATGCTCACGACCGCCATTGCCAATAATTAAAATATTCATGTTATTGCTCCCTAAATTAATGGCGGAAATGGCGCATATCAGTAAAAGTCATCGCGATATCATGTTCATTAGCTGCGGCTATGATCTCATCGTCACGAATTGAACCGCCTGGTTGGATAACACAGGTTATGCCGGCGGTAGCGGCGGCATCAATACTATCTCGGAATGGAAAGAAAGCATCAGATGCCATTGCACATCCGACAAGATCTAAATTTTCATCCTGCGCTTTTAATGCTGCGATTTTTGCTGAATAAACTCGGCTCATTTGTCCCGCACCAATACCGACTGTCATATTATTTTTGGCATAAACAATGGCATTGGATTTTACAAATTTTGCCACATGCCAGCAAAATAGGGCATTATCTATTTCTTGTTCGCTTGGCTGACGTTTGGAAACGACACGCAGATCAGCTTTGGTCACTAAACCTAAATCGCGATCTTGCACCAATAAGCCGCCATTTACGCGTTTGAAATCTAAACCTGCAATAGGTGAATGCCATTGGCCACAGGCCAGAATACGCACATTCTGCTTGCTTGCAAGTATTGCAAGCGCAGCTTCAGTAACCGCAGGTGCAATAATGACTTCAACAAATTGACGCTCAATAATTGTTTTAGCCGTATTTGCATCTAATTCACGATTAAATGCAATAATACCACCAAATGCAGAGGTTGGATCAGTTTTGAAAGCATGATCGTAAGCGGCACAGATATCAGTACTGACCGCAACACCACAAGGATTAGCGTGTTTGACAATGACACAAGCCGGTTTGGAAAAACTTTTTACGCACTCCAAGGCTGCGTCAGTATCAGCAATATTATTATAAGAAAGCGATTTGCCTTGTAGCTGTCTTGCTTTAGCGACAGAAGCTTCTAATCTATTTTCCTCTATATAAAAAGCCGCAGCTTGATGACTATTTTCGCCGTAACGCATATCCTGCTGTTTAATAAAATTCAGGTTCAATGTACGAGGAAATTTTCCTGAAGGCTGGTTCATCTCACTATAATAAGAAGGTACTAACTTACCAAAATAATTAGCAATCATTCCATCATAAGAGGCAGTATGTTCAAAAGCTTTAACTGCCAAGTCAAAGCGGAACATGTTAGTTAGAGAATTTTGCTGATTATCCATCTCTTTGATGATTTTGTGATAATCCTGACTATTAACCACGACCGCCACATCTTTATAATTTTTAGCAGCAGAACGGATCATGGCTGACCCACCAATATCAATATTTTCAATGGTATTTTCTAGCGTACAATCTGGCTTGGCAACAGTTTCTGCAAAAGGGTAAAGATTAACAACAACCATATCAATTGGCATAACTTGATGTTGCCTCATTATTTCGTTATCTTGCCCGCGCCGGCCGAGAATACCACCATGTACTTTCGGATGAAGCGTTTTGACACGGCCAGCCATCATTTCTGGCCATCCTGTATAATCGGAAACTTCTATAACAGTTAACCCGGCTGCTAGCAATAATTTAGCTGTACCGCCGGTAGAGATAAGTTCAACCTTACGTTGAGATAAAGCTTTAGCAAATTCAACAATAGCTTCTTTGCCAGAAACACTCAGTAGAGCACGCTGAATAGGGCGGAGTTGTGGCATGAAATAGATCCTTGGAATAATAAAATGCTTTAAAACATTAATTAAATTTTATTGCTATTGGCTATTACAAATGATATTCGAAAATAACTAGTTTCAATCAAATATTTTTTGTCGCAAACGCAATTGTAACGCAAACGTTTGCGTATTTCGCTATAATTTTTGTTATTTTATTTTTTAGATAATTCTGTCAATAATTCGGTATAATATAAATACTTTGCTGTTTAATTATGCAAAATTAAGCTTGCCAGCTGCGTAAAACTGCCTATAATGCTCCCCTACTGAGTCAGTATAGAACGAATAAATTGAATTGAATTTTCTTGACGCAGGGTAAAAAAAGGTAAAAATAACCACTTGACTTTACAGGTGAAAAGCGTAATAATACGCCAGGTAGAACGCTCTTTAACAATGTAATCAGACAATCTGTGTGGGGCACTCGCAAGACATCATCAAAAAATATTTGATTTTAAAGTCTTGAAGAGTGACAAAACAGTTAATTCATATATGAACTAATATGCAGTAACGTTATTTTTGGTCGGCAGTAGTAAAGGTGGTCAAACATCGGCAAAGCAAGTTGAACAAAAGGGCGTTACGATCAGTAAAACATTCTTTGAGCATCAAGCTTTTAA
>NZ_OUND01000001.1 GCF_900343025.1 Arsenophonus endosymbiont of Aleurodicus floccissimus | reverse complement strand
AGGTGCATTGGGAAGTTTATTTTAATCAGGAGTTTCGATGGCAACGTTTCAACTGGCGGGTTTGCCCGGTCAGCAAGTCGCTAATCAAACGGCGGGGGATTAGGCTTGGCAACCGTCCCACAATATGCAGAAAGGCCCAATACAGGTCTGATATTAGCGCAGGGTTTAGGGGCTATTTCTGAACGATTAGAGGCGAACAAACAACAGCAGACAGACGCGGATTTTATGAAATCCTTTGGTGCCGCTTATGCGGCCAATGATCGTAATGCCATGAAACAACTCACGGCGGCATATCCTGAACAAATAGAACGCATTCAAAAAGGGATGGGATTTATTGATCAGGATAACAATCAAATGATTGGCAATGCGGCAATGGATTTGCGCCTAGCGGCTAAAAGGGGGTGATCAGCCTCTGATGGCGTCGTTACAAAAAAATACACCGGTATTAAATCAACTCGGTTTGACACCGGAAGCCGCGTTTTTATCCTATAAGTAGGACCCGCAGCAATTTGATCAAATTACCGATTTAATTGGTCTGCACGCATTGGGGTCAGAAAACTATTTTGACATTCAGTATAAAATGGCAAGGCGTGACATTGACAGGGAACAGCTAACGTTAACGATGCGGGGTCAGAATATTTCTGCTCAAAATGCCGCTTTAGAGAGAGAAATAAAAAAGCAGAACGCCTGAACAAGGTGCTTGACCGTCAAATTGCTAGGGAAACAAATGCATTGAAATTGAATGAGCTTCGCCAAAAACAAGCAGATGCACAACAAAAAACTGCCATCGCGAAAGCTGATCGTCAAGCGACCGCACAAGGCACTGCGGATACTTTTCGTACCGCTTTAGATTCGCTCAACGAGCTTGAGAAGAGTCGTGGGCTTTCTAAAGCGATGGGTGTTAATTCTGCTTTCCCGACAATGCCGGGAAAAGAAGCTGCGACCTTTGAAGCTCAGCTGGATACGTTCAAATCGCAAACATTTTTGCCGATGGTAGCCAATCTAAAAGGCATGGGAGTATTATCGGATGCGGAAGGAAAAAAGCTTTCTAATGCGGTTGGGGCGCTCAGTCTAAAAATGAACGATAAAGCGTTTCGTTCATCGTTGGGGAAAATCAAAGGACAACTTGAAAGCAAGCTGAGCAACGTTAAGCAGCAATTCGATTATCGGGAACCTCATTCATCATCAGCACCCCAGCAGCAAACAAGCTTCTCTTCACTATGGGGTGATTAATGGCTAAAGCATGGAAAGATGTGATCGCCTCTGAGCAATATCAGGCATTAACAACAGAACAGAAAGCACAGGCTCAAGCGCAATATTTTAATGAGGTGGTTGCCCCACATGCCGGTTACCAGGTAGAGCAGGCTCAACAAGCTTTCTATGCAGTATACCCGTTAGCATCATCAATACAACAGCCGCAAGAACAACCAGCGTCGCAAGGGAATTTTATGTCTGACCTGGGGAGTGCCGTCGCGGAAACTGGCCCTGGATTACTGCAAGCAGGGGTCAATGTCGTGAATATTCCAGCATCCATGGCGGATGCCGTATCGAGTGCCACTGCATGGGCAGGTAATCAACTCGGTATGAGTGACGGTACCCATTAGCCCGCTCCGCGTTTAACAACGCAAGGCATTGAGAAAGATTTTGGACTGCAAGCCGGCACCCTCACGCCCCAAACGACGGAAGGGTAAGTTTTTTCAGAAGCGCTGCCTTACTTGACACCGGTTAGTGCAGGAAAAGTCGCAACTGAAGTCCCTTCTTTAGCCGCTCGCACGACCCAAGGCGTATCGAGTTTATTGGCTGAGAACGGGGTTGGCGCTTTAGCGGCTAATAGCGATCAGAACGACGCAGACGCACTGGCAACTGATTTGGCTACAGGCGTGGCATTGGGTGGGATTATTAACGCGACAGGCCGGGGATTAGGGGCGGCGTATCCGGGCATCCGTGGGTCAATCTCACCAGAAGCACAAAAAGCCATTCAATTTACTGAACAGGAAGGGGTTCCACTTCATACAACCGACATGACACAACCGCAATCGCGGATTGCTCGTATGGCACAAACCTTCGCTGAAAATATTCCGCTAACGGGTACAAGCAGCATGAGAGCGGCCCAGCAAAAAGCACGGAGTGAGTTGGTTAATAATTATGCTTCACAGTTTGGTGAATACGACCGATCAATTGTGGTTAAAAGTCTTAAAAGAGAAGGCGTCAAAGATTCTCCAAGCGGCGGGTAATCGGGTAATCCTATCCAGCAGGTTGAAAAACAGATTGGCACTGAAAGTGTGCATCCAATAAAAGCCACTAATCAGATTCAGGGTGATATTGCGAAAATGCAACGCCTGGGTTGCGTTGCAGACGCTGACACGGTTTCTAAAGTTGCAAGCCTATCGTCATGAGCTGGATAGTGGTCATATTGATTTTAAGCTGTTAAGAGATTTACGGACCCAATTTAGGCAAGACGTTAAAGGCGACGTATTCATTTTTCTACGCGCTCAGCGGCGGCTGTTCAGCGCGTTTACAACGCGATGACAGAGGAGGATATGCATCAAGCCGTTCAATCCAGTCTTGGCAGCAACACGGTATCAAAGCTTAAGCAGGCAGATGCAAGCTGGGCTAATGAGGCGGATAAACTTTAAAAACACGCGGCTTAGAAATGTGCTCTCCAAAGGGGAGCTAACACCCGAAGTGGTTAATAACCTGTTGTTCAGTAATAAAAAGTCTGAAATTCAGAATCTATACCGGTCGATAAGCAATGGGGGTCGCGTTCAAATGCGTAATGGTATCATCGGAAATTCATGGAGAAATCGGGTGGCGTGCCTTATTAGTTTTTACGGCAAGTGAAAATGCGGTCTAATCAAACTGGCATTGTATTTAAAGGAAAAGATACGGCCTATCTTAAAGGCTTAACAAAATATCTCGAATCAACGAAATAAGCTGCTAGAGCCGGTGTTTCTACCCCCATAGGGCAGCAGATCATTCCCTTTATTCTGGGGATTTTTGCTGATCCTGTCACTATCACGCTGATTGAAAGTTATGGATTGTTGGCCAGGTTGCATGAGAGAGAGTGCAGGATTTAGAAACGTGGTACTAAAAATGGCGCATACACCCCGAGGTTCAACCGCGTTTGAAGCCCAATTATTACACGCCCAAAAAGCGGTAAAAGCAATAGCGCAAGGTGTGAAGTCCGAGGTTTTGAAGTGATATAGGCAAAATGTGTCAAGATGAAAGGAAAAGACGCGATAATTAGTAAATTATTAAGCATCTTGACGTGTTCTTGGTGTAAAGCCCAAAACATCACGAAGCCATTTTCGTCAGCATTGTGAATGATAATTCGCCAGCGCTTTTTTAAATTCTTTCGCTTCGTTTGGATATCGATTGAATAGCAATTTACATAAAAAAACAGATAAGAGCGATAATCACAAAATATATCACATAACATGTTATCGGTAACAACATAAAAAATCGTCTGAATAAGCTTGAGTGATTGGCAAATATATCAATAATACCATTATTGATATAATCGTTGCCGCTTCAACGATTCCAGTAACAATTAAAATACTAATTAAATCAGTTATCCTGTTTACAAATTTCTCACTAGAGTAGCGATTTACCACGTAGTCTTTATATTTTTTGAGGTCACTGGCGTCTGAACTATTAGTATCTATCCCCACTTCTCTGTAAACCTTTTGCAGTAATCTGTTTTTATTAACCCGCAATAGGTAACAAAGACATAAGAAAATAAATCGGCAATATTGCTGAGCGTTTGGTAAAGAACTATAACTGGATTATGTCTTAAAAAGAAAAGGCAAATTGTAAAAAGCGAAAATTCCTGCTTAATCTGATACTATTTACTACCTGTTGCTTAACGATTTTTAATAATTGAAAATGATATCAAATTAACAAAGGAGTGATTAAATGAGTATAACTGTTATAACTAGAATGAGCGATTCCGATGAAAAACCGTATACTATCGGCGAAATTTTTAGCATCGGTAAAAATTATCGTCATCCAGATTCTGCCTTAGTATCATATCCTAATGCTGCTAAAAACACACTGGGCAGCTTTCCCAAAAATAAAGACTATAAAATTGCAATCATAGGAGCTGGTGCATCAGGAATCACGTCTTTATATGAATTATCTAGAATAGCGCGCAATCAAAATTCTGGTAAAATTAATGTCACTCTATATGAATCAGATTATAATAATTTTATAAAACTAAAAAATTCAATAAGCCCATTTAGTTTGGATGTTTATGGTAAAAGAGCAGGACGTGTCTTTGCAGCACGGAGTAGAGAAAGAGAAGAAAAAGATCATTCCGTGTATGAGATTGGCGCAATGCGCTTTCCTGAAATTGCAGGACTAACCTGGCACTACGCGAGCATTGCATTTGGAGATGATAAATCAGTTGAAATATTTCCAAATCCAGGAAAAGTTCCTACAGAGTTCGTCTTTGGTGATCGTGTTGACAGATATGTATATAAAAACGGTACCGAGTATTGGTTAGATAGTAACTCTCCTACAAAAGTAATTAAGGACATAATTAAAGAAGGACTGGCCGGAACAGAAAAAGAACCTAACATTAGTTTATATCCTATCGGTTGCAAAGATCCTATCAAAATATCTAATGAGTTAAAAAATAAAGACACGACTAAGGTACGGCTGAAAGAGATTCAACAGCAATGGAAAAATTTTGTCAATGCATATGACAGTATTACATTGGAATCAGCCGTCAGGCGAATTGTGAAAGAGAAAGTGAAATGCCTTCCTCAGATAGTAGGAGTTGAGAAGGAAGAGGATAAGATTAATTATTACATTGAACTATTTGGCTGTTTTGGCTTTGGTACAGGTGGTTTCAAGTCAATTTTTAACATTTCTTTAATTGAAATGATGCGATTAATTCTATGGGATTATTCAAATGAATATTTGTTACCGGTAGAAGAAAATGTTCAATTTTTTTCTAATCTTTATGATAAAGCCTGTAAAGATAACTCGAAATTTGTTGTTAATGTAGAGTATGCTAGGGTTTGTGATGTTTGTCATTCTGGCTCCGGAGATGGTGTAAAGGCAATTGTCTTTGATTATAAAATCAAAGATGGTAAAGAAGAAAATTGCATAACAAGAGGAGAATATGATTTTGCCATTCTTGCAATTCCACCAAAACAGTTGAGCGCTGTTGTCAGCCGTGCTGGATTTAATAATACCGAGCGTAATATTAAATTTGGTATTATGTTGGTGATCACGATCAAACAATGATTAATGAGGTTTTGGCGCGTCCACCGCTTATTTTGAGCAATTCCAATGAAACGCCTAATGCAAATATTATTACTGCGATTAATCAACTACATATGGTAACTTCATCAAAAGTATTCGGAACAATAAAAGCCAGTAATTTTAACAAAATTTCTCCGGAACTTACGATTGGAGAAAAGTTTGGAAAAATTAAAGCGATTGTGTCTGATTGCGGTTTAGCTTCCAGTTATATTGTTCCAAGTCCAATAAAAGTATTAGGTAAAAAAACGTTATCTTCAGAACCAGAATATTACAGTTTTCTTATCAGTTATGCTTGGGAAGATGACACAAAAAAATATTGGGTAAATTTAATGTCTATCCTATGAATCCTGAATATTTAAATGTTGCAAAATTAGATAACAATGAACAAATGATTAATTCCATTATTAATCACACAATACGCGATATTAAAGAACCTTTAGATAAAGTTTACAAAAGATGGTGGTTAGGAGATTTGTTAACAACGGCTAAAAAGGCAAATGCTTTAACAGATATGCTTTCTTATGATTGGACAACTAATCCCACTGCCGGGGCTTTTAAACTGGATATGACAGGGGGACATTATAATAGCCATCTCTGTTTTAGATATCATACACATGCACTTAATCCCAATCTCTATAATCGATTCTTTTTGGCCAACGATAGTTATAGTCATTTAGGTGGATGGTTGGAAGGTGCTTTTATGAGTACGATTAATGCAGTTTGTGGGATAATTGTTGCAGCTAACGGTGGTGGAAATAATGGATTAAATGCTTTAACAACGGAAGCACGTGAAATAATTGAATCATTGGAACAAATAGCGCCGAATGATGCTCCCTAATCTAAAAATATGAATATTTAGAACCATACTTACGGGTCGCCCACTTAACAAAAGTGGGCAATAAAACTTAGACTAAGAGTAATTCCCATGTAGTAAACCACATATTTATTACCTAAAAATTAGTTATCTTCACTGTATGCACGCATTCTATATAGTGAAAGTCTTGTGCCCGGAGAAAAGCATGTCAGGATTATTTCTAATATTGTTGTGAGCATGCCTGCTCAGTTATTTACCTTGCGAGGCAAATTTCAGCCATGCGCTAACGGTAAAATCTATACTGGTAAGATTGAGACTGACCCAACAATACCAGCGAACCAGATTCAAGTGTATATTGAAAATGAAGAGGGCTCAACGTTACCCGTTGCTCAACCCATTATGATTAATCACGCCGGGTTCCCTGTTTATCATGGACAGGTGTCAAAATTTGTAACGGTCGAAGGTCATGCGATGGCTGTCTATGATCCTTATGGCGCCCAACAATTTTATTTCCCTGACATATTGAAATACGACCCCTATAGATTTAAAGAACAAGGCAGAACAATATATTGAATATATCGAAAAATTAAAGGGAACGATTCAACAAACGACAGGTGACTCAACAACTGATGTGATAAGCCAAAAAAGCTGTACGGATACTTTTGCTAAGAAAAACTCAAGGGAGACCATCAACGTTGGCAAACTTAACGTCGAATTATCCACGGGTAATACGATTTTTAATTTAGGCGGCATAAATGGCTCTGGCGGTGCTGAATTTGCTTATGTTAGAAAAACAAAAAGAACCCAGATTCACGATACAGCTACAAAGATCACTTTATTATTTCCACAAAAAAATGGCCAGCTGGCGATACAGGAAGATAACTATACTAAAACAGAAATAGACAAAAAAATAAATTCAGCGCCCTGGATAGCGAATAAATCGGCAAATGGTTGGCTGAAAGATCCGAATACGGGCCTGATTATTTAATGGGGTAGCGTGCCTAGAAACGACACTTCAAGAAATTTATTTCCTATGGCTTTCCCAAATACCTTAGCAGGAATGGGATTGGCTAATTTTAATTCCAATTCTAATCTATCTCAAATGTATGCACCTAATATAATGAATGCGGATAAAGTTGGATTTAACATGCGTCAGAGTAAGGTCACTGAGGGATCTAATGCTTCTCCATTCACGGATATGAGATGGATTGCAATAGGATGGTAATCATGAATTCAGTTAATGAAGTTATACTATTTTAGCAGAAAAAATGGATTAGGTTGGTTAGCAGGTTCATTAAAAGATAGCTATATTGATGCTGGCAGCTGGGATGATAGCGCCAAAGTTATCCCGTACAGCGTTTACTCTGAGTTTGCGCTAAATTCACCACCCCCAGGAAAAATGTTAGGTGCGAGTGAAGATGGTGACCCCATTTGGGTTGATATCCCCCCTAGACCAAAGAAAGAATTAATCGCAGAGGCTAAGGATGAAAAAAGAAAGGGGCTAATGCAGGGGGCAACACTGACGTGATTATCCCGTTGCAAGATGCTGTTGATTTGGAGATGGCGAGGGAATAAGAGAAGCGAAACTCATAACATGGAAAAAATATCGCCTACTGCTTAATCGTACGTATATCTCAACCGAGCCGGATATTGATTGGCCTAAGAAGCCTGAATGACTTCTTTTTTCGTCAATGGCTATTGTTAAAGAAAAGCCGCGTGTCATTTGCGTATCTTTTTAAGTCCTATTGTTGTCATATTGAAGTCAGCTTAATTTTTATAACTTCCTGTTTTTAAAGTTATTGTCCTATTGCTGACCAGGTAAATTTGGTGGAGCTGGCGGGAGTTAAACCCGCGTCCGAAATTTCTACATCCTCGGTACTACATGCTTAGTCTAGTCTTTACATTCGCCATCTAGCTGTGGACAGACACACTACTAACAGACTAGCCTGATTAAGTTTAACGCTTCAACCCCAGGCTAGGCATCCACGCGATCTCTTTTAGGCTTGACCTCTCTTGTGATCCCCGTCCTAAGAGCCGAGGCTAGGGAGAGAGGGCTCTGCGCAGGTTATTAAGCTGCCAGTGCGTATTTATCGTCGTTTGCGACTATTTTTTGCGGTTTTTTACGAGGCCAACCGCCCCTCGGCATGCACCTTGGGTTTCGCAAATCCCGTCGAATCCAGAATCAGCCCCAGGTTTATTACTTCAATTATATCAGAAAAAAACTTAATAATGCTATCACTTAGGTTATTATCGACCTGAGTTTTTCATAATTCTCGCTTTGTCTAATTTCCATTCACGATCTTTAATGTCAGAACGCTTGTCGTGCTCTTTTTTACCCTTGGCGACACCAATTTTGACTTTACACCAGGCATTTTTCCAGTAAAGGGATAATGCTACCGCTGTGTGGCCTTCGCGATTGATTTTACCAAATAGCGAATCTAGTTCACGCTGATTTAGCAATAACTTTCGGGTGCGTATTGGATCACAAACCACATGGGAAGAGGCTACATTTAGCGGGGTAATCGTTGCACCAAAAAGATAAGCTTCACCCTCTTTCAGTAAAACATAACTGTCGCTAATATTGGCTTTACCTGCGCGTAGTGCTTTGACTTCCCAACCCTGCAAAGCTAAGCCCGCCTCAATTTCTTCACTGATGAAGTATTCATGGCGTGCTCTTTTATTTAACGTAATCGTTGCCGAACCGGGCTTGTGTGCTTTTTTCTTTGTCATAATTACCGATTATACTGTATGTATAAATAAATGGCACGGTAAGGATCTATGATTTGGTGTTAAGTGAGCATTTATTAGACTAAGTTGTCGTGCAGAATTTTTATTTAAGTGTATATCAATGTTATTATTGTTTTTGATTTATTTGGTGAGAATGGTTATGCCGCAAATTAATCGATTTGCATTAGTGCCTTATAGTGCAGAGAAAATGTACAATTTAGTTAATGATGTAGATTCATATCCACAATTTTTACCAGGTTGTGTGGGCAGTCTGGTGCTGAATCATGTTAATAATGAAATGACTACGTCGGTTGAGGTTGCTAAAGCAGGTATTAGTAAAACTTTTATTACGCATAATATATTGCAAGATAATAAAAGTATTCAAATACAGTTGGTGAAAGGGCTATTTCGTAAATTAATGGGTAATTGGTTATTTATACCTTTAAATGAAAATGCCTGTAAAGTTGAATTATTTCTTGATTTTGAATTTACCAATAAATTGATTGAGTTGGCTTTTGGTCGGATTTTTAAAGAACTGGCTGGAAATATGGTACAAGCTTTTACTCAACGTGCTCACGAGGTTTATCGTGGTCGAAATAAATATTGAGGTGGTTTATGCATTACCAGATAGGCAATTTCTGTTGCACGTAAAGCTAGCGGAAGGTGCGAGTGTTGAAGAGGCAATTATGCAATCAGGTATTTTATCACTTCGAGATGACATTGATTTGAGTAAAAATAAAGTCGGTATTTATAGTCGACCTGCTAAATTATCCGATATCTTATCTGATGGTGATCGGGTTGAAATTTATCGTCCATTACTTGCTGATCCGAAAGAGATACGTCGTAAACGGGCAGAAAAAGCCAAACAAAAATCTTAATAACCTATTTGTAATGAGGTAGGTTGACCGCCAATTTAAATGTCGCTTAATTGGTAGTCTATTGATATTTATTTAAATAAATATCAATAACATTATGTAGCATCTACATAATGTGTTGATGCTTTTTGTGCTGCTAAGCTATCGTTATTTTTGATATCAACCAAGATCCCATTGCGATCAAAAGTGAGTGTTAGTGTTTGCTGTTTAACCGTTTCATGTCCGGGCTGTTGACGGAAAATATAATACCAAACTTGCTGGCCAAACGGTTCCTTTAGCATTGGTGTTCCTAAGGTATAGGCTACTTGCTGTTGTGTCATTCCTTTTTGGATTTTTGCAAGATCACTGGCAGAAAGATAGTTGCCTTGATTAATGTCAGGACGGTAAACAAGCCGTTCTGCTATAGAACAACCCGCTGTTAAAACAACAACAGACATAGCAGCAACAATTAACAGTTTACAACGCATGGTCATATATTCCTTTAAGAGTCAGAATATCGATAATAATCGACATTGATGAAATTGAAAACCTTTCTTCATTTTTCTATGACCTATACTATACAATAAAGTTGAGAATGTTTTTAAGCAGCAAGTATATCTTTTGTGCTAACCAGGATGTTTTTTGTTACTTCACTACCACCTAGTAAACGGGCAATCTCTTGTAAGCGAGTTTTTTTATCTAATAATTGCATGTGTGTTTCTGTTTCACAGCCATTAGTTTGTTTGCTCACATAAAAATGGTGATGTCGACAGGCTGCAACTTGAGGCAAATGAGTAACACACATAACTTGAGTTGAATTGCCTAATTCACGTAACAATTTTCCAACCACCGCGGCGGTAACACCGTTAATGCCCACATCAACTTCATCAAAAATAAGTGCGGGAGTATCCATTTTTTTGGCTGTAATGACTTGTATGGCCAGCGCGATGCGTGAAAGTTCTCCACCTGAAGTAACTTTTATTAATGTTTGATGTGGTTGCCCAGGATTAGTTGTCACGTTGAACTCTACTTGGCTTGCTCCATCAATTTGTAAATGTTCAGGATTAAAATTTACATCAACCGTAAAATAGCCATGAGGCATTGAAAGTTGATGCATACTATTGGTGATTAATTGACTTAATTCACTGGCATATTGTTGCCGTATTTGGTGGAGCTTGCCGGCTATTTTTAATGCATATTGATGTTGAACTTCGACCTGACTAGTTAAGTGGTCACAATCATCTTGCTGCTGATTTAGTTTTTCTTGTTCTGCCAGTAGTTGTAGGTGTAATTCAAACAATAATTCGGGCGCAACCCGATGTTTACGGGCTAAATTGACATATTTCGCGATGCGTTTTTCTAATTCGAATAGTTGGCTAGGGATCTAGCTCCGTTCGATCACCATAATGACACAATTCATTATTCACTTCATTAATTTGGATCGATGCCTCTTCAAGCGTATCAAGTAAATGACTGAATTGATTACTAACAGAAGCAACTCATTAATTTTTTGCTTTGCATGATTTAGCATACTGATAATATTTTGTTCTTCATTGCCATTAAAAATTTGTAATGTATTTTGACTCAAGGAAAGAAATTGTTCACGATTTGCTAGCTGTTTATACTCTTGTTCTAATTTTTGATGTTCATCAGCTTGCGGTATCAATTCACCCAATTTTTTAAGATGATATTCAATAAATTGTTGGCGCGACAGGCGTTCAGTTGCTTGTTGTTGAAATTTTGTTAATTCTTGGCAGCTTTGATGCCAATTTTTCCAGGCCGATTTCATTTTAGCCAAGAGAGCGGTTTGGTTAGCGTAAGTATCCAACAGAAATTTTTGATGCTGATTATCTAATAATAATTGGTGAGCGTGCTGGCCATGTATTTGAATAAGTAACGTCCCCCTAGTTCGCGCAATTGTGATAAGGGAACCGCTGTGCCATTAATAAAACCACGTAATCGTCCATCAGCAGTGATGGTTCTGCGTAGCAAGCATTCATTATGGTTATCTGACTGATAATTTTTAAGCCAATCTTGTGCTGAAGGAGTATCAGTAAGAGAAAAATAGGCCCAGATATCGGTACGAGAAGCACCAGTGCGAACAATATTCGTATCCGCTCGGTTGCCTAAACATAAACCTAATGTATCAATTGCAATTGATTTGCCAGCCCCGGTTTCACCGGTAATAGCACTCATACCAGGATGAAAATCAATTTCTAGTTTGCGGACAATGGCAAAATTATTGATGGTTAATTGAATAAGCATGTGCTTCTCCTGTGTATAAAAACACAACTGTTAATAAATATAGTATAAACTAGTTTTTTATACAGTAAAGTGGTAATTAAAAAAATCAAAAGGTTTTCTTTGACCAGCCTAATTTTGAACTTAATGTATTGAAATAATTATAATCTTTTGGGTGGATGAGATTAAGTTTTTTATTACTTCGTTTGATTAATACTTCATCATCATCTTGGATAGGTAAAATAATTTGGCTGTCACAGCTGATTTCATAATTGATGTTTTTTTGTCTAAATTTTAATTTAATACTACTATCGCTGCTGATGACTAATGGACACGATGAAAGAGTGTGAGGGAACATAGGGACTAGCGCGATAGCTTCAAGATTTGGGGTGAGTATCGGGCCACCGGCAGAGAGTGAATAAGCGGTTGAGCCAGTTGGTGTAGTAATAATTAGTCCATCGGAACGTTGAGAAAAGGCAAAGCGATCATCAATATAAACTTCAAATTCAATCATGTGGGCCACTTTGCCAGGGTGCAAAATGACTTCATTAATTGCCGTACTCATGCGAGGTTTGTGATTTTTTTTGCTGATTTGAGTTTCCAGTAAGAAGCGTTGTTCTTCATAGAAATGGCCAACTAATACTTCTGTTAGCTGTTGCAGCGCGTTATCTGGCCTAAGATCAGTTAAAAAACCAAGGTTACCGCGATTGATGCCAATAACTTTATTTTCATACCGTGATAGAACACGAGCAGCGCCGAGCATATTACCGTCACCGCCAACAACAATAATTAAATCGGCTGTTTTACCAATTTCTGTTAATCCACCAATGGTGGCATTTTTTAGTTTAAGCTGTTGAGCAATTTGTCGTTCAACAATAACTTTATATTTTTGCGCTCGTAGCCAATTATAAAGTTGTTCATGAGTTGCCAATGCCTCTGGATGTCGAGGATGACCAACAATACCAATATATTCAAATAATGTCTTTTTTGCTGCTTTTCCGGTCAGCATGGTTTATTTCCTCTTACAAGTTGGCGTGTTCTCTTGAATCCCAAACTTTTATCCCCATAATAAGCTAATAATCTGGATTAATGCTAAAAAGAATGTGGAGATACTCATGAGTAGTAAAGATCATAAAGTGCATGATGAGCAAGCCTCTAAACAAAAAGAATTAAAAAAATCACAAAAAAATGAGGCAAAAGAACAAGCAATTGAGACCGAACAACCAGTGAGTCCTACTGAAGAAGTATTAATTGATCCACGTATTACTGAATTAGAGCAGCAGTTGCTAGAAGCGCAAAAACGTGAGCGTGAAGTGTTGCTACGTGCTAAGGCTGAAGTAGAAAATATTCGCCACCGTACTGAGCAAGATGTTGAAAAAGCACATAAGTTTGCCCTAGAGCGGTTTGCCAATGAGTTGTTACCCGTTATTGATAATTTGGAAAGAGCAATCGAACTTGTTAATCGGGAAAATGCTGAATCGATGTCAATGCTTGAAGGACTTGAATTAACTTTAAAATCTTTTTTAGCTACTTTTGGCAAATACGGTATTAAGAAGGTGGTAGCGGAGAAGAATGTTGCTTTTAATCCAGAATTGCATCAAGCCATGACGATGATCGATTCAGAAGAACATGAACCCAATCAAGTTATTGATGTTATACAGAAAGGTTACACCTTAAACGGTCGCTTACTACGCCCGGCGATGGTGATTGTGTCAAAAGCAAAATAAACTGAAATAATGCCACCCATATGACCCATATGACCCATATGACCCATATGACCCATATGACCCATATGACCCATATGATGGTGGCATTTAGTTTATTGTTCTGGAATGATCGGTGTCCAGTCTATTGGGCTTAATCCTTGTTTTAGGAGTATTTCATTGGTTTTGGAAAAATGTCTGCATCCAAAGAAACCTCTATGGGCCGAGAGTGGTGAAGGATGGGGCGCTTTAAGTACAAAATGTTTTTGGTTATCGATAAATTGGCTTTTTTTCTGCGCATAGGATCCCCATAATAAAAAAACCACGCCAGCACGGTGTTGATTAATTGCCGCAATAACCTTATCCGTAAATGTTTCCCAGCCAAGATGGGCGTGAGAATGAGCTTTGCCTTGTTCAACTGTTAAAACCGTGTTTAATAATAATACCCCTTGTTGTGCCCAACTGATGAGATAACCATGATTGGGGTATTGGAAATCGGCAATGTCTTTTGTCAGTTCTTTGTACATATTAACCAGTGAAGGCGGTGCAGGAATACCTGGCCGAACTGAAAACGAGAGTCCGTGCGCTTGATTAGGGCCATGATATGGATCTTGTCCTAGGATCACAACTTTTACTTCGCTGAGTTCGGTGTAACGGAAAGCGTTGAAGACATCTTTTTGTGGTGGATAGATTGTTGTGCCATGTTGACGTGCTTTGGCAACGTAAGCCAGGGTGTTACGGAAGTAATTTTGTTCTTTTTCTAGGCCGATGACATTGTGCCAGCTGTGCAAAGAGGGCATAACCATTCCTTTAGGTTTTAATTAATATCATGTTTAATTTAACATCTACGTTATATGAGGTAAATTTTAAAACGGAAATTGCTTATTTTTCATTATATATTTTGATATTAAAAATATTTTCTAAAAATTAGAAATTTTTTTAAATAAAAAATTGATTTAAAACAGTAACCTGTCGATAATATTATTAATAACACCTTGAAATTATTGATTAATGTCAATGAATTGCTGATATTTAATTGTTATATATTTTATAGAAATAATGGTTATAGCAAATAGCCAATTTGAAAATAATTTCAAATTGTTATTTCAATTTTGTTCGAATTTAGAGGTCGACATGGTTATTGGAATTCAGATTACTAAGGCAGCTAATATAGCACTATTAAATTCCTTTTGGTTATTAGACGACGAAAAAAATGAAGCTCGCTGTATTTGCGCTAAAACTGATTTTAATGAAGGACAAATTGTTGCCAAGGAGTTTTGTTAGGTTCGTTTGAATATCGCGAAATTCCCCTTGAAATTAAACCGCAGGTGTCAGTTGAAGGCGGACAACACTTAAATATTAATGTTCTGACTCGGGAAACATTAGAAGATGCGATTGAAAATCCAGAAAAATATCCTCAATTAACCATTCGTGTTTCAGGCTATGAGGTGCGTTTTAATTCTTTAACCCCTGAGCAGCAACGCGATTTTATTACGCGTACTTTTACGCAAAGTTTATAATAAAATAGTGCTCAATTAATTGATGGATAATTAATAATAGCCTGATAATTTTATCAGGCTATTAATTTTGGTTATTTCACCAAATAAATCAATAAATGGTTTAAATATTTATTAGTTGTTATCAGTTTGCTTTACTGATGGCTTACGACGTTTGCCAATATTTTTACTGTCGCGATGGCGTTCTTTGGTTTTTTTCTTTTTTTGTTGGTCAATTTTTTTCTTTTCTTGTCGTTTTAGCTGGATTTTTTTCGATGATTTGGGTTTACGTAGTGAACCTTCAGCCGGTGCTTTGGTGGTAGGCCGAAGGCTATCGATGACGCGTATTTTTAATGATTCTTTAAGATAGCGGTTGATTTTACCTAATAGCGGTTGATCATGGGCTTCTACTAAGCTAATTGCAATCCCTTTTCGTCCCGCGCGTGCAGTTCTACCAATTCGATGCAGATAAACATCAGCAGTACGTGGTAAGTCGAAATTGAATACGTGACTAATATCGTCAATATCAAGGCCGCGTGAGGCAACATCGGTCGCGACTAAGACATTAATTTGCCCACTGTTTAGGCGTTTAACTGCTTCAGTCCGCTTTGCCTGAAGCATTTCTCCTTCAAGTAACCAGGTTTTTATTTTGGCTGCCTGTAACCATTGAACCAACTCATGTGCTCTTTCTCGTTTACGGACAAAGATAATAGATTTAGTGGCATCGGGTTGTTTTAAAAGATGGCTAAGTAGTGCAGTTTTATGTTCGAGGTTATCAGCGCGATAATAGTATTGTTGGATCTTTTTTCGTTCACGCCTTGAAGGATCAGCATCAATTTCATAAGGATTATTCAGTAATCGATTAGCAAAATCGTGAATGACATCACCGGCTAGTGTTGCTGAAAATAGCATAGTTTGTTTGCGCCAGCGTGTTTCGCCGGCAATGGTTTCAATGTCGTTGGTAAATCCCATATCAAGCATTCGATCAGCTTCATCTAAAATTAATGTTTCGATCGCCCGGCAATCAAAATTTTCTTCTTTGATATACTGTAGTAAGCGTCCTGTGGTTGCGACCACAATATCTTGGTTTTCACTAAAAATTTCAGCGTGGTTAATATAAGATACCCCGCCAGTAATGGTTGCGATATCAAGATGGGTGTATTTGGCTAATTCTTTTGCTTGTTCAGCTACTTGCATTGCCAGCTCACGGGTTGGCGCTAATATGAGAATACGCGGTGGTTCAGATCGTTTACGTGGAAAATCAAGTAAATGTTGGATCACCGACAGTAAGTAAGCGGCAGTTTTTCCTGTTCCGGTAGGCGATGAACCTAAAATATCGCGTCCTTCCATAGCGGCAGGGATAGTTGCAAGCTGAATGGCTGTCGGGCGGTCATAGCCTTTATCATCCAGTGCATTGAGAAGACTTTGGTCTAACTCAAGTTCAGAAAATGTGGTTGCAGTCATTATATACCTCTGGTTAGGCAATGGATTATAAACAGAACGCCCCAATTGTTCATCTATTAAAATGTTTTGTTGAATGTTTGAGTGATGATATAAATAATTATTAGTAATTAACGGCAATTCGGTAGTATTTTCTCCGTCATATATGGAAAGAGGGTTAATTATATTCCCCTCTATAGTTATTTAGTTGATGGGGTCAAAATAGACGGTTTAGCATCTGGTTGCTGTTGCGGATAATCTAATGTGTAATGTAATCCCCGGCTCTCTTTACGATCAAGCGCACAGCGGATCATCAATTCAGCTACTTTGCACAAGGTTACGCAGTTCCAATAAATTATTTGATAAACGGAAATTTGAACAGTATTCCTCTATTTCTTGTTGTAGTAAATGGATGCGCCACAATGCTCGGGTTAATCGTTTGGTCGTTCTGACAATTCCCATATAATACCACATAAACAGTCTTAACTCATGTCAGTTATGTTGAATAACAACTTGTTCATCTAGATTATGACATTGATTTTCATTCCATTTGGAGAGTGTAGATGGCATATCAATTTGTTCGATATGTTGTTTTATCTGTTTTGCCGCAGAACATCGATAGACGAGACATTCTAATAATGAATTGGATGCTAGTCGGTTGGCACCATGTAACCCGATATAACTGACTTCACCAATAGCATATAGGTGTCGAAGATCGGTTTGACCATAATGATCCACCATAACACCAACGCATGTATAATGCGCCGCCGGTATAATTGGAATTTGCTCATTGGTAATGTCGATACCTAATGTGGCTAATTTATGATAGATAGTTGGAAAATGTCGTTTTATCTCGCTTGCTGGCTGATGGCTAATATCAAGAAACATACAATCTGCCCCCAAGCGTTTCGTTTCATGATCAATGGCCCGGGCAAACTATATCACGAGGGGCAAGTTCCGCTCTTTTATCAAAATTTGGCATAAAGCGGCTGCCATCAGGTCGCTTCAGATAAGCGCCTTCACCTCGTAACGCTTCAGTTAGTAGAAAATTGCCTGCTTGTGGATGATCAAGACAAGTCGGATGAAATTGATTAAATTCAAGATTGGCTACACGGCAACCGGCTCGCCAGGCCATTGCAATTCCATCGCCTGATGAAATATCAGGATTGGTAGTATATTGATATACTTTTGCGGCTCCTCCGGTTGCTAAAGCTGTCACTTTTGCATGGCAAATAACGATTTGTTGTTGATTGAGATCCTAAATGTAAACACCCTTAATTGTTGCTGGATCTTTATCTGAACGGATCAAATCGATAGCGTTATGCTGCTCCTTAATAGTGATATTCGGATGCTTGATAGCTTTTTCAACCAAGGTGGTTTCTACTTGTTTGCCTGTTGCATCGGCATGATGAAGAGAATATGGCGATGGCTATGGCCACCTTCTTTTGCAAGATGATATTGTTCTTTACCGGCCCAATTTAGCTCTTTATCAAATAAAACACCTTGATTAATAAGCCATTGAACAGAATAACGGGCATTGCAGGCGACAAATTCAACGGTTTTTTTATCACACAGCACGGCACCGGCAATTAAAGTATCATTAACGTGGGCTTCTAGTGGGCTTCTATACTATCGGTTTGATCAAAAACCGCTACAATTCCACCTTGAGCATAGTAAGATGCGCCTTCAGTTGAAATATTTTTACTAAGTATTGTTATTTGGTATTGTGGCGCTAATCGAAGTGCTAACGACAGACCGGCGATGCCACTACCAATGATTAAAATATCCGTATGATGTTGTGTTGATGGCATAATATTTTATTACTAAGGTTTTGGAATAGAGTAAATTACCATGTTAGCCTATTCTTTTATTTAGAGTAAATACGATGGCCTTGAAAGAACTTTTCTTATGGTTTAGCTTAGATTAAATATAAATAATTTAAATTGACTGGAACTTTGCGAGTTTTTGTGACTCAAAAAAATGCTTGCTTACAAATTGAGAGAAAACATGGCGGGTTCAAATAAGGAAAATATGAGGCTTATTTTCGGGAGAAGTGACCTCGAATGAGCGAGCAGTTAACAGACAAGGTGCTGGTTGAACGGGTACAAAAAGGGGATAAAAAAGCTTTTAATTTACTGGTTATTAGATACCGGAATAAAGTTGTCAGCCTTGTTTCTCGTTATGTGCCGCAGGGAGATGTACCGGATGTAGCTCAAGAGGCATTTATTAAAGCTTATCGCGCTATCAGTTCATTTCGTGGTGAAAGCGCATTTTATACTTGGCTTTACCGGATCTCTGTAAATACAGCAAAAAATTATCTTATATCCCAAGGACGTCGACCGCCATCGAATGATTTGGATGTAGTTAATGCAGAGAATTTTGAGGCTTCTAATGCATTAAAAGAAATTTCGAACCCTGAGAATTTAATGTTGTCAGAAGAATTGAGAAAAGTAGTCTTCCGGACTATAGAGTCACTTCCTGAAGATTTACGTCTGGCAATTACGCTTAGGGAGTTAGATGGACTAAGTTATGAGGAGATAGCGCTTATTATGGATTGTCCTGTTGGTACAGTTCGTTCGCGCATTTTTCGAGCAAGAGAAGCTATTGATAATAAAGTGCAACCGCTAATACGAAATTAAATGTGGTTCACATTTTACTGAAGGGTACTTTGGCATGCATAGAGAGAGACTTTCAGCTTTAATGGATGGAGAGATCTTTGATTCAGAATTGATCCATACCATTTTACAAGATGTTTCGTTACAGAAACGATGGGAGAGCTACCATCTTATCCGCGACAGTTTGAGAGGCGATATCAACGAAGTTATCCATCTTGATATTACCGATAAATTAGAGCAGGCGCTGGCAAGTGAATCTATCCAAATTGCGCCTAATGCAATACTGGAGTCACAACCTGTGCCTGCTAGCTGGTGTTTAATGCCCTTTTGGCGTAAGCTTCGCCCTTTGGCTAACCAGATGACGCAAGTTGGTGTCGCAGCGAGCGTTGCCGTAGCTGTTATTGCTGGTGTTCAGAATTATAATACGTCTAGCATAGAAACTGATGTCAAATCTGACTCACCCATATTTAATACGGTACCTATCATGGGAGCTGCGTCGCCTGTAAGTTTAAATGTATCTAATGATCAATTGTTTGCTCATCCACAAACCGAGCAGCTAGAACAACGTAATCGCCGACTTGGTCTGATGTTACAACAATATGAGCTTGAGCGTCGTTCAACGCTGAATCAAAGGGTAACATCATCTTCACCAGTAGCAGACAAATCTTACTCAGGAGCAGAATAGTAGTAATGAAGGATTGGTTATCCGCCCTCTTTTTTTTGCTGGGCGGTTTATTTTTGCCTTTACATTCCTATGCGAAAGAATTATCGGCTGAAACTTTATTAACTGATATGGGTAATGCAGTAAAGTCTTTACCCTACGAATTATCATTTATTATTGTCAATCCACAAGGTATAACGCCGATCAGGTATCGTCATGTAATTATTGACAATCAACCAATTGCTCAAATGATACAGATGGATAATTCTCGTCGTGAAATTATTCGGAAAGGTAATCAAGTTAGCTATTTTGAGCCAGGATTTGATTCTTTTAGCTTAGAGGGCGCTTATATCGTTGATTATTTGCCGTCAGTAGTTTTTGCTAATTTTACTAAACTGCAATCCTATTATAATTTTATTAAATTAGGCAGAACACATATTGGTGATATAAGCTGTCAGGTTATTCGTGTTATACCGAAAGATAATTCACGTTTTAGCTATATCTTATTAATTGATGAAAAAAGCAAGTTACCATTGCGCATTGATCTTTTAGATAGTAAGAATGAAATATTAGAGCAATTTAGAGTTGTCTCTGTGGATTTTAACAGCCAAGCGTTGCTGAAATCAATGCATGTGATCGCATCGTTGAATATGCCTCCCTTATTACTTATTCCCAAATCGATCACTAAGCGATTTAACTGGCAAATAAACCAACTGCCGTTAGGATTTGAAGAAATTTCTCGTAGTTGTAAAGAGATTGCTGCTAATGAATCTTTAGAGGCCATGTTATTTAGTGATGGGTTATTTAGTTTTTCTATTAATGTTACTAAAGCAGGTGAGCATCAACTTAGTGAAAAACCATTTCGTAAAGGTGTTTTAACTATTTATACGGTGATAAAAGGACAATACGAAGTGACGGTTATTGGCCAGCTACCATTGCTAACCGCTAGCCAGATTGCAGCTAATGTTAGTTTTAAATAGGCAAGTAATGGTTAAAGAGTGGGCAACCGTTGTGTATTGGCATAATGGTCGAGCTGTGTTGCGATATGGTTCTAATTCCGGCTGTGGCAGTTGTGCTGCTCGCTCAACTTGCGGCTCTTATATTCTCAATAAAATAGGACCGAAAACTGAGTATCAATTAGAACTTGAGGTCAGTCAGCCTCTGATAGTTGGTCAGAAAATTGAAGTCGGGATCCCTGAAGCCAGTTTATTACGTTCAGTAATGCTTGTTTACCTTACCCCATTACTTGGCCTTTTTATCGGCAGCGGGGTTATGCAATTTCTTTTTTTAAATCAATTTCTTATCTTTTTAGGTGCAGTTATTGGTGGCTGTATTGGTTTTTTTCTGGCAAAAAAAATTGCTCATTATTGGGAAAAAGAGACGCTATATCAACCGATCATTTTACAAATAGGTTTACCGCCTGATGAATTAAAACAGCAAGTATGAATGACATAATAAGCCTAAATGCCTATTATTAGTAATTACATATCGTCCTAATCTATGCCTATAACCGCCTTATCCATAAAAACGACTTTTTCATTATCAATGATTCTTTGAGTTGTTTGTCGCTTATATGTAAAATGCATTCCCAAGATTGTTATAACAGCTTTTATTAGTTTTAGCTTTGTAGGGCTTAAGCTATCGCTAAAACTGATTTTATAAGGCCATTTAGAAGAAGATATAACCTTGAAAATCAAACATATAAGAAATTTTTCCATCATCGCTCATATTGATCATGGTAAATCAACTCTGTCGGATCGTATTATCCAGATCTGTGGTGGCCTTTCTGATCGTGAAATGGCAGCCCAGGTATTAGATTCCATGGATTTGGAGCGGGAACGAGGGATCACAATAAAAGCGCAGAGTGTTACCCTGAATTATAAAGCCAGTGGTGGTGAAACTTATCAGCTTAATTTTATTGATACTCCTGGCCATGTTGACTTCTCTTATGAAGTATCCCGTTCATTAGCTGCTTGTGAAGGGGCATTACTGATTGTCGATGCAGGGCAAGGTGTGGAAGCGCAAACTCTTGCTAATTGTTATACCGCTATTGAAATGGATTTAGAAGTTGTTCCTGTACTTAATAAAATCGATTTACCTGCGGCAGAGCCTGATCGGGTAACTGAAGAAATTGAAGATATTGTTGGCATCGATGCTCATGATGCTGTTCGATGTTCGGCAAAAAACGGATTAGGGGTACAAGACGTAATTGAACGGCTGGTTAAAGAGATCCCACCACCAGAAGGTGATCCGGCAGCGCCTTTGCAGGCATTAATTATTGATTCGTGGTTTGATAATTATTTAGGTGTTGTTTCGTTGGTACGGATTAAAAATGGTACGCTTTGTAAAGGCGATAAAATTAAAGTGATGAGCTCTGGCCAACTTTATAATGTTGATCGCTTAGGAATTTTCACACCCAAACGAATTGATCGTCAACAACTAAATTGTGGTGAAGTCGGTTGGCTGGTCTGTGCCATAAAAGATATTCATGGCGCGCCGGTTGGCGATACATTAACTGGTGCTCGTTATTCTGCAATACAGGCGTTGCCTGGTTTTAAAAAAGTAAAACCGCAGGTTTACGCCGGTTTATTCCCCGTTAGCTCTGATGATTATGAAGCATTTCGTGACGCTTTAGCTAAATTAAGCTTGAATGATGCTTCGCTATTTTATGAACCAGAGAGTTCAACTGCATTAGGTTTTGGATTTCGGTGTGGTTTCCTTGGTCTACTTCATATGGATATTATCCAGGAGCGTTTGGAACGTGAATATGATTTGGATCTTATTACAACTGCGCCTACAGTTATTTATGAAGTTGAGTTAACAAATGGTGATGTCATCTATGTTGATAGCCCCTCTAAATTACCAGCACTTAATAATATAAATGAATTACGCGAACCAATTGCAGAATGTAATATGCTAATGCCTAAGGAATATCTTGGTAATGTTATTACGCTCTGTGTAGAAAAACGCGGTGTTCAGACTAATATGGTTTACCATGGTAATCAGGTAGCATTAACCTATGAAATTCCTATGGCTGAGGTGGTGTTAGATTTCTTTGATCGATTGAAGTCTACTTCACGAGGATATGCTTCATTGGATTATGGCTTTGTCCGCTTCCAGGCGGCTGATATGGTGCGTGTAGATGTGTTAATTAATGGCGAAAGAGTGGATGCCTTAGCACTGATTACTCATCGTGCAAATGCACCATATCGTGGTCGTGAGCTGATAGATAAAATGAAAGATCTGATCCCGCGCCAACAGTTTGATATTGCAATCCAGGCTGCAATTGGTACCGCTATTATAGCGCGTTCAACGGTGAAACAATTACGTAAAAATGTATTAGCTAAATGTTATGGTGGTGATGTTAGCCGTAAGAAAAAATTACTACAGAAACAGAAAGAAGGTAAGAAACGAATGAAGCAGGTTGGTAATGTTGAACTACCACAGGAAGCGTTCCTTGCTATTCTTCATGTAGTTAAAGATAACTAACTGTTGTAAGGAGCCATAATGGCTAATACTTTTTCTTTGATCTTGACGCTGGCGACCTTGATTACAGGGATTATCTGGGGTATTGATCGTTTTAAATTAGCACCTGCTCGTAAGAAAAAAATGGCGCCCCAGCAAAAAGTTACTGAGGGAAGCGTAGAGCAGACGCATTTAGCTGAAAGTATTCATAAACCATCATGGGTTGATACTTGTTCATCTATTTTTCCGATATTAGCGATTGTATTAGTGATACGTTCGTTTATTTATGAGCCATTTCAAATCCCGTCAGGTTCAATGATGCCTACCTTATTGGTCGGTGATTTTATATTAGTAGAAAAGTTTGCTTATGGATTAAAAGATCCTGTTACCCAAACGACATTATTGGAAACAGGAAAACCTAAACGTGGTGATATTGCGGTATTTAAATATCCTAAGGATCCTAGTGTAGATTTTGTTAAACGTGTTATTGGTCTACCTGGTGATAAAATTGTTTATGATCCTGAACAAAAAGAGTTACGTATTTATCCGAATTGTTCAATTTCAAACTGTGTTCGAGCGTTACCAATTATCTATTCTTCATTAAAAGAGAGTGAATGGTCTTTATTTTTTAATATTGACTCTATGGTCGAAAGTCAGAAAGGAAGTTATCAAATTCCATTGGGCGAACCATTACCAAGTAATGCATTACGTCAAGCGGAAAGAATCGAAAAATTAGATGATACTAACCATGAAATCTTAGTGATCCCACAAGTATATACCCAGTCACGTTATCAACAGCCCGGTTTACCAGACAATGAATGGATTGTTCCCCCTAAACACTATTTTATGATGGGAGATAATCGGGATAATAGTGCAGATAGTCGTATGTGGGGTTTTGTACTAGAAGAAAATTTAGTTGGGCGTGCAGTTATTATCTGGTTTAGCCTTGATAAGCACGAGGGTGAATGGCCAACTGGAGTTCGTTTAAGTCGTATTGGTGCAATCAACTAATAAAATAATGAGATAAACTAATCATTAATGCTAAATTGATTTATATCGTAATCGATATAGAATATAGCAGGATAATCAAAAATGATGGTTTCTTGAACGAAATTAGGAAACCTTGCCAACGCAACAGTTTTGTAAAAATTTATTTTGCAGATTTGTTGCGCATGCTTTTTGTAATTTGATAATGAAATAATTGGTAGCACATGAATTCTTCTTTAATTGAGTGGTCAGAGCGGCAAGAAATTAAACAGCTACAGTGTAAGCTTGGCTATACTTTTAAACAAATTGAATTATTAAAGCAAGCGTTAACTCATCGTAGTGCCAGTAGTAGTCACAATGAGAGATTGGAGTTTCTAGGCGATTCGATTCTTAGTTTTGTGATTGCTAATGATCTTTATCATCGTTTTCCTAAAGTTGATGAAGGCGATATGAGTCGTATGCGAGCAACATTGGTCAGGGGTAATACACTGGCTGAGCTTGCACGGGAGTTTGATTTGGGAGAATGTTTGCGTTTAGGGCCAGGTGAATTAAAAAGCGGTGGTTTTCGTCGAGAATCAATATTAGCAGATACTATCGAAGCGTTAATTGGCAGTATTTTTTTAGATAGTGATATTCAAACGACTGAACAAATTGTTTTAGCTTTGTATGACACTCGATTAATAGAAATTAGCCCTGGCGATAAACAAAAAGATCCTAAAACACGTTTACAAGAGTATTTACAGGGACGCCATTTACCTTTACCAAGTTATTTGGTAGTTCAAGTTCGCGGTGAAGCGCACGATCAGGAATTTACTATTCATTGTCAGGTTAGTGGTATAAATGAACCGATTGAAAGAGTGGGTTCAAGTCGTCGTAAGGCTGAACAAGCCGCAGCTGAACAGGCATTAAAAATATTGGAGCTTGAATGAGCAAACAGAAAACCTATTGTGGATTTGTAGCCATTGTAGGGCGCCCAAATGTGGGTAAATCAACATTATTGAACCAATTACTCGGGCAAAAGATTTCTATTACTTCACGTAAACCACAGACAACCCGTCATCGCATCATGGGCATTGAGACAGAAGGTAATTATCAAACAATTTATGTCGATACTCCAGGATTGCATGTAGAAGAAAAGCGAGCAATAAATCGTTTAATGAATCGGGCAGCAAGTAGCTCAATTAGTGATGTGGAACTGATTATTTTTGTTGTTGAAGGCACACATTGGACAAGCGATGATGAGATGGTAATAAATAAACTGCGTCATTTGCCTTGTCCGGTATTATTAGTGATCAATAAAATTGATAATGTGATGGATAAAACCCGTTTGATGCCTCATATTGAATTTCTTAGCAAGCAAATGAATTTTCTGGATATTGTGCCAATTAGCGCAAAAAAAGGTACCGGTATCGATATTATTACTAAAATTGTCCGCCAACATATGCCAGAAGCAGCACATCATTTTCCAGCGGACTATATAACCGATCGCTCACAACGTTTTATGGCTGGTGAAATTATTCGTGAGAAGTTAATGCGGTTTCTCGGTGATGAACTCCCCTATTCGGTTACAGTTGAAATTGAGCAATTTGTGGTAAATGAACGCGGTGGCTATAACATTCATGGCCTGATTTTGGTTGAAAGAGATGGTCAGAAAAAAATGGTTATTGGCAATAAAGGTAGCAAAATTAAGAAAATTGGCATTGAAGCTCGGATGGATATGGAAAAACTTTTTACTACTAAGGTTCATCTTGAACTTTGGGTAAAAGTTAAAACCGGATGGGCTGATGATGAACGTGCACTACGTAGTTTAGGTTATATGGACGATCTTCATTAAGGCGGGTATCCGTGGATGGTTGGCAACGTGCATTTGTATTTCATACTCTCCCTTATAGTGAGTTTACTATTAGATTTTTTCACCGAAAATGAGGGCCGTATTCGACTATTAGCCAAAGGTGCTCGTAGCCGTCGATCTAATTTAAAAGGCGGTTTACAACCCTTTACGCCATTGCTGATCCGTTGGGGAGGCAAGATAGAAATGAAAACGTTGTGTGGCGCGGAACTGATTTCTCTAGCGCTACCATTTACCGGTACAGTACTGTATAGCGGTCTATATGTTAATGAATTGCTTGCGCGAGTTTTAGACCAAAATATCCCTTATCAAACCCTATTTTTTGAATATCTTGCCTGTTTGCAGATATTTGCTGGTAGTGAATATACGCCGGAACATGCATTGCGTCGTTTTGAATTATCATTGCTATCTCATTTAGGTTATGGTATTGATTTTTTACACTGTGCCGGTAGTAGTGAACCGGTGGCAGATAGCATGACTTACCGTTATCGAAAAGAGAAAGGTTTTATTGCCAGTTTGATTATTGATCACTTAAGTTTTACCGGTAAACAGCTTAAGGCATTTGCCGATCGTCAGTTTCTTGATGTCGATACATTTAAGAGCAGCCAAGCGTATTGCGCTAAAGCCTTATTTAGGGGGAAGTACATTAAAAAACCGTGAGCTTTTTTACCAGGTCATATTGCCTAAAACGCGTTGAAGTGTGGTTATTAAAACCTCTTTGAATATATTATGATTGCATGGATAAACGAAATTAAAACTATGAAATGGATAACAGGAGTTAAATATGGCAGAGTTATTATTAGGCGTTAATATTGATCATGTTGCCACGGTGCGTAATGCAAGGGGAATACAATATCCCGATCCGCTACATGCAGCATTTCTTGCTGAGCAAGCTGGGGCAAATGGGATCACTGTTCATTTGCGTGAAGATCGCCGTCATATTACTGATCGTGACGTTAAGTTACTTCGCCAGACGTTACAAACCAGGATGAATTTGGAGATGGCAATAACGGATGAAATGGTCAATTTTGCCTGTCAGATCAAACCTCAATTTTGCTGCCTGGTACCAGAGCGACGTGAAGAAGTTACGACGGAAGGTGGGCTTGACGTTGTTGGGCAACAAGCATTAGTTGCAACGGCGGTTAAACGATTAACCGAAGCAGGTATCACGGTTTCTTTGTTCATTGATGCTAAAGAACAACAAATTGATGCAGCAGTGGAAATTGGTGCGCCCTTTATTGAAATTCATACCGGTGCCTATGCTGATGCTAAGAGCGAGTTAAAGCAGCAAGAAGAGTTTAAATGTATTAAGCAGGCGATAAGTTATGCCACTGCAAAAAAACTTAAGGTCAATGCCGGTCATGGGTTAACTTATCATAATGTTCAACGTATTGCTAAATTGCCTGATATATATGAACTTAATATTGGCCATGCGATTATTGGGCGAGCACTTTTTAGTGGCATGGCGACAGCAGTGAGTGATATGAAGAAAATTCTTCGTGAGGCGCGTGGTTAATGGCGATTATTGGATTAGGTACTGATCTGGTTAAAATTGTACGTATTGAGCAAATTATCAAGCGTTTAGAGGAACGTTTAGCAAAGCGTATATTGTCCGCGCAAGAGTGGCGACAATATCAACATCATTCTCAGCCAGTCCGTTTTTTGGCGAAGCGTTTTGCGGTCAAAGAAGCAGCAGCAAAAGCTTTAGGCACGGGGATCCGAAATGGTTTAGCGCTTAATCAATTTGAAGTTTTTAATGATCAATTAGGTAAGCCAGGGCTTAATTTATTAGGGCAAGCAAAAATATTGGCTGATTTTTTAGGTGTACAACATATCCATGTATCACTATCTGATGAACAAAATTATGCTTGTGCCACTGTGATTATGGAAAGTTAAATTTTATCGAAATGATGTAATAAGACAAATTTATCCCATAATTGTTCTTCTGTTTCAGGATTATTAGGATCTTTTAAAATGGTATTGTTGATCGGACAAACGGATTGGCAAGTTGGCTTATCATAGTGGCCAATGCATTCAGTGCAAAGATTGGGATTGATTTGGTAAAATTCTTCTCCCATTGAAATCGCTTCATTTGGGCATTCTGGTTCACACATATCACAGTTGATACAGCGTTGAGTAATTAATAAAGACATATCAATACCTTATAATTGATTTAAATAAATATCAATAACTTAAGTATGATAACCATTCGTTACTTTTATCTATAACTTGTAATTTCATACAGTATACATTACATTGAAAAACCTAATTCTGTAACATAAAATAGCAACACATACTGTTTTTACTATCTAAAAATATTAAGTGTGTGAGCATTGCATTCAATATTTTGTTTTAAAAGGTAAATTCAATGGCCGCCATAGCAACACAAAAACAAAAAAATACTTATTCTGATGAATATTTAGAAGCTTTAAAGTATTGGGAATCGTGTAAACCCCCTTATACAAGCTCACACATGAAGATCTGTGTTGTGGCAGCTAAATCTATTTTAAAACATTCAGGTAAACCGCGTCGATCAAAATACGAAAAAGAATATAATTTAAGGTTAGATTTCAATAAGGTCGGTAAAGTTACCATATATGCTGAGTTCCCTAAGCATATGGGGTTAAAAGGGAAAAGATTAGGGGAGTGGCCTGAATTGACTTTGTCATTGACCAGGGAAAAAGCCCAAGAGTTAGCAAAAAATGGACTTAAAGCAGAGTCTATTCACCAACTATTGGATTTATACGAGAAAGACTTATGGGGGAAGGTTCAGCGCACTAAGCTTAGCCAAAATAGTTATAAAACTTATTGTTGTCGAATTAAACAATTAGAAGAAACCTTTGAACCTCGTGAAATTTTTAGCGATGTAATTTATTCTCGATTAATTGAAGTGCTGGATTATTGGATCCAAACAAAATCCAATAATCAATCTTTTGAGTTATTTGCTGAATTGCGACGTTTTTGGAAATATGCTGCACCACTTTATTGTAACAGAAAGAATATCGCAGCCAGTTTACCAAATGATTATGTTTCCTCTAGGGTTCGAAAACCTCAACCAACACGGTTATTTACTGATCTAGAATCTATTGCAACACTTTGGTTAAATGTTGCTTTCTGCTCTTCTATACACCAAAAAATGCAGTCAGATTTATGATATTAACCGGTGTAAGACTTATAAATGTATCTAATTTACGTTGGGAGTATGTTGACCTAGACAATCCGGAAATTATATATCCTGAGGGGGTTACGGGTATGCGAGGCACAATGAAAACCCAAAAGGAATTTATATTACCGATTACTCGTGAAATGCAAAAAATTATGGAAGAGCAGAGGGAATGGAATGCTTCAGTTCCAAATTGTAATCATATGTTCGTTTTCTTGCAACCTAGAGATCCTAATCTACCCTTTGCAAAAAGATCATTAGATAAATTAGTTAAAATGAATAGTCCTGCAGATACTGCGAAAGGCATTACTCATGAAGGGTACAGTGAAGGGCAAAGCTGGTGCATTTAACACTATGTGTAGAAAGTTTTAAAAAGCAATGTCATTGTTCAGATGCGAGCAAAAGGCTTTTCACGGTCTGATACACGTGAAATAAGCCTTTTATGCTTACCTCACTCAGATAGGAGTATTGATCCTATGGCTGAACATTATGATTTTTTCAGAAGAGATATTACAAGAAGAAATGGTATTGAAACGTCAAGCTTTTGAAGCTCATGAAAATAGTATATTGACTCAGGCCGCTTTATTGCGACGCAAGTTGTATTAATAGATATTTCGGCATTTTTCAATAAAAGGTTTTACGTTTTTATACTCATATCTAACTATTTTACTAGTAAAACGGATAGGGGATAAAACTTTTCTATGTCGGTGTGTATTATTCTAATCTGCAAGAGTTTTACTACTTATGCCTCAAATTAATTCACATACTTCTTCAATATTTAACAAATCATTATCTTGATATTGTTTTTTAGCAATCTGCATGGTTACCTCAATATATTAATTTATCACTATAAAAGTTTTACATATGCATATATTTATCCCTAAATATCAAATTGATAAACGCTTACCTTTCGGTATGGGTAATTTGATTAGGTAAATTCAGGCTGGATAATAACTATTTGTTTTAGACTATTTCTTCAATGTGTCGAGGAATACCCCCAAATATACTAAGAGTGCAGGTACTATCATGATGCCGATAACCATTAGCTCTTGCCCGCCTAAATGGATATTGTCTAATTCACCACGTTTAAACCTGATTTGCGGGTTAATGACGGTATCAGTGTGCGTAAGATGTCCAACTATCAGTTCAAAAGCAAATGCTGCACTAATAAACAATAATGTCGTGATTAATAATTTGATGATGTTAAGTTTCATGGTTAAACCCCGATGAATTTAGATTACTTTTTAACGCAAATTGCCTTGGCGTTGATATCCTTGAAAGTTTCAAATTCACTCTGAAACTGTTTAGCGGCGAATTGGCACATATTTTCAGTGTCAAATTCTTGAGTATGAAGGCTGGCTACGTTGCTGGATGAGTAAGGGCTGGCGGTGTACATGGCCAAAATTAAAATCCACATAGTGAGTTTTCCTTAATTAAGAAAAATACTTATAAACTTAAGGTTGATTAATTTTCTGTACTTATAATTAAACTGTTTATATATATAATTTAACTAAACTATGGTTTAGTTATCTGCTTGAGTGTTTGCTAATCAGCAATATTTTACCTGATGTTGGCCAGTCTTACGCTGGTCTTTTTTATTTCCTTTTCATCGCTTCCAATAATAAATCTTGTATTGCCTGTTTTGAATTACGACGCACCATGACTACTTCATCAAGCATATCTTTAACACGGATATGATGGATAAAGACAGGACGGTTATGTCCGGCTTGCGCTTGACGGGCGGGGCTGATACGTTCGATAATTTGCTGGTACTGCTCTAAGTCCCACCAGTGGGAGAAAAGACCAGAATATTACCGCCATCCTGTAAATTTAAGCCGTGTCCACACAACTTGTGGGGTGGGCGAAAAGCAATGGAATCTTGCTATTATTCCAGTCAGTAAGGGTTTGTGGGTTAGCGTCTAACCTTTTTCCTTTTGGAAATGCGTTTAACAGTCTTTCAAGGTCATGTTTCTAGTGATAAGCAACCACATCCCACCTGCTTCATTGACAATACTTTCCAATGCCTGGATTTTGGCATTGTATATCGCTGTCCAGTTGTGATTCTTATCGCTATAAATAGCGCCTGCTGCAATTTGCAAACATTTTATTGTTTTGGCAGCGGCATTAAGGGATAATGTGACATCGCTGAGTGCTAACTGAATTTGTAGATGCGCAAACCCTAAAGGCTCAAATCTGCTCCATTGTTGGCCAGGAACCTGGATGCGATTAAACCAGCGAGACGTAAACGTATTATGAGTTCTCCTAACCGTTCGCCTTGGTCGACAAACCACGCTTGTCACCATAAGTCTATCAGACCGTTGGGTGAAGGCGTACCGGTCAGATTTACCCAGCAATGAACAAATTTATGAGCGATTTTGGCAAGTGCAGCGGTGCGTTTACCGCTTTTACGTAACCGGAATGATTTTAACCGTGTGCTTTCATCGGCAATAATTGCGCCAAAAGGCTAACTACCCCCAAGGACATCAACCATCCAGACGAGATTGTCGTAGTTAACCGTAAATATTCTGGCATGGATATTTTTGAGTGCCGCCATCCTTGCTTTGGCGGTGCCAATGATGGGTTGCACTTCAATATTACATAGATGGCTCCATTTAAGCGCTTCATCCGGCCAGGTAGATTGCGCTACCCGTAAAGGGGCTAACACCAATGTGGGTTTGGTTTCTCTACCTGCTAAATAGAGATTTTCTAACGCCGTCAGGGATGCTGCTGTTTTTCCCATTCTCATCCCCGCCCATATATTTGAGCGTTTAATATCGAGTAGGTGATTGATAATAAGATTTTGGTAAGGTCGAGGGGTGAAGGTTTTAGCGATTGTCTTTTGTTCAGGCGACAATCTGGATAGTTTTGTCATGGGTATGTAATCCGTTCTAGTTCTTTTTCATAGGGAGTTTGTCAGCCAAATACTGGTCATAAAGTCGCTGTGCGCTTTTTCGAAGTAAAACGGGACGATAACTAATGAAGCTATTCGCACCATGTGGGCTTATTTCGTTTTGTTTTTCAGTTAAATATTTATCCCAAGCGGTAGAGGCAACACGTCAGAGTAAATTGTTGCCGGATTTGCTTTCGTTATAGATATAGAGCCAGTTTTTATCTGTAAGATAATGATTTATCTGTTTACTATTTACCCCGTTAAGCATTTTGCTAAACTGGGTAGGGGTCATGCCTTCTTTGAAGAGATTTTTAAGGCAATCGTTTTCGGTTGAGAGACTTTTATTTTCCAGTAATAGCTTTTCTTTCTCTTCCTCGGCACGAACAACCATCAGTGCCAATTCTTTCGTTGTTGGTAGTGATGTTTGAGGTTCTAAAACACGTCTTTCGCATTCAATAAAATACTGCCTTGCCTATTTTCCTTTTTCATTGCGCTCGACCATTGATAGTTCTTTCGCCATATCGAGGTAAATGTGATATTCCTTTGTCGGACGGGTCTCCGAAGGGGTTTTCCCCAGAATTGGTGAAAATTATAAAGTCGATATTTTCAGCAAATCCATATTGCTTAATTCTGTCTTTTATCCATGTGGTAAAATCTTTACCGATTTCTGAAAACGCATGTAAATCACGTGCATTAACCGTTTGGATTAATCCACCGTTAATGTTTTTTGTTTCGATGTTGATTAAATTTAACATAAGGATATTCCTCAATAGTTAAATTGATGAAAGATTGCCCCTATAAAAAAGGGCGTTAAGATTAATTAATGACGTTCTAGGAAGTGGGTCAATTCACCTTCATACCACTGATTGGTGCGAGCGGTGATTATCCCGATTTGTTGATGGTGGAATTGTTCAAAAAGCTGTTTGATCTCGGTTAATACGGTATCGATATTCTCACGCTTACGTAAAAGTCGTTTAATCGTCTGCTTTTCAGCGTCATTGATAATCTGGCGTAATGACATCGGTGATGTAGTAAATACGTCGGCATTCGTCAGCCATCAGCGGTATATGCTCTACCTGAAAACGCTTCGCTGATGGCGTGCCGGTTACTTCGCGAAAAGCCAACCACACCGCATTACTCCATGAACGCTCAAAACGAAAAACATTTGTCATACACCAGACTAAATGTGTTTAATTACGAGTGTCTGAATGGTTAAAATGCTCTACGGCTTTAGTTTGGGGTTGAGTGGCAAAGTTGGGGCTTTGATTAATTGTTTGCTTATCGAGGATATCCAGTACCCATTTTCTGAATTCTTTTGCTACAGGTGTACGGGCAAACATGGCGATCAGGTGAGCACCACGCCACGTAGAGAGAAAATACGGATTCGAGCCTTTAAATTCGCCGAGAGAGTTGATTCGACTATCTCGGACATTCCTACAGAAAACTCGTCGGAATTTTGTTTATATAGCATAGTTACTGCATTACTAGTTGCATACTGAAGCGCTTTTGCAAGTTCAGCAGAAGTAATCCAAATTTGGTTTTTACGAGAGATAGTTTCAATAATAGTATTGCGGAAAATTAAAGTAGTCATAGTAATGATTTCCTTTGTAGGTTTACGATAATCAACACCTTTGAGGTCAATCTTGGGCGGCGAACTGAACGAGGTTGACCTTACCGACTACGCTGGGACCCGGCGAGCCTTGCAGCTCCTCCATCCAGCCCACCATTGATTTTTAGTATGCAGACTGACGCATAAAATAACACGCTGTCGGCGTGCTATGCGCCTTTTTAGTTACGGCGAGAGGTCAATTTCGGCATCTGATTTTGCAGATGCAAATAAACTATAGCGCATGATTTCTTCTTTCGTCAATGGGTATTTAAAATGTCAATGTTGTATTATGCTGCTGCAATCCCGTTCATCATGATGCTCAGTAATCTAGGAAATTGGCTACTCATAAAATATCCTCTATGCCTATGTAATCAGCCAGTTTATTTGTCGCATTAACTATTTCAGAAGGCTTGAGGTTAAGTTTTGTTTTAGCGAAATTGAGTAATATCAGTACCGCATTGATCTTATCGGTAAATTCTGGTTGATTAGTTATTACGTTATAATTACAGGCGGTTGTTGCTCTATTTTTTCTATAATTGTTTCTTTTTTAAGCCACGTAGCGTAACGGGTAGCTAATGTTTCTACAGCCAAAATTCCTGATTCAATACCACCATGCATTGTATGCACGGAATTTTTACCCAACACTTTTATTATTTTGGAAATCCCTTCTGATTTAAGAAAGTTTGATGGCCGTTGTGATTCTGTCGCTTTACCTTGTGCAACTGCGGTACGGTGTAAATTATTTAGACAATAACGCCCGAAAGCGTCTTGACGTACAATGGTATTTTCGATAATAACTAATTTAGACATAAAAATATGCCTCCGTAGTTAAACAAAGAGAATCAATAAGATAAAGTGACTTATATGGCGTTTAGGCCACAGAGGGTAAGATGCTGCTTAAATCCTGACTGTCCAGTACGATGACTTGATGGCCTAAGGCAAAAAGCCGTGCGTGTTCGCGTAATTGGTAGGGAGTGGGCTTTTCGCCTGGTGCTTTGCATTCCACAAAAATAATGTTGCCATTGGGCAGGGCGATTAATCGGTCAGGCACGCATCGCCGCCCGGGTGAAACAAATTTATAGAAAATGCCGCCGATTTTTCGCCCCCCACGCACCAAGTGCTTTTCGATGCTTTCTTCCCTGATTAACTGCATGAATACATCCTTTTAATTTGCATCAGGCAAAAATCGGTGCGGTTTTCACTCCAGATACGATTATTGCGATTACGCGCCAGTCTGTTTGCCTGTGACCATGCGCGCGCGGGTTCATGGTATTGTCCTGACTGCTCAAGGTGAACTGCATCGTGCGCCACCTTAAAATAAAGCGGGCTGTCGTTTTTTCTAAAGGCCATGATAGCTCCAAAAATAAACTCCTGCCTAGTCGGCTGGAAGGGTATCGCTCTTAGGGGGCTAATAGTGATGTAAATGTGTTTTAAGTATTTTTTCAATCGCTGAGGTTGCTAACGGATTACCTTGTAGGTGAATGGTGTTATTGCGGTATAGATTGATGTACACCCCACAGGCTAATTCATAGCATATAAAGTTCCCTTTCATTTTCGGCATAATTTTACCTAATCCGCATTTTTCCAGAAAACTGGAAAACGTAGCTATTTGGTAAGGGTATTTTTTCAGCGGTAATATATTGAGTTGGTCTTGCATAGTGGATAAACCTTATTATTTCCCTGTTAATCGTGGTGAATACTTTTTTATTCTTTTCGATAGCGATAAGTTTCAAATCCAGCTGCACTAAGTGGTAAATCGAAAGCCCAGTCAGGCTTAACACTTAATAGTTTGCTTAAACCCTCGGCTGAAAACTATGGGGTATCCGGCGTTTCGTTGATAATTTCATCATAGACGGTTAGGACAATCTCATAACCCGCCTTTTCAATAGGTGGCATGCTATAGGCTAATACATCCCGTGCGGCGGCCTGACAGATATTCTCAGTAATTTTTCCCCTGTAGGTTTTTAATTGTTCCCATTTTCGGCTATAGGGGTTAGTTCCCATATAGGTAACTTGTCCATTCTCTATTCGCGCAGAAGGGTAGCAAAGACTACACCCTGAAGGTAAACAAATCCTAAGCCAGCCTTTATAGCGCCGAACAGTAAGTTTACGGCACTTAAACGGTATCTCAGGTGACTGAATGGCCTGTTTTACTGCATCTTCAATGTCGTACCAAAAGGATGCAGTTTGCGGATGGGCATTGCGCCACATGCGCTTAAGGGAATCGCAGGTAACAAAGACTTTTTCGCTGAGGCCATAAGTTTTATCTGTTTCAACCGATTTTTGATACCAGCTTATTGCTTCTCGTTTAACGCCAGGCGGTATGTTAGGTAACGCTGCTTCCGCCAGTTCTGCCAAATTAAGGCTGTAGGCGAGGGCGAACGTCAGAAATGCAGCAACGCCACCGCCATAGCCCAAGCCCAGCTCCATCACCTTACCGATTTGTCGTTGGGCTTTAGTGACGTTTTCAGGTAAAAGATTAAATGCGCGTGCGTAAGCGAGTTTATATAAGTCATCGCCTTTACCATTGTCAAGTTCGCTAAAAGCCTTGACTTTCCAATTTTCCTCTGCCAACCATGCTAATATTCGACCTTCAATATTAGACAAATCTTAGATGACCAGTTTTTTACCGGTGGGCGCCATAATACATCTTCTTAGCTCAGAACTGGTCAGTTGCATAATGTCATCACAAATAAGTTTGGCGCAACCGGCTTTTAAGGCTTCAATACCGTTATCAATGGTGTTTGGGTCAAGCGTGGATCGTGGGGAGATTATCCGGCTGAAAAATACGCTCTGTCCAACGGCCAGTGCGTGAAGCGCCACAGAATTGTTTTGTCCCTCGAAGTCGTCCATCTGTGTTCACCGATTTTAACAATGCTTTATATTTACTGGTACTGGTTGTGCAGGATTGCAGACGGACTGATAGCAATTCGCGTAAAGCCGGTGGAATATCAGGATCAATAATGCGGCATTGAAGTGTGCTGGCCTGCATATCCGATAATGTGATGCTAAATGCCGAGGCAATATGCTGTAACAGCGCATCGCGTTGGGTGGTGGCCTGTACGGCATTATTTGTTAATTGCTGGGTTTGGCGGTTGATAGCCGTTTTTGCTCCTTTTCAACGGCGGTTAAGGTGCTTTTCGTCAACTCAACGTCCATACACATCGCGCGGTGATTAATTTTTTGGTCTAACGGCCATAACGCTATTTCATCAAAATCCATATTCCAACGCGGGTAAATGTTGATAAATCTCGCGCATGGCTAAAATATCAGAACCTGCGTATTGCTTAAAACGATGCCATTCCTCTGAGTGAGTTAACGCCGTGGCGCGTTGTATTTTGCTATTCTTAGGGCGGGGGTTTGCAAAATAACTGTATGAGCGCTTTACCTTCTTTATCTTTGGCTTTATCGCTATTAACGTTGAAGATATCGCAAAGCGAACTGAGCGCACCGGGTAAGCCGTGTGCCAGTGCTTGCACAAGCGTGTCGTGAACACGGGATAACGGTAAGTCGATATTTAACACTTTGCTTAAAATCACCGTATCAAACATCCTTCCATTATGCCAGACGGTTAAGATTTCTGGGTCATCAAGATAAGTTTTTAAATCTGTCGGCATGGTTTTATCTTACGTCACATCCCAGATCTTGACAGAGGTGTGATTGTAAGCATAAGCAAAAAGTAATATTTCTGCATTTTTAGTATAGCGATGCGTGCCATAATTAATCGGAATATCGCTATAGGTTTTAAAATCACAAAACAATAAGTTTTGCATGTGAAAATTCCTCAATAATTAAATTGATGAAAGATTTTGCAGATGGAACCCTAAACCCGTTATACTTATTTAAACACGGGAGGATTTTTCTTATGGGTCAGGTTGCATTTGATACATTACAAGCGTCAGAAGAACTCGAAGGTGCTGGCATTTCCAGAGAACAAGCCAGGGCTATCTCACTCGTTGTGCGAAAATCACATGAGGTTGCGGATGTTGCGACTAAAGCTGATATCGTTGAGGTAAACCGCAATATAGCTGATGTCCGTAAAGACTTATCTGCTGAAATAACCAATGTCAGTAAAGACTTGTCGGCTGAGATTGCTGATGTCCGTAAGGATATTGCTCAGATAGATAAGCGCCTTGATTTTTCAGAAAAACGTTTTGACAGACTGGAACAAAAATTTGATCGCCTGCAATGGTTCTTGTTGGCTGGTATTCTTGGCTTATTATTTAAAGAAATAATTCCTAAATTATGGGGCGGTTAATTTTCTCAATATGCCAGCAATCAACACGTTTATTGCTTAAATGTTTCTTTTAAGGCAGTCAACGTCTTGCGCAATGCTGTGTAATAAAACTGCGATTTTCTCTCTGATAATTACTGCAATCCTGATTTTTTCAATAAAAACACCTTGTATTTCTATATGTTTAGCCTTGATTGTTGCTATTTTGTATAATCCATAAATTGCTGTTTTCAACTCCTCAATATCTTTTAATACTGAATCGATAGAGGCTTCCTTTCCAGTAAGATAATTCATCCTTTACTCCTTGATTGAGCCTTTAACATTTACATATCCCACCAACTCAACGATGCTTCTTTGTCAATCGCTTATTTTCTTTTCTGAGGTATTTTTTTCTTCTACCAGTATTGGATCATATTGATTAATGTTTTGGTTTCCTCATCGGCATAAACCTGTTGTTCCAGGTTAAGCTGATAATGGTGGTTGTTACTGGTATTAGTAAGTGCAATGGTTTCACTCATATTATCTAATTTCATTTCGAACCTCCTCAGGTTATTTACATTTTACATATCAAATTCCCCTCAAACTAAATAGGTTAAAATTTAACCTAATTTTTAAATGTTGCCTGATTGTTTCACTACCTCAGGCTGCGGTAGTTCCCTGGTGTTAACTTGCCAATAACTCTTCTTTCTCAGTCATGCTCAGGTCGTTAAACTCGTCAACAGAGGCCACACTTCCACCGCTAAACGCATCACCATCCCGGAAAAACTGAACGCCTCTTAATGACACTGAAACCCCTTTGCCGTTATTGTCATAGGCGTAAAACTCAATGGTGGCGTTAACGTAGCAGCCAGAATAGGGGCGACCATCTTGTGCCGTCAGGGGTGAAGTATTGCGGTCAATCACTAACGGACGAGATTTGTTACTAGCACCGATATACATGTTTCCGGCGTAGCCGTCGTATTCTTTGTAATCGCCATCACGTAAGCAAAAACGGTTAGCATTATTGCAAATACTGTTATAGATTTTTTCGATATTCTTAGTACCCCATTTTTCGCCAATCACACGTTTGATACCGGCTTTAATTTCATCAATCAGGTCAGTACGATTTTTGGCGATAAGTAAAGTGGCACGGTATTTGAATTCACTCTGACCACTAAACTGAGAAGGTTCAAATAAATCGCGAAAAGCCAAACGTACGTTGTTCAATTTGATTTTCATAAATTTACCTTTTGATTAAATGGATTTATCAGCGAGTGACGCTTCGGTCACATCGTTAAAGTCGTTTAAGGGGTTAGTAATAATGGCAGGGCGTGGGTTAAATTCCGGTGCGATAATGGGTTTACCGTCTGCTCGCTCAATAAGTGCTTCCAGTTTTGTCCAGCGACTCGGTTTGTCTTTTTTAAGCAGTTTTTCAGCTTGTGGTGGGCTGATAATTTTCTTGTGGTAGATTTGTTCCTATTTAAGTTTGGCATTTTTTAACAACGTTTCGGCTTCACGTTCATCACCCCAGGCGCGATTACCCTGTTTGCCAGTAACCAGTTTAAAGCCAGGTACCGATTACCCGTTGTGTAATGCTTCGGCGATCCGATTTCGCAGGGCTTTACAAAAGCTCTCTATCAAATTGACATGCTGGTAGAGTTTTGCCATTTGCGTAAGTGTTAGTAGCGTAATGCGTGTTGGTTCATCGCTTAGTTGGGGTGTCAACGGCTGTGTTAAATCAACAAAATCGCCTCTGACTTCATTATGGACAAATTGCGCCTGGGTAAAACACAATCCTCCTTTTGCTTTACAGAACTGGCATTGCTTGATACCCGGTGAAAAGGCACTATCCGGTAGGGCATCAAGCCCGTTGCGTTCAGCAAGGGGTTGCCATCTCCATGGCTTTTTGCGCCCCTGATTTAACCTGTTCGCCAAATTTTTTTAAGTCCTCAATCGATAGCACCCACTCAGGCAGATGGTTAGGGCGATGTTGATGAATAAAAAGCCGAAACGTTTTAAAATCATAAATAAGGTCAAACTAATGTAACGCCCCTAGCGCATAGAGCATGAGCTGCTCATTGTTCGGGGCATCCACTTTAACGCCTTTGTCATATTTCAAGTCATGGATTTGCAGTTCACCATCGCTGACAATAATCGCATCGGCGGGACCAAACGAATTCTCTACGCCAATGACAGCTGAAAAGTCAACTCGCTCCTCAACCTGTAAGATTTTCCCGTCCGCAAGCTGCCAGACGGTATCAACATAGGTCTGGACGTGCTCAATCATCTCTTCATTCACTTGTGGTGAGTTGGCTTTTAGCAACGGATACGTGCCAATATAATCCTTCCCATCAAAGCTAGATGTTCGCTTCCGCCCTTCACTAAACGGGTTTTGACGCATTGTTAAGATACTTTCCGCTAAGGCATATGCGCCACGCTACCTTCTTCAGCAAACGGCGATGTTTTATCCGGTAAGGTGGATTCTACTGCGAGACTGGCGCTACATCTAATCCATCTATGTGCTGAGGAGGGAGCAAGTTTTGCATGTTCAGCCATCACTACCCTCGGTGCTATCATCGGCTAAAACGCTTTTGGCTTTCTCGATAAATTGGACTAAATTGCCATCAGTAACGTCACCCATTTTTTTAGCGTTGAATGAGGCGATAATATCCAGCGTTTCATTGCGATATCCGCCTTTGACCAGTTGAATGATGTAGGCCGAAGCCTCACTACGAAGTGCCTTAAAATCAATCGGTTTGGCTTCTGCAGGAGTAGGCAATTCACGCAATAATGACAAGGCAAATTCTCGACGATCGGTAATACCAAGGAGATTATCCCAATTAGCTAGTATTTTTAGGCATATGTCGAAGGTTTTGATGTTGGAAAATGTTTGTAATTGCGCTACGCCATTTAAGGCGCAATAGAATGCATCAATTTGCCCAGTGAGTGACGCTATCAGCTTTTTCGGATGCAAGCATTGCGCTGGCGCTAGCCAATTACGTACTGTCAGGTTTAAGCGCTTTATCCCCAAACAGGACAGACAGGGCGACTACGTGACGTAAGTCAAGCGATTCAATATCAACCGGTTCACGTTTATGCTATACTTTAGGCGCTTCAATAATTGGTTTAACGGCTTTAGTAGGTTTCGTTTCTACCTTAGGGGCTTGAACCTTTTTCTCGGCAACAACCGGTGCTGGCTTGTCTTCGGCTCTAGCGGGCACTTCGATAGTAATTTCATGCTTAATTGTTTCTTGAGGTTCAATGGTACCTGAAGTTGCAACGGGTTGTGGCTTAACATCCGGTATGAAAGGTTTCGGCTTTTTCACCCCTGTCGGTTCGTTTGGGTCACTGGGGTCATTTTCAGTATGTCCGACTAACTGACTGATTAACATTTTATGGGCTTCGGCTAGTTGATTGTGAGCCATGATCATTTGCGGTAAGCATTATGCGGCGACCTCAACGGTATACAGTGACAGGGAATTGGTGATTGACATTGCGTTTTAACGCTTCTAATTTTTGTAAATAGCGTAAACGTCGAACGTTGTTATTCATCGGAAATCGCTCCGATGACAGAATTTTTGCTTTTTGCATGGTGGTTTTTCCGATGGAATGGGCTAGATATGGGATGCCTGACTGTTTATAGGCAACAAATCTTACTTCAAGTTATAGGCACAAATATTACTTCAAGAACTTTTGATGATGGCAAAGAATCGCATCATTGAACTTGAAAAAGAGGTTAATAACAAAGAGCAATGGTTGATTGCAAAATCCAATTATGAACTTTATTACCCTCAACCGGGTACGGTAGTCCACCGTAGTAAAACACCTGAAAATACTGAGTAAAAACCTTATTATTTTTGTATTCAATGCTATGAATCTGGCGTGAAATCGATACTTTAGTATGCTGTCACTAAACCAGTTACTACTTCTCTTCATGCTACGCTTTTCTATTGCCATAGATGCAATGCCTATTATGATTTCCCTTATGAATATGTCAGGGATTACAGGTGATCAACTATTTATTGAGTTGCCTGATATTTCTGGCGCGTCAGGATCGCTCCCTTTTGTGTATTCCCACAACACACAAAATAGGTTACTATGTGTTTCCCACAGCACATAAAAAAGGAATAAAACTTGTAATGAGGGCAATTAAAGAGAGACATCTCATGATAATTTGAGCACTAAATAATCCTGATAGACCTATGGAGCCAATTAATAGAGAACAGTTGAATACCTTGGCAGATAAATTAGGTTGGGAACAGTTGGCAGCAGATACCAGCTATTTGATGAAAATAGGATTAATTGAACCTAAAGCTGTTTCTTTCAGTATTGATCGACAACCTTTTTTTAATATCGATTGCATAGCGCTGACCGCCAAAGGTTTTGATTACGCCAATACCGATACCATCGGCAGTGAAGTAAACGTCGTCACTATTAAAATTCACAAAAATACCCTTAAGCAACTAGAAACCATTATCAATAACACGAATTTGCCACAATGAGAAAAGAAAACACTATTAAAACTATTAAAAGAGAAAGGCGCAGAATTTGTTGTAGGTAAATGTGTTGATACTTTATTTGCTAATACAGGGGCAGTCACTCAAATTCTTTCAGAATTAGCTAAAAGTATTAACTAGAGGTTAATCATTTGCCTTTCAAAGATAAGATAGTCCTACTTTTGCTTGCTGCAGTTTGTTGCCTCTGTTTCCAGCGCAATGAAACCGTCTCTGATAGCCGATGCAAGCGCTTTCGCCCTGATATTATCAAATAAGAGCGATTTGAATCCATTTCCGCCTGTAATGCATACAGTAAAGCTTCACTGGCTTTCTCTTGAGATTTTTCACTCAATTCTTCAAATTTCATCATTTCTCCTAAATACCAATGGGTTTTGGCGGTGTGTGCCAGAGCTATCCGGTTTATATTTACAGCCATATTGGGTAGTACCCTGGTGTTGGTTTTTAACTTAATGACTGTATTTTGGTTATTTCACACACCCCAAAACCGACTGTTTTGGTGTTTTATGGTTCGCTTTTTCAGCGAAAGGGTGTTAAAGAGCAGTACTGCTTGGTTAAGTCGCAATTTATTCATTGCATGCTTTTAACAACGTCAGGCGAGATGGTATCCTTACGGTTCTATTAACTTATAAGGAGAATCTAATGTCTAATAAAAATGAAAAACTTGTATGCTATAAATACGATGCTCGCGCTTTAACAGTTGAATATCTGAGACGTTGTGGTAAAATATGTACCCCTGAAGAATATCTTATTGAAGTTCTTGGATTAGAAGCAGTTTATCAAACAATCATCAAAGATGCTGACAGCAAGAAGTCTTTAGATGTTTGGAAGAAGCTAGGTCAAAAAGATTAAAAACCATTCCAACTACCTATCGCCTCAGCGGTAGTTTTTGCAGCATTAATAACGTCTTCTTTTTCAGCACCCTTTTTTACTAAATGTGTCACAACATCCAGAACTGCTTGCTCAACCTTATCTATGCAGTGGTGAACAATTTCTTTATCAATTTCCTTCCCGTCAACAATTACGGTTTTCTTACTTAACTTTAACTGTTCGTTATCCATGTTTGACCTCCTGTATTTAACGTAATTTAGAGCTATAGCTTACTGTCATCACTTACCATAGGCCACTTCGCAAAATGACCTATAATTAGTGTTTTTTGCGTTTGTACAGTCCATTATGGCTGCCTGTCCTTTGACATTGCTGTCTTGCAAAGAACGGATCGCACTTAATGCAACGTGCATTACTGTACTCATACAGACATAACGCGCTGTACATTCGGATTTTCTAAATTGTTAAAGAGCGTGTTAGTAGTTATTTGTTTGTCTTACACTGTACATATATCCATTTGCATAAATAACGTATTTTTTTAATAGAATGTTTAATGGCATTTTTTTATTTTCTCTAGTGTTAAAATACTCTATAAATTTCTTTTGTTTTTCTGTATATGCTTTGTTTGTTGCGTTGATGATTTCTGAGTCAGTGAGCATCGTTTGTTAACTCGATCTGGTCACGCACTTTCACTGAAAGTGATTTTAATTCGATTGCTTTATCTAGAACCAATGCATTCAAAACATCTCTTTCCTCGCCGGAAAGACTAAAAGAAATTCTTTGTAGTAATTTTATTTGCTCTGATATATCAATAATTTTAGCGAGTAATGTAAAGTCGTTGCCCGTTAGTAAGTCTCCTTACTGATTTTAATAAATCTTAGTTTTCATAAATATTAATATCAAGATGTAAGGTAAATTTTATTGTACCTTACATCTTGATATGGATAATTTTAGTGAAAAGATTTAGATATATGCTGTGCAGTTTTATCTAACAGCTTATTTTTGAGGCGAAAGTTTTTGAGTGAGTTCGGTGTATAATTTTCTATAATATTCGATTTTGTCTTCAAGCATTTTTATTAGATTATCTTTCTCAGTTTCAGGTAGTTGCTGAGCAAGTCTAAGTATTTTAATATCAGATGCTTCAATGTTTAGGTCTAGGTCTTGTATTTTCTCCAAATGATCTGTACCAGCAATGATCCATTCAGGAGAGCATTTCAAGGCTTCGGCTATATTCATTAATTTATCCCCACCTAAAACGCTTAGTCCTCTTTCCCATTGAGACACCGCTACGCGACTGACCCCGATTAGGTCAGCTAAATCTATTGCTCTTAGACCTAATTCAGTTCGTCTTTCGTAAATTCTACGGCCTATTGCTTCCCTATCATATTCAGCCACTTGTAAACTCCTCTTTATTATGTAAAATATTATTTATAAAAGGTAAACTTTAATTTATAATTTTGAGGTTTCTGAATGTTAAAAGCAATTGTTGTTAGTTATTTTCGCTCAAAAAGGAATTTTGCTAAGGTTTTGGGGATATCTCCACAGGCTGTTGGACAATGGAGGGATGTTATCCCTGAAAAATCTGCATTACTTATTGAAAAAATAACCAATGGATCACTTAAGTATAGTCCTGAGTTATACAGAAAATACCATACAGAAAATTCACAACATAATAATACCGACTAAGTCAAAGGCCAAATAACCCATGCAAATCAATTATTCTGTCGGGCGTAGTGTTAGTGATCAGCGCGCGAGTCCTGCTGTTGCTGGCTCTTATGACGAGCTTGATCACTTAAAAAAATGAGGTGCGTTACCTGATGAATTGGTGCACTTCGATTTAATCCTCGGTTATACCGATAGATTATTATCTGTGGTTTGTAATGCTGAGGCTGCTATTTCGCCTTCCAGTAAAATGAAAGCACTAGGCAAAACGCCCTCTATGTATAATTCTCAGCGACAGGTTATTGGGATAGCAGAATGGACTAGCAAATCTTCCTCAGGGGCAGATATCGAAAAATGGATGATGGAGCCTGATTACGGTATCTGTGTCAAAACAGACTCTGGTATACTAGCACTGGATTGTGATAGTGACGATGCTGATATGCAAGCCCGTATCCAAGCCTTTATGCTACAGTCTTTTGGTCAAATTCCGCCTCGCCGTTTTCGAGATAACAGTAACATAATGCCTTTACCTCATCGCAGTAGAAGGTGAGTATTCTAAACGTGTGCATCGTTTAAAAACCGATTTGGGGATCGTTGAACTTCTCGCTAAAGGGCAACAATTTGTTGCCATGGTCGCACATCCTACTGTTGCGCGAATTCGTTGGGATAATGATTTACCCTCTGAACGTTTTATGATTACGGAAAATCAGTTAAATGATTTCTGGCAGGCATTAGCTGTCGAGTTACCCGTTTTATCTTCATCTGAATCGAGTCGTTTAGGTAAAGTAAGAGACTGTTCGATCGCAACGCTTAATGCAACTGATGAGGTCGCTGAGTACTTGGACAGTCATGGGCTAATACTGGACTGTGGTCGTAATGGAGAACACTATATCACTTGCCCTTTTGAAAGTGGACATAGTACTGATAGTGGGGTCACCAGTACAGCGTATTTCCCTAAAAATACAGCCGGTTTTGAAGTAGGCTATTTTAAATGTCTGCATGCCAGTTGTGCACACCGAAACGATGGCGATTTCTTGCACGCTATTGGGTTTAGTAAAGATGATTTTGACGATCTGTCGGATAATAAGACTGAAGAGGGTTTTACCGATATCAATATGGATATGACAAGCCACTTCCTTGAACGTTTCATTTATGTAGTCAAAGGTGATCAGATGTGTGATTTATCACGACCCCCTTATAATTGTGTCATCGAAATGAAATCATTTAAAAATCTGATGGCGCCTTATCAAATACCGTCAATAAGTAAAAAAAGGTCAACTAATTCCAGCAGCGAAATATTGGATAGTGCATCCTAAAAAACGCGTTGCTGAAAGTATTGGATACCAACCAGGTGAAGGGCGTTTAATTAAACGGCATGATGGGCGCTTCGATATTAATGAGTTTTATCTCCCTGACCATGCAACGGTTTCTAATTTTGATAAGTCAGATAACGTATTTCGTAAACACATGGAATATCTTTTGCTTAAAAAAGAGCAAATGGACTTTTTTATTGCGCGTTTAGCCTGGATAGTTCAACGCCCCGATCGTCGATGCCTTATTACTATGGCTTCATATATCTACGTTACACGGAACCAGGTGAGGATGGGTGATTCAAATGATGGAGAAAATTCTAGGCTCTTGGAATTGTACAAGGGTGAAAATGGATGTTATTTGCAAAAATCAATATCATGACTATTTACATCATTCTCTACTATATACCGTCGATGAAGTAAGAGAAAATACGGATAAAAAGTATTCAATTAGTGATCAATTACGTGACATTCTTACCGAGCCTAGATTTGAAGTTAATAATAAATATGGAAAGAAAATAACTGAAGATATTTTTACTAGCTTTCTGTTTTTATCTAACCATATAGATGCCATTATTATCCCTGAAGAGGATAGACCTATTGCGGTCTTTAGAGGGCCTGATCATTTAAAAGATGTCAAGTATTATGAAAACCTTTATCAACATTTACATGACGCTAATTTTATATCACAGGTATTTTGGTATTTAAAATCCATTGATTTGAATCAATTCGATTGGCAAAGAGCGCCTGATACTGAAGAACGGCAAATTATGAAAGAAAGCGGTCGTTCAGATGTTGCCAAAACTTTGCATGATTTGATTGATGCGCCTATTTCTCCCGTTATGACCTATCAGCAGATAGTTAATTTTATTATTAGTGATATGGGTACAGCAGTGGAGATCAACGTTAAACAAATTACGGCGATTTTAAGAGCAAAAGGGTTGACGCAATATGCAAAATTAAAACTCAAAGGTAAAACTGTTCGTCCTTGGGTACTTGTAAAAAAAAGAAATTTAACAAACGAAGAAGTACGTATAGCGTTAGAAAAATGCGAAGAACTACAAGAAAAGGTGGGAGGTGGCATATGTTTTAATATATTACGGGCGAGATATTGTAATATTTTATTACATAATATACGTATTTTATATATATATGTTTAAAGTATCTGCCACCTCCTACCTTTTTTGTAAAGATGCAGATAAGGTAACGCTTAGTAAGTAGGCAGATAGGTATTTTAAGCGCCACCCAGTGCCACCTCCATGTTTTCACACTTCTAGCGGAGCGAAAAGATCATGAGCAGAGACATAAAGAAAATACTTTTACATTGGGGTGGTTGGTGTACGGGTAATCTATATGCATCGGTGAGCTGGCTACCAGGGGTATCAGGTTTTAATCGCTTCATGCCGTTTACAGGAGCAAATCGCTTATCGTGCAGTGATGCAGATGGGCTAGTGATTGATGTGTGCGTCAGTCGCCTTAACACGGTGGGTATGGCACGAGAATTGAATTACATTGAGGATTATTACATCAGAGGCATCTCCAAGCGTGCCATTGAGCGAAAGTTCAAAGTGCGTGACGGTGAAATCAGAGAAAGAATGCAAATTGCGGAAGGATTTATCCTAGGATGCTTAGAAGCCCTTGATATTCAATTAGATATCGACATATCATACAAACAGGTATCAATCACTAGTGCGCGCGCAAAAGGTATGTTAAAGTGCTCAGGGTGAATTTTTGCGTCCAGCAGAAATGTAGGCTGATAAAAAAACCTCGATTGCTTAAATTTTGCTTACCTTGCTTTTGCGAGGTTTTTTGTTTTTACGGCACGCAATACTCACAAATCCAGAAACCCATATCAGTAAGGCGGCTGTCTCCCTTTTTAATTTAAAGCAACGGAACCCTCAACGGGAGGGTATATGCGTATGTCTGAAAAATACTCAACACCTACCCGCCTATCTCTGGGGCATTATGACGACCATTTTAGGTTTCTTTACCCTTGAAGAGTGGATCGCTGTGGTAGGTATTGTCTGCGCGATAGGGACATTTTTAATTAACGTCTACTACCGCAAAAAGGAGTACAGGCTCAAGGAACGTCAGTATGAAAATACCGAAAAAGATATTGATGGCAACGGGTGGTAGTGCGCTGTTTTTAGCCTCAAGCATGATAACGCATTTCGAAGGGTTGAGACTTAGCCCTATTTTGACACGGTGGCGGTATTCTTTCTGTTTGCTACGGGCATACAGGCAGCGATATTGAGCGCAACAAGACGTACAACCAAAGCGGAATGTGATAAGTGGCTTAATGACGATTTGAAAGCCGTTAAGTGTTATGTTGACCGGTTGATTAAGGTCAGTATCAATACGTTGACTCAATCCGCCCTTTACTCATTTGCCTATAACGTTGGCGTGGGTAATTTTGCCAAATCAACCTTACTCAAAAAGCTCAACGCGAATGACCGCTTGTGATGAGATGAGGCGGTGGGTTTATGTGAAAGGCGAAGTGTGGAAAGGGCTAATGACTCGTCGAGAAATAGAGAGCGTAATATGTTATGGCGACCTTACGCATTTGTCGTAGTGATTATTGTTGGCTTGATGTTATCATTCGTTTTCATCAACGCCCATTATCAAACCGTCAAGCAAAACTATCAAACGCTAAAACAGCAATATCACGCTCAACTCGAAGCCGCGAAATTAAAGCAGCAAAAGATAGATGCCTTGTATCATCAACTCGATATTCAACACCCCGAGGAACTAAGTGATGCCAAAGCTAAAATTACCAAGCTCAATGATGCTGTGCGTGCTAGCACAATAAGCGGTTTCGCGTCAACGCCATTTGTTAGGCATCCAAAACCGTTACTCCACAGAGCTGACATGATGAAGTCACCCCAAGACTTAGCGAAACAGCTAGAAAAGATTATTTCCGTCTACGAGAGATGATAGTAGAGAACCAAAAGCAGACCGAATATTTACAGCAGTACATTAAAATCCAGTGTCAAATGTAGCTTCTAATAAAATTAGATAATTATCTTAATATCTTTATATTATATAACACAAGTATTTTTACATATAATGCAGCAATATTTTTTTGAAATAAGTGAAAAGGTATAAAAATAGAAAATGGAGTGATTATGATAAAAATTAAACCTGGTTCAAAGAGTTTTGAAAAAACAAATGATAGTTTTGATGCTATCGTTGGATATTATTGTCGAAGCTCCTTTAATCGAAAAAGAAAATTTTAAAAGTTTCAAAATTTCCTGGGTAGTCCCATCCAATCCAAATACAGAAGAAACATTGTTTCCATGGAATGGCATGCAATCAAAAGATCTTTTTTTCAGCCTGTTCTTGCTTGGGGAAGCCATTTTTAAGAGATTCCAGGTGAAAGTGAAGGCGGTCAATTTTGGGAGGTATATAATGTTTATACAAGTAATGATGGTGAATATCATTCCAGTAAAACAATAAAAGTTAATCCTGCTGATGAACTAGAAGGTTTTATTAGAATAGAATGTATAGAAGATAAATATTACAATTATTTCTTTGGCTTTACTGGAAGTAAATTTGAAGAAATTACTTTAAATGTAAAAAGTGTTAATTCTTTTGACCGTATTATAGAGTGTTTTGAGCCATATACAGAAAATTACGTTGATTTTCCACCGGATGAATATGTCAGCATGAAAAATATAAGTATAGTTTATGATAAACTGACATCTCCACCAAAATCGATAGATTGGAAGTTTGATCAACAAAAGCCTACTCCATCAGGAAAAAATGGCGAAATTATGTCTAATAGTTCTCAAAATGGTAAAATTAGATTTTATTTTCGATAAACTAGATATATTAATCAAATAATTACTACAGTTGTTAACTATAAAATTTTTTTATGAAGCCGAGTTAATCAAGCTCGGCTTTTCTATATCTGTAACAAGTTTAGTCACAACTGAAGCTATCCGCTATTACCGCAAATAAGCCGCAAGTAGAAGAGGAAAGATGATGGAAGATTGTTTGAATCAGGCTAAACGATGGGCGAAATTAACAAAAATACGATAATTATTAATTGAGGTAGATATTATGACTCTCACAAACAAGCAGGAAGCATTTTGTCGAGAGTACCTGATTGATTTAAATGCAACGCAGGCGGTAATAAGAGCCCGGCTATAGCGAAAAAACAGGCCGTATGATAGGGGGACGAGAAAGTAATAAAACCAGACATTCAAAAACGCATTCAAGCGCTTATGGAAGCGCGCAAGAATCGCATTGAGGTTAACGCTGACTACGTTCTCAAGCGACTGGTTGATATCGACTAGATGGATGTATTGGATATTCTCAACGAATCAGGTGATTTAAAACCGATCAAAGACTGGCCTAAAATATGGCGAACAACATTAAGCGGCTTGGATATTGCAGCTATTCAGGTAAAAGGCAAAGAGGCGTTGCTTAAGAAGATAAAGTGGCCGTACAAAATTAAAAACCTCAATCTATTGGGCAAGCATATTGCTGTTCAGGCTTTTCGCGAACAGATCAGTAATGAGCACACAGGCAAAGCAGGTAATCCTATCGGGCATATTACCCATGATATGACACCTGAACAGGTGGCAGAAGCCTACCAAAATTGATGGGTTAAATTGCAAAAATAAGGCTTTCATAATGAAAATTTCCTGAACGGTAATAGCGGTTATTTGTTAACAATATGTTATATTCAAAAATGTCAGTTTTTCGCTGAGAAAACGTCTCTTTTTTAAGCCTTTCGCGGAGTTTTTTTGTCTGAGTGCTAAAACCCCCAAGTGCACATAAGTGTCATTATGTTAAATAGAGGCGATTTTTCGTAAATTTCCTATGCCATTACCGTTTCCTTTTAATTTTTAAAAGCCGGATTATGTCCAGGTGTTTGAGTGGCGTGCTGAGCGATTAAAGCGTCTTCGTGAACAGCCGGAAATCCTTAAAATATTAACCCGATTTTATAAAGATAATCCCGCGCAGTTTATTATTGACTGGCGTATGACCACAGACCCATGCAACATTGATTATGGACTACCGGTGACTATTATTTTTTGCTTTTCCCGAAACAGGAAGCCTGGATTGAGTGGATAATGACCCGCTGGCGTGGACGTGAAAATGGCATTACCGAAAAAGCCGTGAGATGGGCTTAAGCTGGACGTCAATTGCACTCGCCTGCGCTTTATGTCTCTTTAACAAAGAGATGATAATTGGCTTTGGTTCACGCAAAGAAGAGTATGTTGACAGCACAGGTAACCCAAAAGCGCTTTTTTGGAAAGCGCGCAAATTTGTGGAAACGTTACCTCAAGAGTTTAGGGGTGGCGGGGAAGCGAAAAAACACGCCCCCTACATGCAGGTCAATTTCCCAAATACAGGCGCCATTATCAAGGGTGAAGCGGGGGATAATATCGGGCGTGGCGACCGCACGACACTCTATTTTGTCGATGAAGCCGCGTTTTTACCGCGTCCGTTACTGATTGATGCCCGCCCTATCGCAAACGACTCGCTGTCCCATTGATTTGAGCTCGGTTAACGGCATGGCTAATCAGTTTGCCCAAAAACGCCATAGCGGACGCATTCCGGTGTTTACCTTTCACTGGCGCAGTGACCCCCGTAAAGACGATGCGTGGTACGAAAAAGAGTGCTTGAAAATTGATAATCCGGTCATTGTGGCGCAAGAGCTGGATTTGAACTATCAGGCGTCGGTTGAAGGCGTCTTAATTCCGACTGAATGGGTACAGGCAGCAATTGATGCCCACACGAAACTTGGCATTAACCCAACGGGTATACGTCTCGGCACATTTGATGCTGCAGATGAGGGTAGATACAATAATGCCTTTTCTTGGCGCCATGGCTTTTTACTTGAAGGTATTGAGGAATGGTCGTGAAAAGGCAGTGATATTTTTGGCAGCGTTGAATAGGTGTTCAATTTAGCCGATAAATATCAGCTTGAAAGTTTTCGCTTTGATGAAGATGGATTAAGGGTAGGTGTGCGAGGGGACGCTAGAATTATCAATGACCAGCGCAGACAAAAAAGAGCCGCACGTATTGACGCCGTGCCGTTTCGCGGTAGTGGTGGGGTGTTTGACCCAGACAAAGAAACGATCGCCGGATTTGACGGCCAAAATGCGCGATTGAACAAAGATTTTTTCGCCAATGCCAAAGCACAAAGTTAGTGGCATTTACGAAAACGCTTTCAAAATGTGTATCGTGTGGTGGTGGAAAAATAACCCTTCAAACCGGCTGAACTCATTGCAATTAATAGCGCAATGAGACTCAAAGACAAACTCATCGTTGAATTATCACAGCCGACTTATTCCATTAATGCCGTGGGGAAAATCGTAATAGATAAATAACCCGATGGGACAAAATCTCCCAATTTGGCCGATTCAGTGATGATTAATTTCGCCCCAATGAACACGGCACTTAAAATTTGGACACTGCTGGGCAGGAGCGCATGAAAAAAAAAAGAAAAAATCACACTCTCAAAAAACCGTTGATGGGTATGAGAATTTTACCGCCCGGATCGGGATGCAAACGCCCAATCAACATACGGATTCAACCTATCGTCCTGACTGGACAAGTCGAAACCGGTTATTACTGGAATATGCCTACCGCTCATTGTGGATCATTGGTGCTGCGGTCGATACCGTCGCCGATGATATGACCCGAAAAGGCGTGTGGATCACCTAGCAAATGGAGTCGAGCGATAAAGGTGCAATCGAATCCTTATTTGATGAACTGGAATTATGGGGAAGTCTGAATAATGCAATTAAGTGGTCACGGCTCTACGGCGGCGCATTAGGGTTTATTATGATAGAAGTGCAAGCGCCTTTTACACCCTTACGCGTCGAGACGATAGGACAAGGTAAATTCAAAGGTATTTTACCGCTTGCCCGTTGGCAGGTTAACCCGGATTTGAATCGTCGTATCAAAACGTTAAGCAAGGACTTAGGCAAGCCAGAATTCTACGACATTGTGACCGTTGAGAACGGCATCCCCGCCTGGAAAGTACATCATAGCCGCCTGATCCGTTTTGATGGGGCGACGCTCCCTTATCAGCAAGCCAAAACAGAAAATGAGTGCGACATGTCCGTGATTGAACGTATCTTTGACCGGTTAACCGCCTTTGATAGCACCACAACCGGTATTGCGCAATTAGTCTATAAAGCGTATTTACGAACATTCAAAGTGAATAAGCTCCGTGAAATCATCGGTTTTGGCGGCAAGCCATACGAATCGCTGATGAAGCACATGGACATGATACGTCAGTACCAGAGCAACGAAGGGATGACGCTCATGGATACGGACGGTGACTTTGAAACGCATAGCTATTTCTTTTCAGGATTAGATAGTGTGCTGGCGCGGTTTGCTGAACAAATTAGCGGGGCGACAGGTATTCCCTTAGTCCGGTTGTTTAGACAGTCGCCATCAGGCTTTAATACCAGCGATGCAGATTTAGCTAACTATTATGACAATATCGCGACACAACAATCAAGACGATTGAAGCAACCGCTACGAAAGCTATTTGAGATAGTGCATCAATCTGCCTTGGGTAAACCGTTGCCAGTATGATTTTAGTTTTGCATTTAATCTCCTTTGGCAAATGTCAGACATGGATAAGTCCACCGTCGCGGTTAATATGATTAATGCGCTCAATGCCGCCCAGGATGGCGGCATGCTGTCAGTGAAAGCGGCCATGTTCTCGCTACGAGATTTGTCCGATGTTATCAGTATTGGCAGTACCATCACCGATGATGATATCAATCATGCGGAAGACGAAGCACCGCCAAGGCTCAGTGCTGTCCACGCACCAACGGTCAAAACGGGCGGAAACCCAGTATCGAATGAGCCTTAGTCAAGTTGCCCGCGAAATTGGTGCTATCATCAATTCGCGCTACGACGGCTCAAATGCGTCAGTACTGAACATTCAGCAAGTATTAGAGGATTACAGCGAACTTATTGAGCGTTGGGCAAAGCGGGTAGTGACAAAATTTGTCGAAACGGTATCACAGGATAATGCGAAATTATGGCAGCAAACTAGCCGCGAAATGAGTCGAGAGCTTAAACAGTTAATTGCCCAACCTCAGTGGAGCATGTCATGCAATCCCTTATCCATGAGCAAATCACGTATATTAAATCGTTGCCGATTGAGGCCGCCGATAGGGTCTATGATACCCTAAACAGAGCGATTGAAGCGATGGTGAACGGCGAGCGGCCTGAGTATTTCGCTGAAATGATAGCGCAATCAGGAAAAATAACAGCTTCACGGGCAAAGATGATAGCCCGAACCGAATCAGGTCGAGCAATACAAGCCCTAACGCAAGCTAGAGCGCTCGCAATCGGTTCAACCGGATATATCTAGCGGACCGCTAATGATGGGGATGTACGACATTCTCACAAACAACTGGAAGGGCAATTTGTCAATTGGCTCAACCCACCTACCCTGGAGGGTATAACCGGGCACGCGGGGGCATTACCCAATTGCCGTTGCTACTGCGGAGTCTCTTTTTCTGACAGATAAAATCATGAAATATTTTTTTAAAACACGCCTCGGTAACACCCGTTACCAAATGGCGGATGGCTCGCTATTGTGTAAAAACGTACCGATTGCCCGAACGGGCACGCAAGTTTATTCCGCCTTGGATTTACCGAAGGTCAAACCGGATAGCCGCGGACAAATCTTGGTAGAAAGAGAGGAAAGTGACGTCTTTCGTCCCGAAACGCTGGCCTCTTTTGAATGGATGAACGTCACACTACTACATCCCGAAGATGAGCAAGGCAATCCTGTTTTCGTTGATACCATCAACTGGCGCGATTTGGCTCAGGGGCATGTGCAAAATGTGAGGCGTGGAGAAGGGGAACAGGCGGACTTGGTAATCGCGGATTTAATTATCAAAGATGCGCTCGCAATCGAGGAAATTAATCACGGCAACGACGAAGTCTCGTGTGGCTATGACGCGCAGTATGAACAGATTGCGCCTGGCATCGCACGTCAGTATGAAATCGTTGGCAATCATGTCGCTCTGGTACCTAAAGGCAGAGCGGGAATACGATGTGCAATTGGAGACAGTATGTCAAACAAAACACAAACCTGGTTCAAGCGGCTATTAAGAGCCCATCGCACGAAAGATGCCGTAGCCATGGAATCCGTTTTAAACAATCCACCCGAATCACTCACCGGTGATGAAGGCACGGGTGAATTACCCAAGGCAATCAACATTAATATTAGTCCGCAACATCCGATGCTAGCGGAAAAACCCGAAGAAGTGATTCGTAATGAGGGAGTACCGGATTACATTCAAGCCATTTTGACAAGGTTAGATGCCCTTAAGGGTAAAACCGCTGATAGTAGTGATAAAACAGTGGGCGCGGTTGATGACGAGGAAAAAAACGAAAAGGCAGAAACCATTACCGGCGATGCGGTGTAGGCGTATAAAGCAGAGTTGATTATGCTTGGGGTAGCTTTATCCACACCGGTAAAACCCACGGCTTTTAAACGTCAGTTGTTAGCCAACGCAGACCAAACTATTGTCCGCTCTATTGTTGGCGATGCGAAAATTAACCGATTACCCAAGCGCACTGTGGATATGGCGTTTAATGCGGTCGCAGAACTGGCGAAAAACCGCAACACCGCAAACACCTTCACGACTGATTCCATCCGAAAATCAGGTAATGATATCGCGGCTTTAAACAAAGCGAATGCCGAATTTTGGGCAACACGAGGAAAATAAAAAATGATGAAACCCTATTTATACTGGATGCCAGTTGGTATCGCAGGTGCAATCTCATGTTATCGGGATTTAACGACTGAAATGGTGTTACTGAAATCTAAAGACGGTTTTCCCGCCTATGGCTTGGCGGGTAAATATGACGGCGATTACTTTGTGCCGCTTAGTGAGGGTGATACCGCAGACGTCATCAAAGGCATTTATATTCGCCCGTACCCCACCCCGCAAACGCAAGATTTCATTCGGCAAGTTGGCACTGAAAAGAACTTTACTGGTGGGGATGCGCTAAAACGCGGTTATGTGACCGTGAATGTCGGTGTGTATAGTCAACAGGTTAAAAAAGGGGGCAAGGTCTATGTGCGAGTGGCAGGGGCAATGGATAAAAGCCCACTGGGTGCTATTTTGATTGTCGAAGAAAAAACGGGGTCAGGGGCGTCAAAAACAATCAATACCGTGATATTGGCGAATGCTGAGTTTATAGGTCAGGGTGATGCCGATGGCAACGTTGAAATCTCGTACAAAATTTAAGGAATGACTATGTTAACTTTTGACCAACGCACGATTGACTCAATCGGCGCTTTTCTTATCGGTGAACTTGAGCGTTTAGACCAAAGCATCAATTTGCCTTTAGTGCAATATACCTATAGTCGTGATGTTCAATTACGCGAAGATGTTTCGATTGCGGATGATATTTCAAGTTTTACCCGTACTGGATTTTCCGCCGCGGGGACAGGTGCTAACCCTAACGGCAAAAACTGGATAGGCAAAGATTCTACTGCCATTGTTGGTGTGAATATTGATATTCAAAAAGAAGGATTCCCACTGCAACTTTGGGGGATGGAGATTGGTTGGACAGTCATTGAATTAGACGCCGCAAGACAAGTTGGTCGTCCGGTAGACTCACAAAAATATGATGGTATGCGCCTTGAAATGGAATATGGACACAGAAGAGCAAGTCTATGTCGGTGATACGGCAATGAATGTCAAAGGATTGTTAAAGCTTGCTAATATCAAGACTAACAATGCCGCCAAAACCTGGAGCCAGTCCACCGCAGATGAAATCCGTGACAGTATCAACAAAATCTTAAGCGATGCATGGGCAGCATCGGCGTATTCGATGGTACCAATGGATTTACTCATTCCGCCTGAACAGTTTGCTTTGTTATCCACTATCTTAGTATCCAGTGCGGGTAATCAGTCATTACTGACGTACTTAAAAACCAATACGATTGACTATCACCAAAACGGTATTCCGCTTAATATTCGCGCAGCTAAATGGCTGAAAGGCCGTGGAGTAGGCAATAAAGGTAGAATGGTGGCCTATACCAATGAAAAACAATACGTACGCTTCTCAATGGTTCCCCTACAAAGTATCCCTATTCAGTACCACGGATTATATCAACTGACCACCTATTACGGTCGTCTGGGTGCGGTTGAGCCGGTTTATCGTGAAACGCTTGCTTACTGCGATGGCATTTAAGCCCCTATAGGGGGTCATTTAACGAAAGGGAAATTAAAGTATGGTAACCTTTGGAATCGGCAATAACTGCCTGAATCCGCCTTTCTCTACCCGCTTTGCTGTTTCCAAGCATAGTCTCCCGTCAAATTGATATGGTTCCAGTGAATCGGGGTAATGTGCTTGAGCAACGCATCATCAATGAAATACATTGGTTTACACAGTCGCATAGTATTATGCTTATTCCCGTTAAAGCGCAAACCAACGAAAACGGGAATGCCAAGACCGAGAAAAAAGGGAAAGAAAAACAAGAAACTGAAAAAGAGATTACGGATGAGCCCGAGAAACAAATCACTACCCACGATCCAACAATTTCGCAATGATTTTCCCCCGTTTCAGGATGAGGTTAAATTCCCCGATGCGCAAATTCAGTTTCGCTTGAATTTAGCCGACAAATTTTTGAGCGAAAATGTTTCAGGGAATGAGGTCTTTCCTTGCTGGGTGTGGTTGTTTGTCGCCCATTATCTCACGCTTTATGCCATGGATGCACAGTATTTAAAGGTTGGTGTCCTTAGTGGTTCAAGTTCAGCGGTCACTGCTTCGGAATCGTTCGATAAGGTGAGTGTCAGTTACGATAACAGCATGACATTAAACCCCAGCGCAGGATTTTGGAACAACACCCGATTTGGTGCAGAGGGACGGCAATTATGAAAAGTGGCGTCACCTTACGCATTGACAACACGGGTAAATTATTTGATACCCTCACTTAACTTAGCAAACAGGACGTGCTAGTCGGTATTCCGGCTGAAAATAGTGAACGGGAGGATATTTCCTTTAGCAATGCGGCTATCGGTTATATTAATGAGTTTGGCTCACCGGCTAAAAATATCCCCGCCAGACCCTATTTGATACCGGGTATTTGTTCAGTTGAAGCCAAAACTACCGCGGAACTTAAAATAGCCGCTAAAGCTATTTTGGATGCTCAACCGGATAAAGTAGATCAAGCCTTAAATCGAGCAGGGGAAATCGCCGTACAAGGTATGCAACCCGTCATTACTCAAAGCAATTTTGTGCCCCTTTCGACAGTACATTAGCTGCCAGAGCACGACGAGGGCGTAAAGGCGCAACGAAAGAGCTTGAGAATCGAAAAGCCGGTTTACCGCCAGATAATAGCAAGCTAGACCGTTGATTGACACCGGTACTTATCGGCGTGCAATCACCTATGTAGTGAGAAAGAAAAATGCCAATCCTTGATGTTACCCGAGTATTACTCAACCCCCGTTTTAACGACTTTACACTCACTTATACGCGAAGAGAAATTTTGATTGATGATGACGGCATTACCTCAACAAAAGAAAGCACTTTTCCTTTTTCAGGTGTCGTTACTGTAGATAGTTCAATTGAAGCCCAAATACGCACTTCCGGACAACTCGTCAGTGGGCGAATATTGGTTGTCACCACAACGCGATTAATTGCCGGTGAAACACATTATATTGGTGATATTGTCACCTATCAGGAGCGCAAATATCTGGTGAAATCCGTCGATCCTTACACCGCTTATGGTGCGCGATTTCTTCAGGCGCATTGTGAACTGATGCCGTTTGACGGAGGCATCTCTCATGAGCACAGCAGTGCTAAGATAGGTTGGCTAACGCCCTTTGATGAGAATGCACAATATAATGAAAGTCTAAATCGTCGGTTAAGTCTTTGGGTTGTTGGCGTTTCTGGCTTACCAGCGAAACACGTTACTCCGCTGGCAACGCGATCCGGCACCGTTGTCACCGCCTGATACTAACTGGTGTGCCTTTGGGCTCCTCGATATTACCAGTTAGGCGAATCCCGCTTTAGTGAAGCAGAATGATGAATATACCGAGCTTTGGCAGCACGAAACATTAACATGTATAGCCTCTTTCTACGGAAAAAACGACATGGTTTACGTCGCACGTTTTCGTGATGGCATCATGCTCAGTCAAAACAATGCTGAACTGAATAAGTCCAATCTTACTTTAGGTAGTTACAGTCAAATTAATGCTTTTCTTGAGCTTATCAACAATCAGTGGGTGAACCGGTTTGATATAATCGTTCATCTACGTCGTAAAGTGGTGTGTCGCTATCACATAAAATCAGTGACAGATGCCCACGTTACGTTTTTTAGAGATAAATAATGTCAACAGGTTTACCCGTTTCAAGGGTGGTTAAGGTCACGCTTGATATGTCACCGCGTGCTGCAAGTAGCCGTAATTTTGGTTCACTGCTCATTATAGGTGATTCACCCGTTATCGATCCGCCCGCTTGAGCGATTACGGGCATATTCCAATATTGAGTAAGTCGCCAATGATTTTGGTACAACCGCACCCGAGTATCAGGCGGCTTCACTCTATTACCAGCAGTCACCAAAGCCTGTCGATTTATACGTGAGTCGCTGGGTGAAATCTGGCTCATCCGCATTGTTGTGCGGTGGCATATTAATCAAGGAAGAGGCAAAAATTAGTCATTTTACGTCCATTACTGACGGCGCAATGATTATCAGCGTAAATAACAAAAATGTTAAATTAAATGGGCTGGATTTTTCACGAAAAACTAACCTTAACGGTGTTGCCGCCCGAATTGGTGAAAAAATAAACACATCTACAATGACGTGGAATACTAACGAAAGTTGCTTTGTGGTGACATCGAATACGGCAGGTAAAACAAGCGCAGTGGGTTTTGCTTCCGCACCAGAATCCGGCACTGACCTATCAGGGTTGTTGAAGTTGACGCAGGAAAGTGGTGCAACCCCTGTTTCAGGTATGGACAGTGAAATTATCGTTGATGCGGTTTCAACGTTGGCAGATTTTTCGAGCAACTGGTATGGACTGGTGGTGACTTCTGCCCTTTCTAATGATGAAGTGAAAGACGTTGCAAACTTTATCGGTGCAGTCGGCAATTTACGCGTTTTTGGGGTTACCACCCAATATACCGCCGTACTGGATAGAACGAAAGAGGATGATATTGCCTCTATTTTAAAAAAGGCGAAATATCAACGGGTTTTTACACAATACTCATCTTCAACACCTTACGCAGCCGCATTGGCTTTTGGTCGGGCGTTTTCAGTCAACTTCAACGGCAATAATACCACGATCACCCTCAAATTCAAACAGGAACCCGGTGTTAAAGCGGAGACCTTGACCACTTCACATGCTAATACGCTGGTGGCTAAAAATTGCAACGTGTTTGTCAATTAGGATAACGAACACTGCCATCATACAAGAAGGCGTGATGGCTAATGGTGATTTTTTTGATAAACGCTACGGGTTGGACTGTTTGCAAAACTTTGTGCAAACGAACTTGTACAATCTGCTATATACCAGCACGACAAAAGTCTCCCAAACGGAGCAAGGCAGCACGCCGCTTTTAACCAATGTTGAGCAATCCTTAGCACAGGCGGTCACTAATGGATTGCTGGCACCAGGCATGGCGAGGTGATCGGTCAATTATCAAACTGTGATATGCTCACCAAAGGGTATTACTTCTATATTCAACCGCTTGCGGAGCAGGCACAATCTGAGCGCGAAAAACGTAAAGCGCCGCCGATTCAGGTTGTCTGTAAGTTAGCCGGTGCGGTGCATTTCGCGGATGTCTTCATCACCATTGTTCGATAAGGAGAGAAAATGGCCGCTTATAGTTTTGTTGATGTTTCCGCCATGCTAACCGGCCCCACGGAGGTGATAGATTTGGGCTCTGGCTCGGCGAACTCGGAAGAAGGAATAGTGGTGACAATGACCTACGCCAAAAACACCCTGACCATTGGTGCCGATGGAGACGGGATGCACACACTACACGGGGGGAAGTCAGGCACGGTAACCGTAAGCCTCATTAAAGCTTCGCACGTTAACAAAAAACTGATGATCGCCTATAACGCGCAAAGCAAGTCATCGGCGCTTTGGGGTAATAATGTGATTGTGATACGTAATCCGGTATCTGGCGATATCATTACCGTGCGTAGTTGTGCCTTTCAGAAAATACCGGATTTGCAAAATGCAAAAGAGGCGAATGTCTTATCGTGGGTCTTTGACTGCATTAAGATCGACGCCTTATTAGGAGAATTCTCGTGGAAATTGAAATTAACGGTCATGAGTATCGAAGTCAAAAACTCAATGTGTTTGACTAGCTTAAAGGTAACGCAAAAGTTATTGCCGGTGCTATCCGGTTTAACCGGCGAATTACAAAAGTTGCGATAAGGGGAAATGTCAATGGCAGCGGTGTTACCCGTTATGGCAAATTCTATTGCCCAAATGAGCGATGAAGATTGTAATGCGATTTTGCGCCCTTGTTTAGCCGTGGTTTCATGCAAAAATGCTAAGACATGGACGCCGATTTTTCGCTAGGGCGAATTGATGTTTGATGATATTGACTGAAAAACAATGCTTGAGATTGTAGCGCATGTGATTGGAGACCCCTCGGTAATTTTTCACGCACCCCAAGGCGACGAGACAGCTAGCCTCCCCCTCACAGGATTAACTCTGGATTCAATGCCGGATGGTAAGGACTTTTTCCGCCTTCCTGTTAAGTATGACTACATTAAATTCGATAAATTAAAAGACGGCTCAATCGATTTGGCAGATTTGGCCGAGATGAATGGATAGACATCGAATAGGATAACGAAGCGCGAATTGCGCGTTGGAGAAACCACCATGACTCATGCTGAAACGTTGCGGGATTTTCTCATCAGCTTAGGTTTTAAGGTCGATGACAGTGGCATGAGAAAATTTCAGTCCATTGTTACGGCGGTGAGTGTCAATATTATCAAACTGGGGGCGCCAGTCTCACTGGCAGAGTAGCCCAGAAGCGGTAAGAGGTTCACTTGAAAATCTGGTGCGATTTTTAAGAAACAGTCCAGGTGCGGAGGGATTTTTAAATCGGCTTGGGGTAACAGACCCGTGATGCCTATGGCAATTTTCAGGATATGAGCGCTATTTTTACCCGTGTGAAGGATAAACTGGCCTCCATGCCCTATTATCGCGCCAATCAATACGCTCAACTACTCGGCATTGATGAAAATACGCTAATGGCAATGCACAGAGGGTTGAATAAATTTTCGGCTGATTACCAGCGTGTGCTTAAGCAGACCGGATTTAACGCCGATATTGCTGCCAAACAGTCAAACTAGTTTATGACCTCGATGAAAGGATTGACGGGGTTGTTTGATATTTTGCGGGATAAAATTGGATCTCATCTAGCGGGGGGACTGAGCAGAGAGATAGATAATCACCGAAAGGACTGCTGGATAATTTCCCGAAAATTGAGAGGGTATTAACCCGCCTCATTAAGGGCATCATTCGAGATGGTGAAATGGTGGGGCGCGTTATCTGGCGAATCAGCCAGGTGATCGGGCAGATTTTTAATCGGTGGCGCAATTTAGACGAAAAATCTAAAAAACTCATCACTACCTTTAGCGGATTGGCAGTGGCTATCCTGGGTGCTTAATCAGGCATTTTTTGCCTCGCCCATCGGCATTATTAGCGGTCTTGTTGCTGTTTTATTGTTACTTTGGGAAGACTACCAGACGTGGAAAGAGGGCGGGAAATCTTTTATCTATTGGTCGAAGTGCGAAGGTGACATAAGTCTTGCGAAAGCCGCCTTCACCGGGTTAGGCGATAAACTGAATTCACTCGCCCAATTGGTGGGGGGGGCGCAAAATGCGCTTGAGCTATTAGCCATTTTTATTGCCGGCGCGTGGGTAAGCAAAATATTAGGGGGCCTTTGGCAAAATTGCTATGTTGCCTATCCCACCCTGGCTGAAATTATGGCGGCTCTATGCAGGGTATCTGATTTCAGATAAAGACAATATCAGCGATAGCTCAAGTGCATCATGGGATTACAACACCCGTCAAGTCAAGCGCGCTATTGGTAACGGTTTGGGTTTTTTCGGCATTGATAATAGCTGGGCAAACAAAAATCAAGGCGGCAATATACCGAATAATATCGCCGATGTGCTTACCGGCGACATTCCACGGGGTATTCGTAACAATAACCCGGGTAATCTGAATTTTGCTGGGCAACGCGGTGCAGTACGTGAATCACCTAACGGAAGATTCGCCAAATTCAATACCGCATTTGAGGGCTTACAAGCCCTTTCTTCACAGCTTAATCGCTACGCTGAAAGGGGCTAAATACCGTTGAAAAAATTATTAGCACCTGGGATCCCGCCAGTAAAAACAATACCCAGGCTTATATTGATAAAATCTCCGGTAAATTAGGGGTGTCCCCTGACACCGTGTTGAATCTGTCCAATCCGGCGGTCATGACATCGCTGATGTCTAGCATCGTTGAGCACGAAAATGGCAGACAGCCGTATAACCAGGTAATGCTCTATCAAGCAGCGAATGCAGTATGGGAAATAATATAGACCAGAATATCACGATTAATGTTGAAGGTGCATTAGATCCCCACGCTACTGCCAATGCGATTGCTGATAAACAAACGCGCGTTAACGCCAGACTGATTGGACAGTTAACCCAGCGAGCCTACTGATGGACATGCTTTCTACGCTTTTTTCACAACGATCGCGCAAAATTGGTTTGCTGGTGCCGGATGTCATTATCTCAGAAAAATCTCAGGATACGTTAAAAATCACAGAACACCCGATTGAATTGGGAGCGGAAATTGCCGATCACGCTTACAAGCGGCCAGCAGAAGTCATGATGGAGGTGGGTTTTTCAAGTGGTGGATCGCTGCTGGATTTTTGGGACACGGCAAAAGTGGGTATTCGTGCCGGCTTGAGCGCACAGGAAATCTACCAGCAAATTTTAGCGCTTCAAGCCAGCCGTCAACCGTTTGATGTCATAACAGGTAAGCGCAAATACCAGAATATGCTCATTCTCGCTATTGAGGTGACCACCGCTAAACACACGGAAATAGTGTTGATGGCGATATTAACCTTACGGGAACTGAATATCACCCAAACCCAAAAGGCCAGGATAACAGCGGTTGAACCCCAAAATATGCGGGAAGGGAATACAAACAGAGGTATGTCAAACACAGGGCTGAAAACACCAAAAACCGTTGATAATCGAAGCCTTTTAGACCGAGGTTTAGGATTTCTAAATGGAAATTAACGAAATACCGCTTACCCCAACCAACCAGCAATTTACGATTAAGCTATCTGATACCGTGTAGCAATTTCGCCTTATCTGGCGTGATAGCGCTGGCTGGTGTGCTGGATATGCTCACGGTTGACAATCAACCCGTGATTCAGGGTATTCCGCTGATCGTGAGTGAAAATTTACTTGCCCAATATAGCCATCTTATTAGTGAAGGGAAGCTGGTTTTGCTATCGGATGAGGAAAGCGACATCAACGCGGATGCCTTGGGTATCACCGTAAAACTATACTGGATTATTTAAAATATTATCCGCGGCAACCTTAGCGAGAAAACCAGATCGACTACCATATTCAGGGTGACTTAAAACATATTGATCAATACGGTGAATTAATAATGATGGCAAAGTAACGTTAATTTTTTCTGTTTTTCCCATTAGGCGAGTGACATCAATGTCAACCATTGCCCAAATTACATTTTGGTATTCATCATCAGCAAAATATTTATCAATGCTATTAGCTGTAGGCAATGATTCATTGTCTTGAAGTAATAATTCAAGATGTGCCTCAATTGCTTCTTTCGCGTTTTTTACTGCCTTATTTAATGTTTCACCACCAGAGAAGCAACCTTGAATATCAGGAATTCTAATTCCGAATGATGATTCACTTTTGTCAATTGCAATTGGATATAACATTTTACTCCCCCAAATAGAATTACATTCCAGCTTGTTTTTTAATACTACTAAAAGTAGGTAGTGGTATATCTTTTTGAGGGTGTTTTACTGTGACAAGTCCTTTTTTATTTGGGTGCTTGAATTGATGATGACTACCTTTTACACGAACTAAAAACCAGCCATCCTTTTCAAGCAGTGTTATTACTGTCCTGTTATCCACAGTATTCACCTTCATTAATCTCAATTAAGGGTTATTATAACTCCATTGGTAATTAAAGTGCAACTATTTTGAGATTTATTCATGACTAAAAACTGGATAAGAAAATGCTCCCTGATTGTTTCCGATGAAAAGGGTGAAGGCATTGAGCTGTCGGATTTTCACGCCACCTTCAATATTACCTGGCCGGATACACGCTATCCTCGCACTGGCGTTTTTAAAGTCTGGAATCTGAAAAAAGAAACCGTAAGTCAAATTCAGGCAAGGGAATTTGTTAACATTCAGCTCATGGCGGGCTATCAGGATAACACGGGGCTGATATTCACGGGAAAAATCCGCTATACGATTTCAGGCAGTGATAATCCCACCGATACGTTTGTGATTATTCAGGCGATTGATTCGCGCGAGGCTCATGACTACGTCACGTTGAATACCACGCTAAGCGCAGGGCATACTCAGGCAGAGCAACACAATGCGTTACTCACAGGCCTTGCCGATTACGGGATTGTCAAAGGGGTGACGCCTGAGTTTGATAATACCCGCTTTCCCCGGGGTAAAGTTTATTTTGGTATGGTTCGAGATGCCGCTGATAATCTGGCGTGGTAATGCCTTGCCTCTTGGCAATGCATTAACGGTCAGTTAGTCATGGTGCCAGAAAACAAATACGTTTAGGAGGCAATTGTGCTTAATAGTGCAACGGGCTTGATTGGATTACCGCAACAAACGATTGAAGCAGGCGTTAATGTGCGTTGTTTGATTAACCCAAACATTCAAGTCAACGGGCTTATTCGTCTTGATCATGCGTTAATCTATCGCACGATGTTACCCAACAGCGATATCGCCTTAGGGATACAGCAAATTACTGAAACTAATGATGGTAGCTTACGGCAAACGCAAGGCACTGTCTCACAACTGGCCAGCCTTTCCATGGATGGGGATTATATCGTGAAAAACATCACTTATACTGGCGATACGCATGGTAAGCCGTGGTATATGGACCCGGTCTGTATTGCTGCCTAAGGGGCAAATGACCGAATCGATATCAAGAAGGTGCGATAATGACAATTTCGATATCAGAGCGTATCGGTGACCAGCAACAACTGTTTAAAGTCTTTAGTCATGCGATTTTTTCTCAACTTCGTGTAGCAATGCCAGGTATTATTCAGTCATTCGATGCTAGCAAAGTCACTTGTGTTGTACAGCCAGCGATTAAAGGAACATTGACAGATAGCAAAGGAAATGCGCAGTCGATGAATTTACCGCTGCTGGTTGATGTATCGGTTGTTTTCCCTCGCGGTGGCGGTGTCACAATGACCTTCCCCATCAAAAGCGGTGATGAATGTTTGGTGGTCTTTGCAGACAGGTGCATTGACTTCTGGTGGCAAAATGGCGGAATTCAAGAAGTGATTGACCCAAGACAGCATGATTTATCAGATGCTTTCGCTTTCATAGGGGCGCAATCGCAAAAACAGAAAATAAGTAGCATGATTACGGATGCCATGCAGTTAAGAAGCGACGATGGCGCCACGTATTTTGAATTAAATCCATCAACGCAACAAATTAAAATTGTTGCCCCTGGGGGCCTTGAAATCGTGACACCCGAAGCCATTTTTTCGGAGAGAGTGACCATCAAAGGATTACTAAGTTGGTTAGGGGGTATGGTAGGTTCGACGGCCTCCGGTGTGGCTGCAAAAATCACCGGTGCGATTAAATTTTTGGGCACATTAACCGCCAACGGCAAACGAATTGATGAAACACATACCCACAAAGGTGTCAAAGCCGGTGGGGATAGTTCAGGCGAGGTGAATTGATGCGTTATCGACGAGAAGCGGGTAAAGGCGACTACAGCTTTGGTCAAGGGATAACGCGTTTTTAACCAATTCACCGGATGCCGTCGCCCTGGCGATTTAAACACGCTTGTCCCTCTGGCAGGGACAATGGTTTTTAGACCGTGAAGAAGGCACACACTGGTTGCAATCCGTATTAGGCAAACCTTATCTTGACGCTTACGGTATGACCGTCAAACAGCGCATACTGGATACGCAGGGCGTAACCATGTTAATCGATTTTAATGTCAGCCAAAATCCAACGACGCGAAAACTGACTATCAGCGCAACAGTACAAACCCAATACGGCGAAACTTCCTTTACCCAAGAGGTCTAATCTTGAATCTCACTACTTTAGGGTTGTCAGCGAAAGTGACTGACGACGGCATCAGTGCACCGGATTATCAGAGCATACTGATGCGATTAACCGATTTTTTTCATGAAATTTATGGGCGGGATGCGTATTTAACGCGCCGGATAGCAAAGACGGCCAGATGATAGCGATTTACGCGCTCGCCATCCATGATGCCAATAATGCGTTTATCGCCACCTACAACAGTTTTAGCCCCAGTACTAGTACCAGTATAGGGAGGCGCTGCACTTTCAAATAATATGGCGATTAACGGCATTTCACGCCACGCATCTGGCTACTCTAATGTTGATGTCGTATTAACGGGTCAGGTGGGGGTACGGTGATTAAAAAAGGCCGTGTACGCGATAAAGACGACAATATCTGGCGGTTACCAGACACCGTCACATTGAATACGCACGGCAAAGCCGACCGTCACGGCGGTTTGTCTGGTTGCGGGGAGTGTTACCGTATTGACCAGTGAAATTAGCGAGATAGCCACGCCTACGCGAGGCTGGCAAACAGTCAATAATCCAAAACCCGCAACACAAGGCAGGCCGATTGAAACAGGATAACCAATTGCGTGAAAGACAACGAAAATCGGTATCACTGCCGTCACGCACCGTACTGGAAGGCATCCAGGGTGCAATTAGTCTCATCTCAGGGTTGACAAGGCAGCGCGGCTTTGAAAATGATATCAGTGAAACTGATAAAAACGGCATTCCTCCTAATTCTATTGCATGATTGTGGATGGAGGTGATGTCAACACGATTGCTAACGCGCTATTGCACAAAAGAAAACCCCGGGCGCTGGCACGTATGGCGATACCGCCGTGACAGTGAAAGACCGTTACGATATGCCAATCACAATTTGTTTTTCGAGACCAAAAACGGTTTATGTACACGTTGAAATCAACTTAACCGCGTTTTTGGGTTTTACCACGCTCACCGGCGATAAAATTCGGAAGAAAGTATCAGAATATATCAACCAGCGATAATCTCTATCTGACCCGTCTCTATTCACCGGCGAATCTGCTGCCCGGTGATAAAAAAGGGAAAACATTTGATATCACGGCAATAAAAATCGGACGGACAGAAGAAACGGTCAAAGAAGAAAACTTGATTGTGGCTTTTAATGAAGCAGTCAGTTGTCGTGAGAGTAACGTCAAACTGGTGGTGATCTCATGAGAGATTACACCGAATATATTACCCCGCAGCATCGCCAAGCGGAAAAGATTACGCAACATATTGAATTGATGACCCGCGCGTTGGTTGATATTTCAGCCTTATCCGCAAAGCTTAATGCGTTTTTCAGTATCGATAGCGGAATGGGTAAACAAGTAGATGCCGTCGGCGAATGGATAGGCTTATCACGATTTGTCAAAACGCCAATTAAAGGTGTTTATTTTCATTGGATACCGAAAAGGTAGGCTTTGACCAGGGAAGCTGGAAATGACGCTTTGATGCCGATAGTGGCTTTACCGAACTCGATGATGAGACTTATCGCTTTATCTTAATAGCAAAAATACGCGCGAATCACTGGGATGGCACAAGTGCGATGCTCTCAGAAATTTACCAGGGAGTTATTCCTGATGAAACGGTAAAAATCTTTTTTATCGATAATCAGAATATGTCAATGGATGTGTATCTGACCGGTGGGGTGATACTGGAAGTCACAAAAGCGGTTATCAAACAGGGATATCTCAATATCAAACCCGAAGGGGTAAGACTCAACGCCTATACCGGTTCAGAAGGCAATAACGGTATTTTGGGGTTTGATGTCAACAATCGTTATATCGACTGCTTTGATACAGGAAGCTGGGCAGTCAAATTATAGGAAATAGTATGGCAAAAAATGAAATTTTACCGTTTGGTATCGCAGACTGGGCTAACGTATTGCCGCCAGAGGAGTATCAGAAACTCACCGCCCGCAGTAACGGTTTTAGTGTGGGGGTGGAGAGCGCTCGCAGGAACTTAACACCGTCTGGTGGCAGGCATCCATGATAGCGTACGTGGTGGCACAATTTATTGCGGAAACCAATAACAGTGATGTGCTGGACGACGGCCACGTCGATAAACTGAAAGCCGGACTCATCAGTGCCTTATCGAAAAACGTGAATAACACCGTACCCGCTGCCACAAAAACCGTGGCAGGGATAACGAAACTCAGTAGTGCGAAGAATAGCGATGATGAGACACAGGCTGCCACCCCAAAAGCCGTCAAAGCCGCTTATGACCTGGCGAAAACGGTGAGTATTGATGAAATCAACAAAAAACTCGATAAAGCAAGCGTCCTGCAAACTACGGGTAATGCTACCGACAAAGTGATAAGCCAAAAAGCCGATGCTAAAGGCAACAATAAAGCCGTCGTCACTATTCCGTCAAATAAAAATGGCACGCTAGCATTAACCTCTGATGTTGAAGCAATTAACAATTATCCGGTCGGTGCACCCCTATTCCCTGGCCACACGAAACTGCACCGACAGGCTATTTAATTTGTAACGGTCAAACGTTTACTAAAGCCGACTACCCCAAATTAGCCCTCGCTTATCCTTCTGGAAAATTACCGAATTTGTACGGTGAATTTATTCGTGGGATGGATTTAGGCGGCAAGGTCGATCCACGTAGAAAAATTTTAACTAATCAGGGGGACGCTATTCGCAATATTACTGGACGTATTGGATACGTGCGACAGGGAGCGAGTGCACCGCCTGTTTGGGCTGATGGGGTTTTTAGGCAAGACACATATTTCAACGCGAATGTGAAGTCTGTAGAAAACGATAGTTGGGGATCCGTTTCTTCTTTTGATGTTTCTCGTGTCGTTCCGACTGCAAACGAGAACAGACCACGAAATGTCGCATTTTTATACATAGTGAGGGCCGCATAGTGAAATGCAGTACAGAAATACCAAAAGCCGAAATTAGTGAAAACGGGTTATATAAAAACAGAGGTTGGATAAAAACCTATATGTCGAGGAATGAACCGCCGTATGAATATTTTGGAGCGATAATGGAATTGATATATAAAGGCGTTAGTGTCGGTCAATATTCCTATATCGACCCCCCTAAAATATCGAGCAATGACGAAATTGCCATTGTGTGAAGTCTTGATGGCAAACAGTGGCTATATATGCTAGACCACCGAGGCAAGACGGTATACGATACCAATAATCGTGCTTCCTGTACCGTTGATTACCTCGGCGAGATAAAAACCGGCTTCACTTTATTAGCGCCCTCAACACAATTTGATAAACGGGATGGCAAAAAATGGGTAACGGATAATCAGGCGGTGAAAGCAGACCAAATCAACAACGCAAATCAAACAAAATTACAGTTAATTGACGAAGCGCAATCAAAAATTACCCTACTTGACCGTAAAGTGCGATTAGGGATGGCGACCAATAGCGAAAAAACTGCGCTGCGTGCTTGGGAAATGTATAGCGTGAAACTTAATAATATTGATACCACCACCGCGCTAGATATAGAATGGCCGAAAAAACCGCATTAATTAACACTTTACTATGGCACATAACCTAGATGGTGAGTGCTTAAAATGATTCTTTCGGACAATTGAAGCTTTCCAACGATTTAAGATAGCTGTTTATTGCAGGGCCTATCCTCTTGTAGAAAACTTCGTATCTGTCATTTTGTCAGTTATTTTCTCTGGACTTATATCGTAGCAATTGCCGAGACCTTTCTGGCATGCTAACTGAATCACGGCATCTGAATAGCCATGGCAGTATGATACATGGTTATTATCTTTAGAATGACATGATATATACAATTCTGCGTCACCTGGATCATTAATATCATGTCCGAAAATATTTGGTTTTAGGCGCACAAAATTCACTGGTATTATAACATTAATAGTAATTATATAGCTTACAGCGTAACCGATAGTGAAAAACGCAAAAGCTATACATATTTGTTGCATTATTTTCTTTATTAATCTTTCCTGTTAGTTTAGTACCATATAACAACCCCCTAAGGGGCATCATATTAGCAGCGTTAGAGGAAGTTGTTAACTATTAGTTGTTGGTTGCATATAAGTGGTTTTGTGTGAGACGGTGGTTTTATTATTGATTAATGGTTTCTAGTGATAGCTGAGTATTTCCATGTCAGTATGTAGTTTATCAATAAGTTAATGTTTTTGTTGGTATTTTTAGTGTTACTAAACTGAACAAAATTAATGACAAGCATTAGTAATTTAAAAAGCAAAAGATAACACAAAATTATAATGCATTGTTTTAACTATTAAAATATTCAAGGTTCATACATATCACAATTGATACAGCGTTGAGTAATTAATAAAGACATAGCAATATGTTATAAGTAATTTGAGTAAATAAAAGTAAATTAAGCATTAAAAACATAATGTTATCTGTAACTGATAATTTTGTACAGTATATTTTCTATTGAAAAACCCAATTCAGTAATACAAAGCTGCAACCCAGATCGATTTTACTATCTTAACAATGATAAAGGTATGAACATTACGTTGACTGTTTGTTCAAAAAGCAGCTAGAACAGTACACAGACAAAAAAAACTAAGTGTTGGTTTTGATGTAAATCTTTTATGTAAACTCATAGCTAAAATCTGCGTTAGCAGCAGCTAAATCTATTTTAAAACACTTTGCTAAATCGTGTCGATCTAAAAACCCAAAAGAATGTAATCTAAGGCTGGATTTTAAATTGGAATCTAGTAATATTCTTGCTAAGTGATTGTTATTCTATCAAGGAAAAAGGTAAAATATTTTTATTAGCTGTTAGCACTCGATCATATTCCCTTTCGTTTCTAAGAATATTTTTATCAATGTCATAGCCAAGCAGTTCGGATAAAATATACTTATTCATCAAATCGCTCAAGTATCCGTTTTTATTACGAAAAGATTCGATGAAAGCACAATTAAAATGTTTATTGGTCGATTTATACATAAAGGGGATCAAATATTGTTCTCTTCCTTTTTCCAATCCATGACCAACATTGACTATATCGCCTTGATCTGCGGTATAAATTAAATTCTATTTTTGCATTAATGACACTCAGTATATCATTTACGATCCTGTCAGTATGATGAATAGTGAGATCATAATCTGTTGCTTTTGGCAAAGCTTTTTTATCTATTGTATCATAGTTGTCATAGGGTAAATGATTACCATAAAGATGAATAATGATAAATCTCTTTTGTGCATTATCAGATAACACTTTTGCTAGCAGGTTGGCCAATTTATTATCGTTATAATTGGTTAGCCTTAAATCATCACTTTTTTGAGCGATGAAACCATATTTAGAACCATATGGACCTTGTATGTCTTGGAAACCTAACCAATATGTTTTATATCCATTGGCTTTTGCCATTTCAATAATAGATTTATTGTTGAACAGATTTTCTTCATTTTCCGGTGTGTGAAAGGCTAGTGTCATTGACACTGAATCTCGGGTTATTGGTGAACTGGAATGGGCATTATTTAAGACGCAGCTATCTTCGGTTGAAAATATTTTTGTCATATGTGGCGTTGTATCCAAATGATAGCCATATGCACTATAGCGGGAGTAGAGTGAGGCTTCCCCAATGATTAATATAATATTTTTATTATTTTCTTTTTTAGATAATATTGCATGATTAAATTTTTCAATTTTGGCTGTATTTGCATATTTATTATTTTCATATAATAAATAAATAAATAAATAAATAAATAAATAAATAAATAAATAAATAAATAAATAAATAAATAAATAAATAAATAAATAAATAAATAAATAAATAAATAAATAAATAAATAAATAAATAAATCACGTCACCAAATACTAAAGGGACTTTATGATGAAAAAAAATCCCGAGTTTTTTTTATCTTCTTTGATATTAGAAATTAATCTGTTTTCATCTTTTATATCTAAACCAACCAGGAACATCGAAAGTGCTGTAAATGATAATGCTGAATACAATAATAGAGAGGTATTTTCTAAATTTTTCTTAATTCTTGTTATTAGATAAAATAAAAAAGCAGGAAAAATCAATGTAGGAAAAATTAACTTCAGTAGTAAACTGCCTGACATAAATAGAGCTTCATTTATGTTAGTTTCAAGGATGGAATGGAGAACGGAAATTATTATATTTCCGTTAAAATTTAATGAACATATAACTTTTATATTTATAAAGAATAAAAAAGTAATCCAATTAGTTTTGGTAATTTATTCTTAATAAGAAAGTAATTAAGAGAATAGTAAAACTAGATACATGTGGTAGTCTTGAATCTTCTTTAAAAACAAAAACATTTAATAAAATTGAGAATATAAATAATAATATTATATAGTTAAGGCGTATTTTTGCGGTTTTCATATAATTAATTTATTAATAGGCAATAAGAAATGAAGATATATAAATTTCAGCTAGCGGTATTGAATATATCTTTAATTTATTTTAATAGCCGGTTGGTATTCCTATGTATGCTTGGTATTTTTTTTGTGTTACTAAATAGAGCGAAATTGCTAATAAGTAACGCTAATTTAAAAAATTAAAAGATAATATAAAACTATATTACAACTATTTTAAAACTATTTAAATTTATTTAATATCACAATTGATACAGCGATAAGTAATTAATAATGACATTTTAATCTCTATTTAAAATATTACTTATATCATTAAATTAGTAAAAAATCGCATTTATTATTAGACTAAAGCCGAGAATAAACGCAGTATATTTTATGCCTCAGATAACAAATTATCACGCTATAACCACAATATTTACCTTATTCGCTGTTTGCTATTTTTCATAATGTCATGGCGCCATATCTGACGGAATTTTGTATAGTCAATTCTGTTTATTATTAAAGTCAATAACACTATTTTGTTGATGACAAATATCGTTTGAAATCATATGACAGGAATGGTTAATACTGGGATCGTCAATGTCTGACCATTCAGAAAATAGAGTTAAAAAGTTAATTCCACTTCTGGCAGCCGTAATGTACTGCCGGTCGTTAGAATTATAAGAACTAATAAATAGTGGTACTTCAAATCCTGACAGTATTGATCATTATGGGTAAGTTTTAGGTCACTCGGGTTATTTTTATTGACAAAACCGAGTCCATGATCAGAAAAATAGATCATTGTCCATTTTGATTGGCTGTCGGTTAAATATTAATGAATTGTTGCTAACAGTTGATCAGTATTTTTTTATGCTCTTTATATAGCATGAAATCTCTTCACTTTTGTAAAAAGTTTCATAGTGATCATTAGTCCTTGCGCAAGCGCGAGGATGACTACCAATTAAATGAACAATAATGAATTTTGGCCTGAGGAAATTTGATTGTTGTTGCGATTTGTGGCAGTAATTCATCATCATTGGTCTCTTTACTATTATAACTTGCTCTTTTCAGAAAAAACGAATGATCTGTTTTTTTTTTCCATAGAGGCAATCGGTGTGTTGTAGATACCAACAGCTCCCTGATTTGATAACCAATAGGTAGTAAATCCCCATTTTTTTGCCAGCGCAATAACGCTATTGGCTAATTTGGGCGCTTGAGTTAGGGAACTGGTTAATGATGGAATAGTTGATGAAGCGGCTGAAATATAATGGTTGAATAGAATACCATTAGCGCTATCCATAAATGGGGTATTATTAATTGGAAAGCCATAAACGTGCATAAAATCACGTCTAGCGCTTTCACCAATCACCATAACATAGGTATCAAATGGCGTGGCACTATTGTTTGGCTGGAAGTCATCTGTTTGCGCAAGTAAACTAAAAAGTTTATTGGTTTCTTCTTTGGCACTATTGAAGTCATTGACAAATTTGATTTCTGGATAACCGCTATTTAAAATATCGAATTCACCTGTTTCTTTATAATCTTTTATTGGGCCATATATAAGAAACGCCAAAAAGGTAATAAAAGCACCAATCTTTGTTTTGTTACTGATTTTAAGCTTAAATGTTGTACAGAAAAAGCCGAACAGTAAAATAAATAATGATCCAGCATAAAGATAGTATGGAATATTACTAATAAATTCTATGGCTTCATTTAAATTGGTATAAGTAACTGATATTGCTATGGTTAGGGGAGGAGTACCATAGAGTAGCCTAATCGGAAAGTATAGCGCTGCAATAATGGTGAATATAATAATGAATCCACTATATATTATTCGTAACTGATTGATAACGATTAGTAATGCGACGATACCTGCTGTATAGTTTAGTCTTGGTGAGTAACCCATGGCGTAATGAATTAGGCTGAATAATATAATAAGTAGCAATATTTTCAGCAAAAAATTTCGATTATCATTTATTAATTTTTTTATCATTTGTTATATCCGATTTAGATCAGTGACTATCCTTAATGCAATAATACACAAAGTTAAATTAGTTAATTTTATTAATAACATAAGTGATTTTTGGGTGGTTTATTGATGTGATTTATTAGTTGATATTATATTATAACTATTTTTGCGATTTAAATTAATATTTTAGGTTTTTATTCGTGGATCAAGCTAAAAAAGATGTTTATTGGATGCGAAAAGCTATTTTACTAGCCAAAAATGCTCAAGAAAAAGGTGAAATTCCTGTTGGCGCGGTATTAGTACATGAAGATGAATTGATTGCCGAAGGCTGGAATCATCCTATTTTGTCTCATGATCCATCCGCTCATGCGGAAATTTTAGCTTTGCGGGTAGCAGGTCAATCTTTACAAAATTATCGCTTACTTAATACGACGCTTTATGTGACACTAGAACCTTGTATTATGTGTGCCGGAGCTATGATCCATGGGCGTATCGGTCGTTTAGTATATGGTGCCTCTGATCAAAAAACTGGAGCTGCTGGTTCAATTATTGACGTTTTTAATCATCCGGATATGAATCATCGTATTCTGGTATTGGGAGGGGTTTTGGCCGATGAATGTTCGACGATGTTAAGTGGTTTTTTTCAACAGCGGCGAGCAGAAAAAAAATTGGCCAAGAAAAGGGCACCGTTGATAAATTAAATCTGCCTAAGTCGCTTAGTAAGGCGGCTTAGGCAGAAATAGAAGCTATTACTGTTTAGTAATGATTAACTAAATCAGTTACTACTTTTTTCTTTGCTACTAGTTATAGAGAATAATAGTGGATCCCTTGCAGCGAGCTGCATATTTTGATTCATTTCCTTATTCTGTAGGTAACCCACCAAACTTTGGTGATAACGGCGGATATTTTCCACATAGCGATAGGCTTCATAGCCACGCGCATAACCGTAGGTTAATTTAGCAAAATATTTTTTCTTGCTAAGTAGCGGCAGTCTGGCTTTTACATCTAACCAACTGTCTGGATCTCCGCCTTGTATGCGCGTCAGTTTCCTGGCATCAAGCATATGTCCCAACCCCATATTATAGGCCGATAAGGCAAACCAAATGCGATCATCAGGCGCAATAGTGGTTGGTAAGCGCGAAATTAGATATTGCAAGTAAGCGGCGCCACCTTTAATACTTTCCTCTGGGTCCAGCCTATCTAACACACCCATAGTTTGTGCAGTAGGTACTGTTAGCATCATTAAACCACGAACACCGGTGGGTGATGTGGCTAGTGGCTCCCAGTGTGATTCCTGCCAGGAAATTGCTGCTAGTAGACGCCAATCTATATCTTCTGCATATTTTTTAAACAGATGCTTATAGGTTGGCAAAGTTTTATTAATTGCAGTAATAAAAGAAAGCGTATCAAAATAGTCAAAAGTAGCAACATGGCCAAAATATTTTTCATCTAAACGTGTTAAAAGTTCTTCTTCATTACTTTTATTGAAGAAATCTAACATTGCTGCATTTAGACTATTATCTTTTGAGCGTTTCATATACCAATTAAGGCTATGATCGTCGCTAACATTAAAAGCGACAGCAATGTTTGGATGAATACGTTGCTGCATAGCGACGACAATAGAATTTTCTAAGGTATAATCAATTTTCCCTTCAGCTAGCAGTTGTAATAACTCAGTCAAATTATAATGACTGGTTTCTTCCCATTGAAGATTTGGATATTTTTGCTTCAACTGTTGCAGCGTATTAGCGTTTACTGAATCAGTGGCAACGACAAACTTTCCTTTTACATCGTTCAAAGAGCGTGGACGATTTACCCCTTTGCGATAAATTAGCTGCTGGGAAACGGTATAGTAGGCAGGGCCAGGCTGTGCTTTATTGAGGCGCTTCTCATTATAAAGAAGTCCTGCAGTAATAAAGTCACTATTACCGTTTTCAAGGTCATTAAAAAGTTGATTGATATTTGAACGTACATTGATACGTAGCTTTACGCCAAGGTAATCGGCAAAGCGTTTAGTCAGTTCGTAATCAAATCCGCTTGCTTCTTGCTTATCGTTAAAGGGCATAAGGGGTGAATTAATGGTACTTATACGTAATTCACCGAGAGAAATAATTCTCTTCACCTGGTCTTGCTGCTGGTTGGGACACTCAATATTAAGTGTAATGACACCAACAGAAATTATAGAGACAATAACGATAACAAGATAATTAATTCTAATATTAATCAAATGGTTATATCTCATTAGTTAAACATATTTTCTTAATTAAAATGACCAAATTATAGCTAATTTTTTAATAGTTAAATATTATACTTAATAAAAGTATAATTTACAACTTAATTTAATCTATTTTACATATCTTTGACATTTGCAGGCGCGTGATAAATGTGCACGCAAACAGTTTCGTAACGGTTCATGATGCTTTATAATAGCCTTCCAGTTTTCCTGAAACATATCCTTCAGGCCAGCTTTATAAGTTAAGAGAATCTATTACTATGGAAATTCTGCGTGGCTCACCTGCTTTATCGACATTTCGTATTACTAAACTTCTTTCCCTATGCCATCCGCAGCAACTACCAGTTACTGACATTTATGCTGAATATGTACACTTTGCTGAACTTGGTGCGCCATTAAATCAAGATGATCGACAAAAACTAAGTCAATTACTTCATTATGGTTCTTCATTAACTGAGCAACAGCCTGCTGGCCAGTTACTCTTGGTTACTCCACGGCTAGGCACTATTTCACCCTGGTCTTCAAAGGCAACGGATATTGCTCATAATTGTGGATTACAGCAGATTATCCGGCTTGAGCGTGGAATTGCTTATTATATTATTCATTCCTCGCCATTGGATATATCACAATTGGATGATTTATCTATCATTTTGCATGATCGGATGGTTGAAACTGTTTGGACTTCTTTCGAACAAACAAAATCACTCTTTATGCACCATAAGCCGGCACCGATGGTGACGATAGAAATATTAAAAAACGGTCGTCGTGCACTTGAATTAGCAAATATTGAATTAGGGTTAGCGTTAGCCACAGATGAAATTGATTATTTAATGGATGCCTTCCAAACATTAGAACGAGACCCAACGGATGTTGAGCTCTATATGTTTGCGCAAGCTAATTCAGAACATTGTCGGCATAAAATATTTAATGCCAGTTGGATTATTGATGGCAAGTCACAACCTAATTCTTTGTTTAGTATGATAAAAAATACTTATCAACAAACGCCAGATTATATTTTATCAGCTTATAAAGATAACGCTGCCGTAATGGAAGGATCTAATATCGGGCGTTTTTTTCCTGATCCAGTAACCGGAAAGTATGATTATCATAATGAAAATGCTCATATTTTGATGAAAGTAGAGACCCATAACCACCCAACAGCTATTTCTCCTTGGCCCGGTGCTGCCACCGGTTCAGGTGGAGAGATACGTGATGAAGGGGCAACAGGGCGAGGTACAAAGCCTAAAGCCGGTTTAGTTGGATTTGCTGTTTCTAACTTACGTATTCCAGGTTTTAAACAACCTTGGGAACAAAATTTTGGCAAACCACAGCGTATTGTTAGTGCGCTTAATATTATGCTTGATGGGCCATTGGGTAGCGCCGCTTTTAATAATGAATTTGGCCGACCCGCTTTATTGGGTTATTTTCGCACTTATGAAGAGCTAGTGAATAGTCATAATGGAGCAGAATTACGCGGTTACCACAAACCGATTATGTTAGCAGGTGGTATAGGTAATATTCGCGCAGAACATATTAAAAAGAGCAATATTCCAGTTGGCGCTAAATTAATTGTATTAGGTGGTCCATCGATGAATATTGGGCTGGGCGGTGGAGCAGCTTCATCGATGACTTCAGGGCAGTCTGATATTGATCTTGATTTCGCTTCGGTGCAACGTGATAACCCTGAAATGGAGCGTCGTTGTCAAGAGGTTATTGATCGGTGCTGGCAGTTGGGTACTGATAATCCGATCCTATTTATTCATGATGTTGGCGCTGGTGGGCTTTCTAATGCTATGCCTGAGTTAGTGAATGATGCTAATCGTGGCGGAATATTTGAACTGCGTCAAATATTGAATGATGAACCAGGCATGGATCCTCGTGAGATTTGGTGTAATGAATCTCAAGAGCGCTATGTATTAGCTGTTTTACCTGAACAACTTCCCTTATTTGAGTCTATCTGTCGTCGCGAACGCGCGCCATATGCTGTTGTTGGTGAAACGACGGAAAATCGGGATCTTGTTCTTAATGATAGTTATTTTACTAACCAGCCTATTCGCATGCCGCTAGATATTTTATTAGGTAAAACACCTAAAATGCTACGTGATGTTAGTTCTCAATTTGCTGCCGGTAAGCCGATTAAACGAGAAATGATAAGCTCAGCCGAAGCAGTTAAACGGGTATTACATTTGCCAGCAGTAGCAGAGAAAACTTTTCTGATTACTATTGGTGATCGCAGTGTTACCGGAATGGTCGCACGCGATCAAATGGTTGGCCCTTGGCAGATCCCGGTTGCTGATTGTGCGGTCACGACAGCTAGTTTAGAAAGTTATTATGGCGAAGCTATGTCGATCGGTGAGCGCTCACCCATTGCGCTATTGGACTATGCGGCATCTAGCCGGATGGCGGTTGGAGAAGCGTTGACCAATATTGTTGCTGTTTATATTCAGGACTTAAAACGGGTGAAGCTTTCCGCTAATTGGATGGTAGCAGCGGGACATCCTGGTGAAGATGCCGGTTTGTATCAAGCGGTGAAGGCTATTGGTGAAGAGCTATGTCCGGCATTAGGTTTAACAATCCCGGTTGGTAAAGATTCTATGTCAATGAAGACCACCTGGCATGATGGCGAACAGATTTTTGAAATGACGGCGCCGCTTTCTGTGGTTATTACCGCTTTTTCTCGGGTTGAGGATGTTCGTCTAACGGTTACACCTGAATTGAAAAGTGATCAAGATAATGCACTGTTATTAATTGATCTCGGGCAAGGTCATAATGCATTGGGAGGTTCAGCACTTGCACAGGTATATCGGCAAATAGGTGATCATGCCCCTGATGTCCGTGATGCTAAGTTATTAACCGGTTTCTTTAATGCAATTCAGGCGGTTATAAAAGAACAAAAATTATTAGCTTACCATGATCGTTCTGATGGTGGCCTGTTTGTTACATTAGCAGAAATGGCATTTGCCGGTCATTGTGGTTTAGATATTGATATCGGTCATTATGATAAAGATATTCTTGCTGCTTTATTCAGCGAAGAATTAGGGGCAGTCATCCAGGTTAAGCAAGCGGACAGGGAAATGGTGGAAGCATGTTTGGCCGAGCATGGGTTGGCTGGATGTGTACAGTATCTTGGTACGGCAATTAAAGACGATATTGTTACTATCAATAGTCACGGTAGAGAAATTTATCGTGAAAAACGTAGCCAATTGCGTTTATGGTGGGCTGAGACTACCTGGCAAATGCAACGTTTACGTGATAATCCTGCGTGTGCAGATCAAGAACATCAGGCTAAACAAGATCTGACAGATCCTGGATTGAATGTAAAAATAAACTTTGACCCCGCAGATGATATTGCAGCGCCTTATATTATGACAACACCGTCACCTAAAGTGGCTGTTTTACGTGAACAGGGTGTCAATTCCCATGTTGAAATGGCGGCCGCATTTCACCGTGCAAGTTTTACTGCCATTGATGTGCATATGAGTGATTTGTTAGCAGGCAGAGTAGCACTCGCTGATTTTCAGCTATTAGTTGCCTGTGGCGGCTTTTCTTATGGTGATGTATTGGGGGCGGGAGAAGGCTGGGCAAAATTAGTTTTATTCAATTCACGCGTACGTGACGAATTTGCGGGCTTCTTTACTCGTTCTGATACTTTATCTTTAGGCATATGTAATGGCTGTCAAATGATGTCTAATCTCAATCAGTTGATTCCAGGTGCTAAACATTGGCCACGATTTGTACATAATCGTTCAGAACGCTTTGAAGCGCGTTTTAGTTTGGTAAAAGTGATGGAAAGTCCTTCAATATTTTTACAAGATATGGCTGATTGTCAGCTACCAATAGTGGTATCTCATGGTGAAGGTCAAGTTGAAATGCGAGACATTGCGCATCTTGACCAGTTGGAAAAAAATCATTTAGTTGCACTACGTTTTGTTGATAATTATGGTCAGGTTACCCAACAGTATCCAGCAAATCCAAATGGATCGATTAATGGTATTACTGCAGTGACCAGCTTAGATGGACGGGCGACTATCATGATGCCGCATCCGGAACGAGTATTTCGTACCGTTACCCATTCATGGCATCCGCCAGAATGGGGCGAAGATAGCCCTTGGATGCGTATTTTCCGTAATGCGCGGCGGCAGCTGGGTTAATATTGATATAAATATTTTTCCCTATGGCCTAACTAAAGTGATAAAAAATTGGTTAGTCATAGGAGATAAAATGTAGTTTTTGCGCTGTTGATTGAAAATAAGTAAAAATGAATTTCATTATGAGCTAAATTTAGCTGAAATTTGATGTTGATTATTATTAAAATTGTTTAAATATGCTTATTGAATCCTATAATTGTCGTTAATTAGCTAAGTGAACAAAATAAGCCGTCTCTAAATGGAGATATTTAATTGTATGATTTTTTGTTAGTATTTTATTCACCCAATGAAATGTCGCTAATAGGCGACATTTTTATTAAAATCATGGTATTAAATTTAATGAAAAACCATTTTAAATGCTTAAGAAATTTATTTTATATTAAATTTCATTAAGTTAATGAAAATTTTAAAAAGTTGACATATAAGGTGCATATTATATTGAGTAGTCGCTCATTCAACTTTTTATGTTGGTCCCAATATAGAGGGATCCACACCACATAAGCCAGGAATGATGCCAAAAGTCAGGTGCCTACCGTCCAGCAGCATGATATTTGCTTATAAACAAGCTTTATCAAACATCGGGCGACACGTGGAGTGAGGCACTATCTATTAAAAATTCACTGCTCTCCTCGACAAAATCGGTGGGGCACAGTGAATTATTTAATAAAGTATTTATTGTTGCTGCTTAAGCGTATGAATATTATTTACTCTCCTTGCCTTATTCCCTTATTAATTAAAATGTTACCCTCGATTTTGGTGATTAAAAGACTATTTTTTACATAACAATCAAATTAGAAATTTTTTATTAAATAGGCAGGCAAATTCACTATCGAATACAAGTTCTGTTACCATAATAGTATGAATAGGTAATGAGATGATTTCTTTGAATAAGTGGCATTCTTTTCCGCGTTCACTACGCCAACTGGTGGTGATGGCTTTTTTATTGGTTCTTTTGCCATTATTAATATTGGCATACCAGGCCTATCAAAGTTTAGATCAATTGAGTAATCAAGCGGCTGATATCAACCGTACAACTTTGCTTGATGCGTGGCGCAGCGAAATCATGACGAGTACTGCGCTTGAAATGGAGCGTAGTTATCGTCAATATTGTGTGTTAAACGATCAAACTTTTGCTGCTCTATATAAGAAAAACGGCAAGAATATAGTGAGATGCTAGCTCGTCAAATGACTATTTTGCCTGATAAAAACCAAATTGCGACTATTCAAACCTTACTGGAAGATCTCTCCGATTTAAAATGCGAAAATAACTCACCTATCCCGGCAATGGCTACGGCACTTGAACGTTTTTCGGTTACCAATAATCAGTTAGTACAATTAACACGTGATGTTGTATTTGGTCGTGGTACGCAATTGCAGAATACAATTGCTGAAAAAGGTCAATATTTTGGTTGGCAAACGCTAATTGTGTTTTTATTGAGTGTATTATTAGTTGTGTTGTTTACTAGAATGATTATTGGTCCGGTTAAAGCTATTGAGCGTATGATTAATCATCTTGGGGGGCAGGAGGAACATTTTTCACCAGATTTGAACGTTTTAAGGGTCCTAGTGAGTTACGTTCATTAGCTCAGCGTATTGTTTGGTTAAGTGAGCGACTGAGTTGGTTGGAATCACAACGGCATGAATTTTTACGTCATATTTCTCATGAATTAAAGACACCTTTAGCCAGTATGCGTGAAGGGGCTGAACTATTAGCTGATGAAGTAGCAGGGCCTTTGACTTTAGACCAACGAGACGTTGTCGCTATTTTGGATAATAGTAGTAAACATTTGCAACAACTCATTGAGCAATTATTAGATTATAATCGTCAGTTAGCCGATGGGCCAGCACAAATTCAGCAAATTGATTTAACCAAGTTAGTGGCAAATGTCGTTTCCTCACATAATCTAACGGCTAGAGCTAAAAATATTCAAACTGAAATTGAGTTAAATATTATTCATTGTGTGCAGAGCCAACTTTTTTGGCAAGAGTAATCGATAATCTCTACTCTAATGCAGTGCACTATGGCTCTAAATCGGATAAGATCTGGATAATAAGCAATGAAACTGATGATAAACTCCAAATCGATATCGCTAATACAGAAACACCTATCCCAAAATCTGAACAAAAAATATGATTTATGAATCTTTTTTTCAAGGATCTTTATTGCGTAAAGGGGCAGTAAAAGGAAGCGGGTTAGGATTAAGTATTGCCCAAGATTATATTAAAAGAATGAATGGTCAATTGTTGCTTATTGATTATCAGGTTGCTGATGTCTGTTTTCGTATTGAGCTACCACTAACCACAGAGTATGAATAATGCCAAATTGGTTTAATTACAACACCCTAATAGCCGCAGGGATAATGCGGAAAACATGGCATATTGCATCTGCGAGGCTAAGTTGTGGGGGATTGTTTTCCACTAAATGGAAAATAAAGTTAACAGCACTTTTTTTTTTACCTTTTTTATTAATAGCTTGTACTAAATATCACCATCCATTACCACTGGATATGATAAATGAATCGATACCAATAGAAGAACGTATAACAGATTATCGCTATGTTACTTGTGAAAAAATATGGAATATAGATAGTGAGAATGCTTCAGATAACCCGCTTTACTGGTTGAGAATTGTTGACTGTGCTAATCGATTGAATAAAGAGCAAGTGGCTTTGATGGTTAAAACAATTCAGTTAATTAATTGGCAAAATGTTTTTCGACATAGTATTTTACTCGATGTCGTAGAGCCAACCATCGCCGCCCGGCGTAAAATAATTGATAATTTGAATAGTTATAGTTTGCAGTTCGCTTCACCTATTCGTCCACTATTGGAATTATGGCGTGAAAAGCAAATCCAGATTGTTAATGTTAAAGAAGCAAATGCTAAATATTTACGTTTACAACAAGAGAGCGATAATAAACTAGATCGTTTAGCTGAACAAAACGCTCATCTAACCTATGAATTAAATATTGTCTCACGTAAGTTGGAAAATCTGACCGATATTGAACGACAACTTTCTTCACGCAAACAGCAGGAACAAGCTGTTTCAAGCGGAAAAATGGATAAAAGCAGTACCAATTCAACAGCAAATAATAGCGTGGAGCCGAAAACGACAGATGTGACTAAAGAGTCTTATTAGGTTGATAAAAGGGGATAAAATCCCCAATGACAGTGTATAAATCAGCCAATCTATTATTAGTAGATGATAATCCCGGGCTGTTAAAATTATTGGGTATGCGTTTGACTAGTGAAGGATTTAAGGTGGTTACCACAGAAAATGGTGTGGATGCCTTGAAAATTCTAGCAAAAGATAAAATTGATCTGGTTATTAGTGATTTGCGTATGGATGAAATGAATGGCATGGCAATTTTTACGGAGATACAGAAACAGCAACCAGGCATGCCGGTCATTATTTTAACGGCACATGGTTCAATCCCTGATGCGGTAGCGGCAACACAAAGAGGGGTATCGAGTTTTCTCACTAAGCCGGTTGATCGTGATGCCCTCTATAAAGCGATTGGTGAAGCCTTGGCTATGTCAATTTCCGTTTCTGATGAAAATTGGAGTGAGGAGATTGTCACTCGTAGCCCGATAATGCTTCGTTTATTAGAACAAGCACGTATGGTGGCGCAATCTGATGTTAGTATATTAATAAATGGACAAAGTGGTACTGGTAAAGAAGTGTTGGCACGAGCGATTCATCGTGCTAGTCCTAGAGCTAAAAAACCCTTTATTGCAATTAACTGTGGGGCTTTACCTGAGCAGCTTTTAGAATCGGAGCTGTTTGGTCATACCAAGGGCGCTTTTACCGGCGCGGTTACACATCGTGAAGGTCTATTTCTCGCTGCGCAAGGTGGGACACTATTTCTCGATGAAATTGGTGATATGCCTTTGTCTCTTCAAGTGAAACTATTGCGGGTTTTGCAAGAACGTAAAGTGCGGCCTTTAGGCAGTAACCGTGATTTGGATATTGATGTTCGAATTATTTCAGCAACCCATCGTGATTTACCAAAGGCAATGGAAAAAAATGAATTTCGGAAAGATCTCTATTACCATTTGAATGTGGTAAATATCAAAATCCCTACTCTTAATGAGGGTTCGGAGGATATTTCTTTATTAGCAAATCATTTGTTAAGGGAATCAATAAAGCGTCATAAACCTTTTGTGCGTAGCCTATCAAAGGATGCAATGAAATGTTTAATGGCGGCAAGCTGGCCGGGTAATGTAAGGCAATTAGTGAATGTTATTGAGCAGTGTGTTGCATTAACAACCGCGCCGGTTATTAGTGAAGCATTAGTCATTCAAGCGCTGCAAGGCGAGAATACTGTATTACCTACTTTTGTTGAGGCTCGCAATCAATTTGAGCTTAATTATTTGCGTAAATTGTTACAAATGACAAAAGGTAATGTTACCCATGCCGCGCGTATGGCAGGTCGAAACCGAACGGAGTTTTATAAGTTATTAGCCAGGCATAAACTGGATGCTAATAATTTTAAAGAATAATTTTTATTATGTCTGGAGAATGAAATTTTATGAACCGAACGCTGAATATTGCACTAGCACAATTAAATTGGCTGGTAGGTGATATTGAAGGCAACTGTGAACGCATGTTGCAGGAAGCTAAGGCTCAACAGTTACAGGGTGCAGATCTTATTCTGTTTTCGGAATTAGCTTTAACTGGCTATCCGCCCGAGGATTTACTTTTTCGGCCGGATTTTTACCAACGCTGTAGCAAACAACTTGATCGTCTGAAAGATGCTAGTCAAAATATCGCCATTGTTGTTGGTCATCCATGCTGGCAAAACGAAAAGTGTTATAATGCATTGTCATTTTTCTGGCAGGGGCAGCTAGTGGCGCAATATTTTAAGCAACAATTGCCTAATTATGGTGTTTTTGATGAAAAACGTTATTTTCATTCAGCTAACGAAACTTGCGTAATACCTTTTAAAGGTTACAAATTAGGTTTTTTAATTTGTGAAGATGTCTGGTTTAATGAGCCAGTTGATGCAATTAAAGCCAAAGGTGCTGATGTCCTAATTATCATTAATGCTTCACCTTACAATCGTGAAAAGCCGCATATTCGTTCAACATTATTAAAATCACACTGTCAAAGAACACAATTGCCAATTGTCTATTTAAACCAGGTTGGTGGACAAGATGAACTCATCTTTGATGGCGGTTCAAAAGTATTCAATGGCAAGGGTGAGATAACGCATTATTTAGCACAGTTTGCTGAGCAAGTTCTCCAGTGTAAATTTAATGATGATGAACCACTGCCAGTGACTAATTCAGCAAAAATTTTATCACCAATAGCCCAGGTTTATGAAGCATTAGTCATGGCAATCCGTGACTATATTAATAAAAATAGATTCTCTGGCGTTATTTTGGGATTATCTGGCGGAATTGATTCAGCTTTAACCTTGGCTATTGCAGTAGATGCTTTAGGTAAAGATAAAGTTCAGGCAGTAATGATGCCTTTCAAATATACGGCTGAAATGAGTATCCACGATGCCAAAGAGCAGGCAACATTGTTAGATATTAAACTTGTGATAATATCTATTGAAGCCATGTATGATGCATTTATGGCAGGTTTGTCACCATTATTTAACGGCATGGCGCCCGACACAACCGAAGAGAATTTGCAGGCCCGCTGTCGGGCTATCATTCTGATGGCAATATCGAATAAGCATCGCCGTTTAGTATTAACGACCAGTAACAAAAGTGAGTCCACCGTTGGTTATACCACTCTTTATGGTGATATGGCCGGCGGGTTTGCGGTGCTTAAAGATGTACCAAAGATGTTAGTATTTGAGCTAGCAAAGTATCGAAATACGATTTCACCAATCATCCCTCAGCGAGTGATCGAACGTCAGCCTTCTGCTGAGCTAGCGCCAGGGCAGCTCGATCAGGATAATTTACCCCCTTATCTTGTGTTGGATGCGATCCTGGAAGGTTATGTTGAACAGGATAAATCGGTTAGTGAATTAGTTGCGGCTGGATTTGATGAAGTAACAGTTCGTAAAGTGATTAAGTTAGTTGATGTTAATGAATATAAACGGCGTCAGGCACCGATAGGTCCGCGCGTTACAATGCGAAATTTCAATAAGGATAGGCGTTACCCAATTACTTCGGCTTTTGGTCGTAAAAACTGGTGATAATAGGATAATTTGATGAAAAAAATTGATGCAATTATCAAACCTTTCAAGTTGGATGATGTAAGAGAGGCTTTAGCTGATGTCGGTATAACCGGAATGACAGTGGCGGAAGTAAAAGGGTTTGGACGCCAAAAAGGTCATACAGAACTTTATCGTGGTGCAGAATATATGGTTGATTTTTTTGCCTAAAGTAAAAATTGAACTTGTTGTTCCGGACGATATTGTTGACAGTTGTATTGAAACGATAATACAGACGGCACAAACGGGAAAAATTGGTGATGGCAAAATTTTTGTTTGGATATTGCTCATGTGATCCGTATTCGAACCGGCGAGCAGGATGAAGCGGCTATTTGATTTTAAAGGGTAACAGATGGTTGAAAGTTACAAAGGAGTTGATATAGAATCTGTAACTTTTTGTTCCATCTGTTACCACTTACCCTGGTTTTAGTGAGGCTTTTAATTATTATTGTTCATTTCCCTCAATAACTTTATGTGGTCCAAAACACTCATAGTGTATGTGACTGGTATTTACTCCCATGGGGGGCAACTGTTTGGCGATAAATTGCATAAAGTTGACTGAACCACAGAAGTAATAATGCATATTTTTAAGATTAAGCTGCTCTTTTACTTTTGACAGCTCCATTAACCCTTGGTATTGGTACTGTTCTTGTGGTCTGTCTTGCTCTCGTGGATTGTTATACCAAACGGCACTGAAGCCATGAGTAAAATCGGTTAATTTATTTTTTACTTCATTAGCAAAGGCGTGATGTCCACCATGCTCTGTCGCGTGTAGCCAATTCAGTGGTGCTTTATGTTGTTACTGATGTAGGTTTTCCAACATACTTATCATCGGCGTTAAGCCGACACCGGCTGAAATTAGTGTTACTGGTGTATCGGCGTTAATGGCGAGAAAAAAATCACCGCAGGGTGGTGCCAGTTTGACGATATCACCTTCTTTTATCTCATTATGAAGATAGTTTGATACACTTCCTTTTTCTTCACGTTTTACAGCGATACAATAACTTTTGCCATTAGGTGCATTGGTTAATGAATATTGCCGAATTTGTTGATTAGTGAGTTTTTCATTATCCTGTAGGTAAATAGTTAAATATTGTCCAGGGCGGAAATCGACTACTTTATTACCATCCTCTGGAATAAATTGAAAACTGGTGATCGTTTCGCTGCGCGGGATCTTTTTAGCCACTTTGAAATGACGTAAACCTCGCCAACCTCCGATACACTCTTCATTTGTTTGGTAGATCTGCTCTTCACGGTTAATAAAGATATCCGCTAGCACGTCAAAAGCTTTAGCCCAGGCATCAATAATTTCTTTTCCAGGCTGAAATAGCTCATCAATGGTATGCAATAGATGTTGACCAATAATCGAATAATGTTCAGGTTTTATATTCAGACTGGCATGTTTTTGGGCGATTTTTTCAATGGCAGGCAGTAAGGCTGAAACATTATCAATATTGCTGGCAGAGAGGCAAATGGCATTGAATAAAGCTTCTCTTTGTTCACCATTAATTTGATGACTCATGTTGAAAATATCTTTTAATTCAGGGTTATGTTGAAACATACGCTGATAAAAATGAGCGGTTAATTTAGGGCCGGTGGAGATAATAAGAGGAATAGTTGATTTGACGGTCGCGATAGTTTGAGTATCTATCATATAAAATTCCTAAGTTTTGGCCTGAGTTTATAAATTTCATTTCATATACAACTTAAGTTATTTAGTATTAAAAGTAAATAATTAATTGTAAAACTGAGATTGAATTAGCATATTTAAATTGACAATAAAATCGCTATTGAGAAATGTTTTATTTGATAATTCGGATGTGGCAATCGTTTGCGTAATTTTTTTATTTTTGGGCTATCTCAGTGAGCTAAAAGAGTTTACATTGTGTGATATTCATTTAGTTGAATAAAGATTTAAAATGTGGCTGAGTCAGGAGAAGTAAATGTTAAAGCGTGAAATGAATATTGCAGATTATGATCAAGAACTATGGCAGGCAATGGAAAATGAAGTTAAGCGTCAGGAAGAGCATATTGAGTTAATCGCTTCAGAAAATTATACCAGTCCAAGAGTTATGCAGGCTCAAGGTTCTCAACTTACGAATAAATACGCCGAAGGATATTCTGGAAAACGTTATTATGGTGGTTGTGAATATGTTGATATTGTTGAACAACTCGCTATAGATCGGGCAAAAACTTTATTTGCTGCGGATTTTGCTAATGTTCAGCCACACTCAGGTTCACAAGCTAATACCGCTGTTTATATGGCTTTATTGCAACCTGGTGATACGGTATTAGGCATGAATTTAGCACATGGTGGACATTTAACCCATGGCTCACCCGTCAATTTTTCCGGTAAGCTTTATAATATCGTTCCTTATGGTATCGATGAAGAGGGTAAAATTGATTACGACGATATAGCCACTCAGGCACAAAAGCATAAACCTAAAATGATCATTGGCGGTTTTTCTGCTTATTCAGGCGTGGTTGACTGGGCTAAAATACGTCGAATTGCAGATAGTATTGGTGCTTATTTATTTGTTGATATGGCACATGTCGCTGGTTTGATCGCTGCTGGAATTTATCCTAACCCTGTTCCTTATGCAAATGTCGTGACGACCACTACCCATAAGACTTTGGCTGGTCCTCGTGGTGGTTTGATCTTGGCTAAAGGTGGTGATGAGGCGTTTTACAAAAAACTAAATTCTGCCGTATTCCCTGGTGCTCAGGGTGGCCCGTTAATGCATGTTATTGCTGGTAAAGCAGTTGCATTAAAAGAAGCGATGGAGCCTGAATTTAAAACTTATCAACAGCAAGTGGCTAAAAATGCGAAAACGATGGCGGAAGTTTTCATCAAACGTGGTTACAAGGTTGTTTCTGGTGAAACTGAAAACCATTTATTTTTATTAGATTTAGTGGATAAAGGGATCACAGGTAAAGAGGCAGATGCTGCGCTGGGTCGTGCTAATATTACCGTTAATAAAAATAGTGTACCGAATGATCCTCATAGCCCATTTATTACTTCAGGTATTCGTATTGGTTCACCCGCCATTACTCGTCGTGGTTTTAAAGAAAAAGAATCGGCTGAATTGGCCAATTGGATATGTGATATTTTGGATAAGATTGATGATGAAAGCGTGATCCAAAATGTAAAACAAAAAGTATTGTTGATTTGCCAAAAGTTTCCTGTTTATGCATAAATAAGTTAAAATTTAGTCATCCGTTTCGGCACGTTTTAGTTGTTAACTGAAACGAACTTTTTACATCGATAATCAAATTGGAATAAATAATGATTATTCCATCAACACGTTGGCTTGCTTTAGATTATTTTACTTATTTTTTTGCTTATGGCATTTTTTTGCCTTTTATCGCGATTTGGCTAAATGGTGAAGGGCTTGAGGCTGATATAATCGGTATTTTGCTAGCCACCAGCCTTTACCGCTCGTTTTATTGGCTCTTTAATGATCGCACCGATAGTGAAACGAGCCTATCACCCTAATTAGTACTTTGCGTTTATTTGCTGGCTTAACGCTGATCTTTGCTGTTGGATTTACCGTAAGTTCACATTGGTTATAGTTATTATTTATTATGTTGTCTTTCAATCTCTTTTTTTCGTCAATGATACCTTTAACCGATGCGTTAGCCGCGACTTGGCAAAAACAGTTAACATTTGATTATGAAAAATTGAGGGTTTGGGGTTCGATTGCATTTATTATTAGCGCTTCTTGGATCGGTTATTTAGCGAATAGCGGGGGGACATAAAATAATTATTTACGCATTACTTGTCAGTATAATCATTATGCTGTTGACGATGTTATTACAACCTACAGTTATACCTAAAGCCACTTATCGCCAAATAACTAAACAACTATATTATTAAGCAATTATTAGCCGATAGCTCAGTCTGGTGTTTTTTACTGTGCATTAACTTTATTACAAGCTTCTCATGCTGCCTATTATGGTTTTTCTTCAATTTATTGGCAAGAAGTGGGTTATTCCGATGGTATTATTGGCCTGTTATGGTCTTTAAGTATTGTTGTTGAAGTGATTGTGTTTACCTTTAGCCATGTCCTTTTTCGTCATTGGCAGGTAAGTGGATTATGATTGTTATCAGTTAGTTGCGCGGTTGTTCGTTGAGGATTAATGGCCTATTTTACCACTTTACCAATACTGATAGTTAGCCAACTATTACATAGTGGTACTTTTACTGTTTGTCATCTGGCGGCAATGCGTTTTATTAGTGCACGTAGCGAAGGTGAAATTATTCCGCTACAAGCATTTTATTCGGTATTTCGGCTAGGAGGTGGTTTAGTAGTAGTAACAATCGTGGCGGGTTTTGTTTATGAACATTTACCTTTTCACCATAACTGGCTATTTTGGTTAATGGTATTGATTGCCATTCCAGCACTATTTATTCGTCCGAATAAAAAATAACATCATTAAATTCGATGGAATAGCCGAACAATTAAGTTAAAGTTGTTCACTTAATTTGAATAACAGATAACTATTAACCAACTATGCAGATAAAAATTTTTATATTAATACTAAACAAGCAGGCCAATCATTAGAATACCCCTTAATGCCTGAAAATGAATAGGTGTTTTATATCCAATTAAGAAATAAAGCACCGACAACAAGAGTAAATATTGAAAATATTTAGCGGGTTTATCTAACTAATAAAGCCAGGGTGAATTTCTGCCATTTGCAGCCGTCACCAATTAGTAAATGACAAATTACGCCATCAAGACATTATTAACTCAATATAACTTTGGCTATTGCTTTTTAAGCGCATTTTTTAGCATTTCAATGGATCGCTTAACTCAGTCTGCATTCCTTGCGCCATTTTTTTCACTATCTGTGGACTGCCAGCTAGCAGGTTGCCAGAAGTGAGATAATTATGTCCGCCAATGAAGTCGGTTACCATTCCGCCGGCTTCCCGCACTAATAGTTCTCCAGCCATAAAATCCCACGGTTTTAAGCCAATCTCAAAAAAGGCATCGACGCGGCCAGCAGCAACATAAGCTAAGTCCAAAGCCGCTGAACCTGTGCGGCGAAAATCAGCGCATTGTTCAAATAATTTAGCGATAATATTAATATACGCGGCTGAATGTTGTTTTGCTTTGAAAGGAAAACCCGTGGCAATAATTGTCCCTTTTAATTCATTATTATTTTTAAGACGAAGGCGGTAACCGTTTAATTGTGCACCTTGCCCACGTACCGCAGTAAATAGCTCATTAAGCATAGGATTATAAATAGCGGCTATTTCTGTTCGGTCGTTAATACGTGCTGCGATGGAGACGGCAAAATGGGGTAAGCGTTTAGTAAAATTGGTTGTGCCATCCAAAGGATCAATAACCCACTGAATATCATTTTTTTCACCAAGTATTTGATCGCTCTCTTCGGTAATAATGGTATGAGTAGGATAAGATTTTTGAATGACTTCAATAATGATTTGTTCTGTTTTTTTATCAATATTGGTCACGAAATCATTTTGGCCTTTTGCCATTATTTCGATAGAGTCAGGTTTTTCATAGCTTTTAGCAATAAAGTTACCTGCTTGGCGAGCTGCCCGTATAGCAATAGTTAGCATTGGATGCATAGGTTATTTCCACTAGAATGTTAAAGAACAAGAATTAAGCGAGTTCGCCAGTATAACAGAGATTCGTCAACATGACTATGATTGTGGTAGAATAGCCTGATTATTAACGCCAAATAAAGACAATCATGCTAGAAAATATTCGCATTATTTTGGTTGAAACCTCGCATACCGGAAATGTGGGATCAACTGCCCGTGCGATGAAAACGATGGGGCTAACTAATTTGTACTTAGTTAATCCACTCATATTGCCGGATGCGCAGGCTATTGCATTATCAGCTGGCGCCAGTGATGTTATTGGTCAAGCGACTATCGTGAAAATATTAGATCAAGCTTTGCTTGGATGCAGCTTGGTAATTGGAACGAGTGTGCGCGATCGTACGTTATCATGGCCACAGGTAACGCCTCGCGAATGTGGCGAAAAAACCGTCCGTCAGGCAATAAATTCTCCGGTGGCTATCATTTTTGGCCGTGAACGAGTTGGTTTAACAAATGAAGAACTGCAGAGATGCCAATATCATCTTCATATTCCAACCAATCCTGAATATGGTTCACTCAATTTAGCAATGGCTGTTCAATTAATCAGTTATGAAATTCGTATGGCATACCTAGCAATAAATGAAAAAAAATCCTCGGTAGATAATGAAGATAGGGTACAATATCCGCCATTTGAGGATATAGAGCGATTTTATATCCATCTTGAAGCAGTGCTAAATCTATCTGGATTTATCAGAAAGCGTCACCCTGGGCAAATCATGAATAAATTGCGACGTTTATTTACTCGAGCGCGTCCCGAAGTGCAGGAACTCCATATCTTGCGTGGTATTCTCACATCAATTGAAAAATGGCATAAATAATAGTTGAGTAAATTATTAGGTTAAATAGTTGACTAAAATACTCTGGAATGACACAATTTTTGTCACATTTAACTATGGGAATATGTTATGAGACTCACATCTAAAGGACGCTACGCAGTAACAGCCATGCTGGATATGGCATTGTATTCAAAGACAGGGCCTGTGCCATTGACTGATATATCGGAACGTCAAGGCATTTCCCTTTCTTATCTTGAGCAACTTTTTTCTCGACTTCGCAAAAACGAACTGGTTTCCAGTGTTCGTGGCCCTGGCGGCGGATATTTATTAGGTCGGGAAGCGAAAAATATTTTTATCGCTCAAGTGATTTCTGCTGTTGATGAGTCTGTTGATGTCACTCGTTGTCAGGGAAGAAAAGAAGGATGTCAAGGTGGAGAGCGTTGTTTGACCCATGCACTGTGGCGTGATTTCAGTGACCGTATTACCGGTTTTCTTAGTAATATTAGCTTAGAAGAATTGGTCAATAATCAAGAAGTACAAGAAGTTGCTGATCGTCAAGATAACGATAAATACCATGTGAGAGCGACTCATCAATCCGAACCCATTATTAATATACGAGCATAAATTGCACGGTTTTACAAAATAGAATAATTGCAAAGTGATAAAATTTTGAGGCGTTTTTCGTCTTATGGAGCTAGTGAGTTAATGAAACTACCGATTTATTTAGACTACTCGGCGACCACACCGGTTGATCCTCGTGTTGCTTAAAAAATGATCCAGTGTATGACAATGGATGGCAATTTTGGTAATCCATCATCGCGCTCTCATGGTTTTGGCTGGCGGGCTGAAGAAGCTGTTGATATTGCACGAAATCAGATTGCTGAATTAGTCAATGCGGATCCGCGTGAGATTGTTTTTACTTCAGGAGCGACTGAATCAGATAACCTGGCAGTGAAAGGGGTTGCCAATTTCTATCAGAAAAAAGGTAAACATATCATTACCAGTAAAACCGAGCATAAAGCGATTTTGGATACTTGCCGTCAACTTGAGCGTGAAAGTTTTGAAGTGACTTACCTTTCACCACAAAATAGTGGTCTTATTGATTTACATGAACTTGAAGCGGCTATGCGTGATGATACAATTTTGGTTTCTATCATGCATGTTAATAATGAGATTGGAATCATTCAAGATATTGCCTCTATCGGCAAACTTTGCTGCAATCTAGGAATTTTTTTTCATGTTGATGCGACCCAAGCGGTCGGTAAATTACCGATTGATTTGAGTAAACTAAAAGTTGATTTAATGTCTTTCTCAGCGCATAAACTGTATGGACCAATGGGAATAGGTGCACTTTATGTGCGTCGTAAACCCCGTATTCGACTTGAAGCCCAACAACATGGCGGTGGGCATGAACGAGGCATGCGCTCAGGGACATTACCTGTCCACCAAATTGTAGGAATGGGTGAAGCTTATCGGATTGCTAAAGCAGAAATGGCGGTAGAGTCTAATAGATTAAATGCTTTACGCCAACGTTTATGGAACGGCATTAAGAATATTGAAGAAGTTTATCTTAATGGCTCTCTGGTAAATGGCGCACCTCATATTCTGAATGTCAGTTTTAATTATGTAGAAGGTGAATCATTGATGATGGCACTCAAAGATTTGGCTGTCTCATCAGGTTCCGCGTGTACATCGGCAAGCCTCGAACCTTCATATGTACTAAGGGCATTGGGAATGAATGATGAATTAGCTCATAGTTCAATTCGTTTCTCTTTTGGTCGATTCACCACAGAAGAAGAAATCGATTATGCCATCCAGCTAATTCATAATGCGATAGGTCGGCTGCGTGATCTTTCTCCTCTATGGGAGATGTATAAGCAGGGTGTCGATCTTAATAGCATTGAATGGGCTCATCATTAATAGACGGATTAAGGAGTTTGCAATATGGCATATAATGAAAAAGTGATTGATCATTATGAAAATCCACGTAACGTAGGTTCGTTTGATAATGATGATCCAATGGTGGGCAGTGGGATGGTAGGGGCACCTGCATGCGGTGATGTCATGAAGCTTCAGATCAAAGTTAATGACGCAGGCATCATCGAAGATGCGCGTTTCAAAACCTATGGCTGTGGTTCGGCAATTGCATCTAGTTCATTAGTAACGGAATGGATGAAAGGTAAGACATTGGATGAAGCGGAGACTATCAAAAATACGGCTATTGCAGAGGAATTAGAGCTGCCTCCGGTTAAAATTCACTGTTCTATTTTGGCAGAAGATGCGATTAAAGCCGCCATTGAAGACTATAAAAATAAACGGCAAAGCAAATAATTAATTAATTAATTAATTAATTAATTAATTAATTAATATAAAAATCCCTTTTAGGCGTGATGCTATTTTATTTTTGTTTATGGTATCCGCCTGCACTGGTTTTGATTGAGAGGTGTTGTATGTCAATTTCTCTAACAGAAAATGCTGCAGAGCGTATTCTGACTTTCTTACATAACCGAGGAAAAGGTGAAGGATTACGTTTAGGTGTTAGAACTTGTGGCTGCTCGGGCATGGCTTATGTGCTTGAATTTGTTGATATCATTAATGAAGATGATATAGTATTTGAAGACAAAGGCGTAAAAGTTATCGTTGATGGTAAAAGCATTGTTTATCTCAATGGGACAGAATTGGATTTTGTTAAAGAAGGTCTTAATGAAGGTTTTAAGTTTAACAATCCTAACAGCCAAAATGAGTGTGGCTGCGGTGAAAGCTTTAACGTATGAGAATTTATTTATTATTTGTTAAGTCCAAAACTAAATAGACGACGTGATAAATTTTTTAACCGTCTATTTAATATTTTCAACTTAGAGCATTTATGGATTATTTTACCCTTTTCGGTCTGACATTTTCATATTCTATTGATCTTGAGCAATTAACTTACCGTTATCAGGAGTTACAGCGCCAGTATCATCCTGATCGCTTTGCTAACCAATCTGACAGTGAAAAAGTATCTGCACTGCAACAGGCTGCGACAATTAATGCTGCTTATCAAGCCTTAAAACACCCTTTGAAACGTGCTGAATATATGCTCACTTTATATGATATTGATATCAATAATGAGCAATATACTATGCATGATACAGCTTTTTTGATGGAGCAACTTGCGCTACGTGAAGAATTGGAATGTATCGAAACCAGTGTTCAAGCAGAAGAGGCATTAGCCTTGTTTTCCTCTATTTTAGTTAAAACAATAAAAAGCAACTTACAGGAAATGGAAAAACAACTAAATAGTGAACAGTGGATAAATGCAGCTGATACTGTTCGGAAACTTCGTTTTCTTGATAAGTTGCAGCAACAAGTTGAACAATTGGAAGAGCGCTTATTCAATCGTTTTTAGAGTAAATTTTATGGCATTATTACAAATTAGTGAGCCGGGCATGTCGTCGATGCCACATCAGCACCGTTTAGCCGCTGGTATTGATTTAGGTACCACAAATTCGTTGATTGCAACGGTTCGCAGCGGAAAAGCGGAAACAATACCTGATCCAGCAGGATATGAATTGCTACCCTCAATAGTTAGTTATCAACCAACGGCTATTACAGTAGGTAAGCAAGCGCAAGCAAAAGTAGAACAAGATCCGGCTAATACCATTATTTCAGCTAAGCGCTTATTGGGACGCTCACTGGCTGAGATCCAGCAACGTTATCCTAATTTGCCCTACCAATTGACAGCAAGTAAAAATGGCTTACCGCTGATCCAGACAGCCATAGGGCAAGTTGATCCTATTCAAGTTTCTTCTGAGATATTAAAGTCGTTGGTGCAGCGGGCAGAAGAAACATTGAATGGTAGATTAGAAGGTGTAGTGATCACTGTGCCTTCTTATTTTGATGATGCACAACGTCAAGGAACTAAAGATGCGGCGCGGTTGGTCGGATTACAGGTATTACGTTTATTGAATGAACCTACTGCGGCTGCTATTGCCTATGGTTTAGATTCACAACAAGAGGGTATCATCGCGGTTTATGATTTGGGTGGTGGTACTTTTGATATTTCCATTCTTAGGTTACAGCGTGGCGTATTTGAAGTCTTAGCAACGAGCGGAGACACGGCATTAGGAGGTGATGATTTTGATCATCTGCTGGTGGATTGGATATATCAACAAGCGGGTATTACTGATCGCCAAGATCATCGCCTACAGCGACAGATTTTAAATATAGCCAGCCAGGCTAAAATAGCATTAACGAATTGTAGCCATACTGAAATTGAAATCAATGGTTGGCGAGGGGTTTTGTCAAGGGAGCAGCTAAACACATTAATTTGGCCATTGATCAAACGCACTTTATTAACCTGTCGTCGTGCATTGAAAGATGCAGCGCTTGATATCGATGATGTTTTGCAGGTTGTCATGGTGGGTGGTTCGACGCGTGTACCGTTGGTGGTTTCTATGGTTGAAGAATTTTTTGGCCTTACACCATTAACTTCCATTGATCCGGATAAAGTTGTTGCTATTGGAGCGGCTATTCAGGCAGATATTTTAGTTGGTAATAAACCTGATAGTGAAATATTGCTACTGGATGTTACTCCTTTGTCGCTTGGCTTAGAAACCATGGGGGGACTGGTTGAAAAAGTGATCCCACGCAATACGACATTGCCTATCGCTAAGGCACAGGAATTTACTACCTTCAAAGATGGGCAAACAGCCATGACATTTCATATTGTCCAAGGAGAACGTGAAATGGTTAATGATTGTCGTTCCGTAGCGCGTTTTACCCTACGTGGGATACCGCCACTAGCTACCGGCGGAGCGCATATTCGGGTCGTTTTTCAAATAGATGCAGATGGATTATTGAGTGTCAGCGCAGTAGAAAAGTCAACTGGTGTCAGTTCTTCGATTCAAGTTAAACCTTCATATGGTTTAACCGATGAAGAAATTGCCAATATGATCACTGATTCAATCACTAATGCTCAAGGTGATATGGTAGAGCGTCGCCTTGCTGAGCATAAAGTTGAAGCTGCTCGGGTAATAGAAAGTTTAATGGCTGCATTAAAACAAGATGCTCATTTATTGAATAAAGAAGAAAAAACAGCAATTAATAATGCTGTAAATAAATTAGTCAACTGCACACAGGAAAGCTCCTCCCCTGTTGCGATTGAAAATGCAATTAAACAACTGGATAAGCAAACACAGGATTTCGCTGCCAGACGGATGGATATCTCTATTCGTCAGGCATTATCAGGTCATTCTGTGGACGAGATATAATAATGCCGAAAATAATTTTTTTACCGCATAAAGAGTTATGCCCTGAAGGGGCGGTTGTGGAAGTCGAGAAAGGTGAATCAATTCTTAATGCTGCTTTACGTAGTGGTATTGATATTGAACATGCTTGTGAAAAATCTTGTGCTTGTACCACATGCCACTGTATTGTTCGTGAAGGTTTTGATTCACTGGAAGAAAGTTCTGAGCTAGAGGATGACATGCTAGATAAAGCATGGGGGTTAGAGCCTGAAAGCCGCTTAAGTTGTCAGGCTATTGTGACTAACGAAGATCTGGTAATAGAAATTCCTAGATATACGATTAATCATGCCAGAGAGCATTAATCCTTATATTTAATCGCAGGTGGGAGGGGATGATGAGTTTAAAGTGGACTGATAGCCGTGCAATTGCAGAGGCACTCTATGATAAATATCCTAATATTGATCCGCAAACGGTTCGTTTTACCGATATGCATCAATGGATTTGCCAATTAGACGATTTTAATGACAATCCGCAAGCTTCAAATGAAAAGATCCTAGAAGCCATTCTATTAGTATGGCTTGATGAGTATCAATGATGATTGATTAAAGCAATCAATTACATATAAAGCTGGGAATTGCCAGCTTTTTTATTGCTATCACTCATCGTGCAATGTATTAACTCATGATAACCTCTATGATTAATATCTTATATCTATCAATTATTCCATAAACACAATATGACAAACTAAGGTGGGAAGAGGGAATGGAAAAGCAGATCATGCAAGTCTCGCTATCTTATCAAGCAGCGGCGCCTTGTTGGGGAAAGAATGCATTAATCAGTTCTAGTGAACAAGGGATAGTCATTCATCTGAAGCCACAAGCAAAACTGTGTGCTATCCAAAGTGCTGGTCATAGATTGGACAGTCAAGGCATTCATCATGTGCTGTTAGCAGGTAATGACTGGGACTTGGAAAAAAGTTGGGCATTTTGGCAAGGTTTTAGAGCACCTAAGGGAGCGCGTTCGATTGAATGGCCAAACTTATCTGAAAATGAAAAAAAAGAGCTACAATATCGCATCCGAATTATTGATTGAGTACGCGATATTATTAACGCACCGGCTGAAGAATTATCGCCTGAACAGCTGGCTCAGCGTAGCGCTGATTTATTATGTGAAATAGTAAAAGATAATATTAACTACCGTATCATTCAGGGTGAAGAGTTAGCCAAACAGAAATATAGTGAATTTATACTGTAGGCCGTGGCTCAAGCCGCCCACCCACATTACTAGTGCTGGATTATAATCCAATTAGCAATTTAAAAGTACCGGTATTTGCTTGTTTATTAGGAAAGGGAATTACGTTTGATTCTGGTGGTTATAGCATAAAGCCATCTTCATCAATGAATTCAATGAAAGCCGATATGGGTGGGGCGGCTATGCTAACTGGGGCGTTAGCCTTAGCAATAAGCCGAGGTTTAAAACAACTAGTAAAACTTTTCCTCTGCATTGCCGATAATATGGTTAGTGGTAATGCCTTTAAATTAGGTGATATTATTCGCTACCGTAACGGCAAATCTGTTGAAATTATGAATACCGATGCGTAGGGAAGACTGGTTTTAGCAGATGGACTGATCGATTTTTGCAAAGAAAAACCAGCATTAATTATTGATGCTGCTACGTTAACTGGCGCTGCCAAAATCGCGGTTGGTAATTATTATCAATCGGTATTGAGTTTTGATGACAAATTGGTGGCTGAATTGATGTCAGCAGCAGAAATGGAGAATGAACTCTTTTGGCGATTACCTTTAGCTGAATTTCATCGCCGTCAATTAACTTCTGGATTTGCTGATCTCAATAATATTGCATCACCTTCTCATACTGCGGGCGCCTGCACCGCTGCTCCTTTCTTATCTCATTTTGTTGAAAATTATCATAAAGGGTGGTTACATATCGATTGTTCGGCGGCTTATCGTAAATCTGCTATGAATTTATGGGCGGAAGGTGCGACTGGTATTGGCGTCAGGACGATTGCTAGTTTATTGCTAAAAAAAGCAAAATAGCGGTTATTTGGTATGATTATTTACCCAGAAATATTATTTCCTAGGGTAAATAATTAGTTAGTTAGCAAAAGAGGATTAGTTAGGAAAGAAGCTAAAATGGCAGTTGATAAAATCAATCAAGCCGCGCTGATTACTACCATTACGGTGCCAGGTGGTAGTGTCATTAAATTGTGCATACCTGAAACTTTGCCGCAACAATTAATCAATGTACTGTGTCAATTTTTCCAACAACATAAAATCATACGCCGTGCATTTTTGCTGCAGGCGGAGGATGATACCACAGTAGAAGCGTCGGTTATGCTTATTGCTTTAGAAATTAATATTGGCTATGAAAAAGAAGGGCAACAATTAATTCCGCAGTTAGGAAGCATAGTACTTGATTATCTGGAAGCTAATCAGTCAGTTGATTTTTATTTTTTGCACCGAATGGTACAGGTATCGATCATTTTATTGTGTGCCATACGCAGCCATTTTATCAACGTAAAATAGGGAGCTAGTTGCGTAGCACCATCGCTGTTAAAAATTGTTAAATTATGTCACTCATTATTCCCTTATTTATACCCCGCTTTTTTATATTTAAATTTGTTTATGCCTAAATCTTAAAGAGAATTGGGCAGATTATTGTTTGTGATTATGTCTGGTGTTTTAAGTTTTATAAAAATGTGATTTAAGCTAAAGAAATAAAAAAATTGTATAAAAAAATTAACAAAATTTATCGTTAAGTGGGCAATTGAATTGCCAATATTTATAATAGCTAGCTATTTTGCCTTAATAAAAATGATGACAAATCTTTTTCTTGGCAGGCAGAATGGATGCAAGGCAAAAATATCCTGATGAAAAATAACAGCAAAGAGGATTTCTAATGACGATACAACGCACGTTTTCCATTATTAAGCCAAATGCAGTTAAGAAAAATGTTATTGGTGCGATTTATGGCCGGTTTGAGCAAGCTGGATTCGAAATTATTGCTGCTAAAATGGTGCATTTAAGCGAAGAACAGGCAGCTGGATTTTATGCTGAGCATAAAGGTAAGCCTTTTTTTGCTGGATTAGTCGAGTTTATGACCTCAGGCCCCATAATGTTGCAAGTTTTAGCGAGTAACGATGCTATACAGCGTTATCGTGATTTGATGGGCGCAACGGATCCTGCTAAGGCATTGCCAGGGACATTACGTGCTGATTATGCTGATAGTTTTACCGAAAATGCAGTCCATGGTTCAGATTCTGTCGCGTCAGCAGAGAGAGAAATTGCTTTTTTCTTTACTGATGACGAAATTTGTCCACGTTAACAAACAGAAATAGGATATTATTAGCAAAATATTAATAAAGTTTGTAAAATACCATGCCTTGTTAAGTGATTTATTGACAAGGTTATGGCATATAAAGCTATTAAAATAAGATTTAATGCCAATGAATATAGTTAATTATTAAAAATCTACAGTTTTCGCCGAAAAGTGTAATAACGAGGCAATAAAAATGTTTAAATCTAAAACAACAGCACAGTGTGTGCCCTCTTTTTCTCCTGTTACCAAATCAACAAAAGTTAATTTATTGGATATGGATCGTAAACAGATGCGGCAATTTTTTAGTAACATGGGCGAAAAACCATTTCGAGCCGATCAGGTAATGAAATGGATTTATCACCACTGTTATGATGATTTTGATTTGATGACTGATATCAATAAGGTGTTGCGGACTAAATTAAAAGCAGTTGCTGAAATTCGGGCTCCTGAAATTGCGCAAGAGCAGCGCTCTGCTGATGGCACTATCAAATGGGCAATGATCACGGTAGGTGAGCAACAAGTCGAAACAGTCTATATTCCTGAAGATGATCGAGCGACACTTTGTGTCTCTTCTCAAGTTGGCTGTGCCCTTGAATGTAAGTTTTGTTCAACTGCTCAACAAGGTTTCAATCGTAACTTACGCGTTGCAGAAATCATAGGCCAGGTGTGGCGGGCTGCTAAAGTCATTGGCTCTTTGAAATCCAGTGGCCGGCGCCCGATTACCAATGTTGCGATGATGGGAATGGGAGAGCCCCTATTAAATCTAAACAATGTTATTCCAGCAATGGAAATTATGATGGATGATTTTGGCTTTGGATTGTCAAAACGACGGGTGACTTTATCGACGTCAGGTGTTGTGCCTGCGCTTGATAAATTGGGTGATATGATCGATGTTGCTTTGGCAATTTCCTTGCATGCTCCGATTGATGAAATTCGTGACCAGATTGTACCTATCAATAAAAAATACAATATTGAAACCTTTCTGGCTAGTGTTCGGCGTTATCTCACTAAATCTAATGCAAATCAGGGACGTGTTACAGTTGAGTATGTCATGCTAAATGGTGTGAATGATAGTATTGAACATGCTCATCAGCTTGCTGAATGTCTTAAGCATACGCCTAGCAAAATTAATTTAATTCCTTGGAACCCAATTCCTGGTGTGCCTTACAGCCGCAGCTCTAATAGTCGTATTGATCGCTTTGCAAAAGTATTGATGAAATATGGTTACACTACTATTGTGCGTAAAATACGTGGTGATGATATTGATGCGGCCTGTGGTCAATTAGCGGGTGATGTTATTGATCGAACAAAACGAACATTGAAAAAACAGCTTGTTGGTGAACCAATTATAGTAAAAGCAGTCTGAATATTAATTATATAAATAAAGGGAATTAGATATCATAATTCCTTTTATTACCAGCTATATAAACAAACGAGAGTGATATGATAAGGATATCTATCATTAATATTCTATTGTTAGTGGGTTTATTAATAGGATGTACTAGTATTAATAAAGACGTTGATATTGCGATTGTGACACGGACACAGCTAGGCATTGCTTATTTACCAGTAGGGAATTATCCAGCAGCATATTATCATTTTAAGAAGATAATACTGGCAGAGCCAAAAAATGGGATAGCAAATTTGGGCATGGCGGTCATTATGGGTCAGCAAAAGCAACCAGCGTTAGCATTAAAATATTTTAAAGTGGCAATTCGTTCATCAGCAATCAATAATACAAGTATGCGATATTATTATTTAGACTTTTTATGCTCTGAAAACGTATCTGAGGAGATAATTAAATTGAGAAAAGAGGAAGAACGTAGTGGGCTGAATTGTTAAAATATTTCAAAAATAAAATAAGAAATATTATCGGTATGAAGGTTTTTTATTAACTTATAGATGAAGTTTTTTAAAAGCCTTCATGATGTTAAAACTCAAAAAAGACCAATATTTCCGCGAATGAATAGCAAACCTAAGACAGAAAAAACAGAAATCACCGTTGGCCAACGTTTATTGCAGGCACGGGAAACGCTTGGTCTTTCCCGAGAAATCGTTGCCGAGCGACTTTGCTTAAAAGTATGCACAATACGTGAGATAGAAGAAAACAGCAATTCCCATAATGTTGATCCTACTTTCTTACGTGGCTACATTCGTTCTTATGCAAAATTAGTGAAAATTCCAGAAAAAGAAATTCTTGAATTATTGGATAAACATACACCAGCAAAAGCAGCTGTAGTTTCTCCTATGCAGAGTTATTCTCTAGGAAAAACCCGCAAAAAACGCGAAGGCTGGTTAATGAAATTTACCTGGCTAATTATCATTATTTGTATTGCTATGGTAGGTATTTGGTGGTGGCAGGGTTATAAAGTACAAAAACAAGAAATTGCTACGATGGCTGAACAGAATCGCTCGAATACTGCTAAAATGCCGGCAGATTTAGCTTCCTCTACTCCTGGTGAAGCGGCAGAGACTGAACGAAATAATTTAAATACATCGTCGACAGAAACTAATGTACAGCCGGTAACCTCATCGATAGCTAATAATGTCATATCACCGGCTCCTAAAACGCCATTAACTTCTGAAACACAGAGAAATAGTGATATAAATGCTAATATAGAGTCAGTAAATCCAGCAGAAGTAAAAACAGTACCATTGCCAAGCAGTATGAATAATAATAGTAATCCAGAACGCGATAGGACAGCAGAGGCTTCTGCTGATACTGATGCTGCTAGTAATAGAATCTGGTGATAGAGTTGTGATGAACTTTAAAGGGGAGTGCTGGTTAGAAGTTCGGGATGCTAAAGGTAAGATTTTATTTAGTGGTTTAAAAATGCAGTCCAGAAACTTGAATTAAATGGTGAACTTCCTTATCAATTTAATATTGTTATACCCGCCAATATTAATCTGTTATTCAAAGGTAATTCCGTTGATCTAAATTCGCTTTATTAAAGCTAATCGTCCAGCCAAGTTTAAATTGCCTAGATTGTAAATGAATATTGTAAGACAACATCTATAAATAATGATAAATTGTGAACAAATAAGAAGCCATCGTCAATTCGATGGCTTCAATTATAGAAATAGCGCAACTTATTAAACATGGATGTTGAAGGAGAGTAATATGCATAATCAATCCCCGATAAAAAGGCGTAAATCAACGCGCATTTATGTAGGAAATGTTCCCGTTGGTGATGGTGCACCCATCACAGTACAATCTATGACAAATACGCGGACAACGGATGTTGAAGCGACAGTTAAACAGATTAAATCTTTAGAACGTGTGGGCGTTGATATTGTGCGTGTTTCTGTGCCTACAATGGATGCAGCAGAGGCGTTTAAGCTTATTAAGCAACAAGTTAATGTTCCTGTTATTGCTGATATCCATTTTGATTATCGCATTGCACTAAAAGTTGCTGAATATGGTGTGGATTGTTTACGTATCAATCCAGGTAATATTGGTAATGAAGAACGTATTTGTCAGGTTGTTGACTGTGCACGTGATAAAAATATTCCTATTCGGATTGGCGTTAATGGTGGTTCATTAGAAAAAGATATTCAAGAAAAATATGGGGAACCCACGCCAGCAGCGTTAGTTGAATCGGCTATGCGCCATATTGATATATTAGATAGATTGAATTTTGATCAGTTTAAAATTAGCGTTAAAGCTTCAGATGTTTTTTTTGCCGTAGGCGCATACCGTTTACTGGCTGATAAAATTAATCACCCTTTACATTTAGGTATTACCGAAGCGGGTGGAGCGCGAGCCGGTTCGGTGAAATCTGCTATCGGACTGGGAATGTTATTGTCAGAGGGGATTGGTGATACATTACGCATCTCATTAGCGGCTGATCCGGTTGAAGAAGTTAAAGTCGGTTTTGATATTTTGAAATCTCTGCGTATTCGCTCGCGAGGTATTAATTTTATTGCTTGTCCAACCTGCTCACGTCAAGAGTTTGATGTCATTGGTACCGTTAATGCATTAGAAGAACGGTTAGAAGATATTATTACCCCGATGAATGTTTCAATTATTGGTTGTGTTGTTAATGGTCCTGGTGAAGCTGAGGTTTCTACCCTTGGTGTCACAGGGGCAAGAGCAAAGAGCGGATTTTATGAAGACAGGGTTCGTCAAAAAGAACGTTTAGACAATGTTGACATGATCGATCAGTTGGAAGCTAAAATTCGGGCAAAGGCCGTTATGCTGGATGAAAATCGGCGGATTGATATTGAACAATTAGATAAATAATTTAATCATATTGGCTCATAGAGTAATGAGCCGATTTTGTTTATGGATTGCACCCTGTTAATATTCACTTTTATAATCCATATTATGGTAGATTTTTAAATAGAGAAATAACGTGGCTAAAAACATTCAATCTATTCGCGGTATGAATGACTGTCTTCCTGCCGATATTCAATTCTGGCAAAAAATTGAAAACAAATTAAAACAAATCCTTGTTAGTTATGGTTTTAGTGAGATTCGAACTCCCATCGTAGAGCAAACCTCATTATTTTCTCGCGCAATAGGTGAGGTCACTGATGTAGTTGAGAAAGAGATGTATAACTTTGATGACCGGGATGGTGACAGTTTAACACTGCGCCCAGAGAATACAGCTGGTTGTGTACGTGCTGGGATCGAACATGGCTTATTGTATAATCAGCAACAACGTCTCTGGTATTCAGGCCCGATGTTTCGTTATGAGCGGCCACAAAAAGGGCGTTATCGCCAATTCCATCAGTTAGGTGCTGAAGTTTTTGGTTTAGCTGGGCCCGATATTGATGCCGAACTTATCATGATGACAGCACGTTGGTGGCGTGAGTTGGGGATCGCTAACCATGTTTCACTGGAATTAAACTCGATTGGTTCATTAGCAGCGCGCGCAAAATACCGTCAGGCATTAGTCACTTTTTTGCAACAGTACGAAGATAAATTGGATGAAGATTGCCGACGTCGACTGTCGACTAATCCGTTACGCATCCTTGATTCAAAAAATCCTGACGTGCAAAAACTGCTTAATGATGCGCCATTACTTGCTGATTATCTTGATGATGAATCGAAACAACATTTTGCCGGACTTTGTAAATTACTTGATGCAGCAGGCGTTCAATATCGAATTAATCAATGTTTAGTTCGTGGTTTAGATTATTATAATCGTACTGTATTTGAGTGGGTTACTGATGCATTAGGTACGCAGGGTACGGTATGCGCTGGTGGCCGTTATGACGGTCTAGTTGAGCAGCTTGGCGGGCGGGCGACCACCGCAGTAGGTTTTGCGATGGGAATGGAGCGCATGGTGTTATTGGTGCAACAACTTAATCCAGATTTTGTTGCTGGCTGTACCTTAGTTGATGTTTATTTGGTTGCCTGTGGTGAGGTAAGTCACCAGGCAATATTAGTCCTAGCGGAAAAAATTCGCGATAAATTGCCGGCTTTGAAATTAATGATCCATTATGGCGGCGGTAACTTTAAAAAACAGTTAGCTCGTGCAAATAAACACCAGGCGAAAATTGCTCTAATTTTAGGTGAAGATGAATGTCAATCTGATGAAGTCACAATAAAGGATTTGCGTACCGGCGAACAGGAAAAAATTTCTCAGCAGAATGTTGCTATACGTTTGGCTGAACTTTTAGCTTAAAGGAGACTCTGTGGAAGTCTATACCACTGAAAACGAGCAGATAGATGCTATTAAGCGCTTTTTTGTTAACAATGGCAAAGCATTAGTAATTGGGTTAGCTGTCGGCGTTGGCGCGATTATTGGTTGGAATTATTGGCAATCACATCAGGCAAGTCGTTTGCAAGAAAGTGCTCAAGCCTTTGAACAAATTTCCTCTCAATTGCAGATAGGATTAAAACAAGCGCTAACCGCTGGTGAACAATTTGCTAATGAAACAAACAATATTTATGGTGTATTGACCAATATTGAGTTAGCCAAAATTGCGGTGGAAAAGAGTGATATTGCTGGTGCAGAAAAAGCATTATTAAAGGCATTAGCAGTAGCAAAATTAGATGATCTTAAAGATTTGATCAATGTCAGATTGGCACGCGTACAGTTAGCTTTGAACAAGCCAGATCAAGCGCTGATCACCTTGACTCAAGTACAGGATAAAGGATGGAGTACGGTTGTTGAAGATATTCGGGGCGATGTATTACTGAAAAAAGGTAATGTCGCAGGTGCTCGTGCAGCTTATTCTAAAGGGATTGAATCAAGTGGAGCTGAAATGATGAAGACAATATTAAAAATAAAAATTAATAGCTTGCTAAACTAAGAGGAATATTAACATGCGATTGGCTAGAACGCTATTGGTTGGTTTGTTGGCAATGACTTTATTAGTGGGATGCTCAACGGAAAAAGATTCTATCGTAATGTCTCCTTTACCTGAGGTTGACAATCAATTTACCCCTTCTATCATCTGGCATCGCTCGATAGGGGATGGTAGTGGAAAATATTATTCTCAACTTTCACCGGCTTATGATGATTCTGTTGTTTATGCAGCCGATCGTAAAGGAACGGTGAAAGCAATGGATGTTGATTCAAGTGAGATACTATGGTCAATTGATTTATCAGAACATGTTGGTTTTTTCACGGCTAATTTGCCAGCCTTACTTTCCAGTGGATTAACGGTTTCAGGAGATAAACTTTATATAGGCGCAGAAACCGGCAAAGTTATCGCATTGAATAAAGCCGATGGAGAAATGGCATGGGAAACAGATGTTGCCGGAGAAGCACTTTCGCAGCCAGTAGTGAGTGACGGTTTGGTATTGATCCATACCAGTAACGGTGTGTTACAAGCGTTAGATGCACAGACTGGACAAAGTAAATGGAGTATTAATTTAGACACCTCGACATTATCAGTAAGAGGAAAATCAGCGCCAGCTACCGCTTATGGAGTCGCGATTGTTGGTAGTGATGTTGGTCGTATTAGCGCCATAATGCTTGCTCAAGGGCAGATTGCTTGGCAACAATATATTTCTCAGATCCGTGGTGCAACGGAAATTGATCGTTTGCACGATGTTAATATGACGCCGGTTATTGATACCAATTCAGGCGCTATCTTTGCTATTGCATATAATGGTGATTTAGTTGCAATGGATATGCGCTCTAGCCAAATTATCTGGAAGTGTGATCTAGGCACGGTTAATGATATTATTGTTACCAATGATATTATCTACTTAGTTGATCAAAATGATCGTGTGCTGGCCATTCGCAAAAATGATGGTGTCACTTTATGGACTCAAGATGCTTTATTACATCGCAATTTAACCGCACCGGCTATTTATGATGGTTATTTAGTAGTTGGTGATGGGGAAGGTTATCTTCATTGGTTAGATACCCAAGATGGTCAATTTATGGCACAAAATAAAGTTGATAGTTCGGGCTTACGCAGCCGTCCGATTATTGCCAGTGATAAATTACTCATTCAGGCAAAAGATGGAACTGTACATCTGATTGAACGTTAATTGCCTGACATTTTCTTATTTTCCAGATAGAATTAATGGCTGCTGATTCCCACAGCCGTTTTATTTTTTAGTATTCTGAAGATTGGAATCAGAATACCGATTTTAATTTTTATGAGGCATCTTAAAAATGATACCTGTCATTGCGCTAGTAGGGCGTCCAAATGTAGGAAAATCTACCTTATTTAACCGATTAACTCGAACTAGGGATGCGCTGGTTGCTGATTTTCCTGGTTTAACCCGTGACCGAAAATACGGCACAGTAGAGTTTGCAGGACATGAATTCATTATTATTGATACCGGTGGTATCGATGGTTCAGAAGAGGGAATAGAAACCCATATGGCTTCTCAATCCTTACTGGCGATTGAAGAAGCTGATATTGTTTTTTTTATGGTTGATGCTCGTTCAGGATTGATGCCAGTAGATCATGAGATTGCGAAACATTTGCGCAGTCGCAAAAAGGATCGTTATCTGGTAGCAAATAAAACTGATGGTTTGGATATTGATACAGTTTTAGGTGATTTTTATGCACTTGGGATCAAGGATATTTATCCCATTGCCGCATCTCATGGACGTGGTGTTACTCAACTGATTGAAAAAGTGGTTTCTCCCTATTCGCCGCAAAAATTAGCCAATGATATTGAGTTATCCCCAGAGGAGGCTAATGCAGCTTATTGGCTTGCTCAGGAGGAGAAAGAGGCGCTTGATAATAATAGTGAAGAAGAAGCCTTTGATCCGCGTTCACTACCGATTAAGTTAGCGATTGTTGGTCGGCCAAATGTTGGTAAATCGACCTTAACTAACCGTATTTTGGGCGAAGATCGGGTAGTTGTTTATGATATGCCAGGTACAACGCGTGATAGCGTTTATATTCCGATGGAACGGGATGGATGTGAATATATACTGATTGATACAGCGGGTGTGCGTAAGCGCGGAAAAATAACTGAAACGGTCGAAAAATTTTCGGTGATCAAAACGTTGCAATCAATTGAAGATGCTAATATTGTTTTACTGGTTATTGATGCCAGAGAGGGTATTTCTGATCAAGACTTATCATTACTAGGCTTTATTTTGAATGCAGGGCGTTCTCTGGTGATTGTAGTAAATAAGTGGGATGGCATGTCGCAAGAGGATCGTCAATCGGTTAAAGATATGTTGGATTTGCGATTAGGTTTTGTTGATTTCGCCAAAGTGCATTTTATTTCAGCGTTGCATGGTAGTGGTGTTGGTAATTTATTTGAGTCTATCCATGAAGCTTATAAATCGGCAACACGGCGAGTAAGTACAGCCTTATTAACACGTATTATGAAGATGGCAGAAGAAGAACATCAGCCACCCCTAATACGAGCTCGCAGAGTAAAAATGAAATATGCTCATGCCGGCGGTTATAATCCACCGATTGTGGTTATCCATGGCAATCAAGTTGCTGAATTACCCGATTCTTACCAACGTTATTTAATGAACTATTTTCGTCGCACATTACAGGTTATGGGGACGCCGATTCGTATTCAATTTAAAGAAGGCGCTAATCCTTATACCGGTAAGAAAAGTAAATTGACACCAACGCAGCTACGTAAGCGTAAACGTCTAATTGCCCATCTTAAAAAACGTTAATAAAAATTGCACACTTAAAAAATAAGTATGCTGCTAATATTTATACCCATTCTTTTTCGATTAGAAAATGATTATAAAGTTTTTCTTCATCTGAATTGGACTCAGGAAGATAGCTATATTCCCAGCGTGCTAGTGGTGGTAAGGACATTAAAATTGATTCTGTTACCACCACCAGTCTGCAGCCCGAATAGGGTTCCACGATCGCATACCAGATGAAATCCTGTATAACGTCCTCCGCGGTATAATTGAAATTGACGCTCGCGTTCATCCCAAGCTGTCTGTTTTCTTTTTTCAACAATAGGTAAATATGCCTTAAGAAAACCATTGCCAATATCCTGAGCAAAGTGAAAGCAGGTAGTAAAATCGGGTTGGCTTAAATCGTCAAAGAAAAGACCGCCAACCCCGCGCGGCTCATTGTGATGTTTGATAAAAAAATAGCGATCACACCATTTTTTATAGTTGGGATAAATTTCTTTTCCATAAGGTAAACATAGAGACTGTGCAATCTTATGCCAGTGTGTAATATCTTCTTCAAAGCCATAATAGGGAGTTAAATCAAATCCACCACCAAACCACCATACTGATGGTTCACCTGGTTTTTCTGCAATGAAAAAACGGACATTAGCATGGGCTGTTGGAATATAAGGATTGAGTGGATGAGTAACTAAAGAAACTCCCATTACTTGATAGCGACGACCTACCAGTAGCGGACGATTTTCTGTGGCAGAAGCAGGTAAATACTCTCCACTTATACGGGAAAAATTGACTCCTACTTGCTCAAAAGTCGTCCCATTTTTTAGTATCCGGCTACGACCGCCACCTTTTTGTTTATGTTGCCAGTTATGTTGGGCAAATTTTGCGGTGTTATCGATAGGTTCAAATTGCTGACAGAGCTTATCTTCCAAAGTGAGAAGATAATGCTTTCACTGCATTAATATCAGGTATATTCATAACATTCTTTTATTATTAGAGTAGTAGATTAACGGTTAATTATACACTCAATACGGTCTGAATACATTTTGTTATTGATTGGATTTGTTAGTATTGCAATAACGATAGCAAAATATTAAGTATGATTTGCCTATAAATATTAATAGTAGAGTTGTGCATGTATCTGTGAATCAAGTAAGCTAATTATAGTCTATTCAAAAACTGTCGTTGTTGGCATTTTAAGTCTATGGTTAATACTATAATTGTTGATTAGTAAAGTTAACCACAACCCAATTTCAGCTAAAAAGCAGAAGTATTTATCTATTCTCTTATTGTCAGAATAGAATGGATTTAATATAAAATTCTGACATTATTTAGTGTTGGTATTATTATTTAGGTAAATTTTAATTACTTACTATTGAAAAGCCAATTAGAGCGGTGTTAAATAAACAGAATAATAGATTTACGTAATAACCATATGATTTTATTGTAAATAAATTAAATTATTTAAAAGTGAAATAATGATTCATGGAGTATAAAATCAACATTTTCGGCGCTATTTTATTCATTTTATTTTGCTACCATCATTCTTGTTTAGATAATAAGAATGCCAATGTTTATTCTTTACTAATACTAAGTAGGTAAAAAAATATGGAAATAAGAACCTTTCAACAAGATGATTTCGAAGAAATTATCACATTATGGGGGCTTTGTCAGCTAATTCAAACAGATAGAGATCCTGAAGCAGATATCGAGCGTAAAATGTTATCGGGGGCAGATCTTTTTTTAGTTGCTGAAATGGCAGGTGAAGTTGTTGGTACCATCATGGGAGGATACGATGGTTATCAAGGATCTGCATATTATTTAGCGGTGCACCCTGAATACCGTGGTAGAGGGATTGCCAATGCATTAATTAGTCGTTTAGAAAAAAAATTAATTGCTAAAGGTTGCCCACAAATTATGTTTTTAGTACCTGAAGAGAATGATGCTACCATCTGTATGTGTGAGAAAATGGCTTACGGAGAGTTACAACAGGAAAATATTTTATATACTAAACGATTAATTGATGATCAAGCGTTTGAGTGATTAATGCAATTAATTTGATGATACCAATATTTATCTTTTTTGATATAAAATTTCATTAATTTATTTTTTGTAAAAATTTTTTATCGGTATTAGTGGGTTATTTTTAAACTGTCAGATTAATAAAAGTTAATTTCATCTTTATTTGAAAATCACTTGTTTTACTTACTTTTTTGTGGATTATTAACTTGTATTCTATCATGCTGCTAATTTCACACATTATAAACAAATTTTAAATAAAATTATTAATATTTTTACTTTTTTTATTATATTGTAAATTAATTTTAAGGGATTTTTATGCCACAACTTTTTGGCAACAGTCGATTACTTTGGTTAAAAGTGTCATTTGTAACAAGTCTATTATCACTAACCGGATGTAGTAGTATTTCATGGTCAAGTTTATATCCAATGAATTGGTTTGCCAGTTCAGTTAAAATTTCCGCTACCGGAGTTGGTCAGATTAATAAAATAACTCCGATGGAAGAACAGATTATTGCAGCAGCGTTAAATAACCGATACCATTTTCGTTCTGACATGCAAATTGAGCAGGGGCAATTAATATCTCTTTTCCAAGGTATAAATAATTTTCAAGAAAAGATAGTTATTTATGGTGTTGAGAATGGGAAAGTTAAGCGAATCGAAATTATGGATGAAGATATTAAAACAGTATGAGATACACAAATAGGAACACTATTCTCGCAAATCTATCAAAATGCAGTGCAAGGTAGTTGTTACCCTGATTCAAAGCAAACTAATATGTTAACTATCAATTGTATTTCTCCTCAATCTAGCCATGTTACTTATCGTTTTACTGGCAAATGGAGTGGTCCCAAAAATCTAGTGCCATCAAATGATGTTTTAGCTAATTGGAAAGTAAGTGGTATTATTTGGTCTGCACAATAATGATTTAATTTAGTAATAAATTATATCAAGACATGACATAAAAATTGAATTGTTTAAAACCCTTTAATCAAAGTTGCGTATTATAACTTTATTGCAAAGATTATCAGCTAGTTATGTTGCTATTAGCGTTGTTTTATTCTTTATAATAAAAATAATTAAGTAAATAATGTGGATTATTTGGAAAAATTTATTGGTAATAAAACGCCACTAGTTAAGTTTAAAAGATTGACTAAAAATAAGGATGCTGAAATTTGGGTAAAACTAGAGAGTAATAATCCTGCCGGTTCAGTCAAAGATAGAGCTGCCCTTTTTATGATCCAGAAAGCAGAAAAACGAGGTCAAATTACACCTGGTAACACCTTAATTTAAGCAACTAGTGGTGATATAGGGACCGTATTGGCAATGATGATAGTCACCATAAAGGGATATAACTAAAATTATTAATGCCAGAAAATATGAGTGTTGAACGTCAGTCAGTGATGCGAGCTTATGGTGCTGAAATAGTTTTGGTTAGTGAAGCGGAAGGGATGTAAGGGGCACGTGATCGTGCATTAGAGATGCAATTTCGAAATGAAGGTAAAGTGCTTGATCAATTTAATAATTTTGATAATCCGTTAGCTCATTTTATATGACGACAGGCCCTGAAGTTTGGTGTCAGACTGCGGGGGCGGATTACGCATTTTGTCTCAAGTATGGGGACAACTGGGACAATTACCGGTGTCAGCCAATATCTAAAATCTGAATCTAATAAAATAGAATAGAAATTATCGGTTTGCAACCAGCAGAAAATAGCTATATTCCAGGAGTTCGGCGCTGGTCTCAAGATTATATTCCAAGTATACTCAGATCTGCACAAGTTGATAGAATATTGGATATTACTCAGATAAAAGCAGAACAAATGATAAAGAACCTAGCAATAGATGAAGGTATCTTTGTGGTGTTATAGTTCAGGGCGCGCGCGTGGCAGGGGCATTACGCGTTGCTAAACAGAACCCTGTGGCAGTTATTGTGACTATTATTTGTGACAGAGGGGGATCGTTATCTTTCCACCGGGTTTATTTAATTGAATTAAATAATATCAAAAATAAATAGTTGCTTATAGGAAATAATTCTTGTTATTAAATAGCGAAATAGCGAAGAAGTTCCCTTCATAAATAATTAATGAAGGGATGAATAGTGGTTTATTTTTTGATCTGCATAATAACGGTTTCACCTACAACAATAGAACCACTAAGTTTAGTTAGCTCTTTTATTTCATCCATATTAGAAATGACCACAGGTGTTAATGTCGATTTTGCTTTTTCTTCTAGTAGAGGAAGATCAAGTTCAAGCACTAAATCGCCTTTTTGTACTTTTTGTCCTTCCTCTGCTATGCGGGTGAACCCTTCACCCTTTAATTCAACTGTATCAAGACCGCAATGGACAAATAACTCAATACCATTATCTGATTCGATAGAAAATGCATGGTTCGTTTCAAATATTTTACCAATAGTGCCATCAACTGGAGCAACAATTTTGTTACCAGTAGGCTTGATAGCAATACCATCACCAACAATTTTCTCGGCAAAAACAACATCTGGCACATCTTCTATATTAACAACTTCACCTGAAATTGGCGCAATAATATCAATAGTACCAGCGCTATTTTTATCATCTGAAACCAGTGATTTGAGTTTGTCAAACAGACCCATGGATCTTCTCCTAATTAATTGTTTTCTTATGGGGTCAAGAGTTGGTTGATGATTTTAACAAAGTGTTTTTTCTTTAATAAATGTTTCAACCAAATCCATCAATTCCTTCGCTGTCGGTTGATTAAGAGCTTGTTCTGCTAATGTTTTTGCATCTTTGAAATTTGCGTTTCGGATAATTTTTTTAATAGTTGGGATTGAGATTGCACTCATACTAAATTCATCTAATCCCATACCAAGTAATAATAGTGTAGCACGTTCATCACCAGCAAGCTCACCACACATACCTGTCCATTTCCCTTCTGAATGAGAAGTATCAATAACTTGTTTAATAAGTTTTAACACTGAAGGAGACATTGGATTATAAAGGTGAGAAATCAGATCATTTCCGCGATCAACCGCTAAGGTATACTGTGTTAGATCATTGGTTCCGATACTAAAAAAATCGACTTCTTTTGCTAAATGATGCGCAATAACCGCAGCTGCTGGTGTTTCAATCATAATTCCAACTTCAATCGACTGATCGAAAGAGTGCTTTTCCTCGGTTAATTGCTGTTTAAGTCTTTCTAGCTCTTCTTTCAAGGTGTGAATTTCTTCCACAGAAATGACCATGGGAAACATAATACGTAGATGGCCGAAGGCAGAGGCTCTTAAGATAGCACGTAATTGAGCATGCAGGATTTCTTTACGATCAAGGGAAATGCGAATTGCTCGCCAACCAAGAAAAGGATTTTCTTCTTTCGGTAGGTTCATATAGGGAAGATCTTTATCCCCACCAATATCTATGGTACGAATAATAATAGCCTGTGGCCCCATAGCTTCTGCAACCGCTTTATAAGCTTGAAATTGTTCTTCTTCGCTAGGTAAATTATTGCGATCCATAAACAGAAATTCAGTACGGTACAGACCCACACCTTCAGCACCATTACGCTCAGCACCTTCTACATCACGTACAGTACCAATATTGGCGCAAACTTCAACTTGATGACCATCTAAAGTTATTGCGGGCAAATCTTTCAATTTTGCTAGTTCACTTTTTTCACGTAAATATTCATCTTTAATTTGTTTAAGTTCGTCAATCTCACTATCAGATGGATTTTGATAAATATGATTATTGAGAGCATCTAAAACGAGATAATCGTTTGGCTGGATATTCTTGGTTGCATTGCTTGTGCCAACAGTAGCCGGAATTTCGAGTGATCTGGCCATAATTGAAGTATGAGAAGTGCGTCCGCCTATATCAGTAATAAAGCCAAGCACTTTCTTCAAATTTAATTGTGCGGTTTCAGAGGGGGTAAGATCTGCCGCAACCAAAATGACTTCTTCTGTAATTGAACCAAGATCAACAATAGGCAACTCTAAAATATTTTTTAGTAGGCGTTTACCAATATCTCTGATGTCAGCGGCACGTTCCTTGAGGTATTCATCATTTAATTCTTCTAATGCTGTGGCTTGTTCTTCAATCACTTTTTGGGCTGCAGCATCCGCAGTTTTGTGCTCTTTTTCAATGAAAGAAAAAATTTCCTGCTTAAATTCTTCATCATCAAGCAGCATTATATGGCCTTCAAATATTTCCGCTTTTTCTTCACCAAGATTTTTTTCTGCGGTTTTTTTTATCGTTTCTAATTGTGCTATTGCTTTATCGATTCCAAGCTTAACGCGTTCAATTTCACTGTCAATTTGGTTGTCAGAAATTTTCTTTTGATCGACAACAATTGGTGCTTCTTTAAGAATTAATGCCTTGCCGAAGGCGATACCTGGTGATACTGAAATACCTGAAATCATAAATGTTACCTTACTACCAATCGGCGAAAAATAGCTAGTTCATAGGACTGGTTTTGATACTAATAGTTAAATAGATAACCCCAGATAAAGGTATCCGAGGATAAAAAATAGAAAATAAATATTATATTGCCCGTTGTCATTACTCCAATTCAGCCATTAGCTTAACCAGATGTTTTACTGCTTTCTGCTCATCTTCACCTTCAGCAGAAATAGTGACAACCATTCCTTGAGTCAGGCCGAGTGTTTGTAGTTTAAATAAACTTTTAGCGCTCGCAGATTTGCCGTTATAGGAAAGTGTAATTTCAGAAGAAAAACTTTTTGCCTCTTTGACAAACTGAGCCGCCGGGCGAGTGTGAAGACCATTAGGTGCTGTGATGGTGACTTCTTGTTGGAACATATTTTTTCCCTCAACAAACTTAATATTTTTTATTAGTAAATCCAAAATATTTTAGCTGAAATAATCTGAATTTGCTTAATTACTTTTCAGTGATAATAAAAGAAAAACGTTTTTATTCCATTTATCAATCATAAATTTTATGTATATCGACATTATAGAGCCAGACATGCTAATTTGCCTGGTTTATGCCCTATTTGTAAATTTTTACTGCTTATTTTTTGATTAATTTCGATAGTCGAAATAATTAATGACTTAAATACTAAACTCGTTTCAAGAAATCATCTTAATACACACTAAACTTTGATCTACGACACAAAAAAAGCACTTTTAAAGTGCTTTTTTAGCTAATTGTGCGCAAAAATAGTCATTAGCTTGCATTGGCAGCAGAAAATAAATCTGTACTCAAATAACGTTCACCGGAAGAAGGTAAAATAACCACAATATTCTTATTTTGAAATGCCGGTTTTGCCGCTGCGTCAAATGCAGCACCTGATGATTATACAGGCTAAAATACCTTCTTTTTGCATAATTAGATGAGAGGTTTGTATAGCTTCGTCATCACTAATAGCAAACACATCATCAATAAGAGTAAGATCCAGGTATTAGGGATAAAACCAGCACCTATGCCTTGGATTTTATGTGGACCAGGTTTTATTTCTAGGCCAGCTAATGTCTGGCTTATTACTGGCGATGCGGCTGGCTCGACAGCAATCATTTTAATGGCTTCACCCGCCTGCTTTCTTTTTTAGATAACGGCCGATGCCAGTAATTGTGCCACCGGTACCAACTCCAGCCACGATGGCGGCTATCTCACTATCAGTATCTAGCCAAATTTCAGGTTCAGTTGTTTTTTGATGAATTTCAGGATTGGCTGGATTATTAAACTGTTACAAAAGAAGATAACGATCGGGAGCAGTGGCAACAATTTCGATGGTTTTTTCAATGGTGCCCTTCATGAGCCCTTAGCACCTTCAGTTAGGACTAAATTAGCGCCAAGCGCTTTTAATAATTTACGCCGCTCAGGGCTCATAGTTTCAGGCATGGTCAAGGTAAGCTTATATCTGCGCGCAGCGGCAACGTAAGCTAGGGCAATTCCGGTATTGCCACTGGTCGGATCGATTAAAGTTTTATTGGTTGTCAATTTGTCTAGTTTAAGGGTTAACAGACCTTTTTTTCTGCGTCCCAAATCATATTCGCACCAATACGGCATTTTACGCTAAAACTTGGGTTACGTGATTCGATTTTTGCTAACAAATTTCCGTTACCAAAGTGTTTCAAACGAACTAATGGAGTATGACCAATAGTTAGCGAGTTATCTTCAAAGATGTTGCTCATCGATCGTCCTTACTATTTTTCAGAAGCTATAAACATGCTCAAATATAGTACTAATCACCATACACTAAGCGAATTATTTTGGAAATAAAAATTTATCCTATCGTTATATCGCACGGGTGTTTATAGTCGCTTTGATTAATTTTTACTAACTGATATAACGGGATATTTGCTGGTAACTAATAACTATTTTTAGTAAATTAAGCTTAATTTTTATGTTGATTGCGGTTACTAACATCAAATATGCCACAATCATTTATTTTGATTATTATTACTATCTGATAATAGCTGAAGTTAGGGTAAGAAATTTTAGCTAACTTCAGCGTTTGAGTTAATGACGGTTATGTTTCAGACGGTAGAGATCAACCCACATTGCTGTTGCACTACATATTGCAACAGCATGATAACCAGATTGATATAGGGATCATTCGTCAGCAAATTGACTATTGCGTCAAACTGGATACTGGTTGTTCGATTATTGGCTAGTGCCAACTTCATTTGATCAAATTTTACTTTATGGTTATCAAAAGGATAATCACAATATTGAATTGCCATCATCCAGGCACCAAATAAAAACCATAAAATCGGTGCGATTGTCTGAGCAATACCGGGAATGAAAAACAGGATCAGCAACGGAATAACACGAATAAGATGGTAGCATAATTTTGTTACTTCCCGCGCTAAGATCATTGGTATGTCGGCAATAAGTACTGCAAAACTGGTATCGGGCGCTGGTGTTCCTGTTAATTCGGCTTCCAGTTTTTCCGCTAACCAGCAATTAAAAGGAGAAGCAATAAAATTGGCCATGGTACTAAAGAAATAGCCAAATATAAGTAAAATAGAGATCACCGCAATAGGCCATATTAGATAACTTAACCACTGCATCCAAATGGGAACATAAGAAAGTAATGTTTGGATCCAATCGCCTAATTTGCTGTAAAGCCACTACCGAGTAAAATAATATTTGCTAATAAGGGTAGGATAACAAAAGGTCTTATACTTGGACGAGTAACTAGCTGCTATCTCTGAGGAAAATAATAGAAACCATTCGCAGTTTTTAGTAATTTTCTTGAATTAATCATACTTCATATTATCTCCTTTAGGTTTGATCTTGTATCATATAGGTAGGATTTTTAGCTGGCTAGTCTTTTGTTGGCTAAAAAAACAGCGAAAAAAGAATAAATATCTAACTTTTTGTAAGAAAATTATGTAGAGGGTTGCACTTAACGTTATTGGCAAATACTCTTAATATAATGATACCGCTATGGTGGCGATTATTTTTTCAAACAACAGAGATAGAGCGATGCAGGATTTGCGTCTAATATTAGTGGTCGTTGGTGCGATAGCTATAATAGCTTTACTGTTACATGGCTTTTGGACAAGTCGTAAAGAGCGTTCGAAGCTATTTAAAGATCGCCCTATGAAGCGCCGTAAACAACCTAATCAGGATACACCTGAGAGTGCAGGCGATCCATCCCTTGGCGATAAAATGATGGAGGAGGCACAACAATCAGCATCTAAATTGACTAGTCAGAAGGCAAATGAACAATTTGCTTCCCGGAAATCTGAATCATCTAAGGTAGTGAAAGCACCTAACGATGATTCACATCTAGCTGATACTGAAGTAGAAACTGGATCTCGTGCTAAGCAACAAAAGAGAGTTCAGACTAAACAGCTTGAACTTGAGATTTCTGAGCCTGCGCTAAATTCAATTAATAGTGAAGAAAGGGAAGACGCTTTCGTAGCAAACACAGCAGAAAGCAGCCAACAGGCTGTTGATGGAGTTGAACATCCTGATGGTGAAAAACAACAAAGTAACTTAGCTGATGAAGCTGATAAAAAGGATATTATTGTTGTTTTACATGTTGCGGCACTGCAAGGTCAAGTTTTAGGCGGTGATCTGTTGTTACAAAGTATTTTTCAATCGGGTTTTCAGTTTGGTGAAAAGCAGATCTTTCATCGTCATGTTGATCCTTCTGGTTCTGGGCAGATTTTATTTAGCTTAGCCAATATGGTGAAACCTGGTTCTTTTGAGCCAGAGGCCATGTCTGATTTCACTACTCCGGGTGTATCTATATTTATGATGGTACCTTCATATGGTGACTCAGCACAAAATTTCAAATTGATGTTGCAAGCAGCACAACGTATTGCGGCTGATGTTGGTGGTGTCGTGCTTGATGAGGATCGCAAAATGCTGACACCTCAAATGATAGCGGAATATCATAGCCGAATTAGAAAAGCATTAACTTAAATATTAGATGATTAGTAATCGATCCCCGTGATAGCGGGTGTTTTGTCTTTAGTTGTATGGTGAATAATGAAAGAACAACAAAATTATCTTGCTCGGCTTAAACAGCAATTACAACATCATGAATATCTTTATCATGTATTAGATACGCCTGAAATACCCGATGCAGAATATGATCGGCTGATGCAGGAATTGAAAAAAATGGAGGCTGAGCATCCAGAATGGATCACTGCTGATTCGCCAACACAACGGGTTGGTGCTGGGCCATTAAGGGCTTTTGAGCAGGTACGCCATGAAATACCGATGCTGTCATTAGATAACGTTTTTGATGAAGAGAGTTATTTAGCCTTTGATAAGCGAGTACATGATCGTTTAAAAAATAATAGCCAGTTGACATTTTGTTGTGAACTTAAATTAGATGGTTTGGCGGTTAGCTTGTTGTATCAACATGGCGAACTGGTGCAGGCTACGACGCGTGGTGATGGTACAACAGGCGAAAATATTACGGCCAATATTCGTACCATTCGAGCAATTCCGCTCCGTTTGACCGGCGATAATATTCCTGCCTGTATTGAAATTCGTGGTGAAGTTTTTATGACTCATCGAGGTTTTGAAAAACTGAATGAAGAAGCTCGGCGTAATGATGGTAAAATTTTTGCCAATCCACGTAATGCCGCAGCAGGTTCATTGCGTCAGCTTGATCCTCGTATTACTGCCAAAAGGCCATTAGCCTTTTTTTGTTATGGTTTCGGCTTGTTAGCGTGCGGACAATTGCCTGCTAGCCAATATCAATGTCTAATGCAGTTTAAAAAATGGGGCTTACCAGTTAGTGATAAGGTAGCGCTTTGCCAAAATAGCCAACAAGTTTTAGCCTATTACCATCAAATTGAGCAAGAGCGTTTAGGCTTAGGTTTTGATATCGATGGTGTCGTTGTTAAAGTGGATCCGTTGTCGCTGCAAGAAGAGCTTGGTTTTGTTGCTCGAGCTCCTCGTTGGGCTACGGCATTTAAATTTCCCGCTCAAGAACAGATAACTTTATTGAATGATGTTGAATTTCAAGTAGGACGTACCGGAGCTATTACACCAGTTGCCCGATTAGAGCCTGTTCAGGTTGCAGGGGTCACGGTAAGCAATGCAACATTGCACAATACTGATGAGATAGAACGTTTAGGTATACGCATTGGGGATACTGTCGTTATTCGTAGAGCGGGTGATGTGATCCCGCAGATTGTTAATGTGCTCACTGAAAGACGTTTTACTGATAGCAGAGAAATTCTGTTTCCTATTCACTGCCCGGTTTGTGGTTCAGCCATTGAACGTATCGAAGGTGAGGCTGTGATCCGTTGTAGTGGTGGTTTAATTTGTGCCGCACAACGTAAGGGTGCATTGAAGCATTTTATTTCGCGCCGAGCAATGGATATTGAGGGCATGGGTGATAAGATTATTGATCAATTGGTTGATAAAGAGTATGTAACGACAGCGGCCGATCTTTACCGTTTAAATTCTGATATTTTAGCCAGACTGGAGCGTATGGGGCCAAAATCCACACAAAATCTAATTAATGCGCTTGATAAATCTAAACAAACCACATTAGCCCGCTTTATTTATGCGTTGGGTATTCGGGAAGTTGGCGAAGCAACGGCAGGCAATTTGGCGACACATTATGCGACGTTAACTTCGCTCATGTCAGCAGATATAGAGTCGCTAAAAACGGTACTCGATGTTGGCGAGATAGTAGCAAAGCGTATTATTAATTTTTTTCACGAACAACATAATCGCGATGTTGTTAATGAATTAGTGAACGAAATTGGTATTAGCTGGCCAGCTATACTAGTTAAGAAAACCAATAGTCCATTTGCCGGTAAAACATTAGTTTTAACCGGTAAATTAAATCGTTTAACGCGTGATGAGCTTAAAGACAAATTAATATTACTTGGCGCAAAGGTCACTGCCAGTGTTTCTAAAAAAACCGATCTGGTGATCGCAGGTGAAGCCGCTGGTTCTAAATTGGCAAGAGCAAATGAGTTAGGAATAAAAATTATTAATCAGGATGAATTAATGGAGTTACTACAAGAACATTAATCTTTTATGGCTTTTCTGCGTAGTAATTCGCAGGTTGTTGACTGCCTTGATTTCGTAATCGTTTTATTCATTATTTTAGCTATCAGTAAGTTAAATCACTAAATTACCCACTTAATACGGTTTTTAGCGATTAAAATCACGCCCGATTATTTTCTATTACATAAAATAATATAACTATTTGTTAAATTAAAAACCTACTTGGAAATATGTATGTCTGCCGTTTTTCACTTTCTTTTATCCATTATTCTTATTGGTGGGTTATCGATTTTAACCAGTAGCGATCGTGCTAGTATTCGCATTCGCTATGTTTTTCAACTATTAGTTATTGAGTTAATATTAGCCTGGTTCTTCCTTAATTCAGATATTGGTCAGGGATTTGTGGCTGGATTTGCTAAATTTTTTGATTATTTATTGGTTTATGTCGCAGCAGGAACTGATTTTGTATTTGGTGGCATGATGGACGCAAATCTCGCTACCTTCTTTTTGCGAGTATTATGTCCAATTATTTTTGTTTCAGCTTTAATTGGCATCCTGTAACATATCAAAGTGCTACCTTTTATTATTAAAATAATAGGAACATTACTGGCTAAAGTTAATGGTATGGGAAAACTGGAATCTTTTAATGCGGTTAGTTCATTAATCCTTGGTCAGTCAGAAAACTTTATTGCATATAAAGTATATTGAGAGTCGAATGTCATCACGTCGTATGTATACGATGGCAGAAACAGCCATGTCGACGGTTTCTATGGCGATTGTAGGCGCCTATATGGGAATGCTTGATCCTAAGTATGTCGTTGCGGCGCTGATCCTGAATATGTTTAGTACATTCATTATTCTATCATTAATTAATCCCTATTCGGTTGACGAAGAAGAAGACATTCAAGTCAGTCATCTTTATGATGGACAAAGTTTTTTTGATATGTTAGGCGAATATATTCTGGCTGGTTTTAAAGTTGCTTTGATTGTAGCGGTAATGTTGATAGGATTTATTGCGATTATTGCCGGAATTAACACCATTTTCAGTGCAGTGATAGGAATAAGCTTTCAGGATTGTTTAGGCTATGTGTTTATCGATTAGCATGTATCTTGGGTATACCTGCTGAAGATGCACTTAAAGTAGGTAGCATTATGGCCACCAAATTAGTGTCAAATGAATTTGTCGCTATGGGATATTTGAAACAAGTTGCCGCTGAATTATCCCCTCGGTTCAGTAGGTATTTTGTCGGTCTTTTTAGTTTCTTTTGCTAACTTTTCATCAATAGGCATTGTTGCAGGAGCAATAAAAGGGCTCAATGAAAAGCAGGGAAATGTTGTTTCTAGCTTTGTCTTAAAATTATTATATGGTTCCACGCTAGTCAGTTTCTTATCAGCAGCGATAACGGGATTAGTTTTGTGATAATTTGAGTATGTTTGCAAAGCGGCATTCTTGATTAACGAATGCCGTGTTTGGTTCTATTAACCAATAATATAGTAGAATTCTGCATGCAGAAACAGGATTTGATCGATATTGCTAATACCGTTATGCCATTCGGTAAATACAAAGGACGGGTTTTGATTGATTTACCCGAAGAATATTTACTTTGGTTTGCACGTAAAGGTGAATTTCCTCAAGGAAGACTAGGTTATTTAATGGAAATGACGTTAATAGTCAAAGTGTAAGGGCTAGACAACTTAGTTAAGCCACTAAGGCATTCATAGTAAGTAATGGGGTTTAATTATTTCATTAAATCTAAATTGGCTTGAATTTAAATTTGGTGGAGCTAAGCGGGATCGAACCGCTGACCTCTTGCATGCCATGCAAGCGCTCTCCCAGCTGAGCTATAGCCCCTACACAAAGTCGGTAAGACGGGCGCATAATATGCAAGCTGAATAAGACTGTCAATCGATTAATAGGAAAATAGTGTTTAACCGTTGAAAAAATGCTCATACAGCTTAGTGTGAAGAAAAAAGGCACAGTGAAATGTGCCGTTATGCTAAGCTAATTTTATTCGCTAACCCTATTTTCACGCTCATTAATATAAACCAAAGCGTTATCAATGCGTTTTAATGAACGATTTTGGCCAATAGCATGTACAGTGGCATCAACACTCGGTGATTGGCCTGTTCCTGTCACAGCGACCCGCAGAGGCATACCCACTTTACCCATCCCAATTTCCAGTTCTGTAGCCGTTGCTTCGATTACATGATGAACATTTTCACCTGTCCAGTTGCTAATAGCCGACAATTTTTCCCGTACAGTTTCTAATGGTAAGCGCGCTATCGGGCGTAAATGTTTTTTAGCGGCGTCGCCGTCAAATGTAACAAAATCCTGATAGAAATAGCGACATGAAGCGGCTATTTCTTTTAAGGTCTTACAACGTTCACCGAGAAGCTTAACTAAATCTGCTAAGCTTGGCCCAATTTGGGTATCAATACCTTGCTGTTCAATGTGCCATGCTAAGTGAGTAGCAACATATTCTGCCGGTAATGAATTAATATAATGATGATTTAGCCATAATAATTTGTCAGTATTAAAGGCACTGGCGGATTTATTAATGGCATCTAAGGAAAAATACCTGATCATTTCCTCACGGTTAAAAATTTCTTGATCACCATGAGACCACCCGAGACGAACCAAATAGTTTAATAAGGCTTCTGGTAGATAACCGTTATCGCGGTATTGCATGACACTCACTGCGCCATGACGCTTAGATAATTTTTTACCATCATCACCCAAAATCATTGAAACATGCGCATATACAGGTATTGGCGCACCGAGAGCGGTTAATATGTTAATTTGCCGTGGGGTATTATTAATATGATCTTCACCACGGATCACATGGGTGATTTTCATATCCCAGTCATCAATTACAACACAAAAATTATAGGTAGAAGAGCCATCGGTGCGGCGTATAATGAGATCATCTAGCTCAAGATTACTAAATTCAATTGGGCCACGGATTTGGTCTTTAAAAATAACAGAGCCTTGCTGGGGGTTGCGAAAGCGCACTACATGAGGTTCATTCGGTGTATGGTTATGAGCATGCGAGCGGCAATAGCCATCGTAACGTGGTTTTTCGCCTCTAGCCATCTGTTCTTCACGTAAATTGTCTAACCGTGTTTTAGAACAGTAACAGCGATAAGCTGTCCCCGCACTAAGCATTTGATTGATAATTGCATGATAACGATCGAAGCGTTTAGTTTGATAGTAAGGACCTTCATCCCAATTTAAACTTAACCAGTTCATTCCATCCATTATGGCGTCAATGGCTTCTTGTGTTGAACGTTCAAGATCGGTGTCTTCAATACGTAAGACAAACTCCCCGTTATTATGTCGACTATAAAGCCATGAATAGAATGCGGTACGAGCACCGCCGACGTGAAGATAACCGGTTGGACTTGGTGCAAAACGGGTTTTTATTTTATTCATTAGGATTGCCTTAATGATCTTTTTTATATCGAATCTAATCTAGTGATAAATTTACAGTTGGTTATTTTATCACTGCAACTTAATTCCTCAATACTGTTAGCGCGATAATGATACTTTATTTTGCTAATTTAATGGTAAAACCGCTTAATTTATGCTGATGGAGCTAGACTAAATAAGTTTAAATAAATATTATTTAGCGTCGATAATATTTGGTGTATCTTGCTTAATTTTGCAACGAACGGATATTTTCCTTAGAAAAACCGTTGACTCATGCAGAACTATCCCTATAATGCACCTCCATCACGCCGGGCGATTAGCTCAGTTGGTAGAGCATCTCGCTTACAAGGACGGGGTCATCAGTTCGAATCTGGTATCGCCCACCAATTGTTGTGATGATTTAGTTATGATTGGGCGATTAGCTCAGTTGGTAGAGCATCTCCCTTACAAGGAGGGGGTCATCAGTTCGAATCTGGTATCGCCCACCAATTGTTGTGATGATTTAGTTATGATTGGGCGATTAGCTCAGTTGGTAGAGCATCTCCCTTACAAGGAGGGGGTCATCAGTTCGAATCTGGTATCGCCCACCAATCATGATTAAGTAAAAATGTTATTTATTTTTGTTATGAATGGGCGATTAGCTCAGTTGGTAGAGCATCTCCCTTACAAAGAGGGGGTCATCAGTTCGAATCTGGTATCGCCCACCATTCATCCAAAAAAATAAAGCATTATTTGTTTAAATTATTTATGCTGTGTTTTGTTATTAATAGGGTCGTTAGCTCAGTCGGTAGAGCAGTTGACTTTTAATCAATTGGCCACAGGTTCGAATCCTGTACGACCCACCAATTAAAACAAGAAGTTACAGTTAATGTCATCTTATACAACTTTCTTGCGTGCCATATTTGTGACATGAAACCCGAGTATCCTATCGATATTTTTAGCGTGCTTTTGCAAGTGTGAAGGGGATAAATGAGCATACCGCTTAACCATTTGTATACTCTCCCATCCCCCCATTTCTTGCAATGCCGATAGAGGCACACCCGACTGAATTAACCAATTTGCCCAAGTATGCCTCAGATCGTGGAATCGAAATCCCTCGATTCCGGCTTTACGCATGGCAGATTTAAATGCCTTGTTAGCATCCGTTCTCATTGGTATCATATCAGTAATGCCCTTTTAATTTTTGCTCTCTGACAAAAACATACTGGCTATGTCTACCCATTTGATCATGGATAATCTGACAGGCTGTGTCATTGAGCGAAACGCCAATTGTTCTAAAATTTTTTGACTGGTCAGGATTAATCCAAGCAACTTTATGAACCAAATCAACCTGTGACCATTCTAATTCTAGAATGTTGGATCTTCGTAAACCCGTAGCCCAAAGCAAATGTTATTACTCGCTTGAGATAATCAACGGTATTATTAAGGGATGGACTTGTTCTTTTGTGAGCCAATTAATCCTTGATTGTCTAGGAGGTAGCGCTTTTATATAAGGTGCATTTTTTAACCATCCCCACTCATTTGAGGCTATTTTTAGTAAAGCACGAATAAAAGCCAATTAAGCATACCTTGATGATTGCGATGAGAAACCCACTTTACCTCTTCTATTTTTCATCCTTGAAACAATATCCTGACATTCATTATTCGTGATCTCACTAATCTTTCGACCTGAAAAATACTGCCGCCAAAATTTAATTTTTCCTTTATCTTTATCTATTGTTCGCTTGTGTTGCTTTTCCTTTAGCTAGCGCAAACACGCTTCTTCGAAGAGATACTCTGGCTCTTCACCGAGACGTTCAACTTTCCAAATATCCGATTTGAGTTTATCGTGTAGCTCTTGCGCTAATTTTTTATTGGCTGTGCCAAGACTCTGTCTAATTCGTTTACCGCTTGGCGAAACGAAATCACAGTGCCAGACATTGTATCGTAATTTGATTGACATGTTTTAAACCTCTGTTTTGATTTATCACGACAATAAGCTTTTACGCTGACATTCTGATGTAACTGATGCATATATGCAATACAGGAAGACTTTAGTATTTCATAAGATCCTTCGTTTCTTTTCCCCTTCTACGGGCGGGTAACTCACCCTCTTTAATGAATCGCCTGACTTTCCTGACTGAACATTTTAAAAGGGCTACCACATGATGTGTTAAAAGAATCTCGTCATTCGTATTCATTTTAAAAAATCCTTAAACCTTAATAGAGATATAAATTTTTTAGCTTTTTGAAAAACACACACTCTCAGGTACTTGGTTTCCCCACATAAAACAATGACAAAGCACGAATGGTTGCATTCGTTCTTGGTTAGGTCAGCGGTATGAGATTCGTTGAATGTGAATGTTGATCAGAAAGCGATTACTTTTTTAATTGTTTTTGGTAGCATTATTGCTATTGTGTGTTGGTAACCACAACGTAATTTTCCCTGGTGTTGGCCAGCCTTGCACTGGTCTTTTTTACTTAGCATGTTGCATTAACAAGAATGGATAATTTGCTGAGTCCTTTAGGCGTAATTCTTACTTGTTCCGTTAGTTTTTCTGAACCATCATTTCTGGCAACGACAGTCACTTTATGCTTAATTAAATCCTGCTTAATTTTATCCTGATAGCCTACCCAGCTTTTTCCGCCAATACGCCGATAAATCCAGTCATGTCCTTGTAACCATGAAAAAATGGCTTTCGGTTTCATTTGGAGTGATTTAGCCGCATCAGTAATACAAAGAGCCTTCTGAGTAGCTAATTCGTTTAAGTGCTTCGACTTGTGCGGTTTCATCTCATCGACTTTATGTTCAAGTGCAATGACTTTTCTGTGTAATTGAGTAGCAATCCTCGCATCGCTGATGGATTATTTAGTATCTCAACCGGATTGACAGCTTCTAATGTTTTTCTTTCGCATTCAATAAAATACTGTCTGGCCTGTTTACCTTTTTCATTGCGCTCAACCATGGATAACTTTTTGGCCATATTGATGGAGATTGCGTATTCTATAGACGGTCTACCTTTTGCGGTTTTTTCCGCAAAAGTTGCAAAGTCCTCATTTTCAATGAATCCATACTTTTCAATGCGGTCTTTATCCAATCTTTGAAATGGTTTTTTATCTCTAAAAACGTATGTAAATCACGAGCATTAGCCGTTTGGATTAATTCACCGTTGATATTTTTTGTTTCGATGTTAATTAAATTTTGCATATAATAATTTCTCAAAGTTAATTGATGAATGAGTATTGATGTTGATTAAGTGGAATAGATTAGGTGGGTAATGATTTCTTGCTTTGTAACTATTTCTTCAGGGTATCGATGAATATTCCTATATAAATTAAGAGTGCTGGCACTATCATGACAGCGATAGCCAGTAGCTCTTGACCGCCTAAATGAATGCTTCCTAATTCGCCACGCTTAAATCTAATTTGCGGGTCTACGACAGTATCGGCATGTGCGAGATGTCCCACTACCATTTCAAAGGCGAATGCTGCACTGATAAACAATAATGTCGTGATTAATAATTTGATGATATTAAGTTTTATAACTTAACCTCCGGTATAATTAGTGTACATGGACAGTATTAATATCCTCATGGTCGGTGCTCCTCTGTTTAAAAGGGGATGTCTTGGTCTTCAAAATCAGCTTGATGAATAGCGTTACTATTTGGCTGGCCTGTTGTTGGCATATTCAGTTTACCTTGGCTTTCCTGTTGTTTTTTTGCTTTCCAGTTTCCCAATATTTCAATGTCATTGACTAAAAATTCGGGGGATATCCTTTGCTGACCGGATTTGTCTGTCCATTTATTCTCGTAATGTGATAGGTTGCTGTAATGCGAACGAAAGTACCTCTTTGTGCATAATTATTGATATATTCCGCTATTTGCTTAAATGCTTTACAATTAATCCATGTTGTGTCATCAATCCATTGACCGTTGTTATCTTTCTTTGATTTACGAATAGCGAGAGAGAATGCGGTGATGGGAAGGTTATCTTGGGTATAGCGGATTTCTAGGTTTCCGATGCGTCCGGTAAAGTGACACTGGTTCTGGTTTGTCATGGCGCCTCCATATAGTGATGAATGTTGTTGATTTCTGATTTCAGTTTTTCGATAAAGGTTTTAACAGCCTGTTCAATCTCGTTAACTAATTTATCATCCTTGATAATTCGGATTTTATAGTAGGCAAAGTTAGGAGGAAATCTATCATCATAGCTGACAAAATCGCACCAGTTTCTCCCCGTGCACATCATTTGCCCCTGCATTTGTAACAGGTATTCGTGTTTCGGTTTTCTGGTGATGAGGGTTTCGAGATGAGTGGTGGTGTTGGGGCATTTTATTTCGATAAGCCCGTTATCATTCACTAGCCCATCAGGACTGGCGCCAAATAGCGCAATAGTCGGGTGGGGAATAAAGCCCACTTCAGTGACCGTAACATCAGATTCATTGAGGCAATATCGCGCTCTGGCTTGAGGCTCAAGAGCGATACCTCGTTCAATGGCCTGATTGGTTTTCATGTCTTCTCGTTGTCCGGTCAAGGTTTCACAAACTAACTGCATGAGGTAGTTTCGTTGGGTTGTTCCCTTGCCATTTGATAAGACCTTGTGTAAATTGCTGGCGGTGACTTTCCCCAGTCTTGCCTGAAACCACGCGTTCGTTTTCTGCTTCATGATGAGCCTCATTTTTCATTGCAATATGGCGATAAATAGCCATTTTATTTTCTTCGCCAATGATATCGGTTTCTTCGGGTGTTAATTGTTGCCAATGCATCTTCATCGATTCAACACCGCTTTTTGCGGCGGTTTTTAAATCACGAATTAATTGGTCGTAACGCTCTTTTTGTTGGGCTATTTCTTTCTGTATGATTATTTTTTCCTGTTCGGGTAAGTCTTCACCGGCATAAATATAAAACCATAATCCAAACATGGAAATGGCTTTAGTCAGGCAGCGCATCAGGATTTTATTGATATCAACCGCATTCGGGTTAGAAATCGCCTGATTCCGGTAATCCATCATAGGTAGCCACATTTTGCGGGGAAATTCGTTATCGCCTTGTTTAACCGTGAGCGTTAATGATACCATAGCACTGCCATCATTGTTATAGCTAACCGTATCAATGGTATAATAGGATTCGGGATAGTGAGCCTGAGCCATCAATACACCCCACGCCCAAGCCCATGAAAGATAGGAAAGGCCGTTTTTCTTTTCTATCTTTTCGTTAACATTAATCGTAGAAAGGGTTTCCCAAACTTGCTGTTGAAAACTTTTTTCTTTTTCGGTATGTTGTATTTCGCTCATAGATATTTCCTCTTAAGCACTCGAATTGCATTGTATCGATGTATGTTCTCATTTTTGAAATGGCTAAACAGTGCCTGCCAGATATCGTCAAAATCCTCATGATTGAGTTTTCGCATGACGGGGGAAGGCAGGCAATCATAGATAGGCTGGACAAGCTCGATGATTTCGTCATCCAGCCTGTCTTCCCAATAAGCAATGTCTTGTTGTTGTTCATACCAGTCATCTTGCATGGCGTAAGGGTTCATTTGACCTCCTTCTTGCTAAGAGTAAAACGAGGCTTGCCAACGCGATGATGAGCAAGGTGGGGATAATTTTTATGGCGTCTTTTTTAGCGAAACTGTCGCTATTTAAACGATAGCAAAGCTCCTGCTGTTTAAGCTGGTTCATGTTTTTAGCTCTTGATTAATTGAGGATTGAACATAGAAAGGCGATTAATGTTTCAGATAAATATCCTGAATGGATTTGTCATGATTATGTAAGCCATTCCACGTTAACTTCATAGGCAGCTTATAATCCAGATACAAATCGTAAAGACGTTAGACGCTTTTTTTGAGTAGAACAGGCTGATATCTGATGAATCTGTCAACGCCATGGGGATTTATTTCATTTTGTCTTTCGGTTAAGTATTTATCCCTGGCACAAGAAGAAACACGCCAGCGCGTAAACTATTGCCGGATTTACTTTCGTTATAGAGCCCACTTCCGCTCAGCTAGAAAATGATTTATTTGTTGACTGCTCACCCCGTTAAGCATTTTGCTAAATTGGGTAGGTGGTCCCATGCCTTCTTTAAAGAGATTTTTAAGACAATCCACTTCCGTTGATAGGGTTTTATTTTCCAGTAATAACTTTTCATTCTCTTCCTCGGCACGAATGACCATAAGTGCCAGTTCTTTTTTGTTGGTAGTAATGTTTGAGGTTGTAAAATCCGTTTTTCACATTCGATAAAGTATTGTCTGGCGTGTTTACCTTTTTCATTACGCTCAACCATGGATATAGCTAAGCGACTTTAAAATGATTACAATTAATTACTCTACATCAGTAAATTAATATTGGATAAAAACATATTTTTTGTAATCAAAATAATGTCGCTTAGCTATAGCTCTTTGGCCATATTGATGCTGATGCAATAATCTTTCATAGGCCGTTGGCGAGATTTTGCACTACTCAAACTTGAGTAGCTCAAATTTTCAACAATAATATAGTCAATGTTCTCTTCAAAATCATATTCTGTTACGCTCCTATTTATCCAATCATTAAAACGCGTAGTAATTTCTAAAAAGGCATGTAAATCATGGGCATTAACCGTTTGGATTAATTCGCCGTTAATATTTTTTGTTTCAATATTAATTAAATCTTTCATGTAAGAATTCCTCGCTACTAAAAACGATGATAAGTTTTGATCTATGCTTGTATTAAATAAGAGAAGTTGTTAGCTTAATCGTATCTTATCGGATTTACTTCTTCGGTTGTAGGTTCAAATCCTGCACAATCCGCCAATTTCACGATTTATCTTCAGGAGTCTGCGATTTTCTTTTTTGAGGTAGGTATTTTCTGCTGTTAAATAGTGAATTATTGTTTTAAATGTTCTTGTTTCCCTGTCGTCGTCATTCCGTATATCAATACTGCTGAGATAGTGTGAATCACAAAATTTATGACTCCCGTTAGTGACACCAACCAGGTTGACCATATTGGGGTGCTTTGCCGTTACAATTTGTGGATTGTTGAGTTTCATCCTTTTATTTCTTTGGTTAGAAAAAATTAGGGGTTATTCTGTGAGCAATGACGCATTGAAAATCTGCTAAGATTATGAGAACAAAAATAAATTACACTTTTGCGGTCATTTCCCTTAACCCAAAAAGATGACGACGACGTTGATTTTTTACTGAATACAAAGCCACCTTTGGAAGACAATAATTATTAAAGGCGTCATAAATTTTAGTTCTGCTGAATAATAGCGCTAGCTCTACGCGGCGCATCACGTTCCTTTTGAGTGAAACTAGGGGGCGCTTAGGTTTTGATATTATTTGTTGATTCGATTGCTTTGTTGGATTTAATGCGACTTTTAAAGCCATATTAAGGGTTTTGTTTCTGTTATAGGCCTCTTGCTTGGCTCTTCTGCGTTCATTTCTTCGACTGCGCGCATTATTATAACCGTGAAAGTTACACATACCTACCTCCTAACAATGGGTTTTGGTGGTATGTGTTGAATGTATTCAGTGAGGTATCAACGTTGCTATTTCCCTGGTATAGAAACGAAAGTCAATGTTGATTGATGTATTCACACACCCCAAAACCAACTGTTGTCGCGGTTCGCTTTTTCAGCGAGATAGTCTTAAAGAGCGGGACTGCTTAATTGTCGTCACTTGCCTTCATGTTCATATGCCTTCGGCTGGCTACTTAGCAACGTTTGGCAAAGGTTCAGATGACTTGCAGTATTGTATGGCCTTTTACTGTTGCAGTGAGTTGATGAAGTGATGATAGGTTTTTCTATTTCAATTGTCAATCGTAAGAACGATTAAAATCGATAATAAATTCTTAGACGTTAAATGATAATATATGTTTTTTTTTAAAAATGATTGTTATTGATTTTGAAATGCAAAGTAGATTTGGAATATAAAGCGAGTTGAAGCCCACTATCCAAGTGGACTGGTTATGTTTAATCTATTTTACCTGCTACATAGTAGACTTTGTCTATTATTAGTAGCTCTGAGGCAGAAACGATAAATTCTGGGTAATCATCAGATTTATAATTTTTTAACTTAATTTTATTTTCAGGCAAACTGTAAAGTGCGCGTATCATAAACACCCCGCCATAAAATACCAAATAAATCTTACCATTTTTAATATCTTTTATACTTGTATCGAGCGCAACGGTTGAGTTTTCCTGAATAATCGGGGACATGCTGTCATCAGGCGCAATTATTGATATTGAATCTTTAATGGAGCTATTGGTTTCTTGAATTATATTTTTAGGTATTAAAAACATAGAATAAGTGTCCTTTTCACCCTTAACGCTAGGGGAAAGCACCCACTCAATACGGTTATATAATCTTAATTTAACAATATTATCCTTGTCATATTCCTGAGTCTTGTCCGTATAATCCAATATAGAATCAATAATTAATGGATTATTAGGTTTTATTTCATGAGCTTTCATTGTTCCAGTACCATCTGAAAGCCATTCAGGGTTGACACCTAAAACTTTCGCTATTTTTATTAATTTTTTTGTTCCTGATGCGCCGCCACTAGTCAGTCTCCATACGCTTGATTGAGCCATTCCTACCGCTTCAGCTAAAGATCCTTGAGTAAAGCCTTTTTCCTGCATTGCTTGTTTTAGTCTTTTTGAAAAACTCACATGAATAACCTCATTAAATAGTTCCTAAAATAATATCGTATAAACGATATATATTCAAAATAGCAATTACGATTGACTATTCGTTTATTCATTCTTATAATCACTCTAATTTATAGGAGATGAGATTAATGAAGAATTATGGAATAGAAAACGCTATAAAAATAACCGGAAGTCAAAAAGCATTAGCAAAAAATGTGGCTTAGCGCAATCAACTATTTCCGATTGGTTAAATGGTAAAAAACCAGTATCCCCCAAATGCGTACCTGATTTAGTTGAAGCGACTCAAGGTAAAGTACCAGCTTATCGTTTTAGACCAGATTTACCAAGGTTATTCCCTCATCTTGACAGTGAATAAAAAATAATTGCTATTTTTTAGTACAATCGCTCTTTAACAACTTTGGCCTCCCTGAAATTGGGAGAGATTACCTGCCCTGCCCTGCCCATCGGGAGGGATAACTGTTATCTATAACTTATGGAATTAAGTGTAGGTAAGATCGTTGTAAGCACTATCAAATCATTTCGTTTCTATGTTATTTGATTTGTATGTTTTCGAACATTTTCTTACAGAATAGAGATACGTATTCGGTAAGCAACAATTATCAAATGAAAGCTGTGGCTTTTTGTCTTTTAGATTGAAAATGATTGATGTGATAGTATTAACGGTGTCATCTTGCTTGTTGAATATGGAATCAAGGATTTGCTCTGTAGAACGGGGTATAGGTTTCGCTTCGTATTCAGCGCGTTTTCTACCCCAAAATGCCATTTGTTTCGCCAGGCGACGAGATTTAGCATTGTCTTTTTTAGGTTTAAAAATAATGGTTGCCATGTTGTTACTTCCGAAATAAGTTTTAGTGGTGTGTGCCGAATAGTTCGGATTTATACTCACAGTCGGTTTATTCCCTGGCGTAGAAACGAGATTTGACTGTTTTCTATATTCACACACCCAAAAACTCACTGGGTGGTGTTGCTCTAAAGCTTATTCAGAGCTGTGATTCCAATATGTTAAAGAGCGAAATGACTTAGTTACTGCACTTCACTTGTTCACTTGCCTTCATGTTCATACGCCTCGAGCTGGCTACTTAGCAACGTTTGGCTCGGCTTAAGATAACTCGAAGTCTTGTCTTGGCGTTTTGCCTGTTGCAGTGAGTTGATAGATATAATCTACAAATTAAAATTAAATTGTCAATAATAATTAAAATTTAATTTGTAATTTTGGTTGGTAAAATTTGATATTTTTACAGAGAATAGGGGGGGGAAAGAAATGGAAAAATTAGACTATATTTTTCTTTTGATTTAAAAGTTCAGCTATTTTCTTTTCATAAAAGGTTTTTTTAATTTCCAACTCTTTTAGAATGAGATTTACATCACTTTCAGGAAGAGCTTCAAATAGTTCAAGTATTAGCTTTTGTTTTTCTGTAAGTGTATTCTTCTCTTTATGAAAAGTTTCATAACTTTTTTTTTCTTGATTCTGTAATTGATGAGAGAAAAACCAATCTAAAGGTTTCCCGGTTACTTCAGATAATTTCTTAAGTTTATCCATTCTAGGTATTACATTTTTTAACCACCCTTGAACTGATTGAGGCTTCACTCCCATTCTGCGAGCTAATTCTGATTGATTCCAGCCTAGTTCATCTAATGCTTGCTGAAGTCTTTTAGGAAAACTCATACTTTTATCCATTAAATAGTTGTAACTGTTAAAGCATACAAAATTTTTTTGTTATTAACATTGCAAATATAATTTGAAACTTAAAATTAAATATGTAATATTTATAAGCTCGAATTGGAGGAGATCTTATGGACATAGATCTACAAAATAAAATATTTGCTATTACAACACAGTCTGAATTGGGACGTAAATTTGGTAAACGTCCACAAACAATTAGTGTTTGGTTTAAAAATCGTCTCCCAGCTGAATGCGTTTTTCTATGGCTAAAGCTCTAGAATGGGAGGTCACACCCCACGAGTTACGCCCTGATCTTTACCCAAACCCAATAGATGGTATCCCTGCTGATAAGCAAAATACTATCTGAGTAACACCGTTCTTTAACATTTTGACTCGCTCTGAATATGCGTTAGAGCCACCACAACCTCATAGGAATATCGAGGTCGGGAATTTTATTATTAAGGATTATCCATCATGGAAACAACAATTACACGCAAATCAAATGCGAAACAAATCGAAGCCAGGATTAGGAAAGGAATTTTATTAATTTCTGGTAGGAAAGCAGCCAAAACTATTGGCGTTCACGAATCACAAGTAACACGTTGGTAGGCAGAAAACGGATTGGTTGTGAAGATGGCAAAACTACTTGATGCTATTAGCTACGACTCACCATCACAGGATATTGTCATTACGAATATCTCAGGCGAAGAGATACGCAAGCTGATTGACATGCTAGAACATTTAAGATTAAAAAAAAGAAGCTTCAAAGTTAAAAAACGATGAAGCCTCTAAATGTCAGATAGAACTTTGCTTTTGATTAATATTTCAGGAAGTTTAACCGAAGGGAAACCACAAATTTCGCTTTTTTCTTTCAATTTCAGCGAAGTCATTATGCACAAAAATCCGTGCTTTTGCCAGTCAAATATCCATAAAAACATTATTCGAGAGAGGGTCAATCGCTCTTTCACGGAGTTAGCCGCCAAGAAGCTAAAAGCCGCATTTGAAGATGTAAAATTAAGGCTTAAACATCGTCAAGAATTAATTCGAGGTAATCAATGAAACATCTCACTCCAACCGAGACCGTTAACCAAATTGGTCGTTTAAATTTGTCTGGTAATATTATCCCTGCTAACTGGTGGCATCACATTAAAATGCCAAGTGGAAAGCCTGATAGCACGGCTATTATTTTGTTGTCTGAAATTATTTACTGGTATCGTCCATCTGAAATCAGAGATGAGTCTACGGGTGAACTGAAAGGATGGCGCAAAGCGTTTTCAGAGTGACAAATTACAGCGTAGCTATCAATCTTTTGCTGATCAATTCGGATTTACAAAACGAGAAGTGACTGATGCCTTAAAACGATTGAAATCGCATGGTATTATTACACTAGAACTCCGTACAATTAATACTTCAACAAGGGCTTGTAGCAATGTTTTGTTTATTGAACCTGTTCCTGCACGTATTGATGAAATAACCAACTCTAGACAATTCGCTGATAATCAACTTGAATCAGAGTCAGTTTATGTAACACCTCCTACGTTGAAACGTAAGAAGTATACAGAGACTACTACAGAGATTACTACAAAAAATAAAAACATATTGATCGAACCCGTTCGATCTGAGGTTGAAAAAACAGAGTTTGGAATGACAAAACCCAATCCAAATCCGATTGATGTAGTGTTTGAAGGCATATTCTGGCTACAGGTTCAGCGTAAGGTGGATAAGCAATCAGCCAAATCAGCATTTAGAACTCAATTCAAGTTGTGGCGGAAAGAAACAGGTGAGACACCGGAACAGTTTGCAGAATTTCTCGTAGCTGATATCCGTGTTAGATTACAGGCTAATCAATTTGGTTTTGAAAAGTTACATCCTGCCACTTACCTCAATGGTAAACGCTGGCTGGATGATAAACCGGTAATATAATCACATTCAACCAAACCCCAAACAACGACCACATCAACGTTTACGGTTAGTAACTGACTGGTATTTTTCTAAAAAAATCATCATGAAATCAATTATCAAATCAATACTCATCCGTGGGTACAACTACGGCCTGGCTGGGTGCTGGCATTATTCAATACGGTTTTAACAAATTTAATCTGAGGGAAGCATGATAACCATTACGGAATTGTCTGAGCGCTTATGGCTTGATGTTGTTAGAGTGACTAAATATCTCTTACCTGAAGGCAAAAAAGAGGGTCATGAGTGGGTAGCAGGCTCTGTGTATGGGGAGCCGGGGAAAAGTTTAAAAATTAATCTCTCTGGCAAAAAAGTTTGGTCAGATTTTGCTGAGGGAACAGGGGGTGATTTACTGGATTTGTGGGTTCAGGTCAGGGACTATAGTTTGCATCAGGCGATGGCAGAGGCGAAACAGTTTCTAGGGATAGCAGATGAATTCGGCGCATTTGAAGTAAAACGGAAAAAACAGTTTAAACGCCCACAAACAGCATCACTGAAAAAAACCGTTAGTAAACCGCATAACTGTTACGAATATCTTCAAGCACGAGGCATAGACCGTAAAATGGCAGAAGAATTCGAAGTCAGTGATGCGATTGTCTGGTCATTTGAAGATAACAGGAAATTACCCGCTATAGCGTTCACTTACAATCGAGAAGGCGAGCTGATACAGGTTAAGCGCATTAGCACAGTAAAACTCAGTGGGAAGAAGGTTATTTCAGTTGAAACAGATTGTGAGCCTTGCCTGTTTGGCTTGCAAGCGCTACCTCAAGCGATTCGTATAGTCATATTGTGCCGGGGGTGAAATTGATTGCATGAGTTATCATCAGTACGGGTTAAGTGCGTTATCGGTTCCCTTTGGTGGGGCTGTGGTGCCAAGCAACAGTGGATTGAGTATGAATTTCATAACCTTGATCGCTCTACTGAAATCTGGTTGTCGATGGACAATGACGAAGTGGGACAACAAGCAGCGTTAGAAATTGCTCGTCGATTAGGGGAATATCAGTGTCGTTTGGTCAAATTGCCCCACAAGGACATTAACGAATGTTTACAGGCTGGCATGACACAGCAGGAAATTGTACACTACCTTGAAACAGCCGCTTATTTTGACCCTGAAGAACTCTGTACAGCAAGAGATTTTTATCAGAGTACGCTTTGATGCATTTTACGGTAGAGAGGAATATTTTTTCAAAACACCATGTGAGTCATTAAATCGCCATTTCAGTTATCGTGAATCTGAGTTAACGTTACTCAATGGGGTCAATGGACACGGTAAGAGTGAAATTTTAGGGCATATTCTGTGTGAAGCGATGTGTCAGGAAATAAGAGCTTGTGTTGCTTCGTTTGAGTTTAAAACCTGCAACGTTTCTAAAGCGCCTAACCCGTCAGTCAACATGCACTAAATTATCCTCACAATTAGAAATTGAATCGGCTTTTAAGTTTTATGACGATAGACTCCTGGTTATTTGGCTTCACAGGGACAGCGAAATCATCACGATTACTGGAAATATTTAAATATGCAAACCGCCGATATGGTATCAATCTGTTTATCATTGATAGTCTCATGAAATGCGGACTTGCCGATGATGATTACAAACGGACAAAAAGCCTTCATGGATGCATTGTGTGATTTTAAAAACAAAACCTCAAGCCATGTTATTTTAGTGACACACAGTCGTAAATCGGAAAGTGAAGAAAAACCCACAGGGAAAATGGACGTAAAAGGTTCAGGTTCAATCACTGATCTTGCCGATAACCTTTTCATCATCTGGCGTAATAAACACAGAGAAAGGGCATTACAGAAGCGAGAGGCTAGTCAAATATTAACTGAAAAAGATCAGAAATATTTAAAAGAGCCTGCATCCATATTGTGTTTAGAAAAGCAGAGAAACGGGGAAGGATGGGAAGGAAAAATCTCATTGTATCTGGATAAACAAGCCCATCAATTTTTGGCAGAAGAAAATACAAGCCCTTACAATTACATCGCTAATAGTGCCCAACAGTGACTATGACCAAATTTGGATGAACAACAACGTATCAAAAGATTGATTTTTATTACTTAAATACCCTTATCAAACAAGCAGGAAACCCAAAATGAAATACCTCATCGAAGCAACCCTTGTTAAAAATAGCGGTGCACCTGTGCATTGGCAGCGCTATAGTGACAAGATGCTCTCAAAGCAGGATTGCCTGAAAATGTTATCGAAATGTGACTAGAATGAATTTAACCACTATCGACAGAATAAAATGAAAATAAGACTGGAACGGTTCGCTTGTAGAAAAGTTTGCTGATATAGCTAAGCGACTTTAAAATGATTACAAGTAATTACTCTATATCAGTAAATTTATATTGAATAAAAACATATCTCTTTGTAATCAAAATAATGTCGCCTGGCTATAAACTCTCGGTACTAAAAATATCACTTGTCATCACCTTTATCCGTTAAAATCCACTCAAATTAAATAGGCAACAATATGAAAATGCAAAGCATGGCAAATCGCCGTGAGGTGCTTTTTTGCGCCCAAAGTGAAGACCCCAGTATTTTAATTCAACATAGAACCGAGCCAAGGATAGATAGCCGGCTGTTTGCTAAACAGCTAAGTATTAAACACAAACATCTTTATGAATTAATCAGAAAGAACTCAAAAAACTTACGTGAGTTTGGCATCCTTCCGTTTCAAACTGAGCGATTAAATACTGTTCAACTGGGTGCCCGTGAACATAAGTATGTTCTACTCAATGAAAACCAGTTTGATTTTATGTGTCGTATTGTCCGTAGACGTGATTACCAGAAAATAACGCAATTTAAATTAGATGTGACAAAAGCATTCGCTAAAAAACGGGCGGCTGAACCTATCCGAAGAGAGTATTTACCCCTATTACCATGAGTCCCGTGATGCTTTACGTGATTTAGGTGCCGAGAAGCACCATTACATCAATCTGGCCAACATTGAGAATCGGTTAGACGGTTTATGTTTAGGTGAACCGAGTAAAGCCAACGAACAACAACTGGGTATTTTACTTTGTATGCAGAAGATAGAGCAAGCTGCCTTTCAGGCGGCCATTCAATCAGGCCTATCACCGACTCAGGCAGTACCCGAAGTGAGTAAACACATCGATATGTTTGCAACGCTAATGATGCCATCTCAGCAGATAGAAGGAAGCTGACAAATGCAATTGATAGAATCACAAGCCATTAGAGAAGTTGTTATTTCTAGTAACTGGGCAGCGATTAATAACGGTACCTGCACATTAACGGATTTGGGACTGAGACACAATGGCAATGGTCTGGTATGGTTTAACTCTGGGATTTCTGTTCATGAGGCAGATAGCGATATTGGACTAACAGGTCAGGATAAGCAATCTTATGATTACCATTCAGGGTTGTGCACAGCTAATGGATTGAAAAGTAATGATTATTATGAATTTGTACAGCCCAAAGATATTGATAGTTATACACTGAATATTATTTGCAAAGTCAGTCAACAATTCACTGAACGGAAAGAGGGTTCCCCTTTAGCTACCTGCGCGTTGTTGATTGACCAACAAGCACGGAAAAAAGCTATCGATAATTGGACGCTTTACCGTCATCCGGAACACGGTGATAAATACACCATTCTGAATAAATATTATTATCGCGCATTGATGAAAATCTATCATGCTAAAGGCTGGCAAGCTGAACCGCTAGGATATATCGGGAGCTTAATCCGCAATGACGCGGAATTTAGCCAACTCTTGAAGCTACTGGTTTATATCAAAGTACGTACCAGAAAGATAACCGGAAAGCTCAATGATTTTTGGATTTACCGATTTAAAGACAAAACGCTCAAAGAGGCGAGTACACAAAAGAAAGTATTAAAAATAATAATTTAACTACATTTGCGCAGTATACAAAATAACCAATGAAAGCGTTTAAACTTCTTCTGGTCGATGGGGAATACTGTTATGTTTATGAAGACCATATCCATTTTTTGACAAAGAAACGTCAACGGATAGCAGGTAAACATTTAACCGGTTATACCGCTAAAGGCGTTGAAATGAGAGAGATTAAGCTATGAATGAAAATCGATAACATCACCATTACCGTTCCTTTCCCACCTTCTGTCAATCACTACTGGTATCACGCCAAACACGAACACTTCATCACCGCAAAAGGCAAATCATATCGTCAGTTGGTAGCTGCTGAAATAATGCGTCAAAAGCTTTATAAATAATTATCACAACGATTAGGAGTCGAGATAAGGGTATATCCACCTGACCGTCGCAAGCAAGATTTAGATAACCTGATGAAAGCGCCGATTGATGCCCTGTGTCATGGTGGTTTGATAATTGATGATGCGCAGATAGATGTGTTGCATATCGAGCGGAAAGAAATCGTTAAGAGTGGGAAACTGATTATCAATATTTGGCAAATTGAGTAGCAGGAGTGATGATGCGCAGAGATACTCAATAATTGTTAGCACGATGGGAAACCTGGGCCCGGGATAACGACACAGGGGATAGACTGGTCGCCGATAGCGGCAGGTTTTAAGGGATTACTCACTTTACGCCCATCCCTGCGCCCTTCGTGCTCAGATGATGATGGGCTGATTATTGATAATTGTGTTTTACAACTGCAAAAAGTGTGCCAGCCAGAAGAACTAAACCTGATTATCGCGTATTACGTCAAGGGTTATTCGAAGCGGGCCGCACGCCGACATCGAGTAGATGAGCGGCTAATCCGGGCAAAATTACAGATTGCTGAAGGATTTATTGACGGTTGCTTATCCCTGCTGGCTGTGCGATTAGACATGGACCCTGAGGTTAAAATTTATTCGCCCCAAAAATGTGAAAAAAGTATTAGTGCGGTCCGCAAAAAGTTTGGTAATATAGTATGAATGGTAGCTTGTAAAGCTCAATAAGTTGTTCTATAATCGTAATTTATTTTGCTGTGTAACATGAGTGGTTCTTATTATTATAGTATAGTAATAAATTCTCCTGCTATCTATTGAAAATCATATTTATCGAACAAGTTGGTGATTAGAAGTTTGTTTTAAAGAAAACTCTACCTCCATTAACATATTGGTATAAATATAGGTATGGGTATCATAATATAAATAAAGGTGAAAAATGAAATCAATTCAATACGATAATCCAAACGATATCGATTATCTATCTACGCTAAAAATAAAAGCATATTCTGGTAACCTTTCACCTCAAATATATGCTAACGGGAAAAATCAGCTTCCAATTCAGATTACTGTACAAGCAGTGAACAAGGATGGTAAAGTTCTTAACTTTTCTAACGATACGTGGCTAAGTATACTAGGCTTATGCTTTTCTGAAAATGGAGAAAAACTTACTAAAAAAGGAAGTAGTGGTTGGTGTTACACTGATGTGATAAATGATTATAGCGAAGAAATTCTATCCACTGAGAATTTTCAAATAGAACCACTGTCAGTTCAAATAAAAAAACATTTAATATTTTATAAAGAAAGCGAAAATATAAATATTATTATGTATGTTTACAGCTATGATGCAAATAAAATAAAACGGATTTCAGTCAATCTTGATACTAATAATGGCAAGCATTTTACTACCGCAGATAACCCTGTTGGTGCAGAGAAAATGTCTGTCGCAATTAAAACACTAAGACCCATTTACTATGATACCAAAAATATAGATTTTAATTATACTGACTTTAGTAGAGGGGAGGCAAAGTGGTCAAAAGATAAGCATGTTTATTTAACGACTAGGCAAAGAAATTATAGTTTAACTACTGTGTATAATAATAGATTTATAAAAAACCACAGTTTTTCAAATTTCTCAGAAACTGAAAATAATAAACAATTAGGAAGTGGTTGGTTTTATTTCGATTTTCATAGATACCTTTATGTTGGTTATTGTTGGCAACCCGATGTAATTTCACCACATACTGTGACAATTTATGATAAAAAAGATGATACTTTTGACCAAAGTATAAATATTGATAGAAAGAATGGGGTTTGCTTAACTATTATGCGTTATCTTGCAAATAATACCGTTCAGTATATTAGTGATGTATTTAATCCTGGTATGAATGATTATTATTATTCAACATCATTAATCATTTATGATCAATATGGTAATAAGGGTGAGTTTTATATTAAAAATTCTGACTATGATGAGCTTTATTTAGAAGTAAAATAAATTGATTAAAATTTATTTATAATAATGGTCGTGAATAAAATTTATTTTAGTAACCGTCTTTGACGTCGAACTGAAGAGTAAAAAAACAAGACTTCATTTGAACTTCCAAGACGGATGCTAAGGCCAAAAGAAAGCCATACTTCAGAGATGATTATATGAAAGACTCATCAAATTATTATACTAATGCAAATAATTTATTAGCACTGTTCAAGGCAGCATCAATCCGCGCACCGGACTTTTTAACGTTCACTTACCGTTAGCTAATGCGTTAATGGGTCCCCGTTATCGCTCGTCCTCTTGTACTCACCTTTATCCACTGTCAATAACGGTTTTGGGATAGGATTTCGGCTTAATTTCTCCCAATATAATAAAAATACCCAGCAGTTATTGCTTTCTAATGCTGAGGAATATCGGATTGGTAACAATGACCAAGTAAAACAACAAAAATTAAAAAACTTTATCTTTAAAAAATTGAATGATAACACCTGTCAGATTACCTATAAATCTGGACTTATAGAAAGGCTATCTCTACGTAGCGATGAAATTTATGTTCCCCCCAAGATTTCATCCCCTGATGGACGTTCACTCAATCTGACGTGGGATTCACATTTCTCCCCTGCTCGGGTCACTGATGATGACGGACATATTCTTTGTTCTGTGACTTATCCCGATAATACCTTTGCCACCAGACGTTTCACCCTTTTGCCTGACAATTCAGAACTTAGCCATAAAATAACTTTCACATTCATGAACGAAAGGCTTAAAAAGGTCACTAATTATGCCACTGCTCCTGAGCAGGTTTGGTCTTTTGACTACGATGATATTGGCCCACAAGGGAGTTATAAGGGGTATTACAGGTGTTCATTCATCTACTGGGCTGATAGAAAAAGTCAGCTATTACACTCAGGCCGAGGATAGCATGGCTTTTCCGACCATAGCTAATCTCCTTCCATTGCCCTGTGTGCATCGTCACACACTTATCCCTGGAGGTGGGCAGCCTGACAGTGTCACCTCATGGAATTACACCCATGAAAAATTATTTAGGGAAAGATGCCCCGATGGAGCAGTGGCAGCCTGACACAGACTAGATGCTGAACTTATTTACTCGTGACTATCAGTACGGCTCCACCGAGGAGCGGTTGGATGCTAAAGGTAAAACTCTGTGTAAGGTCACTCGGCGTTACAATGCCTATCACCTGCTAGCGTCTCAAGAAACGGTGCGACAATGAAAAACATATTTCAATGAGACAGAGTATTACGCCAAATCGGGGGTCAAATTTGATAATCAACCCACTCAGTATGCCTTACCGAAAACGCAAATAGAATTTTGGTCAGAACCTAACGAAAAAGGGGTAACCTCTTCCCGTGATACTGTTACACACTATCAATTTGATGAATTTGGAAATCCTGTACATTAGAAGGCCTAGGACGGGACAATTAGTGAATATATCTATTACCCTACAAAAGGCGAAGGTAGTGACTGTCCAGCCGACCCGTATGGGTTTACCCGGTATTTAAAAATACAAACTGTCACCCCCACCGAAGAAAAATGGTGATGAACCGATAAGCATAACGCGTTACACCTGGCAGAAATTGGAAGCATTAACAGGTGACGGGCATGCTGTAGTGCAGAAAACCATCGAACAAACCACGGGTCATAAACGTAGCCTAACGAATAATACCTATTATTCTGATAAGATTTCACCGACACTATATGGTCGAGTTAATCGTCAACATGTGACGTTGACACCCGATATTAATCAAAAAGAAACCTTGATTAATAAAGCGCTATTCACTTACAATATTAGCGCTAATGAAGTTAATGAAAGTTATGCGTTCACTGGACACGATAGTTTAACGGCAACAAAAACTACGGTTCGGAATCTGTAGACCGGTAATACGCTATCTGAAACTTCAGCCCAAGGAATAGAAACACGTTATGCCTATGATAAGCTGGGGCGTCTTATAAATCGCACCATTTGTCCAGGTTTAGACTACGAAAACTCCACCACCTGGGAATATGGTATTAATAGCGAGGGGCCTTACTCAATCTAAATAGATGCATTCAGAAATAAAAATAAGACAGGTTTTGACGGTGCTGTACGTGCTATTAGTGAGCAAAGATTTGATGGGGATACTGCAAAGTGGTACGAAACTTTTTCGTGTGCGCACAATTCATTAGGTGAAATTGCCACTAGCACGGTAAAAGACTACCTGCTAGCGGGTAATTCTAACAATTATCCTCTGACATCCTATATTACCTATGGTGGGTGGTGAGAAAAGAAAGAAGTCGGCTTCTCCGATGGTAGACAAACGCTGCAACAAACTGACCCCATTGCCCTCACACAAACGGTTTATAGCCAAGGTGACGAAATCACCAGCGGCCGCATAACAAACCACTTTAGATAAAAAAAGCCAGCTTCCACTTAACAAGGTACTAAAAGACACCACTGGTGATAAATATAGTGAATACACTTACAATTGGGACGGACTTGGTCAGCTACGCGAAGAAAACGATGAGCTAGGGCATATTACGAAAAGAACTTATGATGAATATGGTCGGGTATTAAGCCAAACATTAGCTGATGGGACTATCGTTAGCCGCACCTACGCGCCCCACTTAACCGGCAATGAGATTGCCTCCATCAGTGTCACGGGACCCGATGCGAAAGGTACGTCCAAAACCTGGGGGAGCTTGGGACGCAAACATTTGACAGTTTGGGAAGGGTAACGAAACGTGTTAGCGGTGGTCGCACCACTTCATACAGCTATCAGGGTGCCTCGCCTGTGCCTTCAACGGTTACCTTGCCATCCAGTAAAAAGGTCGAATATACTTATATTCCAGAATTAGAAAATGCCGTTAATAGCATGAAGGCTGATGGCATTGTCCAAACATTCAATTATAACAAGCAAACTGGACAATTGCTGAATGCTCGAGAAGCGAGTTCCAAGCTTGAAAAAATCTGGTCAAAGGCCGAACAGTTGAAAGAAGAGGCGTTTTCGCATAATGCGCAGAACCGCAAAGCAAAGCATACCTATACCTTGAAAGGGGCTCCTGTTGCTTATACTGATGTTACGGGTAAACAAACGCAGTACAGCATGGGATACGCATGGCCACGTCATCAGTATTACCGATGATAGCTTAACGGTTAACCTAACCTATGATGCTCTGGGGCGATTACATAGCCAAACAGTGCGTGATAAGCCTTTCCACCTCGTCTTTGACGACTGCGTTCAATTATGATAGCTTTGGGCGCGAAATTACCTGTACCGTTACGGACAAAGGGGGGCATCACATTAATGTTGTCACAAACTTGGTTAAAAAACGGTCTACTGGCTGCCCGCACTACACAGAAAAACGGTATTAAACTGCGGGAAGAACAATATGCTTATGACGACCGTAACCCGGCTAGTGAGTTATATTGCATCGGGTGATAGCCTACCGATTGACGCGTATGGGCGCAGAATGACCGCGCAAACTTACTGCTATGACGCGTTAAATAACCTAACGTCAGTGAAGACGACGTTAGCGGACCGCGTAGTACGAACACAGCGACCTATAGTTATCAAAACGCTCGCCAACCCCACACAACTGACAACGCTAACTAATACACACGATAACTATCCGAAAACCATTAATTTAAGCTATGACGCTGAAGGTCGGATGACCTGTGATGAAGCAGGTAGAACCCTAACCTATGACGTCATGGGACGTTTGACTAGCGTGAGCGATGAGAAGACCCACCGCTCAGGTACCTATAGTTACGATGCATTAAACCGCTTGATTACCCGTAATGCTAGCAACAATGATACGAGGGAACTGTATTATCGAGGGGCTGAATTGGTTAATGAAGTGACTGCCTCAACAAACAAAGAAACTCGGCTGATTAAAACCGGTCACACTTGTTTGGGTGTAAGTGACGACAAGGGATTGACACTAACTGCGGGAGACAAAAACGACAGTTTGCTGTGGTCTGAAGATACAGGTACGTCTAACGAAGGTGAGCTCCACGTCTGGTCACCTTATGGCAGTGATAAACCGAGCGATAGGCTGCCTGGCTTCAACGGTGAGCGGGTTGATCCAGTAAGTGGCACCTATTTCATTCGGGTAATGGCTACCGGGCCTACAATCCGGTCCTAATGCGTTTTAACTGTCCGGATAACCTCAGTCCCTTTGGTGCGGGTGGCATTAATCCTTATGCTTACTGTTCAGGGGACCCCATCAATCATACCGATCCTTCAGGTCATCTGAGCTGGCAGGCGATTACAGGGATTATAGCGGGCACCATAGGACTTGGTTTGGCAGTGTTTACAGCTGGTTCATCAATAGCAGCTGCCGGTGGCGTTATGGTGGCCCTGAGTTCAGCATCAGCCTCATCATTGATTATCCCGGTGGGCTTGGGTGTTGCTTCGGATATCATGGGCATAGCTAGCGGCGCGATGGAAGATTCAAATCCGGAGGCTTCAGCTACTCTGGGCTGGGTATCACTAGCTACGGGGCTGGCGGTGGGCATTGGCAACTGGGATACTAACAAGGTTTTTGGAAAAAATGGTAGTTATAATCTTTTTAGGTCATTAAGAATCTCAACTTTTCGACCTGATGACTATAATGGAGGCCCTAGTTTTTTTGCTGGAAACGGAACAAATAGAACTCTAAAATGGCACCCAATTAGTCATAGTGGGAAAGTCATTTATGTTTCAGATCAGTAAGTTACTTATAATGACGTACTTGATCTTATTACAAGAATCAATAATAAAAAAATAAACTAACAGGGAACTCTAGAAATATAACTGTTATATCTGCAACACATGGAACTGAATTAGGGGATAACTTTGCAGTCAGTGGATTTCGTCGTGAGGATCTTATTCATAGAGATTTTTATCGTGAAGATAGACGTCTCAAAAAAATTTCTAATAAAAATATTACGATAGATGTTCGTACATCTTCAAAAATGACTGCAAAAAATTATAAGCATATTTATGATGACCCTTCTTGTGATGTAATTTTAGCTTTTTGTTTTAGTCGCAATGACAGTTCACTTTGTGAACATCTTGATTTACCACTTGTAACTCCTTATCTAAGTGATTTTTATGATGATATAGAGTTTGGCCATATAGATCTTATTTCACTTTAAAGTTATATATTGTGGAAAAATACACTACCGGCTCCGCTTACAGCTGGAGTTTTGCCACTTGTCTATTGGGCGTATTTTCACTCAGTGACTGTGCGCTGATTACCGGTATCGTTTGTACGCTATTGACCTGTGGGGTGAATTGGTATTACCGGCATAAGGAATACCGTTTTCGGGTGAAAAAGAGAATGAGTCCTGACCTTAAACGACGACTGGTGACTGCGATGGCCGGAGGTGCCATCGCGATTACGGCAGTATTATTACAGTGGCACGAAGGACTCAGGCACAAAACTTACAAAGACGGTGTGGTATATTAACCGTGTGCTACGGGCATACCGGGAAAGAGGTTACTCCCAGTAAGCGCTACACAGACGCGGAATGTCAGGCTTTACTGGATAGTGACCTGAAGGCGGCGATTGCAGTGGTTGAGAGTAACGTTATCGTGCAGCTTACGGACACAGAGAAAGCCGCACTTACCTCATTTGTCTACAACGTGGGGAGTGGGGCTTTTGTGTGGCCAACGTTACTGAAAAAACTGAATGCCGATGATATGCGTAGCGCCTGTAATGAGATGCGGCGGTGGAAATATGACGAAGGCAACGTATCAAAAGGGCTTGTTAATCGCCAAGCGGTAGAGCGTGAACTGTGTCTATCGGATTAACATTATGTACGTCAAATTCCTTTTCGCAGCGATATTATTTATCATAATCACCGCACTTTCTATCGTGGTCCGGTTTCAATATGTTGAGAACGTCCGTCTGAAATTGGCCAACCAGTCGATAATAGCCAAGCGTGATGCTGCACGGGCACAGTTTACTCACTATGAGAAGGTGGTTGATATTTTTAACACGATAGCAGGAGCCACCCAGGATGCGCACCAACAGGCGATACACGAATCGCAGCCCGAAATGGTTGAGATACAAAAAGCGATTACGCCTGAACGCTGCGCTCGTCTGCCTGTGCCTACTGCCGCTGTTAACCGGTTGCGTGCACACGCAAATAAAATATCTCCCCGTGCCGCCAGCACCCATTCCAGGAACGTTACTCGATGATTGCGCTCTGCCGGTGATATCGGAACACATGACCTGGGGCGATAGTCTGATACTCAATGAGCAACTGCTGCTGGCTCTCGAGATGTGTAACCAAGATAAAGCGGCGATAAGGCAGATTGAAAAGCAGAGAGAATAACTGCCGAGGCTTCGTCATTGAAAATAGGAAAAAGGATAGTCAACAATGAAAAGGGCAAGCGGCGTTACGCCCGTTCCCGTCAATCGGGAGACTAAAAGAGGGTGAGTAAGAAGAAAATAGGGCGGCCGAGTAAGTTAGCCGTGAGCCTCGAAAAGGCCAACGCCTATTTAATGAGCGAATACAAAACCGTGGGGGATGTTGTACTCAGTGTGGCGGGTTTAGTCTGTTATTTAGGGATAAGCCGGTCTACCGCACAGGAATATGCCAAGGAAAATAGCGCTTTTTCTGGCACGTTAGCGGCCATCAAAACGGTTCAAGAAAATAGCTTGATAAATAAATGGCTTACAGGAGAATTTAATGCTACGATAACCAAACTGATGTTATCTAATCACGGTTACGTAGAAAAACAAGAAACCACGCTTACAGGTAAAGATGGCGGTGCGATTGAGACAGATAGCAAGATGACCATTGAATTTGTAGGCATGCCTAAACGTGAAGGTACAAATTAGCGAAAAGTTCGCTCCCATGTTCAAACCGAAACGCATCAAAGTTTACTTTGGCGGTCGGGGTGGTATGAAAACGGTTTCGTTTACTAAAATAGCCTTAATCACGGCCGCAATGTATAAGCGCCGGTTTTTATGTTTGCGGGAATTTATGAATTCGATTGAAGATTCTATCCGTGCGGTATTACATGCCGAGGTAGCCACGTTAGGATTACAAGCCCGATTTCGGGTGTGCAATAGCTACATTGAAGGCATCAATGCGTCTATTTTCAAATATGGCCAGTTGGCGCGTAATATTGCTTCTTTCGAATCCAAACATGATTTTGATGTTGCATGGGTAGAAGAAGCGGAGACGGTATCGGAAAAAAGTCTGGATACGCTCATTGCCACGATTCGCAAGCCCGGCTCTGGGCTGTGGTTTTCCTTTAATCCTGCCGAAGAAGACGGTGCCGTTTATCAGCGATTCGTCAAGCCATATAAAGCGATAATCGATACGCAAGGTTACTATGAAGACGATGAGGTGTATATTGGAAAGTGAGCTACATGGATAATTCTTGGTTACCGGCAGAACTTAAAAATGATGCGTAGAAGATGAAACAGGAAAACTATAAAAAATAGCGGCATGTTTATGGTGGCGAATGTGATGCGAATTACGGTGATACATTAATTCAGCCTGAGTGGGTGGACGCGGCGATTGATGCACACATCAAGTTAGGGTTTACGCCAAGAGGGATACGTGTTGTCACTTTCGACCCGGCTGATTCTGGTAAGGACGAGAAAGCCTTATCCAAACGCTATGGCGTGCTTATTGAAGATTGCGTGAGCTGGTCAGAAGGTGATGTGACAGACGCTACCCTAAAGGCGTTCGATGCCGTCTTTGATTATCGGGCGGATGATTTTATTTATGATAATATTGGGTTAGGGGTAGGCACCGTAAAAACCCATCTAAGACATAGCAATGATGGTAATAAGATGGTGGTGACGGGCTTTGGCGCTGGGTATTCGCCCGATTATCCTCATGAAATCTATGTGCTAGGCAAGGGTGAATACCTTCCCTCTTCAAATAAAGATGATAGAACCCACCGTGATACCTTTAGAAACAAGCTCGCTCAATATTGGGTTTATTTAGCCGACCGATTTTATAAAAAACGTGGCACGCGGTTGAAAAGGGAGAATATCTCGATCCGGATGCGTTGATAAAAGTCTGTCTTCGAAAATAGCGAAAATGTCACAATTGAAATCAGAGCTCATCAAACAACAACGAAAACACACACCAGGAACAGATTAATCCAATTGATTAGCAAAGATAAGATGCGAGCGAAAAGGCTCAAATCACCCAATATGGCGGATACGCTGATGATGTCATTTGCCAATCCTCTCCACATAAAAGAAGACACGGAAATCATTGTCCCCTCATCGTCGAGTTGGTAATTATGGCTGAAACATTACAAAAAAGACATGAGCAAATTATGCTCAAGTTTGACCGGGCGAACTCACCGCAAAAATAGGTGAGAGAAAAATGTATTGAGGCGACACGATTTGTGCGCGTTCCTGGTGGCCAATGGGAAGGGGCCACGGCGGCGGGCTCTGAATTAGGCAAACAAGTTGAGAAGTACCCGAAGTTTGAAATTAATAAAATATCGACCGAGCTCAATCGAATAATTATCGAATATCGCAATAATCGCATTACCGTTAAATTTAGACCGGGCGACAGCGCAGCCAGTGAAGCGTTAGCGAATAAACTAAACGGACTATTCCGCGCCGACTATGAAGAAACCGACGGCGGCGAAGCGTGTGATAACGCCTTTGATGATGCCGCTAACGGGGGCTTTGGGTGCTTTCGGCTAACGACACAGTGGGTCAATGAAGCTGATCCGATGGATAAGCGATAGCGGATAGCGATGGCGCTAATTTATGATCCGGCGCGTTCGGTTTGATTCGACCCGGATGCGAAGAAATACGATAAATCCGATGCCCAGTGGGCTTTCTGCATGTATTCACTCTCTGCTGAAAAGTATCAGGCGGAATACAACAAAGACCCTGTCAGGTTAAGTCGTGGCATTGACCGATCATGGGATTACGATTGGTATGATGTTGATGTGGTTTATATCGCCAAATACTACGAAGTAAAAAAAGAGTCGGTTGATGTTGTGCGTTTTCAAAATCCCTTTACCGGTGAAATTGTGGCCTATGACAGTGACCAATTAGAACACGTTGCCGACGAACTGATTGAGATTGGTTTCATTGAAGTAGCCCGAAGAACCCCTTAAGCGCCGCTGTGTTTATGTCTCGGTGGTGGATGGTGAGGGTTTTCTTGAAAAACCACAACGCATACCCGGTAAGCATATCCCGTTAATTCCGGTGTATGGTAAGCAGTGGTTTATCGATGATATTGAGCGAGTGGAAGGGCATATTGCAAAAGCCATGGACGCACAGCGGCTTTACAACTTACAGGTGTCGATGCTGGCAGATTCTGCCACGCAGGATACTGGTTCCATTCTGATTGTCGGTAAGAGTCAGATAAAAACCCTGGAGAAATATTGGGCGAATCGAAATAAAAACAGGCCGGCTTTCTTGCCACTCAATGAGATTGTTGACAAGCAAGGTAATATTATTGCGCCCCCTACGCCAGTCGGATACAGGCAACCCCAGCCACTGAATCAGGAGATGGCCGCGTTATTACAGCAAACGGGGGCGGGATGGATATCCAGGAGGTGACCGGTTCAAGCCAGGCGATGCAGCAAATGCCTGGCAATAGCCAAAGAAACTGTTAATAATCTGATGCATCGTTCCGATATGTCCTCGTTTATCTATTTGGACAATATGGCTAAGAGCCGTAAGCGCGCGGGTGAAGTTTGGTTATCAATGGCCAGTGAAGTCTACGGCTCGGATAGACAGGTTCGCATTGTTAATGCGAACGGGACTGACGATATCGCCTTAATGTCGGTGGTCATCAACGATAAGCAGAACGGGCAAGTGTTGTCGATAAATGATTTATCCAGTGGTCGTTATGATGTTGCGGTCAATGTGGCGCCGTCTTATACCGCAAGACGGGATGCGACTGTTTCAGTGCTGACTAATCTATTGGTTGGCATGTTACCGCAAGACCCAATGCGACAGGTTTTACAAGGTATCATTCTTGACAATATGGACGGCAAAGGACTTGACGAGTTCAAAGAGTATAATCGCAAGTAGTTATTGACCCAAGGTGTCGTTAAACCGCGCAATATAGAAGAAGAGCAGAGGGTTGCGCAAATGATGCAGCAATCACAACAGCCTAATGCCAAACTTGTCGCCGCTCAAGGGGTATTAATGCAAGGGCAAGCTAAGGTTCAGAAAGCGAAGAACGAAGCGCTCGCTATTCAGGTGAAAGCCTTCTAGGCACAAACGGAAGCACGGGTTGCTGAAGCAAAAGTGGTGCAGCTGCTTGACGCTGCTGACAGCACTAAACGCGCAGAAATTCGGGAAGCCCTTTAAATGCTTCACCAATTCCAGAAAGAACAAGGGGATGGTGCCAGAAGAGCGGATGCTGAGTTGATGCTAAAAGTCACCGATACGCAGCATAACCAACCTATTGATACAGCGTCAACATAACCCACCGTCTCCTGTGGACGACTCGTAGCGTTAAGGAATCATAAATGGAAAACGAACTGATTATCGATGGTTAAGCTGTCCCTATGTCTGTACATCAGAACATACTACCGCAAAATACCGTTGAGTAACCCACGCAGGCGAGTGAGAATAATGCCGATCAAGTGCAACTGCTTGATATGGATAATACTGCAGAAAAATCCGATCAGGAAGTCGAGCCGGCGCACGATTACGCATTGCAAATTGGAGATGAAGAAATATCGCTAGGCGAAGATGAAGATTCAATAGAAGGTAAGCCTGCGCCTAAGTGGGTTAAAGAGCTGAGAAAAGGGTTTAAAGAAACACAGAAAGAAAATCGCGATTTGAAACGTCAGCTTGAGGAATTAACCACCCAGCCGACTCATCAATCGCCCGTTAATCATGATAACATTATTCCGGCTAAACCGACGTTGGGATCTTGTGATTATGATGAAGAAGTCTAGGAAAAAGCAATGAAAGATTGGCATGAGAAAAAAAACCATGTCGAACAAAAGCAACAAGCACAACAAAGGCAGCAATGAGAAGTTCAAGAACGATTTATTGAACGTCTGAAATCGCATCAAGAACGCGCAGCCAGATTGCCTGTGAAAGATTACCCAGAGATGGAAGCGGTTGTTCGTTCGTTCAGAAGTGCCCGTATTGCAGCAGGAGATTTTAATCCATGCGGCTGATGAGGGAACAGAGCTTATCGCTTATGCGCTGGGTAAAAACAATGCTTTGCGCTAGCGGCTGACCGCTGAGAATGATCCAATACGTGCCGCGTTTCTATTAAGTCAAATTAGCCAGAAGGTAAAACTGGCGCCCAAACCTAAAAAGACACCTAAGCCAGAGCCAACGCTAAAAGGGGGGGCGGGAAACCTGAAATCCGATGAATTTAACAAATTGTGCCCCGGTGCAATGATTGAATAAAGAGTAGAAAAATGGCAAATAATCTAGAATTAAATATCAGTCAAATTGTTTTAAAAAAATTCTTACCTGGCTTTATGTCGGATCTTGTGTTGTGTAAAATCATTGATAGGCAATTATTATCCGGTAAGATAAATTCAAATACCGGCGACAGTGTGAGCTTTAAGCGTCCGCCTCAGTTCAAATCTGAAAGAACAGAAGCCGGGGATATTACCGGAAAAGCGAAAAATAGTCTTCTAGCGGGCAAAGCAACCGGCAAAGTGGGTAAATATATCACGGTGGCGGTTGAATGGACCCAAATTAAAGAAGCGCTAAAGCTGAATCAACTTGAACAAATGCTATCCCCGATTCATGAGCGCATGGTCCCTGATCTGGAAATAGAATTAGCACATTTTATGATGAACAATGGCGCCTTATCGCTGGGCTCACCCAATACACCGATAAAGAAATGGTCAGATGTGGCTCAAACGGCCTCATTCATAAAAGATATTGATATTGGCATTAAAACCAGTGAAAATTACGCCGTCATGGATCCGTGGTCAGCCCAACGGCTTGCGGATGCGCAGTCGGGTTTGCATGCCACCGAACAATTAGTCCGTACTGCTTGGGAGAATGCGCAGATATCGGGTAATTTTGGTGGCATTCGGCATTGATGTCTAATGGTCTTGCATCAAGAGAGGAAGGTGATTTTGGTGGCACAATCACGGTAAAAACCGCGCCTAACGTTGATTATCTGTTGGTGAAGGATGCCTACCAATTTACGGTAACATTGACCGGGGCGACACCGAGTAAGCCGGGATTTTTTAAAAGCCGGTGATCAGCTTAAATTTACGTCTACTCACTGGTTAAATCAGCAAAGTAAGCAAACGTTATACAACGGATCGACAGCAATCAGTTTTACCGCAACGGTACTGGAAGAGACTGCCTCTGCCGCTTCGGATGATGTCACGGTTAAATTATCGTGTGTGCCGATTTATGATGAAAGCAATGCGCAAATACAATGCCGTTGATGCAAAAGTGAAGGCAGGCGATGCCGTTTCTATCATAGGAACGGCAAAACAACAGATGAAACCTAACCTTTTTTACAATAAGTTTTTCTGTGGGTTAGGCACCATCCATCCCCTTGCCAAAATTACATAGCCTTGACTCAGCAGTAGAAACGTATGAGGGTTTTTCTATTCGGGTGCATAAATATGAAATATGCAGATGGCGATGCAAATAAGCAAATGATGCGTTTTGACCTATTACCCTGCCTATGTCTGTTTTAATCCACATCAGGGTGGTCAATTTTTTGGTAATCCTTAAATTTATGATAAAGTGGGCGCTTTAGCGCCCTTTTTATCGAGGTAAAGGTGGAAAGAAAAAGTGTTTTTGTGTGGGCTAATAATGAAGCCGGTTTTGTCCAGGCAGTGATAGCGACAAGGGATTTTCATGAGTTCAAAAAAGGGGCTTTGTGGCGTCGATTGATGAAATAAAGGCAACCGAGAAAGCTAAAGCACCTAAAAATAGGAAAAGGGCTTACGATGACACAACCGCTGACTAAAGGGGAGATTGTTCTGTTTGCCTTGCGCAAGGCGGGTATTGCTTCAGACGCCACATTAACTGCCGTAGAGCCACAATCTGTTGAAGATGGCATTCATGACCTGGAAGATTTGATGGCAGAACGCCAGATTATATTTGGGGACCTGGGCTATCAGTTTTCAGCAGCAGAAGAAAATCCCTTACCAGATGATGTGTCAGGCCTGCCGCGCAAATATAAGCATGCCATTGGTTATCAATTGATGCTGAGAATGTTATCCGATTATGGTATTGAGCCGCCGCCGAGACAAGAAGTGGCCGCCGCCACATCCTATGATACGCTGCTTATTGACACGCTTAGTGTTCCATCAATAGAAAGACGGGGTGATATGCCGGTTGGGCAGGGTAATAAATATACCACGTTAGGGACTGAGAATTATTATGTTGAGCGGGGGTTCCGTGCCAAAAATACAGATCCCGTTAGCTAAAGGATTAGTTAAAGAGGCCAAGACCGCCGATTATATTGATGCCTTACTGGTTAATCTATTAGCCACACCGAAAGAAGTCCTGAATGCATCGGGTTATTACGCTCTTTCCCTGGCATTGAGAAAAAGCAGGACGTAAAGGGTGTTTTACGGGGTGTCCATTTTAATACCAAAAAGAACGCGTGCTATCGGGTCTGTGGCAATAGACTTTATTGTAATAACAACGAAGTGGCTGATATAGCGCGAATGCGCCGCGGGTCGATGTCTCACTCGAGTCATAGTCAGGCGGTTTGTGTTGAAGGTAAACTCAAGTTATACGGATATGACGGTAGCGAGAAGGAATTATCAAACTGGCCAAAGGATAAATACCTGCAATATGACTTAGGTGAAGTGATTGATGTCTGTCGAAATCGGGGGGTTACATCTGGTTACAAAAAGGGTGTGAACGATTTGGCGTTACGGATTTGGAAAATGAATCAAAACCGGATAGATATCGGCCTTTTTATGGTGCTGAATCGCAGCCAGATGGCATCGTTTCCGTCGACGCATGGTGAGACCTGATTGTTTGTTTTGGTTCGTCAAGTATCGAGTATTTCGCCTTAACCGGATCGGCGGATACGTCGCAACCGCTTTATAGTAATCAAGACGCTTATATGATCCAAGGAGGTATTGCCGGTCGTGATTGTAAATGTCGTTATCAAGACAAATACGCCATCCTGAGCCATCAATCGACTGGGCAACCGGCTGTTTATCTCATTGGCGCCGGTGAAAAAAGTAAAATATCCACCGCCACCATCGATAAAATTATCCGTGATTATTCTGCGGATGAATTAGCGGCTTCCTTTATGAAGTCGATTCGATTTGACAACCATGAATTATTACTCCTTCACCTGCTCAAACACACGCTTTGTTTTGATGGCTCGGCAAGCCATCAATATTTACAATGGTCATTACTTAAAAGAGACTTTTACGATGAACCTTATCGGGCGATTGACTTTATGTTTTTTGATAATCAGATAACAGTGGGTGATAAGCGTGAATCATTGATTGGGAAATTAGTCTTTAATGCATCAAGTCAATATGGACAACAAGCTGAACATATTCTTTATACCCCGATGATAAAAGCGGATAATGCGCGATCATTTGATTTTGAACTGGAAGCGTCAACTGGAGTGGCCCAAATAGCGGATAAATTATTTCTATCTTTAACAACAGATGGGATTAACTACAGTAGAGAGCAGATGATAGAGCAAAATTCACCTTTCCGCTATGATAAAAGGATTATCTGACGACGTATAGGTTGTGTCAGAAAAAATATCGGCTTTAAAATCCGCATTATCACGAAATCACCCGTTTAACCTTATCCAATTTTTCAATCAGGATGGCATAATGAACTCAGCTAATGCGGATAACCCGGTTGAAATCCAGGTTACGCACATTGACCCGACGATTTTACCGGCTAATTTTTCGACCGCCTACCGGATGATTGTCTTAAACAGTTTATCGGATATCGGCAGGGTGGCCGGTAAAGCCAATGAAGCGGCGGACGATGCCTATCAGTCAAAAACCAGAAATGATGAGCAAGATAGGGAACTGGTGACACAGGCGTAGCAGATTAATGCGGTTCAGGCAGACACTATTTCAAAATCGCAGGTTGATTTACAATCGCTCTCCTCGTCACTGAATGTCAAGACGGCTTATTCAGTGAATGGTATCAAAGTGATGGGCCAACGGGTGACAGGATTTACTGTTGCCACCGGAACGGCGTTGAAAGACGTGTTTAATGCGAATCAATCATTTAATGTAGGCACAACGTATAATCAGTCTGAAGTTCAGGCTTTAGCCAATGGATTAATCGCTGCCAGACAACGGATTAAAGCATTATAAGATGCGTTACGTTCACACGGATTAATTGATTGATGGAAATTAAAGTGATTGAGAACATCGAACAATTTTATCGGTTTTTTACCGATAAGGCGAATATCGGTGATGCCGTGGAAAATAACGGGGATTATCAATTAAAAAATAATCAACTTTATGTCGGGGTTTCTGAAGGATTGATGTTGGTTGGTTTTTTTAATCGAATTTATTCGTAACCAGTTACTGGAAATCCATCCGATATTTGCGCCGGGTTTCAGGGGGAAATATGCATTGAGCGCCACCCGAAGTTTTTCAAAATGGTTGATGGATAATGTCAGCTTCTCAACCATGATGACGTATGTGCCTGAAAAAACGTCCTGGGGAAAAGTGATTTGCCAATTAATGAATATGCGAAAAGTGGGGGTGATTGATAACGCCTTGACGGCGGGTCATCACCAAATCAATATGACCCTGTATCAAGTAACGAAAGAGGAATTAGCCAATGGGTGGAAGCAGCGGAGATAACGGCTCTAACGAACAGGCCAGGGCGTCACGTGACGCCCTGGCCTTGCAAAGAGACCAATGGCATCAGGCCATGCAAAATTTGGCGACGTATATGAAAGTGAGCGCCCCCCGGCATTAGGAGATTTGCAAAATCTGACGACATTAGACGGTCAAGGACAAGCATTAAACCCATTGTACCACTCGCAACAGTTTAATGATTTAGCCAATCAAGCTCGATATCAACAGCTAAATGCCACCGAAGCGACAGGCGGTTTAGGGTCGACGGCCACCGGGAATCAATTAGCGGTGATAGCCCCGGCATTGGGTCAAAACTGGTTATCGGGACAGATGCAAAATTACGGTAATTTAGTGGGTATTGGCCTGAATGCTGCCAGTGGACAGGCTGTAGCTGGACAAAATTACGCCAATAATGTCGGTCAGTTAGTACATAACATTGGGGCGGCTAATGCCACGGCGGCCAATAGTCCTTCTGGATTTCACAGCGCGTTAGGCGGTGGTATGGCCGGCGCGTTAACCGGGGCAAGCATTGGCGGGATGAAGGGGTCTATTGGTGGTCACTGGGGTGCTGCCATCGGTGGTGGGCTCGGTCTGTTAGGGAGTTTATTTTAATCGGGAGTGATTATAGCAACGTTTCAACTGCCTGGCTTTCCAAGTCAGTAAATAGAAAATCAAACGGCAGGGGGCTTAGGGTTGCCCACCGTCCCACAATATGCTGAACGTCCTAATCCGGGCGTGATGCTAGCGCAAGGATTGGGTGGCATTTATGACCGATTGGCGGCGGGCAAACAACAGCAAGCCGAAGCCGATTTTATGGAATCCTTTGGTGCCGCTTATGCGGCCAATGATCGTCATGCCATAAAAAAACTCGCGGCGGCGCATCCTGAACACATAGAACGCATTCAAAAAGGGATGGGATTTGTTGATCAGGATAGCAAGCAAATGATTGCGATGCGGCAATGGATTTGCGCCTAGCGGCTAAAAGGGGGATGAGCCTCTTATGGCGTCGTTATAAAAAAATATACCGGTATTATGTCAACTCGGTTTGACACCGGAAGCCGCGTTTTTATCCTATAAGCAGGACCCGCAGCAATTTGATTAAATTACCAATTTAATTGGCCTGCACGCATTGGGGCCAGAAAACTATTTTGACATTCAGGATAAAATGGCAAGGCGTGACATTGATAAAAATAAACTGGCTGTCACGATGCGAGGACAGGACATCAGTAGAGCAAATGCGTTAACGACTGCCTATGCGCCGACTGCGGCGATGCAAAACTATCGTCAATACGTTAAAATGCTTCAGTCAGATCCGGATGCGGCGATGGCATTTGTGAATGCGGTGGGTATTAATACCGTAAGTAAAAAGCTCATGCAGGTTGAGAAAAATGACGATAGCTCAGTAATCAAATATTACACGGATGGGAGTGAAGAAACGGGAAAAATAAACCAGCCCATTGCGGGTGATGGCATGAAGCCAATCAGCCTCCCAAACGCGCAAAGTATCATGGATAAAGCCAATGAGGGATCAAAAAAAGCAGTGGGATTCGCCCTCCGCCTGAAGGATTCCATGGATTCAATGCATGAATTAGGAAAAAAGATAGACACTAAACGGGTGGTATTAATCAATCGCTCGTTGGGTTATGGAACACTGGCAAACCTGAGTCTGTCTCCGATAGAACAACAATATATGGTAAATGCACGGGATGCCCTGTATGCCATTCTTCGGCCAGAAATCGGCGCGGCCATTACTCTTCCAGAAATACAAGAATATGCGAAAATGTATTTACCTCAGCCGGGCGATTCTACCCTCGCAACGGAAACAAAAATGAAAAAGATACAAGGGCAATACAACGCACTGAGAGGTCAATCAGGAAGAGTCTATGATGCTTTGGTCGTCTCTTCCGCGGCCAATAATCAACTTCAGCAATCAGGGGGTCACTATACATCAAAGTCCGGCATTCAATTTAAGGTGGAGTGATGAAAGTCACGGCAAAGGGTAAAACGTTTGAGTTTCCAAAATGGTACTCCCACGGATGATATTGGTACGGCGCTTGACGAGTACTTTGCTGGACAAGCTACTCAGTCTGGTGAAGCCGTTCATCATCACGATAATAATACTTTGTCATCGGCGCAGATGGCCAATCTTGATATACCCACGGATGAAATCGTAGCTTATCATGATAAAGAAAAACCCCCTGGATCGTCGCAAGGACAAGAACCCTTCACGGAAGCGGCACGGGGTTTAGTAAATATCCCTTTTGATGTCCTTCAAGGCGGCGCTAATCTCATCGATGCATTAAGTCAAGCGGGGGGTCGGTGGGGGTTAATTATTAGGCGATATTTATCGTCCCGCAGACAGGCCTACAGACCCTTACGCCTAGTCAGGGGAGATAGTGGGCGGATTACCTTATCCCAGGACTTGGCGGAGCAGGAAAAATGATGGTAGGTTCGCTGGCTAATGCCTCGAATCAACAAGGCGACTTTACTCAGAACGCCGCGACAAATGCGGGCGTTAACCTTGCAATACAAGGGTTGCTGTCTGTAGCTGCAAAAGGGGTAGTGAAGGGGATAACGGCATTAAAAGGCGATATCTCTCCACAGGCAGCGCAGAAGATTACCACGGCTGAATCAATGGGGGTTGCCCCCATGACATCAGACATGCTTCCACCTCAGAATGCACTGACTCGCGGGCTTACTCAGGGTGGGGAAGGCGCCTTACTGGGTACGGTGGCGCGTAGAGCAACGCAACAGACAATATGTAGCAAACTTGTCAGGGATTATCTCGACAGGTTTGGTGAGTACAATCCTGATACGGTGATTAAGTCACTAACATCCAATCTGAAAAGTCGTAAAGATGCCGCGGGGCGTGTTATTGACGATATAACGCAAAAAATGGGCCGAAATTTGGTAGAAACAACCCATGCTGTTAACGCTATTGATACCGGTATATCAAGACTTGAGAAGCTAGGGACATCGGCAGACCAAAATTTGCTTAATACACTGCGGAATTTGAAGGGGGAGTTAACTCAGCAAGGCGGTGTTGATTTTGACCTGCTTAAGCAACACCGAACGGCCTTTCGCTCAAATGTTCAGGGTGATGCCATGGTGTTGCCAAAGCAATGACGAATAGCGTTGAAAATGCCATAACAAAAAGATTTGCGGAACTCAGTCAGCAAGTCCCTTGGCCCTCCGGAAGCCGCCACCTACCTCAAAGCAAATTCTGATTACGCCAACGTCTACAACAAGGTGCTGAATAAACGCATTGCCAACAACCTAAATAAAGCCAGCCGTGAAGCAACCGAGTTAATTAATAGCGTAGTATACAGTCGTCATGCTTCGGATATTAAACGTATCTGGCCCAGCGCTGGATAATACCGGAAAGGATGCCGTACGTGCAGCATATATCGCCAAAATTGCTGAAACGGTAGGGGATTCGCCCGCAAAATTCATGACACAAATTAGCAAACTCAAGAAGCAAGCCGGTGGAGAAATCTATAACACGGTATTCAGCGGAAGGCATATGAAGGAGCTTGAGGCGCTAAATGATGTACTCCAGACAACTCAGCGTGCGGATACGGCAAATGTAGTGACACAGACGGGTCAGGCATTGGCTAATCCGCTCAGGATTGGCGGGGTTTTTGGCTCGGGAGGAGGGGTGTCTCTAGCCGGTGAAGTGGGCTTCGGGATCATCATGAGGATATATGAGTCGAAGCCGGTAAGAAACGCCTTGTTGAGGCTAGCAAACACCAAGACAGGCACGCCAGCTTATGAGCGGGCCTTAAATGAGGCTATTAATATTTCGCGGCCTATCATTGCAGCCTCTTCCAGTCAACAGCAATCAGAAACGCAATAAAAAAACTTATTCTATGCCAGGAGAAATGCGTGTCAGAAATTATCCCTAATATTGTCGTGAGCATGCCTGCTCAGTTATTTACCTTGCGAGGCAAATTTCAGGCATGCGCTAACGGTAAAATCTATATCGGTAAGATTGATACTGACCCAACCCTACCAAAGAACTAGATTCAAGTGTATCTTGAAAATGAAGAGGGCTCAACTTTCCCCGCGGTTCAACCCATTATAATTAATCACGCCGGGTTCCCTGTTTATCATGGACAGGTGGCAAAATTTGTAACGGTCGAAGGGCATGCAATGGCGGTCTATGATGCTTATGGTGCACAACAATTTTATTTCCCTGACATATTGAAATACGACCCCTATAGATTTAAAGAACAAGCAGAACAATATATTGCGTATATCGAAAAATTAAAGGGAACTATTCAACAAACGACCGGTGATTCAATAACCGATGTGATAAGCCAAAAAGGCTGTACAGATACTTTTGCTAAGAAAAATTCAAAAGAATCCCTCAAAGCGGGAAGACTTAACCTTGAATCCCCAAACGGTGATACGATTTTTAATCTAGGCGGTACAGGCGGGTCAGCAGGTTCTGAGTTTTCGTATATCAAAAATTCAAAAAGAACACAGATTCATGATGTTGCTTCGAAAACAACGGTTCTGTTTCCGCAAAAAAATGGAACCCTGGCGATACAGGAAGAGAACTATAAAAAAACAGAAGTCGATAAAAAAATAAATTCAGCGAACTGGACAGCGAATAAATTGGCAAATGGTTGGCTGAAAGATCCGAATACGAGCCTGATTATTCAATGAGGTGGCGTGCGTGCCTAGAAATGATACTTCAAGAAATTTATTTCCTATGGCTTTCCCAAATACCTTAGCAGGAATGGGATTGGCTAATTTTAATTCCAATTCTACTCTATCTCAAATGTATGCACCTAATATAATGAATGCGGATAAAGTTGGATTTAACATGCGTCAGAGTAAGGTCACTGAGGGATCTAATGCTTCTCCATTCACGGATATGAGATGGATAGCAATAGGATGGTAATTATGAACTCAGTAAACGAAGAAACTTATTATTTTGGTCAGAGAGAATTAGTCTGGTTAGCAGATTCAATGAAAAAGGATTATATCGAAGCGGGTAGCTAGGATGATAAAGCCAAAGCAGTCCCCTACAGCGTTTATCGTGAATTTGCGCTTAATCCACCCCCTATCGGTAAAACGTTAGGGATCAGTGAAAAGGGTGACCCCATTAAGACATTATCTTAGTAGTTGAGCGTTTAATAGAGGTGAGTCACAAACGTGACTTGTTGAGGTACCATTAACGTGTCATCAATATGTCACTATATGACATTATTAATGGAAATGAAAGCTGATATATACTTTAAAATCAATATCTTAACGTTAGATGAAGGAACTTTTAATCAATTGGTCACAGGTTCGAATCTTGTACGGAGTACCCACCATCAATATTGCTTTATCAATGATGATTTGTGCCTAACTTTGACGAAATTGCGCAAACCATTCTGCAATCATTAACATATAGACATATTGATTTACTATAAAAACTATTAGATAAAAATAGAGTCAGAAAGATAGCTTGTAGGTTAAAGCACTTTATTTATTATCTAATAGATTGAGGTTTAAATTTATTTCCTCAAAACTAAATGATGGAGGTTATATGGTATTATTTGATTTCTTAAAAAGTGCCGGCGACAAACTATGGGATCCTGTTTCGGCAACTAAAGAAGATAAAGAAAAAAACTGAAAGAACATCTTGATTCATTAGGGATCAAAGGGGCTGATCAGGTCAATCTCAATGTTGATGATAATGGTAAAGCCACCGTTTCCGGTGAAGGCATTGTTGTTGACATGAAAAATAAGATTTTGGTTGCCCTTGGCAATGTTGCTGGTGTTGAGAAGGTTGAAGACCATACTGGAGTTAGTAGTGTTGATGTTCAGCATTACACAGTGGTAGCGGGTGATACGTTGAGTGCTATTTCGAAAAAAGTTTATGGTGATGCTAATCTCTATCAGCAAATTTTTGAAGCAAATAAGCCGATGTTGAAAGATCCAAATAAAATTTATCCTGGACAGGTATTAATTATTCCTAAACGATAAATGCGATAATCACTTGCAATAAGTTAACGTTAATAAAGCCGCTAAATTGATAAGCGGCTTTATTGATCAACGCTGTTTTTTTAATCAACAGGATCACGACCTAAGCTAGTATCCTGTTTGGCAAGTAATTCAAGTAAAGCATAGCGCTTTTGTGCCGCTATCTCTGCTTGTTTTGCCAATATTTCCGCTTGTTCAGGTAGTTGTCTGGTTAATTGAGAAAAGCTCTGCTCTTTTTATAAGATATCCGCAAGCGATGCGTTTGGTGATTTTAAATCAAGTATTAACGCTGCTTTTCTTGCCTGACTACGTTGAGGATCAAAACGATATAATGGTCAAAATCCAGCTGCTGTTAGTTGCTTGGTTTGTTGATGACTATAGGCAAGATCATAACCATGCTCTTCACAAGGGCTATAAGCGATAATGAGTGATGGTTCTGAATAGGCCAGCTTTCTGAATCGCCTTAACTGTCTGATTCATTTGGGCGCCAATAGCGATTTGTGCCACAAATACATGTACATACATCATCATGGTTATTCCCGGATCTTTACGGGTTTTTTGTTTGCCATTTTGACCAAACTTAGTCACCCCACCGATGGGCGTCGCTTTTGATTGCTGGCCCCGGTGTTGGAATAGCATTGTGTATCTAGCACTAGAACATTGATATTTTCGCCACTATTGAGTACATGATCTAGGCCACCATAACCAATATCGTAGGCCCAACCATCACCACCAATGATCCATACTGATTTATCAATCAAATAGTGAGCATCGGTGCTTAATTGTTGAGCTTCAATAGTGTTTGATATTATTCAGTAATGATTGTTACTGATTAATTAACGTTTTATCTCAACCGATAAAAAATCATCTTTTAGTTGATTAATTAGTGCTATCGGTAATTGTTCAGCGAAGCTATCTAGCAGACGAGAAACTCTTTTTTTATGTTATTCTAATGTTAAACGAAATCCCAGGCCAAACTCGGTGTTATCTTCAAACAAGGAATTTGCCCAAGCGGGCCCTCGCCCCGCGCTATTTTTGGTATAGGGAGTTGTTGACAGATTACCACCGTAAATAGATGAGCAGCCCGTAGAGTTAGCAATCAGCAGTCTGTCACCATATAATTGAGTCAGTAATTTTATATAAGGAGTTTCCCCACAGTCGGCACAGGCACCTGAATATTTAAATAACGGTGTAATTAATTGTGAAGTACGAATATCAATACCCTCTAGTTGATGCGGCGTGATATCAGGAATTTGCCGGAAAAAATTGAAATTTATTTTTTCTGGCGCTAGATGTTCAACTCGTGGCTGCATATTGATAGGGCGGATTTGTGGATTTTGCCGCTTTTTTGCTGGACAAACTTCATAACAGAGATTACAACCGGTACAATCCTCCGGTGCTACTTGTAATATATAATTAAGTCCTCGCATATCTCGAGATTTAACTGCTAAAGAAGGTAAACTAGGCGGTGCAGCTTCCAGTATTTCGGCAGAAGTGACTTCCGCCCGAATAGCAGCATGAGGGCAGGCGGCAACACAATAATTACATTGGGTATAGAGATCAGGTTGCCAAATAGGGATTGTTTCGGCGATATTGCGTTTTTTCCATTTTGTCGTGCCTGTTGGCCGGCTACCATCGAGTGGAAATACCGACACGGGTAGAATATCACCTAAATCTGCGATCATTGCTGCGGTAACATTTTTTACAAAATCCGGGGCATCATGGGCTACGGTAGTGGGTCGGTAAAGGCTAGTGATATCAATCTCTTGTAAATCAAATTTTTCTATTGCCTTAATGGTAAGATCAATAGCGTTAATATTATTTTCAATGATATTAGCGCCTTTTTTGCCATAAGTTTGGCTAATTGCCTTTTTTAATCGTAGCGAAGCATCAGGCATCGGTAATAATTGTGTCAAATAGAAAAAAGCGGTTTGCATAATAGTATTTATCCAGCCACCTAATTGGCATTGTCGGGGGATTTGATAAGCATTAATGGTATAACATTGTGCTTGTTTCTGTCGCAGCAGATATTGTATTTCTTGCGGCAGATGATGCCAGATTTGATCAGATTTATAAGGAGCATTGATTAAAAAAATACCGCCGGGCTTTAATTTTTCAATCAACTGGTATTTATGGATAAACTGTCATTGATGACAACCTATAAAATCAGCTTGCTTAATGAGGTATGATGAATAAAGCGGATGGTGGTTAATACGTAAATGTGAAACCATTACCCGCCTGCTTTTTTAGAGTCGTAAACGAAGTATCCCTGTGGAAATAAAGGGGTATGGTTGCCAATAAGTTTGATCGTATTTTTGGTGGCCGATACCGAACCATCACTACTTAGGCCATAAAATAAAGCGGCTAATTTGTGTATATTAGGTAGCGATGTTTTAATCATTGGTAAAGATAGTCCGGTAACATCATCATGAATGCCAATAGTAAAACATGGTTTGGGCTTTGGTAGCTTAAGTTGATGAAAAATGGTGAACACACAGTCAGGATCAAACTCTTTTGAGGACAATCCATAGCGACCAGAAATAACATTAGGTAGCTTATCACGTTGGCCCTGGCTAAATGATTCAGCAAATGCCGTCATAATATCTAGGAAAAGCGGTTCTGCTTGTGATCCTGGTTCCTTATTTTGATCAAGAACGGCAATCGATTTTACTGATAGTGGCACTTCTTTAAGCAAGTGCTGGGCAGAAAAAGGGAGAAAAAGATGAACTTTTACCATGCCGACTTTTTCATTTTATGTCAGCAGTTGATCGATAACCTCTTCACAAGGTCCGGCCACTGATCCCATTAAAATGATGATCCGATCAGCACCAGGATGGCCATAATATTCAAATGGTTGATAGTAACGGCCGGTAGTATTACCAAAGGCCAACATGGCATTTAAAACATGCTGGTAAGCGTCAAGATACCAAGAATTAATAGCTTCACGAGCTTGAAAATAGGTGTCTGGGTTGGCTGTCGTTCCTCGGATAGTGGGGGTCTCTGGCGACAAAGCACGTTGACGATGTTCTGTTATTGCTTTTTGAGGTATCAGTTTTTGCAGTATTTCATCGGAGATTGGCTGAATTTTGTTGATTTCATGTGAAGTACGAAAACCATCAAAAAAATGGATAAATGGCAATCGACTATTTAGCGCAGCTATTTGTGCAATAACGGCAAAATCCTGGGCTTGCTGCACATTATTAGCGCACAGCATAGCACAACCCGTTTGTCGCACAGCCATCACATCGGAGTGATCGCCAAAAATTAATAAGGCATGGGTGGCGACATGTAAGACAAAAGGTAGTAATTGGCCAGCTAGTTTATAAAGCGTTGGGATCATCAATAATAATCCCTGCGATGGGGTAAATGAGGTAGCCAGTGCGCCGGTTTGCAGGGCTCCATGCAGCGTTGCAATGGCACCAGCTTCTGATTGCATCTCAATTATTTGGGTGTGTCTTGCCAAATATTTTTTTCGCTGATTAGCTGCCCATATATCTGCTTGCTCAGCCATACTGGAACTAGGGGTGATAGGATAAATTGCGATAATTTCATTGAGTCGATATGCTACGGAAGCAACGGCAGAATTTGCATCTGTCGTTATATGAGAGGAAGTTAAGTTACTCACAAAAATGGCCTTTCAATTTTTGATAATATTTTATTAGTCAAAGAAATTAGCAAAATAAGCCAGTAAAATTTATCGATATTGTGGGTAATCGAAGTTATTTAAAAGACAAATAAGATGTTTAAATTATTAAATTTATAGATTATTTTACATTAAGGAATTAATGTTAATTACGGATTAATAATCTGTCATTTTTAATAGAATGATAAAGGTTATTTTTTAAATTTATGTAGCCTTTAAATTTACAATATTAATTTAATTAATTAAGCTGTTTTGTTAGAAAATTGCTATAAGCATCAAGCCATTTTTGTAAAAAAATCTTCGTTCTTTCCAGCAAATTACCATGCTGATCAATAATATTTTCATTCCATTGGATAAACGCTTCTGGTTGATTTAGTGTTGGCATATCAAGAAAAGTTAGCACATTTCTTAAATGCTGTTGTGATAGAGCACTTCCCATAGAGCTAGGAGAAATTCCGATAACCCCCGTAGGTTTTTGCGCCCAGACATTTTTTCCATAAGGTCGAGAACCTTGATCAAGGGCATTTTTTAATACACCAGGAATAGATCGATTATATTCTGCGGTAACAAAAATAACGCCATCAGCATCGGCTATTTGTTGTTTAAAGTCTTGTACTACTTTACTTGGCTGTTCATCATCATCTTTGTTATAGAGTGGTAGTTTTCCTATTTTGGCGAAAGAAAATTGTAGTTGTGGGTGAGCCAGTTTGATTAATACGTTAGCCAGTTTTTTATTATATGAGCCTTTACGTAAGCTACCAACGATGATAACGACTTTATATTCTTTCATATATCACCTTTAGCTTATTGAACGTCAAGCAAACAATAGATTTGGCAAAAATTAATCATGTTATTTAATAGTGTATATCAATGGATAGTTTATCTTAAATTAAGAATAATAATTAATTAGTGATATTGCCAGCCAGGCGAGATGATTATTCCCGCACAATCGTGTTTATCTAATCACTAAAACTGGAATTTTAGCATAATTCACCACTGCGGTAGCGGTTGAACCGAGTAAATGTGTTCTAAAATTAGGTCGGCGAGAGGCGATAACAATCAAGTCAGCATTAATTTCATCGGCGATTTCTAAAATAGCATCCCTTGGCGGATCGGTTTTAATTAAGCAGTGTATTTTATCCGCTGGAATAGCAAATTTTTTGCCATACTTTGTAGGCTTTGCAGAGCTTGTTGGACAATTTCATCTTCATCGCTAATTGGCTGTTTAGAATAGACAATTTTACTGGCAATGAAAAAAGAAGGCGCATAAATCGTAGAAATGAAATAGAAATCAGGATTATCAGTTTAACTTAGCGCGTTAATATGGGGGATAACTTTTTGCGTTAATGTGTCTTCAGACAGATCGGGACTAGAATAGTTTGATACATATTGTCTCCTGTCTTGGCATAATTTAACAAAATTTTAGCTGTTATTATTTTATTATCAAATAAATGGAATGGCTCTTAGTTATGGTGATCGTCTAATAGCAAGATTATGTTATTTAATTTTTAATGGTAGCAACAATGAAAATAATTATTGCCCCAGATTCATTTAAAGAAAGTTTAACGGCTAAGCAGGCGGAACATGCCATCGAAGCAGGTTTCATGGCCGTTTTTCCAGCAGCTGAATATTTATGTTTTGCTATGGCGGATGGTGGAGAAGGCACAGTTGATGCATTGATTGACGCTGAAGTCGGTGAACGTATTGAATTGACCCGTAACATGGCCGTTGAGAATACCAGTGAAAGCTTATTATGGCTTGCTGAATAATGGTGACACAGCAATGATAGAAATGGCAGCGGTAAGTGGATTAAGGTAAGTTCCTTTAGCGCAACGTGATCCCTTATTAACAACCAGTTATGGCATCGGCCAGTTAATGCTTGCAGCGCTTGAGCGCGGAGTTAAAAGGATCATTTTAGCGGTTGGTGGAAGTGTTACGGTAGATGGAGGAATTGGCATGATGCAGGCACTTGACGCCCAATTTTATCGTGCAGATGGTCATTTATTAGAGTTTGTAGCTAAAGAGATGGTTGAACTGGAACGGATAGATTTGGCTTGTTTAGATAGCAGATTGCAATAGTGTCAGGTTGAAATAGCCTGTGATGTGAATAATCCATTAGTTGGCGAACAAGGTGCGGCAAAAATATTTTCGCCCCAAAAAGGCGCTACAGCCGACATAGTTATCCGTTTAGAACAGGGTTTAATTCATTACGCTAATGTTATTCAACGCATGACAGGTACTGATTATCGATATCTACCTGGATCTGGCGCTGGTGGTGGAATTGCTTTAGCCGCATTGGCTTTTCTAAATGGCACATTGCGTTCAGGCACTGGATTAGTTTGTCAGGCTATCCACTTTAAAGATAAATTAGCCGATGCATCTCTAGTTATTGTTGGGGAAGGGAGTATGGATGGGCAGACAATGGCTGGAAAAGCAACCGTTGGTATTGCAAAGCTTGCGGCTCAATATGGTATCCCTATTATCGCAATAGTGGGTAGCCAAGGAAAAAATATTGATGCTCTCTATCAGCAAGGGATCAATGCGGTATTTAGCATTTTACCTCGAGTCTTATCGCAGCAAGCAGCCTTAGAGCAAGGGATGTTAAATCTACAGCACTGTGCATATAATGTTGCAAAAGTTCTACAAACCGGGATAATGCTGGCCAAAAATTAATGGTTTCGGTTAAAAGTTAAAACTTATTGATTATTCGTTTTTTGCAAAGTTATTAAATCAGCGTTAAGTAGTAAGAATTTGGTTTGTTGGCTATTGAGTAAATAATTTGAATGTTGTTGCTCTTTCTTAACAAAGCCTCTTCTTAATATTTGTAAAATAATAATTAATTAAATTTACTTTAATAGTGGAAAATACTCTTTAAAAGCCTAGCAACAGCATTTCTTTGTAACAAAAAAGTAATAACCTAATTTAATATTAATAATTTTTTTGCTTTTGGTATTAGTTTAATATATTTCATTATTTTGTTGCTTGAAATACAGTTTTATTTTGCCTGTAAACATTATTTATTGATTATTCAAGATTTCATTAGCAAAAAAAAGAAGGATCGTTGATGATAGGACTGGTAAAAATTTCCAGTCATATTCGCTGGTTTACATTCCTCAGTTGGACATTAATTTATTTTATTTCGGCGGTTATTTCTAACGAAGTATAAGTACCGTATGATGACGTGCTAGTTGTCGTCTGGTTTCCTGCTGGTGTAAGTATTGTGGCATTTTTATTATCACCAGTACGTGCCTGGCCTATTTTTTGTTTTTTATTTAGTTTGGTTAATTGATATTTGGAACCATTCGATTTTGTATCTTTTTCCTTGAGTATGATGAGTGCAGTTAGGTTACTTATTTTCCCGTTATTAATTGCCGTTATTGTAAGATATTTATCACAATATTAATCGCCATTAAATACCATTATGACTTGGATTGTGATTTCAGCAATAATATGTGCTATTAATAATTGGCTGAGTGTCGTGTGGTTGGGATCCCTTGATGAGAAGATTATTTTAGATGATTTTTTTACAAGTTGGCTTGCCGATATGTCAGGTATCTATTTTGCTGTTGCTATGTTATTAGGTTTAGTACAACCACAGTTATTAAAGCAGCTTAATAGTATTAAAAAAGTATTATTGATATTATGTTGGTTAATATTACTGGCGATAAGTAGTCGGTTAATTTTTTCTGATGCGATCACCGGACTAAAAGGTTATATTAATCATTATTATGGTTCAGCATTAAATATTATATTAGCCTGTATACCGATCATTTTTATTATTCTTTTGATCCTATTTCTACAAGATTTTGGCCGGGGAATTGGATTATTAGTGCTCGGAACCATTGTTATTTTCTATAGCGAATAGGGTTATGTGCCTTTCTTTTTACCTGGCTTATTAAGAGAAGAACCTTTATTACTTGCTCAAGCTTACCTATCTGTTATTGCCATTTTTATGTTGCTACTTTCACTGCTTGCTGCATCTCAAGTAGAAAAAACGGTTAAACATGCATCAAAATCCCTTATTCGTTACCAATTATTTATTCAAGATAACAAAATAAAATTTGATCCACAAATTAAATTAATAACATCATTACCTGTAAAAAGTAATATTTACCATATATTACAATCAATTGAAATTTCGGCCCATCAAATTATAAAAGAGCACTGGTCATTAGTAAGCTCTCATCATGGTATTCCTGTTAATTTTCAATTAAAGGGGTTAGATGGTAAATGGCTTAATGTGCGTGATCGAATATTAATTACTATTGCTGATAAAACTAATCCAATGTTGTTAGGTGAATGGCAAATTCTTGCAAAATCAAAGGCTAATTTATAATGGATTTTTTATGTTGCAAATTGCTTGTTTACTTTTAGGTAAAAAATTTATGCGCCAGTAGTCAATTTAGTTATTAATTGGTGGTGTATTACGGGCTTTATTGGGTTTAGTTATATTATGTGATGAATTAGTACAAACACGTTATATTCCAGTTGTCTGGATAAGTATATTCACATTAATTGAGAGTTTAATTACCCTGATTGTCGCCAATAGTGGAATTGGTAGCCAAAAATTTATCCTTTTTCTTAAAGGTGGATTATTTTTTCTGGTATCTGTTTCTCTTTTAATTGATGACAATTATAGTCATTTAATCTTATCAATAATGTTAGGCTTTAATTATTTATTACTTGCTATATTCAGTATTGTGTCCGCTTTAGTTGTTCGTCATCGCCTGTGAAAACGTACTATTTGGCTAGGTGGATTTTATTTATTGTTTGGCTATGGTGATTTTATTTCCTTACCCCATTAGTTACCAATCGACATTTTCAATCGTTTTGGCTGTGTTACTAATGCTTAGTGGAATATCTGCCATCCGTTTTTCCAATAAATTACGGGTTATTCGACATGGACAAACGATATTTACTTTAATGGCTGATAGCGCATTATCGCAAAAGGAATTTGAGCAACAAGAAATTAAAATAGATGCTATTATGCCAATGACTGACGAACAGCGAATGAATATCAATTTGTCTCACATTTTACCGCTTATAGTTCATATTTGGACACCAGAAGGTTCGGCTAATATAACGGCCAGACCTCGGCCAGTGATTAATCATTATATTGCAGCTGTTGACAGTAATGGTGTTATCTCTACCGGTCACGCGGCATTGGAAATCAGAAATCAGATTTATATTAGCTTGTATCCTATTGAGGATATCGATCGTTCTCTTTCTGAATTTTTAAATAAATTAAAAGCTACCGAAGAAAATAATGTTGCTGGTGAATTTCAGTCTGACTATGTCTCAGAAGTTTCGCAGTGGTGTCGATCAGATTTTCAGATCCATTTTTATCATTATAACTCGGTTAACTTGGCTATTTTTGGCAAAAATATCGGCAAATAGAGCTTTATAATCTAACTTACCGCAATTGCTCCAGTAGTGTGGCTTATGCGTTAGAAGCTGCGTTAGAGGGAGTGCTGTCTGATAAAAGTAACAATTTTTTAACGCTTGGCAAATTATTGCTGGCGCCAGAATTATGGATTGCATCGCAAATTCGCCAGCGAGTGATATCAATGGCACATGGACGCTGGGTTTAGTCATGGACTATTCTCGTGCCTTGAATGCGCTAGTACACCCTACACCACATAGTTGGTACCAACGGTTTTTACGTATTTGTCATTCTAGCTGAGTGAAGAAAATAACAAGCCAAAATAATTATCATAAGCAATTTTGTTAAATTTAATTTGTTATTTTAACTAATCAATAGCATAAATTGAATTTTTTATGAATTATTATCTATAATTTATGCAAATTCTTAAAGAAAATAGTAAGCTCGCTTTATTATATCTTATATTAATAAATCATATAAAATAGATAGAAATATTAGATTTATTTTGATTGCTAATTATTTTGGCATAAGTTTAATTTAATATATTAGGATTATTGTTGTCATTTTTCTGATGATATTGCTTTTAATTTTGTGTTGCTACGTTTATTATTCTGTCTTTGTTAAATCTATTGGCGCAACTGGTTTTGGCTATTGCTGGGTGTTTTTCCTGATTAGCTAATACAGTCTTTTTCCAGTTGCGGTTCTATCTGCATTACTATAAGGGATAGATGATACCTTAAATGACTGAGACAACCTCTTTTATACCACTAATCGAATTAAAATCCTTAACTAAAGGTTTCGATGGCAAAAATATTATTTCACAATTTAATCTTACGATTAATAATGGTCAATTTCTTACCATATTAGGTCCGTCAGGGTGTGGTAAAACGACTATTTTGCGATTAATTGCTGGATTAGAGCACGCTGATAATGGGCGTATTTTTCTTGAAGGTCAGGATATTACGGACATTCCGGCTGAACAGCGTCATGTAAACACTGTCTTTCAAAGTTATGCCTTATTCCCCCACATGTCGGTATTTGATAACGTTGCCTTTGGTTTACGTATGCAAAAAAAATCTTTTCAAGAAATAAAACCCAGAGTGGAAGAAGCGCTATGCATGGTGCAATTAGAAGATTTCGCCCAGCGATATCCCCATCAGTTATCGGGTGGACAACAGCAAAGAGTGGCAATTGCACGTGCAGTTATTAATAAACCTAAGGTTCTTTTATTAGATGAGTCATTATCGGCGCTGGATTATAACTTACGTAAAAAGATGCAAAGTGAATTAAAAGCCTTGCAACGTCAGTTAGGGATTACTTTTATTTATGTGACCCATGATCAAGAAGAAGCGTTAGCCATGTCTGATCGTATTTTAGTTATGCGAAACGGTCATATTGAACAAGATGCGTCGCCCCGTGAAATATATGAAGAGCCGAAGAATTTATTCGTTGCGCGGTTTATCGGCGAAATTAATATTTTTGATGCGATTGCTTTACATCGAATTGATGAGCAACGTATTCGTGCCAATATTGAAGGCTATGAGTGCGATATTTACACTAAGCTTTCTGTATCGGCAGGCCAGCGATTAAAAGTTTTATTACGGCCAGAGGATTTACGCGTTAAAGAGATCGATGATGAACAGCAACCTTCTGGACTGATTGGTCATGTACGTGAACGCAGCTATAAGGGCATGATGCTTGATATAGAAGTAGAAATGAACAATGGTAAGCGGGTAATGGCCAGTGAATTTTTCAATGAAGATGATCCAGATGTTGACCACTCGTTGGCACAAAAAATTGCCGTAACATGGGTAGAAAGTTGGGAGGTCGTACTTCTCGATGAACAATAACCGTAAAATTTTTCAGAATATTATCGTTATCGGGTTGGTTTCCTGGTTGCTATTGTTTGCCTTTCTACCAAATTTAATGATCATTATTACCAGTTTTTTGACCCGTGATGATGCTAATTTAGTCGACATGGTTTTTACCCTCGACAATTATACTTGGCTATTTGATCCTTTATATGCAGAGGTAATGATTCACTCACTAAATATGGCAATCATTGCTACTTTCTGTTGCTTAGTCATTGGTTATCCATTTGCATTTCTTCTAACACGATTACCGCCAAAATTGCAGCCATTGATGTTATTTTTATTGATTGTGCCATTTTGGACTAATTCGCTTATTCGTATTTATGGGCTGAAGATTTTTTTGAGTACCCGAGGTTATTTTAACGACTTTTTACTGTGGATTGGATTGATAGATAAACCTATTCGTATCATGTATACACAAGAAGCCGTCATTATGGGATTAGTTTATATTTTGCTGCCATTTATGGTGATGCCGCTTTATTCTAGTATTGAAAAACTGGATAAATCTTGTCTTGAGGCTGCTCAGGATCTTGGTGCTAACAAATTTCAGACCTTTTTACGCATTATAGTGCCTCTAACTATGCCTGGCATTATAGCGGGATGTTTATTAGTGTTACTACCAGCAATGGGATTGTTTTATGTCGCGGATTTGATGGGTGGGGCAAAAAATTTATTAATTGGTAATGTTATCAAAAGCCAATTTCTTAATTTGCGCGATTGGCCTTTTGGCGCTGCGACCAGTATTGTATTGACTATTGCAATGGGCTTGCTACTTTATATTTATTATCGTGCTGCGAATTTGCTGAATAAAAAGGTGGATTTAGCATGATTGGACGTCTTTTACGAAGTGGTTTTCTCACCATAATTTATGCTTATTTATATATTCCAATTATTATTTTGATTGTCAATTCATTTAATGCATCACGCTTTGGGAATCAGTGGAAAGGATTGACTATCGATTGGTATGATATGTTGTGGAATAATGATAGTTTATTACAGGCGGCAGGCCATTCATTGACGATAGGAATGATTTCAGCTAGTTGTACCACTTTGATTGGTTCATTAGCAGCAGTGGCTTTATTTTGCTACCAATTCAGAGGAAAGTCATTTGTTAGTGGTATGCTATTTGTTGTCATGATGTCCCCTGATATTGTAATGGCAATTTCATTACTATTAGTCTTTATGTTATTAGGCGTTTCTTTAGGTTTTTGGTCTTTACTCTTCTCTCATATTACATTTTGTCTACCTTTCGTTGTTATTACCGTTTATGCACGACTGAAGGATTTTGATGTGAAAATATTAGAAGCTGCGCGAGACTTAGGTGCTAGTGAATTAACCATTTTACGGCAAATTATTTTACCATTAGCATTGCCAGCTGTAATTTCTGGTTGGTTATTAAGTTTCACCCTTTCTATGGATGATGTGGTTGTATCTTCTTTTGTTACTGGACCGGCTTATGAAATATTACCTTTAAAAATTTATTCAATGGTAAAAATAGGAATTTCACCAGAAGTTAATGCGCTGGCGACAGTTTTATTACTATTTTCATTGATAATGGTGTTATTGAGTCAATGGATGTTAAAAAGAAAATCGATAAAAACTATAAATTAAGTTAGTGTCAAAATTAAAGACTATTAATCGTTAATTAGTATATTAACGGTATTTTAATAATTGTATTTCAGTTAGTCATTATCATTTGTTTTTTATTTGAGCAAAATGTCCGAAATAGTCTTTTTCTAATAAAAAATTCACTAAACGACTTTTATAAGCTTTACCCAATTACAGGTGCCTCATATAATGACTTTTTTGGGCTAGAAAAAAGTCTATTAGGTTTTAATTTAACATTATTTTATGAAGGAAACACTATATGAAAAAGTGCTCCTCATGGCTTGCAGCAGGGATCATAGCCGCGAGTATTGGCTCAGCAGTAGCAGCTAATGATGATAAGGTAGTCTATTTTTATAATTGGTCGGAATATGTTCCTCCTGGGCTACTTAATCAGTTTACTAAAGAAACTGGTATCAAGGTAATTTATTCTACTTATGAATCTAATGAAAGTATGTATACCAAACTCAAAACTTATGCGGAAGGAGCTTATGATTTAGTAGTGCCTTCAACTTATTTTGTATCAAAAATGAGTAAGGAGGGTATGCTACAAAAGATTGATAAAAGTCAAGTGAGTCAATTTAAAAATCTTGATCCAAATTTATTACATAAATCCTTTGATCCCAAGAATGATTATTCGATTCCTTATATTTGGGGAGCGACAGGAATTGGTATCAATAGTGAAGTTATTGATCCCAAAACTATTACCTCTTGGGTAGATTTATGGAAACCTGAATATAAAAATGGACTGTTATTAACTGATGATGCCCGGGAAGTGTTTCAAATGGCACTACTCAAGCTTGGTTATTCAGGTAATACAACAGATCCGGCATTGATTAAAGCTGCATATGAAGAATTAAAAAAATTAATGCACAATGTAATGGCATTTAATTCTGATAATCCCGCGAACCCTTTTATGCAAGGTGAAGTTGATTTAGGCATGCTATGGAATGGTTCTGCCTATGTAGTGAGTCAATCAGGTGCCCCGATACAATTTATTTGGCCTAAAGAAGGTGGCATTTTTTGGATGGATAGCTTAGCAATTCCAGCCAATGCAAAAAATGTTGAAGGTGCGCTTAAGTTGATTAATTTTCTACTTCGCCCTGATATTGCCGCTAAAGTAGCGCAACAAATTGGTTATCCGACACCCAATCTAGCAGGTAAGCAATTGCTACCATCCACGTTAGTTGCGGATAAAACCCTATATCCTGATGAAGAAACCTTAAAAAAAGGGGAATGGCAGAACGATGTGGGCAATGCTAATATTTTGTATGAAAATTATTTTCAACGATTAAAAGCGGGTCGTTAAATTTCATTACGCTATTAGTATCTTGAACACGGTAATTATAATAAAGCACCATCATAATATCGGGGTGCTTTATTATTTACTTTTAACGATTAAATAAGAAATAAACATTGAGAATTATATTTGATATTTTTTGTTAAAAAATTAATTTAGTTATTTTAAATTAATAAATTTAACGTTTTAAACTCAGAAATATATTTACTAATTAAAGATGGTGTAATAGTAGGTATTGTATCCTCAACAGCAGAAGAAAATTTATTAGCTAGAAACCAGAAATTGCTGGTTATTTTCTATGGCTGTTTTAATTGTGCAATAACAGTAACATAGAATACTGTTTTAAATTTTTAGGTAATTTCCTCATTTTTAATTTTAAATTGTTGATACCATTCTTGATAGTTATCAATTTTTTTAATGTTAAAACCTGAATTAATTAACCAATCAATAATTGTATCAAGAGCCACTTTATCATTTTTGGGATTAACTATGTTCAAAGTGAGTCGCTGATGGTCATAATTTTTTGATAGTTTGATTATTTATGAAGCAACAAAATCAATTGCTAATCCATTATAATGAAGAGATAGTTCGCTCTCTGAATGGTAGAATGATTTTGGCGCAATCTTAGTATTAATGATACTTAATAGTAATCGACTAAATACATCAGTAATATTAAGCTGAGTATGATATTGGCGATGAGCCAATATCATACTAGGGCGAAAAACGATCATAGGTAAATTAAATTGATTATATGCATCATGGAGCAAAATTTCAGCCGCCCATTTACTAATAGCATAGCCATTGGCGTATTGATTATTAATTTCTTGGTAAGGTATGGCTTCGCATATATTAGCTTCTTCGCTTAGTGGTTTATTATTGTAAGGTAATGCGACAATTACACTAGAAATAAAAACGAAAGGCTTCAATCGATTGATGAGCGCTAATTTAATTAATTCTGCTGTACCTAACACATTTGTTTCAAACAAATGTTGATATGGCAATATATGATTAACTAAAGCACCAGCATGAAAAATATATCAACAGTTTGCGATAAATAATCCCATGTTTTTTCATCAAGCCCTAAGTTTGCCTTAGTTAAGTCGCCCGCCAATACAGTTAGATATTTATCGGCAAGTTGTTTAAATTTAACTGTTAGCTGATTATTATGTGGCGCAAACGTATTAATTAAACGTTGTCTTGCGCTATTATTATCTTTTTCGCGTATCATCCAAATTAGTTTACTATCAGTTTTATTTAATTCTTCGAGTAAAGCTAAACAAAGAAATTTTCCCAGATAACCATTTGCTCTAGTCAATAATATGTTATGAAAGCTCGATAGGAAGTGAGAGGAATTTTTTATTTGTTGGAAAATCTCGGGACCTATAAATTTATCTAAAGCTAATTGACTAGCATAAATTTTCTTCTTATCTTATACTATGTATGACAGAGAAAATCGGATGTGAATTTATTACATATTGATTTGATTTTATATAATCAGCAATATCATCCAGGGTACACGTTGGATTGGCAATCATTTCGACAGATACAATGACACCAAAAATTTTTTCTAATTCTAATGAAAATTGTAATATAGACAAAGAGTCGCCACCCAGTTGGGAAAAATTTGCTGTTGAATTAATAACAATATCAGAGGAGACTACTAGATACTGTGTTAATTCTATAACAGTATTTAATATGTTTTCTTTATTAATATGTTGTGACAAATCTCACAAATTGTTATTGTAAATTTCTTTGTATAATTGATGTAACTTATCAATATAACGAGCTTTAATTTTTTTAATGGTTTTCCTAGTTCTGATCATAAGTCATTCTTTTGACTGAAAGGTTCTGTATCGATTAAGAAATCTCGTGGAACTTCGTAGGGTTTTAAATTAGCATCTTTAGAAATTTTTAAGTGATTGGTGAATTAATCGTTTTATTTCATTGTGTTGTTTATTATAGCGATATAATAATTCTGCTTTAGGAATGATAACAGCTAATAAATAATACCATTGACTATCAGCGTAGATAAAAATATCTTGTAGCAAGGGACTATTTTTGAATGAAATTTCAAGCATTGTAGTGGCAATAAATTCACCATGAAAAAGTTTGATAATATTTTTTCTTCTTTCAATAAATGCTAACTGATTTTTCCCTAGCTCTTCGACGATATCTCCAGTTTTATAATAACCCTGTTCATCAAAAAATTGGTTATCTAATTCAGGACGTTTATAATAACCTGAAATAATAGTGGAAGTCTTAAGTAATAACTCACCTCGTGGATAAAGTTTATCTGTTGTATAATAATCTAGCTTAGGAACATCAATAAGTTTATAATCCTCAACGTATGGTTTCGATACCTTATTATCATGACAAATAACTAATGTTTTAGTGCTACCATAATTATTGTGCAGTGGTATTTGAAATATTGACTCAATAAAATCAGCTAATTCTTTGGCAAGTGGCGCTGAAGTATAATCTATTTGTTTGACATTGCCGCCAAAAATATTGATACGTATCTCTTCTTTGAGTGTAGTATTAAGTTGTCGATCATCCTCTGTTTTCTTTCGACGTTCTAGCTCAGTTTGATATAGCTGCAGTATTATTTCAGCTATTCTGGGTATTAATATAAGTTCAGTTGGCTTTGCTAAGGAAATATCTTCAAATAAAGAAGATAAGTTACTTTTAGCCACCAGATAACAAGTACCACCTCTTGCTAAAAGATTATAAAATTGTATGTTTGCCAAACTATGACTTATCGGTAGGTACAAAACAGTTGTCATTTCTTTATTAGAATTATTATTAAAAAGAGTAGGGTTCCACATATTTGATACAAATTTTTCATTATAAATAGCGCCTTTAGGCGAACCAGTGCTACTGGATGTATAAATTATCATCGATATCTAGGATAGATCATTATTATTCTCAGGGTAAGGTACTTTCGGTAACTGGCTACCTAAATGGATAATATTGGATAGCTCTTAGATTGTGATATTTGATTGTTTTTGTAATTGTTCAAGTTTTTCTGAATTATCATTGGAAAAGTTATAATTGAAAACAATTATTCGTTTTATTGACTGATTATTTTTTACTAACTCTACTGTTATATGTAAGTATTCTATGCTGGCTGCGATTATTTATGGTTCTACTTCTTGTAAAATAAGCGTTAATTCTTTGGTTGATAAATTAGTTTGTAGAGAAATTATAATTGCATTAATTTGCACACAGGCGAGATTAATAGCAATATAATCACTATTAATAAAAGATAAAATAACAACTTTATCACTGGGCTTTTAGTGGGTATTGGCAATGGTAATACCATTCATTGGCAATATTTTCAGCTCTATTCCATAATTGTTGATAAGTAATTGTTTGATATTTTGCTTTTAATTGGCTAACAACCCGCTTGGATTTAGCATCTGTTATATAGTGTTTAACACGCTCGCCAATCGTGATATTTTTTATAATATTTTCAACTATATATAGTAAAGGCATAACCCCTCCTTGTTATTTTTAGTACGAAATAAAAGTATATTAATTATACAAGAACGCTTAACGTAAGTTCAGTGATATTAAGTTAGCGGTAAATGTAGTGTATAAATATACGCAAAATACAGATTGCAATAAATGGTAAGAAGTATAGGGGATGGTAAATAACTTTCTGCTGATTAAAATAAGTTGCTATCAATTTGTTAATGGTGTACCCTGTAGGAATCGAACCTACAATTAGCCCTTAGGAGGGGCTTGTTATATCCATTTAAACTAAGAGGACATAGAATTGCTTCAGTCTAAATTGCCTTGATATACTATCTATTTTATTATTAAATCCCTATTAAAATCAACTTGTTGAATACAATTAGTTTAATTTTATTGCTGATTGCTGATTGCTGATTGCTGATTGCTGATTGCTGATTGCTGATTGCTGATTGCTGATTGCTGATTGCTGATTGCTGATTGCTGATTGCTGATTGCTGATTGCTGGATTTGTGTTTAAATAGGTTTGATTCTTTGTTGCGTTATATTAGAGAAAATCGTTAAATTATTATTTCATAAATTATCATTTAGTGAATTATTTAATAATTATTGTTATTAAATTTGTTTATCTATTTTACATTATGATGTGTTTATCATTTTGAGAATAATTATTATTGTTTGTTTTTTTTTTAATATTTTGGGGCTATAACTTAGGGTTATTTATTTTTTTTTAACCTATCCCCCTATTTAAAGTAATCGCTTGCACATTATATGCTTAGATAAATAGTGATTAAATTCTTATCATTAAATCAAAAAGTAAGTAAGATTAAATTAATGAGGATATATAATTATGAATGGACAATCTATGTGAGGGTGTTTTGTTGAATAGAAAAACAAGATTTAAAACATATCGATTATGCGGCGTATTTTTTGCAGTAGGATTGATTACGAGCTGTTCGAGTACACCGACCTATAATCAACAGCGCTTTGATCCGTTAGAGAGTTTTAATCGAACAATGTTTGATTTTAATTATCATGTTTTGGATCGTTATGTGGTACGTCCAGTTGCCGTTGCTTGGCGTGATTACGCTCCTATGCCTGCACGTAATGGTTTAGTTAATTTTTTGGCTAACCTGGAAGAGCCTGCGAGTATGGTGAATAATTTTCTACGCGGTGATATTTATCAAGGAATGAAGCATTTCAATCGTTTTTTCCTAAATAGTGTTTTTGGTATGGCGGGATTGATCGATATTGCTTCAATGGCTAATCCTAAACTTGTTAAACAAGAATCTAATCGTTTTGGTAGTACTTTAGGATATTATCAGGTTGGCTACGGTCCATATGTGGTATTGCCAGGTTATGGTAGTTTTACCCTACGAGAAGATGGGGGTGACTGGGCTGACAAAGCTTATCCGATGTTAAGTTACCTTACTTTTTGGATGTCAGCCGGAAAATGGGTAATAGAGGGAATCGAAAAACGGGCACTTTTTTTAGACTCTGATGGAATACTGCAAAACTCTTCTGATCCATATTTAATGGTCAGAGAGGCATATTTTCAGAATAAAGATTTTAAGGCGCAGGGAGGGGTGTTGAAGCCGACTATTAATCTTAACGCTGCTGTGATTGAAGAAGATTTGGATTCTATTGATGAGTAATATACTGGTATATTTTAATTTAAATGTTAATGAGTAAAAAATAACGGTGAGATAATTTATTGATTTTTATGGTCACGTTAACTTGAATCTTTATAAATAAAAAAATCAATTAATAATATAATTGTTTGCTAATTATCATTTACGATAAATTATTTAATTAGTGAATGATGGCATCAGTGATGATATTTGGATTTTATATTATCATCACTAAAATATTTCTTACTAATCGATTTTAGCAAGGATAGCAATAGCTATCCTTTTGTATTTTTAAGAAAAAATTAGAATTTGTAGTTAAAGTTAACGCTAGCTAACCAGGCGCTACCACTTGATTTAAATTCATACGCCGGTAGTGGCATACCTATTGATCGCGTTTCTTCTTTAATTTTTACGTGTTGTCCATGCATGTAGGAAATGCCTACGTCGACCGAGGCATTTTCGTTAAAGGCATAAGTTGTACCAGCACTGATCCAAAAGCGATCTTGATCAGGAATTGAGATCGAGCGATTTTTAGCGGGTACCGGGCTATCATCAAAGGCAATACCGGTACGAAATGTCCAATGATCATCATGATAGTAAGTGGTGCCTAAAGCAATACGGAACACATCTCTAAAACTTTCATGTTTATTAAATAAAACGCGTCCATCATCTTTTGCGGTGGCTTTCAATTCTTTAAACTGGCTCCAACTGGTATAGGCTAAACTATAATGAACCGCCCATTTAGGTGCCACTTTATTATAACCGGAGATTTCCCAAATTTCTGGTAGATTCAGATCCAGTTTTCCCTTAATGCTATTGCCGCTTAAACTACCAGGGATTGATGAAGGAAGCTCATTACTATAGTCGCCATTAAACTTTATTTTAACTTCTGAACGATAAGGTAAAGCTGTAACGATTATTCTCATCTAATTCATACAGGATGCCGGCATTCCAGCCATATCCCCAATCATTACCCTTTAGTTTGGCAATTGTGGTTGATTTAGGTAGCCCCCCAATATTGGGCCAAATTCCCCAATATGACGGGTAATTTCTGCATCGGCATAGACTGCATTAAAGCCTAAACCTGCACTGAAATGCTCATTAAGGCGATAAGCACCGTTTAAATTTAAGTTCAGTGCGGTGAGATCGGTTTTCCCGCCAATACGCCCAGCATTATAGTTGTGATTGAATTCAGTGGCTAAACCGTAATTAGCGGTAATTGAAGTGCCAACAGCCCATTTTTCATTTACTAGAAAAATAAAATGAGCATTGGGTATCCAGGCATGAGGCGCGATGTTGTTTGAACTGGTACTATTACCAGTGACAGGTGATTTTCCTTTTATATCAACGTCAGGATTAATATAAATTGCACCAAGAGAGAGTACTGGGTTATTGAATAACATCATCGCTGCTGGATTGCGACTACCAACACTAGCATTATCGCCATCCCCTGAAAAAGCACTACCCAATGCAGAAGTGGAATGTTCGTTTAGTTGAAAGCCAGCAGCACTGGCATTTGTCGAAATAAAACTTACAGCCATTGCCAAGATTGTATGTTTGAACAGGTTTTTCTGGTTCATAACCCAAACCTCTTAAATTATATTTATGATAAGAACGACATTGATAGTCGTAATAGAAAGGCCCGAATTGTATTGCTCCATGCCAATATGGCAAATCAGACCAGTTGACTGAGTATAAAATTGAATACCGGTTTTATTACAAGCATGTTTAATGCGTATATTTTATTTGTTTGTAAAAATGTGATTTATTTAACATAAAATTGGCGCATTAATTATACGAAGTGATAGGGATAGAGTAACAATAGGGATATTAGATTAAATAACTACTTGATATTTTATAGATTATCAGATGGTAGCTGGTATTTTTTTGTTAATTAGCGTTATGATTATATTTTGTTAATGCTTATTGTTGGAAAAAATTATGTCGGATGCTAAGAATCGTTGTCATGCAGAAGCAACTGCTGCTTGCTGTTGTGTTGATGTCGGTACAGTGATAGATAATCAAAATTGTACCGCTTCTTTTGAAAAAAATTTTTTAAATTAACAAGAGGCTTAAAAAGTATTAACACAGCTAATAGAAAAAGCGCGGTCAGTTGAATCTGAGCCTTGTGTTATTGAACATCAGATTCAGCCTATTGCTGAGGGTGTTAAATTACTAGCCAATTTTACCTTTTGTTGTGAAGTTGAAACGCTAATTTTTCAATTAAATTTGCGTTAATTGAATTTAACAGTGCCTACAGAAGTTTTGTAGGCATTTGATCGTTGAGTTGTTCTCAATATTTTGACTTGTGTGGCAAATAAATATTCATATCTTGTGTGCCGCTTCTCAGTTTTTAATTTTTATTATTTTTCTTTCACTACATTTGAATAACAATTGATTATCAGATCAGATCTCTGTGAAGTATTGGGAATGATTAACTATAGTTTCATTTTTCATTTTTTATAAAAAGGGAAGCGAGAGCTGCTATGAACTACAACGTTAAGAATACTGATCGTATCGCAATTGTTACTGGGTTACGCCTTCCTTTTGCTAAACAGGCAACGGCTTATCATAATATACCTGCTGTCGATCTAGGCAAAATGGTAGTACGTAAATTAGTTATTCGCAGTGGTATTGATTCTCAACTTATTGATCAAGTGGTTTTGGTCAAGTAGTTCAGATGCCTGAAGTGCCGAATATTGCTAGAGAGATTGTTTTAGGCACTGGACTACCTATTTCAACAGATGCTTATAGTATTTCTAGGGCATGTGCTACTAGTTTTCAGGCTATTACCAATATTGTAGAAAGTATGAAGGCGGGTACTATTGAGGTCGGTATTGCTGGAGGAGCGGATTCATCATCAGTTTTACCTATTGGAGTAACTAAAAAAATGTCAAGCACTCTAGTTGACCTTAATAGAGCAAAATCAATTGGCCAACATTTGCGGCTCTTAAGCACATTAAGTTTTCGTGACTTTTTGCTAGCTTCACCAGCAGTAGCGGAATATTCTACGGGTTTAAGAATGGGAGATACTGCCGAACAGATGGCAAAAACTTATCATATTAGTCGTGAAGAACAAGACGCTTTTGCTCATCGTTCTCATATCCTAGCCGCCCAGGCTTGGGATAGCGGCGTATTACAGAAAGAAGTAATGACAGCTTATACACTGCCGTTCCTGGAGTCATTATCGGAAGACAATAATGTTCGAAAAGACTCAACACTTGCTTCTTATGCAAAGTTAAAACCTGCTTTTGATCGCCAACATGGTACTGTTACCGCCGCGAACAGCACGCCAATGACTGATGGTGCAGCGGCAGTAATGTTGATGTTTGAATCAAATGCGAAAGCATTAGGTATAACTCCATTGGGTTATATTCTTAGTTATGCTTTTTCGGCTATTGACGTTTGGCAGGACATGCTATTAGGCCTTTCTTATGCAACACCATTAGCTCTCAAAAACGCGGGATTAAGTTTAAAAGATCTTACCTTAATTGATATGCATGAAGCTTTTTCTGCTCAAGTATTAGCCAATATGAAAATATTTGCGAGCAAAAAATTTGCTCAAGAGAAATTAGGGTAATCTGAAGCGATCGGTGAAATTAATATGGAAAAATTTAATGTATTAGGCGGGTCTATTGCTTATGGTCATCCATTTGCTACCACAGGTGCTAGTATGGTGACACAGACGCTTAATGAGTTACATCGTCGTGGCGGTTTTGGCGCTAACGACCGCTTGTGCAGCAGGCGGTTTAGGTGCAGCAATGATTTTGGAGGTTGATTAGTTATGACTAATAAAAATGAAGAAAAAAACTTACCTGAAATTACTAGCTATCCTGTGTTTCATTTTTCCGTAAAACAAAATAATATTGGTGTTATTTCCATTGATGTTCCAGGCGAAAAAGTTAATACATTAAAAGCCGAATTTGTTGACTAATTTTATATGATATTACAGCAAGCACAAGCAATAGTGGGTTTCAAAGGGATTATTATTATTTCAAATAAACCAGGGTGTTTTCTTGCTGGCGCTGATATTAGTATGGTTTCTAATTGTAAAACAAAAGAAGAAGCAACAAGGCTTGCCATGATAGGGCCAAAATTATTTAACTTGCTTGAAAATTATCCATTACCTATTGTCGCTGCAATTGATGGAGTATGTTTAGGCGGTGGATTAGAATTAGCGCTTACCTGTCATGTAAGAATTTGTACTCTGTCAGATAAAACGCGTCTTGGTTTACCAGAGGTACAATTAGGCTTAATACTTGGTTCTGGAGGAACACAACGTTTACCTCGTTTAATCGGTTTAGTTAATGGATTAGATTTGATTCTGACTAGCCGTCAATTAAGGTCAAAGCAATCACTAAAATTGGATTTAGTCGACGATATTGTTCCAGCAGAAATTTTATTGCAAACGGCAATTAACTGGATTTATAAAGGGAGAAAAGGCAAAACATGTTTGCCTCTCATGCTGTGTTTATCAGAAATATCTTATTCGCGATAATTAAAAATAAAACAAATTCAAAAAGTAAAAGGTCATTACCCTGCGTTAGAAAAAGCGATTTCAGTAGTTGCTATTGGCTATGAAAAAGGTGTTCAAGCCGGACTTGAGGCAGAGGCAAAAGCCTTTGGAAAGCTGGCAATGACACCAGAATCTAACGCTTTACGAGGTCTTTTTTTTTGGCTCGACTTCGCTAAAAAGTGAAATGGGTAGTTTTGGAAAATCTGCTACAATTCATCAGGTAGGTGTGTTAGGTGGAGGCCTCATGGGAGGCGGGATTGCCTATGTGACAGCGGCCCGAGGTAAATTACCTGTTCGAGTGAAGGACATTAATAATGGAGGACTTAATCAAGCATTAAAATTCAGTTGGCAGCGCTTAACGGAGCAAGTTAAACGTAAGCGTATATCTGTACAAGAGCGCGCTCGACAGATGATGTTAATTTTAGGCACATTAGACTATAAAGGGCTTGAAAAAACGCAAATTATCGTAGAAGCCGTTTTTGAAGATTTAGTATTAAAGCCTAACATGGTACAGGAAGTGGAGGCAATGACATTAAATGAAGTTGCTTTTGTTTCTAATACATCTTCGTTACCTATCCATAAAATTGCAGAGTTTGCTAAATACCCAGAACGTATAATTGGACTTCATTACTTCATTACTTCATTACTTCATTACTTCATTACTTCATTACTTCATTACTTCATTACTTGATTACTTCATTACTTCATTACTTCATTACTTCATTACTTCATTACTTCAGTCCAGTCGATAAAATGCCATTCGTTGAAGTGATCCCTCATAGTAAGACGAGTAATCAAACAATTGCTACTGCTGTGACATTGGCAAAAAAACAGGGTAAAACTGCAATTGTTGTTGGTGACAATGCAGGTTTTTATGTTAATCGGATACTAGCACCTTATATTGCTGAAGCGACACGTTGTCTGTTAGCTGGTGAATCCATTGAGCATATTGATAATGCTTTAGTTAAATTTGGTTTTCCGATTGGTCCATTGAACTTGTTAGACGAAGTCGGAATTGATGTAGGCACTAAAATTATGCCGGTGCTTGTTGAACAATTTGGCGAACGATTTTCTGTCCTATCAGAACTTAATATCATATTGGAAGATGATAGAAAGGGGCGTAAAAATGTCCGAGGTTTTTATCTTTATAAGAAAAATAAGATCAGTTGGCTGTGGAGTAAAAAACAGCGTCAAGCCGACACAACCATTTATGAGTTATTTAATATTCAACCCAAAGCAATTTTATCTGAGCAGGAAATTACTCGTTGCCTTGACGAAGGTGTTATTCGGCATGTAAATGATATCAAACCATCAATAGTAGCTGACACCAGTCATCAATATCCGATGTTTTATAATTAATACACTGTTTTATAAATATTTTATTTTTTCTCAGCATAGAATAGCTGTTTTTAGCTGCCTATCATAATCCTTGCGTCATGAAATTTATGTACATATTAGTGTACATGAAATATTATAGAAAAAAAACGCAAGGAGAAAAAATATGGTGGTAAGTGATTCTTGGTTAAGAGCGGTAAATGGCAAGCCACAAGATAAAATGGTAACTAAATCAGAAAGAGAGGGTTTATCAGTTCGCGTGACAGCAAAAGGTAAAGTGATTTTTTAATACCGCTATTGTTGGCAGGGGAAAGGTGATCGGATAGATATTGGAACTTATCCGGCAATTAGTTTAAAAGATGCCCGTGATAGTACGCTTTTTTACCGAGGTGAACTAAAGCAGCATAGAAACCCGAAAGTGGTTAAACGCACTCGTAAACAAAAATCAGTTGAAGCGAAAATGGTTGAATCCGTTATTCGTGACTGGTGGGAAAAGTCACTTAAAAATGCACAGATAAAAGCGGGTGAAATATTAAGGTCATTTGAAATTTATGTTTTTCCCAAGATCGGCAATTTACCTCATGACGAAACTCACTTGTATGTCTGGTTATCGCTAATTGAAGAGGTAGTAAAAGTAAAACCTACGATAGGTGCGCGGTCTTACGTTATGCCAAAACCGCCCATCGATGGGGAATACGTAGGGGGATTATTTCTTTAAATCCGCTTATCGATGTGACAGACTATAACCCTAGAAATGCCCTGATAATAAAACTAGCGTTATTGTTTGGTTGCCGGATAGGGGAATTGCTAAAAGCGAAAATGACCGATTTCCATTTTACGAAAAGAGTATGGACAGTACCGCCCGAAAATCATAAAACAGGGCGAAAAAGCAAAAAGCCGATTATTCGGCTTATTATTCCAGCGGCAGAGGAATTGATAAAAACCGCTAAAAAATTGAATTATGGCAGTGATTATTTATTTACCGTGTCTGGTGGTAGACCGTTACGTGTAGGTGGACATATCAAATTTATTAGTAACCTCAATAAAAAAATGGCTCACAGATTTGAAAACTATACTCACTGGTCAATTCACGATTTGCGTAAAACTATGCGTACGGGTGTTGCGCAGTTAACTCAACCTCATGTTGCTGAAATTATGTTAGGTCATAAATTACCGGGGGTTTGGCAGGTATACGATAAGCATACCTACCAAGAGGAACAGCGAGATGTTTATGAGCGCTGGTGGAATAAAGTTAGTCAAATCGTTTACCCTTCTCCCAATCCATAATATCCTGCCTGGCAAAATTAAGCTCATCAGATCTAAACCGAGGGCGTGGAAAACCTTCCCGCCGTTGTTTTCCATTATCCGCCCACTGTCTGATAGTGTGTATTGTTACTTTGTACCTTTTTGCAAGTTCACTGGTTTTGACAAAAGGGGATTCATTCATAGGATTTTCTCCTTTATTACTGGTAAACGCTTACCTTTCGGTATGGGTAGTTTGAGTGGTGTAAATTCAGGTGGGATAATGGTTATTAGCTCTAGACTAATTCTTCAATGTGTCGAGGAGGAATACCCTAAAATAAACGATAAGTGCAGGCACTATCATAATGCCGATAACCAGTAGCTCTTGTCCGCCTAAATGGATGTTGCCTAATTCACCACGTTTATACCTGATTTGTGGGTCAATGACGGTATCGGCGTGAGCAATTTGACCAACAATGAGTTCGAAGGCAAACGCTGCACCGATAAACAATAATATCGTGATTAGTAATTTGATGATGTTAAGTTTCATGGTTGAAACTTTTGAAATTGGCTTATTTATTAACGCAAATCGCTTTAGCGTTAATATCCTTGAAAGTCTCAAATTCACGTTGAAACTGCTTAGAGGCGAATTGGCACATGTTCTCAGTGTCGAATTCCTGATTATGAACACTGGCAAAGTTACTCGATGCGTAAGGGCTGGCGTACACTGCCAGGATTAAAATCCACATGGTGGGTTCTTCGTTATTAATGATAATAATAATGATAAATATTTGATGTTAAAATATAAATTTTTGTAAATTTAAGGTTAATTCTTTATTTTTCTTCTATGATTATTGCAGATGATAATTTTTATTCCTTTCACGTTTTTTGTGGTCAAATTCATTTTTCCCTGGTGTTGGCCAGCATTGCGCTGGTCTTTTTTTTTACTTTCTCTTCATCGCTTCTAGTAATAAATCCTGTATTGCCCGTTTCGAGTTGCGACGTTTCATAACCACTTCATCAAGGGTATCTTTAGCGACGATATGGTGAATAAAGACAGGGCGGTTATGTCCGGCTTGCGCTTGACGGATGGGGCCGATACGTTCGATAATTTGCTAGTACTGCTCTAAATCCCACCAGTGGGAGAAAAAGACCAGAATATTGCCGCCATCCTGTAAATTTAAGCCGTGCCCACAGTTTGCAGATTGGGCAAAAAGTAACGGGATTTTGCCATTATTCCAGTCGGTAAGGGTTTGTGGATTAGCGTCTAAATTTTTCCCTTTTGGAAACGCTTTTAATAAACGCTCCAGGTCATGTTTCCAGTGGTAAGCAACAACCAGTACTGTCATCCCTCCGGCTTCATTGACAATACTTTCCAGCGCCTGGATTTTGGCATCGTGTATCACTGTCCAGTTGTGATTGTCATCGCTATATATAGCGCCGGCTGCAATTTGCAAAGTTTTTATTGTTTTGACCGCGGCATTTAACGCTTCAATAGCGCTATCACCCAATTCAAGAAACAGTTCTTTTTCCATGGCCTGATAGTGTGCTCGCGCTTTTGCAGGTAGCGTAATGTTGATAACGTTGTTTATCGGCTCTTCGATATCGAACCAGTCGGATGCATCAAGGGATAACGTGACATCACTGAGTGCTAACTGAATTTGTAGCTGCGCAAACCCTAAAGGCTCAAACCTGCTCCACTGTTGTCCGGGGAACTGGATGCGATTAAACCAGCGAGACGTGAACGCATTATGGGTTCTGCCTAGGCGTTCTCTCTGGCCAACAAACCACGCTCGCCCCCATAAGTCCATCAGCCCGTTGGGTGAAGGCGTACCGGTCAGATTTACCCATCGATGAACCGATTTATGCGCGATTTTGGCGAGTGCAGCGGTGCGTTTACCGCCTTTGCGTAACCGGAATGATTTTAACCAGGTGCTCTCATCGGTGATAATCGTGCCAAAAGGCCAACTATCTCCTAGGATGTCGACTAGCCAGACGAGATTATCATAATTGATAGTAAATACGCTGGCATGGGTATTTTTGAGTGCTGCCATCCGTGTTTTGGCGTTGCCAATGATGGGTTGCACTTCGATATTATGGCGGCGGTTCCATTTAAGCGCCTCATCCGGCCAGGTGGATTGGGCCTACCAGTAAAGGGGCTAACACCAATGTGGGTTTGGTTTCACTGCCTGCAAGATAGAGATTTTCTAACGCCGTCAGCGTTGCTGCTGTTTTACCCATTCCCATCTCCACCCAGACATTTGAGCGTTTGATATCGAGCAGGTGGTTGATAATGAGATTTTGGTAAGGTCGGGGGGGTGAAGGTTTTAGCGATTGTCTTTTGTTCAGGCGAAAATCTGGATAGTTTTGTCATGGGTATGTAATCCGTTCCAGTTCTTTTTCATGGGGAGTTTGTCAGTCAGATACTGGTCATAAATTCGCTGTGCGCCTTTTCTCAGCAAAACAGGGCGATAACTAATGAAACTATTCGCACCATGTGGGCTTATTTCGTTTTATTTTTCGGTTAAATATTTATCCAGAGCGGTAGCGGCAACACGCCCGCGTAAATTGTTACCGGACTTACTTTCGTTATAGAGCCAGTTTTTCGCGGCAAGATAATGATTTATCTGTTGGCTGTTTACCACGTTAAGCATTTTGCTAAACTGGGTAGGGGGTTATACCTTCTTTGAGGAGATTTTTAAGACAATCGTTTTCGGTTGAGAGACTTTTATTTTCCAGTAATAGCTTTTCTTTCTCTTCCTCAGCACGAACAACCATGAGAGCGAGTTCTTTTGCTGTTGGTAGTAATGTTTGAGCTTGTAAAACACGTCTTTCACATTCAATAAAGTACTGCCTTGCCTGTTTCCCTTTTTCGTTACGCTCAACCATTGACAACTCTTTCGCCATATCGATGCTGATGTAGTAGTCTTTCATCGGACGTTGGCGAGATTTTGCACTCGCCAATTTTGGCGAGCTCAAATTTTCAACAATTATGTAATCCTGATTTTCAACAAATCCGTATTGTCTAATTCTGTCTTTGATCCAATTGGAAAAATCTTTTCCAATTTCCAAAAACGCATGTAGATCACGGGCATTAACCGTCTGGATTAATCCGCCGTTAATGTTTTTTGTTTCGATGTTGATTAAATTTGACATAAGGATATTCCTCAATACTTAAATTGATAAAAGATTGCCCCTTTAAAAAGGGGCGTTAAGATTAATTAGTGACGTTCTAGGAAGTGGGTCAATTTACCTTCATACCAGTGATCGGTGCGAGCGGTGATTATCCCGATTTGTTGATGGTGGAATTGTTCAAAAAGCTGTTTGATCTCCGCTAAAACGCAATTGACATTCTCACGCTTACGTAAAAGTCGTTTGATAACCTGTTTTTCAGCATCATTGATAATCTGGCGTAATGACTCGGTGATGTAATAAATCCGTCTGCATTCTTCAGCCATCAGCGGTATATGCTCTACCTGAAAATGTTCAGGAGATGGTGTGCCAGTGACTTCACTCAACGCCAGCCACACCGCATTACTCCATGAACGCTCAAACCGGAAGCCATTTGTCATACACCAGACTAAATGTATCAGGTTACGGGTGTCTGAATGGCTAAAACGCTCTACGGCTTTAGTTTGGGGTTGTGGTTGATGGAGATCATATTTACCAGTTTTGCGGATTGATGGAAGGACTTCATTAAACACCCAATCCTGAAATTGTTTTGCCTCGGTTTTATTACTGCGGAAAATAACACGATAAAGGTTAGGTTGATTGACAAATGTGAGTAGTTGATTTCCACCTTTTGTAAGGGTTACATGTTTTGTAACCCCTTTATTATCCATTTGAAAACGTTCAGGGCTTGCAACAATAATGGATAAAATTTCACGTACATCTTTAAGGCAGAACCACGGCTCAAAATTTATTATCTTTATGCGTACATCATGGGTTTCCTGGAAAGAAAACGAGATAGCTTGTGTGGTAGTCATAATATGACCTCCGATAGTGGTTTGAATTTACTCACCACCTAGAGGAGCAAAACTCATATTGGCGGTGAACTGAACAGGATTTGCACTACCGGAAACCACCGACCGGCCAGCTTTTCAGCTGCCCTATCCAGCTCACCATTGAAAGGTATAGCTAGATTACGACATTAAAAAACGCGCTCGCGGCGTGTACATGTCCGCGGTAGCTTACAGCAGGGTGCAAATCCCGACATCTGGTTTTGCAGATGCAAATAAACTATAGCGCATGATTTCTTCTTTCGTCAATAGAGATTTAAAATATCAATTTTTTACTACGCTGTGGCAATCCCGTTCATCATGACACCTAATAACCTAGGAAATTGGCTATCATAGAAATGGGGTTGCGTTTGACGAGGATGGTTTGGGTCTGTTAGGTTTTTGCCAAACTGTAATCCTTTTTCTGTCAGTGACCAGAATAATTTTTCTTTATCAGGATGTTTGCTACTTGGACGTGATTTACGCTCAACAATACCTAATAATTGCAGACGTTTAAAGCCAGATGGTGGGCTGTAAGGCTTGCCATGTAGTTGCAAAAGCTCCGTAAAAGAATGTGTCACTTCGCTTGATACTGTCAAATTTCCTTCGGGTGCATCAACAGCATAAGCGGGTAGTATATCCCGCATACCAAGGGAAGATTGCAGTTTTTTCATTGCGCCGAGTAGACCAGAAGGGGCGATACGTAGTTCTTACTTGTAAAAAGCGATCATGGCGAAGCTAGCTTGCACTTTATCGGTTAATGCGCCATTGTTGCTTTTTACTGAATCACGAAATTGTTCATAAACCTAAACTTGGAATGCAGGTTCGATCCATGCGGTATATCTAATGGTAACGAGTTCATCTGCCCAAGTTCCTGATTCAATTCCACCTTTAATCACATTAACCGAAGCTCTTTTTTGAGCATTGCTTAAGGATTGTACAAATGAGGCTATTCCATCACCTCGTAGAAAGTTTGATGGGTGTTGCGATTCTGTCGCTTTACCTTGTGCAACGGCGGCACGGTGTAGATCATTTAGACAATAACGCCCGAAAGCGTCTTGGCGTACAATGGTATTTTCGATAACAACTAATTTAGACATAAAAATATGCCTCCTTAGTTAAACAAGGGGATCAACAAGATAAGTTGCTTAAATGGTTTTCAACCGATAGTGGGTAAAATGCTGCTTAGATCCTGACTGTCCAGAATAATGACCTGATGGCCTAGGGCAAAAGCCGTGCGTGTTCGCATAACTGGTATGGAGTGGGCTTTCGCCTGGTGCTTTGCATTCCACAAAAATAATGTTGCCATTGGGCAGGGCGACTAATCGGTCAGGCACGCCTCGTCGCCCGGGTGAAACAAATTTATAGGCAATACCGCCGATTTTTCGAGCTTCATGCACCAAGTGCTTTTCAATATTGTTTTCCCTAATTAACCGCATGAATCCATCCTTTTTATATGTTCCCACTTAATTTGCATCAAACAAAAATCGGCGCGGTGTTCACTCCAGATACGATTATCACGATTTCTCGCCAGTCGGTTTGCCTGTGACCATGCGCGTGCGGTTTCATGGTATCGCCTGCCTGTTCAAGGTGAACTGCATCGTGTGCCGCCTTAAAATAAAGTGGACTGTCGTTTTTTCTAAAGGCCCTGGTGTTTATTTTATCCTGTGTAATTTATTCCTTTCGATAGCGATCAGTCTCAAACCCAGCTGCATTAAGCGGTAAATCAAAAGCCCAGTAAGGCTTGGCACTTAACAGTGTACTTAACACCTCGGCTGAGAATTGTGGGGTATCTGGCGCTTCGCTGATAATTTCATCATGGACGGTTAGGACAATTTCATAACCCGTCTTTTCAATAGGTGGAATGTTATAGGCTAATACATCCCGTGCAGTGCTCTGACATATATTTTCAGTAATTTTCCCCCCGTAGGTTTTTAACCGTTCCCATTTTCGGTTGTAGGGATTAATACCCATATAGGTGATTTATCCATTTTCTATTTGCGCAGAAGGGTAGCAAATACTCCGTCCTGATGGTAAAAAAATCCTGAGCCAGCCTTTATCGGGACGGACAGTAAGTTTACGGCACTTAAAAGGTATAGAATGGCGTTTTTTACTGCATCTTCAATGTCGTACCAAAAGGATACAGTTTGCGGGTGAGCATTGCGCTACATCCGTTTAAGGGAATCGCAGGTAACAAAGACCTTTTCGCTGAGGCCATAAGTTTTATCTGTTTCAACGGATTTTTGATACCAGCTTATTGCTTCTCGTTTAACATTAGGCGGTATGTTAGGTAATGAGGCTTTCGCCAGTTCATCTAAATCCAGACCGTAGGCGAGGGCGAACGTCAGAAATACCACAACCCCACCGCCATAGCCTAAGCCGGGTTCCATCAGCTTACCGACTTGTCGTTGGGCTTTAGTGACGTTTTCAGGTAAAAGATTAAATGCGCGCGCATAGGCGAGTTTATACAGGTCATCGCCCTTGACGTTATCAAATTCGCTAAAAGCGTTGACTTTCCAGTTTTCCCCTGCCAACCATGCCAGCATGCGGCCTTCAATATTTGATAAATCGGAGATAACCAGCTTCTTACCCAGTGGGGCAACAATACATCCTCTAAGTACAGAACTGGTCAGTTGCATAATGTCATCAAAAATCAGCTCTGTGCATCCGGCTTTTAACGCTTCAATCCCGTTATCAAGGGTATTTTGGTCAAGCGTGGGTCTGGGGAGATTATCGGGCTGAAAAATCCGCCCCGCCCAACGTCCGGTGCGTGAAGCGCCATAAAATTGCTTAGTCCATCGAAGACGTCTATCTGCGCTTACCGATTTTAACAGCGCTTTGTATTTACTGGTGCTGGTTGTGTACGATTGTAGACGGACTGACAGCAGTTCGCGTAAAGCCTGTGGGATATCGTTAATGCGGCGCTGTAGCGTGCTGGCTTGCATATCCGGTAATGTGATGCCAAATGCCGAGGTAATTATGTTGTAATAGTGCATCACGTTGGGTCGTGGACTGTACAGTGTTACCCGTTAATTGCGGGGTGACGGTTGATAACCGTTTTTGCTCGTTTTCAACGGCAGTCAAGGCGCTTTTCGCCAGTTGAACATCTATGCACATTCCAAGGCGATTAATTGTTTGGTCTAATTACCATAACACTATTTCGTCAAAATCCATATTCCAGCGGGGTAAATGTTGATAAATTTCGCACATCGCTAAAATATCAGAGCCTGCGTAAGTTTTAAACCGTTGCCAATCTTCGAAATGTGTTAACGCCGTGGCGCGCTGTATTTTACTGTTTTTAGGGCGCGGTTTGTAAAATAACTGTATAAGCGCTTTACCCTCTTTATCTTTGGCTTTATCGCTATCGACGTTGAAAATATCGCAAAGCGAACCAAACGCACCTGGTAAGCCATGTGCCAGTGCTTGTACTAATGTGTCGTGAACGCGGGATAACGGTAAGTCAATATTTAACACGTGTTTTAAAATTACCGTATCAAACATCCCCCCATTATGCGAGACAGTTAAAATCGCAGAGTCATCAAGATAGGCTTTTAAATCCTTTGGCATCGTTTTATCTTGCGTCACATCCCAAACCTTTACGGGTTCATGATTATAAGCATACGCAAAAAGTAATATCTCTGCATTTTCAGCATAACGATACGTGCCACAATTAATCGAAATATCGCTATAGGTTTCTAGATCGCAAAACAGTAAATTTTGCATAATTCATCCTTATCAGGCGGTAACGGAAAAACGCCCCATTTTAGGATGATACCACTGACTGCCGCGTTTCTCAGACTCAAGCATCGCCTTATCCAGCGCGTATTTAAATGCTTCTTCCTCAACTACCGACATTTGGGTAATCTGACCACCTGGCACTACATGGGGCACTTTTTTGTAAGGCACCTTCCACGCTGTGACCAATTACCGACATTTCGCATCGCTTAAGCCGTACTTTGTTTTAAGATAGCTATGCCTTGGAAACCCGTTGGGATAGTGTCTTGTTTGATATGCTCGATTTCTTCTAAGACTTGCTCTACCTGATGCTCGATACTCTTTAACCGACGCTCCTGTGCAACGTTAGCTAAGGTCATTGCTGCGATAATTTCATTGGCGCTTTGGAGTTTACTTTGCCGCTCCAGTTTATCAATCAGCGAGCGGCGAACCGCTTTCGACTCACGCGCGACAACACGAAGCGCTTGCTTAAGCGTCATTTCGATAACTTCTGATTCCGTGTTGTTCATTTTTTGCACTACACTTTTTGTGTAGTACTCTCCCTCAAGCTCATCCTTAATGTTTTCAATAAATTTGTTGTTTCTAATTGGTGGTTCACCATGTTCTTTTCGTGTTTCGTTGACCATTAGCAGTAATTGTTGTGAGTCGATCGTTTCACTGCCGACTAGTGTGATATTTTGTGCGTTCATTAGATTTTGCATATAAAGTTATTCCTCAATAATGAAATTGATGAAAGATTGCCCCTATAGAAAGGGGCGTTAAGATTAATTAGTGACGTTTTATGAAATGGGTTAACTCACCTTCATACCAGTGATCGGTGCGAGCGGTGATTATCCCGATTTGTTGATGGTGGAAATGTTCAAAAAGCTGTTTGATCTCCGCTAACACGGTATCGATATTTTCACGTTTACGTAAAAGTCGTTTGATCACCTGCTTTTCAGCGTCATTAATAATCTGGCGTAATGACTCGGTGATATAGTAAATACGTCGGCATTCGTCAGCCATTAACAGTATATGCTCTACCTGAAAACGCTCCGGTGATGGCGTGCCCGTCACTTCACGTAACGCCAGCCAAACCGCATTACTCCATGAACGCTCAAAACGGAATCCATCTGTCATGCACCAGACTAAGTGTGTTAGATTGCGTGTATCAGAATGGGTAAAACGCTCTGAGGCTTTGGGTTGGTATTGAGGGTTAGGTTTAACGGTTTGATTAACTGTTTGTTTATCGAGGATATCCAGCACCCATTTTCTGAATTCTTTTGCTACAGCTGTACGTGCGAACATAGCGACTAGGTGTGCCCCACGTAACGAGAATATACGAACTGGCATTCTCACCGTTCCCGTTTTTCTAACGACGCCCAAATTGACCATCGTTGCCATACATTCCCAAAATTCATCTTTATTGCGATTAAAAATTTTTGTTACCGAATCTGTTTCTATATATTCCAGTGCTTTGGCGAGTTCAGCAAAAGTAAACCAGATTTCTCCATTACGAGAAATAGTTTCAAGAATAGTATTACGGAAAACTAGAGTAGTCATAGTAATAATTTCCTTTGTAGGTTTAGGATAATCACCACCTTTGAGGTCAATCTTGGGTGGCGAACTGGACGAGGTTGACCTTACCGGCTACAAAGGGACCGGCAAGCCTTACGGCTCCCTCATCCAGCCCACCATTGATTTTTGATATGGCGGACTGACGTATAAAAAACACGCTGTTGGCGTGCTATGCGCCTTTGTAGTTACAGCAGGAGGTTAATTCCGACATCTGATTTCGCAGATGCATATAAGCTATAGCGCATGATTTCTTCTTTCGTCAATGGGTATTTTGTGGTTATAATTGCGCGGTCTTGGGTTATTAGCTTAGTGGGTAGAGCAGTGGACTCTTAATCCATCACGGTCGCAGGTTCGAATCCTGCATAGCCCGCCATTTTACCGATGCTTCTTTGCCAATCGCTTATTCTCTTTTCTCAAGAATTGGTTTTCTTCAGCCAGTAGTTGGATCATATTGATTAATGTTTTGGTTTCCTCATCGGCGTAAACGGGTTGCGTTAAATCAAGCAGATAATGGCTGTTATTACTGGCGTTAGTGAGAGTAAGGACTTTAGTCATATTATCTAATTTTATTTTTAAGCCTCCTCAGGGTATTTACGCTTTACATATCAAATTTCCCTTAAATTAAATAGAGTAAAATTTACTCATATTTTTGAGCGGTGCCTGATTATTTCACCACTTCAGGCGGCAGTAGTTCCCTGGTGTTAACTTGCCAATAACTCTTCTTCCTCAGCCATGCTAAGGTCGTCAAACTCTTCAACAGAAGCTACGTTTCCACCACTAAACGCATCATCATCACGGAAAAACTGAACGCCTATTAATGACGCTGAAACCCCTTTACCGTTAAAGTCATAGGCGTAAAACTCAATGATGGCGTTAACGTAACAGCCAGAATAGGGGCGACCATCTTGCGCCGTCAGAGGTGAAGTATTACGATCAAAGACTGACGCGAGAGCTTTATTACTGGCACTGAGATACATGTTTCCGGCATAGCCGTCGTATTCTTTATTGTCTCCATCCTGAAAGCAAAAACGGTTAGGATTATTGCAAATGTTGTTATAAATTTTTTCTACCTCTTTGGCTCCCCATTTTTCCTTAATAACCGCTTTAATCTCGGCTTTGATTTCATCAATCAGGTCAGTACGACTTTTGGCGATAAGGAAAGTGGCACGGTATTTGAATTCACTTTGACCACTAAACTGAGAAGGTTCAAATAAATCAGGGAAAGCCAGACGTACATTGTTTAATTTGATTTTCATCACGTTACCTTTTAATTAAATGGATTTATTAACGAGTGACGCTTCGATCACATCGTCAAAGTCGTTTAAGGGGTTAGTAATAATCGAAGGTCGTGGGTTAGATTCCGGTGCGATAACGGGTTTACCGTCTGCTCGTTCAATAAGCGCTTCCAGTTTTACCCAGCGACTCGGTTTGTCTTTTTTAAGCAGTTTTTCAGCCTGTGGCGGGCTGATAATTTTCTTGTGGTAGATTTTTGCTCCTGTTTAAGTTTGGCGTTTTTTAACAGCGTTTCGGCTTCATGCTCATCACATCAAGTGCGATTACCCTGTTTGCCAGTAACCAGTTTAAAGCCCGGTACCGATTGCTTGTTGTGTAATGCTTCGGCAACCCGATTGCGTAAGGCTTTACAAAAGCTTTCTATCAAATCGACATGCGAGTAGAGTTTTGCCATTTGCTCAGGGGTTAGTAGCGTAATGCGTTTTGGCGCATCGTTTAGTTGGGGTGTCAACCGTTGGGTTAAATCGACAAAATAGCCTCTGACTTCATTATGGACAAATTGCGTCTGGGCAAAACAAAAACACAATCCACCTTTTGCTTTGCAAAACCGGCATTGCTTGATGCCCAGTGAAAAGGCACTATCTGGTAGCGCATCAAGCCCGTTTCTCTCGGCAAGGGTTGCCATCTCCATGGCTTTTCCCCCTTAATCGGGCTAAGTCCCCAAAGTCTTTTAAGTCCTCAACCGATAGCGCCCAGTCAGACAGATGGTTAAGGCGGGGTTAATGAATAAAAAGCCGAACCGTTTTAAAATCATAAACTAGGTCAAACTGATGTAAAGCTTCCAGTGCATAGAGCATGAGTTGTTCGTTGTCCTGGGCATACACTTTAACGCCTTTACCGTATTTCAGGTCATGGATTTGTAACTCATCATCGCTGATAATAATCGCATCCGCGGTACCGAATGAATTCTCTACGCCAATGACCGCTGAAAAATCCACCCGTTCTTCAACATGTAAGATTTTCCCTTCCGTAAGTTGCCAGACGGTATCGATATAGGTCTGGACGTGTTCAATCATCTCTTCATCCACTTGTAGCGAATTGGCTTTTAGCAAGGGATATGTGCCGATATAATCTTTTGCATCAAAGCCAGATGTTCGCTTACGCCCGTCACTAAAAGGGTTTTGACGCATTGTTAGGATACTTTCTGCTAATGCATGCGCCGCGCTGCCTTCTTCCGCAAACGGCGATGTTTTATCGGGTAAGGTGGCTTCTACTGCGAGACTGGTGGAGCATTTAAGCCATCTATGCGCTGAGGAGGGAGAAAGTTTTGCATGTTCAGCCATCGCTACCCTCGGATTTATCATCGGTTAAAACGCTTTCCAGTTTTTCAATGAATTGAACTACATTGTCATCGGTAATATCACTCAGTCTTTTAGCATTAAGTTCATCGAATATTTTAACGACTTCATGCCGATAGCCTTTTTTTGCCAATTCGGTTATCAGTTTTGAAGATTGAGTGCGTGGGTCTTCAGCTTCTACCAATTTCACTTCCGCTGGTGTAGGCAATTCACGCACTAATGACAAGGCAAATTCACGACGTTCGGTAATGCCCTGGAGATTACCCCAATTAGCCAGTATTTTTAGGCAGATAGTTAATATCTTGGTTTTGGGAAGAAATTGCACCTTAGGTAACCCGTTTAAGGTACAATAAAGCGCATCAATTTGCCCGGTTTTGCTATCAGCTTTTTCAGATGCAAAAGTCGCTTCGGCTTTGGCCAATTGGGTATTGTCAAGTTTAAGCGCTTTGTCACCACATAAGACAGACAGGGCAACTACGTGACGCAAATCAAGCGATTCAATATCACCCTGTTCTACTTTAGGCGCTTCAACAATCGGTTTAACGGCTTTAGTAGGTTTCGTTTCTACCTTGGGGGTTTGAACCTTTTTCTCGGCGACAACCGGTGCTGGTTTGCCTTCAGCGCTAGCGGGCACTTCTATAGTAATTTCAGGCTTAATTATTTCTTTAGGCTCAACCATAGCAGATGGCGAAACAGGTTGTGGCTTAACATCCGGTGTGAAGGGTTTCGCCTTTTTCACCCCTGTCGGTTCGTTTGGATCACTGGGGTCATGTTCAGATTGTCCGACTAACTGACTGATTAACATTTTGTGGGCTTCGGCTAGTTGATTGTGAGCCATGATCATTTTCGTGTAGTTTTCTGTCAGTCTTGCCAGCAGGGGAGTATTTGCGGTAAACATTGTGTAGAGGCCTCAACGGTATACAGTGACAGGGAATTGGTGATTGACATTACGTTTTAGCGCTTCAAGTTTTTGTAAATAGCGTACACGCCGGACGTTGTTGTTCATCGGAAATCGCTCCGATGACAGGATTTTTGCTTTTTGCATGGTGGTTTTTCCGATGGAATGTGTTAAATAGGGTATGCCTGATATTTCTGGTGCGTCAGGGGGTTTTGGCGGTGTATGCCCGGAGCTATCCGGTTTATATTTACAGCCATATTGGTAGTGGCCTGGTGTTGATTTTTAACTTAATGACTGTATTTTGGTTATTTCACACACCCAAAAACCGACTTTTTTGGTGTTTTATGGTTCGCTTTTTCAGCGAGATAAAAATAATTATTGGTATTTTGTATTCTTAGATTTGGGTAAAAAATCACTTACCATAGGCCACTTCGCAAAATGGCCTATAATTAGTGTTGTTTGCGTTTGCATTTTTTTCTCTGCCAGTGTTGCCCTTTCACGACCATTTTTATCGAATAGTGTTAATCTTCTCGCCAGCCTGATCGCGTCTGACGGTACATCGCATTTAATGCGTAGGGGTCTAAACAGAAAAATCTGTGCTGTTCCGACTTTCTAAATTGTTAAAGAGCGTGTTAGTAGTTATTTGTTTGCCTTACACTGTACATATATCCATTTGTACAAATAACGTACTCTTGATATAATATATAATGCGATTTTTTAAATTTTATTTTCTCTAGTGCTAAAATACTCTGTAAATTTCTTTTGTTTTTCTGGATATGCTTTATTTGTTGCGTTGGGGGTTTCTGAGTTAGTATGGGCATCGTTCGTTAACTCGATTTGGTCACGCACTTTCACTGAAAGTGATTTTAATTCAATTGCTTTATCTAGAACCAAAGTATTCAAAACATCTCTTTCCTCGCCGGAAAGACCAAAAGAAATTCTTTGTAGTAACTCTATATTTGCTCTAATATATAAAAATTTTTAGCTAATAATGTAAAGTTGTTACCCATTCGTAAGTCTCATTACTAATTTCATTAAAATTTAGTTTACATAAATTTTAATGTCAAGATGTAAGGTAAATTTTATTTTACCTTATCTTGATATGGATAATTTTAGTGAAGAGATTTAGATATATATTGTACAGTTTTATCTAACAGCTTATTTTTGAGGCGAAAGTTTTTGAGTGAGTTCGGTGTATAATTTTCTATAATATTCGACTTTGTCTTCAAGTATTTTTATTAGATTATCTTTCTCAGTGTCAGGTAGCTGCTGAGCAAGTCTAAGTACTTTAATATCAGATGCTTCAATGTTTAGCTTTAGGTCTTGTATTTTCTCCAAACGATCTATACCAGCAATAATCCATTCAGGTGAGCATTTCAAAGCTTCGGATATATTCATTAATTTATCCCCACCTAAAACGCTTAGTTCTCTTTCTCATTGAGACACCGCTACGCGACTGACCCCGATTAGACCGGATAAATCTATTGCTATTAGACCTAATTCAGTTCGTCTTTCGTAAATTCTACGGCCTATTGCTTCCCTATCATATTCAGCCACTTGTAAACCCCTCTTTATTATATAAAATATTATTTATAAAAAGTAAACTTTAATTTATAATTTTGAGGTTTCTGAATGTTAAAAGCAATTGTTGTTAGTTATTTTCGCTCAAAAAGGAATGTTGCTAATGTTTTTGGGATATCTCCACAGGCTGTTGGACAATGGGGGGATGTTATCCTTGAAAAATCTGCATTACTTATTGAGAAAATAACCAATGGATCGCTTAAGTATAATCCTAAGTTATACAGAAAACACCATACAGAAAATTCACAACAAAATAATACCGACTAACACTAAGGCCAAATAATCCATGCAAATCAATTATTCCGTCGGGCGTAGTGTTACTGATCAGCGCCCGAGTCCTGCTGTTGCTGGCTCGTATGACGATCGTGATCACCTAAAAACATGGGGTGCGTTGCCTAATGAATGGGTGCACTTTGATTTAGTCCTTGGTTATAACGATAGATTATTACCTGTGGTTTGTAATGCTGAGGCTACTATTTCGCCTTCCAGTAAAATGAAAGCACTAGGTAAAACGCCCTCTATCTATAATTCTCAGCGACAGGTTATTGGTATAACCGAATGGACTAGCAAATCTTCCACAGGGGCAGATATTGAAAAATGGATGAGGGAGCCTGATTACGGCATCTGTGTTAAAACAGGCTCTGGCATAGTAGCATTGGATTGTGATAGTGACGATGTAGATGTACAAGCCCGTATCCAAGCCTTTATGCTACAGTTCTTTGGTCAAATCCCACCACGCCGTTTTCGAGATAACAGTAACAAATGCCTTTACCTCATCGCAGTGGAAGGTAAGTATTCTAAACGTGTACATCGTTTAAAAAACGATTTGGGGATCATTGAGCTTCTCGTTAAAGGGCAACAATTTGTTGCCATGGGCGCGCATCCTACTGGTGCGAGGCTTCGGTGGGATAATGATTTACCGTCTGAACCTTTTATAATTACGGAAAATTAGTTAAATGCTTTCTGGCAGGTATTAGCTACCGAATTACCCGTTGTGTCGTCGTCAGAATCGAATCGCTTAGGAAAAGTAAGAGACCGTTCGATCGCAACGCCTAATGCAACTGATGAAGTCGCTGAGTTCTTGGATAGTCAAGGACTAACATTAGACTGTGGCTGTAATGGAGAACGCTATATCACTTGCCATTTTGAAAGTGGACATAACACTGATAGTGGGGTCACTAGTACGGCGTATTTCCCTAAAAACACAGCCGGTTTTGAAGTAGGCCATTTCAAATGTCTGCATGCCAGTTGTGCACACCGAAACGATGGCGATTTCTTGCACGCTATTGGGTTTGGTAAAGATGATTTTGATGATCTGTCGAATAATAAGACTGAAGAGGGTTTTATCGATATCAATATAGATATGACAAGCTACTTCCTTGAACGTTTCATTTATGTAGTCAAAGGTGATCAGGTGTGTGATTTATCACGCCCTCCTTATAATTGTGTCATTGAAATGAAATCGTTTAAAAATTTGATGGCACCTTATCAAATACCGTCAATAAGTAAAAAAGGTCAACTCATTCCAGCAGCAAAATGTTGGATAGAGCATCCTAAAAAACGGGTTGCTGAAAGTATTGGATACCAACCCGGTGAGGGGCGTTTAATTAAACGACATGATGGGCGTTTTGATATTAATGAGTTTTATCTATCTGGCCATACAACGGTTTCTAATTTTGATAAATCAGATGACGTTTTTCTTAAACACATGGAATACCTTTTGCCTAAAAAAGAACAAAGGGACTTTTTTATTTCGCGTTTAGCCTGGATAGTTCAACGCCCCGATCGTCGATGCCCTATTACTATACTTCATATATCTATGTTACACGGAACGGGGCGAGGATGGATGATTCAATTGATGGAAAAAATTCTAGGCTACTGGAATTGTACAAGGGCGAAAATGGATGTTATTTGCAAGAATCAATACCATGACTATTTACATCATTCTCTACTATGTAGCGTTGATGAAGTAAGAGAAAACACGGATAAGCGGTATTTAATTAGCGATCAACTACGTGACATTCTTACCGAGCCTAGATTTGAAGTTAATAATAAAAAAGAAAATAACTGAAGACATTTTTACTAGCTTTCTGTTTTTATCAAACCATATAGATGCAATTATTATCCCTGAAGAAGATAGACGTATTGCAGTCTTTGGAGGGCCTGATCACTTACAAGATGTCAAGTATTATGAAACCCTTTATCGTTATTTATTTTACAAGACGCTAATTTCATATCACAGGTATTTTGGTACTTAAAATCCATTGATTTGAATCAATTCAATTGGCAAAGAGCGCCTAATACTGAAGAGCGTCAGATCATGGTAGAAAGTAGCCGTTCAGATGTTGCCAAAACCTTGCATGATTTGATTGATGATCCTATTTCTCCCGTTATGACCTATCAGCAGATAGTTAATTTTATTATTGGTGATATGGGTTCAGCAGTGGAAATCAATGCTAAACAAATTACGGCGATTTTAATAGCAAAAGGGTTGGTGCAATGTGAAAAAATAAAATTCAAAGTTGAAACTGTTCACCCTGGAGGCTTGTAAAAAAAGAAAATTAACAAACGAAGAAATACGTATAGCGTTAGAAAAATGCGAAGAGCTACAAGAAAAGGTGGTAGGTGCTGCTTGTTTTAAGTTATTACGTACGAGATAACGTAATATTTTGTTATATAATATACGTATTATATATGTTTAAAGTATCTGCCACCTCCCACCTTTTTTGTAAAGATGTAGATGCTGTAAGGCTTAATGTGGGTGGCTGATAGGTATTTTAAGTGTCACCTCCACGCTTTCACACTTTTAACGGAGCGAAAAGATCATGAGCAGAAATATTGAGAAAATACTTTTACACTGGGGCGGTTAGTGTGCGGGTAATCCGTATGCGGTGGTGAGCTGGTTGTCAGTGGCATCGGGCTTTAATCGCCTCATGCCCCGTTTACAGGCGCAAATCGCTTATCGTGCAGTGATGGGGATGTGCTAGTGATTGATGTGTGCGCCAGTCGCCTTAAGATGGTGGGTATGGCGAGAGAATTGAGTTACATTGAGGATTATTACATCAGAGGGATATCCAAGCGTGCCATTGCGCGAAAGTTCAAAGTGCGTGACGGTGAAATCAGAGAAAGAATGCAAATTGCGGAAGGATTTATTTTAGGATGCCTTAAATCCATTGATATTCAATTAGATATTGACGTATTGTACAAATATCATACAAATAGTTATCAAACACTAGTGCGCACGCAAAAGGTATGCTAAAATGCGCATGATGAATTTTTACGTACAAATGTAAACTGATAAATAAAACCTCAATTAATTATTTTTTGCTCACCTCGCTTTTTACGGCACCGCAATACTCATACATTCAATAATCAAAACGAGTAAGGCGGTTGGCTTCCTTTCCGTTTAATCGCTGTCAGGCTTTCAGGCCTACGTCATCGATTGATAAAATTCTGTGGCCTGATGAATCTCTTTATTTTTAAAAAAAGGATATCTTTATGCGAAAAATTAATCGTACACTACTTTTTAGCTTTTACACTGATAACCCCTATTACGACGCTAGCGTCAAAAAGTGTGACGGCGGATGACATTCATCAGGCAAAAGTCATTACGGAAACATATGGTGCGCCTAATATAGCCAATGGTCGCAATTGTGCTGCCGATGGCGAAGGTCTACAGGCAAAGCTGGCGCTTCTATTACCTTGTCCAAAACCCTCACCGGAACCGGTGACTTTCTGCTATTTTCAGCTTAAAGATGATAAGTGCATGACCACGACAAATGACTTCACGGTGGAAATTGCCAAATGTGATTTTAATGATGAGAAACAACGTTGGACGGCAGGGTTGAAAACTGGCCTCGAAATTAAGAATCTGGCAACCGATCACTGCCTGACTGCAAGGGGGCTAAATAATTTCCTTGTGGCACAGGCTTGTAATGGTGTTCCAGCACAGCACTGGCAATTGTCTTAATCAATCAAAAACAAACCAAGGGGGCGACATGATGTTGCCTCTCATCATCAAACTCTAAAAATAATGACAATGAAAATGTCTGAAAAAAACCGGGATGTGGGTTGCTCTGTTGGCGTGGATCCGCTACAATTAAACGGATTTTGGTTACGCCATTATCGCCGCTATTTTTTCGTTTTTACGTAACGCATGGCTTAAGTCTTCCTGGAGTCGTCGGATGTTAGACTCGCTGTCGTGTAGCACATTGGCTTTTTTGCTAAACCGTTACTGAATTTCATCGAAACACTATTAGGAATAACATTTCCCGATGGCCCACCGCAGGTGTTAGCGATTTATATCGGTTACGTGGGAACGGATTATATTCGCGCCCGTATAAACGTGTTTATTAAACGTAAAAACAAGAAGTGAACATGGATATTAGTTCTGAAGGAATAGCACGAATAAAGGAATTTGAAGGACTAAAGCTCCACGCTTACCGTTGTAGTGCTGAACAGTGGACTATCGGCTATGGACACACAAGCAACGTCAAGAAAGGTGATGTTATCACCCCCGAACAGGCGAGATTTTCTTGTATAAAGATATTGCACCGATTGTTGAATGGCTCAATAGCTTAATTACCGTACTGATAACTCAGACGCAGTTCGATGTGTTGTGCTCACTCGTTTTTAATATTGGAATTGGCGCATTTACCACATCGACGTTACTGAAAAAACTGAATGTGGGGGATTACCCGGGGGCGGCTAATCAATTTCCAAGATGGTGTTATGTGACACGTAAAGGAAAAAAAATTATTTCATCTGGATTATTAAAACGTCGTCAGGAAGAGAAAGCGTTGTTTGAAAGCAATATACGGGGAGTATAATATGTTATGGCGACCTTACATCCCTATCCTGATAATTATTGTTGGGTTGATGATTTATTTATCAAACTATCAAAATCTGAAAACGCAATACCAAACGCTAAAACAGCAATATCGTGAGAAAATTGAAGTGGGGAAATTGTACCAACAAGAGCTGGAAGATTTGCACCAACTTGATATTCAACAGACTAAGGAACTCAATAATGCCAAAGCTGAAATTGCCAGGCTGTATGATGCTGGCGTGCTGGCAACAAGCGGTTGCGCGTCAACGCCGTGTGTTCAACACCCCAAACCACTACCTCTCCCAGAGCCGACATGATGAAGCCACCGCAAAACTTAGTCCATCAGCTCGACAGGATTATTTCCGTCTACGGGAGATGATAGTTGAGAACAAAAAGCAGGTGGAATATTTACAGCAGTACATCAAAACACAGTGTCAATTCCATTAAAAGGAAAAGCAATATGTTTAAACATGAATTAGGTCAAGTCGTTCAAATTACTATCAATGGTGAAGAAGGTCATATCAAAGGCCGTGCTGAATACGCCAATATGAATAATCAATATTATGTCGATTACCTGGCAGCAGACGGTCGTGGTGTTGATGGCTGGTTTGATGAGGGTGAGTTGTCACCAGCGAAGCCGATATGACTGAACTGTGGCTAATTTTGATTTATTTTAAGCGTAAAAATAGTTTTATATCTGCCACCTGTTTTAATAATAAATTGTATGCCTCATCCGTTCTGGATTTTTCATGTTTGAGCTGATTAAAAGTCGATTGATATTGACAAATTAACGCTTCGAAGCGTTTCTGTTGTCTTTTAGATAACCGGCGCATTAAGCATGTTATGGCGGATTCTGGTAAGAGGAATGCAGTAGTAAAACCCCGTCGTTCAAACCATGACTGCATATAATCAAAATAGTCAATTATGGGGTTCAGCACGCCCATTAAATTCCTGTCTTTTGTCTCTACCAATTGCGTGTTTGTTACCAATATATAACCCCAGGAAAAATGTTAATAAACTAATCAGAGGTGAGTAAAGTTGCAGGATTTTTATCAAATCATTCATGAATATTGGTGGCTCCTTTATCCAATAATTACGTTTATTTTTGGTTTGTTATGTGGTGGTTTAACAGGTTGGCTACCATTTAGCTACAAATAATCAATAGGTTAAAAACTTTAATGATGAGACAAAATCAATTAAATGGTTAAACAGAAGTTTAACTATCATTAATTTTATCAGTGCTTACTGCGGCTGGATAGTAACCAGTATTATTTATTTAACGAGAAAATAAAATGAAACTTAATATGTTAAAGCCAAGATTGATGATATTAAATAACACGGCTGTTAAACCCTATCATGTTAGCAATCGACGTATTACTGGGTATCAGCTGCAAAAGCGTCGACTTAACATATGGAAAGACAACCCGCACTGCGCGGTGTGGTCGCTAGTCGATTACCCATCAGGATTTGAGCTTGATCATATCATCCCGTTGTTCAAAAGGGGTGCGGATACCATTGAAAACTGTCAAATCCTTTGCATATGCGAAGACGGTTGCCATCAGTGAAAGACAAAAATGGATTTGATAAACCATTGTTTTTAAATATAAAACAGTGTGGGGGATGTCGAAAAGGTTAACCGCCCTACTTTAAAAAACCTCCCGTCCTCTCATTCAGAGAAAAAATTTCGATTTTGAAAAGATCAACATTTGTGAAAAAACGATATGCTAACAATAAAAAAAAGAAATTTGCTGAGGCATTACGTGCGGGTAAAAATCCGCGAGAAGCCGCTATTGACGAGGGTTACAGCGAAAAAAGCACAATATCAAAGGGTAGTCATTTAGCTAAAGATCCCGATGTCATGAACTATCTAAAAATGTTGACTTTCGGGGTCAACATTTCGCAACAGAATACGACGGCAAACCTGAATAAAAATCTGGAAGATCCTGTTGACGTGATGACGTTGATTATGACAAAGCATATTAATACGGATCCAAAACTGGCATTAGACGCAGCAGCTAAATTAGCACCGTATATTCATAGAAAGCTAGATGATCCGGGAAAAAAGAGTTAAAAGCAGAGAAAGCGCAACCGTTAATCGATTTACAGCATTAACCAACACCATTATTAAAACATTAAAAAAGGGCTTACCAATACGCCGTAAAGCCTCGTTGTTCAGCGGCTGTCAAAAAGACTATGATTTAAGGCAAATCAACGGCAAAACATGCAAAAATCGATTTAAGTTTGGTTAACTTGGTGTGATCATCCAATCCAAGTTTAATTGATGTCCTTTTATAAGCTGCATTAGCAAGAATGCCATAGCATTTAGTATCTGATTTTTGTAATTCATTAAATTTCTGGTGTAATTCATCATCACTTAGAGTTGATTCATTATAAATTAATGCGAGATATCTCTTGGCCTGTATATTTGAAAAACATGAATGTTTAGCGTAGTCGTAGAAATACCGAATGACAGAAAGGCATGAAACAAAGACACCAAATAAAAGCAAATTTGAAAAGGGTGTAAAAACTGAACCACCCAATATAAACAAAATCACAGATATCAATTTATCTATGTCCCGTTAAGGTGCTAAACATTTCTTCTAAGTAGTAAGAATAATTAATATCAAAAATTATATTATGACGGTTCATAGTGTTATTTCTTTTGATTTAGTTTAGGTCTGAGCTTTTTAGGCATTTATTTCTCTTCAAAATCATCAGATAAATAGCGATAACATTTAAGATAAAAATGACAAAAATTTCGCATATTTAATCCTTTTTCAGTTCGTTGGGGTTAATTGATTATACATGATTTCAATCGTTGGGGAACGATGAAGCCACCGCTGTCTGAGGTGGCTAAATAATCAGGTATTAATAACTTAAAAGCGGTTGATTACGCGAAAACAAGGTTTGAAAATTATGGAACAGTGGTCAACCGCTTGTACAGATTGGGCTGAGCGTATAAAACAGGGGTTCTCAATCATTCCTAAGCCGATTTATCCTGAACAGGCCGAGCAAGCCCTTGATATTTTTAAACAGTTAAAGATTGTTGATGCACCGAATAGCCCTACATTTGGCGAATCGTGCGCTCAATGGGTGTTTGATTTAGTTGCAGCACTTTTGGGCTCCTACAATGTTAAAACAGGCAGAAGACATATCACCGAAGTTTTTATATTGATACCTAAGAAAAATAGTAAATCCACGTTAGCGGCGGGAATCATGATGACCGCCTTATTGCTGAATTGGCGAGAGGCGGCAGGCTATACCATTATTGCCCCGACAGTTTAAGTGGCGAACAATGCGTTTAACCCCGCTAGAGATGGGGTCAGGTATGAGGATGATTTAAATGATCTGCTTCAAGTACAAACACATATCAGAACAATTACCCATCGCAACACAAACACAACGTTAAAGGTTGTGTCTACTGATCCGAATACAGTATCTGGTATCAAATCCGTAGGCACGCTGATTGATGAATTATGGCTATTTGGAAAACAGGATAAAGCCGAAGACATGTTACGTGAGGCGATTGGGGGGGGCTAGCTTCACGCCCTGAAGGATTTGTCATTTACACTACTACGCAATTAAATGAACCTCCATCAGGAGTATTTAAACAGAAATTGCAGTATGCCTGTGATGTTCGTGACGGCAAAATATATGATCCACATTTTTTACCCGTTATTTTTGAACACCCTACTGAGATGGTAGAAAAGGGTGAGCATCTGTTGCTTGAGAATATTGCAATGGTTAATCCTAATTTAGGTTATTCCGTTGATAAGGTTTTTTTAAATCGAGAATATCAAAAGCCAAAAGAAAGTGGTGAAGCATCCTTTAGGGGATTTTTAGCCAAGCATGCGAATGTGGAAATTGGATTAGCATTGCGATCTGATCGCTGGGCAGGCGCGGATTTTTGGTCACAACAATCTGATAGCGAATTGACATTGGAGACGTTACTTAATTGTTCTGAGGTTGTGACGATGGGTATCGACGGCGGTGGGCTTGATGACCTTCTGGGATTGTCTATTGTTGGTCGCTGCAAAGACACGCGAAAATGGCTGTCATGGTCCTATGCCTGGGGACACAATTCTGTTCTTGAACGACGTAAAAGTGAAGCTACAAAACTACTTGATTTTGAAAAAGAAGGGGATTTCACTTTAGTGAAACAGGTAGGTGATGACAACGCGCGCACTAGCAAATATTGTTGAATATATTTATCAATATGGATTATTCGATAAAATCGGTGTCGATCCAGTAGGGAATTGGTGGAATTTTAGATGAAATTGTTCAGTGAGGAATACCACAGGAAAGTATTGTCGGTATATCCGCAGGGATGGCGATTAGGTGGCGCCATTCAAACTGCAGAATGCAAATTAGCAGAAGAAGCGTTTAATCCACGCAGAACAGTCGATGATGAACTGGTGCGTGAGTAACGCTCGTATTGAGCCAAAAGACAATGCCATATTAATCACAAAACAAGCCAGCGGTAGGGCAAAAATTGACCCGCTAATTGCGCTCTTTAATGCCATTTCACTGATGGCGTTAAATCTAGAACCCGCAAAAAAAGAATATAAAGTCTTCTTCGTTTAATCAATATCTTATTTTAATGAAAACCTCGTGTTAACGTGGTTTTTCTGGAGTCGTTATGCAAGATAAACGTTCCTATAGTCTTCTGACGATAAAATCCGTCAATGAAGATAAAAGGGAAATAACCAGTGTTGCAACCACACCCTCGACAGATTCTTACGGCGATATTGTCAATCCATATGATGGAGTATTTACGTTGCCTATCCTTCTGCTATCTTCTGCTATGGCAACACAATCAGGACGAACCGATAGGTGAAGTGCTAGAGGCCAAAGTTACAAAAGCTAGCATTGAAGTCAAAGCAAAATTAGCCAGATTAGCATCACCCTCAAGGTTATCAGCAAGGCTTGAAGAAGCCTGGGAATCAATCAAGTCTGGGCTTGTAAAAGGGTTTTTTATCGGTTTTAGACCGCTTGAGTATAGCTTCATTGATGAAGGCGGCATTCACTTTACAAAATGGCAATGGAATGAACTTTTCGCTGTCACTATTCCTGCTAACGCAGAATGTAATATTCAAACCATAAAATTATTATTCACCCCACCTGCCTCGTCCGGCAGCACTAGGCAAAAAAAATAAATTATCAAATTTAAAAGCTGGCGTTTCAGCATCAATCAATAAAAAGGAAAGTCAGATGACTATCGCTGAACAAATAAAATCATTTGAATCTAAGCGCTCGGCTAACGATGCTGCTCGTTTAGACATCATGAATAAAGCCGCCGAAGAAGGCCGCACACTTGACCAAGAAGAGTCAGAAAACTACGACAACCTAACGGCAGAAATCAAATCGGTTGATGCACATTTATCACGATTGCGTGAAATTCAAGATACGCAGATTAAAACCGCAAAACCCGTTGATAACACTCAAAAATAAATCTTAGACGCAGTGCGTAGTCGTTCCGGCATTGTTAAAGCAGATGAGAAACTCGCTCCAGGCATTGAGTTTGCACGCCATGTAAAATGTTTAGCATCCGCTAAAGAAAATACCCATCAAGCGTTAGAGATTGCGAAAGCGAAATATCCAGAGCAGCCACGCATTCAAAATGTTTTAAAAGCGGCGGTAAGTGCTGGAACAACAACAGACCCAGATTGGGCTGGTGCACTGGTTGATTATAAAACTTTTGTGGATGATTTCATCGAATTTTTACGTCCCAAAACCATTATTTGGCAATTCGGCACAGGAATCATTCCGTCTTTATTTAACGTTTCTTTCAATGTTCGTATTACTGGCTAAATTAGTGGCGGTAATGGATATTGGGTAGGACAAGCAGCACTCAAGCCATTAACTAAAGTAGATTTTAAATCAATTACGTTAGGTTTTGCTAAAGTCGCTAATATTGCAGTATTAACAGATGAACTTGTTAGATTTAGCACTCCTTCAGCTCACCTGTTAGTGCGAAATGCTTTAGCTGCCGCCATTATTGAACGTATTGATAGGGATTTTATTAATCCTACAAAAGCAGAAGTTGCAGGTGTATCACCCGCCTCCATCACAAATGATGTCACCGCAATAAAATCAACGGGAAATCCAGAAGCAGACGTTGAACTGCTATTTGAGGCCTTTATCAATGCGAATCTAACACCCACCAACGGTGTGTGGCTCATGTCATCAATGACGGCACCACTTGCACTATCGAAAATGAAAAATCCACTCGGTCAAAAAATGTACCCTGAGCTGACCTTATTAGGAGGCACATTCCAAGGATTCCCGGCAATTGTTTCGCAATATGTGGGTACTAATCTTATTTTAGTAAATTCTTCAGATATTTACCTAGCTGATGACGGCCAAGTTGTTATTGAAGCGAGCCGTGAAGCCTCATTAGAGATGGAAGATCAGCCTACCAACAACAGTAAAACAGGCAAAGGTGCTCAGTTGGTTTCTATGTTCCAGACCAACAGCGTTGCGATTCGAGCTGAACGTTTTATTAATTGGCGTAAACACAGAACAGAAGCGGTAGGGTAGGTTTCAAATGTTAACTACAAAACCTCTGTTACCGACCCAAAGTCTTAACCGCCGATAGTACAAAATTTACGGTGGATAACACAACGTTAACAGCAGATAGCACTAAGAGTAAGGATAAATAATGGTAGATATTAAAAAAAATCAATATTCGTACCGGTACTAATGATGGCACTGGCGATACCTTGCATAATGCCTTTAGTGTAGCTAATGACAACTTTGAAGCACTTAATGCCTTACCCAAAAAGGGGACAAAGGCGTAGGTATCAAAACAATTACAGCATCAAAAACAGGAAACACGGTGACGCTGATAGTAGCGTTGACAGATGGAACAAAGCAAACACCTTCCTTCGAGGTTTAGTAATAAAATGGCGCATATCGCGCCTTTATTTTTTACAAGAAATGGATGAATTATGCCCGTTTTCAAAAAATTAAGCGGTTTTTTGCGTCGCTCATTTTCAGGTAGAAATTTAGGAAGCTGTGGCTGGTTTCCGTTTATTGTTAAAGAGCCGTATCCCAGTGCCTAGCAAAAAAATATTGAGTTAAGTCTAGAGGATATACTCGCTTATCATCCAATTTTTGCATGTATCACCTTAATTGCTTCTGATATTGCAAAGTTACCTCTGCTTTTAAAAAAGCAAGATAGTCATGGCATTTGGATTAATACAAACACCCCCCTTAATTTCCGTTATTAAAAACCAAAATGCATTACAAACACGTAATCAATTTTTTTGAAAACTGGCTTAATTCCAAGTTATCGTCTGGTAATGCGTATGTTCTTAAAAAGAGAACAGACAGAGGAAAAGTTAGCTCGCTGCATATCCTTGACCTCAACAGAATAACACCCCTTATCAGTGATGATGGTGAAGTTTTTTATCAAGCATCCGTTGATAATATTTCCGGTGTTAAAGATACCATCACAGTACCGGCTACTGAAATTATTCATGATCGCTTTAACTGTCTTTACCATCCCTTAGTGGGTTTACCGCCGATTTATGCGTGTGCGATGGCAGCATCACAAGGCACAGCGATTATGAGAAATTTAACAAATTTATTTGTAAATGGCGGAAAATCTGGAGGAATTATTGAGATACAAGGAAAACTTTCCGAGGACTCAGTTCGTGAATTAAAAGAACATTGGGAAACAAAGTTATGGCGGTAAGAATGCGGGTAAAACAGCAATTATAACCGAGGGGGCCCAAATATAATTCTACCTCTGTTAGTCCAGTTGATTCTCAACTGGTTGAGCAACTTGGATTAACCGCAGAGATTTGTTGTTCAGTTTTCCACATACCAAAGTATAAAATTAGATTAGGCGAAGTGCCATCTTATAACAATGTCGAAGCCTTAGATCAGCAGTATTATTCATAATGTTTACAATCACATATTGAAGCCATAGAAAATTTACTCGTAGAAGGATTAGAACTGCCTGATAAAAATAAAATTGAATTCGATTTAACCGATTTGCTGAGAATGGATACATCTACTCGTTTTAAAACTTACGTAGATGGTATCAAAGGTAGGTGGTTGACAGCGAATAAAGTTAGGAAAAAGGAAAATTTACTCGCAGTGGAAGGAGGAGATACCCCTTATTTGCAGCAACAGAATTACAGTCTTTCAGAGCTTTCTCAACGTGACAGTAATTTAAAAAAACACACAGGATCCCGCACCGCAAAACGCAGAAACACCAAAATAGCTAACCGAGAGCGAGAAACGGGCATGTCAATTCATTTTTAAAGGAATTATCACAAAATGAACGAACGCGAGTTGTCATTATTAGAGGCAATTGGAGAGGCCGTTACCGATGTCTTGGCTAAACAGGAAGTAGATCTTGTTGAGAAAATAAATAGTGTTAAAAAACATGTTGATGAACAAATTTTAAATTTAAAACAGGAAATAAAAAATAAAGAAATTGTTATCAATGAAAAAATATTAGAAGCAAAAACAAAAAACCTTATTGAAGAACCCGCAATAGAACGACCTGAACTTAGTTTGCTAGATATTGAACAGTTAATAAATGCAAAAATTGCTGATGTAGTTCAATCGGTTTCTGCTGAAAAATTACCGGATATCCATGCTTTTATCACTGATGCTATCGATAAACTACCGAAACCAAAAGACGGTAAAGATGCCGATCCAAAAATCGTAGCTAAAGCCCTGCTTGAGATAATACCAAAACCTCAAGATGGCAAGGACGGCAAGAATGGAAAAGACGCATTAAATATTGAATTGTTGCCTAGTATTGATGAATCAAGAAGTTATCCTAGAGGCACATTTGCAACACATAGAGGGGATATCTGGCGTTCGTTTCAGCAAACAACGGGTATGCACGGCTGGGAATGTGTCGTTAACGGACATTATACAGAAAGTGAAGAATTCAAAGATGCTAGAACACTATCAATTCGATCTGAAATGTCGAATGGACCTATCACAACCAGCGAATATACCATTCCAACCATGATTTATGGTGGTATTTATTCTATTGAAAAAGAATATCAAACCGGAGATGTTGTTTACCTGGAGTGGCTCACTTTGGCACTGTAATGAAAAAACACAAGATAAACCTGGTGAAAACGCTTCTAAAGGTTGGACACTGATTGTTAAACGTGGAAGGGATGCAAAATGACCATGATGAACATTGTTACAGTAGAAGAGGTAAAAGCACATTTACGCATCGATCATGATGAGCTGGATAGTGTATTACAAGATAATATTAATGCAGCCACCGAAGCGGTACTCGATTTTGTTGATTACTGGGTAGAAAAAAACAGCAACAATTAGAATAAAATAAAATAAAATAAAATAAAATAAAATAAAATAATATTCCATATTTTGGCGTGTAAAAAGCGCAATAATAATATTTTTTAGTATAAAATATCGTTATCCGGAAGGTTCTGATAATAGCTTATATCAACGTGGTGAACTCCATTTTCCCGTGACATCCCTTATTTATTCATTGCATAAACCTGTCATTATCTGAGATGTTCATGTTAGCAGGATCATTAACTAAACGTATTACACTCTCAAAATTTAAGATCATTCGTGATGATCTTGGCGGTGAAAAAGTTATTACGGAGAAAGTGAGTGAAGTTTGGGCTAAAGCAGAGGCGATATCTAATCGCAAAATACGAACGGCTGAGTAACAACAGGTCATTGAAACAATGCGATTCACAATAAGGCCAAGAAGTGATGTTGATATTAATTGGTTAGTTGGTTATCAAGACCGTAATTTCACTATGCGAGCTATTGATAGAAATGAATCCGATAGAGTGATCATAACCACCGAAGCGGACAACCGTCATGATAGAAAATGATATCAAAGTAGACTTGGAGTGTATCACGCAATAACCAACATATCCTATCTCGCTACCGTCTAATCATCTTGAAGGTGTTATTTACCAACGCATCAGTGATCCAAAAATGTTTACCGGACTTGCTAGAATTAGATTGGTACAAGCAAGATTTTAGGTAATTGTTCAGCTAGTTGACGATTATGAAAAAGCACTATTCATAAGCGATAAAATACGCGACCAATGGGAAAGTATTGAGCATAGTTACTTAGGAAATTATCCAGTGCAAACAGTAGAGCGTGGTAATTTCTGGCAAAATATGGAAGAACAGACAGATAACCCCAAGATTTATCGCGTTGGTCGTGATTTCATACTGACATATGCCGAGGACGCTAAATGAGAAACCGAGTAGAAGTTAAAGGATTAAGTGATCTTGAATCCGCATTAAAAAAACTGGGCGATGAAGTTGCGGTTAAGGTTTTACGCAAAGCAGGGAGTGAAGCAATGAAACCGGTGTTAGCCGACATGAAATCAAATTCGGGTTATGACGGGCTAAGCAAAAAAGAACATATGATAGATAGCATTAAAATCCGCACAAGCAGTAGCATGAAGGACACAAAAACACAAACCGTCGTCACAGTGAGAGTTGGCCCCTGAAAACAACATGCGATGAAAGCACGACGCAATAGTTTGGTACGGTTAAACAAATAGCGCGCCCTTTTATCCGACCCACATTGGATTATCACCGTGAATTTATCCTTAATGCCTTGGCCTTAGAAATTCGCGCCAGCATTGAAAAACATCGTTAAATAATAGGAGTTATTATGTCTGAAAATAAAACCTCGTCGGAATATGCCACGCTCCCCACAGGTACGGTGGTTAAATTTGGCAAACCGAGTGATAGCGTTGAAACGATGAAGCCACTCATTAATTGTAAAGCATCAGGCGCTACAGGTTTAAGTGGTAGCTTCATTGATTGGACGACACTCATAGATAAAAACAAGCAATTTATAGCTGATTTGCCTGAGGGCCCTGAAAAATCTATCGGATTTATTGATGATCTAGAAAATGAAAATTTTACGGCATTTTTAAATGCGGCACAAAAGAGAGAAACGGTTCAGCTTTATGTTGAGTTGCCAAACAAGCGGATAGCGACAATGGTTCTGTCATTATCAGGTTGGGAGATGAATGACATCAATGCGCCCGCAAGTGAAGTCATTCAGATTACGGTGAAAGGCAAACAGAATAATCTCACCTGGGGAACAGTACCCCAAAAGCCTTAACCGCCGACAGTACAAAACTTACGGCGGATAATATAAAGCTAACAACTGACAGCACAAAGAATAAGAACACATAAAGGGTAGGAAATAGTATGTCATCACTAAAATCCCGTTTATTAGCGCCGGATGTTTATGTAGAAAAACATCCCCTCTTTAGTACTGAGGTTTATTTACGTCGCTTAACAATTACGGAGCTTGATACGTATGAACAGACGTTAAAAAAGGCGCAGGACAATGGTTCAAATACGCAGGCAAGTATTGCAGGGGCGAACCTGATTTTGCAAACGATTTGTGATAAAGCAGGGCAACCCTTACCCACTGAGGAATTACCCACAGCAGAAGAACTCATCGCCACAAAATCTACCCACACATTGATTGAAGCCCTCAAGTTTGTTCAGCAATTTAGCTGTGGTAGTCTGGATAGCGCTAAAAAAACTAATCGACTCCGCTCGCTTAGGTTTTCTTTTTCAACTTGCTGATAGATGGGGTGAACCTGACCCGCGCAAAATTGCGGCTTTACCGAACGAAATACTTACGCACTTGCAAGTGTTTTTTCTGTTGGAAAGGGAACCCGAAGGGGCAGATATTACGGAAAATGAAGTCATTGCACATGATGATGTTAATCAGTAATGTAATACGATTATGAGGATGTTAAATGGTTGATGTCGCCAGTCTCTGGCGGTGGCACTGCATCTGAATGCCGCCAGTTTCAAATCACAGCTCACGGATGCTTACAGTATCGCGGCAAATGAATCCCGTCAATTCACCCGTCAGGTTGAAAGCAGTTCCAATGCGAGTGCGTGCGCCATTAATCAAATGGCGACACAGGCAAAGCGTTCGAGTGGTCAAGCCGCACAAGGATTTGGTCAACTTCACCATGTGTTAACGAAACTGGTTTCGGGTAGCAATGTTGCCGCCAGTACGATTTCAAATGCGTTGGTGCCCGCTTTTGAACGGTTATTCGGCTCTGCACAGGGTTCCACTTTTGATACTCAACGGCAGATGGCGAAAGAAGCCGCGCAAAGCGCGGTAGATTATGCATAGTCTACTATTGATGCCGCCAAAGCAGATGCTACCAGAGCGCAGCAGGGTTTAAAAACTGCACAGGCAATGAAAGTACAAGCCATCGCGCAGCGTGAACAGGTTTTTGCATCTGATGAATATCTTGAAAAGATGCGCGCTATCAACGCCCCAAATGGACTGAATACCGCATAAATTAAAAAGGTGTATGTGGCGCAAAATGCGGCAAATGCCAGAGCGATAGCGGAAGCGAATCTGGCTGAAATCAGTGCAAGTCAAAAAGCGGCTGCGGCTTCAGCGCAATTAACGACGGCACAGGCAGCGGAAATCACGGGTACCCGACAATTAGCTTTGGCCAAGTAACAACTTGCCGTTGCAAATACTGAGTTGAGTATGTTACAACGCGTAACAGGCCGGATTTCAGCTGCTTTCAGTAACCTCGTTAATCTGATGGGTGGGCCACTCAATGTGGGTTTGATGGCGACAGCGGGAATAGTATTTTATTTGTATTCGCAGTTTAAGGAAGCGGAAGAAAGGAAAAAGTCTTTTTATGCAGCCCTTCAAAAAGGTGGATTATTTTTATCGACAACAACGGTTGAATTGAATTTGTTAGCAGACCGACTAGGCGGGATAGCCGAAGCCTATAAAGCGGTGACTTCTGCTGCTAGTGCGGAGTTTACGGGCAAGCTATTGTAAGATGTGGCAGAGTTTGGGGCTAAACTTGAGGAGTCTGGCGGTAGTGTCGATATATTGGTCAGGCAAGCTGTCGGCTATTGGGGACTAACCGTTAAAAGCCTTGCGAAATTACGCAGCAGAAGGTGTGGAATTAACGCAATCGATTTACGAGCAAATTGCTGCCTTGGAAAGACGGGGGCAAATTGAAGAGGCGAAGGAGCTTGCAAGAACCGCCTATGAAAAACAGTATCAGGAAAATATCAAAGAGAGTGATCGTTTAACGCAGGCGCATAAAAAATCACTCGATAATATGACCGGCAGTTTTAACGTGTTGATGGCGGTATCGACGCAAAGTCTAACACTGTATAATCAGGTATTGCAAAAAGAAAAGGACAAGCAGGAAGCGATTTACGCCAAGCAACGCGAAGAGCGGGAAGCATAAACGAAAACCGAAAGACAGCTAGCCATTCATACCATCGAAACCGCGGCACAAATTAATGAGGGTAAAGATCCGCTGAAAGAAAGAGCAAGAATTCAGCAGGAAATTGATCAACGCTATAAAGATGGTGGCCTAACGTTGGATGAGTATACTAAGGAGCTAAAAGGACTGGACAAACTGTACGCCTCTCCACAAAAAACGTCCGGTAAAACCGTTGATGCAGGGCGTCAGCGAATTGAGCAACTACAACCACAAACGGCGACCTTACAGGCGCAGTTAATGGAAAATGAAAAACCGCTCGATTCAGAGCGGAAATTAGTCGCCTTTGAGCAAGAACGCACTCGATTAAAAGGGCAAACGCTGAATGCATCGCAGAAGAGCGTGTTAATTCATGCGGATGAAATTCGTGCACAGTTGCAAATCAATGCCGGGTTAGAGCGTGAATTACAGTTAAAAGCATTAAAGCAACGATTTTCAGATCAGGATTTTGAGATCACAAAACGTACGGCTCAAATGCAGCAGGAAGCACAGAATCGAATTCTGCAAATGACTATGCCCAAAGTAGATTATAATTTGATGCTTGAAGAACAACGCGTCAGGGATGACTGTCGCAGTCGGCGATATCAGTTTGATAAGGAAGTTTCGGATAAGACCTCATAACTTTATGCAGAACAGACTCAGTTTTTAGCGCAAGAAGAACAAAAGCAAATTGAGATAGTGAGAGTTGCTGCAATAAGTAAGGCGAAGAGGGCGCAAGATGGGGGGAAAGGCGTAGCCAAAGGTTGGCAGGAATTTGGGGCTGAAACAGAGAACGTATTTGATAATATGCGAAACATTACTAAAAACGCTTTCGAGGGCCTGTCAAATACGCTGGCTGACTTTGTGACGACGGGTAAATTTAACTTTTCTGATTTTGCGCAATCGGTAGTCAACGATATTACGAGAATGATTACAAAAATGTTGGTTTTTAAAGCGCTGGAATCGAGCTTAGGTGGCTCTGAGTTGGGTAATTTCCTTGGCATAAAGCCAACGCACTTGGCGATGTTTATCGTTCGTCGGGGTTAAGCGCCTATAGCAATACCGTCGTTGATTCACCGACATTATTCCCGTTTGCTAACGGCATTGGATTAATGGGAGAAGCAGGGCTAGAGGCAATTATGCCGTTAAAGAGAGGTGAAGATGGCTCTCTTGGTGTAAGAGCATTAGATTCATCTACAAATTTTGCTAATCCTGAAATTCACATTCATCAAACAATTAACGTCTCTGGAAATGAGGATAAAGCTCTTAATGATGCTATGCAACAAGCCGCATTAGCAGGCGCAAAGCAGGTGCTAGTGATACAATTGCCTTTATCCAGTGGGGTTTTTCGACTAATGGACGAACACGAAGACTACTGGGAGGATAGCGGTGGATATAATTGAATGGCCTGAAAATATCGTTCTTTCCGCTATGAACTGGCAACTGGTGAGTAACAGCAAAACGTTTACCTCAACGTTTACCGGAAGTGTTCAGACAGTGCGTTTTCCTAGAAGCAGTTGGTGGTGGAGCTTACCTTTCAATAACCTGACTGAGAATAAGTCACGTGAACTTGAAGCATTGGCTGCTGAATTTGACGGCGAAAGCGGACGAATAAAAATTTACAACTAGATACGAAAAGGTTTAATCGGTAATGGGGATCCGATAGTCAGTGCTGAAAATTAAACTGGCAGAATACTACAAACAAAGGATTGCAAGCCTAATTTAACTGTCATGCGAAAAGGAGATTATCTGACGGTTAACAATGAATTAAAAATGGTGACGGATAATGTGACTAGTGATGTTGATGGGAACGCTGCAATACCAATTTCACCGATGTTGCGATATACGCCTAAAATAAATGATAAAATAGAAACCCGTTCACCGTTTGGTATTTTTAAGTTAACAAGTAATGAACAAGGAAATTTCCAATCTCGACCAAGCATGTTTTCATCGGTAACCTTGGAGTTTGAGGAGGCACTCTACTAATGCTTTATCATCCTTTTTCAAATAACATGGTTAAAGCGATCAATAATGACTATGAACTTGTTATTGCCGTCCGTTTGGATTTAAAATCCGGCGTAACGCGTGCGCATACCGGCGTTGGTAATTTACCTATTGCAGGTGAAGTTTATCAAGGTGTTGGCTAGTTTGGTAAGGTTGAGCAGGTTCAGGAACAGAACAATACCAGCCCACAGCAGCTCATTTTATCTCTGTCAGGGTTTGACTCGCTGCATTGGTGATGTCATGAATGAGCGTAGTCGAGGCCGGAATGTACGGTTAATGCTGGTTGCTATCAACCAGGAAGGTAAGCCTGAAATAGCAGAGGTCATATTCGCTGGTCAAATCTCAACGATTGGGATGACGACAGGGAAGAGAATGCTGTTGCTGTGACGGTAATCGCTTTGAGCGCTGGTCAATGGGACTGCTAGACAGATTCACGGATGAGTCATGGCGTAAACGGAAAAGTGATGACTGTATATTCCGCGCTATGTGGCACAAATGGCTGAGCGGGCCATTTATTTGGGTAGTAAGAAAGATTCGCCCGCTTTTGTGTATAAGTGAAATTTGAGTAAAAGCTATTTCCCACTATAATGTAATGCTTTTTTTAATCATAGGACAAACAATGAAAAAACTATTGTTGCTGGTTATCCCAACACTATTTTCAGGCGCGGTAATGGCAAAGGCGGGTGAGAGTACGCTCTCTTTTGGGTATTTGAATGTAAAATCTGGTGGAGAGAAAATATTAACTGAGAAAGCGGATACAACAAAACCAGATCCTGAAGGAATTGCAACAGTTTATGCTGATGGTTATTCAAAAGCAGGGGGAGCATTTGTACGTTATCGCTATGAATTTAGTGATGATTGCGGGGTTATCAGTTCATTTGCTTATTCGAAAACGGACTATAACAAACTGATTACCTTGAATATTGATAAACAGACATCTAAACATACTTCTAATGTTAAAGGAGATTATATGTCTTTAATGGTTGGCCCCGCTTATAGAATTAATGAATATCTAAGTATTTATGGATTAGTAGGCTTGGGATATAGCAATGTAAACTTTGATTTGGATGTTACCAAATATGGTAAAAAAAGTTTTCAAAAAGCAGCACTAACTTAGCCTACGGCGTTGGTATGCAAGTCAATTTCTGGCAAGGCGCTACGTTAGATGTGGGTTATGAACGCTCCGGTAGTGGTGAGTGGAAAACAGACGCTTTTACCATTGGTTTAGGATATAAATTCTAATGCGACGTCGAGACTGGGCAACCAGACTACCCAATACCCTAAGGGCGGCGATGAGTCGCCCTTTTTCATGGGGCGAACATGACTGCTGCCTGTTCGCTGCTGACTGTGTAATTGCCGTTTGCGGTTTTGACCTGTGTTTGGAAATTCGGGGACGTTATCGCTCAAAAGCGGGCGCATTACGAGTATTAAAAAATCAATTTGGCGATTTATAACAAGGGGTAAGCTGTTTTTTCAATACGATACTCGTTGAACAGGCAGGGCGGGGCGATGTAGTAATGTTTGATGGGGATGAAGGCTTAACGCTCGGTGTTTTGTGGGCCAATAAGATTTGGGCAGTGACCGATATTGGCGCAAGACCCGTTGATAGAATTCCTATCATGGCATGGAGAATTGAGTAATGGGCAAGACCGTCACAAGCGTTATTGGTGCGGGTTTGATGATAGCGGGCGTCGTGGCAACGGGCGGTTTGGGACTGGTGTTGATGGCAGCGGGTTTGGCTGTCCAAACCGCAGGGTCATTGTTATTTCAGGATAAGCGGCCCTCTGGGGGCTATCGTGACCAGGCAGAGCGCAAGCAGATTTTACGCTCGTCGACGGCGTCAGAAACGGTGATTGTGGGCAAAACAATTTGCTCAGGGCTACTCTTTTTTGCGTAAGAAAAAAAAGGCGAACAGGATAAAAACGAAAAACTTTTCTTGGCAATCACACTGGCTGGACATAAAATCAGTCGCATTGGTCAAGTTTGGCTTAACGACGATACGATAGGCTCTTTTGGCGATAAAGCCGATTACGAATTACATAACGATAGAAAAAGAGTTGATCCTTATTTAGTCAAAAATGCCCCAAGTTGGAAAAACGACATGATAGGCCGAGGCTTAGCCTGGCTGAGATTAACGCTAACCTATGATGCTGAAAAATTTCCCTATGGTGTGCCTAACGTTAAAGTGGAGGTTTGGGGAAAAGAAATATTCGACCCAAGATCGAACAGAACCAATTGGAGTAATAATGGCGCACTGGTAATTTTAGATTTCTATCGGAGTTACCTAAAAGTGCCCGATAGTGATATCGACTTTAATGTCTTTAAAGTTGCTGCGGATTTATGTGATGAGTCAGTGACGACCCCAGAGGGTAAGTCTAAGCCGCGTTATACCTTAAATGGTGCTTATGAGTTATCGGAATCCCCTGCCTCTATCCTTGAACATATGCACCGTTGTATTGGCGCAGAACCGACATACATTGCAGGGCAACACGGTATATTAATGTGGGCGTATCATGGCCCTGCTACGCTTAAAATTGAACCACATTAAATCATCGACACGGTGAGCATTACACCTGAACTGTCGTTAAGTGAGGCGACCAATGCTATTTATGGTACTTTTGTTGATGCGGAACAGAAATACACTAAAACGGACTTTAGCTCAATTGTAGTGGATAAATGGGTAGCAGAAGATGGACTTGAGATTAAAGAAAATATCGATTATCGCTTTGTGAGCAGTCCTTATCAATCTCAGCGTTTAGCCAACCTCTATTTATGCAAGAAACGGGCGGGAAGACGTGTTCAACTAACATTAAACTTAGATGGCTACGCTTATCGTCCTGGCGATGTGGTATTGCTCGATTTACCGAATTTAGGCATTAAATCGCTTGAATTTCGCGTGGCTGAATGGAAATTTCATCCGCAGGAAGGCGTAGAAATTCTGTTAGAAGAGGACGGCGCGTATATTTACGAGGATATTATTGGTAAGCCTTTTGAAAGACCGCCATTTACTGAACTACCAACAGGTGGCATTGCGCCCCCGATAAATCTTACCTTTATGCTTGTGAATATTGGTGATGTGGTTCAAGGGTATCTAAGCTGGGAAAACGCCGCGGCTGATGTCCGTCACAATAAGGTAAATATCATTGAACAAGGTAAAGTGATTCAAACTATTCAGGTGCCAGGCGAGCGTGTTGACATTGCAGGATTACCAAGAGGAGTCTATCGCGTTGAGGTCAGAGCAATTAATGCAGCAGGGGCAATATCGCAACCGACCATTTGTGATTTTTCTATCGAAGCCCCACCTCCTCCAATCAGTGTTGATATTACTGTCGGCATGTTTTCATTAACTGCTGCGCCACGTCAAGGGGATTCTGCATCGTATGGGAGTAACTTTGAGTTTTGGTTGAGCGATAAGAGATTGTCGGACTCCTCAGAAAATGAAGTTATTAACCATGCCACTAAAGACGGGCAAGGACAGTTCTGGACACAGGAAAATCTTAAAGTTGGCCATGTGTATTTTTTCTATATTCGCACGATAAACAGTTATGGAAAATCGCCTTTTGTTGAAGCATCAGGCAAACCAGATAGTTTACCGGGTGATATTTTAGAAGAAATTGACAAAAAGATTAACGAAACGGAAGTCATTAAGCAGTTAAAAAAGGGATAGAGAGTAACACCGAAGCCAATTTTAGAAAACGCAAAAAGACTAAATGGTAACTTTGAGCACTTCATGCGCCAAAATGGCAAGATGAAAGCCGAAATTGTTAGGGTTGATAATTATGTGGTAACCGATACCAAAGCCTTGGCTGAATCTATCCATCAGGTCAGGGTAACCGCGGATAAATCTTGGGCATCGGCGCAGAACTGGCTACAAGCCAAATACGACATGAAAAAGGGCGAAGCTTCTGTAACGTGGACATCGTTAGTCAAGATTCACCATGACGGCGTAGATTATGACGCTGGCATGGTGATTGGTGCTGAGCTTAAAAACGGTAAAGTCACAACTCAGATTGGCTTTAGTGCACAGACTTTCATCGCCTACAATCCGGCTAATGGTAAGATGGAGCCGGTTTTTGCCATCAAAAACGGATAGGTAATTTTTAACGATACGCTAATAAGTAAGGCAACCATTGAAAATGTAATAGTCGGAATGGATTTAAAGTCTAAAAATTATATTCCCGGACAACAAGGAACGCGTATAGATATGGTTAACGGTAATTTTGAAGTTAACAGTGTATCTTCTACTTATCGTACAAGACTGACAAATAAAGGTTTTTATGTATATTCGGGTAATACTCCGATTATAAAGCTTGGAGAATTTATATGATTGGCTTAAGAATAATAAATCCAGATGGTTCTTCTTTTTCTTTTAATGAAAATACAACTCCAGCGACAAACATATGGACAAAAGCTGTTGACGTAAGAAGAGGTGTTTAGACTTGCCCCAACCCAATACCGCAAGGTTATAAATTTGTGCTATCTCGGGGTGGGGCCCTTGCTAGTGTACGATTTGTGCAGCAGGGTAACGCTATGGTTGTTGCAGGAACAGAAACATTAGTCTCTTATTCTGAGTCTAATCGTTTGGTGATAGTGCATAATTTGCACTGGGTAGGGACTGAGCCTATTCAAATTATAGCTTATCCAGACTATAGTAAAATATCTATTGCAGGAAATGCTGGGTTAAAGATATTAGGTAGCGCTATTTTTCTAAATTCACTACCGATAACAGGTTATTCATACGCTTTTCATAAGAAGATTATGATTATTGATGGGGTTTTTAATCCTTTAGAATTAGGAGCTGGTTTAACACCAGATAATGCCATTTATTTTTTTATTCTACCGATGCAAAAAATTATATTGGTAGAGAGCCTATCAGGGATGGGGTGGAAGTGTAAAAAGTTTAAGGATTTCAAACATAAGACGTGATTCACGTAGCTTGGCAAAATCTAAATATTATGTAATTTCTTTTTTAGGACAGCTAAATCTGGCGAACTAGAGATCAGGGGGTGCGGACTAAAATTACGTAATATTGATGGTAATGTGATATTTAATTCTCAGTTTAATGTTATGACAAAACCTGTTTTAGTACCAAGCACTGAATTTGCGGTTGGAAAAGGAAAAGCAATTCCAGGAATAAAAAGGCCGATGTACACTCTTCAACGTGTCGGTGACTATTTCTGGCGTACAGATGGTGGCTACCTTGACTACCTCAATATTTTTCAAAATAGCAAAACAAGTTTAGGACTTTCTCGTTACCGATATTTTTATAATTCAGCATATATTGGTGAAACGACAACCGCCTTGTCATCTTTCCCTGTATTAGTATTGGATGCAGAAGATTACTTTAAATTCTAATAAAATATCGATTCTTTTGGTCGCGGAAAATTAAATATGATTTATACAGAAGGTACAGTCACAACCGTGTTAGGCTCTACTATTGTAAAAGGCTCAGGCACGAAATGGAGTAGCAATAATCCATTAGTCTCACCAGGCATGTTAATGTTCATTAAAAACGGTGATATGAATTATCCTTACATGATAAAAGCTGTTAACAGTGACACGGAATTAGTACTTGCTGAAGAGGCGACATTTTCAGCTACCGACACAACATACACGATTAATCTCACTGAACCAAATAATAATTCTGATGCGGCAAGAGCACTGGTTGCAGCTAACACTTACATCCTCTACTTTCTGCAAAAGATGGATACCTGGATGGGTGAAAATGGAATTGTTGAGCTTACTGTTATCTAGTGGAAAAATCATTAAACTCGAATCGATTAAGGCATTACAGAAATTAGTTAAGGGTAAAGCCAATGCAAGTGATATTTAAAGAGATAAAAGATGAGTTAGAAAAAAAGCAGATACAACAAAAGTTAATGAAATAAGCAATTCAGTTACAGAAATAAGTAAAGATTTAGCTAACAAATTTGACAAAATCAATGTAGTTCAAGAAGTTAGTAATGCAACTGACAAAGTGATTAGTTAAAAAGCATCTACTGATAGTTTTGCCAAGAAATACTCGCAGGAAGTACTTAGAACAGGCAATATCGTTATCAAAAGTGGTAACGATTACTCCGCCCTGATGATAGAAAGAAAAGATGGCCGCGTACTTGCGCCTCAAACTTCTACTGATAGTGCTTATTTTGCCTATGGAGAAGGTGAAAAAGAAATAATCACTATTCCATACAACACGAATGGCACAATGATGGTAACAAGTGATTATATTGTTGACGGCAATGGCTTTGTTAAAAAAGCATCGCCCATTATCAAAATTTTTTCTAATGGAAATTTTGAAACGAATGATGAGTCAGAAGGTGCAACTGTTCAACAAATTGAACAGGGAAATATTTAATTAATGGGGTGTTGGGTTATAACGCTGATGGAGCATGGGGTATAAATGGTGGGATCACAAATACCAAAAAATAGCAATGGCTTATCGTTAATTTATATCAAAGATAAAATTCTATCTAACGGTAACATCGAGATTCAAACATTTCACCGGCAGCACACCCATTTGCTTAAAGATTTCCAAAACTGGCGGGTTAAAGAAATTATTGACGGCAAACTAGTTTATTACGCTGACGGTGAGCAAGTTGATATTCCATTATCAACATGGCTAGATGTGAGGGTAGAGATGCCTAATGATTCAATCTGGAATCAGCAACACGCGAAAAAAGAATAGCCCCATCACAGTGGCATCATATTAGCAGCGTTGGAGGAAGTTGTTAACTATTAGTTGTTGGTTGCGGGTAGGGGGTTTTGTGAGAACTAGTGGTTTTGTTCTTTGCGTTATGGCAAAGATAGCATATGAGGTGAAAAAATAATTTGTACATAATTGTGTATATAAAGATAAATTTAAAATCATTAATTTATTTAAGTTAATGATTTTAAATTATTAATTTGATAATTAACTTATTTGGCATATAAATGATGATGAGATTGGTACAGTGTTTGGAATTGGTTTTCCTCCTTTTACGGGTGGACCATTTAGATATATGGATCAACAAGGTATATCAAATATTGTTGATATAATGCATCGACTAGCACAGAAATATGGTAACAATTTTGTTCTTTGCGAAAGGCTAATGCAAATGGCTAAATCAAATAAAAAATTCCATCAGTAGTTGATTATTTTAGTAGCATTCTAAACCTTACTAATATCATGGTATTAGGAGTAATTTCTATTTAACTTGATATAAAATAAACTTTTTTCGTTTTTTATGAAAATAAAGCGGTTCCTTTTTTTGTAATTTTAGTGCAGAATCTCGGGTTGCTTTGCCCTGCATATTTTCCGACAACAACATTAGCGAGTAATGAGAGGGCTCCTATCTAAGGGGTTAGGTGAAAATATTTTACTCAAATGGTGGATTATGCAAGTTTTTATTATGCGTCATGGTGACGCAACGATGAATACAATAAATGATGAAGCAAGAGAACTTACTCTTAAAGGAATTGAAGAATCTAAATTAATGGCCAATTGGCTAGCACAACAGAATCCAGTGTTCGACCAAGTGTTTACCAGTCCATATGTAAGAGCAGTACAAACTTATCAGGCAATGCAGCCATTATTGCCCTATTCAGGCGAACAAGAAGTATTAGCAGAACTTATTCCTGCTGGTGATCCCCAATCTATTGCTAATTATTTGCAATTACTTGCCGATGGAGGTGTAAGAACAGCATTGATTATTTCTCATTTACCATTAGTTGGTTATTTGGTATCAGCTTTGTGCCCACAAGAAATCCCTCCTATGTTTCCAACTTCTGCGATTGCTTATGTAGAGATAAATACCGAAATGCGGCACGCTGAATATAGATGGCAACGGGGACCTTCTCAAATATTGCATAATGTTAATAAACTAGCGGCACATTTCTAGTTTTATTTTACGTATTATCTGCGCTGAGTTTCATCAGTTTCTACCAAGATAAGCAACGAGGCGCTACCACCCCAAGCTTTTGGGGCTTGATGAAAAGCAGTGATATTAGGGTGTTGAGCAAGCCAAAGGGGAATCTGTTGTTTTAAAATGTGTTTTCCGTGGCCATGCATAATACAGGCAGAATGGATATTATCTCTATAGCAAGTAGCGATTAGCGCTCCAATTTCTTGTTTAGCTTGTCGTTGGGATAAGCCATGTAAATCGAGAAATAGTTTGGGAATATAATCATTCCGACGTAACTTTTTTAATTCATAAGGATTAATATCCGGTCGTAAATATCGAATCGGTCCATCTGCTTCTAGCACCGGTTTATACTCATCTGAAAAGTAATAACTGGCATCGAGCTGCTCTTGGAGCAAACATTTTGTCACAATGTGTGATTTTATTCGATGATGTCTTAGTGGTGGATGACTAACAATGTCATGTAATAAAGGTTTAGTCCCTGAAGTCGCCTCTTTAAATAGTTTAATTTCCTCAGCACTCAATTTGAACTTATTTTTCATTGTGATTCTATCAATCAGTTAGTCAATTATTCTGTTAAGTTTATCTTAATTTTCCTGCTATTACCTTCCTTATAAGCAGCAAGCTTTATAAGCTATTGTTAGTATTCTAATATCAATTAATGAGATTGCTATAAAATTCCTTAACAATAAGCTGATTTGTTAAGTAGTTCGTGGCAGACTATCGGGATTAAATATATGAACTTTGTATTGGCTAGGAGGCGTTTTGGACAAGATTTTTGTTGATGAAGCGGTTGCGGAACTACATACCATCCAAGATATATTGCGTTGGGTAATTAGTCGGTTTAATGCAGCAAATATTTATTACGGTCATGGAACAGATAATTGTTGGGATGAAGCTTTACAACTTGTTTTACCATCACTTTTTTTGCCCTTAGATATCCCTCAACAGTTATGGGGTTCTCGTCTGACTTTAAGTGAACGTCATCTTATCGTTGAACGGGTGTTATGCCGTGTTAATGAACATATCCCTGTTGCTTATTTAACCAATAAAGCCTGGTTTTGCGGGCATGAATTTTATGTTGATGAACGCGTTTTGATCCCACGTTCTCCTATAGGAGAACTGATTAATGAGCATTTTGCCGGCATCATTGATTATGAACCTGTAACTATTTTAGATATGTGCACGGGTAGTGGATGTATTGCTATTGCCTGTGCCTATCAATTTCCGCAAGCGCAAATTGATGCGGTTGATATTTCTGCTGATGCATTGGCGGTAGCTGAACAAAATATTGCCGCTCATGGGTTCTCTAAACGGATAGCACCTATTCGTTCAGACTTGTTTTTGAATATGCCTATTATTAAATATGATTTAATGGTTACTAATCCACCTTATGTGGATGCTGAAGATATGTCTGATTTACCAGCTGAATATCTGGTAGAGCCTAAATTAGCGCTAGCAGCAGGCTCTGATGGTTTAAAACTTGTTAGAAGAATTCTAGCTAATGCTTCACGTTTTCTAACGGACAATGGGGTGCTTATTTGTGAAGTTGGTAATAGTATGTTACACCTTATTGAGCAATATCCGGATATTCCTTTTACTTGGTTGAAGTTCGAACAGGGGGTCGATGGTGTATTCATGCTAACGCAGAAACAACTTATTGAACATCAAAAGAAATTTAAATTATTTATCGATTAACGGGTAATTACATTTTTTCATACAATAAAATAATTTATTCATTAATTATTGTAATGAATGAGAAAAAGAGGAAACAAAGGGGATGGCAGGAAATTCGATTGGACAGCTTTTTCGTGTTACCACTTTTGGTGAATCACATGGTTTGGCGTTAGGTTGCATTATTGATGGCGTTCCGCCTGGTATGGCATTATCAGAAAAAGATCTGCAAACTGACTTAGATCGTCGTCGGCCTGGTACTTCTCGTTATACAACTCAACGGCGTGAACTTGATCAGGTTAAAATTTTATCCGGCGTTTTTGATGGCATAACGACAGGAACACCCATTGGTTTGTTGATTGAAAATCAGGATCAACGGTCGCAGGATTATAGTGAGATCAAAGATATATTTTTCGTCCTGGGCATGCAGATTATACCTATCAACAAAAATATGGTTTACGTGACTATCGTGGTGGTGGGCGATCTTCAGCACGTGAAATAGTGATGCGTGTTGCTGCCGGTGCGATCGCAAAAAAATATTTGCAACAAAAACTAGGTATAATCGTTCGGGCTTATTTAAGTCAAATGGGAGATATTTGTTGTGAACTAAAGGATTGGGATTTGGTTGAACAGAATCCTTTCTTTTGTCCTGATGCAACAAAATTGGAGGCAATGGCCGCTTTATTATGTTCATTGAAAAAACAAGGTAATTCTATTGGCGCTAAAGTAACCGTCATTGCTGAACATGTTCCGGCTGGATTAGGTGAACCTGTTTTTGATCGATTGGATGCGGATATTGCCCATGCAATGATGAGTATTAATGCAGTTAAAGGGGTTGAAATTGGTGCTGGTTTTAAGGTGGTCACATTAAAAGGGAGTGAAAATCGGGATGAAATAACCCGTGATAGATTTATCAGTAATCATGCCGGTGGCATCTTAGGTGGCATAAGTAGTAGTCAACCGATTATTGCCCATTTAGCCTTAAAGCCAACTTCAAGTATTAGCATACCGGGTAGAACTATTAATCGGCAAGGTGATGAGGTCGAAGTGGTTACAAAAGGACGTCATGATCCCTGTGTTGGTATCCGAGCTGTACCGATAGTAGAAGCGATGATGGCAATCGTGCTTATCGATCATTTTTTACGTCATCGGGCTCAATGTGGTGAATTAGCTTTTAATCGTATGATATAAATATTAATGAAAGAACATAATTATAATCATCTAATTAACATTTTTAGTATTTGTTTTGAGAAAGAGTATCGCACGCGTTTAATTAAAGGAGATGATGAACCTATCTATCAGCCTGCAGATGATAAGATACCGTATCATCGAATTATTTTTGCTCGCGGCTTTTATGCTAGTGCTTTACACGAAATTTTCCACTGGTGTATTGCCGGAGAAACTAGACGTCAACAAATAGATTTTGGTTATTGGTATTATCCAGATGGGTGAAATGAGCAAACACAAAACGCTTTTGAGAATGTTGAAGTCAAACCGCAAGCACTTGAATGGATGTTTTGTATGGCGTCAGACTTTCCCTTTGATGTTAGTTGCGATGATTTGGCCGCTAATTTTGAGTCTGACCGGCATGCTTTTCAGCGCAAAGTCTATCGGCAGGTGCTGAACTACCTTACAAATGGTATTCCAGCCAGAGCTGAGAGATTTATTCAAGCTCTATAGTTGTTTTATAATACGCCTCCCTTGGTGAAGCAAAATTTCATTTGCCCCGAAGAGCTGTAAAAAATTTAGTTAGTATAAAGGAACAAAACCATGCTTGCGAAATTGGAAACACGTATTTTAACGCAAATTGATAATAATGTTGATGATGCTAGTCAAATGAACTTTTTGTTGGCGGTTATTTACGTGGACATTTGACATTAGCCATTACTGAATTAGAAACTGAAAATAAAAATAATATTGAAGCGCTTTCTGAGTGTGTCGAAGAGAGTATTGACAAAGCAATTAAGGCGGGTGAATTAAGTCCCCCCTGATCAACGATTGATATTAAATACTTGGCGGATGTTGTTAGAAAATGCCGCTCGATAAGCAAAAAAGCAAGTAAATTTAAACAACCTATTGTTGCATTTTTTTAAAATGGGGTAACGATCTTGGTAAGATTGGCAGTACCTGATGAAGCAGAAAAGTTAGTCAATATTGAACATTTGGCAGCAGCCATATTCCGTCAAATTCCAGCGCTTGGTTGCTGATGCACAAGGCAAATCCGTTAACCAACATTTAGAATTTATTGTTGATGGCGATTGTTGGGTGGCAGTTGAGCAGCAGCAGCTTGTTGGTTTCATTGAGGTTGAAGTAATGGATCAAGCTTTGCATATTTGGGAATTATCTGTTGATAGCCGATGGCAAAGAAGAGGAATTAGTAAGGCTTTACTGCAAAAAGTTATGATGCAAGCAAAACAACTAAACTGTGATCATGTTACTTTAACCACTTTTTGTGATGTTGCTTGGAATGGTGTTTATTATCAGAAATTGGGCTTCACAATTATTCCGGCTGAAAAGTTACCTGTGTCACTACAAGCTATCTTTAAAAAAGAGGTGGCTTATGGATGTACTGCATCCTCACGTTGTGCAATGCAGTACATCCTTTAATGGAGATTAAATTTTTTGCTATAAAGCTAATTATCCAGTTTAACCGCACGGCCTTGTAATAATTTTCTGATCCAAAATCGGTTAGGATTGAGATTTGCCAATATATCATCGTCAAAAGGCAATGGTTCACCAAAAATTTGACTGCAAAGTAGCTCTGCGCAAATTGGCGCACTACATAATCCTCTTGCATCTAATGCACCAATAACAAATAGATTGTCATGAATTGGTGCTTGCAAAATATACTGTTGCTCACTGAGCTGTTTATCTAGCTGGGCATATTGAAGAATAAGTTGATCAACATCCGGTATATTACCGATCATCGGTAGATGATCACGTGTAACACAGCGGATGCTTTGGCGTGATGCATTTTTGCTGATATCAATTTCTTTTGTCCATCCAACATCAGGCAAACAGTTTAATAAGCAAGCATCGTTTTCTTGTTGCTCCAATTTGGAATATTCTAGCGTGAGTTGATGACGTTTATAGCTAGCGCCTAAGCAATGATATTGATGATGAGCGGGCGTTATATATATCCGGCATAACAGAGTGTTGTTTGCAGTTGCTTAAGTATCGGTGTGGTCGGAATATGGCTCACTTGCCCGCGAACAGCACTAACGGGTAATTTTTCCGTTTGAGAAAATAAAGGCAGTTGATGACCATTAGCGATAATGACGGTTTTATGGGTTATTTGTCGTTGCATATCTCCTTGTTTAAATAGCAACTTCCAGCCAGCGGCACTATTTTCTTTCCAGCTGAATAAGACGATGATTAAAATGACTGATTAAACCTTGTTGTTGCACATATTGCCAACTATTGGATGTCAACTCAGCTGGGCATAACCAACCAGCAGCTGGATAGTAGATGCCATCATGGTTAACATCAACACCACAAATGGTTTGTAATGTTTATCGAGTTTCATGGTGCGCAAAATCAGCTGGCTAATTTTTTGTTAATATTTGATCGATTTTTTGTCGGCTTTTTACGTCATAAGCTAACTGCACTAAACCGCTCCAATCGTGAGCAAATGCGATGCCCTAACTGTTGAAGTTGGGTGTAATAGCGTTTTGCAAAAGTAAAAGCGGTAATAAAAAAGCGTTCTAAACCATCGTGGTGACCAGTTAATAATGGATAAAGTGCGCCTTGACGATTGCCGGAAGCGTTTTGTGCCACACTGGGATCTTGGCAATATAAAGTTACCTAACTTCCTCTACGTAATAAAGCAAGAGCAGTCATCATACTGGCAATACCACCGCCAATAATGGCAATATCCTCGGTTGTTGATGCGGCTTGTCGAGCGAACCAGGGTTGTGGATCAGATTGCTGATTTGCTAGTAATTGACCGGTTAGCATTTCACGTTTACGGCCAAAACCTTTGATTTTTTACTTGAAAACCGGCTTTTTCTAATCCACGGAGACCGATATCGGCAGAAGTAAAGGTAGCAAAAGTACAACCATCACGTCCCCAATTTGCCATTGTAGTGAATAGTTGTTCACTACACATTTGAGGGTTTTTAGCTGGAGCAAAACCGTCTAAAAACAAACTATCTATTTTATTGAAAAAATTAGATTTTAATTGAGGTAATTGTATATTTATATCGCCAAAACAAAGATCGAGAATGATTGTCCCATTTTCCATAACTATTCTATGAAAACCTGGTAACGATTGAGGCCATTGTTGACAAATTTATTTAGAAAAAGTGGCGAGTTCAGGCCAACATTGATGAACTCTTAGCAAATCAGTAATGGACAAAGGATATTTTTCAAAACTGATACTGATATAGTGTAAAAGTTGTAACTGGTTGTTAGGCGCTTGTTGGCGAAACTGAATAAATAACTGACAGACTGACATAAAGTTTAGCCCAGTACCAAAACCAGTTTCTGCAATAACATATAGTTTTGCGGAGTGAGAGAAAAAGCGATTTGGTAACTGATTACCGGCTAAGAACACATAACGTGATTCTTCTAAACCATTTTAATTAGAATAATAGACATCACCAAAGTGTTCAGAGATATGGATATCTTGCTCGTTCCAGCTTAATTTAGCTTGGCTTATCTCATTTGTATTCACAAAATTATCTACAATATTTTAAATAATCAGCCAATTTTAACGAATTTAACTTGAGTACGCTAGCTATCACAAAATATAAAAGTTAGCCAAGATAATGTTTTCTACAAAATTTTACCTGATCGGACTTGTTCAGCTTACAAGTGTAAGCTAAAGTAACATGCTAAGCTCCCAGTAAATAAATTTCGACTATGAGGTAATATAAGCAATGAAGCGTGCAGTCATTACTGGTCTGGGCATTGTCTCCAGCATAGGTAACAACCAGCAAGAGGTACTGGCTTCCCTAAAAGCGGGTCGTTCTGGCATCAGGTTTTCAGAAGAATTTAAAGGAATGGGTTTACGCAGCCATGTCTGGGGTAATATTCAGCTGACGGAAGATGATATTAAACAAAAGATTGACCGCAAAATTCTTCGTTTTATGAGTGATTGCTCTATTTATGCCTACTTGGCGATGGAAGAGGCAATTCAGGACGCTAAACTGACAGAAGAGCAGATCTCAAATATTCGTACCGGTTTAGTTGCTAGTTCTGGTGGCGGTTCGCCCCGTAATCAAGTGGCTGGTTCTGATGGTATGCGTGCCAAAGGATTGCGTGGTGTTGGTCCCTATATGGTGACCAAAGCAATGGCTTCTGGTGTCTCAGCTTGTTTAGCCACACCGTTTAAAATTAAGGGCGTTAATTATTCTATTAGCTCTGCTTGCTCAACTTCAGCCCACTGTATTGGCCATGCAGTTGAATTGATGCAATTAGGTAAACAGGATGTTGTTTTTGCTGGTGGAGGTGAAGAACTAAGCTGGGAATTAACCTGTGAATTTGATGCAATGGGAGCATTATCTACCAAATATAATGCAACCCCAGAAAAAGCTTCTCGTACCTATGATCAGGATCGGGATGGTTTTGTGATCGCTGGTGGTGGTGGTATCGTTGTGGTAGAAGAGTTAGAGCATGCTTTGGCACGTGGCGCACATATTTACGCTGAAATTGTTGGTTATGGAGCGACTTCAGACGGTTATGATATGGTTGCTCCGTCAGGTGAGGGTGCGGTAAGGTGTATGAAAATGGCATTGGTAGATGTCGAACAGGTTGATTATATCAATACTCATGGAACTTCAACGCCAGTTGGCGATACAAAAGAGTTAGAAGCAATTACTGAAGTGTTTGGTACTAATACGCCAGCGATTTCAGCGACTAAAGCAATGACTGGCCATTCTCTGGGCGCGGCTGGGGTACATGAAGCTATTTATAGTTTGTTAATGTTAGAGCATGGATTTATTGCTCCAAGCATCAATATTGATAATTTGGATGAAAAAGCGCGAGTAATGAATATTATTATGCAACCCACTGATAAGAAATTAAATACTGTAATGTCAAATAGTTTTGGTTTTGGTGGAACTAATGCGTCGTTGGTAATGAGTAAATACCATTCATAATTATATTACCAAGAAAACAACTACCTACTGATAATCTATCAGTAGGTTTTTTTATTGTTTTCGATATAATTAATTGATTTAATAAGCTCTTTTTTATTAGTTTTAAAAAGGAGATGGTTAAAAAGCTGCGTCAGTGGGGTACGTAATTGCTTCGCTAAAATAACACCGAGTAGCACTTACACCACCACCAATTAAATGGTAGCTGTGCATTTTTTCATTTAAAAATAGGACAGCGATAATGGCAATAAATACCAGTGCCAGATTCATAAATATTGAAGTTGTATTAGCGCCAAGTTGAAATATACCCTGGATCCGTAAGTAGGTTGCAATCAGTGAGGCGGCAATGCCGGCAAACAAGATCAAATTAATATTTGCCGCGGTAATTTCTACTGTTTTAGCCAGTAAAAAATTAGGCAATAGTAGGATCACAGCAAAGCTAATTTGGATATAAAGTGATTGCCAATTGGGTAATGGGATTGCCCAATGCTTGGTTAATACACCATATAGAGAATAAGAGAGAGCAGCGATAAGCATGAGTAATTGCCCGCTATTAATTCCTTGCATAAAAAATATCATTGGGGATCACCCTGACAGATAAGACAGATAAGACAGATAAGACAGATAAGACAGATAAGACAGATAAGACAGATAAGACAGATAAGACAGATAAGACAGATAAGACAGATAAGCCCAATTAAGGATAAGAGGGTACCAATTACAATACCAATGGTAGGAATAGTGCGTAGCACAAAAATACTGAGTATCACCGTTAACAAAGGAATAACCGAATTTAATACTCCCATAAAGGTTGCGCTAACCGTGTGAGCAGCATAATAGGCCAAACTTTGGTAAATCACCATGCCAATAGATAGAGCCCCTAAAATAAAAAGTTTCCAGCCATATATTGCCTTACTACTTTGCGATTTTTAACTATCCCTTTGATCATAAAAGGGGTAAGTAATAAAAACGGCAATAACCAGCGATAAAAGGAAATAGCCGTAGGATCAATCACGTTTGCAACTGCTTTACTTACGACTGTATTAATTAACCATAATAGAACTGCAAAAAGGGGAAAAAGAAAATTTTTCATTATTTAGTCATATCTATCATTTGGTAATAATTTTGCTATTTTAACATTGTCTGATTTATTACATATATTTATAATAAGACAAACGATCCGTTCTTTCTGCCAATATTACTGTGATGGAAAAAATCAAATATATACTTGAACCAAATATTATTGAGCCAGAATCCATAGTTTTTCCTAATAATGAATTGTTAGGTGATACTAAGTGCAAATTACATCGCCATAAATTTGGCCAATTAATTTATGTGGTTAAAGGTATTATAGAGATGCAAGTTGCTGCTCAACATTATATTGCTCCGCCGGAATTTTGTATCTGGATCCCAAGTGGTGTTGAACATGTCACTTACAACAAAAAAAGTGTTAAGTTTAATATATTAGATATTTCCCAGACACTCAGTCATGTTCTGTGTAAAAAACCGTGTATTATTCGTCAAACAGCTATTTTTCATACCATATTATTAGATTTTTATGCACGTCAGATAAGCCAACCAAAGACCGTAGAAGATATGCGCTTAGCCAATGTTTTGATTAATCAATTAAAACGTTCACCTATTCAAAAAACCTATTTACCTGCCAGTAAGGATAAATTTTTAGCGCCTATTTTAGTACAATTACAGCAAAATCCAGCCGATAATACCGCTTTAGCTGTATGGGCCAAACGGGTATATACCTCAGAACAAACCTTGTCACGCCGTTGTCAACAGGAACTGGGGATGTCATTTAGTGAATGGCGCCAGCGATTACGTTTTTTACATGCCATAATGAAATTAGAACAAGGTAATAGTGTCCATCAGGTAGCTTTTGATGTCGGTTATAGTTCCTCCTCGGCTTTTATTACCATGTTTCAGCAGATTTCAGGCACAACACCAGAACGTTTTCGACAAAAAAGTGACGATGACTAAACCGGTTGTTAGGATTTATTTCATTAACATGGCAAAATAGCAACTTGTTACCTTATCGAATAGTAAAAAACGATGGGTTAATTTTGATAAATATAATTGGGCATTAAATAAGTGAAAATATTGGTTGATGAAAATATGCCTTACGCAACACAATTATTTCAAACAATCGGTGAAGTCAAGGCTGTTTCTGGGCGTTCAATCTCATCGTCAGAGCTAGCAACAGCGGATGCTTTAATGGTGCGTTCAGTTACTCAAGTCAATGAAGCGTTACTTAAAGAGAGTAAGGTAAAATTTGTTGGTACTGCAACGGCCGGATTTGATCATGTTGATAGGCAATGGTTAGCGCAAGCGGGCATCGCTTTTTCTGCCGCACCCGGTTGTAATGCAACAGCGGTGGTAGAGTATGTTTTTTCCGTTTTATTGGTACTGGCTGAACGTGATTGCTTTGATTTGCGAGAAAAAACAGTCGGTATTGTTGGGGTTGGTAATGTTGGTAGTCGCCTTAATGTGCGTTTAAAGGCTTGGGGCGTGAATACGTTACTTTGTGATCCGCCTCGTGCAGACGCTGCCGATAATAGTGAGCAATTTTGGCCACTGGAAAAATTAGTTAGTCAGGCGGATATTTTAACTTTTCATACCCCGTTAAATAAATCTGGCCATTATTCACCTTACCATTTATTAAATGAAAAGTTGCTTACAGCTATGCCGGCAGGACGTATTGTGCTAAATACTAGCCGCGGAGCAGTTGTTGATAATCAGGCATTATTAACAGCCTTAGAAAATGGTAAGAAAATCGACGTTATATTAGATGTTTGGCAACATGAGCCCTCTATTTCCCTAGCTTTGTTAGCTAAAGCTAGAATTGGCACGCCACATATTGCTGGCTATTCTCTAGAAGGTAGAGCACGCGGTACCAGCCAGATTTTTACCGCATTTAGCCAGTTTTTAGGCCAAGAACAGCAAATTAAACTCGCTGATTTATTACCTAGTGCAGAGTTTAATGAAATTACTTTTAGCGGTGAATTAACGCAGGCAAGTTTAAAACGTTTAGTGCATTTAGTTTATGATGTCCGTCGTGATGATGCGCGATTAAGAAAAATTGCCCATCTTGCTGGCCAGTTTGATCATCTGCGTAAATATTATCCAGAACGCCGTGAATGGTCATCTCTTAGGGTGAGTTGTGATGATGCCGATGCCGCCAATAGACTAAAAATGCTAGGCTTCAATACCAAATTAATTTGATTAAAAATGCTAATAAAATTGGAGAAAACCAACATGACAGAAGGTTGGAATATTGCACTATTAGGTGCTACCGGTGCGGTCGGAGAGGCCGTATTGAGTTTATTACAAGAACGTCAGTTTCCTGTTGGTGAGTTATTTCTATTAGCCAGTGAAAATAGCGCAGGAGAAAGCATCCGTTTTAATGGTAAGCAATACACAGTTATTGATACTCAATTATTTGACTGGACGCAGGCGCAATTGGCTTTTTTTGTTGCTGGTAAAGAAGCGTCCGCTCGTTATGCAGAGCAAGACGGTTGTATTGTCATTGATAGCAGTGGTTTATTTGCGTTGGAACCAGATATTCCATTAGTCGTACGGGTGTTAATACCCATCTCTTGGCTAATTTATCGTAACCGTAATATTATTGCCGTTGCTGATAGCTATGTCAGTCAATTGTTAGTCGCCGTTAAACCGCTAATTAATTTTGCCGGCATTCATCGTTTAATCTCAACCAATCTGTTTTCAGTTTCGGTGCATAGCAAAAGTGCAGTGAATGAATTGGCGGGTCAAAGTGCCCGATTGTTAAACGGTTTAACCGTTGATAATGAACGTTTTATTAAGCAGCTAGCATTTAATCTATTACCATTATTAAGTGATGATGAAGGTTCTGCACCGCAGGAGCGCAGTTTAGTTGATCAAGTGCGTAAAATTTTACAGAATGATTGGTTATCCATTTATTGTCAGTTTCTTGCAAGCACCAGTTTTTTATGGCAATGCACAAGTGGTTCATGTGGAAACATTACGTCCGATGCCCGTACAAGAAGCCTGGCAAGAAATTACTCAATTTGATGAGATTGAGCTAGTTTGCGAAGATGATTTTCCAACTCAAGTAACAGATGCTTCAGGTAGTGATCGATTAAGTATTGGTTGTATGCGTAATGATTATGGTGCACCTGAGATATTACAGTTTTGGTCAGTTGCCGATAATACCCGATTTGGTGGTGCTCGAATGTTAATAGAAACTACGGAGCGATTAGTGCAGGAGCAATATTATTAATGTTGGAGAAGCAACCCCCTTTATCGATGGCTAAAATTGCGTTAGGTATTGAGTATGATGGTAGCCATTATTATGGTTGGCAGCGTCAACAACAGGTAAAAAGTATTCAGGCTTGTTTAGAGTTTGCGCTAACAAAAGTTGCCAATGAATCTATCCACGTTTATTGTGCCGGACGCACTGATGCAGGTGTGCATGCTACTAGCCAGGTTATCCATTTTGAAACATCTGTCACACGTAAAGATTCTGCCTGGACAATGGGGGTTAATAGTTACTTACCATCCGACATTGCAGTACAGTGGTGCAAAATTGTTGAGCCAGATTTTCATGCCCGTTTTTCCGCCACCGCGCGTCGATATCGTTATATTATTTTCAATCAGCGACTTCGACCTGCGATATTAGCCGCAGGCGTAACGCATTACCATGCCCCCTTAGATGCAGAAAAAATGCATCTTGCCGCTCAGGCATTGATTGGGGAGCAGGATTTTACTTCATTTAGGGCTATTCAGTGTCAATCTAAATCCCCTTGGCGTAATATAAAGCATGTTCATGTCAACCGTTATTGTGACTATATTGTGGTTGATATTAAAGCTAATGCCTTTGTTCATCACATGGTACGCAATATTGTTGGTAGTTTGCTAGCAGTAGGGTGCGGTGATCAGGATATTAGTTGGATAGCAGAGCTTTTAACATTGAAAGATAGAACAAAAGCGGCGGCGACTGCAAAAGCAGAGGGGCTCTATTTAGTTGCTGTCGATTATCCGGCAAAATATAAATTACCTACAACGATCGTAGGACCGCTTTTTTTACTAGAATAATAAATTTAATTTTGCGTTTAATTACACAGCGCTGAAGCTGTCAACTGTTGGATTTTTTATGGAATTTATTACTTTTATTATTGATTTTATTATATACATCGATCTTCATTTAGCTGAGCTGGCTGCAGAATATGGCATTTGGCTATATGCCATTCTATTTTTGATAGTATTTTGTGAAACTGGATTGATTGTTACGCCTTTTTTACCGGGTGACTCCCTATTATTTGTTGCTGTGGCGCATTAACGGCACTGGAGAGCAATGATCTTAATCTTCATTTAATGGTAGTATTAATAATTATTGCAGCAATTATTGGTGATGCGGTTAATTATACTATTGGTCGTTTATTCGGCGAGCGTCTATTTAGCGATTCTAATTCAAAAATTTTTCGACGGATTTATTTGGAAAAAACACACCAATTTTATGAAAAACATGGTGGTAAAGCGATTATTTTAGCTAGATTTATACCTATCATTAGAACGTTTGCTCCATTTGTCGCAGGGATGGGAAAAATGTCATATCGGCATTTTGCTTTTTATAATGTGGCCGGGGCTTTAATACGGGTTCTATTATTTACTTACGCGGGTTACTTTTTTGGTGATTTGCCAATTGTTCGGCAGAATTTAAAATTATTAATTATGGCAATTATTTTAATTTCTACTCTGCCGAGTATTATTGAGATTTGGCGCTATCGTTGATCATCAATAAAAGAAAAACAGGTTGTTAAACCAAAAAAATAGATAGTCATTAGCAGGTTTGATCAGTTTTTTATCCACTATGTTTTGTCATTGTGGTTTAATGATTAACATAATAATGAGACTGATAATGTAATTTCAGACAGAAAGGTCTATTAATGAGCTGGATTGAAAAGATTCTTAATAAAAGCAATATTAGCCAGACCCGTAAAGCGAGTATCCCTGAAGGGGTTTGGACAAAATGTGATAGCTGCCGGCAAGTACTCTATCGCGCTGAATTAGAAAGTAATTTAGCCGTATGTCCAAAATGTGATCATCATATGCGTATTTCAGCCCGTCAACGTCTGTCCTCTTTTCTTGATGAAGGAACCACGGCTGAATTAGGTAGTGAATTAGAGCCGAAAGATATTTTAAAATTTCGTGATTCAAAGAAATACAAAGATCGCATATCAGCAGCACAAAAAGCGACACATGAAAAAGATGCTTTAATCGTGATGAAAGGCTCGCTTAAAGGTATGCCAGTTATTGTAGCCGCTTTTGAATTTGCTTTTATGGGCGGTTCAATGGCTTCAGTTGTTGGTGCACGTTTTGTGCGTGCGGTAGAGCAAGCACTGGAAGATAATTGTCCGTTAGTTTGTTTTTCTGCCAGTGGCGGTGCTCGTATGCAAGAAGCATTAATGTCCTTGATGCAAATGGCAAAGACCAGTGCGGTACTGGCGAAGATGCAGGAACGAGGGCTTCCCTATATCTCAGTACTTACCGATCCAACTATGGGCGGTGTATCAGCAAGTTTAGCCATCTTAGGCGATATTAATGTTGCCGAACCTAAAGCGTTAATCGGCTTTGCTGGTCCTCGGATTATTGAGCAAACGGTACGCGAAAAATTACCACCAGGTTTTCAACGCAGTGAATTTCTGATTGAAAAAGGTGCGATTGATATGATTGTCAGACGGCCTGAAATGAGGGACAAATTAGCCGAAATACTGGCGATGCTCACTCATCAAACCGTTCAAGATGCAAGTCAAATTGATGTTATTAACTTAGTTGACGATGATCTGGAGCCACCCTATCGTGAGAAACCCGAAATTGACAACAAATCAGATCAAAAATGAGAAGATATCTGAAACCTTGATGATACCAGGGGTAACCTCTTCTTTAGCTACCTGGTTAACTTATTTAACCCGGCAGCATAGCAAAATTATCGATATGGGGCTTGAGCGGGTTGGTGTCGTCGCTCGACAGCTGGATCTTTTATATCCCGCCCCGAAAGTCGTTACTGTTGCTGGCACTAATGGTAAAGGAACGACTTGCCATACATTGGAATCTATTCTGATTGAAGCGGGATTAAAAGTCGGCGTTTATAGTTCTCCTCACCTGTTGGATTATACTGAGCGCGTTAGGATCCAGGGTAAGATGTTACCTGAAGCGGAATTTTGTCGGGTTTTTGTCGATATTGAATCTAAACGCGGCACAACAACGCTGACCTATTTTGAATATGGCACCTTAGCTGCTTTACAGTTATTTAAACAAGCTAAACTTGATGTGGTTATTTTAGAAGTCGGTTTGGGTGGACGGTTAGATGCAACCAATATCGTTGATGCGGATATTGCTGCCATCACTAGTATTGCATTGGATCACACTGACTGGCTTGGTGGTGATCGTGAGCAGATTGGCTACGAAAAAGCCGGTATTTTTCGCTCAGGGCGCTATGCGGTTGTGGGTGAACCGGATATGCCGCAGTCGATTAATGAAGTGGCTCAAACCTTAGAGTCAAAATTATTTCGTTGTGGGGTAGATTGGCAATTTGAACTACAAAATGATCATTGGCATTGGCGATCCCATGATCACGATTTTAAACAGTTACCTGTGCCAAATGTCGCACTAGCCAATGCTGCAACCGCATTGGCAATTATTGATTGTTTAATCAAACAGGGTGATGCCATTGGTCAGACGATATCATTGCCCGCTATTCAGCAGGGATTGATTAAGGCGAAATTACCAGGACGTTTTCAAATTATCTGCGAGCAGCCTTGTGTAATTTTAGATGTTGCGCACAATCCCCATGCGGCAGCTTATTTAGCCGATAAACTGGCTCGCTTACCCAGGCAGAAAAATACTAAAGTTCATGCCGTTGTAGCGATGTTAGCCGATAAAGAGATAAAAAGTACTTTATCTTATTTGGCCGCGCAGGTTGATAAATGGTATCTCGCTTCATTAATTGGGATACGCGGTGCCGATGTAGCGCAATTAGCGCAGTATGTTGAATCGTCATACCAATTTGCGACGGTCAAAGATGCCTGGTTGCAGGCTATGGCGGAGGCTGACAAACAGGACATTGTGTTGGTTTGTGGCTCATTTCATACTGTTGCAGAGGTTATGGAACTGCAGACAAAAGAGGAAAATTTAAGTGGCCAGTAAGTTTCAAAACCGTTTGGTGGGAATGATTGTTATTGTTGCAGTTGGTGTTATTGTATTACCCATATTATTGGATGGTAATAAGAAATATAATGAAACTGAATTTGCAGCGATCCCTTTGGTGCCTAAAGCCAGCGATGAATATGAAATTGAACCTATTGCGCCAATTAATCCGAAGCCACTAGCGACATCCTCAGCGAGCGCTGCAGAAGCCATGATTTCTGAGGTCATTTCTGATTCGAAGGCCAAATCAGCAGATAGTCTGTCCGCTCAGCAACAAGCAAAGCCTAAACCAGCAGTCAAAGTTGAAAAACCCGCGCTAGTGCCAGAACATATCACTAAGTCAAATGAGAAAACTCAAGCACCGCAGGCGCGGGCTTATGTTATTCAGTTGGCGGTACTGAAAAATGCAGCAAAAGTGGAAGAGATTATTGCCAAATTACGTTTATTTGGCTACCAGGTTTACACCGAGCCATCATTACTAATTAATGGTCAATTGACTCGAATTTTTGTTGGCCCAAATGCTTCGAGAGATAAATTGCAGTCCAGTTTGTCGGAATTGAAAGATTTAACCGGCTTACAGGGGCAAATACACGGTTATAAACCGTAAAATGGATATGTGCTAATAGATAAAACATATTGATACTAAACAGTTATATTAATTATTCCTGCGGCGATCATGATTTATCTTTTCGCCGCAATTTATTGCTACTTTTCAGCAAAAATATCTAACGCAAACGTTTTCGTTTTCTGCTAGAATACCTTCGACCATGCTGAAGGTTTAATTTTTGGGATTAAAATTATGGTTTGGATTGATTACGCTATTATTGGCTTTTCTGCCTTGGTCAGTTTAATTCGTGGTTTTGTGCGAGAAGCTTTGTCACTTACTTACCTGGGGTTGTGTTTTTTTTTGTTGCCAGCCAATTTTATCCTTATCTGGCGACTTATCTCACCCGCTTTGATGACAGGCTGATTAGAAATGGTATTGCAATTTTATTTATTGCCACTTTAATTGTGGGTGCGGTAGTCAATTATGTGATTAGCTCGTTAGTCGAGCGAACAGGATTATCAGGTACTGATCGCGTGTTAGGCGTCTGTTTTGGTGCGTTACGCGGTATATTGATTGTGTCGGCAATCCTGTTTTTACTGGATACTTTTACACCCTTGCCAAAAAGTGAAGATTGGCAACGCTCTGAATTGATACTCCAATTTAGTCATATTATTAGATGGTTTTTTGATTATTTAAAAAATGTGTCAAGTTTTTTACCTGAAAATATCACTCCGTTTGGTTGATGAGGAAAAAGTAGATGTGCGGTATTGTCGGTATTGCTGGTTTTACACCAGTTAACCAATCAATTTATGATGCGCTAACAGTGCTTCAACATCGTGGGCAAGATGCTGCAGGTATTGCAACAATTGATGAAAATAAACAGTTTCGCCTACGTAAATCGAATGGCTTAGTAAAAGATGTGTTTGCTACCCGCCATATGCTGCGTTTGCGGGGCAAAATGGGAATTGGCCATGTGCGTTACCCAACCGCGGGTAGCTGCAGCGCTTCTGAAGCGCAACCTTTTTATGTTAATTCCCCTTTTGGTATTACATTGACCCATAATGGTAATTTGACCAATGCACATGAATTAAGAAAAACGTTATTTAAAACGACCCGTCGTCATGTAAATACTTTTTCAGATTCAGAAATCTTGCTCAATATTCTTGCCCATGAATTGGATCAATTTGATCATTTTCCGCTTACTGCGGAAAATATTTTTACCGCTATTGCTGTGATGCATAATAAAGTTCGTGGCGCTTATGCTTGTGTTGCAATGATTATTGGCCATGGTTTAGTGGCGTTTCGTGACCCATTTGGTATCCGCCCTCTGATGCTGGGTAAGCGCACATTGGAAGACGGTCAAAATGAGTACATGGTTGCTTCGGAAAGTGTCGCTTTAGATACCCTTGGTTTTGAGTTCTTGCGTGATGTCGCGCCTGGTGAAGCGATTTATATTACTGAACAGGGAGAACTTTACAGCCGGCAATGTGCAGAAAATCCACAATTAACCCCTTGTCTGTTTGAGTTTGTCTATTTAGCCAGACCGGATTCCTTTATCGATAAAATATCGGTTAATAAAGCTCGGTTGCGGATGGGGCAAAAATTGGGCGCCAAAATTGCCCGTCAATGGCAGGATTTAGAGATTGATGTTGTGATCCCGATCCCTGAAACATCTTGTGATAGCGCACTGGAAATAGCTTATATTTTGGGTAAACCCTATCGGCAAGGGTTTGTTAAAAATCGTTATGTGGGGCGCACTTTTATCATGCCGGGACAGCAGGAGAGACGCAAGTCGGTACGTCGTAAACTGAATGTCAATCGAGCCGAATTCCGGGGTAAAAATGTTTTATTAGTTGATGACTCTATTGTGCGCGGAACAACCTCTGAAAAAATTGTTGAGTTAGCACGCGAAGCTGGGGCCAAAAAGGTCTATTTTGCTTCGGCATCACCAGAAGTTCGTTTTCTAAATGTTTATGGTATTGATATGCCGTCCGCTAATGAATTGATTGCCCATGGGCGTGAAGTGGATGAAATTCGTCAACTTATTGGTGCGGATGATTTAATTTTTCAGGATCTTCCTGATCTGATTGCCGCAGTTAGGGAGGAGAACCCCGATATCACTACTTTCGAATGTTCGGTTTTTAATGGGGTTTATGTTACCAAGGATATTGATCAAGCTTACTTGGATTATCTGGAAAATCTGCGTAAGAACGATCAGTTAAAAGAACATAATGAGATTGAAAATTTGGAAATTTACAACGAAGGCTAACTTGTTGTTATCGTATGAATTAAGTTAGACTTTAACGGATATCGTTAAGCTGACAATACTGAAATCTATTTTATCGTTATTATTGAGCAGAAATGATGCAGAGAATAATTATCGGATTGACAGGCGCTAGTGGTGCAATTTACGGCATTCGTTTACTTGAAGTTTTACGTTCTGTTGCTGAGGTTGAAACGCATTTAATTGTCAGTGTAGCGGCTAAGCAGACTATAGCGCTGGAGACCTCTTATCGCCTACGCGATGTTCAAGCAATGGCAAATGTTGTGTATGAAGATAGAGACATTGCAGCGGCGATTTCTTCTGGTTCATGTATTACCTCCGGTATGATTATTATGCCGTGTTCAATAAAAACGTTATCTGGTATTGCCAATAGTTATAACGATACATTAATTACGCGGGCGGCTGATGTGGTTTTAAAAGAGAAGCGTAAATTAATCTTGGGTGTCAGGGAAACACCTTTGCACCTAGGCCATTTGAGATTAATGATGAATGTCATACAGATTGGCGCGATAATTTTTCCACCGATGCCGGCCTTTTATCATCAGCCAGAAACCGTACAGGACATTGTCGATCAAACTGTCAATCGAATATTAGATCAATATGGTATCACCTTACCACAAACCTTATTTACTCGTTGGAAAGGTATTAAATAATGGTCTCTTGCGACGTAGTTAATAGTAATGACTCGAGTGCTTCTTTTAATTCAATATAGTGAAATTTAAATCCAGCTTCTTCAAGACGCTTTGGAATCGCTTGTTGCCCACCTAACATTAATGCTGCAGATTCGCCCATAATCGATTTAATAACAAATTCTGGCGTTCTGATCAGTGCCGGACGATTAAGTACTTCGGCCAGTATTGCACTGAACTGATCATTATGCACGGGGTAGGGCGAAGTAATATTAAACGCAGCAGATAATGAAGGCGACTCAAGCAGGTAATTAATCGCATTGACGACGTCATCAATGCGGATCCAGGGAATATATTGTTTGCCTTTGCCAATTGGTCCGCCTAATCCGGCTTTAAATATCGGTAACAACTTCTTCAGTACACCGCCTTCTTTCGCCAGTACCACTCCAGTTCGTAGCAAACAAACGCGTGTTTTATCACTTTCGGCTTGTAATGCCAATGATTCCCATTTTTGGCATAGCTGGTGAGTGAATTCGGCATGTTGCATATCGGATTCAGTGACAACAGTTTGCCCTTGATTACCATAATAGCCAACCGCTGAACCAGAAATAAACGTTTTTGGTGGTTTTTTACTGTCTTTGATCAGTTGGCTTAAGCGTTCTGTCATTTTCCAGCGGCTTTCATACAGAATTATTTTTTGTTCCTTAGTCCATGGTTTATTTGCAATCGGTTCACCTGCAAGATTAATAATGGCATCAAAACCCTCAAGATTATTAATCTCATTTAAGCTTGTCAGACAATCAACATGTCGACCAAATAGGGTGTAAACTTTTTGGCAAGATCGACTCAGTACGATGATAGTATGGGGAATGTATGACCAGTTGTTGAACAAGTTTTGAGCCAATTAAGCCGGTACTGCCAGTAATAAAAATCCTCATTCTCACTCTGTGGTTTTCAATAATGAAATAAGTAATTATAGTATTGATATTTAAATAAACAGTAGATCATTAGATCTGTGAGTGCAATCAATAAGCTGGCCAGTAAAATTGTCGCCGTTTCGTTGTTTAAAAAATATTCATTAAATTTGGCTAATTGATGTTATTTAACACTTTAAATGTTAATTTTTAGTTGGCTTATTGATTAATTAAAACTAAAAAAACCAAATAGTGAGTTATGTAATAATCATGTATTCATATTTCTTGTAAGACTATTAAATCAATGCTAAAAATCATATTGGCTAAGCTTATTTATTTTAATTTTTTATGAAAAGAGATTTATATTCATCAATAAATTAATTTTAACAATAAGTTGTTATTTTACAGATTGTTAATATATTAACATTAAAATTAAAGGCAGGATAATAGAAATATTTGATTAATTATTATTGATACTAGTTGTTATTTATAAAAACAAACCAGACGCTAGATAAAAGTAATTAATATTAAAATAGCTAATATATATCAGTAAATTTTTATTGTTTAATTTAGCGGCTAAAATTAGTATATCTTGTTTTTATATTTTGCTAGCTTAATGCTTATTATCATTTTTGCTTTATGTTATAAAAAGAATTGATGTGATTTTATGAGTAATTTCACTGTTAATTTCAACTATCCCTAGGCTCAGTGTAAAGTCTTTTGTATCTGCTAATAATAGGCTATGCTTATTTAAGCTGTAGTAAAAAAATAGGGTGCAAAAAGTGCGCCAATCGCTATCTAATTAAGACTTAATTTGCATCAGCAAGTTACTGAGTTTAGACTCAAGTAAACAGATTGATGACCGCTTAAAAATGAGAAAGGTTCGAGATGGGAGGAGTAATAAGCGAAGTAGTCAATGCAGAATGGATTGATATTGTTGACGATAAAAATAAAGTGATTGCTCAGGCGACACGCCAGCAGATGAGAATAGAGAATTTATTTCATCGTGCAGCTTATATTATTGTGCACGATGGTATGGGCAAAATTTTGATCCAACGTTGTACTGAAATGAAGGATATTTATCCTGGTTTATTTGATGCAACCGCTGTCGGTGTTGTTACCAGTGGTGAAGGTATGCTGGCAGCAGCCAGGAGAGAGGCAGAAGAAGAGTTGGAGATTGCTGATATACCTTTTGCAGAGCATGGGCTTTTTTATTATGAAATAACACAATGTCGGGTGTGGGGTGGTTTGTTTAGCTGTGTCAGTCATGTCCCGTTTGCATTACAGGAAACGGAAGTAGAATCGGTTTTTGAGTTGACGCCAGATGAGATTAATGCCCGTCGTCATGAATTTACCCCCTCATTCACTGAAAGCCTTGTCGCTTTGTTTCACCCGCAATAATAATGAATCGCAAAAAACCAAGTTATGCTAGAAAGTTGATTAAGTTTTGATGAGCAAAAATAAATAATGGTAAAGTAGTAGTGATAAGATTGAATCAGCAGTAATTTATCAATCTATTTGTTGATAATATATAATAATATTATTTTGTGATAAAAGTCTTATATTGCAAATCATAGCATATTATCTTGTTATTTTAGATAATATGCTATCGGTTTAAATAAGTTATTAATTTGTTATTTCAGTCGCCGTATCATTTTCATCTTCACTAACCGTCAACCAGGGATAGTATTGTTGGCGTCGCTCATAGCCTTTAGCGGTAACCGTTCGTGTTTCTCGCCCTAGCGGATCATAATAATGAGTGTCGGCATAGTAGCTATCACGACCACTATTATCGAGAATATAATGCTAGCTATTACTGAAAAAAGGTTGATATTGGTGGACAACTAAGCCTTTGTTATCATACTCTACTCGACCTGTTACTGCCCATCGCGAGCTGGTGAAAGCCTGTTTTGCCTTACCGAGTTTATTTTTGGCTAAACGATCATCTTTGGTCACAATATAAGCATCACCAGCGGGTATCCCGTAATGCAGTTTGCAGAGACCTGCCTGCGCCATCAATAAAGTTGATCTGTTGTCGCTGCTGCTGTTGCTCATCAGGATAATAACGATCGGTATTGACAGTTAAAATATAGGGCGATTGCCTTTCAGTATCATCTGCTAACTGTACTTTGTCAACTGGCGTATTGCTTTTACGTAACCAGCGTTGGTAGCCAATAAAATTTACATAACCTTGCTCATTGACAACTTGGTTATATTGATGCTGTGAATTAGTGACTGCTGAGATAAAATCTTTGGTTGCCGGTTTCATCCACACTGCTGGCGCATAGAAGTAAAATTGTGCAACCGGTTGTGGTGTTGGCATGCTCAAAGCCGCGTCAATTGTGTCTGGTGGCATAAAAGGAACTTCATCGGGAGGCGGAAATCCGGCTAGCTGTCCTTCTTCTGTGCCCCATATTCGACTGGAAGAGATGCGTCCAAAGGCATCAAAATCGACATAACTGATATTATCATTAATATCTTTAATGCTATAAGGCATAAGAAAACGGTAATTATAATCCGCTTGCGTATAGAAACCAGCGGCATCAGTAGTACTTATTACGACGCAGTAATATTTATCCCATTGATAATCGGTTGCGCCGGTTAATAATAAGTGGCGCTGACGATAAGGATAATAAAAAGCTTTTTCATCATAATATTCACTATAGTTAAGTCGTGCGATCCAGATATCAGCAGTTTCTTCCCCTGGACGCGGGAATAGGTATTTGGTTTTGATATAACCCGCATTGGTTAAATATGCTTCAATTTGACTTGCGCTAAGTACTGGTTCAAATGCCAGAAAACTTTGCTTATCAAGTTCGGCCTGCTCAGTAAAAGCGACTAAAGCTTGGATTGTCGGGATTTCTACTAGCTTATTATCGCCACCTTCCAGGTAGTAAATTTTACTTTGTCCGGCATATTCTCGCGGCGTGTTTTCACTCAAAATACCATCAGGATTTAACAGCGATTCAAGCGAAAATCCTTCAGCTGGCACATCGCTGGCAGGTAAAGTGATCATATCTGTCTGCTGTATATCAGCAATATTTAATCGCCATTGTTCTGGTGTTTTTAAATTGTGGAAGCGGATTTTATTTTCGCTAATGCGTAATAGTAGTTGTTGGGGATCATAACTCTGCTCAAAATTACCGTCTGGCAACCAAATGGAGGGAGGAATTATACTAATAGGTCGACGTGGATAGTTGATGGCAACATTATGTATTATTGCCCCATTATCATCAAACGCAAGATTAACGTTTTGGCTATAAAGCGGATCTTCTGTAATACGTTCATAATTGTAATCCCATTGCTCTAATGACATGGAGGCCCCATCGCTAAACCGGTTTTGTTCGTTGTCACTGCAGGAATTTGCCTAACCTGATAACGGTATAAGGATTTTCAGCGTCAGCGGCCTGATCTAAGCCATAAAGTTCACTGTGCAGTGGACTGCCCTTTAATGATCGATAAGCCCAGAATCGTTGCTGTTCATCCGGAGAGATAATTGGTACATCTTGGCCTTGCTGGTATTGGGTAAGGCGGGTTTTACCAGCTGGAAACGCTTGTTTATCCCCTTGCCAGTATTCTGATGCAAAAGCTGCTTGGTCATCGATATTGCCGATATGAAACCATTGTCTTAATAATGACGGCATACTACGTTGGTCGGTATTGCCTTTTGCATCTTGGATTGAATCGACAATATCAAGCCGGCCAAACCCACGGAATTCGCGCTCTATACCATCATACATACCATGCAAATAATCAACACTTTGACTAAAACAACTCATGGTAATTTCGTTAAGTTGGTTAATTTTATTGAGCAGCTGAATCGGGAAAGGGAGGTGGCTGGCATAGCTTTTATTCTGTTGAATTGCTTGCTGTTTTTCATCCAGCCAAAATTGCACCGAACTGCGATAGTAAAAAGTGGTATCGGTGCCACAATTATTATTTTGTTGATTAAGGAGGTAAGGTTTTTGGTTGGCTAAATCATAGCGCCAATGCTTTTGCTCCATATGCGGTATATTCAAGATCAAACTAGCGACGCTTAAGCCCTGGATATCTGTAATCCACAATTGGCAGATATCATCATAAGCCACACCGTTTGACAGCGGTATGGTTATCGGTGTGGCCAAGTTATTGCCTGACTGATTCATGTAAATTATTAGATGATCGGACATTAAATAGATAATATCGGTGGTGCCGGAACCATCCAGGTCGGCTAAATAGAGTTGTTTTGGATCAAAGCTGTCTTGTGGTTGTTGAAAACCACTGAGCTGAATCGGGGCACCAAATAGACCTTGGCCAAGATTAGGCCAGCAGGTCACTTCATGATGACGAATACTGATCAAATGTTGTTGGCCTGATCCTAATAGATTACTGAATGCGACCAATTGGAGCTCATCTCTGCCAATAATCGGTAATTTGACAGACGCGGCTTGCGGGTAGTTGACTGGCGCGGCAAAACTTATCCGCTGATTGGCATAAAAACGCACACTTTTAGGGCCAATGAGAGTAATATCCGCTAATCTTGCACCGGTAATGTCAGCAAATTGGGCTTGGTTATTTTGTAATTCGGTATGAATAGCCTGTAGTGGAATAAAGTCACTCCAGCTTCTATCTGGTTGGTTGTTGGGCATAATAACCGCCAATATTGAACTGGCTGAAAAACCATTCCAGCCGTCCATCATCGTTAATATCCATTAAAGTGCCACCACTGAGCAGGGTGGGTATATTAGGTAACCGCTGTGCTGGCGAATAATGAATTTCATCGGTTTGTGGTTGGCCGCGTATTGGGTCACGGTAGTACTCGGCATAATTATCTTCATACAGAATGCCGGCAATACCTTCACCATAGAGATCAACCAGATAGTACTGTTGTTGATCTTTCATGCTATTAAATTCGATTAAGGGTTGTCAATCACCATTAGGTGGTAGACGAAAGGGTTGATAATCAAATTTAAGTGGTGGCAGTGTTAGAGAATTATTTTCATCGTGAGCCAGTTGCTGGTAACTGATGAGTTGGCTAACAATCGCTTGTTGGTCATAGTCTAACTGCAAACGACGAACCAGCGTGGGTGAGGTGTTTTCGGCAGGTAAGCTTTGTAGTCGTTGTAGGTCATGAAACATTAATACTTGTTGGCACAGACGGCGGGTACGGATTTCAAAGCCATATTTAAAGCTGGAAAAAGGATCTTGTCGCATAGACCAGGCTTGTTGAGGCAGAAATTCAGGTGTTTGATCGATTTGATTACTGCGTTCGCCGTAATCGAATATGAGGTAAAATAACCAATCTGTTGCTGGTGGTAGTGTGTTGGTTAAGCTATATGGCGCTGCATAGGCGCTAAGATTGCCGTAACTTACCATTGTTAAATATCGTTGCGCTGTTGCTGATGGATGTTGTAGCCGCTCCTGCTCAGACGTTCCTTGGTCATTTTCCGCTTGATATTGATATAAAATGTGTTCTCCGGTCGGTAAAACCGACTCTTCCAGTAACCATACGGCAATGTGTTGCTGTTCTTTAGGGTCAAAAATTCTGGTGTTAGCCGATTTACCTAAACAGTGGATCTGTCCATCGGGTGAGTAGATCAACCAAAAAGGCATTTGGGAAGATTCAGTTGCTACTGGTTGCCAATATTCGATCCGTTCGGCACCAGTACCGATGCGTGATTGATATTGAGTTACTTGATAATTTTCGGTTAGTTTTATATTTTGCCAGCTATCTTTTTGATAACGGATCGGTTGACCTGCTTGATCAACGGCGATCATCAATACTTCATTATCTACACCAATAAAAGTATCGTCTAGATGATAAAGTGGCCGGTCATGACTGGTTTGGCGACGAATAGTGAGTAAAGGAATATCCCACCCCAAGCCAAAGGCACTGTTACCGGAGCCACTGTTATAATTTAAGCTCAATGCAGGTGCATAACCATGGCCACTGGAAATAGGCAAAGGTAGTGTAATATGCATCATACCATCAGGGCCGGGTGTGCCAACAGTTTCTCCCATGCCTTGTAAGCTTCCACCACCTTTCGGTAAGGAAAGGGGCGCTATGGATAATTTATCTTGATTATTTGGATTATTAGGCATTTTAAACTTCCATAAGGCCCTAAACAGGGCCTAACGAAATTAATTAAACGATACAAAATAGTGATTAACCATTATCATGAATGGTGTAGCGAATATGCAAGATGATATCGGTTAGACTATTTAATAAGGCTTTTTGTTTTTCGGTCGCATTCGGGAATTGTAAAGTTAATCCTCCTTGATCTTCGATTGGGATCCCCTTAAAACGCAGGTATTTACTGTCGTTAAAATTAAGTTGGAATTGGCCACTATGATTAACACCGTGAGAAATAGCGATGGCTTTACAGCCATTACTCAGTTGTAAATTACCGGTGTATTCCAGCACGGCTTGAATATCTTGATAGGGGCCAAGCAGGGCGGTAACGACACACTAATTTGTTTGATGCGTCGCATGTTGCCAAGCTTGAGATCAGTGGGATAATCATTCAGCAGTTTTAGATCGGTAATTTTAATGGTGGCAGATAAGGTATTTTGCTCTAGAGTGACTTTATTATTGTCATTGCCGATAGGCCCGCTACTTTCGCCATTGATCAGTTTTCGAATGGTGTCACGTAAATCAAATCCATTGGGCATATGCTGATAGAATTCAGCCAAAGAGACTGTACGGTCAACATCGAGTGCTCTGGCTTCCCATTTCAGATAAGCTTCTTCCATGGTAACTAAATTGAGCATTAAGGCTTCACCACACAGTAAGCCGGCATAAGTACTTTTCTAGGCGCCGGGTTTAATAAATTGGGTTGATTTATTGGTTTCCCAATGGAATGAACTTTCGGCACGTAGACAGCGAGCAATGACTAAATCATAGAATTGGAAATAGATAGCAGATAAGCGACCACGTAGCCAGTTATATAAGGCTTCAATAAGGCTTCATTAGTGAATTTGCCTTTCAACAAATTAAATTGATCTAAGGTGTTAGTTTGCTGAGTTTCCAGGTAGCTATATTGTTGATCAGCTGCAGTGCTGCCTTTTTTAGTGCCGCTAAATGGGCGGTTAATTGTTGCTCCTCGTAGTCAGCAGTTTGATACATCTGCTGCCAATCTTCACGACGACGGTATATCTCTGATTGTGAGGTTTTATCGGCAGCGGTTATTATGCCACTGGCGGCAGTCTCAATTCCTAATGCTATAGCGGTAGGAACAGCACAATATTGCATGCCGCCATCTCGGCTAAGCCAAAGATATTAGGTGCCAGATTAGCTAACGCTGCGGCCATATAGACGGGTTTGACAGAGGTCATTAAAATATCGGCCGTCATGTGTAAATCGATAACTTCTTGTTCACCTTGATTGATATTCTGATCATACAGCTCTTTATAGTGTTTTTTGCGCTCTTTTACGGAGGTAATTGAAATTTGCAGTGCATTTTATTCCTCGCTTAATTCATTTTGAGTGGTTTTTTGCATCTCCAGGCTTTTCTTAGATAAGGCTAAACCTTGAGTTTGTAGTAGCATCGCCATTTTTTCTGTATCTTGCCGTTCAATGATACCAAGTAAGGTATTACCGTACTTGGAAAGTTGTGCCACCACTACTTTGGCATTTTCTAGCGTTTGTGTGAAACGGTATAAGCCCAAGTTGATATCTGTTGGCAGTGGAATACCGCCTTGAGCATTAGCCACTGCTGCACTTAATAAATCTGCTGGATTAGCTGATGTGGCAAATAAGGGTAAAGAAAGTGGTTTACCGTCGATGGCGGGATTATGGCGTAAATTGTACAGTTTTTGTGTCAGTGTTGGAGTAATTCTTGCCACTTACTATTTTTTTCTGGTTTAAATATTGTGTGTTCTTCTGATTCGGCGGCCTCTTTCAAGGTTGGATTTTGCCAGCTTGTTGGTAATGAAGATTCATCTTCACCCATCAGTTCCAGCGCTTGTAGATACCACATTTTTGCTTCCGCTAAGCTATCCCGCTCTAATTGACGATAATCCTGATCACCGCGGGCGATCAGTAACTCTATCATATTCATCAAAGTCGATAACTTATAATGCATCGGATCGGCTTGCGCAATCGCGTCGGGATCGGTGAGATATTCAGGCACCTCATTCCAGCTGGTATCCTCCAGGAATGGACGTGTATTCCAGTATTGATTTTGCCGTCCGTTACTATAACCGGCTGAGCTAAAAATAAATTTTAACCAACTGGCTGAATCAGCAAAATTTTGTTCTTGGAACAGACGTTTCATCACCAGCATCGGCACATAGTAGAACAGTTCCCAGAAATAGAGTGCATTAGCGCCGGCAAAGTCCATTGGTTCGGTTTTATTGTCTACTTTAGCAAAGAAGCTTTCGACGTTATCAATGTTTTCTAAGCCAGGGAAGGTTCCATTATGATAATTTTTGTCTAATTACCACTCTTTCATACCGTTTATTTTGTGAAATAGAATATCCGGTTGTTTGCCACTTTGATATCCAGCTTCTAAATAGAGGTTATCATTATAGCGATTAAGGAAGCAGGTCACAGTGGTTGGCTGGTCACTGAGTTCACCGGTATAGAGCAATAATGAATCATTATTTTGCCAAATATTTGTTTCTTTAAGTTTAAAGATTTTATTACTGCTATGAATAATTTCATTATAGGGTTTTAGCGTTAAGGTTACTTGCACGCCGTTACGTGGTAGGGCGGGTTCTAGCATATATTGGGTATCAAGGTTTAATAAGGTATCTAGTTCACGATTTGCACGAGCAGTCAATTCCTTAGCAAACAGGGTATTGAGTCGAACTTGATAAATACCGCTATGTTTTTGCGATTGGTCAGACTGATAAATATCACTGAGTCCACCTTCCATATATTGTGCTTTGTTAATTGCCGTTTTTAGTAATAGAGGTTGGGTGTCATCAACGACTTTGCTTTCGATAGGAATTAGGTGGCTGACGGAACCCAGCTCACCACCATCGCGATCGGCTACACTTACCATAAATTCTATAGAGGATGTTGATGGTAATTTATTTAATTGAAGATTCCATGCTTTATTATGTAACACTAATGGCCAATAAAAATCATCTTCAATGATTTCTTGGGTCGCTTGAATAGTACCATTGAATCTTGCTGTTAAAGTGTATCTATAAGGCCTTTGGATAAGCATTGATGATACGGGATTACTGTCGACAGTAAATCCCTGCCCATTGGCTTTAGTATAGATATCAGCAAGATTGCTGTTATCTGGCGCGTCAATAACATCGGTTTGCCAGTTATTGGGGCCCTCCTTTTTATATGGTAAAGTTATACCATTAAAAATACGAGTAATAGAGCTGGCAAAGAATGAGGTATTACTGGTATAGATGATTACGGTGTATTTGTTGCTCTCTAATTTTAATATTGCGGTTAAAAAAGCGAATTTAGTCGGAAAATTAGGCACATTATAATAATTGACGATAACCTGGCCATAAGGAGTTTGTTGATATATTTGCTGTAAATAATCCATAAATTGATCAAGATAGGGATCACTAGTATTTAAATAATTGTTATCTTGTCCTTTGGCTTCGATACGGACAATCACACCATTCAAGTGATATTGATTATTAACTATATCTTTTATCAGTGATAATTGGCTTAAACCGTGTGATAACGGAGCAAGGCCGCTAGGTATCTTTGGTGCGACGGAATGGGAAGTGGCGACAATATTAGTAGGAACCTGGACAGTATAGCTTAATGGTGTTGGTACACTTAAAGCTATCGTCGTATCTAACTCACGCCAAATAACTGATAGACTAAGGAAAAAATCTGTCTGTTTAACATCGTTATTGGTTAGAGTGAAATCTTGGTTAATTGTCCATGACTGCCCGGTAGGCATAGCGTCTTTATCATATTTTGGTTGTTTATGGTACAATATGACCAACATATCTTTTTGAGTAAGGTCATAGGTAACAAATAAACCTACTTGCTCATTAATAGTTGGCTTATCTTTATTTAAAAGAGTAAGAAGCTCATCATTAATATCCAATGTGGTATAAGTAAATGGCGTGCTCCAGTTACCATCGTAAAGGATATGCGAATGTTTTAGATCATAAGTGTATTCGGGAATAAATGACTGTTTGGCCAGTATCTTTTTTTTCTATATTTACCTGCCGCTGTTCTAACCAAAACAGATACAAACGTGATTTAAAAATAACTGCCCGGATAAGATTTCGATAGGGTTTGGCAGAGGCGATAATAGCTTGCCACTCTGTCCAGGCATCAGCCGGAAATCCCTGATTGATAAACATATCATGATTAACTTTATTTCAGGAATAGCTGGGCCAAGCTTCTTGGTTGGCACCGATAAGATAGGTGAAACCTTTTTGCACATCTAATTGGTCATGGTAGCCACTGATTATGGTTAAATTGGCGACCAACTCAAAATCCGTCAGGTAGCTATGAAAAGCCTGTTCAACAATATCGCTGGTTAACTGACTTTGATTAATCGCTTGTAGCAGCTTATTCATCATCTGGGTTTGGCCGATTCGTTAAGTCGGATTAATATAGTTTTCCGGATAGTAGTCCAGTTCCCTGATGCTAGTCCAGCTACTGTAACGGCGATTATATTGTTCCCACTGTTGGAAAAATGGCCGTTGCAGGGCAGAATAATTTACACCAACCTCATACCCAGGCTGCTGAATACAGCGATTAATGTAGAGTTGTACGCTTGCCATGGCCGCGGCTATCTGGCTAGTAGTAACTTGATAACTATCTTGGTTATCAATTAATAGATAGCCATACAATTGATCTCGGTTAGTGAGCGCCAGGTTGTTGTAAGCGACATAAGCCAGATTGCGCGCGACTGAGATTTTCAGCCAAAATACCGTTCACGGTTTTGAGTTGTGATTTGTTAAGAGCATTTAACAGGCTGGTGGCTAAGGATAATAAAAATGGGTCCAAATCTGGCTGAATTGGGATGATAATACTGAGTTCATTGGACAATTGGTCAGTAAAGATTGTTGTTGGATACAGCTCGCTCTTTTGTTGATATGAATATTTGTGATTAACAATAGGTTGCTGATTTTCACAATTGTAAATTGTAATTTCATTAGGTATTTTAATGTTGCCCAATCTATGTATGTGATAAGTTCATATTCATTTTCACTGATCTTTTTCGCATCACCCAAATATTGGATACCTGATGTTGTTTCATAAGCCCAACCATATAGTTTATCTTGATTCCAGATCAAAAATCTTGGCCTTGATTTTAAATTGATTATTCCCTAGCGGATAAAGTAACAGGATATAGCTAAGATTTTTTTCTTCATTATCCAAATACCATAATGCAATATCATTATTATTGTTAATGATTGTAACTTGATAACTATAATCTCCTGATCCTGGATTGTAATCTCTTACCAATGCAGCAATAGCATTTGTTAATCTATTAATGTGAACTTGGATTTGTAGTTGTAAAGAAGACAGTGTTAATGGATAATTGTTAGTGGGATCGTATAAGCTGCCAACCACGGTGGCATCAACCGCTAACGTTTCCCCTGCGATACCACTGCTGAATAAATAAGCATTGTTGGACATCGGTGACAATAGTATCGCTAGTGGCGAGTTTATTAACTTGCTGAGCAGCGGCGGTGTATTCGTTAACGGGGGCATTAATTGCTTTTGCCAGCATGCTGACGGTGAGTTGATTTTTACCTCATGAAGTAATGACGACGGGTGCTTATGTCGCCAATAGGATGGTCTAGTCGTGGAATTGAGTGATAAATTGTAAATTGTTTACCGTTAGATAAACTTTGGTTAACGCTTTTTTTAAGTGCTTTGGTTGGTTTACAATCAGTATGACTTCAGTTAGTGATAGCTTAAACAGGTTGGTTATAAGCGCTAATTGGGCAATCCGGTGGCAATAACAAATGGCTGTTGGACTGAGAGTAAGGGGTTTATCAATGTTAATGTTACTAATTTGTTGCCAAAATTGATTAGTATCTAAGTCTTCAGGACGAATTTTAATATCATCCAGCTAAATCAGTAATTGGTAGGCGATATTTGATGACGAAAGCGCTAACTGGGACGCAAAATAGGGCGCTAGTGCGGTTTTGAGCGCGTTATCTGATAAATTCGGATCATCCAAATTAAATTACTTCTTAGCGTAATAATCAGATTTTCAATTTCAGGTGATTGATTGGTATCGAAATTATCTGTCGTTAATGCGACTAAGCTTACGCCATTAAGATTTTGTTTATTTAACCATTCGACGTTAGTATACAGTCTGTGAATAAACGTTTCGAAGGTAGTTTTATGATAATCGAGTAGATTATATAAAATTGTTAATTCTGCAATGGTCAGCTGATTAGCGGTAGCTAGTAGACAAAATTCATAAAAAGCAGTGGTGTAAGTGATATTGTTTTTGCAAAGACTGTCATTATTATTATCTCCCTTCAATAGCAAAATATTTGATATAGTCTTAGTCATTAATCCCAAATGCTTGCTTCAGATTTGATTTAAAGACGTTTTGTGCCTCAGGTGCTACATCATAATCTTTATCATTTGGGAAGAATTTTTGGCCATATAAAGGCGGATTATTAAACAGTTGGTCATATTAACTGAGCTGTCCATTAACGGCGGCTTGACTGATTTTTAGACCAGCCAAAATACGCGCTTGTTGTTCTTCCAAGTTGAAAAATTGCTCATATTGTTTAATAAGCAAAATATTAGCCAGAAAATCTTTATTAATATGATTGTTGAATTCTTCAATTAATTCAGACAGGGTGAGTGGCGTAAGCTGAGTGGTTTTGTGCAATAAAACAATTTTATGCACTTTTAGTAAATGTTCTTTTAGCTGCTTTTCCGTTGCATCTTTATTAGGTAGGAATAGTTCAAAAAAATCAGGTGGTAAATCGTAATGTTCTGCCAGCGCAACTGCTGTGGTCAGGGTTTGTGGTGGAATGGTGCCAAACACTTTTTGGTATTCAGCGTCTAGGTTATCTGGAGTAATTTCCGTGGTTAATAGCGTATAAATTGGCGGTGATATTTTTAAATCGGTACATATGATAAAAGTTTCATCTGTATTGGCCGGACGATTTTCCGGCTGAATTAATTGCGCCAGCATGACATTATGGTTTTGTAAAACTTGCTGAATAATATCAGTGTAATAATAATAGGTGCCATCAGGATTTAACGTATCTTTAGCCAACGCGTCGAGAATTTTTTGCTTATCGTTATCACCGATTTTTTTGCCAATTTTGGCCGCTAGTACTTGATTGGATAAGGTTAGCGTGCTTACTGGTGTATCCATATTGTCCTGACTCAAAACCAGATCGGCTAAGTCAGGGCGACGATTGTCGATAAAATAGGGTGAATTTACCGGATGCAGTTTTTGTACTTTTGCGTTGCTAAAATTTGTCTGTAATTGAGTCGCGACTAGATGTATTGATTGTTTTAGAATAGCTTGGCGGGTGATTTTTGCTGCCAGTATTGAGCATTATTTTTTGCCTGGATCTTTTTGGCTTGGGCTAACAGTTGTTCACAATCCTGCAAGCTTAATTGATTATCGGCAACTTGATAAAGTTCTTCTTTAGCGTAATCAGCAAGTTCACTAAATGATTTAACATTTAATTTATTAATAATATTCTTAATCGAATTTTCGTTAATTTGGTAGGACATAAAACCCTCACTTATATTAGATGGTTCTATCGTTGTTTTAAAGAAAAGGAATATCTTCTGATGGAATATAAAAATCAGACGTGATTATTTATATTCATATCTTTTAATTTATTTTTATTGATTAGGATTAAATTTAAAAAAATCATAACATACTTTATTTTTAAAGCTAGTATTTTTTATTTAAACTTATAATAAAAGTTTTTAATAAAATAAATTAATTATGAGCTTTATGGATTTAGCTTGTTGATTATTTCTATTTTAAATTATCGCGGCGGTTCATTTTTATTAGAAATGAATATTTAATAATAAGTAAAGGTTAAGTTGATTTTAGTTAATTATTTTTAATTGTAATTTAAAATAATAGATAATTTTTATCATTGGTTGAAACTAAAACGATTAATCTAATAAAGTTTTTTTGCATAGCTATTTGTTGATTCTGAATACGTAATTGAATAAATTATTTATAAATCCTATTATTTATTTTATAAATTTTAATTTTATTAGGATTAAATTTTGAAATCCATGTGATCATAAAATATAAGTTTACTTGGCCATGTTTTTTCACTATTTTTATTTTTTGCTAGGAATTTTTTTCTATTGAAGCGTTTCAGGTTATAATATTTAGTGGTGTTAATTTTTTAATTTTATTTTAAAGTTTATAAATTAAACTCTTAATTTTATTTCTTATATGTAATTATTATTTTTTTATTGGAAATAAATCCGTTAATTAATATTAAATATAGCATTAGAAAGGAATAATAATGAAAAACACAATACAATATCAGCAGACAAGCTATCGAGGATGCTATCCATCAGATGAGCATGGTAAAGTAATAATAATCAACCCGGAGCGAGGTTTTAGATATGAAAATATGATTTTATTAAATGAAGATTTAATAAATCCCTTTTCAGGTGAAAAATAAAATGGAAATGTTTTATTCGAATTATATAAAAAAGTAATTGCCGGTGAATGTTATCAAATTGTTCAGCAATATATATCAGAATATATAAATAAAGATCTTGATGATAAAGCTATTGAGCTGATTAATTATATCTTTTGCCAAGCGAAATTAGCCGGTGTTAAGCTGCTGGTTAGATTTGTCTATAAATATACTAACCATATTCTGGAGCCCGAGGTAGAAAAAGTAAAACAACATATGCAGCAATTAAAGCCACTATTGGCCAATGGCGTAATATATGCCTTTCAATTTGGTTGGATTGGTACCTGGGGCGAGCAATACGGTAGTTGTTATCAAGATGAGGAAAAGCGTCAAATCTACCGTACATTTTATACCGATTTTATGCCGGCAAATAGAAAACTAACCATGCGTTATAAGTCTAATCGAGATATGTTGATTAACTCACTTGGCCCATTACAGTTTAATGACCAATTGCGTATTGGTTTTAATAATGATTACTATACCTTAGATGCGCATATAAATATGCTATTGGCAATGACTTTACTTGGCAAAGTGCGGTAACGATCTGAAAAAAAATTGGCGTAAATTCTATCTATGACGTTGAAATGCCTTATAACGATGATGGCCGTGATGCCTGGTGCCTTAATGCTATTCCTGCTGATTTTGTCTGGTGAACGATTTGGCGCTTTACTGAATTAGGCGCTTCAACCTTTAGTATTATACATAATTTAAATTTATGTATAGTCGCTTTACGCAAAGCGGTTATTAATTTAAAATGATTTGAAAGTGCAGGATTTATTTGTGACCGGGATTATTTTTAGGATCAAACCAAGGAAAGTTATACCACAAGAAGCGCCTTTGAATATATTAAAGATCATCTTGGCTATATGTTAACACTTGAAGAAGCAAATTACCCTTTGTTTGTTAAAGTCGGTGATTATTTTGATTTAAAGTTTAGCCTAAAAAATTATTGTTTTGCCCGTCCAGTAAACGTCAGGCTAATTGCTATTGTGTTACTCGATGAGCAACATGAGATCAAATGGTAGTTTTTTGCCTGCTGGTGCTGAGAGGTGTGCTGCAGGCAGAGGATATACATTTAGTATTTCCTGTCAGGTTCTTAATATAAAAAGCGGAAAACATTTGCTAGCGTTATGGTTACCTGATAAAAGTCCTATGTTAAGAGATGATCACAACTATGATATACAATTGGCAAATGGGGGAAGTAATTTCAGTTTAATTGTTACCGATAAACATCGTTTTAATGTTTTCGCTACCATAATAGTTATTGAATAAAACTCAGCTAGTAAATTGACGGCGTTAGCCAGTTTTTAGCTGTTAATGTGTTTTTTCCATTCAGTTAGCGGGTAGTAAAACTTAATTTCATCGATTAAGGTTAGTTATTAATTAAGTGTTTAATGAATAAAAAAGCTGAAACACAATGTGTTTCAGCTTTTTCACTAGTGAGAAAAATCGATTATTTTTGATTTTGTGTTGCCTGAATAGCGGTGAGCGCAATGGTATAAACGATATCATCAACTAGCGCGCCACGGGACAAGTCATTAACCGGTTTACGCATCCCTTGTAGCATTGGGCCGATAGAAACGAGATTAGCTGAGCGTTGTACCGCTTTATAAGTGGTGTTGCCAGTATTGAGATCAGGGAAAATAAACACTGTGGCTTGACCGGCTACCGGTGAATTTGGTGCTTTAGATTTAGCTACATCGGCCATAATGGCGGCATCATATTGTAGTGGACCATCGATCACCAGATCTGGCCGTTTCGCTTGCGCCAAACTGGTTGCTTCACGTACCTTGTCTACGTCACTGCCGGCACCGGAGTTACCGGTAGAGTAAGAGATCATCGCCACGCGCGGTTCAATACCAAATGCTTTAGCAGAATCGGCTGACTGGATGGCAATTTCCGATAATTTTTCGGCCGTTGGGTCTGGATTTATCGCGCAGTCGCCATAAACTAATACTTGCTCAGGTAATAGCATGAAGAATATCGAGGAGACGATTGAACTACCTGGTGCAGTTTTGATTAGTTGCAACGGTGGGCGAATAGTATTGGCGGTGGTATGAACCGCGCCGGAAACTAAACCATTAACCTCATTTTTTTCCAGCATCATGGTGCCTAACACCACATTATCTTCTAACTGTTCGCGCGCAACAATTTCAGTCATGCCTTTATTTTTACGCAGCTCAACCAAGCGCTCAACATAATTTTTCCGTACTGATTTAGGCGCTACAATTTCGATCCCCGCGCCTAATTCAATTCCTTGCGCGGCGGCAACCCGTTTTATTTCATTAGGTTCACCTAGCAGAATACAGGTGGCAATGTCTCTTTCAGCGCAAATAGCCGCTGCTTTTACCGTACGCGGTTCATTACCTTCCGGTAGCACGATACGTTTATTAGCTTTACGTGCGAGCTCGGTTAATTGATAACGGAAAGCCGGCGGTGATAGCCGTTTGGGGCGTTCAGAATCAGCAGTCAGTGAATTGATCCATTTTTGGTTGATATGCAAAGCAACATAATTTTGTATTTTTTCAATCCGCTCATGATCATCTGCATGCACTTCTAAGCTGAAACTTTGTAGACTTAATGAAGTTTGCCAGGTATTGGTATCTACCATCATCACCGGTAAACCCGTTTCGAAAGCACGGTGACAGAGATCGTGTATCGGCTTGGCAATAGGGTAACCGCCAGTTAACAGTAACGCGCCAATTTCGATGCCATTCATGTCAGCTAGACAGGCAGATACGATAACATCAGGGCGATCAGAAGAGGTCACCAGCAATGTGCCGGGACGAAACAGCTCGACCATATTGGGCACACTGCGGGCACAGAAAATAACTGATTTTATGCGCCGGGTTTGTAATGCGCCTTCATTGATGATAGTGGCATTCAGATGATTCGCAATATCGATACCACGGGTGGCTATCAGGTCAAAATTCCACGGAATACAACCCAAAATTGGTAGCGGACAATTGTCAGCTAACGTTTTGCTATCAATTTTTACGATTGTGGCTTTCGTTGATTCATCAAATATTTCTGATAAATCAGGACGGGTACGGCCATGCTCATCAACTGGTGCATTGAGTTTATTGATAATTACCCCAGTGATATTTTTATTTTGTCCACCACCAAACTCTGCGCGGGCTAACTCAATGCGCTCTTTTAACTGTTCTGGTGTATTGTTACCCAGTGCGGTGACAAAAATAACGTCAGCCCCCAGTGTTTTAGCGATATCGTAATTCAATGATTGGGCAAAAGTGTGCTTACGGGTAGGCATTAAACCTTCGATCAGAATAACTTCAGCCTGCTGCGTATTGTCATGGTATCGCGCAACAATCTCTTCCATTAAAACATCTTTTTGATCATTAGCCAGTAGGGATTCAACATAACTCATTTTTAGTGGTTCAGCGACCTGAACACTAGAGTGGGAGCGTAATACTTCAGTTGTTTGATCTTTATTACCAAAACGGGGTTGAGCGATGGGTTTAAAAACCGTTAGACTAACCCCTTTTTGTTCCATTGAACGAACAACCCCTAAACTGACGCTGGTTAAGCCAACACTAATGTCAGTCGGTATTAACATTATTGTACGGGACACAAGTACCTCTTTAACAATTGCAAGATGTTCAACTCATTACTGCCAATTAGTAGACTGACAGTTTTTAATCTATTTATGCCGTTAGACGGCTCGCGTTCTGTGCAATAACTAACTCTTCATTTGTTGGAATAACCAGAGCAGGAATGCTATCGTCAGTTGTGATCTTGCCTGATTTGCCAAAACGGGCGGCTAAGTTGCGCTCGTGATCATATTTAATACCAATTAAAGATAGCTTCTTAAGGGTTAATTCACGTACTAAAGCTGAATTTTCGCCAATACCACCGGTGAAGATAATAGCGTCTAGGCGTCCTTCCATTAATGCACAATAAGCAGCGATATATTTGGCTAAACGATGACAATAGACATCCATCGCTCGTTTTGCATCTGCTTTAGTGTCATAATTGTCTTCAATATAACGACAATCGTTGGTAACTTCAGTTAAACCAAGTATGCCAGACTCTTTGGTTAATAATGTATTGATCTTATCAACACTCATACCCAAGGCGTCTTGAAGGTGGAACACAATAGCTGGATCGATATCACCACTGCGGGTTCCCATTACTAAGCCTTCTAGCGGTGTGAGACCCATTGAAGTATCTACAGATTGACCATTAACGACCGCGGTAACTGATCCACCATTGCCCAAATGACAGGTGATCACATTCAGTTTATCGATCGATTTATTCAATTCTTTGGCAGCTTGCTGGGAAACATAGTAATGACTGGTACCGTGCGCACCGTAACGACGAATACCATGCTCTTTGTAAAGATTATAAGGCAGAGCATATAAATAAGCTTCAACCGGCATAGTTTGATGGAAGGCGGTGTCAAATACAGCGACATGCTTGTCATTTAAATGTGGAAATGCTTTTTTAGCTTCTTTAAGTCCAATAATGCCAGCAGGATTATGTAGTGGTGCAAATGGAATAGAGGCTTTAATGCCTTCAACGACTTCATCATTGATAATAACCGATTTGGTAAATATTTCACCACCATGAACAATACGATGGCCAATAGCCGAAATGGCTTGCGCTAATTCTGGTTTTGCGGTGAGAATTTGATTGACAATGAAAGCCATCGCTTCACTGTGGGCAGCGCCTGAACCTAAAGCAGCTTCTTTTTTAGTGCCATCTATTTTCCACTTAATACGGGCTTCTGGTAGATGAAAGCATTCTGCTAAACCAGATAGTTGTTCTTCGCCGTTAATCGGATCAATGATAGCAAATTTAAGGGAAGAGCTACCGCAGTTGAGGACAAGTACCAGCTTACTTGACATGGAATTACCTACTATATCGTTATCATGGAGTCTTTTTTGTCAGATTAACCAGGAAGACTAGGGTTAATAAACATCAATCCAATAGAATGCTAGTAGCCTAGCTTATCCCTAGGATTATACTGAATGATTAATATCATATTTATACAATATTATGATATTTTAATTGTATTTATTGACTAAATAACTATGTTTGCAATGTTGATATTAAAGATGCAATATAATATTAACATTATGGATTGAAAAGATAGTAATAGACCAAATATAAACTTTATATGATATAAGTTTTTTCTATAGATTATAGAAGTCGTGGCCTCAGGCAACCAAAGGTGCCCTATAAATTCTACTAAAAAGATTTTATGCTTTATACATTTTTTTAAATTTCGCATGAGAAATTGATTAAAGTCATGTGAAGTATTAATGAATACGACACCAGAAACGACCTCAGGTTTCTTATAAAAGTTGAAATTAGGACGGCAGTATGCCAAGGCATTTCCGTTAGAAAAATGTTTGATGCCTATTTTTCCTGAACATCGGGTGATCACAGCTAGTCGCTTTGCGATTCGTTATATGCCTGCTGTTGCTGTTTTTACCCTTACCTGGCAGATTGCATTAGGTGGTCAGCTGGGACCCGCTGTGGCAACAGGGCTTTTTGCTTGTAGCTTACCTTTGCAAGGATTATGGTGGTTAAGTAAGCGTTCAGTTACGCCACTACCGACGGCATTACTAACTTGGTTTTATGAAATTCGTGAAAAATTTAATCAAGCTGGAATTGCCATCACACCCGTCAAAGGAACACTGAATTATCAGGCATTAGCAGAATTGTTAAAACGTGCGTTTAAACAATTAGAGAGCTCTTTTATTGATGGTATTGAACATAATTTGAATAGTTATTGGGTTAGCTAGTCAGCAATAAAGATAATAAGTATTATAAAATAGGTTATTAATGGTTAAAGTTTGAAAAGCCTTTTTAGATCAATAAAAGGTAAGTTATCACTATAAAAAGAAGGGCGGTAATGCGATGATTTAGCAAATTTCCAGGTATAGGAGAACCATAATGGAAATGACTAATGCACAACGCTTAATTCTGTCTAACCAGTATAAAATGCTGATCAAGCTTGATCCGGATAATGCCAAATACTATCAACGCTGTCAAACTATAATTGAAAATGGTTTTGGCTTGCAAATGAAACAGTTACAGAAAGATTTTGCTGAGTTTTCAGAAGAAAATTGCCAGACTATCATTGATATTATGGATATGTATCATCATGCCTTACAAGTTTCCTGGTAAAATTTGTCGTCTAAAACCGACATTACGGACAGAAGAGTTATCTTTTTAGGCTTTGATACTGTTACGGAAGCACATTATCTTAATTATGTTTGTTTTTTGGTAAATAATGAGGGTCGCTATTATCCGTCATTTTGTCAGTGGTTGTGATGATTTTAATGCTCAAGACACCTATGTGGGATAAATACCTAAGAATGTTAAATGTTTGGACATCTTGTCCGCGTCAATATCATCTTTGTGCAGTAGAAATTAATCAAATCATTAATGCATGACTTATCTAAGGAGCATCAATGGTATTAAAATATAAGGAATTTTTATTTGATTTAGATGGCACGCTGGTTGATTCGTTACCTAATGTTGAACATTGCTGGCGAGAATTTAGCCGTCGAATTGGTGTATCAGAAAGCGATGTATTGCACTATATTCATGGCAAACCGGCAATCAGTTCTATCCGTCATTTTATGCCAAATGCCTCAGAAACTGAAATTGATGAAATTTTTTATTGGCTGGAAAACCTAGAAGCAGCCAATACTTCGGCTATTGTAGCACTGCCTGGTGCAATTGCTTTATTAGAACAACTCAATACATTTGCTATTCCATGGGCAATAGTGACTTCTGGCACAGTTCCAATTGCTTTTAATCGTAGTAAAGCGGCAGATTTGCCGGAATCGAAACACTGGGTCACGATTGAACGAGTTGAACAACAAGGGGTAAACCCGCAGCCAGATAACCCTTTTTGCTTGGTGCACAACTACTCAATTTACCGCCTGAAGCCTGTATTGCGGTTGAAGATGCGCAGGCAGGAATCTATTCTGCTTTAGATGCGGGTTACCAGGTTATCGCTGTTTATGCGCCAGCAGGTATGCCACGGTGAGAAGAAATTTCATTAATTATCAAATCATTTACTGAATTAAATATTTCAAAACCAGATAACCAAAGTATTGTTACCGTGACTCAGCGATAAAAATATGTCAGTTTCATAAATTAGGCCGACAAATTTGCGCTACTTATGGCAAATGAGCCCGATGAATAGACTTAATTTGAGGTCATTTTGAATAGCCAGCTGGTATGGGTATTAATTTTACTGCTAATAGTCGCCACTCTTTTTATGGCTAATAAGATCCGTATGGATGTTGTTGCATTATTAGTCATTGTGGCTTTAGTGTTGAGTGGAACTCTGACGCTTAAACAAGCAACAATCGGCTTTAGTGACCCCAATGTTCTGCTAACTTGCGGCACTTTTTGTTTTTAGTGAGGGATTAGTCCGTACCGGTATTGTCTACCAAGTTGGCGACTGGTTAGTTGTTGTAGCCGGTAATAATGAAAATAAGATGCTGATTTTTTTGATGATCACAGTCGCAGGTTTAGGCGCTTTTATGAGTTCAACCGGCATTGTTGCCATCTTCATTCCCGTTGTTCTTAATGTTGCTAAACAGATGAAAATCCCACCAGTACGTTTGATGATGCCATTAGGCTTTGCTGGACTTATCAGTGGTATGATGACGTTAGTAGCGATACTACCAAATATGATAGTTAATAGTGAATTGGTTAGAGAAGGTTATACGGGATTCAAATTTTTTGCCATTACGCCGATTGGAATTGCGGTGTTGTTACTGGCAATTATTTATATATGGCTGGTTCGTCGTAGGTTAGGTAACTGCGAAATTGCAGCGTGTTCTGCTCCTCATCGGCGCACATTTCACGACTTTATTCGTGATTATAAACTAACAGGCCGCGCTCGTTGTTTAGCCATTTGTCCAGGTTTCCCCTTAATAAGCTACTCACTCGATGAGCTACATCTACGCACACGTTATGGTGCGAATGTTATTGGTATTGAGCGTTGGCATCGTTTTCGTCGATTTATGCTAAGTGTAACGGCTGCAACAGAGTTACATGAACGTGATGTGTTATTAGTCGATATGTCGGATAGTGAGGTTGATCTTAATGAATTTTGTTATGAACAAAAATTGACCCCAATGATTCTGAGAGGTGAATATTTCTCCGCGCGTGCGCGTTATGGCCTTAATGTTGTTGGCATTTACCGTGAAGGAAAAACTATCGATGATAAATTAATTGATCAGCTAATGCGTTTAGGTGATGTTTTGCTGATCGTGGGTGACTGGAAATTAATTCGCTTATTGTCAACTGATAGACGTAATTTTATTGTGTTAAATTTAGCCACTGAGGTAGAGGCAGTTGCTCCTGCTGCATCGCAAGCACCACATGTAATTTTTTGTTTGATATTAATGGTTACTATGATGGCAATAGATGAAATTCCCAATTTTATTGCTGTACTGATTGCGTGTTTATTGATGGGAGCATTTCGCTGTATTGATATGGAAAGCGCTTATCGTGTAATACATTGGCCGAGTATTATATTGATTGTTGGTATGATGCTCCTTTGCATTGGCATTACAAAAAACCGGTGGTATTGATTTGATTGTTAATTTACTAATAGATATTGCAGGTGGTATGGGACCAAGGATAATGTTGCTTTGCCTATTTATTGTTTGTGCAGTAACTGGATTATTTATTTCTAATACCGCAACAGCAATACATTGCTGTTGCTAATCATATGAATGTTTCGCCAATACTTTTTGCTATGGTGATATGTGTTGCAGCTTCCGCGGCCTTTTATGACCCCAGTTTCTTCACCGGTTAATACTCTAATTTTGGCGCCTGGTGGCTTAAATTCAGTGATTTTGCTAAATTTGTGGTTCCTTTTACTGTTTTAGTTATGGCTATCGCTATTGTTCCTCAATTGTTTCCATTTTAAAGTTATCGCTTATTTTATGTAACAAACAGTAAGATAATAATACTATTTATATGTTATATAACTTACTAGATACTAATTTCATCTAAAGATAGGCTGAATCTGGCTGGGTACAAAAACTTCAATAAAGTATTGCATTTTATCACTATAACGTTCAGAAAGTGTTTTTTCAAGTCGCATTTTAGCTAGATTAAACTCGGTATTACCTGCAGATAACTCTTCTAAGCATTTTAAATAGGCACAAAGTGGATCCGCTTGTTTAACGATAGCGCGTTCTTCCTCAGTATGATATTCATCATCCAAAATCGGCTGAAAATCTTGTTGTAATTCTTCTGGTAGCATAGCAATAAGTTTTTGCTGAGCGTATTTTTCAATTTTTTTTGTATTCGTTAGCAATTTGTGGGTTATGATATTTTATTGGTGTTGGCAGATCACCGGTGATCACTTCACTGGCGGCATGATACATAGCGAGCAGAGTAATACGTTCAGGATTTAGTTGGTCATTAAATTTTCGATTTTTAATGCAAGCAAGGGCATGAGCGACAAAGGCAACTTGTAAATTATGCTCTGAAATATTTTCGGTACGTACATTGCGCATTAATGGCCAACGATTAATTAATTTCATCCGAGAAAGATGGGAAAAAAATAACTCATAGATTGTCCTCACGGGATTGTTATAGTGATAAGCATTGTGGATTGATTAGATTAACAAGTAAATAACAGAACAAAACATCCCTAATATAGATTAAGAATGTTCTATTATTGGACAACTATTGGCGATAGTTGAGCAGGAATTGGCTAAATTTATTAATTGCAGCTTCAAGCTCGCCAACATGTAGCGTAACAATTCTGACATGATCGGGTTCAGGCCAATTAAAAGCGGTTCCTTGAACCAATAAAACTTTTTCCTGTAAGAGTAAATCAAGTACCATTTTTTGGTCGTTTGAGATATTGAACTTTTTAATATTAATTTTGGGAAACATATATAAAGCACCTTGCGGTTTAACACATGATACCCCAGGAATTTCATTAATCAGTTCCCAGGCGCGATTACGTTGTTAATATAATCGCCCACCAGGACAGATAAATTCGTTAATACTTTGATAACCGCCTAATGCGGTTTGGATTGCATGTTGCATAGGAACGTTAGCACAAAGCCGCATGGAGGCTAATATTTCTAAGCCTTCAATATAGCTTTTGGCATTTTCTTTCGGACCATTAAGCACCATCCAGCCTTGACGAAAACCAGCAACCCGATAAGTTTTTGATAAACCATTAAAAGTAACGGTTAATAGATCCGGTACTAACGCGGCAATTGAATGATGCTTAGCATCATCGTAAAGAATTTTATCGTAGATCTCATTGGCAAAAATTATCAACTGATGCTGACGAGCGATTTCGACGATCTCCATTAATAATGGTTTGCTGTAAACAGAACCATTAGGATTATTGGGATTAATGATGACGATACCACGTGTTCGAGGGGTAATTTTTTTGCGAATATCATCTAGATCGGGAAACCAATTTTGTTCTTCATCACATCTATAGTGTACAGCTTTACCACCGGAAAGAGATACCGCAGCAGTCCATAGCGGATAGTCAGGAGCTGGGACTAACATTTCATCGTTATTATTCAATAAGGCTTGCATCGATTGCACGATGAATTCAGAAACACCATTACCAATAAAGATATCCTCGATATTAATGTCAAGCATTCCTCTAGCTTGATAGTGTTGCATGATTGCTTTGCGGGCGGAGTAAATTCCTTTTGAATCACTGTAACCTTGTGAGTGAGTAAGATTGTGTAAAACATCAAATAAAATTTCATCCGGCGCTTCAAAACCAAAAGGCGCTGGATTACCAATATGAAGTTTAAGAACCTTATGGCCTTCTTCTTCAAGACGTCTGGCCTCTTTAAGAACAGGCCCTCTTATGTCGTAGCATACGTTATCCAATTTATTGGATTTAGTTATTGTATTCATTTACTCTGTTTGAACCTCAACGTTAATAGAATATGAGGAAATTTTGCTGCATATTTATATTCACCACTCTACTTCTTAGTTGGAAAAATTTTGAAGATATAGGCTTATTTTTGGTAGAAAAGGTTTGTTTAAATAATTAAATTAGGTCAAATAAACCTTTTATATAACTTAATTAGATAAATAAATTTAAAAATCTTGTATAAGTTAGCCTTATATTTTAGCTGTAAGATGATTTTTAGTATACAAAGAATAAATTACTTAGTAATGGATTTGGCAGTGCATTTTTTGTTACAAACCATTGGTGGTTTCATGATAGAAATATTGTTTTTATAACATATAATTAAAGTTAATATGTTATTGCCCTATCTCGGCAAATAGAGTTTTGTTGCTGATTATCAATTAATAGTTTTTCCTAGCTGCATTATCTTTGACAGTTATTTTGTTGAGAATAACCTATTTTCTTGCTGTTTGAAAAATCGTTATTTTAGCGCATAGGACTGGAATTAAAAATTATTCTAATAAAAACGAGAAGAGGAACATTCTCATTGGCATTTTGTTTATCAATATGTAAAAAATGCTTATTATTAAGCAATTTAAGTTAATAAAAGGTGTATACACAGTAATAAATACTGCATTAATAGAAATAAATTTTAATGTATAAGGTTTTATCTTTATTTCTTTAACTATCAATGATTTTAATATCTATTGAATTCGTAAAAACACCAGGAATGATATAAGAGAATAAAATGATAAATTCAAATCGCCCAATTATGAATCTCGATCTTGATTTACTTAGGACTTTCGTTGCTGTTGCCGATCTTAATACATTTACGGCAGCTGCTGCAGCTGTTTGTCGTACTCAATCAGCCGTTAGCCAACAAATGCAGCGTTTAGAGCAGCTAGTGGGCCGTGAGCTTTTTGAACGCCATGGCCGTAATAAATTATTAACGGATCATGGTTTGCAATTATTAGGTTATGCGCGGCAAATATTACGGGCTAATGATGATGCTTCAGCTTCACTAACATATAATGATGCTGAAGGTGAGTTGCGAGTTGGTGTTTCTGATGACACTACTAATACTTTATTACCATTTCTGCTGAATCGTATCGCATCAGTATATCCGCGTATGGCTGTTGATATTTATATAAAGCGCGCTCATCTTATTAAAAAAATGCTGGATAATGGTGAAATTGATTTAGCATTAATACCCACAGAATTGAGTCAATATCCAAGTACGTTGTTACGTTCTGCCCCGATCCTTTGGCATTGTGCACCTGATTTTCAGCATCAATTAAATGAGCCAGTTCCCTTGGTTGTTATGGATGAAACCAATCCATTTCGTGAAATAGCGATAAGTACCCTTAATACTACGGGTATCAAATGGCGTATTGCTTATGAAGCAGCTTCGTTATCGGCAGTGCTTGCCGCTGTTAATGCAGAAGTCGGTATCAGTGCGCGTCCGCTAGAAATGCAGACTGGTGATTTAAGAATACTGAGCGAAAGTGATGGTTTACCCTGCTTACCCGAAATTCGTTATTGGTTATACCGTAATATTAATGAACAAAACGAGGCTATTTTAACTGTATTTGGTGCAATTAAAAATAAGAAAACACCTTATATAGTACAGCCGATTAGCGAGACAATTAATAAAGAAATATTATAAATCTGACGGTTAGTAAATTACGCTTTAGTTAACGTTGTTATTTAAGTTAAATATGGCGAGCGCTGCTATTATTCCTGCACTGTTTCTCTATTTTATATAGTTATAGTAGTGCATTTTTTATTTTCCCTAGAAAAGCTTATTTTGTTTAGCTGACAATAGCTAAAAATATTAGTACATAAAATATTCTTTATTATTGTGATAAGGAAAAGAATTGTTTAACAAAAATTATTTAAATATTTCTTATCAATGGAATTAAATTTTATTTTGGTAAAAACTTATTGTGGCTTAAAAAGGTTTGGGTTTTATCTAATAATTAGGATTATTTATAAATTTGTGAAAAATGACAGTCGTTAATATAATCAATTGAGTTTTTTCAACAGAATTGTGCGCGTGATCATAAAATAGCGGAAGTGAAGCGGTTTTAAAACAGGTTTTTCCTGACATAATGGTGTAGTAAAAACGAAATATCAGTTACACTAGTTACTAACTATTAGTATTAGTTGAATGAGCTGTCACGTTTTAGCTAGCGATGTTTTTTGATTTGCAGTTGTAAGGTAAAAGGTGTGAAGAGAGCGTTATTTTATAAACAAAATAGTGGTGAGAAGAATTAAGTTAAAAAAAATTGATATATGTCTGTTTATTGTGATTTTTTCTTCTCATCTAATTATGGTTAGTGTGGTGTAATATTGCGCTAATTTAAGAGCAAAGCAATGACACCGTTTTTATTTATAATGAGTAAGCAGCGAGTATGTCTACATCTATTGAAGTATTTGCTCATCATTGGGCTTTTGCAATATATCTTATCAGTGCTCTTGGTCTGTGTTCCTTAATGTTACTTGGTGCTTATTACCTCGGTGGTAGATCCCAAGCCAGAGCAAAGCATATCCCTTATGAATCGGGCATTAATTCTGTTGGTAGTGCCCGTTTGCGTATATCAGCCAAATTTTACTTGGTTGCAATGTTTTTTGTTATTTTCGATGTTGAAGCGTTATTCCTTTATGCGTGGGCAGTCTCTATTAAAGAAAGCGGTTGGTTAGGCTTTATTGAGGCAAGTATTTTTATTTTGGTGCTATTGGTGGGCTTATTCTACTTGGTTCGTATTGGGGCACTTAATTGGACGCCAGAGCGTTCACGTGGCCATGTCGCAAAACCGAGTGAAATAATTAAAACCAACAATCGTCACCCCTAGTAAAATTGAGGCATTCAAAGATGGATTATACGCTCACTTGCATTGACTTAAATGGTGAGAATGACCGTTATCCCTTGCAAACACAGCAAGTTGTCGGGGATCCATTAGAGCAGCATGTTCATCGTAGTGTTTATATGGGTAAATTAGAGCATGCTTTACATAATATGGTGAATTGGGGCAGAAAGAATTCTCTTTGGCCGTATAATTTTGGCCTTTCTTGTTGCTATGTTGAAATGGTGACTTCTTTCACTGCGGTGCATGATGTCGCCCGATTTGGTGCTGAGGTACTAAGGGCATCACCGCGACAGGCTGATTTTATGGTTGTTGCAGGAACCTGTTTTACTAAGATGGCACCTGTTATTCAACGACTTTATGATCAGATGTTAGCGCCTAAATGGGTAATTTCTATGGGGGCATGTGCTAACTCTGGTGGTATGTACGACATTTATTCTGTTGTACAGGGGGTTGATAAATTTCTTCCTATTGATGTCTATATACCAGGTTGTCCACCACGTCCTGAAGCTTATATGCAAGCTTTATTATTATTACAAGAATCGATTGGTAAAGAACGTCGTCCATTATCGTGGGTGGTCGGCGATCAGGGGGTTTATCGCGCCAATATGCAATCTGAAAAAGAGCGTAAGCTTTGTGAAAGAATAGCGGTCAAAACGCTACGAACACCCGATGAAATATAAGGATTAAAAATATAAGCTATTTAGCGTAACAGAAGCAATGTGTTGCGGTCGTAATAAACCTGATCAAGCGTTGTGGTGCATAATGATAACAGATAAGATAACGCAAGAGAGTGTCAGGCCGGTATGGCAAACTTATGATCATTGTGATGATCCAATAATTTTGACACTGCGTAACCAATTCAGTCCAGATGCGTTCACTATTCAATCAACTCGTACCGGAATGTTGGTTATATGGATCAAACGTGAACAACTTCTTGCTGTAATAGAGTTTTTGAAAAAACAGCCTAAATCTTATGTAATGCTGTTTGACCTGCATGGGGTTGATGAGCGGCAAAGAGTATATCGGCAAGGTTTGCCTGAAGCCGATTATTCCGTTTTTTACCATCTTATTTCCATTGAGCGCAATCGCGATATTATGTTGAAAGTGGCGCTTAACGAGAAAGATCTTAATATTCCCTCTACGGTTTCTTTATTTCCCAATGCTAATTGGTATGAGCGTGAAGTGTGGGATATGTTTGGCATAACATTTAATGGCCATCCGAATTTACGGCGGTTATTAATGCCAATGACCTGGGAAGGACATCCGTTATGTAAAGATTATCCGGCCAGGGCCACAGAATTTGATCCTTTTGTTTTAACCAAACAAAAGCTTGATTTAGAGATGGAGTCACTGACCTTTAAACCCGAAGAATGGGGGATGGCGAGAAGTAACGAACATGAAGATTTTATGTTCTTGAATCTGGGCCCCAATCATCCCTCATCTCACGGAGCCTTTCGAATTGTACTGCAACTAGATGGTGAAGAGATTATCGACTGTGTACCGGATATAGGTTACCATCATCGCGGTGCCGAGAAAATGGGCGAGCGCCAATCCTGGCACAGTTATATTCCCTATACTGACCGCATTGAGTATTTAGGTGGCTGTGTTAATGAAATGCCTTATGTATTAGCGGTAGAAAAACTAGCAGGAATTGATGTTCCTGATCGGGTTAAGACTATCCGCGTTATGTTGTCAGAGTTATTCCGTATTAACAGTCATTTACTCTATATCAGTACCTTTATTCAGGATGTCGGTGCCATGACACTGGTTTTCTTTGCATTTACCGATCGCCAGAAAATTTATGACATTATTGAAGCGATCACCGGTTTCCGTATGCATCCAGCTTGGTTTCGGATCGGTGGTGTTGCTCATGACTTACCGAAAGGCTGGCAAAAACTATTGCAGGAGTTCCTTGACTGGATGCCAAAGCGATTGGATTCATATGTCAAGGCAGCATTGGAAAATAGTATTCTTAAAGGGCGTTCAGTTGGTGTAGCTGCTTACACGACTAAAGAAGCATTAGATTGGGGGGTCACTGGCGCCGGATTACGTGCGACAGGCCTTAATTTCGATATTCGTAAATGGCGACCCTATTCAGGTTATGAGAACTTTGAATTTGAAGTTCCTATCGGCAACAATGGCGATTGTTATGATCGTGTGATGTTAAAAGTGGAAGAACTGCGGCAAAGCCTGCGTATTCTTAAGCAATGCTTAAATAATATGCCTGCAGGACCATTTAAAGCCGATCATCCGCTAACTACTCCACCACCGAAGGAACGCACTTTACAACATATTGAAACCATGATTAATCATTTTTTACAAGTTTCATGGGGGCCAGTAATGCCTGCAAATGAGGCTTTTCAGATGATTGAAGCAACAAAAGGGATCAATAGTTACTATCTGACTAGTGATGGTAATACTATGAGTTATCGCACCCGCGTTCGTACACCAAGTTTTGCCCATTTACAGCAAATTCCTGCGGTGATTAGAGGCAGCCTGGTGTCTGATCTTATTGTCTACCTTGGTAGCATTGATTTTGTCATGTCAGATGTGGATCGTTAATGATGCAAGATGAATTTAATCCCAATCAACAGCAAAAGCGGCTCGATGTCGCTAACATGGTAGAGTCTCACACCAAACATGATTTTGCCTTGACGACAGAAGAGCGAGAAGAGATCGAGCAAGAAAAACATCACTATGAAGATGCCAGAGCCGCTTCGATTGAAGCATTAAAAATTGTACAAAAAAAACGCGGTTGGGTGGCAGATGGGGCTATTTATGCAATTGCCGATCTGTTAGGTATTCCTGCTAGTGATGTAGAAGGAGTGGCTACCTTCTACAGTCAAATTTATCGCCAACCTGTTGGTCGTCATATTATTCGCTATTGTGACAGTGTGGTTTGTCATATTACCGGTTATCAAGGTATCGAGGCTAAAATTATCAAATTATTGAAGATTGCGCCCGGCCAAACAACTACTGATGGCCGGTTTACCTTATTACCAACTTGTTGTCTGGGTAACTGTGATAAAGGTCCGACTATGATGATTGATGAGGATACCCATAGTCATGTAAAGCCATCTGATATTCAACGGTTATTGGAGCAATATCCATGACAACACAGCGACAAATTACCCGTAGTGCGCAGACACATCCATTAACCTGGCGGTTACGTGAAGATCAGCAACCAGTCTGGTTAGAGGAATACTTAAGTAAAAGTGGTTACCTAGGTGCTAAAAACGCCCTAAAAAGTATGCCGCCAGATCAAGTTGTTAGCTTAGTTAAAGATGCTGGTCTTAAAGGTCGTGGTGGTGCTGGTTTTTCTACCGGTCTCAAATGGAGTTTAATGTCGAAAGATGACAGCATGAATATCCGTTATCTACTTTGCAATGCGGATGAAATGGAGCCTGGAACCTATAAAGATCGTCTTTTAATTGAACAGCTACCGCATTTGTTGATCGAGGGAATGTTAATTGGTGCTTTTGCATTAAAAGCGTACCGTGGGTATATCTTCTTGCGTGGTGAATATATCGAAGCTGCTAAACATTTACGTAAAGCAATTGAGGAAGCGAAAGTAGCGGGTTTATTAGGTAAGAATATTCAGGGTACGGATTTTAATTTTGAGCTTTTTGTGCATACTGGTGCTGGGAGCTATATTTGTGGTGAAGAAACAGCGCTGATTAACTCCCTTGAAGGGCGCCGTGCAAATCCGCGCTCAAAACCGCCTTTTCCGGCAACATCCGGTGCCTGGGGTAAGCCGACTTGTGTCAATAACGTGGAAACACTTTGTAACGTGCCTGCGATTATTGAACATGGTAAAGAGTGGTATCTCGGCCTTAGCGAAGGTAAAAGTAAAGATGCCGGAACTAAGCTGATGGGATTTTCTGGGCGAGTTAATAATCCAGGGTTGTGGGAATTACCTTTTGGTATCACTGCTCGCGAGATCCTGGAAGATTATGCAGGTGGAATGTGTAAAGGTTTAACGCTTAAAGCCTGGCAACCAGGCGGGGCTGGTACCGATTTTCTAACTGAAGCGCATCTCGATTTGGCCATGGATTTCGACAGTATCGCTAAAGCAGGTAGCCGTCTGGGTACCGCGCTTGCCATGGCGGTTGATAATGAAATTAATATGGTTTCTTTAACCTGCAATTTAGAGCAATTTTTTGCTCGCGAATCCTGTGGCTGGTGTACACCGTGTCGGGATGGCTTACCCTGGAGTGTGAAAATTCTACAGGCGTTAGAGCGTGGTGAAGGACAACCGGGCGATATTGAAACATTAGAGCAACTTTGTCGCTTTCTTGGGCCAGGTAAAACTTTTTGTGCTCATGCACCAGGAGCAATAGAACCTTTGCAGAGTGCTATCAAATATTTTCGTGCTGAATTTGAAGCGGGCATCAGCCAACAGAATTTTGCCAACTTGAGTCAAATTGCTGGCATTCAACCAAATTTGTTAAAGCAGCGTTGGTAATAACTTACGCTAAGCTGAATAAAAACATATTTAAGTCGACTGAATTTTTGATTAACGCCTGCTGAAAAAGCAGGCCATTAGGAAGCATGCTGACTATGGCTACAATATATGTAGACGGCAAACGATATGATGTAAATGGGGCTGAAAACCTATTGCAGGCCTGTCTCTCTCTGGGTCTGGATATCCCTTACTTTTGCTGGCACCCAGCTTTAGGAAGTGTTGGTGCTTGCCGTCAATGCGCAGTTAAGCAATATCAAAATGCTGACGACACACGTGGTCGTCTGGTAATGTCTTGCATGACACCGGCTTCTGATGGAACCTATATTTCCATCGATGATGATGAAGCCAAGCAGTTTCGTGCAAGTGTTGTTGAGTGGTTGATGACAAATCACCCACATGATTGCCCAGTTTGTGAAGAAGGCGGCAATTGTCATTTACAAGATATGACGGTGATGACTAGTCATACAATGCGTAAATATCGTTTTACCAAAAGAACACATCATAATCAGGATCTAGGTCCATTCATGGGTCACGAAATGAATCGTTGTATCGCTTGCTATCGCTGCGCTCGTTATTACAAAGATTATGCTGATGGCACCGATCTGGGGGTTTATAGCGCCCATAGTCACGTCTATTTTGGCCGGGTGGAAGACGGTACGCTAGAGAGTGAATTTGCTGGCAATTTAGTTGAGATCTGCCCAACGGGGGTTTTTACTGATAAAACCCATTCTGAACGTTACAATCGCAAGTGGGATATGCAATTTGCACCAGGAATATGTCAACAGTGTAGTCTTGGTTGTAATACAAGCCCTGGTGAACGTTATGGTGAATTACGCCGAATTGAAAACCGTTATAATGGGGTGATAAATCACTATTTTTTATGTGATCGTGGCCGCTTTGGTTACGGTTATGTTAATCGTAAAGATCGACCTCGTCAGCCCCAATTAGTTAAAAAAGCAAAACGACACACTATTTCGGTGATGGAGGCGATGCAAACGGGCGCCAAAATTTTACGCCAAGCAAAAAAGACTATCGGTATTGGGTCACCAAGAGCTAGTGTCGAGAGCAATTATGCATTATGGGCACTGGTTGGCGAAGAAAATTTTTATTCAGGTATATCGACAGCAGAACAACGTCATCTCGAACTAATGGTTAATATTCTGCAAAAAGGAGGCGTCTATACGCCGACATTGCGTGAAATTGAAAATTATGACGCGGTGCTGGTTTTGGGGGAGGATTTAACCCAAACTGGAGCTCGTATAGCATTAGCGGTTCGTCAGGCGGTTAAAGGTAGAGCAAGGGCGATGGCTGAAGCACAAAAAGTGGCAGATTGGCAAATTGCCGCCGTGTTAAATATTGGCCAACGGGCTAAATACCCATTATTTATCACTAATATTGATGATAGCCGTTTAGATGATATTGCTGCATTAAGTTATCGGGCGCCGGTTGATGATCAAGCTCGCTTTGGTTTTGCTATTGCCCATGCTTTGGACAGCAACGCGCCAGCTGTGAATGATTTGCCTGCGGATATTAAAGCAAACGTTGAATTAGTTGCTGCAGCGTTATTGCAGGCCAAAAAGCCACTTATTATTAGTGGTAGTAATGCCGGTAGTGAAGCGCTTATCCAGGCTGGCGCTAATATTGCTTTTTCATTAAACGCGAAAAATGTTAAAGTTGGAATTAGCTATATTGCAGCTGAAGCTAATAGCTTTGGCTTGGCTTTAATGAATGCTCAATCGCTAGATATGGCAATGGAGCGTATTTCATCCGGTGAAGTTGATACTGCGGTAGTAATGGAGAATGATCTTTATCGGCATAGTAATGTTGATAGTGTTAATAATGCTCTAAAAAAGCTAAATAAATTGATTGTTACGGATCATCAACATACTACTATTATGGATCAGGCGGATCTGATTTTACCCGCTGCCAGCTTTGCTGAAAGCACTGGAACATTAATTAATAATGAAGGTCGGGCGCAACGTTATTTTCAGGTGTTTGATCCGACTTATTACCAACTTAATATTGCCATTAATGAAAGTTGGCGTTGGTTACATTCATTGCGGGCAGAGCTCGAAACACGTCAAATCGATTGGTCACAATTAGATCATGTTATCCAGGCCTGTATAACCGCTATGCCGCAGTTTGCGGCTATTGTCGATGCGGCACCTAATGCCACATTCCGTATCCATGGACAAAAATTAGCCCGTTCGCCCCAACGTTATAGTGGACGTACCTCAATGTTGGCTGATATAGAGGTCAGTGAACCTGGTCAACCATGTGACATTGATACGCCATTTGCTTTTTCGATGGAAGGTAACAATAGCCCCACCGCTATTCGCCAACAAATTCCGTTTGCTTGGTCGCCAGGCTGGAATTCACCTCAAGCGTGGAATAAGTTTCAAGCTGAAGTCGGCGGCCATTTACGTTTTGGCGATCCGGGGATCCGATTATTTGATTCAACTGATAGTCACTTAGATTATTTTACTGCTGTTCCGCTTGCCTGGCAGCGGCAAGATAACCAATGGACGGTTGCACCTTACTATCATTTATTTGGTAGCGATGAAACCTCACAGCGAGCTGAAGCAATACAACAACGTATGCCAGAAGCTTACATTATGCTCAATTATCAGGATGCTGAAAACCTGGCTGTTAAAGCTGGGACAGTGCTTGAATTCAGTTATGGTGGGCAAATTTATCGATTGCCAGTTCGTCTCAGTTATCATTTGGCGTCAGGACAGATTGGTTTACCTTTAGGTATGCCTGGAATCGCACCAACGATGGCAGGTATGGCGGTGAAAAATTTACGGAGGGCGACATAGTGACTCTATTTTCTGCTGAAGTCACCGCAGCGATTATTGCTGTCCTACAAGCAATAGTTATTTTGCTGGTGTTGGTTATTTGCGGCGCTTTAATGAGTTTTGGTGAACGTCGTTTATTGGCACTGTTCCAGAATCGCTATGGACCTAATCGGGTAGGTTGGGGAGGCTCATTACAGATTGCTGCTGATATGATTAAAATGTTATTTAAAGAAGATTGGATCCCACAATTTTCAGATAAGTGCATTTTTATATTGGCACCAGTAATCGCCTTTTGTTCAATGTTATTGGTGTTTGCCATTATTCCCATTAGCGCAACTTGGTATGTTGTTGATCTTAATATAGGTCTGCTGTTTTTTTTCATGATGGCCGGCTTAGCGGTTTATTCTGTACTGTTTGCAGGTTGGTCAAGTAATAATAAATACTCTTTATTAGGCGCGATGCGCGCCTCAGCTCAGACGTTAAGTTATGAGGTTTTTCTCGGCCTTTCATTAATGGGTGTCGTTGCCCAAGCTGGCTCCTTTAACTTAATTGATATTGTCAATTCGCAAGCTGGATTATGGAATATTATTCCACAATTTTTCGGCTTTTTAACCTTTGTCATCGCGGGTGTTGCTGTTTGTCACCGGCATCCATTTGATCAACCTGAATCAGAGCAAGAACTGGCCGATGGCTATCATATTGAATATTCCGGTATGAAATTTGGTCTGTTTTTCGTCGGCGAATATATCAGTATTGTCACCGTTTCTGCATTAATTGTGACCTTATTTTTCGGCGGCTGGCTTGGCCCATTTTTACCTGGCTTTATTTGGTTTGCATTAAAAACAGCCTTCTTCATGGTGATGTTTATTCTTGTTCGCGCCTCATTACCACGTCCGCGTTATGATCAAGTGATGGCTTTTGGTTGGAAAGTGTGTTTGCCATTGACGTTGATCAATCTGTTAGCAACCGCAGCAGTTATTCTATGCAACGCTTAATAAGGGAGGATTGAGCCATGACATTAAAAGAGTTAGTGGTTGGTTTGGCCACCCAGGTACGTAGTATTTGTATGATCGGGCTACATGCTTTTCATAAACGTGAAACGAAAATGTACCCGGAGGAGCCGGTTTATGTACCTCCTCGTTATCGCGGGCGTATTGTATTGACCCGAGATCCTGATGGTAAAGAACGTTGTGTGGCTTGTAATTTATGTGCGGTAGTTTGTCCGGTTGGCTGCATTTCATTACAAAAAGCGGAACAGCCAGATGGCCGTTGGTATCCGGAATTTTTTCAGATTAATTTTTCCCGTTGTATTTTCTGCGGTTTATGTGAAGAGGCTTGTCCGACTACCGCTATTCAACTAACGCCTGATTTTGAAATGGGGGAATATAAACGCCAAGATCTGGTCTATGAAAAACAAGATTTGTTGATTTCAGGGCCAGGTAAATATCCAGATTATAATTTTTATCACAAAACGGGTATGGCAATTAGTGGTAAAGATAAAGGTGAAGCGGATAATGAAGCTAAGCCTATTAATGTTAAAGATTTGTTGCCATAAAGGAGCGATGTTTATGGAATTTGCATTTTCTGTCGCTGGATTGGTGGCTATTTTGGCGACGCTTAAGGTAATAACACATACCAATCCAATACATGCGCTGTTGTATCTGATCGTTTCTCTGTTAGCTTTATCGATCGTTTTCTTCTCGGTTGGTTCTTATTTTGCCGGTGCCTTAGAGATTATCATCTATGCCGGGGCTATTATGGTGCTGTTTGTGTTTGTGGTCATGATGCTTAATTTAGGTAAATCAGTCGTTGATCAGGAACGTGCCTGGCTACAACCAAAAGTATGGATTGGTCCATCTATCCTTTCAGTGGTTTTACTTAGCGTGATTATCTATGCCATTGTTTCAATAAAACATAGCCAGATAAAAGGTCAGATGATTAGTGCTAAGGAGATTGGTATGAGCTTATTTGGTCCTTACGTATTAGCCGTTGAACTGATTTCTTTACTGTTATTGGCGGGTCTTGTCGTAGCATTTCATATTGGACGTGAAAAGTGGCTTAACTCTCTGGATAGTTATTCGGATGTGGAGGAACAAGTATGATCTTTCTGCAACACGGTTTAATTTTAGCGGCAATTTTATTCGTATTAGGTTTAAGCTGTCTGCTGATCCGGCGCAATTTTCTCTTTATGTTAATTGGATTAGAAATAATGATTAACTCAGCCGCATTGGCTTTTGTGGTGGCGGGTAGTTATTGGGGACAATCTGATGGTCAAGTCATGTATATTCTAACGATTAGCTTAGCTGCCGCGGAAGCAAGTATAGGATTGGCGTTGTTATTGCAACTTCATCGTCATCGCCAGAACCTTAATATTGATGAAGTCAGTGAGATGCGCGGATGAATCTACTCTATTTAACCATTCTGCCACCACTATTTGGATTTCTACTACTCGCATTCTCTCGCGGACGTTGGTCTGAAAATGTGTCCGCTATTATCGGGGTCGGTTCGGTAGGGTTGGCAGCACTGGTAACATTTTGGCTAGCGATTAATTTTTGCGCTAATAATGCTGACGGTGGTTATGCTTATCGTCAGACATTGTGGCACTGGATAGTAGTAGGCGACTTTAACATTCCAATTACACTGGTACTTGATGCTTTATCGTTAATCATGTTGGCAGTTGTGACAAACGTCGGCTTTTTAATTCATCTATACGCTTCTTGGTATATGCGTGGTAAAGAAGGTTATTCTCGTTTTTTTACTTATACCAATTTGTTTATTACCAGTATGGTTGTTTTAGTTTTGGCTGATAACATGATGCTAATGTACCTAGGTTGGGAAGGCGTCGGGTTATGTAGTTACTTGCTAATCGGTTTTTATTATACCAATCCAGAAAATGGCAAAGCAGCCATGAAGGCTTTTTTTGTCACGCGGATTGGTGATGTATTTTTAGCCATTGGCATGTTTATTCTCTATAACCAATTTGGCACCCTTAATTTCCATCAATTGAGCATACTGCTACCACAACAAATTAGTGTAGGCTCTTCGCTGATTAATTGGGCTACGCTAATGATCCTTGGCGGTGCAGTCGGTAAATCCGCTCAGTTACCTTTGCAGACCTGGTTAGCCGATGCAATGGCGGGGCCAACCCCAGTATCTGCACTTATTCATGCAGCAACGATGGTAACTGCTGGGGTTTATTTGATCGCACGCACGCATAGCCTATTTTTGTTGGCGCCGGAAATATTGCACTTAGTCGCTATTATTGGTGCAGTCACCCTAATATTGGCTGTGTTTGCGGCCTTAGTACAAACAGATATCAAGCGAGTATTGGCGTATTCGACGATGAGTCAAGTAGGTTATATGTTTTTAGCTCTAGGTGTTCAGGCTTGGGATGCGGCTATTTTTCATTTAATGACCCACGCTTTCTTTAAAGCTTTACTCTTTTTATCTGCCGGTTCAGTGATTGTTGCCTGTCACCATGAACAAAATATATTCGAGATGGGTGGCTTACGTAAAACGTTACCCTTTGTTTATGGTTGTTTTTTAATCGGCGGTGGCGCGCTAGCGGCAATACCACTAGTTACTGCCGGTTTTTATAGCAAAGACGATATCTTATGGGGAACAGCTCTTCAAGGAGAAACAGTTTTACTCTGGGCTGGTATAGTTGGCGCATTTATGACCGCACTTTATACCTTCCGTATGATTTTTATTGTCTTCCATGGAAAAAAACAGATCTCAGCTCAAACTGTCGGTGGTATTAGTCATACTCTGCCGTTAGCGGTATTAGCAGTTTTATCTACGGTTATTGGTGCACAGATTGTTCAACCGCTAGTGGGCATATTTCCTGTCAATGAAACAATCAATGAGTCGCGTAAAGTTAGGCTAGAAATAATTTCAGCAATTGTTGCATTATTGGGGTTGGTACTGGCGGTATTCCTCTATATGGGTAAACGTAAGGTTGTTAAATCAATTGCTAAAAGCGCAGTAGGGCGTTTCTTTACTGTTTGGTGGTATCAGGCTTGGGGATTTGACCAACTTTATAACCTTATTTTTGTAAAATCATTTAAAGCAATTGCTCAATTATTAGCAAATAATCCTGTCAATTCATCAATGAATATTCCTGCTGTGATGTCACATTGGGGCAATAAAGGCTTAACGTTCAGTCAGAATGGGCAGATCCGTTGGTATTTGGCTTCTATGGGATTAGGGGCAGTGTTGATGTTAACACTGTTACTTCTGGTTTAATTAAGGGACATATTGCGCCATGCTATTACCTTGGCTAATACTTCTCCCCTTCATCGGTGGCGTGTTATGTTTGCTGTCCGAACGATTCAATAAATGGGCACCACGCTATTTGGCACTGCTTGTAATGGGGTTAACACTGCTCCTCTCTGTATTACTTTGGTTGCAGGGAAATTATTCGTTGCCTAATACGTTGGCATTACTCCAATGGCAAGCGATCTTTTTCATGCCATGGATCGCGCCATTAGGTATTAATATTGCCTTAGCCATTGATGGTTTATCATTACTAATGATAGTGTTAACGGCTATTATGGGAATTTTTTCTATATTGAGTTCGTGGAGTGAAAATCAACCTAATCAGGGTGCTTATCACTTCCATTTGATGTGGATTTTAGCCGTCGTGATGGGAATTTTCATGGCGGTGGATCTGTTTTTGTTTTTTTTCTTCTGGGAAATGATGTTGATCCCGATGTATTTCCTAATTGCTAATTGGGGACATAAAGGCTCAGAAGAACGCGCACATGTTAATGCTGCAACTAAATTTTTTATTTATACCCAAGTAAGTGGCTTGATTATGTTGCTGGCGATTGTGGCATTGGCATTGATTCATTATCAATCATCTGGTCATTGGTCATTTGCCTATCACGATCTGTTAAATACCAAAATGTCAGCGCTGACGCAGTATTTATTGATGCTGGGATTTTTTATTGCCTTTGCGGTAAAAATGCCTTTGGTACCTTTCCATGGATGGATAGCTGACGTGCAGGAACAATCCCCAACGGCCGGCTCCATTGATATTTCAGGTATCATGCTGAAAACGGCTGCTTATGGTTTATTGCGTTTCACCTTACCGCTATTTCCTGAAGCATCAATTCAATTTACCCCTATCGTCATGACGTTAGGTGTGATCAGTATATTTTATGGTGCATGGCTAGCATTTAAACAGACAGATATCAAACGTCTGGTGGCTTATAGTAGTTTGTCGCATATGGGGTTTGTTACCGTCGCCATTTATGCAGGCTCCATACTTGCTTACCAAGGAGCTGTGTTACAGATGATAGCCAATGGCTTATCAGGTGCGGCTTTGATCATTATTAGTGGCCAACTTTATGAACGTACTGGAACACGTGATATGCGCATGATGGGCGGATTATGGAAACGGATCATATGGCTGCCTGCGCTATCACTATTTTTTGCGGTTGCAACCTTAGGAATGCCGGGTACCGGAAATTTTGTCGGTGAGTTTATGATCCTATTTGGTACTTTTGGCCAATTTAAATTGGTGACCGTTATTATGGTATTCGGTGTGGTATTTGCATCTATTTATGCACTTTGGATGATGCAACAAGTTTATTATGGTGCTGCAAAATCGGAAAAAGCACTGCCTGCTTTAAATGGTCGCGAGACGCTAGTTTTATTGACATTAGCACTGTTATTAGTGGTATTAGGTTTTTATCCGCAGCCGGTGTTAGATACTTCAAAAAATGTGATGGAATCACTTCACAGTTTATATTCCATTTCATTTTCAACATTAAGGCCATAATTCGCCATGACCATAACTTTTGAACAATTGATCGCATTGTCACCACTTTTGATCGTTGTGCTATTAGTGGTGATTGTGATGTTATCTATTGTCTGGCAACGCCATCATTTAATCAATGTCACATTAACAATAACCGGTTTTATTATTGCTCTGCTATCTTGCTTGTTAATTGAAGATAGGTTGCCGATTGAAGTAACGCCATTAATCTATGTCGATAAATATTCACTTTTCTATAGCACCCTGATTTTGATTGCCGGTATTGGCACAGTAATTTATGCTTGTCGATGGCTTGCAGGGTATCCGGATAATAAAGAAGAGTTTTATTTATTACTAACTATTGCGGTAACGGGGGGGATACTGTTATCAATGGCTAATCATTTAGCAACCTTATTTATTGGTATTGAATTGATTTCATTGCCATTATTTGGCTTGGTTGGTTATGCCTTTACTCAGAAGCGTTCATTAGAAGCTAGCATTAAATATATGTTGCTATCCGCCGCCGCTTCTGCATTTTTATTGTTCGGTATGGCATTACTTTATGCTGAATCAGGCAGTTTAGCCTTTTCCAAATTGGGTTCAAGCCTAAATGAGCATATTATTCACTATCCAGTCCTTATGGTTGGGTTAGGCATGATTTTGGTTGGTATTGGTTTTAAACTCGCTTTTGTCCCATTCCAATTATGGACGCCGGATGTTTATCAAGGTGTGCCTGCACCAGTTGCGACATTTTTGGCAACTGCCAGCAAGATCGCTATTTTTGTGGTTTTAATGCGTCTACTGATGACATCACCCCTAGCAGAAAGTCAGGCATTATTGTCAGTACTCAGCGTTATTGCCATTGCTTCTATACTATTTGGTAATTTGATGGCCATTTCGCAACAGAGTATTAAGCGTCTGTTAGCCTACTCATCTATCGCCCATATGGGATATTTACTACTACCGTTAATCGCTTTACAGACTGATAGTGTTGCAGCACAAATTACAGTGTCAATCTACTTTATTGGCTATTTATTCGCTAGTTTAGGAGCTTTTGGCGTGGTAAGTATTCTATCTATTCCTTATTGTGGCGATGATAAAGACGATATTAGTGCTTATCGGGGATTATATTGGCGCCAACCGGTTCTGGCGATTATTTTAACTATCATGATGTTGTCGTTAGCTGGCATACCGATTACTTTAGGTTTTATTGGTAAATTTTATCTTATCATTAGCGCTATTAATGCCGAGCTGTGGTGGCTAACGGCTGCCGTTATTATCGGTAGTGCGATGGGTTTATACTATTATTTACGTTTTATGGCCAATCTATATAGCCGTCAGCCAGTAGCAAATAATCAATCTGACAAACAGTCAAATGTTAATTTAGCAACTTTATTTGCGCTATTGTGTGCTGTTATTACAATTTTATTGGGAATATGGCCACAACCATTGTTTGAGATTGCGGTTGCTGCCTTGGCGGAATAAATATCAGTATGTGTAAAAAACCCAGCGCTAATATCGCTGGGTTTTTTACGCTCAATGTTATTAAAAGTGAAAAAACTAACAAATGGTTTGCTAAAGATACAAATAGCAGAATAAATACGAGGTTAGCCAATTGGCTTGATAAAATGATTTATTAGCTGGTAAGTCAATAGGATAGTGATAGTGGTTAATGTTACCGAGTTTATGGCAAGTGTTCATCAATTTTTATCTAAACAACAAATCGATGCTGGAAGTGTGTGACAATATGAATTCCCTTTACCCGCTGATATCACTTTTCCTGCTTTAGATTGGTTGGCCAGTCAGCAATTTTATCCTCAATTTTATTGGTATCATCGAGATGGTCATGAAGAAGCGGTTTTACTAGATGAAGTAAAACATTTTAGCAACATTGTTGATGCTGAATAATTTTTACAGCAACAAACAGCAATACCAACCATGCGGATCTGGGGATTGAACGCTTGGCAGCCACTGCCGGATAATGAATATTATGCCGATTTTGTTGGTAATGATAGCTACTTGTTTTTACCACGAATTGAGTTTCGGCATTGTCAAGAAAAGTGGATATTGGCTATCAATATTATTGATCAACAAGATCTGCTACATGCCCTGCAATTTTTATCCAAATTGCAATCCGTTAACCTATATTGCTGATTAATAGCCGTATTAAACGAATTCTACATCTTCCTGAATATCAACAATGGCATAATTTAACCACTCAGGCAGTAGAACTGATTAATAGCGGGGGTTATGGATAAAGTTGTGATTGCCCGTCAAACGGATATTCAATTAACCAAACCGTTAAATCCGGCAAGCCTACTGTCGGCAAGTAAAGTGGTTAATGGTCAATTTTACCATTTTATGAGGTCCTTTAACGCTCAACATACCTTTTTATCATCAACCCCTGAGCGACTTTATTATCGTAAATTTCAACAACTTTACACTGAAGCATTAGCCGGAACAGTAGTTAATTCATCAGACACCATAGTCAGAAAAAACAATTCCGATTGGTTAATGCATGATGATAAAAATCAACATGAAAATTTACTGGTGGTGGAGGATATTTGCCAAAGATTGCACAATAATAGTGAAAAAATTGATGTTTCCCCACCTGATATTATTTTATTACGTAAAATTCAGCATTTGCGTCGTCTTATCCATGTGACGTTATATCATGCTAGCGATAGCGACTGTCTATACCGTTTACAGCCAACCGCTGCGGTTGCCGGTGTACCCGAGGAAAGTAGCAAATATTTTTTACAGCAAAATGAGTCTATTTGCCGCAGTTGGTACGCAGGTAGTGCCGGTTATTTATCACTAAATCAAAGTGAATTTGTGGTTTCTTTGCGTTGTGCGCATATCAATGATGATCATCTTGGCTTTATGCCGGCGCCGGTATTGTTAAGGATTTAGATCCGCTGCAAGAATGGCTTGAAGTTGAAAATAAGGCCGCAGGTTTACAAACATTACTAAATAGAGAAATATTTTGTTGTGAAAGTTGATATTAACAACAGAAATAATTTTTTAGCGTCATTTTATTGAACTGGAATAAGGAAAATCAGGTAATTTTACTTAAAATTGCTATTATTTTATTTCTTATTTCTTATTTCTTATTTCTTATTTCTTATTTCTTATTTCTTATTTCTTATTTCTTATTTCTTATTTCTTATTTCTTATTTCTGCTTTGAGTAATATATATATCGCATAGTGTTTTTAATCGTCAATGGGCGGAAGTCATTTTGGAAGCATTAACCAGAGATGGTTTAAGTCATGTTTGTATTGCGCCAGGTTCTCGCTATACGCCATTGACATTAGCAGCCGCGGCACATGTAAATTAATTTGCCATACTCACTATGATGAGCGTGGGTTAGGCGGCTTGGCTAAAGTTATTAGCAAAACCGGTGGCGGTTATTGTCACTTCTGGTACCGCAGTAGCTAACTTATATCCTGCTTTAATAGAAACCGGCTTGACCGGTGAAAATATCATTTTTTTAATCGCCGATAGACCTGCTGAATTAATTGATTGTGGTGCTAATCAGGCTATCCGACAAACGGCTATTTTTGCTGATCATTCGGCACAAACATTAGCATTGCCTAGCCAAACACAAGCTATCAATGCAATGCACAATGGTTGATGAGTACTATTGACAATGCGATGAATAATCTTTCTTACGGCACTTTGCATATCAATTGCCCATTTACTGAACCTTTATATGGTGATAGCTCAGCACAAATTGATTGGCAAAATTCACTAGCTAGTTGGTGGCAATCTTCGACACCCTGGTTGATAGGTTCTAGATCCAGCTCACTAGCATTACTTGTTGATTGGCATGTTTGGCGACAAAAAAAGGTCTCGTGATTGAGGGCAGAATGTGGCCTGATGAGGGAGAAAAAGTTGCCCTGCGGTCAGAAATACTAGGCTGGCCAGTTATTAGTGATGTTTTATCACAAACCGGGCAATCTTTACCATGCGCTGATCTCTGGTTATCTGTAACAGCGGCGAAAAACATTCTGCAAAATATAGAGCTAGTCGTCCAGTTTGGCTCAAGTTTAACCAGTAAACGTTTATTAGAATGGCAAGCACAATGCCAACCAGAGGAATATTGGATTATTGATAGCATTCCGGGTCGTTTAGATCCGACTCATCATCGTGGTAGACGGTTGGTTAGTACCGTATCTGACTGGTTAATAGCGCATCCGCCAATTAGCTGTTTGCCCTGATCGCATGCATTGACAGAAATTGTCAATAACGTTCATCGCACTGTCAATAAACAGTTTGCACAACAATTTTCAGAGGCCGCTATTGCTCATCAACTTGCACATTTGTTACCAACAGATGGGCAACTTTTTGTAGGTAATAGTTTGATTGTCAGGTTAATTGATGCCCTAGGCCAATTACCGACCAGTTATCCAATTTATAGCAATCGTGGAGCGAGTGGTATTGATGGTTTGATTGCTACGCTAGCCGGCGTGCAAGCTGCCAATGCAAAACCCACGTTGGGGATTATCGGCGATATTTCGGCGCTTTATGACTTAAATAGTCTAAATTTATTACGTGCTTGCGTGGCGCCCATGGTGTTGATTGTGGTGAATAATAATGGTGTCCAAATATTCTCTATGTTACCTACTCCTGAGATGGAAAGAGAACGTTTTTATTGCCTGCCTCATCATCTACAATTTAAGCATGCGGCCGCTATATTTGGACTATCTTACTCCTCACCATCAAATTGGCATCAGTTAAAAGATACAATCAACAATTATTGGCAGCAGGGTGGTAGAGCGTTGATGATTGAATTGTTAGTAGCCGGTCATGAAGATGCGAGAACACTCAATCAGCTTGTTAACCAGATGATGGAATTATAATGCCATATACGCGACGATATCATGAAACATGTGCTGGAACATGGTTAGTTTGGTTACATGGTCTACTTGGCAACGGCAATGAATGGCTACCTATTATAGAAAAATGCGTTAATCGTCTGTCACTTACAATTGACTTACCGGGACATGGGTGTTCACCTCACATTCAATTAACCGATTTTTCTCACGTAAGTCGGCTAATTGAGCAAGCTATTGGGGCTAATCAAATTGATAGTTACTATCTAATCGGCTATTCGTTCGGTGGCAGAATTGCTATGTATTACGGCTGTCAGTTTCAACCCACTAAATTAAAAGGCTTGATTGTTGAGGGGGCTAATGTTGGTTTAACACAGCCAACGGATCGTCTGCTACGTGTAAAGCATGATCAATCTTGGGCAAAACGCTTTCGATGTGAGCCAATGGATAGTGTCTTATCTGACTGGTATCAGCAAGCCGTTTTTGATGATTTATCTGCCGAGCAACGGCAACAATTAATTACTGAACGCGGCAATAATAGTGGTGAATATGTAGCTCATTTATTGGAAACGACTTCACTAGGTAAACAACCTTGTTTAGTAAATAAATTATTACAGCGAAACTACCCTTTCAGCTACCTCTGTGGTGAGTATGACGAAAAATTTTGCTCTATCTCACAATAATTTTCGTTACCACTTATTCGGATACCTGGGGCTGGTCACAATGCCCATCGTAGTAATCCTGTTGCTTATGCTACAGCAGAGGAGCGTTTTTTAACATTTTCTGACGGAAGGAATTGAATATGCAGTGTCTGAATGAAGAACAACTTTATGCCGCTGCCGAGTGGCATGATTATTCAGCCCAATTTGAAGATATTCTTTATCATAAAACTAAAGATGGGATTGCCAAAATTACAATCAATCGTCCACATGTTCGTAATGCATTTCGGCCATAAACCGTCAAAGAGATGATCCAGGTGTTATCCGACGCCCGCTACGATAATGCGATAGGTTGCATCATTTTAACTGGCCAGGGTGAGAAAGCCTTTTGTGCCGGCGGTGATCAGTAAATTCGTGGTGATTATGGTGGTTATTAAGATGATAATGGCGTCCACCACTTGAATATTTTAGATTTTCAACGACAAATTAGGACCTGTCCAAAGCTGATTGTTACTATGGTTGCCGGTTATGCGATCGGCGGTGGGCATGTATTACATATGATGTGTGATTTAACCATTGCTGCTGACAATGCCATATTTGGTCAAACTAGGCCTAAGGTTGGTTCATTTGATGGTGGTTGGGGAGCGTCTTATATGGCACGCATCGTTGGATAAAAAAAAGCGCGCGAAATTTGGTTCTTATGCCGTCAATATGATGCCCAGTCAGCACTAGAGATCGGATTGGTAAATCAGGTTGTACCTTATGCTGAACTGGAGCATGAAACGGTAGGCTGATGTTGTGAGATATTAAAAAATAGCCCAATGGCACTACGCTGTCTAAAAGCAGCGCTGAATGCGGATTGTGACGGCCAGGCCGGTTTACAAGAGTTAGCCGGTATAATGCAACCATGTTATTTTACATGACCTAAGAAGGTCAGGAAGGGAGAAATGATTTCAATGAAAAACGGCAACCTGATTTTTCAAGCTTCGAGCGTAATCCATAATGCGTAAGGCAGCAATATATCAATTTAGTCTACCTATGGAAGCAGGGATCGTATTAAGGCAGTAGCGATTAAAAACCCGTGATGGTTTTCTTATTCATTTACAGGAAAATGAACTCCCAAGGTTGGGGTGAAATTTCACCTTTACCCGAGTTTAGTGTAGAAACACTGGAAATGGCCAGGCAATCATTTCAAACAGGCTTACATAACTGGTGCCAGAGTGCAACAGTTAAAATGTGCCATATTCCATCAATGGCTTTTTGGCTCAGTTGTGTGCTGGCTGAATTAAAGGCTGAATTAACTGAAATAACCCATTATCCAAAAGTTCCTCTATGCACCGGCGCTTATTTTACAATTAAATGGTGCTAGCAATGAAAAAGTGGCTAAGGTTGGCCTTTATGAGTCGGTGCGGGATGGGATGGTGGTTAATTTGCTACTTGATGCGGTTCCTTTATTGCGTTTACGGTTGGATGCTAATCGAAGCTGGAATCAGTCACAAGCCGCCGTGTTTGTCAAGTATATTAAGCCAGCTAATCGCAGTAGAATTGATTTTATTGAAGAGCCTTGTAAAAAACCATGCTTGACTCATTAGCGTTTGCTCAACAAACGGGGATCACTATTGCTTGGGATGCAAGTGTGCGCGAACCTAATTTTAAACTTGAAAAACAGCCAGGTGTTAGCGTCATTATTATTAAACCTACCTTACTGGGTAGCTTAAATCACTGTAAGCAACTTATTGATGATGCCAGGGTTTTGGGATTAAATACTGTAATTAGTTCAAGTCTTGAAAGTAGTTTTGGTTTAACACAATTAGCCAGAATAGCAAGGTGGTTAATACCAGAAACCGTTCCCGGGTTAGATACCTTGTCTTTGTTCCAGACTCAACTGGTTCGTCAATGGCCTGAAAGTTCATTGCAATTAATCGGATTAAATGAATTAGAACTAATATGGCAGAATACATGATATTTAATCAATGGCCTTGGATCTATTGGGCAGAAAAATCGCCTGCTGACATTGCACTGATAACCGACAATAGACAATATAGTTGACGGCAATTGGTAGCAAAAATTAATTGCGTTACCGACAATCTCCACTGTCAGTTGCTTGCCCCCCCGAGCCGATGATTGTCATGCTAAGAGGAAAAAATAGTTTTTCTATGCTGTTATGTCAGCTGGCATTATTACAGTTAGGGGCCGCGTGTTTTACCTCTCAATCCACAACTGCCAGAGAGCACAGTAGTAGAATTAATTGCCAGTTTGTCAGTTGATTATATGATTGATTTTACTGATCAACCTTTGTTTTTGCCGAAGGTCAAATTATTAGACTATCGCGCAGTAATAGCAAAATCAGTTAATCATCGACATGGTGTTACTGGCCCGATACCTTTTATGCAATTGCTGCCGGCGACATTAATATTAACCTCGGGTTCAACCGGAATGGCGAAAGCGGTGGAGCATAATATTAGCGCTCATCTCAATAGTGCTAAAGGTGTGCTTTCGTTATTACCATTTGAACGTGAGGATTATTGGTTACTTTCTTTACCGCTTTTTCATGTCTCAGGTCAGGGGATTGTTTGGAGGTGGTTATATCGAGGAGCAAGATTAGCAATAAAAGCAACCATTTCATTACCACATGCATTACAGCAATGCAGCCACGCTTCTTTAGTACCCATTCAATTATGGTGTTTATTGAAGATAAAAGAGGTTGAGCAAAAATTTAGTTTACAAAATGTGTTACTAGGCGGTGCGATGATCCCGGATGAGCTAGTCACTACGGCTAAGCAGCATGGCATCCGCTGTTGGCTAGGCTATGGTATGACAGAAACAGCCTCAACGGTTTGCGCGAAACAAGCAGATAGTACTCTAGGAATTGGTTTACCTTTAATCGGCCAGTCTGTTCGCTTAGTGAATAATGAAATTCATATTCAGGCAGATAGTTTGGCATTAGGCTATTGGTGGCAGGGTAAAATCCTACCCTTAACATTAGTTAATGGTTGGTTTGCTAGCCGTGATAAAGATACTTTTGCGGGTGGTGAATGGTGGATCTTAGGTCGATTGGATAATCAATTTTTTAGTGGCGCGGAAGGTATTCAACCCCCCGAAGATATCGAATCGATATTGAATAGTCATCTTGATATTAAACAGAGTTTTGTCATTCTAATAGCTGATAAAGAATTTGGTCACCGTCCAGTTGCGGTCATTGAGTCTGATAATCAACAACTGGTAACCAATTTAAGTCAGTGGTTAAATCATCGGCTAGCGGCTTTTCAACGACCTATTGCTTATTATTTATTGCCTAGCATGTTAATCGATAATGCCGGCATCAAGCTTTCACGTCGCAATATAAAGCAATGGCTTTTGCAGCATCATCATAATAATAAAGTGGATTAAGATGATCTGGTGCTGGCTTTAAGGTGATAATAGATAGTAATGTAAATCCTTGGCTAAATATAATTTTTATACTGTCATCAGGGTAAAAATGATCAGGAGAGGTTTTACTCTTTCTGTTTGCTAGCAAGAAATTTTATTTATGCTGTTTTTTTTCGCCATTTTTCTAATGCTTTTTCAACTCCTTCACCATATTTAGGGTGTACCTTGCTAAATGGGTTTCAATTGAAGCTTCAACTAATTCACTGGCAATTCTATCAAACATACGTTTACGTTTACGTTTGTGTTTACTGAGCAATTCATAAAGTGCTCGTGGCTGACTGTAATAATCTTCATCTTCCCGATGATTTCAGTAATCGGGTGTTCCACATAATGTCAACGGTGGTTCTTTGAATTGAGGTTGCTCTTGAAATTGGCCCGAGCTATTTGGTTCGTAAGTAACCCCATTGCCACTATACTATTACCATTCACTCTCATGGCACCATCACGGTGGTAGTTATGAAATAGACAGTTAGCCTGTGGTTTATTTACTGGGATCTGAAAATTATTGACGCCTAACCGATAACGATGCGCGTCGCCATAAGAGAATAACCGGCCTTGTAACATTTTATCCGGTGAAAAACTAATACCTGGCATAATATTCGCTGGACTAAAGGCGGCTTGTTCCACATCAGCAAAATAGTTATCAGGATTGCGGTTTAATTGAAACTCACCAATATCTATTAATGGGTAATCTTTATTTCGCCATACTTTGGTCAAATCAAATGGATTGTAAGGCAGTTTAGCGGCATCGGCTTCAGGCATCACTTGGATTTGCAATTTCCAACGTGGATAATTTTGGCTGTTAATGGCATTAAACAGATCACGTTGTGAGCTTTCACGATCTTTGGCAATAATTTGTTCCGCTTCGTCATCCATCAAATTTTCAATACCTTGTTGGCAACGAAAATGAAATTTAACCCAGAATCGCTGATTTTTTTCATTAATAAAACTATAGGTATGGCTACCGAAACCCTGCATATGACGGTAGGATTTAGGTATACCCCGGTCACTCATATCAATAATTAATTGATGAAGAAATTCAGGTAAATGCGAGAAAAAATCCCATTTATAAGCAGGGTTACGTAAATTAGTGTGTGGATCACATTTTACCACATGATTAAAATCAGGAAATTTTAATGGCTCACGTAAATAAAAAACCGGTGTATTGTTACCCACTAAATCCGAATTACCTTCTTCGATGTAAAACTTTAAGGCAAAGCCACGAATATCTCGCTCTGCATCAGCAGCTCGCCGTTCGCCAGCCACGGTAGAAAAACGGATAAATAATTTGGTTTCTTTACCTATTTCAGAGAAGATTTTTGCCCGTGTATATTGTGGCTAATATCATGGTTAACGGTAAAAGCACCAAATGCCACAGAGCCCTTGGCATGCATACGGCGTTCAGGAATAACTTTACGATCAAAGTGAGCCAATTTTTCTAAAAACCAAACATCTTGTAATAATATCGGGCCTCTAGGGCCTGCGGTGATAACGTTATTATTATCAACGACGGGTGAGCCTGCAGTGGTAGTAAGACCTTCTTTTTTCTCCATTATTCATCTCCAGTTTTAGTTGAAATAGATAGAAAATGTAGTTAAAAACAATTAGCAGGTGTTACATGATTTTATTAATCTTATTAAAGTCATATCAAATGGATTATCTTAGCTAATAAAGTATATAGCCAATTAAAAATACCTATTACTGCGATATATCAGAGCAAAAAATGTTTTTTACAAAAAAATAATAATAATTCGAAAGAAAATGAAATATATTGTTGGTATTTTAGTAACCAGAATAATTATTAGCTTAGAATAACTATTTTAATGAAAAAAATTTTATTACCGGTAACAGTTAGATGTTTTTTATTATCAGGTCATTCTAATGCCGATTCTATCAGTGCACAAGTAGGAAAAGATTTTACTGAACTTGCCGCTGGCATTGGCAGCAAATGGGCAGGCTTAGGCATAAATGGCAATTGGGCGCGTAGCGATCATGACGGTCAGGTAGTTAGTTTGGAGGCGACTTTTGGCTTACCTTTAGGGCTGTTTACCGCTTATATTGGTGGAAAAGCTTATTATTTATCACCACAAGATAATAATAACGGTTTTGCCTTTGCGGCTGGTGTTGGTGCTAATTGGCAAATTATTCCATCGTTGGGCTTTTATATGGGGAAATTTATGGCTCACCGCGTGATTTCACTTCGGGCAATTATGCTTATTAGGAAGCGGATGTGGGTATCAAATATGAAGTGATTAAACCATTAGCGATTAATTTTGGTTATCGTTTTATTAAACTGCAAGGCAAGAGTCAGCATCCTAACAATACCATTGCAGATGGTTTTTATCTTGGGTGCAGGCGTCAATTTCTAGCTGCTTAATTGTTTGCACCATATGAATTATGGTATATTACCTTTCATTTATCTCAAAAGTGTTATCCAATAGCACTTAACATACCACTAACAATACCAATCTGAATTAAAATTATGGCAACACCACAAGTTAGCACTATTAGTAATGCGGGCGTTCCACCTTTAACCCTATAACAATTAGTTTTATTTGCTTCGATTTTTCTGACGCGCATCACCATTAAGGTTGGCAGAATGAGTGCTAAAATCGATAAAGCAACGGCTGCATAGGTTAAGGCTTGAACAAAACTACTGAAAAATAGCGCAAAAATCAGCGGTGGCAGGAAGGTTAATAATCCACTCTGTAAGCGACCAAATGGCGTATTTTTACGTTTAAACATATCGGCTAAATAGTCAAACAAACCCAGCGTAACACCTAAAAAAGAGGTCGCCAACGCCAGATCCATGAATAGGTTAACAACAATATTTACTTGTGAAGTGGCGACAATATCATTAATTGCACTCAGTAATCCGTTCAAACCAGACTGGTTGGCTAATATACCGATAAAGGTGGTTCGTGAGATAGCCCCTAAGGTGGCTATCTGCCATAAAATATAAGCGAATAGTGGGATAGCACTACCAATAATAAAAATTTTACGTAATTTATTGATATTACCATCCATATAGCTTACCAGGCTCGGAATACTACCGTGAAAGCCAAATGAAGTAAAAATGACTGGTATCGCTGATAAGGCTAATCCTTTTTCTACTGGTATAGCGGTAAGATTAATATTTTCTACGTGGGGCATCATGACGACTAGCATGATGCACAGAAAAACAATTTTTGCGATAAACAAAATGCGATTTATCAAATCGACTGAATGAGAGCCAATACAGACAATCGTACCGCCAATAATGGTGAATAAAATAATTGCAGAATTGATGTTAATATTTATACCTGTCCAAGATGAAAGGCTATTAGCGATCAAAACCCCTGTGCCACCGATATAAGCGGTCGCTAATGCATACATCAGTAGTAGCATGCTTAAACTGGTTACCACTCTTCCAGGTAAACCAAGATAACGTTTGGCAATAGAGCCTAAACCTAAATGTGCGGGGTTGTATTGATATACTTCGACTAATAATAGCGCGGTATAACTCATTAAAGCCCATAACCCAATTAGCGTAAGTGCAATCGTGGGAAAACCAACGCCTGATGAGGCAAGCGGCATTGCCAACATACCGGCACCGATTGTTGTGCCAGCAACAATTAAAATACTACCTAGTGTGAGATTTTTCACAAGTGATCCTGAGCCTTATAGCGCTAAATTTAATATGGCGGCAGAGTAAATGATTGATTATTATGTGTCAAATTAATATTGCATTTTATGGAATTTTATGTTTACGTTATCAGTTTGAACAGTAGTTAATTGAATGATGATCAGGCATAATATAAAAATTCGATTAGAGAGTGATAGTTAAGCTAGTTATATACCAATCATTGGAATTTAGTTATGAAAGAGAATATTTACGATCAGGATGATTTTTTTATTGCCTATAGCCAGTTTCCTCGTTCTGTTGATGGATTAAATGTAGCTGGTCAATGGCCAGCATTACAAAGTTTATTACCTAATTTTCAAAGTAAATCAATATTAGATTTGGGCTGTGGTTGGTTAGTTACGGTTGGCATTGTTTATATGCAGCAGAGCATGGCGCGAAAAAAGTGATTGGTACAGATATTTCGCAGAAAATGTTAAAGGTAGCAAAAGCAAAAAATCGCTTTTCTGATGTCATTGAATATCGGCAACAAGCGAAGAGGATATTCAGTTTGCTAATGCTAGCTTTGATTTGGTTGGCAGTTCTCTAGCATTACGTTATGTCGTTGATTTTGCGCAAATATGCCATAAAATATACCCTTGTTTAACTAAGAAAGGCCAGTTTATGTTTTCGATCGAACACCCAGTTGTTACCGCTCATGGTTCACAAAATTGGTGTTATGATAGTTCATGGCGCTAAGCTCTATTGGCCAGTTGATAACTATTTTAACGAAAGTGCGCGTCAGGCAGAATTCCTCGGTCATAAAGTGACTAAGTACCATAAAACCTTAACAACTTATTTAACTAGTTTATTAACAGCCGGATTTTCTATTGAGCGACTCATTGAGCCTCAGCTGGCTGATTATTTGTTAGATAAAATTGATGGCATGAGAGATGAGCTACGACATCCGATGATGTTGCTGGTGTGGTTGCTGAAAAAGCATAAACAGTCTTACTGTTAGCGCCCGCTGGTGTTATTGATTGATATCAATATCAGTGATAGGCCGGCAACCTAATATCTCATCTTTATCAATGAAAGCGATCGGTTTATGACGATATGCCACTTTTCCTTTTCGCAGACCGAACCAGGCAGTCACCACAAAAGCCTTCCCGACATTGAAATTCAATTTGAATTTTACTCTGTTCAAGAGCATCAAGTAGACTAGTATGGTTGTTCGGAATGAAAAGGGATCAGTATGCCCCGCGCGTTGCGCAGGGTAATTTTATAACTTGCCATAACGGTTATAACTCAAAGTTACCCAATTCATCGGTATCGACCTGAGCATCAATTTGCCCTACCAAGTAAGAACTTACTTCTACTTCTTGTGGGGCCGCCTGAACGTTATCAGAAACTAGCCAGGCGTTGATCCATGGGATTGTATTAGAACGAGTTTCGAAGGGTAATTTTAATCCAACCGCTTGCATGCGAATATTGGTAATATATTCGATGTATTGACATAAAATATCTTTATTAAGACCGATCATAGAACCATTCGAGAAGAGATATTCTGCCCACTCCTTTTCCTGTTCGGCGGCTTGCACAAACAATTTGTAACACGCTTCTTCACACTCTTTGGCAATAATAGCCATTTCAGGATCATCTTGACCAGAACGCATCAGATTTAACATATGTTGGGTGCCTGTGAGATGCAAAGCTTCATCACGGGCAATCAATTTAATAATTTTAGCGTTTCCTTCCATCAATTGACGTTCAGCAAAGGCAAATGAGCAAGCGAAGCTGACATAAAAACGAATAGCTTCTAATGCATTAACGCTCATCAAACATAAATAGAGCTGCTTTTTCAAATCGTGTAAAGAAATAATGACATTTTTGCCATTAATTGTATGATTGTCCTCACCTAACATATGGTAATAGCTGGTCATCTCAATTAAATCGTCATAATAAGTGGAAATATCTTTTGCCCGCTTTAAAATTTCGTCATTAGTTACAATATCGTCAAAAATGATTGATGGGTCATTAACAATGTTACGAATAATATGAGTATAAGAGCGCGAATGAATAGTTTCGGAAAATGACCAGGTTTCTATCCAGGTTTCAAGTTCAGGAATTGAAATAAGAGGCAGTAGTGCCACGTTAGGACTACGTCCTTGAATAGAGTCTAATAGTGTTTGATATTTTAAGTTACTGATAAAAATGTGTTTTTCATGTTCAGGTAGCGCTTGATAATCAATACGATCACGAGAAACATCAATTTCTTCTGGGCGCCAGAAAAAAGAGAGTTGTTTTTCAATTAGCTGCTCGAAAATAGGATATTTTTGCTGATCATAACGGGCAACGTTGACAGGCTGTCCAAAGAACATCGGTTCTTGCAATTGATCGTTTTTGGTTTGCGAAAATGTTGTATATTGGTATTCCATACGTCCTCACGTTAAATCTTACAAGCGCCGCCATCACAATCGCTGTCAGCTGATTTAATAACCTCTTCAAGATCGGCTTGGCTATCCTCTGCACCATCACGGGTATTATGGTAATAAAGCGTTTTTAACCCATATTTATAAGCAAGTAACAAATCTTTCAGTAATTGATTCATTGGAACTTTATTATTTGGGAAGCGGGTTGGATCATAATTCGTATTAGCAGAAATTGATTGATCAATAAATTTTTGCATAATACCAACCAACTGCAAATAACCGTCATTGTTGGGCATTTGCCATAACAGTTCATAATCATCTTTTAAGCGTTCGTATTCAGGTACAACTTGACGCAAAATACCATCTTTGGATGCTTTAATACTGATATGGCCTCGCGGTGGTTCAATGCCATTGGTGGCATTGGATATTTGCGAAGAAGTCTCTGATGGCATCAAGGCGGAAAGCGTTGAGTTACGCAAACCATATTGCTTGATATCTTTGCGTAAAGTTTGCCAATCATAATGTAGCGGTTCAGATGTTAGTGTATCTAATGATTTTTTATAATTATCAATCGGTAAAATACCTTTTGCATAAGTGGTTTCGTTAAACCATGGGCAAGCACCTTGCTCTTTTGCCAGTTCATTAGATGCTTTCAATAAATAATATTGGATAGCTTCAAAGGTTTTGTGGGTCAGATTATTGGCACTACCATCGGAGTAGTGAACGCCATGTTTAGCTAAATAATAAGTATAATTTATGACGCCAATACCTAAAGTACGACGACCCATAGAGCCTTTTTGCGCAGCAACAATCGGATAGTTTTGATAATCGAGCAGTGAATCTAATGCACGCACCGCTAATACCGCCAACTCCTCCAATTCATCTAATGAGGTAATGGCACCCAAATTAAAGGCGGAAAGAGTGCAGAGAGCAATTTCACCATTTTCGTCGTTAACATCATTTAAGGGCCTGGTTGGCAAGGCGATTTCCAGACAGAGGTTTGATTGACGAATTGGCGCAACTCTAGCATCAAATGGACTATGGGTGTTACAGTGATCGACATTTTGAATATAAATACGTCCGGTTGACGCTCGCTCTTGCATCATAAGTGAAAATAGATCGAGCGCTTTAACGCGTTTTTGGCGTATGTTTGCGTCTTGTTCATATTTTAAATATAAACGTTCAAATTCGCTTTGATCAGCGAAAAATGCTTCATATAAGCCGGGTACATCAGAAGGGCTAAAGAGAGTCATTTCTTTGCCTTTGATAAGGCGTTCATACATCAGTTTGTTAATTTGTACGCCATAGTCCAGGTGACGAACACGATTACCTTCAACGCCCCGGTTATTTTTCAATACTAATAGGCTTTCAACCTCTAAATGCCAGAGCGGATAAAATAGCGTGGCGGCTCCACCACGCACGCCACCTTGAGAACAAGATTTTACCGCAGTTTGGAAATGTTTATAGAAAGGGATACAGCCTGTGTGAAATGCTTCACCTCCCCGAATTGGACTACCTAGTGCACGAATATGACCGGCATTAATACCAATACCGGCACGTTGAGAAACATATTTTACAATCGCGCTGGAAGTGGCATTAATTGAATCAAGGCTATCGCCACATTCAATTAATACGCAAGAACTAAATTGGCGAGTTGGGGTACGTACTCCCGCCATAATCGGAGTAGGTAGTGAAATTTTGAAAGTTGAAATTGCATCATAAAAACGATGAATATAGTTTAAACGCGTCTCTTTTGGATAGCGCGAAAAAAGGCAAGCTGCAACAAGGATATAGAGAAACTGGGCACTTTCATAAATTTCACCGCTTACCCGGTTTTGTACTAAGTATTTGCCTTCTAATTGTTTAACTGCTGCATAGGAAAAATTCATATCACGCCAGTGATCCAGAAAACTATCCATCTGCCCGAATTCTTCAGCTGTATAATCTGTTAGCAGATGCTTATCATATTTACCTATTTTAACCATATGCAAAACATGCTGATATAGTGCTGGTGGTTCAAATTGGCCATATGCTTTTTTGCGTAGATGGAAAATAGCTAATCGAGCTGCAAGATATTGGTAATCGGGTGTATTAGCTGAAATAAGATCTGCTGCCGCTTTGATCATAGTTTCGTGAATATCGGACGTTGTGATGCCATCATAAAACTGGATCTGAGAACGTAGCTCTACTTGTGAAACAGATACATCTTTTAGGCCTTCAGCTGCCCAGGTAATGACTTTATGGATTTTATCAAGATCAATGCGCTCTTTATGTCTATCACGTTTAGTGACTAATAGACTTTGGTTCATGGGTAGATACACCTAAAGTTAACTAGCTAAATATTTATCGATCACTGCACTCAATGGTTAATAACAAAATACAAAACGGTGAGCTGTTAATAGCATATTATGTTTGTATTTCGAACTAAAATGGAGAGCAGCAAACACAATATATAGTGTTTGATTGCGTTTATACTAACAAGATAATGGTATTTGCTACTTTTATCAAGTCTATAAAAAATGGGGTTTTTAGCAATAATCCAGCGCTAAATTTTGATAATTGGCCGATAACTCTGTGTGATAATAGAAGAATATTATAATTTATGTTACCGGCAATGGTGAAAAATAAATTTAATAATGACCTACTGACTGCTGCTTTCTTCAGCAAATGTTAACAATTATTAGCATTTGACAAGTGCAACATATAATTAACATCAACATTCGAACCTAACGAAAATTTGTCGCTGATCGGATTATAATGTAATCCGATCATATGTTGTTCTTGTAAAGAGGTTTTATCTATCCAACTGAGTAGCTCTGAAGGTCGAATAAATTTTTTCACATCATGAGTACCTTTCGGAACTATTTTTAAAATATGCTCAGCGGCAATAATTGCCAATAACCAGGCTTTTTTATTACGATTAATAGTAGAAAAAAATACATGACCGCCCGGTTTGACTAATTTTGCGCATGATTGAACAACAGACTCAGGATCGGGCACATGTTCCAGCATTTCCATACAGGTAACGATATCATAAGTTTTAGGGTATTTTTCGGCATGACTCTCAGCGGTTCCCTGTAGATATTTAATCTGTATATTGCTTTCTAATGCATGGAGCTTTGCGACTTCCAGCGGCTCTGCGGCCATATCAATTCCTGTCACCAGTGCGCCTTCTTTAGCCATACTTTCTGATAAAATTCCGCCGCCGCAGCCAATATCAAGTACTTTTTTACCAAACAGACCCTTAGCCTGTTGTAGGATATAGTTTAAACGTAATGGATTAATTCGATGAAGAGGTTGGAATTCACTCGTTTCATCCCACCACCGAGTCGCAAAAGAGCTAAATTTGTCGATTTCAGCTAGATCAACATTTGCCTGGCTGAGCGAATTCTTGTTATTCATCAGAAAATTTACTCCTTAATTTTTTATTAACATAGACTGTATAATGGCATTAGGTCATTATACATGTTTTATTGATCAATATGCGTTTCCTGTTTTTATAAAATGGCGATTTTGTGGTATAATTTTACTCCTTAATGAATAAGGAGTATGAGGGACAGTGGCTCCATGAGTGACATAGCAAGAGAAATTACCCCGGTCAATATCGAAGAGGAGCTGAAAAGCTCTTATTTGGATTATGCGATGTCTGTAATTGTTGGACGCGCCCTTCCAGATGTACGAGATGGATTAAAGCCTGTTCACCGTCGTGTATTATATGCGATGAATGTGTTAGGCAATGATTGGAATAAACCGTACAAAAAATCAGCCCGCGTAGTCGGTGACGTCATCGGTAAATACCATCCTCATGGTGATAGTGCTGTTTATGATGCGATAGTACGTCTGGCACAACCTTTTTCAATGCGTTATATGCTTGTTGATGGGCAAGGTAATTTTGGCTCTGTTGATGGCGACTCTGCTGCGGCTATGCGTTATACCGAAGTACGCATGGCAAAAATTGCCCATGAATTGTTGGAGGATTTAGATAAAGAAACCGTTGATTTTATTCCTAACTATGATGGTACAGAACAGATCCCTGATGTTATGCCAACGCGGGTTCCAAACTTGTTGGTTAACGGCTCTTCAGGTATCGCTGTTGGTATGGCTACCAATATTCCACCTCATAACCTTAGTGAAGTCATTGATGGCTGTCTGGCTTATATCAATGATAAAAATATTAGTATTGAAGGATTACTGGAGTATATTCCAGGTCCTGATTTTCCAACTGCTGCAATTATTAATGGTCGCCACGGTATCATCGACGCATATCGGATGGGATGTGGTAAAGTCTATATCCGTGCACGTGCTAACATTGAAGTTGATGATAAAAATGGTCGTGAAACAATTATTGTCAATGAGATCCCTTATCAGGTTAATAAAGCTCGTTTAATTGAAAAAATTGCAGAATTAGTTAAAGATAAGCGTGTTGAGGGGATTAGCGCATTACGTGATGAATCTGATAAAGATGGCATGCGTATTGTTATTGAAGTAAAACGAGATACAGTGGCGGAAGTGGTACTGAATAATTTGTATTCCCTCACTCAACTTCAAGTCTCATTTGGCATTAATATGGTTGCCTTATGTGATGGCCAACCTAGACTTTTAAACTTAAAAGAAATTCTTGAAGATTTTGTTCGTCATCGTAGAGAAGTGGTCACTCGACGGACTATTTTTGAATTGCGTAAAGCGCGTGACCGGGCTCATATATTGGAAGCCCTTGCCGTCGCATTAGCAAATATTGATCCGATAATTGAACTTATCCGCCAAGCATCAACGCCTCATGAAGCGAAATTGGCTTTGATTGCTCGTCCTTGGCAATTAGGTAATGTTTCTGCCATGTTGGCCAGTGCAGGTGATAACGCTGCTCGCCCTGAATGGCTTGAACCCCAATACGGTGTGCGCGATGGTCAATATTATTTGACCGAACCGCAAGCTCAGGCAATTCTTGATTTGCGTTTGCAAAAATTAACTAGCTTAGAACATGACAAAATATTGGATGAATATAGTGAGCTGCTAAAACTGATTGCCGAATTGCTATATATATTAACCAGCCCAGAACGGTTAATGGAAGTTATCCGTGAAGAGCTAGAAGCTGTTAAAGATCAGTATCGTGATGTCCGTCGCACTGAAATTACTGAAAATAGTGCAGATATTAATATCGAAGATTTAATTACCCAGGAAGATGTGGTCGTTACCTTATCACATCAGGGGTATGTTAAATATCAGCCACTATCTGATTACGAAGCACAGCGACGCGGGGGGAAAGGTAAGTCGGCAGCGCGTATTAAAGAAGAAGATTTTATTGAGCGTTTGTTAGTTGCCAATACCCATGACACAATTCTATGCTTCTCTAGCCGTGGCCGTCTCTATTGGATGAAAGTTTACCAATTGCCGGAAGCCAGCCGTGGCGCACGTGGACGACCAATAGTCAATTTATTACCGTTAGAACAAAATGAACGAATTACTGCAATTTTACCGGTACGTGAATTTGATGATGGTCATTATGTATTTATGGCTACCGCGAGTGGTACAGTTAAAAAGACATCACTAAAAGATTTTAGTCGTCCCAGAAGCGCCGGCATTATTGCAGTTAATCTTAATGATGGCGATGAGCTGATTGGCGTTGATTTGACTGCTGGTAAAAATGAGGTAATGCTTTTCTCTGCTGGTGGTAAAGTTGTTCGTTTTGCGGAAAATGCGGTTCGTTCTATGGGACGTACCGCAACAGGTGTTCGAGGTATTAAGTTACAAACTGGCGATAAGGTCGTTTCGCTGATTGTAGCTCGCGGTGAAGGCGATATTTTAACCGTTACAGAAAATGGTTATGGTAAACGAACCGAGCAGAGTGAATACCCGACAAAATCTCGTGCTACTCAAGGTATTATTTCCATTAAGGTTAGTGAACGTAATGGTAATGTGGTCGGAGCAATTCAGGTAGAAAAAACTGATCAAATCATAATGATCACGGATGCTGGCACCTTGGTGCGTACCCGAGTTGCAGAGGTTAGTATTGTCGGTAGAAATACTCAGGGAGTCACTTTGATTCGTACTGCTGAAGATGAAAAAGTAGTGGGTTTACAACGCGTTGTTGATCCTGAAGAAGAGGAAGATGATAACCAAACGTTAATAGAAGATACAATCAGCGTAAAAGTAGAGCCTGACATCAATAACGTAGAAAATCTTTCGCTTAATGAGTGATCTATTAGTTTTGTCTGAGCGGGCATAGTAGTAAGTGCCCGTTTTTACGCTTTATGTCAATTCGTTATCAGTGATAACTTTTTATTATTTCGCTTATCGTATATGCTTTACCATTGATACACTTCTTTTATAGTTGGGACAGTGTTTGAGATATCTATCTTCATTTAGAACGTCATTGAAAATTTCTCGCTATTTGTTCCGTACTCTCGGCGTTATGCTGTGGGCAATGGGAGCTGTAATCACACTTTTCTATCTATTTAATATCTTTAATGAAGTCAAATCTGATTGATATACATCAACAGTATTCATCTACTTATGACAGTATGGTTGAATATGTGCATTATACGGATAAAACCCTGCGATCAATCCAATATATAGTAAGATAGCCATATCGAAAAATTAGCGGTAGATCCTAATTATACGCCTGTCTTGCCAAAACAACTTAATTTCACCTACTTACCCCTAACGGCAGACGCTGATTGTAGCAAATTGCATGAAACATCAAAGAGTTACTTGGTCGCATTTAATCAATTATTCTCTTTTTTGCGAAATAATATTGTGCCACCACAAGGTTTAAAAACGGTTTTTATTGTTGGCCCAGAAAGTAACTGCATGATTGATTTGGCTATCCGAAACAGTACTACCAGTCTTCAATCGTTAAAAAAAATAATCCATGAAAATATGCGGACTTATATGAGTTTGAGGGCGCAAGGAAGAGAGCAAAATATTTATTGGATCACACCCGCGTCGGGAACTGATAATGGATCTTTCTACCTATTAGCGCCTATTTATGATAAAGGGACTTTGATTGGTCTAATTGGTCTAGAACGTTCAATACGCTTGGAGCAATTTAATTTACGTTATGAAAGGCCAATTAGTACCTTCGTTTTAAATGCAAATAATAGATTAGTATTACATTTTCCGTATGATAGTAATTTAAGATCTGATGATTATGTTTATCAGTTAGAAAACTTTCATTTTGGCTATGATAATGATTTTAATCGATTAATTTATAAAAATCGCTTACTACCTTCGTTATTAAGTGTTGTTTTTTCTGTACCTATTAGTGATATTCATTAATGAATTTAAGCTGTCAATTATAAACTGCATTCTGTTAAATATAATCTCATTTATTTTAATTACTTTTTTGATCTGACTATTAGAAAGGAAGATGTTATTACCGGCAGAAGATAATGCCATTCGTTTAGAAGAACATTAGCAATTTAATCATAAGATAGTGGCGTCGGCGCCGGTTGGTATCATTATTTTATGCCTTATTGATGGTGTTAATATATTGAGTAACGAACTGTCCCATGATTATTTTCGATTATTAAGCTATGATGATAAAATCCGTATCCTATCAATTATTCAAGATAAATCTAGTAGCTATATTGATGTTGTTACTACCAGTCATACCTATTTACAAATAAGTTATGTTATTTCTCGTTATCAAAATAAGGAAGTGGCCATTTGTGTATTGGTTGATATTAGCGCCCGTGTTCAGATGGAAAAATCTTTACATAATATGGCGCAGGCATCATAACCAAGCCAAATCTATGTTTTTAGCAACCGTTAGCCATGAATTACGAACACCACTTTATGGCATCATTGGTAATTTAGAGTTATTGCAATCTTATGAATTACCCATTCAAGCTGATCGCCTTTTGACGACAATGGATCACTCTTCATCATTATTATTAAAAGTAATTAATGATATTTTAGATTTTTCAAAAATTGAATCTAAGCAATTTAATATTGATCCAGCACCGTTTAATTGTCGTGAAGTTTTCTTATTTATTATTTCTAATTATATTCCGCTGATAGGTAAAAAGGGTCTTTCGATTTATTACTATATTGATCCCAATGTGCCCGATATTATGAATGCCGATTCGGTTCGAGTACAGCAAATTATTTCTAATATTCTCAGTAATGCGATTAAATTTACAAAAACTGGTTTTATTCTGTTAAATATTTTCATAAGAGATTTTTATATTTATATTGAAATTAGGGATACGGAGATTGGCATGCTCGATAATATATTAATGCAACTTTTTGATCCTTTCTTTCAGATTAAAGTTAATAATGAGAGTTTTTCCCAGGGAACTGGTTTGGGGTTACCTATTTGTGAAAAATTAATTAACTTAATGGATGGCGATATTGAAGTTAACAGTCAGTTTGGTATAGGTAGTAGTTTTACCGTTAGGTTACCTTTGTTTGATAGTGAATATGGGGTTTGTCGCCACCCAGAATATCGGCAAAATTTTCGTATCGGACTGTATTTTTTAATCATTATTTGTGAGATTATCTACAACTTATTTAGACTACAATGGCTTTAAGATAACGACAGTTTGCAATGAACACAGTAAAGATAAAATATATGATTTGATTATTACTGATTATGAAGGCTTGGTGGCTGAAAGTAAATTTACACTTAAGCTATTTTCAACTTTTATCGGTGAACCCCAGGAAAATGCGAAAAATGATTGGTTTCATAATACTTACTAACTTGATAAATTAGATGGTTTTATTGATCAATTAGTGATGGAAAATGGTGAGCAGTAGGTTGTTAATCCATCTTCAATAATGTCGCTACCAGATAAAAAATTATGTTTTCTTCTAACGGTATTGATTGTTGATGATCATCCAATTAATCGGAGTTTACTGGCTGATCAGCTGAAATCAATAGGCTTTAATATAGTACTTGCTGAAGATGGGCTAATCGCTTTGGATTATGTTCGACAAAATAATATAGATTTTATTGTTTTGACAGATGTAAATATGCCTAATCTCGATGGCTATGGTTTGACAAAGTTAATTAGAGAAGAAGGTTATGCGATACCGATCGTTGCTTTAACGGCTCTAATGCTATGGCAGAAGAAAAGCAGCGTTGTTTAAGTGTAGGAATGTAGGAATGGATGATTGTCTATCCAAACCGGTTACATTAAAAAAATTAAAGCAATCGCTGTTGAAGTGTTGCGATATTAGTATATTAGCAAAACAAGAAAATAATGATTAAATACTATTTTAATATTCAAATGATTATTAATTTATTAATAAACAGAATGGAAAACCGATTAACCTTATTCATTGCCCATAAGATTAGGATCAATCAGTTTTTTATTTGTATCATATTACTAGTTAATTTCTTTCTCAATTGTGACTGAAGAAAGATAATTTAATAATGCTATATCATTTTCAACGCCGAGTTTTAACATAGCCGACTTTTTTTGGCTGCTAATTGTTTTAATACTTCGATTAAGTTTTTTTTGCAATTTCGGTGACTAAAAAACCTTCCGTAAATAAGCGCAACACTTCACTTTCTTTTGGCGATAAACGTTTATCGCCATAACCATTCGCATTAACTTTCTCCAATAATTTCGATACATTTTCAGGAGTGAATTTTTTTCCTTTTTGTAAGGCTGATAATGCCTTTGATAAGTCAGCAGGAGTGCCTTGTTTCAATACGATACCTTCAATATCCAAATCTAACACAGCACTAAGTATTGCGGGATTATTATTCATGGTAAGAACAATTATTGATAGTTTAGGGTAATGGCGTTTAATGTATTTAATTAATGTAATTCCATCACCGTATTTATCACCGGGCATCGAAAGATCAGTAATTAGAATATCTGCTTTAAGTTTGGCTATATTATTGATAAGAGATGTGGAATCTTCAAATTGACCAACCAAATTAATTCCCTCGATTTGCTCAAGAGATTTTCGTATACTAAATAGTACAATAGGATGATCATCAGCGATAATGACATTAAGGTTATTCATTTTATTGGTTGCCCTCTGGCATTAGTTTTTTGATAAAGATATCAATATCTCTAATGCTATTTAAAATCTCAAATTCATTATTATCTGCTATGTGTTGTTCTAATTGCTCACATGCTTTTTTAAGAAGCTCAAAGTTCAGCATAGCAAAAATACCTTTTAGTCTATGTGCTATATCTTTTAGTTTTTTTAAGTTACCTTTTTTTTGGTTAGTATACAGCTTATTAATATCTATTAGGTACTGTAGTAAAGAATAAATTACGATAGTCATTATCAGAAAGCTCTTTTTTATAATCCTCAAGGATTATAAGGTTTGAATTATTGTTATGATTGATGATAGTAAATATTTATTTATCGGTTTATTCTTGCTCCGCAATCAAATTATCTTCGATTAAGATAGAAATTACATTAATAAATTCATCATTAAAATTGAAATTACATTTTATCAAATTTTGTTTTACTACTCTATAATTAATAATATTATCAACAAGGTAAATTGTCTGTTTATTATATTCTTTTTTATGATCATTTATAAATAATTTATAGGATTAATGACATCTATTTTTAGATATATAAGAATAATTAGCTACATAAGTCATTAAATGCTACTGGATAATTTTATGAATTTTAGGGTTTCTAATATCAAGAAGTATATTAATACCATCAAGAAGTAGTAATGATTTGGAACTTTGTTCATGTTCTAATTCTAAGGGCAATGTCACTGTATAATGAGAACCGATTCTAACTTTACTTTTTATGAAAAATTCACCTTTCATACGGTAACATAGCTGATGACATAGATAAAATGTCATTCCTGAATTGGATAGGGTTCCGTCATTATTTGTTGAACTAGCAAAAGGCATGTGGATATTTGCCAGATCCATAGTATTAAGTCCTATACCGCTATCAATAATCTCAAGGGATAGACGTTTATTTACATAGTTTACTATAACAGTAATTTTGCCAAAATTAGTTGTATTGATTGAATAACTCAATAGAAGTGAAATTATTTTTAATAAAGTGTTATTATTTGTGGTGATGTGTTGTTCATAATTTAAATTATTATGATAGTAAAGTGAAAGACCTTTGTTGATAAGCAGTGATACTTTTTCTTTTAGTATTTTATTCATTATCTCAGCGATTGAGACAGGTTTAAATTCATTTGGTTGCTCTAATTTCCATTCACCAGATTCAATGGTATTAAGTAAAGCAATATTATCTATCCAGTTAACAATATAATGTGTTCTAATTAATGATTCATTAATTAAATATTTTATGTTGTGATTATCAGCGGTTTCTTTGATTTGGTTAATGAGACTATTAATTTCTATAATGGGAGTATGGATCTCTTTACACATGTTAGACAACATTGAACGTCGGATTTGAATATTTTTTTCAGGCTCATGTTTAGCCATTAGTAATTTTTTATTTGTTAGTGCTTCTTTATCTTGATCATGAATAAAAAATATATAAGTATTATCTAATAATTGATTATTAAGTAATTTTATTTCATAAATAGTATCTTCAATTGAAATTTTAATAGCCCCATGATGCTGGATTGCCATGTCACGAATACGTATCAAGTCCATATGAGGTAAAAGTAATTCAGCTATTCCATTACTCATAATTTTGCGATTGGTTGTGAAATTATAAAGTAGAAAACCAATAGGAATATTTGAAATAATATAGTTGCTAATTATGTTTGTAATTTGTATCTCGTGAAACATATTTTGGTTAGGGGCAACAAAACGTGTCCTGATATACAAGCTGCCAACAATAGAGATGGTTGTAAAAAAACAAATGGCGATTATGGCCCACAAATTATTATATAAAAGATCCCACAAGATATCTTTAATTGGTAATTGATATACTAGCCGGTAAGTTGTTCCGGGTATGGGTTGGGTAAATTGTAGTGAGAGACCATTAAATTCAATATCAACTAGGTTTCCATTGTTGTGTATTATGTTCATTTGAAAAGGTAATTGATAAATATTCAGGATTAATATTTTTTGAGAGTAATAAATTTATCGGTAATTCAAAAGTTATAATGGTAGTTAATTGGCCTGGTGAGTTGAACATCGTGCGGTAAGTATAATAGTATGAATTATCAGGTCGTGTACGATGAATATTTGACAAGCTTTCTCGTTTTGTCTATAGCCGATGATAATGTCAACATCTCAGAGCGTTTTTCTTCTGCGGTTAAAGTTAAATAACTCTCTTTGTAGCGAATCTCTGGTTTTAGTATCGAATGAGTAGTTACCAGTAAAAGTGTATTATCAGGACCATTGAGATAGTATATTGAACTATATTCATTTTTAGCGCCCCAGATTATGCCCATATAGTTAGATAATTTATAGGCCAGATTAATTTAGTATTATTTTGTCTGCCAAAAATAATGGCATCGACATGACGCTCCTAGTTATTGATCCAAAAAATATCAGGGCGCAATTTTATGGGTAAGGGGGTATCACTCTTAGTTTCATCCTCGCCATCGTTTGCAATGTAATAGAGTTGACTTGCGTAATAACGGTAATCTTCAATTTCATATTCAAGCTGTTTAGTGATGTTACTGAGCGCATTTTGACTATTATTGATCCAATTATGAAAGTAATTGTAGGCAAAGAGAAATAACAATAACTCAAGCGAGCTGATAAACATTATAAAAAAGCGAGTTAGCGATGAAAGTTGTAAAGTTAGTTGTTTATAATCCATTGGTAGAAGAGGCGCCTTTTTATTAAACATGAAGAAAAAATTAGTGTGTTGATTACTATTTAAACAATTTCGTCTTATTATTTTAACAGGTAATTTCGGATAGTATAATTTTTAATGCTCAAACTTTGAGCAAATGATGAAAAAAATAGTATTTTTTATATTAAGCTCTAGACAAGGTCATCACATTTCGCCATAATTCCGCGCGATGGAAGGATGGCCAAGCGGTCGAAGGCAGCGGTCTTGAAAACCGCCGATGGGAAAACATCCTAGAGTTCGAATCTCTATCTTTCTTTACGCCAAATTCGCCGGCTTAGCCCAGTTGGTAGAGCAACTGACTTGTAATCAGTAGGTCACCAGTTCGACTCGGGTAGCCGGCACCAATTAAGTCAAAGGCTACTCAGTTTATCCCATAGCGCCTTTTAGGTAAGTGGGATATTTCTGGGGTGCTTTTATAGCATAAGTTCCTATTTATTACCGCTGCTCTATTGAGTAAACCAGTATATCTTTGAAATATTTGGTTTAATTTCAATATAATCCACATTAGTAAAAATAGTGTTTGCTGCCTAAAATAGCTGCTCAATCGCTTAAAATCTTGTAAATGAAATTTTTTAATATTTTAATTTGATTTTAGAAAGCATATTAAACAATTCTTATTTTTAACCTTATCGTAAAAGAAGAAGCGGTATAAACAAAAGTGATGTAAGTAATATTGTTATGATCATTTGTGGTAATTTCACTGTTTGTTTTGGTGCGTAGCTTTGATATTTATATCCCCGTAATCGACAAGACTATTTTCATCAAAGCATAATTTTTCTTCAATTTTGTCATCATAATGACATACCGTAACCAGGCCATTTTGGTTATAAATATATTCATCCGCGACTTTATCATTAGTGGTCACACTAGCAAAAGAATATAATTGAATAAGAGAGAAATAATGGATAACATTTTCACGCAATTTTTCCTTTTTTTTCCTTTTTTTTTAACCTAACAATAAACAAAATATCTCTATCAACAATAAATTATGCATATCGATTAATTTTAGATTATTTTATTGCTCTTATATATAAGATAGTTTACGTTGATTATTTGCTTGTAATTTAAATATTTGACAGAGTCAGATTAATCAAGTTTTATATTTAATGTAGTTGATATTGTCAGCGTAAATATTATTAAATAAATTCATGGTAATATACGGTATAGCATTAGAAGTGGTAGCTTAATTTAGAAATTTAATGTGGATTTTTATCGATAAAGGTAAAAGATTAACATAATTAAATAATTGTATATTTCTAATTGGATTGATTTAAATAAAATAATTTCTTATGTTTGTTAATAACAAAATAGCTATAAAATATATTTTAGCTTATTCAAAATAATTTAATTTTTTAGAAAAATTTTTAAAAAATGAATTTATTTTTCTAATGCTGATAGTTTATAGTATCACTAGGCTAATTTTTTTATAATATTACAATTTATGATGCTGGTCTTTACTATAAAGATCAGCTATTCATACGATGTTTTATATTTTTGCTATTCATTTTATAATTAATTTAATAATCTGCTTACCCGACAAAATAGACACTATCAAGCCTAATATTTTAATTAGTTTTGCTGTTTCTTTTTTTTCTTTTGCTGCCGAATTATTGACACTATTATAGAGTTTAAAATCAAACCAAGAGATATGAGATATTTCGTCAGTAGAAACAAGAATATTTAAATCTTTTATCTTGTTAGGATATACATTTGTAAATTCTAATAACATCGTATTCTTGTCTCGATAACCGGACATAAGGGGAAAGAAAGAGATATATTTATTTGGTTCTTCTTTTTCGCTTGGATCGGATAATCCGCTGATAATGCCAATATAAACTTTTTTTGAAGAGAGGTTTATTAATACTGGACGCTTAGGTGTTGACTCAAGAGCATCAAGTAACATTGTAGTCAATAGTATCATTCGATAATGTTTTTCTCAGTACTCTCGCATTTTTAGCTTGGCATATATTATTGTAAGTCGCTAAATGTTTTTTTACTGTAAAAATAGCCAAGTATATAGTTTTTTACCCAAACAAAAAAATGTATATCCATGAAAATAAAATTTATGTGACTGATAATAATGTTAACAATGCATAGATATGATCATTTTTTTATCACCAGTAAGGGTAAAATTTTTTACAATCAAATCTATCAGATGAAAGTTTAGCAAGAAGAATTTAATTAATACGCCAATTATCGTAGTGCAAAAAAGCAAAAAGTACCATAAGTAGCTACTTTTAAGTATAAAAGCTGTCCATCTTGCCTATGTAATCTAAAGTAGTGGTAGGGATTTAGCGCTATCATAATATAGCCGCTAACTAAAATGGGAATAAGTAGTAATGCTAACAAGCTATTTCCTTGTACTGGTTTTTTTCTGTTTTACAATCAAGCTAGCCATTTTTTGGATTTCTTTTACTTCGGGTAATGCGGCAATTTCATTAGAGGGGATATAAGCGGCACCGCTTTTGTCAACTCGTACAAATGCGGAAATTTTATCATTTTGTCTTTTACTCATTTTTTGATGATCACTCGGAAAGTATCTGGTAATCCAATTCCGTAATGTTGACCTAATAATCACCTATGAACACAGACTGTTTATCAGTTAATTGATTACTTGTTTGATGGTTTAAGCATTAAACAGTATTATATACTTTTTGCCGTTAATTTGTATACCGTCCAGTCATGACAATTAAATTTATAGCAACTTATTAACTTCTGCCGTATTAATAATGATTTGGTATATTAAATAAAATACTGCAAACAACATATATAATTTTATTGCTGATTGCATAGTAGGATAGGATACAGCTAGTAGTAATTGAGTAAAATACGTTGGATTGTTTTGCTTATTAAAATAGGTTGTTAAAACTATCAGATTTGGCAGGGCGCTGTTATAAAGCTTTTTCAGCCATAATTTTTCATTTAGCTATTAGTAGGGCGATGATGTTTTTAGTAGTTAATTTATTGCCTTAGCGTTGTTTAATCTTGAAATGAGAGTTTGGTTGGCTAAATGGTTAAATGAATAATTTGCTTATGTCATTAGCTAAATGTTTTGGTCCTGTAAGTTACTGAAAAGGCCAGAAAATTATTTTCTATATCCATTTTTCATTTGTTATTTATTATTTGTTATTAGATCAGATCAATTACATTTTTGTAATTTAGAGTATTAAGCCTGTGATGGATATCATATTAATTAGTTTTCAGATCAATATTTAAGCAAATTTGTGTTATGTTTCGTTTCCCGCAGCAATTGATTGACGTTATATTTTATATATTTGTCTTACATCATTATTTTTTCCTGTGTATTTTGGCCAGCTTAGCTGGTTTTTTTTCTTTCTGTCCTGCAATGGTGGTAAGTTCATTTATGGCAATGAAATAAAATAGACAATAAATTAAAACGATTATTCAGCTGGTTATTGACCACTCAGCAGGATTGTCTGAATCAAAATTATTGGTCATTCATTAGCAAGTGAATTTTGTGTCAATTTTATCCTAATTTTACCCTACGTAAATTTTAGGCACAAAAAAACTAATCATAACTGATAGGTTTTCTTGGTAAATCCTGGTCGGCATGAGAGGATTTAAACCTCCGAATAAATCCTCCACACAGGTTATATACCATGCTTGTTTAAAATTATTTTTATAGAAATTAAGGTCTGCTAGCGTGTATTATACATTCAGTAAGTTTTTGAGGATTACTGAATAATACTTCATGGCTTCCTGGTAATTCAGTAAAACGATAAATATTTAGATGATTGCTAAATTTAGGGTGCCAGCCATATTCACCAACAGGAAGAGCATTATCTGTTGACGCATATATTATGCTGCGAGGAATTGATAGTAATTCAAATGTTTTTAGCGGTACTTTATCGTAATGACTTGCAGCCTAACATGGGGACCAAAAATTATCATAAACTTCCTTTGTTTTTTCTAATTCAACATCACCAATAAATAACTCTCTAAAAATATCAAAAGGGAGCATTATTTTATTATCAATGGTTATTTTTTCCCATATTTCGTAAAAAATAGGTGGGTACATGTCATAAAGTGATTCTCCATCACGTAAAACAAATGCATTATGAAAGATCAAACGCTTTATACGAGATGATTCTATTTCTGCTAGTCGTTGTACAATAGTTCCACCAAAATTGTGTCCTAAGAGACAACTAAATTTTTTAAATTGTGCCGTCTTACATATTCAACAATAGAATGGACACAATCAGCATGGCTTGCTCTATAATTAGCGTGTGGTCCATGTCCTGCTATGGTTGGAGTATGAACATCTAAACCTTGATTACGTAATATTTTTGCAATATCATTCCACGCACGCCCATCATGCCAAGAACCGTGTATTAAAAGATAAGTATATTGCATAATTCATTACTCCTACGACTTAAAGTCGAATGTGATTAATAATTTTAAATTCAAAATAGAAAATTAACTAACAAACAGCATCTTTATTTCTGTGCATTACTCCACACGGTTATTAGTGCCTGCTTTTAGCCACATTAGGTGAGGTGGTTCTTTAGTTACCACTGCTAAATGAAAAGGATTTATCAATGACTGATAAAAAAGTTGTGACAGAAAGTGTTTCAGAGCAAAAGTATATGTCTGCAAAGGTTGTTAGGCCAACAGAACAAAATGAATTGTCCACATCAAAAAACTCAGAGAGTGATAATAAAAGTAAGGATTAATAGCGATGAAGCGAGGAGAAATTACAGATAGAATTCCTTATAGTAATTTTCGGTTCAGCCATTGTGATAGAATGTAATCTTTTCTTCTTTGGTGTATTGGTAACTGTTCTTTCCGCTATTCAGGTTCAGTGTCTAAATTGTTTTTCCATACATGAAAGTCAGATACTACTAATGAACAACAGGGAGCAACAATTTAATTGAACACTGAAGAGAAATAGGTAACTTGGACATAACTAGTTGTCCCGTTAGCTTTGGTAATTCCCCTTATATCAGTTTTTAATTAGCTGAATAAGAAAACAAAGAAGCCACCATAAGGAAAATGTTATCTTTTTCATTTTATTCTCAAATTAAGCGGTATTAATTTAAACGCTATTTTAATTAATTAAAAATTTTGAGAATTGATTTATATGAAGTCTTTGATGCGATCGACTCATGAAAAAGCAGAAAATCACGAATAATTATCGGTCATTTTACCACTGATAAATTTCAGGGACAAAAAAACGGATCATAACTCATTGGTTTTCTTAGTAAATATTGGTAGGCATGAGAGGATTTGAACCTCCGACACCCCATGACGGTGCGCTACCAGGTTGCGCGCTACATGCCGATATAGGCTCCGACTATACTACCGTTTTTTTGGTTAAAATCAATAGCAAGTACTACGACCGCTTGATTTTTAAGCATTAATTAGTATTAAAACGGGTAGATTCGGCAAAAGCTCTTAGCAGTTGAGTTAAATCAGGTTTTTCATCTGTTATTTTATTGCCTTTATCATCAAAAATATAAACCTCCCCATTTTGATTAAGGTAAAGCGTTTTATCAGTAAAGTTAATAATCAGTACTTGTTCATCACCTGATAGAACCCAGGGTTGGTTGCGTTTAGGGGTAAAAAGATCTTCGCCTTGAGAATAGTCTTCTGGTGAATTATCAACATAAAGTAAACGCTGCATTAAGGTGGTCATAATATCTTGATGACTGGTTAGCTTATTAATTTGCTGTGGCGGGGTATTAGGCCAATATACCCATAAAGGCACCTTCATTTGTTTAAGATTAAATTTACCGTTAGTGAGCCATTTTGTTGTTTCATGAGTTTCTGTATTGCTACTATGATTTGCCATAATGACGACAACGGTATTGTTTAACATATTTTTTTGTTTTAGCGCATCAAGTATGCGTTTAATCTCATGATCTAATTGTAACTTATTGTCACTTTGCGATTTATGATTATCAAAACCATTAAGATTAAGAAAAGAAAACCACCGATTCTGGTTTTCTATGCTATCTAGCCATTTTAGCCATTCATTGGTAGTTTGATAATCATTACCGGCAGTATTTTCGGGTAACGAATAATCTGCCAGAATTGCATGACGGAATAATGGTGAGCTAAAACCATTCGATGAAAACAGACCAAATTGGTAGTTTTGATATTTTAATGCTCCAATTAGGGCGGAAGGTTTTCTGCTATTAAGTATACTATCCAAATAACTAGGCGATAAACCGTAGAATAGGCTAAATAGCGCGCGTTGATTTTGGATACCGGTACTGATATGTTGATTAAATTGCGTACTGATTGATTTTACAGTATTCAAGGCTGGCATACCTTCAGTGGTATCTTGATAGTTAAGATTATTAACGACCAGTAGTAATAAATTATACTTTGGTGCTTGTTTTTGATAGCTAAGTGGTTTGAGTGGATATTCAATAGAGAGTGCTGAAGGGTTGCCTTCTTGTTGTATCTTGCGTTGATATTCCACTTGATCAAGATAACCATAGCGTTCAAGAAATTTTCTCGCTGTCATTGGATGAGATAGGGGATAATTAGCTCGTTGCATAGTTATTGGGCGATAAAAATTTGCATCAGCCCAAATATACATTAAATGTGAAGCAACAAATGCTGTGATGAAGATACCTGCCAAGGGTTTAGTGAATCGTTGACGGTTTAGGCTGCGTAATTTTTGCCAACTCCAGGTAGCAAATAACATCTCAATTAAAAAAATGAGTGGCACACAAATAAACATCAACTGCCATTCTCGTGCCATTTCGCCGTTTTTAGGATTTATTAATAATTCCCACAGTAGTGGTGTTAAGTGGAGGTTATAGCGCGAAAAAAACGCAATATCAAAAATGAGAAGAGTCAGTATGGTTGTGGTAAGGATGGTGTATAGAAATCTTAGTAGTCGCTGTGAACCAATAATGAAAGTAATAGGAAAGATGATTAGAAGATAACAGGCAAAAATAACAAAGCTAAAATGCCCAAGCCAGCTAACAATAGCATAAATACGGCCGAATAGCGTAGCCGGCCAATCAAAAACAAACAGATATCGGCTACTTAATACTAAATTGAGTACTATATTGAATAACGTAAACCAGTGTCCCCAGCTTATCATTTGGGAGACTTTTTCACGATAGTTTCGAGAGTTGGTCACCATGTAATATTTTATCTGCTAAATTAGTGAATTTTTTCTTCATTAACAGAAGCAAGTAACGCTTGAGCTAAAGATTCTGCAATAGTTTTATGTTGAGTCAGTGTAACAGTTGTATTAATTAAGTTTGCCACCATATTACCTAATACTATCAATGATAGATCAGTTGGAGCTTTATATTTTTCTAATACCTTGACTAATTCTAGGAGTAGATGTTCAATTTGCTCATCACTATAACGGGATGATTGTGGCATAATAAAAATCCTGAATGAATAAAGCTTTATATTTTAGCGTATTATTGTGTTTTTTGCTGTAGCTGTTTTGTATAATTTAACTGGATAATTTCATTTAGTAACATTTTAAATTGACCGGTTTCCATAAGTTACAAATCTTATTATATGCCCATAATACAAAAATGTTATATCAATAGATATCAATTTAGCCGCCGGAAAAAGTTATCGATGTTTGAATACAATTGATCTTTATGCCATAAAGAAAATAAGGAGTAAATGATGAGTCTGGATATTTGCCAGATTGCTTTACATCAGTTGATCAAACGTGATGAACAAACACTAGAAGTTATGCTGCGTGATTCTTTATTAGGCACAGATAATATAGTGCAAGAAATGATGGCAGAATTGCATCGAATTTATGGCGCTAAAAATAAAGCTTTTGCCACTTTTAATCAAGCGAGTGAATTAGCTGAATCATTAGTGGCTTTGAGAAAAGGAGATGAAAACTTTTTGGGATTTAGCCGTGCGGCTACTATTCATTTGCGGGATGAATTGGCAAAATATCCGTTTGCATGAAGGTGGGGTGGTACTGTTTTGTCAATATCGTTATTTGGCGGTAGAATTACTTATTGATAGCTGTATTAAATAGCTGTAATAGTATGTTTGTTAATGATAATCTGGAATTGAATACTATTCATTATCTTGATATTCCGCATGTTGATATTGTTGCTCGCATAGACTTGACAGAATGGGAAAGAAATCCTGCTTCTGAACGTTATTTAACTTTTTTAAAGGGCCGCGTCGGGCGTAAAGTATCTGATTTTTTTTATGGATTTCCTGTCAGCTAGCGAAGGCATGAATGCTAAAATACAGAATAAAGGATTGCTGCAAGCCGTGAATGATTATTGTGATTCGTCTGAGTTAAACCAGGCAGCCACACAAGAATATCGCTAGCAAGTTTATCGCTATTGTAATGAGCAGCAACAGGCCGGAGAAGAAATTGAATTAAAGTGTTTATAAAAGAGTTACCTGCTTTAGGAGAGCAGAATTTTGCTGAATTTACGCAACAAAATGGTTATCAATTGGCAGAAAGTTTTCCACCAGATCGTACGACTCTCAAACAATTAACCAAATATTCAGGTAGTGGTGGTGGCTTGACCATTAACTTTCATGCTTTGTTACTTGATGAGCGTATTTTTGGGGATCCGGCAACAGATACGTTAACAATTAAAGGTACACCACCAAACTAGAGCGTGGCAAGAAAAGCCGTTGATGATGGTAAAACAAATAACGCCGCATAAGCGGCGTTATTGATAATTGGCTTGGTAAAAAAGTGCAATTTTGCGTAATTAAACCCGCAAGAAATCGATATGGGTTAGTTTAGGCTTAAACGGATGACGTTGAACCGCTTGTACTTTAACTTTGGTTTTTTCCCCACCAACCACCAGTGTTAATACTTCATAAAACTCTGGCTTGCTTTCTTGGTTGATAATTTCATCATGGCTGAGTTCAATAGAAACGGGTTCCTGATGACCACCATAGACGATAGCCGGTAATTTGTTATCTTTACGTAGGCGGCGGCTCGCACCCTTACCCTGCTCTTTACGGATTTCTGCATTAATCGTTAGCATGATTTGTTCTCATAATATAAAAAGATTCTGCGACAGGCGACCCAGTGGCAGATCCGATAATAAAAACTTGTTAGTGATTGCTAATCAAGCGGGTAGCATTTTAGCGAAAAAAATGCTCTACAGCAATGAAAAAGATGTCCTAATTTTAGGGCATTGATATTCATTTCAGTAAAAACAGCGATATAGTAAATACAAATGGAAATCATGTTGTTAATAGAGGTCGTCAGCCAGACGATACTTTCCTTGGTAGTCAAAAATTTTTTCTCTTATTTGCCAAAACTGGCTTTTTTACGTGCGATAACAAAGTTAGGATGACGTAATGATCTCTTTTGACTAGAATATCGGCTGCAGTTTGCCATTGGAAAGGAAGGCCTGGAGCTCGCTGGTGTAGCAATAGAAAACGTTGTTCAAATACTTTGCGCTGAGCTGGGGTTGTTAATCGAAACAGTTTTGAGACGCTGCTACCATCTTCATCATAGTAAGCGGCTTTTAACCATTCTCCTTTCTTATAACATCCGGTAGTCAGTTGCATGCCACCGCAACGAAGGATCAGGGAATTTTTCAATTTTAACGCCGCTTTTAACATATCATCTGGATCAACTAAAATTGCCTGACATTGATGATAACGTCATGCTGCAATGTAATTTTCAGCATTGCAGTTGGGACATTGTTTAAAACGAAAGCGAAATTCACACTGTTTTTTTGCCCATTATGCTTTTCTTCCCAGCCTTGGCATCGACGGCCGTAATGTTCAATGATTTGACCGTCTGGATCGCTTTTCCCCCAAAATAGATTAGCAAAATGACAAAGTGGGCAAAAAACCTGAACTGGTATGTTTTGTGGATCACTTTTAGGGCTGCCAACTTCTGGCATATAAAGATCATGGGGATTTCCTGCATAATCAAGAATCGTACACTGGCTTTTGTTAGGAAATAATATTAATCCGCGACCAATTATTTGTTGATAGAGACCAACTGAGTCAGTTGGGAGTAAAATCGCAATCAGATCGACATGAGGAGCGTCAAAACCTGTGGTTAAGACAGAAACATTAACTAAATAGCGAATTTTTTGCGCTTTAAAGGCATCAATAGTTTTTTCACGGACCATTGTCGTCGTTTCTGCGCATATTAATGCAGCATCATCATTAGGTAATAATGTCAAAATTTCTTTGGCATGTTCAACGGTAGCGGCGAAGATCATACAGCCCTGACAGGAATGTGCATATTTGATAATTTGCTGAATAATCAGGGGAGTGACTCTATGCTTACGTTTAATTGTCTGATCCAAATCAGCGTGATTAAAAATACCCGTTTGGCTTATCTGCAATTGACTAAAATCGTATTGAATAACCGGCATATCTAGACGTTTAGGTGGTACAAGATAATGGTTTTTTATCATATACCTTAACGGTAGTTCATAAATACAATCACGAAAAAAACAGTTATCCATCACCTTTTATCATACCATGGTAGTGATACTGATATATCCAGTCTTCAGACAGACGATAAGGTGTTGATGTTAATCCCAAAACACATAAATTAGGATTATTGTGTTGTAATTTTTGAATGATTTGTTGATCTTGACCATCGTTATTTAAACTGATACGATAACATTCATCGATAATTAACAGTGAAAAAGAAGTATTAAAATCAGCTAAATTTTTTGCCACAGATTGTACGCTAGCAAAAATAACTTTATTTTCATTTTGTTTTTTATTAAGTCCGGCGGCATAAATGTCGGCGGTTAACCCGTGTGCTTGATATTTATTATGGTTCTGTTCAACTAATTCTTTTACATGGGCTAATCGGGCTAATTCAGCAATAACTAGACTTTTTCCTGCGCCAGTAGGTAACACAATAACCGCAGGTTGTTTATGGCGACGAAAATAATTTATCGCTGCATTAACGACCTTTTGTTGATATGGTCTTAGAGTAACTATCATGATTATTAACTTAAATATTAAAAATAAATAACAAATAGAGTGGTAATTTTTGTTAATTTATATTGAAGTAATCTATATTAAAAATAAAATCTACTGTATCAAGCTATATCTTCTCTAACAAGTTGTTGGTATAATTAATTGCGTTATAGTTATCTGCGTTATTTATTATCTGCGTTATTTATTATCTGCGTTATTTATTATCTGCGTTATTTATTATCTGCGTTATTTATTATCTGCGTTATTTATTATCTGCGTTATTTATTATCTGCGTTATTTATTATCTAGATTATTCTAAAAGCAATTATTGTAATTATCCAATGATTTAACATAGTAATACATATGCATTCTAACCCTTTCATATACATTTAAAAATCATGATATGACTTGATAAGTTTTTATCTCAACAACTAACAATTAGCCGTGACTTGGTTATACGAGAATTACGGGCAGGAAAAGTTATGGTTAATAATGAAGTAATAAGAACAGGTTCTCATCAAATTACGCCTGAAATGGTAGTTAGTTATGAAGATATAGTATTACAACATATTATTGGCCCACGTTATTTTATGTTGAATAAACCGCAAGGTTATGTTTGTTCGACGGCAGATAATGTTAACCCAACAATTTTATCTTTTATTGATGAGCCAGTTATAACAAAATTACATATTGCCGGGAGATTAGACATAGATACAACCGGCTTAGTAATTATAACTGATGATGGTAAATGGACATATAAAATTATCTCGCCAAAGCATCATTGTGAGAAAACTTATCTTGTCACATTGACACAACCGATTTCGACTGAGGTAGCAGATAAGTTTTTAGCAGGTATATGGCTTAAAGGTGAAAAATTACCCACAAAGCCAGCCAAATTAGCGATAGTTTCATCAATGCAGGTGCGTTTGACAATTAGCGAAGGCCGGTATCACTAAGTCATAAGAATGTTTGCCGCGGTGGGTAATCACGTTTGCTCGCCTCACCATGAGCGTGTTGGTGGTATTTATCTTGATCCGGCATTAGGGGCTGGTGAATATCGTTCTTTAACGAAAGAAGAAATAAAAACTATTTAAATTATATTTTTACTTGCTCGATTTGGGAGTATGTTAGTATGCAACTTCAGGGTTCATCTTATTTCAGCCTAATTCTGATTTTAGGCCTTATATCCATGTTGATGCCATTAGCCATTGACATGGATTTGCCTAGTCTGCCATCGATTGCAAAAAGTTTTAATGTTGATACCGGCCAAGTTCAGATGACCTTAAATAGTTATATTTTTGGCTTTGCAATAGGTCAACTGTTTTATGGCCCAATGGCTGATAGTATAGGTCGTAAGCCAGTGATATTAGGCGGCGTAATTATTTTTGCGATTACTTCAGCAATTTGTGCTTTAGCCAATAATATTGAGCAATTTATTTTTGTTCGTTTTTTACAAGGATTATCGGCAGTGGCAGCCAGTGTTGTCATCACTGCTTTGATGAGAGGTATGTTTAGTAGCGATGAATTTTCACGAAGCATGTCTTTTGTTTTGCTAGTTATGACGATCGTGCCATTATTAGCGCCGATCTTAGGTGGTATGTCGATGATTTGGTTTTCCTGGCACGCCATCTTTTGGATTATTTCCATAGCTGCAATCATAGGGGTAGGGGCGTTATTAGTTACTTTTTTATTCAAGAAACGTTGTCTAAGGAAAAAAGAAAAAAATTTCATTTACGTAATACGATAAAACAACTTTTTACCTTTTTTCGTGCTAGACAAGTCTTCTGTTATATGCTCGCTAGTGGATTTTCCTTTGCTGGGTTGTTTTCATTTTTAAATACCTGGCCGTCGTTTGTCTATATTGAATTAAATGGGGTTTCGCCGCAGCATTTTGGCTATTATTTTGGTTTAAATATTGTTTTTTATTTTTACTGACCACTTCTTAATAGCCGTTATGTACGCCATTTTGGCGCATTAAAAATGTTACATATGGGCTTAACATTGCAATTCATTATGGGAATGTGGCTGATCCTCAGTACTATATTGGACTTAGGTTTTATTCCTATGATATTTGGTGTTGCTGTTTATGTTGGTAGTATTGCTATGATCTCTTCTAATACAATGTCTGTCATTTTAGATAATTATCCTCATATTGCTTGCGGGCACAGTTTCATCTTTAGTTGACACAATACGTTTTGGTATCGGTGCATTTTTTGGTTATTTGCTTTCTTGTTTTAAAACAACCACAGCGTGGTCGATGGTAGGATTTATGGGGTTATGTGTTTGTCTTGCAATGGGGGGTTTGTGTTGCTGGCTAATTACAGTAAAGACTAATGTGATTAGGATTATTTATCTATTTAATAAAGAAATAAATTTCATTAGTGTTTTATCGTTATTTAAATACTTTATTAATATGAAATCAATGTAATTTCTTATCTTTTACTTCGATAACAATCACAATTTAGATAGGCTCAATTCATGAGCCAATCAATTTATTAATTATTTTATTTTATCTTTCATTACTGCTTAATTTTAGCTAATTATCTGATATATGGCTTTTTTATAAAGAATTAAATAAAATAATACAGTTTTACTATTGAAAGATAATATGCTTTATTGATTTTTAACAGATTTTATTTTGTTTAAGCTAAATTTTTATATTAGAATAACAAAAATATATAATATTTATATGATGTAAAATACCAGGGCAAGTATAAAATAGCTTGATAAGTTAGTATGTTAAGTTATTTTTACTTAAATAGAAAAATAATATAATTAATTACAATATAGGTTTTTTAGTGGGTAATTTAAAGTTATCTGTCATTCATCGTTTGCCACAAAATTATCGATGGTTAACAGGGCATACAGGTGAAAAAATCGAGGTAATGTCTGATAATATATCCAGCCCCGAGTCTAATATATTAATTGGCTTTAAGGTACTTTGCTATGATATTAGCGATAATTTGGCGGTATTAAAGTATTTAAGTTCAGCTTTAGATGAAATACAAATTGCTAATGATTTGCTTGAATGGCAAGGTCAAGTTTGCCTTTTTATTCGTTATGAAGATGAAAGTTTAGCGATTTGTCATTTTAAAACAGTGGGTGTGTTGCTATTGCGGAATCAATAACGCTACCATCTCGTTATTATTCTTATTAAATATTAATACGTATCAATGATTCGACGAGCTGCATAATAACGTTTACTCCAGTAATCATAATTTATTGCAGAAAGTGTTACACCGCTACTTGTTGGGACATGGACAAATTTATCATTACCAATATAAATACCGACATGCGGCTTAGTTGGGCCAGTTCTAAAAAAACCAGATCGCCTGGGCGTAAATTTTGTTGCCTGACCCAGTGGCCGGTATATTGTTGTTCATCTGTTGAGCGAGGTAAATCAACACAAAACTGCTCACTAAACATACGTTGAGTAAAGGCTGAACAGTCAATACCTTTTGTTGTACCATTAAAACGGTAAGCGACACCTCTCCAGTTTGCATACTACTCTAATATTTTTGTTTTAATTTCCACATTGCGTACTAATTGTTCAAACTCGGCTTGTGATACCTGATAAAGTGAGTTAGATTGTGTTTTATATAGCGGTGATTTTGGTGAATTACAAGCGGATAGTAATAAAGTAATGATTAGTGCCGGAGTAGGCTTCATACAGTATCTCAGTAACGGTTGAAGTTTGACCATTATTGATTTATCGCTTGTTATCTTTATGTGGATATTCGATATAATGTAAATTTGACGATATTTTATTTTGTTAGCTAAAGGTTAAAATATCATCACTCTTGTTCGTTATATAAATGTATATGACTGAGTACCTATTTCAAATACATTGATATGTTAAATATAAATAAGTTTATACAAAGAAATAAAAAATGGCCAGTTTTCTTGTATTAATTTACAAAAAATCAAAATTTTTTGATTAAATAACTAGTGTCGATGTAAATAAGCTTATTGAATGAAAGGTTTAATATTTTGGTTAAATATACTATTTAAAAAATCAGTGTATCGATGATTAGCAATTAAAATTAGCTAATTAATAAAAAATTAAGCTAAATTTGTTAGCAATATTTTATTAATTAATTGTTGGCTTTTCGTTAAATTTTAATAAAATTTAGTCTGTTTTTCAGTAGCAGAAAATTATTCAATTTTGTATAAATATAGGAACTGTTATTTTAAAATTTTGCTCCAATACGTTGTTTTACTTTACTAAATTATTTTTGACTTTATCAGTTAGATATTTGTGATATTTATTATAATAAAGTTATATTAAAGAAATAATCGTGATGAGGATAGCGCCATAAATTTAAATAGCGGTTAAATTAAAATATTAGTAAATGACAAAATATTTTAATAAAGATGAGTAATGAGTTGTTATATTTAAACGATAAAATAGAAACTATCTTATGTGGAATTTTGCGGTTAGCTATATTTCATGATTCAACAAGATATTGAGTTATAGTAGTAAATGTTATTTTAATAAATCATTAGCAATTTCGCACTAATTATTTAATAAAAATATTTAATAGTAATTTTATTTATTGACTAGGATTAAACTTTTTATGATTTTATATAAAAAATATCGCAATGCCCAGCCTAAGATACCCTATTATTTAAATAAGAATTTTTTTATGTCTCTACTGGCATTAACTTTATCATCTCAAGTTTATAGTGAATTAGATACTGGTAGTGTAATTCATTTTTATGATGCTATAATTGTATCTGCCTGTCAAAATATTGTAAATGATAATATGCTAGAAACGAATTGTTGGGATAATGTTGGAAAAGTAGCAACCCAGAAGATAAGTATGAATTTATTAACCAATCAGCAATAAAAATCACTAATTAAATAGGGTAAAACCCGTTTTTTGTGGATCAATAAAACCGAAAAGCAGAGCATGTTGGAAATTAGCTATCATTGATTTTATTTTTAAGTTAGTCACTTTTATTTTTTTAATATAACTGCTCTATAAGTAAGAGCAGCTATTGTTTAATTTATGTCGATTTTAGTCACAACGGCCCATATAACGGCGTTCTGCAATGTGAATGCGAATTTTTTCGCCAATTGATAAGTATTCTGGAACTTGTATTATTAGCCCAGTTGCCATCATAGCTGGTTTTGTTCTTGCATTGGTTGATGCTCCTTTGAGATTTGCTGCTGTCTCTACAATTACCATATCTACAGTTTGCGGAAGTTCTAACGCGATAGCCTGGTTATTAATTACTAAAATTTGTAGGCCAGGTGTTCCTGAGGTAGTAAAGAATAAAAGCTCTTCTTCTATATCTGTTTTTTTGAAACTATAGGGAGTATAATCTTCATTATCCATGAATACATATTCATCAGCCTCAACATAAGAAAAACTTACCACCCGATGAGTTAAATGGATTGTTTCTAGATTGTCATCGCCCTTAAAATGCTCTTCAACTTTTTGTCCGGTTCTAATATCAGTAAAACGCATTTTGTAGAGTGCGCTAGCGCTTCGCGCACTTGGTGTCTGAATATCAATATCTTTTATAATAGCAACTTACCATTTAAGCTTACCGCATAGCCTCGTTTTATTTCATTGGCTCTAGCCATATGAGTTCCTTTCATTAAGTAATTATAATCCCAATTTTATAATAAAATTACCGGCAATTAGAATACAAAGTGATGCTTACTAAGAATTTGCCTCATGACAACTATCGGCACGAAGTATGAGGCATTGAAATTAATCTTGGCAATCGAAAGGCTACTTATAAACAGGCAAAATATTGAATAGCGCTAATATATGGATAACTGCATTAATCAAGCCAAAAAATATAACAAAATAAATTAATAGATTACCGCCAGGTGCATGATAAACTGCATGGGGAAATTTTTTCCGACTAGCTTTAGCCATCATTGCCGGCACAATTACTGCCCATATAGTTGCCGCTAGGCCAGCAAAACCAATAGCATGAATAAAACCATCAGGGTAGTATAAAGCTAAAAGGGTAGGGGAAATGAAGGTTATCAAAGCGGATTTTAAACGGCCTAAATTATTATCTTTAAATTTGAAAAAATCGGCAATGAAATCAAACAGCCCAAGTGTCACACCTAAAAATGAACTAGCAAGTGCCATATAAGAAAACAGATTTAAACACTGTTTTATAATATTGTTATTAGTGCTGTGATCCATTTGTTTTAATAGCGAATCAATATTACCACCTTCAGTAATGATTTGTTTAAAGGCAGTGCGAGGTATATTACCTTGAATAGCATATTGCCATAAGATATAAATGATTAAAGCAATAAAAGTACCATATAACAAACTAAGAACAATTGCTTTACTTTCCTTATGATAATATTTTACTAAGCCAGGCACATTACCATGATAGCCAAAAGAGGTCAGTAAATAAGGTAGAGCAATAAATGCATAAGGTAAATAATCTGTATCCAGACTATTTTTGTTGAATAAGATGGTGGATGAAGCACTATTAAACATGCGACTGACAGACATGATAAAAGTAATAACCATTCCGCCAATCAAAATTGTACTTAGACGATCAACTGCTTTAGTCGATAGCCAAACAACAAAAGCGATTAATAAGCTAAATAATAAACCGGCCATAGGGTGATTTATGGGGATGATCTTATTAAGATTATGTGTAATGATCGATCCACTAGCTGAAATATAAGCATAAGTTAAGATATAAAGAACAAATGCAATTGAAATGCTATTTAGCAAATTCCAGCGTGTGCCAAGTAAATCTTTAACCATGGTATGAAAGCTTGCACCGGAAGGGTAATTCATATTGGCTTCTAAGATCATTAAACCAGAAGAAAACATACATGCCCAAGTATAAACTAATAAAATGATTGAACCGGTAAACCAGACGCCAGAAGTGACAATAGGAATGGATAACATACCGGCACCGACGGCAGTGCCAGCGATGATCATAGCACCACCAAATATGGAAGGGCGTTTAAGATTTTGTATTACTTCGTTAGCCATTACTATAACTGCCTCTTTTATTATTGATTTTGTGTACTAGCTTGATGATACATTAGGTATGATATTTAAGTAAATTAATATTTTTGCCAATTAGTTAAAATTGGTTTTAACCCTATTGTTTGGATGCTGTATTTGATCGAGGGTTGATTTTGATAAATTAACAAAAAAGTGTCTGCTAATTTATTGATCTAATTTTGTTTTCAGCTTTATAAATAATTGCCTAGTGAGATGACAATTAAATAGACAATAATGCAATATTGATCTATTTTATTACATCATAAAATAACAATAATAGTTATATATTACAGCTATTTACCAATAAAAATAGTCGTACTAGATCAATTTTCATCTATTGTAAGAACGATAAATTTGCTGAAGATTGGTTATTGTTGCGACTTTAACCAAGCGATTTCTTGAGACCAGAGCTCAGGATTTATGGTTTCTAGGATCAAAGGTATATTATCGAAGCGGTTATCTTTCATAATATAGCTGAAAGCTGTGTAACCAATATTACCTGTTCCTAGGCTTTGGTGGCGATCAACATGGCTAGCAAATTGGCTTTTGGCATCATTTAAATGCATTGCTCGTAGGTATTGAAAACCGATAATTTTATTAAATTGGGCAAAAGTATTATCGCAAGCTTCTTTTGTTCGTAAGTCGTAACCCGCAGCAAAAGCATGACAAGTATCCAAACAAACACCAACTCGCTGTTTATCTTCGATATCTTCAATTATCGCTGCCAAATGCTCAAATTTAAATCCTAAATTAGAGCCTTGACCGGCAGTATTTTCAATCACAGCAATAACATTTTTAGTTTGCGCTAAAGTAGTATTGATTGACTCAGCAATACGGGCGAGGCATACATCAAGGCTAATTTTATTCAGATGACTACCTGGGTGAAAATTGAGCAAAGTAATACCTAATTGCTCACAGCGTTGCATTTCATCCAGAAAAGCGGCGCGTGATTTTTTCAGTGCCTCAGTTTCAGGGTGGCCTAAATTAATAAGGTAGCTGTCATGTGGCAGAATTTGCTGTTGGTCAAAACCATATTTTTGACAATTTAGTTTGAATTGTTCAACTGTTTCCGGTTTTAGTGGCGGAGCTCGCCATTGACGCTGATTTTTTGTGAAAAGAGCAAAGGCTGTGGCATTGATTTCGTGGGCACGGAGTATGGCTTGATCAACACCACCAGCAGCGCTGACGTGGGCTCCAACAAATTTCATTTTTTTCTCCTAATTTTATTTTAATTATGACACTATTGGCTTAAAAAATGAAATGTATAGCTTAAATCACATTTAGGCATTAATAATGTCTGTTTGCTAACGACAGGACAGGGGAGATAAAAACAAAATTTTATAGGATGTTATTGAAAAATAGATTGCATCGATGAATTTATAAATAACCCACTAGTAGTTAGCCAGCCAAAAAGACACATGGCCATCACCAGTGGTTTGATCCCGGCTTGTCGAATTGCACTTATATGTGTAGTTAATCCAAGTGCAGCCATCGCCATAGATAATAGAATAGTATCAAGGGTAATAATGGATTGAACTAAAATTTGTGGCAATAAATGAAAAGAGTTTATGTATGCAATGATAATAAAAATTATTGCAAACCAAGGGATCACAATAGTGGGCTTTGATTGCGATAAATTGCTAGTTATCATTTTGCGATTTAGATAACCTGATAATATCAATAAAAATGGTGCTAACATCATAACGCGGATCATTTTACTGATCACCCCACTGTTTTCTGCCTTAGGGCTGATCGCATGGCCAACAGCAACCACTTGAGCAACTTCATGGACGCTAGAACCAACAAAAATACCAAACTGAGCTGGATCAAGTGAAAACCAGTGATGTATTTGATCTAGATGATAAAACCACGGATAGAGAAAAATAGCTAAGGTACCAAAAATAACGACGGTTGCTACCGCAATGGCAAATTTATCTGCCGATGTTTTGATGACAGACTCTGTTGCTAAAATCGTAGCTGCTCCGCAAATGCTACTACTGGCTCCAATCCAAAATGGTAGTTTGATTGACTATCCAACTTCAAAAAATATTTGCCTATTAACAGCGCAATTAAGAATGTAGAAATTAGCATAATTAAATCGGTCATACTACCAATCGTGCCTACATCCATAATTTGTTGAAATGTCAAACGAAAACCGTACAAAATAATCCCTGTTCTTAATAAATAATGTTTAGCGAATTTGATCCCTTCATCACAAATGGGTTTTACGGCAAAATAAACGGTGTTTCTAATCACAATGCCCAATAAAATCGCCAGGCTTAGAGCACTTAGTCCAATATTGGCAAACCATTTGTTATTGCCAAGATAAACGGCAATAGTAGTTACAAAACCCGTTAACAATAAGCAAGGTATAAATTTAAAAGTTTTATGCTTATAGGTGTTACCATAACTGCTTTAACCATAGGTTTATGCAATATGTATTATCTCATTGTGTGATAAGCATATATCATTAGTATCTATCTTGAAAATGGATTATTTTTATATTATCTATTAATAAAAGTGGTAGGTTGATGGTTGGCTAGATTATTATGATAGCTTGATTTATATGATTAATTAATAAAGTGAGCATTGATATGTGAATAACTCTTAGACAACTTGAAGTTTTTATTGAAATTTTACAATGTGGCTCAACAACACAGGCCGCTGAATCATTGGCATTATCACAATCAGCTGTAAGTGCTGCTTTAACAGATTTGGAGTCCCAACTTGAGGTGCAGTTATTTGATAGAGTTGCTAAACGTTTAGTTACTAATGAATATGGTAGGCTATTATATCCAAAAGTATTCGCGTTACTTGAACAGGTAACAGAAGTTGAACAGATTTCAAAAAAAGGCTTAGGCGCCGTAAAATTAGCAGCAAGTACGAAAATTGGTAACTATATGTTGCCAGGGAAATTGATACATTATCGTCGTGATAATCCGACTATTCCTTTTGAATTATTAATAAATAATACTACGGAAGTGATTAAAACGGTACAAGAATTCAGGGTTGACTTAGGATTAATTGAAGGCGGCTGTTATGAATCAGAATTGATCACTATACCATGGAAAAAAATCAGCTGGTGGTATTTTGTGCGCCAAATAACCCACTGGCGGCAGGTCGTCAATTAAAGCAACATGAGCTAGAAAATGTGGGCTAGATTTTGCTTGAAAGCGGTTCAGGAACCCGCAATATTGTTGATCAACTGTTATTAAGTAAACTAACTCAGTGCAATATTTTAATTGAATTTAATAATTCTGAAGCCATCAAGCATGCTGTTATGAATAGCATGGGAATAAGTTGTTTATCTTCACTCACGATTGAAGAGCAATTAAAAAATGGCTCATTGGTTGCATTAAATATCGATGAACTCGAACTTTCGTGTACATTATATTTAATTCATCATCAAAATAAGCATTTATCTAAGGCGTTATTACTTTTGTTGGAATATTGTCAGTGAAATTTTAATATCAAGATCCTGCGCAACGCTAATAATTTTTAGTCAATTATGAAGGTATCTTATAACTGAGAATAAGATGCTTATTTATAGTAACACTGTCTGTTACAATCACTGGCGTTAAAATCCACGTTGAATAAAAGGTCATTAATGTCAGAACAATCAACACATACATCACAGGGCGCTACAACAAAATTGCGTCGAGAACTAAAAGCTCGTCATTTGATGATGATAGCTATTGGCGGCTCTATTGGTACCGGATTATTTATTGCTTCCGGCGCAACGGTAGCGCAAGCGGGGCCAGGTGGTGCTTTATTATCTTATATTATTATTGGTTTAATGGTTTATTTTTTGATGACCAGTTTAGGCGAGCTTGCGGCTTATTTACCCGTTTCTGGCTCGTTTTCTACTTATGGTTCTCGATACGTTGATGAAGGCTTTGGTTTCGCTCTTGGCTGGAATTATTGGTATAACTGGGCGGTCACCATCGCTGTTGACTTAGTTGCCGCGCAGTTAGTTATGGGATATTGGTTTCCTGAGATTGATGGCTGGATTTGGAGTGCGATTTTTCTGTTCATCATTTTTATGCTTAATTATACTTCTGTCAAAGGATTTGGTGAGGCAGAGTATTGGTTTTCTTTAATTAAAGTCATTACCGTCATTATTTTTATTGTGGTTGGCGGATTAATGATTATTGGCATTTTTCGTGGAGCAGAAAATGCTGGCTGGTATAACTGGCAAATTGGTGAAGCGCCTTTTGTAGGAGGCTTTTCGGCAATGATTGGGGTTGCTATGATCGTCGGTTTTTCTTTTCAGGGTACGGAATTAATTGGTATTGCTGCTGGTGAATCTAAAGATCCAGGTAAAAATATTCCTAAAGCGGTGCGCCAAGTATTTTGGCGGATTTTGTTATTTTATGTTTTTGCTATCTTGGTGATCAGTTTAATTATCCCATATACGGATCCACGTTTGCTGCGTAATGAGGTAGTTGATATTAGTGTTAGTCCTTTTACCTTGGTTTTTGAAAACGCCGGATTATTATCCGCGGCTGCCGTCATGAACGCGGTTATTTTAACGGCAGTATTATCCGCTGGTAATTCAGGGATGTATGCTTCTACCCGAATGCTATTTACCTTGGCTAAAGAAGGAAAAGCACCAAAAATATTTTCACGCTTATCACCGGGTGGGGTTCCTCGCTATGCCTTGATTGCAACTACTTTTGTGGCAGCACTCTGTTTTTTAAGTTCAATGTTTGGCAACCAGGTTGTTTACTTATGGTTACTGAATACTTCAGGTATGACCGGATTTATTGCCTGGTTAGGGATTGCTATTAGCCATTATCGTTTTCGTAAAGGTTATATGTTGCAAGGCTATGATTTAAATAAGTTACCCTATCGCTCAGGCTTTTTTCCTATTGGCCCTATTTTTGCTTTTGTTATCTGTTTAGTCATTACATTAGGCCAAAATTATCAGGCATTTTTAGCGGACAAGATTGACTGGTATGGTGTTATTGCCACCTATATTGGTATCCCTTTATTCCTGATTATATGGTTTGGTTATAAACTCGTCAAGAAAACCCATTTTGTTCATTATCGGCAGATGGATTTTCCTGAATATGATGAAAATCTAAACAGATAATTGTCAAAAATCCTATTAATTTTTTGTTCAGGCACACGCATTTTATGGGCGTGCCGAGCGTTATTTTTTTACTTAGCTCAAAGAATAAATAAAAAAAGTAACGTTAGCAATAATCGTATTGATAATAATTGTTATTTACTTTATTGTTACGTGCAAATCGGATCAGTTGAATGGAGAGGAAATCAAGTGAAGTTTGCGTGTAGTTTTATTACCAAGGGCCGTTAATGGTTGTTTATTAAAGGACGCTTATTTCATACGATTGCTTTACTGGAAGGAAATAAACCTTTAGCGCGCATTGTTGGCTGGCAAGGTGATTTTCGTAAACTTGATCCACAATCATATGCGGTTTACAAAGCTAAGTTTCCAGAAATTGACAAAATTCCTTTAATTGCTAATACCAGAGCTGAAAGTGTTAGTGTGGAAAAAGTAGTAACCTTAAATCCTGATATTGCTATTTTTGGCCTATCCGGGCACACGGCCCAGGCAAAAATAGTGAATTGGTCATGCAACTCGAAAAGGCCGGTGTGCCAGTTATTTTTGTTGATTTTCGTAGTGAGCCACTAAAGAATACTTTACCGAGTATTCGCTTATTAGGTCAGGCTGTGCATCGGGAGCAACAGGCTGAAAAATACGCCAATTTCTATGAAAAAAAATCTTAAGTTAGTAACGGATATTACCAATAAAATTGCTAACGATAAAAAACCCACTGTTTTTATTGAATTAAGAGCGGGCTCGTCCGAAGACTGCTATGGTACGGCAGGAAACGGTAATATAGGCAATTTTATTGATTTAGCCGATCGGATCAATATTGCCAAAAATGCGTTATCAGGGCCATTAGGAATGATGAACCTTGAGAAGGTCATTACTGATGATCCTGTAATTTATATTGCCAGTGGAGCTAAGATGCCTGGCAGCAAAGAGCTATGAGTACAATTAGGTGCTTTATCGTCAGAGCAAGCAGCCATAACCAGTGTAAGCAAAATAACCGAGCGTAAAGGTATTAATACTCTTACAGCCGTTAAAGATGGTCGCAATTATGCTATTTGGCACAATTATTATAATTCACCCTATAACGTTGTCGTGACACAAGTTTTTGCTAAATGGTTCTATCCAGATAAATTTGCCCGATCTGGATCCGCAAACTACGATGAAAGAGTTATATCGTCAATTTTTAGCGATAGAGCCAACGGGTATCTACTGGGTTAGGCAAGACTTATTAAAAAGCAGGTAATTATTTTCAATGAGTATGACAACTGAACCCATGTCAGCTATTAGGCAGAAAGCCAGTCATGATGGCATAAATATTAAGGCTCATTATCAATATATATTGAAACGCCGTATTATATTGATGATGGCAATTATTATGTTAATTGTATTGTCATTAGTGATTGATTTTACCTTAAGGCCATCAGGTCTTTCATTAGCCAAGTTATGGCAAACATTGATCTCACCAGCGAGTGTTGATATTGGTACTCAGGTGATTGTTTGGGATATTCGCTTACCCTATGCATTAATGGCTGTCATTGTTGGTATGTCACTCGGACTGGCAGGTGCTGAAATCCAGACTATCTTAAATAATCCGCTAGCCAGTCCTTTCACATTAGGTATTTCTAGTGCCGCGTCTTTTGGCACCGCATTAGCGATCGTTTCTGGCATTGGCCATTGCCGGGATCCCTGAACAATGGTTTATTTCGGTTAATGCTTTTATTTTTGCTTTACTAGCGGTCTTAATGCTAGATGCGATCACCGGTTGGACCCGTATTGCAACTTTCGGCTTGGTACTATTTGGTATTGCATTAGTATTTATCTTTAATGCATTAGTTTCAATGATGCAATTTATTGCCACGGAAGATACCTTACAGGGACTAGTCTTCTGGACAATGGGCAATTTGGCGAAGGCAAGCTGGACTAAGCTGGCAATGATGGCCGCCATTTTTGCGGTCATTTTTCCCATTTCCATCATGAGTGCCTGGAAGTTAACTGCACTACGTTTAGGCGAAGATCGAGCAATCAGTTTTGGTATCGATGTCCGTCGGTTGCGTTTGGCGACATTATTAAGAATTAGTATGTTGGCAGCTTTATCCGTTGCTTTTGTCGGCCCTATTGCTTTTACTGGTTTAGTTGCCCCCACATTGCTCGCATGATGTTTGTCGAAGATCATCGACTTTATTTACCGGCCAGTGCCTTAATTGGTGCTTTAGTGTTATCGCTAGCTTCGATTGCATCAAAGAACATTATTCTAGGCTTCATTATACCTGTTGGTATTGTCACTTCTTTGGTTGGTGTTCCCTTTTTCTTAAGTATGATCTTGTGACATAGAGGTAATATTTAATGATAAAAGGATTACGAATAAATCAATTTAATGCAGGTTATCCTAAATGTCCGGTGATCCAAAATTTATTCGCCGATATTTTACCAACTGGAAAAATTACCGTTTTACTTGGGCCAAATGGTAGTGGTAAATCTACGCTATTACGTTCTTTAGCTGGATTAAATAGCGCTGCTGGCCAGTTATGGTTGAATGGGCAGGATCTAATGGCGATGAATTTTGCCCAACGTGCTGCCGGCGGAAATTGCGATCAAATTTGCCAACTAGAGGTTATGAAACTACTACGGCAATTAGGCATAGAGCATCTGGCCTGTGTTATTTAGATCAGCTATCGGGTGGACAAAAGCAGTTAGTGGGTTTAGCACAATCACTTATTCGGCAACCGAAGCTATTGTTACTCGATGAACCATTAAGTGCGCTGGATTTAAATTATCAATTTCATGTTATGGATTTAATAGGTAAAGAAACTAAGCGCAGAGATATTATTACTATCGTTGTTGTGCACGATAGTAATATTGCCTTAAGACACGGTGAACACATATTAATGTTAAAATAAGGTCGTTTGGTTGCAGAAGGTGCGGCTCGAGAGGTTATTATACCTGAAATTCTGGCTGATGTTTATGGTGTAGTTGGACGTCTTGAGCACTGTTCGCAAGGGGTTCCTCAAGTATTAATCGATGGATTAGTCGCTAATTTATCCTAATTAAAAATATTAAATTAATTAGGCTGTGCTTTTCGAGTGAAATAAAAAATTAATAAAAAGACAGGGGAAATTAATTTCACTGGGATTTGAGTGTATGTCGATTATCTGAATAATAAATAATCCTGGTATTTCTTGGAGAATACGGAATGAATTTTTTAATAAAAATAAATTAACGTTAATTATTATTATCACGTTTATTTCTGCTGCCGGTTATGCTACTGAAGATAGTAATACCATTATTGTCACTACCGCAGCTGGTTTTCAGCAAAAAATTGAAGATGCGCCTGCATCTATTTCAGTCATAGAAAGAAAACAATTAGAAGATAAGGCTTATCGTGATGTGACCTATGGATTAAAGGATCTGCGTGGTGTTCATGTGATAGGGGGTGCAAGTAGCACTGATATAAGTATTCGAGGTATGCCAGCAAAATACACCATGATTTTAGTTGATAGCAAACGGGTGAACACACGCAATACCCGACCCAATAGTGATGGCTCTGGCATAGAACAAGGTTGGTTGCCGCCCTTGGTTGTGATTGAACGTATCGAAGTTGTACGAGGTTTGATGTCTTCACTTTATGGCTCAGATGCTATGGGGGAGTGATCAACATCATTACTCGCAAAGTAGGTAAAACCTGGCACGGTAGTTTGCGAGCGGATACAACTATCGCTGAACGTAGTAATTTGGGTAATGCAGGTCAGGGTAGTTTTTATCTGGCCGGCCCATTAATTGACGGTGTGTTGGGGGTGAAAGCGAATGGTCTTTATTCCCATCGTAATGAAGATAAATTTGTTGGTGGTTATAAGAAACAGTCAATGGGTAATGCTGGGGTAACATTCTCATTTATTCCCGATGAGCAGAATAATTTTGATTTGGATTTAAAGTACGATGAACAGCAACGTGACTTGACGATTGGTAAAACCGTGCTTGCACTAAATGGTCATGTGAAGATGATAATACCACTTATCGACGTAACAACTATGTATTGACGCATAACGGTCATTATCAATGTGGTTCAATGGATTCATTTATTCAACGTGATGAATCAGAGAACCCAAGTAGAAAGATGAAATATAATGATACCTTGCTTAAAAACCAGACAGTATTTGACTTAGATTTGCATAAGCTCAGTATTGGTGTTCAGTATCGTTATGAAGATTTACATGATCAAGACAATCAATTACCGACTGCGGCCAATGTTAATAAATTAACTCGTTGGAGCTGGGCATTATTTACCGAAGATGAATGGACGATCACCAATGATTTCAGTTTAACTGCTGGTATTAGAATAGATAAAGATGAGAATTTTGGCGCACATTGGACGCCTCGCTTATATGGTGTTTGGCATATCAATGATCAATTGATACTTAAAGACGGCGTTTCGACTAGATATCGTTCACCTGATTTACGCCAAGTGGCACCTAACTGGAGACAAATAACTGGCGGCCAAACAAGTAAATGGATCATTCTCGGTAATCCAAATTTAAAATCGAAAAAAAGTATTGGTCAGGAAATTGGTTTATTGTGGAATAATCAGGATGACCTGAATATCGGTGTAACAGTTTTTAATACCGATTTTAAAGATAAAATTATGGAATATCGTCTCTGTGGCGATAAATTAGCCGCTTGTAGTAATGTGATTATTCCCAATGGCAGTCAATATGATTTTATAAGTACACGTGATAATGTTGATAAGGCAAACTTGCGTGGTATTGAGGCGACATTTGATTGGCAAATCATGGATAATCTATCAATGGCAGCCAATTACACCTACTCAGATTCTGAGCAACTAAGCGGCAATTTTAAGGGCCAAGCCTTTAGTCAAACACCTAAGCATATGACGAATGCATCGTTAAGCTGGCAGGCAACCAAAGAATTAGAAGCTTGAACACGGGTAAATTTCCGTGGTAGAACCAATCAATATCTTTCTCGCTCATCGATGGCGAATGAATTACCCTCTTATACCTTTGTTGATCTGGGAATAAATTACGCGCTGAGCAAAAATCTTTTTTATTCACAGGGGTTTATAATATTTTAGATAGGCGTTTAGTGGATAATGATAATAAAGCCTTATTAGATGGCCGCCGTTACAATTTAGGATTAAGTTATAACTTTTAAAATCATTTTGAATTAAAAAGTTAGCTAGCTATACTCATGGTAACAGCTAGCTAATTTTTTATTAAAAATTAAAAAAATATTGCTATTTCATAGGATGAAGTGCAGAATGCGCCATCAGAAATAACTGATGCTCATTAATTGCATCAGTTATTTTTTTATTTGTAAGCTAACTTGTTTAATTTTATATGAAGCCGTAAACCTGGCCGGAGTTGATACAACTGTTAGAAAAAACGTGTAGTCAAACCAAAGCAGACTACCGTAGTGAGGAATGCTATTATGGCGCAATTATCTATTTTTTCACCTGTGCCAATTGGTCATGGTTGCTGTATTATTGATGACTACGGAGCGTTCAGCTTCGAAGATAACTTATTCTCTCATTTCTCTTTTTTCTCAGCATATAGGCGTGAGCGAAGTCTTCCTTATAACTATCGATGTAGGCAAAATAGCCAGGCGAAATCCGAAGTTGTAGGAGGTTTTGGCCATGTTTTATAATATCCAATTAGCTTTCAGTAAAGAATCTACCGAGATAAATAATCGTGCGCAACTGGTTAAGACATTAACTTTAATCCAAGTTGTTATGATGGGGCTGGCTTATTTGCAGCCAATGACGGTTTTTGACACTTTTGGTTTAGTGTCATTAAAAACTGATGGGCATGTTCCTTCTTCTTATATCATTGCTTTGATTGCTATTTTTTTTACTGCATTGAGTTATGGTAAATTGGTAAAACGATTTCCTTCGGCGGGATCGGCTTATACCTATGCACAAAAATCGATGAGCCCACATATAGGTTTCATGGTGGGATGGTCATCTTTGCTTGATTATTTATTCATGCCGATGATTAATATATTGTTAGCGAAAATTTATCTGGAAGCTATTTTTCCGACTGTTGCGCCCTGGATTTTTGTGGTCGGATTAGTGATTTTGATGACTATTTTTAATTTACGCGGTATTAATTTAGTCGCTAACTTAAATACCATTATTGTGATTATTCAAATCGCTGTTATGCTAGTTTTTTTAGCTGTTTTGATCCATGGATTATCTAAAGGCGAAGGTTCTGGCCAGATTTGGTCATGGCGATCTTTTACCTCTGAACAGGTGCATTTAATTCCGATGATCACCGGGTCGACGATTTTATGTTTTTCGTTTCTCGGCTTTGATGGCATAAGTTCATTATCGGAAGAAACACCAAATGCAGGAAAAGTAATACCAAATGCGATTTTCTTGACGGCCTTGATTGGTGGTTTGATTTTTATTGGTGTTTCTTATTTTTGACAGCAGTATTTTCCTGATGTTTCGCATTTTAAAAAACCTGATGAATCGCAACCTGAAATTATGCTATATGTTACTGGTGCTCTTTTTCAGTCTATTATTTTGGTTTTTTCTTGTGCAACTGTATTAGCCTCAGGTATGGCTGCGCATGTAGGAGTTTCTCGTCTCATGTATGTGATGGGAAGAGATGGTGTGTTTCCTGAGCGTTTTTTTGGTTATGTTCATCCAACATGGCGAACCCCAGCTTTTAATGTCATTTTAGTTAGCATGCTGGCGTTAACGGCAATTTGGTTTGATATGGAAATTGCCACAGCATTGATTAATTTTGGTGCATTAATTGCTTTTACCTTTGTTAATCTTTCGGTTATTTCGCAATTTTATTTTAGAGAGCGTCGCTGTCATACTTGGCGAGATAAATTTAATTACTTAATTCTACCTATTATGGGCGCTTTAACCGTATCAGTGCTTTGGATCAATTTAGAGAAAACTTCCATGCTATTAGGGATGGTATGGGCAGCGGTTGGGATTTTTTATATGGCAATTATCACCCGCCGTTTTCATCGGCCATTACCACAAATGAATGACGCTTAGTGATCGCAAATTTTAACACTATCGAAGGTTTCACCACAGCAAAGGCCAATTATTTGGCCTTTTGTTATATTAGCTAACCCGTTTTGTATAGTATGGCGAAACCCAATTAACTGGCTATCTGATTGGCATAATCTACCAGTGCTTTTAGTTGCAGACACTTCTCTTTATCTTCTTGATGTTCAATAAATAATTGCTCGATAGTTTGCAGATATTCGGTTATTTTCTCGCTGGTCAATCTATCCCGTCGGTGATGTAACCAGGCAAGCTGTTCTTGTTCTGTCAGTGTGGCCGGATAGTTCCTTGCACGGTAGCGAAAAAATAGTTGCTTCATGCGCGGATCGTCAAATTTGAGATCCAATGCAGGTAAATTTTGCGGTAAAATTTGACGGATAATGGCCATTGTTGAACGATCATGATCACCAAAAAAACCGGCATAAAGCTTAGTATCTACATCAGTTGCTTCAGGAAAGGGTTGCAGATCGGTAAAAAGCTGAATAACTTTATCACACACTTCACTATGTTGTCGCAATATGGCTAAATTATTCAGACAGACATCGAGATTTAGTGCTATGCGTTGTGCATCTGCTGCCCGCAGTGTGTTGGCCGGAGCCAGAATTGGACATTTATTAATATGTATCAGTTTAATAGGAATGGCTAATTCACCGGCTAACTCTGCTTTGGGTGTGTATAAACGTTGCCTTAGAGTATCACTATCTAATGTTAACAGTGGGCTAATGTCTGTCGCCAGATCACAGGCAATAATGGCATTACGGTTTTCGGGATGCCAGGCCAGTGGTGCAATTAGACTGGTATTGGCTCGTATTGCGCCCAACATGCCGGAAACATGCACTAACGGGGTCATGGCAATAATATCAATCAATTGGCGAATTTCATTTTTATTTCTTAATTGAAAAAAGTAATCGAACATCCTGGGCTGTGCTTGCTTAACTAATTTTGCCATTTTGATAGTAGCAAAAACGTCGGCCATTGCATCATGAGCATTTGCATGCTCAATACCGTTTGCAGTGGTCAGATGTTCTAATTTGAAACTAGATAGTCCTTCATCATTGTTAGGCCAGTTAATGCCATCAGGTCGTAGCGCATAGCAAGCGCGTAACACATCAAGTAAATCCCAACGTGAATTACCTTGCTGCCAGCTATAAGCATAAGGATCATAAAAATTACGGTAGAAAATATGACGAGTGACTTCATCATCAAATCGAATATTGTTATAACCTACAATACAACTATTAGCTATGCTAAATATTCCATGAATACGTTTAGCAAATTCAGCTTCATTTATGCCATGAGTTATTGCATATTGGGGCGTAATACCCGTAATCATTACGGCTTGAGGTTGAGGGAGATAGTCATCGGCAGGGGTACAGTAAAAAATTTGTGGCTCTTCGATAATATTAAAATTTGAGTCGGTTCTGATGCTGGCAAATTGTGCGGGTCGATCGAGAGCAGGATGCTGCCCAAATGTTTCATAATCGTGAAACAGAAATGAGGGTTTTTGCTTATTGGCCAAAATATTTTCCCAATTTTTATGTAGTGCAATATGTTGTTTAATAATATTAAAATATTCTAATCTGACAATGAATGTTTTTTTACTCTCTGTGTTAACTTATTTTTAATGACTGATTGATGAGTCCAGCATAAATGAATTTTGTATTTTAAATTATCCGCAATCTCAATAATACGCCGTTAATGGATATTTAAGCTGAATATGATTATTATGTAATGAATTATCATAGTATTAGTGCTAACTTTGAAAGTTTCACTTATTTATCATTTTTTGTTTAACTAAATTTCGGTTATTAATAACACAAAATTAATAAAGATAGACCAAAAGCATCATTATCAGTGCAAAGATAATAAAACAGAGTAGAAATCTTAGAAATTGGCTTGTGTCATTAAGTTAATCTCCGTATTCGTGTAGTTTATTATTCATAATGCATATGTTTTATTGAAAGGTATAGAAATGACAAGTAAAAATAAGCAGTCATTCCAAAATGTACTGGAGTTTGTACGTATGTTTCGTCGTAAAAATAAGATCAAACGTGAATTAGCGGATAATGAAAAAAATTCGTGATAATCAGAAACGAGTTTTGCTGTTGGATAACTTAAGTGAATATATTAAAGAAGGCATGACTATTGAAGAGATCAGAACAATAATTGCTAATATGCGTAGTGATTATGAAGATCGGATCGATAATTATAATATCAAGAACGTAGAATTATCAAAAGAACGTCGGGAGTTTATCACAAAAATTGAAAACCACGGCTGATACTAACAGCTAATAGAATTTGCTTAGACTTATAAATTCCCTGTAACATTTTTTTATTACAGGGATTTTATTAATCGTTACTTCATATTAAAACTCAAATTTGGATCTATTACCGTATAGGTTTGTTGGTAAGTTAGCTTATTTTCAGTAATATTTGATAGCTCTATGGTAATATCTTGCCGAATAACTAATCCTATTTGAGGGAGTTGAATACGTTGGTGATTGCCGGTAGCAGGTAAATTAAGTAGTCCACCAGGCTGAAGGATAGTGTAATCTAATGAACTGGTTTTTAGGCAGCACTCAACCATTGATTTATGGCGAATTGACATACCAAATAGCGCCTTAGCTTTAGATGAGAGATATTTCCAACTATCACCGCAGCCAACAGAGGTCACCAATAATAAGCGTCGCATATTTAACGTTTCGGCCGATTTAATAATATTAAGATTACCAGTTAGATCAGCGCTCTTACCGCCTATAGTATTAAATGTAATGCTGTTATTAGAAATATCAGCTAATGTATTTTTTATGTCGTTATATTGGTAAGCATCTCCTTCAATAACTTGCGCGCCTATTTTGTGTTAGTCGCGTTTTATATTTTGCATTACGAATAAAAGCGATGACTTGATGACCTTGCCGAAGACCATATTGTACAAGATGATAACCAATTCCTTTACCTGCGCCAAAAACAATCCGTTGAGACATATTTATTCCTAATTTAATAATAAAGAATACATATTTTACTAAAAGTATTCTGATATTAAACGCCAATAAGTAAGTTTTAGTTAAAATTAAGAATAAAAAAATGCCCTAATTTGGGCATTTTTTTATTGATTATTATTTGGGTTTAAACATATTGGATGTAGCTATATTTGTGGCAATATGACCACCTGCACCATTTTTACCATGGAAAGTTATCGCAGGTCGTACGTAAGCTTTAATTTCCAAACCGCTTTCAATAATTTCTGGCGCCGGTGCTTTTGTGGTTGGCGCATGGGAATAGCCTATTTTTTTTACTAATTTTATCGCAGCAGTTTCTTTTTTTCGATGACTTGCCTTTTTTACAATGACATCGGTCACAGAAGATATATTTGGCTGAACATGGCTATAATTTTCATCCGATGAGTCTGATGTTTTTTCCTGACTGATTTCATCGCCTGAATATTCATCCTTTTTAATCTCATTGGCTATGAAAAGTTCATCATTAACCGGTTGCCCATTTTGTAGCTGATCGGTTGCTCCACTATCTATTAGCGTTTCTACAACCACATTATTGTTGTTTTCTGGCATTACTTTCGCTTCAATAAGTGGTTGACAAGCTTTTTCGTTTTGTTCAGTACCTTGAGACTTTATGGGAATAAGCAATACTTCTGCAGAGGGCAGTAAGCTTTTTTCCATCGTTGATTGAGCCGCTTCACTAATTGGTACTGTTTTTTCTTCTGCTTCAACTTTATCAATGATGTCATTACAGTCAATTGGATTGGCAGAAGATGCTATTTTTTCATTAAATGTCATCATATTTTTACTATTTGATGATATTTCATTCAATTCATTTAACTTAATCGGGTATTGAATCCAGACTTTACCTGAAGATAATTCAGGCGAAGCAACGGCCATTTTTAATGGTACTAATGATTTGCTTTGATTTTCATCACGATAACGACGACGGCGTTGCCCGCTAACGCGTAGGTGGCGAGGCGATCGTCTTGATCGCCGAGGAATGATCGTTTCTTGTCGTTCATTAGCATAATTAGTAGCTGCTTCTTGAGATTCAAACTGTTCGGTGACATGCGGCATATAGGTTTTTTGCTCCGCTAGCAGAATCGGTTCGGCAGTTAACAAACCAGGCTCATCATCTGCACTATTGGCAATAGGCAACTTAATATCCTGATATTCTTTATCAATAGATAGTTTTTGCTGCTCAGTTGCACTATTTACAACCCGTATAGATTGAACTAGTTGAAGCTGTTGACGGCGAGGAGAGGTAACGACCGTTCTTTCCGTTTCGGCCTCTTTCTTGTCAAGTGGTTGTGTTTTAGTTTCAAGTTGCAGCTGGAGTTTTTCTTCTTGACGACGACATTCAGCTCGCTGCTCGCGACGCTGCTGTTGAGTTTCACGTGCTGCGCTCTCTTGAGTATCATTAAAATGACTTTTCTGATTACGACTCTTACGTGATTGTTGCTCATCGGTATGCCCACGATTTTGACGGTTATCGATATTGTCATTCTGTTCACGGTGTTGAGTTGGCCGCCGATTATTACGTCGCTCACTATTACGTCGCTTATCATTACCACTTTTCGATTTTTTTTCTGCTTTTTCGATTGGTTGCGGTGATTCGGTAAATAATTTTTTCAAGAATGAGGTAATTTTATTAAACAGACTTGTCGAAGTTTGCTTGTTGGTTAATTTACTCTGTTTACTTGATTTGCCCTTAGCAACCCCGGCATTTTTTGTATCTGCTTGAGATTGAAGAGCAAAAGTAGAAATAGCCGGTTGTTCAGGTAACTTTTTCTCACTGGCGCCATCATCTATTAGATTATTGGTTTCAGCTTCGTGATACTGAGCGAGATAGTAACTTAATGCTGAAACTTCTTCACCCTTACGAATGCGGATCACATTAAAATGCGGTGATTGCATCTGATCGTTAGGAGCAATAATGACACGTATATTGTGTTGCCGACGTTCAATTTCATTGACAGATTGGCGTTTTTCATTCAATAGATAAGAAGCAATTGGTACCGGTACAATAGCATGTACTTCATGGGTATTTTCTTTTAATGCTTCTTCTTCGATCAAACGTAAAATAGAGAGTGAAAGTGATTCATTATCACGGATTGTTCCTGTGCCGCTACAACGAGGGCAAACGTGATGACTGGATTCACCGAGTGACGGACTCAAACGTTGGCGTGACATTTCTAGTAGACCAAATCGTGATATCCGAGCGATTTGGATACGTGCTCTGTCTTGGCGTACGGCTTCACGCAGACGATTTTCAACTTCACGCTGATGGCGGACGGGTATCATATCAATAAAATCGATAACAATCAGTCCACCTAAATCCCGTAACCGTAATTGACGGGCAATTTCATCAGCAGCTTCTAAATTGGTGTTGAATGCGGTTTCTTCAATATCGCCACCACGGGTTGAACGTGATGAATTAATATCGATAGCAGTTAATGCCTCAGTGGCATCGATAACCAGTGCACCACCCGACGGTAAACGAACCTCACGTTGAAAAGCCGACTCGATCTGTGATTCGATGTGATAGTGGCTAAAGAGTGGAACATCTCTACTGTAATATTTGATTTTACTTGCAAAATCACCACGACCAATCGCTTCAATATGATGACGAGCCATTTCGACAATTTTCGCATTATCAATCAGGATTTCACCAATATCAGGGCGCAGGTAATCACGAAACGCCCGCACAATGACGTTACTTTCTTGATGAATAAGGAAAGGCGCTGATCGATTTTCTGCGGCTTTTTTTATGGCTTGCCAATGTTTAAGACGATATTGTAGATCTCGCTGTAGCGCTTCCGCTGATTTACCTACACCAGCAGTACGGACAATTAATCCCATACCATCGGGTATTTCTAATGAGGGCAATGCCTCTTTCAGTTCTGTGCGATCTTCACCCTCAATACGTCGTGATATTCCACCTGCGCGAGGGTTATTTGGCATTAAAACAAGATAGCTACCAGCTAAACTAATAAAAGTCGTTAGCGCCGCCCCTTTATTTCCTCGCTCTTCTTTATCAACTTGGATAATAACTTCCTGGCCTTCTTTTAAAACATCCTTTATGTTTGGCCTACCGTGGGGTTGATAATGGCTAGGGAAGTATTCACGAGCAATTTCTTTAATCGGGAGAAAGCCGTGCCTTTCTGATCCATAGTCAACAAATACTGCTTCTAGACTAGGTTCTATACGGGTAATTTTGCCTTTGTAAATATTTGCTTTTTTTTGTTCGTGTCCGGGATTTTCAATATCTAGGTCATAAAGACGTTGCCCATCTACAAGAGCAACGCGCAACTCTTCTTGTTGAGTTGCGTTAATTAACATTCTTTTCATTATAAATACTCATGATTCTACTAAGTCAAAAAAGTTGCGACTAAAAATGGTTACTGTTGACCGATGGTTTCGTGACTTTTACAAAATCGTCAACCTCGAGGTTGACGGTTGTATTGAAACGCAATTTTTCGGCGAAGCTACGTTTAAATAAAATGCTGCATTCTTAAAGTTAGTACTGTTGCTGAATTTATCCGTTCAATGTACAGTTTAGCTAATCCAGTAAACCTTTGTTCACATTCAATAATTTATTTTGATTTTACACACCGTCTTACACCATTGCTGCGTTTATGTGTTATCAAAATAGATCGATCTCAAATTACGCCAACGCTTGTTTTTAATAAACATTATGGCAACTGTCAATTATTCCATTGCTTATGGGTAGATATCAAGATAACTTTTGCTCTTTATTGCGTTTTTATAGGGAAAAATGTGAAAAAAATGCATTTGACAACGGAATTGACAAAGTTTAAGAAAAAAAGGCTAAAACAAGGTATCATAATATTCGGTCGCAATATTTAACAAGTTTAAATGTTAACAAAATGTTATAATTAGATAATGAAAATACAGAATAAGGTCCAATTTGTTACTATCGATAATGATAAAGCAGGTCAACGTATTGATAATTTTTTATTGACACGTTTAAAAGGTGTTCCTAAGAGTATGATTTACCGTATTATTCGCAAGGGTGAAGTAAGAATAAATAGCGGTAGAATCAAACCTGAATATAAAATTCAAGCAGGCGATTTAATCAGGATCCCACCCGTTCGGCTGGCAGAAAAGCCACAGAATGTTATTTCGGCTAAATTGGATAAGGTAGCCGTACTCACTGACTATATACTTTACGAAGATGAGCATCTGCTGGTTTTGAATAAACCTTCTGGTATGGCTGTTCATGGTGGCAGTGGGGTAAATTTTGGTGTTATTGAAGCTTTACGCGCATTACGTCCTGAAGCACGTTTTTTGGAACTTGTTCATAGGTTAGATCGCGAAACATCGGGTGTTTTACTAATAGCGAAAAAACGTTCGGCTCTTAGGCTATTACACCAACAGTTACGTCTGAAAAAAATGCAAAAACAGTATATTGCGTTAGTGAAGGGGCAATGGCCGCTGCATATTAAAGTTATTCAGGCACCTTTATTAAAAAATATTTTACAAAGCGGCGAACAGATAGTGAAAGTCAGCGCTGATGGTAAACATTCAGAAACCCATTTTAAAATTGAAGAGCGTTTTTCTAATGCTACGTTAGTCAATGCTAGTCCAATAACAGGGCGAACACATCAGATCAGGGTACATGCACAATATGCAAAGCATCCTATAGCATTTGATAACCGTTATGGTGATCGCGATTTTGATCAACAGTTAACGATTACTGGTTTGAAACGACTTTTTTTACATGCAACTTTATTAATGTTTATCCATCCGGCAAGTGGGGAAAAATTAACTTTCAACGCCCCTTTAGATCAACAACTTAAGAACTGTTTAGCAAGATTACGTAAGCAATAATGCATCGCTAATCAAATTAGCAAACCAGTTTGCGTTATAAACTGGTTTGCTTTTTGTATGTTGTGAGATAGTTAATTGAGAGGATTGATGCCATTAGCGCGTAACATATTGATTAAACTAATTAAAGGTAAGCCGATTAAAGTATTAGGATCCCGTCCAACAAGTTTTTCAAATAATGTGATGCCTAATCCTTCTGACATAAAAGCCCCGGCGCATTGATAAGGCTGTTCTTTTGTAAGATAGTTTTCAATTTCTGTATCTGTTAAATGGCGAAAATAAACAGTGAAAAGTTCACATCTAGCATTGTATTTTCTGGTTTCACTATCAAATAAACAGAGTCCGGTATAAAAGATAATTTTTTTGCCAGAGGCTTGCTTCAGTTGCTTGGTTGCTTTGCTATGAGTTAGTGGTTTTCCTATTATTTGATTTTCTTAGGATACAGACTTGATCCGCACCTATTATTAAATGTGTAGGGTATTTAGTTACTAGTGATTTTGCTTTTTCAATGGCTAAGCGAGTGACGAGAAAAGTTGCCGATTCATTGATTAATGGGGTTTCACCTATATTAGGTGCATCTGTAATACAATAAAAGGTAGGCCTAACTTTTGTAGTAGCTGATAGTGTGAAGATGACATTGACGCCAATACAGTTGATTTCATAAAACATCTAAAATTAATAGCCAAATGAGGTGAGACATTTTAAACTAAATAGAGCTTAAATAGCGAATATTTGGTGGAAAAATAAGCAAAAGCAGCCTTTTCGTTTGACTATGTCTCATTACAAAGATAATATGCGCGCCTTATGCAAAAGGTAAAATTACCCTTAACGATTGATGCGCATCGCGCAGCACAAAAAACTCGATTATTCAGGATTATTATTCACCTGAACAGGTTTTGCGTGTCGTAGAATCAGTAGTAAGTATAGATAGCGATGTAACTAGTGAGCTATCGTTTCCAATAGATAATCAACATTTAGTTGTCACAAAAGGCGATTCTAATGTTAATGTTACGTTAAAATGTGAGCGTTGTGGTAAAAATTTCAACCACCCCATGTTCATGTAACTTATTGTTTTAGTCCTGTCATTGATGATGAGAGGATTGTGTTATTACCAGAAGAGTATGAGCCAATACATTATTGATCAATTTGGTGAAATAGATTTGCTAGCAATGATTTAAGATGAAATAATTCTCTCTTTGCCGGTGATCCCGGTTCATAACTCTGAACGCTGTGAAGTGTCCGACGCGGATATGCTTTTTGGTAAGTTGCCTGATGAGGCAGAGAAACCAAATCCCTTTACCGTATTAGCTAGTTTAAAAAAGTACTTAAGGAGTAAAGTCAATGGTCGTACAACAAAATAAACCCACTCGTTCTAAACGTGGTATGCGTCGCTCACATGATGTATTGACAACTGCCGAAGTGTCGGTAGATAAAACTTCTGGTGAAACTCATTTGCGTCATCATGTGACTGCTGATGGTTATTACCGTGGTCGCAAGGTTATTAATAAATAGTTTTTGTGTTAATTATTAAACGATTAATGCCTTGGCTAATTTAACCTTAGTATTAGATGCGATGTGTGGGGATAATGGTCCTCGCATTATTGTGCCAGCTGCATTGCAGGCACTCGTTTCTAATCCACAGTTAAGATTATTACTGGTCGGTATTCCCGAAATTTTAAACCCATTGCTTCCAGATCAGCGCGCTGATCTGCGTGATCGGTTGCAAATTATTCCTGCTGAATATGCTATTGCTAATGATATTAAGCCATTACAAGCAATTAGGCAAAGTAAAGGCTCGTCAATGCGGATTGCTCTAGAATTAGTGAAGTCTGGTCAGGCGCAAGCGTGTATTAGTGCTGGAAATACTGGTGTACTTATGGGGTTAGCAAAACTCATATTAAAAACAATAAATGGTATTGAAAGGCCAGCGTTGACAACGATTTTGCCAAATCAAGAACATGGTAAAACCGTTATTACTTGATTTAGGCGCTAATGTTAACTGCGATAGTCAAATGCTAGTACAATTTGCCGTGATGGGAGCAGTAATGGCTGAAGAGGTTGCTAATATAAGCAATCCACGAGTAGCATTATTAAATATTGGTGAAGAAGAAAATAAGGGTTTAGATAATATCCGCGAAGCCGCCTCAATATTAAAAGCAACACCTTCTATTAATTATATTGGTTATCTAGAAGGTAATGAGTTATTGACGGGTAAAACTGATGTATTCGTTTGTGACGGCTTCGCAGGTAATGTAACGTTGAAAACAATGGAAGGTGTGATACGCGTTATTTTATCTTTAGTAAAATCTTCAACTACAGAAAATAAGATCTCATCTTGGCTGATGAAGTTGATTAAACCGTGGTTACAGAAACGTATCTCAAAACGTTTTGGTCACCTGGATCCTGATCAATATAATGGCGCTTCACTTTTAGGATTACACGGCATTGTAATTAAAAGTCATGGAGCGGCAAACCAAAAAGCATTTAAAGCTGCAATTGAACAGGCGATTCAGGCGGTAGAAAAGCAAATTCCTGATAGAATTGCGACTCGCTTGAATACTTTACTACCCAATAGTGATTAAAGCAAAATGTATACAAAAATCTTAGGTACAGGCAGTTATTTGCCCGTACAGATTCGTACGAATGCTGATTTAGAAAAAATGGTAGATACTTCTGATGAATGGATAACTACCCGAACAGGAATTAAAGAACGTCGCATCGCAACAGCAGAAGATAATGTATCTACAATGGGTGCTAATGCTGCGCAAAAAGCGTTAGAAATGGCTGGCATCGCAGCTAATGAAATTGATTTAATCATTGTAGCAACGACTTCTTCGACCCATGCTTTTCCAAGTGCGGCATGCCAAATCCAACAAATATTAGGCATTAAAGATTGTGCTGCATTTGATGTTGCTGCTGCATGTGCTGGCTTCACTTATGCACTGAGTATTAGTGATCAGTTCATTAGAACAGGGATGGCGAAGAAGGCATTAGTTATTGGTTCTGATGTATTATCTAGAGTATTAGATTCGAATGATCGTAGTACACTTATTTTATTTGGTGATGCAGCAGGTGCAATCGTTGTCGGCGGTTCACCAGAGCCAGGGATTTTGTCAACCCATTTACATGCCGATGGTAATTATGGTGATTTATTAACTTTACGCCATCAAGAGCATAGTAAATGCTTAGAGCCAACTTACGTCACAATGGCGGGTAATGAGGTTTTTAAGATCGCGGTGAGTGAGTTAGCTAATGTAGTGGGTGAAACATTAGAAAAAAATGCACTGGATAAATCAAAATTGGATTGGTTAGTCCCGCATCAAGCTAATTTACGGATTATTCAAGCAACAGCAAAAAAGCTGGCTATGCCAATGGATAAAATCGTTATTACGCTGGATAGACACGGTAATACTTCAGCAGCATCAGTACCGACAGCGTTTGATGAAGCAATCAGAGATGGCCGCATACAGCGAGGGCAAATGGTATTACTTGAAGCATTTGGTGGTGGTTTTACTTGGGGCTCAGCGCTGATCCGTTTTTAAATTATACAGGAAAATAAAAAATGTCTAATTTTGCAATGATCTTTCCTGGCCAAGGTTCTCAACCCCTTGGCATGTTAGCTGATCTAGCAAAAGAGTTTGCAGTAGTAGAGGAAACGTTTGCTGAGTCTTCTAATGTATTAGGATATGATTTATGGGATTTGGTCCAAAGTGGCTTAGAAGAAGAATTAAATAAAACTTGGAAAACACAGCCAGCACTTTTATCTGCATCTGTGGCAATTTTTCGAGTATGGCAGGAAAAAAAAGGCAAAATGCCTACACTAATGGCAGGCCATAGTTTAGGTGAATATTCTGCATTGGTCTGTGCCGATGTCATCGATTTTAAATCCGCCGTCAAATTGGTAGAATTACGCGGGCAATTGATGCAAGAGTCTGTGCCGGCAGGGATGGGAGCTATGTATGCAATTATTGGTTTGGATAATGAATCAGTATTAGCATCGTGTCAGCAAGCTGAACAAGGCCAAGTGGTTTCTGCAGTTAATTTTAATTCGCCAGGTCAGGTTGTTATTGCCGGTGAGAAAAGCGCTGTTGAGAGAGCGGCTGCCTTATGTAAAGCTGCTGGTGCAAAACGTACTTTACCGTTGGCTGTCAGTGTACCTTCACATTGTGCATTGATGCAGCTTGCTGCAAAAAAATTAGCGCAAGCATTAGAAGAAGTTGTATTTAATAAACCTAATATCGCTGTTGTAAATAATGTCGATGTCAAAATCGAAAATTCGGTAGAGGGTATTCGACAGGCTTTAGTCAGGCAGCTGTATAATCCTGTACGCTGGGTTGAAACCATCGAATTCATGGCTGAGCAAGGAATCGTGCAACTATTAGAAATGGGGCCAGGTAAAGTATTGACTGGTTTAACTAAGCGCATTGTGAGTACGATTAATTCGGTAGCGATTAATGATACGGCATCATTAATCGCTGCGTTGATAAATAATTGAGGAAAACATGATTTTTGATGGAAAAATAGCCTTGGTAACTGGGGCAAGTCGTGGTATCGGGCGATCAATAGCTGAACTGCTAGCTGAACGTGGTGCGAAAGTAGTTGGTACTGCTACAAGCAAAGAAGGTGCCGAGGCGATTAGTAGCTATCTTGGTGATAAAGGTAAAGGTTATGTCTTGAATGTGACAGACACTGAATCTATTGATAGTACTCTATCCAAAATTCGTGCAGAATTTGGTGAAATTGATATTTTAGTTAATAATGCAGGTATTACCAGTGATAATCTATTGCTGCGAATGAAAAAAGAAGAGTGGGACAGAGTTATTGATACAAACTTAACTTCGATCTTTAGTCTAGCCAAAGCTATAATGCGTTCAATGATGAAAAAACGTTATGGTCGCATTATCTCTGTTGGCTCAGTGATTGGCACATTAGGTAATGTTGGACAGGCAAACTATGCAGCGGCTAAAGCAGGTGTTATCGCTTTTAGTAAATCATTAGCACGTGAAGTAGCTACCCGCGGTATTACGGTGAATGTTGTTTCACCTGGTTTCATAGAAACCGATATGACTCGAGCATTGACAGATGAACAGCAAGTAGGCATTTTAGCTAATGTTCCTGTGGGGCGGCTCGGTGATGCAAAAGAAATTGCCAGTGCTGTAGCATTTTTAGCTTCTGATGAAGCAGCTTACATTACGGGTGAAACATTACATGTCAATGGTGGCATGTGTATGATTTAAAAACCAATGAATCATTTGCATGGTTAACGCTAAAATAGCATATAATAATGCGAAATCAGGTTCGAATAGCCAGGATTGGGTTGTGCCTTTCCTGTATCTAAACTACGAAAACCATCGTGAAAGCGAGTTTTAATAGGAATTTAAATAGTATGAGCATTAAAGACCAACGTGTTGACAACGACAATGATATTGAAAAGCGTGTTAAAAAAATAATTGCTGAACAGTTAGGTGTTAAAGAAGATGAAGTTGCAAATAATTCTTCATTTGTTGAGGATTTAGGTGCGGATTCTCTTGACACTGTTGAATTAGTCATGGCATTAGAAGAAGAGTTTGATACCGAAATTCCTGATGAAGAAGCGGAAAAAATCACGACAGTGCAAGCAGCTATTGATTATATTAATAGCCATAGCTCATAAGCCGTAAATTTAATTATAGAGAGCTTTTATGCACATATATAGGCGGTCGATCGACCGCCTATATTTTCACCAAAACTTATTCCTTTTTCTGGAGGGATATACGTGTCTAAACGTCGAGTAGTTGTGACTGGACTCGGCATGTTATCTCCCTGTCGGCAACACAGTTGAGTCATCTTGGAATGCTGTATGTGCTGGACAGAGTGGCATCAGCCTTATCGAGCATTTTAACACTGAAAACCATACAACCAAGTTCGCCGGTCTAGTTAAAAATTTTAATCATGACGATTATGGTATTTCGGCTAAAGATGCGCGCAAGATTGATCTTTTTATTCAATATGGGCTTGCTGCGGGTAAACAAGCTATTGAAGATGCAGGTATAGAAATCACAGAAAAAAAATGCGCATCGTATTGGCGTAGCAATTGGTTCTGGTATTGGCGGATTAGGACTAATCCAGGAAAACTGTGATGTTTTACTGACTAATGGTCCACGCAAAGTAAGTCCTTTTTTTGTTCCTTCAACTATTATCAATATGGTGGCTGGACACTTAAGTATTATTTATGGTTTTAAAGGCCCAACTATCTCTAGTGCTACCGCTTGTACTTCGGGGGTGCATAACATTGGTCATGCAGCGCATATTATTGCTTATGGTGACGCGGATATCATGCTGGCAGGTGGCGCAGAAAAAGCAAGTACTTCTTTAGGTATTGCTGGATTTGGCCGCCCTCAAAGCCCTATCAAGACGTAATGATGAACCTGAGCGAGCAAGCCGCCCTTGGGATTAGGAGCGGTATGGCTTTGTATTAGGCGATGGAGCGGGTATTTTGGTGCTGGAAGAGTATGAACATACTAAAGCTCGAGGCGCTAAAATTTATGCTGAATTTGCGGGTTTCGGTATGAGTAGTGATGCCTATCATATGACGTCACCACCAGAGAATGGTGAAGGTGCGGCACTGGCCATGAAAAATGCGTTACATGATGCAGGGATAAACACAGAAGAAATAGGTTACATTAATGCTCATGGTACATCAACGCCGGCAGGAGATATTGCTGAGGCGCGGGCAGTTGCATCGATTTACTCACAGCAGAGTAAAATATTAATTAGCTCGACTAAATCGATGACCGGTCATTTATTAGGTGCAGCAGGTGCAATTGAATCTATTTTTACGATTCTGTCGTTAAGAGATCAACTTATTCCTCCAACAATTAACCTTGAAAATCTCGATAGTGAATTAGACGAATTAGTGAAGACAGGGCGGCTAGATTTTATACCAGATAAGAAGCGTAAAGTTGAAGATATGCAGTATGCATTATGCAATTCTTTTGGTTTTGGCGGTACAAATGGTTCGATTATTTTTCGTAAAGTTAATTAATTGATATTTTTTTATAAAGAGGTCTCAATCTAAATTAAGTTGAGGCTTTTTTATTGATATAAATGATGGATTTACAGTAAACTGTAGCGATAAATAGCAGGTATTTAGTTTGATTAAGAAGTTAACGCAATGATATGTTGGATTAATGGTAAACAGCGAAATAATATTTCGGCAATGGATAAGCTGTTCAATTTGGTGATGGCTGTTTTACAACAATTCGTGTGGTTGGACATCAACCAGCCTTATTGTCACACCACATTTATCGATTGCAAAAAGGTGTTACACAACTACTTTTACCTACACCAGATTGGCAAAAATTGGCTGCTGATATAAATAAGATAGCACAATTGAATAAAAAGGATTTAGCGGTGATTAAAGTTATCATTAGTCGTGGTGAAGGTGGGCGAGGATATAGCATAGCAGGCCTCAACGAAGCAACAGTCATTATTTTGTTAACTGATTATCCCGCTATTTATTTAAATCAACAGCAAACAGGTATTAATTTAGCATTGAGTAAAATACCAGTAAATAGTAACTGTTATTTGGCCGGCATTAAACATTTAAATCGATTAGAACAAATATTAATAAAACAGCAAATTGAATTATTGAATGTTGATGAAGCTATTGTGACGGATACTAATGGCATATTGATTGGATGTTGCGCAGCAAATATTTTTTTACGGAAAGGAAAACAAATTTACACGCCCAATTTAAATCATGCTGGTGTTGAAGGTGTAATGCGCAAACAGGTTATTGCGAGTTTATCTGATACTGATTATGAACTTTTTTATATCAGCGACTATCCTAATATATTGGTACAGAGCGATGAGGTAATCATTACTAATGCTTTAATGCCCATATTATCGGTTAAACGTATTATAACGCAGCCTAAGCAACCCGTATGGCACTATTATTCTCGTGAATTATTCAATTTTCTTATGCCATATTGTTTGAGGTTAACTTAATTTTGTGATTAATATTAGATTAATTTTCATAGTGTAATATTAGGAAATGAATATTAAATGAAGTATGCAAGAAGAATATTGTGGTTGATTATTTTTTTATTAATATTGAGTGGCTGTATTCTTTATACATTTTACCGTCAGATACAAAATTACGCTGATACAGCGATTAATATTCATGAAACAACTATTTTTACTTTGCCAGCAGTTACAGGGCGAGCAGGATTAGAATCATTGTTAGTAGAGCAGAAAATAATAAATTCGGCGAATAATTTTCAATCGTTACTAAGATTAGAGCCACAATTGGCACGATTTAAAGCGGGAACCTATCGATTAAATCCTGGCATGTCTTTGCGGGCAATGTTAGAAATGTTTTATGCTGGTAAAGAAGCGCAATTTAGCTTGCTGTTTATTGAAGGCTCTTGTTTTGAAGACTGGAAAAAAGCATTACACCAAGCGCCTTATTTAAAGCAGACTATTGAAAGTCAGTCTGCTGATAAACTAGCGCAGCAATTAGGGTTACCGCCAAGTCAATCATTAGAGGGGTGGTTTTATCCAGATACTTACTATTACACAGCAGAAATGAATGATATTGACATATTAAAGCGTGCGCATCAGAGAATGTTAACGGCTGTTGAATATGAATGGCAAGGCCGAGCGTCAAATTTGCCGTATAAAACGCCATATGAAATGTTAATTATGGCTTCAATTATTGAAAAAGAAACCGGCATTGATATAGAGAGAACTAAAGTGGCATCGGTATTTATTAATCGATTAAAGAAAAAAATGCGGTTGCAAACAGATCCTACTGTTATATATGGTTTAGGTGATAAATACCGTGGGGTACTTTATCGTAGTAACTTAGATAAGCCTAGCCCTTATAACACTTATTTGATTGTTGGATTGCCGCCTTCGCCAATAGCTATGCCTGGTAGTGCTTCAATTAAAGCAGCGGCTGATCCGGATGAAACCAATTATTTATATTTTGTTGCAACAGGTAATGGTGGGCATACTTTTACTACAAATATTAATGATCATAATCAGGCAGTTAAACATTATCGTCAGACAAAAGATAAAAATGAATGAAAAGTCGTTATATAGTTATTGAAGGTCTCGAAGGTGCAGGAAAAACTACCGCGATAAAAACAGTTGTAAAAACACTTGCTAAGGTAGGAATAACTGAAATTGATTTTACCCGTGAGCCGGGAGGAACGCCGTTAGCAGAAAAATTGCGACAATTAATTAAGCATGGTATTGCCGAGGAAAAAGTCACCGATAAAGCGGAGTTACTCATGCTTTATGCCGCGCGTATACAATTAATTGAAAATGTTATCAAGCCTGCTCTAGTAGAGGGAAGGTGGGTCATTGGTGATCGCCATGATCTCTCATCACAAGCATATCAAGGTGGAGGACGTGGGCTTTCTGCTGAATTAATGCAAGTATTGCGCAATACTATATTGGATGATTTTCGACCTGATCTAACACTATATCTTGATATAGAACCGACTCTTGGCTTGCAGCGAGCTCGGGATCGTGGTGAACTAGATCGGATAGAAAAAGAGTCATTGGACTTTTTTAAACGAACCCGTCAGCGCTATCTTGAATTAGCTGAGGAAGATGACACAATCATCACGATTGATGCTAACAAATCACTAGAAGAGGTGCAAAAAAATATTCGCCAGACATTATCGAATTGGTTGACAGCGCAAGGCAAGTAGAATGAACTGGTATCCATGGTTAAATCATGCATATAGACAGATAATTGCTTTCCATCAGACAAAGCAAGGACATCATGCATTGCTATTACATGCTAATGCTGGGATGGGAAGTGATTCACTCATTTATGCTATTAGCCGCTGGCTGATGTGCCAACAACCAGCGGGCATGAAAAGCTGTGGTAGTTGTCATAGCTGTCAACTGATGTTAGCAGGGACACATCCTGACTGGCATAAAATTACCGCTGACAAAGGTAAAAATACGATAGGTATTGAAAGTATTCGTTGTTTAACTGAGTCTTTAGTTAGCCATGCACAGCAAGGTGGCGCCAAAATTATTTGGTTTCCTGCGGCGGAAGCGCTAACAGAAGCGGCTAGCAACGCATTATTGAAAACTTTAGAGGAGCCGACAGACAATACCTATTTTTTTTTAGAGTGTCAAGATCCAGCTTTATTGCTAGCCACATTACGTAGTCGATGTTTTTATTATTACCTTTCAGTACCTGAGTGTAAAACCGCGATTTCTTGGTTACAAAAACAAAAAATATCGTTAGCGCAAGTTGATATTGAAACGGCAATAAAACTGAATGCAGGTGCGCCTCTTGCCGCTTTAACACTGCTACAACCTGATAATTGGCTGAAAAGAAAGCAATTTTACCAATCATTAATGCAACATTTATCAATAAAGACACTTTTAAACTGGTTACCTGAATTGGATCAGCCAGACGCTACCTGTCGGATCAGTTGGCTGATAAGCCTATTGTTGGATGCAGTAAAATATCAACAGCATGCAGGTAATTATTGTGTCAATCAAGATCAGTCATCGTTAATTACTAAATTGGCTGGCATCAACTCTATAGATATCTTATTAAAGAGCGCTACTGAATGGCAAAATTGTCGCCATCAATTAATGTCAGTGATGGGATTGAATCAGGAACTACGATTGACATCTCAGTTAATCAACTGGCAAAACACACTTCATTATCATAATTAAAAGAGTTTATTATGTTTTTAGTGGATTCACATTGTCATCTAGATTGTTTAGATTATAAGAATAAACATAAAGATATCGATGACGTTATCGCAAAAGCATCGGCTAATGAGGTAAAATATATTTTGGCTGTTGCAACAACCCTGCCAGGCTTTATTAACATGAAAAAGCAGATTGGTCAGCGTGACAATGTGGCCTTTTCTTGTGGTATACATCCGCTTGATCTCAATCAAGGTAATGATTTTGATGAGCTGGCACGTTTAGCGTCAGGTGATGAAGTTGTTGCGTTAGGTGAAACCGGTTTGGATTATCACTACCAAAGTGAAAATGCTAAATTGCAACAAACATCTTTTCGTCAACATATTCGTATAGGTTGTCAATTAAACAAACCTGTTATTGTCCATACACGAGCAGCCCAGCAAGACACATTAGCGATATTGAAAGAAGAACAGATGGGTAATTGCGGTGGGGTTTTACACTGTTTCACGGAAGATGAGCAGATGGCTAAAGCATTATTAGATTTAGGGCTTTATATCTCATTTTCCGGTATAGTGACATTTCGTAATGCAGAACAGATCCGCCAGGCTGCGCGTATGGTGCCTTTAGAGCGTATTTTAATTGAAACTGATGCTCCTTACCTGGCGCCTGTTCCCCATCGCGGCCAAGAAAATCAACCCGCTTATGTAAGAGATGTAGCACAGTTTTTAGCCCAATTAAAAGGCGTAGATATTGAAGAAATTGCGCGAGCTACTACACAAAATTTTTGGGATCTTTTTCATTTAACCATTAGACGTGATTGAAACACTTACATCTTCATAAAAATTTAAAGGATGAAATTATGGCAGCGGAAACGATTTTTAGTAAAATTATTCGCCGCGAAATCCCCACTGATATTGTTTATCAAGATGATTTAGTGACGGCGTTTAGGGATATAGAACCACATGCACCGGTCCATATTTTAATTATTCCTAATATTTTGATCGCCACTATCAATGATGTGAAACCTGAGCATGAACAAACGTTGGGCCACATGATTACGGTTGCGGCAAAGATTGCTAAGCAGGAAAATATTGCCGATGATGGTTACCGTTTAATTATGAATTGTAACCAACATTCAGGCCAGGAAGTTTTCCATATTCACATGCATTTAGTGGGAGGTCATCCTTTAGGGCCGTTGTTAACAAAAAAGATAGATAAATAAATTTTGTACCGTTATTTTGTTGATTTGTTATTGGAAAGACAAAAGTAATTTTTTGGTTAATATTTAATTATAAAGCAATTTAAATTGGTATTTTGGCGCAGGCTTTGTTATTCAGTTTACCTTGCAATTTAAGGTACATAGGAGAAGAGTAAATGAGACGTATTTTTCAACTTATGGTTGTTACATTCATATTAGTTGGTTGTTCATCGATAACGAATAAAAAACCAGCACTTGTTATTACAATCGAACCTACTGAGCCTACCGAACAACCAACAACACCAACGTCTCCAGATACTGTACCGCAGCTACCAAAGGTAAAAACAGTAGATTGGTCAACAGTAGTGATTCCTTTAGCCCATCAATTGGTACAAGCTCAAGGGGTTGAGTCAGGCAAGGTGTTATTAATTGATTCAATAAAAAATAATACCAATATGTCAATTCAATCAATGCAAGCAACCGATGCGATTATTGAGGCGGTTAATAACCAAAATGTATTCAAATTAGTTCCACAAGATGTGGTGGCAAATACACGCAAAGCACTAGGCTTATCTCAGGAAGACAGTTTAGTTACGCGGAGTAAGGCCATCGGATTAGCGCGTTATGTGCAAGCTGACTATGTGCTTTATTCGGTCATTTCGGGCAATCAACAGCAAAGTGAAATTGAAATGCAGCTAATGGCAGCACAAACGGGTGAGATCCTCTGGTCGGGTTCAAATCGCATTGAATAAAAAAAACACTTATTAACTTGTTATTACAAAAATATCCGGCAATAACGAGTGATAAGTGGCGAATTAAGGCGTTATCAGGAGCGAGCGGTGGAAGTTTTTACGCTGAAACAACTGCCAATATTAAATTGATTGTGCGTTTTGCCTGAAAAGATCAGCGCTTATTAGGTATTAACCGGCAAAAAGAGTGTAAAATATTACACCATCTTACTCAATTTGTTGCTGCTCCGAAGGCACTAGGAGCTAATAATGACTGGTTACTATTAGAATGGATGGAAGGTAAGGTAGTTACTGATACCTCCTATTCTTTACTAGAATTATATCAACCTTTAAGTCGGATACTCGCATCATTACATTCATCTCCATTATCTGGTTATTCACTGCATTTAAAACAACATTTAGCCAGTTACTGGCATCAAATTGATCGGCGCAGGCTATCAGCTAATTGGTTAAATTTACATCATTTTTTTCAGCATGCCTGCCAACCTAAAACCAGTAAAAAAGTACTTGCCCATCTTGATATTCATAGTGGAAAAGTTTTATTAGCTGATAATGGAACTTTAAGACTTTTGGATTGGGAGTATGCCGCTGATTGTGATTTGGCATTTGCGCTGGCAACGTTATTCGCGACAAATAGTTGGGATGAAAATGTACAAAGTCAGTTTTTGCAACACTATTGTCAGCAATTGCATGCTTATAATGATTTTTATAAATTAAACCAGCAAGTGCTGTTATGGCAGTCTTGGGTTAATTATATGAGAATGATGTGGTATGAAGTCCGATGGATGCAGACAAAAGATCCGCAATACATAGCGCTGGCTCAACCTATTAGAATATGGTTTGATCTGATAATAAATAGTGATTCAAGAAATGTATTAAGAGGATAATTTATGGGGCTAATTATATTAGATCTACAGGGATTTGAATTAGATGCTGAGAACGTGAAATTCTACAGCATCCGCTGGTTGGCGGTATTATTCTCTTTACGCGCAATTATCATGATCCTGAGCAACTCAGAGAGCTAGTCAGACAAATTCGCAATGCGACAGATAACCGTTTAATTATTGCTGTAGATCAAGAAGGTGGCCGTATGCAGCGATTTCGAGACGAATTTACTGCGCTACCTGCGGCCCAATCTTTTGCCATGCTTAATGATCAGTATACGGCGGCTAATTTAGCGGAAGAAGCTGGTTGCTTGATGGCGGCAGAAATGATCGGGATGGATATTGATATTAGTTTCGGCCCTGTGCTTGATATTGGACATAATTGTATAGTATCGGTGATCGATCTTTTCATCAACAACTGGATATGGCTGAGCGTTTTATTAAAGGCATGCATACAGCTGGAATGAAAACAACAGGTAAACATTTTACCGGCCATGGTGCGGTTAGTAGTGATTCACATAAAGAAACACCGATTGATGATCGCCCGTTAACCACTATCCGCGCACATGATATGAAAATCTTTAGTTATTTTATTCAACGTTGTTTACTTGATGCCATTATGCCAGCTCATATCATCTATACTCAAATTGACAAACGACCAGCGAGTGCTTCGGCTTATTGGTTAAAATCAGTTTTACGCCAACAGCTAGGATTTAGCGGGACAATATTTTCTGATGATCTCTCGATGGAGGGAGCGGCGATGATGGGAGCATATCCTGAACGGGCACAGGCAGCCCTTAATGCCGGCTGTGATAAGCTACTTATTTGCAATAATCGTATGGGTGCGATTAGTGTATTAGATAGTTTACCAAACGCAAAATATAACCAAACGGTAGAGCTTTATCATCATGCGTATCGATACACGTTCGCAGAATACAAAAAACATCATGCTGGCAAGCGGCGAATCTAGCATTAACGTCCTTGAGTGAAAAATGGCAGAGGCAATTATGATTATTTATTTACATGGTTTTGATTCAAATAGCCTAGGAAACCATGAAAAAATCATGCAATTACAATTTATTGATCCGGATGTGCGTCCCATCAGTTACAGTACACTATATCCACGGCATGATATGCAACCAACACTTACTTAAGGGGGTCGATAAAAATATTCAAAGTATTAATCAAACACCAATTTTAATTTGTGGTGTTGGCTTGGGTGGTTTTTGGGCTGAACGGATAAGATTTTTGTGTAATATAACACAATTGATGATGAACTACAATCTATTTCCTTATGAAAATATAATAGGAAAAATTACCCGACTGGAAGAGTATTTAGACATCATGACAAAATGTGTGGATAATTTTCGCCAAAAGAACAAACATAACTGTATGCTAATATTATCTCGCCATGATGAACTTATTGATAGCCAAATAAGCGCTAATATTTTAAAGGATTATTATCCTATAATTTGGGATGAAAAACAAAATCATAAATTTAAAGATTTGTCATGTCATCTAACCAAAATTAAATTATTTTATTATTATATTTTATGTTCTAATAACGTCATTTCTTTATTTAAAAAATATAATTTATTATCATTTAAAATGATTGTTGTTATAAAAATAACAGCATGAAAACATATTCCTTAATTAACTCTATTTTGTATATATTCATAATTCCACATCAAATTTTTATAATTTATAACAAATGATTACCCGCTTTTATTTTAGCCAAGAGTTTGTTATTAACAATGACTAAAATTTAAATAAAAATAATGATATATAAGGTTATTTATTATGCAAAATATTATGAAGTATTTTTTGATATAAGTTTTTAGCAAGATGATTATATTTATAATGAATTTGAAGATAAATTATTATTTATTTTTAATAAATTTGTTTCGACTAATGATAGCAATGTTACTGAAGGGATCACTGGATTATGTGTAGCACTTAGTGCTGAATATTTAACTCATGTACGTCAAGGGGGGTTAGAACAAGGTAAACATTATTTGGAGAGTATCAAAATTTTGACAAAAATCTTAGATGAAGAGATATATTCTTATACTTTCCCTTATTTGAAGGCCAATTTACAAGCGAAAAAACTTCATGCCCAAGAAAAAATTAATCGTTTATTAATCGATTTAGCAAATCGACAACGGGCATCATTTGATATATTAGATATTGCTAATTATGAGCCAGCCTATTGGTATTGGCCAAAAAAAGAATCTACGGAAACATTAGCTAATTATATTAAAAGAGTCACTGAATATAAAAAATAATATTCAAATTTTATATAAAAATAGATTCTGGTTTAAAGAATTTTTTATTGAAACAGCACTCCAGGTTGATAATCAAAATTATACTACCGAAGAAATTAAATTTTTTGCTAATAATGCTCTTATCACGCTTAAGAAAAAATATCTTGAAAAATATATTAATTTATTACAATCAGCGAGGATTAAAGACCATAAATAATAGTCAAAAATATATTTTAAATGAGATTAATATTGATAAGTTTATTAAAACAAATATAGACATTGAAGATATAAATAAAAGTAAATATTTTTAATTTTGCTCAGAAGATCACATGATGGCGATTGTGATAGAGAAAAATAGTGAAACGAGAAAATTAACCTATGCATTTTTTGATCGAAATTATGGTGTCATACAAACAGATAGTAAATATATTTTTACTCAATTTTTAAATTATATTGTAAAAATAAGAGATGACATTTATAAATTTCCTGGTTTACAAAATGATACGGTTAATATATTTATTTATGAAATGGAACATGATGATATAATAACAGAGTATGCTATTTTACCAGTGATAGATGAAAATTTAGTTAATATTACGACAAATAAAATTCTTTGTGAAAATAGGAATAATTTTACTTTGGATAATAAAGTGAAAATTATTATTAAACAATTTACTGATAATAATAGAATCACAACTATCCAATTAATCAGTGAAAAAAATAAACTAAAAAATATTAATATTGTGCTAGATACATTGTCAGCAGATAAAATATTATCATTATTTACAAATCAATATGAAAATATTCTGCAATTGTCAGAGAATAATATTCATATACGTATCAATAATGAAAATTATAAGATACGAAAAATTACTAATGCTAGTGATATTATTTACCAAATAGCAGAGAATTATTAGAGTTTTATCTTACTGATTCTATGGCTAATTTTCCTTGTGAGCAATTACCTGTAGAATTATTTGAATTAGATAAAAATAAAGTTTTAGGTGATAAAGAGCATGAACCAATTGAACAGTGGTGGAACCCGAAAAATAGTCCAGAACTTATTTTTCAGCAAAATCAAACAGAATTAACTGAATCATAGTTAGATGGTTCTAGTTACTCGTATAATATTATTATCCAGCTGGAAGATGAGGAGATTGTTAATCAAGCGGTGGGAAACTTAATTGGTAAACATCCGACTAATACATTGCTGATACAGTATGATTTTGCAATTGATTAGTATTGAGTTATCTATGGTGATATGGATAAAGTGGCTGGCAAAAAAACGCGTTGGTTACTCGTCGGTCATGGCCGTTTAGATAAGCAGAGCAACCAACGACTGTTTGCTAATCAGCATGCTTATGACATTGTTGATAAATTAAAAGAAACGTTATTAGTTAGCAATGAGTCAGAAAGAATTGTTTTGTTAGGTTGTAAACTAGGTCAGGATAATTTTGCTTTAAATATAAGTCAGGAATTTTGGCACAAAGGTTTTAGCGCAACTGTAGTGGCCTATACCAAATATTTATACATTAATGATAGTGGCTGTAAACAAGTTTATTTGGATAGTGAACAACATAAACAGCCGGCTAAATATTATAAGAATCGATATATAAAAGATAGTGCTAGTAGTGAAATAACGATTAATGGCGAAGCTTTAATATTATCTCTTTTACGGGAAATAAATTTAGCTGATATTTCTTTGCCCAAGGTTGTAAATCGTTATCGTGACTACCTTAATCAATATTTTATTATCCTAATGGCGAGCTGAATTTAGATTTGCTCAAAACGGTTACTTACTATGGTGAAGCTTATCAAATTTTTATTGATAATTTTTCCAGCGATGAAAGAGTAAGCAATAATTACGATATTGGTGTATTAATTGATAATTTATATAAAAAATATTTACAATGTTCCTTTATGGTCAAAAGTTAATGCTGCTAATATAACAGCAGGATCATCACAAATATTAAATGAAAATGGCGTACAAATAATATTTCGTTTTTTAGGCGATAAAATATTTCGCCAGCAAGCTGAATTATTACCTGAACAGTTACCAGAAAATACGTTTATTTTTCAGATTGATAAATATTCAAATACAGCGATTATAGAGTATGGTGAATTAAATAAATTAAATAAATTAAATAAATTAAATAAAACTGAAATTAAAAAATGGATCTTATTAGGTGATATTGTTAACTACGATGAGCAATTTTTATTTGAAGGGTTATTATCAGCTAAATTAGTTGATGTTCTTGGCGAAATAAAGCTATTTTTGGGTTTAAATATTCCGGCAGAAGTCTGTTTTTTCTCTCAACAAGGGCTAGGTAAATTGGCTAACCCTTATGATCCAAGTGGTATTGCAAGTGAAACCGTAATCAATTTGGCAGGAAAAGCCATAAATAGTACAGTAACCACCTACCAAAATGAAAGTAGTAGCTTACCGTCATTATCGTCGGATGAGTTGCATCAATATAATTTATCAATACCCAACTGGCAAGAATTAAGTCGATTTGATTATAATATTGATACTAAGCAGCTTTATTTTAATAATATACCTATTGAACAATATTTGTTAATGGATATAGTCACAGATAAAATAGATCTAAATAAAAATAGCCATAAATATAGCTATTATTTATAGGGTTATTTAATGAATAAAAATGATCAATTAGATATTAATAAAATAAATCAGATTAAATATGATTCTATTATAAATAGAAAAGTAAATAGTTATTTTGAACAGAGTAAATATATCGATGTTAATACGTTAATTGAAAGGCGTAATTTATTTTTTAATAATCAGTTGCCGACGATACAACCGCAGGCATACGATATCTAAATATTATTATTATAGAATATTTCTTATCGACCAAATATTATTCATTATTTAAGTAATTATTAAAATTATTTATTATCACAATTATTTTTCTACTCTAATGTAACTAGCCAGTATAGATAGGCGTAGTAGCCTCAGTCAATTAACTTTAAAACAGGCATTAGTTAAAAGACAATAATGGCATAATCACTATTTAAGTAATATAATAAGTTTAGCAAATAGAATTGATAAAAAATAGATTCCAACTTTTGATATAACCACAAATCCGATATCGTATGCTTTTTATTATGAAAAAAGTAATCGATTAGAGAAAAACTTATCATTATTTTATGCTTATAATGAAAATAATACTGCAAGATTAAGTGAATTATTACAATATCATCATAGTTTATTATCATTTCCTAACCAGCGGTTATTAACCGACCAAGAGCAGTAGTTTTTAGCAGCTTTGAATAATTTATTTAATAGTTTTTACTTTATTATTTCACAAAAAATAGTTGAGAAAAAAGATATCAATGAATTAGCAAATTTACCAATTTGCCGATATCAACTGGTTATTGACAATTATATTTTTACTATTTTAATTGAAAGTAAAATTAATGATTACTATCAAGCTAAAATATTTTATCCAAGAATAGTAGGAATAAAATTAAATATAGTCAGTAAAGAAGATGCCTATAAAGATATTAAAGCTTTTATAACTGTGTATCTTGATGATAAAATTATTATTGATAATGAAAAACTTTATCGTTACGAAATATTAGGCATCAAAAAAATAACTATAATAATTATGATATAAAACTATATGAAATAAAAAATGATGCAATATTAAATTATAAATTAGAAAAATTAATAGATTATTTACCAATAAAAGAACATCAACCTGATGGGCATATTTTAGTCCAGATAGATGGTATTGATATTCCACTTGCTATATTGCAACAAACTGGAGCTTATGTAGAAGATAAAAAACTCTCCTTATTCACAATTAGAAATGTTCCAGATTGGCAGAAAAAAAATACGATTTGATGTGGTAGCATTGAATGATTATCTTAGTTTTTACCATGGAATAGCAAATGATATAAACATTATCAAGCTGTTAAAAGAAAGAATTAATTCAGTCAGTAATTATACAGAACTATTTATTAATAGTGATAATTTAAATGATTTGGCTGTTCTTATACAACGTTTAGCTTATATTGATCGGTATCATAGCCAACCATTCCTAACAAGAAATTTACCGCAAAAATTATAGCTGGGTATCTCTCAGTTACCACGTTATACCCCCTTAATTAATAAGCTTTTTCATTCCTTGAAGTTAGTTGCTGTAACACAGTTAGTCTCTGCAACTCAATCCATAGTTATGCAATTAAATAACCCTAATTTAGCTGACAACGAAAGAAAAATATTGGAAGACAATCTGATTGTTACTTGGGCGGCAGGACTAACCAATTTCAGTTCTCAGGTTTTACAACTGCTACTATTAAAAGCCGCTTATCGAATGGAAGGCAAGCCAAGCCAAGCGAGTTAGGAGTATTTGCTAACCGGGTAAATGCAGGGATCACCCTGGCGACAGCCGGTTTTGATCTCTATTATGCCTATGAGAATTTTAGTCAGTTAAATAATGAACATAATCCGGCAATTAGACAAGATTTAATTGTTAATGGCACATTATCATTGATTAATGCGGGTGTGACCGGTTTCTACTGCTTTGGCTATTTTAGTTGGTTCATCAACTGCTGGGCCATTAGGGCTGGTGATCGGCAATGGATTAATGTTAGGTAGTATGTTTTATAATGCTTATCGGGTTGTTGAACGAGTAGAGGAAAAAGTCGAACTAACAACACCTGAAAAGTTACAGCTAGGCATCAGTACAATCCTAGGACTGCATCCAACCTATTCGATACAAAATAAATTATTGCAACAGCAAACTGAAAGTCAATTAAAGCTTTATCACCGACAAAGTGAAGAGAATTTTTTTAAGCAAGTACTACAACCAGCTGGTTATAATTTAAGCATCATCAGCGAGGAACAAGAAAATATTGCCAAGTTACCTTTGTATCATCTGTTTGATAACAAAAATAATTATTATTTAGTAGAGTAAAAATATAAAAAATTTGAATATGATCTGGAATTTTTAAAACATGATTTAATATTGTGATACTGCCTATTAATTTATGGAAGCAACAACAAATTGATGAAGCTCAACAGGTAATAGAACAGAAATTCACGAAAAAAGAAGTTGAGAAAATTATAGTGCAATACCCTAATCGTTATCAGGTAGAATTTGCTAAAGTAGAAACTTATATTCCAGTTTCCTCAGAATCAATAAATGAAATGATATTGTTGAGTAGCAAATTTAATAATGTTGTTAAGCAAATGATTAATCAGCTACATATACGACACAACTTATCAAATATAAAGCAAGTTAACGCGATTTATTCCTTACAATTAAATAATCAAAGCGAATATTTAAATGAAAGTTTGAGCAGTTATTTATCAAAAGAGAGTATAAAAAATTACATAACGGGCATTAGTTTTAATTTAGCTAATGGTGACGATACTATCGTTGGATCTCAGACCGTTAAGAATCAGTTTATTTGTGCTAATAGAAAAAAATATTCATTGGTGGTGAATTAGATGATGTATTTATTTTATTATTTGGCAAGCTTAAAATGGATGAAAATAAGTTTTTTGACGGTAATAGTGGAAATGATACCTTATATGTTGAGCAATTACCATATTATCAAATAGTTATAACTGATAATGACCGACAGCAAACTGATGAGCTAATAAAAACTGTAGGAACATTTATTAATTTACAACAAGGAGAATTGAGGTATTTAACCAACAATTATATTGATAATTTTGCCAGTATATCCTCACTGATAAGAAAAAAATATGCAACAGATGTCTGTGTTGATTTTATTAGTATAGAAAATGTAATAGCTAGTAAAAATAGCCAAGATTTAATTTTAGGTGATGAAAAAGATAACATACTAAATGGTAATGGTGGGGAAGATATTATTTATGGTATGGCCGGTAAAGATACCTTGATATTAAATAATGGTTATGCCAATGGTGGTGAAGGACAAGATACTTATGTTATCGGACGTTATAATAGGTATTCTAATCAAGATGCACTCCCATGGCTCGAACAGAACTATTCTTGGGATGCGGATAATGAACAATGGAAAATATTGAATACGATAAAAACTGAACTCAAATCAGACTATGATTTTGCTATCAATATTGTTATTGATGAGGTAGAAAAAAAAGTAGAAGTATTGTCAATCTAAATTATCAACTTGATGAAATTAAAGAGGTTAAATTAATTGATGGTGATATTTATCTACAAATATTATTAGACAACGAGCTAACCGATAGTGAAATTAAATCAGATAAAGTGAATTTAAAGTTAAAAAATGTTTATATCAGTTTAGCTAATGATGAGTATGGGCTTAATCATCAATACCTATTGCAAACAATGGATGGTTTTTTATTATCAATGTGCTTACCACAAAAATTTAAAAAACACACTACACCAGAAAAAATATTTGAAACAATATATTTTGAAAAATTAGATAAAGTTAATAAAGATGTACCTATTAACGAAATTGAAATTGATTTTAGTAAAAATAGAATAAAAACTACCCGAAAAAATTATTGATTATCCGATATGATAAAACCTATGATCAGTTTTAATAATAATCCACATACAGTTTTTTATAGTGATAACTATAATAATCATCTTACTTCGATTAAGAAGAACAGTTATATCTATTTTTCTCATGGTATCGATATTTATTTACTTGATGATTTAATTATCACAGATAATATTAATGATAGCATTACATTTGATTTTAAAGAAATTACCGCTTCATATACTAATGAAGATATATTTATTATTGTACTAAAAGATTATAGTGGTTATGATTTCACTTTTAATCAAGATAGTTTTTTATCAGGGATCAACAAAATTAGCTGAAATTGAATTTATTAATAATGTTGTTGATTTTTACCGCAAAATTTATTTACTGGATAAAAAATGAATATTTTACTATAGAATATCAAGAAAATAGTTACCAAATTACGCCTTGTATAACAGTAGCACAACCGTCAGAATTTGATGATATTATTTTTTATCCTAAAGGCTATTCGCAAATTATAAAAGTTAATTTATCAGCAGGTAATTATATATTAACGGATATGAGTAAAACAGGAAAAATTATTTTAGCTGGTAAAGATAATAATGTTGTTGTGGTAAATTATGGTACTGGTAATATAGAAATTTTTCTGCAGTCAGGAAATAATAAAATTTTTACTCATGAATTTACAAGTAATGCTATATTTGATTACTCAGATAATAATTTAATTTTATCATCAAAAGATAATAATAACAAAATTATTATTTATGATTATGAAAAATATAAAGATAATGTGGAAATTAACAGCTCATTGAATAATGGTTTATTGTTAACTAATAAAAATATTGAATTATTAATTAATGCCGCATCAACTTTTCAACAGGAAAATGTTAACTCGTTACTTTCTAATTTATCTGTAGATGAAAAGAGTCTAATCAAGTAAATATATCATTATAATAAATTAAGTTAATTTTAATAATTTGGTAATATTTAGTTAATATAATGATAAAAGTAATTAACGGTTAAATTAATAACATCCTAAGTTTTTATCATCTATAAAGTTATTTATTTAATATAATTTTTTTATAAAAATTTATCCACAAGGAAAATTATTATTCCTAAACTTAAAAAATACTATTTCAAACCAGGGTTTTCTTAGCATAAATATATATTTTTAGCCTCTAAAGAACGTTTCGAACATATTGCTAATAAATTTATTTAATATAACGATTCTAGTGTAGCAAAAGAAGTAACAGGTATATGTTTGGCATTATCTGCCTCTTATTTAACACAGGTACGGGAAGGTGGACTAGAGCAGGAAAAAAATATATTAAAGGTATCCAGAGTTTAGTTAAAATAATTGATTCTGAAACAGAAAGTAATGATCAACCTTATGTTAAGGCAATTGCATGCTAAACAGAAGGTGAACTTGTTATTTATTGATTTAATTGGCAGACAAATACTATCATTTGATTTATATGAGATGGTAAATTATCAACCTAGTTACTCAATGTGCCCACTAATACAACAAAATGAAAATATACAAGATTATTTTACTAAGATAATAAAATTTGAAGCTAACCAAAACAATCAATTTATTGAAAGATTTTGTTTTAACGACTTAATGATAGAAATTCAACGTAGAATTAATATATATGATAACGATATTATTAATTTAAAATTAATTGTACAAAAAACTTATCTTGATTTAAAAAAGTATCTCTCTACATATGTTGACTATTATAATGATAGAGGGATAAAGATAAATAGAAAATATGAAAAGTCTATAGCTAATGATATAAAATTTTAAGATTTTTTGATAAAGATGACATCAATTGTAATCATTATTTTGAGTTATCATCTAAAAATCATATGATGGCAATTGTAATAGAAAAAGATAATAATACTGGATTGTTAAAATATGCTTTTTTTGATCCAAATTATTGAATTCTTTATTTTTATGAGCGATAGTAATTTAAACATTTTCTAGCTTATGTGGTAAAAAAACGGCAAGATATTTATGATTTTCTGACATTGATAATAATAATTATATTATAAAATTATAAAATTATAAAATTATAAAATTATAAAATTATAAAATTATAAAATTATAAAATTATAAAATTATAAAATTATAAAATTATAAAATTATAAAATTATAAAAATTATAAAATTATAAAATTATAAAATAGTAATTTATTTAATAAAAAGAATGTTTTTACAGCTATTGAACGTGATTTAGTAAATATAAAAATCACTAAAATACTTTGTAAAGAACAAAGTATTTTTTATCTTACTAATAATATTAAATTGCTATTTAAATAATTTAATGCAACAGTTGGAATAACAAAAATAGTCTTAATTGATGAAAATGTAAATTCAAAAATAATTGATTTAACTGTTAATTCTGTTGATTACGATATAATTTTGGAAACTATAACAGAACTATATAAAAACTTCTTGGTATTAGACAATAACAAACTCTATCTAAATATAGACAATGATAAATGTATTGTTTCAAAAGTTAATTATACTAGAGACTCAGAAATTATTATTAAATTTTTACTAGAAAAATTTTTAAAGGATACACTGGAAATACATAAAAATGAATCTTTAGGTGACGATATCACAGTTGTTCTTGATGCATGGTGGAATCCTAAAGTTAACCCAGAAAGAATTCCATTTCATACTGATATCGAAATAGAAAGGTTAGCAGAAACCAATTATCGCCATAATTTAGTTATTCAATTTGAAGGTGACGAAATTGTTAGTAAATCAGTTGCCAAATTAATTAGTTAAGCATCCAGATATGACCACAATAATTCAGTATGATCTTGATCTCGATCGTTATAGAGTGGCTTATGGTGATATTAATAAAGTGTCAGGCGACCGAACAAGATGGTTTCTTATTGCACATGGTAGAATTGATAGTGCAACTAAAAAAAGAAGCTTTGCCGGAAAAACTGCGCAAGATATTGTCGCTAAATTAAAATATTTAAAACAGACTGAATTTAAGAATAGTGATCCTAATAAAATAGTTTTATTGGGTTGCAAATTAGGTGAAGTAAGAATAGAAGATAATTTTGCTTTAGATATTAGCCAACAACTTTGGCATTAATGGATTAATTCAATAATAACTGCTTATACTCAAGATTTACATATTTGTCATAATGGGAGAAAAGTAGTTTATTTAAATGAATATGAAAGTAGCCGTAAAGATGCCAGATATTAAAAAACTATTTTTAATAAAGAAATTTCTCTGGTTGGAATACAAATTAATCATGAAATATTAATTAATTATATTTTAATAAAAATTAATTTTGGCAATATTTCATTGGATCGCGATTTTATTAAAAATAGTGATTATGTAAAGAAATATTTCTATCTTCCAAATGGTAAGTTAGATATCAATTTATTAAAATTGGTTGTTTTAGATAATCGAGCATATAATTTATTTGTTGATTATATTTATGAAACCAGAGCGGTTTATGGTTATTTTAATATAAATAGTTTTCTAGAGAAATTATATGATGAAAAAATTTTTGGTACTCCGTTATGGAAAACAGTCAATAATGAAGCAATACAAAATAATTTATATCTAGCAGATAAAAATAACAAAAGAAAAATTATTTTTTGTTTTACTGATGAGAAAAAATATCATCAACAACCTGAGTTAATAGCTAGTGAAAATCCGGAAAATACATTCATTTTTTAGGTAGATAAAAATTTAAGTACTATAATCTTAGAATATGGAAAATTAGATAATTTACAAAAAACCACAATTGATAAATGGATATTGTTGGGAGATGTTCAACTGCAAGATGCTGTTTTTTTATTTGAAGGAATGACGATAGAAAATTTAGTCGATGTAATGAATAATATCCATAAACAACATTTATTGGCTATACCTGGTGAAATTAGTTTCTTTAATAAAAGAGCATTAGGCCGATTGTCAAACCCATATGATACTTCAGCAATTGCCTATCAGCTGGCAATAAAATTAGCGCAGAAAAATATAACAACCAATATAATTAGTTACAAGACAAACATTGATCCTTTTCCATTACCATCATTAGATGGAGTGGCTGAATATTTTGATTTGATTAAAAATAATAAATTTAGTAAATTTAGATATGATCAAGCCACTGAACAACTATTCTATAATTATTTTAATATTTCTCATGCTTTATTTATGGATATAGCTAAAGTAAATATTGATCTTGATATAGAATTTCAAAGTTATCCTTATTATTTAAATCAATACCTATTTAGCCAAGATGGTAATTTAATAACTAATAAAATAAAAACCATTATTTATGATCTCATTATTAGTCGTAAAGTGAATAATTATTTTCTACTCAATATAAATCAATTACCAAATCCGCTTAAACAATGGCAAAGAATATTTTTACTGATAATAATTAAGCATTAAATATAAAAATAATAAATATTGATCTGTTATTGGAAAATATCAGTTATCGGCCAGAAATTATTTATTATCTTAGTGATTATTCAAAAAATTTACTCGCTGAACTATATTCACACTCAGATGGAACACTTGATGTGGCTAGTTTAATGATCTTAATTAATGAACCACAACAGTTAAATAAGTTACATATGTCTTTGACAGAGCTTACCGGGATAGATGAAAGAAGTGGACTTAGTGAATTGCCGTTACAAGAGTCATTATTTAGAAGTCAGCAATGGCATCAATATTATCTTAATAATATTATCACATTAACTAGAAAAGTTAATCAAGATCCTAACTTAACCATAAAACCATTGTCACATGCTTTTTATTTTGAAAAAATGTAAATTTAGCTAAGTATATAGGCCTCTTTTATGCGTTCAATTCTAATAATTCTAATAATTCTAATAATTCTAATAATTCTAATAATTCTAATAATTCTAATAATTCTAATAATTCTAATAATTCTAATAATTCTAATAATTCTAATAATTCTAATAATTCTAATAATTCTAATAATTCTAATAATTCTAATAATTCTAATAATTCTAATAATTCTAATAATTCTAATAATTCTAATAATTCTAATAATTCTAATAATTCTAATAATTCTAATAATTCTAATAATTCTAATAATTCTAATAATTCTAATAATTCTAATAATTCTAATAATTCTAATAATTCTAATAATTCTAATAATTCTAATAATTCTAATAATATAAATAGAATATGGCAATATCACCGTGATTTAATCGAAGTTTCCACCAGGAGAAAATTATCGACTAATGAGCAAAAGTTTTTAAATAACTTTAATGAAGTTGTCGATTGGATTGTCTATTTTGCTAATAGTGAATCGTTACTCTATGATCAGCAAAATTTAAATTTTGCTGAAAGTTTGGCTAGTGATCCTATTGTCAAATATCAATTAAGTATAAATCATATTGTTTTCACTGTTCTTATTGAAGATAAAGGATATGGTTATTATCAATGTAAAATCTTTGATCCAGGCATGGGTGAAATAAAAATAAATCAGATAGTAAAGTAAAATCTAGGTATAAAAGTTATTTTTTATATTAGGAATTATCTTAATAGTGATGTTGTTATTGATAATAATAGTTATAAGCTCTATCAATTGATGGGATTAGAAAAGGATCCGATTACAAATAATCAATTTAAGCTACAAAAAATTTATGATAATTTGATAATTAAAACCAGGGGAAAAGATTTAATTGATTAAATACCAATTAATGAAAATATATTCGAATCTAATGTAAATGTTAAGATAAGAGAACATAATATTTTGTTATTAGTCTTACAGCAAGCTGGTGCTCATATAGAGGATATTCCTATTTCATCATTTGCTATTATAAGCATTGCTAATTGGCAAACAAAAATAACATTTGATGCTGAAAAACTTAATAATTATTTAACTTTATTTTCAGGTACTAGAGAAAATATTAATATTATTAAATTAATTAAAAAAATAAAACTTTTACCTGATCATAAAATTTTTTTATTGGGAAATGGTAATTTAAATGATTATTCTGTAGCGATGGAGCGTTTAATAGATATTAATAACTATGTTGAACCACATTTAATAACCAGAAAATTATGGAAAAATTTACAACTTAATATGGCACAATTACCACGTTATGCACATATTCTGAATAAGATTTCTAATATTACTCAGTTAACAAGTCTTATACAATTGGTTTCATCAACCCAATTAAGCTTAAACTATTTAAATAATTCTGATATTTCGGTAAGTGAAGGATAGCAGATTGAAAAAAGTCTAGTTATAGCCTGGAGTGCTGGCATCGTAAATTGGGGCAATGAAATTTTACAACCTTTACTAGTAAAAGCTGCATATCACATAACAGGAACGAGATATAGTGCTGATTTGTTTGCTGCCAGATTATCTATTGGCATTAATATTGCTGCTAGTGGATTTGATCTTTATTATGCCTATGAAAACTTTAATCAACTAAACTATGAAACTGATCCGGTAATACGCCAGGATTTAATTGTTAATGGTACGTTATCTTTGTTAGGAGCAGGGGTAAGTATTACCAGTGCATTGACTATGTTAGCTGGTAGTTCGTCTGCTGGTCCTGTAGGTATTGCGGTCGGTATAAGTTTAATGGTAGCAGGAATGTTTTATAACGCCTATCGTACTGTTGAAAGAATTAAAAAAATGTACAATTAATAGCCATGGAAGAGTTTCAAACAGGTTTGAATGCTGCATTAGGGCTATCAGTTGGTTATTCAGTACGCAATAAGTTATTAAAGCAACAGACAGAAAATGCGGTTAAAGCTTATAGAATACAAAGTGAAAAAGATTTATTTACCAATGTGTTAAAATCAGCCGGCTATAATCTTAATATATTTGTTACAGAAGAAGAGAAAATTGTTGAATTACCGCGTTATCACTTATTTGATAAACAAACAAATTTTTACCTACTGAAGAATAAAAATTTCACCATTCAATATGATTATGAATATTTAAAAAATGATTTAAATATTCTTACGTTATCTTTCGATTTATGGAAACAACAACAACTTGACGAAGCAATTGAAGTGGCAAAACGCGAATTTACAGCTGAAGAGGTCAGAAAAATTATTGCACAATACCCAGAACGTTATCTAGTAGAACCGGAAAAAATTAAAACCTATATTCCGATTAATACTCAAGCTAAAAATGAAGTTATTATGTTTAAATGAGAGCAGGATAATATAATTAAAGTATTAACAAATCAACCTTACCTGGATAATTATCGATTTTCTAATGCATATGCTATTTATTCATTAGCAGGAAAAAATCAGCCAGAACTTATTTATGAAAATTTACATGATTATTTGATGAAAGGAAGTTTAAAGCGACAAATTACTGGTATTAGTTTTAATTTTAGCCATGGTGATGATGTTGCAGTTGGCTTAATAGCAGTAAAAAATTGTTTCCTGTCTTATAATGGCCATAAAATATTTATTGGTGGCGAACAGGATGATGTTTTTATTTTATCAGGTGAAATATTGGGTGCAACGGAATATAAATATTTTAATGGTAATAAAGGAAATGATATTTTGATCATTGCTCAATTACCTTGTTATGATAGTAATGTATCGTTAAGTAGTGATGGAATTATTTCTGATAATGTAACCCTTCCATTAGCAGGAACTTTTATTAATTTAGAACAAGGTTCATTAAGATTTCTTCATCAATTTATCTATACTAGTTTTGAAAATATTGAATTGTTAATTAATAGTAATAATAAAACTGACATTCATGCTGATTTAGTCATTTTTGAAAATATTATTGGAATAAAAAATAGTTAAGATGTTATTTTAGCAAATGAAAAAGATAATATTTTAAATGGTAATGGGGCTTAGATATTATTTATGGTAAGGGGGAAAAGATACTATTATACTAAATAATGGCTATGCTAATGGTGGTGAAGAGCAAGATATTTATATTATAGAGCGTTATAGCTGGAATGAGTATGTTGCAAGTTTAACTTGGCGAAGTGTAGATTATATCTGGAATGATGAAAATAAAACATGGATAAACATTGCCATTAATAGAGCAACAGATAATTTTGATGCGAAGATTATTATTGATGAATATGAATTTCAAACAAAAAGTATCGTAAATCTTGATTATTATTTAGATGAAATTAAATAATTAGCGATAACAGGTAATGATATTAGCATTAATATTTCTGCCTTTGATAATAAAAGAAATATTAGTGTTAAGCGTAGTCTAAATATAAATAATATTAATTTGGTTTTAAAAAATGCATATAGAAATTTTGATAGTAATAATTTAATGGTTAACCATGAACATATTTTACAAACAGCAGATGGTTTTTTGTTATCGATGAATTTAACTGATAAAATAAAAATACCACAAAACAAAATATTTGAAGCTATATACATTAGTGAACTAGATAAAAATAGCAGTGCTATGATTAATAATCAGATTGAGATTGATTTAAACCATAATAGCATAAAAAACTACCGAAAAAATTATTTATTACCCCCTATGATCAAACCATTATTGGCTACTCATAATGTAGAAAATTCTCTATTTTATGGTAATAATGTTAATAATAAATTTATATCAATTAAAAATAATTCATATGTTAATTTTTCCCATGATATAGATACTTATATTATTGATAATCTTGAGATTAAAGGCTTTAGTAATAATAAAAGTATTATTTTTTATTTTAAAGAAATTATAGCAGGTTATACACATAAATATGTTATTATTGCTATAAAAAATTATAGTGGTTATGATTTTTATTTTATGAGAATAAGTTATTATATAGTAAAAATAACAATACAGCTGAAATTATATTTATTAATAATACAAATTATTTTTTTGATAAAATCTATCTTGTTGATAAAAATAATGAAAGTTTTAATATTGAATATAGAAATAGTACTTATAGTATTAAACCTACAGTTGAAATGCTTATTGCTACTGAACATGATGATAATATTAATTATATCAAAAGTAATATACTCCAAAGAAAAATTAATACATTAGCTGGTAATGATATCATATACTGATATGACTGAGTTAGAAAACATTCTTATTGGTGGTAGTGGTAATGATATTATTACCGCTAAAGGAGGTCATAACATTATGATTGATGGTGATGATATTATTATATCAACCGATGGCAATAATATTATTTCAGCAGGTAAAGGTAATAATGTTATAGTGATAAATTATAATAATAATGAGACAAAAATTTTTCTTGATGAAGGTGAAACTAAAACTTATACACAAGGAATAGGAAATATCTATAAAAATGAGAGTGTTGATAATAATTTAGTTATTTCATCGCTAGATAGTAGAAAAGAAATAATTATTTATGATTATGAAAAATATAAAAACAATGTCGAAATCAGTACTTCATTAAATAATAAAAATATAAATTTACTAATAAGTGCAGCATCAGCTTTTCAGCACAATAATTATGAGACAGTCGTTGCTAATTTAGATAACGATAAAAGAGATTTTGTTAACAAAATATATCAATATAAGGAAATAAGTAACTTATAAAATCATTGAAAGGAAATGAAAATTAGAGGGAATGTTTATGCCTGATAATTATAATACTGATATTAATTTTTCTCAACTTACTTACTTATATTTAATGTCAAAAAACAAACTTGTTCATATTGCTGAAAATTTATATTACATGGTAATAATAATTTATTAAACAATATCCAAGGGAGTATTTGTCTCGGATTATCTAGCTATTATATGGCCAATATTCGTCAAGGAGGTAGACAACAAGGAGAAAGGTTCTTAGTTGAGTTAAAACAATTAATTCAAACGATTGAAATTCCAATTTCAGAAAGCTCTACCACTTTAGTAAAAGCCAAGTTGATGGCAGAAAAAGTTCATGCTAAAGAAAAATTGAATCGTATTCTTACTATTATGATTAATATACAAAAACGGTATTTTATTTATATAGACATTAATAGTTATGTACCAGATCCCTATATGTGGTTTGATATATTACCTGATAAGACAGCACGTCATTATATCCATAGAATGAAAAGTAACTCATTGGAATTAAATAGTAATTTAAAAGATTCAAGCTGGTTTGAAGAGCTTTATATTGATTTAAAAGCCTACTATCTTAATAACGATATTTATTTAATTGAAAATATAAAATCTAATTTTAATTAAGTTTTATTAGAAAAAATATAAATATTACACTGATAGTATTAAATTCACATTAGACAATGGTATGCAAACAGTTTTATTTAAATAAACTCATGATCGCCATTCTTATATTTTAGGGATTGATTCTTTTTTTTAATTATTTTAATCAATCTGTAAAATATGATTCTAAATATTTTGAGTTATTTACTGGCAATCATATGATGATATTTTCGATAGACAATAAACCTCAGAAAATTAATTATACTTTTTTTGATAGTAATATCGGTGTATTTAATTTTGATAATAAAGAAAAATTTAGATTATTTTTGCTGTCCTATTTAAAAGAAAATGAACAAGCTTATAATATAACTAAAAATGAAAATGGTAATTATAAATTAATGATAGCTGCTTATAAAGATAATGATGATATCAAACAGCAATTAATTGATTTAGATATTAAGTAACAAGATATAGAGATAACCGCAACAAAAATAATTTTTTAAAATCAACAAAAAATAACAAGATTATTTATTGTTAATGAAAATTTACTCTATAATGTTAATATAGAGTTTGCTAATATTGATTTTACTGCTCAATTAGTATTAGTTAAATTAAGTTACTTGCATAATAATGAATAAGTTATAAAAAATGTTATTATTAATAAATTATCCATTGATAAAATACTAAATATCATTCATGAAGAGTATCAAGAACTATTAACTTCAGATAAAATAACGACATTTATCGAATCTGAATACGATATTATTTCATATTATAATATTGATACTATTTCCTGATCATTTATCTGAAATCAAAAACCAGAAAAAATCACCTTATTTAATCAAAATAGTCGATGATTTTATTTTTGTTTAACATGGCAACGAGAATGACAAAAATAGCCATGTAGTTGTTGACAGTCAACTATTATCTGATTCAACGTTAAGTCGAAAATATACTATTATTATCCAAATTCAAAATGATGATATTGTAGCTGATGCGGTTGAAAAATTAAAAAATAAACACCCAACTAAAACGACTATTATTTATTTTGATATGGAAAGTAATCAGTATCGAATTAAGTATAATTCAGCTGAGTTGAGAAAACGAGGTAATGTACGTTGGCTGGTTGTTGCCCGTCGTTATTATTTTAACCGTTTAGAACCATCTGCTTTTGACAAGAGTTTAAAAAATTAAAACAAATTGTATTTGATCACCATGAACCAAAAAAAATGGTTTTTGTCGGCTGTAAGCTTGCAAGTGATAATATTATAGAAGATAACGCGCTTAAGCTAAGCCGTGCATTGTGGGGTCAGCAGTTTGATGCAACAACTTCTGCTTATACAAAAAATATTTATATTTCTGATTCAGGTCACAGAGTGACAAAAGTTGGATTTTTAGCAAGTAATATTCAACATATAGCATTATATAAGAAAAAATATCAATATCATCGGTTATCAAACACTATTTATATTAATGAAGAGGATTATATTTCTTCAATTTTAAATGACTTAGGAAATAACTATGATTTAGTAAATTCTATATTATCAGAAAATGAATTTTATTTAAAAAATATTTTTCAGATAATGAAGGTAATTTAAATATTGATTTAATAAAATTAGTCAGTTATGAAAATGAAGCTTATAATATTTTTAAAGTATATCATCATGAAGTTTTCAGTAATAATTTTGTTTTTAATAATCAAGTTCTGTTAGATAAAATAATTGCAAAATAGATAAATGAAATTCCTATCTGGCGCAAAGTCAATGTAAATTTTATTGTTGAAAGTAATAGCCATGTACCTATAGCGCCGATAAAAAATATTATATTTAGGGTTCTGGTGATGATAAGGCTCGTCAGCAAGCTGAATTGATTGTGATGTTAGATCCAAATAATACTTTAATTATTCAGATTGATGTCAAAAGTAAAAAATATTTTATTGAATATGGAGAATTAGCTGCATTTCAACAGCAAAATGAGAAACACTAGTTTTTATTAGGTCATGTTTCACCAACAGGAGAAAAATTTAGAGGCTTGAACTCACAATTGTTGGTAAAAACTTTATTAACCTTAAAAAAATATTTTCTGCTGGATAACCCACAGGAAGTCTGCGTTATTAGCACTACTAGAATGGGGCAAAATGCTAGTCCTTATAATATTAATTAGATTGCATCAGGGGTTGCAAAACAGCTTTCTATTACTGGTATTGATACAATAATTACATTTTATACCCAGCGTAAAAGGTTTTTTAGTTAATGAGAATTTATCAAATCATAATGCTAGTTTTATTAGCTGTCGTTATGACTCTGCCACAAAACAAATTTTGTTAAATAATATTCCTATTACTCAATCCTTATTAATGAGTATTACATTGAAAGAGGTACCTGTTTGGCAGGTAGTGTCAGAATATTCTTTTTATTTACAAAACTATTTTGCTAATGAGCAAAATAGTTTTGATATTAATAAACTAAAACAAGTGTTTTATGATCCTATTATTAGTAAAAAAGTGAATAATTATTTTGGACAAAATCAATATATTTACACTAATGCAATGGCTAATTGGCAGCTAATTTTTATTAAACAGGTACAATTACAGTTATGGCAACAAGCGCATGAATTATCCTCATTACTGGATGCAATAAATTGTGATCAAACTGTATTGCATAATTTAAGTGAACAGTCATGTTGGATATTAAAACAATATTTTCCTTTAGGCACAAATGAAGTGCATGAGGGCAAGATCTCGTCTTTAGTAACTAATTTTCCAGAATATATGCGTTTACAAACCTCATTAGGTGATTTGATAGAACTTTCTGCAGAAAGTGTGCTTGAAGGATTATCTTTATACTCTGCATTAGAGAAAAGTGATCACTGGCATCGTCGCTTATTTATCAATTTTAGCCAATTAAAACAGCAAATTAGTCGTAGTGCTGATATTGATGGACAAATGAGATTGTTTTCACATGTTTTTTGTTACATGACAGTAATATTTTTGCCGCTAATATCGAGGCGACTTTAGGCATAATGTATAGCAGCTTTCGGGTTGATGCTAATGATAATACTCACCAATTACTGGTATATCATCGTAAATTACATGAATAACGTTTGATAAATTTACTTTCCACCGAAGAACGCTATTTTTTGCAGCAATTCGAGCAGGTTTTCCAATATATTAAACGACAAGATATGGTTGGTAATATAACCCAACTGGTGATACGCAATCCCTTGGGCAGTGGTTACCGGTGGCAGAAATAGGTACTTACCAACTAAAAGCGGGTAATTCTGTATTCACTTTAGTAATCGCACGGCAAACTAATAGTTATCAATATGCGTTATTTGATGCAAAAGGTGGAGAAATTGTATTTAGTGGACAAAATAAGCTGGATCTTTCTGCTGCAATATATAGAGGATTAACTGATTATTTAACGGTAGATTTGCCTAAAAATTTTATTGTAAAAAATAAAACCACCAGAGCTGCTGAAATCGGCATAGAAAAAACCTCTGAAAGTCAATTTAAATTTGATATTTATCGTCTTAAGGTTACTCAAGAGATAAAAACTAAAATTAGTTCACTAATTACCCAATTGCCCGATAAATCTGCGGTCACTACGCAACCATTAATAGTAAAAACAGGCGCTACCCATATTCAACTAGCAACTTTACAACAAGCTGGCGCACAGATTGATAATCGGCCAGTGACAGTGCAATCAACCAGGCTATTAGCTAACAATAGCGATAAATTGACATTCGATGTTCAGCAACTTAATGATTATTTAACTTTTGCGAATAGTTCGCAGGAAAATTTAGAGCTGGTGAGGATAATTAACCAACAATTAAGTTGAGTCGCATCAAAGAGTCAATTGTTAACTAATGAACAGAATCTGGTTTCATCAGCACTATTATTAGAAAGATTATCTGCTATTGAACATAACCCAGATAAGACTCTTTGGCCACGTTTACAGCAAAGTAGTGTCAAATTGCCTCGTTATGCTCGCATGATGAATAAAATTAGTTATTGTACTCAGGCTATTGGCCTGTTTCAATTAATTAACTCTACCCACAAGATGTTAGCAAAGCAGCAGTCTACAGAATTGAAGGATCAGCAGCGGGCTGAAATAAGCAAAAATATCGCCATTGCATGGAGTGCAGCGGCAGCTAATTTTAGCACTGATATTTTGGCAGCCTCTGTTATTAAAAATCGCTTATAAAATCACTGGCTCTTATTGAGTAGCAGGTACATTTACTGGCCGGACGGTTATTTTTTTAAATGCGGCTGAGGCTGGATTTGATTTTTATTATGCTTATGATAGTTTTAGTCAACTAAAGACCGAACAAGATCCTGTTATACGTCAGGATCTAATTATCAATGGCATGTTATCTGTACTGGGAGTAGGTGTTGGAATTGGTACGGCATTAGCTATTTTTGCTGGTTCAGCAACAGCAGGCCCGATTGGTATTGCGTTTGGCGCAGGTTTAATGTTGGAGGGGGGGATGGCCTATAATGCGGTACGAACAGTAGCGAAAATTAAAGAAAAAATTGAATTAACTTCAGCGGAAGAATTTGAGACTGGTCTAAGAGCGGCTTTGGAACTGGATCTAACTTATGCGATGCAAAATCAATTACAGCGATTTCAGGTAGCAGATAGTTTTAAACAAGCGTTATTTGAAAAACAACGCAATCAATTTCAATTACAACCATTTGGTTATACTTTACATTTATATATTGAAGAAATGCAGCAAGCAGAAGAGTTACCTTATTTTCATTTAATAGATAAACAGACAAATAAATATCTAGTCTATCAAGATATTGAACATCATATGATAGCAAAATATATCAATATATTTTTAAACTCAGCTACTACCTTATGGATAAATGAGGCTATTGATCATGAGAAAGAGCAGAAAAAAAGGCGTTTTTCCGAACAGGATGTAAGGTTAATTTTACAGCAATTTCCAGATCGTTATGATATTCAACATGTTAAAATTAAAGAATATATTCCCCATTCACAAATAGGGACTAATGATACGATTTTATTAGAGGAAAATTCAGATAATATATTTTTAGATTTTGCTGACACTTATTCTAATAGGTATAAATTGTTTACATCGAATAGTCAAAAATCAATGGTCATTTATACAACATCATTGTGGCCTAGATTAACACACTCCTATGATTATGCTGAAAGTTTTTTTAGAAATACCTATAACAAGGCATATATTTCTGGCATAAGTTTTAATACAGGTAATGGCGATGATATTTTTATCTTTAATAATAAGCAATTTGAAACTAATGAAATAAAATATCTTTACGGTAAAAATAGTAATGATAGTATTATTAATACATTACCTATTCAACAAAATATTGGTCTTATAGAGCCAGATTTTTCTATTTATAACAAACATAACAATACCAGTTTTAGCGGTTGTTATATTGATTTAGAAAATAGTACCGTAAAATATTTAACGCGACCTTTCCGCACTTTTGACTATTCTCATCATAGAATGACAAGTTTTGTTAGTAATAGTAATAATACTTCACAACTTGTTGCATCTATTAATAATTTAGAAAATGCCAGTGGGCCGAATAAAGCACATAATATTTTAGCAGGTGTCAATGGGCATGTAATTTTGTATGGTAAGGACGGTAATGATACCCTTTTATTAACAAAGGGCTATGCTAACGGCGGTAATGGCGTTGATCGGTATGTTATTCAACGTTATAACTGGACCGATCATATAAAAATCTTACCTGACTATCGCTTTTTTAATCAGTGGCATCCAGAGCAGCAAATTTTTATCAATCCAAACCACCAAAAGCAGCGATTTAAATTTAATCGACTGTTTAATTATAATTCATATGTAGTAATAGATGAAATGAGTAACAGTGATGAATCTATTATCGGACTGGAGTATCAGTTAGATGAAATAAAATCATTTGAATTAATTAATAGTGATATTATTCTAAAATTGAAATGGATGCTTCATCTGAGCTGAATAAAACAGCAAAAAGTGTTATTCAAATAAAACTAAAAAATGCCTATAATTATCATGGTGATGGCAAACGTTTTTTAACTCATCAATATAATATACTTACTCAGGATGGGTTTTTATTAACCCCTTATTTATCTCAATTGTTGGAGTCCCCCTATTATTAAGATGTTTTATTTGAGATTATGTATGTTAGAAAGTTTGAACGTCATGTCAGCGCGGCCAGATCTTATTATATTGGTATTGATCTGCAAGAAAATACCCTTGAGACATATAAAAAAATATATTACTTACCAAATAATATTAGACCAATGAAAACCGCATTAGAGGGAGTGGAAGCAAAATTTTCTAACGATCAATTTGATAACCACTTTTATAATATAAAAAGTAATAGCTATTTTCATCTGACAAAAGGTATAGATAATTATTATATCAATAATATGTCAATTCCTAATTTAGTGGCTATTTATATTACTTTTGATTATGGCACAGTAAGTGAGTTTTATACTGAAAATGATAGATTAATTATTTATTTAGCTGAATATAGTGGGTATGATTTTTTGTTTGAAAATAATGAGCTGGTACATAAAGATAAAAAAAATGATATAGCCAGAATAAAATTTGTAAATTGGCAGCAGTTAACATCAATAAATATTCTAATTCAGAATAAAAATCAGCAAAAATTTAATATAATTTTGTCTGAACAGGGCAACTTTATTAAGCCATTTAATCCTATTTAAGTGATAACAGAACAAGATGATATTATTGTGTTGCCATTAGATTATCGTCTGAATGAAAAATTACTTGATGCCGGTGATGGTAATAATATTGTCACCGATATTAGTCAAAGGGGACATATTATTAAGGGAGGAAAAGGTAATGATATTATTACGGTTAAAGCGGGTAATAATATTCTGTTTGATGGTGAAGGCAATGATGCACTCTATGTTGGTGATGGCGCTGATATTCTTATCACGACCGGTGGAAATGTCACCTTAACGGTAGGAAAAGGTAACAATATTATTTTCATTAATCAGCTTAATGGCCATATTAAAATTATTAACAGTGGAGGCAAAGATACCATTATTTTGCAGGATAAAAAGATCGCTGATTATCAGATTGTTGATCACAACGGCAATCGATCATATTTCTCTTCGGATAGTTTATCTGGCATATTGATTGAAGATTATGAGCAACAAAATATTACTGTTAAAGCTAGAATTTGACGTAATGAACCGCTTAATAATGAACAACTTAATGGTTTAATTGATTTCATGGCTGCGTTTAATAATAAAATCGAAAATAGCAGTATCGATTTAATCACTTATCTATCTACCTTTAATGTTGAGGCAGATTTTAGTGTTGCGACAACCATATAAACACTATTATTGATAAATAGAAATTAGATAGTGAGTTTTGGTTATTGTAAATAGTCGCAGTATTTTGTTTCACTTATTATTGATAGTAATAATGTAAAAATAACCAGCTAAATTGATTTTAGTTAATTTAGGTATGAGCAAATAATCAACTATGTTATTCTGTTGGCAAAATAAAGTTTTTTTGAAAAATTAAGCCATTTTAAGCTAATTGTTAAATTTATTTAAATAACAAAAAAGTATTTTAGGATAGGGTAGTTATGATGACGCCAAAAACCAAGATGATTATTGTCGGTGGTGGGGCAGGAGGATTAGAACTAGCAACTAAGTTGGGGCATAAATTAGGACGCAAGAATAAAGCTGAGATTATATTAGTTGATCGCAATCAAAGCCATTTATGGAAACCTCTACTGCATGAAATTGCGACCGGCTCTTTAGATGATGGAGTAGATGCTCTGAGTTATTTGGCGCATGCCCGTAATCACTATTTTCATTTTCAATTAGGTTGCTTGACAAATATTAATCGTGAAAATAAAACCATTACGCTTGCAGCGATACATGATAAAGAAGGCCAATTATTAGTTCCTGAGCGGCAATTAGATTTTGATATTTTAATAATGGCGTTAGGCAGTGTGTCTAATGATTTTGGTACCGCCGGCGTAAAAGAGCATTGTATTTTCCTGGATAACCCTCAGCAAGCACATCGTTTTCATGACGAAATGTTAAATTTATTTCTCAGTTACTCGGTGCGACATAAACCGGATGATAAGATTAATATCGCTATTGTTGGGGGTGGCGCAAGTGGGGTGGAACTTTCTGCTGAATTGTATAATGCTATCGAGCAATTGACCAGTTATGGTTTTGAAGGCTTGGATAAGGGAGCGCTTAATGTAACCCTGGTTGAGGCGGGAGAACGTATTTTACCGGCATTACCGGTACGGATCTCAATAGCTGCACATCATGAATTAACCAAATTGGGTGTTCGTGTTTTAACACAGACCACGGTAACTAGTGCGGATAGAGATGGCCTTAACACTAAATCAGGAGAAAAAATTAACGCCGATCTTATGGTTTGGGCTGCGGGTATTAAAGCACCTGATTTTATGCCCCAAATTGGTGGCTTAGAAACTAATCGAATTAACCAATTAGTCGTTAAATCAACACTACAAACGACACTAGATAATGCTATTTTTGCTATTGGTGATTGCGCATCTTGCCCTAAAAAAGAGGGTGGATTTGTGCCTCCCCGCGCCCAAGCTGCACATCAAATGGCCACTTTGTGTTATAAAAATATCCTCGCATTACTCGAGCATAAAGCGTTGCAAGAGTATGTTTATAAAGATCATGGTTTTTTAGTCTCATTGTCTCGTTTTAGTACGGTTGGCAGCCTAATGGGAAATTTAGTGCGCGGTGATATGATGGTTGAAGGGAAAATCGCTCGTATCGTCTATATTTCACTTTATCGTATGCATCAAATAGCGTTACATGGTTATATTAAGACCGGATTGATGATGCTAGTGTGCAGTATTAATCGTATTATTCGACCTAGATTAAAATTACATTAATTTACGTCGATCACCATTAATAATAGCAAGTTTGATATTAACCATCGCTTCTTACTGTAATCAAAATAAGAAGCGATGAGTTAATTTATACTTGATGTGCCTGAAAATCAGTAATTAAACGTCTGACGAAAGTGAGCCTTTCAGCATAATTGATTATTGGTTTAACAAATTTCAATTTATTAGGCCCATCTAGCCGATAAATATCAGCTGAGTTTTGCAGTAACGCGATAAGAAAAGTTGCGTTTACTTTATTTTGTTCACTAAATTCAATGAATCCGCCTCTTTCATGAGCTTCTATTCGTTTAATACCTAATGCTTGTGCATGCATCCGCATGGCAGTAGATTGTAGTAACTGCTTGCCTGCATCAGGCAGGCTACCAAAACGATCAATAAGTTCAATTTTTAACTCATCCAGCTCATTGTCATTTTTGGCGCTAGCAATCCTTTTATAAAACGATAATCGGAGATTGACGTCGGGAATATAATCATCCGGCAGTAGTACCGGCATTCTTAACTCAATTTCAGTCTGTTGGCTGGTAAGTTCTTCTAAAGAAGGTTCCTTGCCTTGCTTTAAAGCCTCAACGGCGTTTTCTAGCAGTTCCATATAAAGTGTAAATCCGATGGTGGTCATCTGTCCGCTTTGTTCTTCACCAAGCAACTCGCCAGCACCACGAATTTCTAGATCATGGGTAGCCAATGCAAAGCCAGCGCCGAGATCTTCTAGTGCTGCGATCGCTTCAAGCCGTTTTTGCGCGTCCGCCGTCATAGCTTTCGGGTGTGGTGTTAAAAGATAAGCATAAGCTTGATGATAAGAGCGGCCAACCCTGCCACGCAATTGATGTAACTGCGCTAAACCAAAATGATCTGCACGTTCAATAATAATAGTATTAGCGGTAGGAATATCGATTCCGGTTTCAATAATGGTGGTGCAAATTAATACATTGAACCGTTGTCGATGGAAATCAGTCATTACCCGCTCTAGATCTCTTTCGCGCATTTGACCATGTCCAATTACAAAACGCGCTTCAGGTACCAGCGACGCCAAACTCTCTTTGGCTTTCTCAATATATTTTACATCATTAAACAGATAGTAAACTTGTCCACCCCGTAATATTTCACGCAAAATTGCTTCGCGCACAATTAAATTATCATATTGACGAACAAAGGTTTTAACCGATAATCGACGAGACGGCGGAGTGGCAATAATCGACAGATCACGCATGCCACTCATTGCCATATTAAGGGTTCGAGGAATAGGTGTGGCCGTTAATGTTAGAATATCAACATTAGCTCGTATCGATTTAATTAATTCTTTATGGCGAACACCGAAGCGATGCTCTTCATCAACAATTAATAACCCAAGTGTTTTCCAACGGATATCATTTTGCAGTAATTTATGGGTACCAATTAAGATATCCACTTTTCCTTCAGCTGCTGCGTTGATAATCTGTTGCTGCTCTTTGTTACTACGAAAGCGTGACAGCATTTCAATCCGTACTGGCCAGTTTGAAAAACGGTCGCGAAAATTATCGAAGTGTTGTTGCGCCAATAGCGTTGTAGGTACCAACACGGCAACTTGTTGATTATTGGTTATTGCCAGGAATGCTGCTCGCATTGCTACTTCGGTTTTACCAAAGCCGACATCACCACAAACTAAGCGATCCATGGCAATGGGTTGACACATATCACTTAAAACGGCGTTAATTGCCTGTTCTTGATCAACGGTTGTTTCGAAGGGAAAACCTTGGCAAAAAAGCTGATATTGCATTTTATCGTGCTTGAAAGCAAAACCTGGCTTTATGCTACGTTGAGCATGGAAATCTAACAGTTCGGCCGCCACATCACGAATTTTTTCAGCTGCTTTTTGTTTCGCTTTACTCCAAACATCACAACCTAACTTATGTAGTGGTGCACTTTCATCACTGCCGCCACTATAACGGCTAATTAAATTTAGCGATGAAACCGGAACATAAAGTTTATCATTGCCTGCATAAGTCAGCATTAAGTACTCAGCTTGAATACTGCCTGCGGCTAAAGTGGTTAAACCTTGATAACGTCCAACCCCATGTTCAAGGTGAACAACCGGTTGTCCGGGGCGTAACTCTGCCAGATTACGGATCAATAAATCGGTATTAATCGTTTTACGTTGTTCAGTATGACGTTGAATAACTCGTTTACCTAAAATATCGCTTTCACAAATAAGAGCGATTTGTTGATCCTGATTAGTAAAACCCTGTTCAGCAGCCCCAATGGTGATATAAAAGCCGGAATTATTGGCTTCACGCAGCATTTTAATCTTAATCGGGTTGATTTTTATCCGTGCTAATAGCTCTAGTACAGTTTCACTCCGTCCGACACTTTCTGCAGAAAAAATAATTCGGCCAGCAAAATTTTTGCTGAATTGCTCCAGTTTATCAATCGGGGCTTTATTTTGCTGGCTGATACTTAAATCAGGTAAAGCTAAGTAGGGCAGGTTAGTATTGCCTGCTTTTTGACCGACCGGCTCAACTGAAATTTTGATACGTGGCCAAGTTTTAAGGGCGTGATTAAGTTGTTCGCTATTCAGCCAAAGTGTATCAGGCGGTAGTAACGGACGCATGGAATCAACATTTCGGCTCTCATAGCGCTGACAAGTGTCAGCCCAAAATCTACTAGCTGCCGCGGCTAAATCTTGCGTGATCAATAAAGTATTAGCAGGGAAATAGTCAAATAAAGAAGATAGTGATTGATTGAAAAAAAGAGGCTGCCAATATTCAATTCCCGCTGGCATTATTTTTTTACTAATTTGTTGATAGATATGCTCAGGATCACGCCGTACGTCGAAATGTTCACGCCATTGGCTACGGAATAACTCAATAGCTTTATCATCTGTTGGGAATTCGTGAGTGGGCAGTAGATTTATCTGCTGAACTTCGCTGATAGTCAGTTGACTATCAACATCAAAAGTTCTTAAGCTATCAATTTCATCATCAAAAAAGTCAATCCGATATGGATTATCGCTGCCCATTGAAAAGAGATCAAGTAACGCTCCACGAGTAGCATATTCACCATGTTCGAGTACTTCTTCAACATGTCGGTAACCGACTTTATCAAGATTGTTACGCAAATTTTCACGTGAGAGCTTGTCGCCTTTATGCATGACCAGTGCATTGCTGATTAGAAAATCAGCAGGGCAAACTTTTTGCATTAATGTATTAACCGGAACAATTAACAAACCTTTTGTTAAGGTTGGTAATCGATAAAGATTGACTAAGCGCGCAGAAATAATTTCTTGATGTGGTGAAAAACTATCATAAGGTAGTGTTTCCCAATCCGAAAGCATTGTCACTGAATTTTGCGAAAATTGTTGTATTTCATCACATAATTTTAAGGCATTATGCGTATCTTGAGTGATCAAAACGACAAGACCCTGATGGCGTTCGACAATATCAGCACACTCAACAGCGGCTGCCGCTCCAATTAGACACCCCAAATGGCGTGTATCACCTTGCTTTTTGGGTAGTTGGTAATAATATTTTGCCGGCATAAGGATTAATTAATTCTCATTGATAGAAATTGTAATACTTGTTTTGTTGACACTAAAACAAACGAAAAATAGTCTAATCTGTTAAGTTAGATATAAAAAACCGTAAAACTTTGACTTAGGGTGGTTCCATTCAGTGACGCTACCCTTTATTATCGCCAAACATTTTGCTTTGGTAACAGAGGTATATCGGATTTCATGTCTCAGTCTGTTATCTTTTATATTGGTCTACGTTACATGCGTGGACGAACAGGCGACCGATCTTGGTCGGTTCGTATCGAGTTTATCTACGATTGGCATTGCATTAGGCGTCATGGCATTAATTACCGTCACTGTTGTTATGAATGGTTTTGAACGTTCATTGCAGCAGAGTATTTTAGCATATATGCCACAGGCTATTTTAACGACACCTAAAGGTAATCTCAATCCCAATCAATATCCAGCAAAAAATGTAACCTATCTAGAAGGAATCGAGAGCATTGCCCCAATTGTAGAAAGTGATGTTGTATTGCAAAGCAGCCAAAATGTGGGGGTTGCGGTCATGATTGGCGTTGATGAAAAATCAACCGAGCCTTTGTTAAATCATCTGCAACATGTTGATCCTTCAGTATTAACTGCCGGTGGTTACCACGTTATTTTAGGCGTAAAATTGGCTGAACAGCTAGCGCTAAAGAGGGGGGATCAATTGAGATTAATTGTTCCAGGTGTTAGTCAACTTACGCCAATGGGCAGAGTACCTAGTCAGCGTTTATTCACGGTAGCCGGCTTTTTTGCTACCGAAGGTGAAGCCGATAATAGCGAATTGTTAGTTAATCAACAGGACGCGGCAAGATTAATGCGTTATCCGATCGGTAATATTACGGGTTGGCGTCTTTATCTTAACGCACCTTTAACCGTTGATAGCTTGAGTCAACAGAAGTTACCAGTAGGTATGGTATGGCAGGATTGGCGCGAAAGAAAAGGTGAGTTTTTTCAGGCAGTAAGAATGGAAAAAAATATGATGGGATTATTATTGAGTCTCATTATTGCCGTGGCAGCCTTTAATATTGTTACTTCACTTTCATTATTGGTTATGGAAAAACAGTCTGAAGTGGCTATTTTGCAAACATTAGGTTTAAAGCGAGGCCAGATTATGGCTATTTTTATGTTACAGGGAGCAGGAGCAGGCATTATTGGTACCATCATTGGAGCATTATTAGGTCTATTTATTGCAAGCCAACTTAATATAATAATGCCTATGTTAGGTTTGTTGGCTAAAGGAATCGAATTACCGATATCTATTGATCCTGCTCGTATTATATTAATCGCTTTATCTTCAATCGCTATCTCATTATTGGCCACCCTTTATCCATCTTGGCGTGCAGCCACCGTTCAACCTGCAGAGGCTTTACGTTATGAATAATTCTCCGCTATTAGTTTGCCAGGACCTCTGTAAATGTTATCAAGATGGTAAAATTTCGACTAATGTACTTAAAAATATCTCCTTCTCAATCAATAAAAGTGAAATGATGGCAATTCTGGGTAGTTCAGGCTCTGGCAAGAGTACGCTACTGCATTTATTGGGTGGATTAGATACGCCAACTAGCGGTGATGTCATTTTTGATGGTAAAAAAATTAGCTCACTTTCTACCAATGGGAGAGCTGAACTACGCAATCAGAAGTTAGGGTTTATTTATCAATTTCATCACCTATTACTGGATTTTACTGCGTTGGAAAATGTAATGATGCCATTATTAATTGGCGGAATGACACGCGTGAAAGCGCAGCAAAAAGCGAATGAAATGTTAGCAGCAGTAGGTTTATCGCATCGAGTTAATCATCGCCCGGCTGCATTATCTGGCGGTGAGCGGCAGAGAGTTGCAATTGCTCGGGCAATTGTTAATGAACCTGCTTTAGTACTGGCGGATGAACCGACCGGTAATTTGGACTTACACAATGCAGATGTCATTTTTGAATTATTGATGGATCTTAATCGACAAAAAGGGACGGCATTTTTAGTTGTGACTCATGATTTGCGACTTGCCGGTCGTTTAACCCGTGAGCTAGAAATACGGGATGGTTATTTACAGGATGATCCGAGCTTAATGGGAGTGCAATGATCATGGCGGAATTACCCCGTGCGTTAAAAATTGCACTTCGTTTTAGTCGAGGCAAAAAAAGAGCTGGCTTAGTTTCATTGATCTCGATTATTTCTACACTGGGTATTGTGCTTGGCGTTGCAGTGTTGATTATTGGCTTAAGTGCAATGAATGGTTTTGAACGTGAATTAAAAAATCGCATACTTTCAGTTGTCCCTCATGGACAAATTGCGGCAGTCAATCAGCCTTATTTAAATTGGCAAGCTGATTTAGATAAGGTTCGACAAACACCAGGGGTTGTTGGTGTATCACCCTACATTAATTTTACTGGGTTGCATCGAAAAGAGGAGCGCATTGAAAGCGATCCAGGTGGCCGGTGTTGATTTATCGTCAGAGCGATCAGTTAGTTCGTTACCTGATTTTATCTTGAATGATGCCTGGCAAAAATTAAAACCAAGCAATAACCAAATTATTTTAGGTCAAGGTGTGGCAGAAACATTAAAAGTTTCGCCTGGGGATCATATTACCATTATGATCCCTAATCATGATGACAAATTACGTATTCAGCAACCGAATCGAATTAGTGTCACGGTTATTGGCGTATTCAAATTAAATGGTATGTTAGATCATCAGCTGGCAATTGTGCCATTGCAAGATGCGCAGCAATATTTAGCTTATGGTGATGGTGTTACTGGTTTTCAGATCAGTGTGAATGTTGTTTTTGCTGCCAATAAAGTAGTTTATGATGCCGGCATAAATACTGGCCATTATGTCACTATTAAAAGTTGGATAGCGGATTATGGTTACATGTATAACGATATTCAAATGGTGCGGGGCATCATGTATCTGGCCATGATTTTGGTGATTGGTGTCGCCTGTTTTAATATTGTCTCTACTTTGGTAATGGCAGTGAAAGATAAAAGCACCGATATTGCGGTGTTGAGAACACTCGGTGCTAAAGATAGTTTTATTCGTGCTATTTTTTTATGGTATGGATTAATAACGGGAATGATTGGTTGTTTTATTGGTATGTTAGTCGGAATTTTTATATCACTAAATTTAACGGCTATTATTAAATGTATAGAAAATATTGTTGGTCATCCTATTCTGTCAGGTGATGTTTATTTTATCGATTTTTTACCCTCTGAGCTCCATATTACCGATGTATTTTATGTCATGTTAACAACATTAATTTTAAGTTTACTCGCAAGTTGGTATCCAGCTAAACGGGCAACAAAAATAGATCCGGCGCGAATTTTAAATGGGCAATAACCGTTGTTGTTTTTGCTGTCATTATCTAAAAGAGGCGATTTTTTGATTGAAATTAATGGGTCGTTTAGCATGAAAAAGGATACTGTCCAATGATGCGGTTTTATTGTCGACTTAGAAAGTTACGTAAAAAGAAAAACTTACATCGACAAAGATTTCGTTGTTGCCTTTTTTACCGAGACAAACAGTTGATTGATAAGATGAAAACAAAAAAAGTTGTCGTATTAACCGGCGCTGGGATTTTAGCTGAGTCTGGAATTCGTACTTTTCGCGCAACGGATGGTTTATGGGAAGAACATCGGGTTGAAGATGTTGCAACACCTGAAGGTTTTGTTAGAGATCCAGAATTAGTACAACGTTTTTGCAATCAGCATCGTTATCGATTACAGCAAGCGGATATAAAACCCAACGCAGCCCATCATGCGTTAGCAAAATTAGAACATTTTCTGGGTGATAATTTTTTATTAGTTACGCAAAATATCGATAACTTGCATGAAAAGGCGGGTAATAGACGCATTGTTCATATGCATGGTGAATTATTAAAAGCTCGCTGCTGTCAATCAGGTCAGGTTATTGAATGGAAAGGAGATCTAACAACCGATGACCGTTGTCACTGTTGCCAATTTCCTCAACCTTTGCGTCCTCATATTGACTGGTTTGGTGAAATGCCACTAGGTATGGAGGTGATTTATCAGGCTTTATCATTAGCGGATATTTTTGTTGCAATTGGTACATCGGGACATGTTTATCCTGCTGCTGGGTTTGTACATGAAGCCAAACTTGCTGGTGCACATACTGTTGAATTGAATCTTGAACCCAGTCAGGTTGAAAGCCAGTTTGATGAAAAACATTATGGCGCTGCCACAAAAATTGTTGAAAAATATATTAGCGGGCTACTTGCAGAGATTAAAGTATGATTAACTAATAATGCATTTTATTAATATATCTGCTAAAACTGATTTGACGCAATAATTGTCATTAATTCCTTTCGCATAATGCGGTAATAGCTCATTGGGGGAAGAGAAATGGATAGGCCTTTAGAGCGTTTTGGGAATATACTGCGATTAATACTCAATCAAAGAGCTATACTAAATCTAAGCCTAGCAGTATAGGCCAGGCAAAATTAGCAAAGTTATTATTGACCGAACTGACAGAGCTAGGAGTTTCTACTAGCGAGTTGCTAGAAAACGGCTGTTTAATGGCTAAGCTACCCATCAATATTGAACATTCGGTTCCTGTGATTGGTTTTATTTCCCCATGTTGATACTTCACCCGATTTTGTTGGTAAAAATATTAAGCCACAACTGATTGAAAATTATCATGGCGTTGATATTGTATTGGGTATTGGCAATGCGGTGTTATCGCCAGTGATGTTTCCCATTTTGCATGAAATGATAGGTAAAACGATAATTACTAGTGATGGCAAAACATTATTAGGGACAGAAAATAAGGCTGATATTGCTGAAATTATGACGGCGATAACTCATCTAATACAGCAAAATATTCCCCATGGTGACATTTATATTGTGTTTACACCCGATGCCAAAATAGGTCATGGAGCAAATAACATCGATTTAAAAAAATTTAATGCTCAATGGGCTTATAATTTGGTTGGTAGGGGGATTGGTGGGCTTGAATATGAAAATTTTAATATCGCGAATGTGAGGATAAAAATTATCAGTAAAGGGATGCTAAAGGAGAGTTCCAAGGAGGGTATGGTAAATACTTTAACATTGGCTACCCGCATTCATAATCAGATCCCAAGCCAAGAAATAGCAACGTATTCAATAGTGGATAAAGGTTTTTATCATCTGAGTTGTATTAAAGGCACAGTAGAAAAGACTGAAATGAATTATATTATTTGTAATTTTGATGAACAAAACTTTGCCAAACGTAAGCGAGCTATGTTCCAAATTGCGGAAGAACAGGGAAAAGATCTCCATCCTGATTGTTACATTGAATTGACGGTTGATGACATTTGTTACAACATGAATAAAGTGGTTTGCAAGTATCCACATGTTATTGATATTGCCAAGCAAGCAATGATTGACTGCTATATAAAACCTAATGTGCAACTGAATCGAGATATCACCCATAGGGAATTGTTAGTCGATTATGGTATACCTTGTCCTAATATTTTTACTGGCGGATATAATTTTCATAGTAAATATGAATTTATCTGTTTAGAAGGTATGCAGCAGGCAGTTGATGTGATTGTTCGCATTGTTGCATTAACGGCGCAATATGTTAAATTTGATCGAATGGCTGCGAACTAATGATGATTAACCTGCAGAATAAAATTATCAACTAGTCAAACTAACATGTTTTATTATATATTATATACAGGTCAAACAATTTTAATCGTTAAAATACCAATATCCATCATTAATTAGTTTAGTGACTAATTGCATGAAATCCTTGTCATTCAATGCGTTGCCTAGCATATCAGCGTGTATTTCCTGTTTTTCGCAAAGTATATTGATGGCAGTTATGTTTATGTTTAATTTAGGCGATATTAATTGTTCACCATTAACAAAGTATTGATCCGCAACATTCAGGGTACGTAAGCCATTAAATTTGTAAAGAGTATTTCCTTGACAAAGAAGCTGGATAACTTGATCCGCACTATAGGATGGGTTCGGGCGGTGCGATATCTAACTCATGACGAGACTGAAAGATAAATGTGCCAAACCAATGATTAAAAATATGTGGTTGAGCAAGCAATTATTGCATTATATGTTGTATTTCAGTTAATTCTGTCGGCAAGATCATAGCAGGATTGTCACGTGTTGCTATATCTGGATCGCTATAATGATAATTACCTAAGTCATTAGCGATAAGATAATCGGCAAAACTACTAAATAATTCACGGCTAGTCAGTGATCTAAAACCGACTGAATAATTAAGTGAAGTCTCAATGGAATAGCCTTCATGGGGAAAGCCTGGTGGAATATAAAGGATATCCCCTGGTTCAAGTTGTTCATCAATAATGGCCGCAAAATGTTCAACCTGGAGTAGATCTGGATGTGGACAATGTTGCTTTAGTGCAATTTTTTCACCTACTCGCCAATGACGGCGACCAAGACCTTGAATAATAAAAACATCATATTGATCAATATGAAGGCCAACGGCCAACTGCTGGAACAGAATAAGAAACCATTAAATCATCAATTCGCCAATCAGATAAAACACGAAAGGGCGCTATTAAAGCAGTCGATGGATAATGCCAATGGTTAACGGCTTGTACTAACAGTGACCATCCTGTTTTAGCCAATTGATCATAACTATCAAAAGGGCCATGAGTGACCTGCCAACTTCCATCCTGGTAGCTAACTAATCGACTATCCACTTCATCTTCCATTGCTAATCCAGCTAAATCATTAGCTGAAATAGGATCAATAAAATTAGTAAATCCTTGTTTAATTAATAACGGCCGTTTTTGCCAATAATTTTTGATAAAATCTGGCCAATTAATATTAAGTTGATAGTTAATTATTTTATTTTGCATATTTATTTTGTCAGATTAAAAAATAAGAAAATGGTGTTAGTGCTATTAGCTATCTGTCATGGGCGATTGTTGTCTAAAAGTCACAATCACGCGTGCTCCACCTAATGGATTATGAGTAATAGCAATATCTTCTCATATTGTTCAATAATTTCAGCTGCAATAGAGAGCCCCAAACCTTGTCCTGGCCGGAGAGTATCAACACGTTGACCGCGTAAAAAAATCAAATCTCGTTTATCTTCAGCAACACCAGGACCATCATCATCGACGATAATGGTTAATGAATTTTCAGTGCTACTAGCGCTAACTTGAACAAATTCAAGGCAATATTTACATGCATTTTCAATAATATTACCCATAATCTCCATAAAATCTATCGGTTGACCTACCCAAGTGATTTCAGGCGAGACATCAAGGGTCAAGTTGACGCCTTTTTGTTGATATACTTTGGTTAAGCCACTGCATAGATTATCTAATAAGGCAGAGACAGAAGAAATTTCTCGGATCGCGAAATTATCTTCACTATGTATGCTTGCACGATGCAAATAATAGCCTATTTGTTGTGAAATTCGGCCAATTTGTTCCAGCATGATAGGCTCGGCTTGTTCAAGGGTCATTTGTTTGCTTGAGCGCAGAGAACGAAGGGTTGACTGTAATACCGCTAATGGGGTTTTTAGGCTGTGGCTTAAATCAGCACATGTAGTTCGATATTTGGTATAGCGTTTTTGTTCATTTACTTTACTAGTAACTTATTCAAGTTACGCACTAATCCGCTAAGTTCTAATGGCGGATTTTGATCTAGCGCTTCTCGCTCACCTTTTTCGATGCTACTTATTTGTGAACTTACTGATTCTATAGGGTATAAACTCCAAGAAGTTACTAGCCAAAGCATCGGAATAACCAGAATAAAATTGGCTAATATAACATACCAAAACTAATCCAGTTTTCTGTAGATCTAAAGGTAAAGTATCTATTACGACAATGGTAAGTTACGGCAGATTTTTAGTTGCCTGATAGTGGTTGACAGAAACTGAGTGAGTTAAAGAGGAATATTTATCTTTAATATCAGTAACTTTTTTCGCCGGTTTACTGCCGTTAGGTGAGACTTTAATTAATTCACGGGTGGTATTTAAATCGGTATCTAATTCGTATAATCCATCTTTTTTTAACCACTCTTTTTCGATGGCGTTGTCACCACAAAATTTCACCTTGTTGATTATAAATTAAAATAAAGGCTGGGGCATTTAAGGTAAAATCAGTTGGGACATGGATATCTAACTTATTATTACGCCATTGTGCCAAGCTATAAAATAGATTACTTTGACTACGTAGTAAGGGTATAGGTTGTTTTATCAAAACTAACTAAATAGCCAACGATTGCAACGGCACCAAATGACTCTTTACTCACTACCTTACTGTTATTACGCATTAAGGTTTCTAAAATAGTATATTCAAATGCGGTGAGTTTGATATTTTTATCTTTAATAGTGAATTCTTTACGTGACATGTCGATAATAAAATTACCTAGTTGAAGTATTTGCGAAGCAAGTCCGCTGTTCCGGCGCATTAATACTTGAATCCGTGCTAAAATTTCCTCCAGATGAAAAGGTTTTATCACATAATCATCGGCACCACTATTTAAGGCAACCACTTTTTTTTGCCAGCGTTCACGAGCGGTTAATATTAGAATAGGCAATTTAATGTTGTCCTGCCGCCAACGCCTGATCATACTTAATCCATCTTCATCCGGTAATCCTAAGTCGACGATTGCAATATCGGGATTACCCTCTTGTAAAAAATAATCAGCTTCTTTAGCATCTGCTGCTGCAACTTGATGACCAGTCTTTTTTAACTGGACAGTTAGATGGTGACGTAAAAGCGCATTATCTTCTACAATTAATATCCGTATAACAACATCAATTTCTGAATAAATCTACTAGAAAAAGTAGTAATAAATCCTATGTTAGAAGGATAGCTGGATGACGGCAAGATATTACTGAATGAAAAGAAAATAATTATGTGGTTTGAGTGGCTAATTAAACGAAAAAGTAGGGTGAGCAATCAATGTTGCTCACCTATTAACGTTATTTTAAATGGTCCACCAGATTGACTGAATAACCAATATAGTTAGCTGGGGTCATTGTTTTTAGACGATTTTTTTCTTCTTGTGGTAAATCTAAGCTATCAATAAACGCTTTGATATCGTCTGCTGTAGCGCGTTTGCCGCGGGTTAAAGCTTTTAGTTTTTCATAAGGCTTTTCAATTCCATAACGGCGCATAACAGTTTGAATAGCTTCAGCCAGCACTTCCCAATTAGCATCTAATTCAGTTTGTAAATTCTGCTCATTAACTTCTAATTTACTCAAGCCTTTCAATGTCGCTTGATAGGCTACCAATGCATAACCAATACCGACCCCTAAATTACGTAATACCGTTGAATCAGTGAGATCACGTTGCCAACGTGAAATCGGTAACTTATTTGCCAGGTGATTTAATAAGGCATTGGCTAGTCCAAGATTGCCTTCGGAATTTTCAAAATCAATCGGGTTAACTTTATGTGGCATGGTCGATGAACCAATTTCACCAGCGACTGTTTTTTGTCTGAAATGATTAAGAGCAATATAACACCAGATATCCCGAGCAAAATCGATCAATATGGTATTAAAACGAGCAATACAATTAAAGAGTTCAGCAATATAGTCGTGGGGTTCAATTTGGGTTGTGAACGGATTCCATTTAATACCTAACGAAGTAACAAACTGTTCGCTAAACAGATGCCAATTTATATCAGGATAAGCGGATAAATGAGCATTATAATTACCCACCGTACCATTAATTTTGCCTAAAATTTCGATTTGCTCAAGTTGCTGATATTGCCGCTCCATACGATAAGCCACATTAGCAAACTCTTTACCTATCGTCGTCGGCGTCGCGGGTTGACCATGGGTTCTTGATAGTAGCGGTAATACGCGATAAAGACGCGCCATCTCTTTTAGGCTATTAATGATTTTTTGCCATTGGGGGAGAACCACTTGGTCACGGGCGATTTTTAGCATTAATGCATGGGAAAGGTTATTAATATCTTCAGAGGTACAGGCAAAATGAATAAATTCAGCCACTTTTTCAAGTTCAGGCATGGCTGCCATTTTTTCTTTTAGAAAATATTCAACTGCTTTTACATCATGGTTAGTTGTTTGTTCAATTTGTTTGATCTGAATTGCGTCATTTTCATTGAAGTTAGCGACAATTTGCTTAAGATAAGCCGTTGCTTCGGCACTAAATGCGGGGACTTCTTTAATGTCAGCACATGCTGCTAATTTTTGTAGCCAGCGTACCTCTACTTGTATACGATATTTCAGTAAACCAAATTCACTGAAGATTGGACGTAATAGACTGACTTTATCACTGTAGCGGCCATCAATTGGCGATACAGCAGTCAGTGAAGATAATTCCATTGGTAGTGACTCCCAAATTTATTAACAATGAGCAAGAATTTCTTTTGCTTGAGTGATCAAACGTTGTCGCGAAAACATTAATTGTAGGCGGCTTCCACCGACTTGTTGCCAGAGAACGGCGCTACGAATGCCAGTAAAAAGTAATGCGCGTACTTTAGCTTGTATCGAGCTATTTTGCAGCATGTCAGGAGAACCCGTTACCTGAATACGTGGGCCAATAGGGCTAATAACATCTACATAAATCCCTGCCAGCGCATTAAAAATACCGCTGGACATAGGTTCAAAATAATTTTTTTGCTGTTGAAGTAATTCAATACGTCGTTTAAGTTCATCACTAGCCGATAGATTTTTTCTTAGTCGGCGTTCTAAGCCAATTAGACTTAATAAGTAACGGGTTAAATCGGAGGAAAGCGTATTATTTGAAGCGGTAAGTATAGTAAGTAAAGTATTTAAACCAACACGAAGATTTGCCTCGCTATTGCCATAAACCTCTAATGTGGATGTTGGATTAATATTTAGTGTGCTATTAATCATCACTTCTGCCGTATTATCGTCAATTTCACCTTCATGAGCCAATTGTTGAACTAGACGGCATGCTTGGCAAATACCGGCAAATGCAAGAGTAATATCATAAAAATTTTTGCTCACATTGACTCCTGAATACGTGTTTCAATGACGCCACCGCCTAAACAAATTTCACCTTGGTAAAAAACTGCTGATTGGCCAGGTGTAACGGCTGCAATAGGGTAGTCAAATTGCACAGCGATTTTATTATCACTAAGTGGCTTAATTGTGCAGGGGATATCTGGTTGTCGATAACGGGTTTTAACTGTACATTGATTGGTTTCGTTTAACGCTGGTGGATTAATCGAATGGATTTGTTGAACGATAAGTCCTGTTGACATCAAACGTGGGTGATTATGGCCTTGGGCAACAATTAGCTGATTATTTTTAATATCTTTATCGACAACATACCACGGATCGTCGTTTGCTTCTTTTACACCACCAATACCTAATCCTTTACGTTGACCTAACGTATGATACATTAAACCTGTATGTTCACCTAAAATTTTGCCATCAACTGTGATAATTACACCTGGTTTAGCCGGCAGATAGCGAGCGAGGAAGTCGCGAAACTTTCGTTCACCAATAAAACAAATTCCTGTTGAGTCTTTCTTTCTGGCGGTAATTAAACCAACGTCCTCAGCGATACGGCGAACTGCTGATTTTTCCAGTTCACCGATTGGAAAAAGACTTTGTGCTAGTTGAGCTTGATCCAACGCATAAAGAAAATAGCTCTGATCTTTGTTGTTATCCAAACCACGCAATAATTGATGGCGACCATTAACGGTTTTGCGTCGAGCGTAGTGGCCGGTGGCAATATAGTCTGCTGCCAGATCTTGCGCTGCGAATTCTAGAAATGCTTTAAATTTAATTTCTTTATTACATAGAATATCGGGATTCGGTGTGCGGCCAGCTTTATACTCAGCAAGAAAATGGGCAAAAACATTGTCCCAATATTCGGCAGAAAAATTAACAGTATGCAGTTCTATATCGAGTTTATCGCATACCGATTGCGCGTCAGCAAGATCGGTAGCTGTTGAGCAATACTCATCATTATCGTCTTCTTCCCAGTTTTTCATGAATAAACCGGCAACCTGATAACCTTGTTGTTTCAATAGGTAAGCGGATATGGATGAGTCAACGCCACCGGACATACCAACGATGACTTTTTTTAACTGGCTATCTGACATGAATAAATCTCAATTGCGGGTAAACATAAACACAAATATTTTAACATGCAGTGGCAAGTTTCACCATAGTAGCATAAGGATTAATCTCTATTAGCGGGTATGAAATTGATAAGCGTCGATTAATGTTAACGGAAAAATTTTCGACTGATAAAGCTAACGGAGGCATGGATTGGACAATATTTTATCAGCAGTAAGCCATAAACATTGGTGGATATCATTATCTTGTGGTGAGGTTTTTTTAGGCATCTTATCCAGTTCAATCAAGAAAAGAAACCGCAGGAAAGCACAGCCATCAGGGGCTATCCATTGATGAATTTTTATTAATTGCTGGGGAAGTGCATTAATACCGGTTTCCTCATATAGCTCGCGGCTCCCGGCAGCAAAAATAGTTTCGTTAGCTTTTAAATGTCCAGCTGGTTGATTCCAGACTGATTTATTATTGATAATTTCTTCTACAATTAAAAACCTACCTTTAACGTGAACGACGTTAGCAACCGTAACGTGTGGTTTAAACAAGATCGACCTCCTTCCACTCACCTGGCGGTAAGTTACCTAATTGAAAATTAGCCATACTATAGCGAATCAATCGTAAGGTTGGAAACTCTATGTTGGCGGTCATACGACGTATTTGTCGATTGCGGCCTTCTGATAAGGTGATTTTTAGCCAACAGGTTGGAATATTTTTTCTTATACGTATGGGGGGTGGCGTGGCCAAAGCTAGTCGGGTTCAGCCACAAGTTCAGCTTTTGCCGGCTTGGTCATACCATCTTTTAATAGTAAACCGTGACAAAATTTTTGTAATGAGGTTGATTCAGGTATACCTTCAACTTGCACATAGTAAATTTTTTTCATTTTATTGTTTGGTTGGGTCAATTTGGCTTGTAATTTGCCATCATTAGTGAGTATTAACAGACCCTCGCTATCGCGATCTAAACGTCCTGTAGCATAGACATTGGTGATAGGAATATAATTTTTTAATGTCTGCCGACCAATTTGGTCAGTAAATTGTGACAATACATCGAACGGTTTATTAAAGAGTAATATTTTACGTGAACTAATCGTATGTTTGACAAAATTTGCGCTATTTTTGTCATGATATTGTTTTGATTTGGTCTTTTTATGCTGCAGATTTGTCATAACAATGATTAATAAAAAATGAGATCCCTATTATACCTTAAATTAGCAAACATTGGCGTAGAAAAATTATTCAAGTACCATGCAATATTCTTACCATAAGTTAACAGATATTGCGCTAAGATAATAAAAGGAGAGATTGATGGAAAGCAAAGTAGTTGTTCCTCAACAAGGTGAAAAAATTACACTTGCAGCAGGTAAGCTTAATGTCCCTAATAATCCAATAATTCCTTATATTGAAGGGGATGGTATTGGTGCTGATATTACTCCGGTGATGTTAAAAGTGGTTGATACAGCAGTAAAAAAAGCCTACCACGGTGATAAAAAGATTTCTTGGATGGAGATTTATACTGGTGAAAAATCAACTCAAATTTATGGTAAGGATGTGTGGTTACCCGCTGAAACACTCGATTTGATCCAACAATATCATGTGTCTATTAAAGGACCATTAACGACACCTGCTGGCGGCGGGATCCGTTCCTTAAATGTTGCTTTACGACAGCAACTCGATCTCTATATTTGTTTACGACCGGTGCGCTATTATCAAGGTACTCCTAGCCCAGTAAAACAGCCAGAATTAACTGATATGGTGATTTTTCGCGAAAATTCTGAAGATATTTATGCAGGTATTGAATGGAAAGCCTGTAGCTCTGAGGCAGATAAAGTAATTAAATTTCTGCAAGATGAGATGGGAGTAAATAAAATTCGTTTTCCAACCAATTGTGGTATCGGTATAAAGCCCTGTTCAGAAGAAGGAACTAAGCGGCTAGTACGAGCCGCAATTGAGTATGCTATCCAAAATAATCGTAAATCGGTCACTTTAGTGCATAAAGGTAATATAATGAAATTCACTGAAGGTGCCTTTAAAGATTGGGGATACCAGTTAGCACAACAAGAATTTGGTGGTGAATTACTTGATGGTGGCACATGGATGAAAATTAAGCATCCAGAGACAGGTAAAGATATTATTATCAAAGATGTGATTGCTGATGCGTTTTTACAGCAAATTTTGTTGCGGCCAGCTGAATATGACGTTATTGCTTGTATGAACCTCAATGGCGATTATATTTCTGACGCATTAGCGGCCCAAGTTGGGGGCATCGGTATCGCCCCAGGCGCCAATATAGGCGATAGTTGTGCACTATTTGAAGCAACCCATGGAACAGCACCGAAATACGCAGGTCAAGATAAAGTCAATCCAGTCTCAATTATCCTCTCCGCTGAAATGATGTTACGCCATATGGGCTGGACAGAGGCGGCCGACTTAATCATTAAAGGTATGCAAGGGGCGATTGCCGCCAAAACCGTGACTTATGATTTTGAGCGCTTAATGCCAGGCGCTAAGCTGTTGAAATGTAGTGAGTTTGGTGATAAAGTGATCAGTCATATGTGATTTTAGGTTTTGCTTAATTGATAACGGGAACTTAATGGTTTCCGTTTTTTATTATTCACTTTGTAATGGTTATCAAAACTTTATCAAAATAATTTATCAAAATTAGCTAAAAAATATTCAATTAAATAATAACTTTTATCCATTCTTTACCTCGATCATCATTGTATTTATCAGTTTGTAATTGACTTTTGTGGCCTAGTAAATCTTTGGTGTTGATTCCTTGTTCTCTGTAAAGGCGCTCTGATAATAAATGTTGCTCATGAAATGATTGCGGTTGTTCCTTCTCCCCAATCAATATCAGTTTTATTTCTTGCTTTTTTTAAATTAGTGGTTAGAGTGTTGGGTTTTACTTTTTCGCCACGTTTGGCTTGTGACGTTGTATAAAAATAATGAATTAGGTATGGACTAATTACATTATCACGGCAACGCTCTATTACTTCTCTTAGGGATATATTTATTGCCTCACATCGTAGAGAAAGTGGTATTGCCAATTTCGCGTTAGTTTTTTTCTAGATGACGTGCAAATCATTATCCCAAATATCGCTAAATTTCATTTTAGAAATATCACTCAAACGTTGCCCAGTAACCAATGCTAGTAGCATTGCGTTTCCCATGTAATGATGAGTCATGTCAGCAATTTCAAAAAATTTTTTCCATTCATCCAAATTAAGCCGTTATCTGGTTATTTTTCTTCTAGGTTGTTTTGTTGCTAACGCAGGATTATAGCCAGGAGGAACTTCTCCTGCATATTGTGCTTTCTTGAATACATCAATTAAAACAGAACGAATAACTTGAGCCATTCGATATTGATCATTTATTTTATATTTATCTAATATCTGAGCGATATCTCTGGCATTGACTAACGTTAGTGGTTTTATCGATAATGCTTTTGCATTAATTCAATGGGTTTTCTTTTTTGTTTGTAAGTGTTTAGCTTTATATCGCCTTCTTTTAAACGTTCTTCTTGAATTTTCCAATATTTCTCTAACCAGGTGTTAACCGTAATCTCTTTTCCTTTAATACGCGCAACACGGTCACTAATAGCTAAAATCTGTCTGCTACGTTGATCAGCAAACCGATTATTTGCTTCAATAGCAATTTGTTTTGCTTCAGCCTAATTACTACCAAGAGCATGATACTTCCCTGTTATTGTGGATGACGATAACGCCAATAAATCTTGTTCGATTTACGACTGTATAACTGTATAATGGATACAAATTTGGAATACTAACATTATTTTTACGAGGTCTAGCAGCCATCATTTAAAATCCTTTGTAAGGTAGGGTTATCATTTTTATCAATAAATGGTTTTGTTAAATCTCCGACCAATTCAGCATCTTCCCTTACACGCCAAATACCACCTTCTTTTCGTGCTGGTGGATAAAAATGACTATTACGGGTATAACGTTGTAATGTATTTAATTTCGGATGATGACTTTTATATCGCTTATTAGCCCATTCTTCCAAGGTTAGCATTTGCATAGTTGATTCTTCGTGCGTATTTTTATAAAAATAGATCACTAATTACATTCAAAAACTCACACTATTCTCGGGCGCTTCATTGCCCCATAGATCCCAGCCCTACACTTTGTCACGAGCAAAAAGTTCGATACGTTTCATATCACCGTAAAGCTTCTCTAATCGGTAATGGACTTCTTTAGGCTTTTGGCTATGTTCACCGAGACAGGCGTAGATAACTTGTTTGATGGATACGTCCTTACGTTCTAGTCCTTTCCCCTTGATGGCAATTAAACAATCTTCTGAATTACTGCGGGTGTAATTACCGCTATTCATGCCTGTTTCAGCATTGAGTAATACCAGAAAATCATCAGCATCAGACAGCGCAGCTTTTTTGATAGCTTTGGATATCCGCTCTTTGGCTAACTTATTGGGCTTGACCCAGGTAAATCCCTTCATGGTTTTGACTTTAAATCCCCATGCTTCCGCTAACCGGATAGCTTCCAGCGCAAAGTTCCCCGTGTACCAACATGCAGAGTACAGAGTTATCATTAACGATGGTTTCTATGGGTAATCGGGTGAGGGAGTAAAAGTCAGTGGTGTTGTAGTGATTGTGTGCTGCGCCGGTTGATACTTTGTTTTGATATTGCCAGGGTGGGTTTGCGAGTATCATGTCATACTTCACTTCATTTTCTAAACATACCAGCTTTTACTTTTATGCAAGTCGTCTATTTTTTTATACAGTGATTTTATTACCGCTATTTCCGGTTAATGTTTTACTTTCTCCATCGGTATAAAATTGATATATCAACCCTTTGTTTGTTAATTTTATCTCCTTCAATCCAATTATTTTCATCATCTCAACATGATAAATAACCTGCTTCCCTGCTTTAACATGATGTAACGTTATTCGGTATCCATGTGTGTTATTCATAGGATTTCTCCGATTATTGATTAAATAAATATGATGAAGATCAATAATTGAACATCTGTGAATTATTTGTGGTAGGATTGTTTCCGTTGTGTGTTGGTTAACAGCAACATTTTCCTTGGTGTTGGCCAGCCTTGTGCTGGTCTTTTTTTAGTGATACTGAAATATCGAATAGCTGTTAATTTCTAGTGAATACGTTGACTATTAGCAAATAACGATTTTAGATTGATGTCATATACCTGTAGCCATGATTCAGTAGGCCATGACTTAACCTGACCATAACGAATATCAGGCACTTCGGTTTCTTCTACCTGGTTCTCACGGCACCATAGACGAAGTGGGGCGAATTTATATTCTTTCCCTGCGGCATTCTTTACTGCTGTGATAGCAGCATGTTTAACATTTTCTCCTAATCGTTCTGTCAGTTCCCGATTTTTACGGGTAGCAACGCTGAGTTTACCCATTGCTGAAGCTTCACGAGTGCGACTGATTTGTGATTTTGTCCTAATAGCTTCATCTACGCTCACTGCTTATTTTTTCCACTTGCTCGGTATAGCTAATCAGCATTTTTCGTAATTGTGATGGGTTATCTAACCAGTCTGTTGTTGGGTGACATGGGCTAATCTTCCTGTTTTGTAATCCAGGAAGGTTTGATTAACCATTAACCTGAACTTTGGCGCAATCCATCCTGCATACGCTAACAGCTCATGAGCAAAAGTGCCTGGTGGTGAACCACCATTAACGGCATTGACCACTTTATGAGCAGAGCCAGAATTAGGGCTTTGATTGTTTTTCAATAAGTTAGCTTCTAATTCTGCAATTAATTCTTTAGCCTGAATCGTAGCAAGCCATTTGGAAGGACGTTTATGTTCACCTTCACCACTGGCTTTATGTAACGCATTCAGGTTGAAACGACCTTCTGAGTCTGTCGTGATTTCTACACCCGCAATAATGGGATAATTTTCATTTGTTAAATTTCGCATAGAGTAATTCCTCAAAGTTAATTGATGAATGAGTATTGATGTTGATTAAATGGAATAAGCTAGGTGGGGTAATGATTTCTTAATTTGTGACTATTTCTTCAAGGTATCGAGAAATACCCCCAAATAAACCATAAGAGCAGGCACTATCATAATGCCGATAACCAGTAGCTCTTGTCCGCTAAATAGATATTGCCTAATTCGCCACGTTTAAACCTGATTTGCGGGTCAATGACGGGATCGGCATGGGCAAGATGTCCTACTAGCATTTCAAAAGCAAATGCGGCGCTGATAAACAATAATGTCGTGATTAATAATTTGATGATATTAAGTTTCATGGTTGGCCTCCAGATAAGCCCTTACGAATTCTTCCGCAACCGGTGCAACGATCGCATTTCCGTAGGCGCGCAATCGTCCCACTCTATCGGTAATCCCATCAACCAGCGGGAATGTGCCGGGTTCAACTGGCCGCCGTTTTCCATCCTTGCAGAAGAGCCAGTCAGTATTTTGCCAGAAGCTGTTAAGCTCACTGTCGTTGTCAGCCACACCACACGTACTAGCAGGGATTTGATCGCTGCATTGCATTCCCTGCCATCCTTCCAGTCCCGAGCGGTAGGAGTCGGGCCAACCAATACAGTCTTTGTCTGATGCGCGGCGTACCGAAGCCCGCAGCGCATAAATCAAGTGCTGCTGTGGTGTAGTTCTCTGCTTCCAGATCAGTTTGTACAAGGTCGAGCCAGTCGAGGCCGTCTTTGCTTGCAACCTGTTCACCAAAGATAACGTCAGGTTTTCACTGCTGGATGAGGTGAAAGAACGCGGGCCACAAGTGCCGCTCGTCAGCAAATCCTTTTCCTTTGCCTGCCGTGCTGAAAGGCTGACAAGGGTAGCTTCCTGTCCAGACTGGCTTGTTATCAGGCCATCCTGCATTACGCAATGCGTATGCCTAGACACCAATTCCGGCGAAGAAATGGCATTGCGTGTATTGTTTAAGGTCATCAGGTTTAACATCCTTAATTGAACGCTCGTCTACATCACCATCGGTGATATGACCCGCAGTGATTAAATTACTCAGCCATTGCGCCGCGTAAGTGTCAATTTCGTTGTAATAAGCAGGCAAAATAACTCCTTTACTTGAAGTTTTATTTGTGGAAAACATCAGGAGAAGGGAATTACTTTTTGACGCAAATCGCTTTAGCGTTAATATCCTTGAAAGTCTCAAATTCCTGAGTATAAACACTCGCAAAGTCATTTGACGTGTAAGGGCTGACATACATGGCCAAGATTAAAATCCACATGGTGGTTCTCCTGTGACTAAAAGCGGATAGAATCATCAAAATCGGGCTCGATAATTGTGTTACTGTTTGGCTAGTTAGTAGTTGGCATATTCGGTTCAGCCTGGCTTTCCTGCGAATTTTTCTCTTTCCGGTTGCACCATATTTCAACGTCATTGTCTAAAAATTCCGGTGTTATCCTTTGCTGACCGGATTTATTCGTCCATTTGTTCTCTTGATAGGTAGTGGTAACACGAACAAAAGTACCCTTTTGTCTATGATTATTGATATATTCCGCTATTTGTTTAAATGCCTTGCAATTTATCCATGTTGTGTCATCAATCCATTGACAGCTGTTGTCTTTTCTTGATTTGCTAATAGCTATTGAGAATGCTGTGATGGGAATTTTATCCTGGGTATAGCGAATTTCTAATTTGCCGATGTGTCCGGTAAAGTTACACTGATTCTGGTTTGCAATGTTGCCTCCGCTTTTTGATTAATTTTGTTGATTTCTGATTTCAGTTTTTCGATAAATGCTTAAACAGCCTGTTCAATTTCGTTAACTAAATCATCATCCTTGATAATTCGGGTTTTATAGTAAGCAAGGTTAGGGGGAAGTCTGTCATCATAGCTGACAAAATCGCACCAGTTTCTCCCTGTGCACATCATTTGTCCGTGCATTTGCAACAGGTATTTGTATTTAGGTTTTCCTGTGTCAATGGTTTCAATGTGGGTAGTGGTGTTGGGGCATTTGATTTCGATAAGTCCGTCATCATTAACCAGTCCGTCAGGACTCGCGCCAAATAGCGCAATAGTCGGGTGGAAAATGAAGCCCACTTCGGTGACCGTGGACATCAAACTCATTAAGGCAATATCGTGCTCTGGCTTGAGGCTCGAGGTTAATCCCTCGTTCAATGGACTGATTGGTTTTAATTTCTTCTCGTCGTCTCCGGTAAGGGTTTCATAGACTAACTGCATGAGGTAGTTTCGTTGTGTTGTTCCCTTGCCTTTGGATAACACCTTGTGTAAATTACTGGCGGTGACTTTCCCAAGTCTCACCTGAAACCATTCGCCCGTTTTCTGCTTCATTATTAGCCTCATTTTTCATTGCGATGTTGCGATAAATAGCCATTCTATTTTCTTCGCCAATGATACCCGTTTCTTCTGGTGTTAATTTTAGCCAATGGATTTCATTGATTCAATACCGCCTTTTGCTGCGGTTTTTAAATCACAAATTAATTGGTCGTAACGCGCTTTTTGTTGTGCTTGTTCTTGCTGTATCACGACTTTTTCTTGCTCAGGTAAATCTTCTCCGGCATAGATATAAAATCCTAATCCAAACATCGAAATAGCTTTAGTGAGACAGCGCATCAGCGCTTTGTTGATATCAACAGCGTTAGGAGTGGAAATAGCCTGATTCCGGTAATCCATGACAAGTAACCACATTTTGTAGGGAAATTCATTATCGCCTTGTTTAACAGTGAGCGTTAATGACACTATGGCATTGTCATCATTGTTATAGCTAACGGTATCCACGGCATAGTAAGATTTAGGGTAGTGGTGCACCATTAATACACCCCATGCCCACGCCCATGAAAGATAAGAAAGGCCGTTTTTCTTTTCTATCTTTTCGTTAACATTAATGACAGAAAGCGTTTCCCAAACCTGTTGTTGAAAACTTTTTTCTTTTTCGGTATGTTGTATTTCGCTCATAGGTATTTCCTCTTGGGCGCCCGAATTGCTTTGTATCGATGAATGTTCTCATTTTTGAAATGGTCAAACAGCGCCTTCCAGATATCATCAAAATCCTCATTACTGAGTTTTCTCATGACGGATGAAGGTAGGAAGTTATAAACAGGCTGTACAAGTTCGCTAATTTCTTCGTCCAGTCTGTCTTCCCAATAAGCAATTTCTTGCTGTTGTTCGTACCAGTAATCTTGCATGGCGTAAGGGTTCATTTGACCTCCTTGAGCTAGAATAGCATCCTGTTTTTTCTGGCTTTAATCTCTTCGAGTAATAACTCGATTTCATTTTGTGAAAAGGATGAATCCACTAGTAGGATGGTAATTTTTTCTTTAAGATGGCATTTCTTCACCGTTTCTGATTTAAGTGGCATGATGATTTTTCCCATAAGCTTATAGTTGCAGTGATAAAGCGATTAGCCATATATCTTGTCGTTGGGTATCAATCGCTAACTTTGCTGCCTGTCTTGCCAGTACTAGCAGGATGTTGTCTTTGTACATGGTTACCCCTTATGCCACCCGACTATATTTGTTGTGGGTGAATTCACCGTTACAGTCTTTCTTCATCGGTAGTTTGTTTTTTAGGTATTGGTTATATAGCCATGCAGCCCCCTTTTTAGCAGAACGATTTTGTAACACTGACGTTGCCCGTAATCGTTTGTCATGATGAAGGGGGATTCGGTTAGATACGTATCTCTCGCATAGGAATGAACACGCCAGATATGAGACTTGCTGATATCCTTTTCTGCATCGTAGAGAAAATGACGCGATTCTAGAAAAAGGTTGACCTGGTTAATGTTTACGCCATTAAGCCTGTTTACAGAATTGAACAGGTGATATACCAACCTGGAACAGGTTTTTAAGACTATCTATTTCGGTTTCAAGTCGTTGAACCTGTATGTCTAACAGTTGAACTTTTTTATACTGCTCAGCCCATGCAATCGCGGATTCAGCAGGGTCAAGAAAATTAGGCAAACCTAAAGTTGTTGGGTTATTGGGTAATTGTGGTTGTAAAATTCGTCTTTCGCATTCAATAAAGTATTGTCTGGCCTGTTTCCCTTTTTCGTTGCGTTCAACCATTGATAGCTCTTTCGCCATATCGAGGGAGATGTAGTATTCCTTTGCTGGACGGCCTCCGAAGGGGTTTTCCACAGAATTATGGAAAACTACATAGTCTATATTTTCAACGAATCCATAATCTGAAATTCGTTTTTTTTTATCCATGTAGAAAAATCTTGCTTACTTTCCAAAAAAGCATACAAATCACGCGCATTGACCGTCTGGATTAATTCACCATTAATGTTTTTTGTTTCGATGTTGATTAAATTTGACATAAAGGCATCTCTCAAAGTTAATTGATGAATGAATATTGGTATTTATTAATGTGGTGCACGCTTCCGTTTGAAACGGAGACGTGCTCGAGGAAAATTAAGCTATTCTGATAGTTTTTTGATTAATTCATCTTTGTGAATAATCATATAACCAGCTAGACGATCAATTTCGAACAATGACTCAAGAGAAGCGACATATTCATTATCATGAATCACTCTTGCGCTATCTACTTTGCTATTGGGTAGTAGAGTGAGCAGAACTTTATTCGTTGCTCCTATTACAGCGATTGAGTTGTGTAGTTCAGCTTCCATGCGATTGAATTCGCCAATATAGGCTTCGTTAAACTGAGCAGCTTTTTTGCCAGTGAATCCCATCACCAAGAATACGAAACCGTCTTTGGTCATTTCGTACATGGGAAGTTTTCTACCTGTGCTATCAGTGTATTCACTCAACACAAAATTGTGTCCAGTAAATTCTGTTGAGCAATCTAAGTTACGAATTCTGTCTAGCACTCGTTCGTGGCGTTTATCAAAATAATCAGCTACATTCTTAGAGGTGGTTAATATTTTACCATTATGAATATAGACGTTTGGACTTGCAGTGGAAGTGCTAACAGATAATTTTGAGGTGGTTATTTTTATGTTCCTATATTTGTTCATAAAACCCATTATTCAGATGGGCGGTCGGGTACTTGAACACCACATAGGACGGCCAACAGTTTTCCCCAAAAGGGTATTGTATATTCCGTTCGCTACCCGACCATAACAAATTTCGGACATAAAAAAGCCGCTTAATTCAGTCGCGGTAACTGCCTATGGTGTGTTCAGCACCTGATGGAAACTATAGCGCATGATTTCTTCTTTCGTCAATGTTTTATTATGCTGCAATCCCGTTCATCATGACACCTAACAATCTAGGAAACTGGTTATCGTAGAAGTGAGGTTGTGTTTGACGTGGATTATTCGGGTCAGTCAGATTTTTACCAAACTGTAGTCCCTTTTCTGTCAGTGACCACAATAGTTTTTCTTTGTTAGGATGTTTAGTACCTGGGCGCGATTTACGTTCAGCGAGTCCGAGCAGTTGTAGCCACCGATAACCAGATTGTGCTGTATAGGGTTTCCCATGCAGTAATAAAAGCTCAGTAAAAGAGTGCGTTACTTCGCTTGAACCCGTTAAGTTCCCCTCTCTGGTGCGTCAACAGCGTAAGCGGCTAGTATATCCGGCGGCATACCAAGGGAAGATTGGAGTTTTTTCATCACTCCCAACATGGCGGAAGGCGCAATACGTAGCTCTTGCTTATAAAAAGCGATCATGGCTAAACCAACCTATACTTTTTTGACAAGTACTCCGTTATTGCTTTTTACCGAATCACGAAATCGCTCATAAACCTGAACTTCAAAAGCGGGGTCTATCCATGCTGCATATCGAATGGCGATAATTTCAACTGCCCAGCTGCCAGATTCAAGTCCACCTTTGATGATATTGACCGAAGCATTCTACGATGCTTCGCTTACTTTTTGCACAAAAGCGCTGATACCCCCCGCTTCTGAGAAACACAGATGGCCGCTGAGATTCAGTTGCTTTACCTTGCGCAACAGCTGCCCTGTGTAAATCATTCAGACAGTAACGCCCGAAAGCATCTTGACGGACAACGGTATTTTTCAATAACCACTAATTTAGACATAAAAATATTTCTCCGTAATGAAACGAATTAAGCTGTAACATGAAAGATTTTGCAGATTGCACCCTAAAACCGTTATACTTACCAAAAGGAGGATTCCCTATGGGTCAGGTTGCATTTGATACACTACAGGCATCAGAAGAGCTTCAAACGGCTGGGCTTACTAGTCAGCAAGCTAAGGCTATTTCACTTGTTGTACGTAGATCGCATGAAGTTGCGGATGTAGCGACTAAAGCTGATATTGTTGAGGTAAATCGCAATATTGCTGATGTTCGTAAAGACTTATCTGCTGAGATTGCTGATATCCGTAAAGACTTATCTGCTGAAATCGCTGATGTTCGCAAAGACTTATCTGCTGAGATGAATTTACGTTTTGAGAAAACAGATGGTCAAATAGCGTTGATTCGTAAAGATGTTGAAACTATTGCTACTGGACTACTTTTAAAACTTGGTGGTGTAATCGTTGTGACTATTAGTGCCGCAACAGCAATACTCAAATTTTTTTAATTTTTTGGTTGCAGGTTCAAATCCTGCACAGCCCGCCAATTTCACGGTATATCTTCATGAGTCTGCGGTTTTCTCTTTTTAGATAATCATTTTCTCTTGTTAAACACTGCATAATTATTTTAAAAGTGCGTGTTTCCATGTCGTCATCATTCCATATATCAATACTACTTAAGTATCTTGAATCGTTTAAATGACGACTGCCATTAGTCACGCCAACCAGATTTCCCATATTGGGGTGCTTTGACGTGACAATGCGTGGATTGTCTAGTCTCATCATGTGTACTCCTTGTTAACATTTACTGAAAAGTTAGGATGTGTGCCCAAGTGCCTCTTGGTGTCCGATTACAGTCATGATGGACGGGTAAACGCAATCAAACTATATTTAGCTATTTGAAAGATAATTTATAGTGTATTGACTGTCCCAGGAGCGCAGAGCCGCATTCACACATCCTGAAATTGATTAATTGCCTGAATGTTTAACCACCTCAGGCGGCAGTGGTTTCTCTTGTACCCCTACAGAGAGAAATAAGCTAAAATAATCTCGCCCCTTACAGAGTAAGAGAATTAAGCCTATGAACAACACTTGGTGGCAGGAATTTATTCGATTTTCCTGCAAGGAATAACCCTAAATCGGTTGATTTATATGCTTATTATTTTTGTGTTATTAATCTTCATCACTCCCTCACCAGTAAAAGATTGGATTAATTCCAGTAGTCCAGAGATTTTTTCATCTTACTGGCTTTATTTTGTTTTCTTTCTTGTGAGTTATATTATTGCGTAATTAATTAGTTTTCTGACAATGTTTACTAAACGAAGGCTCAGGAATTTGATTGAATACCCAGCCAGGGCTGCAGTATTAAATACGTTAACGCACTATGAGATTAATTTACTTAAGCATATTGTGAGGTATAGCGAAATCGTTGAATTGCCGACGCAAGACGAGACTGTCAAAGCGCTAATAAGAAAAGGCATAATAGCTTATTATGATTATCCTGATGCGCCGATGGTTTTTGTTGGGGATGAAAAACAGCTTTTCAAACTAACTAACTATTACAAAAATATTTTAAAGTTTGTAGATATTTAAGTTATTTTATTGTGGGAAAAGTCCACCATTCAATCCCCATGAAGCAGATGAGCACTAACTAAAAACACATCGCTAACCGATTCTCTATCAAAAAACCTGATTGATAGGTGCTTATTTTTATCAACCATTAGCGGTGCCTCCGAAGTTGGATTTAGGCTTATTGTTAAACCGTTTAGAAGTGTACAAAGCTGCTATAGGCAAACAGTAATTATTGAATGCGTCATAAGCTTTAGTAAGACGAACTGAAATTGCTTTTTCTACACGATGCATCACCTTTCTTTTCAGAGAAAGAATAGTGTGTTTAGTGCTCGGAGTTGTTTGTTGCTGAGAGGGTTTGCTTGGATTTAACGCTGCTTTTAATGCCATATTAAGTGCCTTGTTATAGTGATAGGCTGCCTCTTCTACGCTCATGTCTACGACGGCGAGCATTATCATAACCATGAAAGTTACACATATTACCTCCTACAATGGAATGGGTTTTGGTGGTGTGTGCCCAGAGGTAACCGGATTATATTTACAGTCATATTGGTAGTTTCCTGGAGTTATTTTTTGACTTAATGACTGTATTTTGGTTATTTCACACACCCCAAAACCGACTGTTTGGGCGTTTTATGGTTCGCTTTTTCAGCGAAATAGTGTTAAAGAGCGGTACTACTTAACTGTCGTCACTTGCCTTCATGTTCATACGCCTCAGGCTGGCTACTTAGCAACATCTGGTAAAGTTTCAGATAACTCGAAGTATTGTCTGGCTTTTGCCTGTTGCAGTGAGTGAGGCTGTGTGCCTTTGATAGTTAAATGATTAATCATTAGTTAATTAATGTCAGTAATTTTTGGTTAATTTAGTTAATTTTTGAGTGATTCTATTTGGATTAGTCATAAAATGAGCAATAAAAAAATACCGTCCAAGGACGGTATATTACGAAAAGGAGACAATTATCTATTAGTTTTTTGTCTAGACTTCTAACATACGTAGTCACCACCCCATCACTGACCAGTTAAAAACACGACCTATAATCTTTATATCATCTAGATTAGCTTCTTCATCTGGATAATCAATTGAATTATAACTCTTTATAATAACTTTGCTGTTCGGTAATCTATGAAGGATCTTTACTTTCAACAGATCTGCTTGTTTAATAGCATAGATTGCTCCATCTACGATTTTCTTATGTCCTGTACTAATGGTAACAACAGCCCCACCGGGGATAACAGGGGACATACTATCGCCATGAACAGGAAATGACATAGCCTCACTAGGTAGTATTCCATAGTTATTGAGGATAGATCTTGAAAACTTCAATGTTCGACAAAAATCAGTTTCAGTTTGATTGGCGTAGCTTCCATATCCTGCTGCTAACTCTATCGATTTATAGTAAGGTATTTCAACTTCATCATCAACCGATGAAACCGCATCTGCACAATATGCATAGCTGGCTTCATTTAATAGAGTTCCATCTATATTTTTATTTTTAGCTCCTCTTCCATACTCAAGCCATTCCGGCCTAACGTTCAACCAGTCACTAAGAGCAAGTATATTTGTTGAATCAGGCATTGATTCAGCATTAAGCCATTTCCAAACAGCGGGGCCACTGACTCTTATACCTTGTTTGGCAAGAGAGTCTATTATTTTTCCCCCAATCCGCGACCTGCAACACCTGTATCTAAACAAGCTTCTTGAAGTCTTTTTGTGAACTGAGTCTTATTATTTTCTTTAACCATATGTTAATTATCTACGAAACTTGACTTAACTTTCAGTTAAAATATATTATTAACTTTGAGTTAATTAAATTAATAAATAAGTTAACCTATGAACTCAGTTGAATTCGCAGTTAATGCCGTAGGAGCGCAATCCTCAGCGGTAAAAATTTGCGGTAAAAGCAACGTTGCTGTCTGGAAATGGGTACGCAACGGTTGTTTACCTAGCACTGAATACACAGGTAAAACAGAATATTCGAAATTATTAGCTCAATATTCAAACGGTGCATTTACAGCAGAGTGGCTAGTCCAAGCTGCAAATCCAGACGCTAATTGATATAGATATAACCGCTCTTTAACAACCTGGTCTCCCTGAAATTAGGAGATTTATAAATTCCCAGCCCATCGGGAGGGATAACTATTATCTAAAACTTATGGATTAAGTGTAGGATAAGATTGCTGTAAAGACTATCAAATCATTTTGTATATATGAAATTTGATTTGCGGGTTTTTGAGTATTTTCTTATAGAATAGAGATAAGTATTCGGTAAGCAACAGTTATCAAACGAAGGTAATAAAACCCTCGAAGGAGGGTTTACACAAAAAATTTTACAGGCTCTAGGTTGCAGCGCAAAATCTTACGAAGGTTATCAAGGTTTAATTGGTAAAACAGCATTAACTTCTTTGGGATGAATTGTATACATTCCACCATTAAATGGATCAACGACTAACCAACCAATTAATCCACCCAATATTATATTACCTCCAATATACCATCCATTGTCACTATTTTTTAATGGTAGAGTAACTGGTTTGAATCCATCTTTTGTTAAAGTTATTTCATAGCTTTTTTTTCCAAAATAACTACCGTCAGATTTTTCTAAAGTTACTCCTTGAGGAGTTTTGCCATGAGAAATTATAGCTCCTCTTTCGTCTTTAATAGTAAATTCAGCATCAGTCGGATTGCTTTCAATTTGTATTCTTTGCGTTTTTTCACCTACTATAGTTTCACAACCGCTAAGGAATGTTATGTAAATCAATGAGAGTACTATAGCTAGTTTATGCATTAAATAATCACCTTGTTTTATTTTCCGAGTTAAAAAGGTTAGGTGTATTATACATTATCAAACTTTTGCTATTAAGTTTTTTGATTCCAGAATAGGATATCGATATCTATTTTTGACTGAATACAAAGCTGATTTAGGTAAGCAACAATTATCAAATGAAGGCTGAGGCTTTTTGTCTTTTAGATTGAAAGTGAGTGATGCGATGGCATTAACGGTATCATCTTGCTTGTTGAATATGGAATCAATGATTTGCTCTGTAGTGCGTGGTTTAGGTTTCGCTTCGTATTTAGCACGTTTTCTATCCCAGAATGCCATTTGTTTTGCCCGGCGACGAGATTTAGCATTGTCTTTTTTAGGTTTAAAGATAATGGTTGCCATTTTGTTCCTCCTAAATAAGTTTTAGTGGTGTATGCCGGATACTTCTGGTTTGTACTTACAGTCTTTTTATTCCCTGGTGTAAAAATAAAGTTCGACTGTTTGTTTAGTTATATTCACACACCCAAAAACTCACTTGGTGGTGCTCTAAAGCTTATTCAGAGCGGTGATTCCAATATGTTAAAGAGCGAATAACTTAGTTACTGATGACTTCACTTGCCTTCATGTTCATACGCCTCAGGCTGGCTACTTAGCAACGTCTGGCAAAGTTTCAGATAACTCGAAGTATTGTCTGGCGTTTGCCTGTTGCAGTGAGTTGATATGATAAATGTTACCCAAAGGTAATAAAAATCAAGTACCTAAAGATATTTATTTTTTATATCTTCGGTACTACATTGAATTAAAAGATAAAAAATATTCTTAATATGTTTTATTAATAAATGTTCTACATATTTAGAATTGAAAAAATAGGGAAGGGTTATAAAAAGATAAATTAAAAGTTAATTTGAGTAATACATAATTTTGGATAGATTATATTAACTAGCCCTTTTGGTGTTACGGTGAAGTTCTTTTATCTCGGCTATAAGATTATCAATTTCATCTTTTTCTTCAGCCAATTCTTTTATAAATTTATTTTTTTTTGCTTTTTGGTAAGCTATCAAATAAATCGAGCAAAATTTCATGCTGCTTAGTTAATATTCTTTCTTTTTTAATATCCAGTCCGTTATTTATACCATCTAGCCATCCTTTAGGAAGATTAAATGCATCCTCAATAATATCAACCATATCGTCTGCTATGCGTTTTTTCCATTTTTTTCCTTCAGGATAAAGCATTTGAGATACATAAGATTGTTCACGATCAATACGGCGAGCGAGATCGACGATCTTACTACCGTATAAGGTATCTTTAATATTAATAAGACATAAACGTCTTTTTTCATATTTATTCATATATAAAATTTTATGTAAATTTACCTAAGAGTAAATTGTCTATAGGTGTTAATTAAAAATTACTTATAGGTAATATAAATAGAACTTATTTAAGGGCAACCTAATGGAAGAACTAAGAATTTATCTGAACGCTTTATCGTTAGAACAACAGCATATTTTTGCTAAAGCGTGTGGAACCAGCTTAGGGTACTTACGTAAAGCTATCAGCAAAGATCAAAAACTTGGAGCTGAATTATGTGTTTGTATTGAACTAATAAGTGATAAAGCAATATCTAGAAAACACTTACGTCCATATGATTGGAAGAATATTTGGCTTGAATTGATGCCGGATTAATTCAAGCCAAACCAACTCTAATCATATAATTACAAGTATCGTTCTTTAACATTTTGACTCGCTCTGAATATGCGTTAGAGCCACCACAGCCTTATAGGAATATAGAGGTAGGGAATTTTATTACTTAAGGATTATAACTATGGAATATTCAAATACTATCAAAATCACCTGCAAACCTGAGCATTTAGAATTTTACTTCTACCAGAAAATGGCATCAGAAGGTGGTAATAACGGGTTTGCCAAATCACTTGGAATTCACCTATCAACAGCGAGTCGGGATAAAACTAGAATTTTTAAATTAGCCTGTCAGGTTGTCTCAGAATACGGCTTGCCTAGGCATGTGGTAAGTGTGCCTGATTCATCGACACAAGAGGTTGTCATTACAAATATATCAGTCGAAGAAATACGAAAGCTGATTGACATGCTAGAATATTTGAGGCTATCAAAAAAGAAGCCCCAAAGTTAAAAAACGATGAAGCTTTAGAATGTCAGATAGAGTGTTGTATTTGATTAGAGATTTCAGGGAGTTTAATGAAAACGGAAACGGTAAATTTCCCTTTTTTCTTTCAATTTCAGCGAGGTTATTATGCCAAAAAATTACTGATTCATCAATAAAAACCATGAAGAAAAAGCCCATCTAGATAGTCCAGATGTGCTATTGGTTGCTGCATCAAAAAATAAAGATTATGCCCGTCGGTTTTAATACTGGAGTCCTGAAAAAGTTACAAATTCACTAAAAGAGATAACGTTATGGTAAGAGCAAGAAATATCAAACCTGGTTTTTTCAGCAATGATGATTTAGCTGAGTGTGAAGCATTAGCAAGACTTTTGTTCGCGGGATTATGGACGATTGCCGATAGAGAAGGTCGTCTTGAAGATAAGCACCGTAAAATAAAAGTAATGGTATTACCTATGATGAAGCGGATTGTGAAAAGTTATTATCCCAGTTACACAGTAAAAATTTTATCACTCGGTATTCAGTTGATGGGAATGACTACATCCAAATTAATAATTGGAAGAAACCTCAAAATCCTCATTGTAAAGAGTCACCCAGTGAAATCCCTGAACGGATTACTCAATTTATTAATAATAAAGCGGTATCAGAAAAGCACCATACTAATACAGTGCAATAATCTGAAAAGCACTTAAAACCTAAAACCCAACAAACGAACGAACAAAATTTAAACACTTCTCATTTTGGTTATAATCAATCGACATTGACTTATAAACAGGATGAACAGCCAAACAATTTGTCGCCGACTGTTGTTCAGAAACATGATAGATTATTTCAACCTACTGAAAAAAAGAGGAAAAAGAAGAGTACCGTGCAAGCACCATACAAGCACAGTTTTAATCCTGCTGATTCCCTTAAACTGATTCCCTATAACACCCAAGCCGAAAAAATGGTTTGTGAGAATGAAGTGGAAGAAATATCTGCTGATGTTCATTCGATGTCAGAAAAATATGCGTTTAAGGGAAAAGGTGATACACCTGAATCACAAAGACTTCGCTGATTGGCAAAAACTTTACCCCAATCTCGATCTGCCCAGTGAATTACTGAGGCTGGATATTGAGTATCAACACGACAAACCGAAGAAATGGTGTATCACCACGAGTCAGAAACTAAATTACCAGAACAAACAGGCTGTAAGAAATTCTGTTCGAAAGGCTTCAGGTATGGTGACTAATTTTTCACATTTTGATTATGGTCAAACCGAAATTCCATCATGGGTGGAGGTGTAATATAGGTTATCGAACAAAAATCGAATCATTGAAAGCTCGGTTGGAAGAAACACTTCAAGAACCGAAAGTAATAGAAAATACTGTCGTGCAGAAGATAACTGCCACTTGTGAAAAACACGGTGAATATCAAACCTACAAGCGAAAATTATTGAGCCTGAGAGGGATAGAAACACAAGGTGAATGCCTGAGAGAAAAAATAATAGCGCTAGAGCGGGAGTATCAGGTGGCTGAGCGTAAGCGCGCTCATCAAGAAAAACTTGATTTACTAAGATTTTCAATGTTCCTAAACGTTTTGATATGGCTTCTTTGGATAACTATGAACCCGTCAACAGTTACGCAAGGCAGTGTTTATCTGTTTGTAAGTCCTATACTGCAAAATGGCCTGAAAGGTTGAAACAAGGCGGAGGATTGGTTATGTGTGGTAAGCCAGGGACAGGAAAAAACCATTTGGCAATTGGAATAGGGAAATTGATTATTGAAAACTTCATGGCTTCGGTCAGGCTGACATCAGCTATTAAAATTGCCCGAAACTTTAAGGCAACATGGGCGAAGGATTCAGAAGAACGTGAGTCAGATGTAATCGAAATGTACGCTTCACTAGACCTGCTTATCATCGACGAGGTGTGTGTCCAATTTGGTAATGATGTGGAAAAAATGATTCTATTTGAAATTATTAACTGTCGTTATGAAAACTTAAAGCCAACGATATTAATTAGTAATTTGCCCAAGGAAGAATTAGCAACCTTTGTTGGCGAGCGAGTTATCAACAGGATGAATGACGGAGGGGGGTTGTACACTAAAGTTCACTTGGGAAAGCTACCGTTCACGCAAAAAAGCCGCTTATTCTTACTCTTAAATTATTCGTATCAGGGCAACCCCAATGAAATACCAAATTGAAGCAACCATTATTAAGGATGGTTAAATATCTGTACATTTTAACTTTAATGAAACATTAGTTAAATGGAAATTAATTAACAAAATTCAGTTGATTATTTTTATTTTGATGTAAATATAAAGACCTGTGAGTATAAATAATTTTTACTCAACTGGTTAGATTAGAGGTTAAATCATGTTAACACCGTTTGGCAAAATTGTAAGAATAATGCGTATGGATTTAGGTATTAACTTGAAATGTATGGCTGAATCTATTGGTATGACATCTTCTTATCTTTCCTCTATCGAAACGGGCAAAAGAGCGATTACGCCGCAAATTTTAGATAATATTGTCTCATACCTTGCTAAAAATGATGAAGAATCGATCAGATTGAGAGAGGCAGCGAGAGATTCCCAGTAATCGGTGTAGATAAGTTTGTCTGGCAAAAGTACCAATGCAAGAAAGGCCGCTATGTCTTTCGCTAGAAAGTTTGATGACTTAAACGAAGATGATTTTGCTAGACTTTTAAATTTACTTAATAGGAATAAACACAAGTAACTCAGGAGATTCAAACTTTGAGTGGTTCTGTATTTAAAGTACCGATCTTGAGCCGAATGGAAATTCGTAACTTCACAGATACAATTAAACAAAAAGTAAGAATTTCAGGTTTGTATTTTCCTGTTATGGAAATATTAGAGTTTGCCATGCCTAAAATTGAAGAGGGCTTTATTCTTGAAATTAGAACTATATTTGAAATGAAAAATAACCATGGGCTAATAATTCCTTCTGAGAAAAAAACATTCTTCGGGAAGATGTTTATAATGGAGCGTTAAATGAAACAGGAAGAGACAGAATGATAGTAGCGCATGAATTAGGCTATTATTTTGCATAAAGATATATCTTTTGCCAGGTCCTATGATGTAGCAACGTTAAAGTCTTATGAAAGCAGCGAATGGCCAGCTAATTGCTTTTGTGGTGAGCTGTTGGTTCCGGCATCGCATGCCAGGCAATTGTTTGAAATGACAATTGAAGAGATTGCCTTTGAATGTGGTGTATCAGCCACTGCAGCAAATATACAGATGAATGAGATAAGAAAAAGCTATGATAATCAAAAGGACACTTTAGGCGGTTACCTCTAGGGTCTTTTTAGTGATGGCTCCAGGAGACATCACACCTTAAGAATATATTTCAAACATACAAACTGAAAATAGCGCTTTCAGTTAAGGAGTTCAAGGTAAAAATCTTTCCTGTTAAGGAGGTGTTTATGTATGGAACTTCGTTGTATTACGAAAAAAGTTGCGCCAAAAGGTTTTCGTTGGCAGTTTTGTCGATACCGTAAAGTTCAGGGCAAGTTAGAGAAAATTCTTGATGCTTACGAGTATGGTTATCGGTCTTGGGCCTTTTTAGTTCGTTGTTAGTAAATCAAAGAGAGGCGTTATGCCTCTCTTTTTGTAACACTCTATTTAATTAATTATGACAGTCAGTAATCAGGTCAAACGTTTATTTATAACAAACAACACACCGCGTTTAAAATATCAATTCAAACATATGAATTAAACAAACAATTATGAAATACCAAATCGAAGCAACCATTGTTAAAGATGGTGGCGGAGCCTGTCTATTGGCAGCACTATAGTAACAAAGCACTATCAGAACTGGATTGCCTGAAAATGTTATCGCAGCCGTCCATGTTCAAAATGCAATTTAGCGAGATAGGGTTACTACTGGACTGTTGGCAGTGGCAAAGCTGGAAAGCGTGGCAAATTGCCAACAGTGTCAATAGAAAATTTTATCTATAATCCACTAAACCTACCTAAATAAAAATTAAATAGGCAACAATATGAAAATGCAAAGCATGGTAAATCGGTGTGAGGGATGCCTTTGTGTTCAAAGTGAGGACTGAGATATATCTAATCACCAGAGCAAGCCGACCTACAAAAAAGTGGAGGTCACTACGAAAATTTTGCAGTTCAAAAAACAAACAATATGGGTGTGCAAGCTATTAGAGATTTACGCACAAAAGAAATCATTAAAAACAATAGGCTAATGTAATTTGTGCAGTACGAAAAGCAACCTAATATAGCTAGGCAATTGTTATGTCAACTTAATGATTTGATATATAAAGATAATTATCCATTTGTGCAGTATATAAAACAACTAATAGGTAGCGATGAGGGAGGTTAAGCCATGAATGAAAACTTATAACATCACTGTTCCTTTCCCCCTTCAGTCAATCACTACTGGTATCACGCCAAACACAAACACTTCATCACCGCAAAAGGCAAATTATATCGCCAGTAGGTAGTCGCTGAAATCCTGTATCAAAAGCTCTGTAAGCGATTATCTCAACGTTTAGGGGCTGAGTAGGTGTTTATCCACCTGACCGTCGTAAGCGAGATTTAGATAACCTGATGAAAGCACCGATTGATGCACTCTATCATTGGGGTTTGATAGTTGATGATTCTCAGATAGATGTGTTGCACGTTGAGCGAAGGGAAATCGTTAAGGGCGGTAAGTTAATTATCACCATTTTGGGAAATCACATAATCAAGAAACCATCATTAAACATTCAACGCAGGGCATTGAGATCATGCTCCTATTCTTATTTTTTGCCGGAGGGGAGATGAGTAGGCACGTAAAAGATTTACTCGAAGGATGGGGAAACTGGAGCATGAGCCGCATTGGAACCGAATACAAAGGTATGTCTACCATTGCTCCTGTTAAAGACGATGACAGACCCTGGTTAAGTGACGAGGAGGGTGAAATTGTTGATAAAGCGGTGGCTGGATTAAAGAAATATGACATCAATGGGTACAATATTATTTGTTTACATTATCAGCATCATATTTCATTTAGAGCAATTGCTAAAAATATACACAAGCGTCACCAATATATTTCTGATTATTGTGAATGGGCAGAAGCTTACATAGCGGGTACTGTTCACACACTTCTTAAAGCAACAAATTGACAACACCGTATAGACTATCGTATGCTGCCCGCACTAGAACCAATAAGCGGTCATCCGCACACCCGATAGCCATGCGGCTTTTTTATGCCCATAAAACGACGCAAGCACATCCAAAGGCCGGGTGGAGAGGCGTAATAAAATACCTGAAAGGGGAATATGCCCGGAGCTTCTTATTGGGCTCTAGTTGACACCTGACTACCAGCTACTTAATGGTGACCGTGACTAAAACCAATAAGGAGGGCCAAGTATGGCTAACCATATCTCTATAGAATCCTTGTCCGTAGTTTTATTTCAGAATATTCCAGTTGTTACTACGGAATTAATAGCACAATTGTATGGCACAGATCCAGATTACATCCGTAAAGATTACAATCGAAACGCGAAGCGCTTTATTGTTTGTAGACACTATTACATGCTAGAGGGACAGGAGTTACGAGAGTTCAAACACAGCATGTCTTTAAGACCTTCGGTGAAAATTGCACCTGATGTTCGTAGCCTTATACTTTGGACGGAACGTGGAGCGGCCAGCCACGCTAAAATGCTAGGGACAGATCAGGCATAGGAGGTCTTCGAGCAATTAGAAGATTACTATTTTCATGCAGAAAGAACATTTAATACGCCTAAACACACCATCCAGAAGCGAGAGAGCTATTAACCGCAGAAAATGACCCTCACATCTTTCCCGTTTAATCTGGACAATGGCTAACGGCTTCCGATTTGAGCGTTCATGGGCACAAGGTATCTGGTATGCGCTCCGTCATGCAACAGGCGTAGACTCCCCTCAAAATTTTGAGGTCAACCAATACCCATCATCGCAAAAGAATGCGAAAAAATTTATAACTTCACCAATGGCATTAAAGAAGCGATCTATGAGGCAGAGAAACAGGCAGTAAGGAGAGTACTGCGTAAACGTGAGGATGCAGATAAAGGTATTAGCTGAAATGAAACAATTGCTTGAAGAGAGTAATCAGGAGCATACTCTTGTTCTGGCAGATACACTAACACGCTGGCAACAAACCGAAATCCAGCAATTTCTACAGCGACGTTAAACACTGATCAAATCCTCAGTAAAAAGCTTGACTGGTCGACCATATAATTGTGGTATAGTAGTGCATAGCTATTGAGTTAGCGTTTAAATATATATTAAAACCTCGCTTTATGCGGGGTTTTTTATTGTTTTATTAACCCAATAATTATACATTGTTAACGCACTACTAATTATAAGCTCGTAGGGTACATATAGGTAAATAAGGCAGTAGTGCATAGCCCCACGTGAAAACGTGGGGGTTTTTCGTTTATGCCACCGCAAAACTGACAGATCAAATAGTCTAAATGAGTAAGGTGGTTAGCTCCCTTTTTAATTTAAAGGAATGGAACCCTCAACTAGAGGGTATATGCGCATGTCTGAAAAATACTCAACACCCACCGCCTACCTTTGGGGGCATTATGACAACCATCTTAGGTTTTTTCACCCTTGAGGCAGTGGGTTGCGGTGATGGGTATCATCTGCACGATAGGGACGTTTTTAATCAACGTGTACTACCGCAAAAAGGAGTACAAACTCAAGGAGCGTCAGTATGAAAATACCGAAAAAAATATTGATGGCAACAGGCGGTAGTGTGTTGTTTTTGGCCTCAAGCATGATAACGCATTTCGAAGGGTTGAGACTTAAGCCCTATTTTGACGGAGGTGGTGTATTTTCCGTTTGCTATGGTCATACGGGTAATGATATTGATCGTAATCGGACTACACTAAAGACGAATGTGATAAGTGGCTTGATGACGATTTGAAAGCGGTTAAGCGTTACGTTAACGCGTTAACTAAAGTCAGTATTAATACGTTGGCCCAAGCTGCCCTTTATTCATTTTGCTTATAACGTTGGTGTTGGTAATTTTGCCAAATCAACCTTGCTCAAAAAGCTCAACGCCAATGACCAACAAGGCGCATGTGGCGAGATGAAAAGTGGATTTATGTTGATGACAGAAAGTGGAAGGGATTAATGACCCGTTGAGAAATAGAGAGCGTAATATGTTATGGCGGCCTTACACATTTGTCGTAGTTATTATTGCTGCATTGATTTTATCACTCGTTTTCATCAACTCTCGATATCAAACCGTCAAGCAAAACTACCTATCATTAAAGCAACGGTATCACATTCAACTCGAAGCCGTGAAATTACAGCAACAAAAGATAGATGCTTTACATCAACTCGTATACAACACCCCGAGGAACTGAGTTATGCCAAAGCTGAACTTGATAAGCTTAATGATGCTGTTCGTGCTGACACTAAGTGGTTGCGCGTCAACGCCGTGTGTCGTGCATCCAAAACTGCTCCCCCAAGAGCCGATATGATGAAGCCACCCCACAACTTGGTGAGGCAGCTCGAGAAGATTATTTCCGTCTCAGAGAGATGATAGTTGAGAACGAAAAGCAGACGGAATATTTACAGCAGTACATCAAAACACAGTGTCAATGAATTAAGAACTTAACTATCCGGAATTTCCGGATAGATCCCGCGCCCTTACCGCGCATTTAAATAAACCCGAGACAATTCACAAAATAGACCTCAGGGAACGTCAGTCAATCATGATGCGTTCGGGGTCTGTATGTTCTGTGTGAGCTGATGTCTCTTTTTTGAAAGGTTAGTATCATGAAATATCCAAAAGTAAATATTTATGGCATTCCTGTTAGAGTCGATGAAGAAGGAAGCTTTAGTTTCAATGATTTGCATGCGGCAGCAGTAATAAAAGGTGAAGCTACAGAATCTCAAAAGCCAAGCAAATTTATGAGAAGTTCTCAGATTAAAAAATTTGTTCAAGTATTAAGCGCGGGACAAAATTGTCCTGCGGTGGTTATAAATAATGGTGGATGTTTCCATGGTGTATGGGGGCTGGAACTTGTTGTTATTAGATATGCCGCATGGATAAAACCGGAATTTGAAATACAGGTTTATAATACATTTCGTCACATGGTGATGAATGGATTTGATGCAATGTATAGACTTAATCAACTTGATTTAACAATTAATTCAGAAAGCAAAGAGATTAGTCAATGCGCGAGTAAAATCGGAAGGTGGGGAGCTAGAGGAAGAAAAAGGTTGTTAATGACAGCAAGAGAAAAAATGATTGAAGAAGTTCAGCCATTTTTACCTGGAGTAGAGGTAATGAAACATTCACTATTAACTCATGAATTCTTTTGCTGGCGAGTGGCTGAAGCTTATATGTATTACCTTATGGCAACGAATCGTCGCCCCGTCTACCGCTATGAAACGGGGGGATATCGAAGTCAGTCGTTATTTTTTAATGCCTTTGCTTGATGGTTATCTCGAGGGGACAGAAAACCGACAGAATCGAGAGCCAGGTTTTATATGAAATTGATGACACCATTTAGCGAAAAAGTAGATCCACGAGCAATAATTTGCGCTGGCAAAGTTCCATAGTTAAACCGCCTTGGTATAAAGTATATGAACGCAATGCTTCATGAGTTTGGCAATATAGTCTCGGAAATTGGTGTTAAAGATAATAGTGGAATGCTTATTCTTCCACGATAAAGAGAATGTACAAACCTATAATTTAGCGATATCTCATTTGAATAACGTAGAGCGTTATCATGAACCACGAACAATTCATCGAAGCCAATGTCAAGGCCGAGTTAATCAAGTTCGGCTTTTCTCCCTCTGTCGCTAGCTTAGCCACAAGTGAAGTTATCCGGTACTACTGCAAACAGCCCGCAAGCAGACGAGGCAAGATGATAGCGTATTGTCTCAATCAGGCTAGACGATGGGCGAAGAGTGCGACTAAACATAAACATTAATTTGAAATAGGTTAATTATGTCTGAAAAGAATGCCCAAGAAATTATAGTAAAAATAAAGGTTGATGATAGTGATCTCATTAAATTAGAAAATCGCTTGCAACGTATTGCTAATTTGATGAAACAAATGGGGTCAATTAGCGAAGAGAAAACCTATCCAGCCAGTTTGCGAATTGCAGTAGAAGAAGCTTGTAATATTGGCGCTCGAGAAGGGGTTAAAAAAGCGAGAGATAAACAAATAAATGATGAAAAAGAGAGACGATAAAATTATCAAAACTGTTTATTGGCAGTGTGTTTAAAGGCTATGCGCTTACCGTTAAGGGAAAGATACTCTCTAATCTGGAATCAACGGTTGTAGAGAGTAAACTACAGGAAACTCGACGTGTTAAGGCATCTTTCATTGTGACTGATGAGATGATAGTTGATGCGCCTGATATATATTTAAAATCAGCAGAAGAAGTGAATGCTTAAGGAGGACTATGCCCCACGTATTCCTCGCGCCTGTCGTAAACCCGGTTGTGCCAAGACAACAACTGAACACAGTGGTTACTGTGACGCCCATCGAAACCAAGGATGGGAAAATCATCAGCAAGATAAAAGCCGTCATCAACGGGGCTATGGCACAACGTGGGATAAATTACGTGAAACCATATTTCAACGGGATAAATACCTTTGTCAGATATGTTTAAGAAACAGGCTGGCGACCGCAGCAAAAACCGTTGACCATATCATTGCGAAAGCGCATGGCGGAAGTGATGCAGAAAGCAATTTGCAAAGTCTTTGCTGGTCATGCCATCGACAGAAAACGGCAACAGAAATAAGCACTTAAACAACGGGAGGGGCGGATAAAAAGTCTCCCTCTCTCGCTTTTAGGACTGCCGCTTCCGTCAAATTTTTATCACCGCGAAAAATAAAATGGGGTTTCTCTTTGGTCAATTGTGTTAAGTGTTTATCTGGATTAGGAGGAGAGCGTTATGGCAGGGATAGCAGGTAAATCCGGCCGTGTCTTCCAAAGCCGGTAGGCCAGAAAAGCCTTAGCGGGTAATCCCGGTAAGCGTCGATTAAATGCGAGGCATCCGCTTTTACACCACTAAAAAAAGTTAATCCGCCTGACTGGTTTATCGAAAACGAGATGAGACTCGCTGTCATTATGCGGGAAATGACGGTAAAGGAGCTATGTGGTTAGGGGATTATTTTGACGGTACGCGTTTAACGGGGGCAGCAGGTGGTCCAATAAAAAATCCGGATTTAATAGCAAAAAAAGAACAGGAAACGGAAATTGATCGAACAGGCGCGATGTTAGGTTTAGATCCGAGTAGCCGCCAACACTTAATTGGCCTGGCAGGACAAAAAAAACAAGAGAACCCTTTTTTGAAGATTATTTCCTCATGAGTAATAAATCGTATCTGAATGTCAATGCGGCTAATCAATATGCCAGAGACGTTGTAAAAGGAAACATTTCATCTTGTCAATATGTGAAAGATGCTTGCCAACGCCATATTGATGATTTGATGATTTAGTAAAGTTGACAGAACGAAAATTTAGTTACCGATTCAATAAAGATCTGGCAGAGCAAGCCGCAAGATTCATCCAGCTACTTCCTCACACAAAAGGTGAGTGGGCGTTTAAACGGATGCCAATAACACTTGAACCTTGGCAACTTTTTATTATTTGCAGTGTGTTTGGTTGGGTGCATAAAAGCGGTCAATTACGCCGTTTTCGTGAAGTTTATACCGAAATCCCCCGTAAAAATGTTAAATCCGCCCTATCTGCCGGTGTCGCCCTGTATTGTTTTACGCGCGATAGCGAATTTGGGGCGGAAGTTTACTCGGGAGCAATCACTGAGAAGCAAGCCTGGGAAGTTTTTAGACCGGCTAAATTAATGTGTAAACGAACTCCCTTACTCACGCAGGCCTTTGGGATTGAAGTGAATGCTCAAAATATGAATCGGCTTGCTGATGGTGCTCACTTTGAACCGATTATAGGTAATCCTGGCGATGGTCAGTCGCTGCATTGTGCCATTGTTGATGAATATCACGAACACGCTACTAATGCGCTATACACGACGATGCTAACCGGTATGGGCGCTCGACGTCAACCGCTGATGTGGGCGATCACGACAGCAGGCGATAATATTGAAGGTCCCTGTTATGACAAACGCAGAGAAGTTATAGAGATATTAAACGGTACAGTCCCTAATGATGAACTGTTCGGCATTATTTATACGGTTGATGAAGGCGATGATTGGACAGATCCGGCGGTATTGAGAAAGGCGAATCCCAATATCGGGGTATCCATTTATCCTGATTTTCTGATCAGCCAACAGAATCGCGGAAAAAATAACCTCCGTCTGGTCGGCATATTTAAAACTAAGCATTTAAATATTTGGGTGTCTGCCCGTTCAGCCTACTTCAATATGATTGAGTGGCGTAAATGCGAAGATAAGACCTTAACCTTAGTGCAATTTGAAGGCCATTCCTGTATTCAGGCGCTTGATTTAGCCCGTAAGCTTGATATGAACTCACAGGTTAAGTTGTTCACGCGAGAAATTGAAAGCAAACGTCATTATTACTGTATTTCTCCGGATTTTTATGTGCCGTATGATGCTGTATTTGGTGTCGATGTTGAAAATCGCCGAATCGCTGAGCGTTTTAGAAAGTGGGTCGAAACGGGGCATTTAAAAGTGACAGAGGGTACGGAAATTGATTATAGGGAAATACTGGAAGACGCAAAAGTTGATAATCTCAATCATCCTATTGATGAAACCGCGATTGATCCGCATGGCGCAACAAATATTTCTCATCATCTGGCGGATGAAGGCATTAACCCGATCACAATCGTACAAAATTACACCAATATGTCTGATCCGATGAAAGAATTAGAAGCGGCAATAGCGGCTGGCCGTTTTCATCACGATGGCAATCCAATTATGACCTGGTGCATGAGTAACGTAGTAGGAAAATACTTGCCGGGTAACGATGACATTGTGCGTCCAATTAAAGAAAGAAATGAAAATAAAATCGATGGGACGGTTTTGCTTATCATGACAATTGGTAGAGCGATGTTACATAAACCGGATCTTTCTGGTTTTTTCGATGATCCAATCATAGTAGGTGTGGAATGAAAGAAAGGAATAACCCCGGTAGGTTTAAAAGTGCTTTGCTTAATTGGCGGGGTATCCCAATTTCGCTGACCACAGCAGGGTTCTGGCAGGATTGGATAGGAAGGAGTAGCAGCGGCAAAGTGGTCACCGTTGACAATGCGATGCAGATTTCCACGGTTTGGGCCTGTGTTCGACTGCTAAGTGAATCTATTTCAACGCTTTCTTTAAAAATTTATCAAACGCAAAGCGATGAGACACGCAGACTTGCATTACACCATCCGGTTTACCCGTTACTTTGTAAACAACCTAATAGTGAGATGACGCCTTCACGCTTTATGTTGATGATTGTTGTCAGCCTGTGTTTACGCGGTAATGCGTTGGTGGAAAAAATATATTGGCAACAAGTTAGTCTCGCTCAGCCCTTTACTCCCGCAAAATATGGTGGTGAGTCGTGAAGCGAATGGACGATTGAAATATACCTATACGGATCCCTTATCGAACGGTCAGTATGTTGATCCCCCTGAAGTCCATGATGCATATCCGGGGATTTGGGCTTGATGGCGTTTGCGGTATGATCCCAGTGCAAATTGGGAGAGAGGTTATTGGTGCGGCCATGTCAGTCGAAGAATCGGCGGCAAAAATCTTTGAAAATGGATTACAGAGTTCTGGGTTTATTTCATCGGATGCCGCATTAAATGATTCTCAGCGAGAACGTATCAGACGCTATTTAAAAGATTTCGTCGGTTCTCGCAATGCCAGAAAAATCATGGTGATTGAAGGCGGCATGAAATATAACAATGTGACGATGAACCCAGAAGCGGCGCAGATGCTAGAGAGTCGAACCTTTAGTATCAAAGAAATTTGCTGCTGGTTTCGTGTTCCTCCTTTCATAGTAGGGCATGTAACAAAGCAAAGTAGCTGGGCATCAAGCGTTGAAGGGATGAATATGCAATTCCTGACAAATACATTACGCTCGTTATTAGTCAATATTGAACAGGAAATCAGCCGTTGCCTGTTACAGGATGAAAATTATGTGGTGGAATTTTCGGTTGAGGGGTTACTGCGTGCCGCTAGCGCAGGCAGATCGGCTTATTACACCACGGCATTATAAAATGATTGGATGAGTCGTAACGATGTACGCCGATTAGAAAATTTACCGCCAATAGCGGTGTGAGATATTTATACCGTTCAATTAAACCTGACCCAGCTTGATCGATTAGGATTAGGTGAAAAAGTCGATAGGCCAGAAAGCAAAGATAAAAACAAAAAAGAAGTTCTCCGTTCACATTAAGAAACCTTCCACGCTTACAATTTGAGAAATCATGATTATGGATAAAAAAATTTGCCGTTAGCGCCCTTGCGCTGACATTTCTTATGAAATCAAGCCAAAAATTTTTGACCATTGGCACAGTGGTATTAAAGCGCATAGCACCTCGAATACCATTTCAATCGTTGATGTTATTGGTGAAGATTATTGGGGGGAAGGTGTCACGGTAAAACGGATTTCAGCGGCATTAAGCGCGATAGGTGATCAGGACGTGATTGTTAATCTCAACAGCGCAGGGGGCGATATGTTTGCGGGGCTGGCTATTTATAACCTGCTTCGCGCGCATTCGGCAAAGGTGACTGTTAACGTCTTAGGGATTGCGGCTTCTGTGGCCTCAATTATTGCCATGGCGGGGGATGAAGTGCGAATGGGGACAGGGACTTTTTTGATGATCCATAACTGTTGGGTAGTTGGTATGGGGAATCGCCATGATTTTGCACGGCTATCTGAAGAGATGCGTCCTTTTGATAAAGCTATGGCTGATATTTATGCGGCTCGAAGTGGTCTCAACCAGGCGGATATTGAAAAAATCATGGATAACGAAACCTATTTAGGTGCTGAAGAAGCAATAACACAGGGATTTACCGATGAATTAATGTCAACTGACCGTCTTGAAACCGAAGAAGAGACGCCTCAGGCTGCACTACGAAAAATTGATGCCTTGTTGGCAAAATCCAATACCCCGCGCTCAGAACGACGAAAACTGATTAAGTCATTAACCGGTAGTAAGCCGTGCGCTACCGCTATTTCAACCGGTATGCCAAGCGCTACTGTTGATATAAACCCTGAATATTTAACCAAATTGCAAAATGCAATCAATGCATTTGCATCGACAACCCGATAGTGGAGACAATCAATGTCGAGTACCAATGAATTATTAAAAGATCTGTCCGCCAAACTCGAAGCGGCGAATAGTCAATTTAATGCCAAAGCGGAAGAAGAGCTTAACGAAGCCAAAAAAGTTGGTGGCCTGAGTGCAGAAACAAAAGCGTCAGTCGATAAACTGGCCGTGGAATTAAACGCGCTACGTGAATCTAAAAAAAAATAAAAGCCGCATTAGGCGAACTGGAACAACATGTTGCCCAGATGCCATTACAAAATGCGGTCCAAACAATCCAAACGGTTGGCCAACAGGGTGGTGTCAACATGAAAATATTAAGGCTATTAATACCAGTATCGAAGGCAATAAATGTTTCTCCGTGAGTGTTAATGCGGTATTAACGACGCACAATATTACGGGAAATATTATTGCGTCTGACAGATTGCCGGGTATTGATGTTAAGCCTAAGCAATGTTTGTTCATTAGAGATCTGATAGCGCCTGGAAAAACGGTTTCAAACACTATCTACTGGGTACAACAAACTGGTTTTACCAATAACGCGGCGGCTGTCGCTGAAAACACCACTAAACCCTATAGTGATATTGCGTTTGCTGAAAAAGTGACCCCTGTGCGTACGCTTGCCCATATGTTTAAAGCGTCCAAACAAATATTAGCCGATTTTTCACAGTTGCAATCAATGATTGATGCTGAAATGCGCTACGGATTAAAGTACGTCGAAGAGCAGGAAATATTATTTGGTGATGGCACGGGCGCCCATTTACGCGGGATTATTCCACAGGAGTCTAAATTCAAAGCTGAATTTAAAGTTGACAAACAAAATGGTATTGATGATTTACGTCTGGCGATGTTACAAGCCCAACTGGCTCGATTCCCTACCTCCGGCCATGTCCTGCATTTTATTGACTGGGCAAAAATTGAGTTAAGCAAGGATACGTTAGGGCGTTATATTCTGGCTAATCCGTCAGCGTTAACAGGTCCGACATTATGGGGATTACCCATCGTGGCCACAGAGACGGCGGCTTTTAAAGGCAAATTCCTGACAGGGGCATTTAACGCCGGTGCACAACTTTTTGATCGTGAAGAAACCAATGTCGTCATTTCTTCAGAGAACGTCGACGATTTCGAGAAAAACATGATCTCCATTTGTTGTGAAGAGCGGGTTGGCGCTAGCCGTGAAACGTCCAGAAGCTTTTTTCTACGGGGATTTCACGGTTCCGAAAGAACCTGGTAAACAACCAGGAGAATAGTTTAGCCTGCCAAGACGGTTTGAAAAGATCGTCTTTTTTTCGAAGGAAAATCATTCATAAAATTAAAGATCGTTCGTGCCATCTATTTTAACCACATTGTCGTGCAGGAAGGTTAACAGATTGAAACTGTCGAGCAGCACGGGCGCGAGCTTGTTAATAAAGGTTATGTAATAACAGTCAAAGAGGATGAAGCTATTGCGGAGCCAAAAAAATCAGCGAAAAAGCGGGCGGAATAATGTTAGCACTTGAAAAAGTCAAGGGGCAGTGTCGCATTGATTCAGATTATCACGGTGAGGATGATTTATTAACCAGTTATATCCGGGCGTCATACCGTTTTGTTGAAAATTTTACCCGAAGAAAACTGATGGAAACGTTACCTGCCGATACCAATCCGCATGATTTTTGTGAGGGGGCGCCCTTGCTGTTTGATGCCGATATTGAAACGGCCATGTTGTTATTGATTGTGCACTGGTATGCAAATCGAGAGGCGGTTGTCATTGGAGAGTCAGCAACCAAAATGCCGTTGGCTGTTGAAGAGTTATTACAACCTTATAAGGTTTACGGCTTATGAAATCGCTGCGATCAGGCAAGCTTAATAAACGTATTACCTTGTTTCGAACCATCACAAAATATCGTCCTTTAGGCGATCCATATACGGAAATGGAAGAAGTGACCACCGTTTTTGCCCATGCGGAGTCGATTTCGGAAAATTCGGACGGCTGATCAAGAACAGGTCATCGAAACCTTGCGTTTTACCTTAAGGCCAAGAAACGATATTGATTGGCCGGTTGACTATCAACAACGTCGATTCACCGTTAGGGCATTAGATCGTAATCAACCTGATCGACTCATTATTACCACAGAAGCGAATATCCACCATGATAGAAAATGATATAAAAAAGCATTAAGCCGTATTACGGGATTAGAAGTTTTCCCTCTTCAACTCCCTTCAAAACAGCTTGAAGGGGTTATTTATCAGCGTATCAGTGATCCTGAAATGTTTACGGGTTTGGCAAAAACAACGCTCGTACAGGCGAGATATCAGATAACGGTTCAGCTACTCAATGATTATGAAAAAGCCCTGTAGCTAAGAGAAAAAATCAATGAAGAATGGGAGAATATTGAGCACGGTTATCTGGGTGACTATCCAGTACAACATGTTGAACGCGGTAACTTAATTCAGGACAGGGAAGAGCTGACAGAAAACCGAACAGGCTATCGGATCACGCGGGATTTTATTTTGACCTATGCGGAGGATGCAAAGTGACAACACGAGTCGAAGTGAAAGGATTAAGCGATCTTGAATCGGTTTTAAAAAAATTGGGCGATGAAGTGGCCATTAACATTCTGCGCAAAGCAGGTAAAGCAGTGATGAAACCGGTGCTCGCCGATATAAAAGCCCATGCAGGGTTTGATGTAAGTAACCCCGGCGAGCATATGCGAGAGAGTATCAAAATACGAACGACAGACAAAATGAAGGATAGCCACACCCAAACCGTGATGAGCGTTAGAGTCTGACCTTCAAAAAACAGGTGATGAAAGCGCTTGCGCAAGAGTTTGGTACGGTTAAACAAATAGCGCTCCCTTTTATCCGACCCGCATTGGATTATCACCGTGAATTTATCCTTAATACCTTAACATCAGAAATTCGCAACATCGTTAACTAATAGGAGTTATTATGACTGAAAATAAAACCTCGCCGGAATATACCACGCTCCCCACAGGTACGGTAGTTAAATTTGGCAAACCGAGTGATAGCGTTGAAACGATGAAGCCACTCATTAATTGTAAAGCCTTAGGTGCTACAGGCTTAAGTGGTAGTTTTATCGATTGCCCGACACTTATAGATAAAAACAAGCAATTTTTAGCTGATTTACCTGAAGGCCCTGAAAAATCTATCGGATTTATTGATGATCCAGAAAATGAAAATTTTACGGCATTTTTAAATGCAGCACAAAAGAGAGAAACAGTTCAGCTTTATGTTGAGTTGCCAAACAAGCGGACAGCGACAATGGTTCTGTCATTATCAGGTTGGGAGATGAATGACATCAATGCGCCCGCCAGTGAAGTCATTCAAATTACTGTGAAAGGCAAACAGAATAATCTCACCTGGGGAACAGTACCCCAAAAGCCTTAATCGCCGATACGACGAAATTTACGGCGGATAATACAAAGTTAACAACTGACAGCACAAAGAATAAGAACACATAAAGGGTAGGAAATAGTATGTCATCACTTAAATCCCGTTTGCTGGCACCGGATGTCTATGTGGAAAAACATCCCCTCTTTGGTACTGAGGTTTATCTACGTCGTTTAACAATTGCGGAGCTTGATAGGTATGAACAGACTTTAAAAAAGGCGCAGGACAGCGGTTCGAATACGCAGGCAAGTATTGCAGGGGCTAACCTGATTTTGCAAACGATTTGTGATAAAGCAGGGCAACACTTACCCAAAGAAGAATTACCCACGGCTAAAGAACTCATTGCGACAAAATCTACCCCCACATTGATTGAAGCCCTCAAGTTTGTTCAGCAATTTAGCTGTGGCAGTGTCTGGATAGCGCTAAAAAAACTAACTGACTCCGCTCGCTTACGCTTTCTTTTTCAACTTGCTGATAGATGGGGGTGAACCCTGACCCGCGCAAAATCGCGGCTTTACCGACGGAGATATTGACGCACTGGCAAGCGTTTTTTCTGCTGGAAAGTGAACCAGAAGGGGCGGATAAGGCGGGAAATGAAGTCATTGCACATGATGATGTTAATCAGCAATGTAATACGATTATGAGGATTTTAAATGGCTGATGTCGCAAGTTTGGCGGTGGCATTGCATCTGAATGCCGCCAGTTTCAAGTCACAGCTCACGGATGCTTACAGTACCACGGCGAATAAATCCCGTCAATTCACCCGTCAGGTTGAAAGTAGCTCCAATGTAAGCGCCCGAGTGGCCAAGCTGCACAAGGATTTGGTCAACTTCACCATGTGTTAACGGAACTGGTTTCTGGTAGCAATGTTGCCGCCAGTACGATTTCAAATACATTGGTGCCCGCTTTCGAACGGTTGTTCGATTCAACGCGTGGCGCCACTTTCGATACTCAACAGTAGATGGCGAAAGAAGCCGCGCAAAGTGCAGTAGTAGATTATGCGCAGTCTACTGTTGAAGCTGCCAAAGCAGATGCCACCAGAGCGCAGCAGGGATTAAAAACCGCGCAAGCAATGAAAGCACAGGCCATCGCGCAACGTGAACAGGCTTTTGCATCTGATGAATATCTTGAAAAAATGCACGCGGGGTCAACGCCCAAAATGGACTGAATACGGCTGAAATTGAAAAGGCGTATGCGGCGCAAAATGCGGCAAACGCCAGAGCGATAGCGGAAGCGAATCTGGCTGAAATCAGCGCAAGTCAAAAAGCGGCTGGGCTTTAGCGCAATTAACGACGGCACAGGCAGCGGAAACCACGGGTACCCGACAATTAGCTTTAGCTAAGCAGCAACTTGCCGCTGCAAATACCGAGTTGAATATGTTACAATGCGTAACAGGCAGGATTTCAGCTGCTTTCAGTAACCTTGTTAATCTGATAGGTGGGCCACTCAATGTGGGTTTAATGGCAACGGCGGGGTCAGTATTTTATTTGTATTCGCAGTTTAAGGAAGCGGAAGAAAGGTAAAAGTCTTTTTATGCGGCACTTTAAAAAGGCGGATTATTTTTATCAACAACAACGGATAAGTTGAATCTGTTAGCAGACCGACTAGGCGGGACAGCCGAAGCCTATAAAGCGGTTACTTCTGCCGCCAGTGCCGGGTTTACGGGCAAGCTACTGGAAGATGTGGCGGAGTTTGGGGCTAAACTTGAGGAGTCTGGCGGTAGCGTCGATATGTTGGTCAGCAAGCTGTCCGCTATTGGCGCACAACCGTTAAAGGCCTTGCTAAATTATGCAGCAGAAGGTGTGGTATTAACGCAATCGATTTACGAGCAAATTGCCGCATTAGAAAGACGCGGGCAGATTGAAGAAGCAAAGGAACTTGCAAGAACCGCCTACTAAAAACAGTATCAGGAAAATATTAAAGAAAGTGATCGATTAACTCAGGCGCATAAAAAATCACTCGATAACCTGACAGGCAGTTTTAAAGTGTTGATGGCAGCATCAACACAAAGTCTGACACTCTATAATCAGGTGTTGCAAAAAGAAAAGGATAAGCAAGAGGCAATTTATGCCAAGCAACGCGTTGAGCGGGAAGCACAAACGAAAACCGAAAGATAGCTAGCCATTCATGCCATCGAAACCGCGGCACAAATTAATGCAGCCGTAAATGCAGGTAAAGATCGGCTGAAAGAAAGAGCGAGAATTCAGCAGGAAATTAACCAGCGCTATAAAGATGGCAGTTTAACATTAAATGAATACACTCAGGCGCTAAAAGAACTGGACAAACTGTATGCATCTCCGCAAAAAAGTTCCGGGGTAACTCTGGATACGGGACGGCAGTGAATTGAACAACTGCAACACCAAACGGCGACTTTACAAGCGCAGTTAATGGAAAATGAAAAACTGCTCGATTCAGAAAGGAAACTGGCCGCCTTTGAGCAAAAACTCACTCGATTTAAAGAGCAAACGCTGAATGCATCGCAGAAGAGCGTGTTAGTTCATGCGGATGAAATCCGTACGCAGTTGCAAATCAATGCCGGATTAGAGCGTGAATTACAGTTAAAAGCCTTAAGGCAACGCTTTTTGCTGACCAGAATTTTGAAATTACAAAACGTACCGCACAGCTGCAGCAGGAAGCCCAAAATCAAATTCTGCAAATGACCCTGCTTAAAGTGGGTTATGATTTGATGCTTGAAGAACAACGTGTCAGGGATGACTTTCGCAATCGGCCATATCAGCTTGATAAGGAAGTTTCAGATAAGACCTCCCTACTTTATGCAGAACAGACGCAGTTTTTAACGCAATAAGAATAAAAACAAATTGAAATAGTGAGAGCTGCTGCATTAAGTAAGGCGAAGATTGCGCAAGATGGTAGTCAAGGTTTAGCCGAAGGCTGGCAGGATTTTGGTGTGGAAACAGAAAACGTGTTTGATAATATGCGAAACATTACTAAAAACGCTTTCGATGGCATGTCAAATACGTTGGCTGACTTTGTGACGACGGGTAAATTTAATTTTTCTGATTTTGCGCAATCGGTGGTCAATGATATTATGAGAATGATTACAAAAATGTTGGTTTTTAAAGCGCTGGAATCTAGCTTAGGTGGCTCTGGGTTGGGCAATTTTCTTGGTATAAAAGCTAATGCACTTGGCAGTGTTTATTGTTCGTCTGGGTTAAGCGCCTATAGTAATAGTGTTGTGGATTCGCTTACGTTATTCCCGCTTGCTAATGAGTGAAGCAGGGCCGAAAGCCATTATACCACTGACCCGATGGCGTGATGGTGCGCTGGGGGTCAGAGCCGTCGGTGGTGAGTCAGAGAAACAAGGGGTTAATGATATTCACATCCATCAGGTGATCAATGTGACCGGTAATGGCGATAAAGCACTTACTGAGGCGATGAAACAGGCAACCTGCGCGGGGGTGCACAAAAAGGTGCAGATGATGCCACTGCACGCATTCAGCGGGATTTCGCCACTAATGGTCGAACACGAAGACTATTGGGAGGTTGATGATGGCAGTCATTGAATGGCCGGAAAATAAAATATCGCCCCTTCTTCGATGAACTGGCAGTTGATAAGTAATAACAAGACATTTACTTTAACATTTACAGGGAGTGTTCAGACGGTGCGTTTTCCTGGTAGCCGCTGGCGGTGTAGCTTAACTTTTAATAACCTGACTGAGACTAAGTCGCGTGAACTCGAAGCACTGGCTGCTGAGCTCGACGGGGAAAGTGGGCGGATAAAAATTTACAACTGGATACGTAAAGGATTAACAGACAGGGGCAAGCTCATAGTCAGCGTTGCGAACCAAACGAGCAGAATACTGCAAACCAGGGACTGGTTACCGAGTTCAATTGTTATGCGAAAAGGAGATTATCTGACCGTGAATAACGAACTCAAAATGGTGACGGATAATGTAACCAGTGATGCTAAGGGTAATGCTGCCATACTCATTTCCCCCATGTTACGATATACGCCAAAAATAAACGATAAAATAGAAACCCGTTCACCGTTTGGTGTTTTTAAGCTAACAACCAATGACCAACGAAATTTCCAGTATCGGCCAGGCGTGTTTTCAACGGTGACACTGGCGTTTGAGGAGGCGCTTTACTAATGCTCTATCATCCGTTTTCAAATAATATGTTAAAAGCGATAAATGAGAGTTACGAACTTGTTATTGCCGCTCGATTAGATTTAAAGTCTAGCGTGCCGCGCGCGTATACCGGTGTGGGGGATTTGGTCATCGCAGGGGAAACTTATCAAGGCGTGGGTCAGTTTGGTAAAGTGGAGCAGGTTAAGGAACAAAACACTACCAGCCCATAACAACTCATCTTGTCACTGTCAGGATTTGACTCGCTTGCTGATTGGCGATGTCATGAATGAGCGCAGTCGGGGCCAGAATGTACGATTAATGCTGGTTGCTATCAACAGGAAAGGGAAGCCCGAAATTGCCTAGGTGATATTTGCCGGTCAAATCTCAACGATTGGCGTAACGACCGGTGAAGAGAATGCGGTGGCGGTGACAATATCGAATCGCTTTGAACGTTGGTCAATGGGATTGCCGGACAAATTCACGGATGCGTCGTGGCGTAAACGGAAAAGTGATGGCCGTATTTTTCGGTATGTGGCGCAAATGGCTGAGCGGGCTATCTATTGGGGCAGTAAAAAAGATGCGCCCACTTTTGTGTATAAGTGAGATTTGAGCGAAGATTAATTCACACTATACTCGTGAAATATTTTTACCTAATCATAGGACAAACAATGAAAAAAATATTGTTACTAGTTATCCCGACACTATTTTCTGACGCGGTAATGGCAAAGGCTGGTGAGAGTACGCTCTCTTTTGGGTATTTGAATGTAAAATCCGGTGGAGTTAAAAACCAGGTTAATTTACTCAACGATAACGCTAAAAAAGCGAAAGATGAAATTAATAGTCATTTTGGTAAACCGGCAATCCTTTCCTCAGACAGTTACCATGATTTAGGTGGTGCTTTTATGCATTATCGGTATGATCAATGACGAATGGGGTGTAATTGGTTCAATTGCCTATTCTACCAAAGATTATAATGCTACTGCAAAGGCGGATAAAAATGATAAAAAAGATAGAATACATGCTAGAGGTAAAGTAACCGGTGATTATGTTTCTTTGATGGTAGGTCCCACTTATCGCGTTAATGAATATGTCAGCCTTTATGGATTAATCGGCGGCGCCTATAAGAAATCTTCTTATGAATCAAGTTCACAAGAGTTTAGAGATAATGAGTTAATTAATAGTGCTAAACATTCAAATTCAGATAACAAAACCGAGTTGGCTTACGGCTTACGGTGTAGGAATGCAAGTCAACTTCTGGCAAGGAGCTACTTTAGATGTGGGCTATGAACGTTTAGGCAATGGTGATTGGAAAACAGACGCTTTTACCATTGTTTTAGGATATAAATTTTAATGCGACATCCAGACTGGGCAACCAGACTACCAAATACCCTAAGGGCGGCGATGAGTCGCCCTTTTTCATGGGGTGAACACGACTGCTGTTTGTTTGCTGCCGACTGTGTGATAGCCGTTTGCGATTTTGACCCGTGTTTGGAAATTCGCGGACGTTATCACTCAAAAGCGGGCGCATTACGGGTATTAAGCAATGAATTTGGTGATTTACAGCAGGGTGTAAGCCGTTTTTTCAACACGGTTCCTGTTGAACGGGCAGGACGTGGCGATGTGGGTAATGTTTGATGGGGATGAAGGCTTAACACTGTGTGTTTTATGGACCAACAAGATTTGGGTGGTGACTGATATTGGCGCAAGACCGGTTCATAAAATTCCTATCATGGCATGGAGAATTGAGTAATGGGCAAGACCGTCACAAGCATAATTTGTGCAGGGTTGATGGTGGCTGGCGTTGATGGCAGCGGGTTTGGCTGTCCAAACCGCAGGTTCATTGTTATTTCAAGACAAAATGCCAAGCGGTGGCTATCGAGAACAAGCTGAGCGCAAGCAGATTTTACGCTCGTCGACGGCGTCAGAAACGGTGATTGTGGGTAAAAGGGTTTGCTCTGGGTTACTTTTTTTGCAGAAGAAGAGAAAGGCGAACAGGATAAAAACGAAAAACTTTTCTTAGCAATCACGCTGGCCGGTCATAAAATAAGTCGCATTGGTCAAATTTGGCTGAACGACGATACGATTGACTCTTTTGGTGATAAAGCCGATTACGAATTACATAACGATAGAAAAAGCGTTAATCCTTATCTGCTGAAAAATGCACCAAGCTGGAAAAACGACATGATAGGCCGCGGTTTAGCCTGGATTAGGTTAACGCTATGCTATGATGCTGAAAAATACCCCTACAGTGTACCTAACGTTAAGGCGGAAGTCTGGGGCAAAGAATTGTTTGCCCCAAGATCGAACATAACCACTTGGAGTAATAACGGGGCACTGGTTATTTTAGACTATTATCGTAGTTACCTAAAAGTCCCCGATAGTGATATTGATTTCAATGCTTTTAAGATTGCAGCGGATTTATGTGATGAGTCAGTGAGGATCACAGAGGGTAAGTCGGAGCCGCGCTATACCTTAAACGGTGCTTATGAGTTATCGGAATCCCCTGCTTCTATCATTGAACATATGCACCGTTGTATTGGTGCAGAACCGACATACATTGCGGGTAAATATGGCATCATTATGTGGGCGTACCATGGCCCTGCTACGCTCAAAATTGAGCCTCATCCAAATTATTGGTACGGTGAGCATTACGCCTGAACTGCCCTTAAGTGAGGCGACCAATGCTATTTATGGTACTTTTGTTGATGCGAAGCAGAAATACACTAAAACGGACTTTAGCCCCATTGTAATGGATAAATGGGTAGAAGAAGATGGACTTGAGATTAAAGAAAATATCGATTATCGCTTTGTTAGTAGTCCTTATCAAGCTCAGTGTTTAGCCAACCTCTATTTACGCCAGAAACGGGCGGGTAGACGCGTTCAGTTAACCTTAAACTTAGATGGGTACGCTTACCGTCCTGGTGATGTGGTATTGCTCGATTTACTGAATTTAGGCATTAAATCGCTTGAATTTCGCGTGGCTGAATGGAAATTTCATCCGCAGGAAGGCGTAGAAATGCTGTTAGAAGAAGACGGCGCTTGTATTTACGAAGATATTATCGGTAAGCCATTTGAAAGGCCGCCATTTACTGAACTACCAACAGGTGGCATTGCGCCCCCGATAAATCTTACCTTTATGCCTGTCAATATCGGTGATGTGGTTCAAGGTTACTTAATCTGGCAAAATGCTGTGGCCGATGTGCGTCACAGTACGGTCAATATCATTGAACAAGGAAAAGTCATTCAAATGATTCAAGTGCCAGGTGAACGTTTTGATATTGCTGGATTACCGAGAGGAACCTATCGCGTTGAAGTCAGAGCCGTTAACGCAGCAGGAGCGGATATCACAACCCACCATTCGTGATTTTTCAATCGTAGCCCCACCTCCTCCAATCAATGTTAATATTACGGTAAGCATGTTTTCATTAACTGCTGCTCCTAGGTTAGGCGATTCAGCCGCCTATGGCAGTACATTTGAATTTTGGTTTAGCGATATAAAATTGCCAGACGTATCAGAACATGAAGTCATTAATCATGACACTAAAGTCGAACAAGGTCAGTTCTAGACACAGGAGAACCTTAACGTTGGTTACGAGTATTTTTTCTATATTCGCACGATAAATAGTTATGGAAAATCACTTTTTGTTGAAGTATCAGGCAAACCAGATAGTTTACCCGGTGACATTCTTGATGAAATTGATAAAAAAATTAACGATACGGAAGCCATTAAACAGTTAAAGAAAGGAATAGACAGTAGCACGGAAGCCATACTGGAAAACGCAAAAGGGCTCAACGGCAATACACAGTATTTCATGTATCAAAACGGTAAGATGAAAGCTGAAATTGTCAGGGTTGACGATTATGTGGTAACAGAGACCAAAGCCTTAGCAAAATCTATCAATCAGGTCAGGGCAACAGCAGATAAATCCTGGGTAGCCACTCAGAATTCATTACAAGCTAAATACGACATGAAAAAGGGTGAGGCTTCTGCACATGGAGATCGTTAGTCAAGATTCACTATGACGGCGTGGATTATGACGCTGGCATGGTGATTGGGGCTGAATTAAAGAACGGTAAAGTCAGTACACAAATTGGCTTTAGCGTGCAGACTTTCATTGTCTACAATCCGGCTAATGGCAAGATGGAGCTGATGTTTATTATCAAAAACGGTCAGGTATTTTTGCGCACAATATTTATTGACAAAGGAACGATTGAAGAATTATTAATCGGCTCTGTTATTCAATCAAAAAATTATCAGGCTGGGAATACCGGTTTCAAGATAGATGGTGAAACAGGTATCGCAGAATTTAATCGCTTAGTAATTAATAAAGACTTTAAAATCATAGGAGATGCCTCAAAAATTGTCTTAGATAACACAGGTCTTGCCGTTTATTCCACTTCTGGTGGCGTAATAAAACTAAGCAGGAGGCCATAATGTCAGATTACGGTTTGTTTGTTGATTTAAATGATGGCTTTAAACAGTTTGAAATAACTAACAAAAGTCAAATACTAACAAAGCTTTTAAGTACAACAAATCATGATTTAAGAAAAAGAGATCATAGCTTCACAATTCCTGAGGCAGATAAATATAATAATCGTCCCTAAAGTCATATCTAGACTTTATCATGTATACAGAAGTTATGCTGTACGTTAACTGAGACTTGAAAATATACGAGTTGAAGGAAATCAATTAAAGTGCAATTGGGATCGTTGGGGTATATACTGGTTTTGGGGTGGCACAGGAGGAGGAGTGTCAGACCGAGGGACATTTTTGTACGGTGAACAGTACGAAAATGTGTATAAAATAGAGGTTTATGGCTACCCAAAACAAGCAGCTAGCAGTGACTATAGGTTATTCATTGGTGGTTTAGGTAACGCAGTAGAAATAACTCAGTAATCAAAGTTGGGATATTGTGTTTTTAGAAAGAAAATATCAATAAGTGCAAATGGTACTTATACTATATCTAATACTGTTCCTAGTATTGATAAAAGTTTAGTTTTCATTCGTCCAACAAATCAAAATGCGGTTGTTTCTATTTCTAGAGACAATAAAGTTATTTATAGCAATGCAAAAACCGATGTTTACGTACTGGTATTTACTACTGATTTTACGCTAGTACCAGCAGATTACGGTCTTAATGTTTACAATCAAAAAGTAACATTGAGTTACTCATCTAATTATGTACCTTTTCTGGTTGGCGCTAATATCACCCTGACTCAACAGGGTGTAACAGCCCCATTTGCCAGGCCCATGTTTTACAAGCAAATGAATGCGTAGAAATGATAGATCGCGTTTATCAGAATTGAACATATTGCAGAGCTGGAGGCTACCGCTTCCAAGGTAACAAAATAACAATTCAACCTGGCAGAAATTTGGAGTGGGTATTTGTAGATACTTCAGCAATTGATTATATAACTTACAGCACGCCCTCTTATGTAATCGACTTCGACCTTTATTTCTAGAGATAATAAACAATGATATACAACACCGGCACAGTCACAATAGTGTCAGGCTCTTCTATTGTTAAAGGCACTGACACAAAATGGAATAGCAATAATCCATTAGTATCCTCCGGCATGTTAATGCTCATTAAAAACGGTGATATTAACTATTCTTACATGATTAAAGCGGTTAACAGTGATACGGAATTAGTGCTTGCTGAAAATACAACATTTTCAGCTATCGACACAACCTACACAATTAATCTCACTGAGCCAAACAACAATAGTGATGCAGCGAGAGCATTGGTTGCAGCGAATACTTACATCCTCTATTTTTTACAAAACATGGATACCTGGATGGGGGAAAACGGTGTTGTTCAGCTTACGCTACCGAGCGGTAAAACGGTTAAACTTGAATCGATTAAAGCCTTACAGGAGTTAGTTGAAGGTAAAGCAGATACAAGTGATATCGATAAAATCAAGGAAACCGTAAAAGGTAAAGCCGATACAAGTAGTGTCGAAGAAATTAACAAAATTGTTGCTGATAAATTTGATAAAACCAATGTTGTGCAAACGACAGGCAACTCAACAAGGGATGTCATCAGCCAAAAAGCCTGTAACGACAATTATGCCAAGAAAGACTCTCAAGAATCACTAACCGCAGGTGACTTAACCATCAAGGGTGACGACAATTACGCCACCCTGGCCCTTATCAAAAGCAATGGGAATAGAATGTTGCTTGAAACTGCGCCTGGCAATTCCTATTTCGTGTATAGAGATGCCGCCAGTCACTATAAAGCCGTCCTCACCATTCCATCCAATAAAAATGGTCAAATAATGTGACGGCGAATTATTATGTTGACGGTAATGGTTTTGTCAAAAAAGCATCGCCCATTATCAAAATTTTTTCTAATGGAAGTTTTGAAACGAATGATGAGTCAGAAGGTGCAACTGTTCAACGAATTGAAACAGGGAAATATTTAATTAATGGTGTGTTGGGTTATAACCCGGACGGTGCATGGGGTATACACAATGGGGTATCTGTGCCGAAAAATAGCAATGGATTAGAGATTATCTATATCAAAGATAAAGTATTATCTGACGGCAGCATTGAAATTCAAACATTTCATCGACAACACACCAACCTGCCAGAAGATTTCCAAAACTGGCGAGTTAAAGAGATTATTGACGAAAAACCGATTTACTATAACGACAGTGAACAGTGTAACATTCCACCCTCGACATGGCTAGATATCAGTGTAGAAATGCCAGCTGATTCAATCTGGAATCAACAACAAGCGCAAAAAAGAATAGGCCCCATCACAGTGGCATGATATTAGCAGCGTTGGAGGAAGTGGGTCAATTCCGCTTTATGCCAGTTTGAGAGTGCACCATTTAGCATTAACTGGTTATCTTGTGTAGCCTGAGATAACAAAATTTCTATCTCAGCGATAACTTTGTCAGCATTTTCATGTTTTCGGATAATTCGTTTAATCGCTGTTTTTTCTGCATCAGCTATTTTATCTTAAAGCTCTTCCGTTACATGCCATATACGCTCACATTCTGAGGCGATAGAAGAGACGAGTCTGACCTCCATTGGGTAGGGTGAAGGAATGCCTGTGACTTCTTTTAATGCATACCAGATAGCATTATTCCATGCATCTCTGAAACGAAAGTTTTGCGTCATGAGGGCAATGATACGAGCGAGATTTTGGGTATCTTTGCTGCTGAACTTTTTGTGAGCTTCAGGTTGGCATTTGGGATTACTAACTTCCTTATCTAATATATCTAGTACCCATTTTCTGAATTCTTTTGCTACTGGAGTACGAGCAAACATAGCAACAAGATGAGCTCCACGTAGAGAGAAAATGCAGGTCTTTTTACGATAATTCCCTGAGGTCGTCGATTCAACGACCTGAGACATGCCCTGTGAAAATTCCTCGGAATTTTTGTTGAAAGATCTGTGACAGATTTACTACTGGAGTATTGTAATGCTTTGGCTAGCATAGCAGAAGTAAACCAAATTTCTTTATTATGGAAAACAGTTTCTAAAACAGTATTACGGAATATTAAAGTATTCATAGTGGTGATTTCCTTTGAATTTTAGGATAATCACCGCCGAAGCTGTGAAACTTACTGGTGGTGAACTGAACAGGGTTCACAGTACCGGCGTCAAAAGAGGTCTCCGGCGAGCCTTTCGGCTCCCCCATCCAGCCCACCATATTTTGATGTGCAGGATTTTACGCATAAAAAACACGTTTCTGGCGTGCTATGCGCCTTTTACTGTTACCGAGCTCTGAAACCCGACACCTGATTTATCATATTCAAATAAACTATAGCGCATGATTTCTTCTTTCGTCAATGGGTATTTTGTGGTTATCAAAACTAAATAAAATAAATGTATATTCAATTAGTTAGATATTGTCTGTTTTTAATGTTTTAAATTATTGAAAACAATAAAACAATAAAACAATAAAACAATAAAACAATAAAACAATAAAACAATAAAACAATAAAACAATAAAACAATAAAACAATAAAACAATAAAACAATAAAACAATAAAACAATAAAACAATAAAACAATAAAACAATAAAACAATAAAACAATAAAACAATAAAACAATAAAACAATAAAACAATAAAACAATAAAACAATAAAACAATAAAACAATAAAACAATAAAATAAATCAATATGTTATTTGGTTTTCACCTATCTACTGTTACGCCATATGGGTTGGACAGAAGCCGCTGACTTAATCATCAAAGGCATGCAAGGGGCGATTGCCGCCAAAACCGTCACCTATGATTTTGAGCGTTTAATGCCAAGTGCCAAGTTATTGAAATGCAGTGAGTTTGGTGATGCAGTGATTAATCATATGTAGTTTTATGCTTTGCTGAATTAATCACGGAAGCATAACTGTTCCCGTTTAATTTGCGAGCTATTGTTTTGTTCCCTAAAACTGAACAATTAAACGGCAATGATTTGCCATTTTTTTCCACGATATTCTTGTTTATTCCTTCGGTAAAAAATAATAGCTAATCTACCATTATTAGATTTTTGCAACGACGCGCAAAAAAATGATCGGTTTTTTTGAGCAGCACGCACTCTTATTGTTGAATTTTTAATTATTAGTTATTAACAATTTTTCCAACATGCTAAATTTTAATTTTGACTTAATATTACTTATGTAATTTAAATTTTGTCGATAAATCGCGAAAATATTCAATGACATTTAATTCAGACATTAAACATAATTTTAGTAATTTTACCTTATCAGGTAGAGCAAATAATAAACGACATATTCGATAGTTGTATAGAAGATCATATGAGAGCTATTATTAATAATAGAGAAGCTGGTGCCATTTGTACTTTAAGAAATGATGAGATATTAGGTGACGAAGGAAATGTTGTCATTTCTGGTACTGAAAAAAGAGAAACCATTTATGGTGGAAAAGGAAATGATAACATATCAGGTGATGAAGAAGACGATAGAATATATGGTAGTGATGGAAATGATGTTTTTCATTATTATCAAATAGATGATTCGATGTTTGATTCGCCAGATAAAATAATCGATTTTGAGACTGGTAGTAGCGATACAATTGATATTTCTGCCCTTAGTCAAATTAAAGGTAATACTATCGAAATTAAGCAAGTAAATCATTTTTCTAACCATAAAAATGAAATGATAGTTCATTATAATCAATCAGAAAATTTAACCAGCCTAATGCTTGATTATGATGGAAATGGAAAAGCGGATTTTCTAATCGAAATTATTGGTGAAGTCAATCCTATCGAGGATATCGTGACTTAAGGAACTTCTTAAATATTACAACCAGAATTTTATACGAAGTTATAAAATTTACAGTTTAATATGAGAAATTAAAATAGGGTAACAAGATTATCCCAATCATTATGGGTGGCAATAAGCCGCCCTTTTTTATGGGGCGAATATGACGGCTGTTTTTGCTGCTGGCTATTTGATAACAGTTTGTGACTTTGGACTGTGTTCGGCTATTCGTGGTCGCTCTAACAATTAAAGCAGAAGCTTCGCGGCTATTTTTAAACAACGATTATTATATTTAAAATAATAAATATTATAAGAAATAAATTAAATATTTTTTTTAATTTTAATTAAATTTAATTTTCTAAAAAGAAAAATAATCATTTGTTATCTTTTTTATTTTGATTTTTCATTTTAAATTAGCGACAGTTAGGTTGTGTTTAAACTTAATCTAAATTTGTATTTTCATTGATAGTTAATGGTTTATTGATTAATAAATCGAATAATAAAAACCGCTTTTATTGGTAAGGAACACGATAGTTAACATACGAGGAAACGTTTGAAAAAACGTCTTTTATTATGAATATTAAATTCTATCATAATAATTATAGCAACTTTAATATTCGCTATATTTGCGGTGGTTTATAACAATTACACTCATCTAAGGTATCAATACAAAAAACTTAAAGATGAATTACAACAACAAATAGAACTTAAAAATAATTATTTATACGAAATTAAGTCGCTGCAACAAATTGATGTTAAACGTACTCAGGAACTTAACAATGCGAAAATGGAAATACATAAGCTTAGTGATGATTTGCGTAATAACCATAAGCGCTTGTTCGTTAAAGCAGTGTGTCCCCCAGATTAAAAGATTGCCACCAACACCGGCTTGGATGCTATCAGAACCACCGAATTGGCGCCAGACGCTGGACGCTAAATTATCTTCGTCTCAGACGTCAACTTGAAACATTAGAAGCCCAATTTTTGGGATTGCGGGCAAGAGTGTGGGAAATTTATAAACAGTGATAAATTTGTGATTCATGTTCTCAATCTTGATTTCATAGTTTGTGATTAGTATTACTTTGAAATTAATTATTACATTTTAAATAAGGAGTTAAAAAACCGTTTCATTTATTGTTGAAAATAGTTAAACGAACAGAGGAAAAAACATGTACTTCATCGATTATAACTCATATCGTTCAGTCAAAAGTTTTAACCGTAGGATTCGTTTTCTTGTCATTATACGGCTTTAAATTTTCAAGCTTCAATTACTGCATTAACGGGTAATAGTGTTAGTGCGCATTATTTAGTACCAGATCCAACTGATAAAACTTATCAGGCTGCTGGTTTTAATGATGTCAGAATTTTAATTTGGTGGATGAAAATGAGCGAGCTGGGCATACGGGTGTTAGCTTATGGGCTGGACGAACAAATTTAAATGATACTGCGATAGGGATCGAAATCGTCAATAAAGCGGGTTATGCTAATGGAAAAATGATTTTTCCGCTATTTAATGATAATCAAGTTGATGCAGTAAAAGAATTAGCATTAAATATTATTCAACGTTATCCAGATATGTCACCAACAAATATTGTTGGACACTCAGACATTGCCATTGGCCGTAAAAGTGATCCAGGTGCTGCCTTTCCATGGAAAAAACTTTATGACACCGGAATTGGTGCTTGGTATGAAGAAGAAATAAAACAGAAGTATATGGAGCAATTCAAAAATAAAATACCGGCAAAGACGGAGATTGTCAAAAAACTAAAGTCCTATGGTTATGATGTATCTCAGGCAGCCAATAATAGTGACTATACAAAATTGATCAGAGCTTTTCAGTTACATTTTCGGCAATCAAATTATGATGGCATAATAGACGTTGAGACCGTGGCCATTCTTTATGCTTTAGTAGAAAAGTATTTTTCTTAATCGTTTATTAAGATTTAGCTTATAAAAAACTATCATTTAATTCTGATGGTTTTTTATATTTAAACATAACAACCCATTGAAAATAAGTACGAAATATTTGTTAAAGCAGATGCTATATTAATTTTGAGAGTTTGAAAATATGGCTAAATTGATATAGGTCAGTTAAGTTTTGATTGGATTTTAATATAAATATTCTTTTACTATAATAATTATTTTTTTAGAACTAACTATTAATATTTTATCTGTAAAATACCGTTTATTAAATTATATTTCCGGTAAATTGATGAAACTTTCATTCATGTACTTAATAAAATGTATGATTTAAGTTGTTACTTTATTTTGATAACCAGCCATTGCGGCTGGTTTTTTGTATTATGATTATGCTTTTGGTTACCAAATCGGCTCAATTATTACTTTGTATTATGGATAATCTCTATTTAAATCGGTCAGATGTTCATCATGAATTTCTAAGTTGGTATCATTATCGCTATAAACTGGACTGCCTGAATTATAGGTTTTGGTGGTAATGTCAGTGTTAGGTATAGTCGTAGGATCAGTTAGGTTGGAACCATTATGGACATTCGTTGCGCCATAGGTTTCCAAACTTTTTTTGATTGCCATATTTGTTGATTTGTAAGTCTCGTTGCTACTAATTTGGGTAGTAGTCAAAATTTTATCAATGTTAGCCACCCCCGTTTCTAAGGTTTTATTGGTTATATTATTAGAAAATTCCAGGGTGGGTGTTAGCAATTGCTCATTATGTGTTATTGTACTGCCATTAAGAGCGCTATGCGCAAGTTTAAAACTTTCTTTGACAGTATATTTCATTAAATCCATATTTTCGTTAAAAGCGTATTTAGCGAAGTCAATATTTTGTTGTGCCATAACATAACATTGAAAATAATTTTTGTCGAGAATCGCGTTTATCTCATCGTAACTATGATCTTGATTGCTATTATGTCTATAGGTGTCAGTGATTGTTGATGTGGGAGATATATGAGTATTGTCGGCTATTGCTGACATCAAATGACAACTCAATAAGACAATAACAATGAATGCTTTATATAATAATTTCATAAATTATCTCCTCACAATAGAAATTATTATTAAGTATGGTTTATTTTAACATATATTTAATATTTTGAGGCTGTTATTCAAAAAACAGTCTGGATACTTGATTTTTACCCTGAATAGAAAAATGTAACCAATTAATAGACAAATAATTTTGTAACAAATTTTGGCTATTGACCGTTATAATTAATAAAACACTTTATTTTAATAGAGTTCGCTAACTAAAGATAACCATATTCATAATAATATCTCACGTTCATAACCAGCAATATGAAAGAGAGATATGATGCACATTTGTCATAAATCGATAAATAGTGCTTAATAATAATGGCTATCCTTGGTATTTATTTGCAATTTCATCTTTTGTAACACTATCAATATCACGATTATTATTGGTGGAAGTTGTACCTGCGCTATTGTTAATAATAGCTCCAGCATTATTGGCTGGATCAGCAATTGTAAGAGCGCGGTTAGTTACAGAATTTGCCAAATTAACACCTTGATTAGTAGTAGAATTAACAAGTTCTGAACTGGCATTGGCAGTATTACTAGCCATATTTATACCATGATTAACAGTATCTTTAACCGCATCTATCGCTGTTTGCGAAATAGTTTTGTTTGAATCAAAAGTCTCGTTGAGCACTGTGTCCGCTGCCTAAAATATTGTGTCGAGAATACGATTAGCCGTATTTAAGCTACCGTCAGCGGTATCCTTAACCACTCCTAAGGTTTTATCTATTGTTTTATTGGAGAATTTAACCTCGCGTCAATGGCATTGATAGCCACGGTTAACCCTTGAGGATGTGAGTTATTTCCATATTTTATTAGTGAAACTTTAGCGGAGAATGCGGTTGTTTTATCAAGAACATCACTGGCAGATTTTAAACCGCCACTAGCAGCAGCACCTACCATATCAAGCGTTTTATTGGTAATATCTGCCGCGATTTTTAGCCCTTTTTGCGTAGTGTTATGGCCCAAATTCAAACCACTTTCGGTTGTTGTTTGATTAGCACTTAAACCTGAATTAACAATTTTGTCTATAAGTCTGGTGCGATTATTGACGACATTTGAACCGGTTTGAAGAACTGAGTTTACAAGATGCTCATTGTTGTTAGGGTTAGGAGCTGGGTTTCTTTGTGAGGTAACGTCAGCTATAGTAGAGATAGAATTAAGTCCGATTAGTATTGTGATAATAGTAGATGTTTTTAATAATGATTTCATAGTTTATATCCTCGAGAATGAACATCACTATCAAGTATAGCTTGTTTTTAACAACTAATTAATATTCGATTGGTTTTATAAATTTAATCTGCATCCACCATTAAAATTGAGTGATTATTTTTTACTAACATGGTTAATAATAATTAACAAATGAGACTGACAATAAATGAAAGAATTAATGGTTAAGTCAATCATGTAATATTATGTTTATTACCTTCAACATCATGTGTTAAACAATGGCGTTTGCCATCTTCAACTCCCACGACAATTTTCTCGCATACATATATGGCAGTAGGGCTGGTCATCGCATGGCAAATATTAACTAGGTTAAATTTTAAAACAGATATAATAGTTAAAATTTTAAATAAATATTTCATGATTATTTTTAGCAGATATAAAACCTAAATTTTAAATTAACCAAATGATATTAAAATATATTTTATGAAATAATGATCAATTTATTTATTGAGTTGTATTATTAGAGTTTTATATCATTTTTTACTATATATGATTGTCAAAATACTTAAAGTTTATCTAATTAAAATCGCATAGTGAGTATCCTATAATGCAAAATATGATAATGTCTTTGGCTGATAAAAAAACATGGCTAATTTTGAAGTAGCTAACGTGTACAAGGTTGATATTTAAGCTGTAAAACTGTTTGCGATAGCTGGAGTTGATTTATTGCAGCAAATAATTTCGCCACAATACAACTTAATGATAAATCCTTCCATGACAAGAAATATACCTACAGGATCAGGTAATTTATTGGTTATGCATAGTAAAAATATAAGATAAAATAATTTTTAATATAAATTTAGTAAATAGCGATATAATGAAATTTTTAACATAAAAATTTTGATTATTAGCTAATTATGACGAGAATAAATGTAATCCCGCCGAGTGAATTATGCTATCAGCACTTGTTAGCTGAACATAGAGAATTAACTCGTATACCAAATTATATTGTTAAAAAAGAAGGCAATGTTACATTGTCTACGTTAACTTCATATATCTTAGGAAAGGGACATGTCATATTTTTTAGGGATAAATTGCTATTTTTGCATTTGCGATATACATCACTACATCAGGAATGTCTTAAGCGAGGATTTTCTGTTATCAATAAATGGCCTGAAGAGGTGAAAAACTATTCTCATTTATGGAAAAATTATCAAATTACTGAGCTAGACATTATGATCAATAAAACCCGGATAAATAAAGAATACCATTAAAACCACGATTCATGTCTTATAAAAAATGATTTTATTGACAAAAAATTGAATTAGGTTTGATATTAATTTTTTTATAAATATTGAAATAATAGATGTTTGGTTTGAATAAAATTAGATTTTTTGGATTGAGAATTTTATAGAATATTTTAAATTTGATTTTTAGATATAAAATAACGCCCCTTTTCAGATGATAATCTAATAAAGGGGCGTATTACTCGGTGGATACTCTTCAGTATTCATTTAATCATCCCATTTGGGGCTCATCATTGCGGCGAAAATGCCAGATGCGCAAATCAGGCTGAGAATTAGTAAAAACATGATATTCTCCTTATTTTTAGTTAATGCATTTCGATAGAAATACCTTGCTAGAATGAAAGTTAAATGCCATTATTTGGCCGAGTAATTCTAGTCAATATAGTGACAAGATAAAAAGTAGTATTGTACCTAAAACATAAGTTATTTGATTTTGTTGATGTTTCATTTAATTTTTTTCGTTTTAACAAACAATTTGGTGGTACAAAAGATCTGAGTCACGTTCTTTATGTGATTAATTAGATGCTTTTAGTGATAAATACTGTTTATTCCTGTTATCGAGGTAGTGTCAGATTGTGGGGATTTAACTAAATTGTGCTAGAAATAATAGTTACAATAGATAAAACTATTTCATAAAAGATTATCAAAAGGATTATATCTTTTCCTGATATTATAGAAATTTATTACTAATGCTAAAATAATATTAAATAAATAATGTATTGATAATATAAATTAAAAACTTATTAATAAAATAATAAATATTTAACGACTTTTCTATGAAAAAATACATTAATAACTTAATAAAGTTATCATAATAAATTTAAATATATAACTAATAGTTTTATACTTATAAATATAAAAACACATTTAGAAAATAAAAGTATAAAAATAAACTTGAAGCAGAAATTGCGAAAAGTGATATTTGGATTATAGTTATTTTAGCTAATATATCAAGTTATATTAGTAATTATAATTAATTGATTATTCTATATGAATCCTCTTTAACTAAAATTTAGGGTAAATGATTTCTATAATTATAAAGTTAATATTAAATATAACGACTATCATCTATCAAAATATGAAGATAATTTGATTATTAGTGGTTATAATTGTTAAGGTTTACTGGATACTGACATAATTGAGCATGTGCATTAAAACTCAGTGAATTGATAAATATCTTTTTATCTCTTTGCTATATTGCAGTTTATAGCTAATCATAATTCTCACTTTTAAAATAAAAAGGTTACCTAAACAGGATGTCTATGTTACATTTTAAGGAGTTTTGCTGCTTTGCTTAGTAATGTTATTATTTTTTAGTAAAAGAGTGAAATTCATACAAATAAAAGGGTTGTTTTTAAAAAAGGTTTAGTATTATTTATTAGTGTATTTGATTTATTGGACAGTTTTTATTAATACAGATAAGGGGAAATGTTTTGACGGAACTGATAGACAATTTTAATAATATTCTCTGGAGTGGTGTATTAATCTATTTATTGCTTGGAGTAGGTATCTATTTTACGTTAGGCACTGGTCTTATTCAATTCCGCTATTTTGGGCATATGTTTACTATACTGAAGAATAGTAATAAATCAGATAGTTCAGGTATATCTTCCTTTCAAGCTTTATGCACAAGTTTAGCAGCCAGAGTTGGAACTGGAAATCTAACGGGTGTTGCTATTGCATTAACTGCTGGAGGACCAGGTGCTATTTTTTGGATGTGGCTTGTTGCTTTAATTGGTATGGCAACCTCTTGTGCTGAGAGCACCTTAGCACAATTATATAAGACAAAAGATGATCAAGGGAATTATCGTGGCGGCCCCGCTTACTATATGGAAAAGGGCCTTAAAATGCGTTGGATGGGGGTACTTTTTTCTATCTTTCTTATTATCGCTTTTGGCCTAGTTTTCAATTCCGTTCAAGCTAATTCAATTGCTCAGGCAACAGCAGTAGCTTTTGGTTTTAACCCTCTTTACGTAGGAATTGTGCTTGCAATAATTTGTGGCATTATTATTTTTGGTGGTTTACGTTCAATTTCTCGGGTGGCAGAATTCGTTGTTCCTATAATGGCAATCGCTTATTTGATATTAGCATTTTGGGTAATGAGCAATAATATTGAACGTTTACCAGATGTTTTTTTACTAATTATTAAACATGCTTTTGGTTTACAGGAAGCTGTTGGCGGCGTAGTTGGTTATGGAGTTACGCAAGCGATGACACAAGGGATACAGCGCGGCCTATTTTCAAATGAGGCAGGCATGGGCTCAGCGCCGAATGCTGCAGCTGCTGCTTCACCTTATCCGCCTCATCCGTCATCGCAAGGATATGTACAGATGCTAGGTGTTTTTATGGACACTTTAGTGATCTGTAGCGCAACAGCAATTATTATTATCTCTTCTGGCGCATTAGATAGCGCTGATGCCACTATTAGCGGAATTGAATTAACACAGCGAGCCCTTTCTTCAGCTGTTGGCGATTGGGGTGCAATTTTCATTGCAATAGCTATTTTCTTCTTTGCTTTTACTTCAATTATTGCAAATTATGCATATGCAGAAAGTAATATGGTCTTTTTAGAAAATAATCATACTGCTGGATTGTATATTCTCAGACTTGCTACTTTGGGAATGGTTATTTTTGGCTCAATGGCAGAAATGCCCTTAGTTTGGAAATTAGCTGATCTCTCGATGGGGTTGATGGCGTTAACAAATCTAATTGCAATATTGATGCTCTCAGGTATCGCGTTTAAACTTACTAAAGATTACAATCAACAACGCAAAGCTGGCAAATTACCCATATTTGATATAGATGCTTATCCTGATATTAAAAAACAGGTAGAGGATGGTATTTGGGAAAAGGACAATTTAAAACAATCGAATGAATGAGAAATTAACAGTTAGTTAATATAATAAAAACCTTCGTATAAGAAGGTTTTTATCGCTACATCTATCTAAACTTTTATTTATTTTTTTATTAAAAAATTTATTTGAGTCAAAATTAAATGATCTAATTCGGTAGTTTTATAAAATAAAATAGTATGTTTTTTATAAATCATTATCTGTCAAACGCTGGTTTATTACGTATTGTATTATAGTTAATTTTTATAATATTAGTCTCGATTTATTATTGTCCAAGGATTGGTATATTTTTGTTAGAATTTTATATATTTATAGTTTATTACATATTTATTATTATAAATAGTATGTTAATTATTCGTACTTAAGAGAGAGCTCATATTGAACATTAATAAAAGATGCTAAATTAAAAATAAAGTAGCTGTAGATTTATGTCATTTTACCTTAGCATCTAAAATTACCATCCTTTTTAATGGATTATTGATTACAGTCTTGGTTAGTTATTACTAGTGTGATTAACATATTATTTCCCTTGGTTAAATATTTGATGACTTTTGGTAAATTAAATGCAGTGGTTCCTTGATTTCTAATTTAATATTAGGGTTTTGCCGAAAATCGTAAGGTGTGATACCAAATTCTTTACGAAACATATAGGTAAAATGTGATTGCGAGCCAAAGCCAAAATCCAACGCAATATCAAAAATGGCTTTGGAACTATTTCTCAAAAGATTAACAGTTTTGGCAAGTCGACGTTGCCGAATGTATTTACCAAGTGAAATTCCGGTGATCTCTTTAAAAATTTTTTGCATATGCCAAAGAGAATAACCTGAGTAGGCGGCAAGCTCTTCCAGGTAGATTATTCTTCCTATGTGTTCTTCGATCCATTTACTTAATTCGTAAACAAGTGCTAAGTGGGTATCTTGCAGCATTGTGATATCATACTAGTTATTGGTTAAAGAAGTATACACAACTTTTTTTAGGGATGATAAAGTCCTAAAGCTTAATGTTTAAATAATTTATATAAAAATTTATGTTAATCTTTAAAAAAGATCAGTTTATCTCTTTATAAGCGGGTGTTTAAGCCATTTTTTATCTATAATAATTTTTTTTAACTTTTGCAGCTAACTCACAAACAGTATGTACCATAAATTAATAAAAAGGATTTTATTGTTTTCAGCAATGACGCTATGGTTACTTTAGTAAGTGACTTGATTTTTATACAATGACATATTAATTGTTTTTTATCATGTGGTATTAAAAATACGAAAAGGGTTAGATATTGAAAATAAAAAAATAGTAATTGCGACACTGATTGGTTTTACTCTGCTTATTTTTATATTTAGTCGCATTAGACAGTTTTTGTGACCAAGATCAAAACCAAAACGGTGGGGAAATTTTACCATTGGTATCTGTAAAGTAACTGGTTATTTGCCATTTTAACTAAAATTAATAGGGTTTTAATCTTATTAAATGATTTAATATAGGCTTAAAGAAAAATTAATGTTTTAATTAAGAGTTTTGATATGCGCTTTAGTTAAGGCTTGCATCGATAAAAATATTAGGAAATTAGAATAAAATGAAGGTTTAATTATGGCGGAAGAAGTTGGGCAAACGCTTAAGCGCGGGTTAAAAAACAGACATATTCAATTGATTGCACTTGGTGGGGCTGTTGGAACAGGCCTTTTTTTAGGAATTGCACAAACTATAAACATGGCAGGGCCATCTGTTTTATTAGGTTATGCAATTGGTGGATTTATTGCTTTCCTGATTATGCGTCAATTAGGAGAGATGATTGTTGAAGAACCTGTTGCTGGTTCTTTTAGTAACTTTGCTTATAAATATTGGGGCCCTTTTGCTGGTTTCTTATCTGGCTGGAACTATTGGGTAATGTTTATTTTGGTTGGTATGGCCGAGCTGACTGCTGCAGGTATTTATGTGCAATATTGGTGGGATATCCCAACCTGGATTTCAGCTGCAATCTTTTTTATCGCTATCAATCTTATCAATCTGACGAATGTACGTTTATATGGCGAAACAGAATTTTGGGTTGCAATAATCAAAGTGTTCGCAATTATTGCGATGATTATTTTTGGGTGCTATCTGTTAATTAGTGGAAAAGGTGGCCCACAAGCATCGGTATCAAATCTTTGGCAATATGGAGGATTCTTTCCTAATGGGATTACTCGATTGGTAATGGCGATGGCAGTTATTATGTTTTCTTTTGGTGGATTAGAGCTCGTTGGCATAACAGCGGCGGAAGCGGAAAATCCAACACAAAGTATTCCTAAAGCGACTAATCAAGTTGTTTATCGTATTTTAATTTTTTATATTGGTTCTTTATTTGTATTGCTCTCACTGTATCCTTGGATAAATGTAGTTAGTGGCGAAAGCCCGTTTGTGCTTATTTTTCATGACATAGGCGATAAATTTGTTTCTAATTCTTTGAATATTGTCGTTTTAATTGCAGCATTATCAGTTTATAACAGTGGAGTATATAGTAATAGTCGTATGCTTTATGGTTTAGCAAAACAAGGTAACGCCCCGCATCTTTTGAATATCGTGACTAAGCGTGGTGTGCCTATTGTCTCAATTGCTATTTCAGCTTTAGCAACATCAGGTGGTATTTTAATTAATTATTTATTAGATGGTAAAGCGCTTGAATTACTAATGTCATTGGTTGTGACAACCTTAGTAATTAATTGGATTATGATTTGTATATCTAATTTGAAATTTAGAGCGGTAAAAATAAAAGAAGGTATTGAGCCTAAATTCAAAGCATTATGGTATCCATTTGGTAATTATCTCTGTTTAATTTTTTTGTTTCTTATTTTGGTTATTATTTTACTGACTGATGGAATTCGTATTTCAGTTATTCTTATGCCATTTTGGGTTTTGTTTTTATGGATAGGATTTTTATTCACAAAGTTTAGAAAAAAAAACAGAGCGAATTGATAAAATAGTAACTAATTATCCTGGTTTAAACCAGGGTATAGGTATGAAACTTAAAAATTTATTGCCATTGCCAGCGTATCTAAGCAAAAAATACATTACCGTTATTATATGTTCCAGGAATATATGTTGCTTGAATTAAGAATTGTTTCTACTCAATAGAAGCAATCGGAAGTGGTAATGCAATCGGTATATACCAATATTCATTTCTGGCCGTGACGCTTAGTGTGAAAGCTGCTCATATACGAAATTCATCAAGCTCACTTGGTCGCCAAATTTTTTAAAATCCATATCCGACTATGGGTTGTACTTTATTATGGGAATCAGTAAAAGCCATAGCATAGATAGAATGCCAATTTTTATTTTGATCAAAGCGGTATTTTCCAATACCAAATCCCCAAGGAGTTTTATTATATCCGGAAATTTTTTTATTATCATAAGTTAATCGATTATGATAAATTAAAAAAGGTAGATAAATTTCGTACTGATGAGAATTCCAAGTTTTATTGATATTATAAGTGAATTTTTCGCTAAGAGAGAAAGGTTTATTACTTTTTGTATCAATGGGGTTAGAAGAATTAGATATTGCTATTGTATAAGCTGTAAATATGCAGCTGGAAACTAATATATTAACTTTGATAATATTAATAAATAGTTTTTGATTCATTCTAAAATGAAAAATTCAGGTATTGTCTAACAATATCTATATTCCTCTAATATGGTTAAAAATGTAGAATTAATTAAATATAATTAAATTTTTTTATTTTAGTATTGTAACTGATAATAAAGTGAAATTGAAAATAGTAAAGTAATTTACTCAATATTAAAAATAGAACTAATTATTACCGATTGATATAGGAAGTTTATAGATATAATTTTATATCAAGCTATTTTAGAATGGATAATCTTTAAGCTATTAAAATTATTGAATTAGTAATTGATATGAATAAGAGTGCCTATATATTTTTATTGTAATCTTTTTACTTTCTTGATAGAAAATAGAGGAAAATGTTTTTCGCTGTTAAATTTTTTAAAGTGACTAATAGCACTAGGATATAAAATAGTTTGTTATTGTAAATAAAGTATGTAATAGCATAAATATAAGCAGTAATAATATATTGCTTAATATCTATTTGCATTATTAAAAAATCAATTTATGGTCTCAAAGGAAAAAAATGGAAAAGATCACAGGTACGGTAAAATGGTTTAGTGAAAAAAGGGTTACACCTGAAGGTGGTGGTAACGATGTTTTTGTTCGTTATACTGCTACTTTTGGTAATGGTTATAAAACATTGATAGCAGGTCAGATGGTAGAATTTGATATTCAAGAAAGTTGTAAGGGTTCCGCTGCTAATAATGTAATAATTATTTGATTATTGCTAAGATGATAATTTATGAGCTACTCAATTGTAAAATAATTTATTTGATTGGCTATATTGATATTTTATTGACCTTGAATATAGCATGATGAGAGTTATCGCTAATAATAAATTTAATTTTTGCTACTTTGTATATTCTATGTATTATTTATTGTTATTAATAAATTTTTTGTATTATATTATTATTGTTTGCAAAATGTAAATTTTAATAAAAATACTAGTCATGTTAAATAAAAAAAATTTAATCGTCATTCATTATTTAATACTTATTGATTTAGAATTCATAATTTTCTATTTTTTCGTCATGTTGGTTTTTTGATAATATGTTACAAAAAGGAAATGTAAAACCATAATCAATAGTAAATAAGATAAAAAATTGTTATTATACATAAGATAAAGTCAATTTGATATCGAGTGTTTACTATAACGTATATGATTAAAATGCACTTAAGTAAAAAAAGAACTAATGTTTGTTAGTTAACTATAAAAATAGCACTAGCGTTAAAATAAAATTGGAGTTTTAACTATTTATAGTTAAAAAATATGGTATGAATAAGTTTATATAATTAGATAAACAATTAAGGGATAATAGTTATAGTCCCCCAGAAGTCGAGCAAGATATGGCAAGTATTGCTTGTCAGAATTAAAGGAAAGTACACATTAATTTTATATCTTAGCGCTGTTAATATCATTTTGATTAATCAGCGATTTTATAAAAATTAATGACATTAAATTTGTTTTAGTTATTTTTAAAATTCTATATTATTTTCTATTGTTAATTTCAAAATTTTTGCAAATATTGATTAGCAAAATTTTTTCTGCTAAATTTTGATAAATATTTCATATTATATAAATTGTTTTTGTTTTGTTAGTATTAATTTTAAAAAAGTACATCTATTTTTTTTGAAATAAAATTTTTAAAATTGAAATTTATAGCTTATGCTTATAATTAATAAATTAACTAAAGTGGATAATCATTGATAATGAAAATCTAGAACATACATTAGAGTCAATGGCTTATGATTTTGCTATTCAAATAGTTTCTAAAACATCTTATTCTTAGAATTCTAATGACTTATTAGCAGAATTGGCTTGAATATTACCAATGTGTATAGAAATAATTAAATTTCAGCAAGAAAGCGTAAAGCAGAAAAGTGATAAAATTTACAATGACAATAAATTTATTTTTTCATAAAGATGGTGTTATTATTTTTTAAATATAAATAAATTTAATGTTCTCTTCTTTGTAATAAAAATTTTTAACGCTAATAATTAATATTTTTCGTGCTGGCATTACCTTATTTCATTATTAATGAATATAATTTTTGTTACTAAAGTTTAAACTAATAATTTCACTTTATATGATATTTTTTATCTAATTTAGCATTTGTTTGAAATTCTATTTTTTATAAAATATCCAATCATTAAAATTAAATCTAGTATTTTGATTGATTCATCACTCTACTATACTTAGTCAGTAACACCTTTTTATAATTAATTTTCATATAATATTAAAAAATCATATAACGGGATTTTGGCATAGATTTGGGTAGTTTTGGAAAATAAGGTTTAACAACTAAGTTTGTTTTAAGTATAAGATATCCAATGTATGCTGATTTGTTTTTTTGAATCCGATATTTTCCATTCATTTTTATATTATGAAATATTTATTATAAATTTTTAGTAATTGCATTATTAGTTTATAACTTATTGGAAATAATTATGTTGATTTTTTTTGGTATTACATTACAATTGATTAATGTATTTTTTTAGATTAAATAACATTTTTACAAAATATGAAGTTATTATTACATAATATAGATTTTTTAACATTAAATTTTAATTTCAAATAGAAACTAAAATATCAGTTGATAGTCATATTTCTTCTAAATTTTTCCTGTTGTTATACTTTACTACTAATTAATTCTTTATTTTTTATGCATAAATGGCGTATATTGCTATATATGCTTCATTTACTTATGTAAAAGTTAGATGTTGAAAACAGAATATGAAATGTATTCAAAAATCTTAACTTATTGAATATATTTGCTATATTGGTTTTCATCCCGCGTTGTTATAAGCATGAAAACAACGTGTTATAAACGATGGTGATCACATGATTATGTCGTAATTGACAAACTAGTCGTGATCACTAGCTGGGGTTATTTAGCTTTTATTTGATATTTTAACTTATAACTATAAAGTAAACGGCAATGTTGCATGCATGTGCATATAAACATATTAGCTGTATAGAGGTAACTTGTGTCCACAATGAATAATACCAAAAATATCAGTTTGAATGCTTTCAAACAACCACGTTCTTTTTATTTCATTTTTTTAATTGAACTATGGGAAAGATTTGGCTTCAGTGGTTTGCAGGGGATTTTGACAATCTATCTAACTCAAATGTTAGGAATGTCTGAAGCTCAATCTTTTATATTATTTTCTGCTTTTACTGCACTGGTCTATGGTTTTGTTGCAATAGGTGGATGGTTAGGTGATAAGGTATTAGGTACAAAAAGGGTTATCATACTAGGTGCTATCGTACTTATTGTTGGTTATGCTTTTATTGCTTATTCTAGTCACGATGTTTTATTAGTGTATCTTGGATTAGCAACCATTGCTGTTGGTAATGGTTTATTTAAGGCAAATCCTTCTTCGTTACTTTCCACTTGTTATGATAAAAATGATCAGCGGCTCGATGGTGCATTTACAATGTACTACATGGCTGTCAACATCGGTTCATTATTTTCTATGTTGGCGACCCCCTGGCTGGCAAAGCACTATGGCTGGGATATTGCATTTTCATTGAGTGTAATTGGCCTGATTATTACTTTAGTTAATTTCTTAGTATGTAGAAATTGGGTTAAAAACTATGGCTCTAAACCTGATTTTCGATCAATCGAATTGTCTAAATATTTATTTACTATTATCGGTATAGTAGCACTTATTATACTATCTAATTGGTTATTGCATAATATGGCTGTGGCAAGAGCCGCCCTGGCAATTATTTCATGTTTTATTGTAATTATTTTTGTTAAGGAAACTATTGCATTAAAGGGTACCGCTCGCAGAAAAATGATTGTGGCTTTTATTTTAATGATAGAGGCAGTTGTATTTTTTGTACTATATAGTCAGATGCCAACATCATTAAATTTCTTTGCTATACACAATGTAGAGCATAATATTTTGGGTATTAGTATTGAGCCCGCGCAATACCAAGCTTTGAACCCACTTTGGATCATGCTTGCTAGTCCGATACTTGCATCGATATATAATAAAATGGGTGATAATTTACCTATGCCTTATAAATTTGCAATCGGCATGGTACTTTGTTCGACTGCATTTCTTATATTACCATTAGGCGCAAAGTTTGCGAATGAAGCAGGTATTGTTTCTGTTAAATGGTTAGTACTCTCTTATGGATTGCAAAGTATTGGTGAGTTGATGATTTCTGGCTTGGGACTAGCAATGGTTGCGCAGCTAGTACCTCAACGCTTGATGGGATTTATTATGGGTTCATGGTTTTTAACCAGCTCAGCTGCTGCTTTTATTGCAGGTTTTATTGCTTCTATGACGGCAACTCCTCAAGGTGAATCATTAAATCCTTTAGTATCATTGGGCATATATAGTGATGTTTTCATGAAGATAGGTATAGTAACAGCGGTTATTGCATTAATTATGTTACTTACGGCGCCATTACTTAATCGTATGACTCAAGTATAAATTAGATATCTTACACATAAGAAGCTATTGAAAATATGTTCAATAGCTTTTTTATTATCATAATTTCAAATAACTGAGTGCTTTTACTTTACCATGTCAATTTTAACAGAAATTTTTGGAAAGTCAGCATTGATTTGATTAAGCAATTTATTGTTAAAAATTATCGTTTTTGAGATAGTTAAATAGCATAATAACGAGCCGGATCACATATATATTACTCAAACCTTTTGGTTAAAAAATAGTTATTGATTTTAAAAAATTGCTATGTTTTTATTTGTTTTTTAATAATAAAAGGGCATGTTTATGTAGTATGAGGATCAATCTTTATATGAGCCAGTTACATTAAAAACAGAAAAACCTTGTTATGAAATCTCTGTCTGAAATTATATAATATGCCAAAAATGGAATGGTGATCTGTTTGACCTTTATTGTTGAAAATGGTTTGTCCATCGAAGGTAAGTACTATGTTAGTTATTGTCGCTATTCTATATGGCTAATGCGAATGTTTTGCCATGAATGTGGTACGCATCTTTTTTCTAAGATGTTTAAACCTGAAAGTTATTATGCCAATACTGTTTTATTTGAAAAGAGTAAAATCGTTTTTCTAGTTACTCAGTTTTATGTTGGTTGTAATCCTTTGCATTATAACCTTATTGAAAAAACGGCATTTTTTACAGAGCAACATATCCTTAATACTTAGAAATAAATTAAACCAGTTTTTGTTAGATTTATAATTCTATAATCATCAGTATCTTGGTAAAATTTTAGTTGATGGTGTTGAGGAGATTCAATGAAAATCACTGAATATAATATCAATATATCGAGGTTGTTACAGCCAACTTTGAATTTTACCCCTCTAATCTTAGTAATATTACTGGCGTTTTTTTTTAGCTAGTAAAACTTATCCGTTAGCATTATTATTATTTAGTATTAATTTAGCACAATCATCTTACTGTTTACTTGCAGCTATCTTTAGTTATTTTCTTTATTTTGTATTTATTTAGTTATTCATTAAATATTTCCAATCAGATTATTATTTTTATTTATGTTATTTTATTTATATTGGCACTATATTTATTGTCAGTTTGATTATTATTGTTCATAAATCTGCTGTCGATACTATTATTTATGTTGGAGTGCTGTTGTTATTGCTTTTAGCTTTATGTTTTGTAAATACTGAAAAAATAAAGTGCGAACAATAATATGAGTTTATATTTCAAATTATTTTATATTGATTATAAATAGTATCTTGAATAATTAATATTATTTTTTATTTTATTAACCTTCTGTTTTTAGTTATAAAATATAGTGATTGTCTAGCATAAATAAATTTATATATTAATGATAATAACATTTTCATTACTTATAAGAAGAGGGAGATTTCTTTGATCAGTGTGTTATTAGTGGAAGATAATGAGTTTATTAGATTGGGAATGCAGTCTATTTTTGATAAAACAAAAGGTATGAAAATAGCTGGGCATGTTGTCTCTTTGAATCAAGCTATACAATGGTGCCGAAAACATACGGCGGAAATTATTTTATTAAATGACAGAACAAGCGACTATGAATTAATTAAAAAATTACAAAGTTTAATTAGGATGATCCCTGATATAGGCATAATTATGCATTCTACTGAAAAGAAAAATATCTATTTAATGAAGGCGCTAGAAGCTGGAGCACGAGGTTTACTGAGTGTGAAGGCGAAAGAAAGCGATTTACTGCATGCCATTCGTGTCGTCAAATTAAAGCAAAAATATTTGCCGCCGGATATTGCACAATGGCTGGTATTGCATCAATTAGATACAGAAATGAGCAATCCTTTAAACCTTTTATCTGATCGTGAATTACAAATTATGCTTATGGTGACGCGTGGTATACCAGTTGACGAAATAGCAAAAAAGCTCAACTTAAACAAAAAACAATAAATAGCTATAGAATGTTTAGTAAACTAAAAGTGCGTAGTGATGCAGAATTAACTTATATAGCTATAACGAATGGATTGATTCAAACAGAGAGTTTTTATTATAGTGCCTGAACTATTTGAACCGAAAGTATTTTTGCAGACAGTAACCAATCAACCAGGTGTATATCGTATGTACGATACATCTGGGGTGGTTATTTATGTCGGCAAAGCTAAGGATTTAAAAAAACGGTTAGCGAGTTATTTTAGAGGACAAGTAACAAGCCGTAAAACCGAACAACTGGTTAAAAATATTGCTCAGATTGATATTACTGTAACACATACAGAAACCGAGGCTTTATTACTTGAACATAACTATATTAAACTTTATCAGCCTCGTTATAATGTTCTGCTAAGGGATGATAAATCCTATCCTTATATTTTTTTAAGTGCGTATAAACACCCACGTTTGGCTATGCATCGTGGTGCTATGAAGGCAAAGGGTGACTATTTTGGCCCATTTCCAAGTGTTCATGCTGTCAGAGAAACGCTGGCTTTATTGCAAAAGTTATTTCCATTGCGTCAGTGTGAAGACAGTGTCTATCGCAACCGATCCAGACCATGCCTCCAATATCATATTAATCGCTGTCTTGGACCATGTGTCAAGGGGATGGTTGCTGATGAAGAATATCATCAACAAGTAGAATATGTTCATTTATTCTTATCGGGTAAGGATCAGCAAGTTCTTAATCAATTAATCCAAAATATGGAGCAAGCTAGTCAAGCTCTTAAATTTGAAAATGCAGCGCGTTATCGCGATCAAATACAAGCCGTTAGAGCGGTTACAGAGCAACAATTTGTCACTGGTAATACACAAGATCTAGATGTAATTAGCGTTGCTTATTACTTAGGTATTGCTTGTGTTCAGGTGCTCTTTATTCGCCAAGGGAAAGTACTTGGTAGCCGTAGTTATTATCCAAAGATCCCTGCAAACACACAATTAAGTGAAGTTGTGCAAACATTTTTAGGTCAATTTTATTTACAGGGTAGTGAAATTCGCTCTTTACCGGCAGAAATATTATTGGATTTTTTATTACCGGAAAAAGCGCTATTTGCTAATTTATTGACTAAAATAGCGGGATGTAAAATTAATATTCAAGTGAAACCGCGAGGTATAAAAGCTAAATATTTAAAACTGGCTCGTACTAATGCAGCGACAGCATTGACAACAAAAGTTGCACAACAATCAACTATTCACCAAAGAATAGAGGTATTAGCTGACTTGCTAGGACTAGAAAAAATTTATCGCATGGAATGTTTTGACATTAGTCATACATCGGGGCAGCAAACTGTAGCATCTTGTGTTGTTTTTGATAGTAATGGGCCCTTACGTTCTGAATATCGTCGTTATAATATAATTGATATTACGCCTGGTGATGACTATGCTGCTATGTATCAGGTTTTAACGAGACGTTATGGTAAACATGTAGATGAAAATAAAGTACCGGATGTTATTTTTATTGATGGTGGCAAGGGACAACTGGCTCAAGCAATTGGTGTATTCCAGGCATTAAATGTTGATTGGGATATTACGCGACCCAAATTGATAGGGGTAGCTAAAGGACATGATCGCAAAGCTGGCTTAGAAACATTGTTTTTTAAACCTGATGGAGAAGGTCTTTCATTACCGCCTGATTCACCAGCGCTACACTTAATACAAAATATTAGTGATGAATCACATAATCACGCGATTACAGGACATCGTCAGCGTAGGGCGAAAGTTAGAAATACCAGCACCTTAGAGTCTATTAAAGGGGTCGGTCCTAAACGTCGGCAGATGCTACTTAAATATATAGGGGGCTTACAAGCTTTACGTAATGCTAGTCTTGATGAAATCGCAAAAGTGCCAACGATTTCATATGCACTAGCAGAAAAAATTCATAATGCGTTAAAGCAATAAGCGTAGTGGAATTGTAGATATATTTTATTTTGAGCAGACAATTATAGAGCATGATGCAATTAAATATTCCAACTTGGTTAACACTTTTTCGTATCATATTGATTCCGTTTTTTGTGTTATTTTTTTATTTTCCTTTTCACTGGGCGCCTTTTGTTTGTGCGTTTCTTTTTGTCATTGCTGCATTAACCGATTGGTTTGATGGTTTTCTTGCCAGATTGTGGCAGCAAACAACCAGATTTGGTGCATTTTTAGATCCGGTCGCTGATAAAATTATGGTAGTAACGGCATTAGTATTGGTGACCGAATATTATCATACTTGGTGGGTTACATTACCGACAGTGACTATGATAGCGCGTGAAATCATTATTTCCTCATTACGGGAATGGATGGCTGAGGTAGGAAAACGTAGTTGTGTAGCTGTATCTTGGATTGGAAAATTTAAAACAGCCGCCCAGATGCTCTCATTAGTTGGATTACTGTGGCATCCTAATATCAAAATTGAGGTAATTGCTATCGTAGCACTTTATTTTGCGGCTATTTTAACGTTTTGGTCTATGTTTCAATATTTATCTGGCGCCTGGAAGAATTTGAATGAAGCTTGATCGAAATGATTGAAAAACCAGCGAACGAACCGAATTAATTAATAATAGTATTGACTCAATACAGGAAACAAGTAGAATGCAGCCCATCAAAAGATGCTGGGTTTAACAAACTAACTAAGCATTGTGAGAATGCGGGAATAGCTCAGTTGGTAGAGCACGACCTTGCCAAGGTCGGGGTCGCGAGTTCGAGTCTCGTTTTCCGCTCCAATATCAGTCCTACATATAAGCTAGATTGAGTAGGGCGCGTTGGCAGAGTGGCCATGCAGCGGATTGCAAATCCGTCTACCTCGGTTCGACTCCGGGACGCGCCTCCAGAATTTAGCCCAGGTGGTGAAATAGGTAGACACAAGGGATTTAAAATCCCTCGGCTTTAAGGCTGTGCGGGTTCAATCCCCGCCCTGGGCACCATGAAATTTTCCATTGTTTATCAAAAAGTTAAGCGGTAAAAAGCTAATCACTTAAGAGTGAATTTTTGTGACTAAAATCACTTTTCAGAACACCTTCAGAAGATAAATTAAGTTAAACTGAATATTTATTCATTTTTTCTGATTACCTACGACCGGCACGACTTCTATTTTTCTATTATATCTGGCCGTCTGACCAATATTTTTATGGCCAGAAATGGCTTGCTTTTCTTGTAGTGTCCCTTCTAAATCAGATATACCTTTTGCTTTTAAATCATGAAAGGTAAAATTGAAATTCAATTCAGGGTATTTTTTAGCGGCTTCTTCTTTAGCTTTTAACCATCTACTATTAAAGCCATCTCGGGTATATAGTTTTCCATTTTCTTGATGTAAAACGTATAAACTATTAACACCTTCTTTTAACGGTAATTGTTTAGCTAATTTTATAGCTTTAGTTAATCTTTCAGACCAACCTTTTATCTGGCTTTTTCCTGTTTTCCCTTGTTTGATATAAATTCCTGCTTCCATGAGTTGATCTTTGCGTAATGCTAAAATATCTCCTTGTCGAGCACAGCAAAGATAGGCTAGTTCCATAGTGATCTGAACAATCAAAGGTGAAATAGAATATAATGAGTGATACTCTGTATCTGTAACATAACGGTCACGGACAACTTCTTTGTATTGTTTAATGCCTTTACACGGATTATGTTTTACTAATCCTCGTTCATAGCCCCATCGAAATACTCTGGACATAAAGGATTTTTCTCTGTTGGCTTGTGTTCTACTCTTTAATCCTCTTTTATCCATATATTTTCTAATATGTTCAGGTTTAATATTATCCGGATCCATTTTGCCAAAAACAGGAATAACTTTTCTGGAATATTTTTGATAATCATTCTGAGTGTCTTTCGATAATTCGATAAAATCTGCTGAATATAGAAACTGATTAATCAGCAATTCATAATTAAAAATATGTTTCTCGTCATTAACGTATTGTTCGTAATGACTCCAAACAACAGATTTATCTACATTTAGAGCACATAAACGAACTGTGCGACCATTTGGATGTTTAAACTCGTATGCAGATCTCCCACGAAATACGCGTGGAGGCATCCAATTATCATCAGGGTTTTTTCGCTTTCCAGACATAACTACATAGCTCCGAAATTTGGTTTCTCAGCAAAATTAATATCAAGTTTTTTTGAAGAGGGGTTATTGAAATGTTCCCATGTCGTTTTTGGACGACCATCAGGCCGCTTAATGAAAAAGATTCCCGCTTCTTCTAAAACTTTGCATTGTTTGGATGGTTTTTGGTAACCTGTTAGTTCTTTCATCTGTTCATCTGTAATAAACATAGAATTGTTATTCACGTTTATGTCCTCATTGAAAAACTCACAACGTAATTTTCCCTGGTGTTGGCCAGCCTTGCGCTGGTCTTTTTTAATAGCTAATCGCTTACCTTTTGGTATTACTAATTTGAGTGGGGTAAATTCAGATGGGATAATGACTATTCGCTCTAGACTACTTCTTCAATGTGTCAAGAAATACCCCAAAATACCCTAAAATAAACGATAAGTGCAGGCACTATTATAATGCCGATAACCAGTAGCTCGTGCCCACCTAAATGAATATCGCTTAATTCACCACGCTTAAATCTAATTTGCGGGTCAATGACGGCATCGGCATGGGCAAGATGTCCAACTTATCAGTTCGAAAGCAAAGGCGGCGCTGATAAAGAGTAATGTCGTGATTAATAGTTTGATGATGTCAAGTTTCATAGTTGAACCTTTGTAGAATTAGCTTACTTCTTAACGCAAATCGCTTTGGCGTTGATATCCTTGACAGTTTCAAATTCACGTTCAAACTGTTTAGCGGCGAAGTGACACATATTTTCGGTGTCAAATTCTTGGATATGAAAACTGACTACGCTACTTAATGTGTAAGGGCTGGCGTACATAGCCAAGATTAAAATCACATGCTGTTTTCTCCTTAACTAAGAAAATGCTGTTATTTCCTTTTAATTGCTTCCAGTAATAAATCCCGTATTGCCCGTTTTGAATTGCGCCTTTTCATGACCACTTCATCAAGCGTATCTTTAGCGACGATATGATGGATAAAGACAGGACGGTTATGCCCTGCTTGCGCTTGACTGTGGTGGGGCCGATACGTTCGATAATTTGCTAGTACTGCTCCAAGTCCCACCAGTGGGAGAAAAAGACCAGAATATTACCGCCGTCCTGTAAATTTAAGCCGTGTCCACAGCTTGCAGGGTGGGCAAAAAGTAACGGGACTTTGCCATTATTTCAGTCAATAAGAGGGTTTGTGGGTTGGCATCTAAATTTTTCCCTTTTGGAGACGCGTTTAAAAGTCTTTCAAGGTCATGTTTCCAGTGGTAAGCAACCAGCGCTGGCATCCCTCCTGATTCATTAACAATACTTTCCAGTGCCTGGATTTTGGCATCGTGTATCACTGTCCAGTTGTAATTGTCATCGCTATAGATAGCGCCACTGGCAATTTGAAGGTTTTTATTGTTTTTGCAGCGGCATTTAACGCTTCAATAGCGCTATCGCACAATTCAAGAAACAGTTCTTTTTCCATGGCCTGATAGTGTGCTCGCGCTTTTGCAGGTAGCGTAACGTTGATAACGTTGTGTATCGGTTCATCGATGTCAAACCAGTCAGCGGCATTAAGGGATAACGTGACATCGCTGAGTGCTAACTGAATTTGCTGATGTGCAAACCCTAAAGGCTCAAACCTGCTCCATTGTTGGCTAGGGAATTGTATACGGTTGAACCAGCAAGATGTGAACGCGTTATGGGTTCTGCCTAGCCGTTCGCCCTGGTCAATAAACCACGCTTGTCCCCATAAGTCCATCAAGCCATTAGGTGAAGGCGTACCAGTCAGATTTACCCAGCGATGAACAGATTTATGCGCTATTTTCGCGAGTGCTGCGGTGCGTTTACCGCCTTTACGTAACCGGAATGATTTTAACCGTGTGCTCTCATCGGCAATAATTGTGCCAAAAGGGGCCAACTGTCCCCAAGGATGTCAACCAGCCAGACGAGATTGTCATAGTTAACCGTAAATACGCTGGCATGGGCATTTTTGAGTGCTGCCATCCTTGCTTTGGCGTTGCCAATGATGGGTTGCACTTCGATATTGCGCAGATGGTTCCATTTAAGCGCTTCATCCAGCCAAGTGGATTGTGCGCTACCTGTAAAGGGGCTAACACCAATGTGGGTTTGGTTTCACTGCCTGATAAATAGAGATTTTCTAACGCCGTCAGCGTTGCTGCTGTTTTACCCATTCCCATCCCCACCTAAACATTTGAGCGTTTGATATCGAGCAGGTGATTGATAATAAGATTTTGGTAAAGTCGAGGTGTGAAGGTTTTTGCGATTGTCTTTTGTTCAGGCGACAATCTGGATAGTGTTGTCATGGGTATATAATCTGTTCCAGTTCTTTTTCATGGGTAGTTTGTCAGCCAAATACTGGTCATAAATTCGCTGTGCGCCTTTTCTAAGTAAAACAGGGCGATAACTAATGAAACTATTCGCACCATGTGGGCTTATTTCGTTTTGTTTTTCGGTTAAGTATTTATCCCGAGCGGTAGCGGCAACACGCCAGCGTAAATTGTTGCCGGATTTACTTTCGTTATAGAGCCAGTTTTTCGCTGCAAGATAATGATTTATCTGTTGACTGTTTACCCCGTTAAGCATTTTGCTAAATTGGGTAGGGGTCATGCCTTCTTTGAAGAGATTTTTAAGGCAATCGTTTTCGGTTTCAAGATGTTGAACCTGTACACCTAATAGTTGAACTTTTTTATGCTGCTCAGCCCATGCAATGGCGGATTCAGCAGGGTCAAGGAAATTAGGTAAGCCGAAATTTGTTGGGTCAATGGGAGCTAATTTACCCGTTCTGTAATCAATGAAAATCTGATTAACCATCAATCTGAATTTAGGCGAAATCCAGCCTGCATATTCAATCGCTAAAAGTTCATGAGCAAAAGTGCCTGGTGATGAACCACCATTAACGGCATGAATCACTTTATGAGTAGACTGCACATTTGCAGTTTGCTTACTTTTCAATAAGTTAGCCTCTAATTCTGAAATAAGTTTTTTTGCTTGTTTAGTTCGTAACCATTGGTTAGGTGCTTTGTGTTCACCTTCACCACTGGCTTTATGTAACGCGTTTATATTAAAACGGCTATTTTCGTCAGTGTAAATTTCAACACCAGCGATCATAGGAAAATTTTTATTTGGTATGTTCATTAAATTTGACATAAGGAGGATCCTTAATAATGAAATTGATGAAAGATTGCCCCCTATAGAAAGGGGCGTTAAGATTAATTAATGGCGTTCTAGGAAGTGGGTAAGCTCACCTTTGTACTAGTGGTGAGTGCGAGCGGTAATTATCCCGATTTGGTGATGATGGAATTGTTCAAAAAGCTGTTTGATTTCACTTAATACGGTATCGATATTCTCACGTTTATGTAGAAGTCGTTTAATCGTCTGCTTTTCAGCCTCATTAATAATCTGGCGTAATGACTCGGTGATGTAGTAAATCCGACTGCATTCGTCAGCCATTAAGGGGATATGCTCTACCTGAAAACGCTCTGGTGATGGCGTGCCGGTCACTTCACGTAACGCTAGCCACACCGCATTACTCCATGAACGCTCAAAACGAAAACTATTTGTTATACACCAGACTAAATGTGTTAAATTACGAATGTCTGAATGGCTAAAACGCTCTGCAGCTTTAGTTTGGGGTTGAGGAGTAGAGTTGGCGGTTTGATTAACTGTTTGTTTATCGAGGATATCCAGCACCCATTTTCTGAACTCTTTTGCTACTGGCGTATTCGCAAACATAGCGATCAGATGTGTGCCTCTTAGAGAGAAACTGCGGACATCCATGTTTATATTTCCGGTTTTTCTAACGGTCATCGATTTGATGACCGTTTTCATGTCCTGCCCAAATTCATCAAAATTACATTTGTAAAGATTACTTATCGATTTGGCATTGGAGTATTCTAATACCTTTGCGAGCACGGCAGAAGTGAACCAGATTTGCTCGTTATGGGAAATAGTTTCAAGAATAGTGTCGAATATTAAAGTATTCATAGTAATGATTTCCTTCTTAAATTAGGACAATCACCACCTTTGAGGTCAATCTTGGGTGGCGAACTGGACAAGGTTGACCTTACCGGCTAAGAAGGATCCCGGCGAGCCTTTCGGCTCCCCCATCCAGCCCACCATTGATTCTTGATATGGCAGACTGACGCATAAAAAAACACGCTGACGGCGTGCTATGCGCCTTCTTAGTTACGGCGTTACGGCGAGAAGGTCAATCCCGACATCTGATTTTGCAGATGGAAATAAACTATAGCGCATGATTTCTTCTTTCGTCAATGGGTATTTAAACAAGTTCACTTTTTGCTGCTTCCTGTTCAGCGGCAAGAATTTCTCTGAATTTCTTTATAGCTTTCTCGTTGTAGCGAAAGGACTCAACCTCTTTGTTACTGTAAGGCGATTTATCGGGGTATGTATCGCCATACGCTTTAACTTTCATTTTGTTGTCATTAGCGATCCTCCCAATCTTATTTGCGGAAACATTAAACATTTTACCAATCTCTGTGGCGGTATAGTGTTTTTCAGTGATAAGCGGCAAGGGGATCACTTCACTACCCGGAATCGGGTTTATCAATCCGGCTATAATGGTTTGTCTGGCGTTATCGGATAGATGCGTTGCCCATTCAAATATCTTCTTCACATTTTCCATTTGAATTTGTATGGCTTTCGCCTGAATTTCTATCGCCTTTGCTTTACGAAATTCAGGCAATCCGCTTCCTTCGTCTTTGTGATGCTTTTTAATGCTATAGCTTCCGTGTTGACGTAATGCGGGTAACACCTCTTCACATACCCAATCCTGAACACGTTCAACAGAGGGGAGTTTGCTTTTTAGTATCAGACGGTAGAGATCGGATTCTGGCGCGAGTATGATTCCTTTAGGGTAAAAAGCCTAAATTCAATTCCGTTGTTTCACCGGAATTAAGTTTAATCAATGATTTACAGTGATTATTCAGAGCATCATGCGGGTCGGCATATCCAAGCGCCTTTGCCAGTTCTACGGCAAAGAATACTGGTTTGTTTTGATAAATGGTTTCTTGTAACTTGACACCCAAATTATCAGTTTTAAACGTCATTAATTCGGTTTTGGTAATTTTAGACATAAAAATATTTCTCCGTAATGAAACGAATTAAGGTATTAACGTGAAAGATTTTGCAGATTGAACCCTAAACCCGTTATACTTACCAAAAAGGAGGATTCCCTATGGGTCAGGTTGCATTTGATACACTACAGGCATCAGAAGAGCTTCAAACGGCTGGACTTACTAGTCAGCAAGCTAAAGCTATTTCGCTTGTTGTACGTAAATCGCATGAGGTTGCTGATGTGGCGACCAAAGCTGATATTGCTGATGTTAAGCGTGATATATCTGATGTCAGAAAAGAAATAGCAGATGTTCGTAAAGACTTATCGGCTGAGATTGCTGATGTTTGTAAAGACTTATCGTCTGAAATAACATTGGTTCGTAAGGATGTTGAAGCCTTAACTAATAGTCTTCTGATAAAACTAAGCGGTGTCATGTTAGCTATTGTTGGTGCTGCAGCAACGATTGTAACCTTAATTATAAAACTGGTTTAAAAAGTAAGCTTTTAGTCTACAGCGGGTAAAATACTGCTTAGATCCTGACTGTCCAGTACGATGACCTGATGGCCCATTGCAAAAAGCCGTGCGTGTTCGCGCAATTGGTAGGGGGTGGGCTTTTCGCCTGATGCTTTGCACTCCTCAAAAATAATCTTGCCATTGGGGAGTGCAACTAATCAGTCAGGCACGCCTCGTCGCCCGGGTGAAACAAATTTATAGGCAATACCGCCGATTTTTTTCGCACTTCATGCACCAAATGTTTTTCAATGCTCTCTTCCCTAACTAACCGCATGAATACGTCCTTTTAATATTCTCCCGTTTGATTTGCATAATGCAAAAATCAGCGCGGTTCTCACTCCAGATACGGTTATTACGATTACGCGCCAGTCGGTTTGCCTGTGACCATGCGCGTGCGACTTTATGGTATCGCCCTGACTGCTCAAGGTGTACCGCATCGGGCGCCGCGTTAAAATAAAGTAGACTATCATTTTTTCTAAAGGCCATGATGTTTATTTTATCCTTTGTGTTATTTATTCCTTTCGATATCGATAAGTCTCAAAGCCAGCTGCACTAAGCGGTAAATCAAAAGCCCAGTCACGCTTAACACTTAAGAGTTTGCTTAATTCCTTGGCTGAGAACTGTGGGGTATCCGGCGCTTCGCTGATAATTTCATCATGGACGGTTAAGACAATCTCATAACCCGCCTTTTCAATAGGTGGCATGTTATAGGCTAAGATATCTCACGCGGCGGCTTGACAGATATTTTCGCAATTATGAACAATTAAGGGCCGATCGGGTGTTGCTATTACAAAACGGTTGCGAGCCCTCAATTGATCAGGTCGTAAACTTCCGCGATATGTTGGGTGTTCCACTAGTTGTACTGGACTTACCCCTTTTACCAGGCGGTAGTAAAGCGTGCTTGAAGCAATCCCTGTTAGGAGAGCTAATTCCTGTATATTCATTGTGCCGGGGGAGTCTGCACGTATCGTGCTCGTCGAGTATTTTGAGCTGGTTGACGCTATGTAGCCCAGTGGCATTTTTTGGGGTGGTAACCTGCATTGTTGTTGATGCGATCTAAAGATAAGCCGGGTTGGTATGTTTTGCCCATGTCTACCCAGAAATTGCTGAAACTTTTTTGCCACCGTTTGCAAACCGTTATTCCTCGACCGCCATAATTTGGCCATGCTTTGTGGGAAGGGCGAGTACATCTGGCTAACATGCTGCTCCATACAGTAAAAGTGGGGGGTGTTTTGACATTCCGTGCTTTTGGTTCTTGTATGATATTGTTTGTGCCTTTCGGCATCCGCAAGGAGGCAGTTATACTTTTTTTTCTTTGTTTTTGTAATTCTATTGCTGCTATGATTATTTCGTGTCCACAGGTGCAACGTGCTTTCCAGATCGATTTCTTTCCGTCTGAACCGTGGTAGTTCATAGCCGTCAGGTAGCCGACACGAAGACCTGTTATATCTTTTGCTCTGTGATGCACTTTTCCAACCCTTTTCCGTCAATACTTGGTGATCAGGGGTCATCCAAACTCCGTAAGCCTGAATAACTTCTTCATTACCATTAAAAACACTGCCATCTGTGCGTACCCATTCGATACCATCCCATACATAAGCATCTTGTGGAACGATTTCTATAGGCGTCCAACCCGTTATAGTCAACAAAAGTGTTCCTTTGGAGAGACATAATTTCCTCCCGTAGGTTTTTAATCTTTTACATTTTCGGCTGTAGGGATTAATACCCATATAGGTAATTTGTCGATTTTCTATTCGCGCAGAAGGGTAGCAAATACTCCGCCCTGACGGTAAATAAATCTTGTGCCAGCCTTTATCGCGAGGGACGGTAAGTTTACGGCACTTAAAAGGTATATTCGGCACCTGAATGGCCTATTTTACCGCATCTTCAATTTCGTACCAGAATGATACGGTTTGCGGATGTGGATTGCGCCACATGCGTTTAAGGGAATCGCAGGTAGCAAAGACCTTTTCGCTGAGGCCATAAGTTTTATCTGTTTCAACGGATTTTTGATACCAGCGCATCGCCTCTCGCTTAACGTTAGGCGGTATGTTAGGTAATGCGGCTTCCGCCAGTTCATCTAAATCCAGACCGTAGGCGAGGGCGAACGTCAGAAATGCAGCAACGTCACCGCCATAGCCCAAGCCCAGCTCCATCACCTTACCTATTTGTCGTTGGGCTTTAGTGACGTTTTCAGGTAAAAGATTAAATGCGCGCGCGTAGGCGAGTTTATATAAGTCATCGCCTTTGCCGCTATCAAATTCGCTAAAAGCGTTGACTTTCTAGTTTTCCCCCGCCAGCCATGCTAACATGCGTTCTTCAATGTTTGACAGGTCAGAAATAACCAGTTTTTTACCCGGTGGCGCGATAATACATCCTCTTAGCGCAGAACTGGTCAGTTGCATAATATTATCAAAAATGAGTTCGGCGCAACCGGCTTTTAACGCTTCAATCCCGTTATCAATCGTCTTTTGGTCAAGCCTGGGTCTTGGGAGATTATCGGGCTGAAAAATCCTCCCCGCCTAACGTCCGGTGCGTGAAGCGCCACAAAATTGCTTAGTCCCCCTAAGTCGTCCATCTGCGCTTACCGATTTTAACAGCACTTTGTATTTACTGGTGCTGGTTGTGCACGATTGCAGACGGACTGACAGCAGTTCGCGTTAAAGCCAGTGGAATATCAAGGTCATTAATGCGGCGCTGTAGCGTGCTGGCTTGCATATCCGGTAATGTGATGCCAAATGCCGAGACGATATGCTGTAGCAGAGCATCGCGTTGCGTTGCGGTCTGTACGGTGTTGTCTGTTAATTGTTGAGTGACGGTTGATAACCGTTTTTGCTTGTTTTCAACGGCAGTGAAGGCGCTTTTTGCCAATTCAACATCCATATACATCCTACGGCGATTAATTTTTTGGTCTAACTGTCATAAATCTATTTCATCAACATTCATATTCCAATGTGGTAAATGTTGATAAATTTCGCGCATGGCTAAAATATCAGAACCCGCGTATTGCTTAAGACGTTGCCATTCCGCTGGGTGGGTTAACGCCGGGGCGCGTTGTATTTTGTTGTTTTTAGGGCGCGATTTGCAAAATAGCTGTATGAGCGCTTTACCTTCTTTATCTTTGGCTTTATCGCTATTGACGTTGAATATATCACAAAACGAACCAAGCGCGCCGGGTAGTCCATGTGCTAGGGCTTGTACCAGGGTGTCGTGAACACGGGATAACGGTAAGTCAATATTTAACACCGTGTTTAAAATTACCGTATCAAACATGCCGCCGTTATGCCAGACGGTTAAAATCGCTGGGTCATCAAGATAGGTTTTTAAATCCGCGGGCATCGTTTTATCTTGCGTCACATCCCAGACGTTGACAGAGCCGTGATTGTACGCATAAGCGAAAAGTAAAATCTCCGCGTTTTCAGCGTAGCGGTGGGTACCACAATTAATTGGAATGTCACTATAGGTTTCTAAATCGCAAAACAATAAATATTGCATAATTTATTTTTTCGTCTATAGCCTATAAATGGTGCCATCATTTTTAAATACTTGAGCTGTTATCTGAACGGTAGAGCAAGTAAATATAATTTACTTATTGCCGGTTCAAGTCTTGCACAGCCCACCATATTAAGGATTTGATTTCGCCAGTCGCTTATTCTCTTTTCTCAGGTACTTGTTTTCTTCAGCCAGTAATTAGATCATATTGATTAATGTTCTGGTTTCCTCATCGACGTAAACGGGTGGCGATAAGTTAAGCAGATAATGACTGTTGTTATTGGGATGAGCGAGCGTAAGGACTTCAGTCATATTATCTAATTTCATTTTTAAGCCTCCTTATGTGCTAAATATTCCTGATTGTTTCACTACCTTAGGCCGCGGTAGTTCCCGGGTGTTAACTTGCCAATAATTCTTCTTCAGCCATGCTAAGATCGTCAAACTCTTCAACAGAAGAGGCCACACTTCCGCCTGCAAATGCATCACCATCACGGAAAAACTGAACGCCTCTTAATGACGCTGAAACGCCTTTACCATTATTGTCATAGGCATAAAACTCAATGGTGGCGTTAACGTAGCAGCCAACGTATGGGCGGCCGTCTTGTGTGGTTAACGGTGAGGTATTTCGGTCAATGACTAATGGGCGGGATTTATTGCTGGCGCTGATATATAGGTTTCCAGCATAGCCGTCGTATTCTTTATTGTTGCCATCGTGTAAGCAAAAACGGTTAGGATTATTGCAGATGTTGTTATAGATTTTTTTGATATCCTTGGTACCCCATTTTTCCCTAATCACACGTTTGATACCGGCTTTAATTTCTTCAATCAAATCAGTACGACTTTTGGCGATAAGGAAAGTGGCACGGTATTTGTATTCACTCTGACCATTAAACTGAGAAGATTTAAATAAATCAGGAAAAGCCAGACGTACGTTGTTCAATTTGATTTTCATAACGTTACCTTTTGATTAAATGGATTTGTCAGCGAGTGACGCTTCGGTCATATCGTCGAAGTCATTTAAGGGGTGAGTAATAATGGCATGGTGTGGGTCCGATTCCGGTGCAATGACGGGTTTACCGTCTGCCCGTTGAATAAGCGCTTCCAGTTTAGCCCAGCGATTAGGCTTGTCTTTCTTAAGTAATTTTTCAGCCTGGGACGGGTTGATAATTTTCTTGTGGTAGATTTACTCTTGCTTAAGTTTGGCGCATTTTAACAGCACTTCGGCTTCACGCTCATCACACCAAGTACGATTACCCTGTTTGCCAGTAACCAGTTTAAAGCCAGGTACTGATTTCCCAGTATGTAATGCCTCGCGGCGCCCCGATTTCGCAGGGCTTTACAAAAACTCTCTATCAAATCGACATGCTGGTAGAGTTTTGCCATTTGCTTGGTGGGTTAATAGCGTAGTGCGTTTTGTTGCCTCGCTTAGTTGGGGCGCTAAAGGTTGGGTTAAATCGATAAAATCGCCTTTGACTTCGTTATGCACAAACTGCGTCTGGGCAAAACACATCCCGCCTTTTGCTTTATAGAACTGGCATTGCTTGATACCGGGTGAAAAGGTACTATCCGGTAGCGCATCCAGACCACTACGCTCGGCAAGGGTTACCATCTCCATGGCTTTTTGCGCTCTCAATCTGGCTAAGTCACCAAAGTCTTTTAAGTCCTCAACCGATAGCGCCCATTCGGACAGATGATTAAGGCGCGGTTGATGGATAAAAAGCCACACAGTTTTGAAATCATAAACCAGGTCAAACTGATGTAACGCCCACAGCGCATAAAGCATGAGCTGTGCATTGTTCTGTGCCTCCACTTTAACGCCTTTGCCATATTTCAGGTCATGGATTTGTAGCTCATCATCGCTGACAATAATCATATCCGCGGTACCAAACGAATTCTCTACCCCAATGACCGCTGAAAAGTCAACACGTTTTTCAACCTGTAAGATTTTCCCGTCCGCCAGTTGCCAGACGGTATTAATATAGGTCTGGACGTGCTCAATCATCTCTTCATCCACTTGTGGCGAATTGGCTTTTAACAAGGGATACGTACCGATATAATCTTTTGCCTCAAAAAAGCCACACGTTCGCCTACACCCTTCATTATAGGGATTTTGGCGCATTTTTAAGATACTTTCTGCTAATGCATGCGCCGCACTACCTTCTTCAGCAAACGGTGATGTTTTATCGGATAAGGGGGCTTTCCAGTGCGAGACTGCCGTTATAATAAAGCCATCTATGGGCTGATGAGGGGGCAAGTTTTGCATGTTCAGCCATCGCTATCCTCGGATTTATCATTGGCTAAAACGCTTTGTGCTTTCTCGATAAACTGAACCAAATTGTCATCGGTAACGTCACCCATTTTTTTAGCATTGAACGATGCGAGGATGTCCAGCGCTTCATTGCGATATCCGCCTTTGACCAGTTGAGTAATGCAGGCTGAAGCCTCACTGCGAAGCGCAGTAAAATCAATCGGTTTGACTTCCGCTGGGGTAGGTAATTCCGTGAGTAATGACAAGGCAAATTCGCGTCGATCGGTGATACCTGAGATGTTATCCCAATTGGCCAGCGTTTTTAGGCATATAGTTAAGATCTTAGCTTTAGGAAATCTTTGTAATTGCGCTACCCCGTTTAAGGCACAATAAAGTGCATCAATTTGTCCGGTAATGCTATCTGCTTTTTCGGACGCAAAAGTCGCTTTGGCTTTAGTGACTTGCGTATTGTCAGGTTTAACCGCTTTGTCACCAAACAGAACCGACAGGGCGACCACGTGACGTAAATCAAGCGATTCAATATCAACTGGTTCGGTTTTAGGTTCAGGCTTAGGCATTTCAGCAATCGGTTCAACTGATTTAGTAGGTTTCGTTTCGGTCTTCGGGGCTTTAACCTTTTTCTCGGCGATAACCGGTGCTGGCTTGTCTTCGGCTTTAATTAGCACGTCGACAGTAGTCTCAGACTCAATTACTTCTTTATGCTCAGTGATAACCGATGGCGCAACGGGTTGTGGCTTAACATCCGGTGCAAAAGGTTTCGGTTTACTTGCTCTTGTCGGTTCGTTTGGGTCATTCGGGTCATTTTTAAATTGTCCGACCAGCTGGCTAATTAACATTTTATGGGCTTCGGTCAGTTGATTATGGGCGATAACCATTTGCGTGTGGTTTTCTGCCAGTCTTGCCAGCAGAGGGTTATTTGCGGTAAGCATTATGCGTTAACCTCAACGGTATACAGTGACAGGGAATGGGTGATTGGCATTGCGTTTTAGCGCTTCAAGTTTTTGTAAATAGCGTAAGCGCCGGACGTGGTTATTCATCGGAAATCGCTCCGATGACAGGATTTTTACTTTTGCATGGTGGTTTTTCCGATGTAATGCGTTAGATAGGGGATGCTTGGTTATTTAGCCACTTCAAGCGTCGGTGGTTTCCTGGTGTTTTCTTACAAACAAAATTTATAAAAATAAGTTTTAATATTGTTTGCGTTTGCATTTCGTTTTCTGTCAGTGTTGCCCTTTCACGACCGTTATTTTTTACGAAACGGTGCTAATCTTCTCGCCAATCTGATCGTGTTTGGCGGTACATCGCATTTTATGCGTAGGGGTCTAAACAGAAAAATCTGTGCTATTCCGACTTTCTAAATTGTTAAAGAGCAAGGTTGTTTACTTAAATTAATTATTCTAAATCGCATAAATAGTATTATGCGATAAATGCACTTAGTCAATTACTTTTCGCATTTATTTTGATGGGCGTTAAATAAAATTGCGATTTTAGAATAGGCCTTACTTATTCTCTATAGTAAAGCGAATCTTTAACAATACCGGCTACATAGATAATTTTTTCAATAGTTGACGCGGCGAGACGTATTGGCGGATGGTTAGAGTTAATCGAAAGCAGATGAACAACATCATCTCTTTGATACAGAAATGTTTTTACCATAACCTGGCCGTGATCGTCTTGAACGAGAACCTCATCACCAGGTTTATATTTATAGTTGGGTTCCATAACCACGAATTCTCCATGTTGAATTCGTGGCATCATTGATTCACCTTGACAACGAAGGGCAAAAGCATCATTATCTTCAGTCGGCCAAATAATATAACCATAGTCATGTCCAACTGACGATTCTTTAGAATTCCAATATCCACCTCCCCCCAATTGCGTTGTTCCTAATACTGGCACCTTACAAAAGTCGAATGGAATAGTATTGACTTCGACTTTTTTGTATAATTTTGGCTCATTTTGTGCGGAAATATTGGGGGGCATTAAATCTTTATAGAGTAATTCATTAGCCTCCACCCTAAAAAAATTAGCAATTTTTTGGACGATTTCTAATCGTGGACTTTTTACTTCCCCGCTTAACATTCTATGTAGTGTGGGTTGAGGCATCCCAATTCGGCGTGATAGTTCAGCTACGCTTTTGACGCCTTTTTCATCCATTAATTTCTTGATATTCTTATTTAGTTTAGCCGTTACCATTCCCATTATTTTACTCCCCTTTTATTATGTATAAAATTCAAAATATACTTTTACGCATATTATAATTAAATTTAAATAAATTTTTCGCATTGCAAATTTTTATGCGAATTGGTATTTTTAAATACTTAAATGAAATGAGCAATTGGAGAAATATCGTGAATAAGAAATCACCTATAGAAATTGTCAAGGCATTATTAGAACTGGGATTAACTCAATTAGAAATAGAAGCTAATACGGGTATTAAACAGCCTTCAATAAGCCGAATACTGACAGGAAAAAATAAAGATCCACGTATATCTACGATGGTTGCCTTAGAAAAATTTTATTTGGAGCTAATAACTCACTCTTCTTCTACATCAAGGTTAAATAAGTCAAAGGTTAACTAACCTATGCAAATAAACTATTCCGTAGGGCGTAGTGTGAGTGATCAGCGCCCGAGGCCTGCTGTTGCTGGCTCTTTTGCCGAGTATCAGCAGGCGATAAAAAAATTAACCAAGCATATTCATATTAGTCCAACCGATACAAAAGCCATTTTCGATAAAAAGAAAAAAGCCCTTAATTATATCTGGGGCGCAATGAAAAATGCCAAGAAAGGGCGTAATGCACTGAATGCGGGTAACCGCAGCGTGCTATGGCTCGACATGGACGGTTGTACCTTAGAGGCATGGGACACGCTTACTGGCATTCTCCGTTTCTATCAATGTTTCCCTTATACCACTGTTAGCCATGAACATCCTGTTGCTCAGGGTGAACAACGCTGGCGTATTGGTTTTTTGTTATCCCGTGAAGTGACTGCATCTGAGTACAAAACACTAGGCCCACGCATTGAGCAGGAGTTGATGGATTGTTTCGAATTACTCAGTGATTTGGCGATTAAATGGGACCGCTCTGTCTATGAGTCTTCGCATATGATTTTTGCGCCGCATGAAGGTGCAAAATATGAAAGTTTTGAAGGTACCGTGGTTGATGTTGATACGCTATTAGCCTCGGATAATATGCCTGTTATTGAGCATATCGACGTGCATAAGACTGATAATGACGATTTAACTCGTTTAGTCGATTTGCAAAATATCAATGAACAGACGTTTGAATATTTACGTTCCGCATTATGGTATCCGAAAATGTTAAACCAGGCCGAGAACTACCCTTCATGGGTGGATATGGGTAATCGCATTGCCTGGTTTAAAGATACTAACTTTGAAGAGAAAGCTAAAAAGATGTGGCTTGATTGGTCTTCTGTGGCCGCTAAAGGAAACTTATCCGCTGCAGAAGACAAATGGCCTGAACTACGTGCCGATAGAACGGGCTATCAAGCGATATTCAGTTTAGCGCAAAAAGCCGGGTGGGTAAATCCTGGTGCCGAGCGATTGAAAACGGCAGTTGCTACGGTAGATGAGTTCGATGACCTGACCAATACTGAAAATTCAAAATGGCCTACGTTTAAACACAATAAAACGTCAGGCCAAATAGAAGCCACCATTGATAATGCGGCTAAAGCCGTCATGTGCCCTGATTTTGTTGGTGTAGAAATTCGGTTTGATACTTTCCGTGATGAGATCATGTTTACGCCTGTTGGCACTAAAGAGTGGCAAACCTTTACTGATGCTGATTATTCACGACTGCGTATCACAATGGAAAAGCAAGGTTTTAAAGCGGTTGGGCGAGAGTTAATTCGCGATGTGGTATTACTGGCTGCGGATGAAAACCCCTTTGATTCCGCCATGGAATGGATAAAAAGCCTCGAATGGGATGGCTTACCGCGTATCGAAAAGTTTTACCATACCCATTTTGGTACTGAGGATAGCGCTTATACGCGTGCGGTATCGCGCTACATGTGGACAGCCCTTGCGGGACGGGTGTTAAAGCCCGGTATCAAAGCGGATATGGTGCCAATTTTGGTGGGTGCACAAGGTTCTGGAAAATCTTCAGGTGTGGCGGCGTTATCCCCTGATCCGGCTTTTTTTACTGAAATTTCCTTTGCTGAGAAAGATGATGATCTGGCGCGTAAGATGCGAGGCTGTCTGGTGGCAGAAATTAGCGAATTACGCGGACTTAATACTAAAGAGCTTGAGTCAATTAAAGCCTTTGTCACGCGGACACATGAAAAGTGGATCCCCAAGTTTAAAGAATTCGCCACACAATTTCCTAGACGCTCATTGAGTATTGGTACTACGAATGAAGATGAATTTTTAGGCGATAAAACCGGTAATCGGCGTTGGTTACCTGTTGAAGTTGGAAAAATGGATGTAGAGGCTATCAAAAAGGATGTGATTCAGCTTTGGGCAGAAGCACGAGAACTCTTTAACGAAACGGGTATTCAATTTCAAGAAGCAGAGCAATTGGCCAATCAGGTACATGAAAAATATTTTATCAAAGATGCGTGGCAAGAAATTATTGAACGTTGGTTAGATGAACCGGATTTAATGACAGGACAAAAACCACGGGCACGGCAATTTTTACGGTCAGCGGATATTTTGCGTGAAGCATTGAATTTGGAACCGAAAAATATATCGCGACGTGAACAAATGCGCATTGGCAATGTTTTGCAAAATTGCAATTTTAAACAAGTTCTGTGTCGTGTTGATGGAAAAGTTTGTCGGGTTTGGGAGAGGTGTAACAACCAGCAACAACCTAAACCTATTAGGTTGTTACACTATTAAATATATTAATATCAATGAGTTAAATTTAGTGTAACAACCTTTTTGCTATTAATAGCTTTAGTAAGTATAGGGCACATAAAAGCATTATAGGGAAGGTTATAGATATCTTACTATATATATTTTTAATAGGAAAAAGGTTGTTACGGTCGTTATGGTTGTAACATTCATTTAAAATCAATAGGTTAATATGTAAAACCTAGTGCTTATACGTTGTTGCAGGTTGTTACGCCTATGAACAGTAAAAATATTCCCGTTCACAACAGGAGTGAAGAAACCATGAGCAGAGAAATCGAAAAAATACTTCTCCACTGGAGTGTGTGTTATGCAGGTAATCTTGTGTAAGCGGTTTACCCCTATGGTGGAATGGATACCCGCACACTCCAAAACATTTCGAATAAAGCAATTAAAGTACTACAGAGGGTAAAATACGATGCGCAGAAATATTCAACAAGTGCTAGAACGATGGGGAACCTGGGCCCGGGATAACAACACCGGGATAGACTGGTCGCCGATAGCCGCGGGTTTTACGGGAGTACTCCCCTTACGTCCATCTCTGCGCCCTTCGTGCTCAGATGATGATGGGCTGATTATCGATAATTGCGTTTTACAACTGCAAAAAGTGCGGCAGCCGGAAGAGCTCAGTCTGATTATTGCATATTACGTTAACGGCTATTCGAAGCGGGCCATCGCTCGCCGACGTCGAGTGGATGAACGGCTGATACGGGCAAAATTACAGATTGCCGAGGGGTTTATTGACGGTTGCTTATCCCTGCTGGCCGTGCGATTAGACATGGACCCCGAGGTTAAAATTTATGCGCCAAAAAACAGTAAAAAAAGGATTAGTGCGGTCCGCAAAAAGTTTGTTAATGTGGTACGAATGGGTGATTTAGTCTAATAGAATAAACCAAAATGATGAGCTGATAGCACCATCGTAGGGTATAAATTATTCACTAGTTTTTGCACGCTCGCGCTCCACTTCATAGAAATATCTGTTTGATAAAATTTAAATATAAAAACATAAACTAATATTGAAATTACCTCGCTGATACATGTGTACCGCGCAATAACCCTTTTCAAAAAAATTATCTTTTAATAAACTTATTATCGAGAAATAAAAATGACTGAAACAACTAAAACCGAGTCTATTACTCCCCTTAAAATTGAATTAGGTGTCGCCGCTAATCTAGTGAAAGGATATTCGCCCGGCTGGAACCCTACGAGTGGAAAACTGGATATTCTTAATAGACCAAAAGAGCAACCCATGAAGCCGCAAACGCCAGAACCGTCTGGAAAGAAAGGTGATTGGGGATACCCTGTAATAAGCTTACATGAAACTGCAGAAAGTTTAATAACAGAATTGCTCGGATACAAGATAGATGCACCGGCTATCGATGACGCAGCCCCATCTCTTCCCGCCGGTTCATTGCTTCTATCCGCGCCAACAGGGCAACAGGCAAAGGAAGCGCTGAAGGAAACTTTAGGTGTCTCTCTGGAAGATACCACTCTTCGTTATGCCCTTGTCAAGTTGACACGATTTGACGAAACACTGCTTCACACCACGAAAGAACATGGCATCCTCACAACAGTCCATGCCTTGAAACCTAACTCCCGCATTGGGGTTAATACTGATTTTATGCGTTCAATGGCTCGCCTAAGACATTTTCCCGTATCGGGTGGTGACGATGTCTTTGATGAATTAACACCCGTAGACGCTAATGACTATCTGGCTCAATTCGCTCAATACGGTACCCATTTTGTTTCGTCAATATCTGTTGGTGACCAAGTTGTTCAGGTATTTACATACGAAGAAGAGCGTTTTAAAAAAGTGAAAGAAGGATTTGAAAAAAATGATTTCACAGGCCCTAATTCAGTGAATTTCACAAATTATACAACGGATGTCAATAAAGGGAAATTCGCTTACGTAAAAGAGTACGGAAAAATTCTTTGCTTCAGCAATAACAAACAATTTCAAGAAAGTTTGAATAAAGGACTATGGAACGAAAAATTTTGGGCTAAACATGACAGTGTATTCCAAATTTTTAGCGAAGATACGGAGGTATCACGTATATGGTTGAATAAAAATCTTACCGAGCAAGCACCTATCGAACTCACGCTTGCCCCTCTAACAACATTTACCGAGTACAAGAGAACCACTGTATGGCGCCGGATTTTCAAAGCAGCGATGTCAACCGTTTTCGGTGATACCATTAATCCTAATTTTAAGCCGCAAGACGACCCTGACTTCTCGAAAATAATTCTGGAAGACCAGCCTGGTGTTATTTCCATCATCGCGACGCCGACTATCAACATCTATAAAGCGCGACTTGATTTAGATGGCATGCAGTTTAAAATGCAGGAAGAGGTACAAACGTTTATCTCTTACGGTTATGTTGTCAGCGGCCCGTCAAGGAATGTAGTGAGTTTGCCTGGTGAAAATGTTCGACTATTCGGCTACACATTGGACATGCGGGCAACCGGAAAACCCAACATAATCTCACTAACTCCAAAAGGGTTCGATGGTTTACAGCTCGGTTGTGAGCATTTCTTTGGCGTAGCACGCTTCCAAACTTCCGATGGAAGTAAACATTTTCTGGTAAGCGATGGATTACGCTACGATTTGGATGGAAACGGTTGGCCGTCCATTACCCACGACGTCAGACAGCCACCGAGTGCCGCCTATTTATCTGACTTAAAAGATAGTATCGAATTTTCGCTGGCCTTTGGCGAGTCGGTCCTTGGTATACAAAGCGGCACAAAAGGGGATAGTCCAACGCAACAGCTAGCGCGTGGTTACCTAAAGTGGGTAGGTAAGGTCATTCCAGCCGATACCCAAAATCAGGATTTGCTGACGATGCGTTTCCGAGCACTTGACTTGAGTAACTATTCACCTAACAGCGGATATGGGGCATTTGTGCCAATTTTACCCGCCACTGAGTACGAAAACTCAGTCAAGAAAATTATGGATTATCTTCAAGAAATCCAGCGTGAAATTAGTGAAAACACCAGCCAAATTAATCAACGCAAATTAGCTGAATTAACCAACGTTACAGCAAAAACATTGAATGAGAATATTGTTCAATCTGGAGAATTACTCACCGGTCTCATCAAAGCGAATGCGCAATCATCAAAAGACTTGTCTGGTTACTATGATTCGGTCATTAAAACAAATAAGAAGGAAGCCAAAGACCAGCAGAACAAAATTAACGTATTATCCAATGCTGTTTTCGAGCAACAAGCTGAAGTTGATCAAGCAGGGCAGAAATACAAAGCGGCTGTTGAAAAATGGGAAACGATGCAAGCCATTATATCTGGCTTAGACGTCGTGACCAATACATTCAGCTTCGGTACTGCCATTCTCATCCCGGAAAATACGCTTACAGTAGTAAAAGAACTGTGCACAATAGCACAACGTATTCAGAAACTATTGAATGTATTGAATGCTGTAATGAAAGTCTATAATTCATTAGATGCCCCAATGAATGATATTACTCATGCCAACAAAACGCTAGATGGTCTTGATAAAATCGGCTATGGCGATATAACGGCATTGAATTGGGAAGAGCTCATTTTAAATTTGGATACAGTCATGGCTTATGGGCCTGATATTCCTGAAAAAAACGAACTCGTAAACTCTTTTAAAATTCTGGCGGCCCGAGGCAAAGCGTTAGCCAGTGCACAATCAAATCTACTCCAGATCCAACGCGACATTTATACCAGGCAGTGTCAAAAAGCGTTGAGTAAACGTGAGACTGAGCGTCTAAACAAGTTAGTTGACACGTTACATCCTGCAAAAATTGAGGAATTGGATAAAGAGGCTATTGATTTAGTAGGATTGACCCGCAGTCTAGACTATCTACACCAACAAATGCTCACAACATTAGCCAAATCTTTTCTGCTTCAAGATCAAGCGTTGCAGTATGCGTGGCTCCAAAATCCAACGCCAATCGCGAGTTATAGTCTGTTAACTTTCATGCGCTCTCGCATCACACAAAGCCAAGAGACAGAAAGAGCTAAATCCTTACTTTTGCAGTGTCAAGCCTCAACGACCAAACCTATCAGTCTGGACATTAAAGGGGTAATAGCGGAAAACATGAGTAACGGGAACACGTTTGAAATCATTATCGATCCTAATCATCCCAAATTTAAAGAATACGTCAATCTGCGCGTTCAATCCGTAGTTGCTGAAGTTATAGGTGTAAAATCAACCGAAAGTGGAAAATTTCTTGTTAACTTGACGTTTGAAAATAAGCCCTTCATTGACCGCAATATTGAGCGCGAAAACCTTCGTTTCAACACTCCATGGCGTGAGCGGACTTATGAGTATGACGTCGCAACAGGAAAGCCAAATTTTACCGATGAAGGAAAATCGTGGTCAGAGGGAGTCAATTGTGTAACGCCTTTTGGCGCTTGGTTGGTATCATTGCCTAAAACACAGACTAATCGCGGATTGGTTTTCAAAAACGGCGTAACCGTCGACATCCGTCTGACATTCATTGTGAAAGCGAGGATCGTTGATGCGTCTAGAAGGGTCATGAATAAGGATAGTACTCAACTCGATAACCGTGCTTTAAAAGCCGAAGAACTGCACAAAAAGATTATGGCCGCAGCAGGTATTAGGGGGTCTAAGGAAAGCTTAATTAAAACGCTATATGATGCTAACGACGCAACCAACGGCTGGGATGTTGTGTTTAATATGGAGAAAAAGGCTATCAACGAGGCCTTAAAATTACAATACGACGATCTCAAAAGTAGCACCACATACAAAAATACTATTGATGTAAGAACAGAAAATAATATAGGAGGTGGAGTCACTGCAATCAAAAAATTCCATATAGAATATGGTTACCCATTGTTAAATTTTGAGGAAAATAACGAAACAGATGTTAGGCTAGAGATGCGGATAGAGAAGGGAGCGTTAATAAAGTGCGCGAAAATTCGAGAAAATCCGGAAAATTGTGATCCAGAGATAAGTATAGAAGGAAAGACACTCACCGCTTACGTTGAACTGTCGAAAGTGTCAGGAACCACTTCCGAAGGTAATAAAATATTAGATGTTAAGCTAAATATGGCCAAGGGCGCTTTCAGCATAGAAAACATTGACATAAGTGATGAGGAGAAAGTCGAGTTAAATAAAGCAATCAAGGCGTATTTTGTCAACAATAAAGTGGAGTATCTTATTAACAGGTTAGACCTGACTCATGTACCAACCCTTGAAGCGATGAAGCCAAATGGTTTTCGATTCAAAGTCCTAAAAACTGAAGCTAATGTAGACATACTACAGCTATTTATTCAGACTGGAGATCGAACTAAATTTCCAAATGAAATGCATCTCAATAATGTGTCCGAACCATTGCCAGAAGGTAGTGAAACGTCTTTACTGGTTCGTAGTGGTTTATTCTTCTCTGAAGTACTACCAGAAAGCTTGGATAAATCTAAAGGTTGGAGTTTGATAGGAAAAGAACCTGCAGACAATAATAAATGGCATGCTGAGTTTAATAGTGCACCTGTTTCGGCTATGAATATAGATCTTAGTAAGCTAACAAGAGAATCGGCAAGTAAGTATGGAAGTCAAAAAGATGAGTACTACTTTGAGAAAAACATGATTGAGTGGAATTTATCAGGGATGAGCATAACGCCTCTAGAGAATGGAGAAACTAGGCTATCTGGTTCAAAGGAACAGAAGATTAATATTAAAACCCATACGACAATTCATAGTTACAGAACTGGTAAGAAGACACACCAATATGGATCTTTTGATAACAACGCTCAGTCTAATGTTAATGGTATAATTTCGATTAAGATCGGTGGTACTGGACGCCAACAAAATATTACCACTACAATGGAAAATAACTTAACAGTTACTGGTAAAGTAGCTGGAGGTGGTCCGTCTGGTTCTGATGATCTACAAGCCCAAGTAAATCAACAAATTCGGGAGAAAGTGCCTCCACAAATTAAGATTCAGCTGAATAATATCAGATTTTCTCCGGTCTCGTTGTTCGCAATTAAGAATTTACTTTTCCCAAAAGATAATTACATTAATTTTGAAAAAGTAGCAGTGCCGGGAGATATGCTTGTTTTGGGTAATTTTAATAAGGATAAAAAAACTAATTGATGGGACTAACAGTATCGCGAAAGAGACATGCCTTAAAGTTTCTATATTTTAAGAAAACAGAGTATATCGTGCGCTTGTTCTTACTATATACAATCGTAATTTTTTTATAATTTAAATTTCCTCATCGGAGCCAGTATTTCCTGGGTAAAAAGAAGCCTTTTAATATTTCATAGAAAAATACACCACCGGCTCCTCTTACAGCTAGAGCTTTGCCACTTGTCTATTGGGCGTATTTTCGCTCAGTGACTGGGCGCTGATTACCGGTATCGTTTGTACGCTATTGACCTGTGGAGTGAATTGGTACTACCGACATAAAGAATACCGTTTTCGGGTGAGAAAAGAGAATGAGTCCTGACCTTAAACGACGACTGGTGACTGCAATGGCAGGAAGCGCCGTTGCTATTGCGGCGGTATTAGTGCAATGGCACGAAGGCATGATGCACAAACCCTATAAAGATGGGGGTGACGTGCTAACCGTGTGCTACGGGCATACCGGGAAAGAGGTTACTCCCAGTAAGCGCTACACAGACGCGGAATGCCAAGCGCTGCTGGAGCGTGACCTGAAAGCGGCGATGGTCGTGGTTGAGACTCACGTTACCGTGCCGCTGACTGAAATGCAGAAAGCTGCGCTAACCTCATTTATCTATAATGTGGGTAGCGGAGCTTTTGCACGCTCAACGTTACTGAAAAAACTGAATGCCGGTGATATGCGCGGCGCCTGTGATGAAATGCGGCGCTGGAAATATGACGAAGGCAAGGTATCAAAAGGGCTGGTTAATCGCCGGGCGGTAGAGCGTGAGCTTTGTCTACCGGATTAACGGCATGCATTGGAAACTCCTTTTCTCAGCTGGATTACTTGCCACGATAACCGCCCTTTCCATCGTAGTCAGGCTTCAGTATATCAAGAATGGCCGCCTGAAACTGGCTAACCAGTCGGTGAGTGCTGAGCGTGACGTAGCCCGTGCTTAGTTTACCCATTATGCGCAGGCAGTTGATATTTTTAACACGATAGCGGGAGGCCCCACCCAGGATGCCCACCAACAGGCCGTACACCAATCACAGCTTCAAATTATTGAGATACAGCAAGCGATACAGCAAGCGATTACGCCTGAACGCTTTGCTCATCTGCATGTGCCTACTGCCGCTGTTAACCGGTTGCGTGCGCACGCCGATAAAATATCTTCCCGTGCGGCCAGCACCCATCCCTAGCACACTACTCGATGATTGCGCTTTGCCAGTTATTTCTAAACAGATGACTTGGATTGATAGCCTGATACTCAATGTGTAACTGCTACTGGCGCTGGAGATGTATAACCAGGATAAGGCGGCCATCAGGCAGATTGAAAATAAGCGAAAATAATTTCCAATGCTAACGCTTATAATCCTGCGAGCGTGCGGCTAAACATAAACATTAATTTGAAATAGGTGAATGATGTCTGAAAACAATTCTCCAGAAATAACAGTAAAAATAAAGACTGATAATAGAGATATGTTAAAAACTTTAATGATAAAACAATATGAATGAAAGGGTTAAACAGCAGTTTGACTATCATTAATTTTGTCATTGTTGCCTACTGCGGTTGGATAGTAACCAGTATTATTGATTTAATGAGCATTATCATAGTTAAAATCAGCATTTTGTTCGTTAAAGTGAAAATAAAATGAAACTTAAAATGTTGAAGCTAAGATTAATGATATTCAATAACACCGCTATTAAACCCTATTATGTTAGCAATCGACATATTACTGGATACCAACTACAAAAGCGTCGTCTTGAGGTGTGGAAAGATAACCCGTACTGCGTGGTGTGTGGTCGCCTGGTCCATTACCCGTCAGGATTTGAGCTTGATCATATCATCCCGCTGTTTAAAGGGGGTGCTGATACTATTGAGAACTGTCAAATCTTTTATATAGGCGAAGACAGCTGCCATCAACGAAAGACAAAAAGCGATTTGACAAGCCCTTATTTTTAAATACAAAACAGGGGGGTCAAAAAAAGTAACCGCCCTACTTTAAAAAACCGCCCGTCCTCTCATTCACAGAAAAAATTCCCATTTTAAAGAGATCAACATTTGTGAAAAAACGATACGCTAACAATAAAAAAAGAAATTTGCTGAAGCTTTGCACGCCGGTAAAAATCAGCGAGAAGCCGCTATTGACGCTGGTTACAGCGAAAAAAGCGTAATATCAAAAGGCAGCCATTTAGTTAAAGACAAAGACGTTGTTAAATATTTGAAAATGTTGATCGCAAGTATGAAAATTAATCAGCCTGTTGACGAAAAAGATAACCTGTCAGATGAAGAACTGAAAGATTCGATTAGGGTGATGACGTTAATCATGGTTAGCAACATAACTACCGTTCCAAAACTGGCATTAGACGCAGCAGCTAAATTAGCGCCGTATGTTCACAGAAAGCTAGATGATCCGGGAAAAAAAGAGTTAAAAGCAGAGAGAGCGCAAGCAGTTAATCGATTTACAGCGTTACCTATACCATCCTTTAAACATTAAATAACCACTGCTAACTTAAACAAAAACAAGGGCCAGATTATGGAACAGTGGTCAACCGCTTGTCCAGATTGGACTGAGCGTATAAAACAGGGAATATCAATCATTCCTAAGCCTATTTACCGTGAACAGGCCGAGTAAGCACTCAATATTTTCAAACAGCTTAAGATTGTTGATGCACCGAATAGCCCTACATTTGGCGAATCGTGCGTTCAATGAGTATTTATTTAGTTGCGACACTTTTTGGCTCCTACAATGTTAAAACGGGCAGAAGACATATCACTGAAGTTTTTATATTGATACCTAAGAAAAATAGTAAATCAACGTTAGCGGCTGGCTATACCATTATCGCCCCGACAGTTGAAGTGGCGAACAATGCGTTTAATCCCGCTAGGGATATGGCCAGAGATGAGGATGATTTAAATGATCTGCTTCAAGTACAAACACATATCAGAACAATTACACATTGCAACACAAACACAACGTGAAAGGTTGTGGTTGCTGACCCGAATACGGTATCTGGTATCAAATCTGTAGGCACGCTGATTGATGAATTATGGCTATTTGGAAAACAGGATAAAGCCGAAGACATGTTACGTGAGGCGATTGGTGGGCTAGCTTCACGCCCTGAAGGATTTGTCATTTATATCACCACGCAATCAAATAAACCGCCATCAGGGGTGTTTAAACAGAAATTGCAGTATGCACGTGATGTTCGTGACGGCAAAATACACGACCCACATTTTTTACCCGTTATTTTTGAACACCCTACTGAGATGGTAGAAAAGGGTGAGCATCTGTTGCTTGAGAATATTGCAATGGTTAATCCTAATTTAGGTTATTCTGTTGATAAGGCTTTTTAAAATCGAGAATATCAAAAGGCAAAAGAAAGTGGTGAAGCGTCCCTTAGGGGATTTTTAGCCAAGCATGCGAATGTGGAAATTGGATTAGCTCTACGTTCTGATCGCTGGGCAGGCGCTGATTTTTGGTCACAACAATCTGATAGCAAATTGACATTGGAGACGTTACTTAATCGTTATGAGGTTATGACGATGGGTATCGACGGCGGTGGGCTTGATGACCTTCTTGGATTGTCTATTGTTGGTCGCTGCAACGACACGCGAAAATGGCTGTCATGGCATATGCCTGGGGACACACCTCTGTTCTTGAGTGGCGAAAAAGTGAAGCGATAAAGTTGCTTGATTTTGAAAAAGAAGGGGATTTCACTTTAGTGAAATAGGTAGGCGATGACACGCGCGCACTGGCAAATATTGTTGAACATATTTATCAATATGGATTACTCGATAAAATCGGTGTCGATCCAGCAAGAATTGGTGGAATTTTAGATGAAATTGTTCAGCGAGGAATACCACAGGAAAGTATTGTCGGTATATCGCAGGGATGGCGATTAGGTGGCGCCATTCAAACTGCAGAACGCAAATTAGCAGAAGAAGCGTTAATCCACGCAGAACAGTCGATGATGAACAGGTGCGTGAGTAACGCTCGTATTGAGCCAAAAGGTAATGCCATATTAATCACAAAACAAGCCAGCGGTAGGGCAAAAATTGACCCGCTAATGGCGCTCTTTAATGCCATTTCGCTGATGGCGTTAAATCCAGAACCCGCAAAAAAAGAATATAAAGTCTTCTTAGTTTAATCAATATCTTATTTTAATGAAAACCTCGTGTTAACATGGTTTTTCTGGAGTCGTTATGCAAGATAAACGTTCCTATAGTCTTCTGACGATAAAATCCGTCAATGAAGATAAAAGGGAAATAACAGGTGTTGCAACCACACCCTCGACAGATTTTTACGGCGATATTGTTAATCCAGATGGTGGAGTATTTACGTTGCTTATCCCTCTGCTATGGCAACACAATCAGGACGAACCGATAGGTGAAGTGCTAGAGGCCAAAGTTACAAAAGCTGGCATTGAAGTCAAAGCAAAAATTAGCCAGAGTAGCATCACCCTCAAGGTTATCAGCAAGGCTTGAAGAAGCCTGGGAATTAATAAATCTGGGCTTGTAAAAGGGCTTTCTATCGGTTTTAGACCGCTTGAGTATAGCTTCATTGATGAAGGCGGCATTCACTTTACAAAATGGCAATGGAATGAACTTTCCGCTTTCACTATTCCTGCTAACGCAGAATGTAATATTCAAACCATAAAATCATTATTCACCCCGTCTGCCGCGTCCGGCACTAGGCAAAAAAATAAATTATCAAATTCAAAAGCTGGCGTTTCAGCATCAATCAATAAAAAGGAAAGTCAGATGACTATCGCTGAACAAATAAAATCATTTGAATCTAAGCGCTCTGCTAACGATGCTGCTCGTTTAGACATCATGAATAAAGCTGCCGAAGAAGCCCACACACTTGACCAAGAAGAGTCAGAAAACTACGACAACCTAACGGCAGAAATCAAATCGGTTGATGCACATTTATCACGATTGCGTGAAATACAAGATACGCAGATTAAAACTGCAAAACCCGTTGATAACACTCAAAAATCAATCTTAGACGCAGCGCGTAGTCGTTCCGGCATTGTTAATGGCAAAGGCTGGTGAGAGTAGGCTCTCTTTTGAGTATTTGAATGTAAAATCCGGTGGAGTCAAAAACCAGGTTAATTTACTCAACGATAACGCTAAAAAAGCGAAAGATGAAATTAATAGTCATTTTGGTAAACCGGCAATCCTTTCCTCAGACAGTTACCATGATTTAGGTGGTGCTTTTATGCATTATCGATATTAAATCAATGACGAATGGGGTGTAATCGGTTTAATTGCCTATTCTACCAAAGATTATAATGCTACTGCAAAGGAGGATAAAAATGATAAAAAAGATAGAATACATGCTACAGGTAAAGTAACCGGTAATTATGTTTCTTTGATGGTAGGTTCCACTTATCACGTTAATGAATATGTCAGCCTTTATGGATTAATCGGCGGCGCTTATAAGAAATCTTCTTATGAATCAAGTTCACAAGAGTTTAGAGATAATGAATTAATTAATAGCGCTAAACATTCAAATTCAGATAACAAAACCGAGTTGGCTTACGATGTAAGAATGCAAGTCAACTTCTGGCAAGGAGCTACTTTAGATGTGGGCTATGAACGTTCAGGCAGTGGTGATTGGAAAAGAGACGCTTTTACCATTGGTTTAGGATATAAATTTTAATGCGACATCCAGACTGGGCAACCAGACTACCAAATACCCTAAGGGCGGTGATGAGTCGCCCTTTTTCATGGGGTGAACACGATTGCTGTTTGTTTACTGCCGACTGTGTGATAGCCGTTTGCGATTTTAACCCGTGTTTGGAAATTCGCGGACGTTATCACTCAAAGGCGGGCGCATTACGGGTATTAAGCAATAAATTTGGTGATTTACAGCAGGGTGTAAGCCGTTTTTTCAACACGGTTCCTGTTCAACAGGCAGGACATGGCGATGTGGTAATGTTTGATGGGGATGAAGGCTTAATACTGGGTGTTTTATGGACCAACAAGATTTGGGCGGTGACTAATATTGGCGCAAGACCGGTTGATAAAATTCCTATCATGGCATAGAGAATTGAGTAATGGGCAAGACCGTCACAAGCATAATTGGTGTAGGGTTGATGGTGACTGGCGTACTGGCAACCGGCGGTTTGGGGCTGGCGTTGATGGCAGCGGGTTTGGCTGTCCAAACCGCAGGTTCATTGTTATTTCAAGACAAAATGCCAAGCGGGGGCTATCGAGAATAAGCTGAGCGCAAGCAGATTTTACGCTTGTCGACGGCGTCATAAGCGGTGATTGTAGGTAAAACGGTTTGCTCTGGGTTATTTTTTTTGCAGAAGAAGAGAAAGGCGAACAGGATAAAAACGAAAAACTTTTCTTAGCAATCACGCTGGCCGGTCATAAAATTAGTCGCATTGGTCAAATTTGGCTTAACGACGATACGATTGACTCTTTTGGTGATAAAGCCGATTACGAATTACATAACGATAGAAAAAGCGTTGATCCTTATTTGCTGAAAAATGCACCAAGCTGGAAAAACGACATGATAGGCAGCATTTTAGCCTGGATTAGGTTAACGCTACGCTATGATGCTGAAAAATACCCCTACGGTGTACCTAACGTTAAAACGGAAGTCTGGGGCAAAGAATTGTTTGACCCAAGATCGAACATAACCACTTGGAGTAATAACGGGGCACTGGTTATTTTAGACTATTATCGTAGTTACCTAAAAGTCCCCGATAGTGATATTGATTTCAATGCTTTAAGATTGCAGCGGATTTATGTGATGAGTCAGTGACGATCCCAGAGGGTAAGTCGGAGCCGCGTTATACCTTAAACGGTGCTTATGAGTTATCGGAATCCCCTGCTTCTATCATTGAACATATGCACCGTTGTATTGGTGCAGAACCGACATACATTGCGGGTAAACATGGCATCATTATGTGGGCGCGTACCATGTCCCAGCTACGCTCAAAATTGAGCCTCATCAAATTATTGATACGGTGAGCATTACGCCTGAACTGCCCTTAAGTGAGGCGACTAATGCTATTTATGGTACTTTTGTTGATGCGAAGCAGAAATACACTAAAACGGACTTTAGCCCCATTGTAATGGATAAATGGGTAGAAGAAGATGGACTTGAGATTAAAGAAAATATCGATTATCGCTTTGTTAGTAGTCCTTATCAAGCTCAACGTTTAGCCAACCTCTATTTACGCAAGAAACGGGCGGGTAGACGCGTTCAGTTAACCTTAAACTTAGACGGGTACGCTTATCGTCCTGGTGATGTGGTATTGCTCGATTTACCGAATTTAGGCATTAAATCGCTTGAATTTCGCGTGGCTGAATGGAAATTTCATCCGCAGGAAGGCGTAGAAATGCTGTTAGAAGAAGACGGTGCTTATATTTACGAAGATATTATCGGTAAGCAATTTGAAAGGCCGCCATTTACTGAACTACCAACAGGTGGCATTGCGCCCCCGATAAATCTTACCTTTAGCCTGTCAATATCGGTGATGTGGTTCAAGGTTACTTAATCTGGCAAAATGCCGTGGCCGATGTGTGTTACAGTACAGTCAATATCATTGAACAAGGAAAAGTCATTCAAACGCGGTTCAAGTGCCAGGTGAACGTGTTGATATTGCTGGATTACCGAGAGGAACCTATCGCGTTGAAGTCAGAGCCGTTAACGCAGCAGGAGCGATATCACAACCCACCATTCGTGATTTTTCAATGTAGCCCCACCTCCTCCAATCAATGTTGATATTACGGAGGCATGTTTTCATTAACCGCTGCTCCTAGGTTAGGCGATTCAGCCGCCTATGGCAGTACATTTGAATTTTGGTTTAGCGTTACAAAATTGCCAGACGCATCAGAACATGAAGTCATTAATCATGCCACTAAAGTCGGACAAGGTCAGTTCTGTACACAGGAGAATCTTAACGCTGGTCACGAGTATTTTTTCTATATTCGCACGATAAATAGTTATGGAAAATCACCTTTTGTTGAAGCATCAGGTAAACCAGATAGTTTACCCGGTGACATTCTTGATGAAATTGATAAAAAATTAACGATACGGAAGCCATTAAACAGTTAAAGAAAGAAATAGACAGTAGCACATAAGCCATACTGGAAAACGCAAAAGGGCTCAACGACAATACACAGTATTTCATGCATCAAAACGGTAAGATGAAAGCTGAAATTGTCAGGGTTGACAATTATGTGGTAACAGAGACCAAAGCCTTAGCAGAATCTATCCATCATGTCAGGGTAATAGTAGATAAATCCTGGGCAGCCGCTCAGAATTCATTACAAGCTAAATACGACATGAAAAAGGGTGAGGCTTCTGCGCAACATGGACATCGTTAGTCAAGATTCACTATGACGGCGTGGATTATGACGCTGGCATGGTGATTGGGGCTGAATTAAAGAACGGTAAAGTCAGTACACAAATTGGCTTTAGCGCGCAGACTTTCATTGTCTACAATCCGGCTAATGGCAAGATGGAACCGATGTTTGTTATCAAAAACGGTCAGGTATTTTTGCGCACAATATTTATTGACAAAGGAACGATTGAAGAATTATTAATCGGCTCTGTTATTCAGTCAAAAAATTATCAGGCTGGGAATACCGGTTTCAAGATAGATGGTGAAACAGGTGTCGCAGAATTTAATCGCTTAGTAATTAATAAAGACTTTAAAATCATGGGAGATGCCTCAAAAATTGTGTTAGATAACATAGGTCTTGCCGTTTATTCCACTTCTGGTGGCGTAATAAAACTAGGCAGGAGGCCATAATGTCAGATTACGGTTTGTTTGTTGATTTAAATGATGGCTTTAAACAGTTTGAAATAACTAATAAAAGTCAAATACTAACAAAGCTTTTAAGTACAACAAATCATGATTTAAGAAAAAGAGATCATAGCTTCACAATTCCTGAGGCAGATAAATATAATATAATAATCGTCCTTAAAGTTATATCTAGACTTTATCATGTATCCAGAAGTTATGCTGTACGTCAACTGAGACTTGAAAATATACGAGTTGAAGGAAATTAATTAAAGTGCAATTGGGATCGTTGGGATATCTACTGGTTTTGGGGTGGCACAGGAGGAGGAGTGTCAGACGGAGGGACATTTTTGTACGGTGAACAGTACGAAAATGGGTATAAAATAGAGGTTTATGGCTACCCAAAACAAGCAGCTAGCAGTGACTATGGGTTATTCATTGGTGGTTTAGGTAACGCAGTAGAAATAACTCACCAATCAAAGTTGGGATATTGTGTTTTTAGAAAGAAAATATCAATAAGTGCAAATGATACTTATACTATACTTAATACTGTTCCTAGTATTGATAAAAGTTTAGTTTTCATTCGTCCAACAAATCAAAATGCGGTTGTTTCTATTTCTAGAGACAATAAAGTTATTTATAGCAATGCACAAACCGATGTTTACGTACTGGTATTTACTACTGATTTTACGCTAGTACCAACAGATTACGGTCTTAATATTTACAATCAAAAAGTAACATTGAGTTACTCATCTAATTATTTACCTTTTCTGGTTGGCGCTAATATCACCCTGACTCAACAGGGTGTAACAGCCAAATTTGCTAGGCCCATGTTACAAGCAAATGAATGCGCAGAAATGATAGATCGCGTTTATCAGAATTGGACATATTGCAGAGCTGGAGGCTACCGCTTCCAAGGTAACAAAATAACAATTCAACCTGGCAGAAATTTGGAGTGGGTATTTGTAGATACTTCAGCAATTGATTATATAACTTACAGCACGCCCTCTTATGTAATCGACTTCGACCTTTATTTCTAGAGATAATAAACAATGATATACAACACCGGCACAGTCACAATAGTGTCAGGTTCTTCTATTGTTAAAGGCACTGACACAAAATGGAATAGCAATAATCCATTAGTATCCTCCGGCATGTTAATGCTCATTAAAAACGGTGATATTAATTATTCTTACATGATTAAAGCGGTTAACAGTGATACGGAATTAGTGCTTGCTGAAAATACAACATTTTCAGCTACCGACACAACCTACACAATTAATCTCACTGAACCAAACAACAATAGTGATGCAGCGAGAGCATTGGTTGCAGCGAATACTTACATCCTCTATTTTTTATAAAACATGGATACCTGGATGGGGGAAACTAGTGTCGTTGAGCTTACGTTACCCAGTGGTAAAACCATTAAACTCGAATCGATTAAGGCATTACAGGAATTAGTAAAAGGTAAAGCAGATATAAAAAGTGTTGAAGGAATAAACAAAAAATTAGATACAAAATATGATAAAGCTGGCGGCGAGATAACCGGAGATGTGCAATTAAGCACCGGAAAAATAAGAGCAAAAAATGCAAACAATGTTACTAATCATGCCTTTCAAGATAAGAATGGTACTTTGATGCATGTCGGCGATTTTGGGATCAAAATTGTTAATCCAGCTGCTCTTGGCGATATAAATGTAACGCTAAAAGGTGGGTTTTATAACGCAAAAGGAGATGCTGCTGGTGTACCGAGCGGAGCTGGTGGAACAAATTTTATACAGTCCAATGGTGGAGATTATTGTTTTCAAATAGGAAAGGAAAATTTAACTGATGATGTAAAATTTAGAGTTAAAAGAGCAAATCAATATTCTGCATGGCAAACATTTTATTCAACAAGAAATGTAAAAGTAGACTCAAACGGATTTTTAAAAAGAGCTTCTCCGATAATTGAAATTCATCCAGACGGCAGCTTTGAAACCAACGATCAATCGGCGGGAGTCAATGTTCGTCGAACAAGAGTAGGAACCTATTTCATCTCAGGCGTCATGGGTTATAACTCTGATGGTGGATGGGGTATAAACGCCGGCATATCTGTGCCTAAAAATAGCAACGGATTAGAGTTAGTTTATATCAAAGACAAAATTCTATCTAATGGTAGAATTGAGATTCAAACTTTTCACCGACAACACGCTCATTTACTGGAAGACTTCCAAAACTGGCGCATCAAAAACTTTAACGATAATAATCCGGTTATTACACCGATGGTGAGCGGTGTAATATTCCACCCTCGACATGGCTATATATTCGTGTAGAAATGCCCATTAATCCAATCTGGAATCAACAACAAGCGTAAACAAATTAGCTACATCACAGGAACATCATATTAGCAGCGTTGGAGGAAGTTGTTAACCATTAGTGTTGGGTTGCGTGTTAGTGGATTTGTGAAAGTCAGACCAAACAGGTAATTGATTATTTTGAATTGTGATTAATTTTAGACATAAAATTTTCTCCGTAGATAAACGAATGGTAGGGTGTTTTGGTTGGATAAATTAAATGGGTGACAAATAAATCTTCTTACCAAGGGATAAAAGTAACTTAAAATTTATTGACTATTTCTTTCAGAATATAAATCAAATTGTCTACCTATTTAATTGTTTTTATTACTACTTATATTGGCGTTATGTTCTGAAAATAAATGTAATATATTGATTTATAAATAAAAATATACTGATTTAAAATCCCTCGGCCTTAAGGCTGTGCGGGTTCAAGTCCCGCCCTGGGCGCCATATTAAAGACTTGTTTATTATCAGTAAGTTAGCAACAAAAAAGATCAACCTTTAGGGTTGCTCTTTTTGTATTTGAAATTCGTCATCAAAAACAACAAGTGGCCGCAAAGAGGACATTTCAGCATGATAACCTTACCTTACCTTACCTTACCTTACCTTACCTTACCTTACCTTACCTTACCTTACCTTACCTTGGCAGCAGGCAATTTATGAAATTAAATACCTTGCCATTTTTTATCGCCATATTGGCTTCTACGTCGCTTGTGATTTTATATAATTAAACATCAATATAACCAGCTGGTGGATGAACTCGATAAGCAGACAGAGCTTAAGAATAGCTATTTAAAAGAGGTGAAATTACTGCATCAACTGGATACTAAACGTAAACGGACACAGGAACTTAATCATGCCAAAGCTGACATTAGTAAGCTTACTGACGATCTACACAATGGTACTAAGCGGTTGTATGTCAAAGCGCGGTGTGTGCAAAGGCCGACAGTATTACCACCTCCACCACCAGCGTGGATGATGCAAGATCCACCCAACTGGCGTCTGACGCTTGGCGAAATTATCTCCGTCTCAGATGCCAACTTGAAACCCTAGAGGCGCAGTATTTTGGATTGAGGGAGAGAGCTAGTGAGGTTTATAAGTATAAAAAATAATTTTTATACTTAATGGATCATTTTATTTTGGTGGTAATTTCAATGGCTCATATTTCAAATGTCTTGTAGGTTGTTCTTCTAATTGGCAACCTACATAGACTTTTGTTTCTTCAGTTTCGTATCTCTTGTCACTTTCATAAGGTCCCCTAGTTGGTTCAGTTGCAATTGATAGAAGATGGTATCCACTAAGAGAGATTATTGTTAAAATTTTACACATTGTTTTCATAATTTATCCTTTAAATATAAATAAAAAACATTATTAAGAATAGCTGGGATTTTTAATAATCATTAAACATTTGTGTAAATAAAACAAAATATCAAAAATAGATTTTTTTAATTTTTTATATAAGTTTTCACACATTTGACGTTAAAAGCCATTTCGTAAATATCAAACAAAAATTTTCTTAAAAATAAATAATTACAACCGCAGTTTTTGGTTTGAGGAAGTAGGTACGTGAGACATCCAAGTAAACAATAAATAATCATTACGTATTGTTGTTATTTTGATTGCAGCAGTGTTAATTAATTTTGAATCTAAAAATTTTGATGTGATAGCGATCACCAAAATCGTCTTACAGAAACTTAATCATAATAAGCTAATTATATAGTCTGAACTATTGGGTGTTAGATTAGTAAATTAAAAGGTGCGGTTTTATGCTTAATATGATTTTTTCAATAATAAAACAAATTGTTATGCCTATAATCACACCTTTTGTATCTGCATTTATAGGATATTTTGTCGCAATAAAGATATTCGAAAAACAAGAAAAAACAAAATGAGCAATTAATAAAGTTAATAATGCCAATGAATTGTTTATTAAAGCAATGTTTATTCATATTAAGTTAGTTGCAGTAAGACAGAATTATTATGAAAATGTTAATAAAAACCGGGATCCTAGATACAGATGGATGAAGGTGATTTAAAACCTATCAAAGAATGGCCAAAAGTCTGGCGCACTACATTAAACGGTTTAGATATTATGGCAATTTCATCGGCGGAAGATATAACTGAGGCGTTGTTTAAAAAAATTAGGTGGCCAGCCAAAATTAAAAACCTTGAGTTACTCGGTAAGCATGGCTCAGTCATGGCATTTAAAGAACAAATAGCGCAAAAAATAGAAGCTAGCTGTAACCATTATGCCAGTCCCGGCATGTGACAGTGTTGATGATTGAGAAAAAGTTGCTCAGCAGCAACAAAGTGAGGCACTAGGTGGATGAATTACAACCTAGTGTTGAAACTATTTTCGGGTTCTCAATCGTTATCGCTAAGTTTTCCTTGCAACGAGATACTGTATGAAGGCACGCGAGGCCCCGGTAAGACCGCGGCCCAGTTAGCGCCATTTAGACGTAATATCGGTATCAGTTACGGTACATTCTGGCGAGGAATTATATTCGATACTGAATATAAAAATCTGGCCGATATTATTCTCAGTCAAAGCGTATATACCGCCTCTTTAAAGATGGTGCGCGGTTTCTGGCCTCAGCTTCTGAATTAAAATGGGTATGGACAACGGGTGAAGAATTACTTTTTCGGTTTAGCAAAGAAGCCGAAGATTATTGAAATTATCATGGGCAAGAATTCCCCTTTATTGGTTCTAATGAATAATAGCCACAGTAAATAATCTATTATGGATAATTGCAAGTTATTAAATATATTACTGGTTCGTGTGATAATAATTTTTTAGTGGGTAGTAGATAAGTTTATGTTTAGTTATTTATCGGAGTAAAGGAATACTTCAACAAAAATATTGTTGTATAAAATTAAGAATATTGAGTTGTGGGTATTTCCCTAAATTATATACAAAATAATAAATAGATGATTTTTGTTTTATTAAAAGTCATTAGATCAAAAAAATTAGAGATTTATATCACTATTAATGAACAATCTAACATAAAAATTCGTTAAAAATGAAATAGTAAAAAGCCGTACAGCTTTTGTATGACTTTTATGAGACGTTGCTATTTTCAACCTATTTATATATTTTGGCATCAAACCATGAAACTTGTGTTATTTCTTTTAATGGCAGGATAATACTGGTATCTGCATTATTCAGGTCAACATATTCATTTTTTAAAACTATATTGAGATCATCTTTATGCCTGTATCTTGAGAGAATAGGTAAAATAGAAATATATTGATTAGGACCTTCTTTTTCGTTAGGTTCTCCTAATGCATTGATAATCGCTATGTATATTTTTTTGTTTTGTAATGTAATCATGATCTGGCGTCTATCAACTAGGGAGTCGAAGAACATTTCCTCCATAGGATTATCTTTGGTTAGTTCTTGGTGCATTCTTAATATTACTATGTTTTCGTAGTCGATATCAGATTCATCTATTTTTATATGCAGAAAATAATTATAAATTTTTGCCCTGTATATAACTATTTTTTTGCAGCTTTAGCCCAAACATAGGCCACAATTATTGATCTTATTGATAAAAGAATAATCCAAGCAATGATTTTTTCACTTCCAGCTTTTTTAATATTTAAATTCAATTGTTCTTTTATAAACATTACAGGATGGATGAAACGATGGATATATCCATTTAATTAAATAAGCAAAGAATATTGTCCAAGTAAAGCACCATAAGCCTAGTGTAGCTGCTTTCATGTAAAGTAATTGACCATCATGACGATGAAGTCTATAGTAATTGGTAGGGTGTTGAGTTAAAACAATATACCCACTCAGTAATAAAGGAATAATTAGTAAGGCAAGCATCTATGTTCCTATTTTATTTTCATTAGAGATAATTTCATGGGTGTCTGCACGCATCGATTTTACTTTGTCAGAGGAGGCTAAATCTTGTTTTGAAACAATAATAGCACCATTATGACCAATGACCTCAACACTTTTGGTTTGAGAGGTTCTTAGTCTTTCAGATAACTTCCTTTCTTTTTCGATAGCATCTTTGCCTAACAATTTTACAAATATATTAGTCATAGTCGTCCTTCCTTCATTGCAAATAATCTTGCATACTCCTTTAATATCAGCATATTTGATGATTGAGTATCTTTCAAGCACTAATAATGCGTTTACGTTACCAGCTAATCCAGTAATTTTTCTTAAAAATAAATTATAAATCATGAAAAGTAATATATGGTATCAAATTTTTATTCAATTTAGAGAGGATATTGTGAATATTTGCTATAATGGCATTAATTAAGTTTATCATTTTACTTCAATATATTGATAAAATTGATTTTTTGCTAATTATGTTGTGTTTTTGTTATGCATTATCTTGTTACAATTGGCTATCTTATCATCATTACTAATGGTATTTTTTGTTTTTATAAGGCTATATTTTATATTTACCCCAGCTCTCTCCTCTCCCATGTCGCCCCCATTTCTACAGTTATTGCCAGAACTCCGAGGCACGCCGATGACACTTTTTAAAAGCTCTTCGTCCTCGCTATCAGCGACTTTCTTTATTAGTCGATATTTTCGGCAACGGGTTTTAGTTATATCGGCGGAGGGGTTAAGTTGGACATAAATGTCGACCACTTTTTGCACTTCTTCATCGTAAGTGTTTAGCTGATCGTTGGTTTGGTAGGCAACGTGTAGGGTTTGTTGATTGCGGCGGGGTACAGGGGGCCCACCTTGGGCTTGAATATAAGCGGAAAAATCGCCTTCATCGGCCGCTTCGTTCCGCGATTTCACCTAACGTGTCGGCAACGGATATGCTTCTTAAACGACGACATTCGCGTAAACGCCTTTGGACGGCAGTTTATAAAACTGAAATTGTGGAATACGCCAGGTTGATGACCAGGTGGTCACGGCGGTGACCATCTCAGTCAGTGGTTTGCCGGTTTCAAAGTCAACATCACCGTCCAGCGAGTAACCATCAATATTTTTAGCGATATATTTGGCAATATAACCGACTGCAACGTCTTCCATCGGCAGCACAACTATTTACCAGAAGATTTTCAGCGCTGTCGAGTTAAAGAGATTATTAACCGAAAACCAATTTATTATACTGTTGGTGAGTAGGGTGATATTCCGATGTCGACTTGGCTAGATGTTAGGGTGGCGATGCCACCGGTTACGGTGTGGCATCAGAGGCAGAATTGAGGTTAGAAATAATTGGATAATAAATTTTAATATTCTGGCAATCTTAATTTTTAAGATTAGTTTAATTAAACATTATTGATATAAATAAATTATTATATGATTATAACTATATTATTTTTCATAAATAATAATGAGTATATATAAAATATTTATTTTTGTTTATGCTTGCATGTAATCAATTTTTTAATTTAAATTATATAAATATAATAAAAAATATATTTATTTGAGTAGTTATAGTATGCCATTGTTAATACTTTGTTATAGAACTTAAAATAAAAATAGGATAATTATTATACAAATATCATATATTCAACCAAAAATAAAAACTAATTTTGAATTCAACCATTATAATGTTGGTGTGGTTATTTATGACTATGCTTTAAATATTTGGCAAGGTTTTACGATATTCATAGAATAAGAATCTACTCCATATTATAATGATAGGTTAGTTTAACCAGCAAAAGATAGCAACCCACACGGTGTTTTATTTACGATTCTGGATCAAAATAAACCACAAAAATTCAATTTTTCTATTAGTACAGAATATAACCCAAATGGTAAGGATTTAATTAAGGGTAGTTTTTTATCTATTAAAAATAAAGATACAGGTGAAGTCGAAATTATTGATTTAAAATATGATACAGATAGTAGACTTAAATTTGACATTTCACTTTATTGGCCAGGTGACGAAAATGATACTGTCTGGATTTTTCTACTAAAAATAACTGAGTGTGAAAATAAATAATATAATTATTATAAATAAAAATTTTAAATGTCTTTTGTAAATAGAATAACTTTATAGTAACTATTTGTTTTGATTATTTTATTTAAAATTAATTAGTAATTAAATGTTACTATTTATAGTAATTTATTTATATTGTTTACTCTCAAATAAAAAATTATTTTTATATAACCACGGCTTAGCCTGGGGATCAATTTAATTGACTTAGATTTTTAATAATTTCATCCGAATGAATATATAGCCTACTTTATTTCGCTGAATTTTATTAAATCTATGGTTATTACTAATTCATTATCATTTAATTCTTTAACGCTTACAACATTGTCGTCCTCAATCAAAACTATTGCTTTAAGGTTAAGGCTGTTTTGTGGTTTGTTGTTGAGTTCTGTTTCCATTTTATTGAACGAATTGATGTAATTCTTCCATTGCAGAGCTTTTTTCTTGTAAACCTCATAGCAATTAACACAAAGCCATCTCGGGTAAGTACAAACATAGGCATTTTTCTAACAGCTTCAGCACCAGTAGAGGTGTCACTGGCTTCGATGTGGCATCTAAAAACAGTATTCATTGAAATAAGATTAAATTTTTATCGGTAAATTTAATTAAAATAATAGAATTACTTTTGTGAAAATTAGTTTAAATAAAATACAGGATAGTTAAATGTAATATTCATTTATTTTAAGTAAAAACTAACAAGTCTATCTATCTAAAATTTGATATTTTTTATTGCATAGGCAGCAAAGTATATTAATAATAGCGTATAAGGAAACATATTATGACCGTGTGGGATGATTTTGGTAAATTGGAATTACTTTGGATAAATATTCTTAATTATGACAACGATGGATATAATAACCATAAGTATGCGACTATTTTTGGTAATGGTAAAAATCAGGCCATTATTTATATTAGAATATTTGATAAGAATAAAAAATATTGATTATTCTAGATGATGAATTACTTAAAGCCGTACATCTTGTACATTATACAGAGGGTAAGCGATTAAATAGACAGGGAGATAATTCTAATTACAAGCCATGGGTTTATACCAATGAAGATTTTGGTTATGCCAAAGTAATATCGACTTCAAATACAATGAAATCTGAAGTCAGTACCTATGGAAAATATGGGCAAGTAATCAAGCTTTACCTACATGCAACAGAACCTAATGAAGGCTTCAAGATCAGTGCGGGCATAGATATTCCGGGGGTAGGTGATTTTAATACCAGTGAGATGGGTACGATCAATCGAAATGGGCCAGAAGGAAAGACGGGTTCAGCATTTAAATATCCACACTTTGTTCATATTAAAGCGTTTACGCCAATTGATTATCGTTCAAAATATAATGTCTTAGTAAATAAAGGTAGCAGTGAAATTTCTAATAAAATAAAGATATCTAAAGTGGGAAATGAAAGGCAGTATTTAAAGGATATTTTTTATTTTAATGGTATTAGTAAACTAGAACAAATATCTATTAGGCTCAAAGAAATGAAATCAAACGATAATAATACTTTTAAGTTAATTAATGTTATAAGAGATAAAAAAGCTAATTTGGATACTGTTAAATTTCTAAATAATAATCTTCCTGACATTATTGTAGGAATGGGTGGAGGATCATTTTCATCATATTTTGTTTTTGTTGTTCCTCAAAACTTAGTGGGTTTGATGCTTGGTAGTTGTATTTATGGGGTCGAAGAGTTTACTAATATTGTTTATAAGTATCAGCTGTAACAAAAGGTTACCAATTACGGTGGCTCTGATAGTCCAAATTTAAGTTCTGTTAATCCAAGTACAAAAATCTCCATTTTTTAATGTAATATTCCATTAAGGAATGTTGGAATATTCAATTGGTGTAATCAAAACGAAAATGCGATTGTTAAAATAGAAGTCATAGATAGTTATGGTAATAGTGGGATTATTACAATCAAATCGCATTATGGTGATTATTCAATAATTAATATAATTATCAATGAGAATAAGCTTTAAAACAGATATTGAAAGGTAATTAATATTATAATTAATGCTTACTTTAGTTATATTTCATCAAAAATATAAAACCCCTGCTAGACAGGGGCATAATTATAGTCAATTGTTTGTTTTTTTTTAAGTATTTTTTCCTTTTTTTTAAATTAGGTTGGGTATATATTTGCTTTAACTAACTTTTCTATAATTTCATAACATAATTTAATTAGCATTTATTTTAGCAATATTTTTTCTCGGGTAAAACCGATCACCAAGATTTAAAAGATAAACTTCTTGGTGAAAGTTGGTAATCTTTTATAACCATATTTTATTAATAAATAACCGCCGTTGACTCTAGGTTACTTTACCTCTTTAAGCCTTATTTTGATCATTAGTTATACTTTTTTATTTCATTATAGAATGATAATTTGTGTATCGTTTAAACAGGAAAAAGCTATTAAATTTACAAAATTAACTTTATTAAAGTAAAAGTCCTATATTTATTTGTAATAACTAAAAGTATACACATAATTTTTTAATTATTTTTATAATAATAGATTTTATGTAAAATAAAAAATTAAAGAAATTGTCATTAAAGCCATTTTTGACCAAAAAATATCAATGTATTTTAGTTATATGTCTGATTATTTTTGTGTTAGATATATTTAACTAAATTAAAAGTATTATTAATAACAGAGAATACTTAAATACATCATTACCATACTCACTATTTAATATAAAAAATTACTTAAATTTCTTTTATAAAGAATAAGGAAAATAAGTAAAGGGTTACTGTATTTTACTATGTTTATTATTGTTTTCACATTATTCACTAGCCGATAATTCAGAAAAAGTCTATCGTGCAGCAATGGGATCACCAGAAGATGTAAAAAGAGCCGTAGGATTTTATCCCAGAGGAATGGATGGAACTAGGCCCAATCAGCCACCACCAAATATAAATTTATGGGATCATGTCCATGGTGCCGATATAGGTATGGCTCGACATGATTCTGGCTATGTATCGAGCACGACTGCACGAGGATTTGCAATAAACTGGCTTAACTACCATTTAAATCATAACGGTTACGTCTATCATATTAGAGCAACACCAAATTTTATTGATGTTAATAGAACATTAAGAAATTACTCTCCCCATGCAGAGGAACTTGAAACTGCTGCTTTAGGTATTGTCAAATTATTGGTTGGGAACGAGTCAGAGGTGGTGTCGTTGGCGCTTTCATCACTAACACAGACTACAGAGAACGTTTATACAGCAATTTAGCATCATTAGGTGCTCAACCGCAGTTAGCAAGTTTTCCTGATGGTCACCTGCATGGGGGATCCAACCTTGGTTTCCTTTTGCTAACTGTGAGTTAAAAACTGCCCCTATGTCTTCATGTTACCCTAAGAAAACTGCACAGGGGTATGGAGAAGCTATGTTCTGGGACTCTTTTAGACAAAAAATTGCCAAATGGTTTGTGGTGATTTAGCAGTAATGGATGAGATATATCATAAGGTAGTAGTAATTTATAGAGCAACCATATTCAGATGATTATATTCTTATATGGAATAAAACATTAATTAATAGATAGCAACACTTAAGTAAATACAAGCTATAAATATAAAAAAAATATATAAACAGTAGATTTTTATTTATTAACATGTAACAAAAAATGAGTTTATTAGACAGGCGTATAATAACTAAATTTAAATTATTACTACGATAGACAAAATTTTATTGCAATAAATATTTATTATTTACTAACAATAATTAAAAAATAAATCTAGGGGGCGAAAGGAATATTCTTTATAAAAATTAAAAAATCATCAAATTTTTTGTAAAAATTATTATTTAATAAAGGAGTTTTTAATGACAAATTTTAAATGTTTTCTGTTTTTTCTTTTTATATTATCTAGTATATCATTTACCACTTATGCTGAGGTAAGTACACAGATATAATATCAGCTTCAGGGAACAATTGTCGGTTATACTGCGGCACAAACTACTAATAATGTTTTATGTTATATCGCAGTAAAAACAGATAATCCTTATTATAGCAGCTATTATCACGCATCTTATAGTAAAGATATTTACGATGCTGCCAGAGCCGCTTTTTACCTCAAACAAGATGTTGTGTTATGGGCTTTTACGGATTCAGGAGTAAATGTTGCGCAAATGCTAGAAGTTAATAATGGTGCTGTTAAATGGTGGCAATAATTACAAAATAACAATTATTACGACTTTGTAAAAATGCATACTAAATATTTTTAATCTTAGCGGTTTTTTAAATAATACAGAGCTTATATGACTCTGTATTATCGTCTTTTATGTCACTCAAAGTTTGATAGCAACGAAAATTTGTACGTTTGATTAATATAATATTGAATACTGGCTGCTCACCACTGTCAGTATAATAAATTAGTTTTTGACAGATAAAATTTAGTAGCCAGCTTTGGGTGTTAACATAGCTCATATTGATTGCCTGATATGTTGATGATTCTATGTTTGTAGATTGTAAAATACTTACTCCGCCTGACAGTGATGATTTTTTCTGCTTTATTTGCGTTAAGAGGTCGGCTGATATGCCTATCTCTTATCCAGTTATCACTCTCTTGAGGTGATGGGTAGTGCAGAGCCTCACCCAATTGACGCCTAGCGCTAGGTGAAATTATCTCCGTATCAGACGTCAACTCGAAGGCTTAGAGGTGTAGTATTTAGCGCAAAGAGAAAGGGGGGGTATAAGTAAAAATAATGCAATATATGAGTATATTAACAATTATTTTAATATCAATAAAACAAAATAGAAATCTATTTCTTATATGTGTGCCAGGCACTGAATCCTTATCTGGCACAATCTTACAACTATTCATACTTTGTTGTTGGCAATATTTGTCTCCATTGGGATTATTCCAACATTTATGAGGGCATCCTGCGTCGTCAAAGTTAGATAGCGTGTCTAATTCTCCTCCAGAGAAATCACGCTGATCTGTAAAAGAGATAGATCCCAAAATAGCTCCTAAAATAGTAATTAGAAAAAAAAGTGATTTCATAAGTTCTCCTTGTTGATGATAAAAAAGCTATTAAATAATAGTTTTAATTAACAATTTTGCAATAAATGGAGGTTGAAATAATAAAACTCATATATTTTAATTAATTCAAATCGTTAAATTCATTGAGCAACGCACCCGCAATCAATAAACACAAAACCTTATAGAAAGTGTGCTTGAGAATTATTGCCAATGCTGGCGAGCAATCTATGGATGGTTTTTCTATGCGTATAGGTTCATTTTCTATAAGGATACATAATGAAAAGAATTCATTAAAAAAGTAAGAAATATTGTTATTGTTGCAACCTAAGTTATTTTAGGATGAGTTTGAACATGATTAATTCAGGTAATGAATTTGAAATAAAAAATAAAATTATTCTTGTAATGATTTTAGTTAAATTTAAAAGGTAACTACTAAGAATTTTTGACTTTAATAATATACCAAATAGGAAATGGGAGTATGAAATAGACAAAGAAGAAAAGTTATATCTTGAGGATAATGATTGCAGTGCGGCATTTAAAGCATCAAGTGCATCAAAAAGTAGCAAGTTGGTATCAGCAAAAGCCATATCAATGAACTTCTGTACTATAGAGGCGGATTGTTACTATCATAAAATACCAGGAGATCCTGGAAATGCTATAAAAAGATCATCAATAACGTTGAAGTATGATGATGTACCTTCACTTAGTAATTGCAATGGAGAATTGAAAAAAGGTAATTGTTAGTTATTGATGATTTATTTTAATGTAGTAAAGAATATTACCATTAATTGGCAATCTTTCAGTGTATTCCAGAAATATCGATGGTGGCTGTATTGATTACAATCACATGATCAGTACAGCTTATTTTTGTGGGTCAGTAAACATAAAACTTATAAACGGCGTTGACGAGAGGATTCAGTGCAACAGTCAATCTCATATAAATAATCTTAATATGAATGAACCTAAGGTGGCAAGATGATGGCTAACTAATTGCAGTGGTTATTGTGGGCTACAAGGAAATCAGGGATTGGAAATCAACAACAAAATTAATTTGACTACATACTAAAATTTGGTCGAAAAACACATTATTAATTTAAAAAAATTATTAATAGTAGTAACCAGAAGGGCAATTTAATTACAGATTTTTTATAGATTAGAGTCAATCATTAAAGCAGTGCTGAAATTAAATTGCCACCTATTAGGTGTTGAGTTAGAAATTAGCTATTTTAATAAGGTAAGATCGTTAACTGTACACCATTAATTAACTTGGTTTAATTACATATAAATCTATTACTTTTTGTAATAAAAAAATCATTAAATAATAAATTTCGTATGCGCAGTATTTGATTTATTATTGAAAATATCCTCAATTTGTATAATTGCGTAGTATTTTGCTGGCGAAAGTGCTCCAGTTTTTAGTACTATTTTTCTCTCTTCTGGCGAAATACCTTGCTGTTGTGCAATTAATTTTCCATTAATACTAGATTTGTAGATTGTAACTGAGTTATGGTGGAGTTTTATCTAAATTTTGCCACTCAACAATAACGGAATAATTATTTATCTGATTGTAAGATGCAGATATATTCTCAATTACAGCAGGAATAACAGGTTTAGGTTTAGTATCAAATTGGTCCGGATAAAATTTTATACTGTTTTGGGTATTATGATATATTCCACCCGCAATTAATTTAATATTAGTATTCTGATAAAGTTCTGCTTTCTAATAGTTAGGATTACCGCCTGCGTTTGCTTCATAAAAAATTGGTTTTTGCCAAGAGTCATCTTTATTCATGCGAAAATGTTGACCATAAATGCCATAGTATCCTAATGCTTTACCAGCAAATCGTTCCAGAAAACCTGTATAGGAATTGCCTGTTAATGGAATATCGATGCCCGGTACTGCTGCTGACATGTAGTATGTCCATTTTTGCTCGTAATAAGAGTACATAAACATTGCCATGCGGGTAACTTTTTCTCCTGGAATATACCAGCGTCTGATCACAGTGGCATACCATTGATCTGTATACCAAGGCATAGGATGTGAAGTATGTAAACCGGTACCTTCACCACCAAAATGGCTCCAATGTAATCCTTTATGACCATAGGTCAATTTTACTTCAGTAGGAAGTTCAGGCTCTAACTCTTTTAGATCCCAGATAGAACAAATATTGTTATAAGTAAAAGGAACACCCTCAATGACCTTATCTGCCTGGTGTTGAATACCAGTATGGGCACCACGTTCGCAAAGAAAAAATTACATCCTGACCAGTAAATATGCTCTCTATCGCCTTCAATAGGTACTTTTTGCTCTATATAAAACAATTCAGCACTATTACTAGAAAAATAATAGGTAACGGAGGGGCCACTTGTGGGAACGTTATTTTTATCGGCATCAAGCATCGTGATTATTTTTTCGCGTAGATGATTTATATTTTCCCACCTACTTTGATCATAAATTTTATCAACATCATAATGAGCTTGTCCCTGGGTAGTCGAATCTCCGTCAGGGATGTCATTTTCATATTTATGAGCCATTATTTTTTCTGCCTGTATATTATTAATTCTTGTTTTTTGCTATCTAAGGCGCTTTTTTTGAGTTCAGCGGTTAGTACAGCTAATGAAGGTAATAAAAGATCATGACTGTATTCGTCATATATCTTAGAATTAGCAAAATTCCAGCCTTCAAAAATGATTTTATCATGACAAATTTTTATCAACCATCCAGTTCCTTTATCTCCCAAGCCATTTTCATTTTGCATTTTAGTCAATGAAGGGGCTTCAATCAGTGTACCAAATTGGCGTTGAATAAATTCAATAACACCAAAACCTTTATGGATATGTCCGTTAATTAAAATGGCTTGTGGGTGATGAGAAAGAATTTCTTTTATTTCTTGATCTTGCGCTCCAAATCCACCATATAATCCAGCCAGCCAATGTGTATTGTTCAGAGGTTGATTACTAATAATAAAAATAGGTTTATCAATATCTGCATCGACCGCTAATGTTTCTTCAAGCCATTGTAGTGTCTTATCGGATAACTCGCACATATCGTTCAAACCCTGATCAGAGTTTAAGCTAATAAAGTGATATCCATTAATCCAATGATCAAAATAATGCGTTTCAGGGTAAACGGTAGGAGAAAATTTATTATTACGTTTTTTATAGTTTATTAGGATGTTAGGATCTATATCGTTCGCTTCATTATACCAACGGATATCATAGTTCCCTAATATAATGGCTACATTGGAAAAATATTTTTTAGGAAACTCCTGTTCAATAATATTAAAACATTGATTGCGTTTATCAATATAATCAGCGATATTTCCAGGGATAAGTAAAGCATTTACTTGATCTATTTTTGCTATGTTTTGTAGACTTAGTTGTAAAGTATTAAGACTATCTTCATCCTCAGCATGCAAGTCACTAATTAATGCAACCGTTAAGATAGCATTGTTGTTATTTATCATAGACATTAGTATTTCCTTTTGTATACATATAATACTTACTGGTTAAATTACATACCGAAAATACTTAATGTTTTTATATTTTTAAATTTAAATTACATTATTTTTTCTTAAAATGGGTGTCGTTGTTTTTATTATTTTTTAAAATAACAATATTCTTAATGAATATTTTTTAATCTTTTTTCAGCTAATTTGCTCTCATTTAATCATATTAACCTATTTTGCTATCGTTTTTTGACGGTTGTAATTGCCGTCAAAAATCCCAAGGATCCCTGTGATAGCTTAACTCCGTTAGCTTATCAAATGCTAACTTTTTAAGTAAATTATATGGTGTATTAAGTTATTAACTATCATTTGAAATGATAAAAATAAGTAAAATTCGCCCTACATACTTTTCATCATATAAAGAAAAATCTTTAATGATACTGTTGATTGTTATTTAAATGTGAGATTTAACTGATATGTATTAATTTATTTTTATCGGCTAGTTTATTAAAGAGAATGCAGATTAAGAATGGGATATCGATAGCGATATATTGCTAGCCAAAAATAGTAGTGGCTTGGTGTTATTTATATAAAAAATCAGTTCTAGCTAAGTGGGAATTAAAATTTAAATCCTTTATGGATATACCAGCGCTTACTGGAAGATTTCAGCATTGCTGAGTTACAGAAATTTGTACTGTTCTTTATTATCACCACTTTACAATTCATTATTTTTTATTTTGTCATTTCTCGATTAATAAAATTCATTAAACTTAATAATCTTTCTCTCCGTCACTTAACCAAATCAGCGCTATTATTGGTAAAACAAGTATTATTTGGATTAAAGTGCTGATATTAAATTGCATGGCAAAATAAATGTTAAATATATTTTGCAATGATAGGGTTTTGTTTGTTCATCACGCTAATCCTTTAACATGTAAGAAGAGAAAATATGAATAACACATTTACCACGCAGTCCGGCAATTTTGTCAGTGCCGTGCAAACAGGGGTTGACCCGCGCACCGGGTAGTTTCAGGTCAATTTTCCCCTCGTCCAGCTTACTACTAACCGACTCCTTGGCCCCGAGTTATCATTGTCATTAAATTATTCAACTTTAACTGATGATAATTGGGGATTTGGAAAGGGATTCTCTTTAGGCTTAACCCAGTATGATAGTACCAGTAATCTGTGGTAACTTAGCAGCGGGGAAAAATATCGGCTGGCGCGGGGCAGTGATGTCATTCGTCATCAGAAACTAAAACACCTTCGCTTTACGTTTACTAATGGTTGTGATGATAGCCAGGGTTACCAGCTGGCCTGGAAGGATGGAAAGGTCGAGGATTTAACGTTAGTCGGTCACGGTTTTTTTACCGTTAGCCGAATTGTTTCCCCGTTTGGCCGCAGACGACGGCACGCTATCAGCTAGATTTTGTACTCACCGATAGTCGCTGGTTAGATAATGTGATGCGTCGCAGTCAGCATGCATCTCCTTTAAGCTGGCAGATGCATTACAGTCAGGTCGGTAGAGGGCAAGACACGCGTTTATTGTCTGCGGTGGATTACCCGACCGGCATGCGTGATGAGGTGATTTATCAGGATGAGGGGCTGCGTTTTCCGGCTGCCTCGGGTCAAAACAATTATTTACCGGTTGTATTAAAGCATCACCACCTGCCGGGCGGGGAAGGCAGCGCGCGTGCCCGGCTGAGCCAAATGGTTTTGTGCGCTTTATTAAACAAAAAGTGGTCACCCCCAGACGTAGTGATTATCCCGATACGCCGATGATGAAAACGCAGTATACCTATAAAGTATTGGGTGATAGTCGAGGTGTTGTGCAGGCCACGGTTACGTAATATAGCGGCCAGCAGTTACTGCTGATGAAGGAAACGGATTATCAACCCAGAGGCAACGAACTGGGGCGGATTACGGCGATAACGGAAACGCGCTATCAGGACGACCAAGCTTATCGCAGTCGGCAACAATTTAGTAACCAACTATCTGGTGACCAGTTGGTGCAGACAATCTCCTTTACTGACCATGATGGGTTAATCATCAGCGCGCAACCGGTGCAACAAGTGAATAACGGTCAACTGTTACAGGAAACGGATGTGTAGGGCATTATCACGGCATATCGTTATAATGATTTGGGTCGCATCATCAGTAAAACCCATGCGGTAGGCAGCGGCTATGAAAGTACCACCATTTGGTTGTATCGTCTGGAGGCAAACGGCCCGGTGACTATCGAAACGGATGTTAAAGGACAGGTGAAAATCTGCTTTCATGGCACTGGCCGCCAGATAGTTCAATACCGTTATGAGTCGGATCAGTGGCATGAGATAACCACTCAACGTTATAACGCTTTAGGGGAGCAGCAGCAAGGCAGTGGTCGGGATTGGTTATTGGCTAATAATGGTCAATCGGCGCAGGCTGCTAGTTTAAAAATAGCGTGTGAGATGGATTATGATGGCTGGGGCTTACAAAGGGCGTCGCGTTTTTCCGATGGTTATCAGCAACATCAGGAGAATAATCCGGTTGAATTAAATTAGACGACGTATAGCACCGGAGGAGGGTTACGCAGTGGTAAATACTGGTCACAACAGGAGCGCCAAAGTCAGTTACTGCAACAGGAGATTTGGTATGATAATCATGGCACGGTGCAGGCCAGTAGACAGTATCGTTGGGATGGATTAGGACGGTTACGCCACGAAACAGATGCGCTGAATCAGGTTACCAGCCCAGTTACGATGTCTATGGGCGGGTGTTAACGCAAACGCTGCCCGATGGTACGATTTTAAGCCGGACGTATGTGCCACATTTAGCGGGTGAGCAAATCGCGAGTATCAGTGTGAGCGGGTTAGATAGTCAAGGTCAACGGCGCCAGTGGCAATTAGGTGAACAGCAGTTTGACAGTCTGGGGCGGATAACGTACCGGAAAAGCTGTGGCCGGGTGACGCAATATCAATATGATGGCGTGTCACCGTTGCCCAGCCGGATTATCAGACCGTCAGGCCAGGTAGTGAGTTATGATTATCTGCCGGCACTGGGCAATTCGGTCAGAAAAATCACCGCACCGGGTATAGAGCAAACCTTTCATTATGACAACCAGACCGGCGCGATGCTATCGGCACATGTGAATGGTCAGACCATCAATTACCAGCGGCGGGCTGATGGTGAGGTGATAGCGGAGGTGTTCCAACAGGCGGGTCAGGCGAGCACGGCCAACTATCAACGCAGCTTATTAAGTTTATTGACCGGGGTGACGGATGTTAGCGGTCAACAAACGCGTTATCAATATGATGAATACGGTCGTCTGATAAAGATAGCTGATAGCACACTGCAAACCGAGTTGGATTACGATGGTTTAAATCGGCTGGTACAATAAACCACGCGTAATGCCCGTGGTAATAATCAAGTGACGACCCGGTTAAACTATGATGATTTAGGGCGTGAGATAAGCCGGCAGATAGAGACGGCATCAGGCGAAGTGCTGACGATAAGCCAAAGCTGGCAGCTGGCTGGCCAACGGCTTACTGGCGTCACGGCAGATGAGGCAAAACCAGCAATTATTACAGTAGGCGCAGTATGGTGATGATAACCGTAACCGGTTGATAGATTACCAGATAAGCGGCAGTGAATTGCCACAAGACGGTTATGGTCAGGCGATGAAGGGACAGGGTTACCAGTATGATGCGCTGAATAACCTGCTAAAAGTCACCACTACCTTAGCGGATGGTAGTCGCAATGAAAGCCACTATTTTTATACTAACCGAGAAGACCCGACCCAGTTAACCGGTTTGACACACATAGCCATCCGGCCTATCCGCCTCAGATAACACTGGATTATGACAGCGAAGGTCGGTTGATAAAAGATGAGGTCGGCCGGCAGTTGCGTTATAACGCCTTGGGGCAACGGGTGCAAATCATTGGTCAGCAAGGTCACAGCCAATATGATTATGATGCCCTTAATCGGTTAATCAGCTAACAGCTCAATGATGAGCCAACGTGTGCTTTATATTATCAGGGGCAAGAGCTGGTTAATGAAGTGACGAGTCAGCAGGAGCGGCGCCTTATCAAGAGTGGGCATCAATGTTTAGGGGTCAGTGATGGTCTCGGCGTGACGCTAACGGCAACCGATAGTCACGCCAGTGTGTTGTGGTCACAAGGTGGCGAGCATCCGACGGGGAAACAGCACCATTGGTCGGCGTATGGCAGTGGTGAGTCAAATGAAGGGTTATTGGGCTTTAATGGTGAACGACGTGACCCCTACAGTGGCGTTTATCATTTAGGAAATGGTTATCGAACCTACAGTCCAGTTCTGATGCGCTTTCGCTGCCCGGATGATTTAAGCCCATTTGGTACCGGCGGTATCAACGCTTATGCTTACTGTGCTGGTGACCCGATAAATCATACCGACCCGTCAGGCCATATCAGCTGGCAGGGAATTTTTGGCATCATCATGGGTATCGTCGGGGTGGCCGTAACGGTAATGACGGCGGATGCAGCGCTGCCAGGTGTGATAGCCGGTGAGACAGCGATAACGGCCAGTACGGCGACCAGTATAGCGATAGGTGGCATAGGATTAGTGGCTGATGCGACCGCGATTGCCAGTGGGGCACTGGAGGACAGTCATCCCGAAGCCTCCTCTACCTTAGGTTGGGTCTCTTTTTCCACTGGTTTGATTGGTGCGGGTATTGATATCGGGCAGGGGATCTGGCGAGCAATGAAAAATAGGGGAAGTTATAATGTAAGTTCTGTTGCGATGAGAAATAAGAAAGGCGGTGTAATCGGTCGTATGGCAAGTTCTTCCCAAAATGCCCATGGGGTTCCTGAAGGAGCTATAGAGCTTGGTGATAATTACCATCTGTTTATAGATCCTAAAAAATATCATGAACGATTATTGGTAACTGCACATGGAGAACAAAGTTTAGTACCTAAATATTTTGATTTACCAAAAGGGACGTCTCTTAGCTATTATGTAGAAGACGGTTTTAAGTTGGTTGATCCAGGACTAAGTCGGGTGGCAGTGGAAACAGTGATCCCAAACGAAATTCATTTCGGTGGCAGTATGGGGAGAAATTACAACATAGCAAGATATGCAGCAGATTCAGATGAACTAGCTCGATCTATAGTGAAAGCATATAATGTTGATGTGTTAACTATACCTAGCAATATAAAATCAAAGTTATATCCTGCTGATTTAAGAAATTTATTCCAAGTTTTAAAGAAGAACAATATTACTTACAAAAGGGTTGATGCAATCATATGTCGTGCTCCATGGCTACCATTTAAGAATATAGAAGGAAAGCATGCACTGTCAAAATTATAAAAAAGTAAATTAAAGGGTGCTGTTGTAAAAAATAGGTTGCTAGCAATCTTCCTAACGATTTTATCAATGGTGCCCAACATAAATATTTTTACAAGCCATTACTTTACCAGCGACATCAGCCTTTGGGCGGTATGCTGGTATTGTAAATAGTGCATCAGTTAGCGCAAACTTTGAGAGATACTATCCGAACGTGGTGTAAATGTCGATCATACTACCCTTATTTAATACTAACTAAATAATAAATAAATTATTACTATTTCGCTAACAAAAATAAAATGTCACTTTTTTTATTAATTTATAAAATTAATAAAAATGATTCTTATTAATTAAATTAAAATAATTCTTTTTAAATAAAATTAATCTGATTTTATATTGACGAATTATTTTATTGATGCAAACCTCGGGCTTCAGTAGCAATGAAAGTAAATAATTAAAAGGAGGATAATTATAACTAACGTTTATTAAATTAATTTTAGTTTAGTAAAATTAAGTTTATCAATTTAATAAAAAAACCAGGGAAACATAAATATCGATATTAACAACAATATTTGATTACTGCAGCATTTGTAAAAAAATATCTCAATTCTAATTAATAAAATTAAGAGAGGTAAATAATGCCTTCCGTATCGACAAGTAGATGGGATGTTGTCAATGTCATTGATATTGACACATTAAATAAAATAGCGGGTAACAATTATCCTTATCCGGCTGAATTCGAACAGACAACTAAAATTATCGGCCAACAACTGAAAATCGAGGGGCGGTGGGGAGAATGGCCGATAGCCAGTGAAGCAAGCGGTAAAAATATTTATCTGCAATACCTTATCCAAAATGGTAGCGCAACTATTTTTGATCAAAATTATCCTCTCAATGCTAATGATCAATTATCTTCAGTCACTATTCAAATTTCGCTGGCCGGACTTGAAACTGCGCCAGAAAAATGGCTTAGTCAGGATGATGACACCTCTGCTATTACTGACGAAACTCAATGCTTTGAATTAATACTTAATAACCAAGAAGCCATCGTCGTAAGTCAATCAAATTTTACCAATCAAGAATTATATTCGGAAAATGTTGGTTTAGCTATTCCGATAGAAAGTGCATTTAAACGTTGGTTTAACAACAATATTGACGAGTTCAAGCAAATTTTTTCCGTAATACTAATTGGATTAAGGGCCAATAAAGGGGATTTTCAATGGTTAAAGCCTGCAGCTTATAGCTATTCGGCTAATAGCTCGATCGATAAGCAAACAGTGGCGTTTGGAGCATTAACGCTAATTGATGGTAAAACAGAAATTGGTCATTTACAGCAAACTGTAGATGTTACCGCCTTGCAGTTGGTTAAACCATTTTGGGCCAATGCGGCCTTAATTGTCAGTAAGGAAATGTTTGTTAAACATATTCTGCTGCCTGCGGCTATTACCATGGTTAAAGGCTCAACCACAGAGGATTTTGAAATCAATGAAACCGGATTTTCTCTTACTAATAAAAGAGAAATGGTTTGGCAAGAGTTTGCTGGGCCTAATAATGAAAAAATGTCGCTAATTTTACCTAAGGAAAGTTTCATTTTAACTCTGCAATCCGATTATATTCATATTTCTATTGTGGGAGCTCATTATCACCCACAACCGGGTACTACTGTTGTAATGGGAATGGAACAAGATTTTAAATACAAAGTTGAAAAAAATGCTCAGGGAGAGCCTGTTTTTGTACCCAATGAAAAAGGGTTAGGTGATGCAATAGTCAGTTGTTCTGTGGTTTTTGATGAATGGATTGATGTAGTTAATATAGTATTATCAATTGTTACTTCGATTGCCAGCTTACTTGCGTTTGGTAGTTTTATAGTTAGTGCGGTTGCGAAGGCGGCTATAGCCTCAATCACGGTTAACAGGGCAGCTCAAGCGGTTAATTTTGCCTATCAATTAGGGCGTTTCGAGATCAGCATAGCCAATATTGCTCAGATAGCTCTTAGCATTGCAAAAGGCGTTGTTGCTAATCCGTCTGTTTTTAATTTTATTAGAATTTCCTCAACAGTTCTGGCTGCAACAACTGGTATTGGCTTGGCAGCCATTACGATAACAGATGCAATTTACAAACAAATTTATAATGATGTTCCCTCTTTTCGAGCCTTTTCCGACAACTTTGTTTCTGCCGTGAAATGGCCAGCAGTCGATAATATTGAATTAAAGCCAGCCTCATTAGTCGACAGCTTTGTTATTGGCATTAATTTAACTTAATAAAAAAATATAAGGATCTATTTATGGATATGTATAATTGGGATCTGGTCTGTGCTGCTTCTTGTACATCGATTAATAATAAACTAAAAACTTCGCAAGATTCGTTAATTAAAACTTTTTCTTAACCAGTAACAATAATAGCGCTATTAACGGTGAATTTGCGAGTTGGCAAATTGTACCTGGTGGCTGTTCACAGCGGATTCATTTTATTACGCCTATAAAATCAGGCCGATTATCAACTACCATTGCCGGCAAAAAAATAGAGGTTGCCGTGGATGGTATCTGTCCGAAAATTGAAGTTGAATTACAATTTGTTGGTAGCAACGATAACAACAAGACACAATTAAAATTCAATTGTCAGCAAGTTACCCGCGCAAAAATGGATATTTTCTCTCGTGGGGGTAGTATTGTTATATTAGATAATGATATTAATAATATTTTTCCAGAAGATGAAAAATTTATCTCAGAAATGTTCAGCGCATTGATGGCTGAAATGATTGTGGCTAATAAGCAACAATTACAATTTGCTTTTTCAGATTTGGTTAGTTTACCGGAAGATAAAAATGGCTGGTTGCAAACCCATATTATCTAATATTCTTATAATGAATATATTAATGGTGAATTGGGTGCATTAGCTTTGCTTGCTATTTTAGCTTGTAATCCCAATCCGCCTAATTTATCTGATCTTCAATTACAATTTGATCCGGCTCTGATCAGAAATACAGATTCAGTTGGGTTTGCTATGGCCAAATGGGTCTTTGTCAAACATGTGATCTTGGCAGTATTACCGAAAATATTTGAGGATGCCAGTACTAATCATTTTAAAATAGATGAAAATAATGTGATTCGTAATAATGGTGATATTTCCATAAATCCAATCAGCGGCGATACCCCACTGCTTTGGAAATATATCAATTAAAATTATTGATAACAAAATAATTATTGATGATACCAGTGGGCGCTCAGTTAGTTTCTCCGGGATATATTCTGTTTCGTTACAACATCAAAATAACCGCTTTAAAGTCAGCTTAAATCCAGTTTTTACCCCTTTATTTAGCGCTGAGGTTTACCATTGCCTTGAGTTAGATGTTTTCCCCATCCATGTGAATGTTACAAAAGAATATAAAGAGTGCGGATTAGCAGAAAATTTCTTTATACGCGGATAGCAGTTCTAATTTTTAACAGGAAATAAATGATGAGCGAGATAACAACCTATGGTTGGGATGTGGTTTATGCCATGCAATACAATATGATTAATAAATCCATCCAGGCAAATCATAGTTATCCTAAACAATTTTTGGCAAAAATTAAAATAGTCGGTAATTTATATATTATTAGTGGAAGCTGGGCTAATTGGGCATTAAAAAATGGCGGCAGTGGTAAAATGTTTGGCTGGAATGTCTTGTATCAGTGGGCAGTTTATTTAACGAACATAATGAAGTTATTCACGATCTCACAGATACTCGTTTGACGATACAAGTTAATTTAGCCAAGTTTCAGGATCAAACGAAAAGCATTAAGGATCCGACCGCGATCAATGAAGGCAAAGCCTGGGTGTTAAGGGTTAATAGTGAGGCGACAGAACGTCAAAAGCGGTTGTTATCGTGGCGAGTAAATACAGAAATATTTCAGCAGAAGATAGTGCAATTATCAATCAACTGTTTGATAACTATTTCAATAACAACATACAGCAATTTGACCAAATTTTCACCATCGTGATGCTTGAACTGGAAGCTAAAGATAGAGGTTTGCAATGGATCAAACCTGCAGCTTTTAGTTACGCTGTCGGGCATGTACCGGATGAAAAATTACCTGATTTGTTTGGCTGTTTAAATCAGATTGATGGCAAGACCTCCATCGATCATTTGCAACAATCTTCAGATGTAATAGCCAGCCATTATTTTTCCTCTGAGGTCAATGGGTTAATCATCGTCAGTAAAGAAATCTATACTAAACATTTTCTTTTGTCCGCGGCGTTGAATTTACTGAAAGGAAGTAAAGCAGAGGATTTTGCCATCAGCGAGCAAGGTCTATCTATTCACAATAAAGTGCCATTAAGCTGGGGAAATTTTGTCATTGGGTCAGAAGCAAATCCTGAAACTTTCGCACCCTTAATTCCGGCCAATGGATTGCAAATCAATTTACAAGGGGAAAATATCAATCTTAATGTTAGCGGTGCAACTTTCAGACCAAAAAGTGGCGGGGTAACGACAGCAATAAATATTAATCAATCAATGGGATTTGAGACGGGCAGAAAAAATGCCCATGAAATTATATTTATTCCAGATTTAAATAATATCAAACAAACCAGTATCAATATCAGCAATAAAGTGGATAAAGGTACCATTATTGGCGAGATAATAGGCGGTATTCTGATCCTGATTGCATCCATTATAGCCGGTATATCTACATGGCGTGATCTCCGTATTATTAGATATGTGGTTGCAGCTAGCGAAAATGGTTATATTTGATCGAGAACTCAGTCAGGTTAATTTATTGCGTAGAGAAAGCGTATTGTCTACCGCTAGTGTTATGGATAGTGGTGAAATGCTGCCTGTTTCTTTGCCAATGTATACTTTTTTGGCTGTCGGGCAACCAGTCGTGTCTAATTTTTCATTAGAAACGGTTAGTGCAACCTACTTAGCAAAAGCCTCTTTAGATGAAGAGTATGCCGCTATTAGTATTTTTGAACAATTTATTCACAATTTTAGCAACACCCATTCATTGCCAAATAGCAAAATAGATAAAATAGCATCAGCATAATTTGCAGATAGTTTAGTAATAGGCGTTAAATTAGCAGATGGGTAATATTCAATACAATATAAATTATATTATTTGATAAATAATATAATTTATTATCTCATAAAATAAATAAAGTAAAATAAATTATGATTTATTCAATTAATGAAGTAACCGGGTTTGGTCGAATTGAAATGCTTGAGGAAAATTTGAACCCTTTTCTTATCGTGATAAACAGAACTATGCCACCAAATTTTATCTATTTTTTACTGCGTTCGACAGAAATAATAATTATATAAAATTTAATGAAGCAATATTAGGAAACGCAATATATAACGGATAAATTAAACTGGTACATTTTCTCACTGGAACAGAATATACATTGGGTGCTTCAAATGCCGATAATCAGGATTTTTTTGCTAGCCGCTTTTTTATTAAAAATGATGTTTATGCTATTGAAATGACAGCACGAAATTTTTATGGCTATGCGCCAATTAGTGTCGTTTTTACCATAAATAATAATATAAAAATTTCAACCGAGTTTATGTCCCTTTCCGGCTTTGAAAGTCGGCTACTAATATCAAGAAATAAATAATCTTTTTATTTAAAAATATTCTGCACACTTTTTTATCTAATAGTCACTATTTTATTTCACATTTTACTCAGGTGAAAATATGGAAGCAATGTACCACTCACAGGCATTTGATTTTACCAGTGCAGTTACTGGGCAGGTTGATCCGCGCACTGGTATCTTTGGTGTTAATATACCGATTGCCAATATTATTGGCAATAATCATATGGGACCCGAATTACCGCTTATCCTTTCTTATTCCCCGCTAGATAATAATGATGCTACTTATGGTTTGGGATTTTCTGATAATTTAATCTGTTATAATATAGAATCAAAAATTTTAACCCTTTCTACCGGCCAGTCATATCACGTTAAAGAAGAAAAGTCAGAATGTACATTTAGTTATGCTGCACCGAAAAATTTTAAATTTTTAAAAAGAGGTAATGAATTATGGGTTGTTTATAATACCGGTGTCAGTGAAAAATTAACGGCTTATGATACAGTAGATAGTATTAAAGTTGGCCACGAAATATGTAGCCCGGCGGGTAATAAGTTAGCTTTAAATTGGGAAGATTTTGCAGAATTTCCAAGACTTAACTCAGTCAGTGATCAAAGTAATATTTTATTATCAGTCAGTTATTCTTCAGCAAGAGAAAGCATTAGTTTTGATATTTGACCTAACTCCGAAGAGAATTATCGTATTCATCTTGTGCAAAAAGGGATATTTTTAGCAACAGTAACCATAGATACTCAGCAACAGCCGCTGAAATGGTCACTATCATATTCTAAATATGGCAGAAGCAGTTTGCGTCATAAATTTTTGACAAAAATAACGACCACGACCAGGTTGGTTGAACGGGTTGAATATAAGCGTAATGGCCATCGATTACCTGAAAATAATCCGATTGATCAGAGCGGACCACATAATCCGATTATAATGGTTGACCTGCTCCTTTGCCTTATGTAAAAAGCATATCATTGAACCAGATTTTGGCGTACCGAAACAAATTACCAGCTATGAATATTCAGTAAAAAATTTTCTTGGCTATGGTGGGCAAATCAATGAGCTAACTTTATATGGTTAAGATTATTTATATAATGTAACAAATAGCTATCAGTATTACTCGATAGAAACACAGAAAAATTGGGCTGAAAATGAATCTTATTTAACAATTCGTACTTATGATAGCTTTCACTTAATGATTGAAGAAAAGGAGCAAACCGTAGTAGACAATCGATATATCCTGTGCGAAAAAGTGAATCAAATAAAATATTTGCTGATGTAACAAAATCTTTTGCGGAGCAAGTTCCGCAATATCAAATGCCAAAAGAGCATACTGTGATTTGGAAAGAGGGTGATAATTTTAGGGTTGAAAAAAGCCTGTCAGAATATGACGAATATTGTAATATCACTTTGCAGCAAGACTTTGATGAAACGAAAACGATATTTACTTATTATAATGCCAATCGCGAAGCCGGCGCATGTCCGGTAGCACCACATGGTTTTAAACAATTTATAAAAGAGCAAACACTCTATCCGTCAGTAAGTGATTTGCAAACCCCAATCAGAAAACACTGTATAAATATGACAGTTATCCCGTCAGAAATAGTCATTCATTAGTGGCTAATAAAATGGTGCTATTGCGTGCTGAAAATTATTTTTCTGATAATGTGCAAATAAAAAGAAAAGAGATACGATATTACAATGATGTCACATCAACCAATCATGGTCGGGTATTAGAAAAAAAGTATGGGTAAGCGAAAACTGCAATGAAACAGCCTCTTTTAAAGAGGAATATCAATGGGCAATATTAAATAATAACAACCATATCCGCTGCATTACGAAACTAACGGGATTAAAAGATAATTTATCGGTAAGCAAAGAACAATGCTGGACTTCACGTGCATATCGCTTAATTATGGAAAAAGATACTCAAAATAATATTACTCGATATGGATCTAATAAACTCAGACAAATTATTTCCAACACGCTAAATTTTAATACTCAATATGAAAATCGAATGGAATATAGTTGGTCTTTTTTGCAATCAGGTATACCAATAAGCGTAATAATGACAGATACGGTTGGTAACAAATATCGGATAAACATGGATGGGCAAGGGCGATTAGTTGAAAAATACTATTTTACGCAGCAAGTACCCCCAATGGTTTTTAAATAGAATCACGCCAATATAATTTATTTGGCCAATTAAATAGTATTACGCATTATGATTTATTAAATCCCGGCGAAGCGAGTCAATATATCTGCAAAACCACCATCTCTTTTAAATATAATCATTGGCGAGAGAATGTCAGTCAAGAGCATAGTAATGGAACTTCAATCAACGATATTTATGAGCCAATCAGAAACCAAAGTAGGCAGCAAATAGTATCATACAAAAATAATATAATACTCGTGGCCAATTAGTTAAGCTGGTGCAATTAAAAACTGATACTATTACATAATATACGGTACGGCAATTTTTTATTGATGGACTTGGGCGGATCTATAAAACAATTGATGAGTCAAACCATATAACACTGTTTGAATATGATGAATTTGATCGCGTTGATATGCAGATATTAGCTGATGGTACGACAATTAAAAAGTTGTATAAAGATGGCTTAGCGCCTCAAATTTCGTTAACTGCTAAAGATGGCATAGAAAAAATACTAGGCACCTGGCAATTTGATAGCCTTGGGCGATTAACAAATAGCCAAACTGGCGGGCGCAATACTACATTAGATTATCAAGGCCGCCTCACCGGCACCTTACCAAGTCACTAATCCTGACGGTAGCGTCGTAAATTATCAGTATATTTCAGCGCTAAATAATGCTATTGCAGAAATTCGTTGTGGTGAAATAATGCGTACATTAGAATATGAAACTGTTACCGGACGTTTGAATAAAATTAGTGAAAACAATGGCATGTCATACACTTTTATTTATAACGATGCTGGTCAACTTAATCAAGAACGACTTATACTACCCAATCAGCAGCAAAAAACAAATTATTACCACTACTCTCTAGCCAATTAGTTAATTTCTTATAGCAGTGCTGACAATTAAACCACTATCTATAGTTATGATGCCAATGGCGGACTGAATAGCATCTTTGATCGAGGGATAAGGGTTAACCTAAATTATGACATATTAGGCCGCTATATCGGTCAATTGGTTCATTATCAAGCAGGCGGAAATAGTGTTGAAACCAAGCTCAGTTTGGATGAATTTGGACGAGAATTTAAACGGGAACTTATTGAAAACAATAAAATAAAAATAACGACGTTTGAAATTGAACAAGATATTTCTGTTAATAATAAAATTGCCAGTAAAAAATTATATCTGAATAAACGTTTACTGCGTGAAGAAAATTATTCTTATGATTTATTCGGCCGAGTAACGGATTACCAATGTTTCAGCGATATTTACCCTGAAACGCCAGAGGGGGAAAAAATACAACAGCAAAATTATCATTGGGATGCGTTTAGTAATTTAATACGTTGCGAAACCACAGCAGACAATATCAATTAAACAGTAGAATATAAATATCTAAATAGTAGTGATCCCTATCAGTTAACCGATATTAAATATTTCGATAAACAGCAATCTATATCATTGCAGTATGATGCCAATGGCAGAATGACAGTAGATGAAGTTCAACGTTCCCTGAATTATGATGTTATGGGACGGCTTAAAACCGTCACCAAAAATCAGAATACCACTTTTTATGGTTATGATGGCTTGGATAGGGTATTAATGAAACAATCTAATGATGATTTTAGAGAGTTTTATTATCTGTCAGATAGATTAATCAATGAGTTTTATACTGGTGTACAGATAATATACAACATATTAGATAATGACAGTTTGGGATTTCGTCAGGAATTTCATGAAAATAATAAACCAGTCAAATATACTGCAACGGCTACCGATAATATGGGAAGTGTGTATTCGCCTTATTTGAGAATGGACAAGAAACAATTATTAAATCTTACAGTCCTTGGGGGGATGGCGCCGGACAAGGAACTGTTGGACCACGATTTAATGGTGAACACTGGGATGAAGCTAGTGGCAGCTATTTGTTGGGAAATGGCTATCGTGCTTATAGTAGCCGGCTAGTGCGCTTTACTGCACCCGATAGCTGGAGCCCATTTGGTGCTGGTGGTATTAACGCTTATGCATATTGCGATGGTGATCCGATAAATTTCAGCGATCCAAGTGGTCATATCAGTGGTTGGGGATGGGCGAGTATTATTGTGGGTGGTATCGGTCTTCTGCTGGCACCACTTACATTTAGCTTATCACTAAAATTTGGTGTAGGTGTGGCATTAGTATTAACGGCTTTAGAAGCAGCCAGTGTGGCAACTGCCATTATTTCTGGTGCTTTGGAAGAAAAAAATCTACAAGCATCAGAACAGTATGGCTGGGTCTCATTAGGGTTAGGTGCACCTTCTGCAGTAATGGGAATATTTTCATTAGGCAAAGCAGTTGCCAAAGGTATTGGTGCATTAAAAAGCGCACCAATTAAATTGAGTGGCAAAATGAGGGAACTGGATCTGCTAATCGATGGTTTATATACCTTTGAAGACACCTATAAAAAAGGTATCCGTTTTAATATTGTTGCTCATGGTTTACAACTGGTTATCAAGACGGCAGGCGGCTTCCGCAATATGGATGTTGATGAATTAGTTAGTATTCTAAAGTCTGAATGTTATAATTTTGACAATTATAGTAATATCAGAATATTATCCTACTATTCAGGGGTAGACGAAGAAAATTATTTTGGTTATAGGCTTGGTCAACAGATGAAAAAAGTTATATTAGACCGATGACCGGTAATTTTACGCCAGAAGGGGTGTCTGATATTTTTAAAGATGCGGAAAGAATAAAATCTTATGATGCAATGCAGAAAATATATAAAGAAAATCCATACAGCATCTTTCTTAATCCAATAGATTATCTTGTATGGAAATATGAACCGATCAAATTTAAATACTAGATATAATCAAAAATATTAATAAGCAGTTATAACAAAATTTTATTTCAAAAAATAATATTACTGATTAACTGCAACCTATTTGGTTCTATTGTATCATAACAGAACCAGAATGTTATAAGGTGGGTAATATTTATTATTAGCTATGCTATATTTATATTGCATAAAAAGAGTGAAATATTGCTAAAACTTATTTGACTAGAAGAAAGGATCTATTTTATGTATCAGCTGGATCTAAGTAGCATTACTATTAGGTAGTATCAATTTAATTGATATAACGCACTGTATGTTTATGTAATTAATAAAAAATTAAAATATGAAAATAAATTTTATTATTTTAGCTAGTTGATTTACTTTATTATTACATTAGAGAACATAACAATAATTCTTCCCATGATTATTATTACTAACATCACGATATTGAATTCCGCTATTAATTAATAAGCCATTATCTATGTGTGATCTCAAATTTCCTTCATTAACTATGTATTAACTTGTTTTTTGTAGCAATTTTTTGATTGTCATTTCAATAGCATGTTTGATTGCAGGATTACCTCGTATTAGTATGGTACCGTTCTTATATAAATAGATGCTTACTCCCAGCGGTAGTAGATAACAAAAGCAATATCCTTTTGAAATTAATTCTATTTCACCTAAACCACATTTAGTTAAAAAATTGGTAAAAGTATCAAAACTATATGGATATTTTAATATTATTGTTATTAATTTTATAATGATCTACTCTATTTAGCTTTTTTTGTTGTATATCGATATTAACTGATAGCGATAATTTCAATATATAGTATAGATGATTTTATATTATTTAATAAGATAAAAATAGATGTTTATCACCGTCAACGTTATATTATTAATTACGTTATTATATTTTGGTGAGCAATAAAATTAAGCAATGGTTATTTTTTTATTTAAATAAACATTTTGTACGGCATTAATAAGAGCTATACCTTCTTTCATCGATTTTTAAAACGCTTTTCTACCGAGAATTAATCCCATACCCCCAGCACGTTTATTGATCACCGCGGTACGAACTGACTCTTTTAAGTCATTTGAACCAGCAGCACCGCCTGAATTAATTAATCCAGCACGACCCATATAGCAATTTGCTAATTGATATCTAACTAAATCAATCGGATGATCGGTTGTTAAATGGCTATATACCCGCTCATCGGTATAGCCAAAACCAATAGCCTTGTAGCCACCATTATTTTCAGCCATTTTTTGTTTAATAATGTCAGCACCAATCGTTGCCGCCAAATGGTTTGCTTGGCCAGTAAGATCGGCACTAGTATGATAATCAGTTTTTCCTTTCTGAAAAGCTGAATTGCGTAAATATGCCCATAGTACTATCACCATACCCAGTTCGTGGGCACGTTCAAAGGCAGCGGCAATTTCTTCAATCTGACGTCGGGACTCCAATGAACCATAATAAATGGTAGCTCCAACTGCTACCGCTCCCATTTCAAAAGCTTGCTCAACACTGGCATAAAGCGTTTGATCATATTGAGTTGGATAGCTAAGTGTTTCATTGTGATTCAGCTTTACTAAAAAGGGTATTTTGTGTGCATAACGACGTGAAACTGCGGCTAAAACGCCGTAGCTGGAGGCGACACAGTTACAGCCGGCTTCAATAGCCAGTTCGACAATATTTTTAAGATCGAAATAAAGTGGATGAGCCGCGAATGAGGCGGCAGCCGAATGTTCTACACCTTGATCTACTGGAAGAATGGAAAGGTAGCCACTACCTGCGAGTCTGCCGTGATCAAATAGGGTTTGCATCGAGCGTAAAACTGGATTTAGACAGTTATTATCTATCATAACACGATCAATAAAATCGGTGCCGGGTAGGTATAATTTTTCTTGGGCGATGGCTTGGTAGCGATGCTGTAATAAATTGTCAGCTTTTGTGTCTAGCAATGTCTCGATATCGGTCATAATTTACTCCCGTTTATTGACTTTGTGATCGATTGTTATCCATTATAGTGTGCAAAACAAGCTCGATTGCTTTAGTTAAGTGAGGTGGATCGCTTCAGTTTAATGTTAGTTTTAGCGTTGCTTATTAAAATGATGGGTACTATTTTATTAACTATTTATTGTTATTTATTAACAATAGTTGCTGAGCAGAAGAGTGAAATTTTATCCGCCAAAAAAAGAAAAAGCTAGCTCAAGGGAGATTGAGTTAGCAAAGAAGGTGGTTTCTAGTCTTATAATTTTTAATTCTACATTTTTCACTGGCTATCTTATGATAATGAATATTATATTGCTGTGATCTAATACATAAAAATGGAATTTTTCCTTAAATTAAGTATTGTTATTTATCCCTACTTAAGGTTACTAAAATTGCTCATAACTAAAGCAAACATATTACTGTTTATTTAGTTTTGAACTTACTTTATCGTTTGAATCTGTTGTTTGTTATGAGGGTTTCTGGTCGTTATGCCAGCCAAATTGCGAATTAATAGCGCAAACTGCAGATCAACATCCTCAGGGATCGGGAGATAAACTTTATAGCCATTACCTGGTGCAACTTGAATAGGTAGTTTTTTTTTATCAAATAAGTCAGTTAAGGTAAATTGAATATTACCTGCTGGTGTCATTAACTCTAAGTTATTACCCAGACTGAATTTATTTTTCACGTCCACTTCTGCCAGCCCATTTTTGCGTTGGCCGGTGAATTCACCAACAAATTGTTGGCTATCCGAAACAGAATAACCGTATTCATAGGTTTGGTACGTATCATGGTTATGTCGACGTAAAAAACCTTCGGTATAACCACGGTGAGCTAAGCCTTCTAATCCGGTTAACAATGAGGGATCGAAAGGTTTACCGGCAACGGCATCGTCAATCGCCCGACGATAAACCTGAGCAGTTCGAGCACAATAGTAGAAGGATTTGGTGCGACCTTCAATTTTTAAAGAATGAACGCCAATTTGAGTTAAGCGTTCAACATGTTCGATTGCACGTAGATCTTTCGAATTCATAATATAGGTGCCATGCTCATCTTCAAAAGCAGTCATATATTCACCAAGACGTTTGCTTTCTTCAATTAAAAAAACTTTGTCGGTAGGCTGTCCACTACCTAATGTCGGCTGAATATTTTTTATTTTAATCGGTTGATGATGATGAACAATATTACCGATTGCATCTTCTTTTCCTTCTTGTACTTTATATTCCCAACGGCAAGCGTTGGTACAGGTGCCTTGATTGGGATCGCGTTTATTAATATAACCAGATAGTAAGCAACGACCAGAATAGGCCATACAAAGTGCACCATGAACAAAAATTTCTAATTCAATATCAGATACCTGTTGACGAATTTCGGCAATTTCTTCAATAGAGAGCTCACGAGACAAAATAATTCGGCTTAATCCCATTTGTTGCCAAAATTTTACTGTAGCCCAGTTAACAGCGTTTGCCTGGACAGAAAGATGGATCTCCATTGCTGGAAATATTTCTCTCACTAGCATAATTAGGCCAGGATCGGACATAATTAAGGCATCTGGTTGCATTTCGATGACCGGAGTAAGATCACGAATAAAGGTTTTTAATTTAGCATTATGTGGTGCAATATTAACCACTACATAGAAATGTTTTCCCATTTCATGTGCTTCTTTAATGCCTTTAGCTAAATTTTCATGATTGAATTCGTTGTTACGAACACGTAGGCTGTAGCGCGGTTGTCCTGCATAAACAGCGTCCGCTCCATAGGCAAAAGCATAACGCATGTTCTTCAGGGAACCTGCGGGAGAAAGTAATTCTGGCGTAAACATATAATTTCTCAATCTGATAACAAGTCAGTACTTATTCTTAATCGGATAAGTTTTAAGTAGCTAATTCTAACGCCTTATGTGATGAAATCCAAATCAACCGGCGAGCGGATTAACAAAATTTAATTAAACTAATTCCCCAACGATAACCTAAACCGTATACTGAATGGATAAATTGCCGCTCTTTATGGTGTTTTTCTTGACGATGCCAATCAGTAATATGATGCCGATGACGCCAATAATATCCAGTTCATAACCGGCGATCATTAAAGCTAATAGCGTGCCAACGCCTACAGTGAGCAGAGTAGAAAGGATGGTAATTGGGTGGATAAAACTTTCATATAAGATACCGAGAACGATATACATGGCAATAATTGCCGCTAAAATCAGCTACAAAGTATTAGCCAGTGCTTTTTCAAAGGCTAATGTTGTTCCTTGAAATTGGGTAATAATGTCATGGGGTAATTCAAGCTGATTTTCTATCTATTTGATTGTATTGACTGCGCCTTCCAACGAGCTACCTTTAGCAACATTGAAGGAAAATGCCGCCGAAGGAAATGGGGCTAAGTGATTAATTGATAAAGGGCCATAACTCTGTTCAACTTTAGCTAATATAGTTAGCGGCACCATAGTGTTTTGGTTGCTTCGTAAACGAATATATTTAGCGCCTCCAGACCAACACCTCCTTCAACGCCATGCTCAGGAATAACTCGGTACTGATTGGCTTGGGTATAAGATTGTCGAGATCATTCGTTGGCCAAACGCATTATATAATGCGTTATCAATGGCCGACATGCTAATACCTAAACGGCTGGCTGTGTCGCGATCAACAGTTACTTTGGCGATTAGACCTTTATCTTGCCAATCACTACTTACGTCAGTAAGTTGCTGATTGGCTTTTAATGCGTTGAGAAGCTTGGGTAGCTAAAATGAGAGTTATTCTATAGAAGTCGCTTGTAAAGTAAATTGATATTGGGTACGGGAAATCTGGCTATTAATAGTCAGATCTTGCATCAGTTGTAAAAATAACTTGATACCTGGAATCTTATTAACTGCTTGTTGTAACAGAGGGATAATAACATCTATCCGCTCATGACGTTGATTTAATGGTTTAAGGGTAATTTGTAATCGCGCATTATTGAGGGCTGAATTGCTGCCATCAACACCGACGAAAGCGATGACATTTTCTACCGCTTGATCGGCTAATATTCGTTCAGCAATTTGTTGCTGTTTTTCTGTGATTGCGGCAAAAGAACTCGATTGTGGAGCTTCGATTACACCTTGCAATAATCAATTGTCTTGTAAGGGAAAAAAACCTTTTGGGATCATAATATAGAGCAATGCTGTTAGTATCAATGTGTTGATGGCGACAGAGAGTACTAGCCATTCATGATTGAGAATGCGTTTAAACCAGACACCATAAATAGCAATCATTTTATCAAAAAACACTTCACAGCCTTTTTCAAAACGATTGTATTTTGGTTTTTGCTTCAGATTTGAGTAAACGGGCACACATCATTGGTGTCAGAGTTAGGGAGACAACAGCAGAAATCAAGATAGCCACGGCTAGCGTAATGGCAAATTCCCGAAATAAGCGGCCCACTATATCACTCATGAAGAACAGTGGAATCAGCACCGCAATTAATGAAAATGTTAATGAAATAATGATAAAACCAATTTCTCCTTCGCCTTTTAGCACTGTTATTAACGGTTTATCCCCTTTTTCCAGATAGCGGGAAATGTTTTCAATCACCACAATCGCATCATCGACGACAAATCCTGTTGCTACTGTTAAAGCAATCAGAGTGAGGTTATTAATTGAAAAATCGCAAAAATACATGACGGCAAAAGTACCTACCAGTGATAAGGGAACAGCGATGCTCGGAATTAAGGTTGCGATACCATTGCGCAAAAACAGATAAATCACCATAACAACTAATGCGATCGCCAGTACTAATTCAAATTGGACATCTTTAACTGAAGCACGAATTGTGGTCGTTCGATCGGTCAGAATATTAACATTGACTGCTTTCGGTAAATTTTTAACTAATTCAGGTAAGATTTTGCTAATATTATCAGTCAGGTTGACGTTGGAGATTAATCACAATTGCCGGTTTTTTACTGGTCCAAGCGCCTAATTGGGTATTTTCCGCTGTTTGTGAAATGGCAGCAATATCACCTAGCCGAATTATGCCACCTTGCTTATAAGCAATAATTAGTGAGCGATAATCTGCCAATGATTTCATTTGATCATTAGCCGAAAGCGTAATTGCTCGAGCAGATCCATCAAGGCTGCCTTTAGCTGAATTGACATTGGCATTATTAATAGCTAACCGAATAGTTTCATTATCCAGTTGCGAAGAGGCGACGGCTTGTGGATTTAGTTTAATACGAACTGCCGGACGTTGCCCGCCGGCCAGGGTGACTAAGCCTACGCCATTAACCTGAGAAATTCTTTTCGCTACCCGTGTTTCAACCATATCTTGAATTCAGTGATTGGCAGGGCATTGGTGGTCACGGCTAGAGTTAGAATGGTCGGATCAGCTGGATTGACTTTATTATAAATGGGCGGATAGGGTAGATCTTTCGGTAATAGATTACTGGCCGCATTAATGGCTGCTTGCACTTCTTGTTCAGCGATATCCAGTGCTAGCGATAATCGAAAAGTTAGCGTAATTACTGAAGAGCCGCTAGCGCTTTGGGAAAACATCTGCTTTAAACCAGACATTTGACCTAGTTGGCGTTCTAATGGTGCGGTAATAGCTGATATCATCACATCAGGGTTGGCACCAGGGTAAAGGGTAACGACTTGAATAGTCGGATAATCAACTTGTGGTAAGGCAGAGACTGGTAAAAAACGGTAACCGATAATACCAGCTAATAAAATGGCAATAATAAATAGCTTAGTTGCAACCGGGCGTAGAATAAATAACCGTGATGGGCCACCACTTTTTAACGGAGTCTCAAACTGCATTAAGATTTCTCTGTCGTATTAGCATAAGATATTAATTGATCTTTTGGGGTAACCAACAGAACTTTTACCCCATCAACTAGCCGGTCAACACCATCGGTAATAACCAAAACACCAGCATCTAACCCAGCGCTAATAATGATTTTTTAACCATCCTGCAAACCCACCGTGACTTTATATTTTTTGACTAAATTATTTTTATCTAATGTCCAGACAAAGTAACCAATACTACCCATTTGTAAGGCAGCGGTTGGGATCACTACGACATTTTTTAGCGTATTAACTTGAATTTGGATATTGATAAATTGGTTAGGAAAAAGCCTATTATCCTGATTAGCGAAACGTGCTTTCATTTTTAATGTGCCAGTTGTACTATCTATCTGATTATCTGTACTTAATAGGTAACCGGCGGCAATTTTGGCGCTATTATTACGATCTCAGGCGATCACTGGAATTTTGTTTTTTTGCTGTTGAGCAATTTTGATCAACGGAATATCTACCTCAGGCAGGGCCAATACGGCGTCAATAGGGGTTGTTTGGGTGATGATAACGATAGGTGAAGTTGAACCGCTGGTATATAATTACCAATATCAATCTGTTTTAGACCAACCCGACCGGTAATAGGAGCTGTGATCCTACTATAGGTTAGTTGCAGTTTAGCGTTACTAATTGCAGCCTGATCGATTTTAACACTGCCTTCTGTTTGCTAAACTAAGGTTCGCTGCTTATCTAACTCTTGTTGAGAAATGACCTTACTGGTAGCTAATTTTTGATAACGGTCTAAATTTTGTCGGGCATTATGCAATTGCGCCTGATCTCTGAGCAATTGTCCTTCCGTCTGCGCCAGCGAGATCTGAAATGGCCGTGGATCGATTTCGGCTAATAAATCGTCTGCTTTAACTGCTTGTCCTTCAGTAAAATGTAGCGCCATTAATTGCCCCAGCACACCCGACTGGTTACCATTACGGTATTGGTGGCTTGCACACTGTACCTAAGGCAGTCAGAATGTGGGGAATAACTTTGTCGCACGGATAATGCTGCTTGCACCGGCGGTAGGGGCATTTTACGCGATTTTGTTGAGCTTTACTTTGATACTTGCTGGCCTGATAAGGCAGCTGCCGTGGAGGTTTGCGAATGAAAATAACGCTAGGCAAACATCCCGCTAAGGGATAAAAAATAATGGTAATAGCAGATATAACAATTTTTCGGTGGTGATTATTATTGTTCATCATGTCCTTAGCATTTTTTTGTACAGGTATCAGCAGATATTTTTAATTTCATAAATAAATTATTTATACACTATAGTTTAGCGACTATTTAATATAAAAAAACGGAGGAAATGTGGAAATTGTAATAATCAGTGTGAGATAAGCATAAATCAACTAAATGTTATATATATTTAAGATAGTTATCATTAGTAAACCTGCATATTAACGTTGCTTTAACAAATGTTTAATAACCTAAAAGAATCGTTAATCGCAATTAAATAGCGGTTTTTTGCAATAACTTTTTTCAATCACTTATATATTACTTCTTTTTAATTATAAATTAATCAAGGAATAATGATGACAGTGCTTTCTATCAACACTACCAATTCCGTTTTTCGCTCAATTGGTGCGCCATCAGAGCCTCTTTCTGACTTAGATATTTTAAGGTAAGCTATTCCGGATAATTGTAGCCTTGATGACAAAAAGGATTTACAGCAGCAGAAACGTGAAATTTCAGATAAATTAATTAGCGAGCGTTATGTTGATGCTTCCTTAGATTTAATTAAAGTTAGCCTGAGTGGGATTGATATGACGGTCGTTGCTCTAGATAAAGAAAACCTGAAGTATGCTAATTAAGAGGATGCAATTTAACCGCTGCCAAGCTGGATAAAACTAAATTAAATATGGCGACTTTAAGCCAGGCTAAATTACCGCTAGCTTCCTTAATTGATGCTGATTTAAGTCATGCCAATTTGGCTGAGGCCTGTTTGAGTAATGCTTATTTTTTCAATGCTAAGTTAAGTAATGCTAATTTGGAGAAGGCTAATTTATGTGCTGCTAACTTAATGTTTGCCAATTTAGGGGGTGCTAAATTGAATGGCGCTGATTTAAAGTGAGGCTGTGTTAGTTGGTGCTAATATAAGGGCTGCTGATTTAAGTGGCGCTGTACTGGATAGGACAAATTTGAGTGGTATCTATTTACCGATTTGGGATGATAATAACCTAGATTATTATCTCAATCATATCAACAATAATAATAGTTTGCTTAAAACTATCGATAGTATTGAGCCTATCTATAATAATATTAAAATAGCATTAGTTCATCAGCTGATTGATTCATTAGACAAACGTCCTACAAACGTTTCACTATCATCGGTAGTAAACCCCTTATTAGAGACTTTCGCTAAAGCGCCCTATAGTCAGGATCAGAAAATTATTAACTGGCTAATAATAACATATTGCCGTCTTATCTGGCGAAATATGCTGTCAGTACGATGCCAGTACTAACTACAGATATTTTAACAACCTTGCTAAACTGTTTTACTCACCAACCGCAAATGATGTTTAGTTATAATGGTGTCTTTATTCAGTTGATTTAACAAGCGATAGCGGGTGAAAGTAACTATAAAGAACAGGCTGAAATCCTGTATAACAGTTATCTGCAAGATAACCGTGTGGAGTCTTATACTAAAGGTAATTTCGGTGATTATGCAGGCAAACCTGATTGGTCTAATAAAGATGCGGATAATTTTATTCTGCTCTCTGCTCAACATGATAGTCACTATACTATGACGATGTCACAAAACCAGTTACAGCGGATGTTAGGTATTCAGTCAACGCAACCAGAGAATATCAATTGGCATGATTTCTATCTTTATCAAGGACAAAAGAATATTGGCCCGGCAGATTATCAGTTAGATGATCTTTTTGAACATCATTTTAAATTATTTGCGTCTAACTATCTATTTCAACAGCAGCAAGCCAAATTTGGCAAATTATTAGCTACTTTTTTAGCGTTATGTGAATTGCAAACCAACTTTCAAACCGCAACAACGCAAAGCTCATCTGCAATTAAATTGATCGATTTTGACAGTCAAGCTAAATTGGCCGCGATATTTGACAATAAGTTTAAGCAATACATAGAAAATGGCGTAATAGGTTATCGCTTAACTGAACAATATAAGCAGCAATTATTGGCGGCATATCAGCTCACGGCTGCTGACACAAAGACACAAGCTGACACTTTATTAAGTCTAGCCGCCGTTTTTAGCAAATATTCTTTCAGTGCAATATTTGGTACGGAAACTGAGTCACCGAATACATTAAGATATTTTGCTTTTGCGCTAATGGAGCAGGCTCATCAATTATCACCGTAAACCTTCGAAAATGAGACTCAGTATAAAGATTGGATCGATAGATTGCTTGGCCAAAATAATACATTTAGCTGCACGGCGGTGTTATCAACTATCATGGCTGAGCATATAAAAGCCCATTTCCCTGTCATCTTAGCCGGTATTATACCGCCAGCCTGGAGTTAGTTGTACTGATTTTATTGCATTAAATTTTGCATAGGGTGTATCTCTGATTAGTTTATAGTTAGGATGGTTGATTTATTCATTTTCATTATAATCTAGTCTAACAGATGAAGAAAATTAGCTAAAAATAATTTCTGTAGCAGATAAAATAAATAATAAATACTTATAAATTAGTAAGATAATAATTAAATGATTGTTTTGTGCAATTCTATTTAATTGTTAATTGGCATACTTAGTAGATATCGTAGCAACATAATTAAGGAATGATTATACAGGTATCTTCTGCAAATAGTGCTTATGCTGTCTCTGGTTTATCTGTTGCGTCCGAAAAAACACTCTATAATTTAGCTATTTTAAGGCAGGTAATGCCAGATGATTGCAGTGTTGATAATAGAATCGATTTACAACAACAAAAACGTGACATTATAGAAAACTTCATTAAAGAACGTCTTGCTGATGCTGATGCTAAATTGGATTTGAGAGAAACTGAATTAAACGAACTTGATTTAACGGAAGCTAATTTACGCTCCGCTAATTTAGAGCGGGCTAAATTCAAACAAGCTAATTTAGCCAGAGCCTGCTTAAGTTGCGCCAATATACAAATAGCTAACTTGCAAGATGCTACCTTAAAATATGCCAGGCTGGCTAGTGCTAATCTTGATTATGCCAATTTCACCAATGTCAAGTTAAGTATGGCAACATTAAGCTATGCTAAGTTATATAGAACTAAGCTAATTAATGCTGATCTTAGTTATGCTAATTTGAATCAAACCGAGATGTCTAGTGCTGAGTTAAATAACGCTAATTTTGAACCATGCTAAGTTAATGAATGCTAATTGATAGGAGTCAATTTTGTCGGTGCTACAATGCATCAGGCTAATTTATGTGACTCTAATTTGCAATCTAGTATTTTTATCGATCGATACTGATCTGACAGATATTAATTTAACTAAAACTAATTATGTTTTGCTAATTTTACTAACGCTAAGTTGAATGGCGCTAACTTAAGTCAAGCTAGGTAATATCGCTTTACCGTTTTGGGATGAAACTCGATTAGATATTTATCTTAACCATATCAATAATGATTCTAGTTTGCTAACAACCATCGACAGTATTGATAGTAAATATAATAATAAGAAAATAGAGCTAGTACATCAATTAATCGACTCGTTAGATAAACGCTCCTCAAATACTTCACTATCATCAGTGGTAGAGCCTTTGTTAAATACCTTAGCTAAAGCGCCCTATAACCAAGATCAGAAAATTATTCACTGGCTTAGTAATAATATATTGCCGCTCTATTTAGCAGGATATGATGTCGCACCAATGTCTACCCTAGCCGATCACGTGTTGCTAATGTTACTGACTGGCTTTAGCAACAAAACTGAGCTGATGTTTAGTTATAATGGCGCGTTTTCAGTGTATTTTGCAAGCAATAGTCAGTGATAATAGTCATCAACAGCTAGTCAACAATATTTATCATCATTATCTACAAGATAAACGGGTAGTTGCCTATGTTAATGAATTTTTTGGCGATGGAGCTGCTAATCCTGACTGGTCAGATAAAAATGCTAATAATTTTATTCTTCTTTCAGCGCGACAAGGTAGCCATTGGGCTATGTTGGTTTCGCAAAACCAGTTACAGCAGATGTTAGATATTCGGTTAGCGCAACAAGTGAATATGAACTGGCATGATTTCTATCTTTATCAAGGGCAAGAGAATATTGGTCCGGCAAATTATCATCAGTTAGATGAGCTTTTTCAGCATCATTTTATATTATTTGCCTCCAGCTATCAGTTTTGTCAGCAGTAAATGTGTTTTATTAAATTACTGGATTCTTTAGAATTGGGTGATTTGCGCGCCACTTTTGAAACAGCAACCAAGCAATCTTCTTCTGCCTTTAAATTAATCGGTTTTGATAACAACGCTAAACTAAAAACAATATTTGCCAATATATTGAAAAAGATATAACCTATTATCGTTTAACAGATGAATATGCGACACAATTATTGGCTACTTATCAGCTTACGGACGCTACTCTACAAAGACAAACTGAAGTTCTATTATGTTTGGTCAGTTTTGTTTTGTAAGTATTCTTCTAGTGCTTTATTTGGCACTGAATATGATTCACCGCTGCCATTGAGATATTTTGCCATTTGCTTTAATGGAGCAAGCATATCGATTAGCGCCAGTAAAATTGGGTTCTGAAGAACAGTATCAAGATTGGACTAATAGATTATTAGGTTATTGAGAGAGTGTTCACTTGTTCGGCAGTGTTATCAAATATGATGGTTACTTATACATTTTCCAACCATCATTGCCGGTATCATGCCGCCAGCCTGGCGCTGATGGATGTTGGTGAAATTAAGATTTTTTATGGTTGTATTTTTTTATGGTTGTATAAAGTGCATCATTTATTAGACTGATGCACTTTTTTTTTTATTATTATTAAGCCAGAGGTTATTAACTACTTAACGGCGAGTAAAAGCGGATATTACTGCCCGTTAGTTTTATTTTGCCCTTTGATGTTGCCACCCTTGATATGCCAGCGGTAAAAAACCAACTAAGATACTAGCACTGCAACGGCACTGAGATAATAAACTGGCGCCAGATGAGATTGTTGTAGCCAGAAGCCCGTGATGATCGGCGTTAAACCGCCAAAAATCGCATCGGCGATATTGTAGGCAAACGACAGACCAGAAAAACGGAGTGCAGGTGGAAATGCCCGAGTGCCAATAATCGGGGTTAAAACGACGGCGCCGACGAACAATCCCATGATGCCGTAATAACTACTTAATGTTAAAAATGAAATAGCCGGTGATAGTATGGAATAGAAATAGCTAGCGCTGATGATCAGGCCGCTATAGGCTACTAACATGGTGAGACGGGAGCCAATTTTATCGTTTAAGTAACCCCAAAAAATACAGCCAACGATTAACATCAACACTGCAAAGCAATTGGCTTGTAAGGCGTTATTCCGATCGATATGGTAGATGCCACGTAAAATAACGTCAGGCGTCATTAAAATGATCACGATAATTGAGGTCGATAGAGACCAGTTTAATACCGCGGTGATCAAACAAGCCTGCTTATGTGACGTTAAACGGTCTTAACTGGCAACTCATTACATAGTATTCTTTGTGCCGCAATTCTTTGAATATTGGAGTTTCCTGTAAAAAGCGTCGCAAATAGACAGCAATAAAGCCAAATAAACCCCCCATAATAAACGGAATGCGCCAGGCGAAATCGACAATTTGTTGTTCGGTAAAGTAATATTCAATGGTAATGGCAATAATCGAGCCGAGCAAAATACCACCGGTAATGCCTAAAGTCAGCGTTCCAATAGCTAAACCATAACGCTGTTTTGGCGTGTGTTCAGCGATAAATACCCAGGCACCTAACATTTCTCCGCCGATTGCCGCTCCCTGCATAATACGCATCAAAAGTAATGACAGTGGCGCAGCAATACCAATCGTGGCATAAGTGGGCAATGCTCCTATAACTAAAATGGGCAGGGCCCATCATAAAGATACTCAAACTGAATATGCGCTTACGGTCTATTTTATCGCCGTAGTGTGCCATAATCATGCCCCCTAATGGGCGAGCCAGATAGCCGGCAGCAAATAACCCAAAGGTTGCTATCAGAGCGAGAAATAGATTACCAGACGGAAAAAAGTAGCAAGATGGTTTTGGCATAAAAGACAAAAATAACAAAATCATAAAACTCAAGTGTGCCACCTAACGAAGATAGACCCAGCGTTTTATAATCTTGCCGATTTAGTGGCCTGGCAACAGGCTAACTTTACGTATTGGTTAGCGATGACATGTTTTTTAAATCCTTTTTATTAATAGGCAAAATAGTGTATTAATTCGCTGAATAAATCATTCAAACAATAGGTGCAATTTGTTAATTGATTTTATTTTTAATAACAAATAATAATGATATTTTGATTTAGAGATAATAATTATCTGTTTATCATCCGGCAGTTATAACCAATCATCTATTTTTTTTTAGTTATTGTCTATATGAACATAAAAAGCGGATATTATTTTATCCTACTCTGGATAACCTTTAAACTGGAGAAATATTGGGTTATTTGTTTTTAATTAAATCAATGGCTAACAAAATCAAGAATGGAATTTAAATAGTAATGCATTCTATTTTAACCGTATAAATATATTAATCTGCTATTTTAAATTGATAGATAGAGAAAAATTTGGCAATTAATTTAAATAGGTTGAGATAACAATGAGGTATAATAAGTTTTGTTTTAAGGCGCTCTTCTAAGGTTGCAGTGATAGATTAGCGCTGGCGATTTAAATTAGAAAAAGAGTGGCTAAACCTAAGAAAATAAAGAAGCCGCCGGTATCAGTAATTGCGGTTATCATCACACTTGAGCCAATGGCCGGATCTCGACCCAATTTTACCATAATTAATGGGATAGTAACGCCCATTAATGCGGCCATCATTAAGTTCAATATCATAGCTAAAGTCATCACTGCACCCATCTCAAGGTTACCATAGAGTAAATAGGTGACAATTCCCATGATCCCGCCCCAAACAATACCATTGATAAGCGCGACGCCTAATTCTCTCAGTAACAGAAATGAGAAATTACCAGTTTGGATCTGATGCAAGGCAATTGCTCTAACAATCATGGTAATAGTTTGGTTGCCTGTATTGCCACCAATGCCGGCGACAATAGGTATTAGTGTTGCCAGTGCGACTAGTTGTGAAATGGTATTTTCGAACACGCCAATCACCCGTGAGGCAATGAAAGCGGTACAGAGGTTAACGGCAAGCCAGGTCCAGCGAGTTTTTATTGCTTGCCCAACGGGGGCAAAAATATCTTCTTCAGTGCTTAATCCTCCCATGCGCCGGATGTTGCTATCACTCTCTTCATTAAGATTATCAACTATATCTTCAACGGTTAAGCGTCCCATTAATAAACCATTGTTATCAACCACAGCAGCTGAAATCAAATCGTATCGTTCAAAAGCACTCGCAGCGTCTTCTGTTTTCTCGTCAGGCAAGAAACTCATCGTAGCAGTTTTCATCACATCAGCCACTGTTTTTGTTGGTGATGAGGTTAAAATCGTCGTTAATGGCAATTCCCCTTGCAAGCGATTTTGTATATTGACAATAAAAATTTTATCGGTTGCTTCAGGGATATTACCGCGCTGGCGTAGATAGCGTTGAACAGTTTTCAGGCTAACGTTAGGCCTAACGGTAATAAATTCAAAATCCATCATTTGGCCAACGCTATCTTTAGGATATTGCAGTACTTCACGGATCTGATTACGTAAACTGAGATCAAGGTAAGTTAGTAAACGACACATTGTGTCGCGCGGTAAGTGTTCGGCAATATAGGCTTGTTCATCAACATGTAGATTAGCAACAGCACGTAGCAACTCTCTATCGGACATGTTCTTGAGTAAACTTTCCCAGACCGAGGTCGAGGCTTCGACTAAAACCTGACCGCGTTTATTATTATTAATTAAATACCATAGTGATGAGCGTTCATCATAAGGCAATATTTCTAATAGATCAGCAATATCGGCTGCATGTAAGGCATGTAATAGAGATTTAATTTAGATGATATTTTTATCGTGCTTTACGATCGATAAGGCTTGTTGCTTGTCATGTTGGGTGGCTAATATTTTAATCGTCTCTTCATTTTCCATGAAAAGTATCAAAATATCTTGCCTAAAATTTGTGCCAGCTTTTGTGAATGTGGATTAATAAGTGAGGTAATATTCGATGAAAAGGCTGGTTGAGACATGATTATCCTTAAATACTAATAGTCGTAACCTATTATCAGGTATTATCATTTTTAAGGACTTTCGATTAAATGCACACATTATTTAAATAACTACTATCAGCTGCCGGATAGATAAGTTATTGAATAGAAAACAAGCAATTAAGTTAGATTTATGGTTGCTAGATTTTATTTTTAATCATACCAAAATATCAAGTAGATTCCTCTTTAATTTTTAGTTTCCAGCTAGGAACATCTTGCCAATATTTTTGTTCTTTTTCTAAATCTATCATCATTAACGCATTTTGCTGTAAATAGTGAGGAGGAAAATAGAGTGTCCAATGATTTTGAACGGTTTTTAAACGTAGTGAATTTGGCGTGGTTGTCGATTGACGTTGATTATTAAGCAGTGTAGCTAACCGTAATAGTTGGATCATGGGTAAATATTGTTTTTTCTTAAATAGATTTAACTTAGGAAACTCATCAGCTTTGATACTTTTTTTATGATACTTGACCAATGTTGCCAGTAATAACTGTTGCTCTTGGTTAAATCCTGGCAGATTGGTGTTGTATAAAATATAGGCAGAATGACGATGTAAGCCATTATGATTGATATTTAATCCCACTTCATGCAGCATAGCGGCCCAGATAAGTAGCACTTTCAGTTGAGGGTTAACCAACTTGGGATTTTGTTTTGCCCATTGTTGATAAATGATCTCGATGGTTTTTGATACTCGCTGCGTTTGTTCTCGGTCAATATTATAGTGTTCAGCTAAACTTAATGCGGTGCGTTGGCGAATGTCTTGATGACGAAAACGTCCTTCCATTTCATAAAGAACTCCTTCACGTAAAGCACCGTCAGAGAGCGTTAACTGCTTGATTTGCAAAGAATCAAATATACCACATAAAATGGCTAATCCCGGAACAAAAACGTGAACACGCTCTGCCGATAAGCCGGGTAGATCGAGTGACTTAAAATTTTTATACTTTAGTACTAATTTTTTTAGTTTGACTAAGCGCTCATGGGTGATGATGCCATCTGAATCACCCAACTGGTAAAGTACTTCATGGATTGCTTTTATGGTTCCTGAAGCACCTAAGGTATAGTCCCAACCTTGCATTTGATATTGGCAAGCAAGATTTTCCAGTTTTTGCCGGCTAGCAAAATAGGCGCGTGCAAAATTAGTTTCATTAATTAGATTATTAGCAAAAAATTGGCGAGCATAGCTGATGCAGCCCATTTTACGGCTTTCCATTAATAGAGGCTTAAAATCTTCACCAATAATAAGTTCTGTTGAGCCACCTCCAACATCAATCACCAATTTCCGGCCTTTTTCTGACTGGGTATGTTCAACCCCCATAAAAATCAGTCGCGCCTCTTCCTGGCCTGAAATAATTTCAATTGGGTAGGGTATAATGGCTTTAGCTCGTTGCAGAAACTCTTTGACGTTAACTGCTTCTCGTAAGGTATGAGTCCCAACTATGCAAACATTATCAGCGGTAAATCCTTGTAAACGTTCAGCAAAAAGCGCTAAGCAGGTCAAGGCACGATGAATTGATTTTTCGCTTAATTTGTTATGCTCATCTAGGCCGTCAGCCAGATGAACACGTTTTTTAATGCGGGTTAAAATCTGTAAGGCGCCACTAACAATTCGCGCAACAATCATATGAAAGCTATTAGAGCCAAGATCTATAGCAGCAATTTCCATCGGCCTCGATGCTGAAGGTTTTATTAATGGCATAGTGTTAAGCTCTTGTTTCTGGATGTTCTATTGATTTTAGATAATCGTAGACAGCAAGCTGTGCCTGGATCTTGCGTTTATTACCGCGTGGTACATAACGATTGGTTAACTCTTTATCGATATAACGCGCTTTAACGGTATCATTAAATTGTAATTCAAGAATGTCGAGCACGCGTTGTTTCAATTGTTGATCAACCAATTTAACAGCCACTTCAATACGAAAATCGATATTGCGGGTCATCCAGTCAGCTGATGAGATGAAGACTTCTTCGTTGCCATTATTACTAAATACATAAACTCTATCATGCTCAAGAAAACGGTCGACAATGCTAGTAACTTGAATATTTTCACTAAAATTAGCTTGGCCGGGAACCAGCGAACACATGCCACGGATTAGCAGACGAATTTTTACGCCAGCATTGGAGGCATCATAAAGACGATTAATTAACTCTTTGTCGTCTAAGTTATTAATCTTTAGCAAGATAGCGGCCGCTTTGCACGCTTGAACGTTGCTAATTTCCCGATCGATTAGCTGCGTCAGCCGAGTGCGTGAATTTTGCGGCGAAACCATCAGATTTTCAAAATTGACAGGTCGGTAAGGGTTTTCAATAAAGTTAAATACCCGTCTTACTTCATTGGTAATTTGTTGATTTGCTGTCAATAAGGAATAATCGGTATAAAGGCGAGCGGTTTTTTCGTTAAAATTTCCGGTGCCAATATGAGCATAACGAATAATTTCACCTTGTTCGAGGCGAGAAATAATAAAAAGTTTAGCGTGGATCTTAAGGCCAGGTGCAGAGAAAATGACATGTACACCGGCTTCGGTAAGATGCTTAGCCCAATGAATATTGGCTTCTTCATCAAATCTCGCTTGTAATTCAACCACCACGGTGACTTTTTTACCGTTGTGCGCGGCATGGATCATCGATTCAATAATGCGCGAATCCTTGGCTACACGATAAATATTGATTTTGATTGTCAATACGTTGGGATCAAAAGAGGCTTGGCGTAATAATTCTATCGTATGCTCAAAAGTGTAATAGGGATAATAGAGGAGAACATCTTTTTCTCTGATCGCATCAAAGCCATTACGGAAGTTATCAAAACGACGATGACGTAAACGCGGCATTGGTTTATTCAGTAAATTTTTATTACCTTCATTCGGAAATTTAATGAAATCTTTAAAGTTATGATAACGGCCACCGGCAATGACTGAATCATCACTTGATAGTCCGAGTTTTTTTCTCAGCAGTTCTACCATTTCATCAGGCATATTACGTTGATAAACAAAACGAACCGGTTCGGCATTAAGACGCTGTTTTAAACTGGATGACATCAATTCTAGCATGCTGGATTCCATCTCAGTAGTTAAATCATATTCCGCATCGCGCGTCATTTTCATCGCGTAGGCGTTTAATTGGTCATAGTCAAAAAAGCCTTTAAATATCTCGTCTAGACAATAACGCAAAATATTATCTAGCAGGATCATTGATTTCCTGCGTTTTGGCATTTCAGGCGGTAAATGAACAAATCGAGGTTGTTTGCCCGATGGAATTTCTAGTAAGGCATATTGAATATTTTGTCCCTTGATAATTTCAACGGCTAAATAGGTATAATCATCTTTTAAAAATTCAACTAAATCAGTTTCCGGCGTGATCAGAATAGGCGTAATATGTTGACGAAGTTGTTGGCGAAAAAATTGTCGTAACCAAATTTGTTGATTTGGCGAAATTTGCCGTTCGTTAATTAGGAAAATTTGGTTACGTGCCATTTCAAGTAATAACTCGTTATATAATGAGTCAAATTCTTGATCGAGTTTGGCAACTTTGCTTTCAATTCGCTTTAATAGCTGGCGTGAACTGGACGCGGTTCCTCGTTCTTCATTAATTAATATACGTCGCTTAACATCAGCAAATCTGATTTTATAAAATTCTTCAAGGTTATTGGAATAAATGCCTAAAAATCGCATGCGTTCAATCAGCGGATTACGTTTATCTACTGCTTCTTGCAAAACGCGCTCGTTGAATGATAACCAACTGATCTCTTTTTCAGTATAGAGCCGATCTTGAGACATCTTTACTCCATAACCAATATTGTTATTTAGTAATACAGGATATTGATACTTAACAGCTTATCTGATTACTGATGATTTTTCAGGTGTTTTATTGGCCTCTGGTGGGAATTTTTTTCTCATTTCACTGTATTTATGTTGAAAAATACTCATCCGAATGACGGTACGATATTTACCATTAATAAAAAACTCATCAACCAAATCGCCTTCAATATGAAAGCCTAATTTTTTATAAATATGCAGTGCTTTGGTATTTTCTTTATCCACAATCAAGTAGACTTTATAGAGATTTAACACTGAAAATGCATAATCCATCGCTAGATTGGTGGCTTTGGCGGCATATCCTTTACCTTGAAAGGCCGGATCGATAATAATGCCAATTTCAGCTCGACGATGAATATAATTTATTTCTACTAATTCAATTAATCCAATTTTAGTGCCTTCATTTTCAATAATAAACCGACGCTCTAACTGATCATGAATGTGTTTGTCATACAGATCACTTAATTCAACAAAAGCTTCATAAGGCTCTTCGAACCAATAACGCATAACACTGGCGTTATTATCTAATTGATGGACAAATGGGAGATCTTCACGTTCTAAAGGTCGTAGTGTAATTGACTCGTTTTTTTTGCCAGTAGGCATTGGATACCTCGATTGGGAGTAAAACTTAGCATATTAAAATAGTTACTATGGATGTTCTGTATTTTTAGTCGATTTGGTTAGTAAAGAATAGCAGAATCAAGCTGAGTGATAAATGAGAGCAATTATATTTTAGCAATAAACTCAGTTTTCGATAACTAATTAGTTAAGTATTGGTTGATTATTACTACAAAATTATCAATTAGAATTTGTATCAATATGGGTTAGCATTAGTATACAAAATTGTGATGCCATTGGCATCACATCGGGGAAGATACCGCTAATCTTCATTAGCATAACCGTATTCAGGTAGTTTACAGCCATCCAGAAATGCTGAGTTATTAACCATAACTAAGCGGCCTTTAACAAACCAATTAATAACTAATGGATAAATTCGATGCTCTTGTGTTTGAACGCGCGCAATAATATCTTGCAGTTGATCTCCGGCAAAGATAGGCACTTTAGCCTGTAAAATAATTGGACCTGAATCCAATTTCTCAGTGACAAAGTGAATCGAAGTACCGTGCTCTTTATCTCCGTTTTTCAGTGCCTTACGGTGAGTGTCTAATCCGGGATACTTAGGCAATAAGGAAGGGTGAATATTAATTATTTTACCTAAATAATGGCTGACAAAACGTGGCGTGAGAATGCGCATGTAACCTGCCAGCACGATCAGATCTGGCTGATATCGTGCTATTTCGGTCATCAGTGAAGCATCATAAGCATGGTTATCCGCGTAATCGGTTTTTTGCATCACGACAGTTGGGATCGTGGCTTGCTTAGCCCGTTCTAAACTATAGGCAGTTGGATTATCACTGAAAACCACACTAATTTTTGCGGCAATACTTTGTTTTTGGCAAGCATCAATAATGGCTTGTAAATTACTGCCATTGCCAGAAATTAATACTACAAAATTTTTCATTAGCTGATTGTTACCTGCTGTTGATCCTCGTTGATCTCGACAATTTTACCAATTTGCCAGGCTTTTTCGCCCAGTTGATTGAGCAGTTGTAATGCATCAGAGACTTCATCTGCGGGTAAAACGATTAACATGCCAACACCACAATTGAAGGTGCGGTACATTTCATGGGTTGATACATTACCGGTTTGTTGTAACCAACTAAATATCGCCGGCCATTGCCAGCTAGCGCTATCGATATGCGCTTGGGTATTGGCGGGTAAAACCCGTGGAATATTTTCCCAAAAGCCACCACCGGTTATATGGGCAATGGCATGAATATTCTGTTTTTCAATTAACGCTAGAATATTTTTAACATAGATGCGTGTTGGGGCTAATAAATGCTCAGCCAGTGACTTATTTTCTAGTTGTACTGTGGCTGGATCTATTTGGTTTAACTGTAAAATTTTTCTAATTAATGAATAACCATTGGAGTGCGGGCCACTAGCTCCTAACGCAATTAGGGCATCGCCAGCTTTAACTTTGCTGCCATCAATAATTTTTGTTTTTTCGACCACGCCAACACAAAAACCTGCTATATCATAATCTTCACCATGATACATACCAGGCATCTCTGCTGTTTCACCCCCGACTAGGGCACAACCTGACTGTTTACAGCCTGCTGCAATGCTTTTAATCACGCTGGTCGCTATATGGACTTCTAGCTTACCGGTGGCGTAATAATCGAGAAAAAAGAGTGGCTCGGCACCTTGAACAATGAGATCATTAACGCACATAGCAACTAAATCAATGCCAATTGTATCATGGCGTTTTAAGTCCATTGCTAATCGCAGTTTTGTTCCGACACCATCTGTGCCTGAAACTAAGATTGGCTCACGATATTTTTGTGGTAAGGCACACAGTGCGCCAAATCCGCCTAATCCTCCCATTACTTCCGGGCGGCGGGTTTCTTTAACAGTACCTTTAATACGTTCGACCAGTGTATTACCTGCATCGATATTGACACCAGCATCTTTATAGCTGAGAGAAATTTTATCTATCACAGCAAGCTCCCAAGGCGATTGTATTTAGTAAAATAGATGGAAACAAAAATAATTCTACCAGCCTAAGTAAACGTTTGCGAGGTACTTATTTTGGTTTTCATAATAAAACTCAAGAGCCAGCAAAAGTGAATTCCCTGCAAGAAAAACCTTAATCTATCAGTAGAACAGGTCTCAAAAAGCGCTATAATTTGATAATTTTTTATTTGTAGATGGTTTGTACTGAAGGAGAGTAGCGTGAAAATCGTTGAGGTAAAACACCCGTTAGTTAAACATAAATTGGGCTTATTGCGGGATAAAGATATTAGCACTAAACGTTTTCGTGAATTGGCCTCAGAAGTCGGCAGTCTGTTAACTTATGAAGCAACAGCAAATTTAGAAACAGAAACAATAGCAATAGAAGGATGGTGTGGTCAGGTAAACATTGAACAAATTAAAGGAAAAAAAATCACCGTCGTGCCAATTTTACGTGCTGGGTTGGGAATGATGGATGGAGTGTTGGAAAATATTCCCAGTGCCCGTATAAGTGTTGTGGGTGTTTATCGTGATGAAAAGACGCTGGAGCCTATTCCATATTTTCAAAAACTGGCTTCAAATATTAATGAACGCATGGCATTGGTTGTTGATCCGATGTTGGCAACAGGCGGTTCAATGATTGCCACGATTGATTTACTTAAAAAAGAGGGTTGTCATGCTATCAAAATATTGGTACTAGTTGCTGCACCGGAAGGTATTAAGGCACTGGAAGCTGTTCATCCCGATGTTGAACTGTATACTGCATCTATTGATGATCATTTGACATGGTTATATTGTTCCTGGTTTGGGTGATGCGGGCGATAAGATATTTGGTACTAAGTGACATTTATTGTTTATGTTATTTTTTATCAATTATAGTTATTGAGAGCTAATAAGATTGGATAGAAATACCAATCTGATTAAGTTTGAATATTATTTTAAATTTAGCCTGTTAATTTTTTGGCGTTTTTTTCACGCTATCTAACCAACGTTTTAGTCCTGCATATGTTTTATTTAATTCAACTTTGGCATTTTCTACCGTTAGTTTGTTGTGATCAAAAACAAACTCTTGAGCGACATAATTAAAACTATAGCCTGAAGCGGGATTAGAATAGAGACTGTAATAGAACAATTTGGCTTGATTATCTGCTTTTATGATAGGAGTAATAAATTGAATAAAATTATGATCCTCTTCATTAAATTTCACAAAATCTGTTAGATAAGTTGTTAATTCATGGATTAAGCTAGCGCGTTCATTATTGTCAATAAATTTATGCGTGCCAATAATGTGTTCAGCTAATTGCTGTGGGTTGGTAGTTTTGAAACTATTTGAACTATTATTAAAATTTGAAATATAGTTGCAGTTTCTAATTTGATAAAGATACTCTAGGTAATTCCGTAAATAAAGCGATGCATTATCTAATGAATTAGTTGGCGCCTATTTTGATTCGTCACGGATATTGGTTATAATTGTAGTAACGAAATTTGTGGGTGAAGCAGCCAATTTCTTGGTATTTGTGTCTAAATCGTTATTTTCATTCCATTGATTATTATCTTGAATGGCTTTTTCTTTTCCTTGACCAAATATTTCAGCACAGCCTAATAAATGGCTAATATTTTCACTACTATATTTTGACGTATCAATAAAATTATCTATATTATTAAATTTATTTTTATTTATCATAAAGATAACTTGAATTAAAATAATTGATTTTATAATTTATTCAATTTAATTTTTTAAAAAATTTTGCATTCACTAATTTAAAATATATCGTTATAATTTTATTAAATAAAATTATAACGATATATTTTTTAAAATTAACAATATTAACTGTGTTGTTATTTTATTTTAATACACCATGTATAATTTATTAGGATTTAAGAGAATTTATTAGTATTTTTTGATTATATAAACTAAGTAGTAAAGTGTATTAATTAAAGCACAGTAAATAGTTATTATTTTCTACTTTAATATTGTTTTGTTTTAACCAATCAGAAAGTAACATAAATTCAACTTGAATAAGATTTTTTATATCATCAGGTGATAAGTGAAAATCCATAAAGTGAAGTGTTAATCTTGATAAATAAATTTCAAAATTATATTCTTTATCAGGTTTATTTTTTGCTATTTATTTATCAAAGCTAAAAGTTACTTTTGAGGAGTAAAGTTGTAGTTTAACTATATTTTTTATTGAGCTTAAAATAGTATGAGTAAATAAAATTGTAGTATTATCTTTATTAACTTTAGCTAAAGAGTTTTCGATTAATTTTTTTAGTGATGAGTAAATTTTTTGATATTTTTCTTGTGAAGTATATGAATAATAATCTGTTATTTTTTCAAGTAATTGTTGATAATTATTAGCTTCGTAATTGACTTTGCTGCTAGCATATTCATCAGTGACAAACATGTTTGTTTCTTGTAGAGCGGCAATATATTATAATATTTTTTTAATTGCCTTCATTATCAGGTTCATCAGGCGCCAAACCACTATAGTCTTTGGCTATGGTTAATAAACAAATTACCTCATGTTATGGATAGTCAAGTAATTTTGTCGTCAGATTAACATCCTTATCTCGATACATATCTTTTAATATGCATTCTACTGCTAATGCTTTTTTGATATCGTCCCCCAAGGTCAAAGCGCCACTGGTTACTAACTTTGTTTGCTGGCTAGTATCTTGATTTTTAATACTATTAATAAGCTGAGATTTTTTATTATAGGCTTTATTTAGTAGTAAATGCAGCATTTCATTTTGCTTTTTGACATAATTTAATTCCTTTGATTATAAATATTGTCAATATATTTTATCTATAATTATTTTTGTCTTATTATTAAGTCCTAATGATGAATAATTATGATTTATCTAAACAGGTTGCACAATCATCTTTATCTCCTTTATTTGGTGTTTTTACTCGACATAACTAGCATTTCAGGTCGTTTCTTGTTTCACCAACAATCATTTCTGCCATTTCTATATCCAACAAATAAGTATGAAAAGTCATAATCAGGTTATTTAATCGTACACGTGATTTAAATTTATCCGCTGGTATATTTTTACCGTTTCCACCACTTTTTTTCTAATTCGATATTAGAGGTATTAATATAAAAATTTAAGTCTTCTTTACTCTTGGAATCAATGACACCTTGGGTAAATGTAGTATCAGTGTTTTTCAGTTCTGCGTAGGATAGTGCAGCTTTAGTCAGATCAGTTACTGATTTTTTAATTTTATTTTTATCAAATCCGGAAATTTCCTCATATACATTAACAACCTTATCAATTAAGTTATTATAATTTTCATATTGATAATTGATGTCAATGGATTTATCTGAAGAAATCATTAAAAGAGGATTTTCTCTCATCAGGTTAGTATAAGTAGCGTAAGCATTGACACTGCCGATTAGGTTGGGTTTCGTCGCATTGTATCCGGCACTCGTCATTGCCATGGTACTCATAATTGCTAGTGCATTAGCGGGTGATTTTACTAATTCTGCTGTGGTATTTTTAGCTGGGGAACAGCTACTGTTCATTTCGTAAAGACGATCAGATACGGCAAAGTCAGCATCTTGTTGTGCGCCAATAATTTCTACGGCAGAAGCAATAATTTCTGAGTCATTATAACCTGAAAATGTTGGTACTGGAATTGCTTTAAGCATTTTGAACCAATTATCAAGTTTTTCATATTCTGCGTTCATGTTTATCGTTTTCATAATATTCCTTATTTAAAATTTAAATATTACTCGAATTAACTTAGTTATAAATTTATCTAACACGATTAATAAAATGCCTTATTCATAATAAAAGTAAAGTTTAAAAAATTATTTTTTATTATAATGAAATTATCTTCTTATTTAATAAAATTACTGCTTGATTTAATTTTATTATTTTGCAAAAAAATAATTTTAATTTTTACAAATAACTTAAAAACTGTTTTTATTATGAAAATGAATGTTTTTTAGTATAATCAAGAATGGAATGACAAATATAATGATATATTAATTTTTCACAAATTAAATAATTTTATTGATTAGAATTATAGGTTTGTTAATATGTTTTATATATATTACATTTTGATTTTTAAATGCGAATTTTTGTAAATCAATATTTAAAATAAAAGTTACCTTATGCTTTTATAAATCACATGTTGTTTATTTTTTTACACCTCTACATTTAATCTAACTTTAGAAAGATAACTTTATTAATTGATATTTTCTCTTGAATTTTAATGCTTGGTTTAAGTTATTTTTTATCAATAGATAAAAAATAAAGTTCAGTGCAATGTGAGGACGGAAAAATTTTTTATGAATAATTATTTTTTATAGGTAAGTTAGTTTAAGGGTTTTATTACCATTATGTTAATATGGTTTAGCTAATATTTCATATGATTTTCTGTTATGAAATTAAAATATCAAAAGGTGGGCTTTATTGATGAGTTTTGATGAGTAATAATATATTAATTATGAGTTATCAGGAGGATATTGATCATGACCCGCCGTGTAATTGGCGTAGCAGAAAAGCCGCCGTTAAGAGAAACCATTCCATTAAGTTTTCAGCATCTGTTTGCTATGTTTGGGGCGACAGTATTAGTCCCTATTTTATTTCACGTCAATCCTGCAACCGTTCTATTGTTTAATGGTATTGGTACACTACTCTATTTGATCATTTGTCGGCGGCGTATTCCTGCTTATCTGGGCTCAAGTTTTGCTTTTATTTCACCAGTTTTATTGTTATTACCGCTAGGTTATGAGTTAGCATTGGGCGGATTTATTATTTGTGGGCTACTTTTTTGTTTAGTCGCACTGATTGTAAAAATAGCAGGTAGAAATTGGATCAATATTATTTTTCCCCCTGCGGCAATGGGCGCGATTGTTGCGGTTATTGGTCTGGAATTAGCGCAAACGGCGGCCGGTATGGCAGGGCTTTTACCTAAAGCGGATATTCCGGTTGATTCAAGTAGTTTGATTATTTCAGTGGTGACGTTGATCGTGACCATTCTATGTTCGGTAGTTTTTCGTGGCTTCTTATCGATTATTCCTATTTTGCTTGGCGTGATTGTCGGCTATTTACTTGCATTTTTAATGGGAAAATTGGATTTAACTCCAGTTATTACCGCTCCATGGTTTTCATTACCAACATTTTATTCTCCACGATTTGAGTGGTTTGCTATTTTGACTATTTTGCCTGCAGCACTAGTTGTTATTGCGGAACATGTAGGTCATTTGGTTGTGACCGCGAATATTGTTGGGCGCGATTTATTAAAAGATCCTGGTTTACACCGTTCAATGTTTGCTAATGGTTTATCAACTACCATTTCAGGATTTTTTGGTTCAACACCGAATACCACCTATGGTGAAAACATCGGTGTAATGGCGATAACTAAAGTATATAGCACCTGGGTAATTGGTGGTGCGGCAATTTTAGCTATCTTGCTTTCCTGTGTTGGTAAATTAGCGGCGGCAATTCAGCTTATTCCTGTTCCGGTGATGGGAGGCGTTTCCTTATTGCTTTATGGTATTATAGCGGCATCAGGTATCCGAGTGTTAATTGATTCTCGGGTAGATTATAATAAACCACAAAATCTAATATTGACTTCCGTTATTCTGATTATTGGGGTAAGTGGTGCGACTATCCATATTGGTGCTGCTGAGTTGAAGGCGATGGCGCTTGCTACCATTATAAGTATTATTATGTCGTTAGTTTTTCGTCTGATTAATATTATTCGTCCGGAAAAAACTTATATAACTACTAAGGTTGAGTCAGTAGAGACGATTAAAAAATAGCTAATTTTTACTGAAATAGTAGGTAAATTATTAGTTCCATCGGATGATATTGTTTAAGTTCATCTAATTACAACTTTTGTGTTAAGCTGTATGTGTTTTCTTATCTATACAGAAAGAGGTGCTTCTGAATACGCCGTCGCAGCTTTCATTACCTTTATCTATGCCTGATGATGAAACCTTTGCCAGTTTTATTACTGGCAAAAATGGTATTTTATTAGCGGCTATCAAATCTGCTATTAATCAATCCCATAGAAGCTATATTTATTTTTGGTCTCAGCAAGAAGGTAGTGGAAAAAGTCATTTATTACACGCTGCATGTAGTGAATTGTCACAAAGAGGCGAGGCGGTTGGTTATGTTCCTCTGGATAAACGTAGCTATTTTGTCCCTGATGTTTTAGACGGTATGGAACATTTAGCTCTGGTTTGCATTGATAATGCTCATTGTATTGCCGATGATGAAGAGTGGGAAATAGCACTTTTTAATTTATATAATCGTATCTTGGAAAACGGCAAAAGCTGTTTATTGATAACCGGTGATAGGCCGCCTAGGTTGATTTATTTAGCATTACCTGATTTAGCATCCAGACTTGATTGGGGACAGATTTATAAACTTCATCCACTTAGTGATGAAGATAAGATCCAGGCACTGCAATTACGCGCTAAATTACGCGGTTTCGAGTTATCTGAAGAGGTCAGTCGTTTTGTATTAAAGCGTTTGGATAGAAAAACCCGCACATTATTTACTATGTTAGATGAGTTAGATCATGCTTCGATTGTTGCTCAACGTAAACTGACTATTCCCTTTGTTAAGGATATTCTTAAACTTTAATTTAAGAGGTAAACTTATTTTACCTCTTAAAGATATAGGGTTATTTAAATAGCTTTTTTATTTGTTCTGGTGGCCGTCCTAGCTGAGCATGGTTATCAACGACAACGATAGGTCGCTCAATCAATATTGGGTTATCATGCATTGCTTGCAGTAATATATCATCTGGATAACGAGCTGTCAGATAAATTAAGTGTTTGATAAATTGTTTCGTTGCTTCTTATTTAATTGACGCGGATCAGTGAAACCCAGTTGTGAAAGTAAAGTTTTCAAGCTATTGATACTTGGTGGTGTTTAAAGATATTCAATGATGCGTGGTTTAACCCCCATATCTTATAATAGCTGTAGGGTTTGTCGACTTTTTGAACAACGAGGATTATGGTAAATTGTCACTTGTTGAGAGATAAGGTAATTTCCTTAGCGTTTTTGTAATTGTTTATCACGTGTTTGTAACTGGCGTAGTGTATCAATACGGGCATCATATCTTGCTTGATCATAACTACCGGTTTTTGTTAGCCGACTGGCATCGGTAAGGTATTGAATGGCAGTACCATAATTACCACGCAAAGCCATGCCTTCTGCATAAGCTGCTAACTGTTCACTACGCTTATCTTGCTTAGCTGAAACTTCTGCCAACAAAGTCCAACCATTTAAGTCATTGGGGTTATCGAAGGTGTATTTACGCAATAATTGACTGCCTTGATCATACTGATTATTGGCGATATATGCATTTGCCAGATTAATTTGTAGGATTGGGTCATTTGGTGTTTTGGTTAGCGCATTTTGTAAACGAGAAATAGCCTTTAGTGGTTGATTTAACCCTATATCTATATCGGTCATTAGATCAATAAACCAGGGATTAGCAGATTGCTTAGCCAAAAGTAAGTGTACAATATTGCCAGCAGCCTGATATTTTTTATCTTCATTAAGTTGTAGCGCATGACCATAATCAGCCGCCATTCTTTCTTTAGTATCACCTTGGCTATATTGAGATAAAATTTGTTCAAGGATCGCTTTTTGCCCGTCTGCATACATGGCGAGAATGCGTACCCGAGCAAGCATAAAATCCAATGACGGTGGGAGATCCACTTTCGGATATTGATTTGAACGATTTAGTGCATCCGCTAAACGACTATCTGGTAATGGATGGGTTAATAGCATCTCAGGTGGTTTTGACATATAACGGCTCTGATCGGCTGAAATTTGCATAAAATCAGACATGGCGCGCGGATCGAATCCGGCACTACGTAAAGTCTGTATACCAATTCGGTCAGCTTCTTGCTCGTTAGATTGAGTAAAGCTTATTATACCTTGTTGCACACCAGCTAATGTTCCTGTTAGTGCCGCAATACCCGCTTGTGGATTAGCCATCACTAACAGTGCTGAACCAATGGCGCCTATCCAGGCTAATGGTGCATTCTGTTCACGATCTTCTAGCATACGGGCAAGGTGTCTTTGGGTTACATGAGAAATTTCATGTGCGATCACTGAGGCCAGCTGACTTTCATTTTGGCTATAACGAAACATGGCAGAATGGAGAACGACGTTACCACCAAAATAAGCGTAAGCATTAATATTAGGATTATTTATCAGGTAAAAATGGAATGGATTTTTTACTGAGTGGGCATTTTTTACTAAGCGCATGCCAAGATGATTAATATATTGATTTAACAAGGGATCGTAAATAAGTGGTGTGCTAGCACGTAATTGGCGTGTTAGTGCATTACCTATAATGATCTCTCGATCAATAGTTAGTGTACCACCTGCTTTAGTACCAATATCGGGCAAATTATCTTCAATAGCGGTATAAACAGGCTTCATAGAAACTGCTAACATTATTGTTATTACAAGAGTAATGAGTAGTTTAGTAAATTTTGTATTCATAAACCGGAAGTATCCCTTACGATTGATTATATTGTTAAATGATATTTTTTATGATAGCAAACCTTACTGGATAATCTGTCAATTGGTATAATTTCGTGGATTAAAAGACTAATTTACCACATTCAGGAGTGAATATATGCTGGAGATGTTTTTGCAATCGTATCGTCGAAGATTTTCAGATCCTCAGGTCGTTGCATTGTTTATCAGCCTGATTATTGGTTTTTGTATCATATTCTTTTTTCATGATATTTTAGCTCCTTTATTAGTTGCTATCGTGTTGGCTTATTTACTTGAATGGCCAACCCAACAACTGGGTAAGTTAGGCTTATCACGGCTGATGGCAGCGTCCATTGTGCTGGCAATATTTATGGGTATTAGTGCCATGGTTTTTTTAATTATTGTGCCCATTGTCTGGCAGCAAGGAATGAATTTATTATTTGATTTACCTTCAATGTTAAATAGCTTTAATGAATATGCCAAGGCATTGCCTGAACGTTATCCCGCTTTAGTTGATGCCGGTATTATTGATATGATAGCGGATAATTTACGCGGTCGCTTATCGACTTTAGGTGAATCTGTGGTTAAGTATTCTGTTGCATCGCTTATTGGTATTATTACCATAGCAATATATTTGGTTTTAGTACCACTAATGGTATTTTTTCTACTGAAAGATAAGATTAAAATAATCCGTGGTTTACAACGTATTTTACCCCGTGATCGGTTATTGGTCGGACAAGTTTGGCAGGAAATGAACCAACAGATCACTAACTATATCCGTGGTAAAGTTATTGAAATGGTTATTGTTGGTATCTGTACTTATATCGCGTTTGTTTTTTTAGGTTTGCGCTACTCGCTATTTTTGTCAGTACTAGTCGGTATTTCTGTCTTGATCCCCTATATTGGAGCGGTGGTGGTTACCATCCCAGTAGTTTTAGTTGCTCTTTTTCAATGGGGTATTGGACCTGACTTTTGGACTTTACTCATCGCTTATTTAATTGTTCAAGGGCTTGATGGCAATTTATTGGTGCCCATTTTATTCTCTGAAGCGGTTAATTTGCATCCGTTAGTTATTATTTTATCTGTCGTGGTATTTGGTGGGCTTTGGGGTTTTTGGGGGGTATTTTTTGCCATTCCATTGGCAACTTTAATTAAAGCCGTTATGCATGTGTGGCCGGAAGATAATCTCGTAACTGAAAAATAATTTTTTAATTGTTAATTGCTACCAAAACAGGCAGGGGCAATTAACAATTGATTTTAATCACGGATAAGTATTAAGATAATTCAGTACAATTTGGTGATGATCACTGGTTTTAAATTTGTCAAATACATGTTCAATCTCACCTTTTGCATTAATCAGAAAACTGATGCGATGAATGCCATCAAACGTTTTTCCCATAAATTGCTTTGCTCCCCATACACCGAATTTTTCCGCTACCTCATGCTTGTGATCCGATAGTAATGTAAAATTTAGCATCTCTTTTTCAGTGAAACGTAATAACTTTTCTGTTTTATCAGTACTTATACCAAAAACTTCAACCCCCATTTGTTTTAATTTATCCATTTCGTCACGTAATCCACAAGCTTGTATTGTACAGCCGGGAGTCATTGCTTTAGGATAAAAATAAATCAAAATTCGTTGACCAAGATAATCAGATAAATTGATTATTTCGCCATCTTGGTCAGAAAGGCTAAATTGGGGGGCCTTATCACCGGCTTTCAATGGGCTCATTAGATTCTCTCCGTTTAATTCTATATGTTATTGCGGTTTGCTGATAATGCTAATTGTACATTGGACATTTAATTTTGTGCACAATTGTTTAAATCTATTTTTGTTAATTCACTCATTATCACCAATAAAACTTTGGGCATTCATATCAATTTCAAGTTGTTGATCATATTTGTTTGTCGCTGGTTGTATTTTTGCAACCAGTTTGGCTAGGGTTGAAGTTATTAGTGATAAATAAACAAGTAAATTGTTCAACTATAGCGGGGGCGACATTAACAATAACATTGGCAATTATTATTGAAAAATATTCTTTATAAACGCCAGAAGTGGTTTTTTGCATAATAGATAATAATTTTAATTCAGTATCACGCTTAAGCAACATAGCTTCTATTAAAGAAATTGATTGCCTGCTATCTGATAACATCATAATAAAGAAGAATTGTTTGCCAAATATAGCCATACAGCTATCTTCAATATTACATTGACATTTGCTGACCAGTTGGATACCCATATTAATCTTAGCGGGATGATCTGCAACAAGTACAATAATAATGATTGATTGTTGTTCACTATGTGGCAAGTCGTTTTCCTTATAAATTTATGATTTCTGAATATCTTATGGTAACTATAAAAAAAAGCTCCTGCCAAGATAAAAAATCAAATATATCAATATAATAAGTTTACATACTGAGTAGTGATAAAATGATATTTAATGGAATGAAATGGGCACATTTGTGCTGAATTTTTAATTTTAAAAGATTTATTTGCTGATAAAATAATAAATTGAGCGAGAAAAATAAACTGGAAATAGAATGATAATCATTATGTATTTTTCTTAAAACAGAGTGGTTATTAATAAATTTCATTAAATTTTGTGTATAAGAAGGTTTTTTTCTTTAGACTGAAAAAGTACCATAATTTTAGTTCTCATTTAGGAAAAAGGTTATGGTTAATAATTCTATTAAATATCGGAATTTTTTGCGTGGCAGTCTTGCTGCGATTGTTACCCCAATGGATATTATAAAAGGGCAAATAGATAAACCTAGTCTGAAAAAACTAATTGATTATCATGTTAAAAATGGCACCACCGCGATTGTATCTGTTGGCACTACTGGAGAATCAGCAACACTTGATCAGAGTGAGCACTTGGATGTGGTATTGAGGACATTAGAGTATGCTGATGAAAGAATTCCGATTATTGCAGGCAGTGGCGCAAATACTACCAAACAAGCTATTGCATTAACTAAATCTTTGGAAAAAACGGGGGTTGTTGCCTGTTTGTCGGTAACACCATACTATAACAAACCTTCACAAGAAGGACTTTATCAGCATTTTAAAGCGATTGCTGAACAGACAGATTTACCGCAAATCTTATACAATGTTCCTTCGCGCACCGGATGTGATTTATTGCCCGAGACAGTTGCCAGATTAGCAAAGTTAGGTAATATTGTTGCCCTTAAGGAAGCTAGTGGTGATTTAAGTCGTGTGAATCGCCTTCGCAGATTAATTAATGATAAAAATTTTATTTTGCTTAGCGGTGATAATGCAACTGCGTTAGAATTTATGCAATTAGGTGGGCAAGGGGTAATTTCAGTAACAGCCAATATTGCCGCCCAAATTAATGGCTGAAATAGGCAAATTAGCATTATCAGAAAAGTATGCCGAAGCGCATAAGTTAAATTATCGACTAAGTGAATTGCATCATCAATTATTTATTGAGCCTAATCCGATTCCAGTTAAATGGGCTTGCTATCAGTTAGGACTTATTAATTTTGATACACTGCGCTTACCGATGACACCATTAACACTGACTGGTCAGATAGCGGTACAAAAGGCGCTAAAGATCGCTGATTTACAAAAAATTTAGGGAAATTTAATGGCAACAATATTGCACAAATCAAAGGCTATTAAGCTTGCAGGGCTGTCACTCGCTATATTTTTGGTAGCCTGCACGAGCAATCAACGTTATAAGCGTCAAGTCAGTGGTGACGGATCATACTTAAATACACCTCCGTTAAAAAATTTGACGATCCCTCAAGATATATCGTTACCGTTACAAAACGGTGAATATGATATTCCGCCAGCTAATCAAAATGGTGCTGTAGGTAAAGCATTAGATATTCGTCCTCCTATTCAAACACTTTCGTTACTTAGTGATACCCATACCGAAAATAGCCTAACAGCGAGTCGCTTATTTTTAACTAATATAGCTGAAAACAGCGCCATTTGGTCGCAAATTAACGCTATTTTGCAACAAAAAATGATTAAAGTTAGGCAAAAAAATGATCCCGATCACTCCTTGATTACAGATTGGATTACCTGGCCGCTAGGAGATGAAGATATTGCGATACAAACCCGACAGAAAATTCAGCTGAACCCAAAAAATAATCAAATAGTCATCACGGTAACTAATGAAGGTATAAAGCAGGGTGAAGAGAGCATCACCTATCAGGCAGAAATACAGCGCTATAATATTTTAATATTAAATGAGTTGATTGATTCAATAAATAAGCTACGTAGCACCGCAACCAGTTCTGGTGGCCAAGGTCGTTATGCCATTATTGATGTGTAAACGGGTAGTGATAGCAGTGGCTTACCTCAAATCATTGTACGTACGCCTTATGATGTTGTTTGGGATAGATTACCTTCTGTGCTTGAAAGCATTGGTATGTAAGTTGTTGGCCGTAGTCGTTCGACCGGATCAATTACCCTCACTTTTAATGGTATGAGTGATAGTGATTGGCAAGCGATTGGCGTCGATCATCCAACCATGACAAAAGGGGATTATAAATTACAAGTTGGCGATATGAATAATCGCAGTAGTCTGCAATTTATGGCAGTAAAAAGGACAACCTTAACACAAAAACAAAATGATGAAATGGTCGCGGCATTAAAAGCGGCGTTTAGTAAAGTGAGTAGTAATTAGTTAATTAAACTGGGTTTATTACGATTATCTATAACATTGCTTATATAAATGATGGATGGTTGGTAGTGATTTATTCACTATGGATCATCTGTTTTTTTGTTTTTCTCGGTCAGTTTTTAGGCTAATTAAAATGTTTCCAGTAAAGTAATTTAATTAACATAAATAACCGCTAATCTGTTATTCTCCTTTTCCTAACAAAGTAAAAGTTTGCGTCTTGCGTTAATGCCATATTTAAGCGTTTTTTTATTAAAATGATCAAATTTCGGAGTAAATAAAATGCAGAAAAAAGCTGAGTTGTATCGTGGAAAAGCGAAAACCGTATATTTTACGGATGATCCTAATTTGTTAGTATTAGAATTCCGCAATGATACATCGGCACTAGATGGTGAGCGTATAGAACACTTTGAACGTAAAGGAATGATAAATAATAAATTTAATCATTTTATTATGCAAAAATTGGAGCAAGCCGGCATTCCAACACAAATGGAACGATTACTGTCAGATACTGAATCATTAGTAAAAAAATTAACCATGATCCCGGTTGAATGTGTTATTCGTAATCGAGCAGCTGGTTCTTTAGTTAAACGGCTTGGTATCGAAGAGGGAACGTTGCTTGAGCCACCTATCTTTGATCTGTTTTTGAAAAATGATGCGCAGCATGATCCCATGATTAATGAATCTTGCTGTGAAACTTTTGGTTGGGTTAGTAGAGCGCATCTAAGCGAAATGAAACGATTAAGTTATAAAGCGAACGAAGTATTGAATGCGCTTTTTGATAAAGCGGAGTTGATTTTGGTCGATTTTAAACTGGAGTTTGGTTTATTTAATGGTCAATTTGTTTTGGGTGATGAATTTTCGCCAGATGGCAGTCGCTTATGGGATAAAAAAACCAAGGATAAATTAGATAAAGATCGTTTTCGCCAGAGTTTGGGGGGATTAATTGAAGCTTATGAAGAGGTTGCTAAGCGCATAGGTGTTTGCTTAGATTAAAAAAGTTTTTTATTAGCAAGCAAAAGATGTTGAGTAAAGATTGGCTTAGAAAAACTTTATTTTATTGATAGCTAGTCATTAGTTATTAATTTACTTTTATTAAAACATAGCTAAGAGCAGCTTAAATACTAATTAGCTGCTCACCGGATTTTATTAAATTAAGTCGCTGAATAGACTATATTGTGAATTACTATAGTGAAATTTTAATCTTATTTTATAAAGATGAAATGAAACCGTTGAATTGTATTAATTGAATTCTATTCAGTTAAGTAGCTGGTTAATTATTAAAGATATGGAATAATTTTAATATTAAATTATTAACTAAAATACTGGCAGAATTAAACGGCTATGAGATAATTAGATAGTTAATAACTTATACAATAGTTATGAAAAAAATCACTTTAACCTATTTGGCTATGATATCGATTGGTTACAATATGATGGCGCTACAAGAGTGATTATACAGATAATCAATAAGGTCGTAGTATTAATATTTACTGCTTCGCTGTGATTTGCCACCGTTTTTTGTCTAATTTTTGTTATAGCTACTTTTTATTTAATCAGTAGCATTGGAATGAATTTATTAAATTTTATCACCACTGTGAGTTAATAATTACACAAGAATGAAGATGATTCGCTATAATCCCATCAAGGGCTAATTATTCATGTCATATTGGGAGATTATTTATGCGCTGGGGGGATCATTGCAGGAGCGATAATATTGAAGACAGACGAAATCAATCGGGTAGAATGGGTTCACCTTTTGGTGGCAGTGGTATGCGATTGCCGTTACGTGGGAAAAGTGGTTTATTCATTTTAGTGGTTGTTCTCGTTGCCGGCTATTATGGTATCGATTTAACCAGCTTTATCACCGGCGGATCCAGCATTAACTCCTCTCACCAAGCAAATTACCAACCGATCAGTACCAAAGATCAACAATTAGCTGATTTTACCTCAGTTATATTAGCGTCAACTGAAGACGTCTGGCAAAAAGAGTTTAGTCGCTTGGGGCGTAGTTATACTTATCCTAAATTAGTACTTTATCGAGGTTATACTACCACGGCTTGTGGTACTGGTCAGGCAATTATGGGGCCATTTTATTGTCCTGCTGATCAAAAAGTCTATATTGATCTGTCATTTTATGAAGAGATGAAAAATAAGCTTGGGGCAGGTGGTGATTTTCCCCAAGGCTATGTTGTGGCACATGAAGTAGGTCATCATGTTCAACATTTATTAGGCATTGATCAGAAAGTTAGAGAGGCTCAACAAAGTATGAGTCGTACTGACGCGAATAAACTTTCGGTTAAGCTTGAACTGCAAGCTGACTGTTTTGCTGGTGTTTGGGGTAATAAAATGGATAAGCAAGGTCTGCTAGAAGAAGGCGATTTGCAACAAGCATTAGCAGCGGCCCAGGCAATTGGCGATGATCGTTTACAGCAACAAAGCCAAGGACGTATTATGCCGGATAGTTTTACTCATGGTACCTCTGAGCAGCGTTATACTTGGTTTAAAAAAGGCTATGATAGCGGAGATTTTAAAAGTTGTAATACTTTTGGCGCACTCGCACTATAGCACGGTAAAAGTTGCCACCAGTTAGTATAATTTTAGCGGCTAATAGGTTCTATTATTTATTTTGATCAGTCATGATTTATTGATAGGATAAATCAATTATATATTTTTATTAGTAAATAATTTTATGGGTAATTTTGATCCAACATTACTTATTTTATTAGTGTTGGGCGGCTTAGGAATAATTAGTCATAACATGACGGTGACATTGGCAATGCTATTTTTGCTAGTTGTTCGCATTACGCCGCTTAATAATTTTTTCCATTGGGTTGAAAAATATGGCTTAACCATCGATATTTTAATTTTAATTATTGGTGTAATGGCCCCTATCGCCCGTGGCAAGATCTCACCACAAGATGTTATTAACTCTTTTTTTAATTGGAAATTGTTATTAGCGATTGTGATTGGTATTTTGGTCTCCTGTCTTGGTAGTAGAGGCGTCTCTTTGATGTCTAATCAACCATCCACAGTTAGTTGCCGGATTATTGGTTTGCACAGTGATAGGCGTTGCTGTTTTCCGCGGTGTTCCAGTTGGTCCATTAATAGCAGCAGGTCTTCTTTCGCTACTAATTGGCAAGTTTTAGTGACTATTGCAAGTCTGATTAATTTACAATCTTAGTTGCGCATTCAGTGGCAACGCCGCTTACTTGTGCTAAGCGGTAATAGCAACTGGATCATTGAGCAACTATTTGCGCTTGCAACTATTTGCGCTTAGACATGGGATGGTTAGCGATTGGCCAACCATTTCACCGTACTGGCCTGATACTATACCACCACAAAATGCGGGATCACTATTAGGACAAGAGTTCTCACATGGCGTTTTTGATGCCACTAAGGGTTTTCATACTGAAGCATTGCTGATGTTGGCAGGGACATTAAAAGCGGGTAGTTATCTCATTCTTTGCCTACCTGAATGGGGGACTTGGTCTCAACAGCCGGATCAAGATAGTCAACGCTGGAATGAAGTGGCGTCGACAATAGCAGTGCCAAATTTTGTCTGTTGGTTAAAGTATCATTTACAGCATGATGCTAATGTTTTGCTGTGGTGTGAAGGTAAACCTTTTACCACTAATAAGCTACCACAATTAACTACCTGGCATCAGCCGAATGGACAACCAACGATTTTGAATAACAAAAAATTTTGCAGCGCCTGCTGACTGGTAAGGTGGGAGTTTGGGCATTAGTTGCCGCCCCGCGTGGCCGTGGAAAATCTGCATTAGCAGGTATGTTAATTGAAGGTTGGCAGGGGGAATGTTGGGTTTGTGCGCCGGCAAAATCAGCGTCAATGGTATTAACACACTATACCGACAAAAAAATTCGCTATTGGTCAATTGACCATTTATTGGCTGATTGTCGATTACAAAAACCACGCAAGGTTGATTGGTTAATTATTGATGAAGCGGCGATGATCCCAATTGCGCAACTAAATCAATTAACGCACTATTTCCCACGCTTACTCTTTACTACCACTGTTGATGGCTACGAAGGGACAGGGTGCGAATTTTTGCTAAAACTATGTGCGCAATTAACGCAATGTCACATTCTAACTTTAACCACGCCGATCCGCTGGGCATCAAATGATCCGTTGGAAAATTGGTTAAACAATAGCTTGTTATTAAAAGAATATTTACCAAAATCAACAACGGTAACTCAATTAAATAACCAACACATGGTTTTGTTACCTATATCGCAGTCTTTATTAATTAAAAAGCAAAAATTATTATCAGCAATATATGGTTTGCTAACTAATGCCCATTATCGTACCTCACCGCTTGATTTAAGACGATTATTGGATGCGCAAGGGATACATTTATTGATTGCACAGCAAAAGGAAAATTTGTTAGCTGTGTTATGGTTAGTGGATGAAGATGGATTATCTGCGTCGCTTGCCCATGAGGTATGTCCTGGACGGCATCGACCTAGAGGTAATTTAGTTGCTTAATCTTTAGCAGCACATAGCTATTTTCCGCAAGCGGCACAAATGAATTCTCAGCGAATCAGCCGTATAACCGTTGCTGCAGCTTTTCGTCGCTAGGGTGTGGCAACAAAATTACTCGGTTTTTATAAGCAGCAGGGGATGGAAGAGGGGAAAGATTTTCTTTCTGTCAACTTTGCCTATTGTGAGCAGTTGCAGTCATTATGGCAGCAAAATGGTTTTCATTTGGTCAGAGTTGGCAGCCGTAAAGAAGCAACTAGTGGATATTATACCGCTATGGCGGTATTGCCTTTATCAACAGCGGCTAAACAATTGGTGTCACGGGCGCAATATTTGTTAAAGCGAGACGCTTTTTATATCAATCAGCTAACCGGTTTAACACTAACAGCAATTAGTGATGATCAATTAAATGAGGAGGATTGGCAGGTATTGGCAGGTTTTGCTTATGGCAATAGAAGTTTTTCAGCTAGCTATCCAGCGATCCGACGGTTATTAATGCAGTCGTCACTGGTTTTAACAGCGACTAGAATTCACTGTGAACATAATTTATCTATGAGATATGCTGTCAGTAGTTAAAATTGACAGGTCAAAAAATGTGGTTAAAACAGGTACGCAACGATATTGCTGCAGCATTATCAGAATTGGACTGGCAGCGAGCAGAAAAACTTAAATCATGGGTTAATGCTTCTTTTGCTTAGGCCAGTCATCTTCATCATCCCATTTGTCGTTAAAATCACGGTGAGGAGGAAGTTTGGGTTTGTTATCTAAAAAACGTTTAGGATCGATTTTTTGCATCTGTTTGACGGCACTCCAAATGATACCAATCAGAGAAGCAAAATAATAATCCACCAGTAATCCAATGCATAGCTGTTTTTCCATTAGCAAATGTAGTAAATAAAGTATACTCTTTTTTCCTTTATCGTATAACTATTATAGATTTAAGTATGCGTTTACAACGAATTTTACTCATTATTGTCGGCTGGTTTAGTATTATCTTAGCGATATTATGTATACTTTTGCCATTATTACCCACTACCCCTTTTTGTTATTAGCCGTCTGGTGTTTTTCTCGCTCATCACCACGTTTTCATTACTGGTTACTTCATAACTCATGGTTTGGTAAATATATTCGTCATTGGCAACAACATAAAGCACTGCCTGAAGGGGTTAAAATTAAGTTAATTGTTATTATTTTACTTAGTTTTATTTTTCACTTTGGTTTGTAGAAAGTTGGTGTATCAGGGGGACTCCTCATTATCTTAGCGATATTGCTCGCTTATCTATTAAGGTTACCACAAATCGATGGGAAAAAAATTAACCAAATTTATTATTTAGCTAATTATATAGCTAGTGAGTTTAAATTTTGTGCATAATTTCCTGATAAACGAAACTTAATTTCTGAAGATCAGCAACACTAACACATTCATCAACTTTATGAATGGTTGCATTTAAAGGGCCTAATTCAACAATTTGTGCCCCCATTTTAGCAATAAAACGGCCATCAGATGTTCCTCCATCAGTTGATAACTAAGGTTGATAGCCGCAATATTGTTCTATCACCTGGCTGACAATATTAATTAATTTACCTTTTTCTGTTAAAAATAGATGGCCGGATAATGACCACTCAATTTTATAATCGAGTTGATATTTTTCTAGTATTGCTTCAACTTGGTGGCGAATTTGTTGCTCAGTGAGTTCGTTGCTAAAGCGACAATTGAATTTTATGGCTAACTCGCCAGGAATAATATTGTTACTACCAGTACCAGCATGAATATTGGAAATCTGCATGCTGGTGGAAGGAAAATAAGCATTGCCAGCATCCCATTTTTTATTAACTAGTTCATGTAAAAAAGCTAATGAACTATATATTGGATTATTGGCTAAATGGGGGTAAGCGATGTGCCCTTGCGTTCCTTCGATGGTGAGTTTGGCGGTGAGTGATCCTCGACGACCGTTTTTGATAATATCACCAATTTTAATCTAGCTAGATGGTTCACCAACTATGCAATAATCAATTTGTTCATTGCGTATCATTAATTCATCAACTACTTTTACCGTTCCGTTAGTGGCTTTAGCCTCTTCGTCAGAGGTAATTAAGAAGGCCAATCAGCCAGAATGGTTGGGAAAATCACTAATAAATCTTTCGGCGGCAATAATCATTGCAGCAAGGGAACCTTTCATATCGGCTGCTTCTCGGCCATAGAGCAGTCCGTTATTTAATGTTGTTGTAAAAGGAGGATAACGCCAATTGTCAATTGCACCTGGCGGAACAACATCGGTATGTCCAGCAAAAGCTAGCGTTTCACCTTGTTCGCCATGATATGCCCATAGATTAGTGGTATCGTCAAAGGGCATGACTTCAATTGAAAAACCAAGTTTTTTCAATCGATTAATTAAAATTGTTTGACAGCCATTATCATCGGGGCTAACAGAGGGTTGTTGAATAAGTTGTTGCGCAAGCTTAAGAACAGGACAAATCATAATTAGCCTCTGTGATGAATAAATTGTTGGTATTGGTCTATAGAAAAACCGAGTAGATAATGGTTACTAGTAGTTGTGAATAATGGGCGTTTAATAATTGCTGGATATTTTAACATTAACTCTTTAGCACTAGCGACATCAATAATATTCGCTTTTTGCTCATCGGACAATTTTTTCCAGGTCGTACCACGTTTATTGATCAGGGCTTCCCAGCCTAAGTATTGAATAAAAATTTCGAGTAATTCAATTGATATCCCATCCGTGCGATAATCATGGAATTGATAGATTATATGATGATTATCCAGACACTATCGTGCCTTTTTAATAGTATCACAATTTTTTATACCATAAAGTATGTAACTTGCTGATGTTGACATCCATAATTTCCTTTTTTGATATGTAGCAAAGATCTCTATAATGCTGCAAAATGTGATAATAATCTATATAAGGCTACTATTAAGTAGAATACTTATTAAATTTATTAGAAATCGATTATAAAATATATTTTACATCACATAAAATGATGTGTTAATTAAGCAATCAATATAAATATACTATGTGCTAGATGATGATGTTTTAATAAATCATTTCTTCATCCTTTAATGATATTTTATCTATGTTAAGTTTATTTAGCGCGTATATAAACTGGGCTGGCTTCCTTCTAAGCGAGAACACACATTAAGTTTTTTCAGCAAATTACGAATATGTACTTTGACAGTTTCTTCAAAAATAAAAAGAGATTTGGATATTTCTATATTTTTTAATCCATTAGCAATTTCACGTAATACTTCAAATTCACGTTTTGTTAATGAAGAAAGTGGATCTTGATATTGATGACGGTTATTGAAACACTGATGAATTTGATTACTAAAAACGGGTAAACCATTTGCGGCGCTTTTCAGGCTATTAAGTAACATATCTAATTCACAATTTTTTAATAAATAACCATTAGCACCAGCATCGATAGCGTTATAAACATCAATTCTATTAGTCGGAAAAGAAAGAATTAATATATAAGATTTAATCCCCTCTTTTCTAATTTAACGAATAACTTCAGTACTATACATGTTAGATATATTAATATCCATCATAATAATATCAGGCTTTAATTGATTGGCTATATTAATAACATCAACGCGATTACTTATTTCACCGGCGACACTAAATTTATCTGCAGCTTTAATGAGTTGTTTTAACTATGACGTATTAGGGGATGTTCATCAACCAACATTATTGAATGATTAGACATAGTATATTCATTTTTAAATGCCTGTAGAAATAAATGGGTTTTTACAACTTATTTTAATTATTAGTCTCTAAAGTTTTTTGAAAAAATAAAATATTGCAAGAATATAAGAAAAACAATATTAATGAAACAACCAAAAGGTAATTATCTTAAATAAAAAACACATTGAATTTTATAATTTTAAATTCAATAGTCTTAAATTTCATGATTATAAAAAAATTAATAATATAAAGGTCACCAGTTTTATATTTTAATTTCAATATTATTTAGTTATATTGATTTTGTTGATAGAATGTTCAAGTTTAGCTAGTTTCTGCCGAAATTGTTGTATATGTCATGATTTCATTGATAGAGATTACTATAATGAGGATGCTTTTCTAATAAAAATTCTCTAAGGACACACAATGGATGAAAAATTAAAACAAAGTGCGCTAGATTTTCATGAGTTTCCCCAACCAGGTAAAATTGAAGTTATACCTACTAAGCCATTAACGGCACAACGAGATCTGGCCCTCGCATATTCTCCCGGTGTTGCTTATCCTTGTCTTGAAATTGCAGCTGATCCTTTAACCGCTTACAAATATACAGCTAAGGCTAATTTAGTGGCCGTAGTTTCCAATGGTACCTCAGTGTTAGGACTGGGAAATATTGGTGCTTTGGCGGGTAAACCGGTTATGGAAGGAAAAGGTGTTTTATTTAAAAAATTTTCCGGCATTGATGTATTTGATATCGAAATAGACGAATCTAATCCGGATAAACTGATCGATGTTATTGCCGCATTGGAGCCAACCTTTGGCGGAATCAATTTGGAAGATATTAAAGCACCAGAATGTTTCTATATTGAGAAAAAACTACGTGAAAAAATGCAAATCCCCGTTTTCCATGATGATCAGCATGGTACTGCCATTATTTCAACCGCCGCAATATTGAATGGTTTACGCATTGTTAATAAAAAAATTGACCAGGTTCGCTTAATTGTTTCAGGTGCAGGTGCTGCTTCTATCGCCTGCATGAATTTATTGGTTGCATTAGGTCTTAATCGTAGCAATATTATTGTCTGTGACTCTAAAGGCGTTATTTATCGTGGCCGCGATGAAGTGATGGATGAAACTAAAGCCGCTTATGCAATTGAAGATAATGGTTTACGTACTCTAGCGGATGTTATCCCAGATGCAGATATTTTCTTAGGTTGCTCAGCGCCGGGTGTGTTGACTGCGGAAATGGTAAAATCGATGGCTAATGCACCGCTTATCTTAGCATTAGCCAATCCGGAACCAGAAATTCTTCCTTTTATAGCAAAAGCAGCACGGCCTAATGCGATTATCTGTACTGGCCGTTCTGACTATCCTAATCAGGTAAACAATGTACTCTGTTTTCCTTTTATTTTTCGCGGCGCGCTGGATGTTGGTGCAACCACGATTAATGAAGAGATGAAACTAGCCTGTGTTCAGGCAATTGCTGATTTGGCATTAGCCGAGCAGAATGACGTTGTTGTCTCCGCTTACGGTGATCAGGAGTTAAAATTTGGTGCTGATTATATTATTCCAAAACCTTTTGATCCGCGTTTAATTGTTAAAATTGCACCAGTAGTTGCTAAAGCGGCAATGGAATCTGGTGTAGCAACACGACCAATTACAGATTTTGATTCTTATATAGAAAAACTTAATGAGTTTGTCTATAGCACCCACCTATTTATGAAGCCGATTTTTTCTCTGGCGCGCAAAGAAAAAAAACGGATTGTATTAGCGGAAGGTGAGGAAGAACGAATATTGCATGCAACACAAGAATTAATATCCTTAGGTTTGGCTTATCCGATTTTAATTGGTCGACTCAGTGTGATTGAAAAGCGGATTGAAAAGCTTGGGTTACAAATTAAAATTGGTGAAGATTTTGCGTTGATTAACAATGAAAATCATTCGCGTTTTAAAACCTATTGGCAACAATATTATCAATTAATGAAGCACCATGGTGTTTCGCAGGAAATGGCGCGTAGAGAAGTGATCAATAACCCAACCTTAATTGGTGTGTTGATGATCCGCCAAGGTGAAGCCGATGGTATGATTTGTGGTACAGTTGGTAGTTATAATCAACATTTTGCCATTATAAAAAATGTGCTTGGCTTCCGGCAGAATAGTTCAGTAGCGGGTGCAATGAATGCCCTGATGTTGCCAACGGGAAATACTTTTATTGCAGATACTTATGTGAATGATAATCCAACCCCTGAAGAGCTGGCGGAACTTACCTTGATGGCAGCACAGGCGGTAAGGCGTTTTGGTATTCAGCCTAAAGTGGCACTATTATCTCGTTCAAGTTTTGGTTCTTCAGACTGTCCATCAGCACAAAAAATGCGTAAAACATTGGCATTAGTCAAACGTGTCGATCCTGAGTTGGAAATTGATGGGGAAATGCACGGCGATGCAGCATTAGCTGAAAACATTCGGCGAGATATTATGCCGAATAGTACATTAAAAGGATCGGCTAATTTGCTGATTATGCCTAATATGGAAGCTGCACGTATTAGTTATAACTTACTTCGTATTACCAGTTCTAATGGCGTCACTGTGGGGCCGGTATTAATGGGAGTAGCAAAACCAGTACATATATTAACACCGATTGTATCGGTACGACGTATCGTTAATATGGTTGCGCTAGCTGCAGCGGAAGCACAAACTCAACCATTATAGAATAAAATTAACCACAAATTTTTGCCTCTGTTACTCACGACAACAGAGGTTTTTTATATTATAGCAAGATAAAATATAGCCGTTAATTTTGTTGATTAATTGTTTAAATATTTATTTAAAATAGTTGTTTTATCTATTAGTATCATAGGTCTTTATTTATTAATTTTGTGTTATTAAATAACTAAAAATTTGCCAACAGGATGTTCTAATAAATATGCAATTAACTCAGCACTTTTTCTATCGATATTTGAACATTATACTATTGATATTATTATTAAATATGATTGCGTTTACAAGTTTGGCCGGAGAAAAAATGATAATTCCAATGGCAGACAAGCAACCACACAAAATAGTTTTACATGATGATAGCCGCATTGATAATTATTATTGGCTACGTGATGATATGAGAAAAAATAAAAAAGTTATCAAATATTTGACTGATGAAAATCAATATACCAATGCAGTATTAAAATCTGGCACCATATTAAGAGAGCAATTGTTTGGCGAAATGGTCGCTCGTATGGAGCAGCAAGATCAATCGGTACCTTATACCTATAATGGTTATATTTATCGTACCCTTTATCAAGAAGGTAAAGATTATCCTGTTTATCAACGTAAACCTGTAAACCAAAATAGTGATTGGCAGATATTAGTTGATGGTAATGAACGAGCTAAGGGATATCAATTTTATACCTTGGGTGGTATTGCTGTTTCTGAAGATAATAATCGTTTGGCAATTGTCGAAGATTTTCAAGGTAGTCGTCAGTTTGAGGTTTCATTTAGACAGTTAGCTAGTAAAAAATGGCAGAATGCAGTAATTAAAAATACCTCTTGTAATATTGTATGGTCTAATGATAATCAAACTCTCTATTATATTCGTAACCACCCACAAACATTATTACCTTATCAAGTATATTGTCATCAATATGGAAAAGTGGGGGGTTGAAGATAAAAAAGTTTATCAAGAGAATGATGACCGATTTTACTTGAGCATGACAAAAAGTAGCTCAAAAGCGTATATTTTACTAGCGACTAGTAGTACAGAAACATCAGAATATCGATTACTAGATGCTAATAACCCAGCTGAATCACTTAAAATATTTTCTCCTCGCCAAACGGGACGTGAGTACGATTTAGATCATTTTCGTGAAAAGTTCTATATTCGCTCTAACCATTAATTGGAGCAATTTGGTTTATATGCTACTCAATCAATTGATCAGCCCTGGCAAACAATTATTGCACCGAATAAAGAGACTGATTTAGAAAATTTTGCGCTTTTTAACCGTTGGTTGGTTGTTGAAGAGCGTCATAATGGCTTAGTTAATATCCGACAGATAGATTGGCAGACAAAACAGTACAAAATAGTTCAATTTGATGAAGCGGTATATATTGCCTGGATTGATTATGATCCAGAGCCTGATAGCGAGATTTTACGTTATGGTTATTCTTCACTAATTACTCCAATATCCGTTATGCAGATAAATATGCTAACTGGGCAGCGTGAATTGCTGAAACAACAATAAGTCAATGGATTTGATAAATCACTTTGTACTAGTGAACGTATCTGGGTTCAGGTAAAAGATGGCACTAAAGTACCAGTCTCGTTGGTATATCGTAAAGATCGATGGCAAAAAAGCAAAAATCCGATTTTGATTTATGGCTATGGTGCTTATGGTATCAATGTGGATCCGGTTTTTAGTTCACCGGGCTTGAGTTTATTGGATAGGGGATTTGTCTATGCAATAGTGCATGTTTGTGGTGGCGGCGATTTAGGCAAAGCCTGGTATCAACAAGGGAAGGTTGAAAATAAAGCCAATAGTTTTAGTGATTTTATTGATGTAACCAAAATATTAATTGCAAAGGGGTATGGTAATCCGGAACGGATATATGCTATAGGTGGTAGTACTGGTGGTTTATTGATGGCGGCGGTAATTAACCAGGCACCGGAACTCTATCGAGGCGTTGTCGCTCAAATTCCTTTTGTCGATGTTGTGACAACCATGCTTGATCCTTCTATTCCATTAACAACTGGTGAATATGATGAATAGGGTGATCCCGCTGCGCAAGACGCTTATTTTCGACTAAAATCTTACAGTCCCTATGACAATATTAAATCTCAACGTTACCCCAATTTATTGGTTACGACGGGGTTATATGATTCACAAGTCCAATATTGGGAGCCGGCTAAATGGGTGGCTAAACTAAGAGAGTATAAAGTGGGTAATACGGTCTTATTGCTGGAAACAAATATGAAAGCTGGCCATGGTGGTAAATCGGGTCGATTTAACCGTTTAAAAGATACAGCGTTGGAATATGCTTTTATTTTGATGCTAGATGATAATAAAAAAATATTTCCCTGATTTTGATGTTCAATAAATTTTTGTCGCCTTATATGATAATTAATATAAGGCTAATAAATCATATTTATAGATGATAATTTGTTTGGATTAAGCAATTTTATTGATCGATAAGATTTTACTTTCAAGCCAACCGTCTTGTAAGCGAGTTTTTAATGTTTCTCCAATATGTATTTGTTGTGTTTTGGTTAAAAGCCGGCCATTAGGTGATTCGCTGATACTATAGCCACGGGCTAATGTTGCTAATGGACTTACTGCTTCAAGGCGGGAGCAACTGACACTAAATTTTTCACGATAACGGCTTAGTATTTGAGTAATTAATTGTTTTAATTGAAATTGCTGTTGAATATAACGTTGGCGACAATTTTGTAGTTGTGGTCGCGGATCACATAGTATTAAACGTTGTTCAAGGTTATATTGCTGACGATTTATTTGTTGCAAGTATTGTTGTGTGGTGTTAACAAGTTTTTGTTGTAATTGAATCAGATAATTGTATTGGCGCGTTATCCGTAGTTCAGGATGTTGCTGCTGTAATTTATGTTGTAATTGACCAAAGATACGTAGTTTACGCGCCATGAAATAGTCCATCGCCATTTCTAATCGCTGTTTTTGTTCAAGTAGCTGACGGAGTAATTCTTGTTGATTGCGACTCATTAATTCTGCCGCAGCTGAGGGTGTTGGGGCTCGTAAATCGGCAACAAAATCAGCAATAGTTACATCGGTTTCATGACCAACCGCTGCAATAATTGGTAACTGACTAGCAAAAATCGCTCGGGCGACCTTTTCATCGTTAAAAGCCCACAAATCTTCCAATGAACCACCACCTCGGCCGACAATCAGCACATCACATTCTTGCCGATGATTAGCCAACTCAATAGCACGAATAATTTGTCGTGGTGCATCTTCTCCTTGCACGGCGGTGGGATAAATAATGACGGGTAATGAGGGATCGCGGCGTTTTAAGATATTTAAAATATCATGTAATACAGCGCCTGTTGATGAGGTAATAACACCCAAGCGTTTGGCTGGCATTGGTAGCGCTTGTTTGTAATGTTGCGCGAATAATCCTTCAGCTGAAAGCTTCTGTTTCAATATCTCAAATTGTTGTTGTAATAATCCGTTACCCGCAGGTTGCATATTTTCGATAATTAATTGGTACTCTCCTCTCGGCTCGTACATGGTAACAGTCGCTCGAACTAACACTTGTTGACCATTTTGTGGTCGAAAATTGACGCGAATATTTTGGCCGCGAAACATCGCAGCACGTAGCTGCGATGTTTCATCTTTTAAAGTGAAATACCAGTGGCCGGAAGCCGGCTGAGAAAAATTAGAGATTTCTGCATTAAGCCAAATTCTGCCAATTTGAAGTTCAAGTAATTGCCGAACCGATTGATTAAGTTGGTTAACCGAATAAATTCCACTATTTCCTGAAGTTAACATGTTAAGTTAGCAACACCTTGTAAATAAAATTAATGGCTAAATATTAGCAGCAATTATTTCTATTATATATAGAATCAAAATAGAGCGTATAAGTGATTATCCCATTCATGTTGTTCAATATTGGCGGTGTTCATTCGAACAGTTAAACTTCTATTATGGACAATATATTCAATATAGGTGATAATAAATTCTGTTTTTGGTTAGAATAAGACTTCTTGATGATCATCTTTTAATAAATCGGAAATATTGGCGCCTACTAGAGGTTCGGTATGTTGAATTTCATATAATACGTTAACCTCGTTACCAGCTAATGCTTGGATTTCTTTAAGAAAAGGTATTACACCATTGGGCTCTTTAGTGGTGCTGAAAAACGAAGTGGGTGTGTAAGGTCCATTTACTTTTAAGTAGAACATATCTGAAAATTTTCTCACCTCACCGCGATAAAGCATAGTGGGGGTAAATTTATTATTGTAATTATCAAGTAGGGATAAATGCATTAGCGCTTGAGCTAGTTGTTTAATTAAAGGATGATGATGATTGAAACTAGTGCTTAGCTTTAGCATATTATTTAAATAAGCATATCTGCTATATTGATAATCCCGAATAGTATACCAATCGATAAAGCTACATTTTTTATAGGCAGCCGATTGATTGTATTCATTCATTGTTGATACAAAATTAATTTTAGATTTATTTTCAATATAATCTTTATCGTAGAGTGGTGTTAAAAGTGCTAAAGCTTCATCATAAGAGTGTAACGGATGACTAATATTTTCATTAGTATAGAGTGAATTCAGAAAATAAATATGTTGTTTTTCAATAGTCGAAAGCGGCGGAGAAGCTCTTTGGGAATCAAATTGGTAATTAGGTAATGGATTAACGTTTATTTTATTAATGGAGAACATAACTTTCCTACGTTTAAGTCGTTAACTTTAATTATATTGTAAGGAAGTAATCAATTTTAAAAAGTGACGGGTTAACCAGAATAAATTAAGCAATATACCTAATTCATGTAATATTTATTTGCTTTAAAATTAATTAAATAACTCGATTAGCAAATAGGTTATTTACCAGCAAAAATCTAAATTTGATCATAGCATTATGCGTTTTTGTCGGCAAAAAATGAATTTTAGTGAGAAAGTATTGGAGTCAATAAATTTCATCATGTATAATATTATCGCAATATTTTATCTTTTTCCAAATTCTGTCTGGTGAGATATTGCTTATGCTACGTATTAAGAAAGAAGCACTAACATTCGATGATGTATTGTTAGTTCCTGCGCACTCAGATGTATTACCAAATACTGCTGATTTATCAGCTCAATTAACTGCCTCGATCCGTTTAAATATTCCTATGCTTTCTGCCGCCATGGATACCGTGACTGAATCAGATTTAGCTATCGCATTAGCACAAGAGGGCGGAATTGGTTTCATTCATAAAAATATGCCAATTGAGCGTCAAGCAGAAGAAGTTCGCCGCGTTAAAAAGTATGAAAGTGGTATTGTTATCGATCCGGTTACCGTCACACCCGAAACCACAATTCGTGAAGTCTATGAAATGGCTGAGCGTAATGGTTTTGCTGGTTATCCTGTGGTTAATAATAATAAAGAATTGGTTGGTATCATTACTGGCCGTGATATCCGTTTTGTGACGGATTTAGATCAGCCGGTTACGGCGGTTATGACAGCTAAACCCCATTTGGTCACGGTTAAAGAGGGTGAATACCGTGATGTAGTTTTGCAAAAATTGCACGAAAGACGTATTGAAAAAGCATTGGTGGTTGATGATAACTTTCACCTATTTGGTATGATCACTGTAAAAGATTTTCAGAAAGCTGAACGCAAACCCAATGCATGTAAAGATGAGCAAGGTCGCTTGCGAGTAGGCGCGGCGGTTGGCGCTGGCGCAAATAATGAACAACGTATTGAGGCATTAGTGGCAGCCGGTGTTGATGTGTTGTTAATTGACTCTTCCCATGGACATTCACAAGGGGTTTTACAACGTATTCGTGAAACGAGAGCAAAATATCTTGATTTGCCGATTATTGGTGGTAATGTTGCCACCGGCGAAGGAGCTAAAGCTTTGGTTCAAGCAGGTGCCAGTGTGGTGAAAGTCGGTATTGGCCCGGGTTCTATCTGTACAACGCGAATTGTCACTGGTGTTGGTGTACCTCAGATCACTGCTATTGCCGATGCCGTTGAGGCATTGAGAGGCATGAATATACCGGTAATTGCTGATGGTGGTATTCGCTTCTCAGGTGATATTGCTAAAGCGCTGGCTGCCGGCGCCACTTGCGTTATGGTTGGCTCAATGCTTGCCGGTACTGAGGAGTCACCCGGTGAAACTATCTTATTTCAAGGCCGCTCTTATAAAGCCTACCGAGGAATGGGTTCATTAGGTGCAATGTCGAAAGGCTCTTCCGATCGTTACTTCCAAACCGATAATGCTGCAGATAAATTGGTACCTGAAGGCATCGAAGGACGGGTTGCTTATAAAGGATTTTTGAAGAATATTGTTCATCAGCAAATGGGCGGACTTCGTTCTTGTATGGGATTGACAGGTTGTGCCACTATTGATGAATTAAGAAGCAAAGCAGAATTTGTGCGAATTAGTGGCGCCGGTATTCAAGAGAGTCATGTACATGATGTTACCATCACCAAAGAATCACCTAATTATCGTTTAGGTTAATTATTTTATTAGCGGTTTTTGCTATAAACCGTCAAATTATTATTTGTTTTGGAATTATCTTTAGATGACAACTGACATTCATCAATACCGAATTTTGATCCTCGATTTTGGTTCACAATACACGCAATTAATTGCCCGTCGTATTCGTAAAATTGGCGTTTACTGTGAACTTTGGGCTTGGGATGTTTCCGAGGCACAGATCCGTGACTTTAATCCTAATGGAATTATTCTTTCTGGCGGGCCTGAGAGTACCACCGAACTAAATAGCCCACGTGCACCGGAGTATGTTTTTCAGGCTGGCGTTCCGGTATTGGGTATTTGCTATGGTATGCAAACGATGTCCATCCAATTAGGTGGGCAAGTTGAGGTGTCTGGCGAGCGAGAGTTTGGTTACGCCCAGGTGTCCATTCAACAATCTTGTGAACTATTTCGCGATATTTATGACAGCTTAGGTGCAGATGGTAAACCACTGCTAGATGTCTGGATGAGTCATGGCGATAAAGTGACGGCAATTCCAGCTGATTTTAAAGTTATCGCCAGTACCGATAGCTGCCCATTTGCAATTATGGCTAATGAAGAAAAACGTTTCTATGGTGTTCAGTTTCATCCTGAAGTGACTCACACTCATCAAGGAGCAGCTATTCTACAGCGTTTTGTATTAGATATTTGCCGCTGTGAAGCTCGTTGGACGGCGGCGGCGATTGCTGAAGATACGGTACAGCGCTTGAAGGCACAGATTGGTGATGATCAGGTTATTCTGGCATTATCAGGCGGTATTGATTCATCGGTTACTGCGTTATTACTCAATCGTGCTATTGGTAAGCAGCTCACTTGTGTGTTTGTTGATAATGGTTTGTTACGCTTAAATGAAGCGCAGCAAGTTATGGCCATGTTTGCCGGTAAATTTGATCTTAATATTATTCATGTGGCTGCAGAAGAGCGCTTTCTTAGCGCATTGGCAGGGATTGATGAGCCAGAATTAAAGCGTAAAGCGATCGGCCGCGTTTTTATTGAAGTATTTGATGAGCAAGCGGCGAAACAAACGCAAGTAAAATGGTTGGCTCAGGGTACTATTTATCCGGACGTAATCGAATCTGCCGCTTCAGCAACCGGTAAAGCGCATGTCATTAAATCTCACCATAATGTGGGTGGCTTACCAGCAGAAATGAAACTGGGATTAGTTGAGCCATTAAAAGAGTTATTTAAAGATGAGGTGCGTAAAGTAGGACTAGAGATAGGACTTTCTCATGACATGTTATACCGTCATCCATTTCCTGGCCCAGGCTTAGGGGTGCGGGTACTAGGTGAAGTGAAGAAAGCCTATTGTGATCTGTTACGTCAGTCAGATGCCATTTTCATTGAAGAATTACATAAAGCCGATCTTTATCATAAAGTCAGCCAAGCTTTCACTGTTTTCCTGCCGGTACGCTCTGTTGGCGTAATGGGAGATGGCCGAAAATATGACTGGATTGTGTCATTGCGCGCGGTTGAAACTATTGATTTCATGACCGTCCATTGGGCCCATTTGCCCTATGATTTTCTTGGCCGGGTGTCAAATAGGATCATCAATGAAGTGGCCGGTATCTCTCGGGTAGTTTACGATATTAGCGGCAAACCACCAGCGACGATTGAGTGGGAATAAAAACGCCGATTGCCAAAATAATTTTATATTATAACAACCCAGTAAAATTTTTTACTGGGTTTTTTTTGCTACTGAGAATTATATTGTTATTTTAATAAGAAAATAATTAAATATTTCATTTAAAAATTAACGCAAAATACCAATTCTAATTGATTTGATTAATATTTTTTTCATGTTATATAACATTGCTGTTTGAAAGTTTATTTTGTTTTTTAACTAAACATTAAATATGAGAATCCTATTTTATAAAATTTTAATTACATTTTTAATTTTATTAAAAATGGTTAAAAATAATTATTATTTATTCATATTTATTAATTATTTGTCAAAAATATTGTAACTGTTTTTTTAAGCGTTAAATAATTAACCTAAATTGATATCGAGCTTGTTCTGGGATGATAATTTTTTGCGCTGTTATTGTGTTTATTACTAATTATTTCTTTGTAGAAATCAAATTTATTGCTTAAGGAGTAAGAAAAATGAAAACGAAATTATTGTTGGCAACGTTAATTAGTGCTTCGAGTTTTGCTAGTACTGGCACTGAAATTAAACCTATGCATGGATATATTGATTTGCCGGCTAGTCGGGCTTATTTATGTTTAACACTGCAAAACAAGAGTTGTGACCTAATTCAGTATGAACCGCAATCAGTTGAAGGTCGTAAAGGTTTCCCACAAAGAGGGCCAGCTGATGGCAAAATAGCCAGTGCTGGTGTGGGGGCGTTTAAGCGATTAGATGAGCAAACGGCAACTCGTTGGACTAAGGTTAATGTGGTATCAGGTGAAAATATCTTTCATTGGACATTAACGGCCCCACATAGAACCACCGGCTGGGAATATTTTATTACCAAACAAGATTGGGACCTAATGCTCCATTAAGTCTTGCTGCATTTGCATTAAAACCCTTTTGTTAACGATTTGATGGTGGAGCGGTACCTGCTCGTGAAGTTACCATGAAATGCCAAGTGCCTAAACGTACCGGTTATCAGGTTATTTTAGGTGTATGGACCATATATGATACATCTAATGCATTTTATCAAGTCATCGATGCCAATATGAAAACTCGCTAGTTTTAATCATCTTACAGCGACTTTTCTTTAGTATGTAATGGTATAATGAAAATCTTGATTTAGCTGAAGGTACTGCAGTGACTGCGATTGGATCCTAAATAGTATTAACAAGTAATTTTCTCTATTTTATGATGTAAATAAAACTACTTGTTATTTACTACATTAGGATATTTGATTAACAAACCTGGTATAAAGCTACAGCCATGTTTGTTATTGATTATTTTTAACGTTTTCTATCGCCTAAAATACCACGAATAATTTGATTACTGATTTGACGTACTACAGATTTCGTTGCCGTTTGCACTAAACCCTCTTTTTTACCGCCTCTAGGGCCGGTTGAACCAAAAAGAAAATCTTTTAAGCTGCCGACAAATCCACTATCTTCGGTACTTTTTGTTGTTTGATTTGTCAGTTTTTCATAGGCTGACTTGCGATCCAGTATTTTTTCATATTTGCCATAAATATCTGAATGATTAAGTAGCTGATTGCGCTCTTCGGTGGTTAATACTCCCATACGTGAATCTGGCGCAATAACAAAAGCTCGTTGCACTATATTAGGACGTCCTTTTTCGTCTAAGAATGAGATTAATGCTTCACCAACCTCAAGTTCAGTTATTGCTTGTTCTGCTTTAAAATCTGGATTTGCTCGCATGGTTTCGGCTGCGGCTTTAACTGCTTTTTGATCACGAGGCGTAAATGCTCGTAATGCGTGTTGAACCCGATTGCCCAGCTGTCCTAGAATATTATCGGGAATATAAAGTGGATTTTGGGTAACAAAATAAACGCCACCCCCCCTTTGAACGGATCAGACGAACAACTTGTTCGATTTTTTCCAGTAATGCTGTTGGTGCATTAGTAAAAAGCAGATGGGCTTCATCAAAGAAAAACACTAGTTTAGGTTTTTCCACATCACCCATTTCAGGCAAACGTTCAAAAAGTTCCGATAATAACCATAATAGAAACACCGCGTAGAGCTTAGGCTGAGTATAGAGCTTTTCTGCGGCAAGAATATTGAACATCCCTTGGCCATTAGAATTAGTTTTGATCAGATCAACGATATCAAGCATAGGTTCGCCGAAAAAGTAATTAGCGCCTTGTTGTTCAAGGGTTAATAAGCCACGTTGTATGACGCCGATTAAGGTGCTGGCAATGTTACCGTATTCGGTTTAAAATTGTTTCGCATTTTCACCAACATATTGAACGGTGGAGCGCAGATTTTTCATATCCAGGAATAGTAGGTCATTGTCATCGGTAATTTTAAAAATAAGTTGTAATATACTATTTTGCACATCATTTAAATTCATTAACCGTGATAATAGCAATGGTCCCAATATCTGAGATAGTTGCCGGCACCGACGGATGTCCAAGTTCTGCAAAAACATCCCAGAAAGTGACAGGGCAAGCAGCAGGGTGCCAGTTTGTTACGCCAAGCGCTTCAAGACGTGATTGCAATTTAGGTATTAATACACCTTTTGCACCAATACCCGAAAGATCACCTTTTACATCAGCTATAAAAACCAGTACCCCAATTTGAGAAAAACTTTCCGCCATTTTTTGTAGCGTTACAGTTTTACCTGTTTCTGTTGCACCAGTAATTAATCCATGTCGATTTACCAATGCAGGCAATATGGCTAATTCAGTTTCACTATTTTTAGCGATGACGAGAGATTTTTGCATCTAAAAATATTCTCTGTAATCGGCATAATAAGTATAATTTTACTGCTAGGCTTGATAGAAAATTTTAGTTAAATTTTTAATTACCAGACAAAATAGTAAATGCGATTGTTAAAATAGGCCCAATTAATAAAAAATTATACAAGAGTATAGGGTAAAGATAGCTGACGGTGGTGCATTTGGTATTTTAATAATAAAAAATTCAGTAAATCCGGCCAGATACAATAACCTATTGGTAAAGAGAGGAATTTTGTTTGACAATTAATTTAATTGTGACTTAAAAATTCTCTTTTATGATGACTAAAATCGATGTTTTACCGCTCCAGCAAGTATAGTTAGTAATTTTTCTGTGTCCTGCCAGCCTAGGCAAGGGTCGGTAATAGACTGACCATAGGTAAGTGGCTTGCCGGCAGTGACTTGCTGGGTACCTTCTATTAGAAAACTTTCTGCCATAATGCCGGCGATTGCCCTCGAGCCTTTTTGCAATTGTTGAGCAATGTTTTTAGCAACATCGATTTGGCGTTGATGAATTTTTTGACAATTACCATGGCTAAAGTCGATAACCAATCGCTCAGGTAATCCCAATTGGCGTAACTGACTGCAGGCTACGGCAATATCCTCAGCGCTATAATTAGGCCGTTTTCCTCCCCGCATAATAATATGGCCATAAGGGTTACCTTTCGTTTGATAAATAGTCATTTGGCCATTCTTATCCGGCGATAAAAATACATGGCTGGCACGTGCGGCACGAATAGCATCTATAGCAATATTAATATTCCCGTCGGTACCATTTTTGAAACCAACCGGACATGACAGCGCTGATGCCATTTGTCGATGGATTTGGCTTTCTGTTGTTCTGGCGCCGACGGCTCCCCAGCTAATAAGATCGGCTACATACTGACCGGTTATCATATCTAAAAATTCAGTTGCCGTCGGTAGTCCAAGTTGATTAATGTTAGTTAATAGCTCACGGGCTAAACGCAAACCTTTGTTAACTTGGCAGGAATTGTTTAGGTCAGGATCGGAAATTAAACCTTTCCAGCCAATCACCGTCCGTGGTTTTTCAAAATAGGTACGCATCACGATTTCAAGATAATCTTTATATTCGCCGCGTGATTTAGCTAACATTTTGGCATATTCAAGTGCCGCTTGGGTATCATCTACAGAGCATGGGCCAATGACCACCAATAGGCGTTGATCTTGGCCAATTAAAATTGACTCAATTGATTTTCGTGACGTTGTCACATTTTCGATAATTTCTTTGGATAGCGGAAATTCATCCACCAGCGCTTGAGGCGTAATAAGGCTATCAATAGGTTGAGTTCTTAACTCATCGGTTTTATACATATTTATCTCATATATAATTCAATATAGTCGATTTTCTGGCAAATAAACTAGCATTACCATAACTGAAAATAAACTGGATCTAATGGTTGTTTAAGATATCGTTAAAGTAATGAGCGTTTCTCAGCTAATTTTAAATTATTAAAATATACCACGACTTAGCCCCAAATATTTCAATAATTTTGGCTGAAATCTCTTCGACAGAGTAGTTAGTTGTATTTAAATAGTTAATATTATGTTATTCTAAATAAAGTCTCTACCTCAGTTAATTCTATCCGATATTGATGCAAAGAAGCATAACGACTTTTTTCATAGCGCGCTTCACGAATAGCAGCTAGACGTTCAGGGCTAATTGTTAGACCAAAAAGTTTATTTATATAAGGTTTTAATGCAAGTGGTAATTGTAAATTATCCATATAATCTGCGGTGAAAGGATAATTGTCTGCCTGGATGGTAAATTGCATCGCTAAATAGAGGCTGGTCGGTGTTTTACCGCAGCACGAAACTCCAAGTAAAATAATTTGAGCCTGATCGAGATTTTTTAGTGATATACCATCATTGTGCGCTAATGTATATTCAATCTCCGTAATTCTAGCATCATATTGATTTAGATTAGATAGTCCATGAGTACGGTTGAGCTTTGGTTCGGGTTTTAAGCCGATCTCTTGCTGGATCGGATCAATCAAAGATTGGACAATATCCTGACAACAGCCGGCACTATTGGTAATAATTTTTTTGCTGTTGGAGAGATAATCGAGTAGAAAACCAACGGGCGGAGATGGGTTTTTGAATAGATTTGATCAATTTTTTGTTTTATTTCTTCAGCGCGTTTTTCGCTGGTGACAAACGGTAGTGTGTAAGAAGAAAAATTTAGCGGAAATTGTGATAAAACTACATGCCCGAGTGTTTCTGCAGTAATAGCGGTTCCGTCAGAGATAAAAAATACACAGTGTACTAAATTTTTGGCGTGATGATTGTCCATTGGTTAATTTTCCTTTTCTTTAATTCTATTTTTAGAAAGTAAAATAATAAAGATAAAATGTAAAAATTTGTTAGCCGAATGATAGATTATCTGGCGTTAAAAAATATTATTATGAGCTTGATCGATTCACCATTCCATTTTTGGTTCAACACTATGTTAGTCTTAATGATGAGATAATTTTTGCCAACCAACTAAAATATTTACACTTCCTATGAATTTTAATAAGGGATCTTCTTCAATGTCAGATAATGGCCGTACTTCATGCAATATACTTCGGTATAACCAGCTTACTATGAATGATGTTGATTTAGTTGGTGGAAAGAACGCTTCTTTAGGTGAAATGATCACACATTTAGCTGATCTGGATGTTATCGTGCCGAATGGTTTTGCCACTACTGCCCATGTTTTCAATGATTTTTTAGAACAAGGTGGGGTTAATCAATGTATATACTAATTATTGGATGAAATTGATGTTGACGATGTAACTCAATTAGCCAAAGCAGGTAACTAAATCCGGCAATGGATTCATCGATACCCCTTTTGGCGATAAATTAGAACAAGATATTCGGCAGGCTTTTTCGCAATTACCCGCCGATGAGTGTGATATTTCGTTTGCCGTACGTTCTTCTGCTACTGCTGAAGATATGCCAGATGCTTCTTTTGCTGGTCAGCAAGAAACTTTTTTGAATGTACAAGGTATTGACGCGGTAATTGTTGCTATTAGACATGTTTTTGCTTCACTATTTAATGATCGGGCTATCTCATATCGAGTTCATCAAGGTTATGATCATCGCGGTATCGCGCTTTCTGCTAGTATTCAACGCATGGTACGTTCTGATTTAACTCCTTGGGGCGTAATGTTTACTTTAGATATCGAATCAGGTTTTGATCAGATAGTTTTTATTACCTCAGCGTGTGGGCTTGGCGATATGGTTGTTCAAGGCGCAATTAATCCTGATGAATTTTATGTGCATAAACCGACATTAAAAGCGGGGGCGTCCAGCTATTGTGCGTAGAACGTTAGGCTCGAAAAAAATGCGTATAGTTTATGCTTATAATCATCAATATGGTAAGCAGGTAAGAATTGAAGGGGTAGCGGAAAAACAGCGTAATAGCTTTTCGTTAGCTGATCATGAAGTTAAAGCTCTTGCTCATCAGGCATTATTAATTGAGCAGCATTATGGCCGGCCAATGGACATTGAATGGGCTAAAGATGGCCATAATGGTAAATTATATATTGTCCAAGCTCGTCCTGAAACTGTCCGTTCTAATCAGCAGGTAATGGAGCGCTATCAAATAAAAAAACCGGTAAGGTATTAGTAGAAGGACGTGCTATTGGCCAACGTATTGGTGCAGGAACAGTTAAAAGTGATTGTCCGTTTATCTGATTTAAATCAAATGAATATGCTAACTTAATTGGCGGTGAGCTTTATGAACCTCATGAAGAAAACCCTATGTTAGGTTTTCGTGGTGCAGGGCGCTATGTGTCCGATAGTTTTCGCCAATGTTTTGCCCTGGAGTGTGAATCGGTCAAGCGGGTGGGAAATATCATAGGGTTAACTAATGTTGAGATTATGATCCCATTTGTCAGAACCGTAGCTCAAGCAGAAGCTGTTATTGAGGAGTTAGCCCATTATGGTTTAAAACGCGGTGAAAATGGTTTGAAAATTATAATGATGTGCGAAATTCCATCAAATGCCCTATTAGCAGAATAATTTCTTGCCTATTTTGATGGATTTTCTATTGGTTCAAATGATATGACACAATTAACCCTCAGGCTTGATCGTGATTCGGGTATTATTTCTTCATTATTTGATGAACGCAATGAAGCAGTAAAAGCATTAACTTCAATGGCGATAACAACCGCGAAACAGCAAGGCAAGTATGTAGGTATTTTTGGTCAAGGTCCTTCTGATCATCAGGATTTTGCTCAATAGTTAATGAAAGAAGGGATTGATAGTCTTTCTCTTAATCCTGATACGGTGATGAACATGGTTGTCACTGGCCGAAAATGATTAGCACTGGTTAATTTTATCAATTAAATTTATTTTGCAAACTGAGTCTGAACATAAAAACGCAGACTCAGTTAATGACGATCAATATTTAATATTTATGCTTTTAACTGGCGATTATCAATTAAAACCAATTAGTTAATGATGTAAAAATATTTGCGGAATATTTTTGTCTGGATGAGTTTTTACATAAAGATTGGCTCTGTACCAGCGGCGTAAATTGTCTTCTGTCATGACTTATTGTGGCGTGCCGACACTAACCAGTCGCCCCCGATAAAGTAAATAAATGCGATCTACATATAATGCTGCTAGGTTTAAATCATGTAATACACAACAGACGCCAATAGATTGTTCTCGATTTAATCGATGTAATAAACGTAAACTTTGCTGCTGATGATAGAGATCAAGCGCCGAGGTTGGTTCATCCAAAAATAAATAGCTATTATTGGGCTCAGGCTGCCAAAGTTGGGCGATAACTCGTGCTAGCTGAACTCGCTGTTGCTCTCCGCCAGAAAGTTGTCGGTAATTTCGATAACGCAATGCCAGACAGTCTGTTTGTATTAATGCACTTTCGATAGCTTGATTGAAATAATAACTACCATATGGAGTTCGTCCCATTGCCTCAATTTCTTCAACGGTGAACGGAAAGTTGAGTTGGTTATGTTGACGCATTACCGCACGTTTACGTGATAATTTATTAATGTCCCAGGTTGCCAGCGATTTCCCTTTTAATAAACAGTCTCCAGTATGTGGTGTAAGAAAGCAAGTCAATAAAAGCAGTAAGGTCGATTTTCCGGCACCATTAGGCCCGATAATAATACTTATTTGGTTGTGATAGAGTGACAGTGATAAATCATCAATAATATTTTGACTGTTTACGCTATAACAGAGTCGTTTTGCTGCAATAAAAGGTGGTGAAGAGCGGCACATAATTTTATCATTAACCTTGTGACTGTTTTAAAATAAGATAGAGAAAATAAGGGGCACCAATTAGCCCGGTAATTAAGCCTATTGGAATTTCTGCCGGTGTGGCTATAGTACGAGCGATGGTATCAGCAGTAAGTAGTAAAGCGGCTCCGGCTAAAGCACAAGCGGATAATAACCATTTATGGTTAGCGCCAAAGCTCATTATAATAAGATGCGGGACAACTAGGCCAATAAAACCAATTATTCCACTTAGCGCAACAGCACAACCAATTAAAAGTGAGCTAAGCAGTAACAGGATAAATTTTGTTTTTTTACTTTTAAACCGAGATAATGCGCCTCTTCATCGCCTAATTGTAATAAATTAAGTTTCTTACTTTGCTGTAAGGTAATAAGTATGGTCAGTGAGATGGTGGTGGCGGCAATAGCTAATATGGCACCATTATTTTGACTTAAAGAGCCCATCATCCATAATGTAAAGCTGCGTAACTGTTGGTTATCGCTAATATAGCTAAGTGTACACCAATGAAAGATACACATAGTGTATTAATCGCTATGCCTGACAAAAGTAATTTTGTTAAATGACCATTTGAATAATGTGTTAATGAAAAAATAACTATTGCAATAATAAAGCCACCCGCAAACGCGGCTATCAGATAACCATAGTCACTTAACAGTGAAGAACTGGGGAAGGGAAGAACAATAAAAAGCGCAACGCTAAGGGCTGCTCAGCTACTAATACCAAGTAAGCCGGGATCGGCTAATGGATTACGAAATAGCCCTTGCATAATAGCACCCGCAACGGCTAATACACAGCCGACTAATAATGCCAGTAAAATACGGGGTAAGCGAATAGTTAGCCAAATTTGCCAATGATTATCGGTTAATGGTAGTTGCCAAAGTGAGTGAAACGACAAAGCCATTGCACCCACATTTGCCGCCAGTAAAGTAATTAAAATAACAATACAAAATAAAATGAATAAGCCCAATGTTGGATAAGCGAATTGTTTCATCATTTATTGGATTTTTCCAAAGTATCACGTATTTGCTTCATAACGCTAGGCGTCGACAAGCTAAATCCGAGTAGCCCTATAAATCATTAACGACGAGTAATGCTTTGTTTTTTCCGGCAGGTGTCATATTAATACCCGGTAATCGCCAGACTTTTTCTATTCCACCTAAAGAGCGGAGCCCTTCAAAGGTAATTAAAATCCAATTAGGTTGACTGGCAATGATGGCCTCTTGAGAAAGTGTCAGGTAACCATTAAAACCCTGTAGTGCATTTTTGGCACCGACCGTTGAAATAATACTATCTGCCGTGGTGCATTGACCGGCGACTAGCGGTACAGTTTCATTATGGCTAAATATGAAAATGATTTTTTGTTGCAAAGGCGCAGTATTAATTAATGACAATTGCTCATTAAGTTTATTGATGAGTTGTTCACATTTTTGTGGCTGGTGGATAGCGTTAGCAATGGTGCGAATTTTTTCTGGTATGGCTGCCAGAGAAGGTGTTCCCTGTCACTTTTATTATCTTCACTCCTGTTTGTTGAATTTGTTTTAGGACTAAATCGGGTTTAGCTTGCTCACTTGCTAAGATCAGCGTCGGGTATAGCGATAAAATGCCTTCAGCATTTAACATACGCATATAGCCTACGTCAGGAAGCTTTAATACCGGTCTGGTTGACGACTGGTACTATCTCGAGCAATAACCTGCTTTCCTTCATTAAGGGCAAAGATAATTTCAGTAATATCCCCTCCAAGGGTAATAATGCGTTCACTCGCCTGAGAATAAGGAATGAGTAAAAATATGATGATGGAGAGCAGCCCTAATTTCTATTAAGTTTAACTCCTGTCATTATATTTTAGTTAAGGTTGAAATTTGCTTTTGCCAATCTAATTGTTCAGGTTCTCCTTCGGTACGTTGACCAAATAGTTGAATGACTTGATTGCCATAGTGATCAAAAATTTCCAGGCTGGTGACTATACCATCCTTGGTTGGTTTACGTGTTACCCAACTGTTAGCGATGCCAGTTTCAATTACATTGAAGGAGAATTTTGTATTTAAAATATTACTTTTCTGTAGCGCACTTTATTTGTCATGATAATCCGCCAATTTTTGAATGCATCCGGTAAATATTTGCATACATCCAAGGTTACCAACGAAGATCATAATTTCATTTTGTTGATTAAAGGCGCAATGCAGAATGTGGTAGAGGAGAATGATTATTAATCTGATAAGCAAGCTCGTCGCTAACTACAGCGAAGATTTATTGCCGTTTGACATTATGTTTTTGCAATAATTGAAAAAATTGATGAACATTTGTCATATTGCGCCAATCTGTTTCTAGTTGTTTTTTTACCGCTTCGTTAATATGGGGTGGTTGTTAATAGACAATAACAAGACGCAAATTTAATGGTGGATTGGCGGTCATTTGATATTGATTAATTTATACCAAACAGCCATATTAGTTTTTTCAGTGGCGTAAATCTTATGTACGGCATTACCATAATGATCAAAAACCTGAATACTGTGTTGTATATTATCTGAAAATATCTCAGTTAAGGCAAAGCTGATTGCCCAGTGATCAAGAAAAATACGCAAATCAAGTTCTCTGGGGTTAAGAACAATACCAGTCAGGCTGTTTAAACGAACATTTTTGAATTCACTGATATGGATATGAGTGGCATATTTATTATTAGTAATTGCTTTTATTTCACCTAGATTTGCTAATTTAGGTAATAATAGTGTTGGATTTATATTTAACCGTTTAGCATTATCAGCATTTGCACATGCGTAAATCAATTCTGCTTCTGTGACATTTAAATAGTTTGCCGATTCTGCTATTGATTGCAGATTATTCTGTTGTTTTGTCTGCTGGTAGCGGTTATAAAGTGAATCGTTCATACTTTCATTTCCTTATTAGGTATATTGTGTTGATCCATAATTTATTTATTACTATTATTAACCTGCTATGCCTAATGTTGGACATAGGTGTAAATTGTAGGGTCTCTCCGATTTGTTAAATTTAAAATCCTATTTGTCATTACTAATAGTTTAAATAGAAATCTTTAGCTCTATAAAACACTTGTTGCTGTAGATTGTCTAATTTTTATTGTTTTGTTTGTTTTTTTTTTTTTTCGCTAAAAAACATATTTATGACAAAATTTTGATCTGATAAAGACAGAAAGTTTGCAATAAAATTAATTGTCATGAGTAAAATAAATAAGTAATTACTCATGACTTGCTGTTAGGGTTAATAAAAATAATTACCAACGATAATTAATTTTAAAATGTATATTTTTACCTTCCTGTGGAATAACTAATGATGAGGTATAGGACTTATTAAATGCATTGGTTAATGATAGAGTGGAATTTATGCCTGATAACCGCCCATTTCCTTGATAATATAGATAGAAGTCATTGGTACCATAACCCGCTTGTTGAGTGATAGGATTCCAATATTTATCTTTACCGCTATGGTCACCAGAGCGATTAGTTCTAGCGGTATATTGTCCAACCCAGCCCAATGAAAAACCGCTATTAACCAGGGCTACATCAAGTGAAGCCGTCAAACTTTCTGGTCGAATCGATGACATGCTCATACCAGATTTGGTGTCTTTCGCATGAGTTCGATTGTAAGCGAGAACAGCATTGAACCAAGGGGTAGTATAATTAATTCTACTATCTATACCATGGATAACCACAGATGGTGTATTGATGCTTAATGTTTTCCCAATGGGAGGAACGCCATGAACTTCGGTCTTAATGTAAGTAGTCGCTTTAGTGTCAAAAATAGCTGTTCGCCATTGTAAGCTATTATTAGCCAGTAACATATTATTAAACTATAAGTTTACACCGTATTCAATTGTTTGATTGCGTTCAGGTTGTAGATTAGGGTTTGGCGTAAAATAATTCATAGAGAAGTGTTTTGAATCATTATAAATTTCATTTAAGCTAGGCGTTCTGTAGCCCTCAGCATAAGAACTAAAAATCTCCAACTAGTGTGTGGGAGTAAAGCTAACTACGCCACGAAATATCCACTGAGAATCCTGATTGCTAGCGTATCTATCACTATCATTTCTATCGTTAGAATAACGAGTACCGATAGAAAAGGTAATTGGTAATTTATTTAATCGAATTTCATCTTCTAACCAAACCGCTATATTGCGCAAGGTTGCTGCTGGAAAGCGATCTGCTAGTTTATTAGACTGTTGCTTTTGTTGATAAAATTCGCTACCAATATTGAATTGGTGAGCAGCAAACTGATTAGAATCCCAGGTAAAAAGATCCCAATTTATAAGCTAATTTTCCGTATGAAACGGATATATTTTTTGTGTCAATTGAATATCATATTGGCTGGTAATGCGATCGTAGCGGCTATTTTCGTAACGGCTAGGTTTGACAACTTCTGGGTTTCTATGTTGTATTCCATCATTTTGATAATAGTGTAATTGAGCTGAAATTATATATGATGGAGTGATTGCCCAGTTGCCTTTGGCGAGTAGACTGTGAATATCCTCCTTATTAAAGGGAATTAAGCCATCACTGAGATGAGGCGATCCTTTTGATCTTGTAATAAAGGCAATCAATCCATCAGTGCCGTCAGTTCTACCAAATAATAAGCTACCATATTGATATCCCTTATCATTATGGCTATAGCCTAAGTTTAGGATAGCACCATGAGATTGCTCTGGAGCCAGCAGATCTCGTGCATTAACTGTTTTTAAGGCGATAGTACCACTAAGGGCTCCACTACCATCTTGTAGGCTATTACTACCTTGTATAGCAATGATTTTTTTATAAATATTGGGTCTAGAAATGTGCGGGTGATTGTTCCGGTATCAATATCTTGCCGAATACCGTCAATGGTTATCAGAACCCCAGAACTTTCATAACCTCGCATGTTTAAATTTTGGCCATTAGTAATGCCAAAGCCAGAGAGGCTAACACCGGGAATGCTTCTTAATAAATCTAATGCATTAGATGCGTATTGATATTTTGGTTTACTAGTATCAATTACAGTATATGTTTTAGCGGTAGTGGATATATACGGCGTTGCTTGATCAGCATATACGGTAATGGTTTTATCGTCTGCTTTTGACCAGGATAGTTGCGGAATCAGCATTTCGATAATACAAGGTACGCCATATAGTGAATATTTAATATAATTAATTGATTTTAAGGCAGTCTTTTTCAGGCCCATAGGTATCCTTCCCTATTTTTATAATAGATCTAAAAATTAGCTGCCTGATAGTAGTTAGGTGGCTTGGTTTTGATTATTTTATTTGGTTAATATTAATTTTCCTGCTCTGGTCTGGCGTAATTGATAAATTTCACCTTGATGATAGATATTAGCAACTCCTTTTTTTGATCCAATAAATATTGGCTATTGATGGTATTAATCACCTGGGTTGTTATTTGTTTTACATCTGAATTTAGTAAATTATTTTGTCTGAGTTTGTTCATATCGAAGAGGTATAACTAAATAATGGTAATTATTATTGTTTTGTTGTTAATCAAGGTTTTTCATCTGCATATAAACAGTGATAAAGTGAAACAATGATAAATAATCAAGAAATGTATTTTTAAAACAATAAAATAGAATTATTTCATAAAGGACGGTTGAAAGAATATAAATAATTTTTATAAAACGGAATTATTATTTTAGATGGTATTAGAATAATTAGTAATATTTGTCTGTTTTTTTATTCATTCTTTTAGCAAAAAATAGATAATAAATATGCTTTTTAATCTAAATGCAATTATATAATAAAATGTTATTATTTTAAAAAATAGATTTTATTTGCTTATATTATAGTCAGCATATATCGTTAAAAAATTTTATTTTCATGGTATTCTATTCACTTATTTATTGTTAACTTTAGGTTATTTTTACTATTTTATTTATATTCAGTGACGTTAAAAAAATAATATAGTTGAAATTTGTAAATTATATATTCAATTATAGCTTGACGGATGACAGGCCAGATTATGATATAGAATAAGGTTTATTTACTTTTATATAATAAAAATTAAATAATAATATATGGCATTAGATAATAAATTGAGTGGCAAACTAATAACAGGTAAAGTTTATGCATATTTTATTATTAATAAATATTTGCCAGGCTTAATTAAAAATATGAATATTTATAGGTAAGTATCTTACTTTATAGCAGATGAGCTTTATATTTTATAAATAAAAGTCAATAATATCATTATAAATCAATTGATTATCATTAATATTACTATTTGCAATAGAAAAAAAGCCTATAATGGGCTGACAGGCAAAGACTACACACAGCAATATTCTGTAGGTTTCATGATTTTTTTTTATTGCATAATAATGCCAAGAATATTAAAACCAATAATTTATAAAGAGGTTAATCTATAAGTATTATATTAAGATAACTCTAAGGTTTTATCACTAAGAATTATCTCAATAAAAATTTCACTTTGTAGTATAATTATATAAGATGATTATTTAATACTAATACTAATACTAATACTAATACTAATACTAATACTAATACTAATACTAATACTAATACTAATACTAATACTAATACTAATACTAATACTAATACTAATACTAATACTAATACTAATACTAATACTAATACTAATACTAATACTAATACTAATACTAATACTAATACTAATACTAATACTAATACTAATACTAATACTAATGAAATTTAATTGTACGGTATTTTGGAAAATTTTTAGCGTAACAAATTTCAAATAATTTAAGTATAATGATTAAGAAGAATATTAATTAAGTCAATCATTTTAATTTAAGGATCTTTCTTATATAAATTAGATTTGGTTGCATTATTTAATAACTTAGCTGGTTTCGAAACCTCATTCATCCAGGCGGTTAGTAAATTATGTGTGACAGTTAAAACGACTGGACCAATAAAAAGACCAATTACGCCAATCAAAATAAGTATCATCGATAAATTCGCCCCCATCCTTATTAAAATAGGACGCAGTACGCCATCCATTGTTGCGACAATGATGCTCCATACAATCATAATAATGGCCCAGCTGGTATTGCCTGACCAGAATAACTATACTATGGAGGGTACCATAATCAATAATGGTCCAAGTTGGGCAACACAACATACAAAGATAAGAATTGTTAATATTGCAGCATAAGGAATATTTGCTAAAGCTAAACCAATACCACTGGTAATCTCGCCTGTATTAATGCGGTTACTACTACACTTAATGCAACAGCACGAATTGATTGGCCCGCAAGTAGGATCGCGGTATCGCCTCGTGTACCTGCTAGGCGAATGGCAAAATGACGAATACTTAATATAACACTTTCTCCCTTCAAATAGAGTAATGCACTAAATAGTAACATTACGACAAGATGAAACACGAAACGCCCGGCATTAATGGCTTGCGTTAAGAACCAGCTGGTTGCTTCTCCAATATACGGTTGTAGTTTAGCAATTAATGTATTACCGTCATTAGCGACCAATGTATGCCAACCATAGAAGAGTTTATTACCTATAAAGGGTAAGTTTTTTAACAACAATAGCTCGGGTAATCTAATTTCAGTTGGTGATTTTGCCCATTCAATCAGTGGGCCACTATTTTGAATAATGCTACCAATTAGTATTACAAAAGGAATAACAAATAATAATATTACTAATAGAGTCATCGCTATACTTGCTAGCCATTTTTTATGCCATAGTTTACTTTCAATTTTTTTAAATAATGGCCAGTTTGTAATAACCACCATGCCTGCCCAGAGAAAACCAAGTATGAATGGTTTCAATATCCAAAAACATGCAGCTATCATTAATAAAATAGCAATTATGCTAAAAATGAATTTGGGTAAATCGTTAGGGGATTGCGCTTTTTCCATATATTAGCCTAATTATAAAGAATGATGGGTGCATATTATCAATTGTCTATTACATGATTAATCATGTTTTTTGTATCTAATAAAAGTAGGGTGATGATGGAAATCGTATTGTTTACAAAATGTTAATTGCCAAATTTTGTCTGGTATGTATTCTCAATTAAAGAATAGTACATAAATTGCAAAGTGAACACTAATTAAAAAGAGTTACTAGTATAATGATCCCACGTATAGGACGCGCTCATCAAATCAGTCAGCAGATAACAACCTATTTAACGACATTAAAAAACCAAGATTTTAGTGGAGATTTACCCATCAGTTATGCTGAACGTTTATCAATAGCAACAGATAATAGTATTTATCAACTTACACCTAAAGCGGTTGTCTATCCGCATTCGACTAGCGATGTTCAATTGTTGGTGAAACTTGCGATTGATAAACAATTTCAGTCATTAACCTTTACACCCAGAGGTGGTGGCACAGGGACCAATGGCCAGGTTTTGACTGAAGGCATTGTGGTTGATATGTTGCGCTATATGCAAAAAATTTTGCAAATTAATGTGGCAGAAAAATGGGTTAGAGTCGAAGCTGGTGTGATAAAAGATCAACTTAACCAATTTTTGGCGCCTTATGGTTATTTTTTTCACCTGAATTATCAACCAGTAACCGAGCCACTTTGGGTGGTATGTTCAATACTCACTCATCAGGTCAAGGTTCATTAGTTTATGGTAAAACATCGGATCATGTACTAAGTGTTAAAGCTATTTTACTTGGTGGAGAGGTATTAGAAACCTATCCGATGGCAGCTCAGTTGGCGGAGCGTATTTCACAGCAGGAATCAACTATTGGTCGCATATATCGTGCCGTTTATCACCACTGTCAGCAGCAGCGGCAGCTAATTTTGGCTAAATTTCCGCGATTAAATAGATTTTTAACTGGTTATGATTTACGACACGTGTTTGACGATATTATGACTCAATTTGATTTAACCCGAATTTTAACCGGCTCTGAAGGGACCCTGGCTTTTATTACCGAAGCTAAGCTAAATATTACCCCATTACCTAAAGTAAGACGATTAGTTAACATAAAGTATGACTCATTTGATTCAGCGTTACATAATGCACTAGTTATGGTGGCAGCCAAAGCATTATCAGTGGAAATGGTTGATACTAAAATCCTCTCTTTAGTGCGTGATAATATTATCTGGCATTCAGTGAGTAAATTAATTAATGATGTTGATGACAAAAAATTATTAGTATTAAACATTGTTGAATTTAGCGGGGATAGTGAAGAAAAAATTAATCAACAATTAATTCGCTTATGTTCACAATTGGATAAGTCAATCCAAGCCGGTAATTCGAGGATCCTTGATTATCATATATGCCATCAATTGGCAGATATTGAAAATATCTATACGATGAGAAAAAAAGCAGTTGGCTTGTTGGCTAATACCAAAGGATTAGCAAAACCGATACCGTTCGTAGAGGATACTTGCGTGCCACAGGAGCATTTAGCCGATTACATTGCTGAATTTCGTGCGTTGCTTGACTGCAATAATTTAGCTTATGGCATGTTTGGTCATGTTGATGCTGGGGTATTACATGTTCGCCCGGTGATGGATATGTGTGCTCCTCAACAAGAAGTATTAATGAAACAAATTTCAGATCAAATTGCTCAACTTACTGCTAAATATAGCGGCTTATTATGGGGGGAACACGGTAAAGGTTTTCGTTCCGCCTACGGTCCACAATTTTTTGGTGAAAAGCTTTATCAAATACTCTGTCAAATCAAAACAGCATTTGATCCCTTTAATCAATTAAACCCAGGAAAAATATACTCATCAATTAATATAGCGCTTCCGTTAATGCCTATCGATACTGTAAAAAGAGGAACCTATGACCGTACCATTCCGATCAAAGTGAGGGAAACATTTGAGCAGGTTATGGCCTGTAATGGTAATGGCTTGTGCTTTAATTTTGACGTTAATAGTCCAATGTGTCCTTCAATGAAAATTTCCCTGCAACGAATTCATTCACCAAAAGGCCGAGCAACATTAATGCGAGAATGGTTAAGATTACAGGTTAAGCAAGGCGTAAACTTAGCGTTATTTGTAGAAGATATTAATAGTTATAAACTCTCTTGGCCGCAAAAAATAACACGCCTATACCATACCTTGCGAGCTAAGAGTGGACAGTATGATTTTCCCATGAAGTAAAAGAGGCGATGGCAGGTTGTTTAGCCTGTAAAGCGTGTTCAACCCAATGCCCAGTTAAAATTGATGTTCCCTTGTTTAGGGCAAAATTTTTAGCCCTCTATTATAAGTCGTTATTTGCGACCAATTAGTGACTATGTGGTTGCCAATATTGAATTAACTTTGCCACTCATGGCAAAACAGCCACGCTGGTTTAATTTTATGTTACGGCAAGAGTGGATACAAACCCTAGGTCACAAAGGTGATTGGACTAACGGATTTTCCTCAACTGTCTACACCCAGTTTACAACAACAATTGGCTGGTCATGCAGCATTGTCTCTGTCATTGCCACAATTAGAAAGCTTACCAGAAGAGACTCGCAACCAATTTGTTTTTGTCGTCCAAGATCCATTTACTAGTTATTATTATGCCAAGGTAGTTGCAGATTTTATACATTTAATTGAAATATTAGGTTATCGGCCTATATTGTTGCGATTTTCTGCTAATGGAAAAGCGTTACATATTAAAGGATATTTAACTCGTTTTGCCAAAACAGCAGATTTTCTTAACCGTTTAGCGTAATTATCAATTCCGATGGTCGGTATTGATCCAGCCTTAGTGTTCTATTATCGCGATGAATATAACCAGATCCTCGGTAATAAACAGGGTAAATTCGAAGTTAAATTGGCTGATGATAGTATTAACGACAAAGCCAGTAGCGAAGTTAATGGCTGAAAAATGGTATTTATTAGAGTATTGTACCGAAATGTCATTGTTAGCTGATAGTGCTCAATAATGGATTAAAATTTTTGCTCAGTTTGGTCGTCATCTTATTAATGTTAATGTTGGTTATTGTGGCATGGCAGGAACTTATGGTCATGAGGTTAAACATCTGGCTAATTCAAAGGGAATTTATGCCTTATCTTGGGGAAATCTATTACAAAAATTACCCAAAACACATTGTCTAGCAACAGGTTACTCTTGTCGCAGTCAAGTAAAACGAATTGAAAATGAAGCAATAAAACATCCTTTACAAGCGTTATTGGAGATATTTAAATGATTTGGTAACGTTCTTATACCCTCGAAGAAATTAATAGTTGGAGTGATAACAGCATGTTATCCCATTTAGGGATTGTTATGTTAAGTATTAGTGATGATACTATTGAAGCAACAATGCCGGTTGATCAGCGTAACATGCAGCCGTTTGGATTACTACATGGTGGTACTTCGGTGGTATTAGCCGAATCGTTAGGCTCGATAGCTGGTTATTTCTGTACTCAAGATAATCAAAAAGTAGTTGGTACCGAAATTAATGCTAGCCATATTAGGCCGGTATCTTCAGGAAAAGTACGTGGCGTATGTAGTGCAATTCATCTAGGTCGCTGGCAACAAGTCTGGTCGATAAAAATCTTTGATGAACAATTAAGACTAAGTTGTATTTGCCGTTTGACAACAGTAATCATTTAATGGTTAGCACTTAAAGATAACTAAACGACAAAAAATCGATGATTTAGCGATGCTTTGTTTGTCACATTACATATTGTTGAATTTGTGAGTTTGTTTTATTTTTTATATTTATCATAATATTAGGGTGATTGTTGATTTAATAATCGTAAAATAAACGCCACTTTTTGCTGAAAAAATACTCTAATTAAAATATCCGCTTAAAATAAATGGTTAAAGTGAGAAATGTTATCATTACCATATATAATATTAAGCAAAAAAAGTCTAGTTACATTGATAGTATAATCTAGTCAAAATATTAGTTTCGTGAGGTCAATAATGGCAGAGCGCGTTGATACTTTTTCTTTGAATGAAACAACTTGGCAGGGCCTTACCATAACCGATAAAGCAGCTGCTCAAATTCTTAAATTAATGAAAAAAAATCCTGCTAGTCAGGGATTATCTCTTAATATCAAGCAATCAGGTTGTGCAGGATTTGGTTATGTCATTGCATTGATAGATAATCCAACTAAAGAATATTTGCTGTTTGAAAATAATGGCGCCAAACTTTTTGTTCTTCTAAAAGCAATGCCATTTATTGATGGTACTGAGGTTGATTATGTTCGTGAGGGACTTAATCAAGTATTCAAATTTAATAATCCTAATGCTCAACACGCTTGTGGTTGTGGTGAAAGCTTTGGTATTTAAGTGAATTAAATTATGTCACAGCGTAATTAGAAATTAGTGATGATGTTCAACAATGGTTAGCGGAGCATCGTTATAAAGAGGGGTTTTTCACTCAGGTTGCAACGGATGAATTAGCTAAAGGTCTCAATGAAGAGGTCATCAAAGCTATTTTAGCCAAACGTAATGAACCTGATTGGAAGTTGCAGTTTCGTTTAGAGGCTTATCAACATTGGTTGGGTATGGAAGAACCCCACTGGCTTAAAGGCTATTATCCTGATTTAAACTACCAGGAATATAGTTATCATGCGGCGCCATCCTGCAATAGTTGCGATGATACTTATCAAGCTGAAACTGATTCATCGACAGCGGGTGGGGATGAGCATAGCAATAATTACCTGACCGCCGAAGTTGAAGAAGCATTCAATAAACTTGGTGTACCAGTTCGTGAGGGTAAATCGGTTGCGGTAGATGCTATTTTTGACTCAGTTTCTGTTTCAACAACTTATCGTAGCGAATTAGCGAAACTGGGTATTATTTTTTGCTCTTTTGGTGAAGCTATCCAACAGTATCCTGAGTTAGTAAAAAATATATTGGTACGGTCGTTTCTAATCGAGACAATTTTTTTGTGGCCTTAAATTCTGCTGTCGCTTCTGATGGGACATTTGTTTATGTACCAAAGGGTGTTTGTTGCCCGATGGAATTATCAACCTATTTTCGTATTAATTCAGCTAAGACCGGTCAGTTTGAGCGCACTATCTTGATTGCTGATGAAGGTAGTTACATTAGTTATATTGAAGGATGCTCTGCTCCGGTGCGAGATAGCTATCAATTACATGCTGCAGTAGTTGAAGTTATTATTCATAAAGATGCTGAAGTAAAATATTCTACCGTACAAAACTGGTTTTCAGGTGGTGAAAGTGAAACCGGTGGCATTTTGAACTTTATCACCAAACGCGCCTTATGCGAGGGTGAGAATGCCAAAATGTCCTGGACACAGTCTGAAACAGGTTCGGGTATTACTTGGAAATATCCCAGTGTTATTTTGCAAGGGGATAATTCGGTGGGGGAATTCTTTTCAGTCGCATTAACCAATGGTAATCAACAGGCTGATACCGGTACAAAAATGATCCATATTGGTAAGAATACGCATTCTACCATCATCTCAAAAGGGATCTCAGCCGGTCGTAGTCAAAATAGTTACCGCGGTTTAGTAAAGATTTTACCGACGGCAGAAAACGCCAGAAATTATACCCAATGTGATTCTATGTTAATTGGCACTGAATGTGGCGCGTATACTTTTCCTCATATTGAAGTAAAAAATAGTAGCGCACAGTTAGAGCATGAAGCTACAACATCTCGTATTGGTGAAGATCAACTCTTTTTTTGCTTGCAACGAGGTATTAGTGAGGATGACGCCATTTCCATGATCGTAAATGGTTTCTGTAAAGATGTCTTTTCTGAATTACCATTAGAGTTTGCCGTTGAAGCACAAAAATTGTTAGCAATTAGTTTGGAACATAGTGTGGGTTGATGGTTCCTATTAAAAGAATACTCAGTTATTCAAAGGCCAATGAAATGTTAAGTGTTAAAAATTTAAATGTCAGTATTGAAGGTAATCAAATTCTTAACGGATTAAATCTAGAAGTAAAAGCGGGTGAAGTACATGCAATCATGGGGCCTAATGGATCAGGCAAGAGTACATTATCAGCGACACTGGCAGGACGTGAAGAATATCAAATAGAACAGGGTGAAATTCTATTCAAAAATAAAAATTTGCTTGAGTTATCGCCAGAAGAACGTACAGGTGAAGGTATATTTTTAGCCTTTGAATATCCGGTGGAAATTCCTGGCGTAAGTAATCAATTTTTCTTACAAACCTCGGTTAATGCAGTAAGAGAGTATCGTAAGCAGCCACCACTAGATAAATTTGATTTTCAGGATTTTATTGAAGATAAAATTGAACTACTTGATATGCCGAAAGATTTACTTACTCGATCAGTTAATGTCGATTTCTCTGGTGGAGAAAAAAAACGCAATGATATTTTACAGATAGCAGCGTTAGAGCCTGAGTTATGTATTTTAGATGAAACCGACTAGGGTCTTGATATTGATGCCTTCAAAGTTGTGGCTAATGGCGTGAACTCACTTCGTAGTGCTGAAAGAGTTTTTATCATCGTTACTCACTATCAGCGTATTTTGGATTATGTACAGCCTGATTTTGTTCACGTTCTCCATCAAGGCAAAATTATTCAATCAGGTGATTTTACCTTGGCTAGAAAACTAGAGGTACAAGGCTATGGCTGGCTTATTGACCAACAGTAAAAGAGCAGAAAAACAGCAGCAAGTCACAAAGTTAAATCAACAGGCGCTAAAAAGCTTTGCGACACTTTTTTATGCCAGTAAAAGAGCAAATGAAAAACAAGCTCAGGCCTATTGGCAGCAGGTAGAGAAAATTGGTTTTCCGCCATTTCGCCATGAAGAGTGGTATTATACGCCGTTGGCAAAAGTACTTAATGCTCAATACCAATTAAATAGTGATAAAGTTAACACAATTATTGCTGAGCAATTAAAACAGCTGGCTATCTCTATTGACGGCTTGCGAATTGTTTTGTTTGATGGATGTCTTATCCCTGCCTTAAGTAGCGATAACTTTGGCCCTTATCAAATTCAAATGATGGATGCGCAGGCACAGCTTCCGGCACCTATCATGACCGATGAAATATTCCTGTTTAACTGAGAGTCTGGCCGCTTAGCCCCTGATGATTAAATTGGCCGCTAATCAACAAGTAGAAAAACCACTCTATATATTGAATATTACCTCTGGTTCAAATCACCATAATTATGTTAATACTAGTCACTATCGCTATCATTTAGAGATTGGTGCCAATTGCAAATCGCAAGTTATTGAACATTTTGTTTCTGTTGATGATAAGCCGCATCTGACAGGCAGTCGATTGACCGCTAATATAGCTGATAATAATCATTTTAGTCATATCAAACTTAGCATTGAAAACAACCAAAGTCACCATTTTGCCCATAATGACATCTTGTCAAGTCGTGATAGTCAATAAACAGTAGCGGTATTTTTATCGGCTCAGCATTACTTCGCCATCATACCAGTGTGAAATTAAATGGAGCGGGTAGCAGATTAACACTTAATATCTTATTGTTGCCACGAAATAGAGAAATTTTTGATACCAGAACTTATCTTGAATATAATCAGCCATGTTGTAAAAGTCGCCAGTTGCATAAAACGATCGCGCAGGATGAAAGTAAAGCTGTTTTTAATGGGATGATTAAAGTTGCGCCACAGGCACTTAAAACCAATGGCCAAATGACAAATAATAACTTGTTATTAGGTAAACAAGCCGAAATTGACACCAAACCGCAGTTAGAAATTTATGCTGATGATGTTAAGTGTAGTCATGGTGCTACAGTAGGCCGGATTGATGATGAACAGCTGTTTTCTTTACGTTCACGGGGTATTCATCTCAATGATGCAAAACATATGATTATGGTGGCCTTTGCAGCTGAAGTCATCGAATCTATTGAGAGTGAAGGTGTAAGTAACAAGGTAATGGATATTATTCAGCAGCGCTTAGCAGGGATTTAATATGACATTTTCAGTGGCATCCATTCGCAAAGATTTTCCTATGCTGGCAGAAAAAATCAACGATAAACCGTTGGTTTATTTGGATAGTGCTGCCAGTGCGCAAAAACCGCTCCAAGTGATAGAAAAGGAAAGGCAATTTCTTTGTCATCACTATGCGGCGGTACATCGAGGGATCCATCGCTTGAGTAGTGAAGCCACGGCGATGGTAGAAAATGTTCGTCAGCAAGTCATTGATTTTATTCATGCAGCTGATTCTGAAGAAATCGTTTTTGTTAAAGGAACAACGGAAGGCATAAATTTAATTGCTAATAGTTATAGGCATGGTTTTATCAAACCAGGCGATAATATTATCATTAGCCAAATGGAACATCACGCTAATATAGTTCCTTGGCATTTGCTTGCAGGCCAGATTGGTTTTGATATTCGTATATTACCTATTGATAATGATGGAAAATCAATTTTTGAACAATTAGATAGGTTAATCGATAGCCGGACTCGATTACTCTCTTTTACCCACATGTCGAATGTTTTGGGAACCGTTAATCCAGCAAAACAGATTATTGCCTATGCGTGCCAATGTGCAGAGCAAAAAGCAGCACAATTGCATATTTTGCTTGATGGTGCGCAAAGTATTATGCACCAAATGATTGATGTCCAAGATTTAGATTGTGATTTTTATATTTTTTCCGGTCACAAACTGTATGGACCTACTGGTATTGGTGTTTTATATGGCAAAAAGGCCTTATTAAATGTTTTACCACCTTGGCAAGGTGGGGAAGCCATGATTGATCAAGTGAGTATGACGTTATCTGAGCCAGCAATAATAAATATCACTTACGAAAAGGTACCATGGCGATTTGAAGCGGGCACACCCAATATTGTTGGCATTCTTGGCTTAGGTGAGGCATTACGTTATATTAATAATATTGGTTATCAACAAATATCTGCTCATGAAACGGCATTAATGCAGTATGCTAATCAGCGTTTAAGTACGGTAAACTCTTTGCGTCTTTACGGCTCAGATGAGCGTCAGGGAGTTATTGCCTTCAATTTAGGCGAGCATCATGCTTATGATATTGGTAGTTTTTTAGATAATTATGCAATTGCAATATGGACAGGCCACCATTGTACGCTGCCATTGATGGATTTTTATCAAGTACCAGCTATGTGCTGAGCTTCGCTAGCGGTTTATACTACTAAAGAAGAGATTGATATTTTAGTTGAAAAACTACAATATGTTGAAAAATTACTAGCTTAATCTGTTTTAAAGTACATATAAGGGTAGAATGATGTCAGCCCTTGCCTGATGAGAATAAATTGTTGCGTAATTTTTCACGTTGTCAAAACTAGGAAGAGCGATATCTTTATTTAATTGAATTAGGGGAAAAATTATTACCTCTTAGCGGTAGACAAAAACAAGTTAAAAATCAGGTCTCAGGTTGTCAAAGCCAGGTTTGGATTGCTATGGAGCCAGATAGTGACGGAAGGATCCAATTGGCAGGTGACAGCGATGCTGCTATAGTTAAGGGTTTGATTGCATTAGTAATAATTATTTTTCAAAATAAAACCGGAAAACAAATTTTGACTACAGATAGCAAAGCATTTTTTCAAAAGTTGTCATTGGAGCAGCATTTAACGCCATCAAGAAGCCAGGGATTGCATGCTATGATCAGAACAATCCACGCCAGCGAGCCGAAAAAATTATCCAATCAAGCACTTAAACATTTAGTTAACTACTGATATAATTAAAGTGACGCTTATTCATCCGATAAACTTTGTACGTTCCTTAGGAGGAAAAAGTATGAAGAGAATTCTATTTTTTATCGGCTTGTTTTTTTTAGCGGGCTGACTTTCAATGTCAGTGCTGCTGAATACTCCTTGCCATCCACTACAGCACGTTTAATTTGAGAAAATAGTATTTATGCGGTGCCTAATGATGGGCGTCCACTGGAAGCTATTGCAAGTGAATTTCAGATAGGTTTGCTGGATATGTTGGAAGCTAATCCAGGAACCGATCCATATTTACCTAAAGTGGGTAAAACGTTGATTATTCCATCGCAAATGTTATTACCTGCGACTAAGCGTGATGGTATCATCGTTAATTTAGCCGCATTGAGCCTGTATTATTTTCCTAAAGGAAGCAATAAAGTCATGGTTTACCCTATTGGTATCGGCCAATTGGGCGCCAATACGCCTAAAATGGTGACGACTGTTAGTCAATTAATTAAAAATCCAACCTGGACACCGACGCCTAATATCCGTAAACGTTATGCTGCCGATGGCGTTATATTGCCGGCAGTATTTCCAGCCGGGCCTGATAACCCTATGGGGCTTTATGCTTTGCGATTATCTTATGGTAACGGACAATATTTGATCCATGGTACTAATGCCAATTTTGGTATTGGACTACGTGTTAGTTCCGGTTGTATTCGTTTAAGACCTGAGGATATACAAGCATTATTCTACTCTATACCGGTAGGAACTTGGGTACAGGTAATCAATGAGCCGATTAAGTTCTCTAAAGAGCCAGACGGAAGCTATGACATCGAAGTTCACCAACCATTATCCAAATGTGAATCTGATGATCCGCAAACGATGCCATTAGTATATAGCAATGAGTTTAAGGCATTTTTGTAACAACCTGGTATTGATCAGCGATTAGTTGCTCAAGCCGTAGCACGTCGCTCAGGAATGCCGGTTAAGGTAAATAAGAGCTAAATTAATATTAGACGGTGATGAATTATGAGTAGATTTACTTTATTTTATAAAAAATAGTGAATTTATTAATAATCAGATAATGGTATTATTAAAAATTAGTTGTATGTAATAAATAATAAGGCACCCAACCAACGGGTGCCTTATTAGTATATCGAGTGATCCGTTAAATGCAATTGGATTACTTTTTATATCTACGAACTTGATTATCCAAACGTTGATTAGCACGAGCAGCTTCATCTTTAGCAGTCTGAACATCAATACGTAATGACTGAACGTCATTGGATAGTTGATCGACTTTACCGTTTACCGTTTGTACATCTGAGGACAGTTTGTTAATTTGGCTACTGTTTGAACAGCCTGCTAACAAAGCAGAAGCCAGAACGATAGAGCCCAGTAAAACTTTAGTACGCTTCATTATATTACCCTCTAGATTTAGTTAATCTCCAAGTAGCAAGGTAAGTATTGCACATTCCTGGTAAAACAGAGAATAAATTTCTATCTCTAACTTTGAATTATTAGATCTTTTTCAAATTCAGGCAGAATACTTACTTATTCTTATGCTAGTACTTAATTAGAATATTTTCTACTTAAAATCTGACAAGTTGCTTAATAAAATTAAGAAAAGAGAATAAATTTGTTTGTTTTTTGTTCGTTTTGATTGAATAGACGGCAATTTTTAATTATCTCATAGCGTTATTTTGTTAATTATTTTTTCCTGTAGATATAAAATAAAATTAACGTGATAACAGTTATTTTTTAAATAACATGTCGATTATGATCTTTTGAGCTGGAAATATTAATTTTTGGCTAATAGAATGTGTCTTAAATAAATGCTCAATGGCTAAAATGATTAATAGGTTTTTGATTATAAATTACCAATATTAGATATTAGTGCTTTAATTTTTCTTTATTAAAAAAAGAAAAAATAAATTCCCCGCTATTTTATTTGGAGGAATTTATTTTGGAAAATAGAATTATAAGATATGGACAGATGAGGTATTTGTTGTACCACTTGGCACTAATGCGCCTGAAACCATAACGACAACTTCACCTTTTTCGGCCATATTATTGTCTAAAGCAACTTGTTTACCAATACGATAGAAATCGTCTGTGGAGGCAATTTCTTTGACTAATTGTGGAATAACGCATTTAACTAATAATAATTGACGGGCAGTTTCTTCATTAGTTGTTAAAGCAAGGATCGGTGCTGTTGGAAAATATTTACGTACTGATTTTGCTGATTTACCGCCATAGGTTGCCACGATAATCAATTGAGAGTTTAACTTTTCCGCCATTTCAACCGCACCGCGACAAACTGCTTCAGTAATGCGTAATTTTTGGTTTATTTTACTATCATCAATGCGGCATGGCATAACTCGATCGGTACGATCGCAAATAGTCGCCATAATTTTTACCGCTTCGATAGGATATTTTCCTTTCGCGCTTTCGCCAGATAGCATAACGGCATCTGTACCGTCTAAAATAGCATTAGCAACATCACCGGCTTCCGCACGAGTAGGACGGGGATTTTTAATCATCGAATCTAACATTTGGGTGGCGGTAATGACAATTTTACGGGCTGCAACGCATTTTTCGATCATCATTTTTTGCGCAAAGATAACTTCTTCAACTGGGATCTCGACGCCAAGATCACCACGTGCCACCATGATCCCATCAGAGGCTTCTAAAATTTCATCGAAGTTATTTAATCCTTCTTGATTCTCAATTTTAGAGATTATTTGGATATTTTTACCACTATGCTGCGCTAGATGGGCGCGGATTTCTTCTACATCAGCGCGTTTACGGATAAAGGAAGCGGCAACAAAATCAACGCCTTGCTGGCAACCAAAAATCAGATCTTGTTTATCTTTTTCCGCCAGTGCAGGCAAGCCAATTGAAACACCCGGTAAATTAACGCCTTTATTTTCACCTAAATCGCCATTATTAAGTACCCGACAGATGACATCACTAGCGGTAACAGATAAAACTTTCATGCCGATTAAGCCATCATCAACTAGAATAGTATTACCTGGTTTAAGATCATCAGGTAAACCAGTGTAGGTCACAGCAACCCGATCTTGACCACCAATCACTGAGGTGTCGGTGGTAAAGGTAAAATTTTGTCCAGCGATTAGCGATACATCGTTGCCATCTTTAAGCAGCATTGTACGGATCTCTGGCCCTTTTGTATCTAATAATATTGCAGCCTGTTGGTTTTTTTGGCTACAGACAGCACGTAGATTTTTAATATGTTTACCATGTTCCTCATGATCACCATGTGAGAAATTTAGCCGCATGACATTCATGCCAGCATTAAGTAATTGTGAGAGTTTTTCTTCAGATTCAGTTTTAGGGCCGATAGTACAAACAATTTTGGTTTTTTTCATGACAATTAATCTACAGGTTTTATAGCAGTATTTTATTAATTGCGGTGTTTATATCAGGTTTTTGTTTTGATATAGGTTATACGCCGTAACGAATAGCTAAAAATCCACTGGTATTTAATAACGATAAAGTAAGTGGCACAAGTATAAATATCATGCCTTATTATTGCAACTGGCCACTATATTGTCAGTTGCATCATTTGAATGATATATAACTTATTATGATATTGTAGTTATTACTATTCATGCTATCAACGAAAAACCAATATAAACATAAGCTAATCACCACAATATTTACTAGCAGATAACAGTGCCGTTAAATTTTATCTAAAATGATAAAATTTGACTGATAAACTAACTTTTTATTTGTATACTGGAAAGGGAATCACATTATTACATCTTAAATAAAAGCAAATATTTGATATTTAATTTTTTAAAATTGGATTTAGCTAAATATTTATAAGTAAATCAAGGAGGATATTGATGTTTAATTAGATTAGTCATACTTAATCGCGTAACAGCTATTCAGATTGGTGAGGTAGGTGATATAACTATTTCTTCCTCATAACCAATTGGCACCCAACTAGGGCAGCAGATCCGAACAGTTAGTAATAATCATATCCAATGGCAGTCGGCCACAATCAATAACGGAACAAGTTTGGGTACGGCGCAATCGACGAGTACAAACCATCAAGCGTTATCAATGCAATGCACTAAGATTCGATCAGAAGGTGAGCAGCTAGTGCCTAATATGACTTTGAATATGACTATAAACATTGATCCTGGGATATCACTTTATCAGCGGTCAAATATGTCATTCAATTCGGGTGGTAACATTAGGCTTTCACCACTTAGTAATCCCAATTTTGATTTAGCTGAAGAAGTGGAATGCTTTGAAGAAACATTCTATGATCTTAGGATCCTATATTGAACAATTAGAACGTGCGCGAGCCTCTCAGCCAGCAGCAGGAAGTGAATTTTTATCGTTAAATACCGAAGAAAATAGTACAAATTCTACTCTCAATGTTGATGACTTTGATAGGTTGCTAGCGCAAAGCGAGCAAGAAGACTTTGAAGAAGCCAATCTTCCTGTAATAAGAGCAGCCGAATATCGGGCAACTTTAAGGGAAAATTCAGTGCTTACTGTTAATGATGAAGCTGAAATGCCAAATGAAAGCATTTCTTTAGTTAGAGCACCAATTGAAGATGATGATCCATCAATTAACTGAGCAATAGACAAATAATTAAGGGAAAACTCACAGTTATGCAGCGGCTATATTAATAATAAAATTTGTTTATTTACTAACCTGGTATTATAAATAATATAATTTATGATGGTATTTAATATTAATTATGTAATTGCTGTTCGTGACAATATTTAATAACAGCCATAGCCAGAAGCCTGTTTAACTTTTAACGCTTTTTCAAATCATATCCAATAAATTATGGCAACAAATTTTGTTCGACAAATTGCCAGTTAACCAGTGACCAAAAATTTGTCAAATATTCTGCCCGTGCATTACGATAATCAAGGTAGTAAGCATGCTCCCATATATCAACAGTCAGTAATGGTTTATCATCACCACTGATTGGTGTTGCGGCATTATAAGTATTGACGATGGAAAGTTTTCCATTTGCCTGTTTGACTAACCATGTCCAGCCGGAACCAAAATTTTTGATCACCGCATCGGTAAACTGGTGCTTAAATTTTTCAAAATCGGCAAAATGTTGATTAATGACCTCAGCTATTTTACCTGTTGGTTCGCTACCGGCATTAGGCGCTAAGCAGTACCAATAAAAAGTATGGTTCCAGATTTGGGCAGCATTATTAAAAATACCTCCTTGGGCGGTTCTTATAATTTCTTCTAATGATTTACCTTCAAAGTTAGTCCCTTTAATTAAATTATTTAGATTATTGACATAAGTGTTATGGTGTTTACCATAATGGTATTCTAACGTTTCTTGAGAAATATGGGGCTCTAAAGCATTTTTAGCATAAGGTAATGGCGGTAATTGGAAAGACATTGCAGACTCCTTTTTTATTCGTATCGTGCAACCAGTTGATAAATACAAAATATAAACATATTGAGATTATCATTTTTTATATAGATAACTTAATAATTATGTTAATCAATTTTTATTAAATACGATTGGAACATAATAAAGATAGCAGCAAAGGGTTATCAAGTATTGATAGAAAATGGTATTCTATATCAATGTTATGTTCGCGTGGTGCAAAATAATAGATTTAGTTTTTAAGGAAGTAACAATGACGACAATAGAAAAAATTGAACGCCAGGTAAAAGAAAATCCAATCCTTTTATACATGAAAGGCTCCCCTAAATTTCCAAGCTGTGGTTTCTCTGCCCAGGCAGTTCAAGCCCTTTCTGCTTGTGGTGAACGTTTTGCTTATGTAGATATTTTGCAAAACCCTGAATTCGTAGTGAGTTACCTAAGTATGCAAACTGGCCAACATTCCCTCAACTATGGATTGATGGTGAGCTAATTGGCGGTTGCGATATCATTATTGAAATGTATCAGCACGGTGAATTACAGAAATTGATCACCGCCACTGCCGATAAATATCGTACTTCAGAACAGCCTGGAGCTGAGTAGCTAAATAACCATTATAAAATAAATAGTTAATTAGAAGGCAGTAAAATTATGCATTACCACTGCCTTGATTATTCATCGGTTATTAGTGGCCAGCCACCTAATTTTTTCCATTTATTGACGATTTCACAAAACAGTAATGCCGTTCTATCGGTGTCATAAAGAGCGCCATGTGCCTGTTTACCATCAAAAGGGATCCCTGCGGTGTAACAAGCTTTAGCTAAAATTGTTTGACCAAAAACCAGCCCGCTGAGGGTTGCGGTATCGAAAGTCGCAAAAGGGTGGAACGGATTATGTTTTAGATTTGCTCGTTGAGCGGCAGCCATGATAAAACTATGATCAAAATTGGCATTGTGGGCAACAATAATTGCCCGATTGCAATCATTATTTTTAATGCCTTTTCTAACCATCTTAAAAATTGCATGTAAAGCGGTATATTCATCGACAGCGTTACGTAAAGGATTAGTGGGGTCGATGCCAGTGAAAGCCAGTGCAGTTGCTTCTATATTTGCCCCTGCAAAAGGTTCAACATGGAAATGGAGTTTTTCATCAATCTCTAACCAACCCCCTTGATCCATTTTTAGCGTCATAGCCGCAACTTCTAATAGCGCATCTTGTTGTGCGTTAAACCCACCAGTTTCTGCATCGATAACGACAGGATAATAACCTCGAAAACGCTTTGCCAGCGTGTTACCACCATTTGTTTTATTAGACATTTGCTTGAGACTTTATACTTGAGAATAAAGATATTATTCCAAATTTTGGCTAAAATGCATAAAATTGGCTTCAGTATAGAAAATGTATAGATAGATAGATGCTCGATCAATGACGAAAAGCGTCAGGTTACCCCTAAGGCATTGCTGGCATTTTTATTTTCAATCAATTCAATTTGATAGCCATCAGGATCTTCCACAAATGCAATAATCGTTGAGCCATCTTTTACTGGTCCTGCTTCGCGCGTTACCTTGCCGCCTGCTCGCCTTATGCTACTACAGGTATCAGCAACGTTATCAACGCCTAATGCAATGTGACCAAATGCGGTACCCATCTGGTAGTGCTCAACACCCCAATTATAGGTTAATTCGATTACGGCACCTTTACTTTCATCATCAAAGCCGACGAAGGTGAATGAGTATTTGTATGTAGGATTTTCACTTGTGCGCGTAATAGACGCATACCTAATATTTCAGTATAAAAATGAATTGAGCGTTGTAGATCGCCAACCCTTAACATGGTATGAAGTAAGCGCATATAAGCCTCTTTTTAAGTTTAAAAACCATTCATTACTGATATTAATATAACGTGAACCTTACCATTATTTCAATTTATATAGTTGGTTTATTAATTAAAATTTACAATATAATTGATTGCGTTACTTTAGTGTCAACTGTTGACGATTTAAAAATATCGTTCAGTTAACTTTATAGTAGCTATTTAATTATAACTAATTACTGATGTTGTTATAAGCTATTTGTTATCATAATATTGTAAACTGAACGGCTATTTTTCCTTTACAAGTTATGCATTAGTAATGCATAACAATTGTTTTTTTTATTATTGCTAGTGGTCAATGTATTAATTTATTATCTTGCTATAATTTTATTTTTATATTATTTGTTGACTTATTAGCTTGTTTTATTTGGGATTATTTATTTGAAATATAATGTTGTTTTATTGGTTTTTTTCTAACTTTCAGGTAATTTATTAAAAATCAATATAGACTTAGTATCTAAGTATAGCTGAATAAATGCTTTTAAGATTATTTATAATAACTTGTTTTATAATTTTTTTTATTTTTTATTGTCTATTTTTTGCAAATTAAAAATAATATTAATATAAAAACATATAGAATAGAATTTAGATGAAAGCTATTCTTATAAGGATATTTAATTAATAGTCTTTTGTTTTATATAGTAAATAAGTGGGTAATGATTAGAACACTAATTAAGTTAACTTAATATACTAATAATGAAATATAAGTTTATATATTATTATGCTAAATATAAATATAAATATAAATATAAATATAAATATAAATATAAATATAAATATAAATATAAATATAAATATAAATATTTACCCATTTCTATGTTAATATCTTAATGAATAGAAATGGATATATGTTTCTGGGATATTAATTGGCAATTTAATAATTATAGATGTAGATGGTATTCTATTTTTAAGAAGGAACAATTGGAATCAAAAATAGGAACTGATCTTGCGCGTTTAGTTCGAGTTTGGAGGGCATTGATTGATCATCGTCTGAAACCATTAAAGCTCACCCAAACTCATTGGGTAACCTTATATAACATTAGCCAGTTACCACCTGATCAATCACAAATTCAATTGGCTAAAGCAATAGGTATTGAACAACCATCGCTAGTTATAACTCTCAATCAATTAGAAGAAAAGAAATTGATCACGCGTCATACCTGTGTCAACGACAGACGAGCAAAAAGAATTAAATTAACAGAAGAATCGATGCCATTTATTAAACAGGTTGATTATGTAATTGAAAAAACCCGAAAGGAAATATTAGGAGGAATTACACATGATTAATTAAATACACTTTATTCATTGATATTAAAACTCGAGCAAAATATTATTCGGTTACATAATCATTCGTAATAAATGATAGCGTAATAAAAAAAGATCAAATGGCGTTATAATATAATGAATACGCGGCTAATTATCTAAATCTAGTCGCGTATGCTATTTAAGTTGAATTAACGAGGTGAAACAGTAATGTTATTTCCACTACCTATAATAGATACACGCTGGCCATTACGGAAGCTGTTTGGATCATTTTTTTGCACCACAGAAATAACTCGGCCATTATCCAACCTGATTTCCAGTTGAACGCCTTTTGTTTTGTTAAGTGCCCCTTGAACATTTTGACCGGCAACACCACCGGCGATCGCACCGGCCGCTGTTGCAAGGGTTTTTCCTGTGCCCCCGCCAACCGTATTACCCAATAACCCACCCAGAACAGCACCACCCAGTGCTCCTATGATGTTTTCGTCACCACCGGCCTGAATATTAACCGGGGTTACGCGAATAACGGTACCATAGGTCACAGTTTGTAATTGTTTAGCTTGAGATGCGGTATAAGTGTCCCCAGAAAAACTACCTGTATTTATACAGCCCGATAAAGCTGTTACTGTAAAAATACCGACGAGAACTTGCTTTAACATGATTACTCCTTTTGGAAATCTGATTTACAGTGTAATAATAATCATGAATACACAAATATCATAATTTATTGTATATAAACGAACTGGATAATTAGACAAATAGCAAAATTAATTTACTTTCTACAATCTAAATATAGTCTAAACATTAATAATTTTTTCTTAAAGTAATAAATTCAGCTTAATTAATTTATTTTTAAACAGTTATTTTTTATTTTATTTCGATGAGTTAAATGTTTGAAGTGAAAAGCTATGTCAATAAGTATATTGAATGACTAAAATGAAGTATAGATAAAATAATCAGAGGGAAAACATGAAAGCAGGTCACTATATAGTGGTGATGTCAGGTACCAGTCTCGATGGGGTTGATGTTGTTTTGGCTGAGATTGATGACAAAAATGTGATTCAGCTAGGTGCGATTTCCTTTCCTTTTCCCACAGAATTAAAAAATCAAGTCTTGTCTATATGCCAAGGTCAAGCGGTCATCTTAGCAACAATAGGTGAAATTGATTATCAGCTCGGCTCGTTATATGGTGAAGCGATCAATAACCTATTAAAACAGCAATTATTATCAGCCACAGATATTACCGCAATAGGATGTCATGGGCAAACTGTTTGGCACCAACCTACTGGCCAACGGCCTTTTACTCTGCAATTAGGTGACAATAATAGAATTTTTGCGTTAACCAACATCACTGTAGTAGGCGATTTTCGTCGTAGAGATATGGCGTATGGTGGGCAAGGTGCGCCTTTAGTACCTGCTTTTCATCACAAGGTACTTAGTCATCTTGATCAAAATCGTATTATTTTAAATATTGTTGGCATCGCTAATTTCACTACTTTATTTGGGAATTCAATAATTAAAGGCTATGATACTGGACCCGGAAATATGCTGTTGGATATCTGGGCCAATCAATATTTAAATAAACCTTATGATAATAACGGCGATTGGGCACGCTCAGGGCAGGTTAATAAGTCGCTTCTTACTGAAATACTAGCGGACCCTATTTTAAGCGACCAGCGCCCAAAAGTACTGGTAGAGAATATTTCAATTCTGCTTGGTTACAAAAATATCTGACATCGTACTTAAATTTATCAGCCCAGGATGTATAGGCTACTTTGGCAGAATTAACCATCCGTTCAATCGTTGATCTATGACAAAGTAGATTGTTTATTGGTTTGTGGTGGAGGAGCTAAAAATAACTATCTTATGGCAAGGTTAAGCGAATTGTTAACCAATATTGTGGTGGCATCAACAGATAAATATGGTTTGAGCGGAGATAATGTCAAAGCTTTGGCTTTTGCTTGGCTAGCGGCTCGTACCTTATCGGGTTTGCTAGGCAATTTACCCTCTGTTACTGGCGCTAACCAGGAAACAGTATTAGGCGCAATTTATCCGGCCAATAGTGAATAACATGATATCTATTGTAACAAGACAGAGGCAAAAAATGGTAGAAAAAATTCAGTTGGATATTGCTAGTTTAAGACGGGAATATACCCAAGGTGGTTTAAGACGTAAGGATTTAACCGACCAGCCATTAGTATTGTTTGAGCGTTGGTTAAAGCAGGCTTCTGAAGCAAAATTAGTCGATCCAACAGCCATGTGTGTTGCAAGCGTAGACAGCGATGGGCAACCATACCAACGCATTGTATTACTTAAACATTATGATAAAAATGGACTGATATTTTATACCAATTTATCTAGTCGTAAGGCACAACACATCGCTCATAACAATAAAGTCAGTTTACTATTTCCCTGGTATCAGTTAGAGCGTCAGGTTTGCTTCTTGGGTGAAGCAGAAAAACTCAGGCCACTTGAGGTAATAAAATATTTTCATAGTCGACCAAAAGATAGTCAAATAGCGGCCTGGGTTTCACAACAATCAGCAAAAATTTCTGCTAGAAGTCTATTAGAAAATAAATTTTTTGACTTAAAACAAAAATTTAAAAATGGTGAAATTCCCTTACCTAGTTTTTGGGGCGGATATCGCGTCAGATTTAACAGTGTTGAATTTTGGCAAGGTGGCACTAAACGGCTACATGATCGATTTTTGTATCAATGGCAACATGATCATTGGCAAATTGATCGCTTGGCGCCATAAACGGAAAAAATGATTTTTAACTGACACTTATTTGACTCGCGTTTTATTCTATTGGGCTTATTTATATTATATTTATCCACAAAATCGACGAAATAAAAATTGATGGAGTTATTGATGGTTAGCAAGAACCTAATTGAAGAATTGCAAGAGCGGGGTTTGATAGCCCAGCTGACGGATGAAACGGCATTAATAGAGAAACTATCCCAGGGATCAGTAGCGCTCTATTGTGGATTTGATCCAACCGCTGATAGCTTGCATTTAGGGCATTTGGTTCCTTTGCTATGTTTAAAGCGTTTCCAGCAAATGGGACATCAACCAGTAGCTTTGGTGGGTGGGGCAACAGGTTTAATTGGCGATCCAAGTTTTAAAGCCACTGAGCGTAAATTAAATACCAGTGAAACGGTACAGCAGTGGGTAGAAAAAATTCGTCAACAGGTTTCACCATTTCTTGATTTTGATTGTCGTAAAAATAGCGCCAAGGTAGTTAATAATTATGATTGGTTTGGTCAAATGGATGTCTTGACCTTCTTGCGCGATATTGGTAAACATTTTTCTGTTAATCAAATGATCAATAAAGAAGCTGTTAAACAACGACTTGAGCGCGATGATGCAGGCATCTCTTTTACTGAGTTCTCCTATAATTTGCTGCAGTCTTATGATTTTGCCAACCTTTGTCACCAACATAATGTTGAATTACAGATAGGCGGCTCTGATCAATGGGGCAATATTACTTCAGGCATTGATCTCACTCGACGTTTACATCAAAAACAGGTTTTTGGTTTGACGGTGCCGTTAATTACTAAATCTGATGGAATTAAATTTGGCAAGACCGAAGCGGGGGCGGTTTGGTTAGATCCGCAAAAAACCAGTCCATATAAGTTTTATCAATTTTGGGTTAATACTGCCGATGCTGATGTTTACCGCTTTCTTAAATTTTTTACCTTTATGCCAATTGCAGAAATTGACGCCTTGCAAGAAGAGGATCAAAATAGTGGTAAAGCGCCGAGGGCGCAGTATGTATTAGCGGAGAAAGTTACCCAGTTAGTACATGGTGATGAGGGCTTACAGGCGGCCAAGCGGATCACCGAAAGCTTATTTTCCGATACGATTGCTGCATTAACTGCAGCAGATTTTGCCCAGTTAGCGCAAGATGGCATGCCGATGATCAAATTAAATTCAGGGGCAGATTTACAGCAGGCATTAGTTGAAGCGAAATTGGTACCGTCACGTGGTCAGGCTAGAACGATGGTAAGCTCAAATGCGGTGGCAATTAATGGTAAAAAATGTATTGATGCTGAATATGTTTTTACTGTGGAAGATCGTCTATTTGGCCGTTATTCTTTGATCAGCCGTGGTAAAAAACATTACTGCTTAGTTAGTTGGCAATAATGGATGCATACAGGGTAAATTTAATCACTATAAGTCTTGTCTAACATAGCGATTAACTTATTGGTATTTATTAAATTAATCACTAATGTGTTAATTGCTTGTTTAGAAAGTAATGACTTTGTTTTGTAACGGCGAGTATTATCAAAAATAAAATGAGTGATATATGAAAAGTGTTCTATCAATTCAGTCGCATGTTGTTTTTGGCCATGCGGGTAATAATAGTGCCGCGGTTTTTCCTATGCAACGGATGAGAATTGATGTCTGGCCCCTGAATACGGTGCAATTTTCTAATCATACACAATATCCACAATGGACAGGCAGTGTTATGCCGCCTGAACATTTAACAGATATTGTTAACGGAATTAAGATTCACCAATTAAAACATTGTGATGCGGTTCTGACGGGTTATATTGGTTCTGCCAAACAAGGTAAAGCGATTGTTGATATTGTTAAACAGATAAAAATAAGTAACCTTGCTGCTTGCTATTTCTGTGATCCGGTGATATGACATGCTGAAAAAGGCTGTATTGTTGCATCGGGTGTGGCTGAGTTTTTATCTCATGAAGCTTTACCTATCAGCGACATAATGGCGCCTAACCTATTAGAGATGGAAACATTAGTTGGAAAATCGATTACTAATGTTGAACAAAAGTGCTATTAGCGGCGAGAGAATTGTGTCAACAAGGCCCACAAACGTTTTTAGTAAAACATCTCAGTCGTGCCGGTTATCATGCCGACTGTTTTGAAATGCTATTAGTGACCAAAGCGCATTGCTGGCATATCAGTCTGCCACTTATTGATTTTGGTAAACAGCAGCCGGTAGGGGTTGGCGATCTTACCAGCGGCTTAATGTCGGTCAATTTATTAAACGGCAAATCGTTATCTAGTGCATTAGAGCATGTAGCGGTAGCGGTTTATGAAGTGGTGTTAAAGACGAAAGCAATGGATAAATATGAATTACAACTGGTTGCTGCGCAAGATAAAATGGTAAATCCAGCTTATCACTTTAAAGTGGTACAGATTGATTAACCATTTTATCGCAGGACATTGCTCTTCAAGCTAAATCAAAGCTGAAGAGCAACAAACAAAGCTAAAATCAGATTAAACCTTCAGTAGTTAATGCTTCCTTTACACTTTTACGTTGGCTAATTTTTTCTTCAATATACTGCGTTAGATGTTGATATTGGCTAAGGTCAATATTTAACTACCGTAGCCCAACGATAAATAGTAAATAAATAAGCATCAGCAATAGTAAAGTATTCACCGCTGATAAATTTACGCTTAACCAACAAATTTTCCATATAGCTAAATTTAGTGATCAAGGATTTTATCACAATCTGATGGTAATTATCCGGTGTTAAAGGTGAAAATAGCGGACATAAAACCTTTATGTAATTCTGTTGCAATGTAATTAACCAATTCGAGCTGATGATAACGTTGCAGGCTGCCCATTGGTGCGATTAATTTATCATTTGAGTTAGTGGCTTGATCGGCAATATATTGCAAAATAATCGCATTCTCAGTCAAAATATCCTGGTTATCTAACTGTAATACCGGTACCTGGCCTTTAGGATTAATTATATAGAAATCAAAGCCTTTCTCGGTATATTTTTTCTTTAGATCAACCCGTTCAATACTAAAATCTAAGCCGGTTTCTCTTAATACAATATGAGGGGCAAGCGAACAAGCGCCGGCAGAATAGTAGAGTTTCATGGTGACCTTCCTTTGGATTTGTTCGGGTTTATTGCGGTTAAAGTAACAGCATAGCAGTTGCCAAAGATTTTATGGATTTATTTTTAGTCAGGCTAAAGATAGCAAGAGAAAGCAGGTAAAAGGAAAAGCTGCCAATAGCTGCAGCTTTTAGAAGAATAATGAATAACTTAGCTTTCGCTAGTGAGATCCTTAACTTGTTTGGTTGGACCATTTTTTTGCACCGAAGCAATCCCTTTTTGTACTGGGGCTTTGGTTTTATACATCTCACTAGTGGCAATAACTTCATGATTAGTAGCTTTTAACACAAAGTAGTATGGTTGGTCAGTGCTTTTACTACTTTTTTGATTTCATAGTAACCCATGCGTGCTCCTATTGAAAAGAATACTAATAACTTATTGAATATGGGTGACATTTTAATAAACTTAACACCCTAGAGTATATTAATTTAACCATATCTAAATATGGAAGTAATTTGAAAATTTGTCAAATTTATAGGCAGTTAGATTAAATTAATGTCATCTATTATTTAAATAAGAACTATATTTATTCTTTTATATAATATAAAAATATTTATTATATTATTTAATGGTTAATTAAATATAACTGCTTCTTATATAAACATAGTTTGGATTATTAGTATTTGAACGTAATTTGATATTTATTTTACTAGCTAATTTTATAATGGTTATTGGGAATTATCTAGAACAATAAGGAAAAAAATCACTTTTTATAAAAATAATATTACACCAGTTCAGTTAATTAAATTTACAGCACTAAATTCCAATATGGATGTCATGACTATTAATCCAGGTCATGTTTGCAAAAATATTTTGGGTATTAAAAACAGTCATCAAAATATTTAAAATAATGTAAAAGCTGATTATTTTGCATTAACCAGCGAACAAAACACGGTTTCAATTAAGCCTAATTTTTCTGCTTTTCTTCACAGCTATTTAGCTGATGCTTATATTACTGTAAAGAAGAATACAAACAATCCTTTAGAGCAAAATAATTTAGCTAATTTAACAGCCGCTAATAACGAACTTTATTATGCTTGTAATGATATAGTAAAGTTTACTAATCAAAATGATGGTGTAAAAGTGGAGCCTACTTATGCAGCTCCTTATGATAGTGTTGAAAAACAACAATATGCTAGTAATGACGTTTGCTATGATGCAGAAGGATATTCTATTGTAGGACAAGAGAAAAATACCTATGAACAAATCTCCGATAATGCTCTAGAAGAAGGAGAACAAATGGATAACGAAATTTACTATGATACGTTTGGAGAAAATAACCAGCATACTTATGAAACAATTCCTGATAATGCTAGTGATAAAACAACAAACTATCTAAATAGCAACAAAGAGATAAATGTAGAAAATGATCTAACTTCCTTGGAAAAATCTGTTGTGACTACCGTGGTACGAAATGAAATAACGCGATTGGCAGAACAAACATATTCGCTCCACCTAAATCTTTTATTTCGCGTCTTACCAGCTCTATATGGAATGCTATTTCTGGTTCAAAAAATGAATCAAAGATAGTACCTCCAGCCGAGTTAGTCGCTTACGCTATGCGGGAAAATATAACAGAAATTTGTGATAGATTTAATGAATGTATAGAGCAGAAAGCAATCTCAGGCGCATTCAGGCAACAACCAGGTTTAGAGTATAGCCTGACCGATAATAAAAAATTGGGACATACATTTAATAAAGATAGCTGGCAGCGTACGATCACATTGAATTATCATTTTTAATAAAGGCTTTTGTTACGTGTGTTTTTCCTAAAATTGGATTATAAGAATTAACTAATATAGGTTTTTCAACTGAAAAATTTAATCAGTTGTTAGATAAAAAATTGACAGACTGTATGTTGAAAGATCCTGCCAAACAACATTTACCAACGGTCTTAGCGACAATAGCAAACACATTGCGTTTAGCTACTGGTGAAAATAAGATTGATGGATTAACAACAGAAAGTATTGTTACTTCAATGCTACCCTCGTTTGTTGATATTATGTATATCGCGACACACAAAGAGGAAGCTAATCAGATCAAGGAATTAATTGCAAATTATCTTATTAAAAGTTATTAATAAGTAAATTAAAAAATCCCGTCTTATAAATAATATTTTGATAACAGAGTAATGAGTTTTAAAAAGTTTATTTATTGACGGGTTTATAATATTTAACCAGTAATAATTTCGATATTTTTAATATTAATAATAAAGTTTTATTAAAACACAATACTCTTTATTTAATTTAACCTAATGTTAACAATAATACAGATTTCACCTTTATTATATAATATACAACATCATTACAATTATTAATGTTATTTGTTGTCGTATTGGTTATTGGCATAATTAAATAAATTTATTTTATAAATAGCTATTTATCTACAGATAATATATTTACTGTTTATAAAAAGTCAGATATTTATTTTGTAAATAATAGAAAAGCTAAATTTGGTATTGTTGTTATTTAATTATATTTATGCTTGCTGGGGAAAATGTATAAAATAAATAATGGAGTTAACATGTGTTTAGATAGTTTTTCCAACACCAATAATACTGAAGCATCGCGGACACAAACCACTTCGCTGTTATCAAGCATTCAAACTAGCTTTAATAATTTTAAAGATTTAATAATTAGTTTGGTAAATAGTTTGATTGGCGTAAAAAATAGTTCCAGCGAATTTGACTGGAAATCAAATGATTCATTTAGCTATTTATCTCAGCCACAAAAATTTCCCGTTAAATTGCTTAGAGTGAGTTTCAATATCATCAAAAGGAATGACGTTAACTGGCAAAAAATCACCTGAATCAGCACAATTAACTACAGTAAAATCAGAGAGTACTATTTTAAATGAAAAACCACAGAAAACTGGCTTTAATATGCTGTGCGATGGTTTACTCAAATTGAGTAATCTCAGTTTTTGGCAGAAAAAAATGTCCTCAACCAGCGATAATGTTGAGCAGAACAAATTAGAAGCAGGTCAAGTTACTAAAGAGCGTATAGCAGTAGAACAAGCAATGCATGCTAATATCGTAGGAATTTGTGACAAGTTAAATCAATCTATTATGGACAAAAACGTTGAGGGAATTTTTAGAGGAGAGCCGAAGCAATATACAATAAAGATGATAATAGCAAATTGATTAACGTATTTAGCAACGAAGCACTTCAATCTGAACCCATTTCTTTATCATGGATGGTCAAAACCTTTTTAGGTGAATTTTTCCCCAAAGTCGATATGAATGAATTTAAAAATATTTTGTCAATCGATAACAGTGATCCAGAAGCATTGCAACAATTAGACAAGGTCCTTGCGCAAGAGGACTTTGATAGTTTGATCAAGGAAAAAATTAATACTAGCAGCTCAGAAGAAACACAAAATAATCTGAAAGCTTGTTTTGGTTCAATGGCAGAGGCGTTGCGTTTGGTTGATAGTGATCAGGGTATTCAAGGCTTAACAAAATCGAGTATTGTGACATCAATGTTACCTAGGATCATCGATATAACGCCTGAAAATTTTAGAGGTTATAACGATAAAAAAGAGATGATCACCGATTTGATGGCAAATTATCTCATTAAGTATCATTAAGTTGTCTTGCTAATAACAGCAGTCCGCCGTTAAATTGTATCGTTATCAAACAATAGATTTGGCGGGCTGATTATTGTACTAAGCTTTTAATTCTAGTTCGTTCATAGCAGCAATACTGAAACCACCGTCAACGTGTAAAATTTCACCTGTCACACCCGCTGATAAATCAGAGCAAAGGAAAGCAGCACAATTGCCAACATCTTCCGTTGTTACCGTACGGCGAATGGGGGTTATTGATTCACAATGTGATAGCATTTTACGAAAATCTTTTATGCCCGATGCTGCTAATGTGCGGATTGGACCGGCTGAAAGGCCATTAACGCGAATAGCTTCAGGCCCCATTGCGTTAGCCATATAACGAACATTTGCTTCAAGCGAAGCTTTTGCTAATCCCATAATATTATAGTTAGGGATCGCACGCTCAGCGCCCAAATAACTTAGGGTAACCAGGGCAGAATGAGGATTTAACATACTTCGACAAGCTTTTGCTAACGCAACAAAACTATAGGAACTAATATCGTGGGCAATCCGAAAGCCCTCGCGCGTCACTGCATCGACATAATCACCATCAAGTTGATCGGCTGGTGCATAGGCAATTGAATGGACAAAACCATCAAATTTGGGCCATAACTTCGCCAGCTCGGCAAATAAGGTAGTGATACTTTCATCGGAAGCAACATCACATGGCAAAACAATACTAGAGCCAAAGCTATTCGCCATCTCTTCTACGCGAGATTTCAGTTTATCACCTTGGTAACTGAAGGCCAGTTCAGCACCTTGTTGGTGCATTGCTTGTGCAATACCGTGAGCAATAGATAGTTTACTAGCTAAACCAGTGATCAGAATGCGCTTGCCGCTCATAAAGTCCATAAGCCGTATCCTTGTAAATTTTTAAATAATAACACTAATGTACACAGCATACATTATCTGTTGTAGATGGTATTTATGCATTATTTTTTTGATAAACGGCAGAGAGTTTATCATGACAGAAGAATAAGTTGTATTACCTTGCTGATCCGAGCAGTTTTTGCTGCCTTTATATTAACTAACATCTTGCCGCCAGGCATCGGCATATAAAAGTTCACCAAAATGGCTTGCAATTAAGCGTCGTGTCACTTCATGTGAAGGTGAAGTAAGTACTTCGGTGGTATTACCTCTTTCGACGACAACACCATTATCCATTACCAACACTTTATCGCTGATATGTTTCATCATACCTAGATGTTGAGTAACATAAATATAGGAAATACCTTGTTTTTCTTGTAATTCAAGCATTAAATTGACGATTTGAGAACGCATTGTCATATCTAATGACGCCAGTGCTTCATCGGCAATAATAATCTCTGGTTGCAGGATCAACGCTCTTGCCAGCGCTACGCGCTGTTTTTGACCCGCTGCTAACATATGCGGATAATAGCCAGCGTGATCAGGTAAATAGCCCAACTTGGCGAAGAGTCTGCTCTATACGCTCTTCTCGCTCGTGAACGGAAAGTGAAGTATTTAGAATTAAAGGGATCTCAAGAATTTGCCCGATACGCTGCCTAGGGGTTAAAGAAGTACTTGGATCCTGAAATATCATGCGGATGCGTTGACTGCGATAACTATAATCGCCAAAGTTAAGCTGATGTCTATTAATAAAGATTTCACCACCACTAGGTTCAATAACACCCGATAACATGCGAGCCAGGGTTGATTTGCCTGATCCGTTAGCACCAATAATAGCCAAGGTTTCACCAGCTCTTAAGGCAAAACTTAACGGTTTTACTGCTTCTAAGAGTTGAGTTTGAAATAACCCGGTGTGATAACGAAAGGTCTTAGTCAGATTTTTTATTGCCAGTAACGGTGTTGTCATGATTTTTACTCCATATTAAGAGGAAAATGGCATGCAAAAGCCCGATTTTTTATGCTGCGTAGCGGCGGTGTGATAATGCACGTTTTTTGTGCATAAGGACAACGAGGGCCAAGACGGCAACCGATTGGCAGGTGCTCTAAAGAAGGGATCGCCCCAGATAGGGTATTTAGTCGACTTTTATGCGGAAGCGGGCTGCCAAAATCCGGTACAGCACGGATTAATGCTTGTGTATAAGGATGATGGGGACGGACCAGTAACTCTTCAGGGATTGCACTTTCAACGGTTTGGCCACAATAGAGTACGCTAATCCGATCAACTAGTTTGCTCATCATTTGCATATCATGACTAATTAGTAAAATTGTCATGTTATTGTTTTGTTTTAATCTATCAAGCAGGCGAAATATTTGTGCTTGAGTTGTCGATTCCATTGCATTGGTGGGTTCATCGGCAATCAGTAATCGTGGTTGATTTGCCAGCGCAATGGCTATCATTACTTTCTGACATTCACCTTCAGTAAGTTCATAAGGATAGCTGTACATAATGTCATCGTGATCTTTAATTCCGACTCGATGGAGTAATTCAATTGCTCGTCGCCTACGCCAACTAAATCGGTGCCACCAACGACCTTTAAAAGTCCATTGTGGTATTGATTGGATAAGTTGTTTACCAATATTTTCAGCAGGATCTAAGCAAGACTGGGGTTCTTGAAAAATCATCGAAATATTATGGCCTATCACTCTACGTCGTTGGCGTGCGGTGAGCTTTAACAGATCAATATCAAGAAAATAAAAACGATCGGCAGTCACTTTTAAGTTATATTTAGTAACGCCACAAATAGCTTTAGCAATCAAACTTTTACCTGAACCAGACTCGCCAGCTAAGCCATGAATTTCGCCTTCATTTAACTGTAAAGAAACATTATCGACGGCTTTCACTGGCCCTTTGGCGGTCATAAATTCAATAGTCAGGTTACGGATATCTAGTAATGGCATTATTCCACCCCAGCATTAATGGCGCGATGTAAGCCATCACCAAGTAAGTTAACAAATAAAACGCTGATCATAATGGCTCCCCCAGGAAGAAAAACTGTCCATGGTGCTACATAAATCAGTTCTAAACTATCACCGAGCATAGTGCCCCATTCAGCAGTCGGTAATCTGGCCCCTACTAAATCAAGAAAGCCTAACGCAGCCATATCCAGAATGGCCATAGAGAAAGTGCGAGTAATTTCTGTTACCAAGATAGGTGTGATATTCGGTAATACGGTATACCAAAGGATATAAAAGTTTGAAGCACCGTCAAGTCGAGTGGCAAGAACATATTCGGTATCTAATTCATCGCGAACAGCGCTGTAAATTGTTCTAACAATTCTTGGTAATAAAGCTAACCAAATTGCTATCATCGCATTTTCAAGGCTTGAACCGGCAAAAGCGACAATAATAATCGCCAGGAGTAGCGAGGGAATTGATAATAGCGTATCTAACACATGATTTAAAATAGCTGATTTTAACCCATGGGTAATGCCGGCTAAACAACCTAATATTAATCCGACCAGTATTGTACTAATGGTGATCACAAGTGCAGAGCCAAAGGTAGATGCTGTACCGATAAGTAATCGACTTAAAATATCATGACCAAGATCATCAGTACCCAAAAAAAATGCCACATTACCATAATGCGACCAGGATGGAGGTAGTAGCTGGTAGCCCAAAAATTGTTGGTTAATTGTATAGGGGGCTAAGTAGCTGCCAAATAAAGTTAAAACCAAGAGAAAAGCAATACCATAAAATCCAGTCATTGCCAGAATATCATTAGAGAAAAATCGCCAGACAACCCGGATAGGGGATGGCATCTTTTGTTCACGATAAAAATTATCTGAAGACATACCCATCCTTATATTAGAAGGGTTCATCATAGCGCCTAAAATATTCGATATGACATTAACAAAAATAACTAAAGTACCAATAATCATTACGCCGGCAGAAATTACTGAGTAATCATTTTGTCGAATGGCTGCGACTAACCAGCGTCCTAAGCCTGGCCAATTAAATATAAGTTCAGTGATCATCGCTAGTGTTATCATATTAGAAAACTGCAGACCAAGTTTTGGAATAATAGGAGGCAGCGCATTGTGTAAGACATGACGTTTGATAATGGTAATACGAGAGAGTCCTCTGGTTACTGCTGCTTTAATATAATTTTCACCCATAACAGCTTCAGTACTATTTTTCATTAAACGTATCATTTCAGAAATTGGAGCAATAGCTAATGTAATAACGGGTAAAATCAAATGCTCTAATAGATTAATAAACATTTGGCTACGATAGATTGAATTCGATAACCATATATCGATCAGGGCAAAACCGGTCACAGGTTCAAGATCATACAGTAAATTAATTCGGCCAGAGACCGGTAACCAGCCTAATTTCAATGAAAAAAACAGGATAAATAATAAAGCCAACACAAAAATTGGCATAGAAAAACCGATTAGGGTAAAAATTTTAATAATGTAATCAATTGGTTTATTGCGCCAGACACCCGCAATAATGCAAGTAGGGATGCCGATTATTAAAGCTAAAATAAACGCTAAAAAGCACAATTCCATGGTGGCAGGAAAAGTGGCATTCAGCTGACTGCTAATCGGTTGACCATTAATACTAGAAAAACCAAAGTTCCAATGTAATAAGCCGGTTAAATAAAAAATATAGGCATCCCATAATAATAGTCTACTTAACGGAGCATCAGCAGTGAAATAGTTCAAACTAAAACTAACCAGCGTTAGTAAAAATAAAGTAATGATTAAAAGTAATAACCGACTTAATATGTAAATAATCACCAGGCTGCTGCTCCTTCGTCATTAAAATAGGAGTCAGCCGGTATTGGGGTTTTAATCGACCCCTCACGATAAACCCCGGAAAAAGAGGAGTTACCAAAGGCGCTAATAACTAGCCCTTTGATATCGTAGCGATAAGCCTGTAAATGTAATGAATAAGCTATTGGTAATACGGGTAATTCTTTTGCTAGTAATGATTGCGCTTGGTGGTAATAATTAATGCGAGATGAAATACTTTGGCTTATTAGCGCCTTACGTAAAAGTTCATCAAAGTAAGGATTACACCATTTACTCAAATTAGTATGTGATTCCTTGGCAGCGCAACTGAGTAGAGGGCGGAAAAAACTATCAGGATCATTACTATCCGTCGACCAACCGTGAAGAATCATGTCATAGTTGCGATCACTGAGCTTATTTTCTAATAAATCGCCTTCTACCGGATGAATATTCATCTTAATGCCTACTTTTGCTAAGTCTGCCTGGATAAGTTCGGCAGTTTTTAATGGGCTCGGATTATAGGATTGAGAAATAACGGGAACCCAAATATCTAATTTCATGCCGGACAAACCCAGCTCTTCTAACATTTCTTTGGCTTTTTCAAGATTATAATCTGTCACTTTCATTTGATTATCATAAGCCCATGAAGCTCTTGGTAGTACAGAAGTTGCTGTTTCAGCGGTGCCATAATAGATAGATTGCATTAATCTTTCATTATTAATTGAATACGCTATGGCTTGTCTAACCTTTAATTGATCAAGCGGTGGTTTGCTAGTGTTAAAAATCAGATAGGCGATATTCATGCCGGCTCGCATCGATAGCCGCGAACGGGCATCTTCACGTAGTACCTTTAATTGACTAGCAGCTGGATAGGCTAAGGCATCGCATTCGCCGGTTAATAATTTAGATATGCGTCCTGTACCGCCGGCACCCAGATCAATCACCACTTGCTGCATTAAAGGTTTGCCTTTCCAGTAGTTATTATGCCGATTTAGCTTGATAAATTGACCGGTTTGATAACCTACCAACATGAAAGGACCGGTACCGACAGGTTGCCAATCAATAAATTCTTTATGATTAATTTTGTTGAGATATTGCGCATATTCTTGTGAAAGTATTGGCGCATAGCGAGTTGCAAGATGCCAGAGAAATGACGCATCGGGGGTATATAATTTAAATTCAACAATATAATTATCAATTTTACGAATACTACGGATATTGTTAGCTAATTGCAGGCTATCGAAATAAGGATAATTGCCTCCCCCGACATAGTGATAAGGATGATTTTTATCAAACATACGGGAAAAACTAAACACAACGTCATCGGTATTGAGCGTTCGTGTCGGCGTGAACCAATCTGTTGTTTGAAATGGAATATTACGTTTTAAATAAAATCGATAAGTTGCCCCTTTATCAAATGATTTCCAGTGCGAGGCGAGTTCGGAATTTAATTTGTAGTTAAATGGATTAACTTCTAATAATCGATCATAAAGTTGAGCGGCTAGTGGATCAATAATCAGCCCGGTGCTGGCAATTTGCGGATTAAATATAGTAACAATGCCGTTAACACAATAGATAAAATTGTTTTGACGAATTTGTGGTGGAAGGGTATCTGCTAATTGCATTTATTGTCCCTACATTTATTAAAATAATCCATAAAATTAGGTACCGCATATAAAAACCTATTATAAGTGCGAATGGCTTTATTGTAGCTTAACTCCTGTTATGCAACAAAATAGAGTTGATAAAATTATCAGTAATTTATTAATAAAAAATTCTCAACCAACTGCTTTGCTAACGTTATTGATAATTATAGTAACTTTAATTTATTGCTGACACGATATTGCTTAGATTGCTGCTATTGTTTCAAATCAATGGGAAGCTGAAGTAGCGCTTATCGTTTTCTTTTGTTACCACCGACATCATTGGCTCATTAGCAAAGGGATTGAAGACAATCAAATCTAATGGTTCAGCTCTATCGCCATGACGATAGACGGAACGTTCAATGACATTCTTTAATTCACGTATATTACCTGGCCAGGGATAAGCTGACAGATTTTTTTGTGCTTTAACAGTAAACCCAGGGGAAAAAGAGAGGTTGAGCTCGTCGCGGCACATATTAATTGCGAACTGTTCAGCTAGTAACATAATATCGGCTAATCGCTCATGTAAGGGCGGAATGTGGATGACATCAAAGGCCAGACGGTCAAGTAGATTGGCACGAAACAAGCCTTTGCTAGCTAATTGGGGTAGATTAGCGTTGGTTGCGTAAATAAGCCTAACATCGACTTTAAGGCTTTGATTACCACCGACACGCTCTAGTTGGCCATATTCGATCACCCGCAATACTTTTTCTTGTACAATCATGGTGGTGGTTGCCAGCTCGTCGAGGAAAAGTGTGCCGCGATCTGCCCGTTCAAATCGGCCTAAATGTCTTTTTTGTGCACCAGTAAATGCGCCTGCTTCGTGACCAAATAATTCGAGATCTAATAAATTTTCATTCAGTGCACTACAATTAAGGGAAACAAATGGTTCTTGCCAACGTGGTGAAAGGTAATGGAGACGGCTAGCAATCAGCTCCTTGACTGTTTCTCGCTCACCTATGACTAAAACCGGTTTACTCAGTTTGGCAAGTGCTGAAGGTTGCTCCAGTATTTCCAAGAAATTATCAGCAGTGCCAAGAATATTATCTGTAGAGAATTGCATGGTCATTTTAGCCATTTATTGGTCGTTTTAATTAATCTGTAAATTATAACGAAAATTCGAATAAAAGATAACAAAATAAAAATTTAATTATTTCATATGGTTATATTTTTTTGTAAAATTGGCATAAATATAAATATAAATATAAATATAAATATAAATATAAATATAAATATAAATATAAATATTGTTTATCAATGATTAAGGTTAAAAAAATTTAATGACAAATCAATCATTCAATATTAATTAAGGAATTTATCGATGGGCATTTTCACACGTTTCGCGGACATCATTAATGCAAATGTTGCTTCTTTACTAGATAAGGCAGAAGATCCACAAAAAATGATCCGTTTAATGATCCAAGAAATGGAAGATATGTTAGTTGAGTCTCGTTCAATCTCGGCACGCACTTTAGCTGAGCAGAAAGGATTAGAGCGCCGTATTGCTAGCGGTGAAAAACAAGTTATACAATGGCAAGAAAAAGCAGAATTGGCACTAGTTAAAGATAAAGAGGATTTAGCTCGCGCGGCATTAATTGAAAAGTAAAAAGTGGCTACCATTATTGATACACTGAAAAGTGAGTTAATTATGGTAAATGAAACACTAGTACGTATGAAAGACGAGATTACTGAATTAGAGCAAAAACTGACTGAAACACCGGCAAAGCAGCAAACTATGGTATTAAGGCATCAAGCCGCGCAATCCAGTCGTGATGTGCGTCGTCAGTTAGATAGTGGTAAATTGGATGAAGCATTAGCGCGGTTTGAATAGTTTGAGCAGCGGATCGATCATATGGAAAGTGAAGCGCAAAGTTATCATTTAGGTAAACAAAAATCCTTAGACCAACAGTTTCCTGAATTAAAATCTGATGATGAAATCAGTGAGCAATTGGCTGCGTTGAAAGCTAAACTGAACAAACAAGAGTAATCTATTGGTAGCCAAAATTAATGATGAATAAGGAAATGTGATGGGCTCTATATTTATTGGGTTAGTTTTATTGATCTTTGTTATCTTTATTCTGCCTGTTTGGTTATGGTGCCACTATGGTAAAAAAGGAAATAGCCATAGTCAATTAACGCAGAATGAGATCCAGCGACTAATGCAGTTAGCCGAGCGAGCACAAAGCATGCAGCAACGTATTAAAGCACTGGAAGATATTCTGGATGCAGAGCATCCAAATTGAAGGCAAATATAATGGAAAAAATGGCCGCGCGAAAACTTTATCGACGTACTGATCAACTTATGATTGGGGGTGTTTGTGACGGGTTGGCGGCGCATTACTTTGATTTACCAGTTAATTTAGTACGGGCACTGGCGGTTGTGGCATTATTCTTGGGATTTTTTACCATTACCATCGTTATTTATCTGTTAATGTGTTTTTTTATCGAAGCGGCACCGGCAGGTTATTAGGATGAAACTGATATTAGTGTTAGAGTGGCTAAGTTAATGAATGAAATCGATCAGCAATTGAAAGCGGGTGAAAAAAACTGCGCCAAATGGAACGCTATATCACTTCTGATAGTTTCAGTATTGATAGTCGCATCAATAAATTGTAACTAATTATCAAATTACGGTAGAGTAAATGGATGCTCTACCGTAAAATCATTTTTCTTATCACAATTAAAAATTACCCTATATTTTAACAGAAGAATATGCTGATTAGCAGACCTAAAATTAAGCTTTTAAGCGGAAAAATGGCAATAATAGCAATAATTATGGTTATTCATTACGCGCCAGCTGGAATAATTGGACTAATGTTAAAATATACTAGCCGCAAACCTTTGCGATGGTTTATGTTAATAGTTATACAGCTATTGTAACGTCCAGGCATTGCTAAACTTGTGCGTAAGTTGTTATGGGAGAAATATGAAAAGATTGCGAAGTGAGCTTAGTGAACTGGTCAATCGAAGTGTAGATCGTCATCTTCGTTTAGCGGTTACCGGGCTTAGCCGTAGTGGTAAAACGGCATTTATTACCTCGCTGGTTAATCAGTTACTACATGTGTACAGTGGGGCGCGTTTGCCACTGTTTTCCGCCGCAAGAGATGGCCGTTTATTAGGTGCAAAACGGATCCCACAAAAACATTTTAATATTCCTCGCTTTACTTATGACGAAAATATAGCAGTATTGTACCATTCTCCTCCTCTATGGCCGACTCCTACCCGTGGAATCAGTGAAATATGTTTGCAACTATGTTATCGATCGCAACAGAGTTTGCTACGTCACGTCAAAGAGACTTCTAATTTATATATGAAATTATTGATTATCCAGGCGAATGGTTACTTGATCTGCCTATGTTGACTCAGGACTATTTTAGTTGGTTACGGCAAATGCAACAGCTATTAAAAGGCCGTGATAAGGAGGGTGCGCAGCAATGACTGCAACTTTGTCAACAGTTCTACCCCTTTGCAGCGGCTGATGAGAAATTATTAGCTAATATTGCTCAAGCTTACACCAATTACTTGGTTTTTTGTAAACAACAGTGGCAATATTTTATTCAGCCAAGGCGATTTGTATTACCTGGTGATCTTGCAGGGGCACCAGTATTGCAATTTTTTCCTTGGCCCAATATTGATACAACAGATGAACTAAAATTAAAGCAAGCGGACAAACAGTCTAATATTGGTATGTTGCAACAGCGTTATCACTATTATTGTCAAAAAATTGTTAAGCGCTTTTATAAAGATTACTTTCAACATTTTGATCGGCAAATTGTTTTAGTTGACTGTTTAGCTGGATTAAATAACGGTCCGGCAGTATTTAATGATATGCAGGCCGCATCAACCCAAATTATGCGTAGCTTTCCTTATGGTAAACGGACACTATTGCGCCGCATGTTCTCACCACATATTGATAAATTACTTTTCGCGGCAAGTAAGGTTGATCATATAACTCATGATCAACATGCCAATTTAGTTTCATTGCTACAGCAATTAGTTCTTGCCGCCTGGCAAAATGCGGCTTTTGAAGGGATCAGCATGGATTGTCTGGCGCTAGCTTCAATTCAGGCTACAGAAAATGGCATGATTGAATATCAGGGAGAACCGGTACCTACTTTAAAGGGACATAGATTAACAGATGGTCGATTAATGACTTTTTTCCAGATGAGGTACCACGGCGTTTGCCTAATGCTGATTTTTGGTTAAAGCAGGGATTTGATTTTGAATCTTTTCGGCCTCGCGAAACAGCGACTGATCAACCTGTTGCTCATATTCGATTGGATAGTGTTTTAGAATTTTTACTCGGAGATAAATTGAAATGAGTAAATCGCTAAAACCCCGCATCGATTTTGATGAGTCTTTGCCGGCAAACAAAAAAACAAAGTTAAAAAAAACCAAACTGTTTGATCAATTAGCGCCTGAACAATTTGCGGCTAGCAGCCACGAAACAGAAAATGATGAACGAGAAGGTGAAATTGAGGCATTGGTCAATGCTGCACTCAAACCGCGCTATAGTTTTTGGCGTAAACTGGTGGTTATTGCTTTAAGTTTAATCGTGGGGAGTATTTTTGCTCAGACCGGCGAATGGATCTACCAAGCGTGGATAGAGCAAAACTGGGTTTCTTTAGCTGTTGTCGCGGCTGGTGGCTTAATTATTATTGCTGCTATTGGCACCATCATAACTGAATGCCGGCGGCTTTATTATTTAAAAGAACGTAGTCAAAAACGCATCGAGGCTAGAGAATTTTTGCAAAGTCATGGTATGTATGGTGGGCGTGAATTTTGTCAAAAGCTAGGCAGACAATCGGCGATAGGCTTAGATCATCTGCCAATGAAACGTTGGCAGAGAACAATCCATGATAGCCATAATGATAAAGAAATCGTGACACTTTATAGTCAAATAGTGCAACCTATTTTGGATGAGCAGGCTAGAAAAGAGATTAATCGTTCATTTGCTGAATCAGCGTTAATGATTGCTGTTAGTCCTTTAGCAATTGTCGACATGGCATTTATTGCCTGGCGCAATATTCGATTAATTAATCGCATTGCAGCTATTTATGGCATTGAGCTGGGGTATTATAGCCGTATCCGATTATTTAAAATGGTATTACTTAATATTGCTTTTGCTGGAACAAGTGAGTTGGTGCGTGAAATTAGCATGGATTGGTTATCGCAAGATATTATGGCTCGGCTCTCTACACGAGCGGCTCAAGGGATCGGCGCCGGTTTACTCACAGCTAGATTAGGTATTAAAACGATGGAGTTATGCCGCCCTTTACCGTGGATGGATGATAAACCTAAATTGGCTGATTTTCGTCGTCAATTATTCAGCCAATTAAAAAATATTATGCCAAAAAGCGTTGAGCATAAAAATATTTAACTAATTCACCATCAAGCTTAATTGGGTAATTTTTTAATTAAGATCCGTGTTGACTAAAATGGTAAGCAGCAATATTAAAGTAATGCTTATCGGTTTATCATTTCTGGTGCTAGTGTTTATGCTATAAAACGTTTTCTATGGTAGCTTAATAAATGAAAATGCATACTTAATTAATTGAATAGTAAATTATATAGATATAAGGTTCTCAGTAGTGCGATTAGAAGTGATTTGCCAAGATCGAATGGGACTAACACGTGAATTACTTGTTTTACAAAACATTGACCTTGAAGGGATTGAAATTTCACCAAATCGTAATATTTATCTCAAATTTGCTTAAATTGACACTATGACGTTTCAACTGTTAATGACTGAAATTCGGCGTATTCGTGGTGTTAAAGATGTTAAGACGGTCTCTTTTATGCCTTCTGAACATGAAAAAAAATTATTATTGACTTTATTAAATACTTTTCCCGATCCTATTTTTTCGGTTAATGCCAAAGCTAACATTGAATTAGCCAATTCTGCGATATTAAAATTGTTTGTAATTGATAATAACCAGTTAAAAGAGAAAAAATTCAATCAGCTAATAAATCATCCGCGGTTGGCAAAGTTACTAGAGCAAAATAATTTACAATCCTATTCTGAGCAAGTGATGATTAAAGGTAATAAATATTTGCTGCAGGTTACGCCAATTAATAACCATAAAGCAACGGGTTCGATTGAAAATGCAGGTGCTATTATTCTACTAAAAGTATTACCCGCAGAGCAGCAGTATCAAGCAGATAAAATGGCAGCGGTAGATAGTTTTGCTCACATCATTGCAGTCAGTCCCAAAATTAGCAAGCCGGTTGAGGATCTAAAAAAATAGCCTTACTTGATGAACCGCTCCTATTGGTTGGGGAAACCGGAACAGGTAAAGATATTTTAGCTAAAGCTTGTCACATGCAGAGCATCAGAGGCGATAAACCTTTCTTAGGGCTTAATTGTGCATCGATGACAGATGATGTGGTAGAAAACGAGCTCTTTGGTTATGCTGCAGGAGCTTATCCAAATGCCATTGAAGCCAAAAAAGGATTTTTTGAGCAAGCGAATGGAGGTACTATTTTACTTGATGAAATTGGTGAAATGTCGCCAAAAATGCAGATCAAACTATTACGTTTCTTAAATGATGGTACCTTTCGTCGGGTAGGTGAACAGCAAGAAGTTAAAGTTGATGTCAGAGTGATCTGTGCGACACAAAAAAACTTGCTGGAATTAGTTGAAAAAGGGCAATTCAGACAAGATCTATACTACCGCCTGCATGTATTAACGGTGAACTTACCCCCGCTGCGTGAACGACAAGCTGATATAATACCGCTTACGGTAAAATTTGTTAGGCAATTTTCACAAGAACAAGGTATTGAAAAACCGAAACTTTCGCCTAAGTTAGGGCATTACCTTGCCAGTTATCACTGGCAAGGTAATGTGCGCCAGCTACGTAATGTTCTCTATCAGGCTTTAATTCAATTGGCAGGACGAGAATTAACGCCGCAAGATATTCATTTGCCAGATCTAAAAGATATTTTATTGTTTAGCGCCGATCAATTAAATGGTACGTTAGATGAATTAACAAAACATTTTAAAGCTTCAATATTGGCGCGACTTTATCAAGATTATCCAAGTACGCGTAAATTAGCTACACGGCTTAACGTATCCGCTAATTGCAAATAAGTTGCGGGAGTATGGGATTAAGTCATAAAAAAGAGAATGAGGGTGAGTGATAGTGTAATCAGGATCAAGATAGCGATAAGTTTTATCGCTATCGCATTAAAACTAGACAAATAGTTTAATTAAAAAACAGATATTTTTATTAAGTCTTAATATCACTATTTTAAGGCATTAAGAGCGGCATCATAGTTGGGTTCATGGGTGATTTCATCAACTAATTGACTATAAATGACCTTATCGTTTTCATCGATGAATAACTACAGTACGCACTGCTAATCCTTTTAATGGCCCAGAGGTCATTTCTACGCCGTGGTCTTTACTGAAAGTTGGTGCGCGAAAAAACGATAAAGTAACTACATTCTTAAGAGCCTCAGCACCACAAAACCTGCTCTGTGCAAAAGGAAGATCGGCAGAAATACACAATACAACCCTGTTTTCTAGTTGGCTGGCTATTTGGTTAAACTTGCGAATAGAGGTAGCGCAAACACCGGTATCAATACTGGGAAATATATTAAGAATTTTTCGTTTGCCTTGATAATCTGACAAAGATTTTTCTGCAAGATCGCTCTCTACAAGGGTAAATTGTTTAGCTTTATCAACAGGTTGAAAAAAATACCATTGATAGCAACACCTTCCCATTTGAAATTTATACTAGTTGACATCTTATCCTTTCCTTCTTAATAAGATTTAGTTCAACAATTCTAAATGAAAATAATTAAGTTTCTATCTAAATCGTTACAACAACTTGTGTTATATCTAATTGTTTTAACTAAATTATTTTCTATAATTATAATAACATCGGGATATAATATGGAAATCTATATGCTTCGCTATAGAACAGCATTAGTAATATTCTTTTTAAATTGTATCGTCACCACTAAACCTGCCGTGGCTGCGTTGATGGTTAGATGTGACTTATTAGCTGAAAAACAAGACATAGTTAGACAGATTAATGCAGATCCAACTTCTCTTGATCCTATTAGCAATGTTGGTTTAGCAGAATCGCATGTAATACGTGATTTATTTGAAGGATTGACTAATCAAAATGAAGTCGGTAGTCCGATTCCTGGTGTGGCAAATCGTTGGACAACCGCCGGTAATCGGATTTAGTTTTTTTATTTAAGACCGAATGCCAAGTGGTGACCCTGTTACGGCTTAAAGATTTTGTTTATAGTTAGCGTCACTTGGTTGATCCAGTAAATAATTCACCATTTGCTTATTTTGCCACCTTGGCGTGTATCAAGAATGCTCAAAAAATTATTAATAATGAACTACCAATTGAAACGTTAGGTGTTGAAGCTATTGATAATCATACTTTAAAGGTCCCTTTGGAGCAGTCCGCACCCTATTTTCTAAATTTAACTAACCATTTTAGTTTCTTTCCGGTTAATCAGAAAATAATTGCCAAATATGACCAAAATTGGGTCGCACCAACAAATTTAGTGGGCAATAGTGCTTTTATGTTATCTGAGCGTATTGCTGGCGAAAAAATTGTTTTACAACCTAACCGACATTATTGGGATTCATAAAAATACAATTTTAACTAAAGTGACTTTTCTGCCGATTAAACAGACAGCTCGTGCATGGCAAAGTTATTTTGCAGGTGATGTTGTCGAAATAGAATTTTTGCCTGAGCATTTAGATAGCAAATTATTACAGCAAATACCTGATGAGTTTTATTTGGCTGAACAACTGGCAACTTATTACTATGTTTTTAATACACAAAAGCCACCAACTAATGATAGCCGAGTTAGAGGCGGATTATCTGTATCAATTAATAGAGACGTTATCACGAATAAAATATTAGCTGATGGTGAGAAAGCCGCTTATCGTTTTATATCCGATATCATTGCCGATTTTACCCCGGAAAGGGGTTTTTATGATGGCTATGGCCAAAAGAGCTAGATGAACAAGCTCGAGTTCTATTGCATTTAGCGAGATTCAGTAGCCATAATCCGCTAAAGCTTTCTTGGTGTACAATAATTCAGAAAATAATAAAAAGGGGGCTACAGCTATCGCCTCTATGTGGAAAAGAAAATTAGGTGCTGAGATAACTTTGATTAATCAGAAATGGAAAACCTACACAGAGAGTGGTAATGCAGGTCATTTTAATGTGCTGGGTGCTGCCAGAATTGCTGAATATAATGAGCCATCGAGTTTTTTAAATGTCATGACATCTTCCAACGCTGGTAATTGGGCCAAATTCAAAAATAATGACTATGACGAAATGGTTGCATCAGCCATGATGGAAAAAATAGTAAAAATTGTAATTGATTTTATAATCGAGTAGAAAAAATGTTGTTAACTCAATCGCCTATTGCACCGATTTACTATTACAGTCACGGCTATTTAATTAAATCTTGGTTAAAGGGCTATCCAGTCAACAATCCAGAAAGTGTAAGTTATAGTCATACCCTTTATGTTATTAAACATTAATTCAATGCTAAATTAGCCTCCATAATGCAGGGCAGTGATGAAATTATGCCTTGAATATCATCTAGTGTGCAAAATTGTAAATTAAACAACTAGAATCTATAATCTAAACCAATATTAAAGCCATTCACTATGAGATTTGACAGATAGTCATCCTTATTTGCCCCTTCATAGCCTAAATAGAGGCTTGGCATGTTGACTGGGTTGATTTTTATGCCGACTCCCTAACTAAGGCCTGTGTTATGCTTCATTGAATTCAGCGTTATATTATCGAATTTTTCTCGATGTTTTAGGGTAAAACGAGCAAATCCGATAATGCCATATAAAGTTAAGTAATCATTGAAACGATAACTGGGGCCGGTTTGTAAGCTGAGGTAATCGATATTCACTTTATGTTTAACTAGTTGATAGGAATAATTTTAACTACGCCAATATTGATTTCCTTTATTCCAGCTTATCGACATTAATACTCCCCAATGGTTAGCTATTTGGTAGTCATAATTAATATTTAGACCAGTAAGCGAATTACCATGATAATAGAGATTAGAGTAGCCTAGACTGAAGGTTTGCGATTGAGGTGAAGCTGAAAATCCTGTTGCTGAAAAAAATAAATTGGTTATTAATGTGTAAAAATAACGGTTTTTTTCATAACTGTCGCTAGTTTATGTTTGTATGATAAATTATTTTAATCATTTTTTACTTGTTACAACTTTTTATTAATTACTTTAAATTTATTTCATTTTTAATTTTATTATTTTTTATAATGAATAATGGTATATAAAACTGCTTAGTAACATGAAAAATAAAATATCAAACGCAATTAATCCTATAACAATCGAGTAAGAAAGCTTTAATTAAGCAGAAATACGACTATTTTTAAAAGGAAAAGAACAAAAATTGACCGTAATAGGGGGATATTTGTTGTGGCTATTTATGGCTCAATAATTCAGGGCTCTGAACCTGTGCATGCTTACCAATTAGATGGTGAAGGTGGATTTGTTGCTATCAATGTTAATGCGGAAGCGACACCACAAAAGCCATTTTGGCTTCACTATGATTATAGAAATAAAGCCAGTTATCAATGGATAAAGCATTCTGGATTATTCAATTCAACCATCAAAGATGGATTAACAGGAAATATCAGTCGGTTGCGTATAATAAGAACTGGTGATAGTGCATTGGTTAATTTACAAACGATTAATAAGAATATTGGTGACAGGCCTGAACAGCTAGTTGCCTTTCGTATTTATATTAATAATCAGATAATTATTTCTAGTCGACATCATAAAGTTAAATCTCTTGAGCCTGTTATTGACGATCTTAATCATCATGTTGGCGCAAAAACGAGCGGAGAATGGTTAGTTGAAGTTGCTGATTCGATTAACGACGAAGTGAGTGATTTTACCGATATTTTGCATGATCGTTTAATTAAAATCGAAGGAAAGATCTTAACTGAAGAGATCCCTGAACGGGGAAAATTAGCGTTAGGCAGGTTATTATTGTGCGCCGCTATATGTCTACTCAACGGGATGTTTTTGCTCGTTTAGCGACAGAAAAATTTTTATGGATGAGCGATGATGACCACCACCGCATGCAGGAAAATGCCGAAAGGCTTGGACGCTGTATTGATGAATTAGATGGTTTTGTTGCTCGTACCGCCGTTATTACCGATGAAATTAATGCGTTGATATCAGAAGCAACAAATAAACAGATTTATACTATGTCAATGTTAGCGATTGTCTTTCTTCCATCAAACTTTTTAACCGGATTATTTGGGGTTAACCTCAATGGTATACCTGGTAGTGAATTTAAATTTGCATTTAGTGTTTTTTGTTTATTATTAAGTTTCTTAATTAGTTTTGTTATCTGGCGGCTAAAAAGAGGAAGTGGTTATAAAATAAAATATTTTCCAATAGAAAATTTCCAGTTATTTAGTTTGGTAAAAAATAATTGCGCTATATCAAAAAGTTTTATCCTTAACTAGGGCAGAATTGATTTTGCAGGTGAATGCAACGTTAAGCGATGAACGTTGTGCTCCATAATTGTAGTTTTTCTCATATTGAGTTCTTATACAGAATAATTGACCACTATCGGCCGATGTTTAATACATCGGCTTTTTTATTTTATTTCAACTATATTAACCCGATCTGAGGGAGAATTATCTTGGTGTGCGTTGATGATGGGAAATGTTTCTTTATCAAATGCTAAATGGCCACCATTAATAATGTTGCTGGTATGATTAATTTGTTTGAAATTGAATAAGTTGCTATCCCATAAATGCGAAGGAACAATATTTTGCATTGATTGAAACATAGTCTCAATTCGTCCTGGGTACTGTTTATCCCATTCTCTTAGCATATTGCCGATAACTTGCCGTTGTAAATTGGGTTGAGAACCACAGAGATTGCAAGGAATAATTGGAAATGCTTTAATTTTTGCGTAGCTGGCAATATATTTTTACCGGCAATAAGCTAAGGGACGAATAACGATATGTTTACCATCGTCACTTATTAGCTTAGGGGGCATTCCTTTGAGTTTGCCACCATAAAACATATTGAGAAATACAGTTTGTAAAATATCATCGCGGTAGTGGCCTAACGCGATTTTAGTGGCTCCCAGTTCGCTGGCAGTCCGGTATAAAATACCGCGACGTAGGCGAGAGCATAGTGAGCAGGTAGTTTTTCCTGCCGGAATTTTCTCTTTCACAATACCTTAGGTGTATTTTATTCAACTATTTGGTATTCAATCTCGAGTTTGTTGAGATAGGATAGCAAAATGTCAGCAGGGAAACTTGGTTGTTTTTGGTCAAGGTTGATGGGCAAATAAAGTAAAATTTACTGGTGCACTTTTTTGTAAATATTGATAATAGGGTGTAACTATCTTTGCCGCCAGAAAGGCAACCCATAATGCGATCATTTTCTTCAATCATATTGAACTCAGCGATCGCCTGGCCAACGTTACGACGTAACTTTTTTTGTAGTTTATTAAAGTTATATTGTTCTTTTTGTTGATTCATATTTATTACTAATGTATTAAAGGTAATCGATTTTATTACCAAAAGAATGGTTTTTAAATCCACAGCGATAAGAAAATGTGACCAGTTTAGGCTAGTTTAAAGCAAAAGAAAACTTTTGCTGGTTATTTTAGTTTTACCCCACATACTGGCAATTAATGTTTCGATTATCTTACGATTGTGATGATTAGTTTATATTTAGGAGTATAAATGAACGGATTGGTATATCTATTAATATCGATTGTGGATGAAGTGATTGCAACCACATCATTAAAGGCTTCTGATGGTTTTACCCGTTTGTTGCCATCGATTATTGTTGTTATTGGTTATAACATTTCATTTTTTGGTTTATCACAAGTAGTTAAAATGATGCCATTAGGCATTGCCTACGCTATTTGGTCTGGTTTAGGGATCGTGCTGGTGTCTGTGGCAGCGTTGTTTCTCTATCAGCAAAAATTAGATTGGCCTGCCATTTTAGGTATTTTGTTAATTATTTCCGAAGTTTTAGTTATTAATCTGGTTTCTAAAAGTAGTGTTCATTGATAATCGTTAAAGGAGCATTAGTTAATAATCTTTTACCCCTAATATTTATTTAGCTATTTGACTATTTTCAGCTGGAAACCTGCACTATTTTCATCAAATCGCCATAGCAAAAGCTGGACTGATAACTATTAGTTCAGCCCAAATTGTCTTAATGACTATTTTTTTTGAACCATAAAAATTGGCTTAACAAGACAATTATTGCCACCAAGAAATAAGCGATAAAAATAATTAATAACCATACGGGCATTTCAATATTCAAAAATGACCATTGTTTTTGGCTACAGTCACCGTAGGCTTCAAAAATAGTCGGTAACCAGCGGTTAAGTGGCAGCCATGAAGGAAAATTAACGACAAAATCACATGAATCAAAAGGAGAGGGATAGAGTTGTAGTCGGGTATGTTCGAAGGTTAATTTCAATCCTTCCCAGCTACTATATAACCATAAAATTAGTGCTACTAAGCGAAAAGCGCTTCTTGGTGCCATGGCTGCGATTAAACCTGCCACTAAGATAGCAAATATCGCTATCCGTTCGTAAATGCATAATACGCAGGGTCTAAGTCCCATACAGTGTTGAAAATAAAGTGCAATAATTTCTAACATACAGGCGCTAAGAGCTAGTAGCAACCAGGCTTTTCTGGTTTGAGAGTATGAGTAAAAAAATTTAAACATGTTCATTCTATTCCATTATTTCGATAAGTTAGTTAGGCAAGCATATGATCTTATTTTGTTTACGACAAAAAAACAGCTAATTTAAATTAGCTAATAAGATAGGATATGAATTAAATTGTTAAAATGAATTTCCTATTTAGCCAATAGTTTTTGCTTAAAATGACAGGAGAATGCTATTATTTTCAAATAAATAATAGCATTATTAATAAAAAGTTATTTAGCTATATTTATCAAGCCTAATGAAGCAAACCACTCTGTTACTGGGATCAACCATAGTTCTATGGCTAGTAAACCGACTAGTGTCATAACAATAGTATAAGGTAAAGCCATGATAACCATTCGACCATATGAAAGGCGAATAAGTGGTGAAAGCGCTGAAGTTAATAAAAATAAAAAAGCAGCTTGACCGTTTGGCGTTGCGACTGAAGGTAAATTAGTCCCCGTATTAATGGCAACTGCCAGATATTCATATTGTTGATGAGATATTAATCCTTCTTTTAACGCACTCATCGCTTCATTTATGTAAACGGTGCCAACAAAAACATTGTCTGAAATCGCAGAAAGTAACCCATTGAATAAATAAAATAAAACAAGTTGCGATGATTCTGAAGACTGTAGTACAAATTGAATAAATGGCGTAAAAAGATGTTGATCGATAATCACTGCCACAATTGAGAAAAATACCGTTAATAAGGCGGTAAAGGGTAAAGCTTCTTCAAATGCTTTGCCAATGGTGTGCTCATCAGTGATGCCGCAAAATGAGGTTATTAAGATTATTACAGATAAACCAATTAAGCCGACTTCTGCAAGATGGAAAGCTAAAGCAATAATTAACCAAACGCCTACTAATGCTTGAGTTATTAGTTGCAAATTTTCTCGCCGATCCCGTTTTCTGCTGGTTTTTTTATCGTGGATTTGCAGAATATGGCGGACACTTTCAGGTAATTCAGCGCCGTAACCAAATAATTTAAAACGTTCGACGAAATAGCAAATAATTAAGCCACAGACAAATACCGACAACGTCACTGGGATCATATGTAAGAAAAAATTACTAAAATTCCAGCCAACATATTTAGCAATAATTAAATTTTGTGGCTCACCAACCATTGTCATTACGCCACCTAATGCAGTGCCAATGCCGGCGTGCATCATTAGACTACGTAAAAAAGCTCGAAACTGTTCAAGGATCTGGCCTTTTTCGGTCATGTCAGCGTTATTTCCCGGCGGAAGAAGCTCTTTCTGGCTGGATACATAACTATGATAAATAGAATAAAAACCAACGGCTACACTTATCACAACGGCAATAACTGTTAGCGCGTCTAAAAAGGCGGAAAGGAAAGCGCTTGCTAGGCAGAAAGCCAGTGAGAGTACACGTTTAGAATGAATTGACAGTAATAATTTTGTGAAAGCAAATAACAGCAATTGTTTCATGAAGTAAATACCTGCAACCATAAAAATCAATAGCAGTATTACTTCAATGTTATTAGCAATTTCATGACTTACTTGTTGCGGTGAAGTCATCCCAATTATTACCGCTTCAATAGCAAGTAATCCGCCAGGCTGTAGTGGGTAGCATTTTAGCGCCATGGCAAGAGTAAAAATAAATTCAGCAATCAATAACCAACCGGCAATAAAAGGGTTAACCAAAAAAAAGCACAGCGGGTTGATTATCAAGAAGAAAATAATGGTCAATTTGTACCATTCAGGGGAATTACCAAGGAAATTTTTTAACATAATTTGTCTGATATTTATATTCATTATTACTTGCTTTCCTTCACTAGTATATAAGTAAAATTGACTAATCTAGCATACTACGTTTTTTATACCAGAAATTAAAAAAACGATTTCCTAATTAACGACAAATTGCATTAAGTCTTTATGGTCAGATTAGTATTTCTTAATAACTCGGCTACCTCAAACTTTTTCATTCTGATATTATCTCGTTTTATTAATGGCAAAAATTTGTTTTAGGTAGAGAAAAATATGATTATTAGAGCGCAAAGCCCGGCTAATTTTGCAGAGGAGTATATTGTTGAAAGTATTTGGAATAACCATTTTCCGCCGGGTTCAATTTTACCCGCTGAACGTGAGTTATCGGAGTTAATTGGGGTAACGAGAACAACATTACGAGAAGTTTTACAGCGCCTTGCCAGAGACGGTTGGCTAACTATTCAGCATGGAAAACCAACTAAAGTAAACAATTTTTGGGAAACCTCAGGACTTAATATTTTAGAAACGGTGGCGCGGTTAGATCACAGTGGAGCACCAAAACTGATTGAAGATTTGTTATCTGTTAGAACCAATATTTCAGCTATTTTTATTCGAACCGCCTTTCGTAAAAGTAAACCAAAATCATTAGAGATATTATCAATAAGAGAGCATATAGAAGATTATTCTGAAGCATTTAGTACAGTTGATTATAATATTTTTCGTGGACTGGCATTTGTCTCTGGTAATCCTATCTATGGCTTTATCCTAAATGGTTTGAAAGGATTATATACCCGCGTTGGCCGTTACTATTTTTCTAATCCTAAGGCGCGTCAGCTTGCTTGCCGTTTCTACCATGATTTAGCCAAAATATGTGAACAAGAAAACAATGATCTGGTGCTAGATCGGGTTCGTAGTTATGGCAAAGATAGTGGTAATATTTGGCGTGAGATGAAAGATATAGACAATATGATAAATAATTTGTCTGAATTACGTTAAACTCGTTGCTAGTTAATGCGCTATCAGCCTATTTTTATTCCTTCATCAAAAGTGAGGGCGTTAATTGAGATAGCGATTATTAGTATAACATGCTAATAAATTTTAACAATCTTGATTATTATTTCCGCATAAAAATCGTAATCCTATAACATTACGTATTGCATCTTGATGCTACGCACACCTAAGGTTAATGACATGCGGGCAGGTTTTTCACCTGCTGGTTGCATTGGCTGGCTAATATGGGCTGTTTCTATACATAGCATCTTTTTGTAACCATCGCTGGTCATATCTTTTATGGTACTGGATGGTTCAGCGCCCGGGTTCCAACATACTATGTCGCTATGATGGTAATGGTGTATTTCTAAAATACGCTGCCAATTTTTATCATACACCAAATTAGAATCATCGGATTCAGTATAAATCAGTTCGTGCGGTTATATAAGTTTTTGTTTCTTCTGTGTAAACATCACGATCAGCTACTTTATCAATATAATATTTGCCTAGACCTTCAATATATATCTTATTTATGTCACTTACTTGTAAATAGGTATGTAATGCACCGGTGGCAGGCTCAGTACCATAATATTCAAATTCAATTTCGCAGGTCGCTGCTAGCTTTTAAGCGCATTATTAAGGTAAATTCATGTGGCCATATCTTTTTTGTCATTTCATTATCAGAAAGTGTTAGGGTAAGGATCACACTATCTGTAAGCTCACTATGCGCTGTCAATTGCCATTCCTGTAAACGTGCAAAACCATGATTGAGTTGAGGCGACCAGGCCAAACCCATGGGGCCAGCAGATAGGAATTCCGCCGCGAATAGCGGTATTTTTTCGAAATAGACTATTTTTACTCAACCATAAACAGGCTTTTTCCCCCTCGGGCTGCCAGCTAAGTAGTTGTGCTCCCTGCAGACTGATTGCGGCACTCACTTTAGGATGAGAAACAATAATGACTGGAATTTCATCAAGCTGCCGAAGTGTTATATAAGATGAAATTGTTTCTTTTACAGGTAAGCTAAACAGTGTCGTGTCATTCATTATTTCGACCTTTTTATATTTTTTATGATTAGAAATTAGCTAGTTTAAAAATATCGTTGGATTATATGCCAGAATGAAAAAAGCCGCCATCAATGGCGGCTTGAAGCGAGTAATTACGCTATTTATTTAGCAATATGGACAATTAAATCTAAAACTTTATTTGAATAACCAGTTTCATTATCGTACCAGGCTACTAATTTTACAAAACTGTCGTTTAAGGCAATACCCGCTTTAGCATCAAAAATTGATGTTAGTTTGTCGCCATTAAAGTCTGTGGAAACAACATCATCTTCAGTGTAACCAAGAATGCCTTTTAATTCACCATTTGCTGCCTGTTGGATCACCTGGCAAATTTCTTTATAAGTGGCAGGTTTATTCAAACGAACGGTTAAGTCGACAACTGAGACATTCGGGGTTGGAACACGGAAAGCTATACCGGTTAATTTGCCGTTCAATTCAGGAATAACCTTACCAACAGCTTTAGCGGCGCCGGTTGATGAAAGAATGATGTTTTGTGAAGCACCACGTCCACCACGCCAATCTTTAGCTGAAGGTCCGTCAACGGTTTTTTGCGTGGCAGTCGTTGCATGGACGGTAGTCATCAGACCTTCAATGACACCAAATTTATCATTGATAACTTTCGCTAATGGGGCTAGGCAGTTTGTGGTACAAGAGGCATTAGAAACAATATCCTGACCATTATAGGTGTCATGATTAACGCCCATTACAAACATTGGGGTATCATCTTTAGAAGGGCCAGTTAAAACGACTTTTTTAGCGCCCGCCGCAATATGTTCGCGTGCTGTTTCCTCAGTTAAGAAAATACCTGTTGCTTCCGCAACCACATCGACACCAACTTCATTCCATTTCAAGTTAGCAGGATCTTTTTCTGCTGTGTAGCGAATAGTTTTACCATTAACCACCAGGTGACCATCTTTAACTTCGACAGTACCGTTGAAGCGGCCATGGGTTGAGTCATATTTCAGCATATAGGCCATATAATTGGCATCTAATAAATCATTGATTGCTACGATTTCGATATCTTTACGCTCTTGGGCAGCCCGAAAAACAATACGGCCAATACGACCGAAACCATTAATACCTACTTTGATAGTCATAGTATCTCCACCAGCTATATTTTATTTAATTTAAAAGAATTCAATATTGCTTCTATCGTTACCAAAACCTTGCCATCCGTCAAGAGGAATCGTGTCAATTACCAAAAAAATTGACACATAAAGCACTTTTGTATGTTTGTCAACAAGCTTAAGGTCAATGTTTTGATTTACTATTATCGTTCTGGATAAGGAGATTTAAAGTGAATATTGCTAATATATGTGAATTATCTCACAAATCAGACTAGAAAGACCCGGTTTACACCGGGTTAAAAATAATTGAAATGGTTTAGTGTTAATTTTTGCTCATCATATGAATATAATTACTTTTACTAGAAAATAAGGAAAGCTTTCTTATGACAGAAAAAGAACATAAACGCATTAAGTCAAATAAACTTAATAAAATGCAACATCATGTCACTCAAGAAGCCGGAACCGAGCCACCTTTTTCAGGTAAATTATTACATAATCAACGAGAAGGTATTTATTACTGTCTCTGTTGCCATGCGCCGCTTTTTCTATTACAAACAAAATTTGATACTGGCTGTGGCTGGCCAAGTTTTTATCAACCGATTAATGATCAAGCCGTCAGTTATATTGATAATTTTCCCACGGTATGCAGCGGATAGAAGTGCGTTGCCGTCACTGTAACGCACATTTAGGCCATGTTTTTGCCGATGGCCCACAACCGACTGGGCAACGTTATTGAATTAATTCTGTTGCATTAAGTTTTACTGATCAATAATCTGACGAAGTAATTGAGGGTTAAGTAAGGTTTACACGACGATAAAAAAGAGAAGGGATGAAATATGGAGCTTAATGATTTGGTTAATTTAATGACTATCGATATTTATCAACGATTGCTGACTGCCGTTGAGTTGGGGAAGTGGCCTGATGGTGTTGTGTTAACACCCGAGCAAAAAGAAAATAGTCTGCAAGCTATTATGCTTTGGCAGGCTAGGCATAATCATGATGCTCAGCATATGACGGTGGGCACCGATGGGAATATCATTTTGAAAACAAAAGATGAGCTAAAGCGATTGTTTGATAGTGAACAGCAGCACTAACCAAAATTTATTCGATGTTAATAATAGATTGTCCGTCCTTAACTAAGAGCATGAGTTATAGTCATAGATTGCATGAGCAAATCAGAAGATATTATTAATTTAGCACCAGCTAATACCATTTCTTGTAATGTATGATGACTATCTTCTGGATGAAGATTAACGCCCCTACAACCATCTTGAATAACCGTTACTTGATAACTTAATTGCACTGCATCAAGGACGGTAAATTTTACGCAGTAATCTGTTGCTAACCCCATAATGTATAGATGTTTGATTTGATTTTCTGTGAGCCAATGATCTAACTGAGTTGCATGTTGATGATCATTATAAAAAAAAGCACTATAGCTATCAATTGTGGCATTCACCCCTTTTTGAAAAGTTGCCTGGATGGCTGACTGATTAAGTGCTGGATGGAATTGTGCTCCTTTCTGATGTTGCACACAGTGAACTGGCAACCAAATTTGGCGTAGGCCATTAAGTTTCCCCTCTGTGCCTACCTGAGTTCCTGAGTTAATGGCAAAACTTAAATGATCAGCAGGATGTCAGTCCTGGCTGGCAATAATAACGATATTTTGTTGTTGGCAGTAGGCGATAACATTATTAGCTGTACTAATAACACTTTCACTATCTAACACTTCTAGGTCGCCCCCTTTACAAGGGTCATTTTGCAGATCGACCAGCAATGATGCAGTATTAGTCATTATGTTGTCCTTAATAATTGTCACTATAGCTAAGTTCACCGCGCAAATTTTTTTGCATTAGCGTACGAATATCATTTGAAGATAAGGATTGACTAAGTAAATAATGAAGCTTGGTAAGGGTTGCCTCAAAAGTCATATCATAACCACTAATAACACCAACTTTGGCTAATGCGTGCCCGGTTGCATACCCATTCATGTTAACTCGTCCAGAGAGGCATTGTGTCAGATTAATGACGATAATATCGTGTTGACAGGCCTTTTCAAGGCATTTTAACAACTCAGCTTGTGAAGGTGCATTATCAACACCGTAAAACCGAAAATGAGTGCTTTGGTGGGTTGCAATAAGATGTTTTCGATACTTTGTACTGAAATACCAGGATAAATAGTAACAACCCCAATGGGTTGAGGTGTGATTTTATGGCTGCTGAAATTGCCGACGTTTTTTGGCAATGGACAGCTTTGTAAACAACGGATATGAATACCTGCATCAATCAATGCTGGACAATTAGGAGAAGTAAAGGCATCAAAACCATCAGCATGTGATTTGACGATTCGGTTACCCCTAAATAATTTTTTATTAAAAAATAGTGTCACTTCATTGATAGGGTAATTTGCCGCCAAGTACAATGCATTAAGAAGATTAGTTTGGCCATCTGATCTTAACGCTTCCAGTGGTATTTGTGGCCCTGTCACGATAATCGGCTTATCTAGGTTATCAAACATAAATGAAAGTGCAGAGGCGATAAATTCCATCGTATCGGTACCATGTAGAATAACAAAACCATCATAGTTTTCATAATTATCACTAATATCATCTGCAATGCACTGCCAATCTTGTGGTGTCATATTAGCGTAATCAATTAAAGGATTATGTTCACGAATCGTGAAATTTGGCATTTCAGCGCGATGAAATGCTGGCATGCTGGTCAGTTGTTTTTGTAGTAGGTGGCCGAAAGCTGGCACGTATCCATGGGATGGAGTATTGCATGCCAATAGTGCCGCCTGTGTAAACGACATGGATGGATTTTTTTTCATTCTCTTTCCTAACGATATGAATAAGTGAAAATTGATAAATTTAAAGAATTATAAAGTAGTTAGCTAATAAAATCTGTGGGATATTAAATACTAATATAAAATAAAGCACCCATATGCAGGGCGCTAGAATTGAACAATGATGGCTATTTATTAATAAACTTCACCACAATTTAAACAAAATGCGTAGCGATTTTGTGGATCATTCATATGCTGGTAAAATTTGATTTGTTGCTGAAGGTTGTTAGCCATTTTTTGCGGCAGTAACAATTGCAGTGTATTGGGCATCATTGCCTCAGCGCTTGAAGTTAATTCAAGTATTAATTGATCAATAAAAGAACGTTCAGGCTGCATCCAGTCAAGTGACGGTGTAGTAATTTTAGCTAATTCAGCCGCTTTATTTACCGCATCGTCAAAATCACCCAGTTTATCAACCAAACCGTTTTGTAGCGCGTCTGAACCTACCCACACCCGACCTTGAGCGATTTTATCTATTTCTGCTGGTGTTTTGTGGCGCGCCTGAGCAACATATTTTAGAAAGGTGTTATAGCCATTTTCTATGGTGATTTGCATCATGTCAGAAAATTGTTTATTAATCCCTTTTGTAACTGAGATATCCGCTAATCGCGTGGTAGAGACACCGTCAGTATAAACGCCAATTGTATCTAAGCTTTTTTCAAAGGTATTTATCACACCGAAAATACCAATTGAACCGGTCAGGGTTGTTGGACTGGCAAAAATATAATTGGCCGGTGTTGAAATCCAATAACCGCCTGATGCTGCCATTCCTCCCATCGAGACTACAATAGGTTTATTGGCCTCGCGGACAGCAACAAGTTCATTCCTTATCGCTTCTGAAGCGGTAACACTACCACCAGGACTATTAACACGTAACACAATCGCTTTGATATCAGGGTTAAATCTTGCTTTACGTATTTGCGCTACCGTTGTTTCGCTGCCAACCATGCCAGGCTCTTGTAGTCCATCTATAATGGCGCCTTGGGTAATTATCACAGCGATATTTCTAGCTTGCTCATCGGATTGTTTTTGTCGCATTAGCTGATTTTGCTGGGGGTGTTCATCGGCATAATCATAGATACTGATGTAATTAAAATGTTGCTCTTTATCATTCCAACCAAATTTTTTGCTTAACTCTTTCTCCATAACTGAGCCGGTAAATATATGATCAATGAGTTTTTGTTTAATTGCATATTGCGCACTATCACCATTGACGCTTTTTATTTCTTCAATCAATTTATCGGCACCAGGGAAGATATTTTCTGGCGTCATTTGTCGGTTTTGCGCCACGGTTGATAAATAATGTTGCCATAGTGAACCAATACAGACTTTATCGGCTTCACGTGCTTCAGGTGACATATTGTTACGAATAAATGGCTCTACCGCTGATTTATAGGTGCCAACACGGAAAATATGACTATTGACTTTTAGGTTATCCAGTAGCGTCTTATAAAAGAGTTTATTGGTTGAAAAACCGTAAATTCCGACATGACCCTGTTGTGACATATAGATATGATTGGCAAAACTGGCTAAATAATATTGCGATTGATTATAGCCATTACCTACAGCATAAATAGGTTTTCCCGCTTGCTTAAACTCTATCAACGCCTTACCAATATATTGTAAAGATGGCTGGCCGGAACCAATCAGATTATCTAGTTGTAAAACGATACCGGTAATTTTGTCGTCATAGGTTGCCCGGCGGATAATATTTACAATGTCAAATAAGGAGTTTTCTTGCATGCGTTTGTTTGACGAGCCTAACAATTCGCGGCTCATTTTACCAAGAGGATTAGGGATAGAGACTTGATCAACGATCACACCTTGTAGATCAATAAGTAGCGCACCATGATATTGGCTCGTCGATTTTTTTTCACTTTTATAGGCAAAGTAACTGCTTGCTGCGATAAAGATCAAAAAAAGACAGATAAAACTGGTGACAAATCGTCTGATAAAATTAAGTAATCGCCAACTAAATTTAAAACAGGTTGCGATTAAATTCCATGGGTTTCGCATGTGATCTCCAATTATATGATTAACATATTTATCTTAAAAGGACATAAGATAATTGTTAGCCATAACTCATAGAATAATTAAAAATATTATTTTATTGCTATTCAAGCTGATTAAAAATGTTACCTTACTATACTAATGCTGATGATAATATTCTATTTTTGAGAAACATACTTATAAAAAGGTCATTTCTACGCTATTTTTAGCTATTCAATTAGTTGCGATATAAGTGAATTTCAACAAGGAGGAATCTATGGATGCTTTAACACTATTATTAACTCGTCGTTCCATGAGTCATTTGATATCACCAGCACCTGAAGGTCAATTACTGGATAATATTTTGGCAGCCGGAATACGGGCTCCTGATCATGGTACGTTACACGCCCCTGGCATTTTGTGGTGATCCAAAATTAAGAGCTCGATAAATTTGGACAGTTACTGGAAAAAGCCGCAATTAACGCTAATTTGGGTCAAGAAGCTGAAGAGAAAACCAAAAAAGCACCTTTACGAGCTCCGTTAATTATTGCTGTTATTGCTAAAATTGTCGTCGATACAAAAATTCCTGACTAGGACCAAGTTATTACTGCTGGTTGTTGTGTTCATGCTATGCAGATGGCTGCTGTTGCTCAAGGATTTGGTGGCATTTGGCGTACCGGCTCTTGGACCACTGATCCGGTGGTGAGATCAGGTTTAGCTTGCCAGCAAGATGATAAAATTGTTGGCTTCCTCTATTCAGGAACGCCTAAATTTAATCCTACAATGAAAAGTTCTTCACCGGATATAAAGGATTTTGTGACTTATTTTTAAAGGAAAAAATATGCCATCGGAAATTAAATTAACCCAATTTAGTCATGGAGCGGGTTGCGGTTGTAAAATTGCTCCCAATATATTGGAGACCATTTTATATAGTGAACGTAAAAAATTTAATGATCCTCATTTGCTGGTTGGTAACGAGACCAACGATGACGCTGCTGTTTATGATCTTCGCAATGGCATAGGGATTATTAGTACCACGGATTTTTTATGCCAATAGTGGATTCGCCGATTGATTTTGGACGTATTGTTGCCACTAATGCAATTAGTGATATTTATGCGATGGGCGGTAAACCCATTATGGCGATTGCGATATTAGGTTGGCCCATTAATAAAATCCCAGTTGAGATAGCCCAACAAGTGATTGAAGGGGGCGAGTGGTTTGTAAGGATGCTGGCATATCACTTGCAGGTGGTCATTCGATCGATGCGCCCGAACCGATATTTGGTCTTGCCGTGACAGGTGTTATTCATACCACTAAAGTAAAAAAGAATAGTACTGCAGTTGCGGGTAGCCAATTATTTTTAACTAAACTATTAGGAATTGGTATTCACACAACGGCAGAAAAGAAAAAGTTATTGTTACCTGAACATCAAAGGGTAGCGACTCAGATTATGTGTTAATTAAATAAATCAAGTTCAGAATTGGCAAATATTGAAGGGGTTACTGCGATGACTGATGTAACCGGTTTTGGTTTGTTAGGCTATTTAACTGAAATCTGTCGAGCGGCTGATTTACAGGCGACGGTGGCTTTTTCGCAAATAGCTAAATTACCTCATATTGAAAGTTATATTGAGCAAGGGTGTGTACCAGGTAGAACCCAACGTAATTTTGCCAGTTACGGCCATTTTTTAGGCCAGATGACACCGTTACAATGCAATGTATTATGATCCGCAGACCTCAGGGGGATTATTAATGGCGGTGTTACCAACAGCAATTGCTGAAGTTAAGCAAATTGCCTGGCAAAATAATTTATCTCTTAGCGCAATCGGTCAATTAGAGCAATCCAAATCATGCAGAGCGATGATTGAGGTAGTTGAATAACCTATGCGCCGTCTGTTTATTGTAGAAAAGCCCAGTTTAGCGCGGGCTATAGCTGATGTTTTACCAAAGCCACATAAACGACAAGATGGTTTTATTGTGTGTGGTGATTCGCAATATGTGACTTGGTGTATTGGTCATTTATTGGAGCAAGCTGAACCTGAAGCTTACGATCCTCGTTTAGCACGTCGATCATTAACTGATTTACCGATCATTCCTGAAAAATGGCAATTAAAGCCTCGGGCGGCAGTTATTAAGCAACTTAATACTATAAAGCGCTATTAGTTCAGGCCGATGAGATTGTGCAGGTGGGAGATCCCGATCGCGAAGGGCAATTGCTGGTGGATGAAGTGTTAGATTTTTTAGCCTTACCCGATGATAAAAAGCAGTATGTTCAGCGCTGTTTAATTAGCGATCTTAATCCTCAAGCGGTAGTTAAGGCCATTGAACGGTTAAGAAGTAATCGAGATTTTATTCCACTTTGTGTTTCCGCATTGGCTCGAGCCAGAGCAGATTGGTTGTATGGCATAAATATGACGCGGGCTTATACTTTGCTTGGTCAGCGAGGGGGGTATCAAGGGGTATTATCCGTTAGCTGAGTTCAAACGCCAGTATTGGGATTAGTGGTTAGAAGAGATGAAGAGATTGAACATTTTGTTGCTAAAGATTTTTTTGAAGTAAAAGCACATATAATCACGCCGAATAAAGAACGTTTTACCGCTATTTGGGCAGCCAAGTGAAGCCTGCATTGATTATCAGGATGAAGAAGGGCGTCTGATTCATCGACCTTTAGCCGAGCATGTTGCTGCACGAATTACGCAGCAACCAGCCTTGGTTGTTGCCTATCAAAATAAACAAGAATCAGAGATTGCGCCCTTATCTTATTCATTGTCGACTTTGCAAATTGAAGCCGCTAAAAAACATGGCTTAAGTGCTAAGGAAGTTCTTGATATATGTCAACAATTATATGCAAAACATAAAGTTATTACTTATCCTCGTTCCGATAGTCGTTACTTACCGCCAGAGCATTTTGCCAATCGTCATGGGGTATTAAAAGCTATTGCTATACATCAGCCAGAACTTACACAATTTGAATTGGCTGAATTAGATAAGCAAAATCGCTGTTGGGATGATAAAAAAGTTGATGCACATCATGCAATTATTCCTACTGCTAAAGCAATAGCGGTGCAGCTTGATCAAAACGAAAGCAAAATTTATGCATTGATTGCTGATCAATATATTATCCAATTTATGGCTAGTGCAAAATTTCATAAGCGGGTTATTGAACTGGAGATCGCAGGTGGAAAATTTATCGCCAAGAGATCGCTTTTTGGTCGAACCTGGTTGGCGAGCAACTTTAACTACTAAGGAACGGGATGCTGATAATGATGGTATGCCACTCCCTGAGGTAAAGGTAAAAAATGAATTATTTTGCGAGCAGGGTGAAGTAATAGAAAAGCAGACTCAGCCACAAAAACCCTTTACTGTGATCCCACTTTGTTGTCGGCTATGACCGGTATTACCCGTTTTGTGCAAGATAAGGCGCTGAAAAAGGTATTGCGAGCAACGGATGGTTTAGGAATAGAATCGACCCGAGCGGGTGTTATAGAACTGTTATTTAAACGTAAATTTTCGTTATATCCATGCTGCGCCAGCAGGCATCGCCTTATATAAAGTTTTACCGCTGGTGACAGTATTGCCTGATATGACTGCTCACTGGGAGTCTAAATTAACCAAAATCAGTGAAAACAGTTTCGTTATCAGAATTTTATGTCACCATTAGCAGATACATTGAAAATGTTAATCCAACAAGCTAAACAACAAACTGATTTAACCATATTCCATACAATAGCGGTCATCGAAGAGAAAAAGTTATCAGTAAAGAAGAAGAGAGCTAGTCGAAAAAGACAATCAAATGATAACTAAGTGTAAAATAGTAGTATCATTTAATTTTAACTTAATTTAACTCAAATTTTGCTCAAATAGGCGCATGATCTGAAGGTTTTTCCATACTTCTAATGTCATAATCAATGCCCGTTTCACCACAGCAGGCAAACAACGAACTAGAGGCTAAGATCAAATCAATTCGCAAATCTCGGTTATCGACAAAACCCTTGGAACGGTAATCAAACCACGAAAATTGATCAGTAATTTCTGGATTTTGTTGACGGTAAGTATCGATTAATCCCCAGGATTTCAATTTATCCATCCATTCGCGTTCTTCAGGTAAAAATGAGCATTTCCGCGCACTTAACCAACGTTTTCTATTAATTTCACCGATGCCGATATCATGATCTGTTGGGCTAATATTCATATCTCCCATAAGAATAATATGCGATTGAGGAGAAAGATTATTTTGCAAATAAAGTTGCAAGTCTTGATAAAATTTTGCTTTTGCTGCAAATTTTGTTGGGTGATCACGGCATTCACCTTGTGGGAAATAACCGTTTATTATGGTAGTTGTGCCTTTTTCTATTTCAGTATCTGCCATAATAATACAGCGCTGGGCAATCAATATCGTCGCCAGGAAATCCCTTTTGAATAGTAATTGGTTTTTGTTTTCAAAATAGCGCGACACCATATAATGTGCTTTTTGTCCATGGTAGCAGATATGATAGCCTAACTGATTAACTTAATCTAAAGGGAATGCACCATCATCAACTTTGGTCTCTTGTAAGCCTATGACATCAGGTTGATGTTTTTCGATGATAGCTTCAAGTTGGTGGATGCGTGCTCTTAGGCTATTAATGTTAAATGAGACAAATTTCATTCGAATTGGTTACCTAATTGAAATATATTTATAAAAACATTTTATCAGATTGAATATATAAATGTAACCCATTATATAAAACACTTTCTTTTATTTATTAATGAATTATTTTTTATATTTAAATTATTTAGCGTGATTGGCAGTGATTAAATTTTAAAAAAATATATAACTTTAAAAAATAATTAATTTAATTCAAATTAATAAATTATAATTAAAAATGCACTATATGAAAATTTGTTTTTTGTCAGAAAATATTAGCTAGATGTAATGATGTCATTTGCTAAAAATCAATTTATGAAATTAATTATCGAGATTTAATTATTTTTCTTTAAATTATTAGCCTAAGTGATTTTATCTTAAAGAGCTGTAAAAAGGTATTCTTTTTGAATTTCTGTGTCAGCTATAAATTATTAAATAGATATTTAAATTTTTTCTATTTGATATTTAAGATTGAAGTGGAGTAATCATTATGTTTTTCTCAAGAAAGTTAGAAGCTTTTATGGCAGTTGTTGAACAAGGTTCATTATGTAAAGCGGCGAGAATATTGCATCGCACGGCTCCCCCTGTCGCAAAATTAATTAAAGATTTTGAGGCCGTATTAGGTAAAACGCTGTTTAAAAGGAAAAAATCCGGCATGATTTTAACAAAGGAAGGGTAATAACTTTATAATGATTTAAAAAATTTATATTTGCAGGAAAAAGAAATTACTAAAAGATATGTTGGTAATGAATTTCGTAATGTGGTTAATATTTATTATGACTGGGGTAAAAACCATCATTTAATAAAACTTTATCAAACAGCAGGTATTAATAAAATACCAATAAACGTTTTAAAATTTGATTATGATAAAGTAAATGAAATATCAGATTATGATGGTGATGGCAATATTTTAATTTTAAGTTTAGAAAAAATTGTAAGTGAACGTTTTATTTTGTTAAAAAAATTACAAAAAGAGACTATTGGTATATGTTGTCGTAAACAACTTTACGAACATGCTGAAAAGAATCTATTAAAATTATTGAATCAATTTCCTTGGCTATGTGATCCGGTCTTATATAAAAGTCAATTTATTCGAGATATAGAATCAAAAGCGACGATAGGGGCAAATAGAATCAATATCAGATGGATGGAAAACAGTGGTTTTTGCGATGGATTAATACAAAATGGTGATTACATCGGTTTAACCGATAAATTACCCGAAACCTGTCAATCAACACCTGACATTATATTTTTACCGCTAGATGAGCTTAGCATGACAAATAGTTGTTATTTTTATAAATCTAAAGCACATGGTAGTATTTTGAATCGGGTTATTGATGCAATTAAAAAAATATATTAATCAATAAGTAAAATATTAATTGGGCAAAATTATGGTTGTTCTGATGCTAGTAACCACAGGGTTTGTAACTTGCGAGTTTTTTCTAGTGAATAGACAGAGCAAGCGTTAACTGCTCTAAGTGCCTATCTATTTGAAATTTAATCGATTAGTCAGAACTATTATCCTTGTTCATTAGTTCATTAGTTCATTAGTTCATTAGTTCATTAGTTCATTAGTTCATTAGTTCATTAGTTCATTAGTTCATTAGGTAAAATTTAAATGTAATAACGATGTCAGTTTTTTTAAATATAGTTAATAACAAAAATCATCTATCATGAAAAATAATTAAATAAAATATTTTATAAAAATTAAATTTAATAAAATAATTGTGATTGTTTAAAGGTAATATTATGTACTCTGTATAATAATTACCTTTAAAATAAGTCAGGCTATTTTATTAAATATAGGATAGGTTAAAGAATAATCGTGCGGTTGCCATGAACAAAAACACGTTGTGCTAATATCCAGTATAAAGCGTGGCTCAAAACATTTTTTTCAACGTCTTTACCTGCTCGCATCATATCCTCAGCAGTATAACTATGATCAACGTTAATCACATTCTGAGTGATAATACGGCCTTCATCGAGATCATTATTGACAAAGTGCGTCGTTGCTCCAATGATTTTGACACCACGTTGATAAGCTTGATGATAAGGTTTTGCACCAATAAAAGCTGGCAAAAAAGAGTGATGGATATTAATAATTTTATTGGGATAATGTTGAACGAAATCAGGCGTAAGTGTGCGCATATATTTTGCTAAAACCACATAATCAGGATCATAATGGTAAATTTGTTCTTTTAATAGATGATCATGTTGTTATAGCGTTAAATTTTCATGGCTAATGTTAGTGAAATGGGATATTAAATTGTTCAACTAGTGATCTTAATGTCTCGTGATTACCAATTACAGCCGCAATTTCCACATCAAGACCATCATAGGCGTTTTTCATTAATAGATCACTTAAGCAGTGTGCTTCTTTGGTTAACATAATAACAATGCGTCGTTGATTTGCTGTACTTAATTCCCGTTTAGACGCTGATGGTAAAGTATCGTCGAGATCAGCTAATAATGTATAATACCGTTAAGTTCGGTACGCATGAAAAAACAGTTCGTCTGATGGTCAATAAATTCATTATTTTGAACAATATTTAATTGATGTTTATAACAAATATTTGTGATTTTAGCGATTAACCCTTTTGCATCAGGGCAGATGGTGTGAAGAATTTTATTTTGTTTTATTGCATGAATGGTCTTTTCCTTCAAATTTTTTTGTTACAAATATCGCAAAATAGGAAATTTTAATCTTGTTACGATAAAATGTGGTAATTCTGACTCTTTTAGGAGTATTATCGCAATGTTTTTTTTAAAATTTCATTAAAATTATTTAAAAAAAACATCTTTTTATTATTGTAAATCACATTTTTATCATTTGGAATATTGATTAATTAAAAGAAAACAAGCGCTTTAATAGATAAATATGAGTTATTTATGATTAATTTATCTGAAAACTTTAACAAAGGTTCATTTTTATCTTTATATCCACTTTTAATTGGGTAAATAATGTTACTCAATAGTGACTGAATCATCCTTAGTGCTATTGATCATTTATCTACTTTTGTTTGCTGATTTGAATTTTAGATATTGATAACAATAAATGAAAAATAATTATATATTTCAATACAAAAAAATATATAACTTTAAGTGTCAATCCGTAAAATATTTGTTCTATCATAAGTACTATTTTCTAAAAAGATAATATCGTCAATGGCATTTTATGTAATGTAAGGCTGGCATATGAAAGAGAAGAAAATATTAATTGTAGAAAATGAGGTGGTTTTTCGCTCCGTATTGAGAAATTACCTTAAATCATTTGATGTGATTACTTATACAACCAGCAATGGGCAAGGAGGCCTTAGATATTATTAATGCTGTTGAGCATCTTGATTTGATTTTATGTGATTTAAGCATGCCTGTGATGAGTGGTGAGACTTTAATGCAGAAATTGGTGGAAATGAAGTGTGAAATTCCAGTTATTGTTATTTCAGGAACAAATAGAATTAGTGATTTAGATAGAATGCTTTGACTTGGGGTAAAAGATGCATTATTAACACCGATTGTTGATTTTGATGATGTTAGAGAGACGATTATCCGTAATTTGTATCCAGATATTGTAGAAACAACCCTTCGTTTATCTGCTGAGCTTTTTCATATTTAGCAAATGGTACAGCACGAAAAGCATGATATTTTGCTAGTTTTACTTAAGCTGCAGCCCAAAGTAAATCAAACATTGGCAAATTATAAAATTAATTATCGGCAACTAAAAGATATTAATAAAATTGGATTATTATTTAATTTAGCAGAACTTTCTGATAAACAAATAGGTTTTTATTGCCTTGATATTGAGTATTCTTCGGGTGATGGTGTTATGGCTGCATTATTACTTAAAGTTGCATTTAATGAATTATTGCAAACCTATCTTAATAGCCAATCAAACAAATTATTTAATATTAGTGAAATGCTTTAGCAAATAAACACTTTATTAATGGATTTAAATATTAAAGGACAATTTCCAATTTTATTAGGTTATTTTTATACTGAAAGTAAAACAATTGTATTAGCTTCAGTAGGACTTAATGTAAAATTAAAAACTGAGAATAAAGAAGTCGAATTGTCATCAAGTGCACCATTGGGTAGCTTACAATCAATTGCTTATCAGCAAATAATGGAAAAAGGAATAGATTGGCAATGTAAAATATGGAATCATAAACATCGAATGACTTTAATGTTTAATTCATTGGTGGAAATATTATAATTATTTACTTTTTATAGGATTGTTAACCTAGGCCAATTTTCTCTAGTTTGCTATTTATTTGGTACATTTTACTGCTATACTCGCCACAAAAGTTGTTGAAAATCTATCTGTCACATTTCATTAGTATTTTGTATTTAGGTAACTTGGTAGAAAAAATGAAATTAAAAAAAGCGGAAAAAAAAGTTAGCAAAGCTGTTATTCCTGTCGCAGGATTAGGAACTCGCATGTTGCCGGCAACCAAAGCGATCCCTAAAGAAATGTTACCTTTAGCGGATAAACCACTTATTCAGTATGTAGTAAATGAATGTATATTTGCTGGTATTCATGAAATTATATTAGTCACTCACTCTTCAAAGAACTCAATAGAAAACCATTTTGATACTAGTTTTGAATTAGAAGCAATTTTGGAAAAGCGCGTTAAACGGCAATTATTAAATGATGTACAATCCATATGCCCAAGTTATGTCACAATTATGCAAACGAGACAAGGTATCGCAAAAGGGCTTGGACATGCCATTTTATGTGCAAAACCATTGGTAGGAGAGGTGCCTTTTGCTGTAGTTTTACCGGATGTAATTATTGATCAATATTCTTCGGATTTGAAACAGTATAATTTAACCGCAATGCTGAAGCGTTATCATGAAACATCAGCCAGTCAAATTCTTGTTGAGCCGGTACCAAAGGAGTCTGTATCCAATTATGGTGTTGTAGATTGTGACAGTTATGAATTAAAAGCTGGTGAAAGCAAAATTATTAAAGGCGTTGTTGAAAAACCTAAAATTGAACTGGCGCCATCTAATTTATCTATCGTTGGGCGTTATGTATTGTCAGAGAAAATTTGGTCTTTATTAGAGAAAACACCAATGGGTGCAGGTGATGAAATCCAGTTAACTGACGCGATTGAAATGTTAATAGAAGGAGAACCTGTTGAAGCCTATCATTTACAAGGTAAAAGCCATGATTGCGGTAATAAATTGGGTTATATGAAAGCATTTGTTGAATATGGTATGCAGCATGAATTTTTAGGTGATGAATTTTCCGCGTGGGTAAAAAAATATCTTAGATTGCTAATTGTTGAGAAATTTGATTCAAATCAATAAAAAAACCTGCATGGTATTTTTATACAATATTGCTATTTGTTATTACAAATTTATTTTAACAAGTTCTATTTATGCATAAAATTAAAATGAGATTTATTAATTATATAAGTAGGCAAGGATGTTGTTTAAATGGAGATATTACAAACTATTTCAAATAATAATAATTTGATTTTGCTGATCATATACCATTTTAGTTACTAGCTAAAATTTCTTGTGTTAGCGCGTGAGTTTCTATCAATAATATTTACGTTAACACTGATCATAATTATGATAAAAAAGTATAGTAATTATATTTAATTGATTTAGCTTGTATCAGATTAGCCGTTTATTTTTTTTATAAAGTAATCTGTTTATTATTTCTATAATAAATTTTTACATAATGAATAGAATGAAACTTAACAACCTCTCTAACAAAATAAAATAGAGAGAAGTCTAATAATGAACATCGAATGCATGACTTTATGGCAATAAAAAACAACGATACTATTTCTTGAAGGAATAATTTGAAATGTTTAGATAACAAAAATTTACATTACATGGTGTATCGCTGATAATAAAATATTTATATTAATAGAAGTTATACATTTTTATGTCGGCTTCTTTATTATAGGAAAAGGTATGGTTAGTTATTAGTGAAAAGTGGCAGGCATGTAAATGTATTTAGTATTTATCTTAGCGAGCAGAGTTTTACGCTTTGATATATATTAGACCTTATTAAGGCTGGTTATTTATTGTGTAATAAATGTTAATGATATGTGTAATTAAAATACCCTTTATATAAAGGGTATTTTAAAAGTAGAGAAAGGACATTTAGATTAAAAAATCATCCATATGTTTACCCTTCGCTAGTGCCTTTTTGATGATAGCTGGTGTGCGACCTTGGCCGGTCCAGGTTTTTATTTCACCATTTTCATCTTTATATTGAAATTTAGCCGGTCTTGCTGCGCGCTTAGTACGGTTAGATGTTTTTGAAGGCGTTTTTGCAGTAACTAGATCATCTAGACTGAGTCCTTCTCCTTCCAGTAATTTAATATATTTTGCAATTTTTTGACTATGAGCTTCTAATTGTGCTCTCGCTTGATTTTCATCTTCGCGACGTTCATCTACAACGGTATTAAATTTATCATGTATTTCTTGCAATGATTCTAACGGCATTTCTCTTGCTATCGCACGTAAGGTACGAATGTTATTTAATGATTTAAAATATTTCAATGAATCGCTCATTTTCCTGGTCTCGAATTAAAATGAATGTTGGCTGATGTCTACTAATAATAGAATGCTATTTTATTTTCTGCAATAGTGAAGTTACAAAATAAGGTTAAATTTATTGTTTTTTAAACTTAAACTTCTTTGCAAAAGCAATATAAGCGTTCACTGTAAAAATATTATATATTTTATATTAGATACCCCGGATACTTAAAAATCTATACGAAAATGATAGAACTGCTTTTATATTGGAATTTCATTCAGATGTAAAGATGATGTTTTTTATTTTTATTCAACTTTATGGTATGTAACATAAACTAAATTTTAACTTAATATGTATAAAAGAGTTTGCTTATTAAGCTTTTGTTGAGTTATCACTACTAGGTATCTAAGTTTTTTGATGAAGGTTAGCTATTAATAATCTTTTCTTATCACATACTTTGTTAAAATAAAGATGTTGTTTGTAGAGCGTAACATTTAAACATACGAACTTTTTTATGACTATAAACATTACTAAAAAATCTGTTATGTTAGTTATCAATATTTATAATCAAATGAAATGAAAAATAATGTTTGATAATGTATGTTGTAAACTTTCAAAATATTTGTCTAAATAGGTAAGAGGAAAGAGCTAATGGTTCAGCTTTATTTCTATTATTCAGCAATAAATGCAGGTAAATCAACTTCACTACTTCACTACTTCACTACTTCACTACTTCACTACTTCACTACTTCACTACTTCACTACTTCACTACTTCAGTCTTCATATAATTATAATGAACGGGGAATGAATAAGCTTATTTTCACTGCTCAGATTGATACCCTATTTGTTCAAGGTAAAGTAACCTCCAGAATTGGTTTAGTTGCAGATGCAATTTTATTTTCGCAACAGACAGATATGGGGAGATTAATAAAAGAAAAAAGTTGCTGTCAAAAAATTCATTGTGTGCTTGTTGATGAGTTTCTGTTTTTAACCAAAAAGCACGTTAGTCAGCTTTGTGAAATTGTTGATTATGAAAACATACCGGTTTTGTGTTATGGATTAAGGAAAGATTTTCGTGGTGCGTTATTTATTGGCAGTCACTATCTGTTAGCTTGGGCAGATAAACTTATTGAACTAAAAACCATTTGTTATTGTGGTCGTAAAGCAAGTAAGGTTTTGCGATTAGATGATAATGGGCTTGCTGTCTATCAGGGAGAACAGATTGAAATTGGTGGTAATGAAAAATATATCTCAGTCTGTCGTAGACATTATATGGATGCAATTAATCACACAAAATGTATTGAAGCGGGTGAAAAACCTTTTTCCGTTGTTCCATTTAAATAATTTTTAACTCCCCATATTAGGTTATTATTCTTAAATGAAAATTAATTACGTAAAATAACTATTTTGGTTTTAAATTATTTTCAAATAAGGATTAGTAAAATATTTTGAGATTAAAAAAGCACCGAATATATTTTCAGTGCTAATTATTAAATAAATGGTTACAAATAAAATGTCTATTAAGTAGATTCTTTTACTAGATGACTTTTTTCCTTTGCTTGCAGAAATATATTTTTCTTTTCAGTAAAATTATTACCATAGTATGAATCTAACATAATTTGTTTTAGTTCAGCGATCAACGGAAAGTGAGGATTCGCACCAGTACATTGATCATCAAATGCATCTTCAGATAACTTATCTACTTTAGCTAAGAAATTCTTTTCTGCGACCCCAGCTTCACGAATAGATTTGGGGATACCGAGCATAGTTTTAAGTGTTGCTAACCAATTAAGCAGTTTTTCAATTTTGTTAGCTGTACGAACAGCTGGCGAGGTTAGTCCTAAATGATCAGCAATCTCACCATAGCGACGACGAGCTTGAGGGCGATCATATTGGCGCTTTGTTGGATTGTCATTAGCGTTATAGGAATGACATTTTCAATTAGCAGCGCATTGGCTAAACCATGGGGTATATGAAATTCGGAACCTAATTTATGGGCTATTGAGTGGCAAACACCTAAAAAAGCATTAGCGAAAGCAATACCAGCGATGGTTGCTGCATTGTGCACCCGTTCGCGGGCAATAGGATCTTTTGCTCCATTCAGATAACTGGTTGGCAAATATTTTTTTAACAACGTTAAAGCCTGTAAAGCTTTTCCATCAGAGTATTCATTTGTAAGAACTGAAACATAGGCTTCTAGCGCATGGACGATAGCATCTAGTCCACTGAATGCTGTAAGTGATTTCGGCATATGCATAACAAGATTGACATCAACAATTGCCATATTTGGCGTAATTGCATAATCGGCTAAAGGATATTTTTGGCCGGTAGCATCATCAGTAACAACAGCAAATGGCGTGACTTCTGAGCCTGTACCTGATGTTGTGGTGATGGCCACCATTTTGGCTTTAACACCCATTTTGGGAAATTTATGAATACGTTTACGAATATCCATAAAACGTAGAGCAAGCTCTTCAAAATGGGTTTTGGGATGTTCATACATTACCCACATGATTTTAGCTGCATCCATAGGAGAACCACCACCTAAAGCGATAATCATATCTGGTTTAAAGGTATGCATTAAAGCGGCACCTTTACGAACAATACTCAGCGTAGGATCAGCTTCAACTTCAAAAAATACTTCAGTTTCAACATTAAAAGTTTTCAATACGTTAACGACTTCATCAACATAACCATTATTGAATAAGTAACTGTCAGTAACAATAAAAGCCCGCTTAGCACCGTCAGTAGCAATTTCTTCCAGCGCTAATGGTAGGCAACCACGACGAAAGTAAATAGAATTAGGAAGTTTATGCCACAATATATTTTTTGCTCTTTTCGCTACTGTTTTAGTATTAATTAAGTGCTTAGGACCCACGTTTTCAGAGATAGAATTTCCACCCCAGGAGCCGCATCCTAATGTTAATAAAGGAGCTAATTTGAAATTATAAAGATCACCAATCCCACCCTGAGATGCCGGAGTATTAATTAAGATACGTGCGGTTTTCATTTTCTCGCCAAAATAATTAACTTGCTCAGTTTGATTGTCTTGATCAGTATAAAGACATGAAGTATGGCCAATACCCCACATCTCAACCAATTTTTCTGGTTTTCCAACGGCATCAGCAAAATCTTTACTATGGTACATGGCAAGTAATGGTGAGAGTTTTTCATGGGCAAAAGGTTCTCTCTCATCTGTGGCTTTTACTTCTCCGATTAAAATTTTTGTGTTTAACGGCACTTGTATGCCGGCTAGTTCAGTAATTTTTACCGCAGGTTGACCAACAATAGCCGTATTTAAATTACCATTTTTAAAAATAATGTTTTGTACTGCTTTAAGCTCTTTATCTTTTAATAAGTAGCCGCCATGAGTGACAAACCGTTCGCGCACTTGATTGTAAATTTCGTCCACAATGATAACTGATTGCTCTGACGCGCAAATAACACCATTATCAAAAGTTTTTGACATTAAAATTAAAGCAACTGCACGTTTAATATCGGCAGAACTGTCAATAACGATAGGTGTATTACCTGCACCTACACCGATGGCAGGTTTTCCTGAGCTATAAGCTGCTTTCACCATACCATGTCCACCGGTTGCTAAGATAAGATTAACATCAGGGTGGTGTACTAATGCATTTGAAAGTTCGACTGAGGGTTCATCTATCCAGCCAATAATATCTTTTGGCGCACCAGCAGCAACAGCAACAGCAGCTTGTAATACGATTTTGGCGGCGTTGTTAGTGGCATTTTTAGCGCGAGGGTGAGGGGGAAAAATAATCCCGTTACGCGTTTTTTTAGACTGATTAAAGATTTAAAAATGGCTGTCGATGTAGGATTAGTTGTTGGAACAATACCACAAATTAAGCCAATAGGTTCAGCGATGGTGATAGTACCAAAAGTAAGATCTTCGGACAAAATGCCACAAGTTTTCTCATCTTTATAAGCATTATAAATATATTTCGAAGCAAAATGATTTTTAATCACTTTATCTTCTATAATTCCCATGCCAGATTCTTCAACTGCTAATTTTGCTAAAGGAATGCGAGAGTCTGCAGCCGCACGAAAAATTTTATCAACTTGATCCTGGGTAAAATTTGCAAATTGTTGTTGTGTTTTTTTAACACGCACGACAAGTTCATTGAGTTCAGTAACATTAGTTACAGACATAAAAATAAGCAAAAACGCTCATTATATTTATGATAACTTAATAGATATATAGCTTACCATATTATAAATAGCGCTAAAGTGATCTTTATCAAAAAAAGTGCATACTGAACCAATTCAGTAATAAGTTATATAAGAATAATTTCGATTAGCAATATAAGTAAATATTGAAGAATTAAGTTAGCAAAATTTTGTATGGTATCTAATTTAGAAACTTATTGTGTTATTGGATTTAGTTTTTGAATTTTAGCTAGATAAGTATACTACGCTAAGATAAAGTGTTTTTCCTGCTAGACTAAACATTATTTGTTTTGAATAATTAATTTTTAGCTAAGCGTTAATATTTGATTGAGGAACTCAATTGTGGTTGGTACTTTACTGGACCTTCCTAATTATATTAAGTTTTTTTAGGTCTTTTTGCGTTAGTTAATCCGATAGGAATTTTGCCTGTATTTATTAGTATGACTAATTATCAATCTGTGGCAGAAAGAAACCGTACTCATTTAGTGGCTAATTTTTCTGTGGCAATTATTTTATGTATTTCGTTATTGGAGAGAGAGGTTTTTTTAAAATTATTTGGTATCTCTATTGATTCTTTTCGTATTGCTGGCGGAATTGTTATTGCAGCCACTGCTATGTCTATGATTAGTGGTCGAATAGGTGAAGATAAGCAGAACAAACAAGAAAAATCAGAAACTGCCATTCGTGATAGTATTGGAGTTGTTCCTTTAGCATTACCATTAATGGCTGGTCTTGGAGCAATTAGTTCATGTATTATCTGGTCTTTTCGTTGGTTAGGATGGCAAAATTTAGTTGTTCTATCGCTAACGCGTATTTTTTTTGCTTTGTGTTGTTGGTTACTTTTTCGCTCAGCAACAATTCTCGTTAAATATTTAGGTCAAACGGGAATTAATGTTATTACTCGTATTATGGGATTATTATTAATGTCACTTGGAATTGAGTTTATCATTACAGGCACTAAATCTGTTTTCCCCGGATTACTTTAAACAAGCAATAACATCATAACTCAGTGATATTTATAATTTATTCATAAAATTTCGGATATTGATATTGCCATAAAACCTATATTAATAAATTTATTTACCTAATAATTATAATTTTTATGAATTATTAATCCATTATAAAACCAATTTCTATAGGTTAAAAAACACTTTTTTCTAAGTACCGCAATAGCAATATCCTTTTTAATTTATGGTCTAATAGGGTGATTTAAAATTGAAATTTTTCCTGTTAGCTAATACGCTTAATTATAATACATAGATGTAAGTTATGGTGCTGGTAATTTGCTCAATGAATTAATTTTGTTATTAACTATGTACAGCCTAATTTATAAAAATTAGCCTTATTTTTATAAATTAGGTGTATATATGAATATCATTATCTGACAATTATGGTAAATAAATGTTATTGGTTGATTTATTAGTATTGGCTTAATTTAACAAAAATAATTTTTTTTGCTGATAATTTTATAAAAATATTACAATAAAGGACTAAAAAAATAGCAAATACGTTCGATAACACGGTTCCATAATGGACGTTTATTCCAATTCTTCTGCATCAAAGGTGTAGAGCGAGCAATGTAATCATATTGAACTAATATTAGATCGCTACCAAAGCTTTTATCATCAATAACAACAGTAATTTCAAAATTAAGCCAAAGGCTTCTCATGTCTAGATTAACAGACCCAATTAAGCTTAATTCACCATCAACAGCTAGGCTTTTAGCATGCAAAAGCCCATCATTGAACTGATAGATCTTAACGCCGGCTTCTAATAATTCAGAGTAAAACGCCCGGCTTGCCCAACGAACTAAAAAAGAATTATTCCGATTAGGAATGACCATTAACACTTCGACACCCCGCATCGCTGCAGTGCAAATAGCATGGATTAGATCATCACTGGGAACAAAGTAGGGTGTGGTAAGTATCAGCTGCTTACGTGCAGAAAAAATTGCGGTCATTAAAGATTGCTGGATTAATTCTTCCGGAAAGCCGGGCCCTGAAGCAATGACTTGAGTTGTATGTCCACTAGCTTGTTCAAACGGCATAATATTGGTGTCTGGAGGAGGAAGAAGAATGCGTTGACCGGTTTCCATTTCCCAATCAAATGCATAAACAATGCCAAGAGTTGTTGAGACTGGTCCTTCCATCCGAACAACTATATCTACCCATTGTCCCACACCGGCATTTTGCTTAAAAAAGCGAGGATCAACCATATTCATACTACCAACATAGGAAAAATAATTATCAATAATAATTATTTTTCTATGTTGGCGTAGATCCATTCGTCGTAGAAAAAAGCGGAACAAATTTACTTTTAGTGATTCTATTAGTTCTATTCCGGCTTCACGCATTTTTTTCGGTTGATGGCTGTGAAAAAAAGACCAACTACCGGCAGAATCAATCATAATTCGGCATTTTACACTACGTTTTGCTGCATTGATCAGAGCTTCGGTAACCTCATCAACTAACCCTCCGTCTTGCCAAATATAAAATACCATTTCGATATTGTAATAGGCTGAATTAATATCGCGTATAATGGTATTTAAAGCGTCTTGATAATTGGTTAAAAGTTGAATTTTATTTCCTTTAACGCCGCCAATTCCTTGTCTTTTTTCGCAGAGTTCAAATAAAGGTTCTGCCACTCGGCTGTTGCCTTTGCAAAAAATATGTTTAGATTGTTTGAGTTTTTCAAGCCAGGTTTCAACTGAAGGCCACATATTCTTTGCTTTAATTACTCGTCGCTTGCCAAGGTGTAACTCACCAAAAGCAAGATAAGCAATAACGCCAACTAGTGGGATGATGTAAATAATCAATAGCCAGGTTAGGGCAGAAGTCACCGGACGGCGTTTTAATAAAATGCGTATAGTAACCGAGGCAATCATTAGCCAGTACAGAAAAAGCACAGCCCAGTTTAATAGTATATAGAGGGTTGCCATAGGCAAAGATGTTCCTATCTTAAAGTTGGTTCGATATTATTGATTATCTGATTATCTGATTATCTGATTATCTGATTATCTGATTATCTGATTATCTGATTATCTGATTATCTGATTATCTGATTATCTGATTATCTGATTATCTGATTATTCACTATAGCAAAATAAAATTTGTTATGAATATGAAAAGTACGATTTTTAGCTTAAGTAAAAGTAATTTAATGTATTTTATGAATATTTTAATTATTTTTATATTTTTTTGCTATATCCATGATATGTTAATTTGTCAGATCAAATAGTCACTTATTATTATACACTTCAAATGCTAAGCCTGGTTACTTTAAATAAATTAAACATGTTAATAATTGGTTTGTTTTTATGGCTTACCATGTTGATATCGTTAATGAAAAACTAGATCATTACCTAATTTTATCGTCAACAAGATACTTTTTTAATTTTAGCAAGCTATCCTTATTGAATATGATTGCTATTTGCATTTAGAATAGAGCTTATTTAATTTGCTTATTTAAGAAAGAATTTTCTCATGCGTTGGATCTGTTCGGCATCATTTATTGTCTTATCATTATTTCTTCATGCTTCGTTAGCGGTATCTTGGTTTTTATTACAACCTACAATTATCAGCTTCTTCAGCTGAATCTATGTCAGTAACTATGGTTGCTTTAGCTGCACCTAGTGATATTAGCTAGTCGGTAAATGTTAATGAGCCAGTAACGGAAATCGTGCCTAAAATAGAGCCTGATGTTGAAGCCAAACTGGCGTTACTTGTGAAAAAAAGGTCACTCCAAAAAAGTCGATCGTTAAACAAAATTCTAAATCTAAGCAGTTAGTAGGAAATCATATTAAAAAAACTATTACCGAACACTCACATCAATCACAAGTTAATGTCGTGAGCAAATTAGCAAGCGATGATCATGTTGGTGTTAATAATAATCAGCAGACTAATCAAATAGCTTCCTCATCAATTGCTATAGATGGCCGCAGAGCATTAAGAATTCAACATCCAGATTACCCTGATCGCGCCCGTAAACTCGGTAAAGAAGGTTATGTTAATGTTCTATATAATATTGATGAAAATGGTAGAGTCGTTAACTTAGAAGTAGTTGATTCATCACCTAGAGGTTTGTTAGAACGTGAAGTTAAGCGTGCGATGAATCGTTGGTATTATGAAAAAATTCCGGCTAAGGGATTAAAAAAGACATTCCTGTTTAAAATCGATGGTTCAATTAATCTTTCTTAAATTGGTTTAGTTATAAAGCTTGCTTAAAGGCCAAGGTAAATTGGCCTTTAAAAATAGATTAATTGGGAGATACGTTATCAGAGTTAGATAATTGGTAATGGCGTTTTTCTTCAGGTAAACAACGGGGAGAATTATCCTCATTAACAGCAACATAAGTGAAAATGGCTTCGGTGGCTCCATAACGTTGGCCTACTGGCTCACTGGAAACTTTCTTGACCAAACTTCAATATTGATGGTGATAGAGGTGTTACCTGTTTTAATGCAGCGAGCATAACAACATATTACATCGCCGACTGAGACTGGTTTTTGGAACGTGATCCCATTGACGGCGACAGTAACAACACGACCAAGTGCAATTTCTTTTGCTAAAATTGCACCGCCAATATCCATTTGTGACATTAGCCATCCGCCGAATATATCACTATTAGCATTTGTATCGGCCGGCATTGCTAATGTACGGAGAACTAATTCTCCTTGTGGTAATTGTTGTGTCATGAAAAATTTACTTCTGTTATTTGCCATAATATACCTGCTGGAAGTAGGTATCCGTTGTTATCATATCAATTACTTTTGTTCTTTAGGCAGATGTTTATAGATATACACCATGCTAAGTATTGTAAATATTAGTGTGACCGCGGTCAAACCAAAAACTTTAAAGTTAACCCAGACATCCTGAGGTAGCCAAAAGGCAACATAAATATTTACTAGCGCACAGATAGCAAAAAAGATTGCCCATGATAAATTTAATTTATGCCAAATCTCATCAGCTAAATGGATCTCTTTACCCAGCATTCTCTGGATTAATGGTTTTTGGGTAAAATATTGGCTGACTAACAGTGCTAATGAAAAAATAGCGTAAATAACTGTCACTTTCCATTTAATAAAAAGATCACTGTGGAAAATCAACGTCAGTCCACCAAAAATGATCACGATTACTAAAGTAATTAACGAACTTTTTTCAATTTTTTTGTAGATAAGATAAATGGCCAGCATAGATAAAGTGGTGGCAATCATTAATGCGCCAGATGCGTAAAAAACATCTACTTTTTTATATACAATAAAAAAAACAATGAGAGGAATAAAATCTAATAGTTGTCTCATGAGGGCACTTATCCTGATCCTTTTCGAGTAAATATGAATTTTTATAATTATTTGATTAATAAATTATAAAATATCCTATTGCCAATTTGTTTTATATTATATTACCTTATTTGATAATAATGTTACACAGTTAGTAGGCATATATTTTTATTGATAAAATTATCTACTGAGCAATAAAATTCACTATTAACATATTGAAGTAATTAACTTGTTATTACGAATAAAATGCAATTTTGAGTTAGAACGTTTGTTCTGTAATTAATGTTTAATTGTCTATGTTAATAGCAAATTTTTACCACGCTATCTAATGGTAAATAATAGCCGTGATATTTTTATCTGGTTAATTTGTTGTTTTTCCAACTAACATGTAAAGGCGGGAAAAATAGATCAATGTAAAAGAGGTAAGCAAATTATTCAATGTAAAAGAGATAATATTATTCACCATACTCGGTAAAAAACGAAATTGTCCAAGCAGCATAGTGAGTAACATTTGCAATGCTAACCAAAGTAATAAAATTGTTAGAATTAACCCCCAATGACGAAATGCTATTTTCCAACTTTGACTCATGGCTCGTAGTGGCATAATGTTTTTGACGGTTATTAAGATGATGGGTGATAAGGAAAAACCGATAGCTAAAATGATACCGGGTAAGATGAATAGCATAAAGCCAAAATAAATTATAATTGTGCATATAACTAATAAAATTAACATGTTAGGTAATATACGTAACGAAAGCATAAAGGCTTGCCATGCACTGACGCTATTGCCGGTACTGAGTTCTGACAAATAAGTAACTACTGAAGAAACTAATAATATTAATCCGATAAAAACCGCACCCAATGAGAGTAATGAGACTCTCATCATTATCGATTTTTCTTCATCAGATAATTGACTTACCCAAGTTAAAAGTGAAGTTGAGTCATTTTGACCACCAAGGGTTTTGACAATGGTTGCCATTTCATCGATGGGAACCAGAAAGTAATAAAGTATTAGACTGATGGTAGCTGAAATGAATGACAGGATAAAAAGGCCGCTCAGCTGATTTTTAAAAAAATTAAAGCTATCGCTGATAAGTGAGTTGGCCGTAATGGACATGAAAACTGCTCCTATAACTGGTTTTTATCATCATATTTTAATTGTATATTGTAACTGACAGTGAAGAGAGCGTATAGCTTTTCTACGGTAAAGCTATTGCTATATCAATAAATTTTGTGGTTATTCTATAAATAAGGATAAAATACTAAAAATAGAGTGATATTCATATTATAGTAATTTTGAATATAACAAGATAATGATTGGTTTTAATAATTGATATGGTAATGACTTTATGGTGATAAAAGCGATTATTTTATTATCTGATTTGAGGGGCTAATGGCGATAAATTATATTTATTTCAGTCCCTATATTGGGGCTGAAAAGTAAAACAATCATCGTATTTTCATTGAATCAATGACTGATTGTACACCTGCTACACCTTGTGTTACTTGAATTGCCCGCTGAGCGTCGGCACGCGAACTGACAAAACCGCTCAATTGCACACGACCTTTAAAGGTTTCAACATTGATTTTCGTTGATTTTAAGTTTTTTTCTGCCAATAATGCTGTCTTCACTTTAGTTGTAATAACCGTATCATCAATATATCCACCAATTCCTTCTGTTTTTGCTGTTGGAGCACAAGCAGAAAGGAATAATTCCATAAATAGCATGGTACAGAGCGCTGTCATTGATTTAAGATATTTCATTATTCAATTCTCCATTAATACGAGGGTTATTTTTATTTATCGTATATGAGTGCTAAATGAAAATTTCATCGCAGTCAGTATACTGATTATTGATGAAATATAAATAAATTACAAATGAATAGCTGGTATCGATAGCGACTTGTTAATTGCAATAGTTTATTAGAATCGATAATTAGTAATCACAAAATAGCAAGGCTAACTACCATTTTTCCGCTAGCTTTAAATTGACTATTTTTGCGTAGCCATTTTTATCTGTGAAACAAACTGTTTTAATTTTACCAGTAAAATATCAGGTTGCTGGTGATGAATTTCAATTAATTTAACAACTGCAAAGCCAGATATTCCGCCAACTATACCATTTTTGATTGCATCGGTGACTTGTTTCGGTTCAGCAATGCCAAAACCTAACAGTGGTGGAGCGGCATGGTAGGCTTGTAACTTGGTTAATAACTGGCTAGCAGGAATATTTGCTTTTTTTCTGTGCCTGTTACACCTGAACGCGAGAGTAGATAAGTAATAGCCACGACCATATAAAGCAATTTGGCGTAAAAGCTTGTCATCTGCATTAGGAGGACAAATAAATATTGGTGCAATAATTATGTTGCAACGCTGAAGTGCGAAATGGCAGGGACTCATTCATTGGTACATCGGCGATTAAAAAGGAATCGATGCCAGCATTCTGAGATTGAGCATAAAAATTATCAATACCATGGTTAAAAATCATATTTGCATAAACTAATAAGCCAATAGGAATCAAAGGGTGCTTTTTGCGAATTTGTGTTAATAGTTCAAAATAGTATGTTGGCGTTATGTTCGCATTAAGTGCGCATAAATTCGCCTTTTGAATCGTTGGACCATCAGCCAGTGGATCAGAAGAAGGAATACCAATCTCTAATGCATCGACTTTTGCCTCAATTAGTGTATCAATAATCTTTAATGATATTTCTGCATTCGGATCGCCTAAGGTGATGAATGGGACAAAAGCTCCCTGATTTTTAGCACTTAAGGTGTTAAACAGTAGCTGATAACGCTCCATTAGATCTCTCTTTTGGCTTGCAAAATAGCCTGTACAGTAAAAATATCTTTATCTCCACGGCCAGAGATATTAACAATCAGTAGTTGCTCTTTTTTTGGTTCTGCTTCAATCATTTTTAAGGCGTAAGCCAGGGAGTGTGACGACTCTAAAGCTGGAATGATACCCTCCTGATTAGCCAGTTTTTAAAATGCGGATAACGCTTCATCATCGGTAATTGAGACATAATCAGCACGGCCAATACTATTTAAATAAGCATGTTCTGGTCCTACTGAAGGAAAATCTAACCCGGCAGAAATAGAATAGGACTCTTTAATTTGGCCTTCATCGGTTTGCATTAGGAGGGATTTCATACCAAAGTAAATACCAAGCCGACTATGTTTTAATGGTGCACCATGGGCGCCAGGGTCGATACTTAGACCAGCTGGCTCAACCCCAATTAGACGTACGTTTTGTTCGGGTTTAAACGCCGTGAATAATCCGATAGCGTTAGAGACTCCGCCAACACAAGCAATTACGGCATCAGGTAGTCGTCCTTCTCTAGCTAAAATTTGTGCTTTGGCTTCATCGCCAATCATACGTTGAAACTCGCGTACTAGCGTTGGATAAGGATGGGGCCCGGCGGCGGCGCCAAGTAAATAGTGGGTGTTGCTATAACTGGCTGACCAATCTCTCAATGCTTCGTTGCAGGCGTCTTTTAAGGTTGCTGAACCATTATTTACCGTAATAACTTTAGCGTCCAATAATTGCATCCGAAATACATTGGGTGATTGGCGTTGGACATCTTTTTCCCCCATATAAATGCGACATTTAAGCCCAAGTAATGCACAAGCCAGCACTGTAGCAACGCCATGTTGCCCTGCTCCTGTTTCTGCAATAACTTCAGTTTTGCCCATCCGCTTGGCTAATAAAGCCTGATCTAACACTTGATTTGTTTTATGTGCGCCTCCATACAATAGATCTTCTCGTTTTAGATAAAGTTTAGTTTTAGTACCGATGGTTAAATTGCGACATAGCGTTAAGGCGGTGGGACGGCCAGCGTAATTTTGTAATAGATCGTGAAATTGTTGTTGAAACGTATCATCTTGCTGGGCTTCGATGAAAGCCTGTTCCAGTTCGTTAAGTGTGGGAATAAGAATTTCAGGCACATATTGACCACCAAATTGGCCAAAATAGGGATTTAATTTACTCATTGCTTTATTCCGTTAATCTGATCGTTAAATTGTTAATTTGATTGTTACGCTTATAAATAATCAAACAATTTTTTAAAGGTAATCTGTAACTTATGGCAACTTTTTATGCCAGGCTGGTGTTCAACGCCAGAATTGAAATCAAGGCTTAAGCAGCCTAACGCAGCTGCTTATTGGCAGTTGTCCGCATTTAATCCACCGGCTAACATAATTTTATCAAGATGTTTCGCAGGTAATTTAGACCAATCAAAAGTTTTGCCTGTGCCGCCTTCACCATGATCAAGTAAATAGCGATCGATATTTTTTGCGTTGAAACAAGGTGGTGATTGAGTCATATTAACTGCTTGCCATATTTCGCAATTTGCGGGTAATAAAGAACGAAGTTGCTGAATGTCAGCAGCTGCTTTATAACCATGCAACTGGACGGCAAATAAATTTAAATGATGACTAATTTTAGCGATTAATGAATTAGCCTGGTGTTGAAAAACTCCAACATAGTTAAGGGGCGCTGCGGCTATAACGGATGTCGCTTGCTCGAGTGTTACTTTCCGTGGCGATTTGACTGCAAAAAAAAATTAAACTGCCATAAATCGCTCCGACTTGATAAGCGCTTTGTACATCTTGTGGGTGGGTAAGGCCACAGACTTTATTGTCACGAATAATTAGCCGACGAATGGCTAACATTAAATTTTCTTCGCCCATCAATGCGCTGCCGATCAAAAAGCCTTTAACTTGTTTACTAAGATGACGAATTTGTTGGTGGTTATCAATACCGGATTCACTGATAATTAATGTTTCTTTGGCTAATTGTGGAGAAAATTGTGTTGTACGATTTAAATCAATTGACTGATCATGAAGATCACGATTATTGATGCCGACAATGTTGGCCTTAAGTCTAATAGCTCGTTTCAGCTCTTCCTCACTACTCACTTCAGTAAGAATACTCATCTTTAATTTATTTGCCAGTTCCGCTAAGAATTGATAGGTCTGGTTATCTAATATTGAAAGCATCAATAAGATAGCGTCAGCCTGGTAAAAGCGAGCTAAATAGATTTGGTAGGGATCAATAATAAAGTCTTTACACAAAATTGGTTGTGGCACGGTATTACTAACCAGGCGTAAATAATCAAAACTACCGTGAAAATATTTTTCATCAGTTAACACTGATATTGCTGTCGCATAATTTTGGTAATCTTTAGCAATCTGAATAGGATCAAAATGATGACGAATGATGCCTTTTGATGGCGAGGCTTTTTTACATTCCAAAATAAACTCTGGATGAGATTACGAAAGTGCAGTATAAAAATCGCGTCCAACTTGGCTTAACTTGTGCAATAAAGCTAGTTAATGGCTGCTTTAATTTTCTTGTTGCTAAATATGCCACCTTATCTGTAATAATTTTTTGTAAAATAGTCGCTTGCATTAGTGAAACTTCCTCCTGTTGGCTAGTGTGTTTAGCCGTTGATAGGCTTTTCGACTACCAATAACCCGTAAAGCAAAATCGGTATTGGTTTTTAGATCTTCATGGTTATTAAGCTTCATCAGTAATGTGACATTGGCAGCAACGGTGCTAGCATGGGCCGGTTTCACGTGACCCTGTAACAATGTGGTAATAAGTTGATAATTTTTATCAACAGAGCCGCCAGTTAATTCTGATAGAGAGTAGGTTGGTAAGCCAAAATCTTGAGTCGTTAGCTGGTAAATTAAAATTTCATCCTAATTTAATTCAGCCACTTGAATAGGGGCATGTAAGGCAACTTCATCCATACCACCACTATGAACAACAGTAGCACGTTTAAATCCTATTAATTGCAATGTCTTAGCAATAGGTAAAATTAGCTTAAGATCATAAACACCAATAAGTGAAATTGGCGGTTTAGCTGGATTGATTAGCGGGCCAAGGATATTAAATAGAGTGCGAGTTTTTAATTGACGACGTATCGGTGCCGCATGGTGAAATCCTTCGTGATATTGTGGTGCGAATAAAAAACATATTCCGATCTTATCTAAAGCACGCCGAACAGAGCTTGGGGTCATATCGAGAGGAATGCAGAAGGATGCCAGTAAATTAAATGATCCGGAGCGACTTGAAATACTAGGATTGCCATGTTTAGCAATTTTTAATCCACACACTGCGGCAACAAAGGCACTGGCGGTGGAAATATTAATACTATTGCTGTGATCGCCACCAGTCCCTACGATATCGCAGAAATCGTAATTAGGCCGAGGAAAAGGTTGTGCATTTTCTAAGCAAGCTAGCGCGGCACCAACAATTTTATTTAGTATGCTTCCCCGCGCATTTTCATGCTTATCAATGCACCGGCTACTTGAGGCTCTGTTAATTCACCTCGCATCATCGCGCTGAAAAGTAAATGACTTTCTTGTTGTGTAAGTATTTGTGCATTAAATAATTTGTCCAAAATAAATTGCATTTTGCTGCTCCTTAATTTAATGCCCATAATAGGGTTTGTGTTAATAAAGTGGTTCCCTCAGTTGTTAAAATTGACTCAGGATGGAATTGAAATCCGCAGACTTTATGTTGGTTATGACGTACTGCAATTACAGCGCCTTGGCAGTGAGCATTAATGATCAAATCAGCAGGAATTTTTTCGCCAATCAGCGAATGGTAACGTGCAATCGGTAGTGGATTTGTCAGATCACGGAACATAAGTTGATTATCATGTATTGCTAATGATGACTTGCCGTGCATGATCTCTTTAGCGCATGAAACTTTTCCGCCATAAGCTTCAATAATTGCTTGATGACCAAGGCAAATACCAATCACCAGTATTTGACCAAGTACTGAGGGCAAAAGTGCAGGCATACAGGCAGCATTGGCAGGTTTACCGGGGCCCGGAGAGAGTATCAGTACAGGCACATCATTTTAAGCTGGCGCTCGATGATAGCCTTAAGTAGCGTATTGCGATAGATAGTGACTGTGTGACCTAATACTCTTAATTGATCGACCAAGTTATAGGTAAAAGAATCAATATTATCGAGTAGCAAAATATTAGCCATTAGCTGATCTCCCTGGTTTGATGAGATTACATAATGGCGTTGATAACTGCCTGGGCTTTATTGCGCGTCTCGGCCGCTTCAGATTGCGGATCTGAATCTAATACTATACCAGCACCGGCTTGGATAGTGGCAATGTTGTCTTCGATATAAGCAGCACGAATAACAATGCAGGAGTCAAAATCTCCACTGCCCTGAAAGTAGCCAATTGCACCACCATAGCTGCCTCAATTCTCATTTTCATAGCCAGCAATAAGTGTCATTGCTTTGATTTTAGGCGCGCCAGTTAAAGTACCCATATTCATACAAGCTTGATAAGCATGTAATATATCCAGATCAGCCCTTAATTTACCAACTACCCGGGAAACGAGGTGCATAACATGAGAATAACGATCAACAGAGGTGAAGTCGGCAACATATCGACTACCCGGCTGACAAATACACGCTAAGTCATTGCGGGCCAAATCAACTAACATAATATGTTCAGCTAGTTCTTTCGGATCGGTTCGCAACGCCAGTTCAATTTTACTATCTAAATCAGCATCTATTTCGCCTATTTCATTACGTCCTCTTGGCCGAGTTCCGGCGATTGGATATATTTTAATTTATCGACTTTTGGCGTCATATTTGAGTGCGCTTTCAGGCGATGCACCAAATAGAGTAAATTCTTGATCCTGGATATAAAACATGTAAGGGCTGGGATTTTGTACTGTAAGGCGTTGATAGGCGCTTAATGGTGCGGTACATGGCAACATAAATTTACGTGAAGGTACTACTTGAAAAATATCACCCTTGATAAATGTATTTTTTTAGTTTTTCAATAATTTCGCAATATTCATTATCGTTTTTATTGACCACTAAAGGTTATTGCTAGCTCAGCTGTGATTGGTAAGGGGAGTAGTGGTTGCTGACAGGCTGTAATAATTGCTTGATGATGGTTTAATATCATATTAGTAATAGATTGTTTTGTTAAAAATTGATAGCTTATCAGTTTTATAGACTGTTTTTGGTGCGCGATAACAAGATAATGTTCAGCTAAATAGAGACAGTAATCAGGACAACGATTTGATTTTGCAACTGGCGGTAAATTTTCAAAATAAGCAACTAAATCATAAGAGAATAACCCCGCTAACAGAATTTTATCTGCATCAATAGTGTTATATTTGGCTAAATGATAAATCAAACGTAGCGCATCAAAGGATGAAGTTGCTTTTAGCCGGCTATTCACTGGGTAAAGCGGTGTAGATATGGCTTAATAGTGCATTACCATTAGGGCTAAGAGCGGCAAAAACAACTTGCTGTTGGTTGGGCGGTAATTCGTAATGCTCTATCAACGATCAGGATACTTTGTAGATTTTGCTTATTATTAACGGTAGCGGACTCTAACAATAGTGTGCTTGGGCGATTACTGCATAAATGATGAAATAACAGACAAACTTCAGGCTGATAATTAATTTTATTCTCTAATATGCGAAAAGTTGTTTGATTGACTGCTATGTTTTCCATATTGGTTGCCTTTCATATTATATTAAATTGGCTATAAAAAAACCCGCTTCATGGCGGGTCTTGATCTGGTGTTGCGTTATTAATTCACGCGCAGGAAGAAACCGCCCATTTAAGGGAGTTTTGCCACCAACGGATTTTAGCGACGATAAAAAATACCGATGTCATTTTTGTTCTTCCTCGCAATGTGTCATGATAGGTTAACGCTATCGCTAACCTATCATACTAGTAAACTAGATCATTCGGATTGTGTCAAGTAATTTATGCAACACTATGAATTTTTTCTATAACTGTCAGCCGTAAATGAGGATAAAGCTTTGGCACACGACAATGAGAAGCTCTCTGTTATTTATGATTTACATAGTCATACAAAAGCTTCTGATGGTGATCTCACCCCCTTAGAATTAGTAGACAGAGCGGTATTAATGGGGTCGATGTATTAGCTATCAATGATCACGATACAGTTAATGGAATTTTGCCAGCATGGCAGTATATTAATGAAAAAAGTAAGCCGCTAACATTAATTGCCGGTGTTGAGATTTCCACAATTTGGGAAAAATTGAAATTCATATTGTAGGTCTTAACGTTAATCTGGATGTAAACTGTCTTAAACATTTACTGGAAATGCAAACTGCACGGCGTAACCTGCGTGGCGAAAAAATAGGCTATAAATTAGAAAAATTCGGTATTCCTGATGCCAGGCAAAATGCTAAAGCTTATGCCGCCGGTGGACAGGTAACATGTAGTCATTTTGCGCGTTATATTATGGATTATGCTAAACAAAAAAGTATCGGCCATGTTTTTAAAAAATTTTTAACCCGGGGTAAACCAGGTTACGTCCCGGCTGATTGGTGTAAGCTTGATGAGGCAATAGACGTTATTCATCAATCGGGAGGCATTGCCGTCTTGACACATCCTTGTCGCTACTCGCTATCAACAAAATGGCAAAAAAGGTTAGTTTTGTATTTTAAATAGTAACAGGGTGATGCGATTGAAATTGCTCAATGCCAACAATCGTCTGATGAACGAAAAAATTTAACTGAATTAGCTAGACTATATGATTTATATGCTTCGGTCGGTTCTGATTTTCATCGCCCTTGCGCCTGGACTGAGCTAGGTAGAAATCTTTGGTTGCCAGCAGGTGTTACACCGATTTGGCAAACGTGGCAATAAAAATTGGGGATTATCGTTTAGGCTTAAATATTATATAGTAAGCGGCTTAGGTATATTGATAACTTAATTTTCAAGTTTAATTAAATAATATAGTGATTAAATAAATATATAGAGAACATTCATGGGACAATCTCTCTATATTCACCCACAAAATCCGCAACCTGGATTAATTAGCCAATGTATAGAAATATTAAACAAATGCGGCATTATTGTTTATCCGACTGATTCCTGCTATACAATTGGCTGTAAGTTAGATAATAAAAACACACTTATGCAAATTTGTCGCCTACGCCAAATTGGGATTCCCGCCATAATTTTACCCTAATGTGTCGTGATTTATCTGAAATAGCTGAATATGCCTATCTAGATAATTAGGTGTTTAGAATGATTAAAAATAGTACACCCCAGGTCATTACACTTTTATTTTATGTGCAACAAAAGAAGTCCCACGTCGAATAATGAATAAAAAACGTAAAACAATAGGGATACGTTTACCCAATAATCCGATTGCCAGAAATCTGCTTGCCGGAATTGGTGAACCTTTACTATCGACGAGTTTAATTTTGCCAGGTGAAGATTTTGCACAGTCTTCAGCAGATGAGATAGAAAGTTTAATTGGTCAACAAGTTGACTTGATTATAAATGCTCGTTATTTAAGTGAAAAACCCAACCACTGTAGTTGATTTAACAGAGAGTACGCCAAATATCATCCGGGTTGGAATGGGTTCCACGATACCATTTGAATAAAAAAGCTTCAGATGAGGTTAATAGAAAAACGGTGTATAATAACCACAGTTTATTTTTTTAGTTATTTTTATAATTATGACGCCTGTGTTCTTGTTCTTCTAGAAAGAGAGGCAATTTTGATCATCTAAGATTACTCCTTTTTATATATAATGTTATAATTATATGCAATTTTCCTCTTTATGGGCTATTGACATGGCAGGTGATGAGTTGACGAATAGTAAAATTGCTAATGTGGCGAATCCTGTAGCGGCAGTAGCTAAAAAAATTGCAATTTATCTCAGCCAGCAGCACAGGAAATCCGGAAGGCACTTGGTACAGTTGTAAAACTTGTAAATGTTGCTTTAGCACCGGTTAGTGTCTTGGTGTGGGGATACGATCAAATACGTGAGTTTACTGCTACCAAGGTTGCGGAAAAGTTGAAGGATATCGCACCCGAAAATATCGTTACTCCTCATCCTAATGTAGCAGGTCCAGCAATTGAGGCTTTGAGGTATACAGGTCATGAGGAATCATTAAGTGAAATGTATGCTTCATTACTCGCTACGGCGATGAATAAAGACACCATACAAAAAGCTCACCCTGCATTTGTCGACATCATAAAGCAATTAACACCCGATGAAGCAAAAATTGTTCGTGGTTTTGCAAAAGATGAAAGTATAAATCCTCTTATCTCGGTCTTGGCTACAAGTAGACCTGATAAGAATATTTATGATGGTTACAGTATTATTCTAAAAAATTTTTCGCAAATTGGAGAAAGGGCGGGTTGTGATTATGTACAGCTTATTCCTGCTTATTTAGATAACTTAGTCAGAATGGGCCTTTGTGAAATTCCTGAGGGGGTATCCGTATAGGAGTGAAGAATGGTACGAACCTCTTATAAATCACCCTGGAATCGTAGCATTACGCGATGATTTACACAAAAAAACCACGGAACAGATATCAGTAAGGGGGCGTTGGTTGTTACTGATTTTTGGGCGTCAGTTTGTGTTAGCATGCTGTCCGACGAATAAAAAAATACGCAAGCAGTAGCTTCGTAATCATTGATATTGTTTACCCGACATGCACTCGTTAGCGCTGGTAATAGTGACAATTCTAGTACAAGTTCATTGTGTTCTAGTGTGTGACGTTTGTTTATTGCAAGATAGGCGCTGTTGCTTGGATTAAGAAAAGCGAACAAAAAGAATTGCCCATCATTACTTTCAAGGGATATTTATGAAAAAAATTGAATGGGGTAAATATATCTTGATCTACTTAGCTGGATTTCTCACCAGTTTCAGCGGTGTTTTAGATAGTTTGGTAAAAATTCTCACCTTATATAAGGAATTTAAAAAGACGTACATTTATGATAGTGAATTTTTAACAGGTAACTGGTCAACAAATGCTGAATATGTAATTAATAGCGCGGAATTGGGTTTATTGAGTATACAGGCGTTCGATGATGGAAGTGCGAGTGGTGAAATTATGAGCGAAAAAATTTGTGATGCACTACCACTTATTTGGTATATTAAACTTGAAACTGAATCTCCAGATTTTGAGGAATTCTTCATTGATAGGAAGTTTTATTTGAAGCAGTTGCAAAAAGGCAGGATGCAAACAGTTGCAGTATTGAAATTGATCCATGAAGATAGAAAGAATGGAGCTATTCAATTTGAATTGATTGGTGATGATACAGATGTTTTGCCTAAGAGAATAGTATTGGCTAAAAATTATCCACAATATAAATCCGACTTCAAAGAGCTTTCTAATTATTGCGCTGAATCACCGAAGAAGTTCTGGAGGGAATATTATAAAAGGCAAGGTAAGAAATTTCCTGAATCACATACAAAAAATGGGGTGTTGCTTCCAGTGACATCATAGTTTGCTTTGTTAACGGTTTACATATCAATCTGTAAATAGCTCTTTGTGCTATCTATACTGATGTGATTTAGTGCCTTTATAAAGAATTTAACTATATAAGGATAAAACCAGTTGAATCATTTAATCTAAAATTCGTGTAGTATGTGCGCCAATAATTATCGTGTGGTGACGAATTGTTTACTGTGCTGTGTACTATGAAATAGTTATATATCAGTGAGTTATGTTTTTTAGCTAACTCATTGTTTTTGAAAGTATTCCAGACGCCTGTGAAGGTGGCACAAGAGGTTTACTCTATGAGCGTTAAAAAGCAGCAAAGTGAAAAGTTACAAAAAATACTTGCCCGTTGTGGTTATGGATCGCGCAGGGAAATAGAAAGTTTTATTCAATCCGGTAGGATCAGTGTTGATGGTCAATTAGCGACCTTGGGTGACCGAATAGAAGTTAAATCTAACACTAAAATTCGCTTAGATGGTCACCTTTTGAAAATCAAAGAAGCGGAAAAAACAGTTTGTCGGATCTTGGCTTATTATAAGCCGGAAGGCGAACTATGTACTCATCATGATCCAGAAGGACGTCCAACCGTATTTGATCGCTTACCTAAATTAACCGGCTCTCGTTGGATTGCGATAGGGCGCTTGGATATAAATACGTGTGGTTTATTATTATTTACCACAAATGGGGAACTGGCTAATCGTTTGATGCATCCTCGTCATGAGGTCGAACGTGAATATGCAATTCGTGTTTTTGGTAAAATTAATGATGCTAAAATTCGGCAATTAACCAAAGGTGTTCAACTTGAAGATGGTGAAGCTAATTTTAAGACACTGAAGTTTCGTGGCGGAGAAGGCATGAATCAATGGTTTAATGTTACTTTAACGGAAGGTCGTAATCGTGAAGTAAGGCGTTTATGGGAAGCGGTAGGCATACAAGTAAGCCGCCTGATCCGCGTTCGGTATGGTGATATTTATTTACCAAAGGGATTACCCAGAGGAGGATGGACGGAATTAGGTTTAGCACAGATTAATTATTTGCGTCAACTGGTTGGTCTTATAGATGAAACGGCCAGTAAAATATCGGTTGAGCAAGATAGACGTCGTATTAAAGCAAATCAGATCCGTCGTGCTGTAAAACGGCATACACAAGTTTCTTCGATGCGAGTAGCAAATAAACGAGCAACGGGGACTGCCAGGGGACGTAATACATCTTCGCGTAAAGGATAATATAAAATTAAAGGCAATATTAGAGTCGTATTCAACTGCCTAATGTTTTTTTAATAGATAAAAATAGTGCTATACAGATAAATACTTTTAATTTAATTGAGATGATCCTTAGAATAGGCTACTTTCATTAGGCTAAGTTTGATTAGAAGGTTGAAATTTTATATGCCACAATTTGGGCAAATTATCGCTAGCAGCATATTTATATTGTTGTTAGCAAGCTGTGATGAGCCGCAATTAACCCATTCTGCTGATGGGAAATTTTACGTTAGTCATAATAATAAAGATGCCCTTTAATTTTAAGATTGATAATCAATCGGTTAAACTTGTTCAGGGTGAAATTAAACAACTTGATTTACCATCTGGCAAGCATACGATTGAATACCCCATTGGCCAAAAAACCGAATTTATTATCTACCCTGGTAATCAGGGGGGAATTATTAATCTTACCCAACAATATTATTATGCTTATAGTTCGGTTTTTAAAGGAATTATTTCTAACCAATTATTCTCTTTGAAATATAATCAAATTGTTGTTGATGGAATAAAAGTACAGGGTCCAATACTAAGTAGTAATGCCTTATTTATTGATAGTAATGTTTTTAAATGTGATTATCCTATAGGCGCCTCTTTTCTCAATGTTTTAGCTTTAAATAAAAGCAAACAGTCAGATGGTCAAGTGAAAACAAAATGTTTTACTAAAGAAGAGTTTATTGATTTTTTGTCAGTAGTAAGATAAAAAGTTAATAATATTCATATTGTTGATATCGGGTATTGAGCTAGTTCAATAATGGTAATATTTTTCTTGTCAGCTAAAGAAATAAAGAAATAAAGAAATAAAGAAATAAAGAAATAAAGAAATAAAGAAATAAAGAAATAAAGAAATAAAGAAATAAAGAAATAAAACACGGTAACGCATTCGTTTGAATATACACTTCCAATTGTAAATTTTAATAATTATTCTTTACAATCTTATGCTAATAAAATTGTTGAAATTGTCGATGATTTTAAAAACATCAGTAATATAGAATCAAAAGGGAAAATCTATGATGAATATTACCACTATATTTACAATATGGCGAAAGTTTATAGCACTTTCCATTTCGGGCAGAATGAACATGATCGTGATGAGTATTCTGCTTTTATTAATCAAACAAATATGATTTTTAATGCAGGGATATTAAAGCAGCATCCAGTAAATAACTATAAAGCTTATTAATTCAGTAATCACTTTGTTTGATAATTAGCTATATCATTTATTATTAATTTTTATTGCGGTTGTTTTTTATACCTAAATATTAAATTGCCACACCGGGTTTACGATTAGGCTGTGCATCAAAACTTACTCCTGATTCCTTAATACTATCTTCTCCCATTAGATAAAGATATATCGGCATAATTTCTTGTGGAGTTTTTAGCTGCATAGGATCCTCTGAAGGAAAAGCATTCGCTCTCATTTGCGTTCTTGTACCACCGGGATTAATGCAATTAACACGTAAATTAGTATCTTTATATTCATCAAATAATACTTGCATTAGACCTTCGGTTGCGAATTTGGAAACTGAATAGGCCCCCCAATTAGCACGACCTCGTCTGCCGACGCTTGAAGTGGTAAATATTAAGGAACTATTTGGTGCTTGTAGCAGCAGTGGTAGTAGGGCTTGTGTTAGCATAAAAGTTGCGTTAACGTTTATTTGTATAACTTCATGCCAAAGTTTTATAGGTTGATCAATAATCAGCGCAATTTTTCCTAATATGCTTGCGTTATGTAATACACCATCAAGATAGGGATAATGTTGGCTAATGTCAGTTGCTAACTCATGGCATTGTGATTTGGTTATTGTTAATAAATCAAGGGTATAAATAGAAACTGAAGGTGTAAATTTGCTATTAGAAATAATTTCTTGTTTGGCTTGTTCTAGTTTTGCGGTTGTTCTACCGACTAAAATAAGATTGGCGCCATAACGTGAATAAGTTAATGCCGCTTCACGTCCAATGCCATCGCCCGCGCCTGTAATTAAAATGGTTTTTTGCTTAAGTAAATCAGCTTTAGCTTGGTAAGGCAGCATAACATTTTCCTACTTTTGATTATTCAAATTTATTAATAAGAGTTATAAGCACTTTACCAAGTTTTTAGTTACAATACCCCTATTGTTTATATTCTGTAAAGAAGGATAGAATTGTAGAATTTCTTTCATTGTATGGATTATTTGTTGCTATTATATTAATTTTATTGGTTATTTTTAGTTTTGGACAGCGTAAACAGAGCAAAAAAAGTGATTTAAAACTTATTGATTTAAGTGAAGCCTATCGTCAACGTCAGCGTGAAATGCAACAGGTTAAGATGAGTGACACTGAGTATAAAATTTGGTTAAAAACCTATAAAAAACAACGTAAAATTGAAGAAAAAAGCAGAAATCAGATGCTACAGTTGGTCAAATAACGCTAAAAAAAACCTTGTCTTTTTGTGATTAATTTCAAAGGCAGCATGAATGCTCATGAAGTCAATGCATTACATGAAGAAATCACTACAATTCTATCAATTGCTGATAACAAAGATGAAGTATTACTTAGGCTTGAAAGTCCAGGTGGTGTTGTGCATGGCTATGGCTTAGCTGCCTCTCAACTAAATCGTTTACGGGAAAAAGGCCTTAAATTAATTGTTTCGGTGGATAAAGTGGCGGCCAGTGGCGGTTATATGATGGTTTGTGTCGCCGATCGTATTGTGGCGGCTCCTTTTGCAATTATTGGCTCTATCGGTGTAGTTGCGCAAGTACCCAATTTTCATCGATTACTGAAGAAAAAGGATATTGATGTAGAATTACATACAGCCGGAGAATATAAACGTATACTAACTTTATTAGGTGAAAATACCGAGTAAGGACGTCAGAAGTTTGTACAAGATTTAAATAAAACGCATTAGCTATTTAAAGATTTTGTGCATCAAAAACGGCCGGCCCTTGATATTAATGCTGTGGCAGCAGGTGAACATTGGTATGGTATTTAGGCAAAGGAAAAAGGATTAATTGATGAAATAGGCGTTAGTGATGACATTATTATCAATCAAATTGATGCTCTTGAAATTATTGAGGTAATTTATACTCCGGCTAGATGTTTTGTTGATCGTTTAATGGGTAGTATGATAGAAAATGCAGATAAGTTGTTAATACGCTGGTGGCAAAGAGGACAGAGACCACTACTTTAAATTATGAATAATAAATACATACCGGCGTTTTCAGCCGGTATTTTTATAATGTAATAGTTAAAACTTAATTATTTAATTGCAAATAAAATATTAATTAAAAACATGATAAACAATTTTATAAAGCACTATTAAGCTATTTTATTGAGAAATTAATTTCTTTCTGAAAATTTTATTTATATATCTGTTTGAACTGGATTTCTGCTACTTTTTATATAATTTTATTGATTTTTTTTATAATCTATTCATAACTTATTGAGGTGGTTTTTGTTGTCATAACAATACCTATGAATAAAATAAGTGGTTGCGCATCATTTTTTATTAGGTAGAGTGTAGGCTTTTTATTACTTACAATGCTTTACTTTTGTCATTGTTTTGCTGACAAAATTATATTATTGAATCTGATTACAGTATAAATTCACAAAAGTTTTTATCTTTATATGGCAAAGTATTTAAGCAAAAAAAGTTGATATATTGTGAATCTGACTCAATATAAAAAGAGATTTCATTCCATCTGGCTGGAAAGTCAGTACGCTTAGACAATATTTTAGGTAAAGATAACTATGGGTAAAGCTCTTGTTATTGTGGAGTCCCCGGCAAAAGCCAAGACTATCAATAAATACCTTGGTAATAACTACGTTGTTAAAAGTAGCGTAGGGCATATACGTGATTTGCCAAAAAGTGGTTGTTCCAGCTCACAAAAGAATACAAACTCAGCCAATAAGGTTAAAAAAGTAAAAAAAGATGAACATGAGGCGCTTGTAAATAGAATGGGAGTTGACCCATATCATGGGTGGAAAGCCAATTATCAAATTTTACCTGGCAAAGAAAAAGTCGTTGCTGAATTAAGATCGCTTGCCTCCGACGCAGAGCATATCTATCTGGCAACGGATCTAGATGTGAGGGGGAAGCGATTGCCTGGCATTTGCGAGAAGTGATTGGCGGTGATAATCAGCGCTTTAGTCGAGTAGTTTTTAATGAAATCACTAAAAATGCAATTAAGCAAGCTTTTGATAATCCTGGTGAATTAAATATTGATCGTGTTAATGCTCAACAAGCTCGGCGTTTTTTAGATCGGGTTGTTGGTTATATGGTTTCACCGTTATTATGGAAAAAAATTGCTCGAGGCCTTTCTGCAGGGCGTGTTCAGTCAGTCGCGGTACGTCTGATTGTAGAACGGGAACGCGAAATTAAAGCATTTGTCCCACAAGAGTATTGGCAGCTGCATATTGAGTTACTGACAGTAGATACGGCATTGATTCGAATGGAAGTGACACATGAAAAAGGTAAGCCTTTTAAGCCCGTCACCAAAGCACAAATTGATGCTGCCGTTGCATTATTAAAAAATGCCCATTATCAGGTGTCAGATCGTGAAGATCGGCCCACAATTAGTAAACCCAACGCACCTTTTATTACCTCAACCCTGCAACAAGCGGCAAGTACACGTCTTGGCTTTGGCGTTAAAAAAACCATGATGATGGCACAGCGTCTTTATGAAGCAGGTTATATTACCTATATGCGTACTGACTCAACTAACTTAAGTCAGGATGCTTTAAGCATGGCTCGCAATTATATTGACCATAAGTTTGGCAATAAATACCTGCCTAAACAGGCGAATGTTTATACCAATCAAAAAAGTTCGCAGGAAGCACATGAAGCTATTCGTCCTTCTAATATTGACGTTGGTGTTGATGCTCTAAAAGAGATGGAAGAAGCGGATGCCAAAAAACTATATCAGCTGATTTGGAACCAATTTGTCGCCTGTCAAATGACACCAGCTGAATTTGATTCAACGACAATAAACGTCAAAACTGGAAATTTTAAGTTGAAGGCTAAAGGGCGTATTTTACGTTTTGATGGTTGGACTAAAGTTATGCCCGTATTGCGTAAAGGTGATGAAGATAAAATATTACCTATGGTCAAAGTTGGTAGTCAGCTTGAATTGGATAAATTGTGTCCTAGCCAACACTTTACTAAACCTCCAGCACGTTTTGGCGAAGCCTCTCTGGTTAGAGAACTTGAAAAACGCGGCATTGGCCGGCCATCAACCTATCCGGTTATTATTTCAACTATCCAAGATCGGGGCTATGTAAAAATTGAAAATCGCCGTTTTTATGCTGAAAAAATAGGTGAAATAGTTACTGACCGGTTAGATAAAAATTTTAGTGAATTAATAGACTATGATTTTACTGCGCGAATGGAAGATCAGCTTGACTTGATAGCAGAAGATCGTATCGAGTGGAAGAGTGTATTAGATGAGTTTTTTGCTGCTTTTACCGAACAGCTAGAAAGCGCAAATAAAACACCCGAGGAAGGTGGCATGCGTCCCAATCCGATGGTATTAACATCGATTGAATGTCCTGACTGTCACCGACAAATGGGGATTAGAACTGCTTCTACCGGTGTTTTTCTGGGATGCTCTGGTTACAGCTTACCGGCAAAAGAGTGCTGCAAAAAAACCATTAATTTAATTCCTGAAGATGAATTATCAAATATTCTGGTAGCAGAAGAAGATGTGGAAACGCATGCTTTGCGGGCCCGCCGGCGATGTCCTAAATGTGGTACCGCGATGGATAGCTACCTTATCGATAATAAACGTAAATTACATGTATGCGGGAATAATCCAGTATGTAATGGTTATGAGGTTGAAGAAGGTGAATTCCGCATTAAAGGCTATGATGGGCCAATTATTGAATGTGATAAATGTGGCTCAGAAATGCATCTGAAGATGGGTCGATTTGGAAAATATATGTGCTGTACCAATGAGGCTTGTAAAAATACTCGCAAGATCTTAAAGAGTGGTGAAGTGGCTCCGCCTAAAGAAGATCCTATTACATTGCCGGAACTAGTTTGTGAAAAATCTGATGCTTACTTTGTATTAAGAGATGGCACAGCAGGAATATTTTTAGCCGCTAACACTTTTCCAAAATCAAGAGAGACTCGCGCACCATTGGTTGAAGAATTGGTACGTTTTAAAGATCGTCTGCCAGCCAAATTTAGTTATTTAACCCAGGCACCATCGGTCGATCCTGAGGATAATAAAACCATTGTAAGATTTAGTCGTAAGACTAAACAACAATATGTTTCTTCAGAAAAAAATGGTAAAGCTACGGGCTGGAGTGCATTTTATATCGATGGTAAATGGATAGAAAAAAATAAATAAAATTTCATCTATTTTCTATAATTAAACAAGGCTACTGAAATCAGTAGCCTAATTTTTAGTTTATATATCGTCGCTATTTCAAATCATAACCAGGATTAATATATGAAATTGAAAATGTTACTAATTATGGGCACTTTTTTTGCTGCAACATCGCTAGCCAATGCAATGATAGTTCCAATGAAGATAGTTACTAAAAAAGATAACGGCCAATCGGTAGGTGAAATTAAGATCACGGAAACAAAATTTGGTTTGTTATTTACTCCCAAATTACAAGGATTAGCACCTGGAATACATGGTTTCCATGTTCACGAATATCCTAGTTGTGATGCTTTGCAAAAAGATGGAAAGTTAATTGCAACAGGAAAAGCGGGTGGCCATTTTGATCCTAATAAAACAGCTCAACATAAAGGTCCATATAGTAGTGCGGCCATTTAGGTGATTTACCGGGTTTAGTTGTTAATGGTAGTGCTGATTATGCCATTTTAGCGCCTCGTTTAAAATCAATAAGTGTAATTAAGCATAAAGCATTAATAATCCATGAAGGTGGAGATAATTATTCAGATCACCCAGAAACTTTAAGCGGTGGTGGTTTAAGGGTAGTTTGCGGTATTATTAAATAAATTTATTTATTTTAGGCCATTCAAAGTTAGTTTAGGAAATCTTTAGTAATAGTAAACGACGTTGTTTGGCTTTTTATTTAGCATTTAGTTAATTAATAATCTTGCCAAAATTTATATTCATTATAACTAATAAATGCATAATTAATTGTTAGTAAAATAAGCGCATTATATAAATAATATTTAATTTGTAATTTATTTGTTGTTATATTTTCAATCGTATATATTATTGATTATAATAAATAATACTTATATTTCTTTTTGTTATAATAAAATTACTATAAGTTATAAAATAATTAATCCTTTATTCAATTTATAAGGACGCTGAATAAGATGAAATTACAGCAATTACGTTACATTGTAGAGATTGAAAATCATAATTTAAATGTTTCATCAACAGCAGAAGGGTTATACACATCACAACCAGGTATAAGCAAACAGGTTCGTATGCTTGAAGATGAATTGGGAGTGCAAATTTTTGGACGCAGTGGTAAACACTTAACTCATGTTACCCCAGCCGGCAAGGAAGTAATTAAAATTGCTCGAGAAGTTATGACAAAAATGCACGCTATCCGAGCAGTCGTTGGTGAACATACTTATCCTGATCGTGGCATATTAGCCATTGTTACCACACATACTCAAGCAAGGTATGCTCTTCCTCCGGTTATTAAACAATTTATCAAACATTATCCACAAGTTTCATTACATATGAGTCAGGGTTCGACGATATAAATTGCGGAAGATGTCAGTAAAGGAAATAGCGACTTTGCTATTGCGACTGAAGCGTTACATCTTTACAAAGATTTAGTGATGTTACCTTGTTATCATTGGAATCGCTCGGTTGTCGTTAAAGCTGATCATCCTTTAGCTGACAAGAAAAATATTACCATTAGTGAACTAGCTCAATACCCGATTATGACTTATACCCATGGTTTTACAGGCCGCTCTGAATTGGATGAGGCTTTTTATAAGGCAGGTTTACAGGCTAAGATTATTTTTACCGCCACTGACGCTGATGTTATTAAGACTTATGTAAGATTGGGATTAGGTATAGAAATTATTGCTAGCATAGCAGTTGACCCTAATCAAGATCAAGACTTAGTTATTATTGATATGCGGGATAAGTTTAGCTATAGCACTACAAAAATAGGTTTTCATCGCAATAGTTTTCTACGTAGCTATATGTATGATTTTATTTGGCGTTTTGCACCACATTTAACGCCTGATGTTGTTGATAAAGCGATTGCTTTACGTTCAAATGAAGAAATTGAAGAAATGTTTAAAGAGATTCAATTACCAACAATATAATTTTAATAAAAATTAGAGTTTATTTTCTATTCATGATTTTTTTATTTTATATTTTTCTTATGCACTAATTCCACATCAAACCAGGGCTATTTAGCGTTAACACGTTTAATTTATTTTGAACAAAATCATATTTAATGATCATTATGTGTTACATAACCGAAAAATATTTCTAATATATTATCTTTATAAGATGCGTCATCTTAGTTATCTAGATAAAAAATAATAAAAGGAGGAGTTATGTCGTTAAGTCTAAGAACGGACTGTGCATCCACACTCTCCGCTGGAAGTAAAGACTATGAATATTTTAGCTTACCTATTGCAGCTAAACAGTTAGGTGATATTTCGAATCTGCCAAAATCACTTAAATTACTATTTGAAAATTTGTTGCGCCATTTGGATGGAAAATCTGTTGTATTAAAAGATTTGCAGGCTATGGTTGATTGGCAGCGTACGGGGCATGCCGAGCGTGAAATTGCCTATCAACCAGCCCGAGTTTTGATGCAGGATTTTACTGGTGTGCCAGCAGTGGTTGATCTTGCTGCAATGCGCGAAGCCGTGCAACGATTAGGTGGTGATGTTAATAAGGTAAATCCATTATCGCCGGTCGATTTAATTATTGACCATTCGGTTATGGTCGATGAATTTGCCATTCCTCAAGCCTTTAGTGATAACGTAAAATTTGAAATGCAACGCAACAATGAACGTTATCTATTTTTACGTTGGGGACAAAAGGCATTTAATCGTTTTAGAGTTGTGCCGCCCGGAACAGGTATTTGTCACCAGGTAAATTTGGAGTATTTAGGTAAGGTGGTTTGGTATGAAGAACGAGAAGGAAAATTGTTCGCTTATCCAGACACATTGGTTGGTACTGATTCTCATACCACGATGATCAATGGTTTGGGGGCTTTAGGTTGGGGAGTAGGCGGTATTGAAGCAGAGGCCGCAATGTTGGGACAACCGATTTCGATGCTCATTCCAGATGTAGTTGGTTTTAAATTAATTGGCAAACTAAACGAAGGGATCACCGCTACTGATTTAGTTTTGACTGTCACCCAAATACTGCGTAAACATGGCGTAGTGGGTAAATTTGTTGAATTTTACGGTGATGGTTTAGCTGATTTACCGCTCGCGGATCGGGCTACCATTGCCAACATGTCTCCTGAATATGGGGCTACATGTGGTTTCTTCCCGGTTGACGAAATCACATTAAGCTATATGCGGTTAACAGGGCGTTCGGAAGATGAAATTGCTTTAGTTGAAAATTATACTAAAAAACAAGGATTATGGCGCCATCCAGGTGAAGAGCCTATTTTTACCAGTACCTTGGTATTAGATTTAGCATCGGTGGAAGCCAGTCTGGCTGGGCCCAAACGCCCTCAAGATCGGGTTGAATTGAGCCAGGTTCCACATGCATTTAAAGATTCACTCGAGCTTGAGTTAAATAGATCAACCAAAGAGCCTGCGCCATCGGTCAGTTATGATGGTAAAAATTTTCAGTTACAAGAGGGAGCGGTTGTTATTGCGGCGATAACTTCCTGTACCAATACTTCAAACCCAAGCGTTTTAATGACGGCAGGATTACTCGCGAAAAAGGCGGTTGAAAAAGGTTTAATGCGTAAACCTTGGGTAAAATCCTCGTTAGCACCGGGTTCGAAAGTGGTTACTGATTATTTAGCTAAAGCGGGATTGACTGATTATTTAAATCAGTTAGGTTTTAATATAGTTGGCTATGGCTGCACCACTTGCATTGGTAACTCAGGGCCACTACCGGCGCCAATAGAAGAAGCAATCAAAAAACATGATCTTACGGTAGGTGCGGTGCTATCAGGCAATCGAAATTTTGAAGGTAGGATCCATCGATTAATAAAAACCAACTGGTTGGCATCACCACCTTTAGTGGTAGCTTATGCTTTAGCGGGTAATATGCAAATAAATCTTGTTGATGAGCCGTTGGGACAAGATAAAAATGGTAAAGATGTTTTACTCAAAGATATATGGCCTACCAGTCAAGAAATTGCTGATGCAATACAGTTAGTAAAATCTGACATGTTCCATAAAGAATATAATGCAGTTTTTGATGGCGATGAAGCATGGCAGGCACTTGATGTAAAAAGTTCAGCCACTTATTCATGGCAACCTGATTCAACTTATATTCGTAATCCTCCGTTCTTTGATAGGATGCAACTTGCGCCGGCACCGATCACTGATATTCATGCTGCTCATATTCTTGCAATCTTGGGTGATTCTGTTACGACGGATCATATTTCACCAGCTGGAAATATTAAAGCGGATAGTCCAGCCGGCCGTTATTTACAGTCCCATGGCATACAAGCAAAAGATTTCAATTCGTATGGTTCGAGGCGAGGTAATCATGAAGTTATGATGAGAGGCACATTTGCCAATATTCGTATTCGTAATGAGATGCTACCTGGGGTTGAAGGGGGATTTACTCGCTATATACCGACACAGACTCAGCTATCTATCTATGATGCCTCCATGCAATATCAGAAAAAAAAGATACCTTTAGCAGTTATTGCTGGTAAAGAGTATGGTTCCGGCTCTAGTCGTGACTGGGCGGCTAAAGGAGCCCTATTACTAGGGGTAAGGGTGGTTATTGCTGAATCTTATGAACGAATTCATCGCTCTAATTTGATTGGTATGGGGGTCTTACCATTAGAATTTCCGGCTAATGTAAACCGTAAAACGTTAAAATTGACCGGTGATGAGACAATTGATATTGCAGGCTTGCAATCGATTACCCCAGGCGAGATGATTATAGTAACCATTACTGATAAAAATGATCAGAAAACGACAATAGCGATGCGTTGCCGCATTGATACGATGACTGAATTAGAATATTTTCGTCATGGCGGTATTCTGCAGTATGTTATTCGTCAAATATTAAAATAAACGGATTTAAACCATCAAAAACTGCTCTGTTAAAAATAGGCAGTTTTTGATAATAATTGATTAATTATTTTTTAACATTATCAGATAGAATATGGCCTAATTTGCTGGCTTTTACATTGAGGTAGTCACTATTTTTGGGATTACGGCCAACAATGATAGGAACTCGTTCTACGACATTAATTCCAGCTTCTTTCATAATTTCTAGTTTTTTAGGATTATTGGTTAATAACCTCACTTCATTTATCGCCAATAATTTATACATGTCAGCACAGACAGTAAAATCACGTTCATCGGGTTTGAACCCGAGTTTTAAATTGGCCTCAACAGTATCCAGCCCCTGATCTTGCAGAGCATAGGCGCGGATTTTATTTAATAATCCGATATTACGTCCCTCTTGACGATGGTATAGTAGTACTCCGCTACCTTCTTCGGCAATTTGTTTAAGTGCTGCTTCTAGTTGAAAACCACAATCACAACGTAAACTAAATAAGGCATCTCCGGTCAAACATTCCGAGTGAATACGCGAAAGAACGGGTTTTCCAGCAGTAATATCGCCATAAATAAGTGCGATATGATTATTACCATTAAAAATTTCTTCAAAACCAACAAGTAGAAACTCACCAAAAGGAGTAGGTAATTTGGCTTCAGCTATACGTTTTAACTGCATAGTGTTATACATAATGAACGAAACTCTGGATTTAAAATTAAGAAAAAGCGCGTTAAAAAATAGTTAAATATAGTTATCAAATGATTTTTACCTATATATTTTACTAGGCTAGTGGATATCATCAGTAGATAAGTTTATGTTCATATTACTACAATATGATTATTAAAAAATTAACTATTTTAACTATAAGCACATTTTGTTTATCAATTTAGATTGAGGTTTGGTGATTGAGACTGGTGCCTAATATAAAAAAATGTTCTGAGCTTTTTTCATTTATTGAAAAAAATAGCCAGCAACACTAGTATTTCGTTAAATGGGATAAATTCAATAAGGAATTTTTTGATTAAAAATATTTTTGCACCATTAATATGTTATAGAAAAATTTTTGTGGTAACCCATTCTGTTATCTAGCATTGAAATGTTTATTTAAATAAAAAGGTGAGTGTTGATATAATTCACTTTCTTTATTGGGTTCAGATGCTAAATTAAGCAACGAAAAGTGTTTCCACCGCTTTTCTATCATTAAGCAACAATAGGAAAAAATGTGAAATATTTTTTAATTTTATTACTTGTTGTAGCAATTTTTATTGTTTCCGTGACACTTGGCTCAAGCAATAATCAGATAGTAACATTTAATTATTTGATTGCTAAAGGTGACTATCCAATATCAACATTACTAGCCGTCCTTTTTGCGGTTGGATTCTTGCTGGGTTGGCTTATTTGCGGGGTGTTTTACGCTAAAGCATTAATTTCATTATCAAATGCAAGACGTAAGATTAAACGTTTAGAAAGTCAATTAACCGAATCAACTCAAAGTGAACACGATACTAAAGTGGCTGTTGTTGCAAATGAAAAAAGGTAATTTTTTATGTTAGAGCTGCTATTTCTGCTACTGCCTATTGCCGCTGCCTATGGTTGGTATATGGGATGCAGCAGTGCTCAACAAGATAAACAACAAAATGCTGATCGTTTATCCCGTGGATATGTAGCTGGTGTCAATTTCTTGCTATCTAATCAACAAGATAAAGCTGTTGATCTGTTTTTAGATATGCTTAAAGAAGATAGCTCGGCGTTTGAGGCTCATCTGACATTAGGCAATCTTTTCCGTTCAAGGGGGGAGATTGAACGGGCTATCCGTATTCATCAATCCTTGTTTGAAAGTAACTCATTATCCTTTGAGCAGAAACTATTAGCGACACAGCAGCTTGGACGAGATTATTTAGCGGCAGGAGTTTATGATAGGGCGCGAAATATTTTTTCGCAGCTAGTTGATGAGCAAGATTTTCGCTTTAGTGCGTTACAATCTTTACTTACTATTTATCAAGCAACTAGCGATTGGTATAAAGCAATTGAGGTTGCCGAAAAATTAGTCAAAATGGGCAATCCTCAATTTAAACAAGAAATAGCGCATTTTTATTGCGAACTGGCACTATTGGAACTGAGTAGTGACGATCTTGATGGCGCATTTCTTTTATTAAATAAAGCCGCTCAATCAAATAAAAACGCTACTCGAGTTTCTATTATGAAAGGGGGCATTCATATCGCCCGAGCTGAATATGAAAAAGCCATTTCAGTACTTAAGCAAGTTTTTGATCAAGATAGAAATTTAGTCAATGAAACTTTAGCCATGCTTTATGAATGTTATCATCATTTAGCGAATTGGCATGATTGGGAAACTTATATCCAGCAATGTGTTGCTGGCGATTGTGGTGCAACTGCTCAGCTTTATCTGGCGGAAATAATTGAAAAAAGAAAAGGGCTAGAAAAAGCGCAAATATTTATTAAACAGCAACTTGAACGTCATCCAACGATGCGATTGTTTTATAAACTGATCGATTATCATTTGGCAGACGCTGAAGAAGGCAGAGCAAAAGAGAGTCTGGAATTACTGCGCAATATGGTTGGCGAGCAAATCCGCTCTAAACCTGATTACCGTTGCCACAAATGTGGTTTTACTACCCATTCTTTATATTGGTATTGTCCTTCATGCCGCTCTTGGGATACGATCAAACCAATAAAAGGCCTTGATGGTCAGTGACAACGTAACAGATATTGCATTCATTAAATTTAAAAAGGTTAAAAATGATAGCCCGCACGTAAAACAAATTTCCTGTCTCTACTAATTCCCCGGTTATTGTTGCATTAGATTATCATGATCTGGCTAAGGCATTATCTTTTGTTGACAATCTCAGCCCGCAGGATTGCCGCCTGAAAGTGGGTATGCAGATGTTTACTTTATATGGCCCACAATTTATTCAAACTTTACATAACCGAGGGTTTCAGGTTTTTTTGGATTTGAAATTTCATGATATTCCTAATACGGTGGCACAAGCTGTTAAAGCAGCGGCGGAAATCGGGGTTTGGATGGTTAATGTACATGCCTATGGTGGGGGCAGAATGATGATGGCGGCTAAAGAAGCATTAGTTGAATATGGTGAAGATGCTCCACTACTGATTATGGTTACCATATTAACCAGTATGGAACAAGCGGATCTACACCAGATTGGTATTAAACAACCGCCTGCTGATCGCGCCTCGCAGCTAGCAAAATTGGCCAAGGAGTGTGAATTGGATGGTGTAGTCTGTTCAGCACAAGAAGTAGCAACACTGAAATCAGCTTGTGGTAGCGATTTCTTATCAATCACACCAGGCATTCGTCCCAGTGGTGCAGAAGCCTATGATCAGCTGAGAATTATGACACCAGAGCAGGCTATTAATGTCGGCGTTGATTATATGGTTATTGGTCGTCCTATTTTATTTACCCATAGTGCTGATCCAGTGTTAACGCTGGCGCAAATAAATCGTTCAATTGGATGGATAGAATGAGTGACTCGCGTTTAGTTTATTCGACGGAAACTGGCAGAATAGTTGAAGTAGAAAAAAAATCATCGCCAACGAAAGGTGATGGTATAGTTCGTATCAGACGTGAAAGCTCAGGCCGAAAAGGTAAGGGCGTTTGTGTTATTACTGGCTTGGATCTGAATAAAGATCAATTAATGATGCTTGCTGCTGAATTAAAGAAAAAATGTGGTTCAGGCGGTGCAATCAAACAAGGCAATATTGAGATCCAGGGCGATAAACGCGAGCTTATTAAGCAATTATTAGAAGCTAAGGGAATGAAAGTTAAACTGGCTAGCGGTTAATCATATTTATAAATAAAGCCAGATAATTAACTGGCTCTATCTCTATATAGTATGTTGGGTGCGACTATTTCTTACCGACTTGGTGACCAATTAGACCACCAATAGCAGCAGCACCTACCGTACCTAATCCGCTACCTTCAGTCAGAATAGCACCACCTACTGCCCCTATGCCAGCACCGATAGCGGTATTTTTGTCACCTTTTGACATATTAGAGCAGGCTGTAATAGACATGAGGGAAATGACAGATATTAACATCAGTATCAGTAATGTGTGTTTTTTTTTTGAACTTTTCATTCTTCTATCCTATTGATATGATCAATTAAATTCAAATTAACCTAGATAGCAACTTTTTTAAATCAGATTTTTCGGCAAGTTAAATGAAATTGCAAAAATAATAAAGCCGCTATTCTGTACAGATAGCTTATTATCAGTAAGCCATCTGCGAAATGTCCTTAGGATACCAGTCGTGCAATAATATTGCGGGTTTTCATTCGAACTTCTTCAAGTTGAACATTAATCACATCGTTAAGTTTATAAACAGCAACACCTTTAATAATTATAGCGCCCCCTTCTTGACTACACTGTATTTCTTCTCGTACAGAATGGATAAAAGGTACCGGAATGAAGGCATTAGCACCATTATCGGTTAAACGGATCCGGAGCCCACCTCGTGTAATGTCGGTTATTTCGGCAGCAAAAATAGTGTTAGTTTTGGCGAAAGGTTTTAGATAACGTGCATATAACCAGTTACCGACATCGCGTTCAGCTAAACGGTTAGCGCGCTTGCGATCAGTAATTTTTGCCATCAAAGTTTCAGAAGGCTTTGTGATATTATGCTGCTCATTATTTATTATGACTTTTAAAAAGCGGTGATTGATGATATCTGTATACTTACGGATAGGGGATGTCCAGGTTGCATAGGCATCAAATCCCAAACCATAATGGGCAGCTGGCGTAGTTTTAATTTCAGCAAAAGCTTGAAAACGACGTATTCGACTATCTAGAAATTGAGTGGATTGACCATCTAATAAACGCCGTAAACGACAAAACCCTTCAAGTGTTAACAGTGTTTGTGCATTTTGTTCGATATCATGTTCTTGCAAAATGGCAACAACGTTATCAATTTTACTGGGTTCAAAGCCATTATGAACATTAAAAATACCGGTTGCTAATTTATTTTTTAATACTTTTGTTGCACAAAGATTGGCTGCAATCATCGCTTCTTCAACGATACGATTAGCAATCCGCCGTTTCTCTGCCAATATATTAGTGACATTACCATTTTCATCAAGTAAAAAGCGATAATCAGGACGCTCTTTAAATACTAATGCATGAGTTAGGCGCCAGGCAGCACGTTTTTCGCACATTTCATTGAGCAATAAAATTTGCTGTTTGATGATTTTATTTTCGGGTTGCCATTTATCTTGTTGCTGTTCTAGCCAGTCAGAGACATCATCGTATACCAATTTATTTTTTGATTCGACCCATGCCAGGCAAAATTGAATATTTTCAGCCAATTGTCCATCTTGTTTAATATCAAATTGACAGACTAGTGCAGGGCGGCGCTCATTAGGACGCAGAGAACACAAATTATCTGATAATTCACGTGGCAACATCGGAATATTGAAACCAGGTAAGTAATTGGTATAGCAACGTTGCTGGGCTATGGTATCTAACTCACTATTTACCGGGATATAACTAGTTGGATCGGCAATAGCAACAAATAGGCGCAATTGATCATCGCCAATACGCTCTATATAAAGCGCATCATCCATATCTTCGGTACTGGCACTGTCAATGGTAATAAAGTTGAGGTGAGTAAGATCATGGCGTTCTGCTGTCTGCTCCTCAATGGTACAATTTTGCATTTCCGGCGCTTCGCGCTCTAATTGATGCCGACCCAATGTTACCCACCAAGGGGCAAAATGGTCATCGCCATGGGTAATATATTGGATTATTTCTGCCTGAAATCCGCCTTGATTTTTTAATGGATGACGAAGGATTTCTGCTATTACCCAATCATCTTGCATCAAATCATTAGCTAGATGTTGCGCAGGACGACAAAAAATATTTTCTTTTAATACTGGGTGATCGGGTTTCACATAAAGCCGACTATCATTATTTCTTTTTTGAATACGTCCTCCAAATCGGGTAAGAAAGGGTTCAATTAATTGTTTTGGTTCAACAATTTCACGATCTTTATTTGTGTGAATGGTGGCGATAATTCGATCACCATGCATTACTTTTTTCATTTGTGGTGGTGGAATGAAATAAGTTTTCGTTCCATCGACCTCAAGAAAACCAAAACCTTTTTCGGTACTTTTGACTATCCCTTCAACACGAGGCGTTTGGGCATGTAATTGCTGTTTTAGCTGCGCTAGCAGCGGGTTATCTTGAAACATACTATCCGTATTTGCGTTGTTAAATTAAAATTTACCCACATTTTGCTCAAGTTGAGTGCTATGGGCAGGCAGAATAATAATATTTGTCACTTCAATAGTTGTCTTGAAAATCCGTTTGTTAATCGTTAGGTTGTGGGGTATTGTTTGTCGTTAAATTCACATAAATCTTCAATAATACAAAAGCCACAGCGTGGCTTTCTGGCAATACACATGTAACGGCCGTGTAGTATAAACCATTGGTGGCAATCCACTTTAAATTCAGTCGGCACTACTTTGAGTAATTTTTGTTCAACCTCGATAACATTCTTACCTGGGGCAAAATTGGTGCGATTACAAACGCGAAAAATATGGGTATCAACAGCAATTGTTGGCCAGCCGAAGGCGGTATTCAATACCACATTTGCCGTTTTGCGGCCGACACCGGGTAAGTACTCCAAGGCTTCGCGATTTTCCGGCACCTGGCCATTATATTTATCAATTAATATCTGACAGGTTTTAATAATATTTTCAGCTTTGGTATTAAATAAGCCAATTGTTTTGATGTAATGCTTTATTTCATCGATGCCTAGGGCTAGCATTTTTTCAGCAGTATTTGCAATCGGGTAGAGTTTTGCCGTTGCTTTATTCACACTAATATCGGTAGCTTGAGCGGAAAGTAATACAGAAATAAGTAATTCAAAAGGCGAATTAAAAACAAGCTCCGTTATTGGTGTTGGATTGTTGTCACGTAAGCGAGTCAGGATGTCTATCCGCTTTTGTTTATTCATATTTTATTTGCTCTTGATCCTTGGCTAAATGATTTTTATTGGGTAAAGCGTCCGATTTTACCGCAGATTGCTGTTGTTTGTGACTAATATATTTTTTTACTTTTTCATCGATTAAATATTTACCTGCTAGCATCAAACCTAATCCAATGAAAGCCCCAGGGGGTAATATGGCTAATAAAAAAGGAGAATTAAGATGAATAACTTCAATACGTAATATTTTCGCCCATTCTCCTAACAGCAAATCTGCACCATCAAACAGCGTACCATTACCTAAAATTTCTCTCATGGCACCTAAAAAAAACAGTGCTATCGTAGCGCCCGTTCCCATCGCTAAGCCATCAATTGCTGAGTTATAGACATTATTTTTGGCGGCGTAAGCTTCAGCTCGTCCAATAACAATACAGTTAGTAACAATCAGCGGAATAAAAATACCTAAAGATTTATATAAATCAACAGCATAGGCGTTAATTAACATCTGCACAGAGGAGACGACCGATGCGATAATCATTACATAGATTGGAATACGTATTTCGCTTGGGATCCAATGACGAAAAGCTGAGACGGTAATATTAGTGAAAAACAACACTAATGTTGTTGCCAGTCCCAATCCTAATGCATTGGTAGCTGTCGATGAAACCGCTAGCAACGGGCACAAACCTAATAATTGAACCAGTGCTGAATTGTTTTTCCATAATCCTTGGATAAAAAGTTTCTTAGTTTTATTCATGGTAATTAATTTGCGCATGCTGGATAAGTTGATAATTTTTGCGGCACCGACTGTATAAACCAGGCAGCACGCTTAGTGGCATTAATAACTGCTCTTGGTGTAATGGTTGCACCAGTAAATTGGTCAAAATCGCCGCCATCTTTTTTTACCGCCCAATGGGGACTATGTTCTGAGTCAATTTTTTTACCTGAGAAATAGTTGATCCAATTTGAAATACGAATATCAATTTTATCACCTAATCCAGGTGTTTCATGATGTTCAGTTACACGCACACCAAGCACTTTACCATGGAAATCGGCTGCGACCAGCAATTTTATTGCCCCTGAATAACCATCAGGTGCGATACTTTCTATGATGGCAGCAATCGGTTTTCCCTCTTTTCTGGCAATATAGAGATGATGGGGCAGTTCGCTACCTAATGCTTCATTTTTACTTACTAAGTAGCACTCTTTGGTTAAATCATTATCATAAAACTCAGGAGCAATAATTTGATTAAACAGTTTTTGTTGTTGGATAAGCAGCTGATTATTAATGGTATTTTTGGTGATGGTATAAACCGCTGCGGTCAGTCCAGTGGTGGCGGCAGCAAAAGCAGCCAATATCAAGCCATGATGTCTAATGGATTTAAACATAACCACTCCTTATGTATGACCATAAACACGCGGCTGGCTATAGTGATCAATCAATGGTACAGCAATATTGGCCAGTAATACCGCAAAAGCAACAGCATCAGGATAACCACCATAAACACGAATGATCCAAATTAATAATCCAATCATTGCACCATAAATAAGACGACCACGCGGTGTAGTTGCCGCCGTAACTGGATCGGTGGCGATAAAAAAGGCACCAAGCATGGTTGCTCCTGAAAACAGATGTATCATAGGAGAAGCGTATTGTAATGGCATAATACGCCAGCTCAATAATGAACAGAATATTAGCGTGGCTAAAAATGCCAGCGGAATTTCCCAGCTGATTATCCGGCGATAAAGCATGATAATGCCACCAAACAGATAAGCAATATTAACCCATTGCCAACCGATGCCAGCTAAAGAACCTTGTAAAATAGGTTGTTGCAGTATTTGACTAATTGAGTGTGTTAGTAAACCCGTTTTAAAGCTATCAAGTGGTGTCGCTTGAGTTACACCATCAAAACCTAACGTTAATTGGTTTAAAGTTGCTCCTGCATCGGTATGGCCGGAAAAAATGATTTGTAGGTTAGCTAAAGTATCGGCATGGATCGATTGAAGCGCTATCGGTGGTAACCAACTGGTCATTTGAACGGGAAATGAGATCAATAATACCACATAACCTACCATGGCTGGATTAAATGGATTTTGTCCTAATCCGCCATAGATGTGTTTAGGTATTAATATGGCAAAGGCCGTACCTAAAACTACCAGCCACCAGGGTGATAATGGTGGAATACTAATAGCCAATAGTAAGGCGGTTACTAAGGCGGAATTATCTTTCAAATGGGTTATAATCGGTAATTTTCGTAGCTGTAAGGCTGCCGCCTCACAAATAAATGCGGTTATAACAGCGAGTAAAATTTGGTAAATGGTTCCACTACCAAAAAAGTAAATTTGGCAGGCAATACCAGGAATGGCAGTAATAACAACCCACAGCATGAGTTTACTGGTAATCTGTTTTTCATGCGTAAAGGGTGAAGTCGTCATTTTTAACCGGTTAACCCGACTATTAGTCGGTATAGGTCTGAATTTCATTTTTCAGCTCATATATTGTTTAATTATTAGGGAGTTTTACTCTGCGCATCACGTTTGGCTTTAGCTCGGGCAATAGCGGCGGCAACGGCCGCTTTGCGAGGATCAGCCGGTTGCGGCACGCTTGTTGCTTCTGTTGCTACAACTGATTGGCTTTCTGCTGTTTGTCTGGCAGCCTGAATAGCGCGCAGTTGGGCTTTTCTGGCTTGACGCGCTTCGATCACTGCCTGGTTGTTCAATGGTTCAGTTTTACTATTGTCAGCCTGATTTTTTTGTGCATTAATTGAGGCTTTGTCTGTTGTTTCATGCTTAACCGCCGCTTGATTATGCCGTTGCTGACGCAGAATTTTTTCTCGTTCAAGCCGGCTTTTTTTAGCCTCAAACCGTTTTTTAGCATCCAATGTACGTTGTTTTTCTTGAGCAATGGCTTTAATTTCTGCCTTTTCTTGTCGATAGTATTGGACAAGTGGAATATTACTTGGGCAAACATAAGCACAAGCACCACATTCTATGCAATCGGATAAATTATATTGTTCCGCTTTTTCATGCTCCTGTCCTCGACTAAACCAATAAAGTTGTTGTGGTAATAAATTAGCTGGACAAGCTTGGTTACAAAGACCACAGCGAATGCAAGCTTCTTCAATATTAGGTTCACCGATTTCTGCTATGGTAGGAGCAAGGATACAGTTGCTAATTTTAACAATAGGAGTGGTTAAATCAGACAAAGTAAAGCCCATTAGCGGCCCTCCCATAATAATCATTTGCTCCGATTGTGGCAGCAGACCGACCTGTTGTAATAGAAAATTGATCGGGGTACCCAAGCGAACCCAATAATTACCAGGTTTTTGTATAGCATCGCCGGTTAATGTAACCACCCGTTCAATTAATGGTTCACCATCGATAATGGCTCGTTTAATCGCAAACACAGTACCAACATTTTGCATTAATATACCAATGAACGAAGAGTGAACGCCGCTAGGTATCTCCTTGCCGGTTAATATCTTAGTTAATTGTTTAGCGCCGCCTGAAGGATACTTAGTTGGGATCACTCGTAATTTAATCATAGCTTGTTGGCCTAAAAGTGCTTCTTTTAAGGCGGCTATTGCTGCGGGCTTATTATCTTCAATACCAATCAGGACTTCTTTCGGTTTTAAAATATGTATTAGTATCAGTATACCTTCGATAATTTCATCAGCATGCTCCTGCATTAATCGATCATCGGCGGTTATATAAGGTTCACACTCTGCGGCATTGATAATCAACGTATTAATTAACTTATTGCCATTTTTCAACTTTGTTGCCGTCGGAAAGCCTGCACCGCCTAATCCTGCTATACCGGCTTGCTCAATATGTGACAATAAGACTTTAGCAGAATATTGTAAGTAGTTGGGTAAAGGTTTGCGCTCACACCATTGATCTTTACTATCTGGCTGTAACCGAATAGAATGCTCTTTTAAGCCGGAGGGGTGTGCGGTTATATGGGGTGCTATGTCAGTAATAGTACCTGAAGTCGTAGCATGGACAGGGATCTTACGATCACAACCTTTCGTTAATGCCTGTCCTTTTAAAACATAGTCATTGGTTTTAACAATGATATCACCCGCTGAACCTACATGTTGCTGAATAGGAATAATCAATTCATCAGCTAATGGGAGCGTAACTAACGGAACTTGGCTTGATTGTATTTTCATTTCAGATGGATTTATGCCACCTGAAAAAGACCAAATTTTTTCTTTATTTGAAGTAAGTTTTTTAAAAAAGTTAAACATTTGCTCGCTCCTTGCTAGCAAATGTAATGGTCGGGGTTGAGTTTGGTGATGTAGTAATATTTTTTACTGGAATAGTGGTGAGATCCCATTTCCAGTTTTTGATAGTGGTTTTTATTGGTAGCATCGTAATACAGTCTGTTGGGCAAGGGGCAACACAAAGATCACAACCGGTACAGAGATCTTCTACCACTGTATGCATAGCGCGTGTTGCTCCAATAATTGCATCAACGGGGCAAGCCTGAATACATTTAGTGCAGCCAATACAGTTGGCTTCATCAATAAAAGCAACTTTTTGTTCTGGCGTTAATTTATCTTCATCAAGCGCTTGTGGCTCTACATTAAATAATTCGGCAATTTTTAACATAGCTTGTTCGCCGCCAGGCGCGCACTTATTTATGGTTTCACCATTATTGGCAATTGCTTCGGCATAGGGGCGGCAACCTGGATAGCCACATTGGCCACACTGACTTTGTGGTAAAATATGATCAATTTTTTCTACTATTGGATCGTCTTCTACTTTAAAGCGAAGCGCGGCAAACCCTAAAATAAGACCAAAAATAAGGCCAAATCCGGCAATAACACCGATTGCAATTAATAAAGTACTCATTAGAATTTTACCAAACCACTAAATCCCATAAATGCTAAAGACATTAGGCCGGCTGTAATGAGACCAATCGATGAACCACGAAAGGGAGCCGGAACATTTGCGATTGCGATACGTTCACGGATGGTAGAAAATAGCACCATTACTAAAGAAAATCCTACTGCAGCAGCAAAACCGTAAACGGCAGATTGTAAAAAATTATGCGATTGATTGATATTCAGTAAAGCGACACTAAGAACTGCACAATTTGTGGTAATTAACGGTAAAAAAATACCTAAAAGACGGTATAGAGTCTGGCTGGTTTTGCGCACCACCATTTCAGTAAATTGAACAACAACAGCAATAACTAATATAAAGCTTAAAATACGTAAATAGATTAAATTTAACGGTATTAAAACCAATGTATCCATCAGCCACGAACAGATGGATACCAAAGTCATCACAAATGTTGTAGCAAATCCCATACCAATAGCGGTTTCTATTTTTTTAGAAACCCCCATAAAAGGGCATAAGCCAAGAAATTTTACCAGCGCGAAATTATTTACCAAAACGATAGCGATAAATAATAAAAAATAATCTGTCATCTGAATGCCTAAATTTTTTATTTAGTCAGTCGAAGTTGTAAACCTAAATGGTCGGCTATGATAGCAACTGATAGTAATATAGGTTATCGATCTTGTGTGAAAGTCAATTTTAGTCAGTTAATGATTTTTAAGAAAATGAAAAATAGTGATTGCAGCTAAAAAATAACAAGGTACGCTAAATAATATGCATCGGCTGGTCTGGTTGTAATATATGGTTTAAGTTTGATATGTCATTGTTTTAAGGGGTAGTTATGAACAAACCGATTAAGGTTGGTTTGATTGGTTACGGTTTTGCCGGTAAAACCTTTCATGTTCCTTTTATTACCACAATAGAAGGATTTCAATTATCAGCTATTGTAAGTAGTGATGAACAAAAAGTAAAAAAAGATTGGCCTAATGTCCCTGTTTTTGCTTCACTTGAACAACTTTTGGCTGAGCAGCCAGAAGTCTCTTTGATTGTTATTCCAACACGAAATAAAACCCATTTCCCATTGGCTAAACAAGCACTCGAAGCCGGTAAACATGTAATCGTCGATAAACCGTTTACCTTGACTGTGCAAGAAGCTGTAACGTTAAATCAATTAGCACAAACAAAAGGTAAGCTATTATCTGTTTATCATAATCGCCGCTGGGACTCCGGTTTTTTAACGGTGAAATCGTTGTTAGAAAATCAAATATTAGGCGAGCTAAAATATTATGAATCGCATTTTGATCGTTATCGGCCTGATGTGCGCCAACGGTGGCGAGAGTCAAAAGAGGCGGGCAGCGGTCTATGGTATGATTTAGCGCCTCACATGCTTGATCAAGTATTGCAACTTTTTGGCCAACCTAAATCGATTTTTGCCGATATAGCGATGATCCGGCAAAAAGCTGAAGCCGTTGATTATTTTCATATTTGCTTAAATTATCTAACATTGAAGGTTGTTTTACATGCCACCACCATCGCAGCAGCAGAGTCGCAGATTTATCTACTACATGGTATGAAAGGCAGTTATGTAAAATATGGTCTGGATCCATAAGAAGAGCGTTTAAAAGCAGGGCAATTACCAACAGCAAAAGATTGGGGTAAGGATAGTCAAGATGGAAATGTGACGCTGTCACAAAATGGTGAGCTGATCGTTAAGCCATTAGAAACTAAAGCGGGTAATTATGGTGCTATTCGTCAAGCAATTACTAATGGTGGACCTAATCCAGTTAGCGCCGAAGAAGCTATTTTAGTGATAAAATTGATTGAAGCGGGAGTTGAGTCGGCAAAAATGCAACACACAGTAGAGCTGGCGCTTTAATTTTATTCATTTTGTCTATTCATATTTTTAAATATTAAAGGAAGCGTTTATGTGTTGGTGGCGTCGTTTACAAATTGATTATTTTTTACTGGCTATGTTAATGACTATCATGCTTGCTTCCTTTTTTCCTTGTCAAGGTAAGATGAAAATCGTCTTTCAACATTTAACGACAATAGCCATTGCGTTACTTTTTTTTCTCCATGGCGCAAAACTTTCACGCCAGGCTATTTTTGCTGGTATTGGTCATTGGCGATTACATCTGTTAATTTTTTGCAGTACCTTTATTTTGTTTCCAATTATTGGTTTAGCATTAAAGCCGTTATTACCTGATTGAATGTCACCGACTGTTTATATCGGATTTCTTTTCCTTTGCGCCTTGCCTGCGACAGTACAGTCTTCAATTGCATTTACTTCTGTTGCCGGCGGCAATATTGCCGCTGCCATTTGTAGTGTATCAGCTTCCAGTTTGTTAGGGGTGTTTTTGTAGCCAATATTAGTCAGTTTCTTAATAGATATTGATAATCATCAACAGATTGAGCTGTTGTCAAATATCGGTGCTATTTTATTGCAAATTATGCTGCCATTTATATTAGGCCATTACTGGTAAAATGGATTAATCGCTATCGAAAATTAATCGCTATTTCTGATCGTTCATCTATTTTATTAGTGGTTTACGTTGCTTTTAGTGAGGTTGTTATTGAAGGGATATGGTATAAAGTTGATGGCTGGTCGCTATTAATGATTGCGATTATTAGCGGTTTTTTACTTGCTATAGTAGTTTTATTTAATATTTACACCGCCCGCTATTTTGGTTTTAGTAAAGCCGATGAGATCACAATAGTATTTTGTGGCTCTAAAAAGAGTTTAGTTAATGGTGTCCCTATGGCTAATATACTTTTCCCTGCCCATCTGGTTGGTATTATTTTATTGCCAGTAATGATTTCCCATCAAATTCAATTAATGGTATGTGTGCTATTGGCGCAATGCTATGCTAAAAAAAGTCGTTAATATGAAAATTATTCAGCTTATTTAATTAATGATACATAGCCATTTAATTTAACTTTTTCATTTTGTGTCTTTTCCTCACATTGCATTTGCTTAACTTGTAGTAGTTTTTGGCTCAATAGAAAGGGGCAAACAGGTAAAGACAAGCTTTCTGTTGAATGTAAATTTTTTGGCGATCCTTGTAGGGCAACACTTTCTATCGTGGAATTATATTCCAGATTAAGTCGTGAAGTGAGATGATAATTTTTTATTTGAATTGAACTGTCAAGATTTAGACGTAACATCAGTTGGTGATAAAAATTAACCTTATTTGAACCAATTTTAGTTGAAATATGGATATTATTTTTTACAAAACAGTTTTTTATTTTACTAATTAATGAGTTTGTTTTTAGCTGATTATTGCTGTTAGCTAGGTTTTATTAAAGGTCGATCTTTTATGATATTAATTTTATTCGACATAGAAACCCTCGGTATTAAAAATTGATACAAAAGAGCCAGTTTCTTAACTAGCTTTTGTCATTTTACTAAGGGTTATTTGATTGAGGAGCTGTCTTCGGTGTTGTTGCTGGCTGAGACGATGGATAATCCATCAAACCAATATTAATTAAAAACTGAACTAATTTAAATGCTTGATTATTCATTTCTAGTTCGTCTCCAGCGTAATGAATATCCATCGTCATATTATCTTTGGTTAACACAGCATCCATGGCAAAATTGGCATATCTACATATCTACATATCTACATATCTACATATCTACATTCAATTGCGCTTTTTTCTCATCACTGAGGAAGTATTCTGTCGGTGATGTAAAGACATTTTGTTTAGCTGAACTTTCAAATTCACTAATTTGTGCGGTTGCTTTCTGACTAAATAATGTTTTTTGTTTCGGAGTGGTCACTTTATCATCTGAGCTTAGTATTTCTGTTTGGGTAAGCATTTCTATCAACATCGGTTTTGATCAATTAACATTGATATTAAAATGATTGAATAGTGCTTTGATGACCTGATCATATTGTTATTTTGGCTATAAACAGAGAGTTGATTCAATGTCCAAGGCTTCATATCGATATCTATTTTGATATTGCTTTGACAGGCACCATTTTTCCAATAAAAAAGTTCGATGACAATTCTCGGACTATTCTTCAACAAGCTAGGTAAGTTCTAAACTAGTAACTGGGCGAAAATAGTATATGCATTATAGAGAGGATTACCATTTGCCAAGTTGTGAGCAATTTCATCATTATAACTTTTTAGGAAATTACCAAACGCTTTAGCATCCATTCTTTCGATTAATAACGTAAGTTCTCCAGAACCTAAGTTTTGTTCTTTAGCAATAAGATCATTAATGCTATAAGAAATTTTACCGTCAATGCTATCGTTTTTTAGTACAGAATCTAAGTTAATAGCAAAATTTTTAAATGAAAATTTAATGTCATCGCTATTAAAATTAATATCAGAAATATTAAGCGTCTGTTTGCCGGAATAGAAATTAAACGGAGTCAGAGATAAATCACGTTAAATATTGAGCCCTTTAAGGATCATGTTTTCCGTTTTCTCTTTATTGCCGATAACAAAATTATCACTAACAACGGAAATTTTTATATCTTTAAGATCGGTATTGCCCACATAATTAATTGTACCACCGCTAAACGTTATATTTTTCCCATAAGGATTGCCGTCTAGCGGACTTAAATTTAAATTTGCATCTAGGCCTTCATTACCAGTTATGAAGGCTTGCTCCTGAGTATATTTGAATAGTTCTTCAGTGGTTTCATTTTTAACTAGTTCAATAGTGGTTGAAGCTAATCTTGGTAACAGATTAAGTTTAACTATTTTGTTAATAGAAAAAGGGCCATGAAAGATTTTTGTGGCAAACTTAGCAATGGTATTTTTTCTTTCGCTATTCTCTTTTATATCAATAACGATATCAGCGTTAGAAGTAAAAATTCCTCGTTGATAATTTTCTGTTTTAACATTAATACCAGCTTCTGGTGCATTATTTTTTAGTGTGGTATTAGTACCGTTCAATGAAAGTATGAAACTCTCCCTCAATTTTTTCCGGTATACTAAGAGCCAATTGTCCAAATTACGGCAACAATTACAATGACACCTACAGCTACTAACGATTTCTTCATATATCCATCCCTTAAGGATTTTAGCGGGTAAAAGCGATCAAATTTAGTAAAATATATTATATACAGCTTTGTATGTATTTTAATTTTTGCTAATAATTAAAAACTCTGGCCAGTTTACCTTTTCCACTAAGCATAATTTGTCTTTCGGATGCAGATATAAATATGGATTCCCCAGATAGGATCTCGGCAGTTTGATTTTCTGAGGTGATAGATATCTTACCTTCAACACAAAATAAAATCGTGGCAGAATTGTTTGCTATCGTAGTCAATTGATTATCAATTAGATATAAGAAAAAAGCAAAATCATCTACCGGAATAGGATAACAAAATTCATTATTATGTATATTCGGTTGTAGCAATAATGTATCGCAGGGTTTGGCAATGAAATCTAAATTAGCCAGTAATTCAGCAATATCAATATGTTTGTTAGTTAATCCCGCGCGCAGTACATTGTCAGAATTGGCCATTACTTCCAAACCAACACCTTCAATATAAGCATGCGGCGTTCTGGCATAGAGAAACATCGCTTCACCCGGTTGTAATTCAATAATCTTCAGTAACAATGGTGCAAATAATCCATTATCCTCAGGGTATAATGGCAACAGTTTTTCTATCGTGCTCCAAGGTTCACCTTTTTCTCGTTGTAGAACAGATTTTAAGGCTACAAGTAGCGGTTGCTTTTCTTTTGTTATCAGGCTTAACAAGTGTTTAAAAAGTTGTGCCAGTTGAGTTTCTGTTGGGGTCTTTAAAAATAGTTGAATAACTGGTGAAGCTTCGGCAATCGGCAGTAATAAGTTAGCGATCTCCTTTAAAGGGCGAAATGAATTAAGCGCTTTGAAAGGCGTTAAAGCATAAATCAATTCAGGCTTATGATTATCGTCTTTATAATTACGATTAGGACAATCAAGCGCAATTCCAGCTGCATTTTCACGCTTAAACCCAACTTTGGCAGCAATTTTATCTGGGTGTACCTGGATTGAAAGTGGTTGAGCTGCACAGAGCACTTTGAATAAAAAAGGTAATCTATGAAATTTTTGTGCAATTTTTTCACCGAGGTAATAGCTTGGATCGGTTGCGATTAGTTTATCTAACGATATTTTTTGCTGGCTATTTAAATCTTCAACCATAGAGCTGGCTTTAGGATGTGCTCCCATCCATAATTCAGCCATCGGTAAATGCTGAGGATTTTTGATATGGTAAAGTTTAGTTAGGGCATCTTTACTACCCCAATCATAGTGTTGAATTTTATTGAGCATTTTAAACATATAATACTGCTCTTAGTTGATAAAAATTTATTTTTAACTGTAATGCAATAAACTCGCTTATCTCTCGCATTTTAAATTAAAAATAAGTGCATGATTTCAAGTACAATCAGTTTATCTGCAAAGATGGATTATGCATATCCAATTATTTTATGCTAAGGAGATAATAATGTCAGAATATCGCATTGAAAAAGACTCAATGGGTGAAATTAAAGTCCTAGCAGATAGGCTATGGGGCGCTCAAACGCAACGTTCGCTGCAACATTTCCATATCTCAGTGGAAAAAATGCCTATTGCCTTGATCTATGCATTGGCATTAACTAAAAAAGCAGCAGCTGAAGTAAATAGCGATTTAGGTTTGATAACGAAGGATAAGGCTAATGCTATTATCGCTGCAGCTAATGAAGTCCTAGCGGATAAGCATATGGCTGAATTTCCATTAGCAGTCTGGCAGACCGGCTCTGGTACGCAAACTAACATGAATATAAATGAAGTATTGGCGAACAGAGCGAGTGAAATTCTAGGTGGAAAAAGAGGTCAGCAACGCCTAATTCACCCGAATGATGATGTTAATAAAAGCCAGAGTTCTAATGATGTATTTCCAACCGCAATGCATATAGCTGCTGTTATTGCTTTACATCAACATCTGTTGCCTAGATTAAAAGAACTACAAACTACTTTTAAGCAAAAATCTGACGCCTTTAATGATATTGTCAAAATTGGCCGTACGCATCTTCAAGATGCAACACCATTAACATTAGGCCAAGAAATATCAGGGTGGGGAGCAATGCTAGCTCATAATGTCCGCCATATCGAAGAGAGTATTCCTCATCTATCTGAACTTGCATTAGGTGGAACGGCGGTAGGGACGGGTTTAAATACCCATCCTGAATATGCTATTAAAGTCGCCAGTAAAATTGCAAAATTATCCGGCCTATCATTTGTCACTGCGCCTAATAAATTTGAATCTTTAGCTACTTGTGATGCTTTAGTTCATGCCCATGGTGCTTTAAAAGGTTTAGCGGCTTCATTAATGAAAATCGCTAATGATGTAAGGTGGTTAGCATCAGGTCCGCGTTGTGGCATTGGTGAAATTATGATCCCTGAAAATGAACCTGGTAGTTCGATAATGCCAGGAAAAGTTAATCCGACTCAGTGTGAAGCTTTAACTATGCTTTGTGCTCAAGTTATGGGAAATGATGTTGCTATTAATATAGGTGGAGCATCAGGTAATTTTGAACTCAATGTTTTCCGCCCAATGATTATTGATAATTTTTTACAATCAATTCGTTTATTGGCGGATGGTATACTTAGTTTTAATGATCATTGTGCTAAAGGTATTGAGCCTAATCGCCAGCGGATAGATAAATTATTACATGAGTCATTAATGTTAGTTACTACACTAAATACGCATATTGGTTATGACAAAGCCGCTGAAATTGCTAAAAAAGCACATAAAGAAGGATTGACGCTCAAGCAAGCAGCATTAAAACTTGCTTATTTAACAGCCGACGAGTTTGATAGCTGGGTACGGCCTGAAAATATGGTTGGTAGTATGAAAAAATAGTTTTTATATTTATAAAAAAGAAAAACGAGTTAATAACCTCGGTTTTTTACCTAAATTTCTTGATAAAGATGTAATCGAGCAATAATTAATTTTAGTTTTTTATTTTTTGGCTTATGTTTTATTTTTATATTATTAATATCATAGTCAGAAAGCGTACCTAATTTTGTCAAATGGTTTGTATCACTACTAAAGGATAACAGTGGAAGAGCGCAAGCGTATTGTACTTGTTGTTTTTCATTCGCGTACCAAACTCTGGCAATTGGCTGAACTTTTACAGGACGTTGTATTATTTTTAATATGGCATCATGAGAAATTGCTATTTAAGTCTTGGATCTCTTTTTCAATTAAAGTACGCCATTGTTGTTTAGTATATGCTGCCATTGCTTTTTCAGATTGATAGTTTTTATGTAGTCGCTCAAGTATTTGCTCTTTTGTTACTTTATTGACGATATTTTTATTGGCCCAGCCAAAATTAATGCTACTAGGTGACTCAACATAATTGATTTTACGATAGGCATTGAGAGTAATTAAGCCATGTAATTGTTGGTGAATAAATTCAAATCGTTGCTCTTTTTTTATCCCCGATTGATGAGTGACAATATTTTTTAATTCTGTTTTTAACTTATTAATTGTTTCCAGTTGCTGTTTTATACCTAAATAATTTCCTACTGAAAGATTAAAACATAGGGCACCAGGTAGTCTTATTGCGGTTTTATTACTAATGTGTTGCAGGATATCATGAATAAATAATCGATTGTAGTTTGTTAACGCTAAGTTTAAGGCGGCTTTTCCTGTCAAAGCGCTAATTGCTATTTAGTTAATATCATTATTTTCTTCTCCTTTCTTAGTTTCAGGTAATTTAAATACAATAGCTGAGGTTAGAGATAAGGTATTAAGCTTGGTTAAAAAACAAGCTAGTTCAGCTTTCAATAAATCAAAATATTTTGATAATTTATATCTTGCATCATATTTTATATAAAAGCCTCAATTTAGTTACAATATACTTTTCATTATAATCATAATAACACCTAACCCACTAATAAAAAATAAAATTTCTACAGGATAGATAAAATAAAAAGGTAGGATTTTCCTTAGCTCACATTTTACTCTTTTCGTTTGTTTTTGTACTAAAAGCTTTGCCTAAAATATGAAACATTCTTTTAATTAAATGGCTAATAAATTGTTTTTGATGATTAGAAAATGATAAATATCCAGGTATTTTATGATGACGATTAATTAAATTTCATTCAAAGTTATTAACTTAATGACTTATATTAAAATTAATTAGTAAATATATAAGAAAACAGAAGAAAAATAGTGTTCAATAAAAATTTTACCAGTTATTTTAATTGAGTTTTATTAAGTTAAATAATGTCTGGTTTTTTTATGTTGTTATTTTTAATAAGCTTATTCAATTTATATATTGGACAAAATATGCCGTTTTATTTATTCTGGTATCAATTATTAGTGAATAATTATCAGGTATTAGATGAAAGTATCTCAACAAGATAACAAAGATAACGTTGGTTGGCAAAAGGATAATTTTCAGCATCATATAAAATATCGCGATGCTCTCTATATACGGGTGACTTTGTCATTCTTTATGGTGGGATTATCGACTTTTGCTTTACTCTATTTTGTGCAACCGATACTACCCATTTTATCAAGTGAATTTAAAATATCACCTGCTCAATCTAGCATGTCACTTTCACTTTGCACTGGCCTCCTCGCATTGGGATTGCTAGTAACTGGCCCTCTTTCCGATGCGCTAGGCCGCAAGAATATTATAGTGATCTCTTTATTAAGCGCAGCTATCTTTACCTTTATCAGTGCTTTTATGCAAAGTTGGGATGGTATTTTATTAACCAGAGCATTAGTTGGATTTGCTTTAAGTGGTGTTGCCGCGGTTGCCATGACTTACCTCAGTGAGGAAATTCATCCCAATTATTTAGCACTTTCTATAGGATTATATATTAGTGGTAACTCTATAGGTGGTATGAGTGGACGCTTAATTACCGGTATTTTAACTGATCATTTTTCTTGGCGTATAGCTACCATTGTATTCAGTTTGTTTGCGTTTATTGCTGCGATTATCTTTTGGCGCTTATTACCGCCTTCACAATATTTTAGAGCTTCTTCAGTCCGTCCACTTTTCCTATGGATTAATTTTAGAGTGCATCTTAGAGATAAGGGATTGCCTTTTTTATTTATGATTGGTTTTATCATTATGGGAAGTTTTATAACCCTCTATAATTATATAGGTTATCGATTATTGGAAGCTCCTTATAATTTTAGTCAGACTATGATTGGTCTATTAGCTTTTATCTTTTTAGCTGGTACCTATAGTGCTTCTAAAGCAGGATTTTTAGCACTAAAGTATAACTATTCAGATATTTTATTTATTGCAATTTGTTTAATGTTTATTGGTATCGCGATAACTTTTTTCTCTCCAATTTTACTTATTTTATTGGGCATGGTGATTATGACGGTAGGTTTTTTTGGGGCTCATGCTATTGTCAGTAGCTGGATTGGGAAACGTGCAAAGCGAGCAAAAGCCCAGGCATCATCATGGTATTTGTTCAGCTATTATGGCGGATCCAGCATCGCCGGTACCTTAGGTGGTATATTTTGGAGTAATTGGAAATGGAATGGAATTATTGGTTTCATTATATTTTTAACATCTCTAGGATTAATTATTAGTATCAAATTAAGAAAAATATAAATTGCTGGTCTTAATTAAACACAAAATCTTGTGCTTTAATTAAGACTTTTATTTAGATCAGCACTAATCAAATTTAATATCCATACTATATTCGCCCAGGTAAAGTTTGGCAGCTTGAGTTTTTTGCCGGGGGTGTAAGTTACTGGAAATTTATCATCAGGCGTAATATATACCTGTGTTGTAGCAACATAACCGTCACTAAAAATAGCTTCAATATAAGTAGCTTGCCAACCAATTATTTTTGTATTTATGGCGACCGTTATATTTTCACCTGTGCCAATTTTAATTGATGATGGTAAATACCTGATACCACATGAGTAACGAAAATCTCAGGCAATAAGATTTTTGGCTATCCAACGAGTAATTTTGACCGGTTTTTCTGAAAAGTGAACAGTAAGTTTATTTTTAAAAATACAGACACTTAATTTTGGTAAAGGTACATTTCTATTTAAGCGATTAATAAATGATATTAAAGAAGGTACGGTAAAAGCTAATATATTAATATGGTTGGTATTTGGTATAATCCTTAACGATTTAGTACCAGGTAATTTATCGTAATAAAAACGAGAGTTATCTGGGGTATAAAAGTCATCACTGCTAGCATTAATAATATATTTTGGTATGCTAAGTCGATTTTGATGATCTGAATTAAGATATTGTAGAGGATCAACTATTTGCATTAGCTTTGAAAAACGATATGAGCCGATCATCTGATCAATTTTTTGATTATAAAAAGGAAGAAATGAGAACGGCCAATTGGCAACTATGTCGGGATTGGCAATAGAAGCTAACCATGCAGTACATCCTTGAGCTGACACACCAGAGCCAATAAATTTTTTGATGTTCCATTTTTTTAATTCTTGTTTAGTAAACCGAATAGTTTGTGAAACAACGGCAGTCATAGGTATATCTAATGGTAATACCCTTCTCTCAGAATTATTCATAAATAACGACCAGTTCCGGGCAATAAAGTCATATTATTGATCATTTTTATTAAGAAATTTATTGTCATCATTCGATATAACATAGTTATTTACGATATTGTCAATTGAAATAACAATAACATTAGTTTTTTTGGGCAATATCAATCAGCATTTTTTTATTAAAATCAGGTGAGAAATTCTTATTATTATAACTAGCTACACTATTTATTATAATAAGAGCATATTTAGATTTCGGTATTGTAGGAATGTATATATTAAGATTATGACGCCACGTTTGTGGGGAAACTAATTTTTCAGGCGACTACTCTTGAGAGACCATTTTGTATTTTATAAGTTCTATGTCACCTATTTTCTCTTGTCCATATATAGAATATTTTAACGGATTAGAAGCTGATAATAGATAATAATATTTGAAAACTGAAAAAAATTTTCTGGTGATATCTGTACTAAAATATTTAACCAAACATAAGTTAAATTCTCTATATTCAGGTACTTTAATTTTTTTTATTTTTTTTATGAGTTTCTTATTTATTTTTATATTAAAATATACACATTAAAATCTTAACATTCGAAAACTTTTACTATGCTATTATACTATTGATGAAAATAGAACTGAGCAGAAGGAAGGAGCAGTTATGGCAAGTAAAATAACCAGTCAAGTAAAATGGTTACCCCTAGTAATTATCACTATAATAGGTGCAACATTTTTTTGGTATCAAAAACCACCAACAGGATTAAGTATTGCTGCCGGGAAAACCGTTATTATTTTTGTAGCAACTATTGCTTCGATTGTTGCTAAAGTATTACCCATTGGTGCAATTGACCTAATTGGAATTACCATTTTTGCTCTTAGTCACGCCGCTGGAGATGAAAGTGCAAGTGATTCCATTATGACTACACTAAGTAAACTTAATAGCAGTTTAATTTGGCTTATCGTAGTTGCTTTTATGATTGCCAGAGGTTTTATTAAAACCTGCTTAGGCAGACGAATTGCATTGCTGATGATCCGGCTATTAGGCAAAAGAACGCTAGGATTGGCATATGGTCTGGCAGTGGCTGATTTAATTTTATCGCCTGTTATGCCAAGTAACACCGCACGCTGAGGGGGTGTTATTTATCTGATTGCTGATTCATTAACACGTAGTTTTGACTCCCATCCAGAAAATGAATCACGCCGTAAAATAGGAACATTTCTAATCACTTGTATTGGCAATATTAATGATATTACTGTGGCAATGTTTATGACTGCCTATACTGGTAACTTACTCGCTGTCAAACTAGCTGCCAATGCAGGTGTTACCTTAACCTGGGGTAGCTGGTTATTAGCAGCTGTTGTTTCTTGCCTGATCTCATTCATTATTATTCCTTTATTAATCTATTGGTTAGTTCGGCCAACTATTCGTCATACTCCAGATGCACCTAAAATTGCACATGATGAACTAAAAAAATGGGGCCAGTGACACGTAATGAATGGTTAATGTTAGTTACGGTATTGCTGCTGCTTATACTATAGATATATTTGGTGATATATTAGGAATTGATCCCACAACCGCTTCTTTTACTGGTTTATCTGTATTACTACTTACCAGGGTATTAACTTGGGACGATGTAAAAAAAGAAAAAGATGCTTGGGATACTCTTATCTGGTTCGCTGCGCTATTAATGATAGCTAATGAACTGAAAATTATGGGATTTACAACTTGGTTCGGCAATCTTATTGGTGACAGTCTTAGTCATAGCATGCAAGATACCAATTGGGTATTATTTTATTACTGCTTAATGCTGCTTATCTTTATATTCACTATTTCTTTGCCAGCGGTAATGCTCAAATAGCTACACTATATGCCGTCTTCTTAGGCATCGGTATCAATTTAGGTATTCCCACCGTTCCAACGGCATTGATGCTTGCCTTTTCTAGCAGCCTTTATTGCTCTTTAACTCAATATTAACATGCTCGTGGACCTATTCTTTTTGGCGCGGATTACGTAACAACAGGCGTATGGTGAAAGATTGGTTTTATTATTAGTTTAGTCAATCAGGCTATTTTTCTTACAATTGGTCTATTATGGTGGAAAGCTGTAGGTTTTTATTAGAATAAAATTTATTTATGGCATAAAAACTTATACTTTATGCCATAAATTTCAGCCCCAAATAGCAGTACACACGATTAAGATAAATGCTATCAATACTCGTTTCTATAAGAGGTTTTTTTATAACTGCATTCCATATCACAAAATATAAGCTAAAATTCACATATAAAAAAAATACTCTTCATAATTGCAGTTGGTTTTAATAAATTGAGTGAAATTTATATGAATGAGCAAGTAGGGCATACTGATCAAATAAAACATATCAACTTAAAGCTTGTCTATCGACTTATCGATCAACTTGGATCTATTTCTAGAATTTCCTTGGCAAAAAAAGCTCAACTAGCGCTAGCGAGTATCACAAAAATTACCAGAGAACTTATCAATGCACACTTAATAAAGGAGGTCGAATTTCCTGATTTAGGTTTTAGGGGAAGACCAATAACTGGCTTAGAGATTGTTAGCCAAGGTTGGCAATTTTTATGTGTTAGAATTAATAAGGGCTCATTAATTTTATCGTTATATGAACTCAATAATAAACTTTTGCAATGAAGATATTACCGAGCTAATTGCCAATGATAATCATTCGTTTAACGAGCAGTTATTAACAAAAATCGAATATTTTTTACCTGTTATCAAGGCTGTTTAGAGCGGTTGGTAACAATTAGTGTAATTACTAATGCTATTATTAATTCAATTGACGGCATTATAGTTAGCTCACCGTATTACAATATTAAAAATTTTCCACTAAAAGAACGATGAGAAGCTCGCATTGGTTTACCTATTTATTTACAAAGCTGTACTACCGCCTGGACCATTAGTGAATTTTTTTCCGGTGCATCGAAATATAGAAAAAACATTATTCAAATTGTGATTGATGATCATATTAACGCTTGTATCATTACCAAAGGGAGTATTCTAGCTTTAGGTAATAGTCATGCGATTGAAATTGGTCATATTAATATCAATTTTGCGGGTATAGATTGCTATTGTGGTAATCAAGGCTGTTTGGAAACCCATATTGCGATCCCTCAAATATTAAAAAAAGCGCAATCGATCGCTAAACAATATGCCGATTCTAGCCTTAATAAAGAAAAAATCTCTATTAATGATTTTTGTCAGGCTATTAATCTACAAGATCCAATTGCTGTTGATATTCTTGAAAAAGTAGGACGACAAATCGGTAATACCCTTGCTGTAATGGTTAATATTTTCAGTCCCCAATTAATTTTAATTGGCTCACCGCTAAACAAGGTAAAAAATCAGCTATTTCCTGTCATTAGCAAACAAATTCGACAAAAATCCTTACCCTGTTACCAAAATAATGTATCCCTAGTAGCAACTAAATTTAATAATGAAGGAACAATATTGGCGACTGCTATTATTAAAGATGCCTTATATAATGGTTCTATGCTGGCTAAATTAATGGCGGGATAAAATTTAACAAATGCTAATTAAGTAAAAAATTGAGCTAACGCAATCTTCTAAAAATTACAATATCTTAAATTCCATCAAAATTTCTTAATCTATTATAGATAGGATTTAAGATATGTTGACAAGTTTATTTATAACTGGAACAAATACCAATATAGGTAAAACAATTGCTACCCGTGCCTTATTACAATCACTCAATGATAACTGGAGTAGTGCAATAGGTTATAAACCTATTATAAAAACAAAATTTCAAGAGACGTCAGTCCTGGATGAAATTAATAAATTTACTAGTACTATTTCACAATCATCACAGATTTCGCTAACAGCTAATGAAATAAATCCGGTGATCATTCAAAATAGCCATGAAAAAAAACTTGTTATTGATTTTAATCAAATTAATAAAAAAATAACTATTCTAAAGCAAAAAGCCAATTATATTATTGTTGAAGGTTGTTGAGGGTCGCGCCACTTAGTGAATCCGCAAACGTTTTATTCCGACTGGGTTATCCAACAGGAAATGCCAGTTATTTTAGTTGTTGGCATTCAACCCGGTTGTATTAACCATGCTGTTTTAACAGCGCATGCTATTATTCAAGACGGCGTTAGTTTAGTTGGATGGATAGCCAATAGTATTAATCCTGGATTAACTTGTTATGCGCAAATCATTAATATGTTACAGTGTCACATACCGGCACCTAAACTAGGAGAAATCCCTTATTTATTACGGCCCCGGAAGAACGGGATTTATCAGCGTATATAGATAAAAAGCTTATAAAAAACATAATAATAGGCTGCTAATACTAAAGAAAAGGGTGCATCCAAGGAAACGTCATTTTTAACTATTTTTTCTGAAATATTTTTCTTAACATCGTCACAAGATGACGCTAAATGCCATCGTTGGTACCGCAAAACATAGCAATAAGCTTATAAAAAAATCTTTTTCATGTCCATTCCCTTAATGTTTAACGCGTATTTAAGGACGTATATGTTTCCCTGTATTACTGTCCAAACAACTCCTAGTCTTAGATTCCCAATAAGCATTTAATTTACCGCTTTTATAGCAAGCTTCACTTTCATTATCTGCTTTATCAAACACCCTTTCTGCCCGCTGATTGACTTTTTTGCGTAACAATTTTATTTCATTCCATTGTTCACTCTGTTCACGTGCTTGTTCTTTTGTTAAGGCACTATTACCATCGTAAACAAATAATTCTACCGCAGAAACAGCTCCACTACACAAATAACAAGCCAATAAGGCTGATATCGATATACTTTTAGACATAATTTACTACATTCTTGTTAGTACAAAAATATTTACCTAGGTTAAAGAGAGCTATATTATAACAAAATATATTTTAAAATTATCAATTATCATTATAAAATTCTTTATCTACACTTAAACCAGCAAAAGATTGGCAAACAGGCGTCATTTCTAAAATATTAACATTAACATGGGCACATAAAGTTGAAACCCATAAAACAGCCTCAGCGATATCCTCTGCTGTTAAGGCCTCGGCGCCTTTATAAGAGTTCAGATACTTTTTCTACATTACCTTTAAACCGTACATAAGAGAATTCTGTCCCTAATACCAAACTTGGCTTAATATCCGTTACCCTTATTTTTTTATCTTGTAAATCAGCTCGTAAATTTAAAGAAAATTGTTTCACAAATGCTTTAGTGGCACCATAAACATTTCCTCCCTTATATGGCCAGTTAGCCGCAATAGAACCAATGTTGATGATATGCACATGGTTGGCCGCCACCATTCCTGGTAATATTGCGCGGGTCATATGAACTAATCCTTTCACATTGGTATCAATCATGATACCCCAGTCATCTGTATCAGCCATTTTTGCCGTATCTAAACCTAAGGCCAGCCCGGCATTACTTACCAGTACATCAATTTTTTTGAAATTTAAGTTGTTCACTACATCATTAATAGTTTGCTTATCCCTTATATCTAGCAGGATAGGGTGAAAATTTTTTCCTAGCTGTTGATGCAATTTTTTAACCTTGTTTCCCGTCGACCTGTACCAATTACAATGTGACCATTAGCAATGAATTTTTTCGTTATCGCTTCGCCGAAACCCGCAGTAACGCCAGTGACAAAAATTATCATTATTAACCTTCTTTTGTTATCTTGATTCTAATTAGATGTAAGTAAAAAACCTCACATAAAAAGAGTCAAGAGATATCTTATAAACATGCGAACCACTCAATAAAGTTACATTCCGTCAAAAAAGAAAAACATTTAGAACATTAAATTAACAAATAGATAAAATAAACTTACACATACCGTATACTAGCTAAGTAAAAAACACAGATAGCCACTAAATCAGTCATTCTAAAATGCTTTCAAGGAAAATTTTTATAATAGGATTTTTTATGAAAAAAACTATCAAATTACTGCTCAAGATATTTTTTGCTTTACTCTTATCAATATTAATTTATTTTGCCTATTTAAAAATAAATAGTGATAAGTTATGGCAAACTATTAATCAACAATGTATTCCTGAGTTTAAAAATGGCAGCTTACAATCGCCATGTATCAAAGTTGATCAACAACACCGATATGTTATTTATAAGGATATAAAGGGGCCATTACATGATTTATTATTACCATTAGACAAAATCTCTGGCATTGAAAGTCCTATTTTGCAACAAAAAAACACAGAAAATTATTTCATGTTAGCATGGAAAAATCGACAGCTATTTATTAAAACAGCGAATAAGCCCATTAACGAGCAATTTCTTTCTCTCGTTATAAACTCAAAATATGGTCGTTCACAAGAACAATTACATATTCACTTAGCCTGTTTAAAAGCTGAAATGTATCAAATAATAAAAGAAAATGAGCACACCATAACCACAAGCTGGCAGCTTTTAAAACAAAAAATTAATAGTCATCGATACATAGCTATTAAAATTCCCGCAACTAACGTAAATAAAATATCACCATTTCATTATCTAGAAAAATATGCCGCAGAGCAGGGTGATAATATTGCCTATTATGGTTTAGCAATGATACCAAGCACGCAAAAAAGTGAATTTATTTTGTTGGCGAGCCGATTAAAATTGCTCGATTTCAACCTTGGTTCAACGGGTGCAATTCAAGATTATCAATGTAAATTAAGCGATAATTAAAGCTATTTTATTCTTAAATTTTAAGAAAAAAGTGGCTAAAGTAATATATAATTAGTCGCTTTTAATATGCTATTAATATAAATTATTATTTAAAATAGTTATTGAATCCATTATATCACTACAACAAAATAACGCTTATATTGTTATCAAAATAGTAACGGTTCATGTTTTATAGTATTAAAAAATTAACTTGAACAATAAAATAATAATTTATAAATTTTGCATCTCAGAATAAAATTATAATATAAGTCAATATTTTTGACCGAAGATGCATTGCAATATACTGAAACTAACTAATATAATGATTAATTTTGTTGCAATTTAGCTATTTTATAATAGACAAAAAAATGTTATTTATTTTTTCACAATAACAATCAGAGAGCATAAAAAGTGATTTAATTTAAAAATCAATCTACGTGACATTTTAATCAACAAATTAAGTGAAACGATTAATAACATAAATTATTATGGAGATGACAAAAAAATTTTTACTTTACGCATCATAAACTCTGCATTTAATGCTGTGCTAATTAATTAAAATCCGGTAGAGGACTATGTGCGATTAATCAACATAGCAATTATTGCACGGTGCTTTTCTATCATCATGTATTCCACTGGATTCTTTTGGGTTTGCTTTAGCAGTGGATTAGTCTCTAGCCGGCTAATTATCTATTATTGTAGGAGAAATATTTTGTTTAAGAAACGGGAAATTGAAAGTACAGAAAACAAACAAAGCACAGAAAATAATCTTGAAAACAAAAGTGACAAGAAAACTATTATATGCTTTGAAACTTGTTTCAACGGCGATATTGTCTCAGACACAGATATACTTATTGATGGTAAATATATCGGCAATATTTTATGTAAAGAAAACACGGTTATTGTGACAAGAACTGGCATAGTAACAGGCAGTATATTAGCCAAAAAATCGATTATCGATGGAAAAATTTATGGTCCGTGTTGAATCAAATTTAATTGAAATTCAAAAAAAATGGCATGATCGAAGGTGAAATTTATAGTGAAAATCTGTCTATTGAGGATGGTGGGTTCTTTATTGGCATATCGAAAAAAATTACAGTAGATCTAAACAAAAAAATACCAGAACGAAATAACGTGCAAGAGCATAAAAAACATCAAAAAATTGATGCTACTTGGTCTTGCTGGAAAATTTAATCGTGTTACCAACAAAGTAGAAGTTTCATCAAATAAACCATTGATGACACCTGAAGATAAAATATATCTTAACCGTATGTTTGATCGCTGTTTTTCTTATGCCGAAAAATATACTCACTTAAAGAAATAAAATAACTAAGGGTTGATTGGCATTTGGCTTTCCAGAGCTGTAGCTGTCCGTTTGAATTGCTAGATTGATTGCATAACAAAGATTCGCATAATGAATATTATGTTAAATAGAAGTCAATTTTAAGATTATATTTCTATGTCCTTTAAAATGTTCCTTGGCCAAAATCAAAGGATATACTGCTAAATTAATTATTATAAGATTATTTACTATTGTTAATATTTAGTTTATTAAATGTTTTTTATTTTCGATTAAAAATAAAGGGCTTTTAATGCCAGCTATAGGTTCAACCCTGCCTGAAGAACCGGCCACTTCAGCTGAAAGTAGCAGCAATATTGCTTCTGACCAAGCAGATAGTAGTTCCGAAACTTTGTTAATAAAACCTACCCGGCAGGTTAATATTACTTTACCCGCTTCAGAAACCGCCTTCTTTTATCAACTAACCTATCGTGAACAAAATCGATTTTTAAAACTGTTATTGGCGCAGGAAAATGATAGCGTCAACCAGCAGAATAAAAGCCTGCCAACAGGTAATCTGATTAATGATGTCATTGATTATCTAACAAAATATAAAAACGATGAAGAAAAAATAGCAATCCTTATCAAGTAATTATTAATCCCATTAAATGAATATGGATCTGATGAAGGAGAAAAAACTTCGTCAGAACGCCAACAAGCATAAGGTTATTTGACCTTGATTGTATTATTGCAGATTGTTTACAATTGGCGGTATTAGGAATGTCTTCAGATAGATGGTGTGCCAAACAACTAACAGAGAATAAATCAAACCGTATTTCATTACTGAATCATGCAAATTTTAAAAAATACTATTTGGACAAATTAAATAGTAAAACGGAATTTGGTTACCTCTCTGCTGAAGCTAAAAACTATTATCAACAAAATGTTCTACATCGGGTCATACCAACATTAATGTTGCAACTTAACACTCCCCTTGAAGATGAACAACTACAAAATATGAAGCTAGATAAACCGGAATGGGGATATTTACATGCCGGCGCCAAGCTACTGGTAGAAAATGGCGCTAAACTTGATGAAATGCTGCTGGATGACATTATCACTATTGGCATGTTACTGAAAAGTCTTTTGCTGACAGGAAAAACGCCACCCGAGTATTCCCACTATTTTAATTTACCGGCCATAATCCACAACCAATTAAATCCTGAGAACAAAGAGCAGCTAACACAAACAAGTGAACAAGAAAGCGACGCTATTTATCAGCAATATTTTAATTATTCACATCAATTCAGTCAGAATAATCCTTTTATTTAACTTAGTCATTTATTGCAAGACTGGCAAAGCCGTCCTGAGCTCGCTCTCGCCAGCAATTAAAGCAACATGACATTGCTGAAGATTGGTTAAATGACTACTTATGCAAGAATAGAGAGGTTGAATATCGCAACAATCAAGGTAAAATAACCTTATTACCCAATATCGATGAGATTTTTAAACAGCAAAATCAACATATTGCTGATGCTTTTAAGCATACAGACTATGTCCTTTTACCTCAAGTGTTTAATTTACTGAGTGAGGAAGAGCAACTATTTCTTCAACAAGCAGAAATAAATCAACTCAAAGTTGAATATAACGCCCGCGATAATAACATTCATTCTATACCACCCGACGTAGCTGGAATAGTGGCTGAAGATGGACTGATTATTCCTTTGCCTGATGCGATTGATATGCTGATGTGTTCGTTTAATAGAGAAGAGCGTATTTATGCCCTGGAAAAAGATCAAAAAATGGGGAACTATAAATTATCGCGGGTTGACCGCAATCGAGATCTAATCATCAACTTGATAAAAGATCACAAAAATAGCCGTTATAACAAAAATTTTGCTTTGAAGATCAACTCTCCTTCCTCACTAAAAAAAGCAACAGAGCAGCCAAAAATGGCATTAGAAAAACTGGCTGAATTACATCATGCTAACAAGCTATTTAAAAAATTAGATGATGAAGGTTACCAAAAAGCTATCCAGCAAAAAGTAGCGGCTTTTTTCTTAAGTCTCATTCCTTTTTATAGCTGCATTACAGAAGCGCAAAAAGGCAATATTAGATAAGCTATCGCTGCTGAGGTATTTGATATCTTTAGTTTTTTACCCTTTTTGGGCAAAGGACTACAAATTGATGGACGATTTAGTATTACGATGGGTGAAGCCACCATTCAAGGGCTTAAAATCACAGCAAAACAGGCAACGATTGCACAGACCTTAAAACAAGGTGGCAAACAGTTTGTAAGTGTTGGCATGCACCATATAACAAAAAGTGTACCAGCAGAAGCCTACATTGGATTAGGTATTGATTTTATTCGTAGCGCAGATCCGGGATTTGAACTGCTGGCATCGGGAGGTTTAAAGGGTATCAATAGCTTAAAAGATGCAACAATTAAATTGAACCAAAAAAATCATCCCTTAACTCCCCTAGTCGAAGCCTTAGAAAAACAAGTAAAAAATTTGCCACAAACAGCAATTAAATCATTCAAGATTGAAACGGCCTATCGCCCTGAGTTAAAAAAAGAAGTTTTAGTCGTTAATATTGGCAAAAAACAGAATAAAGATATTTTTGTGCAGATAAATTCAGTAAGCGGTGCTCTTTATGGCCAAAAATATCACCGTGATGGTGCTGGTAATTTAGCATTAGCTCCTGTTCGACTGCAAGAACACCTTTATTATTTTAAAACCCAAAGTTTGGGCGGTAAAGGATCTAAAATGGCTGCGCTAAATTGGAGAACGGAAGAAAACGCTTCGGCTAGCAAAAAAATACAGAAAGCAAGAAACGAGGGAATTAGGGCATTAAAATAGATATTAGCCACCCCTAATAGCATGATGGATCTAGCGGAAAAAAATTTAAGTTATATTGATCTGGCACGTACCTTAAAAGACAAAAGAGATTTCTGTCTGGCTAGACTTTATAACGCTGACTTTACTAAATTCAATTTTACTGATGTTAATCTGACTGAAGCTAACCTATATAACACTAATCTAACAGAAGCCTATTTGAGCAAAGCTAACCTAACCAAAACTCAACTGACGAAGGCAGATTTTACTAAGTCTAATTTGGCATCAGCGAACCTGACTGAGGCTAAAATAATTGATACCAAAATAATATCGGCTAACCTATCAGAGGCTAATCTGACTAGAGCAAATCTAGCTGCTAGTAACCTAACCGAATCTAATTTGGCTAAAGCCAACTTACAAGAGGCTAAATGAATTGGGGCTAAAATGGTGAAACTACTCTAAATGAAAGTAACCTAACTAAGGCGTCGATAATGCACGCTAATCTAACATTAGCTAGGATGTGAATGGCTGACTTGACTCACGCTAATCTTAGCCATGTTAACATGATAGAAACCAACTTATCTCAGGCGAACTTAACCAATGCCAAGATGGACTTCGTTGATTTAACTGATGCTAGTTTAACCGAAGCTAACATGACAAGTGCTCACCTAATTTACGCAATGATGATTAAAACAAAGATGGTGAGAACTACCCTCACTGAAGCTAATATGACGGAGGCGGATTTGACTGGCGCCAATTTCGATGAAAACAACATGTTAGCAGCTAATTTATCTAAAGCTAACCTGACACAAACCTGGATGGCAAAAAGTAACTTAACTCACGCTAACCTGTCTTCAGCCACAATGATAGCAACAAACTTAACTCGTGCTAATCTAACCGGCGCTAAAATGATGGGGGTTAATTTGCCTAATGCTAGCCTATATTTTACTAAAATGAATAACGTTGATCTAACAGAAGCTAATCTAACTCAAGCCTGGATGGCAGAAACTAACTTAACTTATGCTAACCTAACTGAAGCTAAGATGATATCAACAACTTTAACTCACGCTAATTTAATCGAAGCTAAAATGAGCGGGGCTAATTTGTCTCAGGCAATTTTATCTTCAGCTCAAATGAACTCCGTTGATTTAACTGATGCTATTCTGGCTGAAGCTCGTTTGATTGGAACTAATTTGACAGGCGCTAACCTCAGCCGAGCTAATTTAACTCATGCCAATCTAACGGGCGCTAATCTAGCTGGTGCCAACTTGGATGAGGCTAATCTAACTAATGTTGACTTAAGCAATATTGATTTACATTCAGCCATCTTAGAAGAACTCGAGATTAATAACACTAATTTTGCCGGTACTAACTTAAACAATACATTAACTTTAGCGCTCCCTGGAAATTGGAGTGAAAGAAACCTAGAGACTAAACTTAATCACTTTAATCAGCAAGGTAGTCTTTTAACCAGTATCGCGAGAGTATTGACGATAAATATAATGAATTAAAAATCACGTTAGCTTGGCAGTTAATCAGTTCATTAAAAGCATCTAATGTTGATCTAAAAGAGGTTACACCACCACTATTAAATATTTTTATAAAAACCCCGTTTAGTACTGATAAGGGGATTAACGGCTTTGTGAATCAACTGATGAGTGAGCAGCAAAAACACCATCCATCAAATATACTAAAGATATTGGAACAGTAAGCGGGTATGACTAATGACTTGCTCAATTATTTCAATTAACGACCACAACTGATGGCATCCCAGGAACTTAATAATACTTTTGTATCCGCCTTACTGACAGCAAGAAATCAGGGGATTAATATAGTAAATGGGATCACAACTGATAGCCTATATGAAAAATATCTAAACTTGCCAAAAATTCAGCAACTACTCAAACAATAGGAAATTAAAGGAGTTTTTAGTGATTATGACGGCAAATGCCGATTGGGCAGATAAAAATTACCTACTTTTATCACCGACAAAACCAGGAAGAGTGTCAATCATTTCTGAAAATATCCTCAATAGCATGCTACACCCTGACTGGGGTACAAAATGGGATAATATCGTGCTTTTTCAGGATGGCAAATGTTTAAGCCCGGCTGAATGCAATCTGGCGCAATGTTATCAACAACAATTTCCGCTGTTCTCAATTCCCTTCAAATATCGGCATTATCAGGCCTCATTTCATAAGCTGATTGAAACACTGGATTTAGGTGAACGCTTTAAGCCACTATTTCTTGATGCCCTCAATTCCAAGAGCTATAACACCAAGCTAGTAGATGATATTGATCAACAGGAATTAAATAAAATATTTTCTCGTGTGATAGATGCCGAAGAATATCAATTGAAAGAACAAAATTATGACCAAATTATCAATTTATTTCATTTGACATCTAGTACCAATAGAGAAAAAGTGGAACATCTGTTCTCATTTAGCCACTGTTTTTAGCCGGTATACAAGTAAGATATTCTTTGGTACCGAAGATAACTCCCCAATAATACTTAGGTATTATGCCTGCGCTTTAATGGAAAAAGCCCATCAAATTGATCCGACTTTACTGTCTAATGGGTTTGCTGAATGGAAGAAACAATTACTCGGAATCGGAGCAGACAACAATTCCACTTGTACCGCTATTTTATCTGACGATATGATTATTTACGCAAGAGAGCATTGTAATGACACGTTTAAAAAAATTAGTTCCCCCTCCTGGTGATAATACTATTAAAACTAAATGCTAATGAAACACTTAATAAAAAAAGCCCTCTCATCGAGGGGGCAATCGTTAAATCTAGTCGATATATTGTTATCAATATAAATTAACTGTTTATTCCATTACATTCATCAGATAGTGACTGGCAGCTAAGTGCTGCCTTCGCTCCGTCTCCTGCCGCAATAATGATCTGTTTATAAGGCACAGTTGTGCAATCGCCGGCAGCAAAGATACCTTTTATATTGGTCTCACCTTTTTCATCAACCTTAATTTCTCTGATTGCATTACGTGCAATTACGCCATCTAACCAGTGGGTATTAGGTAGTAAACCAATTTGGACAAAAGTTCCAGCAACCGCTAAATCATGGATTGAACCATCCTGCCGATTTTTATATTGTAAGCCAGTCATTTTGACACCATCCCCTTTGACTTCCAGGATTTCGGCATGCAAAATAATATCCACGTTACTTAGACGCGCTAGTTTCTGTTGCAACACTGCGTCTGCTCTCATTTCTGGAGCAAATTCTAATAAAGTAACATGTTCAACAACTCCGGCAAGATCAATCGCGACTTCAATACCAGAATTACCTCCACCAATCACAGCGACTCGTTTACCCTTAAATAATGGCCCATCGCAATGTGGGCAATAAGTTACTCCTTTGGTACGATATTCTTTTTCGCCTGGCACATTCATATCACGCCATTTAGCCCCTGTCGCAATAATAATGCTGCGGGAACGCAAAATTGCACCCGATACTGTTTCAATCTTATGCAACTTATCAGTCGTATCAGCGGGAATGAGTTTTGCTACCATTTGTGAGTCGATAATATCAATATCATAATCATTGATATGACCACTTAGTGCAGTAGGTAATTTGGGTCCTTCGGTTTTTGACACAGAAATGTAATTTTCAATATCAATAGTATCTAAGACCTGCCCACCAAAACGTTCGCCGATAATACCGGTACGAATACCTTTACGAGCCTCATAAATAGCGGCTGAAGCACCGGCCGGTCCACTACCAACAATCAAGACATCATAAGGCAGTTGCTGATTTAATTTTTGGACAGTATTTTTTTCAGCATTAACATCAATTCTAGTGACAATGTCACTTAATGTCATCCGCCCCTGCCCAAACTCTTTGCCATTGAGAAACACAGCAGGCACTGCCATAATATTCCGTTGCTGAACTTCAGACTGAAAATAGTTCCATCGATGGCAGTATGCGTAAGATTAGGATGCAAGACTGCCATTAGATTTAAAGCTTGAATAACATCCCGGCAATTATGACATGACAATGAATAATAGGTTTCAAAATGAAATTTTTCCTCTAATTGACGGTTCTGATCTAATAATTCTACCGCTTCTTTCGCTGGATGGCCGCCAACTTGCAATAATGCCAAAACTAATGAGGTAAATTCATGACCTAATGGCAAGCCGGCAAACCGTAATCCACTATCTTTACCTGGATTAGTAATTAAAAATGAGGGTTACGTACTGTTAGATTATTGTCTTTACTAAAAGTTATTTTATCTGACAGTGTACTAATGTCCTGTAATAATATGCTTATCTCGGTAGGTTTTTCATTATCATCTAAGGTTGCTATCAACTCAACGGGCTGGGTTAATTTTTCTAAATATAGTTTAAGTTGAGATTTCATGTTGCTATCAAGCATTGCTTTATCCTAAAAAAACGGGTGCTAATGCACCCGAACACAGTAAAATTACTCACAAAAAATTTTAATTAAATTTTTCCTACCAAATCAAGTGAAGGTGATAAGGTTGCTTCCCCTTCTTTCCATTTAGCTGGACATACTTCCCCTGGATGGCTTGCTACATATTGCGCAGCTTTTATTTTACGTAATAAATCAGATGCATCACGCCCAATACCTTCCGTAGTAATTTCAACTGTCTGGATGATACCTTTTGGATCAACAATAAATGTGCCACGATCTGCCAATCCTAATTCTTTTTGTTCATCATTTTCTTGATATTTGCGCATCACTTCAAAATTACGCGTTAATGTCCAACTAGGATCGCCAATCATGGTATATTTAATTTTACCGATCGTGTCTGAATGACTATGCCACTCTTTATGAGTAAAATGGGTATCTGTTGAAACAGAATAAATTTCGACGCCTAGTTTCTGAAATTCTTCATAGTGATCAGCTAAATCACCTAATTCAGTTGGGCAAACAAAGGTAAAATCAGCAGGATAAAAGAAAAAAATGCTCCATTTACCTTTAATATCTTTTTCAGATATATCTATAAATTTTCCATCTTTAAAGGCGGTATTTTGAAAAGGTTTAATTTCTGTATTAACCAAAGACATTTTGCTGCTCCCTTCTATTTGATAGGTATTTAATATATAAACATAAAAGTATTACGTCTAATTCCTTTTTACTATTAATTCAATAGGCATTACCTATTGTAAATAAATATAATATAAAAAAACCGATGAATAAATCGATTTTGATTTGAGAAATAATCCGCCAGATTAACTTTAAGAATATCAATTAGAACATGATAAGCACCAGCGCAGACATTACTAATTACTGGCAAAGTTATTAGACGATTTATGTGCAGTGACCAGAATATTATAAGTACAAAAAAATGACTGCTTTGGCACATGATAAAAACTTTTAGGTTGGCTAACAGGCTGAATAACAATATCACCGGCACGCAATAATTGCTTTTTTCCCCAGCTATTAATAAAGGTAAACGCCGATTCGGTTTCAGGTACAATAAAATAATTCATCATTTTACCGGTCGGAATAAAACGTAAATAATTGAGTTTGCTTGATACAGTAACAGGATCGTGATAATACTGGTGAAATTTTGCTTTTTCAACCCAATATTGCTCATTACCTGTAGCAGGACAAATATTTTCCACCACCCAATCACCCTCTTCAGCGGCCGACGATATTACCTCAGTTCCACCGCCTTTAATGATTGTCTTAATAATTTCACCCGGCGTAGCAAGTCGCGCATAGACCGACTTACATTTTTGAGCAATGCCAGTTAAACCTTTTTGTTGTGCTTGCTGGAAATAAGCCACAATATCTTTAGTCGGATACTGTTCTAACGAAGCTCGTTCATCATAGGCTAAAGCTGGTAAAGGTAATAATATAAGAAGTAATTTCAGGTAATTAGACTGTTTATTCATATAATTTAACCATAAATTTTTAGCTACAGAGTAAGCTCTCAATAAAGTGAAAATGATGCTTAAAATACCAATATTAAAAGTGTTCATTAACTAATACTAATTTACCAATTAAAGCTCCTGATTCCATAAAACGATGCGCTTTATCTGCTTGTTCTAATGGATAAGTTTTAGCGATAATGGGTTTTATCTTACCTGAATTAATCAGTGGCCAAACCTTATTTTCTAACGCTGTTGCAATCGCTATTTTTTCCGCTAAAGTTCTTGCTCGCATTGTTGAGCCAGCATGAACTAATTGTTTAACCATTAATGGCATTAAATTTAACTTCTTTAGGTGCCCCACGCATCATACCAACTTGAATAATACGGCCATGTTTAGCGGCAATTTGATAATTTTTATTAACATAATCGCCACCAATCAGATCAACCACCGTATCGACCCCTTTATTTTGTGTATATTCAGCTATTTTTTCAGCGAAATCTTCTGTCATATAGTTAATAACTTTATCAGCACCTAAAGAAGATGCCACCTTTATTTTTTCCACTGAACCAACAGTAGTAAATACTTTAGCGCCAAAAATTTTTGTTAACATGATGGTAACACTACCAATACCAGAAGTACCACCATGAACGAGAACAGTTTCATTTTTTTCAAGTTGGCCAATTTGGAAAACATTAGCCCAAACAGTAAAAAAGTTTTCTGGCAATGCCGCCGCTTCGATATAACTAAGATCACCAACAGGTAAAGCAATCGCTTCATGTACCAGACAATATTCAGCATATCCTCCACCGGCAACTAAAGCACAAACTTTATCGCCTTTTTTCCAATGTTGGCAACCTGAGAGGCAATTTCTAATCCTGGTATTGGAGATGCATCTGATGGTGGCGGATAAACCCCCGTACGCTGAAAGACATCAGGACGATTGACACTTGCGGCGGCAACTTTAACAAGTAAATGCGATTTTGGTGGTTTTATTAGTGGTAATTGGGTGGGGTTTAGCTTTTCCGGCCGGCCAGATTCAATAATTTCAATAGCAAGCATCGTTTTTGGTAAAGGCTCTATAAGGTGCAGCATTCAATAATAGCTCCATTGCTGAGTCAATCAACTAATTGTTTGCGCAGAAGAAAAAAACAGCATTGCAATTGTTAATCTGCAACATGATAATAGCAACGCCTAATTGCCAACCTTTCATTCTTCACTACCTGCTTAGCTATATGTTTTATAATAAAAAAACTTTATTAAGTAATATTATTAGAAAATAGATTTCACTAAAAACAAATAAATAAAGTTTAAAATAATAACATTTTTAAAACTAATTAAAATTTAATATATTATTAGACAAAATTTGATTTTATTTTTACTTTTCTATAAATTATAAGAATTAGCTTAAGCAAAATAAATGATTGTAAAGTGAACTGCATATATTGATAATATTCGTTAAATAACAATACAATTAATTATTTCACTCAAGCTTAGAATATGTGTTAAAATTGACTAAAATCAATATTTCATTATCGTAATGAGTCAAGTAATATGATCCCAGAAAAACGCGTTGTTCGCCGAATCCAGTCTGGGTCGCTGCGCTATCCATTGCCAGGACTGCAGTATTAGCCAGCTTTGTATTCCATTCACATTGAATGAACATGAACTGGATCAACTCGATAATATTATTGAACGTAAAAAACCAATCCAAAAAGGATAGACTCTATTTAGAGCAGGTGATGAATTAAAATCACTGTATGCCATTAGATCTGGTACCATAAAAAGCTATACCATTACCGAGGAAGGTGATGAACAAATTACCGGTTTTCATTTAGCAGGTGATCTTGTAGGTTTTGATGCTATTATCAATCATAAACACTTAAGCTTTGCCCAAGCTCTTGAAACTTCAATGGTTTGTGAAATTCCTTTTGAAACACTTGACGATCTTTCCGGTAAAATGCCTAATTTGCGACAGCAAATAATGAGATTAATGAGCAGTGAAATTAAAGATGATAAAGAAATGATATTGCTGCTTTCGCAAAAAAAAATGCTGAAGAAAAAGATTAGCTGCTTTTATTTATAATCTGTCACACCGTTTTGCTAAACGTGGTTTTTCAGCTAAAGAATTCCGCCTAACAATGACTCGGAGTGATATCGGTAATTATCTTGTATTAACCGTTGAAATAATTAGTCGCCTGTTAGATCGCTTCCAAAAAAATAATACTCTCAGCGTTAAAGGTAAATATATTACAATTAATAATATGTATAAGCTGACCCAAATTGTAGGTAAAACCTCAGCCTAAACAACAATATAAATGTAAGTCAGATCACATTAACATATTATTTTTTTGTGATTTGGCTATGCTCCTATCTATTATCCCAACCCATATTGGTTTATCTTTAATGATATAAATGTTGCCTAGCCTCTAAGAGGAACCATTATGGCTAATTACCGTAATCTGTTAGTTGCTATCGATCCAAATCAGGATGACCAACCCGCACTTTGACGTGCTGTCATTATATATAGTACAACACCCAATGGTGGACGCATTAAGGCTTTCTTACCTATCTATGATCTCTCTATGACATGACAACCTTATTATCCCCTGAAGAACGCAATGCTATGCGCAAAGGTGTTATTAGTCAGCGAAAAGTATGGATAAAACAGCAAGCACACTACTATTTAGAAGCCGGTATTGATATTGTAAAGTAATATGGCATAACAAACCATATGAAGCGATTATTCAAGAAGTTATTGCTGACAAACATGATTTATTATTAAAAATGGCGCATCAAAATGACCGTTTTAATGCCATGATATTCACTTCCCTTGATAGGCATCTACTTCGTAAATGCCCTTGTCCAGTCTGGATGGTAAAAGATAAAGTATAGCCTAATGATGGCGCTATTGTTGTTGCAGTTAATTTATCTAATGAAGAATCCTATCACGATAAACTTAATATTAAACTAATCAAGGAAACGGAAAATATCAGTCATCAGATTGTTAAAAATCCACATATTGATCTCGTTAGTACCTACCCTGAGTCGCGCCAATAAATATCGCTATTAAATTACCAGATTTTGATCCAAATATCTATAATCAGGCTCTACGGGCACAGCATCTTGTTGCAATGAAAAAATTAAGGCAAAGATTTGCCATTGATGAAAAATATACCCATGTTGTTGAAGGATCCGCTGAGAAAAAAATCCCTGAAACCTGTGACGAATTACATGCAGGTATTGTTGTATTAGGTATTTTAGGTAGAATCGGTATTTCAGCGGCGTTTTTAGGCAATACTGCTGAAGATCATTGATAAGTTAAAATGTGATTTATTGGCCATTAAACCGGATGGTTTTGTCTGTCCAATAAATCCAGCAAATGATTAACAACCTAATGGCCCATTCAAATAGGGCCATTATTATTAAAAAACTTATAAAGCGCGCAAAATAGCTTCTACGCTAACTTTGGCATCACCGAATAGCATATGGGTATTTTTCTTAAAAAATAACGGATTCTGAACGCCTGCATAACCGGTATTCATTGAGCGTTTAAATACAATAATATTTTGCGCTTTCTAAACCTCCAGGACTGGCATTCCCGCTATTCGGCTATTGGGATCATCTTGTGCGGCTGGGTTAACAGTATCATTTGCCAGGATCACTAATACCGTGTTTGTACTAGCAAAATCATTATTTATTTCATCAAGCTCCAACACGATGTCGTAAGGTACTTTCGCTTCAGCTAATAATACATTCATATGAACAGGCAAACGTCCAGCAACAGGATGGATCACAAAGCGAACTTTAATCCCCTTTTCGCGTAATTTTGCCGTAATATCTTGAATCGGGTATTGTGCTTGAGCCACCGCCATACCATAACAGGGGGCAATAATCACCGAATGGGAATTTTTTAACAGCTCAGCTACTTCATCTGCTGTAGTTTCCCGATAATTTCCCAGGCTATGTTCATCATCGACTAATATCCCGTCAGTGCCAAACCCGCCGGCTATAACACTAATAAATGAGCGATTCATGGCTTTACACATAATATAAGATAAAATTGCACCTGAAGAACCTACTAGCACGCCAGTAACAATCAGCAAGTCAGTTACTTAAGATAAAGCCTGCCGCAGCGGCTCACCCTGAATAAGAGTTTAGCATTGATACCACAACCGGCATATCTGCACCACCAATTGAGGAGACTAGGTGCCAGCCAAATGCTAAAGCAATGATGGTCATCATTAATAAGACAAATACTTGCAAACCAGTGGTTGTCGTTTTTACGAAAATAAGTAGCAAAATAAATGAAATTAATAACGCCAATAAATTAAGTTTATGGCGATTAGGAAGCATTAAGGGTTTAAAAGCTATTTTGCCGCATAATTTACCATAAGCAACAATTGAACCAGTAAATGTTACCGCCCCAATAAAAATACCCAGGAAAATTTCTGTTAGATGAATATTCTCCATGATCCTATCTGAGAATACATCGTGAGTAATAAAGCTATTAAAACCAACTAAAACAGCAGCAAGACCGACAAACCTATGCAAAATAGCAACCAATTTTGGCATCTCAGTCATGGCGACTTTATTTGCTAAACGTACCCCAATAAGTCCACCAATAACCATTGCAATAATAATCCAGCCAATATTATGCGCATCGGGACCTAAGATTGTTGCAATTAAAGCGATTGCCATTCCGGTAATACCTAATATATTACCCCGCTTAGAACTTTCGTGACGAGACAAAACTGCCTGGCTGAAAATAAATAAGATGGCCGCCACGACGATATATGCCGCTGTTACCATTCCACTCGACATCATTTTAACTCCTTATCCTTTACTACGAAACATTTTCAGCATACGTCGCGTGACTGTAAATCCACCCAAAATATTGATACTAGCTATAAGTACTGCAATAAATGAGAAGAAAGTGACCCAACCTCCACTACCAATTTTCAGCAATGCGCCCACCACAATAATACCGGAAATCACATTGGTTACTGATATAAGAGGTGTATGAAGTGAATGGCTGACGTTCCATACTACGTAGTAGCCAACAACACGCGCAAGCGCAAATACTGTAAAGTGAGAAAGGAAGTCTTTAGGCGCTATAAGCGCAAAACTACCAAAAGTATAATTGCCAACAACCGAGAAATATATTTTAACCAAAGAGAGATTTTTTTTGCTGCTGGTTTTTCTTCATATTTTATCAGTTGATTTCTTGTTTGTGGTTGTTGAGATACAGGAACAGGAGGAGACGGCCAGGTAATTTCACATTCTTTAATAACAGTGACTGCGCGTACAACAATATCATCAAAATCAATAGTTAGTTGCCGATTGTTTTCTTTACAAAGCAACTTAATTAAATTAACAATATTAGTCGCATAAAGTTGTGAAGATTGTGTCGGTAAACGGCTAGGTAAATCGGTATAGCCAATAATTTTAACCTCATGATCAGTAACAATCAGTTTATCTGCCTCGGTTAACTTACAATTACCGCCCGACTTAGCTGCTAAATCAACTATTACACTACCAGGCTTCATCGAGTCAACCATCTTTTTAGTAATCAATTTTGGTGCAGGTTTTCCTGATATCAATGCAGTGGTAATAATAATATCCACTTCTTTTGCTTGCTTAGCAAATAAAGCCATTTCCGATTGAATAAAAGCCTCATACAATCTCTTTAGCATAACCATCACTGCGTGCCTAATCCTATTTAAAGTCCAATTCAAGATACTCAGCACCCATGCTTTGTACTTGTTCTTTTACTTCTGACCTGGTATCAAATGCCCGCACAATAGACCCTAGACTACCCGCTGCGCCTATCGCTGCTAAACCAGCAACCCCTGCGCGCCAATAACCATGACTTTAGCTGGCGGCAGTAATTTGGCCAGTAAAAAAACGTCCAAATTGATAAGCTGCTTCTACCACCGCCTGATAACCTGCAACATTAGCCATAGAGCTTAAAGCATCAAGTGACTGAGCCCTGGAGATACGTGGCACTGAATCCATTGCTAATACAGTGATTTTATGAGCTGATAATTTTTGCATTAAATCTGGCTGTTGTGCCGGCCAAAAAATAAAGCAAATTAATATTGCACCTTCTTTAATAAGGGCAATTTCAGCTTCTAGCGGCGCATTAACTTTAAAATAATATCTGCATTCCATACAGATTGTTGCTCAACAATTTCAGCACCTGCTTGCTCGAAAGCAGTATCTTCAAAACTAGCAAGCTGGCCGGAGCTTCTCGCTCAACGATGACAGAAAAACCTAATTTTATTAGCTGCTTTATTGTTGATGGTGTTGCTGCAATACGTGTTTCATTGGTAATTCTTTCTTTTGGTACACCAATATGCATAATGATCCCTTATCTAGTTCAAAATTGCTTGATGTTTATTCCCTGTTAAACATAACTAATTATATTATATATATTTGTCATATTGAGTGAAAAAACATTATTGAAACCTACTGAAAACAGTAATCATGAACCATAATCTATCGGATTTCCACGACATTAAATTAAATTTTTTTGTCAAAAAATGATATTAGTCAAATAGCTTAAGACTTGATATTAATTTATAAAAATAATTAGCAAAAGTAGTGAGTATTCAACTAAATTAATAGTTTCATAAGAAAACAATGGGACAATTGCAGTTATTACATGTAATAATTATTATCTGTATGATACGACTATTAATTCAGCATTTTGATAGTAAATTGTGTAATGCGGAAGGATTTTGTATGAAGCTGAAAATAACGGCCATCACAACTACGGTACTTTCACTAAGCAGTATAATAACTGTGCAAGCCGCTGTAGAATTAACACCGGAACAAGCTCAAGAATTAAAGCCTTATCAAAGGATCGCTGTCACAGGCCGCTTTAATGCCATCTATGAAGCATCCGATGCAGTTTCTCGTCGAGCAGATAAAGAAGGCGCCTACTCTTACTATATTCAAAGCCTAGATGATGTAGGCGATAGTGGTAATTTACAAGTAGTTGCTGATTTGTATCATAAAGATGCTGCAAAAGTAACCAATCTCCCCTATCGCATCTTTGCTGGCATTAAAGAATTGCCGAAAACAGAAGCAGTAAGATTATTGCCGTTTGATACTGTTACTGTCAGTGGTTTATATAGCTCTGAAGCCGCGCTTAATGAGGCACTAGCTAAAAAAGCCAAGCAAAAAGGTGCTGCTTTATTTTTATGTCGTCCGCAATGTTGCTTTAAATGATGGCGGTAACATACTTGCTACTGCTTATATTTATGCCGCAGATACACCAAAACGAATAGTGCAAAATGATAATGCCGTAGTACCTGCCGATACAGAAACGGGTAAAGCTTTATTAACTAAAAGAGGCGAGGAAGCTAAAAAAGTTAAAATACCTGGTGTGGCTTCATCTTCAGCGCCAAAGGAAACCGTAGGCCGCTTTTGTGAAACGTCAATGTTAGCTACAGGTGGATATCATATTGAAGAAGTAAATAAAGCAGCAGCTGCGCAAATGGTTCCTTTCGATTCAATTACTTTCTCCGGTTTCTATACTTCCACTCCAGAGATAAGATATCAAATTGCTAAACGTACAGAGAAAAAAGGGGCAAAATATTTTCATATCACACGTGAATGGCAAGCTAATGGCGGTAGCGTTACTATTAGTACAGATCTCTATAAATAATAAAAAATCAAAATATTATCTTATAGTTAGGGAAATAAGTATTTAACGGACTCAATTGTCTATTTTTCTTTTCAGTAATAGATAAAATAATAAATAACTGAATAAACAAAACGAATATTTTTTTCTTTTTTATGCATATTCAACGATTGCATATCATGTTCCATAACCGTAAAATTCTGCTAAATTTTCTCTTTCTATCTAATTAAAGTCAGTTTGGTTTTTTACTATCTAAACAAGTTGTTATTAATGGCATAAACCAAATTATGGCAAATAGATTTTAGGATATTTTCTTTGAACAATAAAAAATTAAATTTGACGGCTTTAACCGCATTAGTATTAAGTTCAATGGTTGGAGCTGGTGTAGTTAGTCTGCCGCAAAATATGGCTGAAGTCGCTAGCCCCCTAGCACTTATGATAGGCTGGAGTATCACAGGTATTGGTATTTTATTTCTTGCCATATCTTTGCTATTACTTTCACGTATTAGACCTGATCTAGATGGAGGAATTTATACATACGCTAAAGAAGGTTTTGGTGAACTAGTTGGTTTTTGTTCAGCCTGGGGCTATTGGCTATGTGCTGTTATCGCTAATGTTTCCTATTTGGTGATCGTCTTTGCAGCCCTGAGTTTTTTTTACTGATCGTTCAGGTAATGTCATTTTTGGTGATGGTAATACTTGGCAATCTTTGATCGGTGAGTCTATCTTACTATGGATCATTCATTGGTTAGTATTAAGAGGTACGCAGACTGCCGCCGGTATCAATAAATTAGCAACTTTAGCTAAATTAATTCCCCTTAGCCTGTTTGTCATCCTTGCTATTTTTGCGTTTAAGATAGATATCTTTAAATTTGATTTTAGGGGTGCTGAAATGGGCATACCAATTTGGCAACAAGTTAAAAATACAATGCTAATTACGTTATGGGTATTTATTGGTATCGAAGGAGCTGTGGTTGTTTCAGCACGCGCTCAAAGACGTAAAGATGTTGGTTTAGCGACGTTACTTGCCGTAATCTCAGCCTTAAGTATTTATATATTAGTTACCTTGCTCTCCTTAGGCATCGTTCCCAGAGAAGAAATTGCTGCAATGAAAAATCCCTCAATGGCATCACTTATGATCCATATGATGGGAAATTATGGCGAGATTATTATTGCAGCTGGTTTGATTGTCTCTGTTTGCGGTGCATATTTAAGCTGGACAATAATGGCGACAGAAATTCCTTATATCGCTTCGCTACATGGTTCATTTCCTAAAATATTTAAATATCAAAATAAAAATAATGCCCTCTCTTCATCTCTTTGGCTTACAAACGGCGCTGTACAATTAGCGTTAATATTAATTTGGTTGAGTGGTAGCAACTATAATATGTTATTAACGATAGCCTCAGAAATGATTTTAGTGCCTTATTTTTTAGTGGGTGCTTTCTTAATCAAAATCTCTCTTGAGCGCGCTAGCAAAGGATTACTTATTATTGGTACAGTAACTAGTTTATATGGTTTATGGCTACTTTATGCTTCAGGAACAATAAATCTACTGTTGTCTGTTATCCTTTACATGCCCGGTTTATTTATCTTTCTCTATGCGCAAAAGCAAAACAATAATAAAATATCACTTAGTCGATTAGAAAGAAGTGCAATAATTATGATTATTTTCTCTTCTATCCCCGCATTTTGGTATTTACTTCATATTTAATTAAATAGATTTAACTATAACCAACATAATTGCAATCAAGTGACTATGTTGGTTTTTCTATTTATATAGTAAATTTTCAATTTAAAAGTTCTATTTTGATAGTTAGCGTGCTGATTTTTTGACTTATTGCCTATAAAAATATGTTGTAAATAAATTTAGATTAAACCATGATTTCTTAGGCTCGCTATTAGTAGCTAACAAAATTGACTATTTATTATAAATAGTATTAAAAAGATAATTTTTTAGTAAAATTAAAATAGATTAATATCTATCCTGCATATTTTATAAAATAACTATTATTTAATAACTACAGAAAAAAATTATTTTATAATTAGGAAATTAGTTTTTTAATTCAATGTTTTTAATATTCTTTTAATACCTTATATCCTTTATCTCACTTAGCTTAAAGAAAAAATAATTATTATTTCTCTACTAAAATACCTCTTGCTTAAAAAATAACAGTATTCTTAAAAAGAAAACAGTAATGATATTTATTATTCAAAAAATAAAAGGTTAAAACTATGCGTAACTTATTAATGACTAGTTTTTTATCAATTTTTTATTTAACCCAATTTACTACTCATGCATCAGATGGAAATATAAAATTCACCGGTGAAATTATTCAATCATCTTGTACGTTTAGAGCACTTACTAAAGATCAAACCGTATCATTAGGCACTGTGGCAACAAATAGTTTTAAAAAAGTACATGACACAGCTTCACCGACTGTTTTTAATATTGAAATTAACAATTTCCCTAATAATAGTCAAGAGGTCTTTGTCATATTCGATGGTGTTAAAGATGAAATAAATAATGAGTTGCTCGCTATTAAAGAAGGAGATGGTTATGCAACAGGTGTTTCTATTGGAATATATAATAATAGTGAACGTTATATTTCGTTGAATCATAAAACTGGCGTTTATCCTATTAACGATAAAATAGCCATCTTAAAATTTATTGCAAAATATGTTGCAACAGAAGATATTTTTTTACCAGGAAAAGTAGAAGCTAATGCAAATTTCACATTAGTATATAACTAATAAAACAGAAAAAATAGCAAACTTGCTATTTTTTTTATGCCATTTATTTTTTAATTAAATAAAATTATTACATAAAATAGGATTATTTTATCATTTGCATATTTCATCATTTTATAAAATATAAATACGTCAATTAAATTCAAAAAAATAATATTAAAAGTGAAAATAAAAAATGTAATATTAATTCATGATAAAAATTTAATGTAACTCTATCTAGTTATATTTTCATTTTGTTTTCTATAACTATATTTTTTATGAAAAATAGCATTAATCATTAAATAAAACTTGTGATTTATTAAAAATATTTATTTTTTAAATAATAACATTAATATTCCCCTGATTGAAAATAATTTGTTATGTTTTTACAAAATTAATTAGTTTTGTAATCGTATAATATAGATCATTTAGTTGAGTTATATTTTTATTAAATAAAGGATAAGTAATAATATACGTAAATTATTTATGACATTATCATTGTCAGTAGTTTTTTTGTGCCAATTTTCTGCTTATGGTAATGATGGCTCGATCGTTTTTCATGGAGAACTTACTGGTTCTACCTTCCAGGTCACCGCAAATAGTAAAAATCAAACAGTTATCTTAGATACACTATCAATAATAATTTTCAAAAGAAAAATAATATATCTATAGGCAAACCTTTCAATATTTCACTATCCAATTGCTAACCAACAGACAATATCAGTGTTATATTCCGTGACGCTACACATGGTCTTACAAATGATGGATTGATAGCCAATCAAACTGGTGATGATTATGCAAAAAGTATCGCAATTGGCATTTATGACAATAAAAATAACCTTATCAAAATGAATGAAAAAATACTTACAGATAATAACAATAATACCCACAATTTAGAACTTATCGCAAAATACGTCGCTACAGCAGATAAAGTTGAAGCAGGATTAGTCGCTTCAACGGTCAGCTTTACCATAACTTATTAATAAGCTAAATAGTAGGAACAATAAAAAAATTTTTATTATCATTAATCATGGCCATGTTTTCTTCGTTATCATTTGCTAATGTGATTATCGGATTAACAAAATCCCATAAATTTAAATAGGCCAGATCGCCTCTAAAACCATATGTACCAAACGTGGATCGAGCGGCAATTGTGCCAACTGACGACCAATTTCTGTCAGTTGATAATCGCCACCAGTAGCGGTTTTATTAGCAATAGCGTTTAATTCTTCAAGTAATCGAATGCCGTCTTGAATATTACGTTTATCAGGCATTTCAATAAAAGGAAATTGATTAATATCACCTAGTCCAATCGCCATCATCTGCAAAATAACCGAAGCCAGATTGGTACGTAAAATTTCAGGATTGGTATACATAGGGCGAGCTAAAAAATCTTCTCCGAGTACAAACGAATACAGATCCCTGCAGAGAAGCGGCCACAGCGCCCTTTACGCTGTTGAGCCGAAGCTTGTGAGATTAGATTGGTTCGATCGGCAACCGCTGTACTTTTGTGTGATAACTATAACGACTAATGCGCACATAACCGGTATCAATCACATATTTAATACTAGGAACAGTCAATGAGGTTTCTGCCTGGATGATATTAAAAATACGGTTCTGTTCACTGTTAGATAAACGAACAAAAAGCGGCAATATTTCGGTATGTTTTAAGTTAAGCTTATTTAGTGCTTTGGCGGTATTCCAGAATCTCACGCTCACCACTCATAAAAATCAAAATATCGCCAATAGTATGTTGACTTAATTCATCAACCGCATCGATTATGCCATCAAGCTGATCGCGATGACTATCGTTGCTGTCACCAATAATTGGCCGATATCTAACTTCTACTGGATAAGTTCTTCCTGATACCTCAACAATCGGCGCGTGATCAAAATGTTGGGAAAAACGCGCGGGATCGATGGTGTCGCTGAGGTGATAATAACTTTTAAATCAGGGCGTTTAGGTAATAATTGGCGTAAATAGCCCAGAATAAAATCACTGTTTAAGCTGCGTTCATGCGCCTCATCAATAATTATTGTGTCATATTGCAGTCATAATTTATCATTATGTAATTCTACTAATAAAATTCCATCTGTCATTAATTAAACGGACTTTATAACTAACAGCACTACCTAAAGGGATATTAAGCTCCTGAGAGATCCTGTTAGCAACTGAGCGCGCAGCCAACCTACGAGGTTGGGTATGACCAATTAAGCCTTTTATCCTTCGGCCAAGTTCTAAACAAATTTTTGGTATCTGGGTTGTTTTGCCCGACCCCGTCTCACCGGCGCCGGCAATAATGACCACTTGATGATCACGGATCGTCTGATAAATTGCCTGTTTTTTCTCAATGACAGGGAGATTTTCTGGATAAATAATTGCTGGAAGCGCAACTTTGCCGCTGAGGAATTTTTTCTGTCCGGCAGCAATATCCGTTTTAACTAATTCAATAACCGATTGGTGAGATTTTTCATTATCCCTGCTAAGCGTTTTTTTAATAACAATTGATCACGCAATAATGGCTTTTCAATATCAGCATATAATGCTATTAAATCAGAGTTCACGTTTAACTAGACCTTATTGAAGGGGCATGTTTGCTGAGTTGACCATCAAAACACGATATCACTGACACATACTCTTTTTTGCCAAAATAATAGAGTGCTATAGTATCTTATTTTTGTGTCCAGCGACCGTTAATACCTAATATATATTCACCTTTTTTCGCCCCATCTATTAATTTTTGGCCGGCAATTTTGGCCACTTGCTCAGTCTTAAGTTGATTACTTTGCGCAAATTTCAGCATATTTTTGTTCATGAGCCTGGTTAATGCTGCTAACAAATGGGTTCACTTCAGCATTATCTTTTGCCACTGCTGCCAGATAACCGGTTAGGGTTTCGCCGACCAGCCCACGCTGCTTGGCTTCACTAATTGACAAGCTTAAGGCAGAAAAACTAACAATGACACTCATCAATATCAATAAAAAAGATAAAATATATTTTTTCATCATGTCATCTGTTATCCAAAAAGATCACTATTATTTTTTAGTAACCCCTCAACCTTGCGATCAACTTTAATCTTAATTTCATGTTCAATTTTGACATTCATATTAATATTTATTGGCTTATCCGGTATTGCCACTTCTAACCGAACACAACTTGTTAATAAAAATGTCGCTGATAAGATCAGCATATACCAAATTTGCGTTTTCATTACTGATTTTCACTTTTTTTTAGCGAAATATTTTTTTCTAACCAATCGCCTAAATTATTAGCAAATTGTAGACTGCACCACAATTGAAAGATATTTTCTTAATGGCAATAATTTAATATTTGAGCATTCAGCGTGATATCCCGCAGATTACTCAGACTAATTTCGGTTTGGCTACGATTTATTTCCAAATAACGTAACCAGGCCATAGCAACTCTAACAGATAAATGATTTTCCCCGATAGAATCCACTAACTCTTTTCCTAATCTTAAGGTAATATTGCCTGAGTTTGCTAGCCACCCTTCTTTCACAATCCAATCCGGATTATTCAGGAAGAAAGGTAATTGACCACTTATTTTTCCTGACATCGCAACCTGAGTCGTGGTTCTAAGGCGAGTTAATAATTGACTTAAATCTATTCGATCAATAGTGAGTATGACCGGCGCTATTTGCTGCCAACATAATTTAGCTAACCGAACAGCACCGCCTAACAAATCAACATTTAGCTGCCCGTAACACTAAAGGGAATTGTGCGTTAGCTGGATAATAGCCATAAAGATCAGCCGTTATATTGCGCATATCAAATAGACTTTTTACCTGTTTGATCCTAATTTGGATCGGTGACTTGGTCCCCAGCTGCCAGCGACTATTTTGTAAATGCCAGGGTAAAATAAAATCAATCCCATCAACACTACCATCTTTTAACCACAATCCAGTATTAGTAACCGACCAATGGCCACCAGCAATCATCACCCCTTGACCTTGCGCCACAGAAAATGCAGTTTGAGCATAAAAATTACCTTCTCGCAAGGTGATAGCCAAATCTGCTGGGATCAACGATTGAAATGCTAATACACTCTGATTTTGCCAACGTGCATTTCCTCTTAATCGAATACCATCCCATCGGATAAAAAATGGAATTGGACCTATTTGTTGCGCTGATAGTGCTACCGATAATTGGAAATCGGCTGGATTGCGACCAGTTACTTTAGCTGTGATCGCGGTTGCTGGTAAAAAACTCTCTTGACCAAACTGTATTCGATTAGTACGTAAAATAAGCTCGCTTAGCATCACGTTGCCATTTTAAGGGTTTTCATAGTGTTAAACGGGGATGAAACATATTAACCATCCCATACTGAATTTTATCAAATCCGGTATTCAATCTGTTTACCACCAATAAAGAGTTAATACAGTAACCATCACCGCTAAGATCCCAATTGGCATTAAAGGGGGGGGTAATTGTACATGGCCCCAATAACGCCATCGCCATTGGTCTGGTTTAAAATTATTGGCTTGTCCATCAAAACGTAATTTTACCTTACCCCACAATAGCTGTCAGTTGTAACAGCGATTGCCTGAAAACGCCCTGTTACCCCTTGTGCCGTCAAATAAGTGCCCGCTAACGGCAGACGTAGTTTATTAAGCGTTAATGTTTTATTTATCTTGCCATACGTTCTAATTAATGATGATGGTAAAAAAGTAATACGCGGAGCGAACAATGGACCTGAAATCAGGGTTGGGGTTCGCATATCAATAATCAGATCATTAATTTTAACCTGTTCCATTAATTGAAATGGAATATGGCTATTTAGCCAATCTAATTTACCCTGCTCAACAGTCAGCACTAAATTAGCTTTGCTTCCCCACCCGTCATCAGCATATTAGCGCGGCCACTAATTACGCATATCAGCTAAATTATCACGTCAATTAGCCAGACGAAGATTGATTTTTCCTGATAATAACTGATCACCATTTTGCCAACGCCATTTTCCTTGCTTAATAGTCAAATACTGGTCATCTAATTGCCAGGGCAGAAAGAGGAATGGCATTTGAGACTGTTATTCTGTTAGCTGTAAAGTCCCTGAGCGATTTGCTCAACTTAATTGCGCAACTATCGGTTTAGCTAGCGATTAGTTGTTAAAGTCGCGTCAACTTTTCCTTGTTGGGGAATTAATGTCGAACTCAATGGTAACGCGATATTACAGGTTAAATTAACCGTATCTTCATTCAGCCGAAGAAACATATGCTCTATATTGAAATAATCTGCCGTGGTCGTTCGTGCCACAAATTGTACATTTTCACCTTGATAATCGATGTGCAAGTGATGACTTTGACTTACTTGTAACTGAAGTTTGCCAGCCAAAAATGGCCAGGGATGTAAAACAAGTTGCTCAATTATTAATTCCATTGACGGGATTGAGGTTATGATCTGTTTTATATCTATTTAAGATTGTGTAGCTTGATCGTCTGTTAACTGGGATAAGCAATTATTGTCACTCACTAACGATTGAGCGTGAATTATCCATTTTGTTGGCCATTTAGTTGCCGAAGAAACAGTTAATTGATCCACCTTGACCCATTCACAGTTGCCTAGTGCGATTTTCATATCGGCTACAGCAATCCCTTTGCCGGTGATTTTCAGTAATGTCATTGACAATGTTGCACCTTTGGGTAGCCATAATTGACTGACTCTAGGTAACCAATGCGGGATTGAAAACCAGCTGGTGATAACAATAAAAAACAAGATTATGAATAGCAAAATAATATATTTTATTAATTTAGGCTCTCTACTATTCGTTTGTTTTAATCAACCTCATTAAAACCATAATAATGGATCTTTAATATTGATCTATCTTATTAATAGATTTACAACACAACTACGTTAGCGATGTTATCAACAAATTTTTATCCATCGATTCATATAATTCTCTATTTGTGCCATTCTATTAACACTAAGCACATTTATCGCTATAGGTGCAAAAGTTATACTCATTTTATATTGGAGCCTCCAATGAAAGTCGTTTCTTATAGTATAAAACAATACGCCCGCATTCATTTCGATCAAATCAATAAACAGGGTCATTTTAATTTTGATATCGAGTACTTTGATTTTCCACTCACACCGCAAACTGCTAAAAATGCTGCAGGTGCTGATGCGGTTTGTATATTTGTTAATGATGATGCCAGTCCCGCAGTACTTAAAGAGCTTGTAAAGCTGGATGTTAAAATTTTAGCTTTACGTTGTACCGGATTTAATAATGTCGATTTAGTTACGGCAAAAAAATTGGGCATTCAAGTTGTACGCGTACCATAATCGTACTGCTGGCATTATCGGTACCGGTATCATCATTTACTCAATGAACAATCCTTCAATAAAATGAAAGATACGGTTATGGCGATCAATACCAGCCGTGGAGGCTTAATTGATTCTAATGCGGCAATCGAAGCACTAAAACAACAAAAAGTTAGCGCCTTAGGGATGGATGTATACGAAAATGAAGGTGAGTTATTTTTCGAAGATAAATCGAATGATGTGATCCAAGATGACGTTTTTCGCCGCTTATCTGCCTGCCATAATGTTCTTTTCACTGGACACCAGGCTTTTTTAACCGAATAAGCGCTCAATAATATTAGCGAAACAACTCTACAAGATATTAAACAGATTGCTCAAGGAGAGCCCCGTGTGATAATAAAATTGAAAGTTAATCTTTAACATTAAAACAATATTTATTGCTAGGGTTTCTAGCAGCTCATTGCCATGAGTGCTTTAGAGCGCTTATGGCTCAAAACTATTGCTAATTAACCAATGAATGATCCAAAGTGCAATACTACCAGCAACTGCCGCTAACAGCCAAGTAACTTGCAGTTGTCGATTACTGAATATAACCGCCATAATTGATAATGAGTTTCTTAGGTAACTTGAGAAATTAGCCATCACAACGATATTTTTGACCAATTTTAGATGACTAATAAAATAATCAAGTCAATAATATTAATTAATCAACTTTTCCAGTCGTATTTCTCCATTTTTTAAATTTTCAACCGGCAACCAACCCAGTTTTTGATAAAAACCGCAGGCCTGACGACTCGCAGCATCAGTCGTTAACCAAATTTTTTTATATTGTTGAAAAAGAAACGTTTCAGCTTTGGCTAATAAAATTTTGCCGAAACCTTGCCCAGCAAACTCAGGACGAACAAATAAAGCAAAAATACCGCCTTGTTCCATATCCGCCATAGAAAAACCGATAGGATTGCCAGCTATTTCCGCAATCCAGGCACAAGGTGACGCAAACAAAATATCGCGTAATGCGTCAGGTGTAATTCTTTTATCAATGAGTTGTTTTTTGGAAAGGTGATTTTCTTTTACACTGGTTCGAATAGCAAAAAGTGATGCAATATCATTAACATTAGCTAATCTGACATGTTGTTCTAAATAATGGTTTTCCATTTTTTCTCTAGGATCAAAGGGTATTAATAATATGATCTTCCCAATCCATCACCTCAATTTCTCTAACCGCAATATGCCGAACGGATATTTTAGCTTGGTGCATGGCTAATTTTGAACCGGTTTTTAGTGGATGCCAAGCTGGCAGCGGTTTTCCTTCAGCAATTAAACGATAAGCACAGGTGTTAGGTAACCAACGGAAGGTAGTCAAATTATCCCTTGTCAATTTGATACAATCTGGTTCATAACGAAATCTTTCTACATAGTTTTTGCACTGATAGATTTTAAGATCTAATTGATCACATGCCACGTTGGTGAAATAAATTTCATCGGTATCTGCATCCAGTAATTTATGCATACAACATTTCCCACAACCGTCACATAATGATTCCCACTCTTCATCAGTCATCTGTTCTAACGTTTTGCGCTGCCAAAAAGACTGAGACATATAAAATAAAAATCCTCTTTTAGATAACTAGTGTTTTTAAAATTCGATCGTTTAAATGAAGGGTAAGTTTGTCGTTCACTTTTAGTGGGCCAACACCTTTGGGTGTGCCTGTCAAAATAACATCGCCAGGGCGTAAAGTAAAAAAACGCGATATATAACTGATCAAAGGTAATATGGCTGTCAGCATATCGGCGGGGTTTCCTTTCTGTCGTATTTCGTTATTAACCAATAAACTTAAGCTCGCTTTTTGTGGGTCACCAAATTCATGAGCAGCGATAAATCCGGATATTGGGCAAGCACCATCAAAAGCTTTGGATTTTTCCCATGGCTGGCCAGATGCTTTTAATGTTTGATGTAAATCACGTAAAGTCAAATCAAGTGCCACGGCAAACCCTTTAATTGCTGATTTAATTCTCTCTTGATCATTTTCCTGTTTCAGCGTCGTGCCAATCAAAACAGCTAACTCTATTTCATGATGTACTGTGCCTAGCCCTTTTGGCAACAAAATAGGTTGAGTGATATCACAAAGCGCCGTTTCCGGCTTAATGAAAATGACCGGTTCTTTATGCTGCTTTGCGTTCATTTCTTGTACATGTTCGGCATAATTACTGCCTACACAAACCACTTTATTAGCAGATACATCCAGCAAAGCGCCTTGCCAATCATGGTGTTGATACATAGTCTTTTACTCCTATTTATTGTTGCTTATACTCAATTTATTATATTTGTTGAGCAATACCGTCGGCCATTAAACAGACAGATAATGAAAAATAGTAAGAACGATTCCAGTGCATGTAGATAAGAGGTGGGCATAAACTGAGTTTGTCCCATTACACCGGCCCAAGAGCCTTTTAAACGCTGGTTTTTCGACACATAGCCTTTATCCATAATTTTAAGTGCGGCCATTAGTTGTTTACTAAAAAAAAGTTCTCGGCGGCCCTTAAAGGACAAAGGGACTAAGGCGAAAATCACATCTTCTTGTCCTTGAATTTCACCAAATTTACTCTCTAATCCCCAAAGTGTAACAATATGTTGCACCGGAATACCAAACCGGTTACTGGTCATATCCAGTTGATGCTTATTATTATGATATTGCTGTATTGCCATGCTAATACGGGATGATGGTAAAACTTTTTGTAAATAATTTTCTAAATTGACGTTAGCACGCTTTTCCGGCTGCCTACGATCTGCGGCCACAATTCGCTGAACAAAATAAATATTGGCAAAAGCCCGGGCGATCGTTGCTTCGCTTATTCCTTGTTGCCTTGCCATTTGCTTTAAATATTGAACATAAGCTGGAAATTGCGCCAAACTACGTTTTTTGTGCGGAAATACCTTACTTAAAGAAATTTCACTAAATTGCCCAGCTATTGCTTGCGGTACTGATATCAAGAAAATCACTTTAGGCAGCATTGCGATTAGCAAATCACCTATCAATAAGAAACTACCAATTACTGTATAAATAAGCTTGAGTCTCATAGCGATAATCTTCCATTATATTTTCAACCGGAGGCGGAAACTGGAGATAATAACCAACCTCGATCAGCTCCCGTTTAACCCTATCAATATCAGCGTTGGCTAATTTTTTTCGATTTGTCAAACTGAGAGTCATGACAAATCGGGGAGTACCAAATTGCTGTAATAATGGTTTGGGAACGCGTGAAAAATTGTCTTTTTTTCTACATAAAGATAAGTTTGTTCCTTCCTTGCAATACAATAAATGACACAAAACATTCAATTTAGCTCTTTTTTATTAACATTTTTGACTTGCCTGACTAATTAAGTAACTATAACATAATATTGTATTTCCTTATATCATCGTCCAAAATTCCACTATGGGTTAGTTCAACATGCTGAGTCGAATGCAGATGGCAAAATCACCAATCTAACTAAAAGGCAGTAGCTTCACTCTCACCGTTCTTCATATTCATAATGAAGATCCTGAAGCTATTAAAAAAGCAATTCAGGAAAAAATTGACCAAGCGCCTGAGTTTTTGAGAAATGCCCCTGTTGTCTTCAATGTTGCAGGTCTATTAGATGTAAACACTATTTTATCCTGCTATAAAATTATTAGCCTGACAGGTTTAAAGATAGTTGATATTAGTGGATGTAACAATACTAAATTGCGCCAGGCTATCACTAATATTGGTCTACCTTTACTTAGTGAAGGTCAAAATAAAAAAACACAAAATAAAAAAACTGCCGATATCGCTACCACTGAACATGGCAAGACGCGTATTATTAATACCCATGTTCGTTCAGGACAACGCATATATGCTGCTAATTGTGATTTAATTGTTAACACTAATGTTAGTGCTGGTGCTCAATTGATTGCTGATGGCAATATACATATTTATGGCATGATGCGTGGTAGAGTACTTGCTGGCGCATTTGGCGATAATGATTGTCAAATTTACTGTACACACTTATAAGTGAAATTAGTTTCTATTCCTGGACAATTTTGGTTAAGTAAACAAATTCCTGCAGATTTTATCGGGAAAGCAGCTAGACTTTGTTTGGTAAATAATGAATTGACGATTAATAATATCATTTAGACCTTATTACAGGAATGACTTCATTGCACGCATTATTGTTGTAACCTCAGGTAAAGGTGGCGTAGGCAAAACTACTTCCAGTGCAGCCATCGCTACCGGCCTGGCCCAAAGAAGAAAAAAACCGTTGTGATCGATTTTGATATTGGTCTACGTAACCTCGATTTAATAAAGATAAAAGGACTGAAAATCTTCATATACTTCCTGCTTCACAAACACGTGATAAAGATCATTAACACGAGAAGGCGTTGAAAAAGTGCTAAATGGACTGAAAAAATTAGATTTCGAATTCATTATCTGCGATTCACCCGCAGGTATCGAAAGCGGTGCATTAATGGCACTTTATTTCGCTGATGAAGCAATTATTACCACCAACCCTGAAGTCTCTTCTGTACGTGATTCAGATCGCATACTCGGTATTATCGCTCTAAATCGCGCCGTGCAGAACGTAGCGAAGAACCCGTCAAGGAGCAACTTTTACTTACCCGTTATAATCCAGGTCGTGTCACTCATGGTGATATGCTAAGTATGGAAGACGTACTTGAAATTCTGTGTATCCCACTGATTGGTGTGATCCCTGAAGATCAATCCGTTTTATGTTCCTCTAACCAAGGAGAGCCTGTTATTCTCGATGCCAAATCTGATGCAGGCAAAGCATACAGTGACTGCGTTGATCGAATTTTAGGTAAAAACCGCCCTATTCGTTTTATTGAAGAAGAAAAAGGCTTCTTAAAGCGCTTGTTTGGAGGGTAAAATATGGCCTTATTAGATTTTTTCCTGTCAAAAAAAATTAATGGCCAATATTACCAAGGAAAGGCTACAAATTATTGTTGCCGAACGGCCGCCGTAATGACTGTGGGCCGGCTTACCTCCCGCAATGAAACGTGATATTTTAAAGGTCATTTGTAAATACGTCCAAATTGATCCAGAAATGCTCACAGTACAATTTGAACAAAAAAATGATGATATCTCGGTTTTAGAGTTAAATGTAACTTTACCTGAAACGGACGAAAAAAAATAAAATAGCTAATTTTTAACACCAACTGCAATAATGACTTAAAAATAAATGTTTTCATTGCTTAATTTTAACAACCCCATTTCCTTTATTTATCATTTCACTAGTAAAAGCATTTCCATTTACAAAGTCGCCTGTGATTATTTTCCCCTATTAACAATAAAATAATTTTTCCTGGCTTACTTTAAGATCTGGTACTCACTTTTTATTTAATTATTAAATTGATAATTTTTTGTTATTCGATTAATAACTTCCTTAATATCTCTTACTTTATAAACATTAAAATAAAATAATGAATTAATATCTATCTCAGCAACATTTCTAAATGAACTGCCTGTTACATAAACATTCATTTCATTAGCATTTAATTGACTACCTTGTTTTATTTGAAATTTTGAATAACCAAAATCATCAACTAACCAAGGTTTAAAATAAGATAAATTGATATGAGCATTTTTATCATTAATATTATTATTCTCTATAAAAAACGGCATATTACCTGTTCGATAAGTTATTCTGTCTGCTTTAATTTGCGTGTTAGCATTAATAATATTATTATAAACCAATACCTCAATACCTCAATACCTCAATACCTCAATACCTCAATACCTCAATACCTCAATACCTTAATACCTTAATATCTTAATATCTTAATATCTTAATATCTTAATATCTTAATATCTTAATATCTTAATATCTTAATATCTTAATATCTTAATATCTTAATATCTTAATATTATTAAAATTAATATTTCCGGAAAAACTAATCGACTTGTTCATTGATTGATTTAATATTATCAACTTTTTCATATACCCAAGATTAATTTTGCCAGCCAGCAAAGTTACCCGATCAGTGCCAGAAAATGAACAGCTTATGCAACTAATTCCCTGCTGATTAGCAATCAGAATAGCTGCTTTTGTTCCTAGAATTGCTAATTCTCCCAACAGTCTAGTTTTTTCATTGCGATCAATTTCAGTAATAATCAATTTAGCACTGAGCTCAATATTATTATTAATATAAATCCCTTTTTTGCCTATATCCATTTTGTTAAAAATATGGGATACTCCTTTATTATCAATAGGATTAATATTAATAACTGGTTTATTTCTATTAGTAGAGTCGGATAATAACCTATTTAATTTACTATAGTTTTTATATTTAGTGATACTAGCAGTAGAATTTTTTATATTATTTTCATCAATAATGATATATGTGCCATTATCTTTATTATTCTTTTTTAATTTTCTATTTTCCGTTGGTAACCTATCTTTTATAATATGGAGATCATCAGCATAACTATTAAACATTATTGTTATCGCCATTATAAATATCAGTGTTGTTTTCATTCTAGCCTCTTAATAACCAGAATAAAATAAAATTTTTTATTTTTTTATAAAAATAACTTATTTAAATTAATAGAAAGAGAAATACAGAAAGAAAAGATATTTTTAATCTTATGTCTAAAGATACAATTTTAAATTAATTACACTATACCTTAGATAAACTAATTCAAAGATTTATTACAAATCAATGAATTAGTTCAATTAATAAAAGATAACAAAAAAAGACATTTTAAAAATAAATCAGCTAACAATATAATTCCAATAATTGCTTTAAAGGAGCATTTAATAATTGCCCACGCCAACCAACAAATCGGGCTTATAGTCTGATTTTTTCAACCCCCAATGGAACGCTAGCAGTTGATTAATCTGACGTCGAGAAGCTAATAACTCTGAATTCAACTCTGCTTGTTCACCAATTTGTTTAGTTAATGTTTTAACCGCCTTAAATGCCTCTCGATATTGGGGATGATTGATAAGATGGTAAAGCGGCTGCGGACAGGCATTTTCCTCAATATCACAACAGTTTGCGACAATTTGCAACACATCCTGACCATGGCAGCGGATCTCCTGCCCAGTTAAACCAAGAGTATACAGTTGTGTCAATGAATTAGGCAAATAACGCGCTATTTTCCATAGATGTTCTTCTCTAACAATAAAATTGACCGCTAAATCACGCCGTCGAGCCTGATTAAGACGCCAGGCAGCTAATTGTTTAAGACAGGCAAGCTGTTGAGTCCGTAATTGCCAACTATTTTTAATACTTTTATATGCATCTGCGGGTGATAATATCTCTTGTCGACGTAACAAAATCCGCTGGCATTCATCGGTTACCGCCTGTAAATAGCCTAATTTATTAATCAACGACAGTAGTTTTTCGACCAAAGGTAATAAAAAAATACATCAGCGGCCACATATTGACACTGTTTATCACTCAACAGCCGAATAAGCCAGTCTGTTCGTGACTCACTATTATCTAACGTAATTATTAAAATTCATTCACTAAGCTTGCAAACCCGCTAGAAATTGGATGACCAAGAAATGCTGCCATAATCTGGGTATCTAACATCGGCTGTGGAACACAAGCCAAATGATGTAAAAATACTTCTATATCTTCACTACCAGCATGCAAGATTTTAGTCACTTTGCCATCTGTTAATAAATTTCTAAACGGCTCCATATTAGTAATGGCAATAGGATTAATTAATGACAGCTGCTCACCGTCATATAGCTGAATAAGACCAAACTGTGGATAATAAGTTTTTACTCGTACAAATTCTGTATCTAAAGCTATTTTGTTAGCCTTCGCTGCTGTCTGACAAACTTTCTTAAGTTGAGCATCTGTGGTAATCCACTGATAATTCAAAACGTCTTTCTCTTTGTGATTTATTTTTAACAAAATCACTCTTGGCCGCCATTTTAGCGATGCTGTTTATCAAAATTAACTATCTAATGTTTGTGTTACTTGATGATTTTCTGTCGCTGTCTGATATTTTTTCTGCTCTTCTTCTCTTAATTGTCGTCGTAAAATTTTACCTACATTCGATTTAAGTAACTCAGAGCGAAACTCAAAAAACTTATGCACTTTATAGGCAGTCAAATATTGACGGCAATAGATTTTTAATTCTTCAGCAGTCAAAGCAGGATCAGTAGATACCACAAAGACTTTTACCGCTTCACCAGTATTTTCATCTACTACACCAATTGCTGCATTTTCAATGACTTTAGGATGATTAGAGATAACTTTTTCAATTTCACTCGGGTAAACATTAAAACCAGAAACTAAAATCATATCTTTTTTGCGATCAACAATTTTAATAAAGCCTTTTTCATCGATCTTGGCACTATCACCGGTCGCTAAACAACCATTTTTCGTCACTTCGTCGGTCATAGTAGGAGAGCGCTAATAACCCTTCATGACTTGAGGACCACGCACCAACATCTCACCAGGCTGGCCAATTGGAACTTCATTACCACTATTATCAATAAACTTGACTTCAGTTGAAGGCATAGGCAAACCAATATTACAATTATATTTACTTAAATTGTATGGGTTAACCGTCACTAATGGCGAACACTCAGTTAAACCATAGCCTTCCAGTAAACACTTGCCCGTTAGTTGTTGCCACTCTTCTGCTACTGTCTTTTGTACCGGCATACCACCGCCAATAGAAACATTCAAATGGGAAAAATCAAGTTTTCTAAACTCTTCATTATGCAACCAAGCATTAAATAATGTATTAATACCTGTAATGCCAGTAAAAGAATAACGCGCAAGTTCTTTAACCGTTGCGGCAACATCCCGCGGATTAGTGATCAGTAAATTAGTACCGCTAATTTTAACAAATAACAAACAATTTACTATCAAGGCAAAAATATGATATAGCAGCAACGCCGTCACAATAATTTCTTTATCTAACTGCATAGCAGGCAGATAAGTAGCTCTGCCCTGCTCAACATTTGCCAACATATTATAATGGCTAAGCATTGCACTTTTCGCTGAGCCGGTAGTTCCGTCGGTATACTGGAGAAAAGCCAAATCCTCGCCAGAAATATCAGGTTTCACATATTGCATACGATAGCCTAATTGCATAACACGGCGAAAAGAGAGCGCTTGTGGCAAATAATATTTAGGTACCAGACGTTTTATATATTTAACAACAAAATCAACAATCGTCCCCTTCGGCTGAGACAGTTGATCGCCTAAATGGGTCAGAATGACATGTTTAACTTGAGTATTAAAAACGACTTGCACGTAAAATACCAAAAAGTGCAACCGGATACTGTAATAAATTGGGTAGCATCAGCGCAATACGCGCGCCTTTTTGCAGGCCTAAGCCATTTTCTGTAAATAGTGTAAATAGGCGGCAAACGCTCGACTACGTTCTTCCAACTTACGATAGGTCATTATTTCACTCATATTAATGAAAGCTGGACAATCAGCATATTCAGTAACCGTATTTTCTAGTAAGTCTGCTAATGATGTTTCAGATACCGGTCCTATTTCTGCCGGTACATCAAATGGATAATTTTTTAGCCAGATTTTTTCCACTGTAACACTCCTGATTTGAAACTAAGTGAAGTAACTGACAAAAATTAATTTGTTAACAAAATACTAACTCAGCATACTAGTTTGAGAACCGTTCTGTACTAATGCTGAGATATGTATCACTATTTAATTTCAAATCTTGAATAAGTTTAAACTAAGCTAATTTATCAGCTTCTACATTTTGATTAATTTTCAGTTAGCTATAAAAATTAGCGTAATAATTATATATAAGATTAATTATATATCGATCGACTTTTTATCGAAAAAACAATGCTTTTTATCATATTAGCGCATAACCGCACCTTTTAGCAGCGCAAAATTTGCTCAGCATAAAAACCAATCAGGGTAAATATGGCAAATATTTACCCTGACTGATTGATAAAACTAATAATTATTCGGTTAAATAAGTTCGTATTTCAGCCTCACCAACAGGATAACCCCAAGAGCCCCAATTCCAATAATAAGGCGAATTAGGATAGTTTGGATACCATGGCGATCCATATCCCCAACCTGAAGGTGGCAGTACAACTGATTGCATTTGATTCCAACGTTGATAACCTGATACAGCAATCTTGACATACTGATAGAAACTAAATCAATTTTTCCTTCTTCAAATGCCAGTAATTGTCCCGACGACAGTAATATAGCGACCGCTAAAATCTGATGGCTCCAAAAAATGGCCAATATAAGCATAGATACGCCCTACCGATGGTGTGTTTAATCTTGGTGCAGCGTCATATTTACTTAATGGCATCACTGCTATTTCAAGACGAGTTTGGTTATTGTTGTTTAAAACAGAGATCACCTTACCGCCAGAGCGCCCTGCTTGACCAATATAAAGCTCAGGGGCCTCGCGCACTGCTGATAAACTCTCAACCGGTGTTTGTGTCGTTCCCTTAATTGACGCGGGAATTGAAACACATCCAGCTAATAAAGCAACACCAGCCAACAGAGCAACCTTTATGGCAGCCTGGTAGTTTAACTTTATTTTCATAAACCACCCCTTAAAACGGCATAATAATTTTAAACAAGTATCAACGGCCGGGTAATTTTTTCCAACTAACCTCATTACGTAAATAAACCGGCTGGGCTTCTTCAGCGTCAACTGTTTTGCCTTTTTGCCACTCTTGTAAAGCTAACAGCAACATATCTTGCGCATCAGGTAAAGAAATACCGCTTTCCAATAAATTTAAATTTGTCGTTCTTAATATAGGATAGGTTGACCAACCTGCCCCGGCAATAGCCCATTGTCCACTTAATCCATTTATTTTGGCTAAAAACTGCTCTGGCTTGAGCACTGCCTCACTTTCTTCACCTTGCCAAGACCCATCTGGTTTAAGTTCATAACAAGCAGAATAAATTTCGCCCATTCTGGCATCTATCGCTACCAGTACTTTTTTTGCATCTGATTGACGATAAGCGCCTTGCGCCATAGTTAGCAATGAAGAGATACCTATCATCGGTAAATTAGCCCCAAATGCCAATCCCTGAGCAATACTGACAGCAATACGAACGCCAGTAAAACTGCCTGGCCCACGTCCAAAAGCTAAAACATCGATATGTTGTAAATCCAAATGCGCATCAATAAGACACTGCTCTACCATCGGTAATATTTTTTGGGTTTGCTCCCGCGGTGAAACGGCAAATTGAGTAAAAATTTTCCCATCGCGCCATAGGGCGACAGAACACGCTTCAGTGGCGGTATCAATCGCTAATATATGGGTTGCCATATTTTAGATCCTGGCTATTTTTATGACTAACTAATTGCTAATACTAACATATTTTGTTGAATATGAAGGTATCAATAAAAAAAACTTATATGTTATTGCAACTATTTATTTAATTACTTAAGGACGTTTTTGCTAAAAAATCAATCGCCGCTTGCAAACTACGTGTTCTAGGCAAAGGCGGTAAACTATTTAAAAAGATTTCACCATAAGGTCGCGATACTAATCGTTTATCACAAATAATAATAACCCCAGAATCATTAACATCAGGTACAAGCCGGCCAATCCCTTACTTTAAATTAAGTACCGCATTAGGTAATTGAACATCATAAAATGCATTGCCGCCTTGGAGCTTGGAGCTGACAATCTTGCATACGCGCTCGCAATAATGGTTCATCAGGCAACGTAAAGGGTAATCTATCGATAATGACGCAAGAAAGAACATCGCCTTTAACATCAACACCTTCCCAAAAACTGCTAGTGGCTATTAATAATGCATTACTTTCTGCTGTAAATTGTGACAACAATCGCGCTTTACTGGTTTCTCCCTGCATCAAAACAGGTAAATTCAGACAATCACGAAACATTGCTGTTAATTCACGCATCATATGAAGTGATGTACATAAAAAGAAACAATGCCCCTGATTATGATCGATAACTGGCTTTAGCATAACGACTAATTGCTGAGCAAAGCCAGGTTGATTAATATCTGGCAGATAATGGGGCACACAAAGTAATGTTTGGCGATGATAGTCAAATTGACTCGGTAAGATTAGATTATTAGCTTTCTCCAAGCCTAGACCGCTGGCTAAAATAACTTAGTTTATCGCTGATTGCTAAGGTAGCTGAAGTAAAGATCCAGCTGCCTTTTTCAGTGGTTATCATGTCACGAAATTTATCCGCCACCGTTAATGATGTTAATGCTAATAAAAAATGGCGGCCAAAACTTTCAAATCAATAGCTAAACCCAGGTATTGTTGTCTCTTTTAATCGATTTAAACGATTACGATAAATTGTTGTTCGATCAAAAATAGCATCTAATGCGATAGAACGCCACAGCGACAGTTTCATCACCTCATAGCTAAATTCCAATGCATCCTCAAGACGCTGCAACACATTGCTAACCGAAAATCTAAAGTAGCCTGGCTAATGCTATCGGCACACTTTTGTAATTGTATCTGATCACGAATTTCTGTCCGATAAACAAGGGTAATATCACGTGCAAGTTCAAATAATTGACGGCTACTAAGCTGTTGGCCAAAGTATTGGCTAGCAATATCGAGGGATCTGATGCGCCTCATCAAAAATAACTACCTCGGCTGACGGAAGTAACTCGCCAAATCCAGTATCTTTTACCACTTTATCAGCCATAAATAGATGGTGATAATAACCACTACATCGGCTTCTAGCGCTTTTTTACGCGCTTTAAGTACAAAACAACGCTAATAATGGGGACAATGATTACCGATAAAATTATCATTAGTGCTGGTTACCAATGGCCAAACGGCGCTATCTTCGGCTACCTGATGACAATTACTAATATCACCATCTTCAGTTTCTATTGCCCCAACTACATAAGCGAACAATATCAGCAATCATTTCAGCGGCAAATTGTTCTCCTGCTAATGATTGCTGTTCAAGCCGCTCCAGACACAAATAATTAGCCCACCCTTTTAATAAAGCGACATGACCTGAATAGGCTAAAGCCGCTTTGATAATCGGTAAATCACGATAATAGAGTTGATCCTGCAAAGTTTTTGAGCCGGTTGAGATCACGACTTTTATGTTAGAACGTAAGGCCGGCACTAAATAAGCATAAGTTTTACCCGTTCCTGTCCCTGCTTCAACCACAAGCGTCTGTTGAGATTGAATTGCAGTCGTTATGGCGCGAGCCATTTCAATTTGCGCATCACGTGGCCGAAATCCAGGGATGGCATTAAACAATGAGCCATTAATAGAAAAATCGTCTAACACTTTAGTCTCATTATTTTAATTAGTGAAAATATTTTGCTGATGGTTACACTAGCCTAGGTAGTAAAAGGTCACTTAGGATTATTCATTATTATATTAAATAACCTATTACCATGACAAAAAATAGACTTTTAGACAATATAGCAATGACTTTATATTTTAAAAATCAGGAATAATAATGTCTATTCAATATCTTGATCCAGAAAATCGCTGGTCCGAAGCTACCATATTTAACAATACCCTCTATTACACCAGCGTACTGGAAAATCTTGAAGGTGATATTCATCAACAAACAACCAGCGCTTTGCATGCTATTGATAACATTTTAGCTCGCGTCGGTTCAAATAAAAGCCATATCCTTGATGCGACTATCTTTCTCGCTGATAAAGTAGATCTGGCGGGCATGAATCAAGTCTGGGATAGCTGGGTTTCGCTGGTAAAGCCCCGGTTCGCTGTACAGTACAAGCTATTTTAATGAATCCTAAATATAAAATAGAGATCAATATTGTTGCCGCACTAGCGGATTAATAATCTTAACGGCATTTAATAGAGCTGGCAAACCGGCTCTATTAGCTTGATAAAGATAAATGAACAGCTTGCTAAATATAGAAATAATCCTATCTTGGCTATGTTGATAAAAAACAGAGTGAGTTAGTTGTCAATAATCTACTTTTGATCCTATCAGAAATAGGTTTTTTATTGATTTAAGATAAAGTCAGTGAATTTATTAGCATAACTATAAATATCAATAGCAAAATCAGATATATTATCATTATTTGTATTAATTAAGAGTCTACTCCAGTGACTGATTGGATCGTAAATGATCTTTATTTCTCCTGGCTTTCTGTTAAAATCATTAACAAAATTAAGAATATGCTGCCCGCTATAGTTATCGTATAAGATTTTATTTAGACAAGATAGATCAATTTTATCTTCTCCTGTTTGAAAATCCATAATCTTATCAGGGGCACTCGATTTTGAATCTTCAAACGACAGACAAACAAAAATATTTCTTTCTACTGGGCCAGTTCTCAACGGTGAGGAATGATCTACATATTTAAAATCTATTTGCTGCTCACTATTTTTTGCGTCATTGGTATGATAACTTTGATACGAAACCAAATTTGCAGAACTATTATTTGAGCCATTAGTCTGCCTAAATGTTGCATCTCTACCCCAAAGTATATCTTTCCCTAAGCCGCCATAAATAACATCTCCGCTAGCACCACCTTTAATTATATTATCGACATTATTACCAAATATAGTAGCTTGCCCATAACCACCTATCACGTTTTCAATAACCGTATTTTTTGCGATTGAAGCATTCTTTATCCATCCGCCGACATCTGAAAATGAACCCGAATTTAAATTAATCAGTTGAGTTTGAGAGTAACCAGAAAAATCTAATGTATCATTCCCGCCTGCGTCCCATACTGAGAATATACAACCGATACGTGGGTCACTAACTGTATACCAATCTTTATTAGTTTTGGAATTAAAGCCATAAACATCATCGCCAGATGGTGTGAGTATATTCGCGCCATAAAGCGCTTGAACAGCCGCAATATCATCTATAAGCGGTGCTGATGCATAAGAACCATGAAAATAACCACCAGTATTATTTCTGGCCAATAACTCATGACACTATACTGACGGCTATCTTCTTCACAAGGCGCGTTGGCCAAATAACAAACATCTTCTTGTGTATTTTTATTCCAACTAAGTGTCTGAGTTTGCTTATTCATTGATATCTGACAGAACAGAAAATAGTCTATTAAATCAGAATAAATAATCGGCCTGCTGTTATCCTCTCGCAAATATATTTCAACACTGAGTGTTTAGCTATATGGTATGAATTAATACAAATAACCCCTCATGGATGGGGTTATTTATGGTTTAAAAAGGGTCGATACATAGAGCGCGGTAAAAATAAATCCTTTATTTTATTCTATTAGCCATTACTAATTAGTGTTATGTCCTGTAGCTGAAATAAAATTATGCCAGTTTGATAACGACCATCCCGGTAATCAATAAAATAATACCGCCCCAACCTTTATAATTTAGCCGTTGATTAAACAAAATCCAACCAGCGGCAACCGTGGCTACAACACCAAAAGCTCCCCAAAGTGCATAAGCAATCGAAAGCTCAATACCTTTTACCGCTACAGCTAATGCACTAAAAGCACCTAAAACGGCAATTAAAGATAATACACCTATCCACAGTCGCTTAAATCCATTTGATAACTTTAAAAAAATATTAGCCACTATTTCTAAAATAACGGCCAGAAATAGAAAGGCGCCATGCCACCATTGATATTCCGCTAACATATTATGCCTCCTTAACAATTTTAGTCATTTTATTGAATGGCCTTTTTGGCGTAATTTTTTTCCCCTGTTTTATCGAATGTAGTGTGTTAGTTTTTTTAGTACCCGATTTTATTAGCGCTATACCCATAATAAGTAATGCTAATCCAATAAGTTTCATTGGTGGTAATGATTCATTAAATAACAAAACACTAAATGCTGTTATAAAAATTACCCCAATACCTTCCCAGAGAGCATAAGCTACTCCAAGAGCAACTTTTTTTACTGCCATTGCCAATAATATATAAGATGAAGCAATCATAAAATACATTACCAATAAGCCAGTCATATCACCGCTGACGCTAGAATACTTCATTGATAAAGTACCAATGACCTCTGTGACAATTGCTGACGCTAAAAATATCCAATAAATCATTATATTACCCTGTTATTGGCAATCATCAAAGCTATAGATAAATACCTAAATTGGTAATAACTAAGTGATGATTTAAATTAAAAGCCCATTTACGGTAAAACCTATTAGCAACAGGAGACGCTACAAGGCACCACACCAGTGATGTTCACTAGAAATAATAGATATTTTTGATAAGAAAAGATGAGAGCTACTACGTTGATTTTTGACGCTAGACATGATATTTTATTCATGCATCACACGGCCATTTTTTTATTTCATTTAACCATCCATATGATATACTATGAATCCTCACTATTGATAGAAAATAAATACAAAGCTATTTATATCATAACCATTGTATTTACTCAAATAATTATAATAAATTCCAACTAAAATGGAAAAAGCTACCAAAATAAGGGTAATAAACCTAAACATATTATACCCTATTACATAGACAAAAACTATTCGAACTCATTCCATGAACGCCCATCTTTGGCGATCATCGCATCAGATGCCTCAGGTCCCCATGTACCCGCCTGATAAAGTTTAGGTGGCTGATCATCCTTTGCCCAAGCGCCCATAATAGAATCCACCCATTTCCAAGCTTCTTCTACTTCATCCCGACGGACAAACAGAGCTTGAATACCACGCATAGCTTCTAGTAATAAACGTTCATATGCATCAGCCAAATGGATTTGATTAAATGTTTCAGAAAAACTCAGATCTAATTTTGTCGTCTGTAAATGATGTTTATGCTCAAGACCCGGGGCTTTGTTTAAAATTTCAATATCAATTCCTTCATCAGGTTGTAATCGAATAGTTAATTTATTTTGCGGTAGATCCTGATAAGAATCAGAAAAAATATTTAACGCCGGTTTTTTAAAATAAACCACCACTTCAGAGCATTTTGCCGCTAATCGTTTGCCAGTTCTTAAATAAAACGGCACGCCAGCCCAACGCCAATCATCAATGTCAACTCGAATTGCCACAAAAGTTTCCGCTTTACTGGATTGATTTGCCCCTTCTTCCGCAAGATAGCCATCCACTTTTTTGCCTCGAATAGAACCTGATGTATATTGACCTCGGACGGTTTTTTCACGTACATTACGATAATCAATCCGACGCAATGAGCGCAATACTTTAACTTTCTCATCTCGTATGCGATCTGCTGTTAAATCCGCAGGCGGTGACATGGCAATCATAGTCAAGATCTGTAATAAATGATTTTGGACCATATCACGCATCTGCCCAGCTTGATCAAAATAATCCCAACGTCCTTCGATACCAACCTCTTCAGCAACTGTGATTTGTACATGATCAATCGTTCGATAATCCCAATTATTAATAAATAAAGAGTTAGCAAAACGTAAAGCTAATAAATTGAGCACTGTTTCTTTACCTAAATAGTGATCAATACGATAAATCTGGTTCTCTTTAAAATACTTAGCAACCTCATTATTTATATCTTGGGAAGAGGCAAGATCACTGCCTAATGGTTTTTCCATAACAACCCGATTTGGCTTCTTATTGAGGCCAGCATGGCCTAAGCCATGGCAAACCGCACCAAAAGTCGTTGGTGGCATAGCAAAATAATATATAGCGGGTTTACTATCACCCTCAAGATATTTTGCTAGTGAATTAAATTTGTTCAGATCCTGAACATCTAAATTAAAAAAATCAAGGAGCTTACTTAATTTTTGCCATAAACTGGGCTCGATTTCCTCATTTAAAAAAGTCTCTAACGCATCTTTAGCTTCTTTTATATAGGCGGCAGCATCCCATTCAGCCCGACCAATCCCTATAATACGCGTATCAGGATGGATATAGCCCATTTTTTCCAATTGATAAAGGGAAGGCAATAATTTGCGGCGAGTCAAATCTCCTTTTGCGCCGAAAATAATTAAATTACATGCCTGAACAGCTTTATTAATTGCCATGATATGGATTCTCCTTAAATACCAATTCTGTAGTGCTATGATAGCTTCAATCGAGAAAATAAATGTACCTTTTTGACTCGTCCGGGTAAACAAAGCCACAATATTTTATTTTGCTCAAAAAATAATTCGCAACAAACAAATTTGATTAGTTATATATAATTTTTAATTCTTCATATTTATTAAACTAAAATGCAAAGTAAATTAGACACCCGTCATATTTTTAATAAAAATTCAGTTAATAACTTCCTTTTTTTCATTACTGACCAAACAACGCGTAGTATATTTTGACTTAAGTAACAAGATTCCCCCTTTAGCAATATTAGTGAAACGGGTAGCTTTTCAGTATGAACACATTAGAACAAATAAATAATAACTTTGAGTATTCCAGTAAATCAGAAAAGAAAGTTGCCAATTCAATCTTTGAAAGCCTACAAAAAGCGATTCACCTTTGTATTGCAAGCCTAGCTAAATTGGCTAATGAGAGCAAACCCACTGTAAATAGTTTTTGCCGTATAATAGATACCAAGGGTTTTCCTGATTTTGAATTACGATTGGCACAAAGCTTCGGCAATGGAACATCCTATGTTAATCGTTTGGTTGATCAAGATGATACTGTCAGTTGCCATACACAAAAAGTTTTTGATTCCGCCATCGCACAATTAGGTATTGTAAAAGATAACCTAAATACCACAAACATTAATCGTGCTATCGATCTATTAACCCAAGTAAAGAAGAACGCTTTCTTTGGTTTAGCTTCCTCAGCAGTAGTTGCCCATGGCGCTATGAGTAAATTTTTTCATTTTTATATCCCAGTGGTCTATTTCGTTGATGTCATCATGCAACACATATATTGTATTAACTATCGCTATGGTGACGTTGTGATTTACATTTTACCTCCTGGGCCGCACTCAAAACTTGGTTGAATAAGCTAAAGTTGCTAAAGCCAATGACGGCTATAGTCATTGCTATTACTACCGCTAATTTCCCTCTGGCACAAATCGCTTCCTTATCTATCACAATTGCTGTACCTAAATATACCAATATTTACATGCCGATGGTATTACGACTAGCACAATTAACATTAATAGATGTGCTAGAAACTGGCTTTATTTTACGTCGAGGGCAAAATTTTAGAGATAACTTAAAGCGCGTAAAAGATATATTACATGATGTATATCCTGATAAAATCTAGGGCTATTTACTTTTAGCAAACAGATCAATATCAGCAAACTATAGATCTGTTCGTTTTACTGCAAAAAATATTCTCTCTAGCTCAGGCATTTAAATGATACAACAGCACACTTTAATAAAGGGATTAATTTCATTTCTATGTAATAACCTATCAACCAACACCAATTTTAATAAGTAACGGAGTCATAAATGTCGAGACGACTTAGAAGAACGAAAATTGTACTACTCTCGGTCCCGCGACTGATCGTGATAATAACCTGGAAAAAGTGATTAAAGCCGGCGCAAACGTTGTTCGTCTAAACTTTTCTCATTGCTCAGCAGAAGATCACTTACAACGCGCAACAAAAGTACGTGAACTTGCAAAATCATTAGCACAACATGTCGCTATTCTTGCTGATCTACAAGGTCCTAAAATTCGCGTTTCAACATTTAAAGAAGGAAAAATTTTTCTTCATATCGGTGATAAATTTATCTTAGATGCCAATTTAGCCAAAGGTGAAGGTAATCAAGAAAAAGTCGGCATTGACTATCAAGGTTTACCCAATGATGTGGCATCAGGTGATATTCTGTTACTCGATGATGGACGCGTTCAATTAAAAGTACTTACGGGTAAAAGATCAGCAAATTCTTACTGAAGTAACTGTTGGCGGACAACTATCAAATAATAAAGGGATCAATAAACTTGGTGGTGGTCTATCCGCAGAAGCACTAACAGATAAAGACAAAGCCGATATCTTGCTCGCAGCTCAGATCGGTGTCGATTTTTTAGCGGTTTCTTTCCCCCGCTCAGCAGAAGATCTAAATTATGCCGACGCCTGGCTCGTGAAGCCGGTTGTGATTGTCAAATTGTCGCTAAGGTAGAGCGAGCTGAATCAGTTGCCAATGACAAAGTTATTGACGAAATTATTTTAGCCTCAGATGTGGTCATGGTTACTCGAGGTGATCTAGGTGTTGAGATTGGCAACCCTGAGCTGGTCGATGTACAAAAAAACTAATTCGCCGGGCACGCCAACTAAACCGTATTGCCATTACTGACGCCCAGATGATGGAATCGATGATCACTAATCCGATGCCAACCCGAGTTGAAGTGATGGACATTGCTAATGCTGTGCTGGATGGCACTGACGCTATTATGTTATCAGCCGAGACAGCAGTAGGCCAAATATCCTGCTGAAACCGTTGAAGCCATGGCTCAGGGTTTGCCTTGGAGCAGAAAAGATGGCTGGCATAAATATTGGCCAAACATCACCTCGATGATATATTTGACAGCGTTGAAGAAGCGATTGCGATGTCAGCTGTGTATGCTGCCAATCACTTAAAAGGAGTAAAAGCGATTATTGCCATGACAGAATCATGCCGTACCGCTTGTATGATGTCTAGGATCAGTTTAGGTTACCAATATTTTCTATCTCCCATCATGAAAAGAACTTAAATCTACCGTGGCGTAACCCAGATTTATTATAATAAGGAGACTAATACAATTAATGCTGTTAAAAATGCCTCTGGAAAAAAATTATATTGAGCCAGCTGATTTAGTCTTAGTCACCCAGGGCGATCAAATGGGTCAGATTGGTAGCACCAATACCTACCGAATATTAAAAGTCGAATAATTTCACATCATAAATACATTTAACCACATTATACACACGGGGTTTTTAATTACCAAAAATATTACTATCATTTTTCACCGCTTTTTTTATGACCCAGTCATTATTCTTTCTAATAAATGAATTAGAAAAAAATAATATAAATCAATTGAATATTAAATTAATTAAACTAATAAAATTTAGATTTTAATTGACAAAATAATTAACTTTTTTTTTTACTTTTCTTCCCACTAAAGAAAAAGACATTCTTTAGCATTTATTAAAGGTATTTTGATATGTATAAAAAATAATTTCAGCTACTGTTTATTGACTCTTAGTTTATTATCAACACCAACATTAGCAATCAATCAAGAAATGAAATATAACGGAATAATAACTTATTCTACAATAGAAAAAATAAAATAAGCTTACAATATCTGATCAAGGTGAAGTTAGTATCGATATTAAATCACCTGATAATAATGGTGTATCATATAATCAATATCGGCGATTTAATATTAACAAAGGCGTGATAGTACAATTTAATAACCATAAAAAAAAATAAAAATATGCTTTCTCAAGGAGCTTAATCAGCAAAACTAATTATTAATCAAATTAATTCTAGCAAAAAAAAATTTACATGGTTTGCTTAATATAAAAGGATCTCCAGCAAAAGTTGTTATTCCAATCCTAATGGTATTACCTGCGATGACTGCCTGTTTAGTAATACAACCGGATTTGATTTGGTTGCTGGTAACATGAATTATGCCACTAACATAGTAAACTACCAGGCTGATAAGGGAAAAATAATTTTTACTGGTTTAGGAATATGGGGGAATGGAAATTCATCAATAAATGAAAAAAAAAACAAATTTTTATCCAACCACACTGTATACGCAGGAAATGTTCGTTTTAATAATGCTGCCAAAGTTAATCTCGCTAAGCAGTATTATGTTGTTGATAATGTTAAAACTGAAATCGATGGTTATTATTATAATAATAGAAAAATTTCCGGATTGACAGGAGATAAAACAACATTTGTACTTACAGAAAATAGCTATATTTATGCGAATCAATTAAGGATCTTTATCCGTAAAAACTCATATTTAAATAATAAAGGTACGATTGACGTTGTAGCAAATAAGGAGGAGATAGGTGTTATGTCGATTAAAGCAGACTCTATTTCTAATAAACATATAATTTCTGCTTTAGGCGCTATTAAGGATAATGAATATATTATCCCGTCTTCAATAAATATTACCACTAAACATTTAATTAACCACCAGGATGCAGACATTAAAGCATCCTAAGGGAACTTCAAACTTGATAATTATAAAGGAAAAGGTTATTTTGATAAAAATATAAACCAAAAATTTTATAAACTTAATTAGTTGCTTTGCCATAATTTAACTGACTAACAAAATACCTAATTGTTTTTATTAATACGCTTTATTTCATCAAAAATATTATAAATAATTTTATTGCTATCAAGCGGTATTTTTTATTAATAAAGATCATCGCGGCAATAAGGCTCTATCTCCCCGGCTTTGCGTGTTTTTAATAATTTTAATATCCAGGTATATTGTGCCAGATAAGGTTTAACTAAATATTCCAACTCTTCGTTCATACGCCTGGCAATATAGTGATTACTCTGCCCGGCAATATCTACCATTGGCTCACGAATGTAGATATGTAATTGGTGAGTTTTATAGTCATAAACCGGAAATAATGGTACAATCTCCGCTTTACAAACTTTCATCAACCTCCCCACTGCCGGTAAGGTTGCTTTATAGGTTGCAAAAAAATCAACAAACTCACTATGTTCTTCACCGTGATCTTGATCTGGTAAATAAAATCCCCAATAACCTTGCCTGACACTGGCAATAAAAGGTTTAATGCCCGCTTCACGAGAATGTAAACGACCACCAAAATGATGACGAGCTTTGTTCCATAAATAATCAGCTACAGGATCCTTTTGATGATGAAACATGGCTGCCATTTTTTGGCCTCGAGCCGCTAATAGCATGGCTGGAATATCAACCACCCAACCATGAGGTACCATAAAAATAATATTACGCTGTTGTTCTTTTAATTGTTCAATAATTTGTTCATTATGCCAATGAGTTCGTGTCAAAGTTTTATCTACGCCGCGTAAAACTAATTCGGCTAATATTGCAAAAGATTGAGGTGCTACAGCAAACATTTCATCAACATATTTCTCTCTTTGCTGCTCCGTCAATTCTGGAAAACAATAAAGCAAATTAATTTTTGCCCGCCTACGCGAGCCGCCTTTTGCTAACTTACCAATTAACTTACCCATTTTTGCCAGTAACAGATCGCGTAACTTAATAGGCAAATAAGCTGTTCCCGCTAATAGCAATGCACCAACCCACATCCCCCAATATTGGGGATATAGGTAAATAAGATGAAAGCTAGGAATATAACCAAGTTTACTATCTGTATCCTGTTCTTTATTCATTAGTACACTAAAATACAACGTATAAAAATCTAAAATCTGAGATACATTATAATATTAACCTTATGATTTACATAAAATAATTATGGTAGTAAATAAAATGCTATTTTACAATCTAATTAGCTAACAAAAATCATATTAATTGCTTGCCAGCTTCGATTTATTCTCTTTAACGGATGCCAGAAAGAGTTGACGATCTTTACCTGTTAATCCACCTGAGTGAGGTAAATTAGCTGTTAATGGGTTAACTGCGCGCTGATTAAACCATAACTCATAATGAAGATGAGGGCCGGTAGTACGTCCAGTATTACCTGATAATGCTATACGTTCACCCTTTTTTACTTTATGACCTGGTTTAACAAATAATTTACGTAGATGCATATAACGAGTGGTATACTGACGCCCATGACGAATAGCAATAAAATTACCGGCCGCTCCACTATATTTCGCCACAATAACTTCACCATTACCAACCGCTAATATCGGTGTCCCGACGGGCATAGAAAAATCAACTCCCTGATGAGGAGCTGGACGCCTTGTTACCGGATTTATACGACGCAAACTAAAAGGAGAAGAGACTCTAAAGGTTTTGGCTGTAGGATAACGTAAGAAACCGCGCTCTAAGCCATTAGCTTCACTATCATAATAGCGACCATTTTCAGCTCGAAAGGCATAGTAATTCTTACCATTAGTTAATAAATGAACCCCCCACAAACGACTTTGTTCACTGTGACCATCAAGCATTTCGCGACTTAACAAGACCGAAAATTTATCACCTGACTTTAGTTTACACAAATCAATCTGCCATTGTAGTGCTTTAGACACTTCACGTGCCTCGTTATATGTTAAGCCTGAATTAACTGCACTAGAGGTAAAATTACCGTTTATTTTACCCTGGATAAACTTATCAGCCCAAACACCTTGACGCATTTGCTTCTCTTCATTAAAAGTACTAAAGGCATCTTGGCGAGTATAAACACGTGTTTCACGCTGTGAAATAATCCATGTCAGTGTCTGTAATTCTCCATCTTTATTCAATTCCCAGCTTAACGTTTGCCCTATTTGCAAATTCCGTAACGCTCGGTGTTGATTAGAAAGAGCCGCCACATCACCAGCATCTAAACCATACTGAGTTAAAATACTAGTCAGATTATCACCGTTTGAAACAACATGTTCATAGGGTGTATCAGCTCCCTTTTCATCAGTTACCCCTTCATCAGGTAACTGTTCGCTGCTATCGGTGATAATATCATCAGTATCCGAGTTATCTACTTGGTTAGTATTAGTTTCACTTTTATCTTTACTACCAAGAATAATACCTGGTTTTATTGGCGATGATTCTTGAGAAATATGTTCATCTTTATCATCGGGTTGAATAACAACAGGCCGCCAAATTACGACAGCCAATGTTGCTATAGTTAATGTGCCTAGCATAATTTTATGCGGTTTAGGCAAATTGCCATATACCTGAACGATAGTCTTCGCCATCTGCTGCACGTATTAAATTCCTTCTAGTTCTCATCCAAGCAGCTTTTAAATTGATTAGATAACGCTGTTAAAAATTCCACATAGCTATCCTTACTTAATCCGATGCCGCTCCCTAATGGATCTAATGTCCCCATATATACATCGATATCTTTTATAACAGCTTTAATCACGGCTGGCCTGAATTGCGGTTCAGCAAAAACACAAACTGCTTTTTTCTGAGCCAACATTGTTCTTATTTGATATAGTCTTTGGGCGCCAGGCTGAATGATAGGATTAATAGTAAAATAACCTAATGAGGCTAAATGATAGCGTTTTTCAAAGTAACCATAAGCATCATGAAAAAAAAAATATCGCTTATCTCCAACCGACTGTAACATCTTAGCAATATTTTGATCAGTTTGCGTCAATTTCTCATCGAATTTACGAAGGTTTACGTCCAACTGTTTTTTATATTTAGGATATAGAGCGACTAATCGGTGGTAGATAATGTTAGCTGCAATACGTGCAATGTCTGGTGACAACCAGATGTGCATATTATACTCATCATGTGAATGATGCTCATCATGATCATGATGATGGCCATGAGAATTTTTATTATTTACCGCTGTGCTATCTTCGCTGCTTTTCAGTAAGAGTGCTTTTACAGCTGGATCTTCAGCTAATGTGATCCGTTTTTCAGGGGGTAATTGTGCTAATGGTTTCTCTAAAAAAGTTTCTAAATTTGAGCCAACCAAAATGAAAAGATCAGCAGTTTTGATCTTTTCCAGGTCGGAAGGTTTTAAAGCATAATCATGGGGTGAAGCGCCATCAGGTAATAATATTTGTACATCAGTAACACCATTAGTAATAGCTGCGGTAATAAAACCTAACGGGCGAATTGACGTAACTACATCAGCTTGAGTAGTAGATAAGAAACTGAGTAATAGTCCAGCAAGAATGCATTTTTTTCCCATAATTTTTTGAACAATTTTTTTTGTTTTGTGTAATATAGAATAGTTTCCATAGACTAATTTTGATAATGTTATACTATAACATTTTAACCATCCTGCAAGAATTATTTACCATGCAAACGCTATTAAGCTTAAAAAATATTGCTGTTAGTTTTGGTTCACACCAAATTGTCGAAAACATCTCCTTTGATCTATATGCTGGAGAAATATTAACACTATTGGGGCCAAATGGTGCTGGTAAATCTACACTAGCTAAAATACTCCTCGGCCTAATTACCCCTAGTCAAGGAGAAATAATTTACCAAGCCAAATTACGCATCGGTTATGTGCCACAAAAATTATCGCTGGATATAACAATGCCTTTGACCGTTAAACGTTTTATGACATTAAAACCTGAGGTAAAAACTACTAATATTATTCCTACTTTAATACGTATCGGTGCCGATCATCTTATCGAGCAACAAATGCAAAAACTATCAGGCGGGGAAACTCAACGTGTTCTACTTGCCCGTGCTTTACTGAATCAACCACAATTACTTGTTTTAGATGAACCTACACAAGGCGTAGATATCAATGGTCAAGTCGCTTTATATAATCTAATTGATAATATTCGTACCGAATCAAATTGTGCTGTTTTTATGATCTCACATGATCTCCATCTTGTGATGGCAAAAACTGATAAAGTACTCTGTATTAATAAACAAATATGCTGCTCTGGTCGGCCAGAGGATGTGGCTTTAGATCCCGAATTTATTGCTATGTTCGGCCATCGTGGGATAGAACAGATCGGTATCTATCGCCATCATCATCATAATCATCAATGCGATTTAAATAATGAGATTGAAGATAAACCTACAGGGAACTGTCATCATGATTGAACTATTACTACCTGGGTGGTTAGCCGGCATGCTGTTAGCCATTGCCGCAGGACCGCTAGGCTCTTTCGTTGTATGGCGGCGTATGTCATATTTTGGTGATACTCTCGCTCATGCTTCATTACTTGGTATCGCTTTTGGTTTGTTACTCAATGTTAATCTGTTTTATGCCGTTATTGCTATCACCCTTCTTCTTGCAATTTTGTTAGCCTGGCTAGAAAAGCGCCCACATCTGGCCATCGATACCCTATTAGGCATAATGGCACATAGTACCCTATCACTTGGATTAGTAGTCGTCAGTTTAATGAACAATGTTCGTATGGATTTGATGGCTTATTTATTTGGCGATTTATTATCGGTAACCACTGAGGATGTTTTTTCAATCGCGATAGGTGTTACTATTGTTTGTTCAATTATTGTCTGGCAATGGCGTAATTTACTGTCAATAACAGTTAATCAGGACTTAGCTTTTGTTGATTGCGTAAAAATACAGCAGCCTAAAGTATTATTAATGCTGGTTACTGCCCTTACCATAGGTATTGCCATGAAATTTGTTGGTGCTTTAATTATTACATCATTATTAATTATTCCTGCCGCTACTGGTAGACGATTTGCCAAAACACCAGAGCAAATGGCAGTAGTTGCTATTATTATCGGTATGTTTGCCGTGACGGCTGGACTTGCTCTATCTGCCCACTACGATACACCTGCAGGGCCCTCGGTTGTGATCTGTGCCAGTGCTTTATTTGTATTAAGTTTATTTATTAAAATAAAAAACTAATCTATTTATGCGATAAAATAAATTATTTTTAAAATTGTATAAATACCCTATTCCCTCACTACAAATCCATCAATTATGACTTGTGAGTGAGTTTTTATTTTGCTAATCGAATTAGAACCGGTAACCGACACCAAGCATCCATGTGCCGACTTTTATATTTTTTAAATTAGTATGTTCAAAAGATAATTTGGTATGTTCATAAGTAACATCAATAGCTAAATTCTCCACCGGATTAGTTTGTAAACCCGCACCATAAACTAATTCAATTTCAGTGTCTTTAAAAGCATTTGCGAATGGTGATTTTGCCTCAACCCTACCACACGAGTAGCTCCAATTAATCCATAAAGACTAATATAGCGATTAAAACGAATAACTAGGACCAAAACTTAATGAAAAATAAATTATATCTACATTAGCAACTTTAATATTATAAATTTTCAAATAATTTTCTTGATTAGTATAAGTCAACGAACCAATAAAACCCCAGTGATTATCAATACGATATTTAATATTAACACCCTTTGGTTTATCCAGAAATTTTTCATCTTTAAATTGTAGATGACTTTGTGCATAATCTAGCGATAAAATGTTTTCACTTGCTGCACAGGCATTAGCAGAAACACAGGCAAATATAGTAGCAATGACAGATCTAATAAATATTTTTTCATTTATCTTCTATTCCTAATAGAATAATATTTAATTCAATAGTCTTTATAAGATATGAAATAAATCGTCCTGCTATAACTATCAAAACTAAAATAATGTAGAGGCAAGTTTTAACTTACCTCCAAAAAAATTGACCATTTTATTAAGTACAATGATGACAATATTTAGCCAGTTAGTGAAAAATAATTAAGGTTTCATATTAGCATCTATCACTTGATAAAATGCATTGCCAGTATCGTAAATTGTCCATACACCTAAAATAACCTGATAACCGGTACGATATGGTACATTACAATCAATTGAGACCTCAAATGAAGGCATTTGCCCCCCATCTGTACGGCTACAAAATGGTTGCAGCTCAAATGAGCTACGGGCTAAAGGTGCATTAGGATCCCAATTTTGTTTAGTGATGAAATACTCCCAACCTGTAGTACGATGAGGTGCAGTCAACGTTCAATGGAAGGTATTTTTACCGGGTGAAACATCAACTTTAGTCCAACGAGTAGTAGTCTGTTCATCTAACTCACCAAACCAACGATGTCCAGCACTGGCAATTTTGCCATCAGCTGTTCCACGCCGAGGAAAACCTTTACGACCTTCAACTGATTGTGGTTCAACCATAACCGCACCACAATTACCATTTTTACCTAACGAACACAGATAAGCTCGACTAGTAGGAAAATCAATATAACCATGCATAGGATTGAGGAGAGTATTTGCTCTGGCAAAGCTTATAATACTAACATTACTAATGATAACATTGATAATAATAATTTTATTTTCATTCAGTTTATTCCGTAATTAGCTAATTTTATTTATTAAAAAATAGTTAGTAGACATAATGAAAACTACCGTAAAATCATTATTTAACAACGGCAAAAACATCAATAAAAATAATATAATTAATCATATTAATATTAAACTATTCCTTGTTTTTGAGATTTTAATATCATCAATTTATATTAATAATACATTAATTAAATAAGAAGTTCATTGATAATAAAAATGGTTAATAAAAATAATAAATAATAAATATAAATAAATTATTATTTATTCATATATTATAAATAGCAGCCTAACCAGATGTTAAACTACATTAAAAATAATTAGCATGATTATATTAGCAAATTACAAGCAATAAATTTAACCCCATTAATAAGCTTAACTAGCATCATCATGATCTTTATTAACTCCAAAATGGCGGTAAGCATGATTAGTCGCAATTTGACCGCGGGGGAGTACGCTGAATAAATCCTTGTTGAATCAGGAAAGGCTCAAGAACATCCTCTATGGTTTCCCTTTCTTCACCAATTGCAGCGGCCACATTGTCTAATCCTACTGGTCCTCCCATAAATTTATCAATAATAGCGATCAATAATTTACGATCAAGGTAGTCAAAACCGGCTGAATCAACATTAAGCATATCTAATGCCTGTGAAGTAATGTCACCATCGATAATACCATCGCCTTTTACTTGGGCAAAATATCTTACTCGCCGTAATAAACGATTAGTTATCCGCGGCGTTCCCCGTGAGCGCATAGCAATTTGTCTCGCACCGGCATCAGAAATTTCTAACCCCATAAAGTGAGCACTACGTAATACAATCGTCTGTAAATCATCGACATTATAAAATTCAAGACGCTAAACGATACCAAAACGATCTCTAAGCAGGGATGTCAGTGAGCCGGCTCTGGTTGTTGCACCAACTAGAGTAAAAGGAGGTAGATCAATTTTAATTGAACGCGCAACAGCCCCTTCTCCTATCATGATATCCAGTTGATAATCTTCCATTGCCGGATAAAGGATCTCTTCTACAACCGGCGATAAACGATGTATTTCACTAATAAAGAGTACATCATGCGGTTCTAAATTGGTTAGCATTGCCGCTAAATCCCCTGCCTTTTCTAACACTGGGCCGGAGGTGGTAAGTAAATTTGCACCCAATTCATTAGCCACAATACCCGCTAATGTCGTTTTACCGAGCCCAAGTGGACTAAAAATCAGCAAGTGATCAAGTGCTTCAGCTCGTAATTTAGCTGCCTGGATAAAGATTTCCATCTATTGGCAAACCTGAGGTTGCCCGACATATTCAGTAAGGAGTTTTGGTCGAATAGCGCGATCAATCACGTCTTCATCAGGTAAATTCTCAGCAGAAACTAAACGATCAGCCTCAATCATAGGTTTGGTCCTTACTTATTATTTATAATGCAGCTCGCAGTGCTTCGCGGATCAATGCTTCACAGTTAGTAGCTCCATTAGCAACTCTGCCGATCATACGGCTCGCATCTTGTGGTTTATAGCCTAAAGAAATTAATGCCGAAACTGCCTCTGCTTCAATATCATGACTATTTTGTTTTGCCGCTGATGAGCCAGGTAAATCTATCGCACTATTATTAAATAGATCGCCATTAAGCCCTTTAAAGCGGTCTTTCATTTCAACCACCAGCCGTTCTGCGGTTTTTTTGCCAACACCTGGTAATTTTACCAAGCTAGTAATCGCTTCTTGCTCTATGGTAGAAACAAATTGATAAGCTGACATACTGGATAAAATGGCCAGCGCTAATTTAGGGCCTACCCCATTAACCTTAATTAACTCACGAAAGAATGCCCTTTCTCGCTTATCATTGAAGTCATATAGAAGCTGCACATCTTCACGCACGATAAAATGAGTCCATAAGATCACTTCCTGACCTATTTCTGGTAATTCATAAAGACAGGTCATTGGCATATGAACTTCATAACCTACACCATTTAGTTCGAGCAAAACAATAGGCGGCTGTTTTTACAAAATAGTGCCTCGCAAGCGACCAATCACATCGATTTCCTCTTTTAGGTTATTCTGCTAATGCTTATATTATAAAAAAATACTAGATTTATATCCAGTCATCAACGCAAGCGTCTTTTAGCCAATGATAGTTCTGGCTCACCTATTCGAGCCAGATTTTGATTAAAATGACAATGTGTGATCGCAATAGCTAAAGCATCAGCCGCATCAGCTTGAGGATGCGATAACAATTTCAATATGAGAAGAGCATATGCTGAACTTGTTTTTTTTCCGCCGCTCCCGTGCCAACAAAAGGTTGTTTTACTTGTCGCGCCACATATTCAAAAACTGGTAATTGATTATTAACTGCAGCTAAAATCGCCACGCCTCTTGCTTGACCTAATTTTAAAGCAGAATCGGCATTTTTTGCCATAAACACCTGTTCAATAGCAAAACTGTCCGGTCGATATTGGGTAATGATTTCAGTGACGCCTGCATAAATACGTTGTAAACGTGTTGGCAGATCGTCTGCCTGAGTACGTATACAGCCACTACCTAAATAGATCAACTGTCGACCTTGTTGACGAATAACACCATAACCGGTAATACGCGAACCAGGATCAATCCCAAGAATAATCGCCATATTCTTGACTCACTGAGTAAGTTAAACATGCAAAGAAAAAGCATACTGATAATCAGCATGCTATCTCTTAATATAAAAAGTTGATTTAATTATAGCTGAGCCGCAACTTCATCTGAAATTTCCCCATTATGATACACTTCTTGTACATCATCAGAATCTTCCAGCATGTCGATTAAACGTAAAAGTTTAGGTGCAGTGTCAGCATCTAAATTTACTCTGGTTGACGGGATCATTGTCACCTCGGCAGCTTCAGCCTTAAAACTAGCCGCATCTAAAGCATCTTTTACATCACCAAAGCTTTCCAGCATAGTATAAACATCGATGGCGCCATCATCACAAGATTCGACATCATCAGCACCCGCTTCTAATACCACTTCCATTAAATTATCTTCATCAATGCCTGGTGCATATGAGATCACGCCACGTTTAGTAAATAAATAAGCAACCGAACCATCTGTACCTAAATTACCACCGCACTTAGTAAAGGCGTGGCGGACATCAGAAACTGTACGATTACGATTATCACTTAAGCATTCAACCATAACAGCCGTACCACATGGGCCATAGCCTTCATAAATGATCGTTTCCAGATTATCATTGTCATCACTACCTACACCACGTGCGATTGCTCGATTTAACGTATCTCGCGTCATATTATTAGATAATGCCTTATTAATCGCCGCACGCAATCGTGGGTTTGATGCAGCGTCACCGCCACCTAAACGAGCCGCTGTTACCAGTTCACGAATAATTTTAGTAAAAATTTTACCCCGTTTAGCATCTTGCGCCGCTTTTCGGTGTTTGGTATTGGCCCATTTACTATGACCTGCCATGAAATATCTCCCAAAATACGTCAATAAAAATCATTTTAGAACAAATTGTTCAATCGCCTGACGGTTATTCCATGACTTGGTCAATGCTGCTGCCTGAGCAGCAGGTAACCAACGAAAAGCCAAATGTTCCTTTAATAAAAAATCCTGCTCTTGCTGTAAGGCCAAAGAAAACCAATGCTCTTTACATTGGATTGTACCCGGAGCATAACGATGACGAAATTTAAAAAAAATATCAAAATAGAGACTGTGTTGCAGATCAACTAACGTTAAATACTGATTAATAATATCATCAATACCTATCTCTTCTTTAACTTCACGCAATGCCGTCTCTCTGGGTGTTTCGTTATCCTCAAGACTACTGGTAACTGATTGCCAAAAATCAGGATCATCACGCCGCTGTAGCATCAGTACTTGACGACTCGATTGCACATAAACTACAACTAATACTGATTCCGGCCGTTTATATTGCATAGTATCTATTTAGTTTTTGGAGCAACAGTTATGGCCAATTCCGCTAATGCGGCCGGATTAGCCACACTGGGTGCATCGGTCATCAAACAAGCTGCTGCGTTTGTTTTTGGAAACGCAATCACATCGCGAATATTTTCTGTTCCCGTTAATAACATAACAAGTCTATCTAAACCAAATGCTAAACCGGCATGTGGTGGTGTTCCATATTGTAATGCCTCAAGCAAGAAACCAAATTTATCTTGCTGATCTGATTGGCTAATATTAAGAATTTCAAAAACAGCTTGTTGCATCTTATTATGGTGGATACGCGCTGAGCCGCCACCAACTTCATAACCATTAATGACCATATCGTAGGCATTAGCCACGGCCGCTAAAGGATTGACTTGTAGTTGCTCCGGTGTAAAATCTTTCGGTGCAGTAAAAGGATGATGCATAGCATTAAGCTCACCATTTTCATCTTCCTCAAACATTGGAAGATCAATAATCCATAACGGTTTCCAGCTATTATTTTGTGTGATTGCTAAATCACGCCCTACTTTCAACCGTAATGATCCCATTGCATCATTGATAACATTTTGTTTACCAGCACCAAATAACCAAATATCACCCGCTTTAGCTTGGGTACGTGCTAACAAATTATCAATCACGGATGGTGGTAAAAACTTAGCAATCGGGCTTTGAATATCTGCCTGACCTTCAGTCAGTGAATTAACTTTCATCCAAGCTAATCCTTTGGCGCCATAAATAGCAACAAATTCAGTATAACCATCAAGTTGTTTACACGTTAATGTGGCTCCGCCTGGAACACAAAGTGCAGCCACACGGCCTTTTGGATCATTGGCTGCTTCAGCAAAAACTTTAAATTCAACGGCATTGACCAAATCAGCAATATCAACCAATTCTAAAGGATTCCGTAAGTCTGGTTTATCTGAACCATAACGTTGCATGGCCTCAGCAAAAGTCATTACCGGAAAAGTGCCTAACTCAATACCTTTATTTTCCTGCCACAATTGACGGATCAAACGCTCCATCACTTCACGAACTTGCTCGGCAGTCATAAAAGAGGTTTCTACGTCGATCTGAGTAAATTCAGGCTGGCGATCAGCTCGTAAATCTTCATCACGAAAACATTTTACTATCTGATAATAGCGATCAAAGCCAGACATCATCAATAATTGTTTAAAAAGTTGTGGTGATTGCGGCAGAGCATAAAACTCACCTTTATGAACGCGGCTTGGAACAAGATAATCACGCGCACCTTCTGGTGTTGCTTTGGTCAAAATAGGCGTTTCAATATCAACAAAACCTTCTGCATCCATAAAACGACGCACAAAACTAGTAATTTTGGCTCGCTCTCTTAAGCGCGTTGCCATTTCCGGCCGCCTTAAATCAAGATAACGATATTTTAATCTTACTTCATCGGAATTTTGTTGATTGCTATCTATCGGTAATGGTTCAGAACGATTAATAATCGTCAATGCTTGTGCAACAATTTCAATCTCACCAGTCGGTATCTCTTTATTGATTTGTTCACGTTCTCTTACCATACCTGTGATCTGGATACAAAATTCATTGCGTAACTGTGACGCTTGGGTAAAAAGTTTGGCATGATTTTCCTGCACAAAAACAACTTGCACTAAACCTTCGCGATCTCTTATATCGACAAAAATTAATTTACCTAAATCACGCTGGCGGTTAACCCAGCCACAGAGAGTCACTTTTTGTCCGACGTGAGCAACACCTAATTGCCCACAATAATTTGTCCGCATACGATATCCTTTTACTCATCATACTCAACTTGCAGAGTCGATTGCACTAGCCGTTTTAGTACTATTAATTTAAACATAATCAAAAAATATCGCTATTATACAGAAATTTCTACTGGGAATTAAGTACGCCTTATCATATTGGCCAGATAACTTTTAACATATTCGCAATCTGAAAGCTTTTTATTGATTTAAATACTATATTTATGGTAACTGTTGAAGTTTTGAGATGTATCATTATTTCACTGTTTTGCCTAATAAAATTGGGGAAAAAATGGTTAGTTCTCTGTACATTGTATTTAGTGCTTTAATATTGTTTAAGTTATCTTTGGAAGTCATTAAACTCAGAACTCAGTATCAAGTTACTTACGGTGATGGTGGTTTTTGTGAATTACAAGCAGCATTACGCGTTCAGAGTAATGCAATTGAGTATATTCCTATTCTATGCTGTTATTATTGATGATGGCGATGAATGGTGCCCCCGTTTGGGCTATTCATCTTTGTGGGTTAATTTTTATCATCACTAGAATTTTTCATTACTTTGGCCTAAAACATAGAGAACGAACTTGGCGTTATTTTGGCCAAATAATGACTTATAGTTCTATGATTTTAATGATCCTGGTTAACATTTATTATTTGCCTTGGATACAAATTTTTTCGTTTGATCTTTAATGCAAGATTTATTTCATTAACATGGTCATCATTATACTCTTTGCCATGTTAATGAGTTTTAATTTATGTACTAACATAAAATCTGTTAGAATTAATCACCGTTTGCTATTTAATTAATTCACAGGTTATGTCCAGCCAAATTTTAGATAAACAGAAAGACACCTTATTTGCCACTCCTATTGCCAATTTAGGTGATTGGCAATTTGATGAAAAAGTTACCGAAGTCTTTCCTGATATGATCAAACGTTCTGTTCCTGGCTATTCAAATATTATTACTATGATTGGTATGCTTGCGACACGTTTCGTCACACACAATAGCACTATTTATGATCTCGGCTGTTCTTTAGGCGCAGCGACATTATCAATTCGTCGTAATATTGAGGCGAAAAATTGTAAAATAATTGCTATTGATAATTCAGCGGCCATGATTGAGCGTTGTCAACGAAATGTTCATGCTTATAAAGCGAATACGCCGGTTGAAATCATTAAAGGCGATATTCTGGATATCAACATACAAAATGCCTCAATGGTGGTATTAAATTTTACCCTACAATTTATTGCACCAAGCGTTCGACAACAATTAATTAACCGGATCTACCAAGGGCTAAATCCTGGCGGTGTCTTAGTGTTATCAGAAAAATTTAATTTTAGCGACGAGAAAATTGGCAATTTACTGTTTAATATGCATTATGATTTCAAGCGTGCCAATGGCTATAGTGAATTAGAGATAAGTCAAAAACGCAATATGCTAGAAAATAGCATGTTAACGGACTCAATTAGCAAACATAAATCACGTTTGTTGGCAGCAAGGTTCAATCATTGTGACTTATGGTTTCAATGTTTCAATTTCGGTTCACTACTCGCTATCAAGGAACAAGTTTGATGATAGATTTTGGCCATTTTTATCAACAAATCGCGGTAGGATCACTTAGCCATTGGTTAGAAACGTTGCCATGCCAAATTGAACAATGGAAAAAAACCACTCAACATGGGCAATTTAATTATTGGCAAAAAATAGTGCAAAATCTGCACGCTATGACACCCACTCACTTAGATCTAAAAACCGCAGTGATAGCCAAAAATGAGTTACCACTTTGTTTAAAAGATAAGCAACGGATCACTTTACTGCTAAAAAGCCTAATGCCCTGGCGTAAAGGCCCATTTTCCCTTTACGATATTAATATTGATTGCGAATGGCGTTCGGACTGGAAATGGCAACGTATACTGCCTCATCTTTCTCCATTAACAGATAAACAGGTACTTGATGTCGGCTGCGGTAATGGCTATCACATGTGGAGAATGGTTGGTGAAGGCGCAAAAAATGTCATCGGTATTGATCCTGCCCAACTATTTTTATATCAATTTGAAGCCATACGTAAATTAATTGGCAATAATCAACAAGCACATCTATTGCCTCTCGGTATCGAGCAACTACCGACGCTAGCTGCCTTTGATACTGTATTTTCAATGGGTGTACTTTATCATCGGCGTTCACCGTTATATCATCTCTATAAACTAAAAAATCAATTAGTTTCCGGTGGTGAGCTAATACTGGAAAGTTTAGTTATTGAAGGTGATGAAAACCAATGCTTAATACCTGAAGAACGTTATGCCCAAATGCGTAATGTTTATTTTATTCCCTCAGCCAAAATGCTTAAAATCTGGCTAGAAAAGTGTGGCTTTTGTGATGTGCATATTGTTGATCAAACAGTAACAACCGTACAAGAACAGCGAAAAACAGCCTGGATGGAAACCGAATCATTAGCAAATTTTCTTGACCCAAATAACATGCATTTGACAGTTGAAGGTTATCCGGCTCCTCTACGCGCAACTTTAGTTGCTAAAAAAAGGTAAACTTGACGGTATTGAATACCGTCATTACGCTAAACTTGTAATCAATCATTATTAGCAATAGCTAATAAATTTTTCATTGCTTCCACCACATCACTATCTACACAATAATGAGTAAATTCATCCATTTCCATATTGGAACTCATCGTTACCCCTGCTTTGCGGTAGTTCATGGTCGATGGCATTACTCTTCCAGCAGATGTATGCACTTCCGGTAACCCTGCATCAATAAATTTCTTCAAATTTGAACATCTTACCCCAGCACCCGCCATGATTATCGGGCCATTTAGGGTTTTAGCAGATAATGTATTTAATTCTTTCAATAACGGTAAACCACATTCCGCATTCTGCTGCTGGCCTGAAGTTAATATACGGGCAACACCAAGTTCTGTCAGCTGTACATAGGCCTGTTTTGGGCTAATGCACATATCAAATGCACGATGAAAAGTAATCGCCATATCCCCAGATAATGCTTTTAAAATACGCATACGAGGTATATCAATATGCCCCTTTCGATTCAATATGCCATATACCACACCAGGAAAACCTAACTGCCTGATAAATTTAACATCATGTTTAATAGTTTCAAACTCACTATCGCTGTAACAAAAATCCCCTCCTCTAGGACGTACAATTGGATGAACGGGGATCTTTATCGTATCTTTAGTCTGTTTTAAACAACCATAACTAGGCGTTAATCCACCTTCAGCTGGACTGGAACAAAGTTCAATACGATCTGCGCCACATTTTTCCGCAATTAGCGCACATTCAGCTCTATAGCAGCAAATTTCCAGGGTTATCATAATACTGCCACCTCTGATTAATTATTGTTATTTCTATTTTTAATTATCAATTAATAAGTATACTATTCTGCAAATAAAATACCCGTTTTTCAAACAGTAATACAAGTAATTAATTTTAATGGAAAAGGATAATATTTTTTATAAAAGATCATTAACTTTTGATAACAAATTTTCAATATATTTTTAACTTTTCATGAAGATAAATTTTAATCTGGAAAATAAAGAGACTTAACATAGCCCTTTTTTTAAATTAATATTTCTAATCAAAATTGCAATTTTTGCAGCCGTATAATTTTTAAAAGTTAGATAAATCAAAAATCCTCTATTGTCACTGAGCAAGATGATAAAAAGCGATCCCTATCTGATATTACTTTTTACAATAGAGTTATCGATCAAATAGTTGATAGTAGCATGTGAATAGCTAATTATGGTATAAAGCCAGCTATTTTTATTACGATCCTCATAGCTGTATCTGACTAAGTTGAACACGACAGCTATCTTCATCATTAAGGTAATCAGGTGAATATTCAGGCTCTTCTTTCAGAAAAAATTAGTAATGCATTAATTGCCGCAGGGGCTCCTAAAGGTAGTGAGGCACATATACGCCCTTCAACAAAAGCCCAATTCGGTGATTACCAAGCTAATGGCGTCATGTCTGCAGCTAAAAAAATCGGCATTCCTCCACGTCAATTAGCTGAAAAAATGCTGCCGCTACTAAATCTAGAAAATATTGCCAGTAAAGTTGAAATAGCGGGACCTGGTTTTATTAATATTTTTCTTGATAAGCAATGGATAGCCGAACAAATTGAACTTACCTTGCAACATGAAAAATTGGCAATTAGCGCCGTTACGCCACAAACCGTCATTATTGACTATTCCGCTCCAAATGTAGCAAAGCAGATGCATGTTGGTCATTTACGTTCTACTATCATTGGCGATGCTGTTGCTCGTACATTAGAGTTTTTAGGTCATAAAGTAATACGTGCTAACCATATCGGCGATTGGGGCACCCAATTCGGTATGCTAATTGCGTACTTGGAAAAAGTTCAACAAGAAAATGCTACCGATATGACTTTAGCTGATCTCGAGACTTTGTATCGTGAAGCTAAAAAACATTATGATGAAGATGGAAACTTTGCTGAACTTGCACGTAATTATGTGGTTAAACTACAATCTGGTGATGAATATTGTCGGAAAATGTGGCGCAAATTGGTCGATATTACCATGGCGCAAAATCAACACACCTATCATCGTTTAAATGTCACACTGACGGAAGACGATGTGATGGGTGAAAGCTTATATAATAATATGCTGCCTGATATTGTAGCTGATTTAATAGCTAAAAAGTTGGCCGTTAAAAGTGATGGCGCTATGGTTGTCTATCTGGATGAATTTAAGACTAAAGGGGGTGATGCCATGGGGGTTATCATCCAGAAAAAAGATGGTGGTTATCTTTATACGACAACAGATATTGCCTGCGCTAAATATCGTCATGAAATGTTACATGCTGATCGGGTGCTATATTATATAGATTCACGACAACATCAACATCTGATGCAAGCTTGGACTATTGTTCGTAAAGCCGGCTATATTCCCGATACAATGTCATTAGAGCATCATATGTTCGGTATGATGCTAGGTAAAGATGTTAAACCGTTTCAAACTCGAGCCGGCGGAACAATCCGGCTCGCCGATTTACTGGATGAAGCAATTGAGCGGGCCAGTGATCTTATTCGGCAAAAAAATCCAGCTATGCCAGAAAACGAGTTACAATCGATTAGTCAGGTGGTGGGTATTGGTGCAGTAAAATATGCCGATCTATCGAAAAATCGTACCACTGATTATATTTTTGACTGGGACAATATGTTAGCGTTTGAAGGTAATACCGCGCCTTATATGCAATATGCTTATACCCGTGTGGCCTCCATTTTTAAACGGGCTAATATTAATCCAACAGCACTAAGCGAGCCGGTGATTTTAGCAAATCAGTATGAACAAGCCTTAGCGACTCGTTTATTACAATTTGAGGAAACAATACTAACCGTTGCTCGCGACGGTTTACCCCATATTATGTGTGCTTATTTATATGATCTGGCAGGTTTATTTTCTAGTTTTTATGAAAATTGCCCAATTTTAGGTGCAAAAAATAACGCATCAAAAGAAAGTAGATTAAAACTGGCATTACTAACGCAAAAAACCTTAAAAATTGGTTTAGACACATTAGGGATTGAAACGGTAGAAAAAATGTAATCCCTTATTAGACTATAGGCTGCCAATAGTGCAGCCTGCTGTCCATGATGCTGGTTAAGCCAGAATGTTGTAGCGATAAAAATCAGGCAATTAAGCCAATATGATGCTCATAAAATAAAAGAAACAAAAGATACGATCATTAATAATGCAACTATCGCAGTACATAAACCATACTTAAAATCGGTATCCATAACCTCACTATTCACACTGTCTTATTCATAAATTAATTAATGAAAAATCATTAAATGTCATAATATCATACAACAATAAAAGCTATTTTCTATTATATCACCTAGCAAAGATTGATTAATACTTTTGTTTTTACTGCAAATCAGACAAAATAATCAGTTTACTGATAACTTAATTATCTATTTTTATAGATCAATAACAATAATTTTTAAACAATAGTAAAGGAATTGGGAATTGGGAATTGGGAATTGGGAATTGGGTCTTTATAATCATGGCAACAATTAAGGATGTGGCAAAGCTTGCTGGTGTCTCAACTACCACCGTATCACATGTAATTAATAATACCCGTTTTGTCGCCGAAGAAATAAAAACGATCGTTAGGGCAGCCATTAAAACACTTAATTACTCTCCCAGTGCCGTTGCTCCTCGTAGTTTGAAAGTTAATCATACTAAATCTATTGGTTTATTAGCCGCATCTAATGAAGCTCTTACTTTGCAGAAGTCATTGAATCAGTCGAAAACAACTGTTTTAGTCAAGTATATACATTGATCCTGTGCAATTCGCACAACAACCTAAATAAACAACAAGCCTATTTACAAATGTTAGCGCAAAAACGGGTTGATGGTTTACTTGTCATGTGCTCAGAATACCCCAACCAACTACTCCAGATGTTAGAGGAATACCGTAATATTCTAATGGTAGTGATGGATTGGGGACAAAGCCCATGGTGATTTTACCGATATTATCATTGATAATGCAGTTTATGGTGGCTATCTTGCCGGGCGTTATCTTATCGAACGAGGTCATCGTGATTTAGGTATTATCTCTGGACCATTAAAACGCAATACTGACAATGGCCGGCGGCAAGGTTTTCTCAATGCCATGAAGGAAGCTAACATCCAGCCACATAACAAATGGATTGTTGAGGGTGATTTTGAACCAGCTTCCGGCTACGAGGCGATGAAACAAATATTAAGTCACCAACAAAAACCAACTGCCATTTTCTGTGGCGGTGATATTATGGCTATGGGGGCTATCAACGCTGCGAATGAATTAGGAATTCGAGTGCCACAAGATATATCTATTATTGGCTACGACAATGTGCGTAATGCGCGTTTTTTTACCCCAGCATTAAATTAACTACCATTTATCAGCCCAAAGAACGTTTAGGTCAAATAGCCTTTACCATGCTACTTGATCGCATTATTAATAAACATCAAGATGCTCAAACGATTAAAATACACCCTGAGCTGATTGAACGTCGTTCAGTTGTCGATGGTCCATTTATTGACTACCGAAGATGATCCCTGGATTTAAACGCTATCAATTAGTTAACCACTCGGCATTGAGTGTCTCGCTATTACCTAAATAATCCAGTAGCCAACTCAATGTCGGGGAACGTTTTTCTTCATTCCATATGATATAACACGGACTCTCAGGTAAGGGTTGCTTAATCTGCAATGTCTTTAATTCATTTTTGCAACAAAGTTGCTCTACCCGATGTTTAGGCGCAAATCCTAAGCATAATCCATTTTTCAAGCATGCTAGACCACTTTCCCCATCTGGCACAATAAGCCTTTTTTGGTTATCTAATGCCCAAGTTTCTCGTTTTGGTAAGTAGCGAGAGGTATCTTCTAAACATAAACTGGGATAGAAACGTAATTGTTGATCACTAATTAACTCGTTTATTTGTGCTAAAGGATGATTGATACTGACAACACATGACCAGGGAATAAATCCCATTCACGGAAACTATATCTATCGCCAATCAGTGACGCACGGGTTGCACCAATTGCAATATCCACTCGACCATCGACTAATGCCTCCCCATACACCATTATAAACTTCCTGCTGAATAAAAAGTTCGATATCAGAAAAGTGGCGATAAAAATCTAATATTAATTGCAACATCCTATCCGGTTTAACTACCCGATCAATAGCAATGCTAAATTGTCCATGCCAACCATTTTCAATTTGTTGACACTGATGACGAGTTTCACGCATCGTTTTAATAATATTACGCGCATTTTTAACGAAAAATTTACCTGCGTCAGTAAGTACAAACATCACGATAACGCCTTTCAAATAAAGGAACCGATAACCACTCTTCCAGCTGTTTTACAGTATAACTGACCTCAGAGGGAACTCGATGTAACTCTATGGCAGCTGCACTAAAACTGCCCGTTCTCTCAACGGCATCAATCACTTCCAAGGAATACTCTGACCACATAGCCTTTTACCTATCAAAATATTTAATAACAATATGAATAAAAATAACCCCAATCAAGCCAATTTTGGCTTTATGCTTTATCTTGCTGGTTTAAGTATGCTCGGCTTTTTGGCCATTGATATGTACTTACCGGCTTTTAGTATAATGCAACAGCAACTCAACACCTCAGCAAATACCATCAGTGCAAGTCTTAGCCTATTTTTATGTGGCTTTGCCTTTGCGCAACTTAGTTGGGGGCCGCTTTCCGACCGTATTGGTAGAAAACCGGTTTTATTAATTGGCTTGCCTCTATTTATTATTAGTTGTTTGGCAACACTGTGGATCACTAATGGCACGCAATTGCTTATTTTGAGATTTATTCAAGGTGTTGGAGTTTGCTCAACTACTGTAATTTGGCAAGCTTTGGTCATCGATCGTTTTAGCGGCCAATATGCTAAACGGGTATTTGCTACCATTATGCTTTTAGTTGCACTGTCACCAGCATTAACTCCCCTATTAGGTGCCTGGCTTCTAACTGGTAACAACTGGCAAATGATATTTTTTGCCTTAGCTATCATTGGAATATTGCTTTTTCTGGCCACCATTTTGTTACAGGAAAAAATATTCTGAAAAAACTGACAAAACAAAATCAACCACCACATTTATCACTTTTCTATATTCTGCTATTTTTAGCGGTAATGTATTTAATTTATGCCGCCTGTAGCGCTGGTTTTTTTGCTTGGCTAACAGGATCCCCCTTTATTTTAACTCAAATGGGATATGATCCGCAGGATATAGGCATCAGTTATGTACCACAAACTATCGCTTTTATGTTCGGTGACTATGGTGGGCGTTATTTAATAGCCAAAATAAAAAACCAAATCTTGCTACCAATTATTCTTATCGGTTATGGAATAAGTGTATTTGTCATTTTTATCCTTGTTATCTATTCACAACCTAATTTATTTGCTCTATTACTGCCTTTCTGTTGTATGGCGGCGATGAACGGAGCTTGTTATCCTATTTTGGTATCAAATGCATTAAGTGTCTTTCCTCAAGACAGTGGTAAAGCCGCCGCTTTACAAAATACTCTCCAGCTTGGTTTATGTTTTGCCGCAAGTTTAGCAGTATATAGCCTCATTACCAACTCTCTATTAGCAACAAGCAGTGTTATGGTTGCCACTATTGTTCCTCTGTTAATAGGTTATTGTCAGCAAAAAAGAAAAGCTTCAATCAATACCAGGCCGGGAGCCTTCGAACAGTAAGAAAAATTTTTAAACAAACCCGTGTGAAAATCTCTGACTTCAACTGACAGCGTATATTCTAGTCATAGGTAAAATTTCATTCATTAATCAAATGGGAAAGTCCGACTTTCCCATTTCGAAAAGGATTGGTCGACTTAAAATTACAATATCATCCATCTTAATGTATAAAACAAAATATTGAGTTGTTATTTTAAACTGAGATAAAATCAATAGCGGTAGGAATTTTCCTCCAACTCAATAGGAAAGAAGTTGAGGTGGATAAAGGCCCAAATCCGAACAGAATAATCAAATCATCAGGAAAAAGATCTGAACTCGTATTCAATTCTATCAGTGCGAAAAAATTTTGCGCCAGCCCCAAACTGCCATATTTATCAAATAGGGTTAAAATTTTATTTTCACTTACCTGAAGGACTTTTGCTGCTACCTCAGTGACCCAAGAGGTTGGATCATAAATGTAAAAATATCGAATATCACTAATATCTTTACCAACATCTCGACATATTTGATTGCAGCTATTAAAAATTGTTTTAGGCAGTTTAGAAAATATAATCTGCCAGATTCGTTTGTATATTCGACATGATTATCAATAAATATTAATGGATCATATCATAGGTTTGAATTGTCTTACTATGGACAAGGAAAATACCTGAGTCGTAACCAAGTATAGCGCAGGCAGCACCATCGCTTAGTAAAGAACTTACTGGGTCTTCAACAGAAAACCAATGAGCATAATTACAGGCAGCGAGTACTGCTACTTGCCTACGCTTTGCATTAGAAAACTAGCTCCAACCTAACTCAAGTGTAGTCATTCCAGCAGACGTGCCCAAATTGACAAGAATAACCGGACAAACAATATTTAACTGCCGAACAATAGCAATAACTTCTTCATACAGGATGTTGCCAGGCCAAACCAGATTAATAATAATACAATCGAGCTGATTGATATTCATATTCACCTGTTCTGGAGCTTTAGATAAGCAATTTACCATTAATTTAGTCACCGCTCCCTTCTCATCCATTCGCCATAAACTACGTTTATCAGGTAAATAATCGTCATTTGTTGAAAATATTGTCTTTTTATTATTTTCTCTCAATATGTTTTGCTGCTGATTTGGCAATGCACCAGCACAGGAAAATTAACGAAACATTATTTATCATTTATAAATCCTTTAATCGTTTCAATCCTATCTTTAAGCGGCGGAACTGCATTTTTATCAATTCTGACATCAATTACTGCTGGGTTTCTATTTTTGATCGCCTCAACAATAGCATCCTCTTATTGTTGAGAACTATTAGCCTGATAGCCATCTGCCCCTAAAGCACGAGCAAACAAGGCAAAATCAGTTACTGGTATATTGCAATCGAGTGGGTCGCTATTTAACATTTCCAGCCCTTGACGGCACATATTATAGCTGCTGTCATTCATCATCAACGAAATAGCAGAAAGATGATAGCGCACTGCTGTACTGACTTCATTTGCCATTAACATAGCACCATCACCAATAATCCCAATTGCACACTCTTTAAAACCAGCTACAATACCAACTAATCCACAAGCATAATGCCTTATAGCCCCAAATGCAGTTCCTAAGCCGATAAGCCCAGATTGAGAAAATTTCAGGTAGTGACTTGCCCAAAAAAATGAGTTTCCAGCCTCAGCAGCTATGTAGCAGTTATTCTTATTAATTGCGACACGCTGAATGATATCCATAACCGCTAATGGATGGATAACTTTATCAGAATAATTATTATCTTTAATAATATAATCAACAAATTCAACCATCAGCGCTGAATATTGAACAGCTGGTTTATGAATCACCTTATTCTGAAGTGCACTGAGCAAAGTTTCAGTAAAACATTGAATGTCACTTTTAAAAACAATCGCATTAGAAGGAAGGTTATTTCTTATTTTATCTGCCTCCAGACCAACATAAAATAAATCTATATTGCTAAAATTTTTTTGTAAATAAAATGCGCTCAGTTCGCTAAGACGACTCCCCATAATTACGACAACATAGCGAGAGCGCTCACCAGTTATCTGCCTAACTATTTCTTTGCTAATAGAACCTATCCCTGTTGTTCCTATGGAGGCCAGGCTATATTCAGAAATAATACCTTTACCTCTCGGCGTTGTTATAACAGCAGAGTTAGTCAGTTCAATAATTTTTTAGATATTGCTCCCTGCATACCTGGCTCCAAAGCCTAGCCAGAATAAAGATTTTTTTGCTAATAAAAGTTCTATAAACATAGAAAAATCTGTAGAAGAAACTATGTTAGTAAGATTAGCTGTGGTTGGAAAATCAGCTAATATGCGTTTTTTTATTTGTTAATGTTTGTACTACATTAGTTAAAAAAACACCGATAACAAAATGTTTATTTGACGCAACTAGTTTCTGGATATCCTCTCTGGCTTGTAAATATTCATTTTTAATAACAAATACTTTATCTAAATATCCTTGCCCATCATCCTGCACAAGGGTATTCACATTTAACACTGTTGTTTCCTGCGTCCCCATAATCCATCATGATATTCTGTGGTAACAGCTGAGATAAATATCACTCTGGCTCCATCAAGCTTTGCCGTTTTTAACACTGTCAATGCATTACTTATTCCCGGGCCTGCTGTCGCAAAAGATATAGATATTTTACTATGACAAAGACTATATTCTGAAGCGCAAAACACACTGCCCACCTCGGTTCGGCAGTGCATAACATTTATTTTTTTGATCTAGTAAGTTCTCGCCATATCGGCACTATAAAACCACCAGATATCCTAAATGCTAAATCAACACCTAAAAACTCGATAAACTCTATCAAATCACGGGCAATTGTTATCTTCATTGTAACCTCTAATAATTTGAATAGATTAAAATGTTCACGCTAGAATTCAAAATTACGATAAAACCACACCACTTTGATATCCGTTGCTGGATGCCTTCACGTTACCTTTTTGAATTCTTGTTTTTCTATTAGTCACACTATTGTCATTAGCGTTGCTTATGGTTTTCTATCTCAATGATAAATTCTATTGTTTTTTTTTTGCATTAGCTTGCTGAATGAGGGAATTTACAATCACTATCAATTGGTTATGGAGAAAATGAAATAGTAGTCATTTGATAATTTCATTTAATAGCTCTGTCATATTTCTTCTATAAAGACGCTTTTGAATGAGCAATAGCCTGAGCCAGGCAAGGAAAAATAAAACAATTAGCCAACTTGTCTTGGCGACCCATTTTGAGTGAAGCAATTTAATGTTTATAGAAGAGCTTATTTGCAGATATCACTTAGTTACAGATAAGTAAATTAGACATAGGAAACCACTTTTGACATTAACACTTTTCTAATAAGAAGAAATCTTGGTCAATTATTTATCAAATCCTGTTTCTTCTTTTAGCTATTACTTAACCTAATTGAAATAGCGTGACGACTATTTAAAACACGCTCTATGATTATATTTTTTGTGCCATCACTCGCTCAACGGTATCAACTACCGCTTGGGTATGGGCATCAATTTCAATATTAACCTTTTCTCTAAGACGCTTTTCTGCAATTGTGGTGCGCGCAATGGTTTCAGGGATCAGATGGACACAAAAACGATTATTGACCACATCTCCTACTGTTAAGCTAATTCCATCAACGCCGATAAAGCCCTTATGCAAAATATATTTCATTAATTGTTTATCATGCACATAAAACCAAATTTGGAGATTATTTTCAGCTTTAAAAATTTTGGCTACTTCGCCAGTAGTAATGATGTGACCGGACATAACATGGCCACCAATTTCATCACCATATTTTGCTGATCTTTCTAAATTAATCATATCGCCTAATTTTAAACTGCATAAGTTTGTCAGTCGCAAAGTCTCCTTCATTAAATCAAAACTCACCTTATCGCTATCAATATGGGTAACAGTTAAACAGCATCCATTATTAGCAACAGAAGCACCTGTTTTTAAATCTGCGAGTAATTCAGTGGGAAATTGGACAGTATAAGTACGAACATTAACGCTATCTTCCACCGCAACTAGTATTCCTTTTCCTTTCACAATGCCTGTATACATATATTGAGTTCCCAATTTTAATAAAAGATTAAAACTCATTCTACGCTAGTTATGCTAAATAAGCACTCTAGAAACAATAAATATGGCAGCTTTCTATCTATTTATAGCTATAACTTCACCAAATCGATACAATAAACAAATTTTTAAGGGTTCAATTCTTTTCGTTTTCTATTCATTTCCAATAAGGTATATGGTGGGTGAATAAATATTTTAAAGAGGCACACAGCCTATTAGCATTAGGTATTCCAATTATTCTTGCTAAATTCTCACAAACCGCAATGGGTTTTGTCGATACAGTAATGACAGCCAAAGTTAGTGAAGTAGATATGTCAGCCGTTGCGGTAGGAACGTCTATCTGGTTACCTGCTATTTTGTTTGGCCACGGCTTATTAATAGCTTTAACACCAGTGGTGGCGTAATTAAATGGTTCAGGCCGACGTCAAGTTATCGGCAATCATATACAACAAGGCTTATGGTTAGCTTTCTTTTTATCATTTTTGGTCATGGCTGTTATTTATAATGCTCACCATATTATAAATAATATGCCTAATATTGATCCTGAACTGGCAAATAAAGCGGTACGGTTTCTACGTGCTATTATGTGGGGAGCACCAGGTTATCTTTTTTATCAAGTTTTACGTAGTCAGTGCGATGGGTTATCTAAAACAAAACCCGGCATGTTTATTGGTTTCCTTGGTTTATTTATTAACATACCTATCAACTATATTTTTATCTATGGCCATTTTGGGGCACAGGCTCTTGGTGGCGTCGGTTGTGGTATAGCCACTGCCTCGGTATATTGGGCTATGTTTCTTTTTATGCGCCGGTATATACGCCATACTCCTTCACAACGTGACATCCGTGCTAATAAACAGTTTGCATTACCTGACTTCTCTTTATTAAAACGCCTGTTCGCGTTAGGTTTACCTATTGGTCTAGCCTATTTCTTCGAAGTGACTCTGTTTGCTATTGTCGCCTTATTGGTCGCGTCATTAGGCATTATCGCCGTCGCAGGACACCAGGCAGCATTAAATTTTAGTTCGTTAATGTTTATGTTTCCTATTTCTCTTGGTATCGCAACAACGATCCGGGTCGGTTATAATTTAGGCAGCGCTTCAACGGAAAAAGCAAAAATATCCACCTATGCCAGTATTATGATAGGTTTAACGGTAGCTTGCTGCACCGCAATTGTGACAGTGTCACTTAGAGAGCAGATCGCATTAATGTATAATCGCAATCCGGAAGTCATCCTATTTGCTTCACAATTGATGTTATTCGCTGCTATCTATCAGATTTCCGATGCTATTCAAGTCATTGGCGCTGGTATATTACGCGGTTATAAAGATACCTGTTCAATTTTCTTTATCACTTTCATTGCTTACTAGCTGCTCGGCCTCCCAACAGGTTATCTACTTGGTTTAACTGACTTTATCGTGCCGCATCTGGGACCAAAAGGTTTTTGGATCGGTTTTATTATTGGCTTAACGGCATCAGCTATCATGATACTTTCTCGCATATTATAGCTTCAACGTCAGCCAAACGAATTTGTATTACGGCATTCCACTCGATAGCTATGTTGTCAAACGGGGTATAAGGTATAAAAAATGAAAAATTGCGCTTTTATGCTAAATAGCATTAAATACGAGCAGTTAGACATAAAATTGTATTTTTTCCCTTGCCAGAATGGCAACTGCCCGTTAATATTCGTTTCCACATTATCGCCATAGCAATTTTTATTGCGTCCGTAGCTCAGTTGGTTAGAGCACCACCTTGACATGGTGGGGGTCGGTGGTTCGAGTCCACTCGGACGCACCAATTCTATTTATTCCCAATACCATTTTCAAATTGTAAAGTCAATCAGCTTGCTTCGATTGGTAATGAAAAAGCGCGTTTACGCTTTTTCATTCAACAAGTGATCACTTACCAGATTTATTTGTCTAAATAGCCCGCTGTGAAAAATCTCGCAAACGAAAACCAAAAATAAATAACGCAGCAAAGTAACTCATTGCACCGGCAAAAACCACCAATAACAACCGCATGATTCGCATCAGCATATTTCCCTGCTCCCATGGCGGCATAAAATTTAATACCAGCAACAATACCGCTACCATAACAATTAAAGCGGCGATTAACTTGACCAAAAATTTTCCCCAACCAGCTAAGGGGGAAAAAATTGCCTGGCGACGTAACTGCCAATACAGCATCAAAGCATTAAAGCATGCTGCTAAGCCAATTGATAACGCCAATCCAGCATGTTTTAGCGAACCAATAAAGGCAAGGTTCATTAATTGTGTCAAAATTAAGGTAATAATCGCGATTTTAACCGGTGTTTTAATATCTTGTCTCGAATAGAACCCTGGTGATAATACCTTAACGACAATTAACCCCATTAAGCCGACACAGTAAGCAATTAATGCCCGTTGAGTCATTACTGCATCGTAGGCGGTAAAATTGCCATACTGAAAAAGCGACACTGTCAACGGTTCGGCTAAAATAGTCAGTGCAATCGCACATGGTAGCGCTAATAAAAAGCAAAGCCGTAAACCCCAGTCCATTAGGCGCTGATATTCTTTATGATCACCGGTTGAAAAACTCTTCGCCAGCGAAGGTAATAAAATAGTACCAAGTGCCACCCCTAACACACCGGTAGGGAGCTCCATCAATCGGTCAGCATAATACATCCACGAGACAGAGCCTGATTGTAAAAATGAGGCAAAAATAGTATTAATAATTAATGAAATCTGGCTTACAGAAACCCCAATAATCGCCGGCCCCATTAACTTCAATACTCGCCACACACCACTATTACGAAAAGAGATACGCGGTAAAACTAACATGCCAATTTTTTGTAAATAAGGTAATTGATACAGCAACTGTAAAATACCACCGGCAAAAACTCCCCACGCTAACGCTATAATAGGTGGTTCACAATATGGCGCCAACAACAGTACTGACATAATCATACTGATATTAAGTAAAGTAGGCGCAAAAGCAGGAACAGAAAAACGGTTCCAAGTATTTAAAATAGCACCAACCAACGATACTAAAGAGATCAATAAAATATAAGGAAAAGTGATTCTCAATAAACAAACGGTTAAATCAAATTTATTCGGTGTATCAGTAAAACCGGGGGCCGTAATATAAATAATCCATGGCGCCGCTAATATTCCTGACAATGTAACAATAGCCAAAATTAATGTTAATAAACCGGAAACATACGCAATAAAAGTGCGAGTAGCCTCGTCACCTTGCTGATTTTTATATTCTGCTAAGATAGGGACAAATGCTTGGGAAAATGCGCCTTCGGCAAAAATGCGGCGCAAAAGATTCGGTAATAGAAAAGCAACAAAAAAAGCGTCTATCGCCGCTCCAGCACCAAAAAAACGCGCGATAATCGCATCACGAATAAATCCTAAGATGCGGGAAAACATAGTCATAGAGCTTATCGCTGCTAACGATTTTAGTAAATTCATGCAATATCTTTATTAATGATGGCCATAATAGATTGATAAAGTGTATCAGCGGTCTGTGAGCATGACCATGAATTAGAATAACTATTTTTACCAAAGCAAAGCGATGTAGCTCAGATTTTCCAATGATATTTTAATTATCCGTTAGACAAAGTTAGTCTGGTAAATTATGTTTTCGGGTTTTGAGATTAATTCTCTTCGAAACATGTATTTATCATCCGATTGGCGCGTTGTATCGGATATATTCCAGTATTGAAGGGTCTGTGATTTACTAATGCTTAAAATATCACAAATTAGCATTATCATATTATTAAAATCATTTTTATTACCGACAAAGACATCAGGAAATTTTTTTAGAATTTCATTGATTTTATTAAACTCCATTTCTAATGCATTTGCGTTAAAAAACATTTACTTATAAGATGGTTCAATAATTTCAGCTTGATCTTACTTAAAACAAAAAAGTGTTCTTTTGTTGGGTTAACTTTTTCATAATAATTATTATTAATATGTTTTAATACTTCATCGCAACATTCACCACAATAACCTTTTCCTAATTTCCAATAATATTTTTTCTTCATATGGATTTTGCTGATAATAATTAAAACCAAACATTTCGTTGTTTTTTACAATAATATCATTTAATCGAGCTTTAACTTTATTGTTTAACATTTCTGCCAGAACATTGTTCGTATGGATATCTAAATGGCAGTAAAAAAATCTTCAATACAACCAATTTTAGTAACAATCGGTTGATGATTCGTGATTTGTCCTATTATATGAATGCCTCCTTTAAAGATAAAAAATAGTAAGCAAGTGATGATTAACAAGTAAAATTTAATATATTAAAATTAAGTTTAAATCTGTTGATTTTTGTCCACTTAGTATTCTGTTTTTATATAAAATAATTTAGCTCTAATTATTTTTTGTAATTAGTGACATTAAAATATGATCCCCCCATTCACCATTAATTTGTAAGTAAGCTTTTGCATATCTCTCTGGTTTAAAACCTATCTTTTTCAGTAAATTACCACTGCAATGATTATGCAGCATATAATTTGCCATAATTCTATGCATCTGCTGCTGTTCTTGCATAAAATGAATCGTTGGCATTAATCCTTCATACATCAAGCCCTTTTCTTGCTACATTTCACTGATTAAGTAACCCAGATAACAAGCTTTAAAAGCCCCTCTAATAATATTACTGAAATTAATTACACCAATAACTTCAGTTTGCTGTTTATCTAATAGTAGAAAATGAAAAGCACTTTTACGACGATGCATTTCTGCCATAATATGCAAACGTTTACTCCAGGCAGTAGGCTGATAATAACTGCTATCACGAATAGGCTCACATGTCTTTAAAAAATTTTCATTCCGGCAATAATAAGCCAGACGATAAGCATCGGTTTCACAAGCTAACCGTAGGAGCAAACGTTCAGTAATAGAATAACATTCAGGCTTTCTGGTTCGATATCTAAACATCGTGGCCAACTCCAGAATATGGTGTGCTGAATATAAATATATTTTGTTTTTACAATAGTAAGTATATCTAATTTACTAGTATTATATTTATAAAACATCACTGTATGACACCAAATGGTGTTTAATGTCTCCGGTAACACAAGCGTGAAACCTCGGTAAATATTTTCTCTTACTCGATAATATGTTAGTAGTGTTGGGTTTTTTTGTCGTCTTTCCACTGATATCGATCCACTTTGTTGAGCAATTAGGTTGGCCTGGTTTGGTGGTTGGTTTTGCCCTTAGACAATTATTTCAACGAGGTTTAGGCATTTTTGGTGGTGCTATAGCCGATCGTTTCGGCGCTAAGCCAATGATAGTGCTAGGTATGTTATTACGTGCTATCGGTTTCGCCTTAATGGCGATGGCTACTGTGCCCTGGATTTTTGGGCTATCTTGCATTCTGTCAGCCTTAGGCGGGACTTTATTTGATCCCCCTCATACAGTCTTGGTCATTAAACTGACCAAACCACATGAACGAGGTCGTTTTTATTCATTATTATTAATGCAAGATAGTGCCGGCGCTGTTCTCGGAGCCCTGCTCGGTGGCTGGCTTTTACTGTATGATTTTCAGTTTGTTTGTTGGACAAGTACGATAATTTTAATTATCGCAGCCATTTCAAACGCGCCTGGCTGTTGCCTGCTTACCGTATCTCAGCTAGCCGGATATCAATTCGTACCGGGATGGGTAAAGTTTTTCGCGATCAACGCTTTTTAAAATATGTGCTTACTCTGAGTGGCTATTTTATACGTACAAGTTATGTTAATGTTTCCTATTGTCGTTAATGAGATAGCCGGCTCACCGACAGCTATTAAATGGATGTATGCCATTGAAGCCATTATCTCTTTAACTTTACTTTATCCCATGGCACGTTGGAGTGAAAAGCATTTTTGCCTCGAGCAACGGTTAATGACTGGTTTACTTCTAATGAGCCTGGCCATGTTTCCTATTGGTTTTACCCATTCACTGATGCTACTTTTTGCCCTTATTAGTCTGTTTTATTTAGGCACCATCACTGCTGAGCCAGCACGTGAAACATTGAGCGCTTCCACTAGCAGATCCTCATGCTCGCGCAGCAGTTATATGGGTTTTAGCCGATTAGGCCATGCCTTAGGTGGTGCAATAGGCTTTATCGGTGGTGGCTGGCTATATGATATCGGACATCGGTGGAATTTACCGGCACTACCTTGGCATCTGTTAACCATAATAGGATTATTAACCTTGTGGGCTTTTTGTACCAACAATTTAATCAGTAGAAAAAAACTATCATTTATAACGATGAATAGTTGTGTACAATCTTGCTATCAAAATTACAGGAGAAAAACAAAACATGAAGCACTTTTTTTGCCGGAGCACTATTGTTACTATCTGGAGTGATAGCCGGATGAGATCAATTAACTGAATTCAGTATTAGTGAAGATACCATTAATAACTATCTTAGCAAACATACCCACTATAGTAAAAAAATAGGTATTGCCGGCCTTGCTGATGCTAGTATCGATCTAGCCAATCTTGCTACTCAAATAGGTCTGACTGAACCGAATAAAATTACCCTAACGGGAGTAGCTAAAATTAAGCTTGAAACACTATTAGGTTCAACACATGCAGAAGTCTCTTTAGCTATCACTTCACTGCCCTATTTTAAGTAGCTACCGGTGCTATCTATTTAAAAGAATTGACAATCTCTGATCAAAAAATTACACCAGAAAAAATGGCCAGTACAATTACAACAATACTGCCGATTGTGAATAACTCCTTAAAAGCCTATTTTGAAAAAAATCCTGTCTATTTATTACAACCAGAAAAAAGTAAAGCATAAGCATTGGCCAAGAAAATCGCTAAAGGACTTGAAGTCAAACCGGGTAAGTTAGTTATTCCATTAGTAGAATAAGTAACTTAGTAGTCAATAGGAAATAACAAGCGCTATATACTCGCCTGTTAGATTTAAAGAATAAGTTACAGCGTCACTAATTGTCAGCCAGCTCTTCGCGCAATGCGACTAAAGCTTCACGCGTCATCATAACGAGAGTAGGATAAAAATCACTCACTGCATGGGTTTCCACTTGGCTAAAAAATGATTCACTCGCAGGTAAAATAAACTGATCAACTAACTAAATTTGTGTTAATAGCGGGATCCTGCGCCGCATTATATTCCAAACAAGATGCTGCCAATAATAAAGCAGCAAAACGATCAGCTTTTTCCGCTGATAGTGGTATTCCATTTGCTACTAAAAATTCATTAACTGCCGTTGCTGATATTTCACTATGTTGACTAATGCCGTTAGCAATAGCTGAGGTAGGATCAAGAAACAATTGCTCAAAATCTTTAATTACTAACGCTAAATCCTGGCTACTAGCGCGGCTAATTGCGTTAATAATTCATCTTGTTCTAAAGGCCAAGACAATTTCAATTGATTTTGACTAATCAATTCAAATAAAGGTTTAGTAACGGGATCTTCTGGGGAACGATTAAATAATGTTCCTAGTATTCGGCAAATCAGGGAAAATTCATTCATTATTTTTTCCAACTTATGCTATGCATTTAATAATTTTACTTATTAGTAAGGACAACAAAACCTTGACGGTAATATCGAATATATTTTCAACAGATTGTTCTTTATTTATTTTGTTAACTGCAAAAAAGACAAAAGTTGCAATATATTATTGACGGTTAGACTGCTTTTCCCTATAGTAGTGCCCCCATCATTCTAGTATCCTACTATATTAAAATGATAACCGGTGAGGTGTCCGAGTGGCTGAAGGAGCACGCCTGGAAAGTGTGTATACGTGAAAACGTATCGAGGGTTCGAATCCCTCCCTCACCGCCATATAAAATATCTGCCAACAACCTATTTTAGTTCCCTCCACAAACTTAAATTGCAGAGCCCCCTGGCCGCCATACTGACAGAGATATTGATATAACGCATTCATGCCTAACCAACGATTTGCACACCAATCTGGCGCGAGTAAAGTCGGCCGACGCGCATTGGCACAAATACGATGATAAATAATATTTTTTGGTGTATGACAGATCATTTCTCCAGCCATTTCAACGTACTCAGTTAATTCAAGTGATAACAAACGCCCAGCACGCCAAGCTTTCGCCATTATACTACCATCAACAATATGTAATGGATGCAATTTAATACCATCAACACCGGTATCGATAATACGAGATATTGTTTGCAGAATTTCCCTAGCTGTTTCGCCTGGTAGGCCAACAATTACGTGAACACAAGCATTTAATCCCTTTTTACCGGCAATTTGAGCAATTTTTTGATAACTGGCAAAATCCGGCCTCGATTGATCTTTTTTAGGGGTTTTATCATGGGATGTTTGTAAACCACCTAGTTCCAACAGATTTCATATCCTTGCTGCTGATATTCTACTAATAAATCCAATACTGGTTGCGAAACACAATCTGGGCGCGTACCGACACAAAGTCCAACAATATTAGCCTGATTTAATGCCTGTTGATATAACGCCTTTAAAATTGAAACTTCAGATAAGTATTGGTATAAGCTTGAAAATAAGCCAGATAACGTTGAGCACGATGGATTTTTTTTACTTTTTGCGCAATCTGTTGCTGGATGGAAAATTGCTGTTGCTGCTCATCGGAAAAAGAGGCAACATTGCAAAAGGTACAGCCGCCACGTCCTAAGGAGCCATCACGATTATGGCAACTAAAACCACCATGCAAACTAATCTTATGAATTTTTTCACCATAACGGCGCTGAAGATCAACGCCAAACATAGTAACAACATCATTTAACTGCATAAAATAACAATTAATTAGCGGTATCTAATTGGGCAAAACTTTTCACCAAATCATCGATAGCTTTAACCTGTTCAAGAAAAGGCGCTAATTTTGCTAATGGCAGTGCCGATGGCCCATCACATTTTGCGTTAGCCGGATCAGGATGTGCTTCCAGAAATAATCCCGCTAAACCGACTGCCATACCCGCTCTAGCCAACTCAGCAACCTGTGCACGGCGACCGCCGGAAGCAGAACCAAAAGGATCACGACATTGTAATGCATGAGTAACGTCGAAAATAACCGGAGAACCCTTTGATACATTCATCATGACATTGAAGCCTAACATATCGACAACCAAATTATCATAACCAAAATTTGCTCCACGATCACAGAGAATAACTTTTTCATTACCTGCTTCTTTAAATTTCTCAACAATATTGCCCATTTGTCCAGGGCTTACAAATTGGGGTTTTTTAACATTAATGACTGCACCGGTTTTGGCCATCGCTTCAACTAGGTCAGTTTGCCTTGTTAAAAAAGCCGGTAGTTGAATAACGTCAACCACCTCAGCAACCGGAGCCGCTTGCGCTGGCTCATGAACATCCGTAATTACCTTAACGCCAAATATTTGTTTGATTTCTTGAAAAATTTTCATTCCTTCTTCAAGCCCTGGGCCGCGATAGGAATGAATCGAAGAACGGTTCGCTTTATCGAAGGATGCCTTAAAAACATAAGGAATGTTAAGCTTGTCTGTTACGGTGACATAATGTTCGCAAATCTTCATTGCCAGATCGCGCGATTCAAGCACATTCATACCACCAAATAATACAAATGGTAGATTATTTGCCACTTTGATATCATCAATGGCGACTACTTTATATTGCATGCTTTTACCCTTTCTATGACAGCAAATTAGTGACGATTTTTAATGATCAATGCAATATAATCTGCTGCCCTTTTATTGAATAGATTTGCATTTTTATCATTTCAGAAACAGGATCTTCTGGACATTGCTCAACAAAATAATTTAAATCAGAAATGGCAACATGATTACATTCAAGATGAGCAAAAATAAGTCCTCTATCACGTATCTCATAAGGATCCTTCGGATCAAAAATTAATAATGTTTCACAAACTCTTAGCGCTTGTTCCATTTTATTTTCTTCCATCAACGCTGCTTTTATTGTATCAAACATTTTTCGTATGATAATTCTATGCGAAGTTTCTTCTATATCTTTTTGCGTCAGATGAGCAAAAGGGCTAATTGTTCCCTTGACCCATAAATCAAGCATCTGCTCGGTGAGCGTTTCACCATTTATCGGGTTAATATACCAATAAGTACCATCTTCTCGGCGAACACATAGAATAAGCTGAGTCAGAAAAATAATCGGCATCACCGGCAACTGCAATTGAGTGGCAACATGCAAAAAAATTGTCCCCAATGAAACAGGTGCCCCTTGTCTTGCTATTAGAACTTTATCCAGCCAAAGCGCCTCAGAAAGCGAATAAACCCCCGTTACACCGCTAAAAAGCCAGTCTCGATAAAATAACTTTAGTAATATAGATACTTGCGTTTCTATATCATCATCAGTTTGTATTGTTTGTCTTGCTTCGGCAACCAGAAGCCTAAGTTGTGGATTGACTTGTTCAACAGGAAAATCTGGCCGAATAATCCGTGAAACAAGTATAATACCTTCGCTCAGTGGTGCTTTATTAAATTCAAAATCAGCTATGGTTTTCATCACATTTCCATTGACCTACCGTAATACGATCATTACCACCATAATCCTGAAAAGTTACTACCTGTTGATAATGATGACAGGAAAATAACTGCCTTACGTGCCTTCCCTGCAACCACCCGTGTTCTAGTAAAAGCCATCCCTTATTAGCTAAATAGTTACGCGATTGTTCAATTATCAATTGAATATCAGCCAACCCATGATTAGCCGATATTAATGCTGTTTTAGGTTCAAAACGCACATCACCTTGTTGTAAATGTGGATCACATTCATCAATGTAAGGTGGATTACTGACAATCATATCAAATTGCTGAATAGGTAGTGAAGTAAACCAATTACTTTTGCAAAATTTGACATTATTAATTACCAAATTATTTGCATTAAGTTGGGCTAGCATAATTGCCGAATCACTAATATCAATACCAATTATCTGCGCTTGTGGACACTCTGATGCTAAAGCTAATGCCACAGCACCGGTACCCGTCCCCAAATCTAATATTTTTACTGCTCGCTTTCCTGGTAATAATTGTAATGCTCGCTCAACTAAGCACTCTGTATCCGCACGAGGTATTAACGTAATAGGTGAAACTTTCATTGGTAACGACCAAAACTCTTTTTCTTCTACTAAATAGGCCATAGGCTCACCCTTAGCCCGACGAGCTAATAGATGTTCAAGCTGCTGTTGTTGCTTAACGGTTAATTCTGTTTCTCGAAATGCAATAAGAAAAGTCCGTGTTTTTCCGGTTATATATTGCAACAAAATTTCAGCATCACGTTTAGCACTATCACTGTGGCAAAGTTTATTAGCCGCATAGGCTAACCAATGCTGATAATTCATTAATCCCGTTCTGATAAAGCAGAGAGTTGATCTGCTTGATATTCGTTAATAATCGGTTGGATTAATATATCTAATTTTCCCTCTATCACTTCATCTAAACGATAGAGAGTTAAATTGATACGATGATCAGTAATGCGGCCTTGGGGAAAATTATAAGTTCTGATCCTATCGGAACGATCACCTGAGCCGAGTAAATTACGGCGCTCAGATGCTTCTGCTTCATGGCGTTTTTGCATTTCCAATGCACGAATACGGGCAGCTAAAACTGACAGCGCTTTGGCTTTATTTTTATGCTGAGAACGTTCATCCTGACACTCGACCACAATTCCGGTTGGAATATGGGTAATACGGATCGCGGAGTCAGTGGTATTAACGTGCTGTCCGCCAGCGCCTGATGAACGAAAAGTATCAATTCTTAAGTCACTAGGGTTGATATCCGGTAACTCTGTTGCTGGAATTTCAGCCAGAATGGCTACTGTACAAGCAGAAGTATGAATACGCCCTTGAGATTCAGTCTCCGGTACGCGCTGGACACGATGTCCCCCTGACTCAAACTTTAGGCGGCCATATACACTATCACCAGAAACTTTAGCGATAATTTCTTTGTAACCACCGTGTTCTCCTTCACTGGCATTCATAACTTCAATCCGCCAGCGTCGGGATTCAGCATAGCGGCTATACATTTTAAAAAGATCACCGGCAAATATCGCCGCCTCATCACCACCGGTACCGGCCCGAATTTCTAAAAAGCAATTTTTTTCATCATCGGGATCTGTTGGTAACAATAAAATCTGTAACTGTTGTTCAAATTCCTCATTACGCTTTTTCGCTTCTTTTAATTCGTCCTGAGCCATCTCGCGCATTTCAGGATCATGCAATAATATTTCAGCCGTCTCAATATCTTGCTGAACAGTGCGCCATAACTGAAAACATTTGGTTACATCTGTTAACTGAACATACTCCTTAGACAACGCCTGGAAACGCTCTTGATCTGCGATCACCTCAGCATCAACCAGGTGTGCTTGAATTTCTTCGTAGCGTTCCTGCAATGCTTCTAACTTAGCAATTATTGAAGGCTTCATTCGTTATGTTAGACCTTACTAAAGGTAGTTTAATTTTGCTCCAGTCCTAAGCTATCTTTTAAAATATTAAGACGGTGAATATCACCATCTGTCGCTGCTTGCTGGAGTGATTTGGTTGGTGTGTGGATCAGGCGATTCATTAACTGATAGGTCAATTGATTGATCACTTGCTCGTTATCTGCGCCATTTCGCAGCGAAGCAAGTGCTTTTTCTGCCATTTCAGCCCTAATTTGCTCTGCCTGACCACGATAATCACGAATTGTATTGACTGATGACTGAGAACGCAACCAATCCATAAAATAAGCACTTTCTTGCTCAACAATAAGCTCAGCCTGAACTGCCGCCATTTTCCGTTGTTCGACATTGCGTTGCACAATCGCATACAAATCATCAACGCTATAGAGATAAATATTATTTAATCTGTCAATATCAGGTTCAATATCTCGCGGAACAGCAATATCAATCAGCAACATCGGCTTATTACGGCGGACTTTCATTGCCCTTTCAACCATCCCTTTACCAATGATCGGTAAAGGGATGGCAGTAGAACTAATCACAATATCCGAATCGGCTAAACGGGTATCAATTTCAGCTAAAGTGATAACTTCCGCACCAACTTGATTAGCAAAACGTGCAGCGCGTTCTCGAGTTCGGTTAGCGATAATCAAATGCTTAGCATGATGTTCACGCAGATGGCGCGCAGCCAGTTCGATAGTCTCGCCGGCACCTACCAGTAAAATATGCAATTCAGACAGTGATTCAAAAATTTGACGAGCTAGCGTACAAGCGACAAAAGCAACTGAAACTGCATTAGCGCCAATTTCGGTTTCCGTACGAATACGTTTAGCAACTGAAAATGAACGTTGAAATAAACGCTCCAACTCACTAGATAACTTTGTATAGTGCTGAGATTTAGAAAATGCTTGTTTAACTTGACCTAAAATTTGCGGCTCACCTAAGACTAATGAATCTAATCCACTGGCAACACGCATTAAGTGGCTAACAGCAGCATTATCTTGGTGCCAATAAATACTTGTTCTAACATCATTTAAATTTAAACGATGATAGTTACATAACCAATCAATTAATTGATCTTGTAAGGATTCTTGTGAATCAACGCATAGATAAAGTTCAGTACGGTTACACGTAGAGAGTACAACGCCACTGTGAACAAGTGGCTGCTGAAGTAAATTATCCAGTGCGTGTTCAATTTTTTCCGGCCCAAAAATTAACCGTTCACGTAACGTTATAGGCGCGGTTTTATGGTTTATACCGAGTGCAAGTAATGTCATATTCACTAAATCAAGTAACTAAATGGTTTCTAAACATCTGTTAAGCACACAAAAATAAAACCAATAACTTTAATAAGGAAATTTTGAGGTAGTATTCTACTTTATGCAACTAGGCAATTAAAGATGTTAAACTAAGCAAATGAATAATTCGGGCATTTTTTCCCAATTGTAGTTACATTTACCTTAATAATTTTCTGATCGATATCAACAAATTAATACCACTTGTGTGAATAGGAAATATTTAATGATACTCATTGCCAAGCAGTTTGCCAATTTACGTCACTATTGTTGCAAATTTATTCCACTAATTGCTGTTTTTTTGACCGCCTGTACATTCAATCAACAATTAACAACTGAAAAAAACGGCTCATTAACCAATCCATTATGGATAAACCACCAGCAGCAACTGGTCAAGTTGACAAAATTTCAAACCCATGGTGCTTTTGCCTATATTGGCCCAGATAATAAAACCTATGCCAAATTCTTTTGGCAACAATATATGCTGTCTAATTACCGCCTGTTACTGACCAATCCATTAGGGACAACAGAATTAGAGCTCAATGTAACCCCTGGCGTTACTCAACTAATGGATAGAGAAGGTAAAAAATATGTCAATCATCATCCAGCACAGATGATTTATCAATTAACAGGTATGGAAATCCCAATTGAAAATCTGTCCTATTGGTTAATCGGTTTACCCACTAATGCCACATCATTCACATTAGACGAAAATGGCCTGTTAAAAACCATCGAATATAGGCAAAATGGCGAAACCTGGCATTTGAACTACCTTGCTTATCATCAGGATAGCCAGCCTAAACTACCTAGCCGAATTGAATTAACCCAAGGTAAACAACGTATTAAGTTAAAAATGGACAGTTGGACGCTAAACGAATGACATTAACCTGGCCCTCTCCAGCAAAGCTTAACTTATTTCTATATATTACCGGCCGTCGAGCTGATGGTTACCATCAACTTCAGACTCTGTTCCAATTTCTTAACTATGGTGATGAAATTACAATCAAACCACGTGAAGATAATCAAATTCGGCTGCTTACACCCTTTACTAATCTGCCAGCAGAAAATAACCTTATTGTTAAAGCAGCGCGTTTATTACAGCGCTATTGCATTGAAGTAGATCGCGCTAATAATCATCAAGGTGCCGATATTTATGTTAAGAAAAGGTTACCTACGGGTGGTGGTTTAGGTGGTGGCTCCTCTAACGCAGCAAACACATTGATTGCCTTAAATTACCATTGGCAAACTCATATTGATGATAATACTCTAGCCGAGCTTGGCCGTCAGCTCGGTGCCGATGTTCCGGTATTCGTAATAGGTCATGCCGCTTTTGCACAAGGCATCGGTGATCAACTTTTACCGGTCAATCCGGCAGAAAAATGGTATTTAGTGGCCCACCCTGGAATAAATATTGCTACTCAACAAATTTTTGCTGATCCGGAATTAAAACGAAATTCAGCAAAACGCTCGTTAAGCGCATTGTTACAAGGGCCATACGCAAATGATTGTGAACCAATCGCAAGAAAACGTTTCCTTGAGGTTGAAGAGCTTATTTCATGGCTGCTAGAATATACATCATCACGTCTTACCGGCACAGGTGCTTGCGTTTTTGCTGAATTCGAAACTGAAGCTGCTGCCCGTAAGGTGTTAAATAAAGCCCCAGAGTGGGTGCAGGGTTTCGTTGCGCAAGGTGTTAACCAGTCTCCTTTGCATACATTCCGCGCTGGGATTTCCAGATATTGAAACCATCAATAATATTTTTTGGTCGATAATATCTTTATAGACGCAAGCCTGAGGTTTTTTACGTGCCTGATATGAAGCTTTTTGCTGGTAATGCTACACCGGAACTTGCTCAACGTGTTGCTAACCGACTGTATACGAGCCTTGGCGACGCTGCGGTTGGTCGTTTTAATGATGGTGAAGTTAGTGTACAAATTAATGAAAATGTCCGTGGTGGTGATGTTTTCATCATACAATCAACATGTGCACCAACAAATGACAATTTAATGGAGCTTGTTGTCATGGTTGATGCACTACGCCGTGCATCTGCTGGTCGGATCACCGCTGTCATTCCCTATTTTGGTTATGCGCGTCAAGATCGCCGTGTACGTTCAGCGCGTGTGCCTATTACCGCTAAAGTAGTGGCCGATTTTCTTTCCAGTGTCGGTGTTGACCGGGTCTTAACTGTCGATCTACATGCCGAGCAAATCCAGGGTTTTTTTGATGTGCCGGTAGATAACGTTTTTGGTAGTCCGATCTTGTTAGAAGATATGCTACAACAAAATCTAGACAATCCGATCGTCGTTTCACCCGATATAGGTGGAGTAGTACGCGCCCGCGCCATTGCCAAATTATTAAATGACACAGATATGGCCATTATTGATAAACGTCGGCCACTAGCAAATGTTTCCCAAGTTATGCATATTATTGGTGATGTCGCTAATCGAGACTGTGTACTAGTTGATGATATGATAGATACCGGTGGTACCTTGTGTAAAGCCGCTGAAGCACTTAAGGAACGAGGCGCTAAACGGGTCTTTGCATATGCTACCCATCCCATATTTTCCGGTAATGCCGTCGCTAATATTAAAGATTCAGTTATTGATGAGGTGGTTGTTTGTGACACTATTCCCTTATCCGCTGAAATCAAAAAGCTCAATAAGGTTCGCTCATTAACGCTATCAGGCATGTTGGCTGAAGCTATTCGCAGGATCAGCAACGAAGAGTCAATCTCAGCGATGTTTGAACACTAAATAATAAATTACGCATAGTTAAATTTTTAGCTGCCGCATTTATTAACTTAATACTACCGAAAACCCTTTGATATTTATCACGGGGTTTTTCTTTACTGTAAAATAGATTACCGACGATGGCGCTCGTCAAAATTTCGTAGCCACTAATAACGATCAGCAATGCCTTCACGGCCACTCACCCTGGCACCGGCTAACCAAATCAAAGCACCAATAAAAAGACTAATCAGTGATATTTCTGCTAAATATTCTGGTAGATCTAATTCAAAAACATGATTGCAAATATTATATGCAATACTGATCACCATAATAGCCATGCCAGTTACCATCAAGCAATTACCTAATAAAAAAGACTGTTTTCTTTTCATATCATACCCTCCAAAATACTTATCACTATGTATAATATTGAATAATAAAAATACCTGCTCTTTTGCTATATTATAGTAATAGTTTTCCGACTCAGATTGAGGAAATGATCACATTAGATAATATTTTACTCACAAATCTATACATAAAATTATTTTTTTTGAAAAAATAGTAGCTATTATGCAGCTAACCTGATCAACCTATTCTACTGTCATCAAATTTAACTTTTTGTAGTCGGTTATCAGAAAAGGTAAGCTATGTTCTTTAATTAAAACCGCTCAATAGTGAAAGAATATGGTGAGTAACATAAAACTGATCGTCGGTCTGGCTAATCCAGGTTCTGAATATGCCCTTACTCGGCATAATGCAGGCGCCTGGTATGTCGAATTATTAGCCAAACAACATAATCAATTACTAAAAGAAGAAAGTAAATTCTTTGGTTATACCGCCAGGATCAACTTTTCGAATAATGACGTTCGCTTACTGATACCGACAACATATATGAATCTCAGTGGAAAATCAGTGTTAGCATTAGCCAGTTTTTATCGCATAAAGCCGCTGAAATTCTTGTCGCCCATGATGAATTAGATTTAATGCCAGGTAGCGCCAAAATAAAATTAGGCGGCAGCAATGGCGGACATAATGGTCTTAAAGATATTCAAAACAAACTAGGCAACAACCCTAATTTTTACCGTTTACGCATCGGGATTGGTCACCCCGGTGATAAAAATAAAGTTGTCGGCTTTGTGTTGAATAAACCCACCCTTAAGGAACAAAAATTAATCGATGATACCATTGATGAAGCAATACGTTGTACACCGATCCTGCTTAATGAAGGCGTCAATAAAGCAGTAAACCAGTTACTCGCTTTTAAACCATCGAGTTAATACTATTACATCATATCTTCGGCAAGGTAACTTTTACGTGTATAATCATCGATAAATTCATTCATATTTATCAATTAGCGATACGCGATTGAACAGATAAAAACTAAGGTAACATATTTATGGGATTTAAATGCGGTATCGTTGGTCTGCCAAATGTAGGAAAATCAACGCTTTTTAATGCACTGACCAAAGCAGGCATCGAGGCAGCAAACTTCCCTTTTTGTACTATTGAGCCTAATACCGGTGTGGTAACGATGCCCGATCCTCGTCTTGATCAATTGGCGCAAATTGTCAAGCCACAGCGAGTACTACCCACAACAATGGAGTTTGTCGACATTGCCGGACTGGTAAAAGGCGCATCTAAAGGTGAAGGTTTAGGCAATCAATTCTTAACTAATATTCGTGAAACTGAAGCGATAGGCCATGTTGTTCGCTGTTTTGACAATGATAATATCATCCATGTTGCCGGCCAGGTTGATCCACTAGCGGATATTGATATCATTAATACTGAATTGGCTTTAGCTGAATTAGATAGCTGTGAACGCGCTATTCATCGCATTCAGAAAAAAGCTAAAGGTGGCGACAAAGAAGCAAAAATTGAATTAGACATTTTGACAAAATGTTTACCGCATCTTGAAAACGCAGAGATGCTACGAACTCTAGTGTTAAGTAAAGAAGAAAAAGCCGCCATCCGCTATCTCAGCTTTTTAACCCTCAAACCAACTATGTATATTGCCAATGTGAGTGAAGATGGCTTTAACAATAATCGCCACCTAGATGCAGTGCGGGCCATTGCTGAAAAAGAGGGCTCGGTGGTGGTGCCAGTATGTGCTGCCGTTGAAGCCGATATCGCCGAACTGGATGAAGATGAACGCGACGAATTTATGGCTGAACTGGGTATTGAAGAACCGGGACTAAATCGTGTGATCCGCGCCGGTTATAAGTTACTTAATTTACAAACTTACTTCACTGCCGGAGTCAAAGAAGTTCGCGCCTGGACCATCTCAATTGGTGCCACCGCACCACAAGCGGCAGGTAAAATTCATACCGATTTTGAAAAAGGTTTTATCCGCGCCCAGACAATCTCATTTGCCGATTTTATTCACTATAACGGCGAGCAAGGCGCCAAAGAAGCCGGTAAAATGCGCGCCGAGGGGAAAAATTATATTGTGCAAGATGGCGATGTAATGAACTTTTTGTTTAATGTTTGATCCATTCTAGTCGGCTTTATGGCATCTCAATACAATCTATAAAGATCGGAAAAAAACTTAACGCCCACGCAATTTACGTGGGCTTTTCTTTTCCATAGGGATACAATTTTTTATGCTAGCTCAATCAAAGCCGAGTACAAAATTGAGTATCACTATGATTACAACCCTTGGTTACCGGAAGCATGCCAAAAGTGTAGCCTCTTTCCCACAAATTTTTTGCCATACCATGCGATAGACACGATCTGTCGGATGAGCTTTATCTGAAGTAGACACTTTACTGTTATGACCCATAATAATATCGTAATTACAGCTATCGATAAATTGATTGCTAGCTCCAACTTTTTGCACCCCTTCTGATAAATGTAACTTTTCATACAGATTTGACATCGATTCTGGCTTCAGTAATCTCTCTTAGTGTGTGGTTAAATAACATCGTCCCACTTTCAAAATTATTAATTTGTCGCCTAACTTCATCATAAATACGTTTAGCTTTCTTCTCGTTGGTAGACGTTTGATATTTCGCTTTGGCAGAACTAGCCATCTCCTGATAACGAACAGCCTATAGTGGAAGTCCCATATTTATATAAATAAAGTGTGCATTACTTAAACCAACAATGTTAACTAATTCTTCTCTAGCTTATGAGCAATTTTAATTGCCACTTTATGCATCTCGGTGGCAGGCAAACCTGCCGTGTATAGGTCGTTAGCGCCAAACCAAACAATAAAAAGAAAATTTTCATTATTTATAACTTGTAATGAGAAATCTTTCTCAAAAGCCTTCACCTCATTTTTCATAGTAGTAAGTGAACATATATGTGCAATAGCGTGCGGTATTCCCCACCGTAGCACCACCAACTGCATAATTAGCATATCGAAACCACAGGTCAGAACCTTGTCCCCAGCTGGATTCTTGAGAAAATGATTGATGCTTGCTAGTTAATTTTTTCGAAGTGCTAGCATTAGCCATCACAAGTGATCCTCCACCTGTCGCCGCTTCATACATATAATCTGTCCAGTTACGGCAATAACTGTAACGACCTGTCGGATTCACCGTCATGGCACCGAATGCGCTAGCTAGCTTGCCAATATAGGAACTGGCCATAATACCTGTGTCAGACAAGCTGTCCAGAAAACAATAACATTACGAAATCGTGTCGTTTGCATTCCTTTTCCCTCGCTCACATTTTAGCATCATTAAATGATGTCATAAATTAAATAAAACATTTTTCGTTAATAGTAAGAACAACCGAACAATCGCATTGCTGTTCTGTCAGTTTGTTTGTCATTTCTTACCGTAAGTTTTATACATCCAATTCACAGAAATTGAGTGACTTTATTGAATAAATAGGACTATTACGAAAAAACTCACCAACTATTGCCAGCCTTTTGCAGTTGGGTTTACTAACTATTATTTCAGCCAGGCATGCGTGAACAGGTAGAAGGTATAAAACCGTCCTTTGTAACACTGGCCACAGTATCAACAGCAGACCAAATAAGTGGTTAAAACGGTAATTAACGCAATGATAATGGAGGGCTAAATCAGGCAGAGTGTAGCGGAAATTAATTAAAATACCGGTTATATAGATAAAAAAGATAAGTAACGGATCAATGCAGTGATGACAGTCGGCTACCTGCCACCACTGCTAACCACGCAACTAATAAGATCAGTCACAATAGTCAGCAGCGATTATAAAGTAAAATCCCAAACGATGAAACAACCAACTGTAAAATCAAGATGATATGCAACCGGTTAGTCATTTTGCCAATAAAAACCAAACTTTAACCCGCAGATAGAGATTAGTAGTAATTGGTTGAATATATTGTGTTTAATTTAGCTGAGCATTTCACCATCAGTTACCGAGCAAGCTGTTAAGTTTGCCAAATAAATAGCGCTCAGATGATCTGAGCGCTATTCAAATTAACAATAGATTGTTTATCAAAGCTCGTAGGCTAATAAGGCTTTGTGGCAGAGTTCAGAGCGGACACAATCACCAATGGTAAATTTGACGATGGTAACCAAATCGTCACAATCAAAGTGTCGTAACGCATCTTACAGAACAGACATGATCCCTAACGACAAGTCACATTGGGAAACATCGCCATTGACGACGACAGTCACGTTTTCTCCTAAGCGAGTTAAAAACATTTTCATTTGATTAGCCGTGACATTTTGTGCTTCATCCAGTATCACAAACGCGTTCTCAAATGTTCGGCCACGCATGTAAGCAAAAGGTGCAATTTCTACTTTGCCTATTTCTGGTCGTAAACAGTATTGTAGAAAAGAGTGTCCCAATCTTTTGGCTAAAATATCATATACCGGCCGAAAGAAAGGTGCGAATTTCTCTGCCATATCACCCGGAAGAAACCTAAATCCTCCTCTGCTTGTAGAACCGGGCGAGTTACAATAATTTTATTGATTCTTTATTAATGAGAGCATCAGCAGCCATTGCAGAACTAATAAATATTTTACCACATCCTGGCTTCACACCATTTGCCAAAATCAATTTTTGCCACTTAATAGCTTCAATATATTTTCTTTGTGCTTCACTGCGAGGAATAATCGGAGAACGATCACGAGTTTCACATGCCATACCAATGGTTTCAATACCTGTAAAATCAGCAAAAGATGCCACATTGTTGATCTCTTTTAAACGAGATGAGCGACTCTCTTTTCTTAAACATCTTCTTAATTTTCGGGGTGCTCTTGTTGCAGCTTTCTGTCTACTCATAGTTTTACCTTTCGATAGTCTATATGTCGATGGTAATAATATTTGAATATCTACACAAAAAAGCTATTTAAAACAGAGGATTGTCTCCAATTTTATGATTTGCAAGAAAAAACCGGTTACAAATTTCTCCATCTTGCATGTTATGGATAACTTATAACCGGTTAATGACTGAAGAGTATATTTTAAACATTTTATCATCTATATCCCCTATGCTAAACATCCTCAAGAGCCTAATATTATTTTATATCCATTAATTGACTATAAAAATATTTTAACATCTCTGATACAAAAAATATTGTCGATTATTGCTTGCCGGTCAACTTTATTACGCAAACAATTACCTTAAGTCATCTGATAATTTATTAATAACCGCAGTTAACGTGATCAACTTGATAATATGCTATTTGTTTGATAATAAGTGTTTTTTATTGTCGCGTGCAATTTTTGGCTAATCGATAACCCGCAGCAATAGCGGCCTGCTCATTTTCAAAAACAATACTATTTTTGGCTGATAAAACCTTATATCCCTGACAGTAAGAAAAGTGGTATATTTGGCTAATTTGATTACCTTTAATCGCAGCAGTAAGATAATTGCGCGCCATAGTAGAAATATTACTTTTTGTTTTAATTGATTTTTTTCTATTTCAGTAGTTGCAACTGATAAACCAGCCGCCTGATTTCTATGACCTAATTGCCAGGTTAATTCACCGGTGACAAAAAACGGGTTATAGTGTCCGGTAATTTTGCCAATTCGCTCATTTTGCAACTTTTCCCAACGATTAACCGGAAATTGTCGATCCCAAGCCATTAATAACTGTTGTTGTTGCTTAGACATAGTAAGATTATATCGGTCATACATATAGAACATTACACGAGCAACCTGGCCTTTTACTTCATTTCTAGGCTCAAAAATACTATTTTTAAAATCCACCTTGCTTTGGCATTGGCCATAAGGTGATAAAACTCTGAAGAGGCTAATTGACCATAATTAAAATTGCTTCTATCACCATTTACTTCGCCAATAGAAGGCGCAATGTTATACAGATCGGCTTCGATGGCGCGAAAAACAGGATCTGTCATGACATAATTCTTTCGTCCCCCTTTTTGCTAACATTGACGCTGATGACCAAATACCTATGCCGGCACAATATGTTCCCACTCTATTCGCTGTGCTCTATTTATTTGTTTTCTTACTGGTAACCGCAGCTAGTTAAATCTACCCTAACACCACTTTTACCCATCCATTGCCATCCGCAATAGAGCGTTCCTTGATTTCCACCAGCTTGATCAAAGTAAATTTCATTACGGGCAATTTTTTTGCTTCATCAAAGCTAATCGGTGTTGCTAATAAATTAAATGGCGCACAAAAAACTACCATCACGGTAATTATTACCGTTAAAAAATGTATTAATTTCAAAATTAACGTCCTGGTTAAAATTAATAAATAAATCGACTATTTTAGTCATATAATTTTTTCATTATTATCGACAATTGTATGAAAAAATTTAATTTTATTTTCTTATTTTATATGATGAATATCTATAAAAACCTTATCTTTTTTTGTATAAAAATATAATTAATTATTTAAAAATAAAATTTAATTTTCATTTAGGAAATAAAATGAATACATTAATAAAACATTTAAAAGAAGAACTAATTGATGTGACAAAAAAACATGCTCAAGAAAATAATGTTAAAGTCATTATTGCTAAATATTCAGAAGAAGAACTTAATATTCAAATCATAATATCTGGTGAGCAACAATTTGATATTACCTTAAATTCAATACAAGATTAAACTCGTGGACGCTTACGATAACCATAGTCCAGGAATAGATAAACCAACCGATAAAGCACCGACAATAAATAAAGTTTTAATAAAATGTGTTACTAATGTTTCAAGTAACTCCGCGTTATAGCCCAAATGAGCAATTTTTACTAACGATATTATTGCTATATAAGCACTTATACTTGGTAACATAGGAATAAGTGCCGCAACAGTAAACACTTTGGGATGTGCCAACCACCAACGTGACCATTGAATACCAATAATGCCAATTAAAATTGCCGCACAAAAACTTGCCCATTCAATGCTAAAGCTAATTTCCATCAGTATCATACGAAAACCATAACCAATAGTACCCAGCAAAGCACAATATTTTAACGCCCGTACTGGCACATTAAAGACCATGGCAAAACCGGCTGCAGGTATGGCTGCCAATAACATTTTTTCAATTAAGGTGAGTAAAAATATTATGCCCAATTTCTTAATCCCCAAACCGCCATAGCCATGGTTATACCGATACAAGTCGCTAATGTCATCAAACTCGCTATTGCCCAACGCGCTAATCCAGTATTAATATGACCTTTAAACATATCGACCACAGAATTAATTAATGGAAATCCAGGAACTAACAGTAAAACACTGGCTGCCATTGAAATCGTCGATGCATTGGAAAAATAAGGAATATTTAACACAAAACCAGATACTGTAGTAGCTACACAGGCGGTAATACAAAAATTAATCAATGGATTCATATATTGAGCTGTAAGGATTTGTTGAATGTACATTGCACAACCGCTGGCAATAAAAGTGACCAAGCAATCATCCCAGCCACCCCCATTCAGCTTACAAAAACAGCCACAAGATAATTCCGATCATAAGCACTAGTAACCAACGAGGATAACGTAGTAGTTTTATTTCAGCCAGACGCTGCTGAACCTTATCGCAATCTAACAATTTTATATTCAGACAATATCACCGTGTGCTGAACCTTAGTCACCAAATGCATATTTATGCCATGATCAATATTTTTACGGGTTGACGTCATACAGCGACTGTTAATTACAGTTGTTAAAAAAATCGCATTAGAAGATATTGCGCTATCAACTTGATCCACGCCTAAGGCAATACCTAATCGGGTTGATAATTGTTCCACTAACATACTTTTAGCGCCGTGTTAAAAAGGAGTTGAGCGCATTGAATACAAAAGCGAGTAATTTTTCTCTGCCTTTCTGCTTCAGTATGATAATTAGATTCAATATATTCCATTTTGTAGCCTCTATACACCTGCAGAATTTTATTAATAGTAATGATAGCAATTAAGTTATTGCTCAATAGCAGACAACATAATTAATAGCGCTCTTTTTAAATCAAAATTAGCAATACTTTTCATAAGTAATCTGATTTACAACAACGAAATAATTACTACGTTTTTTTATTTAATATAATTAACTTAACTAAAAAAGCAGGTAAATTAACTAATTTTTTGCATTATAATAATATTAACTACCAAACTATCAATATCGAAATCGGCGCATTAGAAACAATAGCCGAAGGATTCGAATCTAACAAATGCGTGGCAATATTGGGTCGGTGGGAGCCAGCTACTATCAAATCAGCGCCTATTTTTTCTGCTTCTGATAAAACTTTATCTCTAGGTGACCCCATCTCCACCGAGTAAAAAATTTTTTCTTTAGGATAATCAATATGCTTAATTATTTGTTTTAATTGTTTTTCTGAACTTTCGATCGTTTTCTTGGCAAAATTAGCTAATAAATCATAATGATAACTATAACTCATTGAATAACTAGACATATCAGGGGCAACATGCAAGAAATGCAATTTAGCATCAGATAATCTAGCAATATAAAGCGCATGTTTGAGTGTTTTTTTTATTAGTTTTTTTTCTTAGATATCAATTGGAACTAGAATTATTTTATACATATTTACTCCTTCAAACGATAAGCACTAAATCTTGGTTCCTTTATGATTAATATAAAATACCGTACTAAAGCCATAAAATTGATTAAACTAGTTGTTAAAATAATAAATAATTAACTTGTAATTTTGATGGTTAATTGTTATCTGACCACCAGTACAGAGGTTTTTGCATAACGTACAACACCCGCTGCCATAGAACCTAACAGATGAGTTGTTATATTGGGACTTCTTGAACCAAGGATGATGATATCAGCATTAATTTCTTCCGCTCGACTGATAATTTCATCACGCGGAGAACCAAAAGCAATAGTATAGCCTAGGCGATCAGCTGGTAACTCGATCGGTTCAAGTAGGTTTTGCATATCATCTTCTGCTTTTAGGGTGGCACGATCTTTTATTTCCATATATCCCAATGCATAAGCATTTATAATTGCCGATGAAATAGGCAATACATGGATAAAATTTAGTTTAGCTTCTGAAACTTTAGCAAATTGTACAGCTTGTCGTATAGCTTTACTCGTTAGTTCTTCTTGAGCAATATCAACAGCCACTAAAATAACTGTATACATACACACCTCCATCTAAAAATTTTTATTCTAACTTTTAAAGTATAAGATAAAAGTGATAAAATAATTGTGAATATCTTTACATGGAAATTAAATATTTTTACCTAAATGGCAATAATCGCTGCACCTATCAGCAACCCTGTTTTCGATTACCATTCTTCGTCATTTAAAGGTCCGACACAATTGCAATAACCAGATATTATAGAAACTAAAATCAAATAGTTAATATAATATTAAATATATTTTTTAAATTAAAAAAGTTGTATTAAAAACGTATATAAAATTCCACAACTATGTAAAATACGCCAAAGTAATTATTGCTTTATTTTTTAATTCATTGAGGCAAAAAAATGACAAATGATTGTTCGAGTAGTAGACCTGATAGGGCAACCATTACTACTGAAATTACTTGCTTGAAAACTTTTATAACCTTATATATTAAAAGCGCTAAATCAAGCCGATGCAGGAAGAGCTATACTCAATATGGAAAAAGAAAGTCTTGCTATGCAAGATCCTAAACAAACAGAAGTTTTTCAACGAATAATCGAACAAATCAAAATAGCCTATCGAAGTTAATAACCAATCCCACCTCATCAGGTGGGATTGGTTATTGTTTTACCGATTAAGATAAGTGCCCATACGTAAAGCTTCAATGCGCTTATCAAGAGGAGGATGGGATAAAAACAACTCACAAGATTTAGAGCGTCCGTTGATGCAAAAAGCCATCATACTGCCAGCTTCCTGTGGCTCATAACTTGTTTTCAAACGCTGTAATGCAGCAATCATTTTTTCTCTACCCACTAAATGGGCTGAACCTGCATCTGCACGGAATTCACGATAACGCGAGAACCACATAGTAATAATACTGGCCAAAATACCAAATACAATTTCTAACACCATTGATACCGCAAAGTAAATTATTGGGTTACCCTGGCTACTTTCATTGTCATTATTATTATTTGATAAAACTCCAGACGCCAGCTGAGCAATAATACGTGAAATAAAAATAACAAAAGTATTTACTACTCCTTGTAATAAAGTCATTGTTACCATATCACCATTTGCTATATGGCTAATCTCATGGGCAATAACCGCTTCGGCTTCATCACGCCCCATACTTTCTAGCAAACCTGTACTAACAGCAACCAATGATGCATCACGACGAGCCCCAGTAGCAAAAGCATTAATATCGGGTGCATGATAAATAGCAACTTCTGGCATTTTTATGCCAGCTTGATCAGCCTGACGCTTGACGGTATTTAACAACCAATGTTCCGTTTCTGTTGTCGGACTTTCAATCACCTGCGCACCAACAGAACGTAATGCCATCCATTTTGACATCAATAATGAGATAAATGAGCCACCAAAACCAAAAAGACCAGCCATAATCATTAGCCCTGGAACGCTTTGTCCCTGGATGCCAGTCAAACTCAAAATAATTCCAAATACAAACATTACTGCCAAGTTTGTAAGTAAAAACAAGGCTATTCGCATCATAAAAATTGGTTTCCTTTATTAATTAACAATGATTAACATTAAATTAGTAATATAAATAATGTTTTTTAATTACTTTTCAAGCCCTTTGTTGTGCAGATATTAAAAAAAACACTCAACTTTACATTTTTACAAAAAACTAGTACAAACTGGCATTTTTATTATTTTAAAACAATAATTTTTTATATAATTTATTGTTTTCTATAAACCACTATAGTTAAAAACTATACAAAATAACCGTATGCGGGTCAATTACGGCTTATTTTTTTACTCAATGAATTAAAAAAAATTGGTTTAGCTAAGCAAAAACTACTTAACTAGTCAGCAAAAAAATAATATTCATATTTTATTAATTAATAATTAAATTAGTAACAAATCATTAATAATATGCTAAAAAATATTAAATGTTATTATATAAATAAACCCAATTATATACTTTAAAATTTTTAACTATAAGTAATTAATTTAATTAAAATACAAAAAACCTCACTATTACGAAACAAGTTAATTAGATAAAACTTAGTATTTTTGTGAAATTGAGAAGCGGATTAACTTACATAAGCAATAATTTATAAAATAATAAATACAAAGTAAAAAAATTAAAGTAAATATTTGTTAAGGAAACTATAATGAAAAAATTAATCTATGTAATAACTTTACTATTTATCTTAATTAATTATGCCACAGCGATACCAAATGATAATGTTATAAAAACCTTTAATGGCGCATATTCACCTAGCTTTGTCGATTTAAAAAACTAAATTATTACCATAGAAATAACAAATAAAGGTAATAAAGTGATTAATGGGACAAAGAAAGGCTATGTTGTCCATACCAATCACCCAATTGGTGAAGAAAAATGTTTAGTGAAAAAATATGCCCAAGGTTAACATGCGACTGTTCGATAACTTATCCGCCAATACTTTGTGGCGGCTTGCTACCGCCAAACTGCGCGCTATCGCTATATATAGCCCTACTAAAAGTGTCGATGCACTAAAAAACTTATTTAGCGTTAAACCTATTTTGATGCAAGGCTATAAAGGAAATGCTTTTATTACCACCAATACCATCATACATGATTTAAAAGCAGGATGTACCTATGGCACGACTTGGTCACCAAACCTACAGGATTTTACTAAAGTCTGCTTTGTAAATTAATTTGTTATTGCCAAATATTGTAGGTGAGTTAAGAATAAATATAAGCTCATTCCATAAAAGAGTTTGTCGCTAATAGAGAGTGAGTATGAAATAAATAATATCAAACATAAATAATAAACCGATATTTTAATATGTCATTTAGACGACTAGATTTAGGTCATATTGAAAATGATCTAGTAATCACTTAAATAAGTGAGTTATCTCTTCTGATGAAAAGTGTAAAGATAAATAATATTGAGTTAATGTGAAAATTTTTATTAAACATTTACAAACTTTTTAGTATAAAAATGAATTTTAATTATTTTTTAGTCTGATGCGCCGCTTGCAAATCTGCAAGAATCAACTGCAATTTTCATTGTTTCATCGAGATAGGGATCTGGTAATTCATAATTTTTAGGTAAATCCTCTATCGTTTTTAATGGTGCTTTCCCTTGTCGAGCAAAGCGTTCATTAATACGACCTAATTTAATTGTGTCCGCTTCTCGATTTTCCTTTTCACGCTTAACATAATTAAGCGAAATAATATTTTTACTCGTCTTCATAGCGCGATAGCGGGCAATATCTTCCTCAATATATTTAAACTCAGGATTTTTCGCTATGCGTTCCTTATAATTAGCAATTAAATTAGCAATATATTGTCTAATATTACCGACAACACTATAGCTAGCAGGCATAATGCTATCCCAAGGTAAGGCATTATCTTCAAAATTCTCACCCGTTTCAGCTGGATCGATACCCGTTGGCATAACGATATCCGGTGTAACACCTTTGCGCTGGGTACTACCACCATTGATGCGATAAAACTTCTGAATAGTATATTGGACAGAGCCTAAAGCCGGCCAATCTGGACGTAACATATGATCATAGACACGACTTAAAGGATGATATTGCTGAACGGTACCCTTACCAAAAGATGATTCTCCAACAATTAATGCACGACCATAATCCTGCATTGCCGCAGCAAAAATTTCTGACGCTGATGCACTAAAGCGATCGATTAATACCGTAAGTGGCCCTTTATAATAAACGACATCATCATCCACATCCTGACGAATTTTACCATTGTTATCACGTACCTGAACAATTGGACCACTTGGAATAAATAAACCAGATAATGATACTGCTTCGGTTAAAGCACCACCGCCATTGCCACGTAAATCAATGACAAGTGCCGTGACATGACTTTTAGCCATTTTTTGTAACTGTGTTTTAACGTCATTAGTTAATCCAACGTAAAAACCCGGAATATCAAGTACGCCAACTTTTTTCTTGCCAACATTTTTGATCGTGAGTTTCACCGCCCTATCTTCCAGTCGAATATTCTCACGAATTAATGTCACGCTATGGGGCTTGGCGCGTTTCGAATCTGAAATAACTTCAAGGCGTACCTTACTGCCTTTAGGTCCTTTGATAAGGGCAACAACATCATCTAGTCGCCAGCCAACAACATCTGTCATCAACTTACCCGTTTGGCCTACACCAATAATCTTATCGCCGATCTTTAATAATTTACTTTTTGCTGCCGGGCCACCCGCCACCATTGAGTTGATAATGATATAATCTTCATCTTGCCGAAGTACTGCGCCTATACCCTCCAATGACAAACTCATTTCTGAGTTAAACTGTTCGGTATTACGAGGAGAGAGATAGTTAGTATGTGGATCTATTTCTCTTGCAAAAGCATTCATAATCAACTGAAAAACATCTTCACTTTGCGTTTGCGCAAGACGTTTTAATGCAAAATTATAACGTTTTGTTAATATTTGCTTAATTTCGCTGTCATTTTTACCTGACAACTTCAGATTCAACCAATCAAACTTAACTTTTGCATCCCACAGCTTATTTAACTCCTCAACGGTTTTAGGCCAAGGAGCTTTACCTCTATCAACTTCAATGACATCGTTATTAGCAAAATCTAGCGGCATATTAAGCCGCGATAATGCATATTGAAAACGTTCATAGCGCCGCTGTTGAGCTAAATTAAATGTTGCATAAAGCTCATTTAGATGACCGGTTTCAAGCTGCTGTCCTACTTTGCTTTTCTCACTAGCAAATTTGTCAATATCCGATTGTAAAAAAACATTATGACTGTAATCCAACAGATTTAAATAACGAGCAAAAATCTTACTAGAAAAGTTTTCATCCAAATTAAATTGGCGATAGTGAGAACGGGTAAAACGTGAAACAACTCTTTCGCTAATAATGGCATGCTGGCGTTCCTGTTGAAGCTTCTGAGTTGTTATTAGTGTTGGAGGCGCTACAGTATCTGCGAATGAAGTTGCCATTGCAGTTATACCAAACACAAAAGCCAGTTTAATATAATTATTCATACCGTGATTGGCCTCCGTATCAGAACTTTAAATGCTCAGCGCGTACAATCATTGCCAATCCTGTCGGCAATTGTACCCGAACACCATCATTAGCTATCTCAAGCACTGACGCATCTACGATACTTTGGCCAACCATAACCTTTAATACTTGACCAATTTTTAATGTAGAAATATCCGTTACAGACTGTAATTTGGCTAGATTGGCCATTTTACTATTATGAGTTTTTTTAGCTTGATTTTTAGAGTAAGAATGATGTTTATGTTTTTTATTTATTTCCTTATTCTTAGTCGTTGAGCGAGAAGACTCACTTTTTTTACTAGAAGTTGCCGATAAGATCTTTTCGTTTTCTACCTTATGGACTTTCTGTTGAAAGTCCCGTTTTCTTACTTTTTGCTCTGTTCGTTGAGCCTGAATACGAGCCTTTGCATCCATTAGCTGCTGACACGCATACTCCACATGTTCTGATTCCAGATCACCACAATCATTGCCATCCAAATCAACACGTTTAGCCCCTTCTTTGACACTATACAGATAACGCCAACTAGAGGTATATATTCGCAAAGCAGATCGCAATTGGGTTTTACTGATACCATCCTCTTCAGTCAGTCTTGCCACAATATCCTGAAAGATTCCAATCTTCAGTGGACGAACCTCACCTTCAGCAATAAAGCATTGAGGAAAACGCTTAGCCAAAAAAGCAATTATTTCTTTACTACTATTCAACTTAGGTTGATTTTCCATGAAATTTCCTGATTACAACGGTTTTGTCAACCAACGCAGCATGAACAGGCGATATTATAATAGCGTTGCAGACAATTGACACGCAAACCAACTGTTAAATTACATTAATTTGTGGATATTTTGGTATAAAACACGCTTTCAAGTGGTTATAAAGTATTACAACTAAGGCTTTCAGACCATTTTCATCCTCTTCATCAAAACGATCAAAAATAGGACTATCAATATCTAATACGCCAATTAACTGCTAGCGGCAAAACTATCTCTGAACGACTGAGACTATCGCAAGCAATGTGCCCAGTAAACGAATGGACATTAGCAATAAGCTGTACTCTATTTCCATAAAAGCAGTCCCACAAACACCTTTTCCTTGCGTAATACGTACACATGCGACCTTGCCCTGAAAGGGGTTAAGCACAAGCGTATCATGACTTTTCAGATAAAACCCTAGCCAATTAATATTATCTAATCTTTCAAATAGTAGTGCACTCGTATTTGCAAGCGTGGCAATGAAATCATATCACCTGCAATTAAGCTAGTTAAATCACATGAAAGATCATGATAAAAAACTTTTTTCCCTATAACATTCCCGTTTGTCAAATTCTACATATACTCATCTGGTAGATAAATCACCAATATAGCGATTTTTTATCTCTCTAGGTTAACAACTCACTATATTAATCGTTATATTTTTTAACTTATTGTAATTTAACTGGCCGGTCAAATCACACAATAAATGAAATTAATTCAAATTTTAGCTAATTATTAAATATGAAAAAAGTTTTAATAAAAAAATTATAAGCATTTTCAGTAATAACATATAACAAAAAACCGACGATAATCATTTTCGGCTATCTTTTTATTCTATTAACCTAAGCCCTATTTCTATTTAAATTAGCAATATTGATTCATCGCAATTTATTTGTAATTTAGTAGCTTATAATTTCGTCTAAAGTACATTTTTCATTAAGATAAAAGTTATTTAAAACTGTTAATTTTCAATGAATAATAGTAAAAAAACTACCAGTTTACCACCATCCCAATAATTTTGGAAAAGCGTTCCATTTATACTATTCTAAAAACTTAAAGTATCAGATACTGAATTTTGTATGCAACTTGATGGCTGGGATGAAAATACAAGCATTCCGGCTACACTAGACAATAAACCTGTTCTTCTATATCGCCAGTACTATAATAAGAAAAGCATCATTGGATTATGAGAATAGTTTAGTTACATCAGCATTAAAAAAAGAGACCGAGCTAATTCCAATACTCGGTCTTGGGAAATGGCTCTAGAGAGCCGTGCGCTAAAAGTTTGTCATAGAGACGTAACAAAATGCAATTTAATACTAACTGTCAGTTACAAAATTAGCCTGCGATAAAAACATATTTATTACATTAAATTAATATTAATTGTTTTCATAGAATAAAATATTTACTAGCTAAAAATTAAATTTGAATTGCCCTTACTTTCTCTCAAATTCGAAATATATTCTATATACTTTCCTAATGTTGGACAGTCGCCAAAATTAATAATTTCTTTAAAAATCGGCTTCATTTAAATAAAATTGCAAGCCAAACTATTTCTAAAGAAATCATAAGGCAAATAATAATTTTTTTAATTAGTTTTTACAAAGATTTTGTGCGGTTTTTAATATCGGAGTGATGTCTATTTTCTGCTGTGATAAATCTGCCGGTTTGAGTAATATAGTTGAAAGTGGTGATGCGATAATTTTACGCTTTTTCATCTGCTCTGCCGCTATACTATTAAGAGGAAATTGCATTAAGGTACTAGGATTTATAACCAATAATGCGCCATTGGTGCGACACTCAAGCATTACTTCCTCACGCTTAAAAATCCATTTGTCACCAAACTGTTTTTTACTAACCGTCATAATGGGTAGGGATGAAATTACCGGAAAAGAGACTGTTATTGTTAATAGTAATACCAACCTACTAAACTTTACCATATCAGTATTTCCTTATAATTTATAATAATGAGATACAATTACTTACAATATCATTCATATTATCAGAAATAATTTTTATAACCGTTTTTTATTTTTGAATTATTTAAAATAAGATAAAATAAAATGCTAAATGATAGTAGAGAAAATAAATTTCCCACTATATTCAAAGTGGGAAGTTATAAATTAAACATGCACAGCGTTAGACATTGCTTTCAAATCTTTATCTAATAAAAATAGTGACTTACCTTCTTCACCAACTAGCTCAAACTTATCCAAAATTGATTTGAATAACTTCTCTTCTTCATGTTGTTCTGCAACATACCACTGCAAAAAATTAAATGTCGAGTAGTCTTGCATCTCCAATGCCAGATGTACAAGTGCATTAATTTCATGTGTAATATTTTGTTCATGTTGATAAGTTTTTTCAAAAACCTCTTTTACAGAATTAATTCCGCAGGCGGGGCATCAATTTGACCTAATATCGGCATTTCACCAGTATTGCTGAGATAGTTAAATAAACTTTGCATATACCCCATCTCATCTCTTCCTGAGAATGCGTTTTTAAAACACCGCGGCTCCTTCAAAACCTTTATAATTACACCATGCACTCATTTGCAGATAGAAATTTGCTGAAAAAAACTCTAAGTTAAGCTGTTTATTTAATTTTTTAACCATTTCTTGCTGTAACATTGTTCACACTTCCTATGTTTTTAAATAAAAGTTCAATTTTATTATCTTCAGTTATACAAATGATAAAAGTGTTGTAATTAAAATAAAACTAAAATTAACCATTATTTGATCAAAATAATGGTCTAAAATAGATCACTTTCATTACAATCACTATTAAAATATTATAGAAATAATAAATAGTTACATATTTATTCAAGACAAACTATGTCCCGTTTACTAAAATTAATGTAGAAATCATATTTGATGGTGTCGAAAATACGAGTATGAGTTACAATCTTGCCGAATTAGCAAAAGAGGAGAGGGAAAAACTAAATCTTAATCTTGCCGCTGCAAGTGTGGCATTTAAAGAAAGATACAATATGCCGGTTATTGCCAATAGAGTTAAAGCAGAGCAAGCGGTACATTTGCGAGAGTATTTTCGTAAGCGGCTTAAGCTATTTCGCAAAATTTCTCATACTCTGGATCAATTACCTTACGATCCGCGAAAAGGATAATATAAAAATAACCATAAATGTTAATATGCAGACAACTTTTTGCTGTTAGTTTATTAATCGCTTTTAATTTGATAAGTAATAGTTTCATCCTGGCAATTAACAATCACCTAATAGCTAAGATCTTTTTTCGTACCCCTAACACTCAAAGGGATTCTATAACCATGTTTGATTGCTGTAATACTATTATTATTTATCCATGCAACTACATTCGAACCACCGAGTAGCTTTTTATCCTTATTCCAGTATGGCAAACGGGTTTGAAGAAAATCATTCTTCATTTTTGCACCAATTTGCTGCGGGTTTAAATTATCACAATTGATGAATTTAGCCGTTCTTCCCTCATTAATTTCAATATCCTGAGCTGTTATTGAAAAAGATACTAACGTGGATAATATCATAGCTAACAACATAAAAAGTATCTTCATCACTTTCATTTACTCCTAAACATTTTGTTATGAAAAGTCAGGATAATTAGAGGTGTAAAGGCATATCCATCATATCAATAATATGCAATAACATAAAAAAATGTTATTTCTTTTATTTAAGGTCGTTATCAATTTGCTTTTTAACAGTATGCTTTGCACGGATCTCCTTAGCGACTAAAGCAATCGCTTCCCCACTACTCATTCCATCAGCCATCAATTGATGAATACGTTCAGCAGCTTCTTGTTGCTCCTGATGATTTAACCTTGGCATATCTGAAAACATTTATTTTTCACTCATTTTTTATTTAAACATCATTATCAATACAACATTAGCATAGTTTGACCTATGAAAAACGTTATTTTATGGTAATATATTCGTTAATAACCTTATCGTTGCCTAATAAATATGCGCCTGCAAAAAATTCAATTATCTTATTCATTAGATGCCGCTTTAAATTATTTTAATGCTATAGCCAACCAGCCATGGGCGATGTTATTACATTCGGGTAATGCAAGCCATCCACATAACCGTTTTGATATTGTAGTCGCTGATCCAGTAATCACACTAGAAACGAGAGACAGTATCACGCAAATTCAACGTGAAAATGAAAAAATCAGCTCAGAACTTGATCCATTTGAGCTATTAAAAAGTGAAATGCAACATTTAAATCTCACTTTCACAGTGAATAGCGATCTTCCTTTCCAAGGCGGAGCTTTAGGTATATGGGGCTACGATTTAGGCCGGAGAATAGAAATTCTGCCCGAACTGGCTAAGAAAGAATTAAACTTTCCCGATATGGCGATCGGTGTTTATCTTTAGGCATTAAGTGTTGATCACCATAAAAAAATAGTAACTTTACTTAGTTATCAAAATGTTGAACAACGCTTGTCATGGTTAGAAAACCAAACGAAAATACCAACTGAACAGTTTCAAATGTGTGAACCATGGCAAAGTAACATGTCAAGACAACAATATCACCATAAAATTAACCAAATTCATAAATATTTGCGCGATGGTGATTGTTACCAAATTAATTTAGCGCAACGTTTTAAAGCCAAATATCAGGGTAATGAATGGGAAGCGTTTCTTAAACTTAATCAAAATAATCAGGCCCCTTCTCTGCCTTCATTTATTTAGAGCAACATTGCGTGCTCAGTGTATCACCTGAACGTTTTCTTTGGCTGAACGACAATTCAATTCAAACCCGTCCAATTAAAGGCACATTGCCTAGGCTGACTGATGCCCAAGAAAATCAAAAACAGATAAAACGTTTACAATTATCAACCAAAGATCGCGCTGAAAACGTAATGATAGTTGATTTATTACGTAATGATCTTGGTAAAGTTGCAATACCAGGAACAGTCAGTGTACCAGAACTTTTTGTGGTTGAATATTTTCCGGCTATTCATCATTTAGTTAGCACTATTGTTGCACAATTACCTTCTAGCTATCATCCCACTTATCTATTAAAAGCCTGCTTTCCAGGCGGCTCAATTACCGGTGCGCCAAAAATACGTTCAATGGAAATTATTCATGAACTTGAACCTCATCGTCGCCATAGTTACTGCGGAGCGATTGGTTATATCAGTTTTTGCGGTACGATGGATACAAACATCAGCATACGTACCTTATTAACTGAAAATCAAAACCTTTATTGTTGGGCGGGCGGTGGAATTGTGGCAGATAGTACCGCCGAAAAAGAGTATCAAGAGACTTTTGATAAACTGAGTCGAATATTACCCGTATTAGAAAATAATCTATGTTAATGAATATTCTAGATAATTTTATTAATCGATTTCAATTAATATTACCTATCGCCACTGGTATCGCTCAACCTGTTAATACCGATAGCGCAAAAAAAAGTGCCGCCGTACTATTACCCATTATTTGCAAACCTGAACCCACTCTACTATTTACCAAAAGAACTGATAACTTCTTGCGCCTTCATGCTAGTCAAATTTCTTTTCCTAGTGGCGCTCGCTAACCCGATCATCATAATTCAATTGAAACGGCCTTAGGTGAATCTTATGAAGAAATTAATATTTTGCCAAATCAGGTGCAGATCCTCGGAAAAATGCAGCCAATAAAAAGTCATAGTGGCTATTTAGTGACGCCTATTGTTGGATTACTATCAGCAAAGGTTTCTTATTACAAAAATCCAGCCGAAGTAGCCGCTATTTTTGAAGTCCCTCTGAAGCACGCCCTCACCTTAACTCATCATCATTCCATTATGATCAATAATACAGGTCATAAAAAGTGTCTGTTCTTTTATCGCTACAATCAATATCTAATTTGGGGATTAACTGCAACAATTTTCAATAAATTAACCTTACAACTTATTTAAAATAGGCAAAAAATAAAAAGTCTTTTTATTTTACATTTTATTCACTGCTACTAGTAAATTTCAAAAAAACGATAAACTGGCAATTCATTATAACACGTTAATATTACAACCATAACATTTAGTCTTAAGTGATTACTTTATCGTTTTTATTTTTCCAGGGGGTTCTTAGTGATTAGTGTTTTCGATATGTTTAAAGTAGGTATTGGCCCATCCAGTTCTCATACCGTTGGTCCAATGAAAGCGGGTAAAGAATTTGTCGATCAATTGGTAGAAAAAAATCTACTTTCCGCCATCACTCGTATCGCTGTTGATATTTATGGTTCCCTTTCATTAACCGGAAATGGACATCATACTGATATTGCTATTATTATGGGTTTAGCGGGTAATTTGCCAGCAACCGTTGATATTGAATCAATTGCAGATTTTATTGCTAATGTTGAGCAAACTGAACGTTTATCTTTAGCAAACATAAGCCATTATGTTGATTTTCCACACCAAGGCGGGATAAATTTTCATTATAATAATTTACCATTACATGAAAATGGTATGACCATTACCGCTTTCAATAATGATAAGCAAATTTTCAGTAAAACATATTACTCGATAGGTGGTGGCTTCATTGTTGATGAAGAACATTTTGGCCAACAAACATCTACTAATAAAAAAGTACCCTATGCCTATATAACTCAGTGGCTGAACTGTTACTTCATTGTAAGAAAACCGGTTTACCTGTTTCTAGTCTTATGATGAAAAACGAATTAGCACTGAATACGAAAGAAGAAATTGACCACTATTTTGCTAATATTTGGCATACCATGCATGCCTGTATCGATAGAGGACTTAATACTGAAGGTATTTTACCCGGCGCGCGCCGGCATTACATCGTATGTTGACCGCTTCCCAAAAAATGTCTAATGACCCAATGGATGTCGTTGATCTGATCAATATGTTTGCACTAGCGGTCAACGAAGAAAACGCCGCGGGTGGTCGTGTTGTAACAGCACCCACTAATGGTGCCTGCGGCATCGTTCCTGCTGTGTTAGCTTACTATGATCATTGTATAGAATCTATTACACCGGCTCTTTACAATCGTTACTTTTTAGCTTCAGGGGCAATAGGTATTCTTTACAAAATGAATGCCTCTATATCAGGTACTGAAGTCGGCTGCCAAGGTGAAGTCGGTGTTGCCTGTTCAATGGCCGCTGCTGGATTAGCAGAATTGCTGGGTGGCAATCCTGAACAAGTCTGTATTGCGACTGAAATTGGTATGGAGCATAATTTAGGTCTTACCTGTGACCCGGTTGCAGGACAAGTTCAAGTCCCTTGTATTGAACGTAATGCGATTGCGTCAGTAAAAGCTATTAATGCGGCAAGAATGGCATTACGTAGAGCAAGTGAACCCCGAATTTCTTTAGACAAAGTTATCGAGACCATGTATGAAACAGGTAAAGATATGAATGCTGAATACCGTGAAACTTCTCGCGGAGATTTAGCTATTAAAGTTCAATGTGATTGATTTATCACGCATCTTAAAATATACTCCTTATCATTTATAACCCTTTCCATAAAAAGGGTTATTTTTATTTATTACACATTTTCATATCCAATTAGTTAAAAATCTTCCCTGTATTAAAGTACAGTTTATATCTATAGAATTACAAATTAAATTCTATTATTATTTCATACAAGATAATAACAACTATAACAAAATCAACTTGCCTGATAAAATTTATCTTTCTCTAAATATATTTATATGTATTTTAAATTTTCTGATCAGCGGCATACTTTTTCTTATATTTAAATGATAATCTATAAACTAATTAATTAGTTTCAATAATGGTTAATGCTTTATAACATGAAAAACTATTCATATTAGTGATTATTTGATTGTATTCATCCGTCAACGGAGAGTACACTCTAATAATCATTTTTATTATTTAACCTACTTCTTAAGGGGAAAAGTAGTGAGTGTAGCTATTATAATTAGCACTCATGGTGTTGCTGCAAAACAGTTGCTCATGACCGCTGAAATGTTGATTGGCGAACAACAAAATATCGCTTATATCGATTTTGTTCCAGGTGAAAACGCTAATACATTAATTGAAAAATATAATCAAAAGCTTAATGAGCTCGATGTTTCTCAAGGTGTGTTATTTTTAGTAGATATGTGGGGAGGCAGTCCATTTAACGCCGCTAGTCGAATTATCGAAAGTAAAGATAAAGACAAATATGATATAGTTACCGGAGTTAACGTCCCCATGTTAGTTGCTGCGTTACTATCCCGTGATGATGATCCTACTTTTAGTGAATTAGTCAACACTGCTATTGAAACCGGTCGCAGCGAAATTAAAGCACTCAATAGTCAGCAGACTAGCGATAAACCACAAAATTCACCGATGCCAACTCCCCCTCCAAAGGTAACCAATTCAGCTACGCAAGGCCATATGTTTATTGCCCTTGCACGAATTGATGATCGTTTAATTCATGGTCAAGTGGCTACTCGCTGGACCAAAGAGACAAAAGTTAAACGTATTATCGTAGTCAGTAATGAAGTTGCTAAAGATCATGTTCGTTCAACCTTATTAAAACAAGTTGCGCCGCCGGGTGTCACTGCGCATGTAGTCGACGTAGAAAAATGTATTCGTGTCTACAATAATCCTAAGTATGCCGGTGAACGCGTTATGCTGTTATTTACCAATCCAACAGACGTTTTACGCCTTGTGGAGGGCGGTGTCAAAATAAAGTCTGTTAATATTGGTGGCATGGCATACCGTGAGGGTAAAACACAGGTTAACAATGCAATCTCGATCGATAATGAGGATATTGATGCTTTCAATCAATTATCCAAACGAGGCATTAAACTTGAAGCGCGTAAAGTTTCTAGTGACAACAAACTGGATATGTTAGCTCTTATCAAAAAAGCAAAAAACTGAGTTTCCTTTTTGGTTATCCATTCCCGACTTAAAAATAGATTCACCAACGTTGTTGGTTACAGGAGATAAACAATGGAGCTTACCGTTGTTCAAATCATACTCGTTTTCCTTGTTGCCTGTATTGCAGGTATGGGTTCTGTGCTAGATGAATTCCAATTTCATCGTCCTTTAATTGCTTGTACACTAATTGGTCTTGTACTTGGTGATCTAAAAACAGGGATAATTATCGGCGGCACGCTAGAAATGATTGCGCTCGGATGGATGAACATCGGCGCAGCCATGGCTCCCGATGCTGCCCTAGCCTCAATTATTTCTACCATTCTGGTTATTGCCGGCGGGCAAGATATTGGTACCGGTATTGCACTAGCAATTCCTTTAGCTGCCGCAGGACAAGTATTGACCGTTATTGTTCGGACAATTACTGTTGCATTCCAACATGCATCTGATCGCGCTGCATTATCTGCTAATTTACGTGCATTAACCATAATTCATATCTTAGCTCTGTTATTACAGGCTATGCGTATTTCTATTCCTTCTTTAATTGTTGCTATCTCTGTAGGTACTTCAGAAGTCCAACACCTACTGGATTCAATTCCTGAGGTTGTCACTAAAGGGTTGAATATTGCTGGCGGTATGATAGTTGTTGTCGGTTACGCTATGGTAATCAATATGATGCGTGCAGGTTATCTAATGCCATTCTTCTACTTAGGCTTTGTAACTACTGCATTTACCAATTTCAACCTAGTTGCACTAGGCGTGATTGGTGTTGTGATGGCTATTCTCTATATTCAACTCAGTCCAAAATACAACCAATCACAAATTACTGCTTCGCAAAATAACGGCAATAGTGATTTAGATAATGAATTAGATTAATTAAGGAATGTAATAATGGCAGATACAACTTCAGTAAACCAAACAAATCTAAAAAAGCTTACTGCTGGTGATATTCACAGAGTTTTTTTACGTTCCAATCTTTTTCAAGGATCGTGGAACTTTGAACGTATGCAAGCCCTTGGCTTTTGTTTTTCAATGATCCCAGTGATCCGCCGTTTATACCCTGAAAACAGTGAAGAACGTAAACAAGCCATTAAACGCCATCTTGAGTTTTTTAATACCCATCCTTATGTAGCAGCGCCTGTTTTAGGTGTCACCATAGCGATGGAAGAGCAAAGAGCTAATGGCGCGGATATCGATGATGGTGCAATTAATGGTATCAAAGTAGGTTTAATGGGCCCTTTAGCGGGTGTTGGTGACCCTATTTTTTGGGGCACAGTACGTCCAGTATTTGCGGCTCTAGGCGCCGGAATTGCAATGTCAGGTAGTCTACTAGGACCGCTACTATTTTTTATTTTGTTTAATTTAGTTCGCTTATTAACCCGTTATTACGGTATCACCTATGGCTATAAAAAAGGGCTCGATATTGTTCATGACATGGGGGGTGGCTTTTTACAAAAAATGACCGAAGGTGCTTCTATCCTAGGGCTATTTGTCATGGGCGCATTAGTCAATAAGTGGACTAATGTTAATATCCCTTTAGTCGTATCAGAGATAAAAAACCCCAATACTGGTGAGGTAACAATTACCACCGTACAAACTATCCTCAATCAATTAATGCCTGGTTTAGTGCCATTATTACTAACCTTTGGTTGTATGTGGTTGTTGAGACGCAAGGTTAATCCACTATGGATTATCATTGGTTTCTTTATTCTAGGCATTGTTAGCTATTGGGCTGGATTTTTAGGCTAACAGACTCAATTTCTTAATTGTCAATTGCGGGAGGTTGCCAACCCTCCCGTTTTTAATTTTATCTTTACAGCAGATTAATAATCGATTGGAGTCTTTGCTTATGAATATGAATAATATTGTATTGACTGTCTTTATCCTACTAATGCTAATTTATGCTATCTATGAAGAATTGATTGTCAACTTATTAAATGGAAAAACAAAATTAAAAATAAAGTTAAGGCGTAAAAATAGAATCGATGCCGTTATTTTTATTATACTGATCGCGATTGTTATTTATCATAATATTATTCAACATGGTAGTCAGCTAAAAACCTATTTATTAATGATTACAGTTATTATTGCTGTTTACTTAACATTCATTCGTTATCCTAAGCTTTATTTTAAAGATAAAGGTTTTTACTACGATAATATCTATATATTGTACGAAAATATTAAAACAACTAATTTATCGAAAGATGGAATATTAATAGTCGGTTTAGCAAAAAGAAAAATTTATATTGCTGTTAAACAGTTTGATGATTTAGATAAAATTTACAATTTTATAATAAATAAATAAATAAATAAATAAATAAATAAATAAATAAATAAATAAATAAATAAATAAATAAATAAATAAATAATATTGTTATATTATTCTTATATATTTAATCAACTGGAATTATTATTTTTATTAAAAATTAAATGATATTAATTCTATAAATTAATGAAAATTTAAATAATTGCCTTTTATTATTTTTATGATATCTTTTGTTATAAGTCATTGGGGAGTAGCATGTTCTAAATAAAATTGTCTATAGCGATTAATTTAGAAATTTCATGTCAACATACTCGTTATGATCCATAACTTGGCATGAATATCTGACAAGGTTGGTGAGACCATAGACATATTTTTACTCTAGGTTGAAAGTAAAAATATGTGTATGGATAACTTTCCAACTGAGACGGTATAATGAACTTATACGCAACCCTAGCTTTATCTCTTACATTATCGATGGATGCTTTTGATGCATCTGTTTGCAAAGGTGCTAGCCTATTTAATCCCTCTTTACGTGAAGCATTAAGAACTGGTTTTATTTTTGGTATCACACCCATCATTGGCTGGAGTTTGGGACTATTAGTCAGCCAATATATTATTAAGTGGAATCATTGGATAGTGTTTAGTCTATTATTCATGTTGGGTATCCAAATGATATATAAAAATTACCATCATGCAAAAAACAATAGCAAACCTCAGCCTATCCACTGCCACAATTCTTTTACGCTTATTACTACTGCCTTAGCAACCAGCTTGGATGTAATGGCTATTGGTGTCAGTCTGGCCTTTTTGCAAATTAATATCATCCATACAGAGCGATGACAATCGGACTAATGACCATCATGATTATGGCAACACTTGGAATATTATTAGGTCGTTATATTGGTCCATTATTAGAAAAAAAGCCGAAATGATTGGCGGTGTTACGCTAATCATTATCGGATTTAGTATAGTGTATCAACATATTTAATTTATTAAATAATTAATTCACATCTATGTTTTTAATGCTTTTTTAGGTTAAAAATGATAGCAAAAAGACACTAAACAATAAGAGTTTTAAACATTACTCCCCCAAATTATTAATTGAAAATCTTTAATGTCTAATATTTACTAACAAAATAGCTAATCATTTGATTGATTACATTATTTTAAAATAGAATAGAATATATACTGATGATAATAATTTTTATTAATTACAGATGGCATTTTTTGCCTATCTATAAATATCAAAAATCATAAGATAGAACTTATAAATAAATCAATAATTCTTTACAGTTAGGCTATTTACCCACTGATTGTGGAAGGTGAACATGTCGGAAAATGTAATCAATGATATTGTTAATTGGTTAGAAAGCCAATTACAACGAAATGAAGGCATTAAGATTGATACCATTGCTAATAAAAGTGGTTATTCTAAATGGCATTTACAATGGATCTTTAAACAATTAAAAGGTTGCACTTTAGGTGAATATGCTCGTAAACGTCGATTACTGGAAGCAGCCAGGTTATTACGAGAAGATAAATTTTCTATTTTGGATATAGCCCTACAATACGGTTTTAGTTCCCAAGCAACTTTTACCCGTATTTTTAAAAAACATTTTAATACTACACCTGCTAAATTTCGCCAAAATGGGCAGTTACCCGACTTTAATCAATTTATGGACTAATCTAGAATTATTAATTTTTAGACTTTAGTTATTATATGCCAGTCTAAATGCTGGTTTTACGGCTGTTTGCAATAAAATTATGCTTGAATATATCTCTTTGCAGCAATGGATGCTAATAATTAACAACCATTAATTTGATTCATGCTATTTCATTGACTAATCAATTTTCGAATTGTATAAGCTGCTGATGAAAATTTGGATACTGACACTGGATCTCAGCGACTAATTGCTTAATTGTCGCTATTTGGTATTTTTTGCCAATCAACTTTTGACTAAAAAGCTCTAATGGCGATGGATCTAGACTATCCGTATAAATTTTGCTAGTTGAAATGTTTCCTTTATCAATATCAAAATGAAGTTCAACACCACCCAGGCAAATCGGGTTTCAAGTATATGACTAAAAGCTGGCGCGTGACCAAAATTCCATTGCTAGCTAGATTGTTCAGCATAAATGTCAATAAAACCGGGTAAATCAGGCAAATTAGTCGGGGAAATTATTTCTGCCTTCACTACCTCACCATAATAGTTAAAAAAATTGTTTGCTAAGGCGTTACAAATTGCATGATTACTAATCTGAACATCAATTTCAGCTAAATTCATTACCCTAGAACGTACGGAGGTAATACCTTTATTAATTAATGTCTTCGGATCTGGATTTAAATAACTGGCTAAACGGTTTAAATCTGTATTAATAAGTAAAGTGCCATGATGAAAACCGCGATCGTGTGTTTCAAAATAAGCTGATCCGGAAATTTTACGCTCACCATAGGCGGAATGGACAACTAAATCATTTCGACCTGAAACTTGAGCCTTTATCCCAACCTCAGCTAGTCCTGCAATAATAATTTATGTTGAAATAGTTTTATCATAGACTGGTTTACCCGCCATAAAGGTAAAACAAGTGTTTCCCAAATCATGAAAAACCGCACCACCACTCCACTCTGCGGCGGCGAGCTAATTTGACTCCATCTTGGGCCATTTTTCGAGTATTACACTCTTGCCATGGATTTTGTCCCTGACCAATAACGACAATATTATTATTGCGCCAAAGAAACATAATCCGCTGCTTGACTGACATTTGGCGAAAAATAGCCTCTTCAACAGCTAAATTAAACCAGGGATCAAATGATTCAGAAATAAGAAGACGTATTGAAGCCATAAAAATTTTGCCAGCCTATATTCATTTTGTTATAGCAAAGACCCAACAGTTATTATAACTAAAAATGACATTTAAATACGGCGTGCCTGCCAGAAAACCTTACGCCAGTATTATATTTTGTTTGTTTAACGAAGAGCGAATAACGCCTTTGCTAGTTGAAGCATGAATAAAAGTATTATCCGTATCATAAATACCAACATGTAGACAATTTTCACCTGAGCCGGTTTTTAAAAAAAAACAAATCGCCCGGCATAAGATCCTTAATATTAATACGGGTGCCACAAGTGGTTTGAGCTATTGTCGTGCGCGGTAATTGAATGGCAAAACGATCACTAAAAGTTCTATAAAAAAAGCCTGAACAATCAATTCCACTTGATGCTAAACCACCCACCATAACGATATGGTGTACCATACCATTGTAATAGCTGCTCCTTAAGTTAAGCGATAGTCATAATAGGATCAGAAAGTTGGCTTTTTAACGGCGGAGCTGTTCTGTTTACTGAAGAAGAACAGCCAATTAAAGTAAGGTAAAATAAAAAAAGCAAGTGTTTAATTCTTATTAGCATAAAGCACCTTTATCGCTTAATAGGATAATTAAATAGACTTTAATCAGTGTTTATAAAAAACAAGTTTTTATTAATCGGTAATCGCTATTTTTAAGCAATACACTGGCTATAAAAATAAGTATTCTGCCCAGTTTTTTAGCTTTATTTGCGCGTTACTTCAAGCCGAGAAATAATCCAAATACCAAGCAAAATAAATACTACTCCGACAAATTTAATCAATGTCGCCGATTCATTAAACCAAGGCAAAGTAACTGCGAATAAATAAACTAACACATAGCTTAAACTAATCAGTGGGTAAGCTTTACTTAATGCTAAAAATTTCAAGGCAAATAACCAGCAAACCATCGAAAGCACATAGCCAATTAAACCGATAAAAATCAGCCCAAACGCCGGCAGATTTTCAAATAACCAATTAACATCCATCCACTGATGATTTAATTTAAACTCAAGTAATATAGTTACTCCAGCTTTTAAACAAAGCTGAGCTAAAGTGATCAATATTACACTACCGATACCCCAAAAGTAGCCTTTCATATATTTAATAAAACAATACCCAACATGATAATAAATACGCCGATCCAATGTTTGATACTGATCTTCTCTTGATAAATAAATTGTCCAATCAGTGTAACGATAACAAAGTTAATGCTTAACATAGGATAAGCAATACTAAGCGGTAAAATTTGTAGTAATTTAAGCCAAAATAGCATGCCTAACACGAGCAAAATAATCGCTGTTAGTAGCCATTTAATGGCTAAACTATTTTTTGTCGGCAAACCACTTTGCCAATATATCACTGCTTGCTTTTGGCAAACCTGTCCAATACAAGTTAACAGGCTAACAATTATTAATAATAAAAAATGTGTCATGGCTGCTGATAATAGGTCATTATTGCCATTCTTGTATTGCGAACTACATGATCAGGCTTAGGAATATCATCAGGCAGCCCTTCATTTCTACGTAATAAAAGAACCACTGAAATTTGTCCTTCTTTTCGTGACAAACTAAGCCATTTAGCAAAATTTCTTTGTTTGATTAAGCGAAATTGGCTATCGGGATAATTTAAGCCGTATCTTAATTCACCTGATCTTTCATATAAATAAATATCACCTTGATGTAATTCCCATGCCAAAGCTGCGCTTAGTCCAACATTATCCGCTAGCACAAACTTACTTTGTTTCAACAAAGATATATTGTACCGTATTAATTGTTGCGGTAATTTAGAATCAATAGTGTCTTGCGGTAATGTAAAACTTATTGATAAGCTCAAGGCTAAAGAACATGCAGCGCACCACAACCAATACCTGGCATTGGATATCAGACTAAAATAGCCAATAATCAGCCAAACACAAAAAACCGTTATACTTAATACCAGTTTTGGCCACTCCAATGGGGTATATAGCGGATGCTCAACAAATAACCCCATAATAATAAAAGTAATAATTGCCAATATGGCAAAAGCGATATTGGTAAACCCGTTAAATTTAATTGCTGCCAAATGACGATTTTTAACACAATCAACCGCATATTTTGCCATCATTAATACAAGCGGTGCCATCACTGGCAACATATAAGTAAGTAATTTACCCTTAGCGATACTAAAAAATACAAAAGGGACAATAAACCAACAAAGCAGAAAAAACATTTCCGGTTTGATTTTTCGTTCCTGCCAACTCTTTAATAATGTACCGGGTAAAAGTCCTAGCCAGGGTATTACACCAAGTAAAATAATAGGAATATAAAACCAAAAAGGCGCTTTATGTTGGGCATCCTCTGATGAGAAGCGCTGAATATGTTCTACCCAGAAAAAGAAATGCCAATAATCCGGTTCATATTTATTGACAGCTAATGCCCAAAGAAGGCTTATTAATGCCGCACTGATGATAGCTATGCCACCAAATTTGAGCATCTCAGTAAAACGTTTTTGATACAGCATAATTGGCAGCATGACGATAACCGGGATAGCTAAGGCTAAAAAACCCTTGGTCATAAATGCCATACCACAGGTAAGCCCCATAACTGCCCAGGCAAGTAACTTTGCAGCAGCCGTTGATGCTTTTAATAACCAAAAACAACATAGCATACAAGCAGTAAGCCACATGGTAAGCATCGGATCGAGTACGCTATAGGTACCAACCGCAAAGACTAAAAACATCGAAACATACATCAAAGTAGCAACAAACGCGACATTTCGATTACGCCACATTACCATCGCTAACCAGTAAATTAAGCCAGCGCTGATCATAGTTGCAAACACAGCACCAAAACGAACAGCAAAATTGGTATCACCAAATATCATTTGACTGATATTATTTATCCAATATCCAGCCACTGGTTTTTCAAAATAGCGAATATTAAGCAAGTAAGGCACAATCCAATCACCTTTTTGCAACATTTCTCGGCTAATTTCTGCGTAACGCGTTTCATCTGGCTGCCACAGCAGTCGGCTATTTAACGGTACTAAATAGGTGAAAATAAAAAAAAGTGCTAATAAAAAAGCACCTATTTTTTGTAACTGTTTAGTTAACATCAAGCGCTATACCTCGTGTTGACACCCTAGCCAACCCTCACGACCTGGAAAAGATGAACGAATAATTTTTCCGTGTAGTAAAGAATCAAGATCATTTGGTATTAATTCACGCAACGGACAAAATACTATTTGTTCTGCAATCATTCTCGCTAGTAAGTTGTCAAATTGCATCGATTTAGACATACCTTCTACTTCAGTATGAATAGTATAAACAGGCGTTCCTGCATCTTCCTGCATCGCGTTAATAATAAAATCATTAAAGTTTTCATCTTTAACCAAAGTGCCAACAACTTCATCATAAGTCGGTAGTGTTACTGGAATTTGTACAGTACCAATCGAACCATCCGCTAAAATAGGACGAAAAGGATGGGTACCACGGCAATCACTATTATAGTCAAATTTAAAATTTTCTTTCGCCGTTAATACGCGTTCATCGGCCCGCCAACCAGCGACAGCTGAACATTTCACGGTAGCGCCTATTACGGCTTCAAGAGCATCCACGCCTAATTTAATTTGTTCGACTAATTTGGTTCTTGGCCATTTACCTGCATTAGCTTGCCAGCCTTGATGATCCCATGCATGTAGCCCAACTTCATGACCTGCATCCAATGTTTGTTTCATTAAGTAACCTAGATCATTAGCTATTTTTTTACCTGACCAGGTTGTACCGGCTAATAAGATATCCCAACCATAGAGTGATGTCGCATTCGATCTTAACATTTTCCATAAAAATTCAGGTCGAAACAGGCGCCATAAATGACGCCCCATGTTATCTGGGCCGACACTAAAAAAAAAACTGGCTCGAATTTGATATTTAGCGAGCACTTTAAGTAACTGTGGCACACCTTCTTTGGTACCTTGATAGGTATCCACATCAATTCTTAAGCCAATTTTCTTCATTATTTTTTACCTAATTCTTCCGTCGCAGCTTGCAAAAAGAAATCTAAAGTTTCATCAATAGTCTGTTTCATATCAACAGTTGGCTCCCAATCGAGCAAGCGCCGCGCATTTTCAATACTCGGTCTACGGTGCTCAACATCTTGATATCCTTTACCATAATAACTACTACTTTCAATCTTTTTAAGACCAGCAAATGGAGGAAAGTGTTTACGTAACGGATGTTTTTCAAAACTGTCAAGTAGCATATAAGCTAATTGAGCAATGCTTGCTTCATTGATTGGATTACCAATATTAATAATTTGACCATCACATTTTTCATCTTTATTTTCAATAATGCGAAATAATGCTTCAATACCATCTTTAATATCGGTGAAACAACGCTTTTGAGCACCGCCATCAACTAATTTTATCGGTGAACCTTCGACCAGATTTAAAATTAGTTGGGTAATCGCTCGCGAGCTTCCAATACGGGCAGAATGTAAACTATCGAGACGTGGGCCCACCCAATTAAACGGTCTAAATAGAGTGAATTTCAACCCTTCTTTAACACCGTATGCCCAAATAACGCGTTCTAATAGCTGTTTAGAAACCGAATAAATCCAACGCTGTTTGTTAATTGGCCCGACAATTAAACGGGAAGTATCTTCATCAAATTCTTTATCATCACACATCCCGTAAACTTCAGAAGTTGATGGGAACATAATACGCTTATTATATTTTACACAATAACGCACTATCTTTAAGTTTTCTTCAAAATCTAACTCAAAAACTTTTAATGGATTGCGAGTATATTCAATCGGTGTTGCAATAGCAACCAGCGGTAAAATGATGTCACATTTTTTAATATGATATTCAATCCACTCAGTATGAATACTGATATCGCCTTCAACAAAATGAAAACGCTGATCATCGCCAAAACGGGGATCATTAATAAAACGTGCAACAGCAGAAGAACTAATATCCAAGCCATAGATATCATAGTGACCATCTGCTAATAAACGTTCGGTTAAGTGATTACCAATAAAACCATTTACACCCAAGATCAAAACACGCTTACGCCGTTTTACCTCGGTCGTCGGTTTAGCACCAACACGCACGCCATTGACAATTCCCATTTCAGCCGCTAAACGCGATCCTTCAACGTATAATCCAGCTCCACTCTGCCCGGTCAGAACTTCAAGCACACCTTGACCACAAACTATTTGCAATGGTTCGGTAGAAATGATTGTACCCGGTAATTTATCGTGTGATTTTTCTAGCACACGGGCACGCCAAACAATCATTTTATTCTCAGCCAAATAAGTAAATGCACCTGGATATGGCTCGGTTACCGCTCGTACTAAGTTATTCACTTCGCTAGCAGATTTAGACCAATCAATTAAACCATCTTCAGCGCTACGACGGCCAAAATAGGTTGCCTTACTTTCATCTTGTGGTGTTGCTGAATAATCACCTATTTTAATTAAGGGTAATGTATCAGCCAAAAGCTGTTCAACCGCCTGACGAATTTTCTCATGTAACACTAATCCGGTATCTGTGGCTTCAATAGAGATTTTTTTCTGTGCAACAATATCACCCGCATCCGGTTTGGCTATCATCTTATGTAATGTGACACCCGTTTCTGTTTCACCATGCAAAATAACCCAATTAATCGGCACACGACCACGATATTTAGGCAATAAAGAACCATGCAAGTTAAAAACACCTTTAGCGGCTAACGCCAATAACTCTTGACTAAGCATGTGGCGATAGTAAAAAGAGAAAATAACATCCGGTTGCATTTTCTCAATACGCTCAATCCAAAGTGAATGATTGACATTTTCTGGAGCAAATACAGATAAGCCCATCTCAGCCCCCAACCGCGCAACTGAGGAAAAGAAATGATTCTCTTTAGGATCATCTGTATGTGTAAAAACAGCCTGAATTTCAAAGCCCGCCTTCTGTAGCGCCTTTAATCCCACACAACCAATATCATGGTAAGCAAAAACAATAGCTTTCATTATTTTTTTTCCTGATTTTCGTCAGTATCTAGATGAACCCCAACTATCTTTTGAATAAAGTAACGGGGACGGGCACGAACATCATTGTACATTCTGCCAATATATTCACCGAGTAGTCCCATGGCAATAAATTGGGTGCCAATAAATATGAATAGAATAGCAAACAGCGTAAAAACACCCTCTGCAGCCCACATTGCACCAAAAATAAGACGCAAAATAATTAACAGAACCGCCAGTAAAAATCCACTTACCGCAATAAAACTACCAACTACACTCAACAAACGTAACGGGGTAGTAGTTAAACAAGTGAGTAAATCAAACATTAAATTTACTAGCTTCATCAAGCTATATTTTGAATCACCAAACTCACGTTCTGCATGGGCAACATCAATTTCGATCGTTCTTTTAGCAAACGTATTTGCTAAAATAGGAATAAATGTACTGCGTTCATGACACTGTAGCATCGCATTAATAATATTACGCCGATAAGCACGCAACATGCAGCCATAATCGCCCATGGTGCGCCCAGTCGCTTTGGTAATCATGGCATTAATGATTTTTGACGCTGTTTTACGAAACCAAGAATCTTGCCGATTCATCCGTCTGGTCCCGACTACGTCATAGCCTTCTTCCGCTACCTGTACCAGCTGTGGAATTTCTTCAGGCGGGTTTTGTAAATCAGCATCTAAAGTGATCACAAGATCACCGGTTGCCTGTTTAAAACCAGCCATAATGGCAGAATGTTGACCATAGTTACGATTTAAAATCACTGCGATAACGTGATTTGCCAGATTTTCAGCAGCATCCATCAGTAATCTAGCTGAATTATCAGTACTTCCATCATCAACTAAAATTAATTCATATGGCTGTTTCAATCTCTGACAAGCAGCCAATGTTCTTTCTAATAACTGGGGTAAGCTTTGCTCTTCGTTATAAATAGGGATAACGATAGAAACTTTTTTTATTTCTTCAAAATCATTTTGAAAAAACACTATCTCGGCTCCGAAAAAATTTCATTAATAGCAACAACAACGCGATCAACATCTTGAACACGCATGTCAGGGAATAGTGGCAATGAACATAAGGTCTTCGAGTTCCATTCAGAATTAGGTAGAGAAAGCGATGGATAATGTTCTCTATAATATTTTTGCGTATGAGACGCCCGGAAATGTAGACCAGTACCAATATTCTTCTCTTTTAAGCGGTCCATAAAACTATCACGGTCAATACCACAGACAGCTTTATCGACTCGAACCATAAACAGATGATTGGCATGTAAATGGGGATAATCGGGTACATCCAACATTTTTAACGGCAGATTGGCAAGCGCTTGTCGATAATAAGCAACAAGCTCTGCTCGACGTTTATTTATCTGTGTTAATTTTGTTAATTGAACAACAGCAATTGCCGCATGAATATCAGAGAGATTATATTTAAATCCAGATTCAACAACCTCAGCCTGTGGTTTACGACCTTGTATTTGTCGATCGAAGGCATTTACACCTAAACCATGAAATTTTAAACATCGCAGACGTGTGGTCAAGGCATCATCATCGGTAGCGACTAAGCCACCCTCGGTGCAAGTGATATTTTTAATCGCATGAAATGAAAAAATGGCGGTGCCATGTTGACTAATCCATTCACTTTGATACTGAGTACCTACGGCATGAGCCGCATCCTCGATCAATGCGATATTGTTTCTTTGTGCAATCTCACGTAACGCGTTAAGATCACATGGCGCCCCAGCGTAATGTACCGGAATAATCGCTTTTGTCTTAGGGGTAATCGCCTTCTCAACGACATCAGGCTGAACCATTAAAGTGTCACGATCTACATCAATCATGACTGGATGTGCCCCTAACAAGGTAATCATATTAATGGTTGAAACCCATGTTAATGAGGGGGTAATAACTTTATCTCCAGGACCACTTCCTAAGGCCATAAGCGTTATATGCATACCCACTGTTGCCGAACAAAAAGCAATTGCATGCCGACAACCAAATTTATGGCGAAAGTCTTCTTCGAGTTGATGATTTTGCGCCCCGGTAGTGATCCAACCAGAACGTAATACATTTTCTACCGCCCAGATCTCTTCGTCACCTATTGCTGGGCGAGAAAAAGGAAGAAAATCATTCATGAGATTAACCTACTAGCAATTCACCTAATATTTTTTTAGAGTCAGTTATCTATAATATCATAAAATAGCTTAACTACACATCAACATGACAATAACTTTCCAATCTAACTAATCAGATCGGATTAATTTGTTAAATATACTTGACTAAAGAGAATTTCATATTAGTTAAGTAAATTAAAAAAAACAAAATAAAATCCCTAATAATTCTTATCAATAAGAAAGTGAATAAATAATGATAAGTAAATTTAAAGTCAATATTAGTGCAATTTTGTTAATAAGTGTTTTTGATTAATAGAGCAAAATAACGAACTTTTGTTTAGGATTATATTGAATAATAAAAAAGCCGCTTTAGCGGCTTTTTAGAATAATAATTCATTATTTATGAGGCTTTATCTTTTCAACCCGGCCTTTCAACTTTTGCCCTGGTCGAAAAGTCACCACTCGACGAGCAGTGATCGGAATATGTTCTCCAGTTTTTGGATTTCGACCTGGTCGTTGACTTTTATCACGCAGATCAAAATTACCAAACCCTGACAGTTTCACCTGCTCCCCATTTTCTAATGAACGACGAACTTCTTCAAAGAAAAGTTCAACCAGGCCTTTCGCATCACGTTTGCTTATACCCAGTTTTTCGAACAGACTTTCTGACATTTCAGCTTTTGTAAGCGCCATAGGTTTAGTCCCTCAAGGATGCTTGGAATCGCCGTTTTAACGCAGCAACACATTTATCAACAGTTGCGGCAATCTCTTCTTCTTCCAGAGTACGATTTGTATCCTGTAAGATTAAGCTAATAGCAAGGCTCTTATAACCTTCCGCTACACCTTTACCACAGTACACGTCAAACAAGTTTATGCCAACTATATGATTTATGCCAATTTTCTTGCATTCAGCTAATACGTCCGCTGTTGCTACCTTTTCTGGTACTACAACAGCAATATCCCGTCGGTTGGCAGGGAAACGTGAAATCATATTTGCTTTAGGAATAACACGTTCTGCAACAGTATCCCAAAGCAATTCAAAAACAAGTGTCCGACCATTCAAATCTAGCTTATTTTCCAGTTTAGGGTGAATAACGCCTATATATCCAATATAATCATTATTCAGATAAATCCCAGCGCTTTGTCCGGGATGAAGTGCAGGATTAGAATGAGCCTTATAAATAATATTGTCTAATTTTCCGGTTAATGCCAGTATTACTTCGACGTCACCTTTGATATCAAAAAAATCAACAGCGCGTTTTTCTTGTGACCAGTGCTCTTCATAGCGATTGCCAGTAATCACACCGGCTAACATCAATTCTTGCCGAATACCATGCTCTGCTATTAAATCCGGCACAAATCGTAATCCAGTTTCAAACAGACGAATGCGATTTTGCTGACGGTTTTGATTGTAAATTACTGTCGTTAATAAGCCGGGCAATAAAGAAAGCCGCATTACTGACATATCTGCTGAAATAGGATCCGGTAAAATCATTGCATCAGAATCTGGATGTAGTAGTTGCTGAATTTTAGGATCTACAAAACTATAGGTAATCGCTTCATTGTAATCACGATCAATTAATAACGTTTTTACTCGTTTTAATGGCAGCGCTGACTCACAACGGGGGGTCATAACTAAATCTACATGTAACGGTACATCAGGTATATTATTATAACCATAAACACGGGCTACTTCTTCAATCAGATCTTCTTCAATTTGCATATCAAAACGCCAAGAAGGGGCAACCACCTGCCAATTATCTTGCTCACCATTCACTTGGCATCCTAAACGCTGAAGGATCTGGGTAACGTTAATATCTGGAATACAATGACCAATCAAGCGATCCAGTTTTTGCCGAGTTAGGGTTATTATTGCCACTTTCGGTAAGTTTATTTGATGGCTAAAATCAATAATATTTCCAACTTGGCCACCACAAATTTCAACGATTAATCTAGTCGCACGTTCCATAGCTTTATATTGCAGCTGAGGATCAACGCCCCGCTCAAAACGGTGTGAAGCCTCAGTATGAAGACCATAATTACGTGCCCGGCCAGCAATCGCCAGTGGATCAAAAAAAGCACTCTCTAACAGGATATTAGTGGTTTTTTCATTAACGCTAGAGTACTTACCACCGAAAATACCAGCAATCCCTAAGGCATTCCTCTCATCGGCAATGACTAAAGTATCTGGCTTCAAAGTTACCTTGCTGTCATCGAGCAAAACTAATGTTTCATCCTGTTTTGCCATTCGAACAATGATCATGCCATTTAAGCGATCAAGATCATAGGCATGCAAGGGTTGACCTAATTCTAATAACACAAAATTAGTAATATCAACCACCGGATCAATACTACGGATCCCCCCTCGACGTAATTTTTCGCTCATCCAGCTAGGGGTTTGCGCTGTAACATCGATGCCTTTTATTACTCGTCCTAAAAAGCGTGGGCATGCCATAGGCGCTTCCACCTGAATAGGAAAAATACTAGCATCAGTGGCTTTAACTGGTTCAATTTCTATTGTATTTAACTCTAGGTTATTGATAGCTGCAATATCGCGAGCGATACCTATAATACTTAAACAATCAGCACGATTCGGTGTTAAACTTACATGAAAAATATGGTCATCTAGTTGCAAGTAGTTACGAATATCGGTACCAATAGGCGCGTCCTGTGGTAGCTCAATAATACCAGTATGATCATCCGAAATACCAAGTTCAGAATAAGAACAAAGCATACCTTCAGAAAGCTCACCGCGGAGCTTTGTCGCTTTTATTTTAAAATTATCGGGTAAAACCGCGCCAATTGTTGCCATAGCGACTTTTAATCCTTGACGACAATTTGGTGCTCCACAAACAATATTGAGTAACTGTTCAGTGCCAATATTGACCTTTGTTAACCGCAACTTATCTGCATTAGGATGTTGAACACATTCAACAATCTCACCGACTACCACACCCTGGAATTGACCGGCGACAGATTTAACATCATCAATCTCCAAACCCGCCATGGTCATCTGCTCTGATAAGGCTTCACTGCTTATTGCTGGATTTATCCATTCACGTAACCAAAATTCACTCAATTTCATGTGATAATCCTGCCTTATCTAAATTGTTTAAGAAAACGAAGATCATTTTCAAAAAAAGCACGTAAATCCATCACACTATAGCGTAACATCGTTAAACGCTCCATTCCCATTCCAAAGGCAAAACCAGAATATAAGTCAGGGTCAATGCCAACATTGCGTAATACATTGGGATGTACCATGCCACAACCTAACACTTCTAACCATTTACCATTTTTATCCATCATATCAACTTCAGCTGAAGGTTCAGTGAATGGAAAATATGATGGCCGAAAACGAACGCAGGTTTTTTCTTCAAAAAAATGATTTAAAAAGTCATGTAATGTACCTTTTAAATTGGTAAAACTAATATTTTTATCAACAATCAAGCCTTCTGTCTGATGGAACATTGGCGTATGGGTTTGATCATAATCATTTCGGTACACTCGACCAGGGGCAACAATACGAATTGGGGGTTGTTTACCCTTCATGGTACGAATTTGCACACCAGAAGTTTGTGTGCGTAATAGACGCGTAGTATCAAACCAAAAAGTATCATGTGAAGCACGAGCCGGATGATGAGCAGGAATATTTAAAGCATCAAAATTGTGATAGTCATCCTCTATTTCAGGGCCGGAAACAACAGAAAAACCAAGTTCAGCAAAAAATTCTTCAATACGATCAATGGTACGGGTTACTGGATGAAGACTACCATGTTCGATCTGGCGACCTGGCAATGAAATATCTATTTTTTCTGCCGCTAATCGAGCATTCAATATCGTATTTTCTAACTGCTCTTTACGCATATTCAATGAATTCTGAACTTGTTGTTTCGCCTGATTAATAACTGCTCCTGCTGTAGGGCGCTCTTCTGCAGGTAGATCACGCAACGTTGACATCTGTAGTGTTAAATGACCTTTTTTACCTAAAAACTCAACACGCACTGAATCCAACGCAGCAACATCCTGAGCTTTTTCTATGGCTGCTTTTGCCTGCGCAACCAACTCGACGAGATGTGGCATTGTTCCCTCTTCTTACGACCATTTAGTCTAATCATTGTTGAAAATAAAATTTTTTAGCAATGACTAACAAAAAAGCCTCCATTTGGAGGCTTATCACGGTTTTTCATTTCTTTTCTTAAATGCGCGAAAGCCCCAAATTTTAGGTGCTAAAATAAAAAAAGAAACGAAAAAAAACAATTTTCATCTTTAAGCGGCTATTCATAAAATAACTGTTACTTATAATACAACGGATCATCGATAATAAAAAAGAGGGAGCTAAGTCCCCCTTAATTTAACTGATTTAAGCTAACGCGCTTTTTGCCTTCTCGACTAATGCTGCAAATGCAACTTTATCAAAAACAGCAATATCAGATAAGATTTTACGGTCAATTTCAATTGAGGCTTTCTTCAAACCATTAATAAAACGACTATAAGACAAACCATTCTGACGAGCAGCAGCATTAATACGTGCGATCCACAATTGGCGGAACTGACGCTTACGCTGACGACGGTCACGATAAGCATACTGACCAGCTTTAATTACCGCCTGGAAAGCAACACGATAAACACGCGAACGAGCACCATAGTAACCTTTCGCTTGCTTTAATATTTTTTTGTGACGTGCGCGGACTATTACACCACGCTTTACGCGAGCCATATATACCTCCTATCACTTCGAATTAAATTCGATAATCTTAAACTAAAAAATTCAAACTTATGCGTATGGTAAACAAGCCACTACCAAACCCAGGTCACCTTTAGAAACCATGTTTTTTGGTCGTAAATGACGCTTACGCTTAGTTGACTTTTTAGTCAGAATATGACGAAGGTTAGCGTGCTTACGTTTAAAACCACCACTGGCAATTTTTTTAAAACGCTTTGCCGCACCACGTACTGTTTTAATCTTTGGCATTTTAAATATCCACTTCGCATTGTTAATTATAACTAGCCAGGCGAGTAGTTTTCCATCTAGATAGAGCACTATTACTTGGTTGCCTAACTATTTCTTTTTCGGTGCAAGCACCATGATCATCTGACGGCCTTCGATCTTGCTTGGAAAAGATTCGACGACTGATATCCCATCCAAATCGTTTTTGATACGATTAAGCATATCAATACCGATTTGTTGGTGCACCATTTCACGACCACGAAATCGTAACGTGATTTTGGCTTTATCACCATCATCCAGAAAGCGAATCAGGTTGCGTAGTTTGACCTGATAATCACCTTCATCTGTACCAGGTCGGAATTTAATTTCCTTTACCTGAATAACTCTTTGTTTCTTTTTTTGCTCTTTGAGCGATTTACTCTTCTCATAGAGGAACTTGCCGTAATCCATGATACGGCAAACCGGCGGCTCGGCATTTGGACTGATTTCGACTAAATCAATACCAGCTTCCTCGGCTTTTTCAAGAGCTTCTTTTAGACTGATAATACCAATCTGCTCGCCATCTAAACCAGTTAAACGAACTTCAGAAGCACGAATCTCCGTATTAATACGATTCGGGCGCGCCGTTTGAATTCTTTTTCCGCCTTTAATACCTTATTCCTCCAGTTGATAAATACGACGAGTGCGAATTTCATCAAGCACCCTTTCTGCAAATTCTGTGACGTCAAATGTTCCTAAATTTTTACCATTACGAGTTCGAACAGATACCTGATCCGATTCAACTTCTTTATCACCACAAACTAACATATAAGGAACACGACGCAAAGTATGCTCACGAATTTTAAAACCTATTTTCTCGTTTCTCAAGTCCGCTTTTGTACGAATACCAAAATCACTCAATTTTTCTACTATTTTTTGTACAAAATCAGCCTGTGCATCCGTGATATTTATTATAACAATTTGTAATGGCGCTAACCAGGTTGGGAAAAAACCGGCATAATGCTCAGTTAAAATCCCAACAAAACGTTCAAGTGATCCTAAAACAGCACGATGGATCATTACTGGTACCTGACGTTCATTATTTTCATCCACATAGGAGGCACCTAAACGACCCGGTAATGAGAAATCGAGCTGTACAGTACCACATTGCCAAGCCCGATCCAAACAATCATACAGGGTAAATTCAATTTTAGGCCCATAAAATGCACCTTCACCGAGTTGATAATCAAATACAATATCCCCCAGTGCCTTGGCAAGATCGGCTTCTGCGCGATCCCATTGAGCATCTGTGCCTATTCGTTTTTCTGGCCGGGTTGACAATTTAACGGCAATTTTTTCAAAGCCAAAGGTTGCATACATATCATAAATCATTTTAATGCAACTTTTTACTTCAATTAAAATCTGATCTTCAGTACAAAAAATATGCGCATCATCTTGGGTAAAACCACGCACTCGCATCAAACCATGTAAAGCGCCAGATGGCTCATTACGGTGACAGTTACCAAACTCTGCCATACGTAATGCTAAATCACGATAAGATTTCAAGCCTTGATTAAATATTTGTACATGCCCTGGGCAATTCATCGGTTTTATACAATATTCTCGGTTTTCCGATGATGTAGTAAACATGTTTTCTTTATAGTTTTCCCAGTGACCTGTTTTTTCCCAAAGAATGCGATCCATCATTAATGGACCTTTTACTTCTTGGTATTGATATTCAATCAATTTAGTCCGGATAAAAGTTTCCAATTCACGAAATATTACCCAACCATCATTATGCCAAAACGCCATACCTGGTGCTTCTTCCTGCATATGATAAAGATCAAGTTGTTTACCTATCTTACGATGATCTCGCTTAGCCGCTTCTTCTAAACGTAATAAATAAGCAGCTAATTGTTTTTTATCAGCCCAGGCTGTTCCATAGATCCTTTGTAGCATTTTATTATCGCTATTACCGCGCCAATATGCACCAGCCACTTTTTGTAATTTGAAGTAATGACAAAAACGCATATTAGGGACATGCGGCCCACGACACATATCAATATATTCTTCATGATAATAAAGTCCAGGATGATCATTTTTATTAATATTTTCATCCAAAATTTTAACTTTATAATCCTCACCTCGAGCAACAAACGTATCCCTAGCTTCCTGCCAACTAACCCGCTTTTTGATAACATCATAGTTCGTTTCAGCCAGTTCGTGCATACGCTGCTCAAGTTTTTCTAAATCTTCCTGGGTTAAAGAGTGTTCCAGATCAACGTCATAATAAAAACCATTTTCAATGATAGGACCAATTGCCATTTTAGTCGTTGGCCATAATTGTTTAATCGCATGGCCAAGTAAATGTGCGCATGAGTGACGAATAATCCCTAAACCATCGAGATCTTTACTAGTAATAATGGCTAATTGAGCATCATTATTAATTATATCACTTGCATCAATAAGTTCACCATTAACACGACCAGCTATACAGGCTTTTGCAAGACCTGAGCCAATATCCTTTGCAATATCCATTACTGAAACAGCATGCTCATATTGACGTTGACTTCCGTCAGGAAGAGTAATAACTGGCATTTAAAATCCTTAATTTACAGTGGTGACCTATACGCAAGATCACATGTATAGAAATATATTTTTATTAAAAGTGAGTTAAAGCAATTTCTTACTTCGCCTTGTAAGTGATATACGTGATGAAATACCTAAAATAGAGCAAAAGGAATACGTACTCGCATTAACTCAGCGGCGCATATTACCATCATGCAGGTCTAATTAATAGATTAAATCTGGGATAATAAGAATAAAACGCTAAAAAACTAGTGACAAAATAATTGTCAGCTAGTTAAATTTTGATTAATTAACTTAATTTTATTTTTTTATTATACAATGAAATAGCAATAAAAAACTAGTTTAACCTATCACTAAAATTTTATTCAGTTTGGTTCGCTATGATTTTTAGTCAAAAATATATTACGATAAAAATCATTATCAATTTTCTTATTATAAATCAATAACTAATTTATCATAGCTATTGAGTTGTAAGCGTTTTTAATTTTCCAAAGATAGCGTGGTGCCTGCGCATTAGGGTGTTTTGTTTGAATATGTTTATAAAACTCTTCTGCTGTTAGTTCATTAATTTTATCGATTGCGACATGACGATTTTTATCAAAAATTCGCAATAATGCCCCGGCACCATTAACATAAGCAACCACAGTTGCATAATAAAGTACTTTTGGATCACGAATACCAACTAAATCATTTTCTTGAATAAAACGAATATAGGCGGTTCCCACATCAATATTGATCACCGGATCTTTAAGTTGACTCGTGGTAGGTTGCCCCGCTTTACCTTGTAACCGATACGCATCACGACCAGCAGTAGAAGCCTTAACTTGCATTAAACCTATTGCATTGGATTTACTCACAGCATTAACCTGAAAATTAGATTCCACTTTAATAATTGCTCTAATTAAATTTTCATCAATCGCATAACGTTGCGCCGCTTGTCTAATTACACCATCGTAAGGGGTTTTTGACAGTACACTTTCGGTTTGCTCTTCCATGAAATAGCGTAGATAATTGTTCTGATAAACTGTTTTGGGGTTATTAGATTGTTTGCTTGAACAGCCGATTAATAAAATAATGAATACGACTCCACAACTTTTAAATTTCACCTTATACTAATCCTCTAGTGGTATGATCTATTTAGCATAGACTAATAAGATAAAAATAAAAAATTACCCTCTTTAGCGTTGAGTTGTAAAGAGGTTCTCATATCTGCTGCTTACATTACAATTACAATAATTGATCGTATTGACATCTTCCATATATAGTCGATAATCATTCTCATTAAAGTGCGATTTACTACTTTTTTACCGGGAAACCACTTATGTATAAAAGATCCAACCTTTCATCTAAGCACACTTTTACTGGTTTAATAATAATTGCTGTTGTTCTTCTTTTTAATCTAATAGCTTACGCAAAAAAATTTACCATTGTAACAGCTTTTACTATTATTCAGAATATTGCGCAAAATATGGCAGGTAATGCTGCCAATGTCCAATCAATTACCAAACCGGGGGCTAGAAATTCATGAGTATCAACCAACCCCCAAAGACATATTAAAAGCGCATAATGCTGATTTAATTTTATGAAATGGATAAGGACTTGAAACCTGGTTTAATCGTTTTTTTGAAAACTTCAAACATATTCCTGCCGTTACTGTTACTAAAGGAATAAAACCGATGCCTATTCGAGAAGGTGAATATCAAGGCAATCCTAATCCTCATGCCTGGATGTCTGCCCAAAATGCATTGATCTACATTGAAAATATTCGGGCAGTACTAGTAAAATGTGACCCTAAAAATGCAGATATTTATAACCAAAATGCGAAAATATATGCTAGTAAAATCAGCAAAATTAATGCACCTCTACGAAAAAGACTGGCGCAAATCCCGCAGCAAAAACGTTGGCTAGTAACCAGTGAAGGTGCTTTTAGTTATCTGGCTAGCGATTATGGTTTTAAAGAAGCTTATTTGTGGCCAATTAATGCAGAAGAGCAAGGTTCACCGCAACAAGTTCGTAAAGTTATTTATACTGTGAAAAAACATAATATTCCAGTTGTGTTTAGCGAAAGTACCGTTTCTGATAAACCCGCGAAACAAGTCAGCCGAGAAACCAGGGATCAATATGGTGGGTGTACTCTATGTTGACTCTTTGTCTACCCCCCGATGGCCTAGTTCCAACATATATCGAATTATTAAAAACTACCGTTGATACTATTGCAAAAGGTTTTGGTCAATAATAATGAGTAACAATATTTTTTACGAAAAACCAAACTTAGTTGTTGATAATGCTACTGTTACATACAATAATGGGCATACTGCTATTTATGATGCCAGTTTTAATATTACTGGTGGTTCAATTTGTGCGCTAGTAGGCGTTAATGGTAGTGGCAAATCAACGCTGTTTAAGATAATAATGGGTTTAGTAACACCAACAAAAGGACGTGTAACATTAAACAATGCTGCGATCAAAACAGCGCTTAAACAAAATATTATTGTTACGTACCGCAAACTGAAGAAGTTGACTGGAACTTTCCGGTTCTAGTTTCCGATGTAGTTATGATGGGGCGCTACGGTAAAATGGGTATTTTACGTATTCCAAACCAGCAAGATAAACAAATTGTTGCTGAAGCATTAGCGTGGGTTGATTTTACCGGTTTAGAACAACGACAAATAGGTGAGCTTTCTCTGGCGGCCAAAAAAAAAGAGTTTTTCTTGCGCAAGAAGGGATAGTATTACTGCTTGATGAACCTTTTACCGGCGTCAATGTAAAAACAGAAAATGCGATTATTGAGCTTTTACGCTCTTTACGTAGCAATGGCTATTTAATTTTGGTTTCTACACATAACTTGGGAAGCGTGCCTGAATTTTGCGATCAAGTTATTTTAGTAACCCGAACTATACTGGCTAGTCGGCCGATCAAAACAACCTTTACCCAAAAAAAATCTTCAACTCGCCTTCGGCGGTGTACTACGCCATATTAATCTCTCTGGTGCAGAACTTCATGATGATCCTCCTCCTCGTTCATTAACTGTTATTACTGATGATGAAAGAGCAGCTGTTTTTTATGGCAACCATGAACAAGCATCCGTCATTAAAAAGCAACCAGAAGAATAAATCATGTTGGATCTATTACTTCAACCTTTTGAATATAACTACATGGTTAAAGCAATCTGGGTTAGTGCTATCGTTGGAGCAGTCTACGCTTTTCTCTCAGCTTATCTAATTGTTAAAGGGTTGGTCGTTAATGGGCGATGCCCTTTCCCATTCAGTTGTTCACGGTGTCGCAGGTGCCTATGCATTTAGCCTTTCCTATTCTATAGGGGCTTTTTTTACCGGTATTCTTGCCGCACTTTCCAGGGCATTCGTGCGCCATACTTTCAAAACTAAAAGAAGATGCTGTAATTGGTTTCATTTTCTCCACCTTCTTTGCCATAGGATTGCTAATTCTTTCATTAAATCCCACTTCCGTTAATGTACAAACTATTATCTTTGGCAATATTTTAAGTATTGCAGATGAAGAAGTACTACAAGTTGAAATTATTATTATGATTTCTTTTATTATACTTATGTTTATCTGGAAAGATTTACTTGCCATATTCTTTGATGAAAATCATGCTCGTTCTATTGGACTAAATTCCCTAAAATTAAAAATTATTTTTTTATCCTATTAAGCGCCTGTACGGTTGCTGCCTTACAAACTGTGGGAGCCATACTTGTTATAGCAATGGTTATTACCCCAGGCGCTACAGCTTATTTACTCACTGATCAATTCAAACGGTTACTTATTATTGCCATACTGATCGGATTTACTTCTAGTGCTCTTGGCGCTTATATATTTATTTTATTAATGGTGCAACAGGCGGAATTATCATTACTTTGCAAACACTGATTTTTCTTTATGCCTTCTTTTTTGCCCCTAAATATATTTTATTTGCTTCCCGCCGCAAAGCACGACAAGAAATTGTACACCTCAAACAGTTAAAACAAGAGGTAAGCAACAGTGAATGATTTGATGGAATTATTAATAACACCTTTTACTTTTCCTTTTATGCAAAAAGCTATTATTACCACCCTTGTAACCGGAACAGTGTGCGCTATGCTTTCTTGCTTTTTGATACTTAAGGTTGGTCTTTAATGGGTGATGCTATTTCTTATGCTGTATTACCCGGTATCGTTATCGCCTTTTTGTTATTGGTATTCTTTTATCAATTGGTGCTTTTATATCAGGAATTTTTTGTGCATTCGCGACCGGTTATCTGAAAGAAAATAGCCGTATAAAAGAAGATACTGTCATGGGTATTATTTTTTCCGGTATGTTTGCCTTTGGATTAGTACTATTTGCCCGTATCGATACAGATCAACATCTTACCCATATTCTTTTTGGTAATATCCTTGGCATTACCAAAGCTGAATTTAAACAAACGCTTTGGATCTCAGCTTTTACTATCACGATTATCCTGCTAAAGCGCAAAGATTTTATGCTTTATTGTTTTGATCCTAATCAGGCAAAGGTTATTAGTTTACCCGTTAAACTTTTACATCATGGATTACTCTCTTTATTGGCACTTACCATTGTGGCATCTTTAAGCGGTAGGAATAATTCTGGTCATTGCTATGCTTATTTCCCCTGGAATTATAGCTTTTACACTCTGTCAAAATTTCAGTCGAATGTTAGTTATTGCGGTTATTGCCTCAATCATATCCTCTTTAATAGACACTATTTTAAGTTTTCATATTGATGCAGCAACGGGGCCTTGTATTGTAATAACTCAAGCAATTTATTTTATTGCTGCATTAATCTACAACTATATTAGTAAAATAAAAAAACGCTCTTCTTTCGATAAAATTTCAATTCATTCTCCTTAAGTTAAGCTAAGAAATATATTAAAAATAACCAGAAAAAATTAGGATTATCTTATTTATTACAGATGATAATCCTTAGTTTCTCATACAAATTCTATTTATTAACTATAAATTGTCATAATATGTGCTCAAAAATTGAAATGCATAATGCAATAACTAGAATGCAAATAGGTAATAATTCATTTCATTATTCAAATTAACATTTTGCCATCATAAAAATCTTTACTAAAGCTAAATTAAAAAGCAATATATTTAACAACCATAGCAAAATAAATATTCTAATTAATTTATTTTAAAAATAATTAATTGTAATTTAGTCAAAGCTGGCTCGTGAAAAAGTTGACTTTTGCTTGTCAGCTTTGATAAGCATTAATTGATATATCAAAGCTGTTATTGTTAAATTGCTATAATAACATTCAAAACAATAGTTTTATTGCTAGATAAGTTATTAGTGATGGTCTTCATTCAACTGTTCAATAAAATTATTTTTCAATTAATTATAATATAAAAAAACTACCAGCCTAAAATATTCATCATGAAGTAAAGTATTCCTTCTAATATAAACGGTAATATATACAGAATAAAAAACTGCTGGAAAATAGTATGACGAGGAATAGTAATTTTGGCTTCTATCTCTTCTTTTGATACTTCAGCACCTTTTGCTCTTTCAAAAATAAGATGATCTTCAATACTTTTTTTAATAAATTTCAATTGACGATTCATTCTGTTACTTGAAGCACTCAAAGCTTGACCAACAAACATCTAGAAAAATAGCAAAACAAAACCAAGATTAGCTGTCGAAAATCCTATATGAGCACTAGTAATTGGTGAATTATGCCAAAAAAAATTTAAAAAGACCGTGTTTTTCCGTATCATATCAACCATAATTTTAATAAAATCATTGGCTACATCACTTAAACCATGCCCTTGTAAACCTTGCTTTTCTGCTAGCAGAACTAATGAAACTACAGTAGACACCAGTGCTAAAGAAAAAATTATCCATCCTAGAACACGCTTTGTAATCGCGATATAAAATGCTGTTTGATAATTCATTAAATCTCCTCATATTTCTTATATTACCATTTATATTAAATGATAAAATGTTATCAAAAATATATAAATGTTATTTTATCACTAACCAAAATAAGACCTCACCTACCTATATTAAAAGATTTCTTTATTTTAAATTGATAGAATTAAGCAGCAAATCATGAATAATAGGAGTGCTTTTAATGTCTAATGAGCTATCTATCAAAGCTGCTATTTTTGACATGGATGGGTTATTGATTAATTCTGAACCCCTTTGGAGCCAAGCAGAAAAAGAAATTCTTAGTAAACTTGGTGTTAATACTTCAATTGCTAATCAACTTCCTGACACTCTAGAATTACGTATCGATCAAGTGGTACAACTGTGGTACTTAGCTGCACCTTGGCAAGGAACCTCATTAGAAGAGGTGGAACAAAAAATTGTTAGACGGGTTATTGAACTTATAGAAGAACAACGACCTTTATTACCAGGTGTTAAACATGCACTTCAACTATGTCAGGATAATAATTTAAAAATTGGATTAGCGTCAGCTAGCTTTACCAAAGCACATATTAGAGAAAGTACTCACTATGTTTAATATTCGCGAGTACTTTTCAGCCGTAAGCCCGTAGTATCAGTAACACCATTACCCTACAGTAAACCCCATCCAGAAGTTTATTTACAAACAGCGAAACTGCTAGCTATAGAACCAACACATTGTGTGGTTTTTGAAGACTCTTTTCATGGTATGGTTGCGGTTAAAGCTGCACGTATGCGTAGTATCGTTGTCCCACCAAAAGATCATTTCACTGATCCACGTTGGACATTAGCAGACGTCAAACTCAATACGCTGGCTGAATTAACAACTAAGCATATCGTTTAAATTTGATCAATTCGCAGTAATTTGATGCATCAGTATACTGCCAAACTAATGCAATATCACTTCTCTTAGAAAAAATTGCTCTTATTATTTAATAAATAAGATATTTTTTTTGATTACACTACTCAAACTAAGCCAAAACTATTATACTTTGTAAACTGTATAAATAAACAGTTGGATATTATATGCTATGACTGCCACCGGGCATCTGTTTTTTTCAGTATCATCATTAATACTTGTGCATAAACTAGCAATTACACCTGAGTTTGCACATGGTGATTGGCTTAATTTATTAGCCGGTGCGCTACTTGGCGCACTGCTACCCGATATAGATCATCCATCCTCTTCTCTCGGACGTTTATTTCGTTTCATTTCTGTGCCAATTTGTCGTTTATGTGGTCACCGTGGTTTTACACACAGTTTACTCGCATGGCTGCTCATTATGTTATTATCAACTCAATTGCCCAATAGTTACTGGCTTTCTGATGCCCTAATTCAAGCATTCTTATTAGGTTATTTTAGTCATTTAGTCGGGGATATGTTAACCGCAAAAGGGATACCTTTCTTATGGCCAGTAAAAATTTCTTTCTGTTTTCCTATCTTAGGTAATAATTCTAATCAAAGAGCAGAACACTCTATCACCATATTATTAGCTATTTGTGCGATATTAATTCCATCGAACTATCAATTACCACTACAACCGCTGTTACAAGAAACAAAAAAAAACGTTATTGCATATGTAGTTAATGAACTAAACGATTTAATTTTATTCCATTCACGATGAAACATTATGAATATAAAATTGCATTTAGTTATAAGAAAATTATTTTTATTACTGATAATATATAAGGGAAAATGAGTTTCATTGGAAGTTTTCATCATCTTACTTTACCAATGACAAAGAATCTTATACCTAGAACAATAAACCGAGCTGGAGAGTGGGTATGAATTTCCCTGTAATTCTGAATGTACTTATCTTTATCCTATTATTGCTGTTATTGGCCAAAATAAGTGCAGATGGATGGAGTCTATCAAAAAAAGTTTTTGTGGGTCTTCTTATTGGTACTGTTTTTGGTGTTGTTTTACATTTAGTATATGGTATTAATAATCAAGTAGTGCATGATTCATTATCTTGGTTCAATATTGTAGGCAATGGGTATGTGAAATTACTTCAAATGATTATTATGCCTTTGGTATTTGCTTCCATACTAAATGCAGTAGCACGTTTGCATCAAACCTCTTCATTAGGAAAAATCAGTTTTTTCACCATTGGGATCCTTCTTTTTACAACAGCAATTGCCACTCTCATCGGGATTATTATTACATACTGGTTTGGCTTAACTGCAGAAGGTCTGGTACAAACTAGTAGTGAAACTATTCAACTTGGGATAATAAAAAATAACTACATCCACAAGGTTTCTGATTTAACAATACCTCAATTAATATTATCATTTATTCCTAAAAACCCATTTGCCGATCTGGCAGGAGCTAATCCAACATCTATTATTAGCGTTGTTATTTTCTCTACCTTTTTAGGCATAGCGGCTCTCCAATTAGTTAAAACTAATCCCGAAAAAGGTGAAAAAATATTATCTGCTATTGATATTTTTCAATCCTGGATCATGAAGCTGGTTCGGCTAGTTATACGACTTACACCATATGGAGTAATGGCTTTAATGATTAAAGTTGTTGCTAATTCAAACCTACAAGATATTATTAAACTTGGTAGTTTTGTTATTGCTTCTTATTTAGCATTATCCTTAATGTTTATTGTCCATGGTATACTTTTTTCTTTCTCTGGCATTAATCCGATAAAATTTTTTAAAAAAGTCATTCCTGTATTAATTTTTGCATTTACTAGTCGTTCTAGTGCTAGCAGTATTGCATTAAACGTTGAAACACAAACTCAGCAATTAGGTATTCCTGAATCAACTGCTAATTTTTCAGCATCCTTCGGCACAACAATTGGTCAAAATGGATGCGCAGGTATTTACCCCGCAATGCTTGCTGTAATGGTTGCCCCAACGGTTGGAATCAATCCACTGGATCCTATATGGATCGCTACACTTGTTGGTATTGTGACCATAAGTTCTGCCGGGGTGGCTGGCGTAGGTGGGGGAGCAACTTTTGCTGCATTAATGGTTTTACCCGAGATGGGATTACCAATTACTTTAGTAGCGTTACTTATTTCGATTGAACCATTAATCGATATGGGAAGAACTGCATTAAATGTTAATGGCTCAATGGTTGCAGGAACAATTACTAGTCAATTGATGCATCAAACGGATAAAAGTATTTTCGATAAATAATATTTCAACCTTGTAATCTCTATCCAAAAGTCCTATTAGAAATCTCTTTAGGACTTTAAAGCAACTAATCAATTTTATGAAATAGATTATTTTTATTATTGACAATAACAATTAATTTGAACCTTAAATAATTATTACGTCTATTAATAATTTTCATTTTAAATCCACTAGATAACCAATAAATGTATACTATCAAATAAATATCCTGTTTCTCACAATTGTAGAATAATTAATAGTTTTTTTACTAGATGAAAAATTACCACCAGGTATAAAAATGGTGAACAGGTCCAATACCTTCTCCAACACTTAATCTATTGGCATGCTTCAAAGTATTTTGCACATAATTTTTAGCTGCAATAATTGTATCTTGCCAGTTGTCAAAATAAGGGCGTTTAGCAGCCAACGCTGCAGACAATGTACAACCAGTACCATGAGTATTTTGTGTTCTTACTTTAGGTAATGAATATCGCCATTCACCACTATGTGTAATAAGCCAATCTGGGCTTTCTTTATTATCAAGATGTCCACCCTTCATAAGCACAGCCTGGCAGCCAAATGATAATAGTTTTCTTCCTTGAGATAACATCTCCTGCTCATTTCTAGCCATATTGCAATTAAGAAGTACTGCTGCCTCAGGCAAATTGGGGGTAATAAGAAACACTTTAGGTAACAAAATATGAATAAGACTATCGATTGCATCAGCATCCAATAATGGTACCCCACTTTTCGCAAGCATAACGGTATCTAGTACCGTAAAAGATAATGAATATTTTTCTAGTGCCGCTGCTACTATGCATATATTTGTAGCATTTGATAACATACCAATTTTCACACTATCAATTCGAACATCAGTTAATACTGATTCAAGTTGTGAAGAGACAATTTCGCCAGGAAGATTATGAATTGACTGTACTGCGCAAGTATTTTGCGCAACTAATGCTGTTATCACAGCTGCACCATAATTTCCTAATGCTGAAAATACTTTCAAATCAGCATGTATACCTGCACCACCCGTTGGATCAGTTCCAGCAATTGATAAGGAATTATAAATCATAAATTTTCCTAATATTAAAATATTAATCAGAATAATTTATGCTACCTTACTTGACTTATTAGATTAAACCAATAGTTATTTTATATCACGACAAATGAATATATTACCTTTACTTCCCTATTTCACTATTTTTTGTTTAGTATTGAAATATAATAAAAATCATTCTCATTATATATCTTTTATCAATTTTGTATTTTTAATGAAATAACCTAAATACAACTAATTTTGTAGCACTTAAGCATAATATTCTTCTTATCAAGAATGGCTTTAAATCTAAAAGATTTTATCGTATTTTATAAAATGAAATAATAAATTATTTATAAAAATAATTTATCTATCAATAGCACTCATTTACAATAAATAAAGCCAATGGATATCGCAGATTAGTCCCTTGCTTTAGCATAAAATAGTATTCAATATTGACAAGTTTATTGATAGGAACCGGTTTTATCAAAAAAAATTAAAATAAATTTTTTTCAAAACAAAAAGTAACCCTATTATTGGATTATATTATCTTTCAATAATGAATATTACAAGACTATCTGTTTTTATTAATTTAAATAAAAATTTTTATATAGATAATAGTACATTAAAAATTGGATACCTAATACTAATTAACAAATACCATTTATAACTAATAAAATGATTTAACTGCATAAAAAATTAATGTAGCGCATAAAATGGCATTTCTTATACTTTATTATTAAATAAAAATTTAATAATAAAGTATAAGAAATAAAAAAATGCGCCGACAATCTTGTTATTAATGCTAATGTTATTTTTATTGAAATGCCAAACTCTCAACAACGCTTTAATATTCAACTTATCTTAATGTAAATTTTTTTATTACTTGTCCTTTAACTAACTTAGCGGCTGTGAAATATAGTTAAAACATTTTCTATGCATAACCAAATACTATAGATATTTTAAGCATGATAAATATTTAACTTTAATAATTCATGCTATTGTGAGATAATTCACTTGAAAGTTAATATATAACAATTCTTTCTTCTATCTAAAAATATAACTAATAAGCTATAAACACATTGATTAGTCGATAATCATAACTTTAGAATAAAAACATGACATTAATGATTTTAGTTAAATTAGTTGATAAAATTAATAATGTTGTTTGATAATTTAATTGATTCATTGTTATTACAATTTAATATTAAAAAAATACTTACACTAACAATACTTAATTAATTTATAATTTTAGCAATAATGGACTATTTTCCAAAATTGCATAATTAAATAAAAAATATTTAATTAACATATAGATATAATTTTAAAATTTCATTTAATGTTTATATTATTTTCAATAAAAAAATTATAATCAATCTTACATACATTTAAGCTACCGTGATTTCCCTGGTGTAACATGGCGATTTTAATTATATACTATAAGATAATACTATTTTAATTTTAGATAATAATCTGAGATAAATTATAATTTAATTTATAATTTTTTTAAATAATTGTAGATGTGAGTAATAAGAAGATATCGTTTAGGGGGTTTTTCATTCCATAATATTTCCGTACCATCTTTTATAATTGCATAAATCATACCATTTGGCATTCTTTTCAAATCAATATAACCACTAACATTGTAAAGTTTTTTGCGTACTCTAGAAAAAAATTAGCTAACGTTATTTGCTGTAATACTCCTATATCTATTCATCCACACATACTGAATAAGGTGTTATAAATCCATCGTATCCTTTCCATGAGAAAAATTGAGGATAACTTCAAGAATAAGAAATTCTTTAGGGGTTAATTTTACAACTTCATCTTCTACTTCAACCGTCCTACCAACGCTATTGATAACTATATACGACTTCATAGCTTCCTCCTCCTGATAAAATATAAATAAACTAATATAGTTATACTTATATCAATAAAGAATACAAAACTATACTTTTTTATTGAACTAATGTTCAAAATTTTGATAATAGTTTTTTTGAAGACTAAGTTAACTAAATTCATTTTACAGCAATAACAGGTTTAATTAACATAAATTTTATTTTATTATTACTAATTATGAAAAATTTTAAAGCCATCTTTATCTCTTTTATTAAAAAATCAATTATATCTTTCCAAACAGTATACTTATAAAATAAAATAACGCACAAATCATTACAGTATTCGTAATAGTTGTAACAATAAAGTTTAATATTTGTCTTATTTTTTTCAATAAAATCCTTTAAAAAAGTAAATCTAGAATCTGGGGGTTATACCTATATGCATAAAGAAAATGATGTTCTTTTATGGTGTCTTATAGGTTTGTTTTCTGAATGGGGAGGTGCTACTAGATATATATTAAATACGGAAAAAAAGAAATCAAAACGACGATGGATAGCGATGATATTTGAAATGATTATATCTTGCTTTACTGGATTTATTGGAGGCTTATTAGCTATGGAATATGGCTCTAGTGACTATATTGCACTAGTAGTTGCCGGCTTACTAGGATCCATGGGTGGTACAGGATTAAAATTACTATACCAAAAATTTTTCAATTTAAAGGTTGAGAAAAAATAATTTACTTTTATAACTGCCATAATTATAGATATTCAATTATAACTAGCTATGTTTTCTTTTCACTATAATTATCACTAAGGGTAGTGTTGCAATAAAATTCTACTTTTAGTGGATATCTACTTTATCATTCTGATAAATAACATATTATATTCACAGCTTATTTACCAAATAGATAATTTTATTTAAATGCAATCTTAACTATATTATATTATATTATATGTTATGTTATGTTATGTTATGTTATGTTATGTTATGTTATTAAAGATAATAATTATTAACTTACTACATTTAAACAACAGAAAGAAATTATAGTTTTTAATATTATTTTTCCTTTGCATTAATAACACATTATAAATCATAAAATTTATCTCATGCATTTATTAATGCGTAATAAGCAAAAAAGATAAAATAAAAAATAACATTTATAATATAAAAAATTCATTTTTTATATATTTAATAATATTAAGCAAAATTAGCTTCATTTTATTCTGTTGAAACATTAAGATCCTTAATCATATTTTTGACCATATTAACAAATAGTAAATAGAATGACTCAGGAAAAAATGAATATAAAAAATATGCAGAAAATAGCAAAATAATACACATCAATCATAACTTTATATAAGATAATCAAAGCTCCTTAATTAGAACTTTTGTTATTGAAGATGTAAATGTTGAATTTATACGATTGGTATTTACTTTGGCCAATATGCCATCTGGTTCATACATAGAAATTACCGATCGTAAGAGACAGCATACTTGAATTTTTCTACTAAATAAAGGTTCTACGCTGAATCTAACTTTTTATACTAATTGCATTGATATTAAAGTTATTTTACCAAAAAATCATCACTATTGTGATAATCAAATAATGGAACTTGCTTATTATGAAGCACTTCCGCTTGATTTAACACAAATTGTTGAAGATAGTAATAATGGGCGACAACCCTATATGTGGTATAAAATACGCCTTTTTTTAACCCAGCTCGCGCTGTACATTTTGTCGCATTTAATGGTTATGGTGAAACTTGCTCATTTATAGGTTCAGCTAATCACGTATTAACAAACCGCCATGTCGCTTTAGGTCCCAATAGTCAAATTGATCCAGAAGCGATAAAATCCAGTGAAATGTGGGTTAACAAACATAATATCGCCAACGACTTTTCATCACCCGAAACTGATACTATTCATTTCATTTTGATGTCGATAAAATATTGACGCACGGAGAGTCAAATGGAGGGCTTGGTGATTATGCCTTATTTACTATTGCGGATTTTGATTATCACAATGCTCACGTTAAAACTTTATTTGGTGGTTTAAAGCTGCAAGAAACGTTAAATAAAAAATGCGAAAACATCTATATCCCACAACATGGTGGCGCAAAACCTTTACAAATTAGTGCCCGACTAAGGGATTCTATGGATCCTTTTGCATCAATAAATTCCGATGTACCAGATGGTACATTACTCATTCATGGAGATATAGAAGCAAGATCCTCAGGCTCCCCCCTGGTTGGTCGAGAAACTCACAATATACTAGGAATTTTATGGGGTCGTTTTATAATTTTCCAACAAGGTATTTCATCACCATATCTGCTCGATAAGCTTAAAGAATTTATTGCAGATAGTAATACTCAAGTCAAAGCACAAGATAATATTGTGTCACACAACATTGAATCCACCCCGGTGGATCACGCTGAAATTAAAGTGATATTTCGCGATAAAGAACAATTAATTCCTTTTGGTACCGTTCTAGTTGAAAACCATGATGGCTACTCTATTATTGAAATGGCTGACTTAGATCTAACAACCAAAACGACTTTGCCAGTAAAATATAAAGTATTGGCAATTATGTCTAATAATCAGGCGACCCATCTCAATGATCCTACCTTAACTGGTGAAGTAACTCTGCGATTTATCTCTTATCAACATCCACAAGATACTATTATTAAAAGCTGGTTTGTTGCTCGAATAGAACGAAATGGTGAAATCGTAAATAATTATATTGCACGTATATTAAGCTATAACTACGATATTTTCGAAATACCATTCGATGTTAAAAAAGCAGATTGCATGCCATTAATATTTGATGCCAAACAAGCTAATACTATTCTACATCCATTTACTGAAAACAATCCCTAACTTATCATTTTATACTCTACGCCATGGACAAGGACCAGAAAATATCGTTGAAATTAGTGATGGCTACTCAATTTTAAAAACACAAGTTATCAATGAAAAAGAGTTAGTTACTTTCCAGGCATATGGAATTAAATCTATAACAGAAAGTGAGCCCTACCCTTATATCTCTATGCCAAGCAGAATTAATGTGAAATGTAATTATAACATTAAAGGACTATCATATTTAAGAGTCTGTTATTACCCAGAGGATAATCAGCATTTAATTGGTAAAGGAACATTCAAAGGCATTATTGCGTTCCACGCAAGCGATTCTGCTGAGCGATTATGTAAAAATATTCTTTAGATATTACGATAAACGGATAATTTAATAATGTTGTAATAGCAATAAATAGTAATACTCATTTAAATTAACTGGGTATTATTCATAATAAAACCATAATAAATAATATTAGATATTCAATCAATTTTATGTGGCAAAAATAAGCTATTATCAATAGCACTGAGTTCTATTTTGATGCTGTTAATAAAAATAAATATTTAAGATTAATAGTAATAAATTAAGTTAACAGCATAAAAGTATTAACTTGGAATTTAACTTTCTCTTTATAAAATTAAATAGGTCATAATATGAAAGAAGAAAAAATTACTACTGAAAAAAAGATTTAATTTTTGCATTTGTTCTTTTTCCAGGAATGACACCATTAGATATTATTGGTCCTGCCACGCTATTACAAAATCAAGGATTTACGATATAATATATTTGGCATGATAAACAACCAATCTCGACAGAAATTAATTGTGTAACACTCACACCTACCACAACATTTGATAAATTAGATGCTGTAGATATCTTATTCATTACCGGTTCACATAATCCTTTTCCAGCACTTAAAGATACTAAAATGTTAAAATGGATACACAAAGTTAGCCAAAATGCTAGCTATATTACTAGTGTATGTAATGGCTGTATGTTTTTAGCCGCGGTAAATCTTTTAGATAACTATAGATCTTCGGTGCATTGGAGTTGCAATGAATTTTTAGCAAACTTAGGTGCTACTGTTTCTAACGAACGGGTTACCATTGATAGAAATAGAATTTCGGGTGGAGGCGTAACCGCTGGTATTGATTTTGGGCTGCACATATTATCAATTATAAAATCAGAAACTGATGCAAAGGTAATGCAACTACTTACCCAATATGACCCTCAACCCCCTTTTCAATCAGGAAATCCGGAAACAGCTGAACCAGAAATAGTGAATGTAGCGTGTGATAAAATTAAAACATCATTTGACACAGAAACACCTGATTATCTTGAAATACTTGAACGTGCTATTGAAAGAAAAAAAGACTTTATTAATAATTAAATTATATATTCAATAATGTTGAATATTATTTAATTTATTGATACATTTGAGTTATTTTCACAATATAGCATCCAGATGTATTATGATTAATAAGCTTAAGCGCCATAAACCCTGTGCAGTTATATTGAAGTACTCTTTATCTACGCTTTTTTTCATCTCATTTACAGCTACTGCTCATCAATACCAAAAAATTGCAGATCTTATTGAGCAACGCCTTTCTTACATGAAATATATAGCTAAGTATAAATTTGAAAAACAATTGTCAGTTGAAGATCGCACACAAGAAAATAAAGTTATTTTAAACTCTATTAATAAAGCAGAAATTTTAGGCCTGGATAAAAAGTCAATAAAGCCTTTTATGATATCCCAAATAAATGCCGCTAAAGCTATTCAATATCGCTATAAGGCAGACTGGCTAGCCATGCCAGAAAAGATAGTTCAACATGATGATTTAGCAGTTATTCGTTTAAAAATTAGCAAATTGACTGATGACATCATACAATTAATTGCGAAAGAATTAAAAAACAACGGCCAAATAAAAAATCAGATCTGTTCATATATAAATAAAATCCAGCTGCATAATCTTAAAGTCGCTGATAAAAAAATAATCTGCTCATCACTTGAGCAAATATCTTTAAAAAATAAAAATACAACCTCAAAAAAATAATCTGGCAATCAGCAAAATTTTCCATTTAGTTAATTTATATTCTTGATAAAAATTAATATGCTTATATCACTATTAACTTCTGTTTCAGCATTTCCATCTGAGCAATTAAATAATAAAGAATATAATATCGACAATTACAATAATAAATTATTAGAATTTAATAAAAATTAATGACTCTACGAATATATCATTGAAACAAAAAATAGAATTTAACAATGAAATTATAGGATTAATTAATGAAATTAAAAAATTGCATGATAGACATTTGGAATCAAGTGAAAATAACAATGAAAATTTTATAGCAGAGTTACAAATATTAAAAATAAAATTTGGTATGGTCGCCATAAAATATGCTGATACTGACTGAGAAAGTTTTGGCCTTTCCGAAGAAATATTTAAAAATAATCATCAATTTTTGAACTCACCTTTATGTCGATTATCATTAAATGAGCAACAACGGCAAAACATAACCGACAACGATATAAATCAAGTTTAGTATTGTTGTCTATATAATTTTGCCTATGAATTAGCTCATAATAAAGTTGCCCCTCCAGCAGATAAATATCATACTGAATATTATTCCATAGTAGATAAATTAAAAGCAGAGAATTTACCAGAAGATACGATTTTTGCGATAGCAAATGCGCGAAAGGCGCTAATTCTTTGTATGCATTCTTTTGTTACAGAAATTCCTAAAGACAATGCTTTACTTATAGCATTAAAAGAAGTTAATAAATTTTATGATAATTTTCTCAACATTAATGAAAATACCAATATTGAACAATTAGAGCTAGAATGCGAGATTCTAACGCAAGAAAAATCACTCTATATAGCTGAATCAATAAAGCAGGAATTCCAGGAACTGAAAAAACGATTGACTCAATCAATTGAATTTATAAATAGCTAAATTCAATATACATAACGACTATATATGCCAGTACTCCAGCTTATACAACAAAAGAAGCAAGGTAGTTTAGTTCACTAAAATAGCAGAAATTATTTTATAGAGAATATTATTCTTTGATGACTATTTTCTCAACAAATCATAATTTACTGCTATTGTTGTATTGATATCTTGTAAATTCGGAGTTCTACTATGAAATTGAAAATATTATTTATTATATTAATCAGCGTGTTATTACTAAACCCTGTTTTATCTGCCGAAAAAATGACAGAAAAAGATATGTCAGTACAACAACGTAAAATGGGGAGTTGTAATTCTAAAGCACATGAAAAATCATTAAAGGGTGAAGAAAGAAAATCCTTTATGAAATCCTGCCTTAGCAATAAAAAAACAAGCAAAATGAAAGAATGAAGAAGTGTAGTGAAGAAGCAGGAAAAATGAAATTTAAACAAGGTAAACGGTAAGAATTTATGCAAAAATGCCTAAGTAATAAAAATAATTAATTTAATATATGAATAAAGCCACTTTATTTTAGTGGCTTATTTTTTATTTCTAGAATATTGCTTTATTTTAATTAAAATAGAAATGACACCATTGAATATTTAATAAAAAATAAAATAGTAAATCCTTTATCAAAAACTGCCACTTTTGATATATTAAAAATAATAATTATAATTTAAAAAAATAACGTTATTCATTTTGCTCATACTAATGGCATGATATAAGATTACATTATCATCACATATCAAGAAAATTTATAAAATAATTTACTTCATTTAACAGAATTTTTCTTATAAAGTAGCTATATTATATTTTCATCTTCATTTTACTATTCAGAATTATAGATGGTTTACAGCGGGAAAATTGCTAACCTAAAGAGATAAATATAATGCATAATGAATGGCAAGAAGTTTTAGATTTCTGGTTTAAGGAATCTACCAATAAACAATGGTTAGAAAAAAACCACAATTTGACTTTATCATCCGGGATAGATTTAAACTAACTACTGAAAAAGCGAGTCGTGGTGAACTTGCTTATTGGCGTTGTTCAATAAAAGGTAAATTAGCTGAAATTATCGGGCTTGATCAGTTTTCTCGTAATATTTGGCGTGATACAGAAAAAGCTTTTTCACAAGATAATATGGCGCTTATGTTAGCTCAAGAAGCAATTAAACAACCAGATTATACACACTTACCAATAAAAGAACGTAAATTAATTTTAATACCATTTATGCATTCAGAATTACCTTTCATTCATCAACAAGCAGTTCCTCTTTTTACTGTATTAAATGATAAAATAACACTTGAATTTGAAATACGGCATAAAGAAATTATTGATCATTTTGGCTGCTATCCACACAGAAATGGAATTCTTAATAGAAATTCTACTCCTGAAGAAATATTATTTTTAAAAAAATTAGGTTCAAGTTTTTAGCTTATAAGTAGAAAAGTAGAGTATATGTTTAAAATATGTACTCTATTTTATGAATTAACAAACCAATGATCTTTTTGTAACTTTTAAATTAAGTTATTGTTCAATTATTTTTTAAATATTTCTCTGAAATAACCAGAATATTTTGATAAAAATGCGCCATAACCACTATTTTAACTATTTTATTAATGACATAGTATTTATTTAAAATAGATAAGATTGACAGATATTATTTTAATTAAAAACTTGATGAGATTAGCAGACGATGCCAAGCAAAATATTAATAACCAGCTACAATATTAGTAGTTTTGGTGGTATGGAAACCATTTGTCGTGAATTTATTTTGTTATTAAAACAACGGCGACCAGATATAACTGTCAGTTTTGTGTTTTTTTTAATGATAAACAAACGCAACCAAATGATGCTTGGTTAGATAACATAAAATATAATCGATTATATTCCAATATTAAAAATGGCAAGCGGCGGCGTATTCATTATGCTTTGCAGCTGCGACAACTACTTAGCGAGCAAAAAATTAACGCAATTATCGTCTTGGATTCGATTGCCTGTTACAACTCAAATATCAGTAGAAAACTTATCTTAGCCAGACAAATACCACTAATTTCCTGGCCACACTTTTCCATTAATGGAAGTTATAAAAAAAATATCTTTTAAAAGCAGATTACTATTACGCGATAAGCTCAGGTATAGCGAGGAAATTAGTTGCTCTCGGCGTCGATGAAAATAATATTTTTACCTTATTCTAATCCAATAAAAAACAGAACATTGTTATCCAGCGACCTAAGGACAAAACTGTTTTTCTCTATTTAGGGCGAATATTTTTTACGGGGCAAAAACAACTGGCGTTTCTATTTACTAGCTTGGCGAATATCAGCGGTGATTGGCAACTCAATATTGTTGGTAGTGGCGAAGAGCACGAGATCAATCAATTAAAACAGCTAGCTAAAAAACTAAATATTGAAAAAAAAATAACTGGTGTGGCTGACAGCCTGAACCATGGGTTTATATACGCAATAACATAAAAACAGTTTCGGCTTTACTACTAACGTCCAGCATTGAGGCCTTGGTATGGTTCTTCTTGAAGCCATATCCTATGGTATTTATGCAATAAGTTCAGATTGCCCAGATGGGCCGGAAGATATTATTAAAAACGATATTAATGGAGAATTATTTCCTATTAATGATCTACCGTGTTTCGTTAATATATTGCAGAATATTGTTGATAATAAAACCTTACCCCCACAGGTTAGCATAAAAAATTCCATCTCAGATTTTTATGAAGATAGCTATTTTGACAGAGTTAATTCATCCCTTAAGAAAATTCTAGCGTGATAGCATTTAGCGGATTAATCATAATGATTAATCCGTGCAAAAACAATATTAGATGGCAATCTCTCAAAACGACATAACCCCTATTTTTGCCAAAAAATTAAACAACGTAAAATACGCCTTATTTGTAGCAAAATATAAGCTAAAGCAAACTCAAGATTGCCTCGAGTTCTTCTTTTTTCTTTAATAACATACTTTTTTCTATCAGCCTCCAAATTGCTATTTTCAACGAAAACAATGGGATGCTTAATAATTTCGGCTAAATAATATCCTTTAATTGCCTGTTTTCTGTATAACAGGCCCCACGAATCAGCAACAAAAAATTGTCTTTCAAATTCAGCGATTATTCTTTTACAGGTGTTGCGATGAATTAAGTAACAACAGGCACGAAAAATTTTATCCGGACTATAAGTTAATAGACGAAAGGTCACATTAGCGATGGTTATTTTATTAAAAAAACTTAACGAAATTCGTTTTCTAGAACTCAGCCCTTCTTGACCACCTAGCAAATAAACATAATCTTTTTTTAATAAATCACTTTTACCCTGTTACAACGCTTTGATTAGAGTGGATAATTTTGTATCAATGATAACGTCTTCCTTTAGGATCAATGTACATTCGATATCATTTTTTACAATATGTTGATAAATTGATTGATGGCTCAAACTACAAGTAATTTCATTCATTCCGCTTGCTTTCACATCAAACTTACCTGAATTAGCGGATTCAAACCAAGGCATGTCACCCTGAGTTAACTTAGCACCTTCGATGGCACCAACTATCGTGAAAGGTAAAGCTTGTGACGACAAAGCTTTACTAATTTTTCTTCTTCTATCTGTATTCTTTTTTAATGAAACAATAAAAATAGGGCAAGATTTACTCATTAACGCCACCAAAACTCTATATTTCATAATATGTTAACTAAATTATAACTAATCAATTTTATTTTACTACCTATTTTATCAGCAGAATAATATCATTTATTCTAGTATTTATTGTAATATAAGTATAATAATTGCCAAAAAAACACAAAATAATTTTTTATGTTGAAATTTAATATAAATTATTATTTACTTTGTGTGAAAAATAATTAATTAATTTAATCACTTAAATATATTATATAAAAATAATATTAATTTAATTACTATATTTGCCCATTATGATATTTACCTATCATAAAAATCAAAACAAAAACTAATTCATCTTATATTTTCAAATAATTACTTAATTTGACATAAGAAAAAACTGCTTAGCAACAGATCAGAAACCATTTTAAAACATCTCATTTCTAAAAAATATAATGATTATTAATCAATTTTTATAAAGTATAATGGTTATAGCAATGGTTTTTTCTTTCCACTAACGCTAGAATCAATAACAATTTACTATAAAATTAATGCCAGCTTTGCCAAAAGGAAACTTAATGTATTTCAATAGTAAGGAGATGATACTAACAAGCTATGAATTTTCATCTGCTAGGATAAAAAATTGCCAGTTTCATATTGCTTACGGAGCAGATATGAATTTCGCTCTTGGTACTGCGATCTCTATCTGTTCGATTCTACATTTTAATAAAGATTATACCTTCCACCTTTATATCTTCATTGATATGATTTCTACAGGTGAACTGAAAAAATATGATAAACTAACAAAAATATATAATACAAAAATAACAATATTACTTATCGACACTCTGCAGCTAAAAAAATTACCAACCAATAAATTGTGGTCTCATGCAATCTATTTTCGCTTTATCATTGCAAATTATTTTCACCAAAAAATAAATAAAATTTTATATTTAGATTCAGACATTATTTGTTCGGGTGATATATCAGAATTATTCACCATCAATTTAAGCCATCATATTATTGCGGCTGTCGCTGACCGAGACCAATACCTATGGAGAAAGCGGGCTGAAATGCTAGCAACACCAGCAATAGCTAATGGCTACTTTAACTCAGGCGTTATGCTAATCGATACCGATAAGTGGTATAAAAATAAAGTAACTGAGAAAACGATAAATGTATTACTTGATGATAAGACAAAAGCAAAATTTATATTTTATGATCAGGATGCATTAAATATATCTCTGGTAAATCAAGTTTTATTTTTAGAGAAAAAATTTAATACCCAATTTAGTATCAATTATGAATTAAAAAATAGAATATTATTCCCTACAATTGATAATGTAAAATTCATTCATTATATTGGCCCAACCAAGCCATGGAATAACTGGTCTGAATATCCCAGTACAGATCTGTTTATTACAATAAAAGAAAAATCTCCTTGGAAAACAACTCCTCTTATAGCGGCATCAACGTCAAACCAATATCGATATGCAGCTAAACATATGTTTAATAAGAAAAAATATATTCAATGGCTATTAAATTATCTCTATTATTTTGTTATTAAAGTTTTATATAAATAAAAAATAGCATAAACCGTCAAATTGGATAATCGTCATTTGATGATAGACAATCATCCATTTTTATAGCTAAATTTTCAATTAATAGATATAGAAAATATTTTCAATTTAATTTACTTTCATAATCTATATATTCGAATTGCGCTTTGGTTAAGGTTAAATTAATAGCGTTAACAAAACTTTCAGCCTGAGCAGCAGTAGTTGCACTAGCAATCGGGGCGATGATCCCATTGAAAGCCATTAACCATGCAAGGGCAACTTCTCCTAATGTAGCTTGATGAGCATTAGCAACTACCTGCAATGCCTTGAGAATTCTTTCACCTCTTTGATTAAGATATTTATCGATATCACTTTTTCTAGGGCTACTATTTAAATCGTTTTGACGACGATATTTTCCGGTTAAAAAACCAGATGCCAAACTATAGTAAGTGACAACCCCAATATTTTCTTTGATACAGAGTTTCCTCAACTTATCATCAAAAGCAGCGCGATCGTAAATATTATATTACGGTTGTAATACCTGGTATCGCGGTAAATTGTGACTATTCGCCACATCTAACGCTGTTTTCAACTGTCCTGCATCCAAATTTGAGGCCGCCCCTATAGCACGAATTTTGCCTGTTGTTAAAAGCTTCTTATAAGCGTTTAACGTCTCTTCATAAGGTGTATTGATGTCAGGCCAATGAGAAAATAGAGATCAATATAATCTGTTTGTAAACGCCGTAATGAGTCCTCAACCGGGTTTATAATCCAGCGAGCAGAGAGCCCACGCTTACCTGACGAACCTAAATCTGCGCCCACTTTGGTAAAAATAATTAATTTATCTCGGGCAATAGAATGTTTAGTTAGCCAATTTCCAATGAATAGTTTCAGATTCTCCACCACGATTACCTGCTGCCCAACTTGAATAAACATCTGCCGTATCAATTGCAACTAAACAGTTATCATAGAGCGCATCTAAAATGGCAAAACTCTCTTTTTCATTGATAGTCCAACCAAATACGTTACCACCAAAACAAGTGGTGGGATAACAAATCCAGTTGAACCTAACCTACATAATTGCATATTTCCTCACTTATTTTTAAATAAAGCGAATGTAATAGCTAGAATATTTTAGTGGTACTTTTACAGCAAGATTGTATTTATTAAATGTTAAACCCTATTTAACTTACAAATTAGTCCAGCAATTTAGATATGTTAATTATAACTTACCAATAGCCCAATAACTTCCACCATAAACCACCAATGACTAACCAAATTAAAAGATTAACTACACTTAATATAAAACCCATTTTCCACCATTCAGCTAAAGTTGTATAACCAGAACTAAAAATAATCGGCGCAGTACCTGTAGCATAATGGGTTAACGACATCATTAATGATGAAGAGAAAGCCAGGATCAGACCAAACAAAATAGGTGGCGCCGCCCAATGCTAATCCAGCAGTAAAAAATGCTGCAAACATTGCCATAATATGGGCTGTGGTGCTGGCAAAAAAGTAATGAGAATAGACATATATTAAAACAAGTAACAACATGCCACCAATCTAGCCGATCCCCAGATGATCAATAGCGTTTCCAACTGTTTGAGAAAACCAATTAGTCAACCCAAGCTTACTTAGGAAAGATGCCATCATGACCAATGCAGCAAACCAAGTAATTGTATCCCATGCCCCCTTGGTTTTCAAAATATCATCCCAAGCTAATACACCGGTACAAAGTAAAACGGAAAGACCGATAAATGCCGCAGCGGTAGGGTTAATAGTAAAAGCGATGCCAAAAATAAGCGCAGGCACACCAGCCCACATCAGCAGAAGCATGGCAAATACTGCTAAAGTAATTTTTTCTGCTGCTGAAATAGGCCCTAACTTGTGTAATTTTTGTTTCGCGAAATTTGGTGCATCTGGTATTACTCTAATTTCAGGTGGATAAATCCAATAGATAATTAATGGCATAATCAATAACGAAATAATACCTGGTATAAAAGCGGCTATTGCCCACATTCCCGAACTTATCTCAAATTGAGGGGTGGTATTTCCCATAATCAAACTGACAATCAATGGATTAGGTGCAGTTGCCGTAATAAACATTGCAGATGTAATTGGGTTGATATTAAAATTAATCAATGACAGGTAACGGCCAATTTTGTGTGAGCTACCTGATTCTGGATCAGAGCCGAAGCTCTTTGCAATGGAGCGCATTATAGGATGAATAATACCACCACCCCGTGCAGTATTGCTTGGTGTAACTGGTGCTAATATTGTCTCTGCAATCGCCAATGAATAAGCGATGCCTAAGGTCTTTTTGCCAAATAAAGAAATAAAATAATAACCAATACGGGCACCTAAGCCGGTCTTATTTAGACTAATAGAAATCATTATTGAAACTCCTATCAACCAAATAAGTTGATTTGAAAAACCGCTCAATGCATTATTAATAGCTTCCGTCGGATTATTAGGATTAATTACTCCCGTAATAGCAATTAAAGCAATTGCGATAATGGAGATTGCACCTATTGGTAAGGCTTTACCTATGATAGTTATTATAGTCCCAATAAAAAGCGCAAATAATTGCCAAGCATTTACCTCAACAGCAGCAGGAGTAGAAGTAGGAGTAGGAGTAGGAGTAGGAGTAGGAGTAGGAGTAGGAGTAGGAGTAGGAGTAGGAGTAGGAGTAGGAGTAGGAGTAGGAGTAGGAGTAGGAGTAGGAGTAGGAGTAGGAGTAGGAGTAGGAGTAGGAGTAGGAGTAGGAGTAGGAGTAGGAGTAGGAGTAGGAGTAGGAGTAGGAGTAGGAGTAGGAGTAGGAGTAGGAGTAGGAGTAGGAGTAGGAGTAGGAATAATAAACCAGATGATGAGAGTGATTGTAATAGCAATTATGGTTGGTAAAGGTTTGAATGGGGTCAATTTATCCATATTGTATTATCCAATTGGTGAAATATATCTACACAAAAAATAATTAATAACTTATAAAATCACGCTAACAAATCATACAACTACTTATTATATAAATTTATAGATTAGTAATCTATATTTATTTTTATCGAGCTTAATAATAAATATTAATTTATAAGTTTATTAAATTATCCAATTTATTCTTTTAATTTTGATCTCTTTAATTGTAAGAATAAGTTATTTTCATATGTTAAGACTTTGATATGTATTACAAAAATCACAATAAATTTTATTCATTAATTCACTGGGATAAACTATTTCTATTTTTTCAGTCTTAGTGATTTTCATAATATAGCAAATTAATCATAATTATTTATGGTTAATTTTATTAAATAACAAATAAGTTTATTTGTTTTATTAAAAAAACAATAGATTTATTTGAAAATCATAATTACTTTATAAAAAATAATATATTTTATATTACAATATAATGTGTAAATCTATTTATTTTTGGATAGATATAAAATTGAAGTCAAAAAACAGCAGCAAATCAATATGTCCATTTGTGCTAACCCAAAGCCAATAAAGATGGTCTTTATCGTTAATGATAAAGACCATTCAATATGATTTTATATCAGTTCAGCTAGACCTATTTCTCTAACCATTCAGTATGAAAGATACCCTCTTTATCAATCCGCTTATAAGTATGAGAGCCAAAATAATCACGTTGTGCCTGAATTAAATTTGCCGCTAAAAAAGCAGAGCGATAACTATCATAATAAGAAATTGCTGCCGTAAGCGTAGGTAATGGAATACCAGTTTGTATACCAAAACAGACGATATCCCGTAATGATTGCTGATATTCATCAGTAATATTCTTAAAATAAGGCGCTAACATTAAGTTTGCTAGAGATGGGTTTTGGCTATAGGCATCGGTCATTTTTTGCAAAAATTGCGCTCGAATAATACAACCAGCGCGGAAAATCCTGGCAATTTCGCCATAATTTAGCTGCCATTGATATTCATCCGATGCTGCTTTTAATTGCTGAAAACCCTGTGCATAGGAAACAATTTTACCTAAATAAAGTGCCCGACGAACTTTTTCAATAAATTCCTGCTTATCACCTTTAAATGAATTAACAACCGGCCCAGTCAGGATGTTTGCTGCTGCTACCCGCTGCTGTTTTAAAAAAGAGAGATAACGCGCAAATACCGATTCAGTAATAAGCGAAACAGGTACCCCCAAGTCTAAAGCACTTTGACTGGTCCATTTTCCAGTTCCTTTATTAGCGGCTTCATCCAATATGACATCAATCAAATAATTACCGGTCTGGTCTTCTTTTTTACGAAAAATATCAGACGTAATTTCGATTAAATAACTACTTAATTCCCCTTTATTCCATTCAGTAAAAATATCCGCCAATTCTTCATTATTTAATTTTAATGCGTTTTTAAGTATTGAATATACTTCAGCAATAAGCTGCATATCACCATATTCGATACCATTGTGCACCATTTTTACATAATGTCCTGCACCATCGGGACCAATATAGCTGACACAGGGCTCACCATCGGCCTTAGCTGCAATTTGTTGCAAGATAGGTGCCACTAAATCATAAGCCTGTTTCTGTCCACCAGGCATAATAGAAGGCCCTTTTAATGCACCTTCTTCACCACCAGAAACGCCGGTTCCAATAAAGTTAAACCCTTGTGCTGAAAGTTCTTGGTTACGTCGAATAGTATCCTGAAAATAAGTATTACCACTATCGATTAGGATATCACCTTTATCCAGATAAGGTGTTAAGGAAGCTATGGTTTTATCTGTCGCCTCACCCGCTTTTACCATTAATAAAATACGACGGGGTTTTTCTAATGAATCAACAAATTCTTTAATCGTATGACAGGGAATTAATTTTCTACCTGGATTTTCTGCGATCACTTCATCGGTTTTTTCTTTAGAACGATTAAAAATCGAAACAGAGTAACCTCGACTTTCAATATTGAGCGCTAAATTACGTCCCATAACAGCCATACCAACTAAACCAATTTGTTGTTTTGACATGAAAAACTCCTGTCTGACACTTCATTACCCACAATTAACGAGCAAATATATTTTTACGTATTGAGATATTAACTTACTCTATAGTTTGATGATAGTGATTTCATGCCTTCATGGATAGGATATTTCGGCTAAAAACGATTAAAAAAACGTTATTATATTGAAATTTTTGTTCAAAGTGCCCATTATTCTAAAAGTCGGCATAAGCCGTCATATTAGAAGGTAAAATAAATTTTATGGAATGGATCACTGATCCTACGATTTGGGCGGGGCTTCTTACTCTTATCGTACTCGAAATCGTGCTTGGCATTGATAATTTAGTCTTTATCACTATCTTAGCTGATAAATTACCGGCTAAATTACGCAACAAAGCAAGAATAACTGGTTTAACCTGCGCACTTTTTATGCGCATCATCTTATTGTTTAGTCTCACTTTACTCGTTTCACTAACCAATCCTATCATTGATATTTGGGGTCACCCATTTAGTGCGCGAGATATTATAATGCTTGGCGGTGGGCTGTTTCTGCTTTTTAAAGCCACTATGGAGCTTAATGAACGGTTAGAAGGTAAAGATGAACGATCTGGCAAACAACGCAAAACAGCCAAGTTTTGGGCTGTTGTAGCACAAATTATTGTATTAGACGCTATTTTTTCACTTGATTCGGTAATTACTGCCGTAGGCATGGTTGAACATATTGGCATTATGATTGCCGCAGTCACTATTGCTATGATTTTAATGATTATCGCTAGTAGACCATTAACCCTGTTTGTTAACACCCATCCAACTATTGTTATTCTCTGTCTCAGTTTCTTACTTATGATCGGTTTTAGCTTAGTTGCTGAAGGATTTGGTTATTTGATACCGAAAGGCTATTTATACGCTGCTATTGGTTTCTCTATTATGATCGAATCACTTAACCAATTTGCATTATTTAATCGACGCCGTTTTTTAAAAGGCAGCAAATCACTGCGGGAAAGAACCGCAGAAGCAGTATTGCGGGTTTTAGATGGTCAACATGAACGCGCTGAATTAGATCATCGCACCTCTGATTTAATCGCTGATAATAATGGTATTTTTGATCCACAAGAACGACAAATGATTGTTCGTTTATTAGGATTCGCTCAACGTAATATTAGCAGCATAATGACTTCGCGCCATGACGTTGAATATATTAATATCAACAAGCCTGCCGATAAGCTACTTACATTGCTAGAAAAAACACCCCATACCCGTCTTGTTGTTACGGATGAATTGATAAGCGATGAACCGGTAGGGGTTATACACGTTATCGACATATTAAATCAACAATTAAAAAAACAAAAACTTAACTTACATGCCTTAATTACTCAGCCACTAATTTTCCCTGAAGGCTTATCCCTACTTCAGGCATTAGAGCAGTTTCGTAAAGCTCATACCCATTTTGCCTTTATTGTTGATGAATTTGGCTCTGTCGAGGGAATTGTTACGCTGACGGATATTATGGAAACTATTGCCGGTAATATGCCAATCAGCGAAGCAGAGGTGGATTCTCGTCATGATATTCAACAATTAGAGGATAGCCGTTGGGTTGCTAATGGCTTTATGCCTTTAGAGGATCTGATCCTGTATGTGTCAATTACGCTTGATGAAAAACGTGAATATGAGACGATTGCTGGATTATTAATGGAGCATCTACAACGAATGCCTGTGGTAGGTGAACGTATCAAAATTGAAAATTGGATTTTTGAGCCGTTGGAAGTCACCAGCCACCGCCTTAAAAAAGTGTTGATTACCCCCCTCCTGCAACTAGCTAAAAATGATGTTAAACAGAATATTACATAAAAATAACGCACTAATCATTTGTTATAAATTTAAGCTAAAACTAATTTTTCGATTTAACTTCTTTGTCTAACAACTTATCCAGTGCTTTTTTAGCTTGTGATTGAAACTCATCATGCAGCAATTTTTCAATATTCAATTGATATTGTAAATTTTTCCACTTACCATAAATACGTATAGGAATGGACAATTGATTAATTTTATTAATAAAATTATCATTTCCATCCCAGCCTTTATTGATATTAACCAGCAATTTCACGTCTGCTGATTTCCCCGCTAAATTTAGCCAACCGTTACCATTGATAATCATAGCGTCGTCTGAAGAAGCAACTAGATTTGAGAACGATAGCATGCCCTTATTAAGTTTTGTATCAACGGTTAAATTTTCAATTTGCGTATTATCGTCAAGATTTTGCGGGGTATCAATTTTATCAGTAAGGCGTGAAAAGGCGTGTTGGATCAGTGAAGCTATATTTAATCCTGTTAACTGTGCCTTGGATAACATTACATTAGCGCTACCGGACCAAAAATTTAGCCGCGCAAATTTATCATATCCAGGCCCTGATAAATTTGCTGCTAACATCAATGAACCATCTAGTTTGGTCGGCATATCAAAGGATTGCAGCAAAGGAGCTAACCTAACATGATTAAATTTGGGTTTAGCAGCGACGATAACCGGACTATTTTGATAATTTAAACTAATAGGTAATTCAAAATTTCCACCTAATAATCGACCTTCTAGCTGACTAACATTTAATAACGCTTTTTTATTGGTTATCTTAGACTTAAAGCTATCAACAACTAAACCTCGATATATAAGTTTATCGGCAGAGATTGTTGCCTGAAATGGAAATTGCTTTAAATAACTTAAATCATAACTATCGGTTTCAACCGTCGCAATAACAGGCTTAGGACTTACTTGAGGAGTTATCTTTGTCTCTGTTAAAGGTTGTAATAAAGATTGCCAACCTAAAATCTTATCTAAATCCAGTTTTGTGGAAGTAATATTTAATTGATAATCTAGTGATTTACCTAAATGAGCAACTAAATTTCCAGTTAAATTACTATCATTAACGTCAATAGCTAAATTAGACAGGGTTAATATTGGTTGCTGATCATGCAAATAATCAAACAATAAAGTTGCATTGCCGCTAATGCCATCTGTTGGTAAATTAATACCACTAATTTTATATTCTAATTGATTGATTTCCCCAGCAATCTGATGCGGATAATCTGCAATATTTAACTTACTTTTTAAAGAAAAATTGAGATCCTGCTGATCCTTACTTACATTGCTACTAAAATTAACGCTAATAAAATGATTATCTTCCCTTCTGAGCGACAACATAATATTACGCATATTTAGCTGGGTATCATTATCCAACTGCCAAATTAACAAACTATCAGTTAGTTTTATTTTATTAATCTCAAATAACCATTTGCTATCACTATTATTTTTCCTACTAATACGGTTAAGGCCTTCTGGAGCAATCGAGGCATCTTGATTTAATTTTGCTTCACTATCTAGAGTAGCGCGCAAAACTGCATTACTGATTACAATCTGTTCAACAGACAGTTGGTGGGAAATTAACGGCCATAAGGAGACATCAAGCCGCATGTTATCTGCACTAATAGCCGACTTAGTCGCGCCCGGCGCGGTGAGTGAAATCGGCCCAGTAATAATACTTAGCCTAGGCCATACATGCCAGCGCATTTCGCCTTGAAAAACTAAATGATAGCCGCTTTTTTGTTCAACTTTATCAATTAAATAGTGACAAAAATCATTGGGATTAACGAGCAACACTAGCGCCGTTAAGCCTGCTAAAATAACCACCATCAGAATAGCTAATGTGGTCAAAAATCGTTTCATCACTGTCTCCATCAATGGTATTCAAACAAACAATTAATGACTTCACCTTTAGATAGCTTATTTTCCGTGATCTGAGAAAATAAAATTATTTTGGTTATAGCATGATTTCAGCAAAACACCGAATTAATTAACTTAAAATATCACAATTTATGATTACTTTTATCATCTTCACTAATTCTACTCCCTACCGCACCTTGTTGATTTTTATATTTTGCGTCCTGACGACGATTATAGGGGCGCTCAGCTGAACCGGATAAAATTTCAAAACTTAATGAGCCAATAACCATACCCGGCCATAGTGCCAATGGTAGTTTACCTGAATTATAAAACTCTAGCACAATCTGACCACACCAACCGGGATCAATACGGTGAGCAGTAACATGCACCATCAATCCCAAGCGGGCAAGAGAAGAACGGCCATCAAGCCAACCAACAGCATTATCAGGCAAAGTGACTGATTCTAAAGTGACCGCCAATGCTAATTCACCCGGATGCAAAAAAAACGCACCATTCTGGTTTAAGGTAATTTCATCACTCATCACCCGATCTAATGCAGCATTAACTTCATTTTTAGGCCCACTAAGATCGATATAAGGTGCAGTATAGCCCTGAAATATTCGAAATTTATTACCTAAACAAACATCAACAGTTACCCCATTGATCCGTTCAATTGATGGGCGTGGTTCAATAACCAACTTCTTTTCATCAAGCCATTTAATTATATCACGGTCACAAAGTCGCATTTTTCCATCTCCTTGCGAGAATGCCTAATCTATTTATAGATAATTATTGGCAGAATTCCGCTATTTTAGCTTTTAGAATATCAATCGCCACTCGATTTTTTCCACTACGAGGAACAATAATATCTGCATATTGTTTCGATGGCTCGATAAATTGAAGAAACATTGGGCGAACAGTTTTAGTATATTGTTCAATAACAGAATCTAATGTTCTTCCTCGTTCATTGACATCCCGTTTAATTCTTCTTACTAAGCAAATATCCAATGGCGTATCAACATAAATGGCAAAATCCATATTCTTACGTAAGCGCTTATCAGTTAATAATAAAATACCTTCAATAATAATCACTTTTTTAGGCTGAAAAAACATGGTTTCATGCTTACGTGTATGCTGAGTATAATCATATTGTGGCAGATCAATGCCTTTTCCTGCCTTCAACAATTCCAGATGATGAAAAAGCAGATCATGATCCATTGAATTGGGATGGTCGTAATTTACTTTCACTCGTTCTTCCATCAGCATGTCATGTTGATCTCGATAGTAACAATCCTCAGTGATCAGACCAATATTGTGGTCACCCACTTGAGTACGTAATTCATGATAAAGCGTTTTCGCAATAAGACTTTTACCTGATACTGAAGCACCTGATATACCGACAATAGCGCACTTATGTGCTGGATCAGCCATTTTAAATAACCTGAGTTTAAATAATGGGAATTAATATAATTAAATATTATGAGCGCCGGAATTATAAGGGGTTATTATAGTATCTTCCAGCATTTAAAATTAGGTCTGGCTAATTTTAATAACAAGACCTAATAATTATCACTTCATATTTATTTTCAAGCAATAAGTTATGGAATTAATCAGTTTAAATAGCACGGAAAGCAATTTCAGTGTGAATTTTCTCTCCTGCCCAATACATTTGAGCCGAAATCGTCGATGCTATTTCCCGATAAATAGCAGCGAATTCACCATTAGGATCCCGCATTACTGTCGGTTGACCTTGATCTAAATCCTCACGCAGAGAAATATGTAACGGGATCTTACCTAACAGCTGGCACTGGTATTTTTCAGCCAATATTTCTGCACCACCAGAACCAAAAATAGGCTCCACGTAGCCACAATTGCTACAAATATGTAGACTCATATTTTCAACAATACCCAATACCTGCACTTTCACTTTGTCAAACATCGCGATGCCTTTCATCGCATCAAGCAAAGCAATATCTTGTGGTGTGGTAACAACAATCACCGCGGTAACTGGTATATTCTGTGCTAAGGTTAATTGAATATCACCGGTTCCAGGTGGCATATCAATCACTAAATAATCTAAATCTGGCCATTCGGTATCCTGTAACATTTGCATCAAAGCCTTGCTAGCCATTGGACCACGCCATATCATCGCATTATCATCATTAATCAAATAACCAATTGAATTAGTCGCTAGCCCATGATAAGACATTATCGGTACCATATGATGTCCATCAGGTGATGTGGGCCGCTGATTTTTAGTTGCCAACATAGTCGGAATAGAGGGACCATAAATATCAGCATCCAGAATACCTACCTTCGCTCCTTCTTGCGCTAATGCCAACGCCAAATTCAATGTTGTGGTTGATTTGCCAACCCCTCCTTTACCTGAACTGACAGCAATAATATTACGTACTCCATTAATGCCAGGCAAATTATTAGCTCTACGTAAAGTATTGATATTATGACGTAATTTCCACTCTACTGTTTGTGCGCCAGTTATTTTTCGTAATTGCGGTGTCAGTTGCTCAATTAATAACTTAAACGGTGTTTTCCAGGCAAAGGGCATGACTAATTCAATATGTAAAACATCATCGAGTAATACACAATGACATAATGCCTTTAATGTACTCAGATTACTTTGCAGTGTTGGATGAGAAAATGTGTCTAAAACCTCAGCAACTTGCTGAGTTAACTTTTCTGCTTTTGTTTGTTTCAAGGATCCTGAATTCATCGCAGCTCCTTTTATTTAGTATTAAATTATCAACAATTAATCACTACATCATACCAGAGAACAGTTTAATTAAGATAAATAGATAATAAAATGACGCTTATCAAGCAAAATTACGATAAAATAATGATTGATTAGTCATGTTCAGGCCTAGCCGAAAAAAACTCAATCAGTTAACATCAAATTATTGTTCAATTTTTATGGGAATTAGATCCTTACTATGTCTCAAGTCGCGAAAAAACTTTTGGTAACCTGTGCGTTACCTTATGCTAACGGTTCAATACACCTTGGCCATATTTTAGAGCATATTCAGGCCGATATTTGGGTTCGTTATCAACGAATGCGCGGCAAGCAGGTTTACTTTATATGTGCCGATGATGCTCATGGCACTCCAATTATGCTAAAAGCTCAGCAATTCAGTATAACGCCTGAGGAGATGATTAGTAAAGTAAATCAGGAACATCAACATGATCTTGCTGACTTTGCCATTAGTTATGATAATTACCATTCAACTCATAGTGTAGAAAATAAAACATTATCTGAACAAATTTATTTAACACTAAAAAAGAGTGGCTATATCAAAAACAAAACTATCTCGCAACTTTATGATCCCAAGCAAGGTATGTTTCTACCCGATCGCTTTGTTAAAGGGGGTTGCCCAGAATGCCAAGCCGCTGATCAATACGGTGATAATTGTGAGGTCTGTGGCGCAACTTATAACCCAACAGAACTTATCAATCCCTACTCGGTGATTTCTGGTGCAACGCCTGAAATGCGTGAAACAAAGCATTTTTTCTTTGATTTACCCGCATTTAGTCATATGCTACAAAGTTGGACACGCTCAGGGGCTTTGCAACCACAAGTGGCAAATAAAATGCAAGAGTGGTTTGAGGCAGGTTTACAGCAATGGGATATTACTCGTGATGTCCCTTACTTTGGTTTTGAAATCCCTAATGAGCATGGCAAATATTTTTACGTCTGGTTAGATGCTCCTATTGGTTATATGGGGACATTTAAAAATCTATGTGACAAACAACCCAATATTGATTTCGATAGTTATTGGCACAAAGATTCTACTGCCGATCTTTACCACTTTATCGGTAAAGACATTGTTTACTTCCATAGCCTATTTTGGCCAGCAATATTAGAGGGTAGTGGTTATCGTAAGCCTACCAATATCTTTGTTCACGGTTATATCACTGTAAATGGCGCAAAAATGTCCAAATCACGGGGCACTTTTATTACCGCGCGCGCCTATTTAGATCAGCTGGATGCTGATTGTTTACGTTACTATTATGCCGCTAAGCTTTCTTCCCGCATTGATGATATTGACCTTAACTTAGAAGACTTTGTCCAACGGGTAAATAGCGACATCGTGAATAAAGTCGTCAACCTCGCGGCTCGCAATGTTGGATTCATTAATAAACGCTTTGATGGTAAGTTATCATCGCAACTTGCGGCTCCTGAGCTTTACCAGCAATTTATTGCCGCAGCAGACAAAATTGGTCAACAATTTTGTCATCGTGAATACAATAAGGCAATTCGTGAAATTATGTTACTTGCCGATCTAGCCAATCGCTATATTGATGAGCAAGCACCCTGGGTAGTCGCTAAACAGGAAGATCGCGAACAAAATTTACATGATATCTGTTCGATGGGTATCAATTTATTTCGCGTGCTAATGACTTATTTAAAACCTATATTACCGTGGCTCACTAATCGGGCAGAAACTTTTTTAAATATTTCACTCAACTGGGATGATATTAGCGACCCTTTGTTAAATCATAAAATTACGCCATTTAAAACCTTATTCCAGCGAATTGAAATGAACAATATAACTACTATGTTAGCGGCGGCATCTAGCCAAAATATAACGGCACAAACGATGACTAATCAACAAGATCCAGAAAATTCTCTCCAAAATATCATCAGTTTTGATGACTTCGACAAAGTAGACTTACGAGTTGCTTTAATTAAGCAAGCTGATTTAGTTGAAGGCTCCGATAAGCTGCTAAAACTCCAATTAGATTTAGGTGATAGCAACCGACAAGTTTTTTCTGGTATTCGCGCGGCTTATCCTGATCCGAAAGTACTTGAAGGGCGCTTAACGATCATGGTCGCTAATTTAGCGCCACGAAAAATGCGGTTTGGCATTTCAGAAGGAATGGTATTAGCCGCCGGTCCTGGTAATAAAGATATCTTTCTATTAAGTCCAGATGCTGGTGCCAAGCCCGGTATGAAAGTAAAATAGGTTACAAAAAACATTAAATTAAAATGGCGACAATCGCATTTTCGCCATTTTTAATCCTAGAGACTACAAGCAGCCTGGCACATTAAGTGAGCTAGTTGTATTATCAGTATGTTTTATTATAGGACTGGTATTATGTTGTTTTGCAAAAATATCCTTATATTAGTTGGCAATATTTACGTGCTTTTTTATTCATTTATCTATGCCTAATAATAGAAAACCTAATATCAAATTTGCTGCCTTTTTCTCTGCCAGGTAGTATAATCGGTATGCTGGTGTTGTTTAGCTTATTAACCGTCCAAATCATACCTGTCCACTGGATACAACCCGGCTGTCATTTGCTACTCAAAAATGTAACATTGCTATTTATTCCAATCGGAGTAAGCATAATGAATTATTATGATATGTTTAGCCAACAAATTATCCCTATTTTACTCTCCTGCATTATTAGTACCTTAATTATTATGATTATTGTTGCTTATAGCTCACACTGTATTCATCGTGAACCTAATTTAAATTACCTCGGATGCTAGTAAGCAGCAGAAAAAAACCAAAGTAAGCAAAAAAATAGGCCAAATAACGAATAACAACAATGTTAAATCATATCTGGTGGTCACTACCTTTCATTATCGTTTTCTTATTAGCGAGAAAATTATCCCAAAAATATCGATTAACTATTTTAAATCCGCTGTTAATTTCAATCAGTATCATTATTGATACTTTACTAATAACACATACTTCATATAGCCATTATTTCTCTGGTAGCCGTATTCTCAATGATTTGTTACAGCCGGCAGTTATTGCCTTGGCTTTGCCATTATACGAGCAATTACATCAAATTCGTGCCCAATGGAAATCCATTATTAGTGTTTGTTTTATCGCAAGTCTGATTGCTATGGTAACAGGAACCGCTATTGCGTTATGGGCAGGCGCGAGTGTCGAAATGGCTGCTTCAATATTGCCAAAATCTGTTACAACACCGATTGCGATGCTGTTTCACAAGGGATTGGCGGCATACCAGCCATTAGTGCAGCTTGTGTGATTTTAGTTGGCATTTTTGGTGCTATGTTTGGGCATGTACTGTTTAATTTTTTGCGTATAAAAACCCCTATTGCTCGAGGATTAGCGATGGGAGCAGCCTCACATGCAGTAGGTACTGCGCGTAGCGCCGAGATAAACTACATTGAAGGTGCCTATAGTTCTCTCGCATTAATGACATGTGGCATAATCACCTCATTAATTGCCCCTTTCATTTTTCCTTTAATAATCGATTTATTATATTAAAGTGATTAGCTATAAAAAATGAATCAATAACATGGTAATCACTTTCTGTCTATTTTATGTAGAAAAGTTAATCTTACTGGCGGGCGATAACTTTAATTTTTAGGCTATTTTAGCTGAATAAATTTAAATCAAATCTAGCCAGTTGCCACAGTTGTCTTGAACAATGTGTTAAAGTAACTAATTCGAGGTAATTTCAGCTAGTCTGAATATCGTATTTACAAACTTGCTGCCTTCTGGCTATTATAAGTCTTATCTAGCAATAAGCTGTTGAATTAATCAGCGGCCGCGCATGATAATAAGTAAAATAGCCCTTATTAAGCTGACTTTCTCTATCCTGTAATCTATAGGCATAAATGATGAGGAAATTCCTTATTTATAGCTTATTACTTACCATTATAGTAACTGCAACCGTTGCTACTCTGGCATTCGATCATTGGATTAGTTGGAAAACTGGTGACTATATCTATGATGATGTAAAAAAATTACCACCTCGCGGCGTTGGTATGATTTTAGGCGAGTCAAAATATTATTCTGCCGGTTTACCTAATGAGTACTATAAATATCGAATTCAGGGCGCCATTAATGCTTATAATAGCGGTAAAATAAAATACTTGACTCATCAAGTGTTTGCCACTAACAACTTTACTATTATTACCCAACGTTTCCATTGTGAAAGAATATTATTTATCGCTATGAAAAAAGGGATAGATGCTCAGTGCTATGCAGTTTCCTCACCAAAAAAAATCATTAAAGTTTGTTTACGCGAGGTTTTTTTGCCCGTATTAATGCCCTAATTGATCTCTATATATTAAAAAGTGAACCCCGTTTTTTGGGACAACAGGAATCTATTCCCGCACCGATAAAAATGCCTGATGGCATCAAAGGATATCCTGCCGTTTTACCTGAAGAGCTGAAATAATTTCAGCTAGCAAGTAGCGAATTTATTGGTTAAATAACGCCATAACAACTCTATCGGCCCTTGCGTAAAATATTTCAACCAACATAGCAAATATAATATTAATAAACCAAATCAGCGGCACAAAACTAAGTAATGCTAAACGGCCAAATTGAACAAAAAAACCAAACCGATAAAAAATAGTGGTACAGATCAGCGTCTGTAATAAGTAGCTATTTAAAGCCATACTACGGCCAACTGATTGCAGCCATTTAATAATGAAGATATTTTTTATTTGTGGCCAAAAACCATAAATAATAGCAATATAGCCAATAATTTGAACAGGAATAATAATCTAATTAATAATAAAACCTAATAACCCAGTTACAATATGACTCCAATCATAGTAATACTGGATAGCGATAGAAAAAAGTTGAATAAAAATAGTTAGTGGGATTGTCCAATAAGCAACATAGCGATAATGAAACAAAGAAAAATTTCACGTTAACCAGCCAATTCTCACTAATGCCAATAACTGCCAACCATAATGGATCACTAAAATAATTAATCTTTGTGCTACCGATTCAGCCCGCTATTTTAATGTTGATCTCATTAGTAAAATCATTTTCTGCTGGATACCAAAATAACGAAGCATCAGTAAAATAACTAAAACTGCAAAAAATAATTAAGCCGGATAAATAAATAACAATAGATTGATAATATAGCTATCTAGTGTTATTAAGATAAATAAATTTTATTACCAATAGCCCCGTCAAAGCATAAGGCAATAGAATATCCCCATCCCATAACCCAATGCCATGCAGCAGACCAATAATAATAGCCAACACAAACAGACGAATTTTATTCCAATATAAACCCTGCTTAGACAAAAATTCAAAGCTTGCACCAAATAACAAACTAAAAATTGCCAGAAATTTTCCCTGCAAAAAGATATTCAAAAATACCTAGCACCAAATATCCCCGGCTGTTTTACTAGCAATATAAACTGGATTCACATAAGCTAATTCAGGTAGCGCAAAAGCAAAAATATTAACCAGTAAAATTGCAAAAATAGCGCTTGCACGCAGCAGATCAATTTGTTCAATCCGCTGCCGCCTGGCTTTAATAACAAACATTAATTAGCGGTAATTCAGCGAGAAATATTGCGTAAAAACTCCTGACGAGTATTTTGACTAGATTTAAATAAACCTCCTAGCGAGGTTGTCATGGTACTACTGCTTACATCACGAACGCCTCTGGCTTTCACACAATAATGAACAGCATCAATTGAAACCGCGACATTACTTGTACCTAATAAAATTTGTAGCGCAATTAAAATCTGCTGGGTCAAACGCTCCTGAACTTGTGGCCGTTGAGAAAAAAATTGAACAATACGATTAATTTTAGATAAACCAATCACTTTATCCTTTGGAATATAGGCCACAGTCGCCTTACCATCGATAGTGACAAAATGATGCTCACAGACACTAGTTAACGTAATATCGCGAACCGTTACCATTTCGTCGAAATCCATTTTATTTTCGATCAAAGTAATTTTAGGGAAATTATTATAATCGAGGCCTGAGAAAATTTCGTCAACATACATTTTAGCAACGCGCTTAGGTGTTTCCGCTAAGCTATCATCTTTAAGATCGAGATTAAGTAAACGCATAATTTCAATCATGTGTCCTTCAATCTGTTGTTTACGCTCATTTGAGGAAGAAAGAGATTGACCGCAAAGAGGGGTTTCAAGACCCCGTACTTCTAGTGCTTTACGAACAAGATGCGCTTCTTGACTGAGCGATGACATGCATTTCTCCAACAATAAAATTTAACTAAACATTCAATAAATGGATACCATTATCCGATTACAATAGCCTATCATAACAAAATATTTTTTATATCGCGCTAATTTTCATATCAGAGTCATTATTTATTCTTTTTTTCTGTTCATTTATATCAAAACATCAATTTATATTACTATAAATAATCAATTTACTGACTATACCCTCATTTTAAACCAATCGAATTTCGACTAAATATTTTATCAAAAAAATGAGCATGTTAGCTAGCAAAATTGATTGCTGTAATATCACAACACAATAAATAGTGGCTGTCGTTTTTGTATACTTATATTGTTATTCATTGTGCGTGACAGAGCGCTAAATCAATAAGAACGCAAAGGATAGTCAAAATTGAATAATTATTTAAAAAAGATCGTTATTATTTTGTATTTTTGTCAGTATTTCTATCAAATTATTAATTTCTTTTTCAGTTAATCCATAGCTAACCCTTTCACATATTGAAAGGGAAGTTTTTATTAACTGCTGCTCTAATTGTTTCCCTTTTTCTGTTAAAAAAGCATTAGAAATCTGGCGGTTGTTTTCAGGTACTACTTTTTATATAAAACCTTCCCCCCCACCCAGGTGCATTAGCATACGAGTAATACCGGTCTTATCTTTAATTAACTTATCAGAAATAATGGTTTGATTTATTCCATCCTCTTCCTATAAACATTTCATAATCAATAACTGTTCTGGTGATAAATTAAACGGATTCAGTATCTCTTTTATTTTACATGTCAGTAACAGATCGGTTTGATGAATAAATTTATAAAAAAATTTCGCTTAATGCACTCCTAATATATGAATAATTTACTAAGGCAAAATTTCTTTATGATCAGTTTAACAAAATCCTGGCTTAAAGAGAAGTCAGCGGCAAATTTTAACATCAAGAGTGCAATTTCAGTCGACTTTATTTTTTACCTAATATTTTGTTATTTTTAACGCAATATCCTTGTTAACTTAAATTATAATTGTAAGCTAACCTGACCATTCAATGTCGCATTAATTAATGCGACAGCTACAGATTTATCTCCTTAAGACCTACTCATAATCGTAACAATTTCTTTTTCAATTGAATGATGACTAGGTATCCATCCTAATAACTCTCTTGCTTTAGCACTATTTAAATTGCTATTCACTCCAATGACGAGCGATACAATTTCTCCCCATAGCTGTTTAGCTTGTGCAAAATTTATGCTGGCAACGGTTCGCTTTCTTGTCATTTTTTTATTAATCATCATAACAAGATCTTTAACTTTCATCTCAAAGCTAGAGGGATGATATAATTCGCCAGCCGCTGATTTTTCTAATGCTAACCAATAGAGTTCCGCTAAATCCTGCACATGCACAAACAACAGCATATTGTCACCATTATTAATATAAAATAGCTTATTATGTTGTAATGCCTCAGCAATTAAGAAAGGTAAAATAAAGTTGCCACCTTTGCCATATGGATGATGGTTCCTAATCACGATGGTTCTTATTCCATTTTTAGCCTCATTTAAAACTAAATTCTTAGTTTGTACTCTTTTAGCTATAAATGCCGGAGGAACCTTAGCAACATAATCTTCGGCCAATGCAGTGCCTTCGCCACCGATAGTCTGTAAATCAGCCACTACCATCGCACCACTGGAGTAAATAAAAGTTTTATTTGTCCCTCTCATAGGGGCAATAATGGTTTCAACAGCTAAATAATCATGTTCAAACACCGATGTTTCATTACCAAATACACCTGGCATCGCGCTATAGATAACCGCATCAACTTTTTTCACCATAGGTTTTAAGCTATCAAGCTTCAAAATATCACCACATACTAGCGTTATAGCCATTTTTTTATCTTTTCCGCAGCGGAGGTTGATCTCGCTAACCCATAAAGCTCAACAGGTCGGGTTTTCAATTTCTCAACGATAGCTGAGTCAATATAACCAGTTCCGCCAATAATTAATATTTTCATCTAGCTACACCTCAATTTATTTTATTTATTACTATTAACGTATGTAATACGTTAACCAAATAACAGTCGATTAGTCAACTGTTATTTGGGCAATAATTGACTAGATGAAATAGGTTGTTATAATAAATAAAATTTAATTAATTCATATATTTATATAATAAAGGACGAAATTTCAAACCAATTAAATTGCTAAAGCTAGTATGTACTAATCACTTTTTTTGATAAATAATGATAAAAATTGGCGGGCGCCCACACTAATTTTCCATTAAGTAGCAGGTATGACAGAGCAGAAACCATTTTGCCATCTGCTGCATTTTCCCATGCTAATCTCAATAAAAACGAATGTTTATTCTGGCACTAGCAACAATTTGTACAAACCGGCACGATGTAAACCTGCATAATTATGTTTTCAGTCTTGAATACTAAATTAAATTAATCCATAAAGAGGCAATAAAGTAGATAACTTCTTTGTTAATAAGTGAGATTGTTATCATAATGCACTGAAAATATTTGGCAAAATTATGCCAATATCAGTCAAAATGGTAGTATTATTTGGAGCCAGATATGGAGCATTATCATACCAAAGAATTATTATCGCTGCAGGAAGCATTAAATAATATATTTACCTTAATACCCCAATTGCAAAAAAAAAAGAAATTATCCAACTAACAGAATCGATTAATCGTATTACCGCCCGAGAAATTATATAGCCAATTAATGTCCCTCCATTCGATAATTCAGCTATGGATGGTTATGTAATACGCTTTAATGATTGGCAAGACGTCGCCCCATTGGTTGTTGCGGGTACAACGCTAGCTGGTTCTCCTTTTCGCGATCCGCTACCAGTCAAGTCTTGTATTCGCATTATGACAGGAGCGCCGATCCCCTCTGGTGTTGATATGATCATCATGCAAGAAAACACCCAATTAGTTGATAATACCATTAGTTTCACTCAGCCAATAAAACCAGCTAGTAATATTCGTTTTGCCGGCGAAGATATTTGACAGGGTGATACGGTCTTGACAATAGGCAACAAACTTTCCGCCACTCAGATATCTCTTATTGCATCATTGGGAGTCAGTGAGATTGAAGTTTTTCGCCAGTTGAAAGTGGCTATTTTCTCTACTGGTGATGAACTACAAACTATTGGCCAGCCACTGGCTGCTGGTCAAATCTATGATACCAATCGGCTGGCAATACGCTTGATATTAGAAAAAATGAACTTCCAAGTGATTGATTTAGCAATTATTGCCGATGATCCTGACAAACTCTATCAAGCGTTTGAACAAGCAGATCAACAAGCCGATCTGGTTATTAGCAGCGGTAGTGTATCGGTGGGGGAAGCTTATTGTACTAAGCAGATCCTTAATGAAATAGGCAGCATTAATTTTTGGCACCTAGCAATCAAACCTGGTAAACCATTTGCCTTTGGTAAACTAGAATCTGCCTGGTTTTGTAGTTTACCGGGTAATGCCGTATCCGCTATAGTCACCTTTTATCAACTGGTACAACCCATTATCAATCACCTTTCCGCTTTTAGCCAATGGCAAAGTACACCCTATTTAAAAGCACGCACCACCAACCTGATAAAAACATCACCAGGACGCCTTGAGTTCCAACGAGGGGTTGCCCGGGTAAATTCTCAAGCCGAGTTAGAGGTAACCCCATGCACAGCAAGGTTCACACATTTTGAGTTCCTTTAACCAAAGTAATTGTTTTATCGTTTTAGAGCAAAATCGTGGCGCGGTTAACGCAGGTGAATTAGTTGATTATTGAGTATTTTAATCATTTATTAATAAGTGAATAAGTATGGCTATTGAATTATCTGACCAAGAGATACTCCGTTATAATCGCCAAATTATTGTACAAAACTTCGATTTTGACGGACAAGAAAAATTAAAAGCAGCAAAAGTATTAATTGTCGGAATGGGTGGTTTAGGTTGTGCCGCCGTTCAATGTTTAGCCGCTGCTGGCATCGGACAGCTAACACTATTGGATTTTGATACCGTCTCTCTATCAAATTTGCAACGGCAAATCCTATACAACGACCAATCTATCGGTAACGCAAAAGTTGACTCGGCCAAAACCGGATTACATAACATTAATCCACATATAGAAATTTCTACGGTTAATAGAAAACTGGCAGAATATGAACTGAATACTTTAATTAAACAACAAAATGTAATCGTTGATTGTACCGATAATGTGACTATTCGCGAACAGCTTAATCGCCTATGTTTAACGCTAAAACGCCCATTAGTATCAGGTGCAGCTATTTGCATGGAAGGACAACTGGTGGTATTAACTTATCAAGATAATACCCCCCTGCTATCACTGTTTAAGTCGTTTATTTGGTGAAAATAATCTCTCTTGTATCGAAACCGGCGTTATGTCTCCACTGGTTGGTATTATGGGTAGCTTGCAAGCGATGGAAACACTAAAATTATTCACTAACTTTGGTAAAGTTATCAGCGGAAAAGTGCTATTTTATGATGCTATGTCAACAGAATTTCGAACGATTAATTTAATGCCTGATCCTAATTGTGAAGTCTGTTAGGCAACCACCATATAGAGCTAACTTTTATAGCTGTGAAACCAATATATCACTTTTTAATTATTTATTTTATTAGTGCTAACCAAGTGATGGAAACTCAACACAGCTATAGATCATCATAAGTTTTTACTGAAGGCGCCGTATAGTGTAAAAAACGATCAAGTAAATTGGCCGCCTTATCTTCAACAATCGCCATACGTCGATATTTTTCTTGTAAAAACTTTTCATCAGCCATTTTTTCTATCATAGTAACTAACGGCGCCCAATAATTATTAACATTTAATAACCCACATGGTTTTGTATGTAAGCCAATTTGACCCCAAGTAAAAACTTCACTAAATTCTTCCAGGGTACCAAATCCCCCTGGTAGAGCAATAAATCCATCAGCCAAATCAATCATTTTTTGCTTACCTTGATGCATAGTATCGATAATATGGATTTCACTCAAACCTGTATGAGAAATCTCACGTTCAACTAATAAATTAGGCATTACTAGGCATTACACCAACCACTCAACCACCTTGCTCCAATACCGAATTAGCTAAAACACCCATAATACCGACGCTGCCACCGCCATAAACCAGCGTTATTTTTCTGTTAACTAGTTCCGATGCCAATGCAATTGCCTGCTGTTGATAAATATCACTGGCTCCTACACTAGATCAGCAATAAACTGTTACACTATTTATCTTATCCACATTATCCTCCTTAACTTAAATTTACTAATGTCAGCCCTAGCAGACATTAATCAAATCTAACAAACACATAAATATTTTTTATGTCATTTCTTTTTTAAAATTAACAATTATTATAGTGAATATCCTATTTACAATCGGCATTGAAAAGAATATCTGTTTACTTATTTTTTATGTAATAATTACACAATATCATTAACCAAATCTTGCTGTTACTGAGTTATTATTTAGTTTCCTAACATTTATTTTATTCTCTATTTTTGAGGGGTTACCTCCAGATGTCATTTGTCTTAAATCAAAAGCGTAAAACGCTGTTGCCCGTATTGTTGTTGCTATGCGCAATGATATCAATACAAAGTGGAGCTTCATTAGCAAAAAGTCTATTTCCAACTATCGGTGCACTTGGCGTAACAGCTTTAAGACTATTTTTGGCAACAATTATTCTTTTTATAATTTTTAAGCCTTGGCGAAAAAAATTACGCGGCCATTCATTAAAACATTTAGTTATTTATGGTATTTCCTTAGGCTCAATGAATTCGCTGTTTTATCTATCGCTAGAAAGAATCCCATTAGGGATCTCTGTTGCATTAGAGTTCACTGGCCCTTTAGCCTTAGCAATGTTCTCATCTGACCGCGCGATTGACTTTGTTTGGATATTAATGATTATTATTGGATTAGCCTTTCTACTACCTTTTGGAAACAATATTAATAGTTTAGATCCAGTTGGTATTACTTATGCTTTAGCTGCCAGTATTTGCTGGGGAACGTATATCATCTTTGGTCAGCGGGCTGGGGCGGGTTATGGTACAGCAACAGTGGCTTTAGGTTCGTTTATCTCGACATTGATTTTTTTCCCGGTCGGCCTTCTTACCGTTGGCATTGAACCCCTATTTGATCTGTCAATTCTACCAATTGCCCTTGCGGTGGGTATTTTGTCAACGGCCTTCCCTTACACGCTTGAAATGTTTGCTCTAACACGTATGCCGGCAAAAACATTTGGTACCTTAATGAGTTTGGAACCAGCAATGGGAGCCTTGATGGGCATGATATTTCTTAATGAACACTTAACATTAACCCAGTGGTTCGCGCTATTTTGTATCATTGGCGCATCAATTGGTTCAACGTCTACCATGAAAAAAAAACGAAACGGTTGAAATCAATTAAGTCGTTTTCATGCTCAAACAGTGTGAATTCAAGCCTAAATTCACACTGTAACTTGTTGCTAATTTCCCTTGCATTCCTATTTTTTATCACCATATTTATAATTGTAAGTAATAAAATAACGCTTACATCAATATTACCTATCAATTTAATAGGATCAAATGATAAGACTATTGATTAATAATAAGTTATTGTTTAGATAAAGTATTAATACATTATTTGATATAATGGGAGCGTAATAATGAGCACAGCTAAATTAGTTAAAGTACCGAAAATTGATTTACTTTATACCCGTAATGATATTAGTGATAGTACTAAAAAACACGCTATTTCTGTTTTAAATCCGCTAGTTGCACAACTTATTAATCTATCATTGATGATAAAACAAGCACATTGGAATCTGCGCGGTAGAAACTTCATTGCTGTTCATGAATTATTAGATGAATTTAATTCCTCTATTTTAGAACATCAAGATGAATTAGCGGAACTCGTAGTACAAATAGGTGGTACAGCTATGGGCACACTAGAAAGCGTTCATGGCCATACACCATTAAAAGCATACCCAACCAATATTCACGATGTACAAGATCATTTGAAAGCTTTGGCCGATCGGGCTGCGGTGGTTGCCAATAATGTGCGTAAAGCAATTGATGAAATTGGTGAAGTGGATGCAGAAGATATTCTCACCGGCGCTTATTGAAAAATAACCGTTGTATCTCTCGATAACTATATAAAAACAAAATGTCGTCATTTAGCCACACAGGAGTGTGGCTTTTTTATGTTTATTTATCCACTTAATATCAATCATTTTTTTACTATAATTGTTAGCATTGTTAGCATTGTTAGCATTGTTAGCATTGTTAGCATTGTTAGCATTGTTAGCATTGTTAGCATTGTTAGCAATTAATAAGGATTTTCATGGATATTGTCGTTAAAGATGCTAATGGCGCACACTTAAGCGATGGAGATAGTATGCAAGTTATAAAAGATCTGAAAGTTAAAGAAACATCAAAAACCCTAAAACGAGGTACGGCAATAAAAAACATTCACCTAACGCAAAATAAAGATGAAATTGAGTGTAATGCAGAAGGAATTAAAGGTTTAGTGCTAAAAACCTGCTTTCTGCAAAAAAATCAGCTAATTTCAATAAGGAGTAATAAGTAGCAGATAAAAAGGCTTATTACTCCGTTTTTTTAGGAAATATCGAGGATATTTCCGGTTCAACAATCGGAAACACCGGTAATAAAGCTAATAAACGAGCACCATACTGCTTGGTTCTTAGTCGTTTATCATAGATAATAATCTCACCATAACAATCATGGCTACGGATTAAGCGACCAACTTGCTGAATTAACGTGAACGAAGCAGTTGGCAAACTTTGTACTTCAAATGGATAAAGATTTAACGTTTTTAACCATTCATTTTCTGTAATAATAATAGGGTTTGTGATCGGTGGACAAGAAATTTTTTGAATATGTGCCTGCGACAAATAATCGCCTTTTAGATCCAAACCTTCAGCAAAGGATTGTAATCCAACTAAAACGCTAATAAGCCCTTGATCAATACGTTGACAATGAGTCTCTACCAACCGATAACGCGGTTTATCACCCTGAACCAACAATTACTCGCGTAACTCCTTAACCTGATTCAAAAAACCTTCCATTGCTCGTTGACTACTAAACAAAAATAGGATACCCCGATGTTTTCCAGACTGGAGTTGTTGTTTAAAATAATCAGCCATTTCCGCTAAATGTAATATTTCATTTTACCAAGTCGGTTCGATTGACATTTTAGGGATCACTAATTGCCCCTGTTTTACATGATCAAAATAAGCTTCTAAACTAACAAAGCGATCATCTTCACGCTCATTTAACCCGGTTAACTCCGTGAAACGGACATAACTATCTAATGAACGTAAGGTAGCTGAAGTCACTATGATGTGCGGAATATTTTGCCATAACAGCTGATTTAATTGTTCATTGACCCGTATACCTGCACAATGAAAATAGTAATGTAACTGATTTTTGTCATAATGACGGCTCAACCATTTAGATACTGGCGTATTTGATAACGTTTCACAGCCAGCTAAACGCCAAAGTTTAACCATATTTTGCCAATAACTGAGCATCTTACTCCTGATTAACAAGGCTACGATGCAAAGTAGCGGCATCATGTTTGCCAGTTTGTTCAGACAAGTGCTCGACTATTTTTTCAGTAAGCACAACGAAATCATGGCTAAGTTATGTAAAAGTTGTTGGCAACAAACATCTAATTCCGCTGGTAATTGACCTAATTTAAACAGATAAATCGGATCCTGACTATTGTCAGGTAATAAATACTGAGTAATAGCGATAACCTGACTAAAGCAATCAATTAATTTTTATCTATGCCGGATTAAATGATTAGCTTTGGCGAGTTTTGGTGGTTTAACTGGGCAGTATTGGCTCAAATAGTGCCCTATATGACGGACAAAATTATCTAACTGCGCGGTTAGATGAGGTAAAGTAATATTCGCTTCAACTTCTAAGCTATCTCGGGCCACATCTGCGATATGATGCGCTTCATCAAGGACTAATAACATCTTTTTAGTCAGGTAAAACTGAGCCACTTTCCATTGCTGCCATCACTAACGCATGATTAGTAACTATGACATCAACTTGCTCAATTTTCCATCTGGCCAAAAAAAAATGGACAGCAATGATAAAACTGACAATTTCTGGCTAAACATCCGACTTTATCGGTACTGATTTTTTGCCATAAACTATCATCTAACGCTGTTTTATAATGATCTCTACCCCGTCCCAATGACCGGCGATAAAATCAGCATGTAGCTGCTGACAAACAGTGCGCTCTTGTTGACTGGTTACCGCTATCTCCTGCTGCAATAAGAACATCAAGTCAATTTGCGGCTGATCTGCCGCACAAATAGCAGTCAAATTGTGTGGGCACAAATAACGCCTGCGGCCAAAAATAGCAATAAATCGTAGATCAGGAATAATTTTAGCCAACAAAGGGAGATCTTTATGTAAAATTTGATCTTGCAAAGCAATATTGGCCGTACTAATGACTAAGTGCTTGCTATTTGCCCGACTAATAGCAATACCCGCAATTAGATAAGATAGGATTTTCCCTACTCCGGTTGGTGCTTCAATAACCAGATGACAGCCTTGTTCACCTGATAATGTCTTAGCTACTTCAGAGATCATTTGCCGTTGGGCAATACGTGGAATAAAGCCGTCAATATAAGTCGATAGCGACTTATACCAAAGGCTTATCTGATTTTTAATTGCGTTAGATAGCGCCATAGAAATCTTATATAAAAATATCAACCATTTTGTTGAGTATAAAACGATAAAAATATTAAATTTATCATAATGTTATTATCAATAAGATAAAAATTTAATCCGCATTTAATTTCTCACAAAAAATCGATATACTAGTTTTAGTTAATATTCAACCCCAAGTTAAATTATTGCTTATTATAGAAGGATATTATGTACGAAGTATTTTTTGTTACCCCACAATGGCTTCATCGGCATTGAACGGATGAAAATATTGTCTTAGTTGATGCTTCTGCTCTGCCACCACCTACCGATCCAACTGATTATCAGCAACGATATTATCAAGGACATATTCCCAATGCGTAATTTTTCAATTTGGATATTGTTGCTGACCAAAGTAAGAATCTACCCCATATGCTGCCTGATGAAATATCTTTTACTCAAGCGTTTGTGAGCAATTAGGCATCAGCAATCATCATCAAGTTGTTATTTATGATCAAGGCGCACTCTTTTCCGCACCGCGCGCCTGGTGGACCTTTAAAACATTAGGCTGTAATAATGTCAAAATTTTAGCCAGTGCGCTATGTGGATGGAAAAAAGCGGTCTATCTCTGCGATATGTGAAAGACAGTATTTTACCGCTAAATGCATTACTGATCAAGCTTTATCCCAACAACAAGTTATTACCCTTCTTCAGCAACCTAATGTCCAATTTATCGATGCACGCCCTACTGCCCGTTTCAGCGCACAACAGCCGGAACCGCGCCCAGGATTAAGGATGGGACATCTGCCAGGCAGTAAAAATGTCCCTTGGGATTGGTTAGTCAATGAAGGTTGTTATAAATCACCAGCAGAATTAAAAGCTATTTTTGCCAAACAATAAGTTGACATTATGCAGCGCACAGTCATTAGCTGTGGTTCAGGTATGACTGCCGCTGTAGTATTACTTGCTTTAATACTTTTAGGTAATAAGAATGTCAAACTTTATGATGGCTCATGGGCTGAATGGGGCCAAAATAATGGATTGCCAATTGAAACGAAGTAAGATAAAAACACAACTGCTAAACTGGCAGTTATGTTTTTATATGAGAAATGCTTATTATCTTTAGATAGTGGGCTATGGGCGAGCGAGCATTCCGGTGATAAAAAGGACAACGATAGCACCAATTACGGAAACAATAAAACTGCTTAAATTAAAGCCATCCACTTTGCCTTTACCAAAGAAGGTACTGATATAACCGCCGACAACTGCGCCGACAATACCGAGGATAATGGTCATGATAATCCCCATATTGTAAGCACCTGGCATGACCCACTTAGCAATAATACCAGCGATTAAACCAAAAATAACCCAGGACAAAATACCCATACACACCCTCCGAAATATCCAACATATCAAATAAGTTAAAAAACTAACTTGCTAACATTTCAAATATATGAACACTTTTTAGTAAAGAACCTAACCGCCAGAAATGCAAATAGATAAGCTATTTTTTATCAAAAATTTGTGATAATCATTTTATATTAGTCGATTAGGCGCCTTATAATATGTTGTATTTTATACTGTTTTTTAAGTATGTTGTGACAAGTCAACAAAAAGTATGACGTTCAATTATATTAGCAATAGCGGCCGATTTTTTCTTTACTCTAATCTGATTAAATAACTCAGCCGCTTCAACATACTTTTACACAAATAACCTAACCACTGTTTAATACGTGCTGCGTGATATTGACCGTTATCACCTTGTTTTTCCAGCTGAATATATTTAAACAGAATTTGCATAACCTGCGGCCAAGCCATCGGTTCAGCTTGATATTTGATCACCTGAGCCAGATTAGGAACATGTAATCCACCTCGGCCAATCATCAACGCGCGTCACAGCCGGTTATCGTCCTGCACTCATTTGCACTATGCCAATCCCAAATTTCGCCATTGGCGATAACCGGTATAGTTTAATTTTGGGTGTATCCGGCCGATAGTTAGCCAATCGATTTTTTATGCCCGATACCCCTCTGCCTTAGTTCGGCCATGAATGATAATTTCTGTCGTACCAGCCTATTGCACCGCATCGGCAATTTCAAATGCCAGACAACGATCCTCCCAACCTAACCTGATTTTTACTGAAGTAGGTAAATTCGTAGGTACTGCCGCCCGGATCGCCTTAGCAGCCTGATATATCCGCTCAGGATCCTTTAGTAGTGTCAGCCCACCGCCATGGCCATTAACTGTCGGGAGACGGGCAGCCACAATTGAAATCCACCCCCCTCCCCAAGAGCCTAACTCTACTGCTCATGCCGCATTTTCAGCTAACCATTGTGGATGCTGACCCAGTAATTGAATACGTACTAATGTACCTGATACAGTTTTACTTGCTTGATATAATTCAGGGCATATTCGATAAAATGTTTTGGTTGGTAATAAACTATCGACTACCCGCAAAAATTCGGTGATACAAAGATCATATTCGTTAACTTCAATTAATAACTCACGCACTAAAGAGTCTAGAACCCCTTCCATCGGGGCGAGTAATATTCGCATTTATCTGTTACCTGGATTTTTTTGGTGCTAAAGCTTTAGTATTAACGTTGCTGGTTGTCGGTTGTTTTAGTGGTTTACTCTTAGCATGAGAAGCTTTTACTACCGATTTACGTCTGCGTTATTTGCTTGCTGAACTCTTTTTTGGTGTTGGTTCTGGCTTAATAGTCGGATCAGGTTCATAGCCTGTGAGTACCATACGCGGGATACTCTATTTTAACAATCGCTCAATCGCTGTTAATAAACTTTGCTCATCAATAGCAACTAGCGACACTGCCAAACCGGTCGCTACCGTACGCCCAATGCGATGTACATAATCCTCTGCCACATTGGGCAATTCGTAATTTACCACATAGGGTAACTGTTCAATATCCAATCCCCTGGCAGCAATATCGGTTGCTACCAGTACTCTAATCGCGCCTGATTTAAAATCTACCAGCGCCCGCGTTCGCGCCGCCTTAGCTTTTATTACCATGGATTGCCATCGCTTTAATCCCATCCTTAATCAGATGTTCAGTTAACCGATTAGCGCCAAATTTAGTGCGGGTGAAAACCAATACCTGCTGCCAATTTTCACTACCAATCAGATAAGAAAGCAATTCAGCTTTACGTCGCTTATCAACAAAATGAATAAGCTGTTTGACCTGCTGTGACGCGGAATTGCGTGGTACCACTGCCAATATGGTCGGATTATGCATTAAACTATTTGTCAACTGTTTAATTTGGTTAGAAAAAGTGGCTGAAAAAAGTAAGTTTTGGCGTTTTGACGGTAATTTATTTAATATCCGTCGAATATCATGAATAAATCCCATATCTAACATTCGATCGGCTTCATCTAATACTAAAATCTCAACCTTTGACAAACTAACGGCATTTTGCTGCACTAAATCAAGCAAACGACCTGGGGTTGCCACTAAAATGTCAACTCCTCCCCGTAATTTCATCATTTATGGGTTGATACTAACACCACCAAAAACCACCAGAGATTTTAAGCGCAAAAATTGGCTATAATCACGCACATTTTGTCCAACCTGAACGGCTATAATTCACGAGTTGGTGCCAAAATTAACGCCCTGACCGGTTTTCTGCTTTTTACAACAAAGTATGTATGACTAAGATACTGTAATATGGGTAAAACAAATCCGGCGGTTTTACCTGTTCCTGTTTGCGCACTAGCTAACATATTTTTTCCCGCTAATATGGCCGGGATTGCCTGCCGCTGAATTAAAGTCGGCTTTTCGTATCCGACCGCTTTAATCGCCGATAAGATCTCTTCAGATAAACCCAATGAGTTAAAACACATAAATATAAAATACTCCAAATTTCAATTGACTTAATTTCAGTCAACTGAATATAAAAACCATCACTATAAGCTATTAAAAATGGCGGTTAATGACAGTAAAATAACTGATTACTGGCAACCGTTATCACCAACTAATAAAAACAAAATAAAATAATTAACATAAATTCATCAAATAACCATTAACCCGATAAAATTAATTATACATAACCTTATTTTATTCCATATTATTGAACTATTTTAAGGATGCTATGAAAAAAAATCTGCGATTATTATCTATTGCTATCATCTGCCTACTTATCGCTATTATAGTGGCCGGATACTACTACTATCAAACCTATCCGAATAAAACGCTCATTCTGTATGGTAATGTTGATATTAGAACGGTCAACTTAAGTTTCAGAGTCAACGGTAAAATTCAGACACTGAATGTCGATGAAGGGGATAAAATTAGCACCGGTCAGATCTTAGCTTCTCTGGATAATACTCCCTATAAAATAGCCTGCAACGCGCAACAGGTATTCTTGCTAGCGCAAAAGCTAAATTAGATATATTAGAAAGTGGTTATCGTAGCCAAGAAATTGCTCAGGTTGAAGCCGAAGTGGCGCAACGGCAAGCAGCCTGGAAGTGTGCTAATAGTTTTTACCAACGTCAACAAGGGCTTTGGACACAACGGGTAATTTCCGACAATGACTTGGAAAATGCGAAAAATAATCGAAACCAAGCGCTTGCAGCGCTAAATGCGGCAAAAGATAAATTAAATCAATTTCAGACCGGCTATCGTACTGAAGAAATAGCCGCCGCGCGAGGTGAATGGAAACAGGCGGTCGCTGCATTAGCGCAAGCAAAACTGGATCTGGCAGATACGATATTAACCACACCCTCGCCAGGTACTATTCTTACTGCCGGCAGCACTGTTTTTAGCGTTTCGTTGATCCGACCTATCTGGGTTAGAGCTTATGTCAGTGAACCTCATCTCGGCGAAGCAATACCTGGGCGAGAAATATTACTTTATACCTACAGTCGTCCAGATCAACCCTATCATGGTACTATCGGTTTTGTCTCACCAACCGCGGAGTTTACGCCTAAAAGTGTACAAACCACCGACTTACGTACCGATTTAGTCTATCGTATTCGGGTCATTGTTAATGATGCTGACGATATGTTGCGCCAGGGTATGCCGGTGACGCTTCATTTTGCAGAAAAAAAAACACTAAGGCTTAATGAATGATCAGTACTGTTCATAAGATTACATTGACTGAGGTCGAAAAACGCTTTTTTGGTTTAGCTTCACCTGCGGTGGCAAAACTCACCACTGAGATCACCGGAGGCTCAGTGACCGGCTTAGTTGGACGTGATGGTGTAGGAAAAACAACCCTAATGCGTATGCTGGCCGGTTTATTAAAACCCGATAGCGGTAATATCACTATTATGGGCTTAGATCCGATTAGTCAAGGTGTTGACGTCCGTCGCCATCTTGGTTACATGCCACAAAAATTTAGTCTTTATGAAGATCTCACCGTACAAGAAAATCTGGATCTATATGCCAGTTTATGTGGCGTGATAGGAGAAAGTCGGCAACAAACCTATCAGCAGTTGCTAGATTTTACCGACCTTAGCTGTTTTACCCAACAACTGGCAGGTAAACTGTCCGGTGGCATGAAACAGAAGCTTGGCCTGGCCTGTATATTAATCAGTCGGCCAAAAATTCTGTTGCTAGATGAACCAGGGGTGAGTGTCGACCCTATTGCTCGTCAAGAGCTTTGGCGAATGGTTCATGAACTGGCTAGCGATGGTATGCTGATCCTTTGGAGTACATCCTACCTAGATGAAGCTGAACAATGCCGAGATATTTTACTGTTAAATCAAGGGCAGCTACTTTATCGGGGGATACCGCAGGCATTAACTAATAAAATGGCTGGACGCTCATTTTTACTGCAAGTTCCAACATCAAAACGCCGCGCATACTTACAATATGCACTATTATTACCACAAACTACCGATTGTGTTATTCAAGGGCACTGTATTCGCCTGATCTTAAAATAAAACAGCCAGCAAACCGATTTCCTCGCCAGTCTGAATTTAACTGATAGTAAACTTACTATCGCTAAACCCCGCTTCGAAGATGCTTTTATTGATTTATTAGGTGGTAGCCCATCGCAACGTTCTGAGCTTGCAGAAATTATGCCGCAAATTCCAGCTGCTCCCACTGAAACCATCATTGAGGCACAAAATCTTAGCAAACTATTCGGTGACTTTGCCGCTACGGATCATGTTAACTTTACGGTTAAACGCGGTGAAATTTTTGGCTTGCTAGGTCCTAATGGCGCTGGCAAATCAACAACATTTAAAATGATGTGCGGATTAATGGTACCAAGCGCAGGCAGGGGATTAGTCTTGGGGATGTATCTAAAAATAAGCTCGAATAAAGCTCGCCAACATCTTGGCTATATGGCGCAAAAATTTTCACTGTACGGTAATTTAACAGTTGCTCAGAACTTGAAATTTTCTCTGGTATTATGGCCTTAGTGGCAGTCAGCAATAGCAAAAAATCAGTAACATGATCAATGTCTTTAATTTAAATCCAATACTGCACCAAACCACCGATGAATTGCCATTAGGCTTCAAACAGCGACTAGCCTTAGCATGCTCGTTGATGCATGAACCGGACATACTTTTCTTGGATGAACACACTTCAGGTGTGGATCCCCTGACGCGAAGAGAATTTTGGTTACATATTAATGGCATGGTAAATAAAGGCTTACCGTAATGGTTACCACTCACTTTATGGACGAAGCGGAATATTGCGATCGAATTGGCTTGGTTTACCACGGTACAATTATTGCTGCCCGGCACACCCGATGAATTAAAAAGCCAAATCGCCACGGCAGAAAATCCGGATCCGTCAATGGAACAGGCTTTTATTAGTTTGATAGTTAACTATGACCCAGGGAAACAATGAGCCAAACAGAAAAACAATCAGCCCACGAAGCGCAGTTTTCCTGGCGTCATTTACATGCCCTATGTATTAAAGAAAGTAAGCAGATTTTACGTAACCCGAGTAGTGCGCTGATTGCCGTCGTTATTCCATTAATGCTGCTACTTATTTTTGGCTACGGCATCAATCTGGATTCAAGTAAATTACGGCTTGGCATTTTGGTCAATCAACAAAATAATCAAGTGCGAGAATTTGTCGCTGCCTTTACCGGCTCCCCTTTTATTGATAGGGCAATTAGCGATAATCGAAAATTGCTAATAGATAAAATGCAGGCAGGCGAAATCCGCGGTATGATAGTGATCCCGATCGATTTTGCCAGTCAGCTTAATCGTCCCTCCGAACATGCATCGATCCAGGTTATTACCGATGGTAGTGAGCCAAATACCGCCTATTTTGTACAGGCTTATACTAAAGGCATTTGGCAAACCTGGCAGCAGCAAGGCGAAAACGCCGGTTATGCTACTCAACCATTAATTGTTACTGAATTACGCTTCTGGTTTAATCCGGCAGCCATTAACCAACATTTTATTATTCCAGGTGCAATCAAGTATCATTATTACCGTAGTCGGTGCCATTCTGACTTCATTGGTGGTTTCCCGCGAGTGGGAACGAGGCACAATGGAAGCCCTGCTTGCCCCCCAAATAACCTGCACAAAATTGCTGCTTTCCAAACTATTACCATATCAATTGTTAGGCACCTGTGTCATGCTACTTTGCATGTTAGTCACGGTATTTATTCTGCATATTCCTTATCGCGGTTCACTCTGGTTGTTATTTCTTATTACCAGTCTCTATCTGGCTACTGCCCTTGGTATGGGATTACTGATATCTACCTTAACCCGTAACCAATTTAACGCCGCTATCGTTGCATTAAATACCGCTTTTTTACCTGCCATAATGTTGTCAGGGTTTATTTTTGAAATTGATAGTATGCCGATAGTTATTCAATGGGTAACCTATTTGATCCCGGCTCGTTACTTTGTTAGTAGTTTACAAACTCTATTTCTGGCCGGTGATATTTATGTTGTCCTGTTGACCAATTTTCTTTTATTAGCCACCAGCGCCATCATCTTTATTGGGCTCACTGCATTAAAAACGCGTCGCAGACTTGATTAGGGAGAGAATATGCTACATCGGCTCTATACACTGATTATCAAAGAATTACAGTCACTACTACAAGAGCCTCAAACCCGCGCAATATTAATCCTACCTGTTATTTTCCAAATGATCTTATTTCCACTGGCCACTACTCTAGATGTCACTAACACTACAATAGCTATCTTTAATGCGGATAAAGGCCAATATTCAATTGAATTAACACAACGATTGGCAAAATCGACGACTTTCTCTAACGTCTTACTACTCAATAATAATCAACAAGTTGTTGAAACAATCAATAATCGTAAAGCATTTTTAGGGGTACATTTTCCGCAAAATTTTAGTGCTCAGCTGGCACAAAGAAAATCGACCCCGGTTCAACTAATACTTGATGGTAGAAATTCTAATAGTGCTCAAATCGCCGCTAACACAGTTAGCCAAATTAGCAACAACAATTAACAAACCAGCAGATAGCGCATAATAATAGCGAATTAATTATTCGTCATTGGTATAACCCTAATCTTGATTACAAATGGTTTATTGTTCCATCCCTGGTAGCATTAATTACTACCATTGGTGTATTAGTCGTCACTTCATTGTCAATTGCCCGTGAGCGTGAACAAGGCACACTGGATCAGCTACTGGTTTCACCCCTGACTAACCTGGCAGATCTTTATCTGCTAAAGCAGTGCGAGCATTACTTATTGCCACCTTTCAGGCAACATTGGTGCTGATTATCGGGATTTTCTGTTACAAAATTCCATTTTCTGGTCCATTGTTTATTTTTTATACTACGATGGCGATTTATGGTTTGTCATTAGTGGGTTTTGGTTTATTGATTTCCGCTATATGCTCAACTCAGCAACAAGCGTTTATTGGTGTGTTTGTCTTTATGATGCCGTCAATATTGCTATCAGGTTACGTTTCACCTATAGAAAATATGCTGGTTTGGTTACAAAATGTCACCTGGATCAATCCTATTCGGCATTTTACTGATATTACTAAACAAATTTATTTTAAAAATGCCGATTTGGCCGTACTATAGAACCACTTGTGGCCATTACTGATTATTTCATTATTTACCCCACATGCCTGGCTTATTGGTTATTTCGCCGAAAAATTGCCTAAATGGTAAAATAAAAAAATCCCGCTAACATTATAAGCGGGATTTTTTTAACAAACAGATTAAATTAACGGCGATCGCCTAGAATACGTAACATCATTAAGAACAAGTTAATAAAATCTAAATAGAGTGTCAATGCACCAAGAATAGCGTATTTACGTATACCTTCTTGATCACGGCTATCAATTTGGCTACCCGTGTCTTTCAGTTTCTATGTATCATAAGCCGTCAAACATGCGAAAATTAACACACCGGCGTAGGTGATAACCAACGTTAAGCCAGAACTTTACAGCCAAATATTGACCAATGAAGCAATAATTAGCCCGATTAGTGCCATAAATAAGAAACTACCCATACCACTTAAGCTGCGTTATGGTTGTATAACCATAAAAACTAAGTGCCCCAAACATAGCAGCAGTGATAAAGAAGGTGCTGGCAACCGAAGCGCCAGTGTAGGCAACTAATACGAGAGAAATGGTTAAGCCTGTCAGCGCCGAGTAGAGCATAAACATGGCCGTTGCCAGCGCGCCACTCAATTTGGGCAACAAAAATGATAATCCTATGACTAATGCAAATTCAGCAACAATGAGGCCTATCAATACCCAACTATGCGACGCCAGATACATAATGATATTACTATTATTAATCGCATACCAAGCAACAAATGCAGTTAATAACAAACCTACCGTCATCCAGCCGTATACTTGCACCAGCGCGCTGGACGATCGAATCATTTTGATGTTCAAATCGATTTGATGTTCAAATCGATCCATGATGATTACCCTCATCACTTACGTTAAAAATAAAGCTACTTAGTAAACTAAATAACTCAGTAAATTTAAGTTAATTCTATCATAATTTCTGGCTAAAACCATGGTTTGATATGCGCAAATAAGAGAAGGTTTTACATTACTTTTACTTTATTTAGCTAAATTTCAATAAAAATTGTGTTACCAACGCTGAAATGCGACTTGATCACTCTGTCTGGCCTCAATCCAACGACTGCTGTGCCCTTGCGCTAAATGCTCTTTTTTCTAAAATGTCGCTTTTGTTTTCATATAATCCATAATAAATTCTGCCGCTAAAAAAGCACTACTAAGATGACCGCTAGTAACACCCACAAACACGATTTCCTCACCTGGCTTAAAGTACCAATCCGATGAATAATACAGATACGTTGCAACTGCCAACGACCACGCGCTTCATTGGCAATATCCTGTAACGCTTTCTCTGTCATGACTGGATAATGTTCAAGAGTAAGGTAAGGGTGTGTTAATTACTATCACCCAAGTTGTAATTACGCACCTTACCGGTGAAAGTAACCACCGCACCACCATCATGACATTGTGCTAACCATTCATATTGTTCACCAACATTAAAATTCGCTTGTTGAATAAGCAATCGTGTATCTGTCATTTATCCTCCCGTTACCGGTGGAAAAAATGTGATTTCATCGCCGGCAGTTAATGGATGATCTGACTGTACAAAGGTATGATTGACCGCAAAAAGCAGTTTTTTGTGTTCTAGTGCTAATGCACAGCGCTCACCGCGTTGGCTTAATGCATCCCGTAATTCTTCTATGGTAGAATAACGATTTTCTAACTCTAACCTATCAGTGCCTGACAATTCACGGACTTGGGCAAAGAAAAGCATTTTGATCATGGTGTTACCTTAAAATCACCGGATTTACCACCCGTTTTTTCCAATAATCTAACCGCACTAATCACAATATCTTTCTGCACCGCTTTACACATGTCATAAATGGGTTAATGCGGCAATTGATGCAGCGGTCAACGCTTCCATTTCAACGCCAGTTTTACCGGATAGCCGACAATATGATTCAATTCGAATGCGATTATTGCTTGTTTGTACTTCCAGTAAAACTTCCATTTTACTGAGTAATAGCGGATGGCAAAGCGGGATCAGATCCCACGTTTTTTTGGCGACCTGAATACCAGCAATCCGCGCAGTAGCAAAAACATCACATTTATGATGACTACCATTGAAGATCGCTAAAAATCGCATTTATCCCCCAATAATTGAAAGATTTGACGTAATACTACTATCTCCTTGATGAAGAAAATGGCTTGCACGTTTTAATTGTAATTCTGCCTGAATACATGCTTTTAATACCTCAGATTGGGATGCATCAACCAATAGATCACGTAAAATAATACTGCGCTCGCCAAACAGACAGAGACGAAGATGACCGATAGAAGAGACCCGTAAGCGATTACAACTTTGACAAAAATTCTGCTCATAAGGAATGATTAAACCAATTTCACCACTATAATCAGGGTGCTTAAAAACCTGGGCTGGTCCATCAGAACGACCGCGTGGTACTTGCTGCCAATTTTGCTCTAACAAGCGCCGACGGATCTTTTCGCCTAAGACATGGTGACGACGAAATATTTTATCACTCTCACCGGTTTCCATTAATTCAATAAATCGTAGTTGGATTGGCCGCAATTTGATCCAGTTGATAAAACTCGCTAAATTACTGTCATTGATGTTTTTCATCAACACAACATTGACTTTTATTTTGTCATAACCTGCCTCTAAAGCAGCATCAATTCCGGCCATGACTTAAAAAAATTTATCTTGCCCGGTAATGGCTAAAAACTGCCGCGGATCAAGACTATCAACACGGACATTAATGTCCGTTAAACCGGCATTTTTCCACTAGCTAACATTTTTGGCCAGCCGATAACGATTAGTAGTTAAGGCAATTTTCTTGATCGCATGGTTTTGTTTGATGGTAGCAATAATGTCAATAAAATCTCGGCGCATGGTGGATTATTCGCCGCCTGTTAAGCGAATTTTTTCGGTACCAAGCTCAGCGGAAGCTTTAGTCAGAAAAGCAATTTCCTGCAACGATAAAAAGGCTTAATCACCATTCGATTTATATCCATTTGGTAGACAATATGTGCAGCGAAAATTACATACATCCGTTATGGATAGTCTTAAGTAGTAGAATTTACGGGCAAAAGTATCAATAAGTTGAGTCATAATAACGCCTTTACAAATACGGGAGATGCAGGCATTTCTACCTTGCACCCTGGCGGCTGATAAATGCCACGGCCTTAATACCCTATTTAAATGTTAAGTTCATAAACTTAGGTAAAAAGGCTAGGAGTTAATAACACCACATACAATAATAGCGTAATGTGATGATTGCTATAAATCTTATTGCTAAATATTTAAAAAAGCTATTCAGCACTCAAATCTATAGGTTGCAATTCAACAAGTTAATCAATTAGCTGAAAATAATGTAATATAAAAGAATGACAAAGTTATTGTTTAATATTACGTTAATTCAATAAGGTCTGATATTTGATAATCAATTATGTCAAACCGCTATTAAGCAGATAATAAAATAGGGGAAGTAATGTATAATCGCAGTATTCTTAATAATTTAGGGCAAGTTGTCCGCACTGGGTGGTGGTCATGGCTTGGGTCGTGTGATGTCATCCCTTGCATTTCTAAATTCTCAATTAATAGGGATTGTCACTACAACCGATGATGGGGGCTCTACCGGGCGAATTCGCCGTTCTGAAGGTGGTATTACCTGGGGAGATACGCGCAACTGTTTAAACCAATTAATTACGGAACCGTCGATTGCATCAACTACGTTTGAATATCGTTTTGCCGGTAATGGTGAACTTGGTGGCCATAATCTGGGTAATTTAATGCTAAAATCGCTTGATCATCTCAGTGTTAGGCCGTTAGATGCGATCAACTTAATCCGTAGTCTATTAAAAGTAAAGGCGCATCTTATTCCTATGTCCGAGCAACTAGCTGATTTGCTAGCAATCGATTTGATGGGCAATGAAATCTACGGCGAAGTTAATGTTGATCAACTCTCCTCACTACCACAAAAATTAATGTTATCTCCTCAGGTAAGTTGCACGCCAGAGGCTCTCGATGCTATCCATAATGCTGATTGATCATCATTGGCCTAGGGAGCTTCTTAACCAGCCTGATGCCTTTATTTCTAATGAATGACCTAACGCAAGCATTACAAGCATGCCGGGCAGCAATCATTTATATTGGTAATCTTGGTAAAGAACTAAATCAACCCGCTGCCAATATGCAACTAACCGAAAAAATTGCAATGATTGAAAAACACATTGGCCAAAAGAAAATTGATGCGGTTATCGCTGGTCCAATAACCGATATATCAAGCCTACCAGATTGAATCGTGCTCCAAAGAAAACTCGCTGACCAAAATGTCTGTTACCGTCATGATAGAGACTTATTGCGTCAGGCTATTGAAGACATGGCCCACAAAATTCATCAACTTAAAACCTTTTAACTTCTCTCCTTACCTGAATGCAAGCTAACGGCTTGCTTGGCACCCACCCCGCCTTAGAGGGCGAGGTTGCGCCGCACTGCGGATAAAAATTGTCTAATGCTTTAAGAATTAGCAATAAACTGTTCACGTAGCAATTGAATTTGATCGCGTAAACTGGCTGCTTGTTCAAATTCAAGATCTTGTGCATAACGATACATTTGTGCTTCTAATGCCTGAATTTTAAGCTCCAATTCTTTGGTCGAAAGTTTCTGATAATCTTCGATAATCTGTGATACTTGCGATTGTTTATGTTTGCCTTTTGACGATACTGGTACACCGACTTGTAAAATATCGCCAACTTTTTTATTTAAACCTTTAGGCACAATACCATGCTTTTGATTAAAGGCGATTTGCTTTTCGCGACGACGTTCCGTTTCTTTAATCGCTTTTGCCATTGAATCAGTAATCTTATCGCCATATAAAATAGCTTTACCTTTCAGGTTACGTGCTACACGACCAATCGTTTGAATTAATGAGCGTTCTGAACGTAAAAATCCTTCTTTATCTGCGTCTAAGATAGCAACTAACGATACCTCTGGCATGTCCAGCCCTTCACGCAATAAGTTGATGCCCACTAAAACATCAAATAAGCCTAACCGCAAATCACGAATAATTTCGACCCGTTCAACGGTATCAATATCTGAATGCAAATAACGAACCTTTATGTCATGTTCTTGCAGATAATCGGTCAAATCTTCTGCCATTCTTTTGGTTAACGTTGTTACTAACACTCGTTCATTTACCGCTGTACGCAAATTGATCTCAGATAACAGATCATCAACTTGGGTGGCTACCGGACGAACCTCAATTTCGGGATCAAGTAAGCCAGTTGGCCGGACAACTTGCTCAATAATTTCATTCGCCGATTTTTCCAATTCATACTTACCTGGCGTGGCAGAAATATAAATTGTTTGTGGGGAAAGTACTTCAAATTCTTCAAAATGTAACGGGCGATTATCCAGCGCAGAAGGTAAGCGAAAACCATATTCTACCAATGTCTCTTTACGGGAGCGATCACCGCGATACATACCGCCAATCTGTGGGATGGTGACATGCGATTCATCAATAACTAATAAACCATCCGCGGGTAAATAATCAAATAGCGTTGGTGGTGATTCACCGCTTGCACGGCCAGAAAGATAAGGTGAATAATTTTCAATACCAGAACAATAACCCAATTCATTCATCATCTCTAAATCAAACTGGGTACGCTGTGTTAACCGCTGCTCTTCAACAAGTTTACCATTTTCCAGTAGTAATTTACGTCTTTGTGCCAATTCAGTTTTAATCTGCTCCATGGCTTCAAGGATACGCTCACGTGGAGTTACATAGTGGGTTTTAGGATAAATGGTAAATCGCGGTACATTATGTTGGATCTGTCCGGTTAAGTGATCAAAAAGCGCTAGCCGTTCTACTTCCTCATCAAATAATTCAACTCGTAACGCATATTGATCTGATTCGGCAGGAAAAATATCAATCACTTCCCCTCTAACTCTAAATGTACCTCGCTGAAATGCTTGATCATTGCGGCTATATTGCAAATCGGCTAGGCGGCGTAAGATAGCTCGCTGATTAATAATCATACCTTTGGTTAAATGAAGCATCATTTTTAGATAGCTATCAGGATCACCTAAACCATAAATCGCTGATACCGAAGCAACAACAATAACATCACGTCTTTCAAGCAGTGCTTTAGTGGCAGAGAGTCGCATCTGTTCAATATGTTCGTTAATAGAAGCATCTTTTTCAATAAAGGTATCGGAGCTTGGAACATACGCTTCTGGTTGATAATAATCATAATAAGAAACAAAATATTCCACCGCATTGTCAGGAAAAAAAGCCTTCATCTCACTATATAATTGTGCAGCCAACGTCTTATTGTGAGCCATTACCATTACCGGGCGGTTAACCTGCTCAATAACATTAGCGATAGTGAATGTTTTACCCGATCCGGTGACCCCAAGTAAGGTTTGATGAGCCAATCCATCATTAAGACCTTCGATTAATTTCTTTATCGCTGCGGGCTGATCACCGGTAGGTTGAAATTCAGCATGCAATTTGAAGACTTTACTCATCTAACCCTCTCTACTAAAAATATTTCTTTATCATACTGGATAAAAAAACAGTTTTAATGTCAGCTGAAATTAAAAAATCAGTTTCATTCACAACCAATTATTTACATATATTTATTATTTTAATAACTTAGTTATCCCCAAGCTTTTTTTTACCTTGAATTATATTTTATGCTAATCAGCCAATGTAAAACTTTATTATATATCATTTGAGACTTTATTTTATATAACATATTAATATTTATATAATTTTAATTCAGAGCCGAGAATGGCATCAACTGCCCGCCAAGCCTCATCCCATCTCGATTAGAGTAACTTTTCTAGATCTAATACACAAGGTTATCCACAGGAATAGTGGATAACTCAAGAAATTCTTTTCAGCATCAATAGTTGTAAGATTTTCACTTGAGCACAGGCAACCATTTTTGCCAAAAAAATAATCACAAAATAAAATTTTTTTATAAGTAAAAAAATAGCATTTAATTTGTTGCAATTAAGCTAATTCAAGCAAAAGATGGCTAAAGCGACATAACGCTTTAGCCTAAAAATTAGTCCTATTACAGTAGGTTATCTAAATTGACAAATTTGCCAATCGAATGAGATTGCCAATTCGGCAAATGCGGAATAACACCTAAACATGGCGCTGACAGCCGTTGCTTTAATGTTAGCAAATAATCCTGCTGATATTGACCCGGTAAAACAATTTCATTAGCCACCCAGCCTGCCAATGATAAACCACTTTGCTCAATGGCCTGTGCGGTTAATAATGCATGGTTGATACAACCCAATTTAATGCCAACCGTTAATATCACTGGCAATTGCTGTTGTATAACCCAATCAGCCAAGGTGTGCTCAGCACAAAGCGGTGTATACCATCCACCAACACCTTCGACAATGATCCAGTCAGCAGATTGTTTTAATTTATTTAATCCTCCATGCATTATCTGCCAATCGATAAGCTCCCCTGTTAGCTGACTAGCAATATGGGGTGACGTTGCTTGAGCAAAAACGATCGGATTAACATCATGGTAATTCAGTTTCACGCTACTATTTTTTCTTAATAACTGGGCATCTGAATTTCTTAAGCCAACGGTTAATTGTTTACTGCCTGAAGCTACCGGTTTATAGGCTGCTGTTTGATAACCCTGATTGGCAGCTGCTTGTAGCAGCGCACAGCTGACGACAGTCTTACCCACATCTGTGTCAGTTCCGGTGACAAAAAAACATCTATTCACGATATAACATTCCATAAACCAGTTGATAAGTTAAGGGAAATTGCTGATTAATATGAGGATAATGATCAACCAGTTTAGCTAACTGGTTTTTTGTCATTAGACCCTGCTGTGACGCCCATCCGTTAGATAAGTCGCGCCAATACCCTTTATAGATTGAAGTAAACAAGCAAATGTAGGGTAAATTAAATGCCAGCAACGCTGTTTTAAACTATGCGGCCAATCACGACAAGCCTGCTTAATTTGTTCAAAAGTCATAAAAGAATTAATGTGCCGGTTATTATCAACCTTTTGCCAACACTGTTGTAACTCTTGTAATGAGCCATCGACTAAAAGTAGAAAAAGCAACGATCCCACCCTTTTTAGTAACACGATATCATTCATTTAATGGGATAGATAAATTACTACACCACTGAATAGCAAGATGACTAAAACAGAGATCAACACTTTCATCGGCGAGTAGTAATTTCTCTATATCGGCCTGGATATAGCTCATAGCCGCTTGCTTTTGTTGAGCTATGCTAACATCAGATGCAGACAGATCGAGGGCAATGACCCGTTTTCCAGCTAACTGCCACTGCGCACTGAAATAGCAGGTACCATAGCCAGCACTGTGTTACCAGGTATTGCAGATAAGCAATCAAACAGATGTTGGCCACTTTGTTGTTGAAATAATGCAATATTGTCGTAATTTTTGGCCGCCCGCCCAAAAGCATGAACAATTGCTTGCTTATTCATCGGCGTCGTTGTTAAAGAAGTCATTTAACTTTTCCATTAACCGTGCAATATCGGCTAATTGATGATTAGCCGTCAAGGTGATCCTTAATCTTGCACTACCCGCGGGGACCGTTGGCGGCCGAATAGCTTGCACCCAAAATCCTTGCTGGCGTAAAAATTGAGATAACTGTAAACAGCGTTGGTTACTACCAACAATGAGTGGCTGAATTGAGCTAGCGGAATTTAATAATAGCAATTGATAGTGGTTAGCTAATTGACGAAAATAATCAATATTGCGCTGTAAATTGGCTCTTAATTCATCTGCTTGACGAATTTGTCTAACCGCCTCAGCTAATGCCACTGCTTGAGACGGAGGCATTGAAGTACTATAAATCAAATAGCGAGCATATTGCAGAAAATAGTCAGTGGTGTTTTCATCACAAAGCAATGCTGCACCACTAAGACCAAAAGCTTTACCAAATGTCACCACCAGCAGTTCAGGTTTTATTTTATGCAGATAACAACTACCTCTGCCTTCATGGCCTCTGACGCCAATACCATGGGCATCATCCACTAATAACCACGCCTGCGCTTGCCTCGCCACTGCCTGCAACTGAGCTAAAGGGGCACTATCGCAATCCATACTAAATATACCTTCAGTGGCAACCATTGTTTTACCAGTATGATTGGTCGCCAAAAGATGCCTTAAGGCGTCAGGTTGATTATGGGCAAAACGTTGTAATCTAGCTGGCGATAACATCACGGCTTCCAGTAAGGATGCATGACTGAGTTTATCGGCCACAATATGATCATTTTTGTTCATTAAGGTCGTTATTACACTTTGATTTGCCGCATAGCCGAAAATAAATAACAAAGCACGGGAGTAACCTAACCAATCGGCAAGCTTTTGCTCTAATTGGGCGTGAGCACAATTAAAACTGATAATATAACCAGAGCTTCCACTACCAGTTCCATATTGGCTTAATCCTGTTTGCCAGGCTTTAATAATTGCCGCATGATGACTTAATCCCAGATAATCATTACTTGAAAAATTGACATACTGCTGTTGATCAAAGATTAGCGTACACGCATCATTTTTTTTAATTAGCTGCCGCTGCCGCCACAATGCTTGCTGCTTGCGGATATCAAGTTGACGAGTTAAAAATGTTGACCAATTCATTATAGTGCCGCGTTATAAAACTGTTCCGTATCCACCTGCATCATAGCCTCTTCCAACCGCTCAATTTGCTGGCGGTGAGTCAAGGCGGTTGCAATCGGTTGAGGATTAATATTTAGCTTGCGAAAAAGTTGCTGATCTTTATCTTCTTTGGGATTAGCTGCCGTTAATAACTTACAGCTATAAAAGAGGGAGTTAGCCCCGGTCATAAAACAGAGTGCTTTCATCTGTTCACGGCCAGCAGAAAGCCGGACAAAAGAGGTTGGCATCATAATACGGGCAACAGAGATGGTTCGAATAAAGTCAAAAGGATCGACATCTTCATTATCTTCAAGGGGCGTGCCTTTTATTTTTATTAGCAGATTAATCGGCACATTTTCAGGAGCCTGCAGTAAATTAGCTAATTGAACCAATAGCGCCGCCCGATCAGTAACCTTTTCGCCTAAACCAACAATTCCACCAGAACACACCTTCATGCCTGCCTGACGAACTACATCAATCGTATCCAGTCTTTCTTGATAGGTTCGAGTGGTAATGATGCTGCCATAAAATTCAGGTGAGGTGTCTAAATTGTGATTGTAATAATCAAGTCCAGCCTCCGCTAACCGGTGTGCTTGATGATCATTTAATTTACCCAGTGTCATGCAGGGTTCTAACCCTAACGCTTTAACTTCTTTCACCATGGTTTCGAGATAAGGCATATCGCATTCATGAGGATTGCGCCAGGCAGCGCCCATACAAAAACGGGTTGAACCGGCTTTTTTGGCTTGTTTAGCCGATTCAATTACTTGCTGGATTTCTAGTCGCTCGGCTTTTAATCCGGTTTTATAACGAGCACTTTGTGGGCAATATTTGCAATCTTCCGGGTAAGCGCCGGTTTTAATGGAGAGTAAAGTACTAATCTGGATCTGTTGCGGATCAAAATGTTGACGATGAACTTGCTGAGCTTGAAAAAGTAATGCAAAAAAAGGTAAATCAAATAGTGCTTGTGCCTGGCTAAGTGTCCATGGTTTTTCCATCTTCACCATTCTCTCTTCCGAAACAAAAAGTATTGCCAGTTTAAATAACTGCGTTATCATGTCAACTAAAATAAATATAATTAGTTGACTATGGATAATGAAAATCGACGATCTTAATTTTGATGCGAAACATATTTGGCACCCATACATTTCAATGACCAAACCAATACCGGCTTATCCTGTCGTGCGCGCTTCAGGTGTCGAACTTGAATTAGCTGATGGCAGAAAATTGATTGATGGAATGGCTTCCTGGTGGGCAGCAATTCATGGCTATAACCATCCCGTACTCAATCAAGCCGCTACAGAGCAATTAACGAAAATGTCCCATGTAATGTTTGGCGGCATCACTCATCCGGCAGCAACTGTTTTGTGCCGACAATTAATCGATATAACTGATGATAAACTAGAGTGCATTTTTCTGGCTGATTCCGGCTCAGTTGCGGTTGAGGTGGCATTAAAAATGGCATTACAGTATTGGCAGGCACGGGGCGAAGCGCGCCACAAGTTTATTGCCTTACAACGAGGATATCATGGGGATACCTTTGGTGCTATGTCAGTTTGCGATCCGGAAAACTCGATGCATAGTCTTTATCGGGGCTATCTACCCGAACATATTTTCGTGCAAGCGCCTCAATTAAGTTTTTATCAGCAATGGCAAGCCGACTCTCTGATCCCATTACAAAAAATACTAACCGAACAGGCCGACAAAATTGCTGCCATCATCGTTGAGCCGATCGTTCAGGGAGCGGGCGGTATGCGCATTTATCACCCTAATTATTTGACGGCAGTGAGAGAATTATGCGATCGCTATAATATTTTGCTGATTGCCGATGAAATCGCCACTGGTTTTGGCCGTACCGGCAAATTATTTGCTTGTCAATATAGCGGCATTGCGCCGGATATTTTATGTTTAGGTAAAGCGCTAACCGGGGGTTATGTCACACTGTCAGCCACTCTGACCAGCCGTCCTATCGCGGAGACCATCAGCCAAGGTAAAGCTGGCTGTTTTATGCATGGACCCACTTTTATGGGCAACCCACTAGCCTGCGCGATCGCTGATGCGAGCATAACATTACTAAGGAATAGCCCATGGCAAAAATGGGTGAAAAACATTGAAACTCAATTGATGGCTGAACTCTACCCACTGCTAGATCAACCACAAGTTGCTGACGTGCGAGTTTTAGGCGCAATTGGCGTTGTTGAAATGAAAAACCCCTTCAATGTGCCCGAATTACAACGTCATTTTGTCGCTGAGGGAGTTTGGATTCGGCCATTTGGTAAATTAATTTATCTAATGCCACCCTATATTATTACCGCTGAACAGCTGACTAAGTTAACGCAAGCGATAAAAAAAATAGTTATCAAACTGTAAATTAAAAATAATTTAGTTTTCAATTATATGGGTCGTGATCCACATCGGCCCTTTGCCAACCGGATATCGATCTAATGCTTGTAGCACGCCAGTCACTACATCTATTTTATAAACCGCAATATGATCGGACTTTTGCACTGCGGCCAGCAAAAAATGACCGCTTTGAGCAATATTGAAGCCACGCGGTTGAGTTTCGGTTGCATAAGCCGCCATCGGCGTTAATTCTAACCCCGCGGCTGTCACCTCGAAATGGCGGATAATACTGGCAGAACGTTCACTAGCATAAAGATGACGACCATTTGGCGTAATATGGATATCCGCAGCCCAAGGTTTACATCCCGATCCGGCAGCTAAAATGTCACAATTTTGCTTTTGCTGATAAGGTTCAAATGCAGAATAAACATTAATGGTAGCATCTAACTCATTTAAACAATAAAAAGCGTTCTGGTTGGGCGAAAATGCCAAATACCGCGGCCCTGCGCCTTTGTTAGTTGTGATCCGATAGGCAACCTGTTCGGTTAAATGTCCATTGTCATTAATGGTATAAATGCGGATCTGATCTTCCCCTAAACAAGGGACAAACAAGTGTGAATTATCAAAACTTACCCCCGAAGCATGGGGATGTTTTAAATCGCCAATAACTTGAATCGGTGATTGAGCGATCCCCTCTTGATCAACCGGCAACACCATTAAATTACCCTGATAGTAAGAGGGAATAAATAACCAACGACCCTGATTATCAATTTCAATATGGGTTGGCGTAGCGGGAATAGCGGTAATGGCCTGTTGGCTGAGTTTCCCTTCAGCTGAAATAAGATAAGTAATAATCGCAAAATTAGGGCGGATACCAACATAAAGGTGTCGACCATTACGACTAATCTGCATCGGTTGCACTTCACATGGTAATGTCAACTTTTGTAATAATGTCAGTTTGCCATTTTCATCCATTGACCAAACATGAATTTGCTTGCTTTCTGGACTGGCAACATACACCACCTGTTTCATTGATTAACTCCTCAGAAATAATTCGACAAAATAGCCTCAATTATCATATCCGATCTGCTGCTAAATAATGACAAAAATAGCAAAATAGTTAATAAAAAAATTTATTCCTCAGCTGACTGATGGCACTAGCTTGCAGGTTTTTATAAATTATCACTGTGTGACTAAAGTTTATATTTACCGATAATAATTTCTCAACTGTTGAAAGCTATTGAATATCGCCTTATTCAACTAAATTTAGTATTCAGATTATCACCAATTAAATTAAACCCTATAAAAAATCTGTTGTTAAAAAGTAAAAAAATAATATTATATAAATAAGATATTTATTTTGTTAATAAAAATATCTTAACAAAAACGCAACACAATCAATATAGGCCATTAAATATCTAATATAAATTTCACATTATTGTTTACTGTAAGCAGTATATAAGCCGAGTTTATTTGACCAAGCGCTTTATATAGATTTTTATCAGTCTCGCATAATTAAGTCATAAATAACATCAGAAAGCCATGAGCAAAATTTTAAAATAATAAACCGAAAATATCAGGATGAGCAGATTAAGACCGCTAAGTGTTAATGAAAAATTAAGAAATAGTAATGAACCCTTGCGAAAATTTAATGGTAGACTTAGAAACCATGGGAATGGGCAGCTGCGCCGCCATTGTAGCAATCAGTGCGGTTTTGTTTTGACCAACAACCGGTGCTGCCTTTTATCAAGCTGTCGATCTCTCTTCATCAATGTCTGCCGGTGGAACAGTTAATCGCGAAACCATAAAATAGTGGTTATGCCAATCTAATGAAGCTCGAGCAACGATTGCCAAAAAAAGTTTACCACTAATTGATAATGTTCTGCGTGAATTACATTTCTGGGCTCGCGAAAATGCACAAGAACGGATGGATGGTTTAAAAGTCTGGGGGAAAAGCGCTAATTTTGTCTTAAGAGGCGCTTATGAAAGGTCACATTTAACCCCTTTTTGGCATGTCGGTAATGATCCGTGATGTACACACTATTATCGATATGGGAATGAATCTTGGCTTTAATCTACAAAATGAGCTGTCAATGGTAAAACGTAAGATAATGCGCTTAATTGTGCGCTTTATCAAGTGAACCATGTTGCCAATATTTAGCAAAAAATTATCCAACATGAGGGGTGAAAATTTATTCCTGCTAATAAAAATTACCAATAATTAATATCAAATACCAATAAACTCACCCTTACTACAAATTATTTGATAAAAGCTAGCTAAGTAGAAATAGCTGGCAATTGAAAATAGTAAATATTACTTAATATAAAAGTTTGCAAATCTGATTTAAAATTATAATATTGGTTACTTCACTCGCTAAAAATGGCTATTAATATTATTTAGCTTGCATATTCACATCGACAACTTGATAAAAAGCATTTGCCGTGTCAGCAATTGACCAAACACCTAAAATAACTTGATAACCAGTGCGGTGTGGAACATCACAATCAAAATAAATCTGATCTTTAGCTGGCATTTCACCACCGTCAAAACGCTCACAGAACGGTTTTAAATCAAAAGAAGCACGGGTTAATGGTGCATTAGGATCCCAATCCTGTTTAGTAATAAAAACTCCCATTTTTCTGTTCTGTGTGGCTGAGTTAGCGACGAACGAAAGGTGTTTTTGCCTGAAGTTAGCGGTACTTTTTTCTAGCGATCAACACTTTGCTAGTTGAGTTTATAAAATTATGAATTATCACCACTGGCTATCTTACCATCACGAGCACCGCCTTCTGGAAAACCTTTCGGCCCTTCAATAGACATAGGATCATATTCAATAGCGCCACAATTATTATTTTCATGTATCCAACATAAAACTACCCGACTCTTAGGTTCAAAAATAAAACCATGCTGTGGTTCTGCAGATGCAGTTGCTATATTGGCAGCAACACATGAGTGTTAACGGAGCTAATAGTAATTTACTTTTCATTTAATACATCCCTTAAATAATTTATACTTTTAATAATTAACACTATTTCTATATAACATTACTTACAGCAGGGTAAATTATTATGCCGGTAAAACTAAAATATCAATTTAATTAATCTATTTTTTTGCTTAAAAAAACATTTCACTTAAATATAAATAAAATAAAAAATTAATATGTTAGCCTTTATGTGAAAAATAATGATCATCAAATAACAAATAAAATAACATATTTAATAGGATATAAATATAATTTCAGTAAATCTTAGCTAAATTATTCTAACGTTATATTTAATGATAATAAAAACTTTAATTGATAAATAATCCATTTTTATAAAATATAATAAATTAATACCTAATTTATAATCTAACCAAAATATCAGTTAAAAATTAACAACCATCAGCATAATAAATTTAAATACTAATATTAAAATAGGCTGTTCAGATAGAAGCACTTATTGTTAAAAAAGGCAATAAATATCGATTTAAAATTAACAAGATTGACATTAAATTAATAAAAATCGCCACCTATTAACTCAACGGACCAAAAATTTTGCTGCTTATCAAAGTTCAATTATGTTGCAAGTTTATTATCCACCAGGGTAATTATTTATTTTTTCTGGTTTAGTTAACCACTGTTATTCGATATGATTAGATTTGCAAAAATTTATCAATTTGAACACTAAGATAAATAATTTACTAAGTTCCATTGTTTAAAATTACTACCTAGATTAAATGCTAAATCGCTATTTAATCTATTTAATGAGGCTGATTTATGTCATATCGCGTCATCGCTTTAGATCTCGATGGTACCCTATTGGATCCACAAAAACAGATTTTGCCCCAATCTTTAGCAGCTATAAACCAAGCTCGTCGCCAAGGGATCAAAGTTATTATTGCTACCGGCCGCCATCACGTTGCTATTCACCCATTTTATCAAGCACTGAATTTGGATACACCCACAATTTGCTGTAATGGTACTTATCCTATGACTATCATGCTAAAAAAGTACTGGAGTCGGATCCGTTATCCGCAGTAGAAGCGACTAAGGTAGTTGCCTATTTACAAGGTACCGATATCAACCACTTGATATATGTTGATGACGCTATGCTATATCAACAACATAATGATGCTATTGAACGAACATTGAAATGGGCAGATTCTTTACCTGAAAATCAACGTCCCAATATCCATAAAATTGACAATTTTAATACAGCAATCCAACAGGTTACGGCTATTTGGAAATTTGCCACTTGTACGCCTAATATCGAAAAATTACGTGCTTTTAGCCAAACTATTCAACAAGAGCTGGAGCTTGCTTGCGAGTGGTCATGGTTTGATCAAGTTGATATTGCTAAAAAAGGCAATAGCAAAGGTTTGCGTTTACAACGTTGGGTCGAATCACAAGGTTTGACGATGAAAGATGTGATAGCTTTTGGTGATAATTTCAATGATGTCAGCATGCTAACTGCCGCAGGTCTCGGCGTCGCAATGGGTAATAGCTGTGATCAGGTGAAAAAACATGCTGATATAATTACCGATCAAAATAGTGCGCCAGGGATTGCTCAGGTGATTGAAAAATATGTGTTATAAAGGCTGTAAAGCTATTTGCACAACTGGCTAACAATCTTTGTTCGCAAATATTGCATCATCATTATAATTAAAACCGACGAGTTAGCGATAGACTCTTGATTTGGGCATAAACCCATTTACCCGGCTTTATTTCTAGCTCATCTCTTGCCCAACGCGTGATCTTGGCCCAGATAAAGTGGCTATCCTATTGCTAACTTAACATCTACTTGCTCGATGTCATCAATGGACTCCATTACTTTGCCCTTTAAGATATTACGAATCGTCGTTTGCGTTGGCTTATGTAAGGTTAAAGAAACGTCTGCAGCATCAATACGAATCTGAACCGATTGACCTAATTGAAATTGCAACTGGGGAAGCCACAATAGTTGATCCGATATAGTAACCGATGTCATCATATAAAGGTTATGATGCTCGATCACCTTAACATTTAATATACTACTTAATGCATCAGCTTGTAACCAGGGACGTAAAACACTGCTCGACCAAATATCAGCTAACAGCGTGACTGCTTCAATTTTACCTGCTGACATAACAATTACATTATCAGCCAACCGGACTATTTCATCCAGATTATGACTGACATAAAGAATAGGGATTTGGATATCTTGCGATAACTTTTCCAAATAGGGAAGTAACTCTCTTTTGCGTGGTAAATCTAACGAAGCTAATGGCTCATCCATTAATAATAATTCAGGCGCGGCCAATAGCCACTCGTTGTTTTTCGTCACCTGACAACTGGCTGGCAAGCGCGGCAATAATGTTTCAATACCAAGCAATTGAACAATATCATCAAAATGTGATTTCATTGCGCCAGACATGCCCCATATTGCAAATTACCTTTGACACTATAGTGTGGAAACAGGCGCGCATCTTGAAAAACATAACCCATTTTACGCCTTTCTGGTGGTACAAACAGACCTTTATCAATATCGACTAAAAGCCGATCATTAAAGATAATCTGTCCTTTATCAGGTCTGGTAAGTCCATCTATCAGGTTTATCAGGGAAGTTTTACCAACACCGGAAACGCCAAAAATAGCGGTGATCCCTTGAATCGAAAGTGTGGTATCAACATAGAGAGATAAATCCCCTAGCTGCTGTTGCAGACGCAAAGCTAACACATTGCCCCCAAGCGTTTTCTGCCACAACGAATTAACCATTCAAAAAAAAGTAACGACAGCAAGGCTAAGATGATAGCAATAATACATAAACGAGCCGCGGCTATTTCTGCGCCTAGTGTTTCAATTAGAGTATACATGGGCTAATGGAATGGTTCTGGTTTCACCTGGAATATTAGAAACAAAGGTAATCGTGGCACCAAATTCACCTAATGAACGAGCAAAAGCCAAAACCATACCAACAATAATTCCAGGTAAGATGAGCGGTAAGGTGATGGTAAAAAAAACTCGTATGAATTAGCGCCTAATGTGCGAGCGGCTTGATCAAGGCGTCTATCAACCCCCTCCAATGCTAATCTTATTGCTCTAACCAACAATGGAAAAGCGATGATGGCAGAAGCTAAAGTGGCACCTCGCCAACTAAAGGTAAAACTAAATCCAAACCAATCGTATAGCCATTCACCTATAACCCCATGGCGGCCAAATGACAGTAAAAGTAGATAACCTACCACCACTGGTGGTAATACTAAAGGTAAATGGATCAAACTATCGATCAATGTTTTGCCCGGAAAATGACAACGCACCAAGATCCAGGCCATTAATATCCCTAAAGGCAGACTCACCAATACGGCAACACTCGATACTTTTAAGTTTAAAATAATAGCTTGCCACTCATATTCACTTAGCATCTGCAAAAATTAATTTCCTATAATGGCCTAAAACCATAATGTTTAAATATTGCCGCTGCGGCCGGCGTTTTTAAATAGGCAAAAAAATCGTTAACCTGATTAGTCTGATGATTTTTAACAATCGCCATCGGGTATTCGGTAGCGTTATAACTGTCCTCTGGAAATATGCCCAACTACTTTAACCTTTTTATTCACCCCTACATCAGAGCCATACACAATGCCTAATGGTGCTTCATTCAACTCAACTAATGCCATGCCACTGCGAACATTATTGGTTCTGGCTAACATAGTATCAACGGTTTTCCAGGCGCCTAAAGCAACTAGTGCCTGTTTAGCATAGATACCAACCGGGACATGATCAGGATCACCAACAGCAATTCACTCACCATTGGCAAATGTGTGCCAATCGGTTTTTTGGCTAATTGTGATTGGTTTTCGTGTTGAATTTATTGGCGCAAGTAAGAACTAAATTATTACCTAACAAAGTATGGCGACTGGCATTAACCATAAGTTGTTTCTGTTGCACATAATCCATACATTGTTGATCAGCAGAGATAAAAATATCGGCCGGAGCACCCTGTTCAATTTGTCTAGCTAACGTTGAGGAGGGAGCATAAGAGGCAATAATTTTAGTGTTATGCTTCTTTTCATATTGCGTTACGATATCATTTAAGGCATTGGTTAACGATGCGGCAGCAAAAACGGTCACTTTATTCTCCGCCGCCCAATTTTGGCCAATGACCAACAAAAAAAGTGCAACCACTGTCACTATTTTGGCAATATATTTTTTCATCATTGATACCTTTTTAATTATTTTTATCATTATACATATCAGGGTATAATGAATAATGAAAGTCGTAAGATATTGATAAAATTAAATTGTCCTAGTTAGTTAAAAACAGTGGTAAACAGAATAAATGAGCGGTATAACAATTGCTAAACATCTGTTGTTAAAAGGTAATTAACAAAAAAATAAAAAATAATTGTATCATATTGATAATTAATAAAAAAATCAGTTTAAAATTTCAATGTCTGGAATTATCTGATAAAAAACTGTTATTTTGCTTATCATTTAAATAAAGTTATTTATACAAATTTTATTTATTAAAGAATATAAAAAATTGGCAATTAATTATTAGAGGCCAAGCTAATTAAATCAATATTATCCTCTACCCTGCTATAATTGTGTCACCATAAGTTAAATAATGATATTTTAAAAATAATAACCCGCTAACCCTTGCTGAATAAAATAAAACAACATTGGACAATCTATGAACGACAAACCATTATCATCGGCAACAAACATAGATCAAGGACAACTCAAACGAGGTTTACAAAATCGCCATATTCAACTGATTGCTATCGGAGGTGTCATAGGCACAGGATTATTTATGGGTTCTGGCAAAGCTATCTCTTTAGCTGGCCCGTCCCTTATTATTATTTATCTAATTATCGGCTTTGTTTTATTTTTCGTAATAAGGGCCATGGGGGAACTACTCCTTTCCAATTTAAATTATAAATCCTTTAGTGATTTTTGTGCAGAACTATTAGGCTCATGGGCCGGCTTTTTCGTTGGCTGGACTTATTGGTTTTGTTGGGTGATCACTGCTATCGCAGAAATTGTTGCTATTACCGCCTATATTGGTTACTGGGCACCTGATTTTCCGCCCTGACTGACTTCATTACTTTGCATACTCTTGTTATTAACCATTAATCTGGTCTCGGTTTCCTTATTTGGTAAAACAGAATTTTGGTTTGCGATTATAAAAATCATTGCCATTGTCTTTCTTATTTTGATTGGCGTAATATTAGTGATTATCGGCTTTAAAACGCCTACCGGTCATATTGCATCCTTTAGTCACCTTTGGAATGATAGCATTTTTCCCATGGGAATTAACAGTTTTTTTGCCGGTTTCCAATTAGCTATCTTCTCTTTCGTTGGGATTGAAATCGTTGGCGCCACCGCTGCCGAAACGTGTGATCCAAATCGAGTTTTACCAAAAGCGATCAGTGCCATTCCGTTTAGATTTATCGCCTTTTATGTCCTTTCCTTAGCGGTTATTATGTCAGTCACCCCTTGGCGTGAAATTGCTGTCGATAAAAGCCCATTCGTCGAGTTGTTTGTCTTAATTGGTGTGCCGGCTGCGGCCAGTATTGTCAATTTTGTGGTGCTGACTTCAGCAGCTTCCTCTACTAATAGTGGCGTCTTTTCCACCAGCCGGATGTTATTTGGGTTAGCTAAGGAAGCCAATGCCCCCAGCCAATTTAGCCAATTATCCAATAAAGCGGTGCCGGTTAAGGGATTACTTTTTACCTGCTGCTGCCTTAGTATGGCGGTGGTATTGATCTATTTTATTCCCGATGTTATGCGGGTTTTTGTCCTGATCACCACCGTAGCTGCGATCCTTTTTATGTTTATCTGGAGTATGATTTTGTGCGCCTGCCTATCTGGCTTATCACAAAAAACAACCCCATCGCCATCAAACTTCGATTTATAAAATGCCTGCTGGCATTGTTATGTCTTTGGTTTGCCTACTATTTTTTGTGTTCGTTTTAATATTGCTAACCTTAGAAAAAGATACTCGCCAGGCGCTATTGGCGGTACCCATTTGGTTTACAATGTTACTAATTGGTTATCAAATCTCTAAAAAACGTAAAGCTTCTTGCTAATAAAACTAAACAGGGTGGTTGCCTAAAACCACCATGTTCAAGTTAGCCGATAAAATAGTTAGCGACTAAAAATAGCATCAAGCCATGAAATCATTGCTGTTGATCGGGTTATAGAACAACATCGATACATTAGCTAGCAAAGCGATAAATTTAGCGCGTCGATTATTGCGACTTATTGGCTGGCTTTATACTCAGCTTCCGCTTTAATAAAGCGTTTCACTGCGCTCTGACTAGGTGCGGTAGTTAACAGGCTAACGACAATAATGGCGATTGAGGCAAAAATAAAACCGGGAATAATTTCATATAAACCAAACCACTTATATTGCATCCATATCAATACTGTTAAAGCACCGACCAGCATACCGGCTAAAGCCCGCCTAGGCGTTGCTAACCAAAACCAATACCTTTATTATTGGGATCACGAGCAATAAAAATAGCCATTGCCACCACCACTAACACCATGGCGAGACCAACCCAAACTAACTCTCGCTGCCGAGCTTTAGGTCTGATAAACGGTTTATAGAGATCTTCAGTCAACCCACTAGCACAAACCAATAATTAACAACTTAAAGTACTCATCACGGCAGCTAAAATGGCTGATAACAATATCCCGGCCAGCCAAGGATTAAATAAAATAATGGCTCATTCCATAAATACCCGCTCTGGATTAGCCATAACTGCACCAGCAACGGCGAGATGCAGATCAAAATAAGCAATGGCAAAAAAACAAACCGCAATCGTGCCTGCTAAACAGAGTACCATCCAGGTCATACTAATATGCTGTGCCCGGTTAATGGTTTGCGCTGAATCAGCTGTCATAAAACGTGCCAAAATATGTGGTTGGACAAAATAGCCATAGCCTAAGCACCATCCCCAATAAAAAGATAATGGCAACAAAATTTAATCCTTTAAACATATATAGATATGCGGGATCTTTATTGTCAATGAATGTTACCGCGCTGTCGAAGCCACCGACAGCCAAAATCACCATAATGGGTGTTAATAATAAGGCAAACATCATCAAAGTGGCTTGTACTGTATCCGTCCAGCTAACAGCTAAAAAACCGCCCAAAAAAGTATAAATAATGGTGGCTAATGCACCTAACCACATCGCCTGCTGATAGCTTATGCCAAAAGTATTTTCAAACAGTAATCCGCCGGCAACCACACCGGAAGCACAATAGATAGTAAAAAACCCAAGATCACCAAGGCCGAAACGATACGCAACATTTTACTTTTATCTTCAAAGCGGCTGGTAAAATAGTCAGGTAATGTTAGTGAATTATGATTATTTTCGGTTTGAACGCGTAATCGCCCAGCGACTAATCGCCAATTTAAATAAGCGCCTAAAGATAATCCGATCGCAATCCAGCTTTCCGCTATTCCGCTATTCCGCTATTCCGCTATTCCGCTATTCCGCTATTCCGCTTAGAAAAATAGCACCCGGTAATCCCATTAATAAACAACCGCTCATATCTGATGCGCCAGCAGAAAGTACCGTTACTATCCCACCTAAACGACGTCCGCCTAAAATGTAATCATCAAAACTGGTTGTTGAGCGATAGGCCCAAAAACCGATTAACAACACCACAAAAATATAAATCACAAACATAATTATCATTGGGTAGCTTAATGTCATCTGTCCCTCTCCATCGTTTTTCTCTTTTTTAATTTTGTCAGTATGCAGGCATGTAAGTTATAATTTTGAATTAACGGAAATTAGACTTATTTTTAACGTATAAACTGACTTTTTTATTTTCCTATTCTTCCTGCTGAAATTTTATTTTGATGAAAATATAATCAACTCAATAAATAAACCACAAAATAACAAAAAATTAACAGTTATTTGTCCAATAATCATAAAACTAGCGGAAAATGTTAATTTATTTGGTGATATATTTAGTTAAATAATTATAATATTAATTAATTTAATATGTTTTTATTTATGTTTCAGCAAGATATAACAATACTTATAATAAAATCTATTTTAATTAATACAAAAATAGATTTATTTCACATTTCTCACACTTTCATTAGTTAATAATATTGCACCAAATTAAAACATAAAGGATATTGCTAAATTACCGACTTCTAACAATCAGCAAAAGAATAAGAATGAGTCGCCGCATAACTGCAGTCTTTCTTTCTGTTAATAAAGTAACCAGATAAGGTATTGAAACAACTTTACAACGCCTGGAGCTTAGATCGATTAGTTAACAGGACAGGCAATATTTAATTATCTTAGACACTTTGATAATTAGGAAACTATGGTTCAATTCCCGGCTACCAAAGTTAATGAAAAAGAAAATTCATCTAGTGACATTGCAATATGCACTAAAACAGGAAAGCCCTCCTTTTTAAATTTTGCACAGCATATTTTACCTCAATCCGCAAAACGCTCAGCAATCACTACAGCCTATCGATTACCTGAAACACAGCTATTACCTCTATTAGTGCAACAAGCACAGCTACTAGAAACTGAGACACAAGCGGCTTATCAACTAGCCTATCAGCTAGCAAAAAAATAGTGTTGGCCGTTCTAGTTTAGTCCAGAGTCTATTACAACAATTTTCTCTCTCGTCGCAAGAAGGGATTGCGCTTATGTGCCTGGCTGAAGCACTGCTGGGCATCCCTGATAACGCTACCCGTGACATATTGATCCGCGACAAAATTAGTAGTGGTGACTGGCGGTCACATATTAGACAGAGTGCATCATTATTTGTTAATGTCGCCGCCTGCGGTTTGCTAATTACAGGAAAATTAGTTGCCAGCCACCATGAAACTTAAACTTACCAATGCTCTTAACCGGATCATGAGTAAAAGTGGTGAACCCATTATTCGTCAAGCTGTAAATATGGCAATGCGGCTAATGGGTGAGCAATTTGTCACTGGTGAAACCATCACAAAAGCACTAAGTAATGCGCATAAAATGGAAAATAAAGCTACATGGCTGCTTACCAACAAGCGATTGATGCCATTGGTAAAGCTTCCCACGGCGAAAGCATTTATGCCAGTGCCGGAATTTCCATTAAACTGTCTGCCCTCCATGCAAGATATTGCCGGGCTCAATATGAGCGGGTGATGTCTGAGCTTTACCCTCGTCTATTAACATTAACCTTACAAGCCCGTCATTACGATATTGGCATTAATATTGATGCTGAAAAAGCAGATAGATTGGAAATTTCCCTCGATCTGTTAGAAAAATTTTGCTTCGAACCACAACTAGCCGGCTGGGATGGAATTGGCTTTGTTATTCAGGCATATCCAAAACGCTGCCCCTATGTGATCGATGAAATTATCGATTTAGCGCAACGCAGTCAGCACCGTTTGATGATCCGACTGGTAAAAGGCGCTGATTGGGATAGTGAAATTAAACGCGCGCAAATAGATGGTCTTGAAGGTTACCCGGTCTATAGCAGAAAAATTTATACTGACGTCAGTTATCTGGCTTGTGCGCATAAATTGCTGTCGGTGCCCAATTTAATTTATCCCCAATTTGCCACCCATAACGCCCATACCTTAGCCACGATTTATTATATGGCTGGTGAAAATTATTATCCTGGCCAATATGAATTTCAATGTTTACATGGCATGGGCGAAGGGCTATATCAACAAGTTGTCGGCTCCATCGCCGAAGGTAAACTTAATCGTCCCTGTCGTATTTATGCGCCAGTCGGTAGTCATCAAACCTTGTTGACTTATCTGGTGCGCCGCTTACTGGAAAATGGCGCAAATACGTCATTCGTTAATCAGATTGCCGATCCTAATATTCCATTAGATAAACTGGTGGCCGACCCAGTACAACAAGTGCTGGCGGCAGCTGAAACGACAGGCCAACTGGGTTTGCCACGCACACAAATCCCACTGCCTCGTGCGCTATATGGCAGCAACCGCCTCAATGCTATTGGTATTGATTTTACTAACGAACATCACCTGGCAGGCACTGGCGTAGACCCTACTGACTACCCCACTCTGTTATCAGGTTAAACCTTTACTGGCAGGAGAACCACCTTCGCCGGCTGAAATTTCAGCCCAACAGCCGATCACTAATCCGGCTAATTTTGACGATATCGTCGGCTATGTCCACCAAACAAGCCTAACCGACGTCGAGCATGCGTTTAAAATTGCTACTACCGCAGCTACTCGCTGGGCGACGAGCCCCGTCATCGAACGAGTGGCCATTTCGCAACAAGCGGCTAGCCTGATGGAGCAGCAATTCTCCCGTTTAATTGGCGTATTAATCCGTGAAGCCGGAAAAACCTTTAGTAATGCCATTACTGAAGTGCGCGAAGCGATCGATTTTTTGCGTTACTACGCCGCGCAGATCAGTGAAAATTTCGATCGATAATGAAAACTGTTCGCCACTGGGTGTGGTGGTTTGCACTAGTCCGTGGAATTTCCCTCTGGCGATTTTTAGCGGCCCAATTGCGGACGCTTTAGCGAGCGGTAGCGGTAGCGGTAGCGGTAGCGGTAGCGGTAGCGGTAGCGGTAGCGGTAGCGGTAATAGTGTATTAGCCAAACCGGCAGAGCAAACACCGATTATTGCCGTACTAGCGGTTGAGTTACTGCATCAGGCGGGCATCCTCCGCGATGTTCTCCAGCTGCTGCCCGGTAGCGGAGAGTAAGTGGGTAGCAAACTGATCAGTGACAAGCGGACGGACGGTGTGATGTTTACCGGTTCAACCCAGGTGGCTAAACTGATCCAGCATAATCTTACCGGCCGACTCAATGCTCAGCAACAGCCCATTCCACTAATTGCCGAAACCGGCGGCTTAAATGCCATGATTGTTGACTCATCCGCTTTAACGGAGTAAATTATCAATGACGTTATCATTTCAGCCTTAGATAGTGCCGGTCAACGCTGCTCTGCCCTACGTATTCTTTGTACCAGGAAGAGGTCGCTGAACGCACACTGACGATGTTAAAAGGCGCGATGGCCGAATACCGGGTCGCTTATCCTAGCCAGCTGGCGACCGATATTGGCCCGGTCATTGATCGTGAAGCATAGCAGAATATCGAACAAGACATTGCCCAGATGCGGCAAGCAGGAAAAAGCCTGTATCAGACTCAACAAGCTAGCCAACCGTATGATAATCAATGGCAACAAGGTACCTTTTGTCCGACCCACCTTAATTGAAATTGACCATTTTAATGAACTGAAAAAGGAAATTTTTGGCCCGGTACTGCATATTTTACGCTTTAAGCGCCATCAATTCGCTAGCCTGATCAAATAGATTAATGACTCAGGTTATGGTTTAACTTTAGGGCTGCATAGCCGTATTGATAAAACTATTGCCGAGGTTTGCCAGACGGACAAAGTAGGTAATATTTACGTTAACCGCAATATGGTCGGTGCGGTGGTTGGGGTACAACCCTTTGGCGGAGAAGGACTATCGGGTACCGGGCCAAAAGCCGGTGTCCCCCTTTATCTCTATCAATTGCTCAGCCAAAGACCAGCTACCATCATGGACAAACTGTTTACGCCAACAAATAATCGCTATCCAGTAAAACATGGCCAACCATCATTGCAGCCATTGACCACAACCTGCATCTGCCATCAACTGCCCAGCCCAACCGGAGAGCATAATAATTATAGGCTAGTGCCCTGCGGGCAGATTTTGTGTCTAGCGGAAACAGAAGCGGATGCAGTGATCCAACTGGCAGCGGTGTTAGCGAAGGGATGTCAGGTACTATGGCCAAATAATGCCATCCAGCAGCAATTGCACACTGAATTGACTGAATTAGTCAACCAGATAATCAGGCTAACTGATAATTGGCAACTAACCGATTGCCAATTTGATGGGGTTATTTTTCATGGCGATCGCCATCAGTTACAAACTGTTTATCAGGTAGTGGCTGAGCGTGACGGGCCAATTATTTCCGTGCAAGGATATCGATCCGGAAACCAGCAGTTATTACTTGAGCGTTTAGTCCATGAACGAGCGGTCAGTGTCAATACCGTGGCGGCTGGTGGCAATGCCAGTTTAATGACACTGGCATAATTTTTCATTGCTAACAATAAAGCCTTAGCGATTTGCTAAGGCTTTATTTATCTAATAACTGTGAAATAATTCAGTTTCTATCCATAGCAACGTTATGCTAAGTAACCAGCCTGCCAACCTAGGAATTGCTCATATTTACGCAACGCAATATTGTAATTACTAAAGGCAGAGTCGGTCATTTTATCCTGCATCTGGGCCTGAATTTTTTCAATCTCCAATTCAGCGAGCGGAAATTGTATTTCACTTAACAACTCATCCAGTCGACGTAGCCGCACCACATATTCGCGTACGGTACTATGGCTCATTTCAGTCTCTTTAAACAGATACTGTTTAAACGACATAATATCAAAATAGCCAGTATCACTATTACAATAGATTTCACTACAAAAACGACATAGCGCGGTAAATTTATGCTGTAACTCAGCCCAAGCTTGCCCATCAATCAGCTCGGTCATCGCTGAAATCGCTTCTTTATTCAGAATTTGATCATTAAACACCAATGAAATCCGATCAAGGGTTTTGTTACAGTGTGCGCAGTGAATTTGACTATGTTTATAGTCTTTAATATAACGGCTCAGCGGCCGCTTCTTTTGGTTAGAAACAGACATATTAGATAAGCCCTGTGTGTAAATCGTAAACAAAAAAATAAAAAATATTATTTATCTGGATTTGAGCGCGCTCGTAGCCGTTTTATCGCCTGACTATGTAGCTGGCTGACGCCGGATTCCGCGACATTCAACACCGCGCCTATCTCCTTCAGGTTCAGATCTTCTTGATAATAGAGCGTCAAAACCATTTTTCCCTTTCAGGAAAACATTCTATCGCCTTTATAATATTTTTGCGAATATCAGTTGCTATTAAAGTTTGCAGTGGATTTCGCTCGTCGTCAACCTCAATAATCGGTTCACAGCTCTCACCATGCACTTCATGCCACTCATCATAAGAGCATAATTGACTATTGTTGCTTATCCTGCAATAACTGCTGATACTTCGACAGACCGATGTACAACTTATCAGCAATCTCCTGCTCGCTTGCCCCGGCCGGCCTAGCGCTTGCTCAAGCTGCTGCATCACTTTGGCCGCTTCTCGCGCCAGTCGGCGCAGACTGCGCGGGCACTCAATCGCGGGCGCGTAATTCATCTAATATCGCACCACGCACCCGGTGCACGGCATAAGTGGTAAAAGCAGTACCTTGCATAGCATCAAACCGCTCTAATGCCTCCAGCAGACCAATACCGCCCGCCTGAATTAAATCATCCAGTTGCACGCTAGCCGATAATCTAACTTGTAGTTTTAATGCCTCATGACGTACTAAAGGAAGATAGCGCTCCAATAGTACATCTTTTTCAATTATCCCATCCTGGGTATAAAGATCGTTCACCGTAAGCATCTGTCATTGATAACAGGCGCTTATTATCCGAAATTGAGGCGGCAAATAATGGCGAAAATAGTGCTATAAAACGGGCTTTTTTTATTTATCTATTATTTTTTAACTACCTCAGTTAACCGAACACCACAGCTAGCGGCAAATCATGGCCAGTGTGAAAGCGATTTATTTAGGTTAACTGATCGCCATCTAGGGAAATATATTTTGGTGGTTAAGGATAGTGGTTGCCAGGAGGGATAAAAGTGAATCAGGCAGGATGGCTAGCGACGATAACCAGCATATTACCATTAATTGATATTAATAATCATTGATTTCAACAGTAATAGCGATAATATCTGCGCCTATTTTATAATACAGACCGGCAAAAGCCGGCCTGCAAAATATTACCAAAATAATGACTAATTAAATTATTAACGCAGTAAAGAAAGCACTGACTGGTTAGACTGATTAGCCATTGCCAATACCGTGGTGCCCGCTTGTTACAAGATTTGGGCATTACGTAAATTAGACACTTCTTCCGCAAAATCGGCATCCAGAATATGGCTACGGGCAGCAGACAGGTTGTTAACTGTATTTGGTTAAATTCTCAACCGCTGATTCCAACCGGCTCCTGTATTGCGCCCCATTGGCTACGTTTAGCAGAGACATCATCCAAAGCGGCATCAAGTTTTTCAAAAACTTGTTTTTGTCCTGCCGAATTTCCACCTTGGCCACCTGGTAAGGGCGTACCTGCATGGCTATTGTTGATTTTAGCACCAACTGCGACGTCCACTTTTCTATCATTACCAGCAACACTAGGTTTTAAAGTCGCCTCGTAAACGTCACCAGCCGTAGTTTTCAATACATATTGACCAGCAACCGCAGCAACAGTTGTATTATCCAGCTTTTGATGCAAGGTATACCCTGCGCCTAATCCATCGCCTACCTTAAGACCAAAAGCACCACCACCAGTAGCTATTTTAGTATTAGCTGTAGTCAAGGCACCTGTTGGACTACCGGTGAAAGTTAGATCGGTTTGAAGTCCAGCTACTGTTGCTGCAGTTGAGTTATACTGCGATGTCGCTAACGTTCCCGCCGAGCCTGCTGCGAATACTTTTAAATCAATATCTTTAATATCTAGAGTAGCGATAGTTGTTGCCGTTATATTTACGTCAATTTGTTCACCATAGTTGGCACCGGGGTTTGCAGCTGTATCTTCCCAGAGGTCTCTAATGTTTTATTGCCGTTAAACTCGGCTTGCTTAATGATACAGCCAATTTCCTCTATACGCTGTTCTACTTCTTTTTACAGCGGCGTACAATATCTTTGTCTGAATTAGTACCGTTACTGGCCTGCACCGCTAAATTACGGATCGCCTGCAAGTTATCATTCACCCGTGACAACGACCCTTCGGCGGTTTGTGCTAACGAAATACCATCATTGGCGTTACGCGTCGCCTGTTTCATGCCCATAATGTTAGAGGTCATGTCATGGGCAATTGACAGGCCTGTAGATAGACGTTGGATAGTGGTTCCCAAGTTACTTTGGGTTTTATTTAATGCTTTTTGCGCATTTAACGCAAACATATTGGTATTGATAACCAGAGCCATAATAATTCCTTTATTTAAATTTAACTTTTTAATTGGCCAGAACGTTTGGCTGTTTTGATACTTTAATTTTTTGTAGCAATAAATTAATTTTGCCTGATTATTTAACTTCTATTAGCTGAGACCGATAATTATGGTAATCAGGTTTAACTAATCAAATAGGATAGGGAAAAATCATGTCAAATGTGACTTCGTTGGGTGTAGGATCAGGCATGACAATTGATCAATGGCTAGGTAGTATAAAGGCCAATGAAAATCAAAGATTGCGGCCGTTAAAACAGAAGCAACAAAAATATAATCAAAAGATCAGTGCTTATGGTTCATTGCGGGCTCAGCTGGATAAATTACAACAAGCCTCTGAATCATTAATGAAGTTTGATAAAATTAGCACCACTTCAGTCAGTAAAAATCATAAGACGGTAACGGTTAGCAGCGACGAAAAAGCGGTGGCTGTTAGTTATGAGGTGAAAGTTGAGTAACTGGCGCAGGCCAAATCGTTAGCCACCACTAAGGTTGATGATTTAAAGAAAATATTGGCTGGCCCTGTTGCAGTAGGCCAAGAGCGGATATTAGTTATCAACCAAAACAGTGAAAAATAGCCGCTGGAAATTAAATTAAGCGAGCAGCAAACATCACTGATTAAGATCCGCGATGCCATCAATGAAACCGATAGCAATGTCAGTGCCGGCCTAGTGAAAATAAAAGAGAATGAACATCAATTAGTACTCACTGCCAAAAAAACCGGCACCGATTCGATGATGGAGATTGAAGTTAAAGGTGATAGCGAGCTAAATAAGATTCTAAATAGTAGCCAAATGCAATAAACCATTGCCGCTAAAAATGCCAAAGTAGAGATTAATGGTATCCAAATTGAGCATACTAGTAATGAAATTAAAAACACGCCCTAAGGGATCACATTTACCCTGGTTAAAACGGCAGAAAAAGGTAAAGCTGATCAATTAATATCAGAAACAGTCACTATGGCTCGGCGATATCGAGCCAACTAAAAAGACGATTAAAAACTGGATTGATGCTTACAATAATCTGCATAGCTTTTATAAAACACAAACCAAATATGTGCCAACTAAATTGGGTGAAGCGCTTTCTGCCGATAATGGCGTGCTATTAAACGATAGCAGTTCATCAATGATCTTTTCGCAAGTGAAAAATTTGACCTTAAATGTGCAAAATCTGCCGGATATGAATCATTTGAACTATTTTAGTATCAGCTTTAATCATGAAGGCAAACTCACTATTGATGATAAAAAATTGGATGAGATACTAAAAGATAACCCAGCGAAAGTTAAACAATTTTTTATGGGTGATGGCGAAAAAACCGGCTTTTCCACTGAAACCTTAATTATCTTAAAAAGACCGTAGAAGGCCCGCTACACCTTACCACAGAGTCACCGAATCAACAAATAAAAGTACTCGATTTGAAAATGGAAAGTGCACAAAAGAATATTGAAGCAAAACTTAAAACTCAGCGGAACAAATTTATTACCATGGATAAAGCCATCAGCGAGATGAAACAAAGTAGCAACTCTTTAGTAGCCTTACTGACGAAATAAATTATGAATACATCAACAACTGAAACTTTATATGCTCAGGTTGATATTAAAAGCCGGGTTTTAAATGCTTCACCTTATCAGCCAGTACAAATTTTATTTAATGGCGCCTTGAGTGCCTTAAAACGGGCAGTAATTTATATTGATCAAAATAATATTCAGCAAAAAAGCCGTGCTATCTCAAAAGCGATTGCCATTATTAATGAGGGATTAAATAGTGGCGTTGATCTAGAACATGGCGGTGAAATTGCTGAAAATATCTCGTTACTGTATGACTATATGATCCGCCAGTTGCTTATATGCCAATCTTTATAATGATGTTGACAGAATTCAGCAGATGATTAAATTATTGACTGAGTCGGCAGACACATGGGCACAAATTAACAATCCGGCAACACAATCTAATGAGCAGTGAGCAACAGACCTTTTTGTATGCTTATCAACAAGCGCAGTGGGAACAGCTATTAATTGTAGAACCGGATTATCGCCAAGCGGTTGGCCAGGTGACGGCGTTAGGCTCAATTATCGGACTGACTGAGCCTTTACAGCATAAATTAACTAAAATGTTGCAAACAATATTGCGTGATGAGAGTGAAATTCGGCAATTAATGCACAGCAGAGTGAATCAACTGGCAACATCCATTAGACAGACCACTCAACAGCAATAGCTGCAATGCTATTACAATCGAGTCGAACAATGAATTTTTGACTTAAATTATCAACTTTATTATTGAGTTGATTATCAATAGCGCGCCAGTTTTATTCACTCAGCAACAGTCAATCCTATCTGTTTAAAGCAAAAAAAAAGACCGCCATAAGCGGTCAAAACATAATACCAGGGTAGGTAAATGATACATATTTAACTATGGGGAAATAATAAATCGGCATGCTTTTGGATTCGCAGTTTAGCAAATAGTTAAGCCCAAATGCTCCTTTGCTTATTGCTATAATTTATTCTCCTGAATAATAAATTATTTTATCTCTCTATTGACCGATGATTTAAAATAGCATGACATCTTTGCGCTGTAATTATGCTTAGCAGGCAGTTTAAACCATCATAATTGTTTATTTTATTAATAATTATTTAATTTATTGTCTGTCATATTTTAATAAAGAAAATACGCAACCCGATTTGCAAGTTCAAACAGTTTTTTTTCAGCCAAGATTAATATAATCATCTTTAAATTTAATTAGTTACAATAAACAACAAACCACTAAATTTTTTTATTTATAATTTTAGCTGATCATTATAAAGACCAGCCGCTAAATAACACTAACAAAATGTTAATTAAAAACTCAACTTTACTTACGCTATAGGCAGAAATATTTATCGCTAGATAACAAGATGACGATATTAAATACTGTAACATTATCTTATAAGCAACATAACTAATTTTTTACAAAAAAAGATTGAAATATATAATTTATTATAATAAAATAATCATACCATTATAAGTCGACATTAAATACTTTGATTAAAATTTTTTGTTTATTTCCAAGTGAATCAGTTTCTACTGATCCTTTTACCAATAACGGCTGTCAATTAAATTCAAACATTACACCAACACGGAATGTATGCTGCCCAGCTGATAATCCAGATGAATACTACTGCTATTTTTCATCTAAACAATCGGTTCAAGATAAAAATAATCAGTAATAGTTAGTTAAAAGCAACAATTGGTTAATATCAAATAAATTTTTCATTTTCTCTTTAGTTAACTCAAGCTTGACGATGAGTTTGGCATAAAGTAAATAAATAAAAATTAATTTTTAACTGAATTGTCAGTAATAAATATATTTTAAATATTATTAGCAAAGAGAATTTGATATTTCCAGCTTGAAAATTTAATCACTAGTGATAACAATTGTTCAATTTTATCAATTAGTAATTCCGTCGCTATTATTTATAATGATATTTATTAGCGCCGGATAATAAAAAATAGCCACTAATTGGTGTCTTAATAATTATAAATGCCATCTGAACTGGCATATTTATAATTTCCTGATAGGCACCAACTAACTTATTTCTTACCTGAATGCCAAACTGCAGTGATAAACTGGCCTTTTGCAGATCCGACTATCACATCATTGAACTCAACCCCGGGGAGTTTCCAGCGTTAATACCTGGGCTTTCTGACTGGCGTTCAACCGTGTCTGATTAATTTTAGTTACCGCATTTAATAACCAGTTTGTGGTGCGGCGGCTAGTTGGCTATTATTGATGCTAACCATTTCTGTTGTCATTTGCGCAATAACAGACTGAATAACGGGAATTGACATAAAAACCTCAACCTATTTTTTCCAATAACTTTCTCTAAGTCGTGCCATCGTATTGATCCATCTTCTGGCACTAATCGGAAAACAACCCTATCACACGCTAAATAAATCAAAACCAACAATTAGCGTCGAACTAAAAGTCTATTTCGACCATTAAACCGATGGCAAAAAACGATAATAGCAGGATGAAACTGGAAATACTTTATCAGTATGGGGAAGCCACTTTGTCACGCCACGTTATAAATCTTGATCAAGAACAAGAAGGCAAGGATTATTTATGAATGCCATAAATACGAATGGAGCAAATCCGCTCAAGGGATTAAGTACCATTTTCGAAAAAATAAAATCAGATCCTAAAGTGCCGCTGATCGTTGCCGGTGCTTTGGCTATTACTTTTTTCATCGCTGCTATGTTTTGGCTACAGGGAAACCGATTATCGCCCGATTTATACCAATCTTAGCGATAAAGATGGAGGAGAAATTGTTACTCAACTACTAAGCCAAATGAATATTCCTTATCAGCTGTCTGACGCGATGGTAGTATGGTTAAGGTGCCGGCTGATAAAGTGCATGAGGTGAGACTAAAGTTCGTGCAACAAGGGTTGCCCAAAGGTGGCAACATCGGTTTTGAGCTACTGGATCAAGAAAAATTTGGTTTGAGTCAATTTAATGAACAGATCAACTATCAACGAGCTTTGGAGGGCGAATTAGCCCGCACTATTGAATCACTCGGTATTGTACTACGTGCCCGGGTGCATTTAGCAATGCCAAAACCGTCACTATTTGTTCGTGAGCAAAAAGATCACACTACGTCGGTTACTCTCAACCTACAAAGCGGCCGCAAGCTGGGTGAAGGCCAGGTTGCCACTATTGTGCATATGATTTCCAGTAGTGTCAATGGTTTATCTGGCAGCAATGTCACCATTGTTGATCAGTCGGGCAATCTATTAACCCAACCCGATGGTATTAGCCGTGATCTTAACCTGACGCAACTCAACTATGTTCAATCGATCGAAAATCGTTATAAGCAACGCATTGAATCGATTATTACACCACTGGTGGGTCGGGGTAACGTGCAGGCGCAGGTGACTGCCCAAGTTAATTTTGCCCGTAGCGAAGAGACCGCGGAAGTATAAACCCAATCAACCGCCTAATGAATCAGCCGTACGTTCAAAACAGACTAGTCGCAGTGAACAAAATGGCTAATCACTGATTGGGGGCGTGCCTGGTGTGCTGTCTAACCAACCAACACCTGAGCCAAAAACACCGATTGACAGAGCTAATGATAAGAATAACCCTCGTCCGCTGAATAATAATCATAATAGTCGGGTTGATGAAACGACCAATTATGAAATCGATCGGCGCATTCCCATACCCAACATCAAATAGGTTCGCTACAGCGACTGTCGGTAGTTATCATCGTTAATTATGCCGATAGCGACAGAAAAGAAAATGATGATAGTTTACCGCTGACAAATGAAAAATTAGCCCAAATAAAAACATTAGCCCAGGAAGCGATGGGGGTTTCTGAACAGCGTGGTGATAGTCTGTATGTGGTAAATGCGCCATTTGAACCGCAGGATGTAGAACTGAAACCGCTTGAATTTTGGCAGCAACCTATTGTGATCGCCAACCTATTAGAAATTGGCCATTATCTGTTGTTATCGTTTTTGGCCTGGCTATTTTGGCATCTGATAATTAAACCTCAATTACGCAAAAAACGTGAAGCGGTGGAGAGCGCTAAAATGGCCGCTGATCTTGCCATAATAAGAGAGGCAGAACGCACCGCTCAACAAAAAATTGAACATGACGAAGCCATGGCGCCAGGAGCAGAAACGTCAGCGTATTAACGCAGAAATGCAGACCAAACGGTTACGTGAAATGGTGTAAAAAAATCCCCGCGTGATGGCCATGGTTGTTCGTAATTGGATGAGTGAAGAACTATGAGTTTTAATGGAATTGAAAAAAGTGCCGTTATGTTAATGTCAGTGGGTGAAGAGCTGGCCGCTGAAATTTTTAAACATTTGAATAGCGGTGAAGTACAAAAATTAAGTGTCGCCATATCAAATTTAGGCTATATTTCTAATCATCAATTGACGGATATATTGTCTGAATTCAAAGAAAATGCCACCAATATGCTGCAATCAATGTTAATACCAGAGATTACTTCAATTCAGTATTAGTCAAAGCGCTGGGTGAAGAGCATGCTAATAGCTTATTAGAAGATATTTTCGAAACCAAGGAAGTCATTACTGGTATTGATAAACTGAACTTTATGGCGCCCGAAATGGCAGCAGAGATGATCCGGGATGAACATCCGCAAATTATTGCTGCTACTTTAGTTCATTTAAAGCGCACCCAAGCTGCTGAGATTTTAGCGCTGTTGGATGAAGAATTACGTTATGATGTGGTATTGAGGATCGCAACCTTTGGAGGCATATAACCTTCCGCTTTAGCTGAATTAACTGAAGTGCTTAATAGTTACTCGATGAGCAAAATATTAAGCGAAGTAAAATGGGTGGTATCCGTACTGCTGCCGAAATCATCAATTTGATGAAAAGCCAGCAAGAAGAAATGGTTATTAGCGCCATTAAAGAATATGACGATGAATTGGCGTAAAAAATCATCGCTGAATGTTCTTGTTTGAGGATCTTATCGAAATGGACGATCGTTCGATGCAACGCCTGCTACAAGAGGTGGAAAACGATTCTCTGGTTATTGCCTTAAAAAGTTGTTCACAGACTTTACGCGATCATTTCCTCAATAACATGTCACAACGTGCAGCTGAAATCATGCGTGATGATCTCGATTCACAACTCCCTGTTCGCTTATCTCAAGTGGAAACAGAACAAAAAGCAATACTGTCTATTGTTCGCTGCTTGGCTGAAAGTGGTGAGATTGCGTTGAATGGTAGTGATGATCGTTATGTCTAAAAAATCTCAATAGCGATGGCAGCCCTGGCTGCCCGATGAAATTACCCTTTGGGCAGATTTAAATCCTGCGATTAATCGCCTACATGAAGAAGATGAAAATTCATCCGTTGAAGATAGTGAAAAATATATTTTATATAAAATCAAACAATTGGATGAACTAAAAGCGCAAGCTAAAGAAATTGGCCATCAGTAAGGGTTGTCAGTCTGGCATCAAGCCTGCTTGGTGAAAAGCCAACAAGAAAGTTATCAGATTGCTATCAACAAGGCTTGACTGAAGTCCATCAGGCAGCGACTAATGAGACCAAATAAGAGATGGCCGCTATCACCCAACAATGGCAAGAATTACTGATCGAGTTTCGCCCCTCTTTAGAAGGCTTGGATAGTATCATTGCCGCCTCGCGCTTAATGCAGATTGCCCGGCAAGCTGCCGGGCAACTATTAGGACAGCCAGCGGTTTGTGATGGTAGCGCGTTATTGAACCAAATTAGTCATTTTCTGCAACAAGATCCACTATTGTCAGGCACTCGTCAGCTGCACATTAACCCTGCTGATCTGGCACTTATCGAATCGCAACTAAGTGGATAGCCTAACCACCAATGGCTGGCGTTTAATGCCAACGCCAGAACTGCATCGATATGGTTGTAAAGTTAGCACAGAAAACAGTGAGTTAGATGGCCAGCATAGAAACCCGCTGGCTTGAGCTTTGTCAGTTAATTCTGCCAGAGAAATGGGCATGACGGTAAAACTTGACCGCTGCTTAAACCGAATTGATAGCTTTAAAAAGCAGATCAGCCAACTACAGTCAGTGCGTCACTATGGCAAATTGACCCGCGTAACGGGTTTAGTGTTAGAAGCAACTGGTCTGCAAATGCCGTTAGGCGCCAATTGTTTAATAAAACGGCAACAGCGACATGACAGTGACGAAATTAGCTGTGAAGTAGTTGGTTTTAATGGTGACAAAATGTTATTGATGCCTTATCAGGATCTAGAGGGGATTTGTGCCAGGCGCTCAGGTTTATCAACCATCGGCGTCAGATAAGCAGCAAAATAGTGGTCAACAATTTCCCCTTGGCCTGCACTGCTAGGTCGTGTGCTGGACGATTTTGGTTAACCATTAGATGGTAAGCCCTTGCCTACCATAGATACTTTCTCTTCTCTGGTTACCACTCCTATTAATCCACTACAACGCGAACTGATTAATCACCCGCTTGATTTGGGAGTAAGAGCGATTAACAGTTTGTTGACGGTTGGTCGCAGCCAACGAATGGGACTATTTGCCGGTTCAGGAGTAGGAAAAAGTATTTTATTAGGCATGATGGCGCGTTATACCCAGACTGACGTGATTATTGTTGGCCTGATTGGTGAACGGGGTCGGGAAGTAGAAGACTTTATCGAAAATATTCTTGGTTCTGAAGGTTTACAGCGCTCAGTGGTTATCTGAGCCTGCTGACGTCTCTCCCCTACTACGCTTATAAGGCGCCACTTACGCCACCCGGATCGCGGAAGACTTTCGCGATCGTGGTTTGCAGGTATTACTGATTATGGATTCAATCACCCGTTATGCTATGGCACAACGTGAAATTGCACTAGCGATCGGGTAACCTCCTGCAACTAAAGGTTACCCGCCTTCAGTATTTGCCAAATTACCTTCGCTAATAGAGCGGGCCGGTAATGGCACTGAAGGTAGCGGTAGCATTACCACTTTCTATACCGTGCTAACCGAAGGGTATGATCAACAAGATCCAATCGCTGATTCAGCGCGGGCTATTCTTGATGGACACATAGTACTGTCTCGTAGCCTGGCAGAAGCGGGGCATTATCCGGCTATTGATATTGAAGCTTCAATTAGTCGAGCAATGAATAGTCTTGTTGCTAAAAGCCATTTTTACCAGGCGCAACAGTTCAAACAGCTATTATCCCGTTATCAACATAATCAAGATCTGATTAATGTTGGCGCTTATGCTGCGAGTAGTGATACGATGCTGGATCAAGCCATCCAGCTTTATCCCCATTTGCAGCAATTTTTACGCCAGGATTGCGAGATCAATACTGTTCAAAGGAGAGCTCTCACCAACAGCTTTGTCAGTTATTTCCTGCGGCTAATCCTGAAAATCCTAGTGAGGAAACATGAAGCAAACAAACTCCTTCGCACTATTACATAATTTAAGCCATAGCGACAGCTAACAGGCGGCACTACAATTGTCGCATATTCAACGGCAACGTCAACAAATGCAACAACAGCTAATACAATTGCTACAGTACCAAGATGAATATCGCCAACAGCTTAATATCATTCTTCACCATGGAACTTCTCCCGCAATATTACAAAATTATCAGTAGTTTTTGCTGACGCTTGAACAAGCGATCTCGCAGCATCAACAACAGCTAGTTAGCTGGCAGCAGCGTGAAATGATCGCAAAAAAAATTGGCAGGGAAAACAGCAAAAAACTAACGCCTTCAGTAAGCTACAACAACGCAGTGAACGTTTACAGAAAAAACAGTCTGATTTCATTGAACGAACAAAAACAAATGGATGAAATAGCACAACGTGCCGTTTTAAGGGCATTATAATGATAGATACATCTGTAACATTCAGTGCGGCCGCGCACTCATTTAAGCAACAGTTATCATCACCAACAGAAAATGCTGCTAATTTTGCTGACATGCTAGCTAACTATTCACTAACAGGAAAAGAGAGAAACACACCAGACGGTGGTAACTCTCAGACCTTGCCCAACTAGAAAATGAACTATCTGCTATCAACGGCTTTTTGGCGGATGAAGTCACTGAACAAATCGACGATAACGCCGACTTATCCCTTGAGCAAGAATTGACACTGTTAACTGACAATCAACTTATTGATCAACTACCGATTTCACTGGAAACCATAGCCTCGCAGCTAAAGCAGGAAAATAGTCCCGCATCTTTATCAGAAGAAATACCCGAGCAGGCTAATAGCGAAACATTAACTGATGATATTGATCATCGGGATAAAAACCTTAGTTTAAAACATCATACTCTGCTATCAACCACAAATAATCCATCAATTGACTTCCCACTGTCCAATTCATCATCGCCGTTTGTTAAACCGGATGCCGTCCAATCTCAGTCACAATTGACTAAACAGGATATTTCACCATTACAGTCATTACTGGCAAAACACAAGGCGGTCTCGCCATCTCAGTCATTAGTTACTAAACAGGACATCTCGCCATCTGAAGCATTATTACCACCAATTCAGGCTAATATCGATACTGCAACCCAGAGTCAATCAATAGAAAACCCTGCGCTAGCTACTGGATCGATAACGAATAATACCACGATATCATTAACATCCTTAATGCCAAACTCAACAACATCAAGCCACTCAATTTCACCTAGCATCAATTCTATTGCCCTGTGGCTACCCCGATTGATCATCCTGAATGGGGACAAAAATTTAGTGAGTATATATTATTTCTCAGCCGCCATGGCTCACAACAAGCAGAGTTACGGCTTTATCCCGAAGAATTAGGCAACCTACAGATCCAACTTAAAGTTCTGGATGATAAAGCTCAACTCTCTATTGTGTCGGCTAACCAACAAGTCCGTCAGGTTATTGAAACCAACCTGCCTCAGTTACGTCAGGTATTATCAGAACAAGGCATAGAACTGGGTCAAACACATGTTGGCGATCAGCATAATAAGCAACATGGTGATGAAAATAGTCAACCGTTCACATCACTATCATCAATTGCTGATGATCAACAGTAACAGACAAAAGATAATACCTTAGTCAGATCCCAACTAATTATGCAGACCGCCTTAATAACGGGTATTGATATATTTGCTTAAATTTATTAGTCATTTTTATTATTTTAACGGGGAAAAATTTCCCCTACTATTTTCAACATTTATCAATGGCAAAATAACCTCCCATTTTTATTGTTTTATTCCTCCGTCAAAATATTGATAGATCAGGATAATTATATCAAAATGCAGAAACAGGGATAACACGTTAATTGATAATAGCTTAATTATCCCAAGTAAAATCAAAAGGAATTACCTGTCTATGTCCAAGTTTCAACGTCAAGGAAAACGCATAAGTCGGATCATGCTAACCATTATCGCGTTACTCTTAATATTAAGTTGTTTTATTGCTGGCTACAGTTGGTAGCTATACCAAATAAAAAAACAGGACGAATATCAACCAAAAAAAAACTGGTGATCCCGGTATTTATGTCCTTAGGAGCGTTTATGGTTAATCTGATTGACAATGATAAACGCGATCACCTGTTGTATGTGGAGATTACTTTACGCCTTACTGATGAAGAGACTCGTAAACGCCTACATGATTTTATGCCCGAAGTACGCAGTCGTATATTACTGTTGTTATCCCACCAAAAAGCCACTGAGATAGTAACAGAAGCCTGCAAGATCCACTTGATGTCTGAAATTAAGCAGGCATTAAGACCGACTTTTGAATCTGAATTAGAAGAGTCTGAGCAAATTATTACCGAGTATTATTCACAACGTTTATTTTACGATAAATCCCATGAGCGAGAATTTTCTTTCTCTTTCACAAACAGATGGTGATGCCCTGTTAAATGATGCCCCAGCTGGTAATCCTGTTGTCAGTAAAGCGAAAAAAACATCTAAAGCTAAAATGAATATCCATCCTTACAATCCGAATACGCAAAGACGTACTGTTCGCGAGCGGCTGCAATCCCTGGAAATGATCAACGAGCATTTTGCCCGCCAATTTCGGATGAAATTATTTAATCTCATGCGTTACAGCCCTGACATTACAGTCGGTTCAATAAAAATTGAGCCTTTCTGTGATTTTGCCGACAATCTGCTCGTGATGAGTAACTTTAACCTGATCCAACTGAAGCCACTGAACGGAACCGCCCTTTTCACTTTTGAAACTAATTTAGTTTCTATTGCGGTTGATAATCTATTTGGCGGAGATGGACGATTTACCACCGCTATTGATGAGCGGGAATTTACCCATACCGAACATCACATTATTGATAAAATAGTCGAGTTAGCACTCGATTCCTATAGTGATGCATGGCAAATAGTTCACCAAATCCAGGCAACATATATTCGTTCTGAGACACAGGCAAAATTTACTAATATTACCTCCTCACATAATGATATCGTCATCACTACTCCATTTTTAATGGAGATTAATAATATGATCGGTGAGTTTAATATTTGCATTCCTTTTTCTATGATCGAACCTCTATATGAACAATTAACCAACCCGCCAGTTGAAAAAATGAAACAAGATGGCGGCGTCTGGATGAAAGGTTGGGTTAAACAGGTTAAATATTCTGAATTAGAGTTAATTGCTAATTTAGTTGAACATCCAACACGGCTGTCTAATATCCTCAAACTGCAAGAAGGGGATGTGATCCCTATTGAAAAACATGAACGTCTTATCGTCGATGTCGATGGTGTGCCCGTACTAACCAGTAAATATGGAACATTGAATGGGCAATATGCTCTTCGTGTCAAACATCTTATTAATCCAGTTTTAAACGCTCAGGAAGAAGAGCAAAACCATGAGTGACACCAAAGATTTTACTGAAAATCAAGCTAACACTTCTGCTGAAGATATCTGGATAGAAACCATTGCTCAGCAATCTAAACCGCTGAAACCAAGCGATAATGGGCCGGCTATCTTTGATAATCTGGAAATACAAAATATTGAAAATTAATTTTCAGATATCAACATGATTATGGATATCCCGGTAAAACTCACTGTTGAGTTAAAGCGTACCAAAATGACTATCAAAAAACTATTAACCTTGACGCAAGGTTCGGTTGTTTCACTCGATGATTTGGCTGGTGAAGCATTAGATATTCTGATCAATGGCTATCTGATCGCGCAAGATGAAGTGGTGGCGGTGTCAGAAAATATGGTATTAGTGTTACTGATATTATTACTCCATCAGAACGCATGCGTAGATTGAGTCGATAAATTATGCCAGCCTATTCGTCTTTTTTCATATTTGGCGCGGCTGATAGCGTGGCCCCTTTATTAAAAGGGGGCGCTACGTCGAACAGTCCGATGCTTTCAGGCAGTAGCATGTTAACTGAAATGAGTAGTTCCTTGTTACTAATTATTGGTTATCTACTGATTACGTTATGGCTAGTGCGCCGTTTTTTACCTAGGCGTTATCTGCCCACTAGCGCAAACGCTATCAAGGTAATAGATAACTATTCATTAGGTAGTAAAATCAAAATTACTATTATTGAAGTTGATCAACAAGCACTGGTGCTCGGTGTTACCAAAGAAAACATTAGCTTGCTGCATAAAATGCCGGCCAAAACAGAACTAAGCGAACAAGCTGAAGCAAAATCTGCTCCACCTTCTTTTGGCCAATTAATAAAAACATGCTTAATAAAAAGTAGAAATAGTGATGCGTAAACAGCTATTTTTGTTATTAGACACGCTATTTTGGCTGCCATTCGATACCTACTCTGCTATACCCTCCATCGTTAGCCAGCCATTAGCCAATGGCGGCCAGAGCTGGTCATTGCCAGTCCAGATGCTTATTTTTATCACTGAGCTGCTGCTGCCCACCAGTTTTACCCGCATCATCATCGTACTGGGTTTATTACGTAATGCGTTAAGCACCCCGACCCGCACCACCTAATCAAATTTTATTAGGCCTGGCGCTATTTATGACTTTTTTTTGTCATATCACCTGTATTCGATAAAATTTATCAAAATGCTTATTTACCCTTTTTAGTCAAAAGAAAATTACCATTGAAGTGGCTTTATCTAAAGGTGCTAAACCCTTACGGCAATTTATGTTACAACAAACCCGACAACCTGATTTGGTACTATTTTCCCGTTTAGCCAATGATAAAGAGTATCAAACACAAGCTGATGTTCCGCTGCGTATTTTAGTGCCGGCATTTATTACCAGCGAACTAAAAACAGCTTTTCAAATCGGTTTTATGTTATTTCTTTCTTTCCTGATTATCGATCTGGTGGTTGCCAGTGTATTAATGGCGCTGGGTATGATGATGGTTCCGCCTGCCACTGTTGTGATGCCATTGAAATTAATGTTGTTTGTTTTGGTTGATGGCTGGCAATTAATTTTAGGCTCATTAGCGCAAAGCTTTTTTAATTAGGAGTAAAAATGACACCGGAAACAGTGATGGGGCTTGGTATTGATGGAATGAAAGTTGCTATTACATTAGCAGCACCACTGTTGCTGGCAGCGTTGATCAGCGGTTTAGTTATTAGTTTATTGCAAGCAGTCACCCAAATTAATGAGATGACCCTCTCTTTCATTCCTAAAATTATTGCTGTTTTTGTTACCACGATAGTAGCCGGCCCATGGATGTTAGAACTATTTATCGAGTATACCCGTCAACTAATCACTCAACTACCACAATTTATTAGTTAATGATGATCACTTTTACCACCGATTTCTTTTATACTTATGTTAACCAACTATTTTGGCCATTTGTGCGAATATTAGCCCTATTTAGTATTGCACTTTTTTTGCTGAAAAACAAATTCCTAAAAAAAAGCAAAATTGCCCTCGCCTTGAATGATCACGATTTTAATCTCAACATCATTGCCATTGCCGCAAATTCCGCTCTTTTCTGCCATGGGTTATTGGATATTAATGCAACAAGTTTTAATCGGTTTATTAATGGGACTGAAGATGCAAATTGCCTTTGCCATCGTTCGGTTATGCAGGGGAAATATTAGGCATGCAAATGGGGCTCTCTTTTGCATTATTTGTTGATCCGTCTGCTGGCCCAATATGCCAATTATAGCGCGTTTTGTGAATCTATTATTACTACTCTTGTTTCTCTCTTTCGATATTCATCTTTGGCTGTTGTCACTGTTAGCGGATAGCTTTCAAACTATTCCGCTGCTATCATCGTCATTAAATAGCAGCAGTTTTATATTAGTTGCCCAATCAGCCGGAATTATTTTTTATTATGGCTTATTATTGGCTTTACCTATTCTAACCTTATTATTAATATCAGTTTGGCGATTTTAAATCGAATGAGCCCCCAACTTTCTATTTTTGTTGTCGGTTTCCCACTGACACTTGTAATTGGTATTTATCTATTACCGCTGTTAACAACCATAGTGACCAAATATACCGAGAAAATATTTAATCATATTCTCCGGTCAATTAACGCTAATATTGCTTACATTAGCTGGAAAATAATAGTTTTTATAATCGCTTTCTCCATTTAACTTTAATTTTTTATTTAATATCAGATCGCTAAAGCAGTTTAATTATATGCTATAACCGGTATAAATTTAGCTTATTTTAAAATTAATAAAGCCACATTGGCTGATAAGCAATAGAGTTTATTTAGGTATCGCTATCGACTCAGCAACAATATCCTGATACACGCCAGTCTTTTTATTTAGATGTAACCATTAATCAACATATAGTTTCCAACTCATATCGTCACGTGGCAGCATATAAGCTTTTTCAATATATTGCAGCGGTCTTTTCGGATTAAGCGCACACAATTTTGGATACTGCTTTTGTTGATAAAGTGCTTCTGATGCATCGGTAACCATAACATCAAATTTTTTATCAATAATTTGCTGGAATATTGCCGCATTATCATGAGTCAGTTGTAACTGTGCTTTCGGTAAATAACGGTGAACAAAAGCTTCGTTAGTACCACCAAACGGGGCAATCAAACCTACTGTTGGTTTATTGAGTTGCTCAATAGTTTGGTATTTTGCCTTATCATCACACCTTACTAAGGGGATTTTGCCATCAACCGCGATTGGGGCAGATAACCAAGCCGTCTGTTGACGCTTTAAGGTGCTAGAAATACCACCCAACCGCAATATCACACTGTTTGCTGCGAAAATCTTCCATTAAAGTTTTCCAGGTGGTTTTTTGCCATTTAACTGTCGCTCCCAGACTGGTGGCCAGATTTTCCATCAGTGCCATATCAATCTCTTAATATTTACCATCCTGCAGTAAATTAGTATAGGGCTTATAATCACCCGTTCGCAAACCGTTAATGTTTTCGTTTTCATCACTCGGTCAAGATGAGACTGCGCCTGTGCTGCTGCGCTCAAGAAAACCAGGCTGACTACTGTCAATTTCTTCATCATGCTTGTTCCTTCCTTTATCTCAGAAAATTGTTTATCGCAGAAAAATCGAGCTAAACAAAATTACCCTCAATTATGAAAATGAAAAATAGTAAAATTCATTCAATATTACTATTTTTTCAACACTATGAAACTGTTATTTTTTGATATTACGTTATAATTTTTGACGTTATAGGCTATAAGAAGCCTGCATCACTTCTTCTAATTGCTTAAATTCCGTTATCTCTTCCAGCAAATTTGTATCCATTAATTGGCTTTGCCGCTCTTTTAATAATACTGAAGTCTCTTCATGACTACTATTTAAATTTTCAACCTCTTTTAGTTGTAAACCAAGCTGGCTAGTAACTGTAGAAAGGCTTTTGGTGGTATCTTGTAAACCTCCAGTAGCCGTACTTATCACAGCGGACATAGCAGCTTGAACCTGGGGAGTCGCTGATTGATAAGGCGTTTTTAAAGTAGTAATTACCGAATCTAATGATTGAAAAATATTTGACCCAGTTGCCGGCAGCAAAACTTGTTTGACCGTAAAGTACACCGTTACTTCGCGATCAGCCTCAATATGTTGCTTAACTGGCTCGGTACCACCATGATAGCTAACCGCACCACTGCTATCCATCACTAACGGTGCGGTATCGGTTTTATAACCAGCAAACATATAATTGCCTGAACCATCTTTACTATTGGCTAAAACAAACAATTGAGATTTTAAATATTCAATTTTAGTAGCATAAGCCAGGTTTTTTCTATCATTCAGAATAGATTGATTAGAAGCTGCCACCAAGGTTTCCTTGATGTTACGCGTCACATCCTCCATTTTATCTATAACCTGCAATTGTGATTGCATCTAATGTTGAGCAATATTATTCACTCTTTGAGATTGAGCTAAACAGACTTGTGTCTGCTTAATTTGTAGGCTTTCTGCTGCGGCTGCCGGATCATCGGCTGATTGTAACAGCCGTTCTTTGGTAGTTATACGCTGATATTTATCTGCTAATTCTAACTAGGAGCCCATCATACTACTCATCTTTTGATAATGCATCAATTGATTGCTTAAACGTGTTACCATCACTTTTTCCTTTTAAATTAATTACATTATCAACATCAGAAAATGCGCATTCGCATTAAAGTCTCAAACAAATTATTTGCCACTTGAACAACTTTGGCGTTTGACATGTAAAATTCTTGCATACGGGTCATTTCTAAATATTCTTCATCCAGATTGACACCGGCAATTGACTGCTACTTCTGATAATAACTATCGGTTATCACTGATTCGGCTTTTACGTCTACTTTGGCCTGGTTTGCTTTAGCCGCTATATCACTAACGATAGAAGTATAAGCTTTGCTGTAAGTTGACGTGCCATCAATTAATTTTTTATTTTGTAGTGCTATTATGTTCTTAATATTGCTACTATCTGCCTGCCATGCTCCCACTTGGCTGGCAGCGGCAATACCTGTCGGATCGGTCATCACAACCGATAATCCATCAATAAAACCCTCAACCGGCTTGATAATAAATTGGTCACCCGCTTGTGGTGCTGAAGCCGTAGCAACCTCAATTTCGATGCCAAAAAAAGTCAATTTTGTGCCGTTAGTACCAGATGCTGCTGTAACAGTGACAGTTACCGGCCGCTTTGTTGCCAGCTCAGTGACCTGCCAATCGTTACCATCAAAGGTCATAGCATAGTCAATGCCTTTAACCTAAGTGGTATCAGTAAATTTAGTAGAAAAATCACTACTACCCTCATTTTGTTGATTGGCCACAATAGTCGGTTGACCAGTCTTAAACAATGCTTGACCAGCATTACCCTGTAAATCAAAGCCGGCCTGCTGAACCTGATTGACACTTTCAGCCAACACCAAACCCAAATGGTTAATTTTTTGCCGGTTAGGTTGCAGTACCTAATCACGCACGGCTAATGCACCGGCTAATTGACCGCCAGTGACAGAAGCGTAATCAATTTCACGGCGTATGGTCATGCCATCATCATAAACCTAGTGTGATACGGTTAGGATCAGCAGCTGATGGCTGCGCGAAGATCTTATTCGCTTTGCTGCCGTTGACCAGTGATAAGCCATTAGTAATGGTTAATATTGATAGTCTCACCATGGGCAACAACATTAATGCCAACCACTGCTGACAGTTCGCGTGCCAGCTGATCACACCTATCTAATATCTCATTAGGTACATTGCCCTGGAGGCCTTTGACTTTTGTGATCTCCCCATTCAAATTGGCCACTTGTTGCGCCAACTGTGAAACCTTATCCGCTATCATGCCAATTTTGCCATTTAACTGTTGTTCCATGGCATTAAATTGTTGCTCAACCGATTTAAACCGATTAACCAAAGCTTGAGATTTGTTAACCACAACATTTCTCAACGGTTCAGAAGCAGCATCTGTTGAAAGCATTTGCAAACTACTAAAGAATTCAGTCACCGATGAAGCTAAATCGGTATCAGAAGTCGACATTAACTTATCCAATTGCAATGCATGATCAGTATAAACTTTTAACTCAGCTTACTTTATTAATGACTTGTTATAATTGGTATTGATAAATTCGTCGTATTCACGTTGAATACGAGCCACTTTTACCCCATTCACATTATTTGTATTGCTGCCATCTGTTGCTAAGGTAATGGTTTGATAGTGATAACCCTCTACTTTAGCATTGGCTATACTACTAATTGTTGCCAACGCAGTTTGCGCTGTTTTTAAGCCGCTCATTGCGGTATTCATTAAACTGCCAGACATAGTCAGTCTCCTAACAAATTCTAATACTGCCAGCTAACCGACAGTGAAATAATGGTTTTACCCAATAAAATATCGGCTTCGAAAGACGAAACTTCAGTAGTGAGCATCAAAAAAGATCTCTTAAATCATGCTGATAGAGTTGCTTAGCGCGACTTTAGCGTAACGTTGGTTTTACGTCAGTAAATTAACATAATCGGCAACCGCATCAAAATAAGAGGGATAAACCCGAAAATCATCGCGTATTTTGACTGCCTGGCCATCAATATATTCGGTAGTGACAATATTAGTCACCTTGCCACGCCAATTTTTACCAGATTTAATACCAAATAAATTATGACTAGGGGTTCCTTCAACGGTCATAATTTAACGCTATCCCCAGCCAGATTCTAAGGCCGCTTGGGCAATAATCAGTAAATGTGGAATACCGCTATTTTCACTGGCTATTCTAGCCGGTATAAACAACTTAGCCAGGAAATCGGCACTATTTTCTGAAAGATATTTTAGGGCTCCCGCCGCTTCTTCCGGTAAAAAACGGCGAAATGTACTAATTATCTGTTCCGGTAAATGGTGGTTAAGTGACGGCGCAGACTGAACATCTTGCGCTTCACTATGCTGACGAGTTAACTATTCAACCATAATATCAGCAAAACCTAAGCTTTTGTACGACAGATCTTGGGCTAATTGCTGATCATAAAGGGAGGTATAAAGATGACTCTGTTGGTTACTAAACAAACCTTCCTGTGGTAAAGCAGCCCGCATGCTTTTTAGCATCATCTGGACAAAAACACTTTCTAATTGCTCAGCGACCTGACGCAGCCCCTGTTGGGGTTGCTGGCTAACTTGATTTTTCAAGACATTCAATGATCTGGCGTCGTAGGCTGCTCCCGTCAGTGTAGCAAGATCTTGCATTAAATGATCTCCAGCTTAGCGCGCAGACAACCCGCACTTTTCATCGCCTGTAAAATTGACATGAGATCTGTTGGCGTAGCACCTAACACTTTTAACGCGCGGATCACTTCATTTAAATTGGCACTAGCATTCACTTTATGTAGACCATCGTTTTTTTCATTCAAGGCGATATCGGTGTTACGGGTCACCACCGTCTTACCACCGTCAAAAGGGGTGTCAGGCTGACTGACGTTAATTTGTTTATCCACCGTAATCGAAAGCCAACCTTGAGAAATGGCACAATTATCTAACATCGCACTACGATTCATCACCACCGAACCGGTACGCGCATTTAAAATAATTTTGGCATCAATCGGTACTGATTTAATAGATAAATTCTGAATTTGCGCTAAAAAAACGCACTTGTTCACTCTGTATAGCCGGTAATCTGAGTTGAACTGTTCGGGCATCCAATGGCGTTGCAGTCCCTAAACCTTTGATACGATTAACTGCATCAGAAATCGTCTGTGCCAGTAAAAAATTTTCTTCATTCAACTGTAAATTAAGGATGTTGGTTTTACCAAATTGGCTGGCCAGTTCACGTTCGATTACCGCGCCACCACTAATGCGGCCACCCGCTAATTGGTTAACCTTGACACTACCGCCACCCACAATAATGTTACCTTGGGCAACGGCATACACCTGATTATCGGCACCTTTTAACGGGGTCATCAAAAGAGTACCGCCGCGTAAACTCTTGGCATTACCTAATGAAGAAACCACCACATCAATAGTTTGTCCAGCACGGCCAAAAGGCCGTAATTTGGTGGTGATCATCGCCGACGCCACATTTTTTAACTGCATGTTGGTACCCGCTGGTACCGTGATCCCCAATTAAGACAGCATATTATTCATACTTTGGGTAGTAAACGGGGTTTGCATAGTTTGATCCCCTGTTCCATCCAAACCGACTACTAAACCGTAGCCGATCAATGCATTTTCCCGTACGCCTTCAATACTGGTTAGATAACGAATACGTTCTGCTGATACCATGCTCGAACATAACAATAACATTGGCAATGGTAACCAAAATAGTAACTTAGCTAATAATGAATTAACCATAAGCTCCCTCTGTTTAGAATGGCGAAATATTTAACAATATCCGCTGTAACCAGCCCATATTTTGCGCTTCGTTAATATAACCATCACCTACATGTTCAATACGGGCATCAGCAACCTGGGTTGAATTGACGCTATTGCTACCACTAATGGTTCTAGAATTGACCACGCCCGAGAAACGGATATATTCGGTACCCTGATTAATGGCGATCTGTTTTTCACCGACAACCTGCAAATTACCGTTAGCCAGTAATTTAGTGACGGTTACGGTTATGGTTCCTTTGAAGGTATTATTGGCATTGGCGCCACCTTTGCCACCAAACTCATTTTCGCCTTCCATATCAAACTCTAATTTATCAACACCGACTAATTTATTTAACACCTTCGGTGTAGCGCCAGCAGAAAAACCACTTTTCCCTTTGCGACTGGCATTAGCAGAAGAATTTTTACTGGCACTAACATTTTTTTGTAAGATGATGGTCAATGTATCACCAACATGGCCGGGACGCCGATCTTCAAATAGCGGTTGATAGGCATAATTAACCGGTTGACTAGCTTGATAAATCGAACCGGTTACTTTGGCACCTGGCATCGCTGCAGGCTCAACCGTTGTTGGGCCAGCAACCAATGGCTTTTTCGGTACGTAAGCACACCCTGACATTACCAATGCCGAGCCAATAATCGCTAACCACCATCGGCTATTTGCTGTCTGGCAAGTCGCGGGGAAAATAAGCGCTATCAAACTGGCATGCTCTTTTTATTCATGTTAAAAACTCTGTTATGATCAACCATCACAATCTATTGCTAGTATGATGGCAGGATAAATTAAAGTTGCATTAAGCGCTGTAACATTTGATCGGAAGTTGACACCGCTTTGCTATTAATTTCATAAGCACGCTGAGTCTGGATCATGCTGACTAACTCTGCCGCCACATTAACATTCGATGTTTCAACATAACCTTGGTAGAGTAGTCCTGCGCCATTAACCCCCGGCGCCGTTTCAACCGGCACACCTGAACTGTTAATTTTCAAATAAAGATTTTCACCAATATTTTCCAAACGCGTTTCATTAATAAAGGTGGTTAAAGTTAATTGGCCAACTTGCTGTGGTTCAGAATTACCCGGCGTAACCACACTGACGATACGATCTTGGCTGATGGTGTATTTAAGTGCATTTTCCGGTATCACAATCGCCGGTACCACCGCAAAACCACCAGCGGTAACTAACTGGTTATCTTGATCTATTCGAAAAGAACCATCACGGATGTACGCATCACTGCCATCGGGTAATTGAATGTGAAAAAATCCCTGTCCTTTAATGACAACATCTTTACTGTTATTGGTTTGTGATAAATTACCCTGGCTATGTAATCGCTCAGTCGCAACTGGCTGGACACACGTTCCTATCTGTAATCTTGAGGGTAATAAGGTTTGCTCTGAAGTCAGTGCACCCGGTTGACGTAAGGTTTGATACATTAGATCTTGAAATACCTCCCGTTGACTCTTAAAGCCATTGGTGCTGACGTTAGCCAGGTTGTTAGAAATTACATCCATGTTAGTTTGTTGAGCATCCAGCCCAGTTTTTGCAATCCATAAAGAACAGATCATTATCTGTTTTCTCCCTTAATAACTTAACTAATGGCTAACAGTTGATTAGCACGCTGGGCATTATCATTAGCACTGTGGATGACCTTCATTTGCATCTCAAAAGTGCGTGCATTGGCTATCATCGCCACCATGGCTTGCGCCGAATTAACATTAATCCCTCTCTAGTACACCGGACAGTAATTTGACACTATTATCCATCACTAACGGCGGCGCATTAGGCTCTACAAGATGAAATAAACCCTCTTCACCACGTACCAATTGTTGCTTGCTGGCTTTTACCCGCTTGATCCTACCAACCTGGCCAAGATCGGTCGGTGGATCGGTCGGAATATAACCGGTAATGGTACCGTCGACCGCAATCGTCAGTTGTGCCTGGGGCGGAACCCTGATTTCACCCCCATCGCCCATCAATGGACGATGCTGGATCACTAATTCACCATCAGCGGAAATTTGAATATTGCCATTGTGGGTGTAAGCTTCGCGCCCATCTGCGAATTACACCGCTAAATAACCACCCTCACTGATAGCTACATCCAACGAGCGGCTGGTATAGTTCATCGCACCTGCTCGCTGATCAGTAGCCGGTGTTGACATCATTGCTAGTGTGCGGGTTTGGTGCCCCACTGTGCCTTCAATCGGCACAAAGCTGGTGGCAGCTAACTGAGCTTTAAAACTATGGGTTGAAACATTAGCCAAATTATTGGTGATGACCGCTTGATGTTCTAATGCATGACGCGCACCATTTAGGGCGGTATAAATGACATGATCCATTTAATCACCCATCTTTAACGTAAAGTGACCAGAGTTTGTAGCATCTGATCCTGAGTCTTAATGATTTGCGCATTAGACTGATAATTGCGTTGTGCCGGAATCATCATTACCAGCTCCTGTCCCATATCGACATTAGAAGCTTCTAACGCATGGAAGGTTAATTTACCGAGAATACCCGTGCCAACAGTACCAATCAGCGCTGTTCCTGAGCTACTGGTTTCGGCCCAGACGTTATTGCCCTTCACTATTAAACCAGTAGGATTAACAAAATTGGCTAACACTACCTGGCCGACTAATTGTTGTTGGCTGTTGGAATAAGACGCACTAATGGAACCATCTTCTTCAAAGTTAAAACTGGTAAATTCACCTGCCTGATAACCATTTTTTTCTATATGAGAAATATTCGATTCAGCTAGTCGCTGCTGGCGTGAACCGGCAAAATTAAAATTAATCACACTGGCAGCACTGCTATTATGAGCGGCTAAATTATAATCAAAATTAGCGGGTAACAGATTGGCGGTAGTGCCCGGATTTAATTGGCCATTTTGATTAAAATTGAGACTTAGGCTTGGTGCCTGTGGCGCTGTCTGACTAGGATCAACTATATAGATATCCCATTTAACATCAGTAGACGGAGTTGCATTAGGGCCACGCTTAACAAAATAGACATTCAGTGCGCGCTCATTGCCTAAACTATCAAAGGCAGTCACACTGGAGCTATAACTATAAGTTTTATTATCCGTTGGACTAAATACAGTTGGAGCAGCAGCCGGAATTACCGCTTTTCCTGAGTCTAAATTGGCCGTCATCGAAATATTGTCGATTGCTTTAGCATTCATTCATATCTATCGGGATAATAATCGGGGCTGGTGATGAACCAGGTTGGATCGTCGGTATACTATTTATGGTTGCTACCGGATAGCCAGTGACAACCATTCCTTGGGGATTAACTAATTGGCCTTTAGCATTTTTATTAAACTGACCATTACGGGTATAAAAAATATCGCCATTAGTATCTTGCACCCGGAAAAAACCACCACCAGAGATGGCCAAATCGGTCACCCGATTAGTTTTAGTAATCGAGCCATCACTAAAATTTTGCTGAATGGCAGTAAGTATTACCCCTAAGCCAACACCTGAACCAGCATAAACATCGGCAAAAGAAGCTGTTGCACTTTTAAAACCAAAAGTTGCTGAATTGGCAATATTATTACCAATAATATCCAGATGACTGGATGCTACATTTAATCCACTAATTGCTTGTGAAAAGGCCATACGCCCTCCATGTTAATTTTTATTGTTCCAATTACAAAACCTGACGGATCTCTTCTAATGAAATACTGTTATCTAAACCAACATCGAGCAAAACACCTTGTGGACCATTTGAAACACCATTAACCAGAGCGTAATTAAGCGGCTTAACCGGCACTTGCCCCTGTTGAGAATAAGCGTTGACAGAAAAACGATAATTACCTGCAGGCTGTTTATTACCCCGCGGTATCGCTGCTATCCCATTCATAACGGTAAACATCTGGCTTCAGCCCTTGCGCCATTTCGATAGTTTTGAGCACATTGCCAGCTTTATCTTTGATCTCGATGACCACCTTACCTGCTGCCCCAATTAGCTCAAAACCAAATGGCGTAGCAATAACCTCATTGCTAGCTGTTGCCTGAGGGTTTTGCTTTTCAAATAAGCTGATTTTATTACCTTCGATCATCACTCCCTGACCAACCAGTTTAGCGGTCGTTAATTTTTGATTTTCATTAAGCTGGCCAGTTAAGTTACCCACCGTTTCATTGAGTTTTTCCACCCCTTGCACCGTACTGATTTGAGCTAATTGGGTAGTCAGTTCATTGTTTTGCATCGGGTTGGTTGGGTCTTGATTTTTCATCTGCGTCAGTAATAGCGTCAGAAAATTATTCTGAATATCATCACTGCCTTTTTTCTTGATATTTTGTGGTGAAGCCGCTGAACCCACTCTGGTATTGTCCAGCGATTCATCGATTGAACTTACAACGCCCATTTATCTTACTTTTCTATTGGCCTAGAGTTAATGTTTTCTGCATTAATGATTTGGTGGTATTCATCACTTCAATATTGTCTTGGTAACTGCGAGAAGCAGAAATGGTATTGATCATCTCGGCAGTCACATCAACATTAGGTTTACGGATATAGCCGCGTTCATCGGCTAAAGGATGAGAAGGCTGATATTCTAAACGAAAAGGCGACGGGTCATCCACTGCTTGAGCCACGCTAACACCACCAATACCATCAGCTGACAAGCCAGAAACAGAAAAGACCACTTGTTTAGCACGATAAGGTTCACCATCAGGGCCCGTAACACTATCAGCGTTAGCCATATTACTGGCGCTGACATTTAAACGTTGAGATTGGCCAGATAGCGCAGAGCTGCTGATCTCAAAAATCGAAAAAAGTGACATCATCTATTCCTTCTATTTATTGCATAACCGCCATCATGCTTTTTATTTGTCCATTTAATATCGATAGATCAGTTTGATATTTAACGCTGTTATCTGCAAAATGACTGCGTTCTATATCCATATCAACGGTATTACCATCCATAGCGGCTTGTTGGGGTACACGATAAAGCAGATCGACCGTCAGTGAATTCGGTGGCTGTATCGCAATATGTTTGGCGGAGGTTACCGCTAGCGATAACTGCTTACCGGTGACTGAATTTGCCATCAGTTTTTTTTCTAATTGGGCACTAAAATAGATATCAAGTGCCCCTGGTAGCCCGGTGTATCAGCATGGGCAATATTGGCTGATAAAATAGACTGGCGCTGGTGCCTTAGTGACAGTGCCTGTTGCTGAAAACTCAGCGTTGCATCGAGTTTATCGAGCATAACTTTCCTCTGTTAACGATAGAGATCCAATTTTGACAATATCTTAGAGCAGTAGCTTATAGGCAGAATAAAAAGTCAAAGGCGGGAAAAAACGATTATTAATAGTTTATTTATCACATTATCAGCGATAATAATACCCTACACTGCTGGCTATACAGATCATGGTTGGTTAAATAGTGGCTATTAAATAAAAATGAAGAGGAAATTTGTGGTTAATCGAATATTTGTTTTACTACTACTCTTGCTACCCGTTAGCGTCAGCGTAGCTGTTAGTCTGCCAAAAACGTTACAGAACTATTTTAACCAGCAGTATCTAAAAAAAGATAAGGTAACAATTACTATTCTTACCCCCGCAGAACAGTTGCCTAACTGTCACAAATTACAAATTAAACTGGCGCCTTCCCAACAATACTGGGGAAAATTAACCCTACCTATTAATTGTGATGAAAAAAATATTATCTTCGCTTAGCCGTTAGTGTTGAAGGCACTTATTTGGGTAGCTAATAAACCGATAAAACGTAATTCGATTATTAATCAGCATAATGTGATGGCTCAACGCGGTATGTTAGAAAAATTACCACACGGTATTATCAGTGATATGCGTAGCTTAAAGAATAACTTTAGTTTACGTGATATTGCTGCCGGGCAGCCCATTACGCAGAATATGTTACGCCCTGTCTGAGTTATTCAGGCCGGTAAAAATGTGATTGTTTATGCCCAAAGTCGCCATTTTTAAGTGGAATATGTAGGCAAGGCGATAAATAATGCCGCCGAAAATTAGCCTGTCCGTATCAGGATATGCTAACAGGCCAAATTATCACTGCGATTGCACAAAAAGAGGGTAACGTCAAAATTATGCTAAAAAATTAAAGTTTTTAGTCACTAAGCCATTATATGATCTATAAAGCATGATAGTCAACCTTAATGATAGCTATTACACCTAAGCCGATTAAATAACAGGATGTAACTCATGAGCATTGAAAAAACCACCCCACTCAATGGTATAGCAGCGCTTTCGCACCATGAAGCGCCATAACCACACCCCAAAAAAGTAAAACCACCAATCACTAGCAACGAAAAAGATCCTATCTTTACCTTAAGTTTGATTGGATCAGCAGAAAAACTATTGCAAGCAAACGACAAAGATATTCGTCAGCCCTTAGTTGAACAAGTAAGACAGAAAATTGAACGTGGCGAATTAACCGTCAATGCAGAAAAAATTGCCGATGCCCTGCTCCAATTAAATACTAGCATATGTGATTAAATCGATGAACCAACAGACGCTACAGGAGATCCTCATTGAGCAAGTTTCCCAATTGGAAACGCTCAATGAGCTACTTAATATTGAATATCAACTACTGATTGCCGGTAAAGTTGATTTACTGCGTTTAAATGAAGTGACCGAAAAAAAACAGTATTGGTTAACCGCACTACGCCATAGTGATGAAAAACGCATTACTTGCAGTCAACAAGGCAATTGTTGCCGCCCTATCAACAAGATAAAACCCTGATTCTTCTCTGGCAAAAAATCGAACTGCGAATTAAACATCTTTATCAACATAATAGACAAAATGGGCTACTGCTTAAGCGGCATATGCAGATCAATCAACAGCAATTAACCTTCCTAAAAAACGTCATAGTCCAGTACTGTATGGTGAGCATAGCCAGACAGAAAATGTCGTCGCCAGCAGTTACGTTACCGAATCAAAATTTAATCCTTAGGCATTGACTAGCAATTCCTTATTTGCGATTGAGCAATACAATATAACGTTGCTATAAACCCATTACCAATCACCAAGATATTACTAACCACAGTAAAACCCGATCACCAAAGAAAGGTATTGCAGAGAAAATTTTGTTGATGGTAATAAACGCTTTTACCACGTAGAAGTGATCAAAGCGTTCATCTTTATATTAATTAACCGTTTGGCCAATAAAGGAGGTTAAACGAATTTTCCGTTCGTCAATCTGATCTCAAGACTGGAAACTACCGCAAGCTGGGGTAAACTTCGACGTAAAAAACGTGACATTAAAGGGCGTAAATTATAATTGACAATTAACACCTATGGTGCACCAATTAAACTTTGATTATTGATAGCTTCAATCGCTTGTTGCTCAATATTACCCGCCTGCCCAGGCTCTAGTCCACCGCCCGATTGTAGCGCCTGGATCAAAACTCGCTCAAGGCTCACATCCAGACCAATGGCTTGGATCTCTTGTTTATCACCAAACCAATACTGCGTGATCGCACTGGCTAACGCAATACGAACCAAACTGGTCAGTTCCATTACCTCTTTTTGTTCTGCCGCATGCTCTGCTAAGGTTTCAATGATGGTGCGTATATCACGTATTGGCGCCTGCTCACTTAATAAATTTTGTAATACTTTATGAAACAGCGTTAAATTGATCACATCAGGCATTAGATCCTGCGTCAGTTTCGGTAACTCTTTTACTGATCCGTTCATAAAGCTGCTGCGCTTCCTAGCGACCAAATAATTCACTAGCAAAGCGACTTAACAGATGATTAAAATGCGTCGCAATTACGGTACTAGCTGCAACCACCGTATAACCTTGCACTTACGCCTGTTCACGTAATGCTTCATCAATCCAAATAGCCGGTAAGCCAAAAGCAGGCTCTTGGGTCGCATCACCGATCAATTCCACGATAGCATCAACCAGGGTTGATTGCCAACCAACGCCCTGGATAGCATTCCCCCTGCCAATTTCTACCCCTTTCATTAAAATACGATAGACTTCCGACTTAAGCGCCATATTATCGCGAATATGTAACACCGGCGGTAAAAAAACTATCTCTTTAGCAAATTTTTTGCAGATGCCGCCAATTCGATTAAGTAGCTCGCCATTTTGTCCCTAATCAACCAACGGGATCAAACGGTAACCAATTTCCATACCTAATAGATCTTCAGGCTGAACATCATCCCAACTGACCTCTACCGCCTGGTAACACTGTTCAATCTTTTGTTGTTGCTCTACATCAATTACCGGTTTGGCCGAGCGTCTCATCAATTTCAACCAATAAAACCTAATACCAAAGTAAAGAGCAAAAAAACAATATTTGGCATACCGGGCACAAGACCAAGCAAACCTAATACTCCCGCAGTTAACATCAATACCCGTCGATTATCAAACAGTTGGCCCAATATCTGCTCGCCGACGTCTTCATCAGTCGCAACCCGGGTAACAATCACACCAGCAGCGGTAGAAATAATAATGCCGGGATCTGCGCCACCAGACCGTCACCAATGGTTAATAGAGTGTAGATACTGGTTGATTCACCCAACGTCAAACCATGTTGAGCAACACCAACCACTAACCCGCCAATGATATTGATCGCCATAATCATCAGTACGGCGATGGCATCACCACGCACAAATTTACTAGCACCATCCATTGATCCATAAAAATCAGACTCTTGGGTAACTTCTTTCCGTCTCGCTTTCTCTTCATCAACCAAGTGGGCATTCAGATCGGCATCAATCGCCATCTGCTTACCTGGCATACCATCTAACACAAAGCGGGCGTCTACCTCTGCTATTCGACCAGCACTTTTGGTGATCACCATAAAGTTAATCAGAATAATAAAAACCACAATGCCAATCGCAAAATTACCACCCGCCAGAAAATGGCCCAAAGATTCAACAACCTTACCTGCCGCAGCCGATCGGGTATGTCCCTTTAACAAAATAACGCGGGTTGAAGCCACATTGAGTGATAACCGTAATAAAGTGGAAAACAGCAAGATAGTTGGAAATGCCGCAAATTCAAGGATGCGCTTGGTAAACATGGCCACTAATAACACCATAATCGAGAGGGCGATATTAAAAGTGAACAACATATCTAATAAAAAAGGCGGCAATGGTAATACCATCATCGACAAAATTAATAAGATCAATATTGGTCCGGCTAAAATTTGCCATTGAGTATCTTTTAAGTCTTTAGGTAAACGCAATCGTGAGGCTAAGTTAGCCATGAGTATTATTATCTCCTGCAAAATCCAGTCCCTGAGGTACTGATACATTGGTTAGTTTCTTTGGTTTCAATCCGCCTTCTCGCTGCCAACGTCTGAGCTGATATACCCATGCTAACACCTCTGCAACCGCGGCATAAAGTGTTGCCGGAATATGACCACCGACTTTGTTATGACGATAAAGTGCTCTTGCCAGAGGTGGCGCCTCCAGCACTGGAATACAATTTTCTTCACCCAGTTGCTTAATATTTAATGCCATTAATCCAGCCCCTTTGGCCAATACTTTAGGTGCTTGCATTCTTTGATTGTCGTACTGTAAAGCAACTGCATAGTGAGTCGGGTTAGCAATAATAACGTCTGCCTTTGGCACATCAGCCATCATTCTACGGCGAGAAATCTCTCGCTGTTGCTGACGAATACGCGCCTTAATGTGCGGATCACCCTCTTGTTGTTTAAATTCATCCTTAATTTCTTGGCGGGTCATTCTGAGTTTTTTCAAATGGCTGAGTAGCTGATAAATAAGATCAAAGCCGACTAATGGAATAAGCATAAAAATGGCAATATAAGCAGCAAATATCATTAATTGTGCTGCCTGAGTTAATGCCAGATAACGCGGTTCGGTGACTAAATGAAAAAAGTGAGGAAGATTGACTGACCCACACAAAAAGACTGATACCAACAGAAACTAATATAACTTTCAATAATGCTTTAAATAGTTCCGCCAATGCATTGATTGAAAATATGCGTTTCAATCCAGAGATTGGGTTTAATTTTTTCCAGTCAAATTTAATCGACTTAAAATTAATATGTATACCACCAAAAAAACTAGGCGCAGCAAAAGCGATTAATACCAATCCGGCTATAATCGGCAATAATGCGTTGAGGCCGATTTTAATCGACTCAAACACTAATTTAGGCAATAAGTGACTATTATATAAAATATATTTATTAAAATATAAAGTCTGTGAAAAAAGTATATGGAGCTTTTGATAACAATAATGGCCACAAACACAGAATAGCGAAACACCGGCAATTAATATGAAAAAAGAACTTAATTCACGGGAACGAACAACCTGGCCATCTTCCTTTGCTTTTTCCTTTTTTCGGGCAGTAGGTTCTTCGGTTTTTTCTAAATCACTCTCTTGTGTCACTCCCTTTTACTCCGTTAATTTTCTTTTGACAAAGGAAAGGCGCTAAGCTTGCCATAATAAAATCAACTTAAAAGGAAGATAACAGAGAAAGAATAGTTATTATTTCCGCTATTAGCTCAGATGGAAAATTATAATAAGCTAAAGATAGATAATATTTCTTCACTATATAGAATCATTAAGTTATGGCTAATATCCACTGATATTAATTTGCAGGTATAACAATGAATGATCGTTTTATCTATTTTGTTTTTTGCAGTATTTAAAAATGCGATCGTAAGGAAAATATATAACCTGATTAAAACTATTAATATTTCACATCTTTATAAAATGAATCTATACTTTATAAACTAGATAAATATTATTTAGTTAGGGATTATTTCGCATTTATCATCACTGCTTATTCAGAAGAAGAGAAAAAAATCGACTATATCGGTGCAACCGATACCTGTAAAGCTTATTTCTCTGAAGTTGATTCGTTAGTTACCAAGGCTTCTGAAAACCCACAAACCAAAGCATAACTTGATTCTATAAAAAATCAACTTGAAGATGGTAAAAAACAGATCATTGCCCTGCCTAAAGATCAGCAAGATAAAGCTTGCCGACAAGGCATCGATGCGATGAAGCAGATAAAACAGTCATTAAATATGAAGTAAATAATATTTGATCATTGTTTTAGAAGAGATACATTGCTTATTTTATTCTGAATAATCTTGTATCTCTTTTATTTTTGTTAGCTATTATAAATCATCAATAACCATAAATGCATGCGGACTACCTAGCGCCCAAATCAGTTAATGCTTTTATACTTATTGCTATAAGATTCAGCTTCTTTATGTTGCCTACTGCTTATACTTCATTCTTATGTTTTACGCCATTTATTGAATAATCTGTTCAATTTTCTGCGCAAAAATCGCAGCAGCAAAATATTTCACCCCATATCTGCTGGCTACGGCTTTAGAGACAACAAAAATGTCTTCCATCCTATTAACCATAATATTCTGTGTTTAATATGACGGATCACGCTTTTTAATCATTTCTTGCACAAGATAAGGCGCCGCCGCACAACCAACAATTCCCTTGTTCGGTTGTTGAGCCAGAATTTGTCACATAACTTTGCGTATTAACGCTGTTTAATCTAAAAAACTATCTAATCAGATTTTCAATAAAGATAGTTTTATTTTTATAACTGACAAAAGCCAGATTTTGCAGCATAAATTTTAACAAAAAGTGAATAACCATAACGAATTAATGACCTTATGAAATATTAAAAACAACAATATTTGCGCCATCTCATTCAAAACACGTTCTTCTGCTTTATGAAAATATTTGATAAAGCGCGTCTAAATAGTTATTTATTTTTTCGTTAAGGTACCATTATCTACCATTGTCGATAGATAATGGTACTGATGGTACTAAATCAATTACGAATTCTTCTATTGACTGCCCTTTTCTCTACTCTCTTTTGTAAGCTGTGGCCGCTGATTTTCATGAATAATTGCGGCTTCACGCTCTTTGTTTAACACCAAAATACTAATCCGACGATTAGCCGCTGCCGCTGGATTGGTTTCTAATGGTACCGTTGAGGCCATTCCTATCACACGGATGATTTTATATTCTTTCAAACCACCACTAATTAATGTCCGGCGTGAAGAATTTGCCCTATCTGACGATAATTCCCAGTTACTATAACTATAACCTCCCTTAGCATATGGGCGTGGGGTACTATCAGTATGGCCAGCAAGACTAATTTTATTCAGATAATCATTTAATACTGATGCTAAAATATGGAGAATTTTTCGCATATTTTTGTCAATTACCGCGCTGCCGGTGCCAAACATAGGCCGACTTTCACCATCAATAATTTATATTTGTAACCCGTCCTCCATTAAATCTATTAATAAATTAGATTTTACATCCTGCAAACGAGGATCATTCATAATTAACTGTTCCAGATCTTGTTGTAATTTTTTAAATCTTTCTGGTTCACGATCTGGTAGTTGAATAGTCTGTTCTACTGCTGTATCATCGTCTTGATAAATAGCATCTTGTGACCACCACCAGGTATAGGGTTAGTAACATCACTACTTTTAGTACCTTCATTTAATGAAGTTTTCAGTGGCGTACGAAAATAATCGGCAATACGAGTTAGTTCCTAAGGACTAGAAATGGATAAAATCCACATAACTAAAAAAAAGCCATCATAGATGGTCATAAAATCGGCATAAGCAATTTTCCATGAGTCAGTATGATAATGACCTATTTTATTACGCTCTTTTTTCTTGATGATGATAGTAGATTTTGCTGTTTTCATAATCAATAATCTTTAACATCAGCAGAATTGATACCGATCTGATTTTTCATACTACGAACATGATCTTCTAATTCATAAAAAGAAGGCCTATCATTCAAAAACAGTGTCTTACGGCCAAACTCTACCGCAATTCGTGGGGCATAACCGTTTAGGGATGACAATAAAGTGACTTTAATACATTCCATCATCTTAATTTGTTGATGGCTCTTTTGGCGCACCAAATTTGCTAATGGTGAAATAAAACCATATACCAGTAGAATACCCAGGAAAGTTCCGACCATCGCATTACCGATTAATATTCCCATCTCGCCGGCAGGTCTATCCGCAGAAGCAAGGGCATGCACCACCCCCATCACCGCGGCAACTATACCAAAAGCAGGTAATGAAATGAATCACCTAACATACTTAAACTAATCGCAGGTATTTCAGCCTCTTGTTCAAAAGTGGCAATTTCTTCATCCATCAATGCTTCAATCTCATGGGTATTCATATTGCTAGTAATCATTAATCGCATATAGTCAGTTAAAAATCTCATTAAATGCGGATCATTTAATAATTTAGGATATTGAAAAAAAATGTCACTCTGATGTGGATTTTCAATATCTCACTCCAACGATAAAACGCCTTTTTGGCGCGATTTTGTTAGTAGTAAAAATTGTAGCGCAATTAGATCCATGTAAATTATTTTATTATATCGCGAACTTGTTAGTAATTTTGGTAATACGTTCAATGTTGCTTTAATCACTTTGCCATTATTAGCTACAATAAAACCACCTATACTAGCCCCTAAAATAATCGAAAACTCGGCCGGTTGATAAAGAGCAGATAAATGCCCCACAACAAGTAAATAACCACCTAATACTGCTCCAATAACCATAAGATAACCTAAGAATACAAGCACTTGATATCCCCCTTTATTGATAATGATGAACTAAAGATCCGTATTCAAAGCTAACATACCGACCTATAAGAGAGCTATGGTAAACCTAAACCATAATTCTCTATTTTATAAGCTCAGTTGCCCCACTACTGAATTTTCCCCAATACTTGCGGATGAATATCGGCAAATTGACAGGAATGTTTACGTTTTTTGATCGACCTTGAAGGTGGTTGGCATAAACTACAAGCAAAACTGTTCAGCGGTTGGTGTGCATGGGGTAATAAAAGTTCCACCATAGCAGCAACAAGTTGATGGTTGCAACATGCCACTATCAACAAATCGAACTAGCGTCCACGTCCTTGTCAAAGCAAGTATAAGGTGGGTTTACTTGGTGCAATGCCGCATTGTTCTAGATACAAACGATAAGCCCGTACGACAGCATTTATTCCCCTATAATGACCACTGGTTAATAAAAAGCGATAAGCATTATAAAACATAGAAGAATGAATATTTTGTTCCAAGTCATAAACCAATCGGTTGAAAATGGCAACATACCTTTAGGTGATGGATTACCCCGTAATTCCTTATATAACTTAATTAATCGTCCTCGGCTGAGTTGAGTTTCACTTTCCAACATTTGAAGACGTGCACCTAAATTAATTAAATCTATAGCCAAATGGATGTCTTTTGCTTCTTGAACAATACTTTCACTCGCCATAATTATGCCCTTCTTTTTATCGATTTATCATTTTCCGATAATTGCTGGAACAAATGAGTTGATAATAAAATTCCAGTGTGAATTTGTTGTAGATCATCAACACGAGAATCTTTAGTTAATTGTTCAATTGTTTCGCTATTCTTAAATCTAAAATTACATATTAATTTATTAGTTTCTGCTAACTTAACTAACTATGGTAATGTCAAACTAATCAATGAATCTACCGTTTCCTCGGTGATACCCAGTCGAAACATAGCGGAAGCTTTTTCTTTCTTAATAAGACGTTGTGCAAGTAATAAATAAGAAAGATTAATATCGTAAATTTACTTCAATAAATCTGCTGTGTTCATATTTTTATACTCATTTATTCTATTTAGTTAAATTTGCTGGTGGTTGGCTAAGAGTACTTACCATTAATGACATATAATGGGTTAAATTCTTTTTATTCGGCCGCTAAAAATTGCTCTATAAATCTATCTTAAAAACTAGAGTGTTATGGTCATAACTTACTTCAATATTTGTAAATTGAATAAAAATTCACACTTAATAACTAGAATAAGCCGCATCTTTATAGATAGCTGATTCTTACAATTATTCAGTTGTACTTAAGATATTTAAATTTAACGTTATGTTATATCAAAAATAGCCGTCTTTTGTTATTAAACTCAATATTAATTTTTTATTAACATATTTACTCATAAAAAAGAATAATAACTAAGGTTATTTTATATATTTAATCAATTAATAAATATTAAAATAACCATTAATTAGCAATATTTGAAACAATAAATACAATATAACGACAACAAGCAGATTATAATGCTATTAAGTTAGCGGGATTCAATACACGACAAATAAGAAAACAAAAGTACGATATTTATCATTGTAAATTATTTTTTATAAATTTTATTTACGTTAAAAATGAATAATAATTCTGTTACCCATCCATGCATATAATTGATTGATAATAATATTTAAAAAAATACTTATACTTAAAAATTTTTATTAAATAAAAAGCTAATTTGATAAATTTTTAGGCTAAAAATAACATTGAAGATATTTTTATATAAAAAGTTACTTATTTTTCAATAAAAAATATATTATTCTTAATAGAGGTGTTTTTATTTATAATACATAATACATAATACAAATAATTAAATAAATATTTTAAAAATATAATGTAAAAATAATATTTTTTAGTAAGTAATACCTTATCTTATAGGCTTATAAACCATATTTAGTTATAAATTATTTATTAAAACAATTATCAATTTAATTAGCTTTAAAAGCCCTTTACCTATGGTAAAGATATTTAGTACAGAAATAATAATTCACTAAGTTTTAGGAAGATGTTAATTTATATTTAGTCACTCTCTTTTGGTATTACATAAATAGCCGTACCTGCTGTATTCTCATTAAAAAACCAAATACCAGCAGGATATTTCAGATAACTCAATTAAATACATTATCACCTCATTAAAAGGCTCTATTAATCTAATAATACCTTCACGCATCTGCTCGCCATCAGTCTTTACTAAAACGCTATAATTGATTTTTATCGGTTATGCCAAAAAATTAAATATTGTACCAGAAAACTTTACTACAAAATAATAAAGAAGCCTGCCTCCTTGCACGACAGGCTTCAAGAAATCCATTTATTTAACTAATCTTAAAGAGCAGTTACATTCGCTGCAGCTGGGCCTTTCGAACCATCTTCAATAGTAAATTCTACATTTTGCCCTTCAGCCAGGGTTTTGAATCCATTTCCTTGAATGGCAGAAAAGTGAACGAATACATCTTTGCTACCATCAGAAGGAGTGATGAAACCAAAGCCTTTAGATTCGTTAAACCACTTCACTTGACCCTTCATTTTGTCAGACATGTGCCTTTTCCTATATAACTAATAAACATTACTGCTTTCGGCAGGTATACAAAAGCCTAAATCACTATTTAACTCATGGAAGCACTCAGCAAGAAACGGTCGGAAGGCTATCAAGGATAACGCTACTCATAACACATTAACTTAAATGTCGTAAATAAAATAGATCTGTTTATTAGGCTTCTTCCCATTAACGCACGAGTAGTTAATAATATCAATAGTTTTATGCTTTTGTTTAAGAAAAAAGTCGAATTTTTTCAAGAATATTCTTCGTTAACCCAATAAATTAATAAAAAAATCAAAGTGATCTAAATAAATTCATAAATATAAATTTTTTTCTGTTTGGGACAATTCCTAATCAATAGAAATTTTGTTTAAAATAAGAGAAAAAAAAGATTAAGGGAAAAAAAGATATTTCGATAACTCAAGCAATTTAATATACTAGTCTCAGGGTTTAGATTCATCTATAAATCTAATCAATTAAGGTAAATATCATGAATATGATAAAAGTAATCCTAAATGAAAATCTCTGCCAAATAAATAAACAGCAAAACCGTAATAATAGCCCTTATCTAAATTGGCAGTTCATTCCTACCCATCCATACCTATGTATAGGAATGGTCATGACTTACTTGCTAACAGCGATTCTAATCTATCATACCTCATACTTTGGTTTGTACTGGACAATCGGTTTTACACTATCTTTCTTTTCTTTTGCTCGCCGCTGCATTACTGTTTGATATCAAACCAACATACCGCTTTAAGGATATTGGGATTCTGAATTTACGTGTATGTTACAATGGTGAATGATTTGTTACTGAAAAAGTATCGGATACTGCAATTAACAAAATACTTTCTGAGCCAACTATCAACAATGCAATCAAAACCGAGTTAAAACGTCTTATCAAGCAAAATAACATTTTATGATATATATCTACTTGCATACCCGCCTAATTCAATAAAAAAATCGCTCATAATTCGTATAAAACTCATATAATATCAGATAAATAGTTTATTTTTGATGCAATGTGGTTACAGTATAAACAAACAGTAAAAATATTATATTTTTAACGTTGACAGTGGTGCAGGACATCGTTAGTATGCAGCCAGCTTTTTTAGCTTGCTTAATTCCTCCATAGTTCAGTCGGTAGAACGGCGGACTGTTAATCCGTATGTCACTGGTTAGAGCCCAGTTGGAGGAGCCAAATACTAAAAGCCCGCAATCATCTTGCGGGCTTTTAGTATTTAATTAACACACCATTAATTATACGCCACCAAAATTTACTTGTTTTCATCCAATTCTTTTAGTTAATAAAAAATACAACTCTCGATTTGGTCAATTTTTTAAGCTTCTACGATATAAGACTCGGATTTTTAAATCTAAAATCTTGGTTCTTGATTACCTTATGACCAAACAGTGATTATTTTCATTTTTACACTTTACAACTAAGATAAGTCTCGCTATTATTCCGCTCGTTGTGAAGCGCGCGGGCAATTCCTCCATAGTTCAGTTGGTAGAACGGCGGACTGTTAATCCGTATGTCACTGGTTCGAGTCCAGTTGGAGGAGCCAAACAATCTTAACTTATACTTTTGTTATTACTTTTATAACTTATTAGTTTGATACATGTTAATCTGCTATTTAATATAGCTATTTTGCTTTATCATCTCTAGTTAACATACTCACAACTCATCTTTTTCATTATCTACTTTTAAGATGGAGTCAATTTAATGACCCAAATCACGACAACTATTAAAATTCGCCGCCCAGACGACTGGCATGTTCATTTTAGAGATGATGATATATTAAAACTTGTTATGCCAAACTTGGTACCCCCAATTACTGATATTGATCAAGCAAAATCTTATCGAGAAAGGATCCTTGACGCGACCCCTGCAGAACATTCATTTACACCATTAATGACCTGCTACCTAACTGATTCCACTGACTCCCAAATAGTAGAAGAAGGCTTTAATCAGGCGATATTTACTGCCTGTAAACTTTACCCAGCCAACGCAACGACTAACTCTAAGTATGGTGTATCAAAGATAGCCAATATTTATCCCGTTTTTGCCAAAATGGAAAAAATAGGTATGCCACTATTAGTTCACGGTGACGTCACAAACAATGATATTGATATTTTTGATCGCGAAGCCTATTTTATTGATCAAACGATGGAACCTATTAGAAAAGATTTCCCCAGCCTAAAAATTGTGTTTGAACACACATTACCACACTATAGAAGCCGTTGAATATGTATTTGCTGGTAATGAAAAGCTGGCTGCGACTATCACACCACAACATTTAATGTTTAATAGAAATCATATGTTAGTTGGTGGCATCAAACCTCATTTGTATTGTCTACCTGTTCTAAAGCGCGACATCCATCAAAAAGCATTACGTGAAGCAATAACAACAGGTTGTCAACGCTTTTTCCTTGGCACAGATACTACACCTCATACACAAAATAGAAAAGAGTCTGCCTGTGGTTGTGCCGGTATTTTTAATGCGCCTACTGCCCTTGCAGCTTATGCTACCGTTTTTGATGAAATGAATGCGATAAAAACTTTGAAGCGTTTTGTTCATTAAACGGCGCTAAATTTTATGGCTTACCTGTTAATGAAGGGTTTATTGAACTTAAACGTAAAAAAGTAATTATCCCTGACAAAATTTCCCAAGGTGAAAATCATTTAATTCCTTTTTTAGCAAATGAAGATGCTAATTGGGAAATCAATGTACTATAATTCTCTACTATAAAGTTACCATGGCAATGGTTGATTATTAATTTATCAACCACAGCCATCTTTTATCATATGATTTGTGCTTAAAAAACAGCTATTTCATTAAAAATAACCCTATTATCGAGGTTTATTTTACTAACAATATATTATTTATAATCAATATAAGATCATACATTAGTTAATCTGTTTAGCAAAAAATTCTATAAAATAAACAATAAAACTAATAAAAATCCAGAAAGATAATGGATATACTTTCTGAAAAGCGTTATTAATAAAGCTAAATTATATAAATAAACTAAATCAATTAATAAACAATATTAAGCTAATATGGGTATTCAATTAAAAACTTACTATGATATTTTAATTATATAACAGTAAGACATTTACAAAATTTTATCGTTATTTCTTATTTAAATTATAGCAAGAAATCAATAAGAAATTTATCGTTTATCTATTACTAGACAAGGATGTTTTGTAATGAAAGTTTTAATCATTGACGAATGTTATTATACAAGATTAGGCATCAGTGAATATTTATCAAAAATCAATAAACTACAGTTTATTAGTCAAGATAATATTAACTCTGCCATTAATCATATTAATAATTTTTCTCCTGATGTTGTTTTAGCCAATTTAACACATTATTGTCATCATGCAGAGTATTGTAATCAACTACAAACATTTATTGAAAAACTACATAATGTACGTTTCTATATTTATCTTGATTCTCCTTACCCTTTCACGAATCGGCACATCTTACTAAAAAATTAATGTCTTATTATGTCTAAAAAATATTAAATCATGTATTAGAACGTTTAATAGAAACTAATAGCATATTAAAAAATATCACTTATTTATCTAATGACAATGCATCTATTTTTAGTTATCAAGAGCAAAAAATTATCAAAAATTGGATGAATGCAGTACCTAATCACGTTGTTGCCAGAAAATTTGGAATTAGTAATAGCACTGTATATTCCCATAAAAGACACATTACTGAAAAAATTTTTGTTAATAATTGAATTGAACTTTTTTTGTTTATAATATTTTTAAATATATATATAATCAAATAATTAAAATATTTTCTATTTAAAAAAAGAATACAACTTAATCATATTATAAATAATATAATTAATTTTATTCTTAATTTATATCAATTTTCTTGCTTTGTATTTATTTAAAATAAGCACGACCAAGCATTCTCGTGCTCACTATCTTTTATTTCATTTATACCTGATATCATTGATAAAATACTTCAATATATGATCTTTAATAAGTTATACCAACTGCTAAAAAAGAAAGACCATATTAAATTACAGAATATCGCCCTCATCAACGGAAAAACGTATAGTAAACCCCTCTTAAAGCAAACCAATGTTAAGAAGTGAATGGCGATTAAATATACAATTATAGTTTTAGCTTTGCTAAAAAAGTGTCACAATAGATAATATTAATACTGACTAAACAAAACGCAGATGATAAAAGTAACTCCTTTTAAAATTTCATATTTACATCCCCAATATTGGCTAACATGGTTAGGAATTGTGCTCCTTTATTTACTGGTTTTACTGCCTTATCCTGTTATCTATTGGCTAGGAACTCACCTTGGACGGTTATCCAAATATTTTCTAAAAAAACGCCTACAGATTGCAGAGCGTAATTTAGAACTCTGCTTTCCGGCAATGAGTGCGCAGAAACGCCAGCAAATGATCGATAAAAATTTTGAATCGGTAGGTATGGGATTATTTGAGACAGGTATGGCCTGGTTCTGGTCTGATAAACGAATACAGCGCTGGTTTACAATTAAAGGGCAGAATAATATTGAAAAAATTCAGCAGACAGGGCAAGGGATCACCGTAGTAGGAATTCATTTTCTAACGCTCGAATTAGGTGCTCGTATCTTTGGTATATTAAATCCTGGTATTGGTGTTTATCGCCCAAACGACAATCCAGTAATGGATTGGTTGCAAACCCGAGGACGGTTACGCTCTAATAAATTTATGCTTGATCGCAAAGATATAAAGGGCATGATACGCAGCCTAAAACACGGAGAAATTTTGTGGTATGCGCCAGATCATGATTATGGACCAAGAAAAAGTGTTTTTGTGCCTTTTTTCGCTGTCAAACATACCTCTACCACTATCGGTACCCATATTCTGGCAAAACTTGCCGATCCAGCCATAATACCTTTTACCCCCAGGCGGTTAGCTAACGCAAAAGGTTATGAATTGCTTATCCAACCGGCAATAACCCACTTGCCACAGCAGGATGAAATTTCTACTGCAGCTTTTATGAATAAATTGATTGAGAAACAGATTATGCAAGCGCCCGAGCAATATATGTGGCTACATCGTCGATTTAAAACCAGACCCAAAGATATGCCATCGCTTTATGGTGGGCTTGATAACATACACGATTAATAAAACTATCAGTGACTGTGTTATCCGACCAGTCACTAGGCTTATCCAGACAATTTTTTGCTAATCCACTATCATTAAATTAACTATTGATTAAATGCTAAAATATTACCCTAATATGTGATTAAATAATAACTTTATCATTTTTTTACTTCAAATTAATTTTATTATAAACAATATAATAACAATCAGAAAATAAACATTTATCTTATTGATTTATATGTTTTTAAAATTTAACAACAATTAAATTCAAAAAATTATAATAACTATATTTTCTGTTTTTAATCTATCTAAGATAGGAAAAACAATATTTTTGTCGACTTTTTTATAAAAAATGGTTTAAATAAAAGTAGATATAGCTTTCTCATAATCAAACAGAAAATAATATTGCACGATATTGGATTAACAGCAATATTTGAACTGAAAAAGATAATATTTTACAACCTAAGGCTAATATTTTTTACTTTTATAATTTCACTGGTAGAGTATTGATGGGTAATATTTAGATGCAACGCATAGTAACTAAAACTTTCTTTAGTCATCCCTATCCTATGAGCTATCTCTTCTTAACTGAGATGTGGGAGCGTTTTTCATTTTACGGCGTGCGGCCACACTGTTGATCCTCTTTATGAGTGCAACCTTATTGCAAGAAGGAATGGGATTAACAATCGAGCAAGCATCAGCTATTATTGGTATTTTTGCCGGTGGAGTTTATATTACCTCACTCCCTGGTGGATGGTTAGCTGATAACTGGCTTGGGCAACGTAAAGCCGTTTGGTATGGATCACTAATTATTGCATTAGGCCATCTCTCCATCGCGTTTTCTGCAATTTGAGGTAATAGCCCATTTTTTATCGGATTACTCTTCATGTACTTGGACAAGTTTATTTAAAACCTGTGTTACTGTTATGGTTGGCACTCTGTATAGAAAAGATGATACACGCCGTGATGGCGGATTTTCACTGTTCTATATGGGAATTAACATGGGCTCATTTATTGCACCGTTAATTATTGGCCCACTTTATGAAAAATATGGTTGGCATATCGGCTTTGGCCTTGGTGGAATTGGGATGCTGGTTGCTCTACTTATCTTCCGATTTTCTGCTGTCCCTCAAATGCGTCGCTACAGTAAAAAAACAGGTATTGATGCTAGTTGGGAACAACCAACCGTCAAGCGTAAAAACATTGGTAAATGATCACATTTGTAATGGTATTATTGGCCGCTATCGTGATACTTATTGAGACCGATATCGTGCCATTTAATGCTACCATTATGGCCAAAAGTTTTGCTTATATCATTGCAACCTTTGTTAGCCTCTATTTTATTTATATGTTTTTCCTGGCAGGATTAAATAAAAATGAGCGGATGCGCTTATTGGTCTGCCTCATCCTACTTATTTCAGCGACATTTTTTTGGTCAGCTTTTGAGCAAAAACCGACCTCATTTAATATTTTTGCGCGTGACTATACTGATCGCCATCTTAATAATGGCTTTGAAATTCCAACTATTTGGTTTCAATCAATTAATGCGCTTTTCATCATCACACTTGCCCCGCTATTCAGTTGGCTATGGCCAACAATGGCTAAGCGCAGTATAAACCCGACTAGTACCACAAAATTTGTCATAGGTATCTTATTTGCTGCTGCTGGGTTTGCCGTTATGATGTTAGCCGCAAACATAGTTATCATGCATAATGTCAATGTTTCACCTATTTGGTTAATCAGCAGTATATTATTATTAACCTTAGGTGAATTATGTTTAAGTCCAATTGGACTAGCAACAATGACACTACTGGCGCCTAAAAAATACGTGGACAAGTCATGGGGCTTTGGTTCTGTGCTAGCGCGTTAGGTAATCTGGTAGCAGGAATTATGGGCGGAAATATCAATAAAGAACAGTTACAGTCTATGCCGGCCCTCTTTTCCCACGTTTCTATTGCCCTAATAATTTGCGCTGCGGTATTGGCAATCTTAATTATTCCTATCAGAAAAATGCTACAAAACTCCGATCAACAAACAATTTAGGCTAAATGATGAATTCCTTCCCCTCAATCGAAAAATTAAGGGGGCCATTAATAACGAATAAAAATCAAAATCTTGACTATTTTCAGCATCAAAACCATAAGCTAGCCACTTAGAATAGCTATCAACCTAAAACTATATTACAGTAATAAACTAGGTTCAGACGACTCATTTGATATGACAAAAATAACTATCATCTTTTTTGATAAATCGTATTAATTGATTCTAACTTTATTTACCAGCTTACAAGACAATGACTATTGAATATGCAGTAATTAGTGGGGATGTTTTTGGTGTACGGAAGCGATATTTAAACAGGTAATTGGTGTAAAATCGGTAGAAAGCGGATATACCGGCGGAACTGTAGAAAACACCACTTATGAACAGGTTTGCTCCGGTAATACAGGACATGCAGAAGCTATTCGCATCGCTTTTGATCCACAACAAGTAAATTATAATGAGTTGCTAGCTATCCACTTCGCTACCCATGATCCAACTCAGTTAAACCGACAAGGCAATGATATTGGTAGCCAATATCGTTTCGCTATTTTCTTCACCTCTGCGCAACAAAAACAGGCCGCCGAAATAGCAATAAACAACGCCCAACAAACCTATGCAGCATCGATAGTAACGACCTTAGCGTCTTTTAAAAAATGGTGTCCAGCAGAAAAATATCATCAAAATTTTTGACAGAATGAAGGTCAACAGAACAGTTATTGTTTAGCTATAATCCCCTTGCCAAATTACAAAAACTACGCTCCCTTTTTGCTAAGAATAACCGCTCACCATCGTAAGCAAACAGTGAACTTTTAACAAAAGAAATAATTAGCAAGGTATTGGGGATTTTTACTGCTATTTTAATATCGGCAATTATTAATCTTTTATAAATGCTTATTAAAATAACTGCTATTTAATCGCTATCGCATACTAATTATTATCTTTTAAGTGATAATTTCGCGATTCAGCTATGTTTGTTACTATACTTCGATGCAAGACTTTTAATTCGCCTACAGTTGTTACTTGTTTTTTTATATCATAATAATTAACGTCATTATGATTCATTTTATCAATTAGTTTATCTAAATCCTTTTTATTAACATTTATTTTATCAGAATTAGTAACCACTTCATAAAGCTTAGTTATTGCCATTCTCATTGTATGCTTACCATTATCTCGATTACTACGTCCATAGTTTTCCATGCATGAATTATCTGGTTGATAATTAGCAGCGACACTATTTTTTACACTAGCCAATTTATCCGATAATGCGTTAGTGTGGCTAATATCCTAACTGTAGCATTCATAAAACTGTCACTTGATAATCGAATATAACCATGTTTATTACCAATACCGAAATTATTCATACACTATTACTTAATATAAATTAATTATTAATAAATATATGGAAGCGTAAAATCTATACTATTTCATATTAGGCTAAAACCAAAATCCGCTTAATAGAACATTTAGCCTTTATTAATCAGCTTCTTTTTTTAAACAGTATTGACGTTTTCGACTAAATTAAAAATAAAGGTTCCGTCCAAATAAAACAGATAATCGATAAAATCAATAGCTGTTTACCATAAAATTGCTATCAGTTGCTTTGAACAAATTGAAGCAATCTTACTGGGATAAAACCAAAAAATTATTCTTAAAAGGATATTTTAATGATCAACTGTAAATATACAATTCTCTGGCGCAGTTTTTTCACAGGAATCATCAATAAGTCCAAAAGGCCCATCTGCTTTTTTCCATAGGTTCCCTACAGTTTGGATGGTAAACTCTTTTTCATTTTCATTCTTTAAAACAAACTTCATATCTAGGGTTTTATCATCACCAACTAAATAGGTACAATGCTGAAACTTGCTAGGAGCCGACTGACTTTCCTGTATTGCAAGTGCCATTTCAAAAGATTGTACCGCTGCTTTTTCTGCAATAATGCCTTGCAACACTACACGCCACTCTACATTTATTCCATCTGCGCGGAAAACACCGCTAGCACCTGCAATTTTATTTAATACCGGACAATTTTCAGTAGTCTGAGATGTTAGAAAAAAGCCAGTTAATGATGCTGCTATTATCAGAGTTACTATTTTTTTCATGTCAAATACACCTTATTTATACACTTGTAAAAATTACTATTTATATATTTAAGCAGATTATGATTTGTATACAAAAAATACATTAATACAAGATTATATTAACTAAAATATGGCTTGATTAATTTACAGTAACAACTGTTTTAGAAAATGTTCTGTGATATTAAAATAATTTAGTGTTATTAAATTATTTTATTCACTATTTTGTTAATAAAATAACTATCTATATCAGTTTTCAATTTTTTAATGTATATATTACCTGGTAAAATAATACTATTTTTTATGCTAATCGCTTGCTGATACTTTAAATCCTATAAATCCAGAAAAAATATGTTGTAAGCAGGAATGAGGTTTGACTACTAAATTATTGATTATTTAAGATTATACTTAACATCAAAACTGAATAGTAATAAATAAAAAAATCGAAGGGTATTTGGCTAAATATCGATATTAAAGTAAACATAAATTAATATTATCTTTAAATTACAATAAGTATTAATCTTTATAATTAGTTAAAATGGCTAGCAAAATATTTTCTTTCTTGGTGAATATTAAGAAAAGCAGCGTTAACCACGCTGCCTTCATTTTACTTAATCAAACATTAAATTTATCATCTTAATGCTTGTTGCATGCTCTTTTCAAAGTCGCCACAATTACATAAGCCACTTTCATCAATTTGGCAATTCTCAAGCGATAAAGTGACCTGTTTGGGGGGTATTTAATGTCAATGGCGTGCCATCGCGCAATTGATTTACTGACTGATAAATATATTCAACTTTTAGATAATCTTTATTAGTTTTCTTATTATGCCAGCGCTAAAACACTAATTTGCCACGAATGGGTGTGTTTTCATATTGTTCAGGCAACTGATAAGGGGCAAAATCCAGAGCAGACATGACTGATGCAATATTTGCATCATGACCAAACATAATCAGTAATTTTGATCCTTCATTCTTATTTTGTTCAACAAAACGCGAATTTATATAGTTTAATAAAGGCTTAGCTATATTTTTAGCAACAATTTTAGTTGTAAATGCAACTGCATGATAGCCATTTTTAATTTTATTAAGTGTTTTCCATTGCTCGGGTGTATTAATTGCTCCCCAAGCAACGTCTTTTGTAGCAAATCCTTGGTAATATTGCAGATCACATACATCTACTGCGGCTGTCGCTAATCCTAATGGTCCAAACACAAGTGGCTGTTTATCGGCACTAATAATCATCTTATTAGGGGTACTAATCAAATCACACAACTTGTCTTTTTTACATAGTGTTGAATTTTTAAAATCCAAAATAGTTGAAACTTGTTTATAAGCTTCAGCTAAATCCAAATGTGCTAATTTTTCTGTCATAGCGGTTATGGCTTGCCGTTTAAATTCGGCACTGTTGTCAGTAATAACTAAATCAAAAATAGGATCGAATTTTCCTTTAGCGATATCTGTTCGATAAAAAGCTTTGATCGAACAATCAAGAAAAGCGCCAGTAATAAAAGATTGGGCTGTGGCAATAGTGCGCTGTAGATTGTTCACATAAATATAAACATTATTTGAGTCTGGACATTGATCTGGCCGCAATAGCCCTACTCTATCAAACCAAGACCCAAAGTAGTTTCCCATATAAATCTCTAATTGACGGCCTTTATTGGTAAGATTTCCATCTTTAGTATGCCAAATAGGCCAAAGTTTATTTGTTGCACGGGTTAATATATCCTAATATATTATTGGTGCTCTTAAATTAAGCCTACTTAAAATTAATACCTGAGTCAATTCATAATCTTGAAATTTTTCTAACGAATAACTTACTGGCGATATTAAAGTTAAAAGAAGCCATATCATTAATCTTTTTTTCATGTTTTCAACGCTCTTTTAAAGTTCATTATAATTTATTTTATTAATAATAACTTTATTTAGATAAAGTCAATTAAAAATAAATTTCATTTACCATAAAATTTTGACTTTTCTTGTTTTTAAGAATATTTATTAATTTCCATTTCAATTACATGAAATATGATGGTATTTAGCAATACATTTTGTATGTAATAAATTTTTCTTATATTACAAGCAACATAATCATTAACATAATTAATATTTATTCAATATCAGATAATCCTTTACATGCCTTTAACAAGTTGACATCACAATCAGAATAATATACCAATTATGGCAATATGTTAGTAACAAAAAAAATAAAACACTACACCAATTACAACGTATTAATTACAATACTAATATTACAAAAATAATAATATATATAATATCTATTATTATATAAAATAAAAATTCTCGATTACTAAATTAATAAAATTTAATTTTCACATAATTGCAAAAAAAACCAACATCGCCAAAATGACTGGCTTTAAACACACAAGCAAAAAAATATTTTTTGATAAGATGACTTATCTTAATCTCATAAATGAGAGTAAAAAAAGCATTATTTTAAATAGTGTTTATTTTAATCAACATCTAAGCATATAATTCATTATTAATTAATAATGAATTATATGAGCGATAAATTAGCAATCAAAATTATTAAAAATTTATTAAGTGACTTAAAATTATCTTTTATATCTGTGCCTTAACCATTATTAAATTTTCACAAAAAACACTCATATTGCAAAAAATCATTATGTAAAAATAGTAATAATCCCTAAGTGTTGGCGCCAATCATGCCATAAAATAATGCTGGTTCAGACTAAAGCTATTTTTATTGTTTAATATGCTTTAGTAAAAATTATGCTAATAAAATATTTATCTATAACTTTTCTAATTATGGTAAACACAAAATACCGATAATCAGAAAAATCATAGCTCAGAACAGCTGACGATTTAACACTATTAACAATGTAGATACCATATTGCTTAAATGCGTTAGCGGTACATTTTTAATTGTCCTCAAGTTGAGTAAAATTTAATACATCAAGTAATAAACATAAAAAGAAAATATAAATCTTAGTTAATGTGATCATTATAAATAAAACCAAAAAAAAATTATCAAATAAATCATACCTAAAATAATTATATAAAAAATTGATATAAACGATCAATACTTTCATGTATGATAGACTTAAGCTATTGTAATGCAATTATTGATGGTTTATATCAATAACTTACGCTGAATTTATATTTAAATAGAAAATTTTTATGATAAATTTTTTATTTTTAAAACCCATGCTTCTATTTTACAACTCGATAACCATAAAAATATCAAAACTTACTTTAAAAGAGTAAGCGATTTTTAACTAAAAAAATACTAAATTAAACAAGTAAATTTTAACTTTACAATATCGTTTCTAAAACCATATTTGAATTTATAAAAAGCAAATATAACCCATTTGCCATTCTTACTGATATTCAATTACTAAATAATTTTTTTGTGTATTGCTGACACAATTTGCGTCGTGCCCCTTTGTCATTAAAATATCTATCAACGTAGCATTTTTTATCCTTTATGTCACAAAAAACTCCATTATCAAATGTAAAGGTGGTTTTATCAAATGATATCTTAAGACAATAAGCGCTTAGCTTGTATTTTGCCTAAATATTTTTCTGTTAAACTGGCTGATACTCCTTCAATTCTATCAGTACATATGTATTTATCACACAATACATTAGGGGCTGGTGAAGTAAGTAGTTTCGATGATATAGCTAAAGTAAAAGCTGAATAGAAATATAAAACCACATTTAGTAACAATAATATAAAATTTTTCATAAAAATATTCATCATTTAACCTCTAACTAAAAAATATAAATAAAGTATTTAATACAAAACAGATAAAGCTACACATAAATTTCTATTTTACCTTTTGCTGAGTACAAATAGAGCAATGGCACAACACAACAGATTATTTAACATTAATGTAATAATATGTTATTTACAATTAATCCATTAAGTTTATTTAATTAAATTATGTATTAAATATAAAATACCATACGATGATAAAATTATCGATTTAATCATTTTAGATAGCTATTATATTAAATATTTTAACAATTTTATATTCATTATCAATGAATTGCATGATGGTTATAATACTTGTCTAAATTTAGTAAAATGAGCATTAATTATGTACAAAATAGTGTTAACATCATCTCATTACAATCTTTATCTCTATTATTTTTATAATCATAAACAAATAATCACAAAATGTAGAAAATGATCCTATAAAAGCTACATTACGAAAAAATAAGAGGGAAAATCACTATAAAAAATACTACAATTAGTTAAAGTAAGCATAGTTAACACATTATGCTTTAGTGCCTTGGTTTAACAAAGTTATAACATTATATGCAGAACTGTTTTATTACAGATGACTAATTCCTAACGCTAAATTTTTTGGCAAAATAACATAAAAATTAGAATATTACGTCATTTATTTATTTTGTTAATTGAATAGCAAGTCAATTAACAAATGGGCTAATTATCAGGGTATATTATGAATACATCCATTATCTATACCGAATCTTCGATGAACTTTGGTGGCCAAGAAGCTCAAGCTTTACTACAAATGAAAAGCCTAATACATCGAGGCTTTAACCGTAACTTTAGCTTGCCATATTGCACATGAAGCAAAAAAAAACAACATTCCTATCTATCATGTTTCATTTACTAATAGTGCTCATCCTACGTCAATCATACGTCTACGCAAACTACTACGCCAGCAGCAAACAATTCTAGCAGTTTGTCACAGTGGCCATGATGCGAATAACCTTGCCATCGCAGTAAAAACTCTAACTAAGAAACAACGACCATGTGTACTGCGACAAAAAACCTATCTGTCAGGTAAAATAAAAGCCTTCAGTATGAGTTATTTATTCGATTACGTCATTGTACCCAGCAAACCAATACGGAAAACATTATTGCAATCTGGTTGTATGCTACAAAAGGTGAAGGTTGTTCATACTGGATTTGATTTTTCTAAAATGGTTGCCGAAAATCATACACCTGTCGCTGATAGTATTTTAACTTGGATAAACAATGGAACAGCGCCAATAATAATTCAAGTCGGTATGCTAAGAGAAGAAAAAGGACATGATATTATTTTAGTAGCACTCGCCCAATTAAAGCGTTAAGGCCTTTCATTTCGTTATTTAATTATTGGTGATGGCGCCTGTAAGGCTAAATTACAGAAAAAAATTATCGACTATGATTTAGAACCTGAAACACTCCTAGCCGGTATTGTTTTTCCTTCTTCTGCCGTATATTCATATGCATCTTTAACCGTAATTTCTTCTACTAAGGAAGCGTTTGGTATGGTAGCGGTTGAATCACTTTTCTTTGCTGTGCCCGTCTTTGCTAGTAATGTGGGTGGGCTACCTGATATTATCCAACATAAAAACAATGGACTATTACTACCACCATCTAATATCAACAATTGGGTAGCAGCTATTGATGATTTTCTGCAACAACCTAAAAAATATCAAGAAATGGCACAACGAGGACAACTTCAGGTAATCCAAAAATTCTCAATCGAGTCATGCTTATTCCGTCTATTACAAATTGGCAAAGTATCTGATATTAATTCTCATAATAAAGCCTCTCTGGAGCGAACAAATAATTAATTAAAATTATTTAAATTAAATAAAAATTCTGTACTGATAGCTAGTTTATAAACTGATGCTGGCAGCTAATCCTATTTGTCTTATAACTACAAAAATTACTAATATTCTCTTTTTTTTATAATTATTTGATCGATTAATTATATAACATTAACATTTATGCGATATTTAAATACTTGCTATTATGCTAACAATTGAGTAAAAATAGTTAATTACATATTAATCAATGATTTTATTAATATAATGAATGCAACAACTATTCCTATTCTTATGTATGATCATGTTAGCCCGTCTCCCGGGTTAGTTACTTTATCACCAAAAACTTTCACCCAACAGATGACATGTCTCACTAATAGCGGCTGAAAAACCCTTTCTGCACATGAATTAGAATAATTTTATCAGGGAAAACCTTTTCCCCGAAAGAGTGTCATGATCACGTTTGATGATGGTTATTTATACAATTGGGTTTACGCTTTTCCTGTATTAGAACGATTGCAGCTAAAAACCAGTATCTTTCTGATTACAAAAGATATATGCAATGGCCAGGTTAGAAAACTATCTAACATTGAATATTCACACCGTGAATGTGAAGCAAAAAATCCGTAACGGCCAAGCCGATGATGTTATGCTAAGGTGGTCAGAAATTGAACATATGTAAGCTATTGAATTAATTGAATTCCATAATCACACTCACTCACATTTACGTTGGGATCAATTAGAAACTAATATTGAAGGACGTCATGCAGCATTAATTACAAATATTGAAAAATGCCGTAATACCCTTATCCAACAACTTGGTTATTGCAGTCAGCATCTATGTTGGCCACAAGGATTTTATGCTCGAGACTACGCCCAAAATTGCAAAAGAATTGGGATTTAATTATCTCTATACAACAGAGCGCCGTATGAATAAAGCTTGCCAACCAGAAACTTCGCGATTAGGGCGAATTAGCACCAAAGAAAGAGAAGATACTCAGTGGCTAAAACGCCGTCTTTTCTATTACACTACGCCAGTTATATCATCACTTTATGCTTTACATAAAAGCCCCAGATATACTTAACTAAATAAGTTGTCCTTAACTTAAGAATAGACAGTTAGATAAAAGACTACCGTTTACCATTATTCTAAATAATTTTTATTTGCGGGTACGGGTTTCTAATTGAATAGTTAAGTTTTCAATGCGCTCGGCGATTTCTTTGGTTAATTTGGTTAACTCTGTATTTTGTTGAAGTAATACAAATAACTGTTCAGCGTTATATTCCGCAATAGATTATCTCTGTGCCATTGCTTCAGCTAAATCTTCTCTGTGTTGAGCATCTGCAATCGCATGTGCTTGATCACGTTCAGATTGACGAGTTTGAGCAAGTAATATTAACGGAGCTGCATAGGCTGCCTGCAAACTAAAAGCTAAATTCAGTAAAATAAATGGATAGGGATCAAATTTTGTTATCCCAGCTATATTAAGGTAGATCCATACAGCCACAACAACAGTTTGCCCAACTAAAAACCAGGGGTGCCAAAAAACACGCAAACGCTTCTGCCTTAAGAGCAAACCATTCATCACCAAATGTATGACTGAAGCCCTTTAGAGGCTGATAAAAGCGAAATTTTTTATGTTCCGACATAACTACCTACTCCTGTATGATGAAAACCACTCTAATTAGCTAACTGCAAACCGCGTTTAAAACTAAAAGCAATAAAGTGAGCAAATACAATATAAATAAAAAGTACAAACCAATTTTCTGGCATTACAGAAACAGTGCTAACTAATCTGATTATTATTTTATTAAGGTAATTTTATTTATCATCAATTTATTTTTAAATACTCATATATTTATTTCATAAGCTTTAATTTAATATCCACTTCAAGAAATGGCTTATCACAATCAACATAACATTATCTACTATCAAAGAAATAAACATCCAAATGTTAATTAAATGAAAAAAAAAGATTTATGTCGAAAAAATAAATTTATTAGATAATATAATTTCACCATATTGACAACATTTAGTAAATATATAAAAATATTATTTATTTTGTCTACATATAGAGTGAAAGTAGTTAATCTTTTTACAAAATAGTGGGGAAATTTATATGGATCAAAAAAATATGTGTCTAATTACTGAAAAATGAATCAAAGATGCTGTCTGAATAAAATGGAATAATACCGTTTTAAGCAAATAGTGATGCAAAGATACTGAGCTAGGATAGCCGAAACCAGATAAGGATAAATTTCCTTTGATAAAAAAAGATTGCTAATAGAGAATTGTAAAATAAATTTCAATAACCTGCTGTTTTTTATTATCTAAAAATAAACTATTTTTAATCTGATCTAATAGATAACAAATTACTGTAAATCAGCTATTAGATCAAAAGCAATTTATATTATTATATTAGCTTTACTATTTTAATTAAATAACTTTCATCATAATTAAAAATAGTATTCCATAAATTAATAGTGGAAATGTTATTCATATCATAAATAAAATAACTTTTTTAGTTTGGCAATTTTGGCCATTCGATATTAGGCGCAATTGATAAATTTATACGACTTAATAGTACATGATAGGTTTTCCATTCCATTAATTTCTTATATTCTTTATCGGTTGCTATATTTCAATCAATGGCATCTTGTAAGGGTGCGATGATCCCTGCTGCATTTTGCATTAATTCAATTTTTGTATTTTCTGCCTCTTTGATTAATTCATTGTTAGTTTTAGATGGAATATCAATCAAAATCGGTGCACCATTTTTATCTGCACCTAACATTTTTCCTTCCGGCGGCACGCAAAGTGCATACTCTTTATATATACTAAACGGAATTTTAGTCGCGTCATCATCCCAAGTCCCCGCACTGATATAACTATCTTTCAATGATTCAGATAACCAACATAATTTTGTTGCGCTAAAATAATAAACACTATTTTTTTCCATCCTTACCATCCTATTGTAATCCATCTCATATCAACTAATGGAGAAGCATTACTACCATTAATCACCTTAGTTTGGCGCATTGTAAATCCACTATTATTTGCATCGAATATATTAGGCGTATACAATTCGGTAAGATTTGAATTAGAATTGAAATTAACAACTCCCCTGCTGGCCAAAGTATTAGGGAAAGCGATAGGAAAGAAATTTCTTGCACTGTTTTTTCTAGCAACACATCCCCATTGAATAATTATGCCGGTGTAAGGCGCTTGCATCCAGCCATTTACTGCTTTTTTAGCGCTCCATTGAGTACCAACTAATTTAGCATCAATCTCCTGTTTATTATAATTATCCTCTTGCACAGCAAATGTTCCTTGCTTTTTTGGCAAATAAATAACTTGATGCGTGTTATTATTACGGATAAAAAATTTATGGTTACTCCTTGCACAAACTAAGTCATAGTCTCCTTTATCTGCTCCTAATCGGATAACAGCGTCGCTGGTAGGATGAATAGCGTTAAATCCATAAGCAGTTATATTATCTAAAGTATTGGTAGCAGCTAATTTACTTGAATAAGTGGGAAATATTATTGAATACTTAATGGCAGTTATTATTATTTTGAGCCACCAGAGTATAGGCACTATTACCAGAAACAGATAAAGATACACATTGGACATTATTTTTTATTGACATGCCAGCATAATTATCCGTTCTCACTAAATCTAATGTAGCAAATTGCACAGCTCTGCTATCTTTAACTTTAATAAATTGATTATCAATTTCTCCTTTTGTGTAGGAATTAACGATTGTTTGTATCCAGGCGCCAGCCTCTATCCCACCTGTCGACTCAGGGGTAGAATTTTCAGAAACCTGTTTTGGTAATTTACCTGTCCATAGGTAATAACTACCTTCTTTCTCATAATGCAATACATGATAACGGCTTGTTATTTCAAATCCGTTTTCGAATGAATCGACTAAAATATAGTCAATCACCCCCAATTCATTAAGCTCAAACAAGGCCGGTTGACCATCTTGATCAAAACCAAGCTGCTTATTTTTACGGCTTTCCACATCCGGTAATGCTGGCATATCAATGTCATTAACCCGTATCGATCTAATATCCATATCTTTTATAACAGATTGCAATAAAGCTAAGTTAACCGCATCATTATCAGGTTGACTAATGTTAGAAATGTGATAATTCTTAGCATTAAAATAATTTGCAAAACTACTGGGCTGCTGTAGTATTAGCGACATGTTTGCTAACACTTGTTGAACTAACATCGTGACATAATCAAATGCGTTTTAATGTTGTTTTGCGTTATATTGTTTGAAATTTTCAAATGAGACTTCTTGTTTTGCTAGTAAACATCTCTCTATCAATAAATGATTTCCATTGAATAAAGGTGATGACAAGATTATTTTGCCTCCTTTATCGTAATTAACACCTGTTACTGTATAGTCCTCATTTAATGTCAATCTTTCCTCGTGATCACCATTACCATCAGTCATAATGACAACTAAATGGTGCTCACTAAATATTTTAAATTCATAATCAAATTCAGTTGTAGCACAATCACCGATATATCGGTTGGCACTAACTTCAGTAACTACCGTCATTATTGCTATCCTCCCTTTAACTAATAATGCAATAGTGAGAATAAATTTTATACAGATATAACTAAATGAAGCTTAAAATTATCATTATCCTATTCCTTTAGTTAACCTCAGTGATATGATAATTACTACTATCTTTGTACTAGCCGATAAAGATAATAACCACAATAAATCTTTTAAGAAATAATCAAACCTAGGTATAATACTATTACTAATATCTTTACGTTAAATAGAGTAATTAGATTATTACCAATTTATCTTCAAATATATCTATTTTATCTGCCTTATAAATACTTATTATTAATATATCAATGTTAACTAACTCTTCTACTATAATTTATCGCTACTACCTGATAACGATAGAAAATTATTAACGTTTTTTTCTAGTTAAATTTATTTTATTTCCTTGCCTAAGGAATAAATAATAACGTAGATATCATAAGCACCACTATCAGATCTATACTTATGCTGATTAGTAATTATATACCCATGATATTTACCACTTTGAATAATATAGAATGAATTACCGTTTGTTATAAACTCTATATCATCAATAGTTACAGGTATATTATTAACAATATTAATTATCTTATTCCAAGTTATTTTATGTATTGCTGCCGATGTGGCCAAAGCGCTGGATAAGAAATAAATATCTTTATTTATCAAAAAAAAAACATCAACTTGTCTGATATTTTCAATATTTTTTTTGATATCTTTATTAGGCATTTCAGCTAAAATATTCACAACCCCACTCGGCGTTGCCAGCATTAAAAATGAACCTGCCACAATGTCAGCTGCAAAGACAATAGTTTGATTATCTAATATGCGAAAACTATTAATATTCAATTGTCTTTTCAATACTTTACTATCAATATAATTTAATGTTGATAGACTTAAATCATTTCCGTGTATGTGAAAACTTTCTTTATTCGACATTGAGCAACTCCGCCGCTAATTCAAAAAGTAGAAAATAATATCATTAATATAAAAACATAAAACTTTTCTTTCAGCCTATACCCTCTATTTATGCTTTTCCAATGTGTTCTAATGGTAATAAATAAAATAAATTGATAAAGTGAATGATATATATAAAACGCATTTGGTAATTATATTTTAATAATATAGGCTGTATAGTTGTTTAAACAACACTAAAAGAGATATACTTACTAATAACTTTATATGCAATTAGTAGCAAAAATAACTAACTTTAGATGTTAAAAGCGCCAAGCAATTCCTGCCATAAACATATCTTGGTCTTTATCATTAAACGAAACAACACGATTAAAACGAAAATTAGTACTTAAATGCCTAACTAATTGATAATTTATTTGTAAGCTAATAACACCGGCAAAATCATTCTTATTGTTTATCTCATGCCTATCATAAGTATAATAAGGCCCAGCTCCAGCACTAAACATCCAATAGGTTGATATCGGTATGACATACCAAATCTGTTCAACAACACTTTGCCTATTAACCTAACCATTATCCCCTTCATAAAGATAACTGACTGAATAGGCGGTAGCATCATTGATAAAATGCTTAAACTCTACTTGCTGACCTATTTTTAATGGTAATTTTGCTCAATTAGTTTGCGAAGTGCCTAACCCATAACTTATTTGCATATCTTTTTTAGCAGCAAACGAAAATCGCAGTTCATTTTGAAAGTTGTTACCAATACCAACCATGACTGAATCTGTTGTAAATGAATTAAACATTTACACATGATTATATTGGGCTTTCAAATAAAGTCTATCAGGAATAAGGTAATAAATAAACGCAACTGAACCGTAAATACCAACTCGTTTATCATTATGTACTTGTTTATTACGGCGAGTTGTATTCATACTAAAATAGGGGCCAAGTGAAAAATCTAACTTTATTCGTTGATTGAAATCAACTACTCCAGTGCCGATAACGGCAAAACCATCGCGGTAATTATTATTTGGATGTCCTTCATTTAAATAAGCTATTGAAGCAAAAAAATTATTGGCTATTTTTTCTCCAAAGCTTACTTGATAACTGCCACAATTCATTTCGCCGCCTTGACTAGCCCAACCATTTCCATAAGCCAAGTTGACAATAAATTGTCGCGATTTTATGTCGTTATTTTCATGGGAAATCGCAAAGGAAATAAAAATAAATAGATGACTAATTAAAACAACGGAAAAAAACATAGCTGTTTTTTATTTATCATTTTACCTATCTTATAATTCAAATAATTAATTATAGTCAAAATATCCTGGCTAACATTTTGCAGCACCAAGTGGCAAAATACTTGCTTTTATATTAACTGTGATCAACTGCCAATTAAGGTATTAATAGTATTTGTATTGCTCATTTTGATGTTAATGTTGCATCACAATTTTAATGCCAAACTGTGATATAAATAATTTATTATTAATAGTAAAAATTATAAAATGACTATTGATAGTCAGTAATTTAAAATATTAAAAACATCTAATTCTTCATGCATTCATATAGTTAACATATAAATACAAGGAATTTTACATATAATTAATTTTTTACTATCTTTTATTACTGCTAATTTAGCCGTACAAAAAACACATAAACAATTTAGCTAAGGTTATATATTATGAAAACGTTATCTAAGGTTTTATTGGTTACTATACTGTTCTCTTTTACTTTTTTTAATAGTTCAGCAGAAGCTGATAGTAACAATTATCGTAGCAGTTATATTGGTCATGGTGGTGATCATCCTGCTGCTCATATCCCAGCTCATGCTTCTGCTCATAATACTGGACATGGTGAACATAGCACCCGCGAACAACAAAGAACATGCAGGACTTAGTAGCCCAGATCCCTCTTTTTATTTGCAATTTAATAATGCCCTAGCTCCTTGCCATGATGATCAATATAATCTTTCGCATGGTAATTGTGAAGATAATTAGCAACAAAATCCTCTTATAATTAGCTGTCCTGGCGGCAGCTATCATCCGGTTTTGCTAAAAAAACTACTCCAACAAAAAATTGTCGCAAAAATCACACAACAAAATATTACTGAAAATAAAAAAATAAAATTATTATCGAATATGGTTTTCAACCAACCCAAGAGGACAAGTTATGAAACGACTAGTTAAAATATTTGCTATTACATCTGTTTTAGGTATCAGTTTTCTGGCTTTTACAAATAAAGAGAATTCATCAGATGAAAAAATAACCACAGAGGAGATGTGAGACACTCAGTTTGGCCCCGGACACAACCCACAAGGCTGTACAACTGAAAATGAACAAAAAATAAAGATTTGCCCTAGGTTCTGATAAAATTATGATAGTTGTTGAATTCATCCTAGCTGTTATGACAAAAAGGTTGTATCGAGGATAGAAATAAGAAGCAATATCCGAATGGAATAATGGTGAAAAATAATACTAATCAGCTAGTTTCATTGGTGGCTGATTAGTATTATTTTTGCCAACCAATCAATGATTTTTCAAACAGCTTTATAGATCGATGGGATAAAAAATGACAGTGAACAATTCAATATAATAAATTGTAGCAAGATATCAATAACCCATCGTCATCGTCAACAATGAAATTTACTAATTTGCTGGATTGATAACGATTTGTCTGTGTTTAAAAGACATGACTAAAACGAAAATGGCGGAGGAGGAGAGATTCGAACTCTCGGATGGTTTCCCATCGGCGGTTTTCAAGACCGCTGCCTTCAGCCGCTCGGCCACCCCTCCACAATGCCAAGAACTATAAACACAGCTTGAATGGTTGTAAAGCCTTATATAATTTAATCGCTAAATATTTATGCTATTAAGTGATTATTTACTTAATTTATCGGCATATTTACCTAATATACTTGGGTAAAGAGTTCAATTTTGTTAAATTAACCATACATTTTTTTAAGCTTAGAAATATCATATGTTTATATTTGAAGATCGTGAAATTAACACTGATGCCGATGGTTACCTTAAAAATAGCCAAGAATGGTGTGAATCCATGGTATATCTACTAGCCAAACAAGAGAATATTACATTAACAGAGCAACACTGGGAAATTATTCGCTTCATTCGTGAATTTTATCTCGAATTCAATACCTCGCCGTCTATTCGTATGTTAGTAAAGGCAATTGCTAAAAAATATGGTGAGGATATTGGTAATAGCCGCTATCTTTATCGCCTTTTTCCAAAAGGACCAGCGAAACAAGCAACAAAACTTGCAGGTTTACCTAAGCCAGCAAAATGTATTTGAGTTATCACAGCGAGTGTCTAATATGAAAATCTACTACCTCTTTTTCAACATGGCACTCTTCACTTTTATAATATTCAATTTTAGCACCCACTGGCACACCAGCTTTTAGCCAATACTCTAGCTGCTGAATTTGCTGTAATGTACCGAAAGCTTTGTAACGATTATAAACATAACCATATAGTCCATGTTCTTTCCCCTAATGCAAGGTATGATAACGAAACCCTACACGCTGAACTCGCCCATATATAGTAATTTCTACCTATCTTTCGCATTTTAGTGCTCTCTTATAATAAATAATAACCTTAACATATTGTTTTTTTGTGTAAACAACAGATGCTATCATAGTATAGAGTTTTTAATCTACATGGATTAGAGTTATTAAGAAACTAGCGTAACAGAGTGACCTGCTTGAATTTTATATTATTACCCACATATCATTACCTATAGAATATGCAAGGCTTCTAGGAGGTAGCGCTATGATGACTACCAGTAAATTTAGTATTGGGCAACAAGTAAGGCACAAACTCCTGGGTTATCTTGGAGTAATCGTCGATGTTGACGCTGAATACTCTCTGGATAAACCACAGGATGACGATATTGCAGCTAATGCAGCTCTACGCTCAGCTCCCTGGTACCATGTCGTTATGGAAGATGATAATGGTGAACCTATTCACACTTATCTGGCTGAAGCCCAGATTACTTATGAAACTTCTAATGAGCACCCAGAACAGTCATCATTAGATGAGCTATCGGAATCAATTAAAACTCAACTTAGAGCCCCACAATTACGTAATTAACTAATTTTAAATACAATCAATGGAGATGGTTAGTCTATCATCTTCCTTGATCTATTTCTCTAAGCCTAAGTGAGGTATCTCTATTTTAGGGCAAACGTTCATCACCACCGCTAATCCTGCTCGCTCAGCCATCTTTTAGCCTCTTCATTAATAACACCTAATTGTAGCCAAATTACTTTTGCATTAATTGCTATTGCCTGTTCGGTAACTTCAAAGGCAGCGGCTGAATTTATAAAAACATCAACCATATTAATTGGATATGGAATATCAACTAAATGGGCATAAACTTTTTGACCGAGTAATTCTTTGCCCGCGAGTTTTGGACTGGCGGGGGTCACATTATATCTTTGATTTATAAGGCATTTCATCACCTTATAACTCGGGCGATCAGCTTTATCACTAGCGCCAACTAATGCTATAAATTTTATTTTAGTTAAAATATCTGTCAGTTTCTGATCATCTATTTACGACAACTCCATAATTTAAAAAATAATTACTAAACTATGATATAAATCGCAATAAAGTGCTACTACACTTGTCGAATTTGTTGAGTTAACTCAATTAATATTGGCATAGTGCGTTAGTTGCTAAACTAGTAAATATCTATCAATGTAAGGAAATTTATGGAATCCGTTATTCGCAGATTGAAAAAAAATAAAAATATTGCTTTGGTTGCCCACGATCACCGTAAATTATCACTACTAACATGGGTGCAAAAACATATTTCTGTGCTAAAAACACACAAATTATTTGCCACTGGTATAACAGGTAACTTGATTTATCAACATACCGGATTAAAGATTATTAATATGCTTATTGGCCCAATGGGTGGAGATCAACAACTTGGCGCAATGATTGCCGAACAAAAAATCGATATTTTGATCTTCTTTTGGGATCCATTAAATGCAGTTCCACATGATCCGGATGTAAAAGCGCTGCTTCGACTTGCTAGTGTATGGAACATTCCTGTTGCCACGAATATAGCTAGTGCTGATTTTATTATCACATCTCCGGCTTTTGATCATGAAACTGAAATCCCCAATTATCCAATTATCCAATTATCCAATTATCCAATTATCCAATTATCCAATTATCCAATTATCCAATTATCCAATTATCCAATTATCCAATTATCCAATTATCCAATTATCCAATTATCCAATTATCCAATTATCCAATTATCCAATTATCCACAATACCTTGAAACCCGAATTGACAAATAACATTAAGTTATAATTAGCAAAATATATTTTTAATAGCAATAATCTAGTTAAATAATAAAAAAGTTACAATAAATAACAGTCATGCTCTTTTTTATTGCGATACACCTAATTTTTTAAATTGCTCAACAAAAATAGACGGTGTTAATTTATCATACAATAAATAAACTTGCTTTTTAGCTCTAGTAAAAGCAACGTATAATAAACGTCTATCTTGTAGGTTGGGGAAAATATTAAACTTTGGTAATAATGCTTTTTCTATTGCAGACTCAGATTCACATATAGGAAAACCATTTATTCCATGGTCTAATCCAAGGATGATAACATAATCGGCCTGACACCCTTTCGCGGCTTGAATAGGCATAAAATTAATCTTTAATTTAGGCCAACGGGTATTAGCTTTTTTAATCACAGCCGGTTGCAAATAAAAATAACGCGATAAAATAAGAATCATCTTTTTTTCAGTAACATAACCACTAATTTTATTAAGCAGATTTTCCAGTTGCTCTTCTGGTAATAAAACTATCGATTTTTTATTTGCTTTAACAAAACTTTTTAATGGTCTAATCTGCTGCTCAGGATCTATTTGTATAAATTGGCTAGCAATTTTAGCTATGTGATCATTAAAACGATAAGTAGTATCAAGTGTACAATAAACTCCCTGACCAAAATAATGTTCAAAAGAGGCAATTAAATTTAATTTTGCTAGCGGAAAACGATAAATTGCTTGCCCATCATCACCAACTGCAAACAAGTGAGTTTGTGTACTCTGTTCTCGTAATAACTGCAGTAACTGCATTTCTAATGGCGAAAGATCTTGGAATTCATCAATTAGAATGTATTTCAAGGGGCTAATAAATTTGCCTTTCTGTAATAAATTAATTGCCTGATGTATCAGCCCTAAGCTATCAACTGCCCCCTCGGCTTTTAGCATCGTTTTCCATCTTTTAATAATGGGTGCCACTAATCGCAGCTCCATTTGCAGTTGCTTGCTCTCTTCTGGCGTTGCTAATTCACTTATTGTTTTCTGACTGCCAACATGTATACGTAATAAATTAAGCCAATTATCTAAACGAACCACTAATCTTTTTGCTAATTGCTTGTCATGCCAAAACTCACCGCTAGCTATATTCCCAGCTAATTCTCGCGTTAAATACTCACGCCACCCTTTTGCCGGCGCTTTTCGCTCATGGCACTGCTTTTGCCATTCACCGATCAGAAAATTATGTCTTTTCGTTCATTTATTTCTAATTCACTAATAGCGACATTTTTATTACTGCAACTTTGAATAATATGCAGTACTAAGCTATTACAAGTTTTTGCCTGAAATACTGGCCACCCTAAATCAGTATGAACCAATTCATTCATTTTTTTGCTGTTTTCTCATCAAACGCAAGTAATAAAATCTGTTCAGCAATAGCCTGTTTGCCTGATTAAAAGCCAACCCATTTTCGCTATCAAAATAGACGTTTTACCGCTACCTGGTCCCCTACAATATTAAAATATTTTGTTCGCCATTGACCACACAATTGATTTGAGATTGGTTTAAAGGAGCAATAGTAAATTGCTAAAAAAATTCAGAGTACTGCTTAAACAAGCGAGCGACCCAATATTGATTAATATCACATAGTGCCTGATGGCTCAAATGGAGCCAATGCTGACAAACAGCATAATTTTGGCGACAACTTGTAAATTCATTTAAACGCGCAAGTGGCATTGGAAGGGCATTTAATCTGCTATTAATTTGATTTTGCAACTGAATAAGTTGCGCATGAGTAAACCAACTATCCTGAATTAAGTATTTCTCTATTTCTTGCACTTGTTCAGATAAAATATCTGAACAAATCGAACTCATCTCTTGACTCCATTTTTTCCATATATCAATAAGATAATGAAAAAAATGTTGTATTTCGTTCCATTCGGTACCGTGTAAACGAACTACCTGGTTGCTTGGTAATTCACATTCAAGCTCTCCCCAAACAATACCTCGTTTACAACGTATATCAACAAGTTGATTAAACGGAATGAGATACTGATGTTTTTCACCACTCACCTCCACACCCGCATTCAATAGACAAACTCGATTATAAGGATGTTGAGCGAAACGCTGACCTACATGTGTCGATTTCAATTCCATTACACACTACCTTAGCTAAAATGTCTTAGGCCATGGCAAGAAAAAGTTTTTTCTCTTTGCTAAACCTTATAGGCTATTATGGATGCTTTTATACTATTAATCAGTATGCTGACAAATTAGGGGTTATTGTGCTCACCATGTTCTCTAGCTTTCGCCATGTATTTTATAATAGCAACATCCTTTATTATATCCGAATACTAATTGCACTCTCAGGAACAACATTACTCCCTTGGATTTTAGGTGAACAACTTAAAATAACTATCCCTTTAACACTGGGTATCGTTGCCGCTGCATTAACTGATCTTGATGATCGAGTTATTGGTAAGCTTCGTAATATCGCCATCACGCTATTATCATTTCTGATTTCCTCGGTCACTGTTGGGCTACTATTTCCCTATCCGTGGCTATTTTTTATTGGATTAGCGTTATCAACTTTTAGCTTTACATTGCTTGGTGTTCTCGGGTTACCCTATGGAACAATCGCCTTTGGCGCACTTCTGGTCGCAATCTATACCATGCTTGGAACGATTTTTACAATTGGGTATCAACAACCGATACTGTTACTTATGGGGGCTATTTGGTACTATTTATTAACGCTTATCAGTCATATTTTTCTTCCTATCCAGCCCTTACATAATAAATTAGCCGAATGTTACCAACAACTTTCTATCTACCTAGCTAATAAAGCCAATTTATTTAAACCCGAGATTGAAGAAAATTATCAACAATCGATCTTTGATCTTGCAATGGCCAATAGCAAACTGGTCAATACGATGAACCAAATGAAAGTGACATTGCTTAGTCGCTTGAAAAAAAATAAAAACCAATCAAGGACTAACAATAGCCTACATTACTATTTTATTGTTCAAGATATCCATGAACGAGCAAGTTCAACACACATTAAATATCAAAATTTAAATTAGTATTTTCCGCATAGTGATATAGTGATATTCTTTTCCGATTCCAGAAATTATTATCAATGCAAGCTGAAGCATGCCAATTGGTTGCTCACTCCATTTTATCTCATACAAGGTATCAGCATAATGCAAAATTTAAATATGCATTTGCTAATCTGGAAAATTCATTGCAACACCTTACTCAACAATATTCCAACAACAAATAAATAAACGCACTTTATAACCTATTAGTTAATCTTAAAGAGATAGATACTCAACTTAATAGTATTGCTTTTGAGCAAATAGAAACTCCACATAGCTAATCATTGACAGAAACACCACTTTTTGACAATTCATTGTCTAACATCATTGACTTTTGGCTTACACTTACCAGTAACTTAACACTTAATTCAACACTGCTTCGCCATGCGATTAGAATGTCAGTAGTATTGTGTACCAGTTATATTATTGTTCAATGCTTTAATCTAGCTCAGGGTTATTGGATATTACTGACAAGTTTATTTGTATGCCAACCAAATTATTTTGCAACTAAGAATTACTTAATCTTGCGTATTATTGGAACCATCGTCGCTATTCTAATTGGGTTACCTCTGCTCTATTTCGTACCCTCTATCGAAGGACAACTCTTACTCATTATTATTAGTGGCGTCCTTTTCTTTACCTTCCGCAATAGTCAATATGCCCAAGCCGCCTTATTTATTACTCTGCTGGTTTTACTTAGTTTTAACTTATTGGATGAAGGTTTCAACGTTATGCTTCCCCGAGTAACTAATACAATCATTGGTTGTAGCATTGCTTGGATTGCAGTAAATTATATTTGGCCTGATTCGAAATTTCGACAACTGCCTAAAGCCCTGCAACAAACATTAAACAGTAATTGCCGTTATCTTGCCGCTATTTTATTTCAGTATCATCAAGGTAGAAATAACAGTGTCGATTATCGTATTGCCCGTCGCGATGCCCACATTAATGATGCAGAACTAGTTTCTGTAATATCTGATGTGCTTGCCATAACTAAAACTAACAATATCTTCCCAGAAAAAATTTTTAGATTACTCTGCCTTAATCACAGCATGTTAAGTTATATTTCCGCCTTGGGAGCACATCGCGAACAACTTAATAATCAAACTATTTTATCTATTCTTGATAGTATAATCGCCTATATTGAGTCGGCGTTGAATTTTGCCTTATTAAATAACCAAACAGTCAAAGAGTTTGACAATCCATTGATTCAACGCTTCCAAACCATACAATTAGGAGAAAATAACAAAGAACAACTCATTGTTGAGCAATTATTATTATTAATTAACCTGTTGCCAGAAATCACCTCTCTGATTATTTTTATTAACCAACAAGAGCCAGACTAAAATAGTTATAATTAGTAAATTTTATTAAATATAAAACTGGCCATAAAATCATTTTTTTTGATGTATTTCTTTACGTTAGGCTATTGTACCAAGTAATTAATTCAATTTTTATTGATTCAGGAAGTACTGCGATATGATAGCCTTCAATAGCCCCAGCTAATTCAAATAGTAATTTAATACTCAGATTGACTTTTTTCTGCCTTAATTTTAAATAACAAACTTTAGCACCTAACATTTTCAAATAGTCTACATCGCTAATTCCTACTTTACCTAATGCCCTTTCTATCGATATATTCATATTTGGTAAGTCTTTGATCCTGATATTTGAATGCTGTTTCTGAGATAACTCTTCCACGGCCGCTTTATAAGCTAGATCAATGTAATAACATAAAAGTAAATTATCATTCCAAAGCATTTCATTGATAAAAAAATACTTTAATATAAGAGGAACGCCTTTCTTGGTATAAATCAGTTTTTGCAATCCAGACACTTCAAATTGGAGTTCAGCAAATAAACAACCTCGCAAATAAAACTCGCCATCCAATACCTGCCCAATAATGACATGATTGACTAGAATACAATAACCCCCAAAATGCAGTTTTTTCTTTATGTGGCCATAATTTTCCATTATGCTTTGCAAACAAGAAAAACGAGAATCAAATAAAAGCATAATTGCCACTCTCCATGTGAACGCTCACAAATCTAATATTTTTATACTTCTCCATATTTTAATCAGTTAAAATAGTAAGAAAATTTATTAAGTTATTTCATCCATTTTAAAAACCTCCTTGATTATTGCAAAACCGTGTATATAAAAGGCCACAAATAAAACCTTAAGTATCGTTTAATATTAAATTAAATATAGCTAAATAAATATCTTACCAATTACAAAACATAATTTAACAGTTACCCTTTATATTTAATATTTATAATAAATAAACTGTCACATATATCCACTTAACTCATTAATAGTTAATAAAAATATTCTACTTAACAGGCAGAATAAAAAATACGTAATCTTATCCAAACTGTACCAATTAAATGTTCAATTAAGCAGAAAAGTTAATTTTTTGCGAAGCGCTTTGTAAAAATCGGCTTGATATTATATGAATATATAATTACTGTATATATGTACAGTAATGAGCTGGGGTCAATATGAATACCAACACATGGAATTACCCAATAAAAACAAAGAATCAACCTAGTAATGTCCAAAATTTACTATTGCCAAATTATAGAAATGCGCCAGTTTATTCAAACGGCGGAATTAATGAATGGGTATATAATAAAAATAATCCTATGGTTGAAGTACTTATGAATCATTATTACACCGGCTTTGCGATGAATCTCGTTGGCTATTATGGCTAAATCCTAACCGAAAATTAAGCCGTAGTTGGTTGATTAATTCAGAGCTACAATTAAATAAAACAGTACAAATAAATTCACTAAGCCCAGAAATGAGCGTTATTGCTATGATAAAAGCATTATCTAGCGGCAATTGTAATATTGTCTTAGGCTGGTTACCGACTTTATCACCATCATGTTTACAACATTTAGAGCATGCAGCACAGCTAGGAAACAGTATTGGCTTTGTTATGCGGCCTGAAAATATAAATTGTGCCCGCGGACATTCCTAATCAGCTAAAAATTCATTCTAATTATTATCACTAGCCTAGATTAGGATTATTCCTAACCTATTTAATGAGTTGTAAACGACAATAGACAAAAACAAAAAAATAATATAAATCATTTGGTTAATTCTTTAACCATGGCAATATAGTTATAAATTATATCTAAATTCACAGATTGCCTTTTAAAAAGTTAATGAGATTAATGTTTCCTCTACTTGTAACTTTTGAAGTTCGTTGTAGACTTTACAACGTTAAGATAGTGCTTTGATTCTACTTTTTATTTGAATAATTCAATAGGCAAATAAAGTAAAAACGAAGATAGTAGAGCGTAATAACTTAACCAGCATTTTAAACCATACGGCTTATAAAAAAGCTCAAGAAGCTGATGCCTATATTGGATGATAACGAGGCGTAAAATGAAAAAGATAGCTATCGCAGTAGCAGTGGCGGCTTTCGCAACTACAGCTCAGGCGGCACCCAAAGATAATACCTGGTATACCGGTGCTAAATTAGGTTGGTCACACTTTGAAGATACCGGCTTTCATCCTTACGATGAAAATGTTGGCAGTGGTAAAACTAAGCGCGATCAACTTGGCGCAGGTGCCTATGTTGGTTACCAACATAATCAATATCTCGGTTTCGAATTAGGTTATGACTGGTTTGGCAGAATGAGATATTCTGGTCAGCCAAATAATGGTAGCCTGAAATCGATGGGTGTTCAATTAACCGCTCGTCTAAGCTATCCACTGACAGACGAATTAGATGTTTACGGTCGTCTCGGTGGTATGGTATGGCGGACTGATGCAAAAGCAAACGTAGAAGGTCAATCCTCTTTTAAAGAGCATGACACTGGTGTTTCTCCAGTTTATGCGCTAGGGCTTGAATATGCTATTACCCCAAAATGGGCAACTCGTTTAGATTATCAATGGGTAAGTCATATTGGCGATAAAGATTCACTATCTGTTCGTCCAGATAGTGGGATGTTGAGCGTTAGTGTTGCATATCGATTCAATCAAGACGCAGCGACTGTGATTGTACCAGCGCCAGCACCAATCGAAAACAAACGTTTTACTTTACGTTCTTACGTTTTATTTGAGTTCAATAAACATACCTTGAAGCCAGCATGTAAAGCTGAACTTGATAAGTTGTATAGCGAACTAACGAATCTTGATCCAATTCAAGGTCGTGTGATGGTTCTTGGCTATACTGACCGTATTGGTTCACCATCCTACAACAAACCTTTATCTCAGAAACGCGCACATGAAGTGATGAGCTACCTGATTTCTAAAGGTATCCCAGCGAACGCAATTAGTTCACAAGGTCGCGGAGAACAAAATCCAGTAACAGGTAGTACTTGTAATAACGTAAAACCTCGCGCTGCATTAATTAATTGCTTAGCACCAGATCGTCGAGTAGAAATCGAGATCCAAGGTACTACAGAAGTAACTCCGTAACCGTAGTATCTGTTTAAAAAATTATTTATTTACAAAAAAATAACCCTTTTCTTCAAGGGTTATTTTTTTGCTTAAAATTTATTGCTATGGTGGCTAAAAAATCCATATTTAAGATACTATTTTTTACTCTAGTCACCCAGTATATTTTGCAAATCCTGCTTAAATGTCGACATTTGATTTGCATACTGGTCTTTTCTCTCTGCATCTTCAATAAGATGCACAATAGCGTCAGACAGCGTGCAGCCTTGTTTTCTTGCTAAAATAGATAGTCTTTGCCAAACAAGAAAATCTAAATCAATAGATTTTTTACATGAGTGCTGATGCTCGGCATTAAAATGTCGCTTTCTGCGGGCTCTAATCGTTTCCTTCATTCGATTGGATAAATCTGGCGACATATGATTTTTTATCCAGTTTATCACTTTTGTTGGGGTATTTTCTAATTTCAACAATTGCTCAATCACATCCTGAACGGCGCTTTTTTCTATATATTTAGTGATATTCTCACCATATCGATACTTTTTAACCAAGTAATCCCATTTCCAACCACATTCAAGATTTTCAAGCTATTGATATTTCATAATCATCTCTGTGACAACGTAACTTATGTAATTATAATAACATTTAAAAATAAAAACGTTTGGTTTTTTAGCCAACTTAATAAAATCTTAGTAAGAAATCGCGCTATATTGAAATGTTAGCAAAAAATATAATTTTTCCTATTATACAAGTCAATCGATAAAAAATCATAATTAGTGCGATAGAATATGATTATTCACATTTATAGCTAGTAATTTTCACTATGTTCTAAATTAAAATAATACATTGTATCTACTGTGTATTAGTGGTTTTTGTCATTAGTTTACTAGCTCGATACTAACCATTAGTTACTAATATGCAGTCCAAAATTATTTACATTGAATAGACTTTTACATTTTCTATTGCACTTATTACTACAGTTTATAAATAAAATTATATTTAAAATATATAAAATTAATAGTGGCATAAATTTAAACAAACGTTAATATAATGATTTCATCCTAAAAATTTTATAGTGCTGAAAATGGATATCTTGTTTTCATAGTAAAATGTACCTGTTTCTCCAAACACAATAGCGTATTTCTAAAATGTCTTCTATCTTGACTTCATACAATCAGGATATTGAGGATAATTTGTAAACTTTTTATCTAAATTATAAGTTGAAAAATAGCGTGATTAGTAACGAATTAATATGGCAGAATTTAGCACCTGATTATGAACCTTATCTTAATCTTTTTGCTGCGGCTGATAAACTAGATAATGCCACTTTGACCATCATTCAACCTAGATTATATAATAGTCTTGAAAGGTTTTTATTAACACCAACCTATTCTCCTTTTGCTGTCATTAAAGCATTAGAATGCCAAAGCTACTTATCTGAGTTAGCAAAATGCATTAAAAATATTAATCCATCATCAGTAACTATCACTGGAGATTATCAACAATCAAATGGAAGATTTCATTGGCAAGGCACTAAGGAATCATTTACGCCCTGTCATTCAGTCTATTACTGTAATTGGATAGAAATGCCTCAATTATTTGGCAGTGTTCATCAACATCAAAATAGTGTTCACTTAGAGCCCGGACTATTACACAAAATCAATGGCGGAGTATTATTACTTTCTGTTGGTACATTATTAGCGCAGCCATTAATGTGGCAGCGTTTAAAACAGATGGTGATGCAAAAACGGTTTGAATGGCTTCCAGCCAATGATAATCAATTTTTACCCTATCCAATTGATTCAATGCCACTTGATATTAAGCTTATATTGGTCGGCGATCATTTCAGCCTTGAGGAACTTGAAACAAAAGAACCAGAGCTTTTTTCTCAAGCTACCTATGGCGAATATGAATTTGAATTGAATTTTGAACATAGTGGTCAATTATCGCTATGGATGCAATTTGTTAAACAAATTATTACCGATTGCCAATTTCCTGCTTTAACGACTGATGCGTGGCCAACCTTCATTACGCAAGCAATTCGATATACGGAAGACAAATCTATCCTACCGCTAGATAGAATGTGGCTCATTCGTTATTTAGCTGAGGCAAATCAATTTCAACAAGATGACCAGTTAACTGCGAAATCGTTCCAAACAGCGACGCAACAGCGCCAGTGGCAACACGGTTACCTAGCCAAATGCAATCTGGATGATATTCTGCAAAAACAAGTTTTTATTAAAACTGAAGGTGAAATGATTGGCCAAATCAATGGATTATCAGTTATGCAGTACCCAGGACATCCAGAACTTATCGGTGAACCATCACGTATTACTTGTGTTGCTCACTTCGGTGATGGTGAGTTTACTGATGTAGAACGTAAAGTTGAGCTGGGCAGTAATATTCACGCTAAAGGCATGATGATTATGCAAGCCTATCTCAATTACGAATTAAAGCTTGAACAACCACAACCCTTTTCTGCCTCAATCGTATTTGAACAGTCTTACAATGAAGTTGATGGTGACAGCGCTTCATTAGCTGAGCTTTGTGCATTAATTAGTGCACTTTCTCTTCAGCCTATCAATCAGCAAATTGCGGTTACCGGTGCAGTAGATCAATTCGGTTATGTACAACCGATTGGTAGTATTAACCAAAAAATCGAAAGCTTTTTTAATGTCTGTTTCCAACGTGAATTAACTGGTCAGCAAGGCGTTATCATTCCTGCGGCTAATATTCGTCATTTATGCTTAAAAGCCGATCTTATTGCGGCAGTCAAATCTGGCGTATTTCACATTTGGCCGGTTGAACACGTTTCAGAAGCCATTTCAATTTTAACTAAACACGCTTATTATAAGCAACAATATGATACAAATAACTTACATCTGTTAGCTTTAATACAAGAACGAATTACTCAGGCTAATAACCAAGAAAGACCGAAATTCATGGGGCTGCTAAAGTGGCTAAATTAAATTTAAAAAAACAGCTGATCAGAGTTGCTCAGCTTACAAGCGTACGCTATTCTTTAGCCTTATTATTAATAATAAGGCTATTTAGTAATATGGTTGATAAACGCAACTCCTATAAAAAAGAAGATTTGGATGCTTCCGGCAGAGGTGAACTTTTTGGTGAAAATGGGCCGCCATTACCTTCCGGTAATATGTTGATGATGGATCGCATCACAAAAATGACCGAAACTGGCGGCAATTATGATAAAGGATCTATCGAAGCAGAATTTGATATCAAACCTGATTTATGGTTTTTTAGTTGCCACTTCACTAATGATCCCGTTATGCCTGGTTGTCTAGGTTTAGATGCAATGTGGCAACTCGTTGGTTTCTACCTGGGATGGCTCGGTGGTAAAGGTAAAGGCCGGGCACTGGGCGTAGGTGAGGTCAAATTTACTGGACAAGTTTTGCCAACCGCAAAAAAAGTAACCTACCGTATCCATTTAAAACGTGTTATTAATCGAAAATTAATTATGGGTGTGGCTGATGGTGAAGTTTTGGTTGATGGTAATTGTATTTACACAGCAAAAGATTTGAAAGTCGGTTTATTTCAAGATACAAGCAGCTTTTAAAGCCAGATTTTTTTGTCATAAACCCCTTCTGTTATCAAGCTGAAGGGGCGAATATTTTATACATTCAAGATAATTGGTTCGCTATAGATTGTCCAACCTGAGCCCAGCCTCTTGCTAACGTCCTAACTAATGCCGAATAGCCATTTTCATCTTGATCAAGCAGCAGACTAAAATCTCGATTGATAATGGCTTTATCACTTTTATAAATCCAGTTTCCCTGGATGATCACTTTACCATCATAACGGCCATGAAAAGCGGCCAAAAAAACATTAAGGCTATCAGGTCTGTTTTCCAGCGGTTGAACCGATACTAATCGATTAGGCAACATTATTGATAACTGATTGACTAAATTTTGCATCAATTGCTGTTCTAACGCGCTTACCCATAGATGATTGGTTGCATTAACATAATTAACATCGTTAGTTTGGTAAGTAATACCATTATCTGCCAATATTCCAGACAATTGCACTGTCTGTACCCAAAGCTGTTTTTGCGTTAGTAAATCACTTTTTTTAGTCACTAAGCTCGGCGTTGTTGGTAATTGATAATAAGATTTTTCAATACCACTACTACAACCGATAAGTAAAAAACACAAAATCCATGCCAAATATCTCATTATTTTGTCACCTTCTTCGGTTCTGGATCCTTCATCGATTTTGCTTCAAAAACAAGTGCATTACTCTTATTATTTAATATCTTGATAACGGGTTGAATATCTCTTAACACCTGATCAAGACGCTGCATATTATTGATCATTCTATTATAGGCAGGTGATCCTGGCTGCAAACCTTGCATGACCCGATTCAATTCAAGCAAAGTCTGTTGCAGATCAGCAGGGATCTTTTGAAAGTCTTTGCTAGTCATCAGTTTATTCAACTCAGATAAAGTACGCTGTGCTTCACGAATGGTTTTCTGACTTTCTGCTAGCGTATTTGTTGCTTGACTTATCATAGGCTCAATCGGCAAACGATTGATTTTATCTAATGCCTCAACTACTTTTTGTTGGATCTGTGATAATCCAGCACTAACCGTTTGAATAATATCGTAATTAGCAACTTTTAATGGCCCTTTTCTGGATAGAAATCCAAATCGACATATAATGCTCCGGTAATTAGGTTAGCCGATTTTAAAGCTGCTCTTAATCCTTGTCTTAGTGCTGCAGCAAACCCTTTTTCTAAATCAATATCGGTACTAACACGACCAGGCTCAATATGAATTAAAACCGGAATACGGAATTCATTATCCAATTTTTGACGTAATTTCTCAGAATCAAACGGAACCTCCATCACGGTTCCTAAGCGAATTCCTCTAAATTCAACCGGTGCTCCAGTTTGTAATCCGCGAACTGAATCAGAGAAAAACAAAATAAACTCTTTATATACAGTATATAAAGAGTTCTGAATGCTTCTTTGATCTTCATAAAGTCTGAATAGTCTTTTATCATCTACTCGTTTACCTGGTTGCCAACCCTCTACAACATCAAAACTAACCCCACCACTAAATAGTGTAGCCAAAGAGCCCATCTCTAAGCGAACACCTTGTGCCGATAGATCAAAAGCAATACCACTATCCCGCCAAAAACGAACATTTTCCGTTACTAGCCCATCATAAGGAGCATTAATAAAGAGTTGATAATGCATATTGTGGCTTTTAATATCAAACGAACTCGCTTCTACCGACCCGACTCGATAACCATGAAATAGCACTGGGGCGCCAGTATTTAATCTACCAGCCTGATCACTAGTCAAAATCACTCGAATACCTTTAGCATCAGGTGAAGCTAATGGCGGCGAACCCAATAAGTCAAATTTCTCAGCATGCTGTTCACTATTGCCAAGTTGTACTTCAATAAATACGCCAGAAAATAGCGTGCCTAAACCAGTTATTCCCTCTTTGCCAATAGCCGGTTTAACGATCCAGAATGCGGTATCTTTCTTTAACAAATCCCCCATGCAATCATTTAGACGTGCTTTAATAATTACACGCTTAAAGTTGTTATCAAGAGAAACTTTTTCCACCAAGCCTATATCAACACTACGATTTTAAAGTTTGGTTTTTCCCGCTTCAACACCTTCAGCATTATAGGTAATCAATGTCACTTCAGGGCCTAAATGGCTAAAATGGTAAATTAGGATCCAGGCACCAATAAAGATGGTGATAATTGGAATGATCCAAATCGGTGACCAACTTTTTAGTTTACTGATCTTTGCTTGCGCGTCAGTGTTATCTTTATTAGCCACCTTGCAACCCCTTTTCTAACCGAATTCTACTCTGCGATACAACATTACAGCGATCCCAAGTTAAACGCGGATCAAAAGTCATTGCCGCAAACATGGTTAAAATCACAACAGCGGCAAATAAAATCACCCCAAGTGCCGGTGAAACGCTCATTAATCGTCCCATTTGCACCAATGACGATAATACTACAATCATAAAAACATCAATCATTGACCAACGTCCAACCCATTCAACAAGTTCATAAATAAAATGCATCCTCGCCGGATCCCGATTGCCATAACCTTTAGCATCAAAACATAACCAGCCTACCGTCACTATTTTTAAGCTAGGTACCATAATGCTAGCAATAAAAATAATAATGGCGACTGGATACGAAGCATCACCCCATAACAAAATAACACCGGACATAATAGTAGAGTCTAGTCTACTACCTAATGTATTAGTGATCATAACAGGCAAAACGTTTGCTGGAATATAAAGGACTAATGAGGAGAGCAATAATGCCATGGTATTTTGTAAACTATTAGGCCGCCTAACATAGCCTTTGGTATGGCAACGAGGACAGTATTTACGTTCAGCTGGCAAAATCGCCATACAAAAATATGACATGATCTGACGTTTTGACTAATGCCACTTTTGCCTTCTTGCAGCGGGATCTCAAGCTTTGGCATTTCACCTATTTGCAGCCATAACCAATGTCTATCTAAACATTGAAATGCCCTGACCTACAACAAACAAACAAAACAATAAGGGACAAAACTGATACCCAAAGTCATTTCACCATAGGCCATTAGTTTTACAAAACTAACCAACACCCCAGCTAGAAAAATTTCTACCATGCACCAGGTTTTCATTTGAAATAACGTCCTGGCAAGATTTATTTTTAACCAAAGCGGGAAATTAACTCGTTGACATAATAAAGTAATGGCAACCATACAAAAAGCGGGTACTGCCACGATAAAAAGGAGAAAAAACCAGCCAAGACTAGCATAATTTACATCAAACATGGCATGAACAATATTAAACAGTGAAATTTGACTTTCAATGCCCATGACACTCATTTTTACGTAAGGAAATAAACAGACAATAAGCAACATCACTAATGCGCTAATCGCTATTGCAGTTGGTTGATTAGCTGGATACTTCCACTTAGCAGATAAAACAGTATGACAGCGTGGACAGCTGGCTTTAGTGCCTTGTTCTAAAACCGGTAATGCTACCAATAAATCACATTGCGGGCAGAGTATCTTATTATGACAACTTTCATTAAAATGATTATGAGAGCACAACTTTTCTCTCCTCTATACAGTTATAATGCCAAATTATTGGCTATCTTTAAGTGATTCTAATTCTTGCCAACGCTCAAATGTCATATTCATTTCTACTTCTTTCTCAGCTAATGCTTTTAATACTGATTCAGTAACGCTATGGGGCTGATTAAAAAATTCAGGTGCACTGACTTGAAATTGCAAGATGGCAATTTCAGCTTCTAACGCTTCTAACTGCAGCGGTAATTGTTCTAGTTCTCTTAATAAATGATAACTAATTTTATTACTTTTTCGTTTTGGCTGCTCTTTAGCTGTTTCCACTGCCGCAATATTGGCTTTACTAACAGTAGTATGCGATAAAGAAATTTTTTGTCTACGCTGCGCAGAGGCGTCATAAAAACCACCTACATACCGCTCAACTTTACCATGATCTTCAAACATCCAGCACTCAGTTACAGTATTATCAACAAATTGACGATCATGGCTAACCAATAATACTGTCCCTTTATAACTATCAACGAGCTCTTCCAATAGTTCAAGTGTTTCAATATCTAAATCATTAGTCGGTTCATCAAGGATCAACAAATTACTGGGTTTAAAAAACAAACGTGCCAATAATAATCGATTTTTCTCTCCACCTGAAAGAGCTCGCACCGATGTCATGGCTCGTTTAGGATGAAACAAGAAATCTTGTAAATAACCAAGCATATGACGCGACTGTCCATTAACCATTACTTCATGTTTACCTTCAGCTAAATTATCCATCACGGTTTTATCCGGATCTAGCGTCATTCTATGTTGATCAAAATAAGCAATCTCAAGTTTGGTACCGCGGTAAATATTACCACTATCCGCCTCAAGTTGTCCTAACATCAACTTGAGCAATGTTGTCTTTCCGCAGCCATTAGGCCCGATTAAGGCTATTTTGTCGCCACGTTGCACTTGGACACTAAAATTATTAATTAATCCTTTATTACCAATGCGATAATTAACATTTTCAAGCTCAAACACTAGCTTGCCTGAACGACTTGCATCGGAAACCTGCATCTTCGCCGTCCCCATTACCTCGAATCGCTTAGAATGTGCTAGGCGTAAGGATTTTAATGTTCTCACTCTGCCTTCATTACGAGTACGCCTGGCTTTTATTCCCTGGCGGATCCAAACTTCTTCCTGTGCCAATTTACGATCAAACTCAGCATTCTGCTGCTCTTCTACCCGTAATGCTTCTTCTTTATTGATCAGGTAATCGTCATAATTACCCGACCAGGAAGCTAATTTACCCCGATCAAGATCAATGATGCGAGTTGCCATATGGCGAATAAAAGAGCGATCATGGGAGACAAACACGATACTACCCTGAAAATCTTTTAGAAAATTTTCTAACCATAAGATGGTATCAATATCTAAATGGTTGGTCGGTTCATCAAGAAAAAGAACCCGGGGGCCACAGACTAAAGCACGCGACAATGCAGCCTTGCGTAACCAACCGCCGGACAATGCAGATAACGGACTGGCAGCTGGCAGCTGCAATTGCTTAATCACATCATTAATTTGTGTATCGAGTAACCACAAATTATCGCGATCTAATACCTCCTGCAATTCAGCTAACTTATTAAGATTCTTTTCACTGGGATCTTGTTCGACCATTTTTGCTATTTTATGAAAAGATTTAATATAATTTGCCTGCTCTTTAGCACCTTTAGCGACAAAATCAAAAACAGTACCACCGATATCACACGGTGGATCTTGCTGTAAACGAGCAACCTGCAGATCCTGCTGATAAACGACCTGACCATCATCAAGCGGTTGTTCTTTGGTCAATACGCGCATTAGGGTTGATTTGCCTGCACCATTACGGCCAACCAAACAAACCCTTTCATTATCTTCAATATGCAACTCTGTATTATCTAATAATGGCGCATCACTAAAAGCCAGATAGGCAGCTGACATATTAATTAATGACATAAATTACTTTTCCTTATCTGCATGACCAATCAACCCGCAGTTATGGATCTGGCGATTACGTGTAAAATCAAGTAAAATGGTTTGCTGAGTGATTTCCTTGGCAGTTAATCCTAATTGAGTAATGCTTAATATATCCATTTTAAAACCACGCTTATTATTAGAAAATACCACTGTACCACCGCGCCGGGACGCAGCAAGTGCTTAATCTGCATCATCAAGTTGATATGATCACGTTGCACATCAAAGGTGGCATTCATTCGTTTTGAATTGGAGAAAGTGGGTGGATCAATGAAAATCAAATCAAATTTTTCTGTCGTCTGCGCTGACCAAGCTAAACAATCAGCCTGAATAAGCTGATGCTGCTGACCGGTTAATTTATTGGTCTGTAAATTTTTTTCTGCTCATTCTAAATAGGTGCGCGACATATCAACACTGGTGGTTGAACGAGCACCACCAAGTCCCGCATGTACCGATGCCGACGCCGTGTAAGCAAACAGATTCAATAAATCTTTTCCTTTACTCATATTCGCTAACATTTTACGCACCAAACGATAATCTAAAAACAACCCTGTATCCAAATAATCAGTCAAATTTACCCATAATTGGGCATTATACTCATGTTGCTTATCGGCTTGGCGCTGGCGTGTTTTTAACACCAATTGGCTGGAAGTTAATGCCAATACCTGCATGGTTGCACCGATCACATCAAACAGACGTTGTTTAGCTTTATGGCTATCTATACTCTTGGGCGGCGGCGGCGCATACTCTTGAATAACAATATGTTCGCCATAACGATCAACTGCAACATTATATTCAGATAAGTCAGCATCATAAATGCGATAACAATCAATCCCCTGTTGTTTGGCCCATTTATTAAGTTTTTTCTCATTTTTTTCAGCCTGTTAGCACAGTCTTCGCTAACCATGCTATGGGTGGCCAACCGTTTTAGTGGATAAAAGATAATTTTTCTGAATGCAATTTAACGGTCCATTTTTGGCTTTAAACTCACGTTCAGCTCGCAGCCCTAAGCAGGCTAATAGTTCTGACGAACCACTAAATAGCGAAAAACGCCAGCATGGAAACTGATTTTTTAATACTCGGGCTAAGAGACTGTAAAGCGCGATTAAAGCAGGTTCACTTTCCAAACGCTCACCATAGGGTGGATTGCTGGTGATAAACCCCTGTTGAGCGAAGGTAAATGGATTCTCCAATTTAACCGCATCACCAGGTTGGAAATTTATTAAAGAGTGAATACCGGCTTGTTTAGCATTCTTTTTGGCTATTTACAAAATGTGGCGATCAATATCTAAGCCATAGAAAAGCGCAGTCGCTTGCTGAAGCCCCGTCTGAAACCGTTTTTCCGCTTCAGCAATTACAGCAGCCCAAACCGTTGGATTATAACCCGACCAGCATTGAAATCCCCAAAATTGACGCGCTAAACCAGGCGCACGATCACAAGCCATCATTGCTGCTTCAATTAATAATGTGCCGGAACCACACATAGGATCGACCATTGGTAAACCAAGCTGCCAACCTGAGCGTAAAACAATGGCAGCCGCTAAATTCTCTTTGATAGGTGCTTGTCCTGCGAAACTACGATATCCACGGATATGGAGCGGATCACCGCTTAAATCCAACGATATTGAGGCGTTATCTTTATATAAATGGACATTAACCCGTATATCGGGTTGCTGTTTGGCAATGTTGGGCCGTTTATTCATTTTACGCGTAAAGCTATCCACAATAGCGTCTTTCACCCGTAAAGCCCCATATTGGCTATTGCGGATAACTTGGTTAGTTCCATTAAAATAAACGGCAAAAGTATCATTAACGGTAAACAAATCCGGCCAATCAATTGTCTGTGCTACAAGGTAGAGATCCATATCATTAAAAACCTGGCAGCTAACTAAGGGTAATAAAATCCTCGATGCTAAACGACTCCATAACAGACTCAAATACATGCCACGTTCGTCAACTTGAAAATGCACACCACCCTGAGCAATATGACAATACTTTGCTCCTAATGCTTCTAGTTCACTTTTAAGTAATTCTTCCAGTCCAAATGCCGTTGTAGCACACAGAGTTCTCATATCGCTGTCACCTGAATAAAAAATTGCTGCACATTATAGCTAACCCTGCGCACATATCATAAAGTTACTAACAAAATTATCGTGCTTAAACAGGAGTTAAGAATGATCCGGTTATCTCGTCTTTATATCCATCCAGTTAAATCAATGAAAGGCATTCGTTTGTCACAAGCTTACGCAGAAAATAGTGGCCTGGTTTTCGATCGCTATTTTATGGTTACCAATGATCAAGTTGGGTTTATTACTGCGCGGCAATATCTACAAATGCTGTTATTTAAACCAATAATATTTGAAAATGGCATTCAAATACAGACACCTGATAAGCAAAAAGCAACTATTTTATATAAAGACTTTATTAACCATCGCTTACCAACTGAAGTGTGGGGCAATCATTTTACCGCGTTTGCTGTACCAGCAAAGATTAATCAAGCCTCATTTAAAGCGCTTCAAAAACAATGCCCATCTGATATTAAGTTAGAACAATTTAGAGGCAATTTGATCATAACCAGTGCCAAGGCTTTTGCTGAAGATAGCTGGCATACGATACAAATCGGTGAGGTTATTTTCGAGCTTGTTAAACCTTGTAGCAGCTGCATTTTGACGACAGTAAATATTGATGATGGCTCACAGCACCCGACTGGAGAACCGTTAACAATACTACAAAGTTTCCACACTGATGAGCATGGAGAAATTGATTTTGGCCAAAATGCCATCGCCAAAAATAGCGGTCTGATCTGCGTTGGAGATACGGTGAAAATTTTAACTAAAAAACAACCTAAGCAATATAAAACGGTAAAAACAACTAAGCGTCAGATAATTAATCTAAAAAAAGAAACCACATTATTAATCGATGTTAATGGCACAGAATATTTAGCCAATAACCAAATTGTTATCTTGGAACAATTGGAAAAGCATGGCTTAAAATTTCCCTATTCTTGCCGAGCGGGCATTTGTGGTTGTTGTAAAATGAAACTAATAGCAGGTGAAGTAATCCCATTGACAAAAACAGCAATCAAAGAAGATGGCGTGATCCAGAGTTGTAGTTGCATTCCCAAAACAAATATTAAATTACTATTAGGCTAATTCTTATCCATCATTCGTCATTAATGAATGATGGATATTATTGTTGGTTTAAAGATGCCGCACAAAATTTAGTTATTATATAAACTTTGAATATTGATTAATTCAGGTTATTTTTTTATGAAACAGCTCTTTCATATATTAAACTACTGGCTGGTGGTTGATAAATCATTAAGCGATTATTCATAATCTTAATCGGGTCACAAAATCTCATTACCCGATCTTTCAAAACTAATCTAGGCTCAATTAATAAACATAAGCTGGCATATTTTCCTGCCTCTGCCACTAAAAACAATGCTTTCTGTCCACTATCTTCAATATGAACCTGAACAACATCCCCCAACACCAAATCATCGTGGCAATTTACTGGCAAAAAATACCAGCTTCTAGGCATCTGCGGCTTTAAAAAACGAAAAGCAACTAATGCATTTAAAATTAATTCCGCACTATGCTCATCAGAAAGTAATAATTTTTGCAGTTGTTCTTCAATACAATGATATAACCCCGCATCATCGATATTAAAAGTCATTTCTCCATAAGCAGATGCCACCAACATTTTTGCTGGAAAACATGAACGAAATAACATTCCATTAGCCAAATCTAACATCATCCTTTCATGTTCATCATCGTAATACCAGCGCCACTGATTATTGGGTTTTATTTTCATTTATCACCCCTCAATCTGATCACACTATTTACAAGCTTAAAATCCATACTAATTAAAATTAAGATAAAAAGTACTTCTATAATAGAAATAATAGAAATAATAGAAATAATAGAAATAATAGAAATAATTTCGAGTTTTTACGTAAAGATATTCAAAGAAAATCCTGAATTTAATAAATTATCAAATTACAAAATAAATATTAATATATAAAAAATCAGTCAATTTTTTATAATCCTAAATTAAGATTAAATATAATTAACAATATTTTTAATTAATTTAGGCCGTGATAAATAAATCCGGAATAAACTTGTAACAATGATGCCCCCCTGCTGCCAATTTTTCTCTTGCTGCAACCAAAGAATCAATTCCACCAGCAGCTATGATTGGCAGCTGTCCTTTTAATTCTTTGGTCAACAACCGCACAATTTCAGTGCTTATCAATTGCACAGGTCGGCCGCTCAATCCACCAGCTTCTTCTGAATATCTTAATCCTTTCACTAAATTCCGATCCAAAGTTGTATTTGTGGCCACAACTCCATCAATCTGGTGGCAAATTAAACTATCGCTAATTTGGATAATCTCTTTTTCGGTTAAATCAGGCGCAATTTTTACCACCACAGGAACATACTTTTGGTATTGTTGTGCTAATTAAGTGTTATTTATTTTTAATTGACTGCAATAAATCATCCAATACTTCACCATATTGTAACAATCTTAAATCTGGCGTATTAGGTGAAGAAATATTGACAGCAATATAACCTGCATAGGAATAAATTTTTTCCATGCAAATTAAATAATCGTCTTTACCCTGTTCAATCGGTGTATCTTTATTTTTACCAATGTTAATACCGATAATACCGTCGTACTTCGCTTTTTTAACATTCTCAACCAAGTTATCAACACCTAGATTATTAAATCCCATGCAGTTGATAAGCCCTTCAGCTTCAACCAGGCGAAACAGCCGAGGTTTTTCATTACCAGGTTGTGGACGAGGTGTGACCGTCACTATTTCTACAAAACCAAATCCCATCGCGCCAAAAGCATCAATACATTCACCATCTTTATCAAGACCGGCCGCTAATCCCAATGGATTCTTAAATGTTACTCCCATACAAGTCGTTGTCTTAAAATTGACTGACTGCCGGATCAAAAACCTAAGCGGCGAATGCATGATATATTTAAGCTGCCGGAAGGTAATTTTATGAGCTTGCTCTGGATTTAAGCGAAATAGCGCCTTTCGGATAAGGGGATAAACCATTTGCCGTTTTTTATTCTAGAAAAACAGTCTATTGCTAAATTTATCAGCAAATCTCAATGGTATGTACAGATTATCATGATAATTTAAATATGCCTAATATAACACTGCTTTTTATTATTTAAGTTTTTAAAAATAATAGGTAAAAGCAAACTGATAGATATCCCCCAAGATAATCTTATAAAAGAAGGGATATCTTATTTAAGTAATCGTTTTTATGAAGGAAAACGCTGGTAACCTAGTGAAAAATAAAATGCTACTGGTTTTTCAACGCCCTAGTAATTTTTTCAAATAGATCAGCGGAAAGATTATCTAACTGCTTTAACTGTATTAACACCTGATGCATCAGATTTTGACGTGTTTCATCATAGCGTCTTAGACGAATCAACGGCTCGATCAAATGAGAAGCAACCTGCGGATTGCTGCTATTTAAAATAATTAACATTTCCACTAAAAACTGATAGCCAGTACCATCCTCAGCATGAAACGCTGTCGGATTCTGTGCAACAAAAGTTCCAATCAAGGCACATACTCGATTAGAATTCTCCATACTAAATGTCGGATGAGTAAATAAAGTACGTACTGTTGACAAAACATTTTTAGCTGGACTGGTGGCTTGCAGCATAAACTATTTATCTATTATCAAACCGTAATGACGCCAACGCTGTTCAAACTCTGCCATTAGCTGTTGACAACCCGGTAATTGGGCCGCCATCGTGTCAGTCATATTATTGGCCTGATAATATTGCTCGGTGACATACTTATCCGCTTGTTGCTTATCATGGCCAAAAGCCAGATAAAATAAGCATCTATTTCGCAAAGAACGTTTGGCAATATCCCCATGATCAATTCGATACTTGGTCATTTTATTGGCATGATAAACGGCAACAAATTCAGCCGCCATTTCAGTGGCAAATTTTTAGATAATAAAGTTAAATAACATTATGGATAACTATCGGATCGATGATAGCAAACCACTCAGCGACTTCATTTTCTGAAGGTAAAGTAAATAGTTGTGCTTTTAAAACCGGATCACAGGCTTCATCAAGTAAAACAGATTTGAATGCGTCAATAATATGCTGCGGTAATATTAAATCTTCCTGCTGCTGTTGGTGTATGACATTCTTTTTAATATAAATTGATAGTAGTGATTGCGCAGCATCCCAACGAGCAAAATTATTACTGGCATATTGCATCAATAATGCTAACTGCTCATCAGTGTATGAATAATCCAATTTCACCGGCGCGGAAAATTCACGCAGTAATGAAGGTATTGGCTGTGAATCAACCTGATCAAAAACAAAAGTTTGCTCGGCCTTAACCACATTAAGCACGGAATGCACAGCACGAACATTGTGCTGTAATGGAATTACATTACCTTGCGTATCATACAGCTCAATATCTAGCGGTATATGTAATGGTAATTTTTCTGCTTGATCTGCCGTTGGTGCTGTGATTTGACTAATATGCAATAAATATTGCTGTTTTTCCGCTAAATATTCATCTTTGACCGTCACTAAAGGTGTACCCGATTGGCTATACCAACGACGAAAGAGGGTCAAATCAATATCAGAGGCATCTTGCATAGCTTGCACGAAATCATCACAGGTTGCGGCACTACCACCATGGCGGGCGATATATAGTTTCATACCCGCCTAAAACTGTTTTTCGCCTAATAGCGTGTGCAACATCCGAATAACTTCCACTCCTTTTTCATAAACAGTCAAAGTGTAGAAGTTATTCATTTCTATTACTTTTTCCGGCCGAATAGGATGCGCCATCGGGCTAGCATCCTCTGCAAATTGATACGCGCGCATCAGCCTGACATTTTCAATCCGATTTACCGAACAAGAACCCAAATCAGAACTAAACTCTTGATCGCGAAAAACGGTTAATCCTTCCTTCAGGCTTAATTGAAACCAATCACGGCAAGTAATACGATTACCCGTCCAATTATGAAAATATTCATGGCCAATCACCGCTTCAATATTCAGATAATCCTTATCTGTTGCCGTTTCTGTTTTGGCCAACACATATTTGGCATTGAAAATATTGAGTCCTTTATTTTCCATCGCCCCCATATTAAAGAAATCAACGGCCACTATCATATAGATATCTAAATCATATTCGTAACCAAAACGTATCTCATCCCAACGCATGGCATTTTTCAAAGAGACCATTGCCCAGTCAGCCCGAGATCAAGGTTACCCTTATCAACAAAAAGTGCTAACGTTACATTACGGCCACTTTGGCTAACATAATTATAATAAAGAACATCAAAATCACCCGCTACCAGTGCGAAAAGATAACTTGGCTTAGGGAAAGGATCTTGCCATTTTACCCAATGACGGCCATCGTTTGTTTCTCCTTTGTCAATCTGATTACCATTGGAGAGCAAATAAGGATAACGTGATTTATCGGCAGTAATACAAGTTGTAAAACGTGCTAATACATCCTGCCTATCTAAATAATAGGTAATATGACGGAAACCTTCTGCCTCACACTGAGTGCAAAGAATATCAGCTGACACATAAAGCCCTTCTAATGCAGTATTTTTAGCGGATTTATTTAATTAACAACCTTAAGAACAAAAGTATCAGGCACTGACTCAATAATCAATTTCCCTGCCTTTTCACGATAGTCTGTCCACGGTTTATTATCAATATGAATAGCATGAAAATCAGGTTCTTACCATCGAGTACCAATACATTAGCCTGTGAATTTAATCGTTTTACTCGGCTAATTAGCAGTAACAATGTTAGTTGCAGGATCAAGCACAAAATCCAATTCAATATCGGTAATAGTGTAATCAGGCGCCTGATAATCCTGACGATATTTCTCTTGTCGCTGTTGCGTCATAGTAAATTTTTACCTGTATCAATTATTGTTATGTTTCAATGTGGTCAATTATTTGGCAATAATGATATCTTAAAACCTCTTTCTTTTGATCATAAATCATACCTATGATTAATATTCAATCGGTTTGGTTTTTTATTAACATGTTATTTATTGCTCCAAAAAACTCTGCCGATATAAAAATAATTTGATAATATCAAATAGATGATTAGAATTTTTTATAACTACGCCAGAAATATATATGAAACGGCCTTCACTCTTACTAGCATCAACAGGTATACTCTGGCATATTTTATCTTTAAGTCGAGAGTAATGCTTCCGCGAGGATAGCTAACGCATTATGAATTTAGATGCACCACCTATCATTACATCACTGCTAGATACTGATGCTTATAAACCGCATATGCAACAAGCCGTCTTTCATCACTATAACCAAGTATCGGTTGTGGCAGAATTTCGTTGCCGTAGTGATGAACGACTTGGTAACTATGCTCAGGCTGTACGCCAACAAATAGATTTAATGGCAAATATTGCATTAACGCCAACTGAATACCACTATCTGCGTGGTCTGCCTTTTTTTAAAGCTGATTATCTCGATTGGTTAAAGAATTTTCGCTTCAATCCCACGCAGGTTAATGTTTATACCACACAAGAAAATCAGTTAGCTCTAAGAATTAGTGGTCCATGGCGTGAGATTATTCTTTGGGAAATACCTCTATTAGCCTTAATCAGCGAACTGGTTCATCACGATCGCTCTCCCAATGTAACAACCGAAGATACCATTGAACAGTTACATAAATTGATTAAGTATTTTTATCAAGACGCAAAAACACAAAATATTGATTTAGCTAATTTCAAATTAATGGATTTTGGTACTCGCCGACGTTTTTCTCATGCGGTGCAATACGCTATTATCAATGAACTCAAAAACCATTTCCCTTATTTTACTGGCACAAGTAATTATAAGTTGGCCCAACAACTCCAGCTCAAACCTGTTGGCACCCAAGCCCATGAGTGGTTTCAAGCTCACCAGCAAATTAGTACTGATCTCGCTAATAGCCAACGCGTGGCGCTGCAAAGTTGGCTGGATGAATATCCCAATCAATTAGGCATTGCACTAACAGACTGTATTACGATGGATGCTTTCCTGCGCGACTTCGATATCACCTTTGCCAATCGTTATCAAGGATTACGTCATGACTCGGGTGATCCGTTAGAATGGGGTGAAAAAGCAATTAGTCATTATAAAAAACTGGCTATCGATCCAATGAGTAAAACGCTGGTTTTTTCAGATAACCTTGACCTACAAAAAGCATTGATCCTTTATAAACATTTTTATAAACGTATCAATCTTATTTTTGGTATTGGCACCCGTTTAACCTGCAATATCCATCAGGTTAAACCACTTAATATTGTAATTAAATTAGTTGAATGTAATGGTAAACCCGTCGCTAAATTGTCTGATAGCCCAGGAAAAACCATCTGTGATGACGATGAATTTATCGTTCGCTTAAAGAAAGCTTTTGATATCCCAAGTACAACGAAGCGGATTGATAACAAACCTAACTGATTATTATGGCAAGCTATTTTATCGATTGTTGCACAGGATAAATTAAATTCTTATTACAAAGCCCTTTTCATCTGGTTATTCCCATTTTAAACTTGCTATTTTTACTTGTTTCTTACGCGAGGACAAGTAACATAAGGCCTTCACCAATCGGTGACCAACTTTAAACAACTAAATATCAAAAGAGAGTATTTTATGAATATAGCGCCTATAGTCGAAGTACTACAAGGCCGTGTAGCGGTAGGCGAAGAAGTAACCGTTCGTGGCTGGGTACGTACAAGGAGAGATTCAAAAGCCGGTTTCTCGTTCCTCGCCGTCTATGACGGTTCCTGCTTTAATCCATTACAGGCTATTGTAAATCATGAACGAGATAATTATGAAACCGAAGTTTTATATCTGACCACTGGTTGCTCGGTTGAAGTAACCGGGATCGTGAAATCATCAGAAGGTCAAGGGCAAAATTTTGAATTATCTGCCACTCAGGTTGTTGTGGTCGGTATGGTGGAAAATCCTGATAGTTATCCAATGGCTGCCAAACGTCATAGTGTCGAATATTTACGTGAAGTGGCACATCTGCGTCCACGCACTAATCTTATCGGCGCCGTTGCCCGTGTTCGCAATACGCTAGCCCAAGCGATTCATCGTTTTTTTTATGAAGAAGGCTATATTTGGATCTCAACCCCCATTATCACCGCCTCCGATACCGAAGGTGCCGGTGAAATGTTCCGCGTCTCAACATTAGATTTACAGAATATTCCGCGTACAGAAAAAGGGGATATTAATTTTAATAAAGACTTTTTTGGTCGGGAAGCATTTCTAACCGTATCCGGTCAGCTAAATGGCGAAGCTTATGCCTGTGCATTAAGCAAAATTTATACCTTTGGGCCAACGTTTCGCGCAGAAAATTCTAACACCAGCCGCCATTTGGCTGAATTCTGGATGGTTGAGCCTGAAGTCGCTTTTGCCAACTTGGACGATATCGCTAGGCTGGCCGAAAAAATGTTAAAATATGTCTTCAAAGCGGTTTTGCAAGAACGCCATGATGACTTAACCTTCTTTGCCGAGCGGATCGATAAAGACGTTATCAACCGGTTGGAAAAATTTGCTGCTTCGGATTTTGCTCAAATTGACTATAGCTATGCTATTAAAGTGCTTGAGCGGTCAGGTCAATCCTTCGAAAACCCAGTAACTTGGGGTATTGATCTCTCTTCTGAGCATGAACGTTATTTAGCTGAGCAACACTTCAAAGCACCCGTTGTGGTCAAAAATTACCCAAAAGATATCAAAGCCTTTTATATGCGTCTGAATGATGACAATAAAACTGTTGCTGCTATGGATGTATTAGCACCAGCTATTGGCGAAATTATTGGTGGTTCTCAGCGTGAAGAGCGACTGAATAAATTGGATGCCCGGATGGAAGAAATGGGACTGAACCAACAAGATTACAGCTGGTATCGCGATCTGCGCCGTTATGGTACCGTGCCTCACGCCGGATTTGGACTCGGATTTGAGCGCCTGGTCGCTTATGTCACTAGCGTACAAAATATTCGTGAAACCATTCCATTTCCTCGTACTCCACGTAACGCAAGCTTTTAAATCTTTAATCTTAAAAAACGAATAAATATTATAATGATAACTGGCTAGTATATCGCTGGCCTTTTTATTTTTAATTATGATAAATAGCAAAAAGTTCCCTTTTATTTACATTTTAAAACATATTATTTCCTTTTGTTACATATATTGTATTTTTGTATCATTTTCAGGGTAGATAAAAATATTTACCAATGGAACACTGAATGCAGAAACAAGACGATACTAAACTCTTAAAGATAGTTCCCAATGGTTGGGAATTTATTTTTGGCAGTGGCAGGTGTCCGAATAACACCAATGAGGGTAATAATAATGATGAAGCGCAATATTCTTGCAATAGTTATCCCGGCGGCGTTGTTAGCTGGTACAGCAAACGCAGCTGAAATCTTTAATAAAGACGGCAACAAACTCGATCTATATGGTAAAGTTGACGTTCGTCACTTCTTTGGCAAGAGCAGTGGTGGCGATGAAGGCGATGATTCTCGTGTTCGTCTTGGTATAAAAGGTGATACTCAAATCTCTGATCAGCTGACTGGTTTTGGTCGTTTCGAATGGGAAACTAAAACCAACAGAAGTGAAGCTGATAACGAAAATACAAACCGTCTGGCTTATGCCGGTTTGAACATTGCTGGCGTTGGCTCATTGGACTATGGTCGCAACTATGGCGTTCTGTATGATGTTAACGCTTGGACTGACATTCTGCCTCTTTATGGTGCAGACTCTATGTCTCAGGCTGACAGCTACTTGACTGGCCGTAACCGTAACCTGCTAACTTACCGTAGTACTGATTTCTTTGGTCTAGTAGATGGCTTGAACTTCGCCCTACAGTATCAAGGCAAAAATACTTCGAGTAACAAATCAGGTAGTTCAGATTACCTGAAAAATAACGGTGATGGCTTCGGTCTATCAGCCAGCTATGATATTGGCTGGGCCGTTGCGCTGGGTGCTAGTTATGCCAAATCTAATCGTGGTCTGACTGATACGCAAAAAACTGCAAGCGGTGCTGGTGGTAATGGTGCGGAAGCCTGGAACGCCGGTATCAAATATGATGCCAACAACCTGTATCTGGCAGCGATGTACGGCGAAACCTTTAATATGACTCGGTTTGGTAAAAAAACAACTCTTAATCCTAATGGAACACAGATTGCTAACAAAACTGAGAACTTTGAATTGGTTGGTCAGTATCTGTTTGATGAAATTAGGCTGAAACCATCTGTCACTTATGTCCAGTCTAAAGGTAAAGATTTACCAGGTACTAATAAGCAAGATTTAGTGAAATACGTTTCACTAGGTGCTTTCTACTATTTCAACAAAAACCTGACTGTAGTTGTTGATTACAAAATTAACCTAATCGATGGCAACAATGGCTTTGCTGATAAATATGGTATTGGCAGAGACAACCTGGTTGGTTTAGGTTTAGTTTACCAGTTCTAATTATCGCTTAACGGTTGATTTAACAGTAAAAGTGAAAACGTAAATTCAAAAAACAGCGCTTTAGCGCTGTTTTTTTATCAATTTATGTTAATTGGTAAAATATTGTTACTAGCTAAACAATATCAACCGAATCTAATATCACAAGTTTGCCTTATTTTTATCGCAGAGTGTTGGCAAATCATTTGCATCGCGTTAACCTGAGATCCCTCGATTACCAAATCACAATTGAGTCATTGGAATTATAAATATGTTGGAAAATATTATTGCTGCTCCTGAGGATCCTATTTTAGGTTTAGCAGAGAGTTTTAATGCTGATCCGCGTAAACAAAAAATCAATTTAGGTATTGGTGTTTACAAGGATGAGTCAGGGAAAACCCCCATTCTTACTTCCGTCAAAAAAGCAGAAAAATATCTGTTAGACAACGAAGTGACTAAAAATTATCTTGCTATTAGCGGGATAGCCGAATTTGCCACCGTTACTCAAAGCTTACTGTTTGGCAACAACCATCCAATAATTGCCGAAAATCGTGCCCGCACTTCGCAGGCGCCAGGCGGCACCGGTGCATTGCGTATTGCTGCTGAATTTATTGCTAAACAAACCTCTACCCAACGCGTCTGGATCAGCCAACCAACCTGGCCAAATCACCAGAATGTATTTAAAGCGGCTGGCCTGACGTGTTGTCATTACAATTACTATAATGCTGAAAAGCATAATCTGGATTTTGCTGGCATGTTAAGTAGCTTAGAAGATGCAAAACCAGGTGATGTATTATTGCTACATGGTTGCTGTCATAACCCTACCGGTATCGACCCAACACCAAAACAATGGGAAATTCTATCTACTTTGGCAGCTGAAAAAAACTTATTACCGGTTTTTGATTTTGCCTACCAAGGTTTTGCTAAAGGCCTGGACGAAGATGCGCAAGGTTTACGTATTTTTACCAACAAAAACCCTGAAATCATTATTGCCAGTTCCTACTCGAAAAATTTTGGCTTATATAATGAACGAGTCGGTGCCTGCACAATTATTGCCAATAATAGTGATCAAGCTGAGCGAGCGTTTAGTCAAATAAAATCGATTATCCGAGCAAACTATTCTAATCCACCAGCTCACGGTGCAGCCATTGTTACCACGATTTTATCCGATGAATTACTAAAGAAAGAGTGGATCGAAAAGCTGACAACCATGCGGCAGCGCATCCAACTTATGCGACAGCTATTTGTGAATACATTACAAGAAAAAAGCGCTAAGCAAGATTTTAGTTTTATTAGTAAACAAAACGGTATGTTCTCTTTTAGTGGTCTTAATGAAGAACAAGTCACTCAGCTACGTGAAAAACATGCTATCTATGCAATTAGTTCAGGTCGTATTAACGTCGCTGGCTTAACGTTAGAGAATATGGTTCCTTTATGCAAAGCTATCATTGACGTATTATAAACAAACACACTGTTAATTCAGACAATTACCGATTAGACCAATACCCTAATCGGTTTTTATTATTAAAAGCCTAACGGCGAAATTGTTGTAACTGAATAAAACTAGCCTTGTAAAAAGGGATTAAATTGCCGTTCAGCCGCCAAATTAGACATTGGCCCATGGCCAGAAATAAATTGATAATCATCACCAAGGGGCAAAATTTTTGTTTTAATTGAGTGGATTAATGTTGCATGATCACCTTTAGGGAAATCAGTGCGGCCAACGCCACCCTGGAAAAGCACATCTCCCATAGAAATTAGCTTATCTGCATGATTAACAAAGATAATATGTCCAGGCGTATGGCCTGGGCAATGTAGAACAGCCAGTTTGATGTCAGCAAAAGTAATTTCATCACCCTCTTGCAAGTAGCGATCTGGCGTAAAGTCTGGGCATTGTGACACACCAAACATTTGGCTTTGAATTGCCAATCCGTTGATCAAAAATTCATCTTCTTTTTGCGGACCATAAATTGGCACCGAGAAATGCGCTGCTAGCTCAGCACAACCACCAACATGATCAAAATGACCATGGGTTAATAAGATATACTGTAAATTTAATGAACGCTTTGTAATTTCTGCAATTAATTTTGCTAATTCACCGCCCGGATCAACAATAACGGCATCCAAGCTCTTTTCATCCCAAATTAGCGTACAATTCTGCTTAAAATCGGTTACAGGAATAATATCAAATTTCATATAGTAGTAAGTCCATTATTTAAATAAAAATTTATTTAATATCTTACCATTTTCTGACCGGTCCTGTATCAATATGGATAAAATTACTATTAGGATAATAGCCTACTCCACCTGCTCGCATTTTTAATGTTGCTTTGCGAATATGGTTAAGGTAGACCTCTTGGATATGAAAATCCATTGCTCGGCCATGGGTATGATAGCTGTTTTTAGCAACCCCACTGCTTTTACATCGAAGTGCATTATTGGTTTCGACTGAGCGATAGCCAGAAACTAGTTGAACATTTTTATTGGTTCCCATTAGTACTTGCAACAAATAAATCCGATCAAATAATTTCGGATCAATGATTTTAATTTTATTATTACGATGATCACGGAATAAGTGATTCAAACGGGTCAATTCAGCGTTATTATAACGACGACTATCAAAAAACTCAGTCTTAAGAAACTCACCAGTATGAAGATTTTCAAAGCGAAGAATCTTGGGTCGCGGGGTTGTTAATGCCGCAAAGGCATGTCTAGGTAATAAGCTAAAACCCAATGCTATTGCTCCATAACCTAACCATTTTCGTCGATTTTGATCAATATTGTCCATAGCCAATTAACTCAAATAAAAAGAAAAAAATAACCCCATTATCCGTCAAAATTTTGTTACCGCCTGAGTTTAGTCAGTTATTTTGCAAAAAACATAATTTATCACTAAAAACGATATTTATGCATCTATACTAAGTAAGTTAGAAAATAACACGTGATTGAAATTTAATATAAAAGAGGCTTTTGCCCCTTTTATATCATTTTTATCTATTAGTTAAGCGTGGATCTTATTTCATTTAAATAATTCTTCGCCCCATAAATGACATTGTCATAGCCATAAATATTATCCCTAAAATTGGCAATATTTTTGTTATCAACCTAGGCGGTTTGGTAATAAAGATAAATCGGTATCCTGCCTGGAATATTAATATAACGTTTGTCACCTAGCTAAAGCGCACCGTCAATACGCTGTTGATCCCAACTAGCTCGCGCCAGTAAAATTGATGCTAACACTGATGCCTTACTTACTCGTACACAACCGGAGCTAATTGAATGATTTTGCCGATTAAATAAACTATGGTTAGGGGTATCATGTAAGTAAATTGCATCAGAGCTTGGCATGTTGAATTTATTAACGGCCAAGGGCCATTGGATGGCCCTGGTGCCTGGCGTACACGATAGGGGAAGGATGAAGATGAGATGGCATTCGAATTAATTGAGTAAGGAACAATAGGATAGGCATCACGCTCCTAACCGGATAAAACCGTTAAGCCTCGGCGTGCAAAATAGCCTGGATCTCTTCTGGCTTGAGGCAAGATATCTTTACGAACCATGCTAACAGGAACATTCCAGGGTAGATTAATCACAACACTACTAAGTTCACTGCTCATTATCGGAATTTTACGATCAGGGCGCCCAACAATCACTTTATAATCTATAATCAATTGATTATTCGAATAAAAATGTAATGTATAAACCGGAATATTAACTAACATGCCAGAACTGCTTTCATTGGGAATAATTCTTAAGCGTTGGATATTAATCGCCAGTAAACTAGCCCTATCGATAGGTGAAGTGTTTAACTATTTTAATGTTGCGTTACCAATAATACCATCCGGCTCTAGTCCATACATTCGCTGAAATTGTTTAACTGCACCAACTAATAATCCATCATAACGGCGACTATTTTGATCAGTAAGTGGATCCTCCGTTAACACCCCATTGCGAGTTAAAATTTCACTTAAAGAAACCAGATCATTGCTTGCTTGGCCTGGCTTTAATAGGCTAGCCGTATTTATTTTAGGCCATATTTGTTGCTCTGATAAATAAGCCAACATCTTCGTTCTCATTGGTAAGTACGAGGCGTGTTGTGGTGCTAACGTTTTGAGCCAACTAACTAATTGTTTAGAATTAATCGCAGTTTGCCACCGAGAAACGGCAGCAACCGTCGGCTCACGAAGTTGATAAGGCGTTTTTTGATATAACCAATCTTTACCATTAAATTTTACATTACATATAAAATATAAATAACCCAACATAGCATCTGACAAAATAATATCTAGTTCCATCTGATTGAGTTGTTTATTTTTTACTAATAGGGATAGCCATTTACCAAACTGAGGCTGAAAACCGGCCAACGCTAATTCTGCTAACTGCTGCTTAAATTCTAATACCACTGCTGCTTCATCCCACAATGGTTGTATATTATTTTCAGCATAGAGCTTAGCTAATCTGTCGGTATATACTAAATTAGGACCTTGTGATAAGAAGCCTTGCAGCTGCTGACGACTTTTTTGTATCTCTTCAGCAGTTACATTTTTCTGCTCAGAAACCAAATTGGTTAAAGGAACTTAGATATTTGTGGTTGTGTTTATTTGCGCGAGCTGTCCACACGCTGGTATTATTGTCAATATTACACAGCCTATTAATGAAGCACGCATAGTGTTGACTCGTTTATTTGCCATAATACCACCTTTATAATTCATTTTTATTGTTAATACCAGAGTAAAAAATTTATCTTTAGAAGGTTAAAATTAACTAATCTGTTGTGGTTTATTTGATACAAATTTAAATAATTTTTTATTTAAAAATAATCATATTTATAAATTAATTTATAACCTTCACTGATAAAGTAAATTTTCATTTAAAAAAATCCCATAAATTTTAGATTTAATACTTATTAAAAATTAAATTACTAACCTACTATTTAAAATATAATCTCCGATCACTTTATTTTCAATTGCAATATTTAATTTACTTTTAAAACATACCTGTAACAAAAAACCGCTATCATGAAATAGCGGTTGTTAAAATATAAAAATAAATTTTTACTACTTGAAATTAAGTGACAGCAGAAGATATTTTTAACTGTTTATCTTCTTGTCCAAAACCTTTCAAACCAACGACATGAACATGCTCCTGTTGGCCAAATACCTTACGTACCAGCTTATAAATCGTCCCTTTTTACGGACTGATATTTTCAGGCGCAGCAATAATTAATTGCATTTTTTAATCGTTCACAAAGTTCAAATAATGTTGCAATCGATTTAGCATCCAATCGAGCCGCTTCATCCAGGAATAAGAACCTACAAGGTAAAATATCTTTACCTCGTAATCATTATGACTCTTCTTCCCAACTCTGTACCACCATCACCAAAATTGACATGCCTGTACCAATTGCTTCTCCCGTCGACAGCGCGCCACTTTCAGCTTTGAGCAACCCATCCGAACCACGATTAACTTCAACATCCAGTTCTAGATAATTACGATAATCGAGTAATTCTTCACCAATTGTTTGAGGCAGGCGTTGGCCAATATCTAGCTGAGGGTTTAAACGTTGATAAAGCTTTGCCATCGCTTCAGAGAATGTCAGACTTTTATTTTTAAACAGATCCTGATGATGTTCGTGCTCTTCTGATAACACATCAAGTAGTGATTCATGACTTTGTCTAATATTAACATTAAGCCGAACCCCTTTTACCTGTCCAAAAGCAACGGACTGTAGCCCTTGGTTAAGCAGGCGGATGCGATTTTGCTCACGATGGATCGTTTTACGGATAATATTTGCCACACTTTTCGCACTAATGGCCAATTTTTGTTCACGGGCCGGCAGTTCTTCTGTCAAACGTGCTAATTCAATTTCCATTTGTTCAATCGCATCAACCGGATCATCAGTACAAATAATGTCTTGTCGAATACGCTCACGTAAATGTTGATAAACCGCAATAAAGAACGCTACTTTACGCTCTGGTCGTTTAAGATCTTAGAGGCACGTAAATACATCACGTAAATGTTCATTATGCGCTACTGCTTGTCTAAGCGCACCTAGTGCTTTATCTGACATCGAACGTAAACTATCACCATCCATATAAGCTAATTCACGCCGATGTAAACGACGCTCTACACCGTTTTCTCTAACCATATGCATTACAGCACCACCAGCCAGATTTACCGGATACCACCTGCTCCCGAAGTTGGTAATAATCCCGCTCTAATTTGCGTAATTTTTTCTGGCAATTGTCCATTTCAGCTTCACAAAATGCGATCTGTTTTTCCAATTGGTTAATGCGCGAGCGATTAGCATTTACAGCTTCATAAAGTTGGTCTTGGCGTTTGCGTGCCGGTTTTTCAGCATTGCTATCTGCTTGAACGCCAATCGCTTTTATTTTAGACTCTAATTCTCTTAGCATATCCTGCTTAGTTTCATAAGAGCTACGCAGTGAAGCTAATAGTTGATTAAATTGCGCCGTTTTAGTTTGTTGTTGCCTTAGCTGTTCATGTGCCTGACTACGCTCTTTTTCAGCCTGTTCCAGACGCTTTCGGAGTTTATTATTTAAATCGGTATTTTCTGACAGCATCTCCGTCGAGTCGTTATAGCTAAAATGAGCGCGACGTTGAGCAACTTCAATTAAAGCAAAAGATTGCTGTTTAGATTGTTGCTGTAACTGTTTGACTTGTTCATATTCATGACGTAATTGCTCATGCTGCTCAGGATCACTTTGTAGGACGTTAGCTATTGTCTCTAATTTTGCTAACGATTTTACATGCTTATGCAAAAAGTGCCCTGCTTCTTCTGTCTCTGCCAATGCTTCACGGATTTCTTCAATCCCAGAGACTAGCGTTTCATCCATTAACAAATTAATTTTTGGCAACAATCGGTTTAAACTCGACAAACGTTCTTTGGTCGCAGTATGTTGCTGTTTTTGTTGTTGTGTTTGTACTTCAAATTGAGCTAACTAGCGCTCAAACACATTTTTACGTTGATTTAAGGAACGAATTTCAGCTTCTGGATCGGCATCAAAATCCACCGCCAGATGTTTACCGATAAAACCACTAAATGCATGATGTGCGCGCTGTAATTTCTGCATATCAAATGGCAGAGTCGCATAACGCTCAGCTAGGGTATCTCTCTCTTGGCTCAACATCTCCAGCTGATTTTCACGCGCCGCCGGACCAAATAGGGGCACTTCAGGGTAACGAGAAAAACGCCATTGACGTTCTGGCGATCGCACTAATACTCCCTGGTCAAATTCTTCTGCATTAAACACCCTATCATCAAAAGATTGCGGATCGCCTTCAATAAAATAGACATCATCAGGACATTCGGCTATCAATTCACCAAGCTGTGAGTGAATTTTTGCTAGCTCAGGAATAACAATACCATGTCTTGCTGAGCCATAGAGCGCTGAAAAATAAGGCGCGTCATCAATAGTAATATCATCATAAATTTCAGATAACAAAATACCACCAAGCCGTTCAGCTAGGCCAAGTAGGCGGTTATCGTCAGCGCCGCTCGGTTGACTAAGATGAGCTATCTGTTGCTCTAATTCACGCTTTTGACTAGCGACTTCATCACGTTCAACTGTAATTTCACGTTCTTGTTCCAACAATTGCTGTAGATGCTCAGTAATTTCATGACTATGGCTAAAACTATCATTAGCCTGCACAGTTAATTGATTAAGAGTATCTTGTGCTGCCAGCCAAGTAGGTACTTTTTTGGTTAGGGTTTGAATTTTTTGTTTGATCTGCTCAAGCTCTTGACGCATTAACATGCGATGCTCACTACTTTCACTAAGAGAAATACTCAGTTCCTCTTGCTGAGCTTCTAATTCTTCTAGTAGTGTCGTTAACTCATCTGGCTGATATTGCTGTTCAAAATCCATCAAAAAGGCATGATTATCCAGATCATCAATGCCAATATGACGCCCAGCTCGAAACTGGCTATCCAATTCAGGGAAAAGGGAGCTGACTAAAGCTTGTGCCAATTTTACTGGCATAAATTGTTCAATATTTATCGATGACATGTGCCTGTACCTTGGCTCCGTAATCATTAATCGCTAACCATTCAGGGTGGATACCTGAGAAATCCGCTTCTGCTATACCTAACTTAACTGCCTGATCGACAATAATACGCGCAACATCAAAATGCCGTTTCTGTGGATATTTAGTCAAGTATTCACGTAATATTAAACCAATATCCAATGTATGCTGATCTTTCTTATAACCAGCCAATGCCTGCTCCATTATCTCAATCAGTTATTCATTAATCTCATTAAATTCTTCATATTCCAGTTCAGCTGGCAACTCACCCGTCACTTCTTCATTACTCAATACCATATCTTCATCACGCACATCAAACAATCGTTCGGCATTGGCTACCGTTAATGCCCAAGGATCGGTAAAATAATTTTGCACCGAGAGGTGTAGGCGTTGTGAAAATATTCTATTTTTATCCATATCGATGGCAGTACGAATAAATTTGTGCACATGGCGATCATAGCCAATCTAGAGGTCGATAGATTGTTGCCCCCAGTTAATAATTCGATCAAACTTACTTTGTAGATCAAATACTAGCTTATCAACCAATTCTGAACCATTGGCCTCTTGGATACGTAACAAATTAGTCTGTAATTTATCACCAGCCGCTTCTAGCGTGTCTTGTCATTCACGTAATGTGCCGGAAGTTTCCGTTAAAAGTTGTTAACAATTGGCAATCGCTGCCTGCCAATCCTGACTGAGTAATGCGGAGATGTCTTCCTTTACACTATTTTGCTGTTCATCCATCACACACTGTGACATATCAATACTGTCAAAAATTTCTGCCACCGAATATTTTAATAGTGCAAAGACATGGAGATGCTAATGAAATTCATCTCCCCCTTCTTCTGGGGCATCCGCTGCTCGACTTAATTTACCAGCTACTATAGAAAGTTGCATAGATAAACGTAAGGAAGAAAATTCCCGCTGGCGAATATAATAATCACTGATACCTATACCAAGTGGCGTTAAACGATAAATTGCATTACCTTCAATGATTTCACTTGAAAAACAATTAAATAATTTCTGCCTTACCATATCATTAATGGCATAATTAGCTCTAGAAGTAACCGTTTCTGCGGTCTGCTCGAATCCTTTACTGACTTCACGAAAAGCATCAATTAATTCACCTTCACTCATTTCGCCATCAAGCCGCTCACTATTAAGAACAGCAACAGCCAATAAAAAGGCCAGACGCTCAGCAGGTAATGAGATTGAAAAATTATTTTTCCGCGACCAGGATACCAATTCCGGAACAGTCTGGGAAAATTCACCTGTAATTCATCCTTTCACATAGACTTGCATGCCATAACATGAATATAGCGCCCCAGATCAATATAGGGTTGTTGTCGACAATAACGCTGCTCCAAAGCAAGCAACGCCGGAAAATCTTTATTTTGTAACTGACGGTTTTGTAAATAATCATGAAAAACCCGTACACCTGTTTTACCAACTATTCTAAAATCAAATTCTGCCAGCCATTGATATACTGTTTCTGGTAATAACGGATTTAGAGGGGTAAGTGAACGTTTGCGGCGGCGCTAAATGGAAGTTACCTAATACAGCATTTCTCATCACCAACCCATTTACATTATAAAACATGATAGAAAATGCACCACCTGGGTTAATTATATCCGCTAGGGTTTTTATTGCAGATTTTTGTTCACTGATCCATTCAATAACTGCATGAAACAATACTAAATCAACTGCTCCCATTTCTGTTAAATATTGCGTAATATTTTGAACCGAAGAGTGAATAAATTGCATATTATGGCTTACTTTTTTCTTCAGCCAATAATTTGGCGCGTTCAAGCATTGTTGCCGAAATGTCACAAACAATAACTTGATGCTCCATCGCAGCCAGTTTGCTTGCAAAAAAACCTTCCCCCCACCTGAGTCTAATATCTTTAACGGCTTATTTGGTAATAAATCAAGCAAAGAGTTAAGATCCTACCAAATAACAGCTTTGCGTATTTTTGCCTTGGTTGTACCATAAATATTTTGTGTAAACTTATCTGCAATATCATCAAAATTGCGATCTACTATGAAAAAATACCCCGATAACCACTATTATAAAACTTAATCGCCATTGACGATAAAATATCTATTCAACCTACATATTGTTAATAAAAAACAATAATATTTTCATTGAAAATGATTTCTATATTAATAATTTATTAACTATTATCTATATGATTAAATTATACTATACTCGATAAATTGATTAACTAGGATTGAAACATGTTGTTTACATTAAAAAATATATTAGTGCGCTTTTAATGTCATTACCTTACCTCTCCTTATTTTAATTAGCTTCATCGGATTATTACTACTTTGGTTCACTCATGGGCAAAAAAGTGGCAAATGTTTAGTCTCCTTTAGTTGTTTAACTATTTTATTACTAAGTCTACAACCTGTCGCTGATAAATTACTACTATCGTCAGAATGTTTGTTTAACAAACGCTATGAACTTTTACACCCTAAAAAAAAGACATCCAATATATCGTTGTACTTGGAGGTGGATTTACTTACAACCCTGATTGGCCGCCAAGCGCTAACCTTATTAATAATAGCCTGGCTAGAGTGACGGAAAGAATTAGCCTTTATTCTCAACATCCAAGGGCTAAATTAATTTTTACTGGCGGGCACGGTAACAATTTAATTAGTAATGCTGAAGTGACAGCAAAAGTAGCTCTATCTTTAGGAGTACCAGAAACAGCCATAATTACCTTAAGCACCCCCAGAGATACCCAAGAAGAAGCCTTCGAAGTAGAAAAATCGTTGGCCAGCAACTTTTTCTATTGGTGACTTCAGCTAACCATATGGCACGCGCTGAACGTTTCTTTATAGCTAGAAATATGCATCCCATTACAGCACCCGCCAACCAACTTGCCATTACCTCACCATTGCAACCCTGGGAAAAATTTTTCCCATCGATTTACTTTTTTCCCACTCAGAACGCGCTTGGTATGAATTTATTGGCTCAATATGGCAGTCAATAAAAATTGACAATACCCAACCTCTAATGCTCAGTTCCAATGTAGTGGAATAGATAGTTTTTTATAATTGATGACATCAGAATAATTTTAACTAAGAAAAAATGCTTTTCGAATAGCATCGAGATCCTGCTGATTATCGACTCCAGGCCCTGGTGTTTTAACTGCCAGGGCAACATGAATTTTTTCACCGTACCACAGTACACGCAACTGCTCAAGGATTTCTATCGTCTCTAACGGACTTATCGACCATTGGATATAACGACGAATAAAACCGGCCCGATAAGCATAAATACCGATATGACGCAAAAAATGCTGGCCAATTTCCATTTTACTAACAGCAAAGCGATCACGTTCCCAGGGAATCGCCGCTCTGGAAAAATATAAGGCATTGCTCTGTTTATCCGTCACGACTTTTACAATAGCCGGATCAAATACTTCGTGTGGATCGTTTATCGGTGCCGCTAATGTTGCCATGCCGACGTTATTTAGCATCAGATTACTAGATAATTGATTAATTATTTCTGGTGGGATTAAAGGTTCGTCACCTTGTACATTGATAATAATTTCATTATCAGAAAACTTATATTTTTCAATAACTTCTGCTAATCTTTCAGTGCCTGATTGATGTTCAACGTTGGTCATGCAAACTTCTCCATTGGCCGCTTGCACCACATCAAATACGGCCTGATGATCAGTCGCCACAATAACTCGCGTCGCATCTGATATTAGCGCTCTTTCCATTACTCTAATAATCATAGGTTTGCCATGAATATCAGCTAACGGCTTGCCGGGTAAGCGATTAGAAGCAAAACGCGCCGGAATAATGACTGTAAACATGTTACTTTTCTTCATCTAAAGGCAACTCACGAGCCTCTTCTTTTAATAATACCGGTATGTTATTACGCACAGGATAAGCAAGATGATCAAATTTACAGATAAGCTCTAAATTTTGTTTATCATAGACTAGTTTGCCATGACAAATAGGACAAGCAATGATATCAAGTAGACGGTGATCCATATATTCCTCATCAAAAACGTAATTTAAGATGAAACCAGAATAGCATAAGCATGCATCACCGTTAACTTTAATATCTGCTCTAATGTGTATTTATCAGTAATCTGGCAAATTGGCAGCTAACTTTTTAGGTTAAAATTCATAAGCGATAACATCAGCGGCAGCAATGCCATAAGCGTTACGCGTAACTGAAAATTCAACACACTGGCCTTTTTTAAGCCATTTATTTTTAGTGTTCGCAATAGCTCGACGATTAACATAGATATCTTGACCGCCATTCACTGGGGAGATAAATCCATAGCCTTCTTTTACATCAAACCATTTTACGCGACCCATTTGTAATTGTAATGTCATAATAAAACTCCTTTTGTTCACTAGGTGACAAAATTTCATTTTCTCCTAGTGCTCCCTACTCTTTTATTAAGCTTTCGACAGAAACCCCATTTTTTCTTTCACCAAATACCCTTAATGTCAGAGTAGTATTATTATATAAAAAAACACCAACTCAGTAGTGTTTATTGCTATTTAGGATCTGTTTAAACATCAAACAACCCAACACATGCCAAATTATTCATTACTAGAGTTTATCAATCAGATTTGATACTAAATAAAATTAAAGGGTTTTGTATTAATGAAATAATAGCTGGCGTGGTATAATTGAAATGAAGTCACTACATTGTTGGATTCCTAACTAGATTCCATTTATAGATAACATGATAATGTTATTATTTCAAGCATTTTTACCAGACTTGACCAATTCATTAATGGCGAAAAGGGTTTTTCCTGCTCCAGGCTGTGCAAGTTGGGCATTTACTGGCAGATACCACCAATTTAATTGAGCAAAATGAAAACATTTCACTGCATCCTTTTCAGTCATTAATAATGTTTGATGATCAGTCACTAAGGTTGATAATTTAGAAAATTCATAACACTGGTGATCAGCGAAAGCGTGTGTTGCAATTAATGGCACTCCTTTTTGTTCAAGACTTGAAAAAAAACGTGCTGGGCGCCCAATTCCTGCAATGGCAACAACTTGCTCCAATTCACAGACGGAGCGTTTTTCACCGGTCAACATATTGATAGCAATATCGCCTGTTAACTGCATGGCAATCTCCCCATACTTAGCCATACCACCATTAGTAATAACAGCATTAACGGTATTCAAACGATATTGACACTCACGTAATGGACCAGCAGGCAGCAGCCAACCATTGCCAAAACGACGGATACCGTCGATAATAATGATCTCAAAATCCCTTTGCAGTGCATAATGCTGAAGACCATCGTCCGTAATAATAACATCCAGTTTTTGTTGCTTGAGTAGCATCTTAACTGCGTCTACTCGTTTAGGAGCAACTGCTACTGGCACACCAGTTCGCCGATAAATTAACGCAGGTTCATCGCCAGTTTCTTTTATTGATATACTTTCATTAACTAATAGCGGATAAGAGGTTGCTTTACCTCCATATCCACGGGATACAACACCAACACGATAACCTCGTGATAAAAGCTGCTCAACTAACCAAATAACAACCGGTGTTTTACCGTTACCGCCGACAGTCAAATTACCCACAACGATAATAGGTATCGGCGCTTTCCAACTAGAGAAAATTGCCAAATGATAGCCAAGGCGTCTTAATCCAATAATCATGCCATATAATATCGACAACGGCAGTAGCAAAAGATATAGCCACGAACCACCTAACCATATTTTATCAATCATTGTTTAAATTGCATGCTATAAGTTGAGCATATGCCCCATCGCTCTTAAGTAGCGTTTGATGGGTACCTAGTTCAATAATTTTACCATCCTGAATAACTAAAATTTCATCTACATTTTCTATTGTCGAAAGACGATGGGCAATAATAATCGAAGTCCGATTTTTCTGTAACTCGTCCAATACGGCCTGAATTGCCCTCTCTGACTCAGTATCAAGCGCAGATGTAGCTTCATCAAGAATTAATATAGATGAGTTATGTAATAAAGCACGCGCAATCGCAATTCGTTGGCGCTGCCCACCAGAGAGCATTACACCATTTTCACCAATAACGGTATCTAGTCCATTATCCAGTTTTTTAATAAAGTCCATCGCATAAGCCATTTTAGCGGCTTTTTCGATCGCTTTTCGACTGAAACGACCATCGGTTGCGTAAGCAATATTATTGGCAATAGTATCGTTAAAAAGATAAACATGCTGAGAAACGAGTGCGACTTGACTACGTAGAGAGCTTAAAGTGTATTCACGTAAATCATGATCATCAAGCAGTATTTGACCTTCATTAACCTCATAAAAGCGGGTAATTAGATTCGCGATAGTCGATTTTCCTGAACCTGATCGTCCGACTAAGGCAATGGATTTTCCTGCCTGAATTTTAAAGCAGATATCATGTAATGCAGGATGCTCTTTTGTTGCATACTTAAAGGTAACATGTTTAAACTCTATTTCACCTTTCGCTTTTTTTAAGGTTAATTTACCCTCGTCTTTTTCCTGCTCCATATCTAAAATGGTAAACAATGTCTGGCATGCGGCCATACCTCTTTGAAATTGTGCATTAACATTTGTTAATGACTTTAATGGGCGCATCAGTGCAAACATGGATGAAAAAACCACACTGATAGTGCCTGCTGTCAATGTTTGCATAACTTCAGGAAAACTCGCAATATAAAGCGTGAATGCTAATGCTAAAGAGGCTATCAGTTGGATAATAGGATCAGAGATAGAAGATGCCGTCACCATTTTCATCGTTTGCCGACGCATATGATTACTCACTTCGCTAAAACGCTCAGTTTCAACTTTTTGCCCACCAAAAATCAAAACTTCCTTATGGCCTTTTAACATCTGTTCCGCACTAGCAGTTACTTGTCCCATGCCAGTTTGCATACTTTTACTAATATTCCTAAAGTGTTTAGAAACCGAGCGAATAGTTAACGCAACAATAGGAGCAATAACAATTAATATTAGTGAAAGATGCCAACTGTAATAAAACATCAGCCCAAACAGACCGATAATGTAAGCGCTTTCTCGAACAATAGTGATTAAAGCGCTAGAGGAAGATGAAGCGACTTGCTCAGAATCATACGTTATGCGAGAAAGTAAAGTTCCTGTCGACTGCTGATCAAAAAAAGAAACCGGCATCCCCATCATATGGCCAAACAAACGCCTACGCATATTCATTACGACTTTACCAGAAACCCAGGCAATACAATAATTGGAAATAAAACTCGATATTCCTCTTATCAGCATCAGCCCCCATATAGCAATGGGTAACCATTTTAGTGTGCTGTTATCAGCTTTACCGAAACCTTCATCAAGCAAAGGTTTTAATAAGGAGATCATGAATGCATCGCTGGCAGCGTTAATAATTAACGCAACAGCAGCTACACTTAATCCCAGTTTAAATGGCAAAATCATAGGCCATAGTCGGCGAAATGTTTGCCATGTAGAAAGATCTTTATCATTCATTATCATTGTCTTATTAAATACCCATAAAAATAAGCCATTTATTTTACTTGAGAAATCTCTAAATACCAAACTGCTGATGATACCAGCGAGGATAAACTTCCTGTCTATAACGCATTATTTCAATTTTATCAAAATAGAACTGCGCTATAATTTACCCTGATTCCGCTGTACTCAGCCAATTTGCCCCTATAATTCTCATATCGTTGACGTACTTTATCAGAAGGTAAAACGCGCCAACGGCTATAACGTGCAACAGAAGTAAGTGCATATTGCTGTTTAATTGCTTGAATAAACGCCATCGTCGACGACGTATTACTACCATGATGAGGAACTTATAATAAATTAGCCGGCAAACTTGCTATTGCTAGACGCACGAGTTCTTTCTCCGCTGTTTTTTAAATTTCGCCAGATAAAATAACCGAATGATAGCCATCACTAATTTTTACTACACATGATTCATTATTATGTGATCTTTTTTGATCAACTATTGGCCATAATACTTCAAAATGTAATTTCTGCCATTGCCAATAAATACCTCGATGGCATGGAAAATAATTTTTTTATCAAAGTGACTTCTGATCTTTAATCCAGGATAGCTTAATAATAAACTCGCTACCCCACCAGTGTGATCGATATGATTATGACTAAGTATAATGCCTTCAGGTGTTAAACGATGATATCGTAAATAAGGCAAAATAGTACTATTAGCCAATACTGTTTTTCTTCCATGAAATACTAGTGTCATAAATTAACGCTTTTCCCTGTCGCTCAATAATAATTGCTAAATCCATGCCCCACATCTAACATAATCAATCGCCAAAGAACCAAATCTCTTTGTTTCATGGTCGTGATTGACCAATAAATTAACATTATTATCAGCAACTTATACTGCACAAACCAACTAAACTGCCAACATAAAATAATAAGCCAACTAAGCCTAGTTATGATAATTGGAAGATGGCCAGTATCAAGCCAGTAACGCTCAATATGAGCCAGGGGCCATAATGCTAAACTAATACTTTTATCAATTATACCAAATAATAAATTTTGTACTGCGTACTAAAAAATACAAATATATGAAACCATAATTAACGGTATGGTTATAAATGAAATAATTGGCACAGCCCATAAATTAGCAAAAATACTAGTAATATTAACTCCTTGAAATAAAATCAATTGAATAGGAATTAATAGAATTAGCATACCTAATTGCAAATGAACCAATTTAACTATCCAATTAAGCCAACTGTGTTGAAACTGTACACTCAATTTGACAAACGAAAACCAAAATATTAATGCCGCAACCGCAAAACGATAAGGCAAATATAGCCCGCATTACAGGTATCGCCCAACCACACAACCAAACATAACCTAAAGCAAAGCACCAACCTACTAACATCAGCATACGAAGATCGATAAAACAAATGGGTAATAAAAACTGAATCAAACAATATAGCCAAAAACCAAAAAAATAAGCCATGCCAATATGTAAACCTGAGATAACCATCAAATGCGCAATACCGGTTCGTTGCAATTCTTGCCTTAATACGGGTTCTAATAATCCACGTTCACCAAACGTTAAAACATAAATCACCGCCTGGTTATGATATTTACTGATAACATTAACCGACGCTGCAATTATCTTTTGCCTTAAAGAACAGTGTTTATTGAATATAGTAAAGTTTTGAACATTAAACGTACCTAGCAAACGCTGACTTAAGGTATAACGTTGTAAATCAAATCCACCTTCATTTAATAAACTATGAACAGGTTTTAATCGGCCAGAAAAAATGAATTTTTGTCCGGCACAAAAAAATTATTTTTTGTCCGAGCATTAGATTTAAACTGAAGATAAGCGTACAATATAGGAAATAATTCTTTATTATTGATTAACAACCTTACTTTTATTCGAATATTATTATTCCTATTAACTAAACTATCTTCAATAATAGCTACATGACGTTGTTCTTGCTGACTTAATAATTTCATTGTTTCTAATAAATAATATCCCTGCCAACATCCCCCACAAAAAACTTATAGCTAAAACAGCAATAAATTTTGCTAAATAAAATGGAATAAACAAAAATAAACAGAATATAACAAACAACCACAGTTGTAATGATTTATTTGGTAATTGAGATAAAAAAAGTAAAGGTAATAATCCCAATATTACAGCCACTGACGCTGAATTAATATTTATCTGCAGCCTATTTATATGGACTGACATTTTTTCCATATAGCTCTTCCCTGGCCAGATCTATATTACAAAAATTAGTATTAATATTGAATTTTTTCAAAAGGATAAATGATATTTCATATAAAAGGTCAAAATAATATTTATCTCTTTTCTACTATTTTCATTTTTTTGCGAGATTATTCTCAACTAATGTTAAGTTAAGAAAATTTATTTTTGATTATAAAATTTTATTATTATTTTTTTAATAATTAAATGTCTTATAACAATAAGGAGAGCTTTTAATAATTTAAAAAAATTGTATTGAAAAAATTGAACTGAGCGCGACAATAAAAAATGGTGCCTTAATATTAAGGCACCATTTTTAAGAGAATAAATAAATTAAATTTGTTAATATTTATACATAAATATTAACGCGATCACGTAATTCTTTACCCGGCTTGAAGTGAGGAACATGTTTTCCTTTCAAATCAACTTTATCACCTGTTTTCGGATTACGGCCTATGCGCGGTGCGCGGTAATGAAGAGAAAAACTGCCGAATCCGCGGATCTCAATACGCTCTCCCTTAGCAAGTGTTATTGCCATATGATCAAGCATTTCTTTTACAGCTTCTTCAATAAGTTTTGCTGGTATATGAGCTAATTGGTTAATAAGTCTTTCAATTAATTCAGACCTGGTCATAGTACCTCCCCTAAACTACCGTTACGGTGTTGCGTTATGGATACTTAATTATTCACCTTTCGCTGCTTTGAATGCTTCTGCCATCGCATTATTGGCAAAATTGGTATCTTCCTGTTTGTTCACAGAAGCAATGGCATCTTTTTCATCTGCTTCATCTTTTGCACGAACAGACAAGGTAATGATCCGGTTTTTGCGATCAACACCAGTATATTTAGCTTCAACTGTATCGCCAACGTTCAATACTTGAGTAGTATCTTCCACGCGATCACGTGAAGCTTCAGATGCACGTAAGTGACCTTCAACACCAGCAGCCAACTCAATCGTTGCTCCTTTCGCATCAACAGCCAATACTTTACCGGTAATGATAACACCTTTCTTATGAGCAGACAGATAGTTATTAAATGGATCTTCCGCTAACTGTTTAATACCCAAAGAAATACGTTCACGTTCAGAGTCAACTTGCAATACAACTGCAGCGATTTCATCGCCTTTTTTATATTCACGAACCGCTTCTTCACCTGCAACATTCCAAGAAATATCAGACAGATGAACTAAACCATCAATACCACCTTCTAAACCGATGAAGATACCAAAATCAGTAATAGATTTTATTTTACCTTCTACCCGATCATTCTTATTGTGCGTTTCTGCAAATTGCTGCCATGGATTCGGTTTACACTGTTTCAAACCTAATGAGATACGACGACGCTCTTCGTCAATATCCAGAATCATAACTTCAACAACATCACCCACATTAACAACTTTAGATGGATTAATATTTTTATTAGTCCAATCCAATTCGGAAACATGTACTAAACCTTCAACACCGTCCTCAATTTCAACAAAGCAGCCATAATCGGTAAGATTAGTGACGCGCCCTGTCAACTTAGTGCTTTCTGGATAACGCTTAGCAATAGCTACCCATGGGTCTTCTCCAAGCTGCTTCAGGCCTAAAGAAACACGTGTACGATCACGATCAAATTTCAATACTTTAACATTGATTTCATCACCAACATTGACAATTTCACTTGGGTGTTTAACACGTTTCCAAGCCATGTCAGTAATGTGTAACAAGCCATCAACACCGCCCAGATCAACGAATGCACCATAGTCAGTTAAGTTCTTAACAATACCCTTAACTTCCATGCCTTCCTGCAAGTTTTCCAGTAATTGATCACGTTCTGCACTGCTTTCAGACTCAATCACAGCACGACGCGAAACAACAACGTTATTGCGTTTCTGATCCAGTTTGATAACTTTGAACTCAAGCTCTTTACCTTCCAGGTGAGTTGTATCACGAACTGGGCGAACATCAACCAATGAACCGGGTAAAAATGCACGAATTCCTTTTAATTCTACTGTGAAACCACCTTTCACTTTGCCATTGATAATGCCCATAACTGTTTCAGCATCTTCATAGGCTTTTTCTAGCATCAACCAAGCTTCATGACGTTTCGCTTTTTCGCGAGACAGGATAGTTTCACCGAAACCATCTTCTACAGCATCTAAAGCAACATCGATTTCATCACCAACCTGAATTTCTAGCTCACCTTGCACATTTTTAAATTGTTCTACTGGGATCGCTGATTCTGATTTCAGACCGGCATCAACTAACACGACATCTTTGTCGATAGCAACAACAACACCACGAACAATAGCCCCTGGACGGGTTTCGATACTCTGTAAAGATTCTTCAAAGAGTTGAGCAAAAGATTCTGTCATAGTAAGATCTTCAAAAATTTTAATTGCCATTCAACATCCTGCCAAATGGGGTTATTTTACATACCTCGCAACACTCCTTGTTACAAAGCTTTACTTAACTGAACACAAATTCAGCTACACCAAATAGGCATATTATCTTATTATATGTCAATATTGAGCATATTATATAGATAATATTTGCTTTTTTTTACATAAGCAAGTACTTGCTCGATGACCCCTTCAATTGATAACTTCGTAGAATCCAGGATCAACGCATCTTTTGCAGGTACCAATGGCGCAATTAACCTATTACGATCACGATAATCACGCTCTTTAATATCAGTTAAAAGATCGCTTAATTTAACATTAAAGCCCTTTTCCTGCAACTGTTGCATTCTTCTACGAGCGCGCTCTTCAGCTGTGGCATCAAGAAAAATCTTTACCGGTGCGTCTGGGAAAACCACCGTTCCCATGTCACGACCATCAGCAATCAAACCCGGTTTAGTGTGAAATGCTCTTTGCCGACGCAATAATGCTTCTCTAACACGAGGAAAAGTTGCACTAAGAGATGCCGTATTACCAACAACTTCACTACGAATTGCATTACTGACATCCTTCCCCTCAAGCATAACAACTAATTCGTTTTCTCTTGGTTCAAAACGGACATCAAGATTAGCTGCTAATGGAACTAATGCTTCTTCAGACTTAATATCAACATGATGATGTAATGCTGCTAAAGCCAGAACACGGTAAATGACGCCAGAATCAAGTAACTGCCAGCCCAGTTTATTTGCCAATGCCTGACATAATGTACCTTTACCTGCGCCACTTGGACCATCAACTGTGATAACGGGGGGTAAAACCACCATTATACTCCTCCTTTGTGATAGAATTACATTTTAGCAACTACTTTCTATCAGGCCAATAAGTACCCTATTATACTCAATTCATTCTATTAAGGAAAACAAAGAGATATTTAGAGCAAATTTAGCGTTGCAGGCATAATACTTGTCATTCAGTATTATACTAATGTTTCGGCATACGCTAGTATCGATAACTTAATTTTTCTAGTTGATTAAAGTAGTCTGGAAAAGTTTTGGCGGTACAATTTGGATCCAAAATAGTAACCGGCGTATCTGACAACGCGACAAGTGAAAAGCACATCGCCATACGATGATCATTATAAGTTGCTATTTCAGCATGCTTTAATAATTTAGGCGGTAAAATACGTATATAATCACGTCCTTCTTCCACTTTAGCATCAACTTTTGTTAATTCAGTCGCCATCGCAGTTAATCTGTCAGTTTCTTTTACCCGCCAGTTATGAATATTACGAATAATCGCTTCACCACGAGCAAAGAGCGCCAGAGTCGCAACCGTCATCGCCGCATCGGGGATCGCATTCATATCCATATCAATACCAATTAACTCACCTCGTTGACATTCGATATAATCTTTACCCCAACGTATTTTGGCACCCATTTTTTCTAGTACAGCAGCGAATTGGGTATCGCCTTGCAAGCTATCTTTGCCAATACCTGTTACCCTAACGGTACCACCTTTAATTGCTGCCGCAGCTAAAAAATAAGAAGCAGAAGAGGCATCGCCCTCAACAAGATAATCCCCTGGTGAAATATAGTGTTGTCCGGCTTTAATATGAAATCGACAATAGTGTTGATTGTCTACTTCAACGCCAAAATCACGCATCAGTGCCAGGGTAATGTCAATATAGGGTTTAGAAACCAGTTCTCCTTTTATCTGAATAGTCGTATCATTAGGCGCTAAAGGTGCGGCCATTAAAAGAGCTGTTAAAAATTGGCTAGATACGCGTCCATCTACTGTGATATTCCCACCGCGAAAGCCGCCTTTTATCCTTATAGGCGGATAACCAGGTTGCTCAAGATAATCAATATTTGCCCCACCCTGCTGTAGCGCATCAATCAGATGGCCAATAGGTCGCTCTTTCATTCTGGGCTCGCCGGTTAAGACAATATCATTGTCCGCCAATGCTAAAACCGCAGTTAATGGGCGTATAGCCGTGCCAGCATTACCGAGAAAAATTTCTAAACCTTTTTTATGGCTAAAATAATGGCCACCACCTTTTACAATACACGTGGTAAGATCCTGGGATAATTGATATTCGACACCCAATGCTGCTGTCAAAGCATTAAGCATATGACGAATATCATCACTAGCAAGAAGATTAGTTAAAACAGTTTGGCCTTGCGCTAATGCAGCTAACAATAGTACCCGGTTAGAAATACTTTTAGAGCCAGGAAGATTGATAGTACCTTCAACGTAAGAAATGGGTTGTATTGTCAGGGCTTGCATTAATAGTAGACTCTCCAATAACGAAGTTGGATAAATTATTTAAATCACATTTATATTCATTTGATCGGATTAGACGATATCACTATCAATCTAACCACAAAGGATTATTTAATCTATTTATTCTGATGTTCAAAATCAATCATAAAATCAACTAGTTTCTGTACACCAGCCACGGGCATAGCATTATAAATTGAAGCACGCATGCCACCTGTCGCTTTATGCCCTTTCAGGAAAAGTAGCCCTTGCCGCTCTGCCGCTTTGATAAATTCATTATCTAAGTTAGGTTTTACCATTTGGAATGGAATATTCATGACCGAACGATTAACTGGATCGATTCGATTAATATAAAACTGGCTATTATCAATAACATCATACAGTAAGCTGGCTTTTTGTTGATTGCGTCTTTCTATTTCTTGTAAGCCACCCTGCTGTTTTAACCATTTAAACACCATACCCGATAGATACCAGGCAAAAGTTGGTGGTGTATTGTACATTGAATCATTTTTAGCCAATATGGTGTAATCAAGGATAGAAGGGGTCGCCTTTCTCGCCCGACCTAACAAATCTTCCCGAATAATAACCAATGTGATACCTGCTGGCCCAATATTTTTTTGCGCACCAGCATAAATAACACCAAAACGGCTGACATCAAGTGGCCGTGATAAGATAGCTGAGGAGTAATCAGCAATAACGATTTTATCGGCCGAAAAATCAGGTAGTGTGTGGATAGCTATACCATCAATCGTTTCATTCGGACAATAATGAAGGTATTTGGCACTGGTCGTTAATGGCCATTTATCCATCGGTTGCACGCTTAAATAAGTTGATTTTTCCAGCCGAATATCAATCTCATTGATAACATAATATTTTGCTGCCTCTTGCGCAGCAGAATTTGCCCAATAACCACCAACAATATAGTCAACGGTTTCATCAGGCTGAAATAAATTTAATGGCAAGGCGGCAAATTGACCTCTGGCACCACCGTGACAAAAAAGGATTTTATAATTATCGGGTATTTTGAGTAATTGACGTAGATTTTGTTCAGCTTCTTTAACTATCTCCATAAATGCTTCACTTCGATGGCTTATTTCCATTACCGAAACACCCATACCATTCCAATTACAAAGTTCTTGTTGTGCACGATATAAAACTTCTACCGGTAACATGGCCGGACCAGCGCTAAAATTATATACCTGACTCATCACCCACCCCTATTGACCTAATTAAGCTTTTACTATTATTTAATCTCTGGTTAGGGTTTAACATTACCACTGAACAGCTGTAAATAAAACAACTGGCCGGCAAACAGCATTTTTCTGATAACCAATTAATATTTATCAAACATCGCTTGAATTTTTATTGGGTCATGGATTTGAGTCAAGGCTAACTGTAGTAAAACCCTAGCCTTCTGCCGATTCAAACGTTCTGCAGCAACAAATCCATATTTACTATCATCCACTTCTGCATCGCGAGTTGTAAAACCTGTTGGCACACGACTAGCGCGAACAACCCCAATGCCTTGTTTTACTGCATCGGCCAATACATTAAAAATTTTGTTATACATATTGCCGTTGCCTACTCCAGCACTAATAATGCCTTGATAGCCATGATAGATAAATGACTTGGCTGGTAGTGCTGATGCATTTGAATAATTATAAACAATACCAACTTTAGGTAATTTATTATCTAACTGACTAACATCAAAAATTGCGTTCTGCGCTCTGGGTTGAGCCGCGTTTAAATAGTGCACTTTGCCATTGTAGATAAAACCTTCAGCGCCAGCATTAACAGCTTCAAATGCCTCAACAAAGTTGGTATTCATTTTAACCACATTACGACCACTAATAACTTTATCGTCCATGGCTAATAAGACGACTCGTTTGCCCGCCTCTTTATCAGTGGCAATAATAACGGCATTATAGAAATTTAACGGCCCATCAGCACCTAATGCTGAGGCAGGCTTCATCACACCAACCATTACAATAGGTTTATGATAGTGGGTAGTTAAATCTAAAAAAATAAGCGGTTTCCTCTAGCGTGTCAGTACCATGAGTAATGATAAAACCAGCTGTCTTGTGACAATCGGCATTAATTTTCTTCTCTAAAGTTAACCATACCTGATCATTCATATCTTACGAACCGATATTAACAATTTGTTCGCCATCAAGATGCGCAATTTTCTTTATTTCCGGTACCGCATTAATTAATGCATCAATACTCACTTTACCGGCTGTATATTGGGATTGAGTGGCTGAATCACAGCCACCAGCTATCGTACCTCCAGTGGCTAGTACCGTAATGGTTGGTAAGGCAGAAGCAGCACTGTTAGTTAACAACATAGCACGAACTAACAAAGAAACATTTAACTTCTTCATAATAAAATGCCATTTTAAAAATCTGGTAAATTATATAAAATGCAAAATATATTTCTGTTATTTACAGCAAAAATAGCTATTAATTTCAATGCTGCATTTTGCTACTATGGCCTATCCCCGAATAGAGAAGCAAACAAAAATGCCGTATTATCTGCTTTTAGTTATCAAAAACGAATAAGTAACCCATTTATGAGCCAAACCTTTATTCCTGGCAAAGATGCCGCATTAGAAGATTCTATTACCACGTTTCAGCAACAACTTAAAAAACTCGGTTTTCATATTGAAGAGGCCTCTTGGTTAAATCCAGTGCCGAATGTCTGGTCAGTCCATATCCGTGATATAGACTGCCCTATGTATTTTACTAACGGTAAAGGCGCCAGTAAAAAAGCCACCTTGGCCTCTGCACTGGACGAATATTTTGAACGTTTAGCAACCAATTACTTTTTCACTGATTTTTATCTAGGCGCTAAAATTGCAAGTGCTAATTTTGTCCACTATCCCAATGAAAAGCGGTTTGCTCTAACATCGGACGATCACTTACCCGAAGGAATGTTGGATGCAAAATTACGTGCTTTCTACGATCCCGATAATAATTTGTCCGCTAGTATGCTGATTGATTTACAATCAAGTAATAAGGCCCGGGGATTTGTACGTTACCTTTTATCCGCCAATCCGATCAACAAACAGTTTATATTCCAATGAATATTATTGGTAATCTGTATGTGTCGAATGGCATGTCAGCCGGTAATACGCAAGATGAAGCGCGGGTGCAGGCATTGTCAGAGATCTTTGAGCGTCGTATTAAAAACCGTATTATTGCCGAGCGAATCAGTTTGCCTGTTATTCCTGAGCATGTCATGAAGCGCTATCCTGGCGTTGTTCAGGCGGTTGCTAAATTAGAAGAGGAAGGTTTTCCTATTTTTTTTCTGTTTTGATGCTTCGCTCGGTGGTAAATACCCGGTTATCTGTGTGGTACTTTTTAATCCGAGTAATGGCACTTGTTTCGCTTCTTTTGGTGCCCATTCTGATTTTGGTATTGCACTTGAATGTACGGTTACCGAATTACTGCAAGGCCGCAGTTTAAAAGATTTAGATGTATTTAATATGCCAACATTTGATGATGATGAAGTTGCAGAGCATACTAATCTGGAAACACATTTTATCAATTCAAGCGGTTTAATTAGTTGGGATCTATTTAAACCTGATGCCGATTATTCCTTTGTCGATTGGAACTTTAAAGGCACCCCAAACGCAGAATTTGCTACTTTGATGGCGATTTTCAATCACATGAATGCTGAAGTTTATATTGCCGATATCAGCATTTAGATGTTTATGTCTGCCGTATTATTGTTCCGGGAATATCGGATATTTATCCAGTCGACGATCTGCAGATTGCCAATAACGCGATGGCGATAGATTTACGTGATACCATTATGATGTCGCCGCCTGATAGTCAGTGGCAAAAAGATGATTATCTGAGGTTGTTAGGGCGACTGGATGATGAAGGTTTTGATGATTTTACTCGTGTTCGTGAATTATTAGGTATTGCCGTTGGTAGTGGTAATGACTGGAGCCATTGACGGATCGGTGAATTAAAATCGATGCTAGCACTGGCAGGTGGTGATTTTGCTCAAGCGCTACTATGGGTTGAATGGACGTTAGAGTTCAATTCTTCGCTATTTACTACCGAGCGAGCTAATTATTCTCGCTGTCTACAAACATTACTGCAACTAACTCAAGAAGCTGAGCGTCAGCCTTTTCAATATGATGAAGCTTTCAACAAAATGTATGGTCAACAAGCTGTTACGGCCGCATCAAAAGCTATTGCCGGTGAAAATTGTTTTTATGGCTTGTGGTCAATTGATGCTGAGTTACAAAGGCTGCTGGCGCATCAAGCGTTACTCAATGCTTATCATAAACTGCAAACCGCTAAACAGGCTTACTTTAACTGATTAGTCAAATCTAACAATAAATATCAGGTTAATCTTTATTGGACAAAAAACTGCTTTCAACGATAATTTAACATGATTATTTATTTCTCAATCGTTTTTATAAAATTTTTTTATAAAAATTAAAAATTTTATAATATAAATCAAGTAGTTATCATAATTTTTTGGTTTTATTGCTATTTATTAACCAAATAATAATGATCTATATCAAATTTATCTGATGTCCCCTTTGTTAATATTGCTAACGTCATAATTCCTTAAATTCATAAGAGCATGTTGGTTATGAAAGCTAACAACTTGTCCAATTTATTATCACCGGCTGCAATGGCGCAACTTGCCGATAATACAGGGGTATATAAAGTTAATAAGCATCCTCGAATTACTTATTTATCTGCTATTACCGCAGGTATATTTATTTCCATTGCTTTCGTTTTTTATATTACTGTCATCACTGGTATTGCTACTGTTCCTTTCGGACTGGCTAAACTTGCTGGTGGTCTATGTTTTTCGTTAGGACTCATGCTGGTGTTTATCTGTGGGGCTGATCTTTTCACTTCTACCGTGTTAACCATTGTGGCAAAAGCAACCGGCAAAGTCTCTTGGAAACAGATGTTTGTTAATTGGTTTCATGTCTACATTGGTAATCTTGTTGGTGCGCTGTTGTTCGTTGCATTAATCTGGTTTGCCGGACAGTATATGGTGGCTAATGGCCAATGGGGACTTAATGTTTTACAAACTGTAAATCATAAACTTGATCACACTTTTCTCGAAGCGCTTTGTTTAGGTATTTTAGCCAACTTGATGGTTTGCTTGGGTGTCTGGATGAGTTATTCCGGTCGTAGCTTGCTAGATAAAATTTTTGTATTAATTTCACCAATAGGCATGTTTGTTACCAGTGGTTTTGAACATAGCATTGCCAACATGTTTATGATCCCGTTAGGTATCGTGATCAAAAATTTTGCATCACCGGATTTTTGGCTGATGACCGGAGTAAATGAAAGCCAGTTTTCTCATTTAACTGTGGCCAATTTTATTACAGAAAATATTATACCTGTCACTATTGGTAATATCATCGGCGGCGCTTTGTTAGTCGGTATGACATATTGGTTAATATATTTACGTGATGTATGTTAACATTGATCGATCGCGGTACTGGTTGTCAGCATTTTATTATTTAAAAATAAAGGTAAAAATATGATGTCCAAGTTAAATGAAAAATTCTCTGCTGCATGGCAAGAATTTAATCAGGGGAACTGGCAAAAAGACGTTGATGTGCGTGATTTCATCCAAAGCAATTATACTCCTTATGAAGGTGATGAATCATTTTTAGCCGGTGCAACCAAAGCGACTGATACCTTGTGGGAAAAAGTGATGCAAGGGATCAAGATCGAAAATCGTACTCATGCCCCTATCAATTTTGATACTGCTATTGCTGCCACTATTACTTCCCATGATGCCGGTTATATTGAAAAAAAGTTAGAGCAGATTGTAGGTCTACAAACTGATGCGCCACTTAAGCGCGCATTGATCCCCTTTGGTAGCATCAAAATGGTCGAAGGTTCATGTAAAGCCTACGATCGTGAACTGGATCCATCGTTAAAAAAAATCTTTACCGAATACCGTAAGACCCATAATCAAGGGGTATTCAATGTTTATACGCCCGATATTATGAAATGCCGTAAATCAGGTATTTTAACCGGACTGCTAGATGCCTATGGTCATGGCCGGATAATCGGTGACTATCGTCGGGTAGTACTTTACGGTATTGATTTTTTACGTGATAATAAACTAGCTCAGTTCAACTCTCTGCAAAGTAAGCTAGAGCAGGGTGAAGAGCTGGAAATGACCATTCAATTACGTGAAGAGATTGCCGAGCAACACCGTGCGTTAGGTCAAATGAAAGAGATGGCGGCAAAATATGGCTATGATATTTCAGACCAGGCTACCAATGCGAAAGAAGCGGTTCAATGGACCTATTTTGTCTATCTGGCGGCGGTTAAATCGCAAAATGGCGCCGCTATATCTTTCGGCCGTGTTTCTACTTTCCTTGATATTTATATTGAACGCGATCTAAAAGCTGGTCTTTTAAACGAGCAACAAGCACAGGAGCTTATCGACCACTTAGTCATGAAACTGCGTATGGTGCGTTTCCTGCTGCGTACCCATGAATATGACGAGCTATTCTCCGGCGATCCTATTTGGGCAACCGAGTCACTGGCTGGTATGGGTGTCGATGGACCATACCTTAGTGTCGAAAAATACTTATCGTTTCCTCAATACGCTATATACGATGGGTCCTTCTCCGGAACCCAATATGACAATTCTTTGGTCAGAAAAGCTGCCACTGAATTTCAAAAAATTTGCCGCTAAAGTGTCTATTGATACTTCATCAATTCAGTATGAAAACGATGATTTGATGCGACCAGATTTTGACAATGATGACTATGCGATTGCGTGCTGTGTCAGTCCGATGATCGTCGGTAAACAGATGCAATCTTTCGGCGCACGCGCAAACTTAGCCAAAACATTGCTATATACCATTAATGGTGGTATTGATGAAAAATCTAAACTACAAGTTGGGCCTAAAATGCCTGCCATAACCGAGATACCTGGGATACCAACGGTGGTAAACAAATTACCGTCGAAGAATTGATGAAAGAAGTGGTTAGCTACCGCCATTTTATGAATGCTTCCGGTGGCGGGATGACCGCTTCCGGCGGCGAAGCCATTTTGCAGGCTGAATTTATTCGAGACTGGTTTCGCGCTTATCAGCAACAAAGCATTCATACTTGTCTTGATACTAATGGTTTTGTCCGCCGTTATGATAAAGTGATCGATGAATTACTGGATGTCACCGATTTAGTGATGTTAGATCTAAAACAACTGGACGATAGCATTCATAAGAATCTGGTTGGCGTTTCCAATCATCGCACTTTAGAATTTGCCCGCTATCTGGTGAAACGTGGACAGAAAACCTGGATCCGTTATGTAGTGGTACCTAGTTGGTCAGATGATGTCTAATCCGCCCACTTACTAGGTCAATTTACCAGTGATATGCCTAATATCGAAAAAATAGAGCTGTTACCCTACCATGAATTAGGCAAGCATAAATGGCTAGCGATGGGGGAAGAGTACCAGCTGAGTGATATCAGACCTCCATCAACGGAAACCATGGAGCGAATAAAACATGTTCTGCAAGGATATGGCCATAAAGTGGTTTATTAATTTATTCGATGAGCGATAAAAAATCTTGTGATTTAATTTTTCAGTTTTAATAAATAGGGCTTTTTTCATAGTGGTATGAACAGAAAAAAGCCCTAATATTAAAAATAACGCTAAGATTAATCTGCTAATGCCGGCCGATTGATAACAAAGCGTTCGAATTGCTTTCTCCGTTTACTGTCTTTAGACGCTGAATAGGCTAAAAGCGCTGTGGCATAAGAAAAAGAATCTGCATTCATATATACTATTTTCGCAAAATTTTCTTAACCTGATGGTGTCATAACATTTTTATATGCATCAAGTTGATCTTCTTTTGCTAACATTCCTTTAGGCAGAGCATAAAGCGGGATCAGATCCACCCCAGCAAGAATTTTTCCATAGGCATAATCTTCTATATAAAGTGCAGCATGTGAAAATTCATGGATCATAGTACGTGCCATATAATCATCTTCCCCCTTTTCTTTGGCTATGCTCCAGTTTTTCGAATTTATATAGAGAAATTTTGCTTGTTTTTGGGCTTTATATATCTTTTTTTTCATTTAGTTGCATTTTAAATTCATCTTTATCCATAAAGTCTGCATTTTGATAAACTCTTTTTTTAGCATTTCTATATTCCAAATAGAATGAAAGCTTCTCATCCACGATCGCCGCAATAGCATTACCCATTTCATTCTCAGAAGATTTAAGAGCATTTTTATCAACATCATTTTCATTCATCAATTCCTGTACTTTTGCTAAATCTTTACTCCATTTCTGTTTAAGCTCATCAGAATTATCACCAAAAAAAGTAGTCATCACCGCCTCAACCGCCTCAGTATTATCCTTTAGCATCTTTTTACTTGATCAATGATTGTTACACCCTCACTAATACTTTTTTTCACATCTCTTTTTAAAAGCGGTGCCATCCCTTTTTCATCAACTAAAGTGACTGGATTATTTCTACAGAATCGATAGAGATTTAGCCCCAATAGTACCGGCCGGAACAGCACTCAACCAACGCCCCACCCAGAGCTGGTAGTAGCGATAACCGTAATAATAGAGTCCACTGGCATCCAATTCTTTTCCTGAATAGCGGATAGTTTTATAATTGACTTCTAACTGACTGACGGCCAGTAATATCGAGGTGCCGCCATAGGGATAATACTCTTCCTGGCTTATCAGTAGCCTATTTTCATCCACCTCTAGCCGACTGTTGCCTAGCTGATCATCATAACTGTAGCGCAGCTGATCGTTGTTGATCTCCGTTGGTTTACCTGTTGTCCAGTACAGCGCTCGTACTTGCGCTGGTCCTGCCTCACACCCATGGTTGTTATTTCCAGCAGCTCTTGCGCGCCATTACCATTGGTTGTAGTACGCAGTTCAGCACCTGTCAGGTAAATTCACTTGCTGTGTCTGCTCGGTATTACTCTGCTGTCTTACGCTGGTTTTAACCAGTCGTTGACTGTTGGCATCGTAACGATACCATTCCAGATCGGCGGGTTGGTCATTATGGACGGCTAATGTTACCGTTAGTAACTCTCCACGTGGCGTCCAGGTAAGCGCTTGCCTCGATAATAATTGCTGCTGCTGTCCACCTGGGGTAAACAGCCTGTCTACCATAGTCGGATCTTCGGTTAAGCTACTTAATACCGCCCGATTAGTGCGATCAGATACGGTAATATTGACGGTATAATTATTGTTACTGGTCGGGGCACTATGGCGTATTTGCGATAAATTACCACCACTGTCGTAAGTCTAGATTCGGCTATAATTGGCGAAGGTATTACTATCGATCGGAGATGCTGGCGGTAACTGCGTAGTTTGTTGACCAATATTGTCCATTTCTCGGCCGGTAGCTTGCACCAGCTGGTAGAGACTATCATAGCGATAGTGATTTTCCGGCACATTTTCTGATTACGCCAGAAGCGGGTCGCGTTAGCATCATTGGTAATACGTAACACATTACCTACTGAATCATAGTCATAACGCAGATCTTGCAGTATCTTGGCGCCTGCCGTATGGTCGTTCCGTTTTGATATTAAGCAGACGCTGAGTTTCTGGCTCATACCTATAGCTAGTCACTATCCCATTGCCGTGCTCTTCACGTAATTTTTGTACTTTGGCGGCATAGGTTAACAATTTAACAATGACCTGCTCTCGGCCTAATTTTAGTGTCAGCCAGCTACTCATTAACATACTAGCCACGTCATAGGACTGCCGCTGGCGATTACCGATCGCATCGGTAATCGTCAATATCGCACCAGTCGCATCACAGGTATACTGGTTAGTATAAATCGCTGCCGATAACTGCGCATCCCAGTCAGATCCATCCTGTCCCTGCCAGTTAGCAACCAGATTATCTTGTAGTAAGCGACGTGAAGTGGATAACATGGCACCGCTTAAGGCGATGCTATTGATTTGTTCAAGTCCCGCCGTATCATAGTGACGAATACAGGCACCGACTAAATTTAGTTTTTTCTCTGCCTGGCTATTACCAGCCCAGATAAAACGTTCACTGATCTGAGACTCTTTACCTGACTGTTGTTCCGTGATCGACAACAATCGCCCAAGGGAGTCACTATCTTCATACTATCAGTGACAGCGGTATGAGGTGGCATTGACCGCAAAATGTGGCCTTTGAGCAATATCTTTCATTGTCACCGTCATTCCTGCATCAGCACTCTCTACCGACAATACTTCACCACTAAGCGATGCTATGTAGCTGAAATTTGGTTTAACAGTATTATCAGTTTACTGCTGTTGATATAAACGGGGATCTATGCTGCGAGCCAAAAAACCCAGCATATTATTTTGATATCGCGTGATTAACGTCTCGGTATTCTTAGGTGTATCTGGATGGCGATTATATTGAATTTGTCTGATGGCTAGCCCCCTACCATCTTATACTAAGATGGTAGGGGTACTTTTAAATAATGCTGTGTCCATACTGCCTCCTTGGTTTTTGAGTGTTAGATTAACTCAGTAGTAAGGGAAACGTATTTCTTAAACATATTCAATTGATATTTTTTAATTAACTAAAGCATAAACAGCAATAAACTTAATTTAAGCGATTAACAAGAAAAAATTATCTTCTTTGGCACAGGAAATAAATAGAAAACTCACCGTCAAGACTAAAATATGATATCTACTCAGCACTTTTGTCATGGCCGGTCCGCGCAGCAATAAATAAAGCTACTTTTAAATAGTAGCTTTATATTATGTCTGATTACATTTGGCTAATATTCGCCGAATATTACAGACAAGTTTATTTGTTGATCACAAGCGTTGTTATTTTAATAACATCACTCCTTGCGTTAACCAATATACTCTAACTCCTTCATGTAAGGACGTAAAACTTCAGGCACTTCAATCCGTCCATCAGCTTGCTGATAATTTTCCATTACCGCCACCAAGGTACGACCAATAGCCAAACCAGAGCCATTTAAGGTATGCACCAACTGTGGTTTTTTATCCTCTTTATTATGGAAACGCGCTTGCATGCGACGTGCCTGGAAGTCGCTGGTATTTGAACAAGAAGAGATTTCGCGGTAGGTATTTTGGGCCGGTAACCAAACCTCTAAATCGTAAGTTTTACAAGCTGCAAAACCCATATCGCTAGTACATAAAACAATTTTACGGTAAGGCAATTTTAGTAATTGCAATACTTTTTCTGCATGGCCGGTTAATTCTTCCAGTGCCGCTATCGATTTTTCTGGCTCTACTATCTGCACTAATTCAACTTTATCAAATTGGTGCAAACGGATCAGGCCGCGCGTATCGCGGCCATAAGAACCCGCTTCAGAACGAAAACAAGGAGTATACGCTGTCAGGCGGAGAGGTAAACTATCTGCCGCTAAAATTTCATCCCGAACTAGATTAGTCACCGGCACTTCAGCGGTTGGGATCAACGCATATTGCTGATTTGATGCCTGTTCTTCCAATGGTGTGGTATGAAAAAGATCTTCACTGAATTTGGGTAACTGGCCGGTGCCATAAAGGGTGGCATGATTTACTAAATAGGGAACATAAGTTTCCGTATAACTATGTTGTTCGGTGTGTAAATCTAACATGAATTGCGCTAATGCCCGATGCAAGCGCGCAATTTGGCCTTTCATGACCACAAAACGGGAACCAGTAATTTTTACCGCAGCCGAAAAATCTAAACCATCAGTTAATTCACCTAATGCCACATGATCCCTAATGGTAAAATCATATTGACGCGGCTCACCACCCCAACGACTTATTTCGACATTGTCGGTTGCATCGTTGCCATCTGGTACACTGTCATCGGGTAAGTTGGGTAAACTCAAAGCAATATTACGAATGTCATCCTGTATTTGCGTTAGTTTATTTTTAGCACTATCCAGCTCTTCACCTAACTGGTTAACTTGCTTACGTAAAGCTTCAACATCTTCACCGCGCGCTTTTGCTGCACCGATGGTCTTCGAGCGGGAATTTCGTTCTGCCTGCAAGCTTTCTGTTTTAATTTGTAAATCTTTGCGTTCTTGCTCTAGTTTACGCAACATATCTACATCGAGAATAAATCCCCTACGAGCCAGTTTTTCAGCAACTACGTCTAGCTCATAACGCAGTAAATTTGGATCGAGCATGCTTAACCCTGTAAAATTATTATGGTTTAAAAATAAAAACAAACTGTCAGTTTTCTCTGACGCTTAACACTTTTTTAGCCTGATCTGGCTACATTACCCCATTGAGATTTTTAACGATAGCGTTTTGTTAAGCTATTTTGATCCAATTCTGTCAGCCAGGATAATTTTTTGCCAATTTTTCCTTCTAAACCACGATTTGATGGAAAATAATAACGTGTTTCTTGCATCTCGGCTGGAAAGTAATTTTCACCAGCAGCATAAGCATTGAGCTCATCGTGGGCATAGCGATATTCTTGACCTAAGCCCATCTCTTTCATTAACTTAGTCGGTGCATTACGTAAATGAAAAGGGACACATAATCTGGCTGTTGCTTTGCGTCTGTTATGGCGGCCTGAAAAGCCTTATAAACGCCATTACTTTTAGCAGCACAAGCTAAATAGACAATTGCTTGGGCAATGGCTCGCTCTCCTTCCGCTGGGCCAACACGGGTGAAACAATCCCACGCCGCTATCGCAACTTACATTGCTCTTGGTTCGGCATTGCCTATATCTTCAGAGGCAATAGCCAGCAGGCGACGAGCAACATATAAGGGGTCACCGCCAGCAGTGATAATTCGGACATACCAATAAAGTGCTGCATCGGGTGCAGAGCCACGGACAGATTTATGTAATGCGGAAATGAGATCATAATAACGATCGCCTTTATTATCAAAACGAACGCTTCTTTCACCACTAACTTCTTTTAGTAAATTTACGGCTAATATTCGCTGATCTTTATAATTGTTCTCAGCCATATCGACCATCATTTCCAGTAAATTTAATGCTCGTCTGGCATCACCATTGGCTAATTGGGCTATCATATCACGAGTGTCATCGGGCAAAATAATTTTCTGGCCACCATAACTACGTTCTCTATCCTCCATTTCCTGCTGCAAAACCATGAGAATTTCTTCATTAGAAAGCAATTTCAGTAGATAAACCCGCGCTCGTGAAAGTAAGGCTGAATTGAGCTCAAAAGAAGGATTTTCTGTTGTGGCTCCAATAAAAACGTTACCGTACCATCTTCTATATGAGGTAAAAAGGCATCTTGTTGACTTTTATTGAAGCGATGAACTTCATCAACAAATAAAATCGTTCTTCGCCCTAATTGCCGATTTTGGCGGGCAATTTCAATCGCCTCGCGGATCTCTTTGATACCTGAGGTTACGGCTGAGATCTTCTCAATGGCGGCATCCGCATAATAGTGACCGATAATTTCAGCCAGGGTCGTTTTTCCGGTACCTGGCGGCACCCACAAAATCATGGAATGCAGTTGTCCTGAACCAATAGCGCGGGCGAGTGGCTTGCCCTTAGCTAATAAATGTAGCTGGCCAATATATTGCTCTAAGTTGATTGGCCGCATTTTTGCGGCCAATGGTTGAAATTCATTAGATGAAAAATCAAGTGGCAAATTAATCACCTCACCTCCTTGACCTTTGATCATCAACAGTTACACCTTGTGGTGGATCAAATTTAAATTTGCTGTCATCAACATGGCTATTTTGCTGACCTTTGAGCTGGTATGAACTCATCTGGCCATCCCGCTCTACCGCAGTAAATTGTTGAATAGTGCCATCAGGCTGAACAGTAATGGAAAAATGTTTCAAATTTCCCTTATTTTGGGTCGCTGTTAGCAGAAAATCATTATCATTTTGACTAATCTGATAATGTTTCCAATCCTGCGGATCATTACGGGTTATCAACATAAACGGTGTATCCGTCGTTGCCTGACTCAATAAAGTTACCGTAACTTGCTCAACAAAAGGATTATAAAACCAAAGATTAGTACCATCAGAAACTAACCAACTTTCATCCGGCGCTACCATATGCCAGTTAAATAAATTTGGCCGTTTGATCCGTAGCTGACCTTCACCTTGCTGAATTAAATCACCATCAGCGCTGGTCACCTTTTGCGTAAAATTGGCATGAAAACTATTTATTTTATTTAGGCGCATTTGCAGTTCAGAATCTGCATTCGCCCATACCTGGCTAATATGAAAAGTTATCGCTAACAAGACTAATATTATCAATTTTTTCATTAAGTAATGACCTTTTTATCCATCATATTTATTGGTTTTAAGATAATATGTTAAATCAATGTCCTGTTGGTAGTGGTGTTAAGACTTCGCGATTACCATTGTGGCCTGGCTCACTAACGATCCCTTGCGCTTCCATCTGTTCAACAATCCTCGCGGCACGATTATAACCAATGCGGAATTGTCGTTGAACGCCCGATATTGAGACACGTTGCTTTTCCGTCACAAATTGAAGAGCTTGATCAAATAGTGGATCAAGCTCTTCATCACCATCATAACCATTACCACCCTCATCGCTAGCCTTAGTAATGTTATCAATATACTCGGGCTTACCTCTAGCTTTCCAATCTTTAACCACATCATGCACTTCCTGATCGCGAACAAACGCACCATGGACACGAATTGGAATAGAGGAGTTAGGTGGTAAGTAAAGCATATCGCCCATGCCTAATAAAGATTCGGCGCCACCTTGATCAAGGATGGTGCGAGAATCTATCTTGCTTGATACAGTAAACGTAATCCGAGTGGGTATATTCACCTTAATTAAACCGGTAATAATATCAACCGATGGCCTTTGCGTCGCCAAAACAAGGTGAATACCGGCTGCCCGCGCTTTTTGTGCCAAACGTGCAATTAGCTCTTCAACTTTCTTGCCAGCGGTCATCATGATGATTAGCAAATTCATCAACCATAACAACAATATAAGGCTCTTTTTTCAGTACCGGGTGACTACTATCCATGCTATCACCTGGCTTCCAAAATGGATCAGGTATCGGGCACCCCATATACGTTCAGCAGCATTAATTTTATCGTTATAGCCCACTAAATTTCTTACTCCTAAAGCAGACATTAGCTTGTAGCGACGTTCCATTTCATTAACGCACCAACGCAGTGCATTAGCTGCATCTTTCATGTCGGTGACAACTTCGGTCAGCAAATGAGGAATGCCCGCATAAATAGAGAGTTCCAACATCTTAGGATCGATCATGATAAAACTAACATCCTCAGGCTTTGCTTTATACAAAATACAGAGGATCATGGCGTTAACCCCAACAGATTTACCCGAACCAGTGGTACCGGCAACCAATAAATGGGGCATGTTTTCTAAATCGGCGATAACCGGTTCACCTTCAATATCTTTACCTAACACAATGGTTAATGGTGAGGGGTTGTGCCGAAATTTATCACAATCAAGCACTTCGCGTAGGTAAAGCGTCTGACGCTTTCTATTGGGCAATTCTAATCCTACATAAGGTTTACCCGGTATCACCTCGACAATACGTACGGCAGTTGCTGATAAGGAACGGGCTAAATCCCTTGATAAATTAGAAATACGTGCCGCCTTCACGCTAGGAGCTAACTCCAATTCAAAGCGAGTAATAACCGGCCCTGGAGAAAAACTAACAACTTCTGCTTTTACCCGATAATCGCTTAAACGCGCTTCAATTAAACGGGATGTTTGCTCAATTGCAAACATATCAACCGGCTTATTTTGGGCGGGTGGACTGGCAAGTAGGGCTAATGATGGCATCGGTGTCGTAGATTTTGGTAATAGTTGATCACTACGTACCAGAAACGGATGAAAAAGACTTCCCTGCTCGGGTAATGTTTTTTCGACGTTTTGCTTTTTATCCTTAGTAGATAAAGGTATTTCGCTGACCTCTTTTGCTAGTTGCTTCTGCGATACTTCTTCATCTTCTGCCAATGGCCATTTATGCTCAATATGCGGCTGGCTTTCAACTGATGTATTTAATTCTGCCTAATCTGATGTAATCGGTTTGTCTTTGTCATCAATTCTATCTGTTGGCGGATTAAGATTGTTAGATATATCAGTATTATAACGTTTATTTTGCTGCTGCAAAAACTGTTCGCGTAATTTATCTTCATTCCAATCATCAATACTAAACTCAGCACCATCCGGTTGCGTTACTGAATTTTGATAAGCGTTTTGGTCTGCAGCCAACTCCTCCTCTTTTTGTGTTGTTAGACGATTGCCGTAAAGTTCACGTCGGGTTGGTAAACGAACAGGATTAAGACGTGGAAATTCTGGGCCAATTCCCTTTTTAATTTGCGATTTCACTGGGGTGAAAGCAGTACTATGGTCAACCTCGATATCTATTTTTGTTACCGATGATATTAATGTTTCACTTAGATTTGCGGTTTTATCTTGCTCGCTAACTTGAATAACGGTATTAGTATCTATCGGTTTATTTAAATTAACATCATCATCCATTGGAACAAGTATATCTGAAGGTTTGCTAAAGATATCTTCATCATATTTGTCCAGCGCTGCTGATTGAATATCAAAACTAACTTCAGTTTCATCAGACATCAGAGTAGATGTCTTATAACCATGCAATTCATGGTTTTTATTATTGCTCAATTCCTCTTTCGCTAGCTGACTAGTTGGCGAAGGTGAAAAAAGTACATCATCGGGATCGATATAATCTATATTGCTGCCATCGTACAATTTAGCCGGATGAGGTGAAACATAAGCTTCTGTTGTCCGACGCTTGTTATTTCTACGAGTAAGATTAGTGATTAGTGATATGGTTGCTAAAACTAGTGCGCCAATCTTTTCCGCAATCGTCAACCATGACCAACCGGTAAATAAGGTGAAACTAACTGCCCATATACAAAGTAACTCTAAGATTGTTCCTAAAATATTAAACCAAGGCAAGATGGCATTACTAAAAACACTACCAATAATTCCGCCAGAGGAAAAATTAGGTAAATCATCAATATTAAGTGATGCAAGAGCACACGATGTAATTATTAGCGCCAACCCACCGATTAGACGTAAGGAAAAGACAAAAAAATCCAGACAATTCTGGTTATCAATATCTTTAAATACATTCCAACATCCTAACAACATAACTAATGGTATAGCATAGGCTAAAACGCCAAAAACAGAGAAAAGAATATCAGCTGACCAAGCACCAATACCGCCAGCTAAATTTTTAATCGGCTCATTCCAGGTGGTCTGCGACCAGCTAGGATCGGAGGGATGAAAACTTATCAGGGCCACCATTAAAAAAATCGCCCAGATAGTAATTTTAAGTAAAATAATCTCTGTCAGTATCTTGCCATTACTGATCTTTTTTAACTTAATATTTTTGTCTTCTATATATTCCTGGCCCAAAACTAACACTCCAGGTTTTTCCTGTTGATTGAAAGGAACAACGCTGAGTAATGCTCAGCGTTGAAACTATACGCATAAACAGGAGTGTACCTAACTTTTTCCAGTTTTGCATCTATTTGATTAGCGTGTCTTAATGACCAAACGATTACTCTGTTTTACCTCTTCCATTACTACATATGTGCGGGTGTCATTAACACCTGGAAGACGAAGTACAGTCTCTCCTAACAATTTACGATAAGCAGACATATCAGGAACCCGTGTTTTAAGTAAATAATCAAAATCCCCAGAGACTAAATGACATTCCTGAATTTCCTCCAGTTTTTGCACAGCGGCATTAAACTGTTCAAAAATATCCGTAGCACCACGGTTCAAGGTAATCTCAACAAAAACCAATAAAGATGCATCTAGATAGTGTGGATTTAATAAAGCAGTATAAGCTGAAATAAAACCTTGACGTTCCAACCGGCGCACGCGTTCCAAACAAGGTGTTGGTGATAACCCTACTCTCTTAGAAAGCTCTACATTAGAAATACGACCATCCTTTTGTAATTCATTCAGTATGTTCCTATCTATACGATCAAGATCTTTTCCTGGACGCTTTTTGTTATCAATCATTTCGTTATCTCTCTTTTATCTATTTTTTATACCCATTACATTCCCTATTTTCTTTTCTTATGATTGAATTGGAAAAGATGCAATAAGGTTAAACTCCGCCTGACCATTAGTATTTAGTAGTATAATTCATCTTGTAGATAAATCATCTGGTTAGTTTTCAATTTGATAATGAAAAGTAGGATATTTATCTATTTGTTTAAATGATGTTCAATTTCAATTAATAAAATGAGGTAATTAATCCTACAAGATGTTTTCTCAAATACACAACCGATTGTCAAAGATTATGAATAAAAATCAGAACATCATATGGAAACAAATGTCTTATTAATTAATTGTCAATAAGACATAAGGAAAATTCTTAATTTAAAACGTTATTTCACGAAAAATAATCTTTTTTCATGACTTGATGCCTTAATAAAATGTTAAAGACAAGCTAATAAAAATGACTATTCCTTATCATCTTTTAATTCAATTTACTTTTTTTAATTTTTCTAATCTCTTACAATCGCCACATTGAATAAATATTCTTAAAAAATGGAACATCTATGAATACCACCAATCATAGTAAAGTTGTTATTCTAGGATCTGGCCCAGCTGGCTATACAGCGGCTATTTATGCCGCCAGAGCAAACTTAGGTCCAGTATTAATCACCGGCGTTCAACCAGGCGGACAATTAACCACAACCACCGAAGTTGAAAATTGGCCTGGGGATCATTCCGAGTTAATGGGGCCGGTATTGATGGAACGGATGCTACAACATACTAAAAAATTTACGGCAGAAGAAAACATTATTAATGATCACATTCAGAAGGTTGATCTGCGACAACGGCCGTTCCAACTGACTGGCGATAACGGAATATATAGCTGCGATGCACTTATTATCGCTACCGGCGCCTCAGCTCGCTATCTGGGTTTACCTTCTGAAGAAGCCTTTAAAGGTCGTGGTGTTTCAGCCTGTGCCACCTGCGATGGTTTTTTCTATCGCAAACAAAAAGTTGCTGTTGTGGGGGGTGGAAATACCGCTATTGAAGAAGCGCTTTACCTATCAAATATCGCTTCAGAAGTCCATGTTATTCATCGACGTGAAACATTTCGAGCCGAAAAAATCCTTATTCAGCGGATGATGGAAAAAGTAAAAACTGGCAATATTGTATTACATGCCAATTTTACTCTCGATGAAGTATTAGGTGACAATAGTGGTGTCACTGGAATCAATTTACGTTCAACCCAAAATGACAACATAGAGATGCTTTCCGTGACTGGCGTATTTATCGCTATTGGCCATACGCCCAATACAAGTATCTTTGCCGATCAGTTAGTGTTAGAAAATGGCTATATTCAAGTACAATCTGGGACTAAAGGCAATGCGACCCAAACCTCAGTTGAAGGTGTTTTCGCTGCCGGTGATATTATGGATCATATCTATCGTCAAGCGATTACCTCAGCAGGTACTGGTTGTATGGCCGCCCTTGACGCCGAACGTTATTTAGATGCATTATACCGAAAATAAATGTTACAAATTATAATAAGTTAATAAAGTTCTTTATCAGGCGCTGTCGAAATAGCGCCTTTTTAGCTGTAACATACCTATAAAGTTGATATTAGATAAAATTAACATCAACCCGTTGTAATAATTAACTTAACGCCGGTATATAAAAATCATCACTATGGATAAACAAAAACAAACTGAACTGGTCAAATGGTTGAAACAACAATCAGCACCAGCAAAACACTGGCTACGCTTATCCATGTTACTGGGAATTATTAGTGGCCTACTTATCGTTACCCAAGCCTGGCTTTTAGCCACCATTTTACAAGCATTAATTATAGACAATGTACCTAGAGAACAACTATTTGTTCAATTTTCATTACTCATTTGTGTATTTATTGCAAGAGCAATAATTAATTTTATAAGAGAAAGTGTTGGATTTGTTTGTGGCAAAATTGTTCGCCAACAGATCCGTAGCATGGTACTAAATAAACTTAACCAATTAGGACCTATTTGGGTTAAAAATAAACCTGCTGGTAGTTGGGCTACTATCATCTTAGAACAAATTGAGGACATACAGGATTATTACGCCCGCTATTTACCTCAAATGTATTTAGCCGCTATGATCCCGATTATTATTCTGATTGCAATTTTCCCGCTTAACTGGGTTGCTGGCTTAATTTTATTTATCACCGCACCTTTAATCCCCTTATTTATGATATTAGTTGGGATGGGCGCCGCTGATGTTAATCGGCGAAATTTTGTTGCTTTAGCCCGATTAAGCGGTAGATTTCTCGATCGTTTATGTGGACTGGATACCTTACGACTTTTTTTCCGTGCCAACAAAGAAATAAAAGATATTGAACAAGCAACCGAAGAGTTTCGTAAAAGAACGATGGAAGTATTACGGATGGCATTTCTCTCTTCGGCAGTGTTAGAATTTTTCGCGTCAATCTCCATCGCCATTGTCGCGGTTTATTTTGGTTTTTCTTATTTAGGCGAATTGCATTTTGGTAATTATGGCATACCGGTTACCCTTTTTGCTGGCTTTTTGGCTTTGATACTAGCCCCGGAATTTTTTCAGCCACTACGTGATTTAGGCACTTATTACCATGCTAAAGCACAAGCAGTAGGCGCAGCAGAATCTCTATTTACATTATTAACCAGCATAGAACAACCAACACCACTATCGCAAAACAATCAGCTAATGACGCCGGCTCAACCATTAACTATTACAGCACAGCAACTAGAAATTTTTTCTCATGACAATGTACGCCTAGCTGGCCCGTTAAATTTTACCCTATTGCCAAACCAATGCATCGCGTTAGTCGGCCAAAGTGGAGCTGGCAAAAGTTCATTACTAAATGCATTACTGGGTTTTCTACCCTATTGTGGATCGCTAACGGTTAATGGAATCGAACTTAGGGATCTCGATATGACTGATTGGCGCAAACAACTTAGCTGGGTTGGCCAAAATCCCCATTTACCCGCACAAACCATCATTGACAATATACGTCTCTATTCAGCCGAAGCTTCCGCAGACGCAGTTAATATTGCAATGGAAAATGCTTATGTAACCGAGTTTATTAATCATCTACCAGCGGGAGTTGATACCCAAATTGGCGAAAATGGCGCTCACTTATCCGTTGGACAAGCACAACGAATTGCTGTTGCTCGCGCGTTATTAAACCCCTGTCATTTGCTTTTATTGGATGAGCCTACGGCAAGTCTTGATATGCAAAGTGAGCAACGTGTGATGACAGCACTTAATACGGCCTCTACTAAACAAACAACCTTGCTGGTTACACATTTATTAGCAGAAGCTGCCGCATACGATCAAATATGGGTGATGGAAAATGGTTTAATTATTGAACAAGGCACACAGGAGCTAGCTAAGCCAGACTAAAGGAGCTTTTAGCCGCCTGCTAACTTATCGCGCGGAGGAGATATAATATGCGTGTACTACTCCCTTTTCTTGCGCTATATCGTCGTCATTGCTTACTACCTAATCTTGGCATTATATTAACCATTGTTGCGGTACTGGCGAGTATTAGTCTACTGACTCTATCAGGTTGGTTTTTAGCCGGAACGGCACTTGCAGGCGCTGCTGGACTGTATACCTTTAATTATATGCTACCAGCAGCAAGCGTTCGTGGCTCAGCAATTATCCGTACTGCAAGTCGTTACGCCGAACGGTTAGTTAACCACGATACAACTTTTCGTGTCTTAGCACATTTAAGGGTATTTACATTTCAAAAACTATTCCCGCTTTCACCTGGCGCTATCTCACACTATCGCCAAGGAGATATCCTTAATCGTCTGGTAGCTGATGTTGAAAGCCTTGATCACTTGTATCTACGGGTGCTTTCTCCCATTTTTGCTGCTTTGGTTATTACTATTTTACTCACTTTGGCATTAAGCACATTAGACTTATTTCTTGCCCTTACACTGGGCACAATTATACTGTGTTTGCTGATTACCTTACCCTGGTTTTTTTATCAGGCGGGAAAATCTATTGGACACGATCTCACTATATTTCGCAGCCAATATCGCGCTTGTTTAATCAATATTATTCAGGCAAAAGCGGAACTAACTGTTTTTGGGGCATTACCTCGTTTTCGGCAAGTATTGACCGATCTAGAAACCAATTGGCTAAAACGCCAACAACAGCAATCTAACTTAACCGCGCTATCACAATCTATTATGATTTTTATCTCCGGCCTTACCGCAACCCTAATAATGTGGATGGCAGCAACTGGTGTTGGTGAACAGCATAAGCCCGGTGCGCTTATTGCTCTGTTCGTCTTTTGTACCTTAGCTGCATTTGAAGTTCTTGGGCCGGTGGCGGTTGCATTTCAATATTTAGGGCAAGTGGTTACTTCAGCAAATTGCTTAATGGAGTTAATTAATCAGAAGCCGGCCGTGACATTTCCCGCTTCAGATATAACGACGAATAATCAGGTTGACATCAAATTGCAAAAAGTACACTTCAGTTATCCTCAACAACCGCAACCCACATTAAAAAATATCTCTTTAACACTCAATGCAGGTGAACATGTTGCGCTACTAGGTAAAACTGGTTGTGGTAAATCTACGCTGTTACAATTATTAACCCGTGCATGGGATGTCAGCTCAGGCCAGATCTTGATAAATGGCCACCTAATTAATCACTATAATGAGAAAACATTACGTAAATTAATGGCGGTAGTTCCACAGCGAACACATATTTTTAGTGATACTTTACGTAATAATCTGCTAATAGCGAAAGATGATGCAAGTGATACCTTACTGACAAAAGTAATAAAACAAGTCGGTTTAGACAGCATGATTAAAAATCAAGGGCTAGATAGTTGGATCGGTGAAGGTGGCCGACAACTTTCAGGTGGCGAACAACGGCGATTAGGTATCGCAAGAGCCCTACTTTATGATGCGCCAATAATTTTATTAGATGAGCCGACTGAAGGATTAGATGCAAAAACTGAAAAACAGATACTAATTCAATTGCAACAACACTGCCACAACAAAACTTTGTTAGTTATTACCCATCGCTTACAGGGTCTGGAAAAAATGGATCAAATATATGTTATGGATGATGGAAAAATTATTGAGCAAGCGACCCATGAAGAACTATTACAACTGAAAGGACGCTATTTTCAATATTATCAAGCTCAAATAGTACTAACATAATTACAAAATTAGTTAATAGGACGGTTATATGTTTCAGCTTGATGATGGATCCTATATCTTTCCAGCGCCCGAATATGCTCTACATGAACCCAATGGTTTACTAGCCATCGGCGGTGATATGGCTGTTGGTAGATTACAATCTGCCTATTATGAAGGGATTTTCCCTTGGTTTAATCCAACGGAAATCCCATTATGGTGGTCGCCAGATCCACGTGCAATTCTCTTGCCAGCAGAAATACACATTAACCGAACAACTAAAAAAAGAATGAGAAAAACCGCTTATGCCATTACGCTAAATCATGACTTTGAACAGGTTATTGCCGCCTGCGCACAACGGCAAGAAGGAACCTAGATCACCCACCAAATAATAGAAACCTATACTGCTTTGCATCAGCTGGGCGTTGCTCATTCCGTTGAAGTTTGGCACAATACAAAATTAATTGGTGGACCATATGGCATCAATATTGGTAAAATTTTTTGTGGTGAATCGATGTTTAGCCATGTTACTGACGGTTCTAAATATGCACTTATTGCTTTTTATTACCATTTCCTGCGTTTCGGTGTAAAACTGTTTGATTGTCAAATAATTAATGCATATACCACCTCTTTAGGTGTGAAAGAGAGATCCCTCGGGTACAATTTTTAAATTATCTCTATCAATATCGCGATCAACCTATCGATAAAGCATGTTGGCTAAAACAAACCATAATTTTACCCAGTACAGCAGAAATTAATCATTTTGAATGATTAACTAAAAAATATTTTTCTACTTAAACAAAGGCAACAGATAGCATAGCTGATTTAGCATTAATTTGAAGATATAAGTGGCAGAACCATTCATTCTATTGCAAACTAAGTTAGATGGTTGGCAATGATATTATTATATTTTATTTTTTTATCGTTCGCGTTGTTCAAACCATATACTTGTTGTATATTTTTGTACTATTAAGCTTTAATGCTGTAATTTTCGTATCTTGATAAAAAGAAAAAGTGACTTTAAACTCTACACTCCTTTACATAAGGAGGGTTTTTCGGCATTATCTTGCCCGTAAAAAACTTGGTGATTAACTCAGAGGATTAGATGGCCAAAGAAGACAATATTGAAATGCAAGGTACAGTACTAGATACTCTGCCCAATACCATGTTCCGTGTTGAACTAGAAAATGGACACGTAGTTACTGCGCATATTTCTGGCAAAATGCGTAAAAATTATATCCGTATTCTGATGGGCGACAAAGTGACTGTCGAGTTAACACCTTATGATCTGAGTAAAGGCAGAATCATCTTTCGTAGCCGTTGATCGCCTCTTCTCTCAGGCGCTTGCCATAGACGATTGGAATATCATCTATGGTTATAAACCATCTGTAATTAAATTATTGCATTCTCTGGTTTAGTTTTGTGCATACCTTCAAAATGATAAGTTAATTTTTGCGTCTTCTTATTCAGATCGATCTTAACAGCACCACCGTGACTCAACTGCCCAAACAAAAGTTCATTAGCTAAAGGTTTCTTTAGATTATCCTGGATCACTCTTGCCATCGGCCTGGCTCCCATCGCCTTATCATAGCCTTTAGCACAAAGCCATTGACGTGCCGCATTACTGATTTCAATTGACACACCTTTTTCATCAAGTTGCGCTTGTAACTCAACAATAAACTTATCAATAACTTGAGCAATAACTTGAGCAATAACTTCTGGTGTTAAACCATTAAACCAAATTATACCATCCAATCGATTACGAAACTCAGGCGCGAAAATTCGTTTTATCTCTGATAATGCATCGGTACTATTATCCTGCTCAGTAAAACCAATCGATTTACGTTGTGTTTCTTGCACACCCGCATTAGTAGTCATCACCAAGACAACATTACGAAAATCAGCCTTACGGCCATTATTATCGGTTAAAGTACCATTATCCATCACTTGTAATAAAAGATTAAATACATCAGAATGCGCCTTTTCTATTTCATCTAATAAAACGACCGAATAAGGATGTTTTATAACCGCATCTGTCAATAAACCACCTTGATCAAAACCTACATATCCTGGTGGGGCACCAATTAGCCGACTAACTGTATGATGTTCCATATATTCTGACATGTCAAAACGCAATAATTTAATATCTAATGCCTTTGCCAGTTGCACAGTGACTTCTGTCTTACCGACACCTATTGGCCCAGCAAATAAAAATGCACCAATAGGTCTATGGTCACTACCTAACCCTGCTCGATTCATTTTAATCGCTTCGCTGAGGGTTTGAATAGCTTGCTCTTGGCCAAATACCAGTAATTTCAATCTATTATCTAAATTTTTCAATCGCTCTTTATCGCTAGAAGAAATTGTTTTTTCAGGAATACGGGCAATGAGGGAAACAACTGATTCTATCTCCTGTACCCCAATTATTTTTTTACGTCGGTTTTGTGGCATCAAACGCGTTCTTGCACCCGCTTCATCAATAACATCAATTGCTTTATCTGGTAAATGGCGATCTGTGATATATTTTACTGATAAATCAACCGCAGCTTTAATCGCTTTAGGACTATAACGAACATTATGATGAGCTTCATACTTAGCTCGTAATCCATTAATAATCTGTACCGTTTCGTCATCAGAAGGTTCGACGATATCAATTTTTTGGAATCGTCTTGCAAGCGCACGATCTTTCTCAAATATATGACTAAATTCTTGGTAGGTAGTTGAACCGATCACCCGGATCAGGCCACTCGATAGTAATGGCTTAATCAGATTAGCCGCATCAACTTGTCCGCCAGATGCCGCACCAGCACCAATAATCGTATGGATTTCATCAATAAAAAGAATACTTTTTTCATCTTTTTTTAACACATTTAATAATGCTTTGAAGCGCTTTTCGAAATCACCACGATACTTAGTACCCGCTAGTAGTGAACCGATATCCAGGGCATAAATAGTGCAATCTTTCATTACTTCCGGGATATCATTTTGTATGATACGCCATGCTAGCCCTTCCGCAATCGCTGTTTTACCTACCACAGATTCACCCACTAATAGCGGATTATTCTTTCGCCGCCGACAAAGAACCTGGATCGTTCTCTCCAGTTCCAGCTGACGCCCAATTAAAGGATCAACTTTGCCGGCTTTTGATAATTGGTTAAGGTTGGTAGTAAAGCTATCCATACGTTCTTCAACGCTAATAGCTTCTTCATTCTGATAAGCAATATTAATAGAATCGGAATAGCTATTATCAGCCTCACTACCTTTGACCATGCCATGAGAAATAAAATTAACAACATCAAGCCGACTTACATCATGTTTACGCAATAAATAGGCAGCTTGAGACTCTTGTTCGCTAAATATAGCAACCAGCACATTAGCACCAGTAACTTCATTACGCCCAGATGACTACACATGAAACACGGCACGCTGCAATACTCGCTGAAAACTTAACGTAGGTTGAGTATCCCGACTATCATCCTCAGGCAATAATGGTGTTGTTTGTGAAATAAAATGCTCCAATTCCTGTCGCAATACTACAAGGCCAACTTTGCAAGCTTCTAAGGCTTCCCTGGCCGATGTATTACTGAGTAACGCCAGCAATAGATGCTCAACCGTCATAAATTCATGCCTGCTATCTCTTGCCTTGGCAAAAGCTACATTAAGACTAAGTTCAAGTTCTTGGTTAAGCATAATCACCTCCCTATAAATTAGTCTAATCAGACTTCTTCTATCGTGCAAAGTAATGGATATTCATGTTCTCTTGCATAAATATTAACTTTCGCGGCCTTTGTTTCTGCAACCTCAACAGTATAAACCCCACAGATCCCTTTCCTGTGAAAATGAACATCCAACATAATTTGTGTGGCTTGCTCTTCATCAAAAGAAAAGTATTTTTTTAACACTTGTATTACAAAATCCATTGGTGTGAAATCATCATTATTCAAAATCACCTTATACATTGAAGGTGGTTATAAAGCATGTTCCACTTGTTCCTTGAGCCTGACATCCGTCTAATAATCTGATTAACACTCACTCATTATGTAAAAATCCAGTTAAATATTTTAATTATACATTTTTTTTGATTATTCTTAATTTATCACTTTGATCCTATTTGTGACCAATTATCCTTTAAAAAGTAAGTAATAAAAAAACAGTGACCTATAGCGTTATCTAAATCAAATTTTAGCAACTGAACCAGTTTCTACGAATAGAGTACACTTGACGCCATATATCTTTTTAATACAGTATATTTTATGAACAAACAATTTTTAGTTCGCTGCAATATGAAATGAGCTGTTCACAGGCACTTGTTTGATAAAACCCCATTATGAAGGATGATGTATGGAGACAGGTACAGTTAAGTGGTTTAATAATGCTAAAGGTTTTGGCTTCATCTACCCCAAAAATGGTGGCGAAGATATCTTCGCACACTATTCCAGTATCCAGATGGAAGGGTACCGTACATTGAAAGCTGGACAAAAGGTCAATTTTAGTTCAACTAAAGGGCCTAAGGGTAACCATGCCAGCCTTATTATCCCTGTAGAAAATGGATAGGTTGGTTTTCATTGCCTTTAATCATTTGCTATTTTAATTATTGCTCCCAAACTTCTTTTGGGAGCATATAAATATTTATTACTTATTCTCTTGCCAAAGCATCTACTGGATTCAACTTTGCCGCGTTGCGGGCGGGTAAAAAACGAAAAATGAGGCCAATGATGGTTGAGCAAACTAAAGCGCAAAGCAGTGGCATTAGGCTAAAAGCAAACTGCCAATCTGGTAATAGTAAGCGAGCAATAAGCGCCACGATATAAGAGAGCAAGATCCCTAAAAAACCGCCAAACAAACAAATAAAAATTGCCTCTATCAAAAATTATTGCATAATATCGCTATTTCGAGCACCGATTGCTATGCGAGTACCAATTTCTTTCGTCCGTTAGGGGTTACTGAAACCAGCATGATATTCATCACACCGATACCACCGACTAGCAAGGAAATAACCGCGACTAATGTTAAAAATAACTGTAGCGTATTGGTCGTTTTTTCTATCGTTTTAATCAATGTATCGAAGTTGTAGGTAAAAATATCCTTTTTTCCATGTAATACCGTTAATAATCGTGTCAATTGTTGCTATGCTTCTAACGAGTTATACCTCTGTTTGATTCTAATATAAAGATTATCAAAATAAGAGCCATTCATCAGACGACTACTCATCGTAGTATAAGGCATCCAGATCTGTAGCATATTGCTATTGCCATAAACTGACTTCTGCTCAGCTGCCAGCCCAACAATAGTAACAGGCATATTACCGACTAATATTATTTCACCAACAACCTGTTTCTGTTTAGGAAAAAACATATCCTTGGTATTTTAATCAATAACAATTACCTGTCCATGGTGCTTAACCATATCGCTGGTGAAAATTATGCCTTCGCTCATTGACATGGCATAAACATCAAAATATGACTCTCCAACGCCAAATGCACTTGCTGCTGAATTCCGATTGCCATAACATAAGCGAACATTAGTACTCATTTTACCTGATATAGCAAAAACATATGGTTACTTTTGTAGCCCATCCACATAGTTTATGGTCAGCGCCCGTCTATCTTCTGGGCTGACGTCACTAAATCCTTTACCAGGAAAGACCGTAATAGTATTTGTTGCAATTGACTGAATATCAGCTAATACCGATCTTTTGGACGCATTGCCAATAACAAGAATACTAACGACCGAGGCAATACCAATATTGATGCCAAGCATAGTGAGTAATGTGCGCATTTTGTTAATTAATATCGCTCGCCATGCCATTAGTAACTCTTCTCTAAACTGATTAAGTCGTTGCGTCATTGAAATTTGCTGCTTTTTAGCAGAGAAAATCGGCGGTAATATTTTTGTTGGCTTGCGTTGCACAGAATGATGGATAATTTCGCTATTTTTAATTTCAATTATCCGCTCTGCCTGCGCTGCTATCTGCATATTATGGGTAACCAAAATAACAGTATATCCCTCTTGGTATAGCTGTTTAAGAATAGCAGTAACTTCATCACCGGAATGGCTATCAAACGCCCCCGTTGGCTCATCAGCTAAAATAATTTGCCCACCATTGATCAATGCCCGAGCAATACTGACCCTCTGCTGTTGGCCGCCAGATAATTGTGTCGGATAATATTTAATTCGGTCACTCAAACCAAGGCGCGCTAATAATCCAATTGCTCGTTTACGGCGCTCTTGCTGGCATGTACTGGTATAAATAGCCAGAATTTCAACATTCTGTTCGGCAGTCAAATAAGGCAACAAATGATAACATTGGAATATAAAGCCACAGTATTCGCGGCGTAAAACAGAAAGCTGCCCGTCATCCAGCTCAGCTATATTTTGCCAAGCCAGATAGTATTCACCATAACTTGGTTTATCTAAGCAACCAAGAATATTCATTAAAGTTGATTTGCCAGAGCCTGAAACGCCAACAATTGCTACCATTTCTCCTGTGTTTATGGTCAAAGAAATATTTTTTAGTACCTTTACCTGTTGTTCACCTGTTCGATAATTACGACCGATATTACTCAATTCAAGTAATGCACTCATTCCTTCATCCTTTTGCTATCTTAGAGTTAGTAATTACTAAGTCACCTTCAGCAAGACCGGAAACAATTTCTGCATCAATATAATTTTGGGTAGCAACTTCGACTCTCCTTTCCACCTGTTACCCATTTTGTAGTAGTACAACAATATATTGATTATTAGCAACATTTTCTCTCAAGGCAGATAGTGGTAAAAGCAATACATTTTTATGTAATGCAAGTTGAATTTTAATTTGTGTAGTCATTTGTAGTTTTAAAATATGATGCGGATTGGGTACTTCAAAGCGTGCATAATAAAAAATTGCATCATTAACTTCTTCCGGCGTAGGTAAAATATCTTTCAAAACTCCAGCAAAAGTTTTACCCAGTGCGCCAAGAATAGTAAAAGAAGCTTTTTGCCCCGGTTTAAGATTAATAATGCCAGCTTCAGAAACTTGTGCTTTTACTAACATTGTATCCAAATCTGCTAATGTCATGATAATTGGCGCTTCTTGGGAAGCGATTACCGTTTGTCCCTGAAACGTTTTAATGTTAGTAACAATCCCACTTAATGGCGCAGTAAGATGGGTATATTTCAAATTAGTTTTAGCTGTATTTAACGAGGCTTGATTACGATTAATTTGGGCAATATAAATTTTTACCCGCGCTTTTTTAACCGCAACATCAGTTTTAACTCGATCAAACTCCTGCCATGAAATAGCCTAATGCTTTGCCAAATCGACATAGCGCTGATAAGTCATTTCTGCTAATTTCAATTCAGCCTGCGCTAAGGCCAAATTAGCTTGATGTTCACGCAGCGTCTCCTCTGATTCTTTAACAACATTTTGCGCCTTTTACGGATCGATTACCGCTAACAAATCCCTTTTTTTTACCATATCCCCCTCTTTTACATAAAGGGTCTGTAACTGGCCACTAACCTGATCGCCAACACCTACCTTACTCAACGCGTCCAGCTTACCCGTGGCAAAGTACATGTTTTTCGATATTTCCTCTGATAACGGGTACAGTTTGATAATTTATTTTTTTGGGTAAATTAATTATATAAAGCATCACAGCGGTGATGATAATAATTAATTTCAACATCAGAAAAATTAATAAACGCTTTTTTTGATTGCGAAGAAATTTCATACTAAAAATACCTTTTTTAATATGGAATAGGTTAAAACCCTATAAGAGCCCCTGCTGCCTCGACTAAAACCAGCAAACAAATGCCACACTATCTTTATTGCTTACTGTTTACTAAGATTGCCCTCTGGCTAGCCATGCAACACCTGAAAACATATGGCGCAACAACGAAAGAATTGAATTAACGCCTTTTTCTGCCGCTCTATTGGCGACTTCAATTGCTAAATCAGGTTTAGAAGTTCGATCAATTGCTTTAATAATGATACGACGCGGTGATATTTTACCATTATCAGGAATAGCGGCAATCTGATGATAAATATCGCTGAAACCTTCACGGTAAAGAAAATGCTCCATATCTGACGCAGGGTAATATAGTTAGTCTATCTCGAGGAGTATCATTGATTCTTTCAGCATAAGAAATTGCTGAATCAGCATACTGTTTCCCTGTATTATCGCCATCAAACAAAGTATGCCACTCGATCCCCATACTATTAGCAAACTTTAATAATGGCTTAAGACCGCATTGCGCAAACTCAATTACTTTAACACCTTCTGACTCAAAATGATAATTACATTGGCGTGCTAATTGATTCATCCACCAGATTTCGGTTTCACCTTCAACCAATAACCAGCAGCGTGTAAATAGTGCTGACGGGCGATTAATACGTATGTGAAATGAAAGACGGCGCATATCTTCCAGTGATAACTTGTTCGCCTTTAACCGATAAACAACCACTAGATTTGAATTACGTACTAAGCGGCATATATTTTCCAGTGAAACTTGTGAAAGCAATTCGCCTGAATTAGTTGAATTAATACGCTGCAATGAAAAAAGCTACCAAATAATTAACCGAATAGAATGCTGTTCCGGTTTACCGACTATACGATTGATATCCTCTAGCACCCTACAGCCTCTTCTATTAGGTGAGTGATAGGTAATATTTGACTGATGTGATCGATTAAATAAGCGCATATTTTGTTCGGCAAAATAATAACCGAGCAATTGATGCATTACCACAAAGCCATCTTCAATCTCTTCATAAGACAATTTTGGTGATGCTTTTTAATGCCTGGGTTAATTGCTGTAATTGGCTGGCAAATTTAACAGAGGATTTTTTATAGTCAGTATCATAAGATTCAGCTGCTGTAGGGCGTAAAAAGCGGGCATCTCTTAGACGTAGTACGGGATATAGTCGAATAATCTGCTAGATATATTTGCTATTATCATTTAAAACTAGTTTATTACCGTCTTTATCTAAAAAACATCTTTCGGTAGCCACAATCTTATTTTGTCGTTCAGCACTCATTCGATAATAAATACGTTTATTATCATTTCCTTCAATCCCATAATGCAGATAAGGACTTAAATCGTCTAGCGTTGTGACTATTTGACTGGTTTTCCCAAAAAACTAAAATAATTTGTAGATTATTGACTTGTTCATCTGTATCTACCAATTGATGGAAATCATGTTGGCTAAATTGATATAACGGCTGCTTAGGTGATAATAAAATAGTCAGCGCATCTAACAAACTTGACTTACCCCAGGTATTTTCACCAATTAACACAGTATTATGATCTAAGGTTAATGAAAGCCGATTGATACCGCGAAAACCAGAAATCTCCACTTGTTGCAAATACATGGTTAACCTCTTTTTATGCCTATCAGCAATAGTTCTGGATTATCCTGTGAGCAAATGAATTACGTTTAAATATTATTCTATGATATTGCGCCTAGTTTGAGTCTGTTATAGAATATTTATCATTATTTTGCCTATCTTTTTCACATTATTTCCACAAAATCACCGCCATAAAAGCGTTAATTGTAATAAGGATGGACTATGTATTCAGGACTACTTATCATTCTTTTACCGTTAACTCTAGGCTATCTATTTCGCTTCAAGAATAAGAAGATTTTAGCGCTTACTCATCGCCTATTAGGTGTGATGGTTTACATTATTTTATTTTTAATGGGCATCACTTTGGCATTATTGGATAATATTAGTACTCATCTTACTGCAATTTTTATCTATACCATGGTTTTCTTTTGCTGCACCTTTGCCGCTAACCTGATTGCTTTATTATTATTGGATAAACTTTTTCCGTGGGAAATTGCGAAACGGGAAACCAATAAACCACTCTCTCGATTAAAAATGATTTTAAGTTCACTACCACTATATGGCGTGTTAATACTAGGTTTCCTGTTAGGATTAACAAAGTGGCAATTTTTATCCTATGCCAAACATAGTACTGAAATTACCCTTATCTGTTTATTATTATTGGTGGGTTGCCATCTTCGTAATAGTGGGATATATCTTCGGCAAATTTTAATCAATTTCAGAGGCGCAATCATTGCGCTAATTGTTGCCATCAGCGCGCTACTTGGTGGTATTTTGGCGGCATTTTTATTAGGGCTACCTACTAAAGTAGGTTTAGCAATTGCAGCCGGATATGGTTGGTATTCTCTAACCGGTATACTGCTTACTGACGCTTACGGACCAGTCATTGGTAGTACCGCTTTCTTTAACGACCTAATGCGTGAATTAGCGGCTATTATGCTTATTCCGATTATTATCAATCAATTTCGTTCTACTGCATTGGGGATTTGTGGCTCAACATCGATGGACTTTACGCTACCCATATTACAACGTAGCGGGGGGGTGTCTATTGTACCTGCTGCCATTGTCCACGGTTTTGTACTCAGCCTATTGACGCCATTACTGATTGCCTTCTTCGCCTAATAGATAACTAAATTTTCGGCCAATCACTCTGGTGCTAAATAGGTAACCAAATATGGGTAAAAAACGGATTTTAGTACTTGGTGCTAACAGTTATATTGGTCAAAATCTGCTCCCCGCGTTAATCAAACAAGGACATATGATCACCGCAGCAACACGTCAACTTGATTGGGCTAGAGCACAAAATTGGCCAAATACTCAGTGTTGTTATGTTGATCTACGCGCAGCGAAAACCTTAAACAATATTATGACAAATATTGATATCGTTTACTTTCTTGTTCACAGTATGTCAGCTAATAATAATCTTATTGAACAAGAATGCCTGGCTGCTCTTAATGTTAAAAATGTACTCAAGCACTCTCAAGTAAAACAAGTTATCTATTTAAGCGCACTACAAAACCATTGCTGTCATTCACAACATCTGATGGCACGTAAACTGACCGGAGAAATCTTACGTGAAAGTAAAATTCCGTTGACATAAATTAGGGCACCAATTATTATTGGTGCTGGCTCCGTACCTTATGAAATAATTCCGGATATGACTTACAACTTATTCATTCTCACTCGCCCACGTTGGATAAGGTCAAAATCTTGTCCTATTGCTTTAGAAAACATGCTGTACTACCTGACGCAATTGATAGCCCATCCAACTAATGAGCATCGTATACTTGATGCTGGTGGGCAGGAATATATTGATTATCAAACACTTTTCAAGCGCTTTATGCAGACAAGCGGTAAGTATCGACCGCTTATCCCGCTACCTATCCCAATTAGATTAATTTCCATTCAATTCATTAAACTAATAACTTCAGTCTCTCCCTCTATTACCAAAAGTTTAATTCAAGGGCTACAGCACAATCTGCCAACTAATGATCAAGCGTTAAAACAGCTTATTCCGCAAAATTGCTTAGCGTTGATGAAGCAATCAAACAAGCGTTTATTCACTCGCCAATGCCATCAATAAAGCGGATTGGGGCTCAGATCCAATCCTAAAAACAAAATAGTATGACAAATATAGTTATTATCCGAAAGATGCCGGTTTTACATTAACAACCCGCGCTACTACCGGACTATTTGGCAAATCATGCAACAAATTGGTGGCAAAAGAGGATATTTCTACGCCAATATTTTATGGCAATTACGCGCCTTGATTGATGATTTAATGCTCAACAAAGTAAAATATGACCGACCTATACGTGAGGAATTATATTTAGGCGACATGATCGATAGCTGGAAAGTGATTAATATCAAACCTGGACATCATTAACCCTATTATTTGGTATGAAAGCACCGGGGCTAGGGCGTTTAACTTTTACCATTAAGGATTGTGGCAAATATCGAACGTTAGATGTCAGAACATGGTGGCATCCTGCCGGTTTTTCAGGACTAATGTATTGGCTAATCATGAGCCCAATTCATCGTTTTATATTTAAGGGGGGGACCACACATGGCTAAAAAAATCAATAAAATTGCATTAATAATGCATAAAAAACAATAAAAATTAGCTTAATAAAGCCAAAAAACCTTATAAAATATCAATATTAGTCTATTTGTAGAAATTACATATTGCATAACTTATTCCATTAAGATTATCATTGTTTAACTTGTTTATTTATTGAGATTTTTAGCATGAGTATTCAATTAAAACAAATTAATTGCTTTTATGGTGAAGAGCAAGCCCTACACAATATCAATTTGACGGGTGAAACGATGGTATTACTTGGCCCAAGTGGTGCTGGCAAAAGCTCATTATTACGTGTCTTCAATTTACTAGAAATGCCCCGTTCAGGCCAACTGAATATCGTTGGGTACCATTTTGATTTTTCACGCCAAACCAAAAAAATGAAATCAGAGCGTTAAGACAAAAAGTGGGAATGGTATTTCAACAATATAACTTATGGCCACATTTGACCGTAATGAAAAATCTGATTGAAGCGCCTTGTTTAGTATTAGGTTTAATTAAGGCAATAGCTAAAGAAAAAGCAGCAAATTTATTGCACCGTTTACGGTTAACTGAATGTGCTAATCGCTTCCCATTGCACCTTTCTGGAGGTCAGCAACAGCGAGGGGCAATTGCCAGAGCATTAATGATAGAGCCTTAAATACTGTTATTTGATGAACCAACAGCCGCTCTCGATCCTGAAATTACAACCCAAGTAGTTAATATTATACAGGAATTATCAAAAACGGGCATCACCCAACTGATAGTGACTCATGAAATTGATTTTGCCCGTAAAACAGCGAGTAAGATAGTTTATATGGAAAAAGGGGTAATTGTGGAGCAAGGCGATATTGATCGTTTCACTAGACCACAAACTCAAGGCTTGGAAAATTATCTATCCCATTCATCTCATTGAGAATAACGTAATGAAAAAATCACTGTTAGCTATTATCTTATGCAGCCTATCCATATCAGTACTAGCCTCACCAAAAGAGACGATACGTTTTGCAACTGAAGCAACATATGCCCCATTCGAATCAATTGATGCCAATAATAACATTGTCGGTTTTGATATTGATCTGGCCAATGCCATATGTAAAAAACTCAATGCCAACTGTACATTTACTCATCAATCTTTTGATGGCTTAATTCCCAGTTTGAAAATGCGTCGATTTGATGCTTTGATGGCTGGAATTGATATTACCCCAGAGCAGCAAAAACAAGTTGATTTTACTGATAGTTATTACAATAACTCAGCAACATTTATTGTGCTAAAAAATAAAATTAATAAAATATCATTATTAAAAGGTAAAAAAGTTGGCGTGCAAAATGGGAACTACCCATCAAAAATATATCATCCAACAGCATAAAGAGATGCAAGCTGTGCCGTATGATAATTACCAAACTGCTATCCTCGATTTACAAAATGGCCGTATAGATGCTGTGTTTGGAGATACAGCTGTCACGACGGAATGGTTAAAAACAAAAGGTAACGAAAACCTTACCCCGCCGTGGGTGAAAAAATAACAGATGCTAATTATTTTGGTGTGGGTCTTGGTATTGCAGTACGAAAGGAAACAAAACCCTGCTATATAAATTAAATAAAGCAATGGCATAAGTAAAACAAAATGGCACCTATGATGCTATCTATCAAAAATGGTTGCAAAAATAGTTGATTATCGTAATAAATAATCTGTTGTTTCTAATAAATGCCGCTGGTTTGACAATTACTCTTGCTGGCATCGCTTTGATACTAGGGCTGTTATTAGCCGTATTATTTACTGCTTGGGAATCTGCTCGCTGGCGGTCTGTAGCCTTATTTGGTTCTTGCTGGGTGACTTTAATACGCGGATTACCTGAATTATTAGTTGTGCTGGTCGTTTACTATGGCACATTACAATTTATTATGTTGTTAGGTGACGGCATTAATATTAATTTTATTTTCTGACAAACAACCTGGCAAGTTGATCCTGAATGGTTCTTCCCACAAAATAGTGAATTCGATTTTATCCCTTTTTTCTGTGGTGGTGTTGCTCTACTCTATGCTGCCTATGCATCGCAAACCTTAAGAGGCGCCCAAAAAGCGATACCATCCCGCCAAATGGGAATCAGATCATGCATTTTTGGGTCTCACTCAATCAAAATATTGCTTTCCTACGGCTTATTATGCCCCAAATGTGGCGTCATGCATTACCTGGCTTAGGCAATCAATGGCTGGTATTGCTAAAAGATACTGCATTGGGTTTCATTGATTAGCGTAAATGACTTGATGTTGCTAACCAAAAGCATTGTCAATCGTACTCAGAAACCTTTTACTTGGTACTTAATTGTGGCGTTAATCTACCTGGTTATCACCCTGGTAAGTCAATTTATTTTACGGCGCATAGAATTACGCACAACTCAGTTTGAACCAGGAGTTGCAAAATGATCGATTTAATCATTTAATTGCTGCCAGACTTATCAACCAGTCTATCATTAACATTATGCGCGTTACTGATTGCCTTTTTGTTAGCACTATTTTTGACTATTATTTTATCGTTAAAAACAGCAATTTTTTCAGCTATTATTCAAGGCTATATTATGCTATTTACCGGTACTCCTTTGCTGGTTCAATTTTTTCTATTTACTATGGACCCAGTCAATTTCCCGCACTAAAAGAGTACCCTGCATTATGGGGATTGATTTCTACACCATGGGTTTGTGCCCTGTTAGCGTTAGCGCTTAATAGTGCCGCCTATTCCACTTTATTACTTCATATTTCATGTGCAGTAAAAGCAATTCCTAAAGCTAGCTGGCAATCTTGTCAGGCCTTAGGTATGTAAAATTACCAAACCCTAAGAATTATTTTGCCTTACGCGCTTAAACGTGCACTTTCAGCCTATTGTAATGAGGTGATCCTTATCTTTAAAAGCACTTCACTAGAAAATACCATAACGCTATTAGAAATTATGGGATATAGCCAACAAATTTTTGGCCAAACTTATAATGTCGATGTTTTTATTGCAGCGGGAATTATCTATTTATGCGTGAATGGCATTTTAACTTTATTAATGCGTTGGCTTGAACAATACACTTTATCTTTTGAGAAAATTTAACCAAATAAACCTGGCTTTCTCTATATTTATTATGATTTTTTAACTAATTACGCAAAGATTTGATGTGTTCAATGTGTGCTAATCTTTAACGTTTAAAATTATAATATGTAAGATTTCAATAACACTGAACACCACTTGATAAACGTTTTTTTATTTAATGCAATATAACCATCAAGAGACTGAGAGTTTTTACAATTAAAATAATCACTTCGTTTTGTAAAATAGCAAACTACCCTAGCTATTCAGAATAAATGGCAGGCTAAATATATTGCCTTATTCGTTTATGTAAATCAGCTGGAGAGATTATTTTTATACTATACATCTTTTGCATATCTTGTTTGTATTGGACATATTTCAGCGATTGTTTTTCCTTAGGCTAATTTACCGTCTAAATTAATTGTATCTGGTAAAAACTCAGGAAAAATTTTTGTTTCAATACCTTTGCCAGCCGCTTCTTCTAATTCACTTAGAGTAACACTACCACCACCAAACGCTAAAAAACATCCATTTTTACTTGCAGCGTATACCATATATAAGAATCACCAGAATCATCCAAAACTTTCCAGCTGTTATCCGGATCCTTTATCTGCATAACATTCTCACGATTTTTTGATAGGCTATTTGTTGACGCTTGTTGTGAAGCAATGCCAAAAGTGCTTACCCCTAAATTTTTAGCAATATCATAGACACAGCCAATACCTTCAGGAGTCGCGCCGGCAATGATAAGTAAATTATGAATCCCATGCCAGAAAATCCACTAAAAACCAATACAAATTTATTGTCGATTTTTTTATTGATTTCTACTTTTATCGGATCAAAATCAGGACTGGAAGCAACAAAAGATTCTATATTATTGACACTAGCAGATTGCAATGAACTAATCATATTCTAATTCCTTTTAGAAAGCGGTTATTATTCGAATATTATTTGCTAGATAAAGTGCAAACGAAGCGGTTAACAGGAATAAAAAGAATCTAGCGAAATAGCCAGTCCTTTTAAAGTAATAAATAGTCTGAGAGTCTGAGAGTCTGAGAGTCTGAGAGTCTGAGAGTTATTGTTATTCTTTTAATCTTCATAAATGTAAAATAGATAATCCATTATCCATCCACATGAATAGCAGATGCCGATTGCATCTATTTTTATAACTTAATGTAGCAGAAAGCGAGCAGGTAAAGGTCGCTCCGATAGCTCTTCATCGTCAATATCTTCTAGACCGCTATACAGCAGATCATTGTTATAAACTTCAAAAATAATAGCCGCCATCTGCTCTTCAGCTTGTTGAAGAAAACTGGAGAATTGATTACAAGTCACGCCAGTCAATAACAAAAAAGATTGACTAACCACTAGTTTAGGCGAATTTTCATCATTAATTTCCATAAATACTTTCGCCGTTAATGAGCTGGCTTATTGCTAATATGGTAATAATCGATGTCGGTTTGAGTTCAGCCAAAACAGAGAAAACTAATATGTTTTCAACAATATCAACTTTAGCATCGAAAATACCATCAATATTTTGCATATGTGGCAAATGCAATGCCTGCCTGGCAATTATCACATTTAAAACATGAAGTTTTGAGTTGAACAAGCCACTCCCGCAATTTAGCTATGTCAGGGAAACAAATCGAATCCATTAATTAACCTTATTTTACACAAAATACTAACAATTCTACCTATGAAAATTCGCTATCTATCATCTTAAACCAAAAACAAACCATATTTTATCATGTTAAATCATATTTAACGAGCCATTCTCCTACTAACAATTTAATCCATCTTGCGATGATTACACTGCTTAACTTTTAGCTTTCGTTAGTGATGTTCCGAACTATTTTTTTGTTGGTCAATGCCGAAAAAACTAAGCTTAGGCAGTGCCCTCCAAACAATATGAACGATTGCCGGTATCATACAACCAATTGCCAGCATAATCATAGCAAGCAAAACACCTTTTTTCATAAATAAAGCAGCTAATTCAATATAGTTATTTATCACTAAATAGACCAATAACAATAATAACAAACCAATAACTTCGAGTATTATCAGAAATTTAGGCATATCACCGAAAGAACGCATAGCGGATAATTTTTTTTTGCTCATAACAATCTATGTTTCCTATTAAAAAACACTATCCTGTTATATTAGGTAATTGTTAACATTTCAAATAGCAATAAAAATAAATTGTGTTTTTTTTTGACGCTAACTATAGGCATAGTAATTAAACTGTAGATAATAAATAAAATTTAGTTGAAGGAGATATGATGTTTACTGTTATTTTTGGTCGCTCTGATTGCCCCTATTGCGTCCGCGCAAAAAGAATTAGCAGAAAAATTAAAACATAAACGTGATGATTTTGATTATAATTATGTTGACATACAAGCGGAGGGGATCACTAAAGCTGATTTAGCTAAAAAAGCGGGTAAACCTGTTGAGACTGTTCCGCAAATTTTCATTGATGAACAGCATATTGGTGGTTGTACAGACTTTGAAGCCTACGCAAAAAAACATCTACTTTATTAATTAACTGATTTTATTAAAATTATTTTCTATTTTAATTTTATATGCTAAGTTTCAGGCACAAATCACAAAAGCATTTTTTGATCAAAAAATGCTTTTTTTTCTTCTTTAAGAACTTTATGAATAATAAATAGTCTTAACTTATGCCACTGCTTTTCTTTGAATGTCCCCAAATTATTGAGGAATCCGATAGTTTAAATTATGTCCTATTTAAACTATCGGTTTTTTATTTATACTATCTACTTGACCTTGCAATGTTACAATAATTTGACGTTACCACGGTGATTATCAATATGGATACAAATTGCCGCAAATAAGTAAAAAATTATAACCGCGCAGTAAGCATTAAATAATATCCATTAAGACAGGATTTAAGTTTTATCTCAAATCTAGTTGCCAAATAAATGACTAGTTGTTCATAAAGGAGGTTGTCAATGAAAACGGTATGTAAGGTCCTTCTTTCTTCACTTGTTCTACTCTCATTTTCTTCCATAGCGGCAAAGATTTACATAATAAACTGATCATCCAAGCTATTCCTTCCTCAAAAGGTACTGTGGTGGTTGGAAGGGCAGCCGAAGTATGAAAAAACGTTTAATGTTGTTGTATCTAGTGTAATTGATCAGCCAATTCAATTAACCGGTGATGTGGACTGCTACAAAGCGTTCGATGAAAAAGGTAAAGAGTTTGATGAGCGGCTGGTGCAGGCTGAGCTATTGGGAATATTGAAAGACAGCCCAAAAACGGGAGCAGCCACGTTCGTCAGCGACGATGAATCTGTCTATAACGCCAAATTCGTAAAATGGTCTTCGCAATGCTAATCTCTGGCTAAGCACACACAAAAATGGGTATCATTTGCAAGGGCTATATGATATATAAAATCTTTTACTATCATATTGTTATTATTTAAATGTGGGCCGCTTAAACGGCCTTTTCGTATTTCTCAATTTTATAAACCGTAGATCAGGTAATATTGAGCTGATGGGCAATTTCTATTAGCCAGTGCCTTTCTGACGAAAGACCAACACAGTGTTGCTATCGAAGGTACGTCTGTGGCCAAAACGATACTTTTAAACTTTGTCTTCCATCTATTTTGATTCGTGCGCGCCAGTATTCTCCGTCGTTAACCTGAGCCATGGTACAGAGAGTGGTGCCGACTATTTTTCCCATTTCACCATCAGCTGCTTGTCCCGTCATCAACAAACCGGACGCCCACGCCCTGAGCATCGAATTCTTTTAATAAATGAATAAGTTTTATAAAAATATTACCAAACTTACTTTACTCTATGTAAAAGACATTTTACCCTTGGCTATCTAATATAAATAATCAGGATACATATTCAATGAGGGCTCTACCTTGCTAAACGATATTAACTTAAGTTTGTTTAGTTTTATTAATGCCGCCCCAATTACATCCATTGGTACATTAACACTGGCAATTTTTTTGGCTAAACGTCTCATTCTTATATTTCCCTTAATTACCATCGCCTGCTGGCTTTGGGGAACATCGAAAAACCTAGTTCACCAAAGAGTATTTGTCTATAAAACCGCTCTCGCTGTTATTATCGGTTTAGCTATTTCCGGTTTTATTGGCGTGATTTTCCCACAAGAACGACCTTTTATGTTATGGATAGGCCAACATTTTCTTGCTCATGCCCCAACGCCATCATTTCCCAGTAATCATGCTACTATTGCTTTTACCTTCGCTTTTGGCTTTTTATTCTGGTTAAGAAATTGGATTGGACTGTTATTATTTATACCGGCTTTCACAATTGCGTGGGCTAGAATTTTTCTAGGCGTACATTGGCCTTTAGATATGGCAGGCACATTTTTGGTGGCGATTATAGCTTGTGGAATTAGTCAAATAATCTGGAAAATTGGTGGCCACAAATTATTACCATATATAATAAAAGTTTATCAAATCTTATTTTCACCTTTAATTAAAAAAGGCTGGATTAGAGATTGAATACTAAAATAATTTAAATATATAGATAAATAGCCTTTGTTAATTCAATAAGTTACTAATTTTAACGAGGCTATTTTATCACTCAACATTTTTAATAAGTTAAATAAACAGATAATTATTTATGATAAGCGTTACCTAAATGAAATAACATTGTCTAATTTTACTAAAATAGAATTAAACGTTGCTAGATTTAATATTTATGCCATTTATCATTTAAATTTAGGTTATTAATTTATAACGATTATATCTTAAAATGAAATCATTTCACTATGAAATCTAAACAGCAAGTTAATAAAAATAAACTATTTTTCGTACAAAAGTAAAAAAACAATAATATAATGTTTAAAATGAAAACAGCCAATAACCAACAATAAATTAGTTAATGATTATAACTAAGTGAAAGCGTTAAATATTATCAGTAAATTGTCCGTTTATTTATATACATTAAAAAAATTAATAAAAATATTTTTATCAAAAGTTGAGCTTATTAACTGAATGATTAATCATATTTATTAAAACAACTTTTAAGTAAATATTAACTAACAATAGCCAACTTTAACAAAATAAAAACAAAAAAAACTCACACTTACTTACAATAAACCATAGATGATTATACTTTTTGGATGCTGATCATCGAACTTTATGCCGATAAATAATAATATTTGCGTCTGAAAAACTAAAATATAATTTTGACATATAAAAAAACAAAATAAAATTGATTCTAAACAGTATTGTGATAATGACACTAAACCATAATGTGGTATAGTATGATAATTAGCCTTTACTAGAATAATCAGTTACTTTATTTACATAAATTTTAACTATATATTTTGTTTATGCAGATAAAGAATATTGTATAAATATACCTGCAATCATAATTATATTGACCGGTTTTCATACATTAAAAATTTACTATTTTTTGTTTCTCGTTTTATATTTTGGAGATTACCATGGATACAACTCGAGTTGATTCCATCACTTCCTCATATGCACACCAGGACGTAAAAGTTTGGCGTAAAAATGATACAGTTTGGATGTTAGGTTTATACGGCACCGCGATCGGTGCGGGTGTACTCTTTTTACCCATTAACGCAGGTATGAGTGGTTTATTACCCGTCATTCTAATGACGTTACTCGCATTTCCAATGGCCTTTTTTCCCCATCGCGGTTTAACCCGTTTTGTATTATCCGGCTCAAAACCTAATGGCGATATTACTGAGGTTGTAGAAGAACATTTTGGCCGTTCTTCCGGTAATTGGATCACACTGCTCTATTTTTTTGCTATTTATCCTATCTTATTGGTATATGGCGTATCAATTACCAATAATGTCAAGAATTTCATCGTTGAACTCCTCGGTTTTAATGCTCCACCACGCTGGCTATTAGCACTTATTCTTGTCGGTGGTATCATGGCTATTGTTAGCCTGGGTGAGAAATATATAGTCAAAATAATGAGCATGCTAGTATTCCCGTTTATTGCGGTTTTGATCATATTTTCACTCTATATGATCCCTCACTGGCATAGCGCTGCATTAGAAACACTTTCATTCTCCAATATTAATATGGATAGTACCGAAAATAACCAGAGTATATTGGTTACGATTTGGTTAACTATTCCTGTTATGGTCTTTGCATTTAACCATTCGTCTATTATTTCTACATTTGCCGTTGCCAATCGTAAAGAATATGGCAAGCATGCTGATCAAAAAGCTTCTCGAATTCTAGCTTCAGCACATATTTTAATGGTTATAACCGTAATGTTTTTCGTTTTTAGCTGTGTATTTACTTTATCTCCTACTGATTTGGTAAAAGCAAAAGCGGCAAACATCAGTATCCTCGACTATTTATCTGGCTATTTCGATAAACCTTTTATTAAATGTGCCGCTTCAATAATTGCCTTCGTCGCAATTATAAAATCGTTCCTAGGACATTATCTCGGTGCGCGCGAAGGTTTTAATGGTTTGGTTGAACGTGCTTATCGGGCAAAAGGTAAAACAATCAATATCCAAAAACTAAATAAAGCGACTACGATTTTTATGTTAGTCACTATCTGGTTAGTTGCTACTTTAAATCCAAGCATTCTGAGCATTATTGAAAGTTTAGGTGGGCCTGTTATTACAATTTTATTGTTCATGATGCCAATGTACGCAATTAGTAGAATACCCGCTATGCGTAAGTATTCTGGTCACATTAGTAATATTTTTGTAGTCATTGTCGGTATTATCGCTATTTCAGCTGCAATATATAAATTATTTCTTTAACGTTTTACGATATTTGGGAAAGTTAATTCATTTATTGGAATAAATGAATTAACTTTCCCAAATATCGTAAAACCGCAATATTAACTTCAACTCTTCGGCCAGCTTATTACTAAAAAATTAACGCCTTTAACAAGGAGGCGAATACAATATGAGTAATGTTTTTGATATTTTTAAAATTGGCATTGGCCCATCCAGTTCTCATACTGTCGGACCAATGAAAGCCGGGAAACAATTTGTTGATGATCTAATTGAAAAAGAGATTCTGACTTCAGTAAAGCTTATTAGCGTTGATGTTTATGGTTCATTATCTTTAACCGGTAAAGGACATGCCACTGATATTGCTATTATTATGGGATTAGCCGGTAATCTACCCGATACGGTAGCTATTGATTCTATCTCCACTTTTGTTAAAAATGTTGAACAAACTCAGTGCTTATCACTTGCCAATGGACAACATGTGGTGGATTTTCCAACACAAGGTGGTATGAATTTTCATACCACCAATCTGCCGCTGCATGAAAATGGTATGGTAATTACCGCTTTTGCAGCTGAAGATAAACTGTATAGTAATACCTATTATTCTATTGGCAGTGGTTTTATCGTTGATGAACAGCATTTTGGTCAAGAAAGTGGATCGCCGGTTAAAGTGCCTTATCCATACCAATCAGCTGCTGATCTACAACGTCACTGTAAGGATACCGGCCTTTCACTTTCTGCACTGGTGATGCAAAATGAATTGGCGCTGCGCAGCAAAGAAGAAATCCAAAATCATTTCGATGCAGTTTGGCAGGTTATGCAGCAAGCTATCGAACGAGGTGTTAATACCGAAGGTCTATTACCTGGCCCACTTCGGGTACCACGCCGTGCAGCGGCATTGAGAAGAATGCTAGTTACCTCCAATAATACAACAACGGATCCCATGGCGGTTGTTGATTGGATCAATATGTTCGCCTTGGCAGTCAATGAAGAAAATGCAACTGGTGGACGAGTGGTTACCGCACCAACCAATGGTGCTTGCGGTATCATTCCAGCCGTACTTTCTTATTATGATAAATGTATTCACCCCATTAACGAAAATTCATATACTCGCTTCTTTTTGGTTGCTGGCGTTATCGGCACCCTTTATAAAATGAATGCTTCAATTTCTGGTGCTGAAGTTGGCTGTCAAGGTGAAGCTTGTGTGGCCTGTTCTATGGCCGCAGCTGCGCTAACCGAACTAATGGGAGGTAGCCCTGCTCAAGTCTGTATCGCAGCAGAAATCGGCATGGAACATCATTTTGGGCTTACTTGTGATCCGGTTGGCGGTCAAGTCCAGGTTCCCTGTATTGAGCGTAATGCGATTGCAGCGGTTCAGGTGATTAATACTGCTCGGATGGCTTTACGTCTGGTCAGTGATCCGCGTGTTTGTCTGGACAAAGTGATTGAAACCATGTATGAAACCGGCAAAGATATGAACGCCAAATATCGTGAAACTTCACAAGGTGGGTTAGTGATTAAACTATTACAACAATTAAATAATAAGCCAGTTTTAACAACTGGCTTATTGAGTGTTAATAAATTATTTTATTTACTATTATGTTAGTATATATCAAACAACTTGTGGCACATATATGCTTGGGCATTAATCGGTGGTAGACACTGGAGCATAGATATTATCAGCGGTCGATTCTTTATTTTTAAATTCTGACATTATTTGCACCAATCTTTCTTCTCGCATATCAATATCAAATATATTTCCTTCAATAGAAAAGCTACTATAACTATCGATATTAATTATATTTATTTGATTATAATTTATATTTATTAGATTGTTATCAGTAGCAGATTTAAGAGTTTGCACTCCCAATCTTAGGGCTAAATCTATCTGTGATTGCGTTATTAGGTTTTCTCTGGTTTTCTCTGGACATACACACGATTTATCCACCTTTGGCGTTTCCACGGTCGGACTTTCCTCTATAGGGCTATCCTTTGTTGGGCTTTCCTCCGTCAGCACTTGCTCTGGATACATACACGTTTTTTCCACTACCGTTGTTTCACATACTAACGCTCCCGTTACATTAAAATATTGTCACCTGCTGTGACATCACCGATCCCTACACTACCATACTGCACTGCTGTTACCGTAATGGCGTTTTCTTTACCCGCGGTAACATCCTTAATAATTGAATGACCGCTCTCTTCAGCAGTTTGTCTAATGGTATTCTTTTCACAGGCAGTAACATCACCTATCTCTGCATTACCATACTGTTTTGCTGTTGCCGTAATGTGATTTTCTTTACCCGAGGTGATATTGCCAATCTGTGATTTACCACTATCCGCTACTACTATATTAATATTGTTAATCGCTCTAACTGTTACAACAGCTCCATTATCATTTACCGTTACAGAAGGGCCAAATTTTATTTTTTCCTTTATTTTATTTTTCATCTCTCCTTTTAATTTATAATTTTTGACTTTGAATCTATCAGCATCCATTATACACACTCCATCACAAGATTTTATTTAATTAACAATAGGGAATGCGGAATAACTTTGAGGTAATCCGAAATAATTAATTGACAAAATTAAAGTAATTAAAATATAATTACTTTATTACTTTATTACTTTATTACTTTATTACTTTATTACTTTATTACTTTATTACTTTATTACTTTATTACTTTATTACTTTATTACTTTATTACTTTATTACTTTATTACTTTATTACTTTATTACTTTATTACTTTATTACTTTATTACTTTATTATACACAAAATAATTATGAATTAATTAATTTAATGTCACAATAAAGTTTTCCTGTAAATAAAAAATAAATTTATAATGAACAAATAATATTATATTTAAATAACTTTAAAATAGTAATTAAATATAAAACTAATTTAATTTGATAACGATTTATTTATTTTTATAAAAATTAATTATATAAAAAAAGACCCACAGGTCTTTTTTTATAATCTAACGGTTTAACTAGCCAAATAATGCATGCCACCAACTGAAAATAGTGACAACAATATAGTCCAATAATCGACTCATCCCCCCCTCCGGCTCTATTGCTTGTTTCACTACCAGTGGGCGTTTATCAATCAATTGATCGTTTAAAAAAAATTAACTGTGCCAAAACCGCCTGATTTTTGCTTAATGGCGCTTTGAGATAATCTGATCAGGCTATAGGTCGCTTTTAGGTCTTGTTCTCTTCCTTTCGGGATAGTGATTGCTGCATCTTTTTCAGTTCCCAATAACACCGTAGACTGGTTACCATACCATACCTTTTCAGTAGTAAATGGCTTATCTGCCGTTATAGGAACAACGGTTATAAAAAGACGAAATCCCCCAATTTAGCAACTTTTCACTTTCGGTAAAACGAATGCGATCACTCGATGCGCCCAACACAACAGCAATCAATCGCATTGGTCCATCCGTTGCAGATGTGATAAGATTATACTCCGCTACACTGGTATTCATAGACCAGTTTTAACCCCATTCACCTGCAAGCTTTTGCTCCACAATAAATGATTGCGATTGTATTTCTTAATTTTATTGTAAGTAAACACTTTTTCGCTGTGTAATAAATATTCATCCGGCACATCTCTAATTAATACCTGGGTCAATACCGCCATATCATTGGCAGTACTAAATTGGCCTTCTGAATCTAAGCCATCTACGGTCTTAAAATGAGTATTTTTTAATCCTAATGAGGTAACATACTGGTTCATGAGGTCGACAAAAACAGTTTGACTACCCGCAACGTAATCTGCCAATGCAATACAAGCATCATTACCAGATTGAATGACAATACCACGATTTAAATCCAGCACTGAAACCCTATCGCCGGGTTTTAAAAACATTAAAGAAGAGCCTCGTAAAACAGGATTACCGGTTGCCCAAGCATCTTCTCCTACGGTGACAAGATCATTGACGCTAATTTTACCCGCTTTAATCGCTTGACCCACTACATAACTGGTCATAATTTTTGTTAAACTAGCAGGATCTAAACGTTCATCTGGATTATTAGCCGTTAAAATTTTACCACTATGGTAATACATCAATACATAAGCTTTTACATCAAGTTGCGGTGTAACCTGCGATTCATCGGCATGAACATTCATAGAGGCAACAAAAATAAAAAATAGACCTAATCCAGTTGTCAAACGATTAATTATTTTCATCAAGCTCTTTTTCATTATCGATCTGCCGCGCTTTCTGATTAAATATATCAAGTATGCTACTATAAAGAGCTTATAATGATTAAAGTTAGCTAAAAAACATAAAGAATATCGCTATCTTTGATCTACTACACAAATTGAGGTAGAAAAAATAGATTGTCAACCGTTTCAGTTGATAGAATTAAGATAATATAAGTATTCGCCATAAGCAGAAAAACCGATAATCTTCAGATAATGTTTGTTCGCCGATGGCACAAATAAATTAGCCTAAAAGCCTTTAATAACTAATTTTTGGCGCTAACCGACAATTTTACAGACGGCCTAGCTGCAAAATATATCTTACAATCAATTCACTAATTATAAACTCATTGGCATATTACCAGGATCAGGGTAATTATATTCAAAACCAAGCTCCTTACAAATACGGCTACCATCAATGATTTTTCCTATAATAGGCGTTGATTCAGCAATAAACTCTGGCGGTTGTAAAGCTACCTGTTGCGACGCCGCAGTATAATAAGATGATCTAACCGGATGTTCAGGTGCACATAAATTATAAATATCGCCACCCTCTGGCCGTAATATTAATAATTTTATCGCGGTAATAATATCATCTTGATGAATAAGATTAACCGGCTCATTTCCGCCTGTTAAGGCTGTTTTACCAGCTAAAAACCGTCCTGCATGTCGAGCTTCACCCACTAAACCCGCTAACCTAAGAATATCTACCGATATATTTGGCAATTGATGTAACCAATTTTCTACCTCAACCAGCGTTTTGCCTTCCTCGGTATTAGGATATAGCTTAGCATCTTCATTTAAAGTTCCACTTTGTGCACCATATACTGATGTTGAACTGGTAAAAATAATACGTGGTATAGCGTAGGAAAGTGCAGTATCAACTAGAAGTTGTACCGCTTTCAAATAACCAATACCGCCTTTTGCGGTTTTGTTGACCGGTAACATAATAACCAGCATATCCGTAGCATTCATTAACTGTTCTAGATCTTCGGCTTCACATACAATATCTGGCGTAAACCGAAGCTGGTAACAATCAATACCTGACATTCTTGCTGCATTTACACCATCTGACGTAGTCTTACTACCAACCACTGCCATTCCTGACCGCATTAACTCAAGTGCCAAGGGTAATCCTAACCAACCTAAACCAATAATAGCGACCTTCTTCATAAATCTCACTACCTCCGATCAACTCAGTAGTTACATTATACTTACCTACTTATTAATATAATTCAAAGATCACAATTCTCTAACAATAATTAGTTATAACATAAAGATTACATTGCTAATTGATAAATAGTGATCAAATCAGCCTGATTAGCCTGATTAGCCTGATTAGCCTGAACAGGATTAGTGATACCGGTGGCACTTTTCAATGCGGCTTGAGCTAATTTAGCTAAATCACTATCCTGAACATTCAATCTTCTCAGTCCCGAAGGCAGACCAAGATCACAATTTAGCCGCCTTATTTCAGCAATACAAGCTTTTTCACCACGTTGATCGGTCATATGAGCAACTCGAATGCCCATTGCACCAGCAATATTTTTTAACTTTTTTGCTACTACCTTCAGATTAAAAGCTTGCACTTGAGGCAACAAAACGGCATTGCAAATTGTTAACGGTTGATGATAAAAATGGCTCACTTGCCAGACTAAGGTTTGTACATACCGCTGTGAAGCATTATTAAAAACCATCCCCGCCAGGAAACTGCGCATAAGCAATATTTTAGTGCGCCTGTAGATCTAATGAATAATTAACCGCTAAACGTAAAGCATTATTTAATATTTTTATCGCACTTAGAGCACAGGCATCGGTAACAGGATTAGCTGCGATTGAAACATAAGCCTCAATTGCATAGGTTAAAGAGTTCATACCTAATGCAGCAATAAATTCACTTGATAAACCTAGCATTAACTCTGGCTCAGTCACTAAAAGTAATGGTGTAATACGTGATCCGGCAATTGCCAAATTGATCAATTCATTCTTGGTTTGATCAAGCAATGGATTAAAATTATCGATATTTGAGGCGGAAGTTGTATTGATAGTAATTAATGGCCATGGTTTTTTAATATCATCACTAATAAAAATGGCATGATGAGATTGTAAATAAATCATTGCCTTAGCATAATCATAGGCAGCCACTTCACCCATTGAAACAATACAATCAATCTGTTCATGTTGATAACAATCGATCGACTATTTTACGATTTCTAACGATGACACCAATTTAGCATCAATAAAAAAATGACTTTTAATCTTATTATGTAAAAAAACTCTGGTGACTTTTTCAACCAAACCACTTTTCATTAAAAAAGGATCAGTCACAATAAGTACTTGCTGATAACCATAATCCTTCATTAAATTTACCACATCGACTAAAAACGCCCCCGGCCAATTTTATTAATAGTAGTAATGCAAAAAGTTGATAGCGGTATAGTAATTATCCTTAAGCTAAATAAAACAAATAGACTTATCGTGATATCTAATGACAACCAAGCTATTTTTTCACAGTTAGCAATAAAAATCGCTTTATCAATCACTTGGCAATTTACAGTTTTATAGTTTATTTATACTTTTAAACTTAAAAGGATTATTTTGTTTGATATTTTGGCATCTGTACGACATTAAATAGAGTATTAAGCTTACTGCCGAACAAATAATAAACAGCCAAGAATAGATAACGGTGAGATCATTGAGGCATTTGTTATGTCTAAATTAAATATGTCATTTCAGATTAAAAATAAATAATAAAGCGCCTGAAAAAGCACAAAACGCTTTTTCAGGCAATGCCAAAAAATGTGGCTAACTATCAAGAGAAGATAAACGAATTAATGTTGTTTCTTTGAATGACGGAACTGTGCCTTCGACAATATGTTAAAAAGCTCGCCAATGCCATAAATTAATAACATAATGCCGCCCATCACAATAGGCACCATACATAGTGCAAAAAGCATACTTTTTAAAATTTCTAGCATTGAGCGCCTCAGCAAAATAATGACTTATTCAATTACGTAAAATATGAATATAGCTAAATAGTACCCTTATAAGTTAGATTATTCTATTTATTTTCTCTTTTGAAGGCTAGCATTAGATATTTTTATTTTTTTACACCAATAATACTGTTAGTGACAGATATTACTATATTTTAACAATATTAATTCTCTATTAGCAGATATTTCTTAGAAACAATCAACAGCATTCATTCTATTCCCACTATTTGATATAACAAAGTGCAATATACAATAAATTAATTAACTGTGTTTAGGCTAATAAGGCTGTTTTTATGGATATTTTCTTAACGCTAAAACGTCATGATCGGCTATTTGCTGACGCACGGCGGATCAACTTACTCCAATTATAAAATCTTCTGGTTCGATCAAACAAGCAGCACAATTGGCGGGCATGAGTTATAAAAACGCCTGGCATGCAATAAACGAAATGAATCAAATAGCTGATAAAGCGCTACTTACCAGTGCAACTGGCGGTAAAGGTGGGCAGTGGTACCACTTTAACACCCTATGGCGAACGGTTATTGCAACTCTATGGATTATTAAAACAGATCCAGCAAAAAGTCTATCATGTGTTAAATGATGAAAATTTACCGCTCGATAGCAAGCTTACTGGCGGCAATTTCACGTTTTTCATTGCAAACCAGCGCGCGTAATCAATTTTTTGGTACTTTAATTGAATATGATAACCACTCAATTCCGCAAAATATCAAAATTCAGTTAACTAATAGTAATACCATTATCAATGCATCATTAACCAAGCAAAGTAGCAAACGATTACACTTAACTGCCGGCAAAGAAGTTTTAATTTTAATCAAAGCGCCGGCAATAAAATTGCTGCTACAACAAACAGTAACCCCAGCAGCCGATAATATAATAATTGGCACGGTAGCTGATATTGAAAAAGATGATAAAGATAGCGAGCTGAAAGTGAAACTAGAGGATGGATTATTACTTTGCTCAATCATGTCAAATCAAGTAATAGCAGAGCAAAAGATAAAAATTGGCAGTAAAGTGACAGCAATTTTTGCCGTTAGCCAGATTATCATCGCAACACTACAATAATTACCTATCATAGCATCAGATTAATTTGATAAAATTTATTTTAAGATATAAAAAGCTTAATTAGACCAGCCAATAATTAAACTTTTTATATAATAAAATATAAAAAATCAATATGGATATAATACATATAACAGAAGATTAACTACTTTTGATAGGAATCAACTAACTTCTGTATTTTCTTTTTAGTGCTGACAAAATTATTATATTTTATCTTTGCACATAGTAAATCAAGTTTTAGTATTAAGTGCCATCACTAACAGATTTTTTGAATCACTATCCATAATATTTTTATTGATATTCCAATATTTAATATTATCCATAATCATGACGTAATCTTTAATATATTTTCGATATTTAACCGGTTCTGTTTTTTTAAGTATATTTAAGTGAATCAATACATTGATTATTTGTTGAAGAAATAATAATACCATTAAATAATATTCCAGATTTATCGACTGGAACTGGAGATTCAACTGCCGCTGTCTGCTGACTATCGATATTGCTATTTTTTTAGCGAGACCCGCACATCCTGTCAACATTATAAGTAGCGAATAATACACTAAACCAGATTTTTTTACTGTACGTCATGTCATTGAATCCTAAAAATATTATTTTCTTTGATCTACACTAAATTATTAATTTGTAAATTAACTGATAAAAGAAGTAAACAACTTTTTTATCTAACAATTAATAAAGCAATCTACCTCTCATATTAATCACCATAGCTTTAGAATATAGGTTGCCATCCCTGGTAGGTTAACTACGTCCTATAACTATTATTTAAGTCGAAATAAGTTTAATTTTGTTTGCTAATTAGAGTAACGATTTTATTTTTAGCGCTTGATATAGCAAGTTGAAAATAATTAAAGCTACTCATTAACGATTAAATTTTCACTTTATTTTCTCCACTCTATATATTTATCAATCCTGAATGCATATTCACTATGCATTCAGTTTTTATTAATTGATTAATTTAATTATCGTTAGTTTGGTTCAGTATCAGAGATTACGTTGACCGGCCGGATCTCTCCGGTATCATCATCCATTTCAAATACCTCCCACCACCGTCCGGTACCTGATATCGGTATATCATATTCGCTAACTTTGGTATCGCCATCTTTGTCTTTTTGGGCAACAACTACCTTAAATTAGATTTAATAATTTGCTCTTCATTGCTATAATTCTGAACAACAAAACGATAACTCCCTAGGTTTAATGGTAATTGTTTCAGGGCCAAAGCCATTTTTCTCATCAATATCCAGAATTGCGCTTCCCGTCTGGTGCATCTTTTTTACTAAAAAACACTTTGAATCGAGCACCAGTATTTGTATTCCTCCATAAATAAGCATCTAAATCTCTAGGCTTCGGTCCCCAAGATAAGACAATATGCGCATAATCATTACCCAACTCAGGTATCAGAAGAATTCTCTGTAACTGCTGTTCTGGATTGGTAATGTCAAGTTTATAATCAATATATTTATTCGCCTTGGTTTTCAGGGTATAACGTTGGTCAAGCACATCAGGAATAGAAAATTTTCCATCGTTATCACTTGTTACCTTATATTTAGGGTCTGAATCACTATCTGAGGTATAGAGCCCAACATCTGCCCCTTTAATCGGTTTATTGGTTGTGGCATCTGCAACGACGCCTTTTAAGTTAAACTTGCGAAGAAAATTGACTGTTTTATTTGCTTTAATCGCTTCATCATCGCTTTTTTTTAGCAAAAACCTGTACCTCAGTAACGGTGTTTGTCGTACTGGTCAAGGTGATTTTAGCTTTACCTTCAACATCAATTATACTCTCACCTTTATCCGATAAGGTAACCTTATTACCCTGATTTTGCAGCCATTTTAAGGTAATCTCCGGCACGGGATTATCGTTGGCATCCTTAACCACCGCGATAAAGGTAAGGTTATCGCTACCATTAGCTACTTTACTAGTATTATCACCATCCAATGTCACCTGTTTTAATACCGCGGTGTTACTATCAGCGATTAAAGTAACATCGGTTTTGATAGCGAACTCCTTGTCATTAACATTCACCTTAATGTTACTAACACCGGCTGTTTTTCCTTTCAATTTAGCAGTATAAACTCCTTTATTAATCTCTTTAACCTCATCGAATTGACTGTTCGCCAGACTGGGCTCAAATTTCACTACTTGGCCTGCAATCGGATTATCATTAGCATCCATTAATGTTAACTTTAAGGTTGAACTCTGTTTATCATCAGCAACAATAGTGGTAGGCTCGGCGACGAGTTTGGATTTATTTAAACTAGAATTTTTGCTATCTGCCGTTAAAGTTACTGTTACCGGCGCAAGTTTTAACTCCAATCTATTGAATTTAGCCGTTATGCTGATGTCTCCCGCTTGTTGGGTGCCAGTCAGTTTTGTGCTATAAACCCCCGGATCCTGCTCGGTGACTGTTTCTAGCTTAATTTTACTGTTTGCTTGTTTGCTGGTTCGGCACTAAAGACTACTTTATCCGGATAACCGGTAATTGGAGTATCTTTAATATCGATTAAGGTTAGCTTCAAGGTCGTGCTATTTTACCATCTTCGACAATAGTAATAGGCTCAGTTGTTAGCTTGGATTCGTCTAAACTTGGATTACTGCTATCAGCAGTTAAGGTTACTTTAGCCGCATCTTTAACCGGCAACACAACGTCATTAACTGTAACTTCAATAGACGTTTCACCAGCGGTGGTACCAGTCAATGTGGCAGTATAAATACTGTTACCCTCATCCTTAACCTCATCACTTGCATGACTATTTTTCAAGCTACTCTTAAACTTAACCACTTGGCCTGCCCGCAGGTTATCATTCACATCCAGCAAGGTCAATTTTATCGTCGAGCTAGCTTGACCATCAGCAACAATGGTTGTCGGATCGGCTTCTAATTTAGATTTGTCCTTACTGGGTTTGCTATTATCGGCGGTTAAGGTCACGGTAGCGGTCTTACCAACCAGTGGTTTACCATTAACACCAGCACTAATCGTAACTTGGCTAGCTTTAGTTCCAACTAAAGATGCTTCATAAATTCCATTACCCTTTTCAGTCACCTTGCCGATCTCGCTACCCGATAGACTAGGGGTAAGCACTACACCTTGCTCGGCAAGTGGATTACCGTTAACATCCTTCAATTCCAACGTTATTGTTGAAGATATTTTACCATCAGCAACGATACTGCTAGGATTGGCCGCTAATATAGACTTATCGGCACTCGGTTTACTATCATCGGCACTCAAAGTGACTTTTACCACTTGACTGACAATTAATGGTTGATCCTTGACTTTAACACCAAAGGTAGTTTCTCCCGCCGTTGTTCCTGTCAGTTTTGCCGTGTAAACGCCATTATTTTCCTCTACGGTGTCACCAATTTTGCTATTTATCAGAGTGGTACTAAATTTCACTTTATCTTTCAGACCAGAAATGGCATTACCATTAACATCCTGTAAGATTAGTTTTACTGTTAAAAATGCTGATCCATCGGCCACAATACGAGTAGGATTAGCTTCCAATGTCGATTTATCAGCGCCAGGTTTGCTACTATCAGCCGTCAATGTGACTACAACTGGGCTGACACTTAATACAGGACCATTGACTTCAACACCAATTACTGCTTCTCCAACCTGAGTACCCGTCAGCGTTGCGCTATAAACACCTTCATTGGTCTCTTTTGTTCCACTTGTCTGACTTTTCGCTAAATTGATAGTAAAATTAACTTGCTGACCGCCAAGTAAATTATCATTAATATCTTTTAGCGCCAAAGTCAGAGTGGAAGTCTCGACACCATTAGCAACAATAGTACTAGGAGCAGCGGTTAATTTAGATTTCTCACCACTCACATTACCACTATCAGCGGTTAAAATTACTGTTACCGGACTCACTGTCAGCAACTTATTACCTGCTACTTCAACACTAATTTCAGTCTTGCAGGCTTTATTTCCGGTTAGTGGTGCAGTATATATACCAGGTCCGCTTTCCGTTACTGCGGTTGCACTACTGTTAGCTAACGTGGTGTTAAATTTCACGCTTTGACCTGAAATCAAATTACCATTGACATCTTGCAGCGTCAGTTTCAATGTTGAAACAGCTTTACCATCAGCCATAATATTATCCGGTTTGGCTTCCAGTTTAGATTTAGTGGGGCTTGGGTTGTCACTATCTGCAGTTAATACCACTTTTGCAGTTTTATTTTTCAGCACTGAACCATTAATTTTAACGCCAATGGTGCTTTCTCCGGCAGTAATACCCGTCAGTTCAGCGGTATAAACCTCATTGCCTACCTCTTTAGTATTTTTGATCTGACTATTGGTCAAACTCGTGGTAAAGTCCACTTTATCACCAGAAATAGGATTGCCTTGCGCATCTTCCAGTTCAAGTTTCAAGTTAGCGGCAGTTTTACCATTGGCAACAATCTTTGCAGGTTGTACAGTCAATAATGATTTTTCTGCGCTCGGGTGAGCGGTGACAAAAGCAACTGACTGGGTTTTTTGACTACCATTAATTTCTGCAGTAACTTCGCTGCTACCCGCTTTGGTACTAGTAACACCAAAGATCAGCTCTCCACGCTGGTTAGTATTTGCCGTTGTTCCATTCTCAATGACTGCGCCATCGGTTGCTGTAAGATTAACCGCTATATTCTCTACCGTGTTACCATTTTGAATAGTCACCAATGCATATAGCATATTCTTTTCTTTATCATCAGCTAATGCTTTATCCTTAGTAACATTTAACTTGGCAATCTGAGCTGAATTTCGATCTGAGCTAAATTTGAGCGTGCCATTTTTATAATTGCCGTTTTCCATCGTTGCGGTGATCTTGCCTTCTCCAGCTACTTTACTCTGGTTATATAAATTACCGCTTTTCCTTGGCTATCGGTGGTTGACGTTATCCCATCCCTATTGGTAGCACTCTGGGGACCATTAGACAATGTTGCCCCCAATTTACCATCCGGTTGCTTTAAACCATCAACATGGAAAGTAATTACTTGATGACTCAAGGGCTGTCCATGTTCATTGGTGATCACCGCGGTGGTTGTGAAATGATCGTGATCATTAGCCGGTAGAACTGCATTAGGCTCGGCAATCAAATCATTAACCACATTTCTGGGAGGTTTTACCCGTATTATGGTCGTCGCTCTGTTTGATTCATTGTCATTATTATCTATCCCCACCGCACTGATTTGATATTCTTGCGCAGTATTCTTTTGTGTTTTATAAACATAAGCCGGTAAGATAATTTCTAATTGAGTTGGTGAAATAACCTGATAACTGCCACCATTGACAGTAAAACTAGGCGAAACTGTCCAGTTGATTTTTTTCAAACCATATTTGGTTTTATTAACAGTAGCAGGAATAGTAATCGTTTCTTTTGCTTCCGCTCTCATTTCGGCTGGTAACGAAATATTAATTAATTCCTGTTTCCGATATTACATAACAATATCATAATTTCGATCGACAAAATCATACTTATTACCAACCAAACTACGCATGACATCAATAGCATCAGGATCTAACTGTTGCGATAATGGTACGCCAAAGCGATAAATAATATCTATTCCAACCATAGTGTCATTACGATCACCGGCCGCATGCTCACCTTTTAAGGTAATTAATGGTATTGGCGTGTAATTTATGCCTAATGTCAAGGCGTAAGGATCGTCTTTTAATTTATCTGGATCGACACCGGTACCAAGATGGATTCCTTTGCCAAAATATTTTTCATATTTAATACTACCACCCAGTTTAGGGTAAGTCGGTAAATAGGCTTCGGCGCGAACATCAAAGCCTGTTGCCGGACGCTCATCATAATCATCCATTACTGCTATTTTTGATTGGTGCCAGTCAGTTAAGCCAAAATAACCATTGGTGGCCAATTTTAAATAATCAGTCCAAGCTTCGCCGCCAAGACCTAATCGTGCATTGCCACCGCTATAATCATAATCATAGAAAGTATTAATGCCATACATCCAATCGCCCCAATATTGGCGATAACCTAAACCTAAATTTAAAGTATTTCTGTCTTTATTGGTTCTTAATCCCAATTGGGTAAAAAGCAGACTGTTTATGCTATCAATAACAGGCAATAAAAAATCACCAGAAAATTTTCTATTAGTACCGATAGGAATACGGGCAGTATCGTACTGATTTAACCAATCATTAAGTCGTTGGTTAACCAAACCTTCGCCAATATTTTTTGCATAACCGATTGAAGCATCAACTGCATTTCTATTTGCTAAAATATTACCAACCTGGCTGGCAATTGAAGCTAAAGTTTGATCTGTATTATCTTCAGGTGGTGTTTCCGCTCCACCTAAATTAGGTAAAATAGTATTAATCGTATTGGCACTATTGCCTTTCGTTTCAAGAGTAGGTGGCATTTCTAACGGATAATGCCCTGAACTTAAACGTTTAGAAGGAAATAAAGAAGTTTCCCCCTTAAATGACGATGCAGTATTATCTTTAGTAACTATATTATTACTCTCGTTTGCATCATTCATTAAGGATTGAATACCTGAGATAGTATCTGCCATCTCAGCATTTTCAACTGCACTAGCTATTGATATTGAAGAAAAAAAGAAGGGAGAAAATAGTTGTATTAAAAGCAGGCACCACGTGATTATTTTCCTTCCCCTGGATGAAAATGGTGTCATAATTAATTTACTCTCACATGTACACTCACAGCAAGAAACCACCTTCAATCAATTAAAGGTGGTAAGATATGAATAATATTTAAATACTTGATAATGCTTTAACTTTTTCTTTTACGCTTTGAAAACTAGAAAATTGAACTTTCGAACATAAAGTATCTAATTTAGTGCTCAACGTCATAGATAATAATTCTTTTGAATCTTTATCCATAATATTTTTATTAACATTTAAAAACGTATAATCTCTGCCGATTTTATTATAATCATTAGAATATTGTTGGTATTTAACACCATTCGCTTCTTTTAAAAAATTAAAGCGATCAACACATTCATTATTTGACGAGGCAATAGTAATACCATCAAATAACATCTTTTTTTTCTATATAATTTCGTTCAGGAATACTACTCTGGTTATTGACAATAGAGGTACTATTATTAGTTTGACTCGCTGTTTTATAATTGACTTTTTTATTCATCTTTTTTGATACAGGTACAGAACAAGCATTTAATAAAAACATAGCACTAAATACTAAAGCCCATTTTTGTAAATTAACATTCATAACAAAGCCTTTATTCAATTACGTAGCTAATTAACAAGCTCCATTAAGGAGCCATTTCGAGTGATCCAAACTAATAATTAAGTACTACACAATATCATAAAAATGATAGAAAAAAGTAGTCCTAGTTTTTTAAAAAAAAGATAGTCGTTTCGACATATAAAAGCGAATCCTTAAAATTTAATTAATAATAAAATTAAGTAAAAATGCTCACTTTTAACAAAGTAAAATATCGAATAACTATTATCCATAGATAAACTATATTTATAAATAATATGACAGTAGTTAAACTATATTCAAATGCAAATTATTTAAAAGTTCCAACAATAGGTATTCTCATCATATAGATGATTAGATTAAAGTGTAAACTAAAACAAAAAAAATAAATTCTATAATTTAAGCTTGTAATGAGTAAAATGATATATATAAATATTAAAACGGCAAATCATTTTAATCTATCATAAATCAAGAATTAATAGATAACAGCTATCAATTATCAACTTATGATCGTTTTCCAAATTATTTAAATTAATAAAAATCAATGAGATATAAAAAATAAAAATATTTAGATACATATTTAATTATAGTTTAACTATACAGAAATTATAAAATTACATATTATTTTCTTTAAAACTAATATAGAAAATAAAATTAAATGATATTGCAAAATAAATCATTACAAATACAACAAAATAAAAACAACTTAATAACAAATTGACTTTGAATATTCTCTACAGCTAGCAGATATTGAATAATAAATATTTATACTCTAAACCTTAATGATTTCTAAACTAATATTCTATTTAACTAGTTTGCAAATATACTTAATATATGGAAATATAACATATCAATTGGTATTTTTTATTATATTAATTGCTTTATTCTATTTTGTGCCTGAAACTAACGGAGAAGTTTCTATTATAAAAGGAAAAATGGAGCCAAATGGCTCCATTTTTTATCTGTTTTTACAATATATAAATATACCCATATAATTTAAAATATTTATATATTATCCCTAGAATCTATTATTAATAATTTATTTACATCTATATATATAAACCGCCAAATTAAATAATTAATTTAATAACTTAATATTCTGTCGTCATAGATAAAAACAATTTTTTTAATAAGTAGCCTTAATGTCAAGACTATTCTATTATTTATCTATTTAATTAGCATTCATTTTTTAACTTCAAAATTATCCAGCTAATATTAGTTTAATATCAAGATACTCAAATAATGTTTATTTATATAATAGCAAAATAAGCTATTTTGCGGTGTTAAGCAGCTAATTTAATGACAGACAGGTTAAATCAGTATAGATCTTACTCAGCAATTTAAAAACTACCATCAGTTGTATTGGTATTCACTTGCACGGATAATATAATAGTTCAGATCGATTTTAATGAATGTACTAATAGGAGTTTAAACTATGGCAGTAACTAAGCTGGTTCTAGTAAGACACGGCGAAAGCGAATGGAATAAAGAAAACCGATTCACTGGTTGGACTGATGTTGAACTTTCCGATAAGGGCCGAGAAGAAGCAACAGATGCAGGCCAGCTATTAAAAAAAGAAGGTTTTGTTTTTGATTATGCTTATACATCCGTTTTAAAACGCGCTATTCACACCTTGTGGAATATTTTAGACCAAATAGATCAACAGTGGCTAACCGTCGAAAAAAATTGGCTGCTCAATGAACGTCATTATGGTGCGCTGCAAGGTTTAGATAAAGCAGAAACTGCAGCAAAATATGGTGACGATCAAGTTAAACTATGGCGCCGTGGTTTTGAAATTACACCACCAGAATTAACCAAAGATGACCCTCGTTACCCCGGTAATGATCCTCGTTATGCAAATTTGAAACCGTCAGAGCTCCCTGTCACTGAAAGTCTCGCTACCACAATTGAACGTGCTGTCCCCTATTGGGAAGAGGTTATTAAACCAAGAGTTGTTAAAGGTGAAAAAGTCATTATTGCTGCTCACGGTAATTCATTACGAGCATTAGTCAAACATCTGGACAAGATGAGTGAAGACGAGATCCTTGAACTTAATATTCCAACCGCTGTTCCATTGGTCTATGAATTTGATGAAAATATGCAACCCATTAAGCATTACTATCTTGGTCATCAAACTGAAATAGCCGCGGTTGCTAATCAAGGTAAAGCAAAATAATCAATTAAACTTTATAAGCATAAGGCCACTTTGTGGCTTTATTAAGCATTAATTAGTAGCTCTTTTCACGACGGATCCGAACCGCGTCTGCTAAACGATATAATAATTTTTCACTATCTTGCAAACCAATACAAGCGTCTGTCACACTTTTACCATACGCTAGTAGTTTATTGGTAGCTATATCTCGGTTTCCTTCTAAAAGATGACTTTCAATCATTACCCCAATGATTGCTTTTTCACCTTGACCTATTTGATGCAATATCTTCAGCCACTTCAAGCTGCTTTTTATACTGCTTACAACAATTTGCATGACTAAAATCAATCATAATTTGGGCTGATAAGCCTGATTTTTGCAAATCCTCTTTAACGGCTTGTATATCTGATTCACTATAATTAGGCTTTTTACCGCAGCGTAAAATAATATGGCAATCGTCATTACCGGTAGTATTTACAATTGCTGAATATCCCCATTTGGTAACCGATAAAAAACAGTGGGCAGCTTTAGCAGCATTAATTGCATCAATAGCCACTTTTATTGTTCCGTCGGTACCATTTCTAAAACCTACCGGACAAGAAAGACCGGATGCTAATTCACGATGTACCTGAAATTCAGTAGTTCGTGCGCCAATTGCTCCCCAACTAGTAAGATCTGCAACATATTGCGGAGTGATCATATCAAGAAATTCACCGGCAGTTGGTAAGGCTAAATCATTAATAGTTAACAATAAATTACGTGCAATACGCAATCCTTCATTAATATCAAAACTGTTATCCATAAAAGGATCATTAATTAAACCTTTCCAGCCAACAGTAGTACGCGGTTTTTCAAAATAAACACGCATAACAATTTCTAACTCATTCTTCAATTCATCATGAATTTTTTTTAGTTTTTGGGCATATTCAATTGCTGCTTTAGGGTCATGAATTGAACATGGGCCAATAACGAACAAAAGTCTATCATCCTTACCAGTTAGAATTTGATGTATTGATTGACGAGCTGTTTGAACTGTCAAAGCGGCTTTATTTATCTGTTGCCGGAAACTTTTCTAATAAGGCAACTGGAGGTAATAACTCTTTAATCTGTTTAATTCTGACGTCATCATTCTTATAAGTCATCTTTTCTACTCAATGTATAGCTCTTTAGCCAGTATATTCTCTAAAAATAAAAGATGAACTCAATTTAACCTCTAGTGATAAAAGTGTAAATATGTACTCATACTTATATTATAAATATTTAATGGCAATATATAATATGATATAAAAATTGTTAATTTTTTTACAATCATAATGTTATGCCAATGTAAATAACTATTAACCTGCTAAAAATATTGAACCATTTTCTTTAGCTGACCGACTCCAAAGGCGAAAACCATTGATTGAAATACCAAGTAGCATCAAATATTCAAATGACATTGCTAAAACACCTTGTAAGTAGAAAATAACAACACTAATAACATTGATAATGATCCACAGTAACCAACTTTCAGCATACTTTCGTGTCATTAATATCATCGCAATAATTAATAACACCATCATGATTGAATCCCAAAAAGGAAATGTATCGGGCTCTATTTGTACCGGTTCAAGATAAAAACCTAATAAATGAGCAATGTCCCAAGTAACGTGGGCAAGAAAAATAAACATTTTATCAATGTTAAAACTTAATAACAGCGTTAAAATAATAGCGATAAATAGAGTTACCACTACTTTTGAAAAACTCATCCAGCGGATCCTTAAGACTTGCTTCATGATAAGCATCTACTCGACTCCAGGCGTACTAACTATAGGTATTCGCTGCGAAAAAGAAAATTTGTAACAACAAGCTTCCATATAATTGTATTTAAAAAAAGATAACCGAAAATAATGTAACGTTTATTAGACCAAAAAGATAATTGATAATTTTTTCCTGACTGGCAAGCCAAATACATAAAAATCCTGCTATTGTTGCCACGGCTTCAATATAAAATAAATTATAACCATTGCTGCCAAGAGCAATATGTACCATAGTATTACTAATATTGAAAAACTCCATTCTTATTACCCTATTAACACTTATAATTCAGCTACTTAATGCTGGCAGCAAACGACAACATCCGTTCCAAAGGTTTAAATGCTCTCTCTCTTAATTCATCATTAATCGATATTTCATGTAATTCACCCTCTTTTTTTAATCCTTGTTCTATAGTTTTTAAGCTATTCATTGCCATCCAAGGAAAATGTGCACGTACGGCAGGGCAGGACCGCACTTTCACCTGCCGTTGGGGCAATATAAAATGATTTCTCTGGACATGCTTGCTGCATTTTATAAAAAATACTTTTATCCGTTGCCACAATTATTTGCTGATTTGGCAAGTTTTGTGCTACTTGAATCAATTGACCGGTTGAGCCAACTGCATCCGCTAAATCAACAACCGCCGAAGGGGATTCTGGATGCGCTAATATTGCCGCATTAGGATACAACATTTTCATTTTCTGCAAGGCTTGAATTTTGAATTCATCATGTACAATACACAAGCAGCTTGCCAGCAAAGAATATCTGCCCCAGTTTTTCTTTGTACATAATTACCTAAATGCCGATCCGGGGCCTAGATAATTTTTTGTCCTTGACTATCTAAAGAGTCAATTAATTCAACTGCAATACTCGAAGTTACAACCCAGTCAGCTCTATCCTTAACTGCTGCAGAAGTATTGGCATAAACAACCACGGTTTTCGCTCTGGGTGTTGATCACAAAATTCAGCAAACAGCTTTGCAGGACAACCTAAGTCTAATGAGCACTCCGCTTTCAATGTAGGCATTAATATTGTCTTTTCAGGATTTAAGATCTTAGCTGTTTCCCCCATAAATCTTACACCTGAGACAATTAAAGTCGATGCGGAATGTCGTGAGCCAAAACGTGCCATTTCCAGTGAATCTGCTACACACCCACCAGTTTCTTCGGCCAGAGCTTGAACGTCAGGATCGGTATAATAATGCGCGACTATAACCGCATTTCTTTTTTCCAACAATAGCTTAATAGATATTTACAATGTTTTTTTTATTATCCGGCAAAGGCGCTGATTTAACAGGAAATGGGTAGCTAGCTAAAAATTGAAATCGATAAAATTAGGCATTTCGCACTCTTCTGTTTAGTATTTAATGTTTTAAGTGATATTTTTTAGCCAAAAAATTATTTATTTGCTAATTTTATTTTGCATACTAAACAAGATAATCAATCTTTAAAATTTTGTCGCTTAATTTTTACTATCAAATTGGCTCTCGATAACCTATTTATCCATTTTATTATAATAAAAATGAATACTATTTTTCATCTACATTCTGTATGTACAGTAAAATAAGACAGATAACATGAAATTAGCTTTTGACAGAAATAGTCCGAATATCTTTAGATGTGGGTCGTACAGGATTCAAACCTGTAACCAATTGATAAAAAGTTCCTTCACCTAACATTAAGATATTGATTTTAAATTATATATCAGCTTTCATTTCCGTTAATAATGTCATATAGTGACATATTGATGACACGTTAATGGCACCTCAACAAGTCACATTTTTGACTCACCTCTATTAAACGCTCAACTACTAAGATAATGTCTTTATGATGGCGCGTTATTCCGGTTTCTTAGGCAAGTCAATATCCGGCGCGTTTAAGGTATCGACACGATTAAGCAGTACGCGATATTTTTTCCAGGCTGTGAGTTTTTGCTTCTCTTCTTCCGTCGCCATCTCCAAATCAACGGCATCTTGCAACGGGATAATCACCTCCGTTGCATTCTGCATTAGCCCCTTTTTTTCATTCTCAGCCTCTGCGATTAATTCTTTCTTTGTTTTTAGGGGGGATATCAACCCAAATGGGGTCACCCTTTTCACTGATCCCTAACGTTTTACCGATAGGGGGTGGATTAAGCGCAAATTCACGATAAACGCTGTAGGGGACTTTTTAGCTTTATCATCCCAGCTACCCGCTTCGATATAATCCTTTTTCATTGAATCTGTCAGCCAGGCTAATTCTCTCTGACCAAAATAATAAGTTTCTTCGTTTACTGAGTTCATAATTACCATCCTATTGCTATCCATCTCATATCCGTGAATGGAGAAGCATTAGATCCCTCAGTGACCTTACTCTGACGCATGCTAAATCCAACTTTATCCGCACTCATTATATTAGGCGCATACATTTGAGATAGAGTAGAATTGGAATTAAAATTAGCCAATCCCATTCCTGCTAAGGTATTTGGGAAAGCTATAGGAAATAAATTTCTTGAACTATCATTTCTAGGCACGCTACCTCATTGAATAATCAGGCTCGTATTCAGATCTTTCAGCCAACCATTTACCAATTTATTCGCTGTTCAGTTCGCTCAATTTATTTTTTTATCGACTTCTGTTTTTTTATAGTTCTCTTTCTGTATCGCCAGGGTACCATTTTTTTGCGGAAACAGAACCGTTGTTTTCAAAGCAACATCATGAATCTGTGTTCTTTTTGAATTTTTGATATACGCAAACTCAGAACCTGCTGACCCGCCTGTACCGCCCAGATTAAAAATCGTATCACCGTTTGGGGATTCAAGGTTAAGTTTTCCCGCTTTGAGGGGTTCTTTTGAATTTTTCTTGGCAAAAGTATTTGTGCAGCCTTTTTGGCTTATCACATCGGTTGTTGAGTCACCGGTCGTTTGTTGAATCGTTCCCTTTAATTTTTCGATATACGCAATATATTGTTCTGTTTGTTCTTTAAATCTATAGGGGTCGTATTTCAATATGTCAGGAAAATAAAATTGTTGTGCACCATAAGCATCATAGGCCGCCATTGCGTGCCCTTCGACCGTTACAAATTTTACCACCTATCCATGATAAACAGGGAACCCGGCGTGATTAATCATAATGGGTTGAGACGCGGGGAAAGTTGAGCCCTCTTCATTTTCAAGATACACTTGAATCTGGTTCTTTGGTAGGGTTGGGTCAGTATCAATCTTACCGATATAGATTTTACCGTTAGCGCATGCCTGAAATTTGCCTCGCAAGGTAAATAACTGAGCAGGCATGCTCACGACAATATTAGGGATAATTTCTAACACGCATTTCTCCTGGCATAGAATAAGTTTTTTTATTGCGTTTCTGATTGCTGTTGACTGGAAGAGGCTACAATGATAGGCCGCGAAATATTAATAGCCTCATTAAGGCCCACTCATAAGCTGGCGTGCCTGTCTTGGTGTTTGCTAGCCTCAACAAGGCGTTTCTTACCGGCTTCGACTCATATATTCTCATGATGATCCCGAAGCCCACTTCACCGGCTAGAGACGCCCCTCCCGAGCCAAAAGCCGCGCCAATCCTGGGCGGATTAGCCAATGCCTGACGCGTCTGTGTCACTACATTTGCCGTATCCGCGCGCTGAGTTGTCTGGAGTACATCATTTAGCGCCTCAAGCTCCTTCATATGCCTTCCGCTGAATACCGTGTTATAGATTTCTCCACCGGCTTGCTTCTTGAGCTTGCTAATTTGTGTCATAAATTTTGCGGGCGAATCCCCTACCGTTTCAGCAATTTTGGCGATATACGCTGCACGTACGGCATCCTTTCCGGTATTATCCAGGGCTGGCTAGATACGTTTAATATCCGAGGCATGACGACTGTATACTACGTTGTTAATTAACTCGGGTGTTGTTTCAGGCTGGTTTTATTTAGGTTGTTGGCAATAAGTTTATTCAGCACCTTGTTGTAGACGTTGGCGTAATTAGAATTCGCTTTGAGGTAGGTGGCGGCTTCCTGAGGGCCAAGGGACTTGCTGACTGAGTTCCGCAAATCTTTTGTCATGGCATTTTCAACGCTATTCGTCATGGCTTTGGCAACACCATGGCATCACCCTGAACATTTGAGCGAAAGGCCCGTTCGGTGTTGCTTAAGCAGGTCAAAATCAACACCGCCTTGCTGAGTTAACTCCCCCTTCAAATTCCACAGTGTATTAAGCAAATTTTGGTCTGCCGATGTCCCTAGCTTCTCAAGTCTTGATATACCGGTATCAATAGCGTTAACGGCATGGGTTGTTTCTACCAAATTTCGGCCCATTTTTTGCGTTATATCGTCAATAACACGCCCCGCGGCATCTTTACGACTTTTCAGATTGGATGTCAGTGACTTAACCACCGTATTAGGATTGTACTCACCAAACCTGTCAAGATAATCCCTGACAAGTTTGCTACGTATTGTCTGTTGCGTTGCTCTACGCGCCCCCGTACCCAGCAAGGCGCCTTCCCCACCCTAAGTAAGCCCGCGAGTCAGTGCATTCTGAGGTGAAAGCATGTCTGATGTCATGGGGGCAACTCCCATTGATTCAGCCGTGGTAATCTTCTGTGCTGCCTGTGGAGAGATATCGCCTTTTAATGCCGTTATCCCCTTCACTACCCCCTTTTTCAGCTGCAGACAGCAACCCTTGTGTTGCAAGGTTAACGCCCGCATTTGTCGCGGCGTTCTGAGTAAAGTCGCCTTGTTGATTCGAGGCATTAGCCAGCGAACCTACCATCATTTTTCCTACTCCGCCAAGTCCTGGGATAAGGTAATCGCCAACTATCTCCCCCGCCTAGGCGTAAGGGTCTGTAGGCCTGTCTACAGGACGATAAATATCGCCTAATAATTGACCCCCACCGACCCGCTTGACTCTTAATGCATCGATGAGATTAACGCCGCCTTGAAGGACATCAAAGGGATATTTACTAAACCCCGGGCCGCTTCCGTGAAGGGTTCTTGTCCTTGCGACGATCCCGGGGGTTTTTCTTTATCATGATAAGCTACGATTTCATCCGTGGGTATATCAAGATTGGCCATCTGCGCCGATGACAAAGTATTATTATCGTGATGATGAACGGCTTCACCAGACTGAGTAGCTTGTCCAGCAAAGTACTCGTCAAGCGTCGTACCAATATCATCCGTGGGAGTACCATTTGGAAACTCAAACGTTTTGCCCTTTGCCGTGACTTTCATCACTCCACCTTAAATTGAATGCCGGACTTTGATGTATAGTGACCCCCTGATTGCTGAAGTTGATTGTTGGCCGCGGAAGAGACGACCAAAGCATTATAGACTCTTCCTGATTAACCTCTCAGTGCGTTGTATTGTCCTTGTATCTTTTTCATTTTTGTTTCCCCGTTGCGAGGTTAGAATCACCAGGCTGAGGTAAATACATTTTCGCATATTCTTGCATTTCTGGAAGAGTAATGGCCGCGCCGGTTTCTGGCCGAGGAATGGCATACAGGGCATCCCGTGCATTTACCATATATTGTTGTTCTATCGGAGACAGACTCAGGTTTGCCAGTGTTCCATCACCCAACTAGCGATTGATTAATGCCACCCGTTTAGTGTCTATCTTTTTCCCTAATTCCATGCATTGAATCCATGGAATCCTTCAGGCGGAGGGCGAATCCCGCTGCTTTTTTTGATCCCTCATTGGCTTTATCCATGATACTTTGCGCGTGTGGGAGGTTGATTGGCTTCATACCATCACCCGCAATAGGCTGGTTTATTTTTCCCGTTTCTTCACTCCCATCCGTGTAATATTTGGTTACTGAGCCATCGTCATTTTTCTCAACCTTCATGAGCTTTTTACTGACGGTATTAATACCCGCCGCATCCGGATCTGACTGAAGCATTTTAACGTATTGACGATAGTTTTGCAGCGGCGCATAGGCAGTCGTTAACGCATTTTCTCTACTGATGTCCTGTCCTCGCATCGTGACAGACAGTTTATTTTTATCAATGTCACGCCTTACCATTTTATCCTGAATGTCAAAATAGTTTTCTGGCCCCAATGCGTGCAGGCCAATTAAATCGGTAATTTGATCAAATTGCTGCGGGTCCTGCTTATAGGATAAAAACGCGGCTTCCGGTGTCAAACCGAGTTGACGTAATACCGGTGTATTTTTTGTAACCACGCCATAAAAGGCTCATCCCCCCTTTTAGCCGCTAGGCGCAAATCCATTGCCGCATCGCCAATCATTTGCTTGCTATCCTGATAACAAATCCCATCCCTTTTTGAATGCGTTCTATGTGTTCAGGATGCGCCGCCGCGAGTTTTTTCATGGCATGACGATCATTGGCCGCATAAGCGGCACCAAAGGATTCCATAAAATCGGCTTCGACTTGCTGTTGTTTGCCAGCCGCCAATCGGTCATAAATGCCACCCAAGCCTTGCGCTAGTATCACGCCCGGATTAGGACGTTTTCAGCATATTATGGGACGGTGGGCAACCCTAAGCTCCCTACCGTTTGATTTTTTATTTGCTGACTTGGAAAGCCAGACAGTTGAAACGTTGCCATAATCACTCCCGATTAAAATAAACTCCCTAACAGACCGAGCCCACCACCGATGGCAGCACCTCAGGGACCACCAATACCCCCTTCATCTCGCCAATGCTTGCCCCGGTTAACGCACGGTGAAATCCAGAAGGACTATTGGCCGCCGCGGCATTAGCCGCCCCAATGTTCTGTACTAACTCACCGACATTATTGGCGTAATTTTGTCCAGCTGCAGCCTGTCCACTGGCAGCATTCATACCAATACCCACTAAATTACCGTAATTTTGCATCTGTCCCGATAACCAGTTTTGACCCAATGCCGGGGCTATCGCCGCTAATTGATTCCCGGTGGCCGTCGACCCTAAACCGCCTGTCGCTTCGGCGGCATTTACCTGTTGATATCGAGCTTGATTGGCTAAATCATTAAACTGTTGAGAGTGGTAAAATTGGTTTAATGCTTATCCTTGAACGTCTAATGTCGTCAGATTTTGCAAATCTCCTAATGCCGGGGCGCCCACTTTCATATATGGTGCCAAATTTTGCATGACCTGATGCCATTGGTCTCCTTGCAAGGCCAGGGCGTCACGTGACGCCCTAGCCTGTTCGTTAGCGTCGTTATCTCCGCTGCTTCCACCCATTGGCTAACTCCTCTTTTGTTACTTGATACAGGGTCATATTGATTTGGTGATGACCCGCCGTCAAGGCGTTATCAATCACCCCCACTTTTCGCATATTCATTAATTGGCAAATCACTTTTGCCCAGGGCGTTTTTTCAGGCACATACGTCATCACGGTTGAGAAGCTGACATTATCCATCAACCATTTTGAAAAACTTCTGGGGGCGCTCAATGCATATTTCCCCCGGAAACCCGGCGCAAATATCGGATGGATTTCCAGCAACTGGTTACGAATAAATTCGATTGAAAAGAAACCAACCAGCATCAATCCTTCATAAACCCCGACATAAAGTTGATTATTTTTTAATTGATAATCCCCGTTATTTTCCACGGCATCACCGATATTCGCTTTATCGGTAAAAAACCGATAAAATTGTTCGATGTTCTCAATCACTTTAATTTCCATCAATCAATTAATCCGTGTGAACGTAACGCATCTTCTAATGCTTTAATCCGTTGTCTGGCAGCGATTAATCCATTGGCTAAAGCCTGAACTTCAGACTGATTATACGTTGTGCCTACATTAAATGATTGATTCGCATTAAACACGTCTTTCAACGCCGTTCCGGTGGCAGCAGTAAATCCTGTCACCCGTTGGCCAATCACTTTGATACCATTCACTAAATAAGCCGTCTTGACATTCAGTGACGAGGAGAGCGATTGTAAATCAACCTGCGATTTTGAAATAGTGTCTGCCTGAACCGCATTAATCTGCTGCGCCTGTGTCACCAGTTCCCTATCTTGCTCATCATTTCTGGTTTTCGACTGATAGGCATCGTCCGCCGCTTCATTGGCTTTACCGGCCACCCTGCCCATATCCGATAAACTGTTTAAGACAATCATCCTGTAGGCGGTCGAAAAATTAGCCGGTAAAATCGTCGGGTCAATGTGCGTAACCTAGATTTCAACCAGGTTATCCGCATTACCTAGGTTCATTATGCCATCCTGATTGAAAAATCAGATAAGATTACGGGTGATTTCGTGATAATGCGGATTTTAAAGCCGATATTTTTTCTGACACGACCTATACGTCGCCAGATAATCCTTTTATCATAGCGGAAAGGTGAATTTTGCTCTATCATCTGCTCTCTACTGTAGTTAATCCCATCTGTTGTTACAGATAGAAATAATTTATCCGCTATTTCAGCCACTCCAGTTGACGCTTCCAGTTCAAAATCAAATAATCACGCATTATCCGCTTTTATCATCGGGGTATAAAGAATATGTTCAGCTTGTTGTCCATATTGACTTGATGCATTAAAGACTAATTTCCCAATCAATGATTCACGCTTATCACCCACTGTTATCTGATTATCAAAAAACATGAAGTCAATCGCCCGATAAGGTTCATCGTAAAAGCCGATTTTAAGTAATGACCATTGTGAATATTGATGGCTTGCCGAGCCATCAAAACAAAGCGTGTGTTTGGGCAGGTGAAGGAGTAATAATTCATGGTTGTCAAATCGAATCGACTCCATAAAGGAAGCCGCTAATTCATCCGCAGAATAATCACGGATAATTTTATCGATGGTGGCGATGGATATTTTACTTTTTTCACCGGCGCCAATGAGATAAACAGCCGGTTGCCCAGTCGATTGATGGCTCAGGATGGCGTATTTGTCTTGATAACGACATTTACAATCACGACCGGCAATACCTCCTTGGATCATATAAGCGGCTTGATTACTATAAAGCGGTTGGGACATATCCGCCGATCCGGTTAAGGCGAAATACTCGATACTTGACGAACCAAAACAAACAATCAGGTCTCGCCATGCGTCGACGGAAACGATGCCATCTGGCTGCGATTCAGCACCATAAAAAGGCCGATATCTATCCGGTTTTGATTCATCTTCCAAATCCGTGACGCCAAATCGTTCACCCCCTTTTTGTAACTAGATGTAACGCCCCCGATTTCGACAGACATCAATCACTTCACCTAAATCATATTGCGGGTATTTATCCTTTGGCCAGTTTGATAATTCCTTCTTGCTACCGTTATATCCGTATAACTTGAGTTTACCTTCAACACAAACCGCCTGACTATGACTCGAGTGAGACATCGACACGCGGCGCATTCCCGCTATATCAGCCACTTCGTTGTCATTACGATAAAATCTATTGCCACAGACCCGATAGCACGCGATCTTTTTGGTATTAAAATGGACACCCCGTGAAACACCCTTTACGTCCTGCTTTTTCTCAATGCCAGAGAAAGAGCGTAAATAACCCGATGTATTCAGGACTTCTTTCGGTGTGGCTAATAGATTAACCAGTAAGGCATCAATATAATCGGCGGTCTTGGCCTCTTTAACTAATCCTTTAGCTAACGGGATCTGTATTTTTGGCACGGAACCCCCGCTCAGCATAATAACTCTCAGTCCCTAACGCGGTATATTTATTACCCTGCCAAACCGGCATATCACCCCGTCTTTCTATTGATGGAACACTAAGCGTGTCAATAAGCAGCGCGTCATAGGATGCGCTGGCGGCCGCTTCTTGTCTCGGCGTCGGCTCAATACCATAATCGGATAACATTCTCAGCATCAATTGATAACCAATGGCATGCTTATATTTGCGCGGCAGGCCTGACGCATCATCTGGTAAGGGATTTTCTTCTGCTGCTGAAAACTAATAGCCCAGGTCCCCAAATGTAATCTGGCGTTCTGCCATCAAATCTTCCAAGTCATGAATGCCATCTTCAACAGATTGTGGTTCTACGGCAGTTAATGTGGCGTCTGAGGTGATATCCGCCTTGCGCAAGGCAAACAGAACAATCTCCCCTTTAGTCAGCGGTTGTGTCATCGTGAGCCCTTTTCGTATTTTGAGGTGCTTTAGCTTTCTCGGTTGCCTTTATTTCATCAATCGACGCCACAAAGCCCCTTTTTTTGAACTCATGAAAATCCCTTGTCGCTATCACTGCCTGGACAAAACCGGCTTCATTATCAGCCCACACAAAAACACTTTTTCTTTCCACCTTTACCTAGATAAAAAGGGCACTAAAGCGCCCACTTTGTCATAAATTTAAGGATTACCAAAAAATTGACCACCCCGATGTGGATTAAAACAGACATAGGCAGGCAATAGGTCAAAACGCATCATCTGCTTATTTGCATCGCCATCTGCATATTTGTGGACCCGAATAGAAAACTCTTCATAGGTAGCCACTGCCGAGTCAAGGCTATGTAATTTTGGCAAGGGGATGGGCCTCACCCACAGAAAAACTTATTGTAAAAAAGATTAAGTTTCATCTGTTGTTTCGCGCTGCCGATAATAGCGACTTCATCCCCCGCCTTCACTTTTCTGTCAACGGCATTATATTGTGCATGGGTTTCGTCATAAATAGGCACCCCCGACAATTTAACCGTAACATCCCCTGAGGCATTTGAATCAACATCTTCTAATACCGTTGCTGTAAAACGCATTGCCGCCGAACCATTATATAACGTTTGCTTACTTTGCTGATTTAACCAGTGAGTAGACGTAAATTTAAGTTGATCACTGGCTTTTAAAAATCTCTTCTTACTCGGTGTCGCCCCGGTCAATGTTACCGTAAATTGGTAGGCATCCTTCACCGACAGATAATCAACGTTAGGTGCCGTTTTTACTGTGATTGTACCACCAAAATCACCTTGCTCTCTTGATGCAAGATCATTAGACATTAAGGCACGGATCCCCAAAAAATTACCCGATATCTGCGCATTCTCCCAAGCAGTACGGACTAATTGTTCGGTGGCATGCAAACCCGACTGCGCATCCGCAAGCCGTTGGGCTGATCACGGATCCATGACTGCGTAGTTTTCACTGGTTTTAATGCCAATATCTTTTATGAATGAGGCCGTTTGAGCCGCATCTGACCATTTCTTTATCGGTGTATTGGGTGAGCCCAGCGATAATACGCCATTGTTCATCATAAAATGGGCTAATTCTGTTTCCAGATCAGTGACTATGCGCTCATGAATCGGGGATAGAATTTGCTCAAGTTGATTCAGCTTTAGCGCTTCTTCAATTTGTGTCCATTCAACCGCCACCGTGATATATTTACCCGCCTTGCCGGTCGCTTTTCCCGCGAGAAAGACTATTTTTCGCTTTTCCGGTAATATCACCGGTTTCTGTTCTTTACGATTTGAACTAATGCGGACGCTTAATGCTCACACTATCGCCGGTATTTGAATTTATCTCACCGGATAATAATTGCCTATCAACGATTTTACACAACACAAGATCTGACATAAAGCCAGGTAAAAATTTCTTTAAAACGATTTGACTGATATTTGATTCTAAATTATTTGCCATATTTTTATACCCTTATTCAATCATTGCACCGGGGCACAATTTGTTAAATTCATCGGATTTCACGTTTCCTGCACCCCCTTTTAGCGCTGGCTCTGGCTTAGGTGTCTTTTTAGGTTTGGGCGCCAGTTTTACCTTCTGGCTAATTTGACCTAACAGAAACGCGGCACGTATTGGATCATTCTCAGCGGTCAGCCGCTGGCGCAAAGCATTGTTTTTACCCAGCGCATAAGTAATCAGCTCACTTCCCTCATCGGCGGCATGGATTAAAATCTCCTGCTGCAATACGGGCACTTCTGAACGAATAATCGCTTGCATCTCTGGGTAATCTTTCACAGGCAATCTGGCTGCGTGTTCTTGATGTGATTTCAGGCGGCTGATAAATCTTGCTTTGTTGCTTTTGCTGCTCGAGTTTTTGCCAATCTGTTAACGCTTTATCGTATATTTCTTCATCATAATCACAAGACTCAAGCATGGGTTTATTAGCTAACATGAAATCATCATGATTATTTTGCGATAGCTGATGCGACTGTTTGGCTGTTAATTCCTAAAGTTGTCGTTTCAGTTCTCGATTTTCTTTCTGTATTTTTTCAAAACCTCTACGAAGATCTTTCACCCATTGTGGGGCCACCTTATCTTCGACAAAATCATCATTCAACGCAATTTCTTCATCACCGATTTGTAAAGTGTAATCTTGTTCCGGATCGGTTTTCTGATCTGAATGAACTTTAGGGCTGCCATTGACAGCAATTTCTTGCTCTTGAGTCGCTTTTTTTTCACTTTCTGCTTAAGTATGATCGTTGATATCCTGCTCTTGTGGTTCTGAATTTTCAGGCGCAGAGACCGCCTGACCATCAATAATCAGTTCATTTTCCATTTTACTACTCCCCCTTAACGCTGCGAGAAGTCCGCAGGAGACGGTGGGTTATGTTGAGATTGAAGGGTTTTCGCCGTATCAATAGGTTGTCTATGCGGCGTATCGGTGACTTTTAGCATTAACTCAGCATCCGCTCTAGCCCCATCCCCTTGTTCTTTCTGGAGTTTGTGGAGCATTTTAAGGGCTTCCCGAATTTCCGCGCGTTTAGTGCTGTCAGCAGCGGCAAGTAGCTGGACCACTTTTGCTTCTTGCTACCCGTGCTTCCGTTTGTGCCTGAAAGGCTTTCACCTGAATAGCGAGCGCTTCGTTCTTGGCTTTTTGAACCTCCGCCTGACCTTGTATTAATACCCCTTGAGCGGTGACAAGTTCGGCATTAGGCTGTTGTGATTGCTGCATCATTTGCGCAACTATCTGCTCTTCTTCCGTATTGCGCGGTTTAACGACGCCTTGGGTTAATAACTGTTTACGGTTATATTCCTTAAACTCGTCGAGGCCTTCACCATCCATATTGTCTAAAATAATACCCTGGACAACGGCCCGCATCGGGTCTTGCGGTAACGTGCCAGCCAACAGATTGGTCAGCACTGAAACCGTCGCATACCGTCTTGCGGTATAAGACAGCCCCACATCGACCGTAACATCATAACGACCGCTGGATAAATCATTCATGGACAACACTTGCCCGGTCTGCTTATCGTTGATGACCACCGACATTAAGGCGATATCGTCAGTCCCGTCCGCATTAACAATGCGAACCTGTCTATCCGAGCCGTAGACTTCACGGGCCATTGACAACCAAACTTCACACGCGCGCTTAAGGCTCTTCGCCATATTGTCTAAATAGATAAATGAGGACATATCGGACCGATGCATCAGATTGTTAACGGTTTCTTTCGCTATATTGCTGGGCATTTGCTGCATCGCCTGGCTTGAACCCGTCACCTCCTGGATATCCGCCCCGGTTTGCTGTAATAACGCGGCCATCTCCTGATTCAGTGGCTGGGGTTGCGTGTATCCGAGTGGCGTGGGGGCGCAATAATATTGCCTTGCTTGTTGTCAACAATCTCATTGAGTGGCAAGAAAGCCGGCCTATTTTTATTTCGATTCGCCCAATATTTCTCCAGGGTTTTTATCTGACTCTTACCGACAATGGGAATGGAACCGGTATCCTGCGTGGCCGAATCTGCCAGCATCGACACCTGTAAGTTGTAAAGCCGCTGGGCTTCCATGGCTTTTGCGATATGCCCTTCCACTCGCTCAACATCATCGATAAACCACCGCTTACCATACACCAGAATTAAACGGGATATGCTCACCGGGTATGCGCTGTGGCTTTTCAAGAAAGTCATCACCATCCACCACCGAGACATAAACCCGCCGGCGCTTAAGGGTTCTTCGAGCCACTTCAACGAAACCAATCTCAATCAGTTCGTCGACCACCTTTTCTAATTGGTTTGGTCACTGTCATAGGTGACAATTTCACCGCTAAAGGGGTTTTGAAAACACACAACATCCACCGACTCTTTTTTTACTTCGTAGTATTTAGCGATATAAACCACATCAACATCATACCAATCGTAATCCCATGATCGGTTAATGCCACGACTTAACGTGGCCGGGTCTTTGTTGTATTCCGCCTGATACTTTTCAGCAGAGAGTGCGTACATGCAAAAAGCCCATTCTGCGTCAGATTTATCATATTTCTTCGCATCCGTGTCGAACCAAACCGAACGCGCCGGATCATAAATGGGCGCCATCGCTATCCGCTGTCTCTCATCCATCGGATCAGCTTCATTGACCCAATGTGTCGTTAGCCGAAAGCAACCAAAGCCCCCCGGTAGAGGCATCATCAAAGGTGTTATGACACGCTTCGTAGTCGGCGTGGAATAGCCCGTTGAGTTTATTGGCTAACGCTTCGCTGGCGGCATTATCACCCGATCTAAATTTCACTGTAATGCGATTATTGCGATATTCGCTGATTATTCGATTGAGCTCCGTCGATATTTTATTAATTTCAAACTTCGGATACTTTTCAAAATGGTTGCCTAATTCAGAGCCCGCGGCTGTTGCCCCTTCCCATTGCCCACCCGGGAATCTTGTCGCCTCGATACATTTTTCTCTCACGGCTGCTTGTGGTGAGTGCACCCGGTCAAACTTGCGCATAATTTGCTTATGCCTTTTTTGTAATGTTTCAGCCATCATGACTAACTTGACGATGAGGAGACAACGATTTCCGTGTCTTCTGTTATGCGGATAGGATTGGCACATGACATCATCAGCGTATCCGACATATTGGGTGATTTAAGCCCTTTCGCTCGCATCTCATCTTTGCTCATCAATTGGATAAATCGGTTACATGGTGTACGTTTTCATTGTTGCTTAATGAGCTCTGACTTCAGTTGTGACAGTTTGGCTATTTTCGAAGACAGACTTATCAACGCATCCGGATCGAGATATTCGCCCTTTTCAACGGCACGCCACGTTTTATAAAATCGGTCGGCTAAATAAACCCCATATTGTGCGCGTTTATTTTTAAAGGTATCACGGTGGGTTCTGTCATCATTATTTGAAGAGGGAAGGTATTCACCATTCCCTGGCACATAGATTTCATGAGGATAATCGGGCGGATCCCCAGCGCCAAAGCCCGTCACCACCATCTTATTACCATCATTGTTATGTCTTAATGAGTTTTTACTGTACCCGCACCTAAACCAATGTTGTCATAAATAAAATCATCAGCTAGATAGTCAAAGGCTTCATCAAAAGCCTTTAGGGTAGCATCAGCAACATCACCTTCTAACCAGCTCACGCAATCTTCAATCAGCACACCATAGCGTTTTGATAAGGCTTTCTCGTCCTGACCAGAATCAGCCGGGTCGAAAGTGACAACACGTATCCCTCTTGGCGGAAAGCCTAACTTGGTGTGTGCATCAATCGCCGCGTCTACCCACTCAGGCTGAATTCATACATCATCGTAATTCGCATCACATTCGCCCCCATAAACATGCCGCCATTTTTTATAGTTTTCCCGTTTCATCTTCTGCGCATCATTTTTAAGTTATGCCGGTAACCAAGGATTATCCAGGTAGCTCACTTTGCCAACATACACCTCATCATCTTTATAAGTAACCTTGCGTATCGATTATCGCTTTATATGGCTTGACGAATCGCTGATAAACGGCACCGTTTTCTTCGGCAGGATTAAAGGAAAACCACAGCTCAGAGCCGGGCTTGCGAATCGTGGGAATGAGCGTATCCAAACTTTTTTCCGATACCGTCTCCGCTTCTTCTACCCATGCAACATCAAAATCATGTTTGGATTTGATAGAAGCAATATTACGCGCCAACTGGCCATATTTGAAAATAAACGCATTGATGCCTTCAATGTAGCTATTGCGCACCCGAAATCGGGCTTGTAATCCTAACGTAGCTACCTCGGCATGTAATACCGCATGGACAGAATCTTCAATCGAATTCATAAATTCCCGCAAACATAAAAACCGGCGCTTATACATTGCGGCCGTGATTAAGGCTATTTTAGCAAACGAAACCGTTTTCATACCACCCCGATCGCCAAAGTAAACTTTGATGCGTTTCGGTTTGAACATGGGAGCGAACTTTTCGCTAATTTGTACCTTCACATTTAGGCATGCCTACAAATTCAATGGTCATCTTGCTATCTGTTTCAATCGTACCGCCATCTTTATCTGTAAGCGCAGTTTCTTGTTTTTCTGCATAACCGTGATTAGATAACATTAGCTTGGCTATCGTAGCATTAAATTCGCCTGTCAGCCATTTATTTATCAAGCTATTTTCTTGAGTCGTTTTGATGGCCGCTAACGTGCCCGAAAAAGCACTATTTTCCTTGGCATATTCCTGTGCGATAGACCGCCTTATCGCTAAATAACAGGCTAAACCCGCCACACTGGGTACAACATCCCCCACGGTTTTGTATTCGCTCATTAAATAGGCGTTGGCCTTTTCGAGGCTCACGGCTAACTTACTCGACCGCCCTATTTTCTTCTTACTCACCCTCTTTTAGTCTCCCGATTGACGGGAACAGGCGTAACGCCGCTTGCCCTTTTCATTGTTGACTATCCTTTTTCCTATTTTCAATGACGAAGCCTCGGCAGTTATTCTCGCTGCTTTTCAATTTGCCTTATCGCCGCTTTATCTTGGTTACACATCTCCAGCGCCAGCAGCAATTGCTCATTGAGTATCAGGCTATCGCCCCAGGTCATGTGTTCCGATATCACCGGCAGGGCGCAATCATCGAGTAACGTTGCTGGAATGGGTGCTGGTGGCACGGGGAGATATTTTATCTGCGTGTGCACACAACCGGTTAATAGCGGCAGTAGGCACAGGCAGACGAGCACAGCGTTCAGGCGTAATCGTTTTTTGTATCTCAACCATTTCGGGCTGCGATTCGTGTATCGCCTGTTGGTGCGCATCCTCGGTGGCTCCCGCTATCGTGTTAAAAATATCAACTGCCTGCGCATAATGGGTAAACTGTGCCCGTGCAGCATCACGCTCGGCTATTATCGACTGGTTGGCCAATTTTAGACGGACGTTCTCAACATATTGAAACCGGACCACGATGGAAAGTGCGGTGATTATGATAAATAATATCGCTGCGAAAAGGAATTTGACGTACATAATGTTAATCCGATAGACACAGTTCACGTTCTACCGCTCGGCGATTAACCAGCCCTTTTGATACATTGCCTTCGTCATATTTCCACCGCCGCATCTCATTACAGGCGCCACGCATATCATCGGCATTCAGTTTTTTCAGTAACGTTGACTGCACAAAAGCCCCACTCCCCACGTTGTAGACAAATGAGGTAAGTGCGGCTTTCTGTGTGTCCGTAAGCTGCACGATAACGTTACTCTCAACCACCGCAATCGCCGCCTTCAGGTCACTATCCAGTAAAGCCTGACATTCCGCGTCTGTGTAGCGCTTACTGGGAGTAACCTCTTTCCCGGTATACCCGCGTAGCACACGGTTAATATACCACCACCGTCTTTGTAAGGTTTATGCCTGAGTCCTTCGTGCCACTGTAGTAATACTGCCGAAATCGCAATGGCACCTCCGGCCATCGCAGTCACCAGTCGTCGTTTAAGGTCAGGACTCATTCTCTTTTTTCACACGAAAACGGTATTCCTTATGCCGGTAGCACCAATTCACCCCACAGGTCAATAGCGTACAAACGATGCCAGTAATCAGCGTCCAGTCACTGAGGAAAATACGCCCAATAGACGAGTGGCAAAGCTCCAGCTGTAAGCGGAGCCGGTAGTGTATTTTTCCACAATATATAACTTTAAAGTGAAATAAGATCTATATGGCCAAACTCTATATTATCATAAAAATCACTTAGATAAAGAGTTATAAGTGGTAAATCAAGATGTTCACAAAGTGAACTGTTATTGCGACTAAAACAAAAAGCTAAAATTACATCACAAGAAGGCTCATCATAAATATGCTTATAATTTTTTGCAGTCATTTTTGAAGATGTACGAACATCTATCGTAATATTTTTATCAAAAATTTTTTTTGAGACGTCTATCTTCACGATAAAAATCTCTATGAATAAGATCCTTACGACGAAATCCACTGACTGCAAAGTTATCCCCTAATTCAGTTCCATGTGTTGCAGATATAACAGTTATATTTCTAGGGTTCCCTGTTAGTTTATTTTTTTTATTATTGATTCTCGTAATAAGATCAAGTACGTCATTATAAGTAACTTCCTGATCTGAAACATAAATGACTTTCCCCCTATGACTAATTGGGTGCCATTTTGGAGTTCTATTTGTTCCGTTTCCAGCAAAAAAAGCTAGGGCCTCCATTATAGTCATCAGGTCGAAAAGTTGAGGTTTTTAATGACCTAGAAAGATTATAACTACCATTTTTTCCAAAAACCTTGTTAGTACCCCAGTTGTCAATGCCCACCGCCATCCCCGCCAGCCCCGTAGCTAGTGATACCCAGCCCAGAGTAGCTGAAGCCTCCGGATTTGAATCTTCCATCGCGCCGCTAGCTATGCCCGTGATATCCGAAGCAACACCCAGCCCAACGATAATCAGTGAAGAGGCTGATGCTGAACTCAGGGCCGCCATAACGCCACCGGCAGCTGCTATTGATGAACCAGCTGTAAACACTGCCAAACCAAGTCCTATGGTGCCCGCTATAATCCCTGTAATCGCCTGCCAGCTTAGATGACCTGAAGGGTAGGTATGATTGATGGGGTCCCCTGAATAGTAAGCATAAGGATTAATACCACCCGTACCAAAGGGACTGAGGTTATCCGGACAGTTAAAACGCATTAGGACCGGATTGTAGGCTCGGTAGCCGTTGCCTAAATGATACGTACCACTTACTGGGTCAACACGTTCGCCGTTAAAACCAGGAAGCCTATCACTCGGTTTACCACTGCCATATGGTGACCAGACGTGAAGCTCACCTTCGTTAGACGTACCGGTATCTTCAGACCATAGCAAACTGTCGTTTTTGTCTCCAGCTGTTAGCGTCAGTCCCTTGTCGTCAGTGATACCCAAGCAGGTATGACCGGTTTTAATCAGCCGAGTTTCTTTATTTGTTGAGGTAGTTACTTCATTAACCAATTCAGCCCCACGATAATACAGTTCCCTCGTATCATTGTTGCTGGCATTACGGGTAATCAAGCGGTTTAATGCATCGTAACTATAGGTACCTGAGCGGTGGGTCTTTTCATCGCTCACGCTAGTCAAACGTCCCATGACGTCATAGGTAAGAGTTCTGCCTGCTTCATCACGCGTCATTCGACCTTCAGCGTCATAGCTTAAGTTGATGGTCTTCGGATAGTTATCGTGTGTATTAGTTAGCGTTGTCTGTTGGCTAGGATCGCTAGCGTTCTGATAACTGTAGGTCGCCATATTCGTGCTGCGGTCAGCTAGAGTGGTCTTCACTGACGTTAGGTTATTTAACGCGTCATAACGGTAAGTTTGTGCGGTCATTCTATGTCCATACGTGTCAATCGGTAGACTATCACCCAATGCAGTATAACTTACTAGCCGGTCACGTTCGTCATAACCATATTGTTCTTCCCGCAGTTTAATACCGTTTTTCTGTGTAGTGCGTGAAGCCAGTAGGCCGTTTTTTAACCAAGATTGAGCCAACATCACTGTGATGCCACGTTTATCGGTGATGGTACGGGTAATTTCGCGCCCAAAGCTGTCATAATTGAACGCAGTCGTCAAAGACGAGGTGGAAGCCTTACCCCGCACTGTCTGGCTATTTAATCGCCCTAGTGCATCATAGGTCAGGTTAACTGTTAAGCTATCATCGGTAATACTGGTGACGCGGCCATATGCATCCATGCTGTATTGCGTTTGTTTGCCAGCAACGTCGGTATAGGTAACCGGGGCGCCTTTCAGAGTATAAGTATGCTTTGCTTTGCGGTTCTGCGCATTATGCCAAAATGCCTCTTCTTTCAACTGATCGGCCTTTGACCAAGTGTTTTCAAGCTTGGAATTCGCTTCTTGAGCGTTCAGCAATTTTCCGGTTTTCTTGTCATAATTGAATGTTTGGATAATGCCATCAGCCTTCATGCTGCTAACAACATTATCTAGCTCTGAAATATAAGTGTATTCCACCGTTTTACCCGATGGCAATGTAACCATTGACGGTACTGGCGAGGCACCCTGATAGCTGTATGAAGTAGTGCGGCCACCGCTGACGCGTTTTGTCACCCTTCCGAGACTATCAAATGTTTGCGTCCCGAGCGCCCAGATTTTGGACGTGCCATTGGCATCGGGTCCTGTGACGCTGATGGAGGCGACATAATTATCCGTTAAGTGTGCTGCATATGTTCGGCTAACGATGGTGCCGTCAGCCAATATTTGAGTTAACACTCGACCATATTCATCATAGGTTCTTTTCGTAACCCTCTCGAGCTCATCTTTTTCCTCCCGCAGCTGGCCCAGTCCGTCCCAAATATAATCGCTGGAACTATATGCTTGTCCGGTGATGTTTTCTTGTAATATTTTTCTAGTTGGAAGTTGACTTTTTTCATCAAGGATTGTGGTTATGTTACCGCTGGTAAGCGCAGTGTTACCTGTGCCACCCTGGCAATACACCGTTTGTGTGAGCACAATAGGGTCAGTCTGTCGTAGTGTTTTTATACCATCAGAAAACACGACTTCTTTCTCGTATCCCCATCCACCATAGGTAATGTTTGCTGTCATGGAGTAATTGTTGGGATTACCTGCAGGTAGGTAGTCTGTTACCAAGCCTGTACTAATTTCACCTAAGGAATTGTACGCACATGAAAAAGTTTCGTACCACTTTGCAGTCTCTGCATCGAATCGTTGCTCACTAATAGCACGTCCAGCACCGTCAAAACCAGTCTTATTTTTATTTCCGAAAACATCTGTTTCGATTAAATAGGGACCTCCATTACCCACACCATACTCCCAGATAGTGGTGGTTTCATAGTCTGAACCCGGGCAGAGGGTACGATTTATAAGACGCCCCAGTTTATCATAGGCATAACTTATTTCTATTCCTTGGGCTGAAGTTTCAGATAGCACATTGCCTATCCACGGGTGACGAACAGTAGTTTTTTTTGCTGTTAGACCATCGTGTCCAATAAACTCACGATTTTCAGTGATTTTATTAGCCGTAATGTTGTAAGTGAATAGCTCTTTATTGGTAAACGTTTCTTTTTGATTAATATCGGGTGTCAACGTAACATCTTGACAATTAACTCGACCATATAGTGCCGGTGAAATCTTATCAGAATAATAGGTATTATTCATTAAGCTACGTTTATTACCCGTGGTTTGTTCGACTATTTTCTGCACTATGGCACATCCGTTACCTGTTAATGCTTCCAATTTCTGCCAGGTGTAACGAGTCATGCTTATTGCTTCATCCCCATTTTTTTTCGGTGGGGTGACAGTTTGTGTTTTTATATACCGGGTAAACCCATACGGGTCGGCCGGACACTCGTTGCCTTCGCCGGCGGCCGGATAATAGGTATATTCACTAATTGTCCCATCCGGCGCTTCTTGACGAACGGGATTTCCAAATTCATCAAATTGATAAAGCGTAACTGTACTGCGGGTGCGTTCTTTTTTTTCACACTCTTCGTCTTCGCACCAGGATTCTGTACGTTTTGTTGGTAATACATATTGAGCTGGTTGCTTGACAAATTCGACTCCCTTTTTCGCGTAATATTCGGTCTCACTGACGTGGGTTTTGCCATCTCTGACTGTTGTTTCAGACACCATAAGATGATATGAGTTGTAACGTCTGGTCACCTCGCTCAATGTTACTCCCTCTGCGTTTTTTAGCTCAGCAGTCGACCCATATTGATAATCAACAAGCAGTATATTTAGCATTGCGTCCTGGTCAGGTTGCCATTGATTCATCTGAGCATTGTTCCCTAAGTAATTTTTTTCTTTGGTGTAAGTCCATAGGGTGACCTGTTGAGGCTGTCCCGCGCCAGGGATAAGCCTGTGCTGATGCACACAGGGCAATGGAGGGAGATTGGCTATGGTCGGAAAAGCCATTCTATCTTCCGCCTGAGTGTAATAGCTGACTTTTTCTATCAGCCCAGTAGGTGAATGAACACCTGTAATAACCCTATAACTCCCTTGTGGGTCAATATCATCGTAGTCAAAAGACCAAGTCAATGTAGGGGTGACAGCCTCACTGGTAATGCTTATCAGCCTTTCATTATTAAACGCAAAAATGATGTTGTAGCTAAATTCTACGTTATCCTGTAAAAGTGTGAAACGTGTGATGGCAGAGGTATTATCGGGATAAGCCACAGAGCAAAGAATATGTCCGTTATCATCAGTGACCCGAGTTAGCCGAGCCGGAGAAAAATGTGAATCCCATGCCAAATTGAGTGAACGCCCATCAGTAGATGAAATCTTAGTGGGAACATAAATTTCACCGCTATGCAAAGTAAGGCATTCTGTGAGGCCGGATTTATAGATAATCTGACAGGTGTTATCATCTAACTTTTTAAAGATAAAGTTTTTTAATTGTTGTTGTTTTACTTGGTTATTGTTACCAATCCGGTATTCCTCACCATTAGAAAGCAATAACTGTCGGGTATTTTTATTATATTGGGAGAGATTAAGCCTAAACCCTATCCCGAAACCGTTATTGACAGTGGATAACGGTGAGTATGAGAGGGCGAGCCATAACCTGGGGCCCATTAATGCATTCGCCTGTGTATTTACCAGCGGGAGGTGAACGTTAAAAAGTCCAGTTCGCGGGTCAACGCCACCCTGAGCGGCGCTGATAAAATTACCCGCATTAGTATAGTATGAAGGTGTATTCATGATTATATTGTTTCCAAAATATTGTTAAATTAAGCGCTATCAATTGACAATCAGCTAAATTGGGTAATTAATATAGAAATAATTTTTACTAACCATTCTGTTATTTTTTAATAGTCAGCCAATCATACGATGCCAGGTATATCAAAATTATCACTGTCGTTAAATGCTAGTTGAAAAGTTCCTTCATTGCCATAAAAGTCAGTAACCTTAACTGTTGGGCTTTTAACGCAGTCCTTCCACTCTCGTTGAACAGCATCACTCTCGTGCATAGTAAATTTATACAATATAAGTGATGCAAAACCCTCCTCATAATCTCCTTCATGGTCCTCTTTAACAAAAGGACAAAAACGAAAATTATAATCATCCCTGTCTCTATGTGTAAAAATTTGTACTTTGAATAAAAAGTGTTATTCCGTCTTGATCATCAAATTGTCACAGTATGTGGTGAAATTACATCAGGTTGCCAACAATAACCAACATAAAGGTATCTATGAAAATCGAAATAAAACCAACCACTTCCTAATTGTTTATTATTTTCAGTTTCTGAAAAACTTGAAAAACTGTAGTTTTTTATAAATCTATTATTATTATACACAGTAGTTAAATTATAATTTCTTTGCCTAGTCGTTAAATAAACATACTTATCTTTTGACCACTTTTCCTCCCCCTCTACTAAAGTCAGTATAATTAAAATCTACATTTTTGGTACCATAGTAAATAGGTCTTAGTGTTTTAATTGCGACAGACATTTTCTCTGCACCAACAGGATTATCTGCGGTAGTAAAATGCTTGCCATTATTAGTATCAAGATTGACTGAAATCCGTTTTATTTTATTTGCATCATAGCTGTAAACATACATAATAATATTTATATTTTCGTTTTCTTTATAAAATATTAAATGTTTTTTTTATTTTAACTGACAGGGGTTCTATTTGAAAATTCTCAGTGGATAGAATTTCTTCGCTATAATCATTTATTACATCAGTGTAACACCAACCACTACTTCCTTTTTTAGTAAGTTTTTCTCCATTTTCAGAAAAGCATAAGCTTAGTATACTTAGCCACGTATCGTTAGAAAAGTTAAGAACTTTACCATCCTTATAGCTTTATGTTAATGGAGGTAGAGTTTTCTTTAAAACAAACTTCTAATCACCAACTTGTTCGATAAATATGATTTTCAATAGATAGCAGGAGAAATTTTTACTATACTATAATAATAACCACTCATGTTACACAGCAAAACTGCAAACCAAATTACGGTTGTAGAACAACTTATTGAGCTTTACAAGCTACGATTCATACTACATTACCAAACTTTTTGCGGACCGCACTAATACTTTTTTTTACATTTTTTGGGCGAATAAATTTTAACCTTAGGGTCCATGTCTAATCGCATAGCCAGCAGGGATAAGCAACCGTCAATAAATCCTTCAGCAATCTGTAATTTTGCCCGGATTAGCCGCTCATCCACTCGATGTCGGCGTGCGATAGCCCGCTTCGAATAACCCTTGACGTAATACGCGATAATCAAGTTTAGCTCTTCTGGCTAGCACACTTTTTGCAGTTGTAAAACGCAATTATCGATAATCAGCCCATCATCATCTGAGCACGAAGGGCGCAAGGATGAGCGTAAAGGGAGTAATCTCTTAAAACCTGCCGCTACCGGCGACCAGTCTATCGCGGTGTCGTTATCCCGGGCCCAGGTTTCCCATCGTGCTAACACTTGTTGAATGTCTCTGCGCATCATCATTCCTGCTACTCAATTTGCCAAATATTGATAATCAGTTTCCCACCCTTAACGATTTCTTTCCGCTCGATATGCAACACATCTATCTGCGCATCATCAATTATCAAACCACCATGACACAGGGCATCAATCGGCGCTTTCATTAGGTTATCTAAATCTCGCTTGCGACGGTCAGGCGGATATACCCTTATCTCGACCCCTAATCGTTGTGATAATTACTTATAAAGCTTTTAACGCATTATTTCAGCAACTACCAACTGACAATATAATTTACCTTTTACGGTGATGAAGTGTTTGTGTTTGGCGTGATACCAGTAGTGATTAATAGAAGGTGGGAAAGGAACGGTGATGTTATAAGTTTTCATTCATAGCTTAATCTCTCTCATCTCAACGCCTTTAGCGGTATAACCTGTTAAATGTTTACCTGCTATCCGTTGACGTTTCTTTGTCAAAAAATGGATATAATCTTCATAAACATAACGGTATTCCCCATAGACCAAAAGAGGTTTAAACGCTTTCATTGGTTATTTTGTATACTGCACAAATGTAGTTAAATTATTGTTTTTAATGCTTTCTTTTGTGCGCACCTCTTTGAGCGTTTTATCTTTACATCGGTAAATCCAAAAATCATTGAGCTTTCCGGTTATCTTTCTGGTACGTACTTTGATATAACCCAGTCGCTTCAAGAGTTGGCTAAATTCCGCGTCATTGCGGAGCGGATTAAGCTCCCGATATATCCTAGCGGTTCAGCTTGCCAGCCTTTAGCATGATAGATTTTCATCAATGCTCGATGATAATGTTTATTCAGAATGGTATATTTATCACCTTGTTCCGGATGACAGTAAAGCGTCCAATTATCGATAGCTTTTTTCCGTGCTTGTTGGTCAATCAACAATGCGCAGGTAGCTAAAGGGGAACCCTCTTTCCGTTCAGTGAATTACTGACTGACTTTGCAAATAATATTCAGTGCATAACTATCAATATCTTTGGGCTGCACAAATTTATAATAACCATTACTTTTCAATCTATTAGCTGTGCGCAACCCTGAATGGTAATCATAAGATTGCTTATCCTGACCTGTTAGTCTAATATCGCTATCTGCCTCATGAACAAAAATCCCAGAGTTAAGCCATACCAGACCATTGCCATTGTGTCTCAGTCCTAAATCCGTTAATGTGCAGGTACCGTTATTAATCGCTGCCCAGCAGGTACTAGAAATAACAACTTCTCTAATGGCTTGTGATTCTATCAATTGCATTTGTCAGCTTCTTTCTATCTGCTGAGATGGCGTCATTAGCGTTGCAAACATATCGATGCATTTACTCACTTCGGGTACTGCCTGAGTCGGCGATAGGCCTGATTGAATGGCCGCCTGAAATGCAGCTTGTTCTATCTTCTGCATACAAAGTAAAATACCCAGCTGTTGTTCGTTGGCTTTACTCCGTTCACCTAAACATAAACCGGCTAACCGATTCTCAATATTGGCCAGATTGATGTAATGGTGCTTCTCGGCACCTAAATCACGTAAAGCATCACGGGACTCATGGTAATAGGGTAAATACTCTCTTCGGATAGGTTCAGCCGCCCGTTTTTTAGCGAATGCTTTTGTCAGATCCAGTTTAAATTACGTTATTTTCTGGTAATCACGTCCACGGACAATACGACACATAAAATCAAACTGGTTTTCATTGAGTAGAACATACTGATGTTCATGGGCGCCCAGTTGAACAGTATTTAATCGCTCAGTTTGAAACGGAAGGATGCCAAACTCACGTAAGTTTTTTGAGTTCTTTCTGATTAATTCATAAAGATGTTTGTGTTTAATACTTAGCCGTTTAGCAAACAGCCGGCTATCTATCCTTGGCTCGGTTCTATGTTGAATTAAAATACTGGGGTCTTCACTTTGGGCGCAAAAAAGCCTCTCACGGCGGATTGCCATGCTTTGCATTTTCATATTGTTGCCTATTTAATTTGAGTGGGTTTTAACGGATGAAGGTAATGACAAGTGAGATTTTTAGTACCGAGAGTTTATAGCTAGGCGACATTATTTTGATTACAAAGAGATATGTTTTTATTCAATATAAATTTACTGATATAGAGTAATTACTTGTAATCATTTTAAAGTCGCTTAGCTATATCAGCAAACTTTTCTACAAGCGAACCGTTCCAGTCTTATTTTTATTTCATTCTGTCGATAGTGGTTAAATTCATTCTTATCACATTTCGATAACATTTTCAGGCAATCCTGCTTTGAGAGCATCTTGTCACTATAGCGCTGCCAATGCACAGGTGCACCGCTATTTTTAACAAGGGTTGCTTCGCGATAAGGTATTTCATTTGAGGTGTCCTGCTGGTTTGATGAGGGTATTTAAGTAATAAAAATCAATCTTTTGATACGTTGTTGTTCATCCAAATTTAGTTATAGTCACTGTTGGGCATATTGGCGATGTTAATTTGTAAGGGCTTGTATTTTCTTCTGCCTAAAATTGATGGGTTTGTTTATCCAGATACAATGAGATTTTTCCTTCCCATCCTTCCCCGTTTCTCTGCTTTTCTAAACACAATATGGATGCAGGCTCTTTTAAATATTTCTGATCTTTTTCAGTCAATATTTGACTAGCCTCTCGCTTCTGTAATGCCCTTTTTCTGCGCTTATTACGCCAGATGATAAAGGTTATCGGCAAGGTCAGTGATTGAACCTGAACCTTTTACGTCCATTTTCCCTGCGGGTTTTTCTTCACTTTCCGATTTACGACTGTGTATTACTAAAATAACATGGCTTGAGGTTTTGTTTTTAAAATCACACAATGCATCCATGAAGGCTTTTTGTCCGTTGCAATCATCATCGGCAAGTCCGCATTTCATGAGACTATCAATGATAAACAGATTGATACCATATCGGCGGTTTGCATATTTAAATATTTCCAGTAATCGTGATGATTTCGCTGTCCCTGTTAAGCCAAATAACCAGAGTCTATCGTCATAAAACTTAAAAGCCGATTCAATTTCTAATTGTGAGGGTAATTTAGTGCATGTTGACTGACGGGTTAGGTGCTTTAGAAACGTTGCAGGTTTTAACTCAAACGAAGCAACACAAGCTCTCATTTCCGACACATCGCTTCACACAGAATATGCCCTAAAATTTCACTCTTACCGTGTCCATTGACCCCATTGAGTAGCGTTAACTCAGATTCACGATAACTGAAATGGCGATTTAATGACTCCCATGGTGTCTTGAACAAATATTCCTCTCTACCGTAAAATGCATCAAGCGTACTCTGATAAAAATCTCTTGCTGTACAGAGTTCTTCAGGGTCAAAATAAGAGGCTGTTTCAAGGTAGTGTACAATTTCCTGCTGTGTCATGCCAGCCTGTAAACATTCGTTAATGTCCTTGTGGGGCAATTTGACCAAACGACACCGATATTCCCCTAATCGACGAGCAATTTCTAACGCTGCTTGTTGTCCCACTTCGTTATTGTCCATCGACAACCAGATTTCAGTAAAGCGATCAAGGTTATGAAATTCATACTCAATCCACTGTTGCTTGGCACCACAGTCCCCACCAAAGGGAACCGATAACACACTTAACCCGTACTGATGATAACTCATGCAATCAATTTCACCCTCGCACAATATGACTGCACGAATCGCTTGAGGTAGAGCTTGCCAGCCAAACAGGCGAGGCTCACAATCTGCTTCAACTGAAAATAACCTTCTTCCCACTAGGTCTTACTGTGCTAATGCGCTTAACCTGTATTAGCTCGCCTTCTCGCTTGTAAGGGAACGCTATAGCGGGTAATTTCCTGTTATCTTCAGATGACCAGACAATCGCATCACTGACTTGGAATTCTTCTGCCGTTTTGCGGTCTATGCCTCGTGCTTGAAGATATTCGTAACAGTTATGCGGTTTACTAACGTTTTTTTTCAGTGATGCTGTTTGTGGGCGTTTAAACTGTTTTTTCCGTTTTGCTTCAAATGCACCGTATTCATCTGCTATCCCTAGAAACTGTTTTGCCTCTACCATCGCCTGATGCAAACTACAGTCCCTGTCCTGAACCCACAAATCCAGTAAATCACCCCCTGTTCCCTAAGCAAAATCTGACCAAACTTTTTTGCAAGAGAGATTAATTTTTAAACTTTTCCCCGACTCCCCATGCACAGAGCCTGCTACCCACTCATGACTCTCTTTTTTGCCTTCAGGTAAGAGATATTTAGCCACTCTGACAACATCAAGCCATAAGCGCTCAGATAATTCCGTAATGGTTATCATGCTTCCCTCAGATTAAATTTGTTAAAACCGTATTGAACAATGCCAGCACTCAGCCAGCCGTAGTTGTACCCACGGATGAGTATTGATTTAATAATTGATTTCATGATGATTTTTTAGAAAAATACCAGTCCGTTACTAACCGTAAACGTTGATGTGGTCGTTGTTTGGGGTTTGGTTGAATGTGATTGTATTACCGGTTTATCATCCAGCCAGCGTTTACCATTGAGGTAAGTGGTAGGATGTAACTTTTCAAAACCAAATTGATTAGCCTGTAATCTAACACGGATATCAGCTACGAGAAATTCTGCAAACTGTTCCGGTGTCTCACCTATTTCTTTCCGCCACAACTTGAATTGAGTTCTAAATGCTGATTTGGCTGATTGCTTACCCACCTTACGCTGAACCTGTGGCCAGAATATGCCTTCAAACACTACATCAATCGGATTTGGATTGGGTTTTATCATTCCAAACTCTGTTTTTTCAACCTCAGATCGAACGGGTTTGATCAATATGTTTTTATTCTTTGTAGTAATCTATGTAGTAGTCTCTGTATACGTCTTACGTTTCAACGTAGGAGGTGTTACATAAACTGACTCTGATTCAAGTTGATTATCAGTGAATTGTCTAGAGTTGGTTATTTCATCAATACGCGCAGGAACAGATTCAATAAACAAAACATTGCTACAAGCCCCTGTTGAAGTATTAATTGTACGGAGTTCTAGTGTAATAATACCATGCGATTTCAATCGTTTTAAAGCATCAGTCACTTCTCGTTTTGTAAATCCGAATTGATCAGCAAAAGATTGATAGCTACGCTGTAATTTGTCACTCTGAAAACGCTTGCGCCATCCTTTCAGTTCACCCGTAGACTCATCTCTGATTTCAGATGGACGATACCAGTAAATAATTTCAGACAACAAAATAATAGCCGTGCTATCAGGCTTTCCACTTGGCCTTTTAATGTGATCACCAGTTAGCAGGGATAATATTACCAGACAAATTTAAACGACCAATTTGGTTAACTGTCTCGGTTGGAGTGAGATGTTTCATTGATTACCTCGAATTGATTCTTGACGATGTTTAAGCCTTAATTTTGCATCTTCAAATGCGGCTTTTAGCTTCTTGGCGGCTAACTCCGTGAAAGAGCGATTGCCCCTCTCTCGAATAATGTTTTTATGGATATTTGACTGGCAAAAACATGGATTTTTGTGCATAATGACTTCGCTGAAATTGAAAGAAAAAAGGGAAATTTGTGGTTTCCCTTCGGTTAAACTTCCTGAAATATTAATCAAAAGCAAAGCTCTATCTGACATTTAGAGGCTTCATCGTTTTTTAACTTTGAAGCTTCTTTTTTTTAGCAATCTTAAATGTTCTAGCATGTCAATCAGCTTGCGTATTTCTTCGCCTGAGATATTCGTAATGACAACATCCTGTGATGGTGAGTCGTAGCTAATAGCATCAAGTAGTTTTGCCATCTTCACAACCAATCCGTTTTCTGCCTGCCAACGTGTTACTTGTGATTCGTGAACGCCAATAGTTTTGACTACTTCCCTACCAGAAGTTAATAAAATTCCTTTCCTAATCCTGGCTTCGATTTGTTTCGCATTTGATTTGCGTATAATTGTTGTTTCCATGATGGATAATCCTTAAGTAATAAAATTCCCGAACTCGATATTCCTATGAGGTTGTAGTGGCTCTAACGCATATTCAGAGCGAGTCAAAATGTTAAAGAACGGTGTTACTTAGATGGTATTTTGCTTATCAGCAGGGATGCCATCTATTGGGTTTAGGTAAAGATCAGGGCGTAACTCGTGGGGTGTGACCTCCCATTCTAGAGCTTTAGCCATAGAAAAAACGCATTCAGCTGGGACATGATTTTTAAACCAAACACTAATTGTTTGTGGACGTTTACCAAATTTACGTCCCAATTCAGACTGTGTTGTAATAGCAAATATTTTATTTTGTAGATCTATGTCCATAAGATCTCCTCCAATTCGAGCTTATAAATATTACAAATTAAATTTCAAATTATATTTGCAATGCTAATAACAAAAAAATTTTGTATGCTTTAACAGTTACAACTATTTAATGGATAAAAGTATGAGTTTTCCTAAAAGACTTCAGCAAGCATTAGATGAACTAGGCTGGAATCAATCAGAATTAGCTCGCGGAATGGGAGTGAAGCCTCAATCAGTTCAAGGGTGGTTAAAAAATGTAATACCTAGGATGGATAAACTTAAGAAATTATCTGAAGTAACAGGGAAACTTTTAGATTGGTTTTTCTCTCCTCAATTACAGAATCAAGAAAAAAGTTATGAAACTTTTCATAAAGAGAAGAATACACTTACAGAAAAACAAAAGCTAATACTTGAACTATTTGAAGCTCTTCCTGAAAGTGATGTAAATCTCATTCTAAAAAAGTTGGAAATTTAAAAAGCCTTTTATGAAAAGAAAATAGCTGAACTTTTAAATCAAAAGAAAAATATAGTCTAATTTTTCCATTTCTTTCCCCGATTCTCTGTAAAAATATCAAATTTTACCAACCAAAATTAAAAATTAAATTTTAATTATTATTGATAATTTCAATTTGTAGATTATATCCATCAACTCACTGCAACAGGCAAAACGCCAAGACAAGACTTCGAGTTATCTTAAGCCGAGCCAAACGTTGCTAAGTAGCCAGCCCGAGGCGTATGAACATGAAGGCAAGTGAAGTCAGCAAGTAACTAAGTCATTTCGCTCTTTAACATATTGGAATCAAGCTCTGAATAAGCGTTAGAGCAACACCACCCAGTGAGTTTTTGGGTATGTAAATATAGAAAACAGTCAAATCTCGTTTCTACACCAGGGAATAAACTGACTGTGAGTATAAATCCGAACTATTCGGCACACACTACTAAAACTTATTTCGGAGGTAACAACATGGCAACCATTATTTTTAAACCTAAAAAAGACAATGCTAAATCTCGTCGCCTGGCGAAACAAATGGCATTTTGGGATAGAAAACGCGCTGAATACGAAGCGAAACCTATACCCCGTTCTACAGAGCAAATCCTTGATTCCATATTCAACAAGCAAGATGACACCGTTAATACTATCGCATCAATCATTTTCAATCTAAAAGACAAAAAGCCACAGCCTTCATTTGATAATTGTTGCTTACCGAATACGTATCTCTATTCTGTAAGAAAATGCTCGAAAACACACAAATCAAATAACATAGAAACGAAATGATTTGATAGTGCTTACAACGATCTTACCTACACTTAATTCCATAAGTTGTAGATAACAGTTATCCCTCCCGATGGGTTGGGCAGGTAATCTCTCCCAATTTCAGGGAGGCCAAGTTGTTAAAGAGCGGTTGTACTAAAAAATAGCAATTATTTTTTATTCACTGTCAAGATGAGGGAATAACCTTAGTAAATCTGGTCTAAAACGATAAGCTGGCACTTTACCTTGAGTCGCTTCAACTAAATCAGGTACGCATTTTGAGGATACTGGTTTTTTACCATTTAACCAATCGGAAACAGTTGATTGCGCTAAGCCACATTTTTTTGCTAATGCTTTTTGACTTCCGGTTATTTTTATAGCGTTTTCTATTCCATAATTCTTCATTAATCTCATCTCCTATAAATTAGAGTGATTATTAGAATGCATAAACGAATATTAAATCGTATTTGCTATCTTGAATATATATCGTTTATACGATATTATTTTAGGGACTATTTAATCAGGTTATTCATGTGAATTTTTCAAAAAGACTAAAATAAGCAATGCAAGAAAAAAGCTTTACTCAAGGATCTTTAGCTAAAGCGGTAGGAATGGCTCAATCAAGCGTGTGGAGACTGACTAGCGGCGACCGCATCAGGAACAAAAATTAATAAAAATAGCGAAAGTTTTAGGTGTCAACCCCCTGAATGGCTTTCAGATGATATTGGAACAATGAAAGCTCATGAAATAAAACCTAATAATCAATTAATTATTGATTCTATATTGGATTATACGGACAAGACTCAGGAATATGACAAGGATAATATTGTTAAATTAAGATTATATAACTAACCGCATTGAGTGGGTGTTTTTCCCCTAGCGTTAAGGGTGAAAAGGACACTTATTCTATATTTTTAATACCTAAAAATATAATTCAAGAAACCAATAGCTCCATTAAAGATTCAATATCAATAATTGCGCCTGATGACAGCATGTCACCGATTATTCAGGAAAACTCAACCGTTGCGCTCGATACAAGTACAAAAGATATTAAAAATGGTAAGATTTATTTGGTATCTTATGGCGGGGTGTTTATGGTACGCGCACTTTACAGTTTGCCTAAAAATGAAATTAAGTTAAAAAATTATAAATCTGATGATTACCCAGAATTTATCGTTTCTGCCTCAGAACTGCTAATAGTAGGCAAAGTCTACTATGTAGCAGGTAAAATAGAGTAAACATAACCAGCCCACTTGGATACTGGGCTTCAACTCGCTTTATATTCCAAATCTACTTTGCATTTCAAAATCAATAACAATCATTTTTTTAAATAAAAGACATATATTATCATTTAACGTTTAAAAATTTATTATCTATTTTAATCGTTTTTACGATTGACAATTGAAATAGAAAAACCTATCATTACTTCATCAACTCACCGCAACAGTAAAAGGCCAGACAATACTGCGAGTTATCTGAACCTTTGCCAAACGTTGCTAAGTAGCCAGCCGAAGGCATATGAACATGAAGGCAAGTGACGACAATTAAGCAGTCCCGCTCTTTAAGACTATCTCGCTGAAAAAGCAAACCGCGACAACAGTCGGTTTTGGGTGTGTGAATACATCAATCAACATTGACTTTCGTTTCTATACCGGGGAAATAGCAACGTTGATACCTCACTGAATACATTCAGCACATACCACCAAAATCCATTGTTAGGAGGTAGGTATGTGTAACTTTCGCGGTTATAATAATGCGCGCAGTCGAAGAAATGAACGCGGAAGAACCAAACAAGAGGCCTATAACAGAAACAAAACCCTTAATATGGCTTTAAAAGCCGCATTAAATCCAACCAAGCAATCGAATCAACAAATAATATCAAAACCTAAGCAGGGGCCCCCTAGTTTCACTCAAAAGGAACGTGATGCGCCGCGTAGAGCTAGCGCTATTATTCAGCAGAACTAAAATTTATGACGCCTTTAATAATTGTTGTCTTCCAAAGGTGGCTTTGTATTCAGTAAAAAATCAATGTCGTCATCATCTTTTTGGGTCAAGGGAAATTACCGCAAAAGTATAATTTATTTTTGTTCTCATAATCTTAGCGGATTTTCAATGCGTCATTGCCCATAGAATAACCCCTAATTTTTCTAACTAAAGGAATAAAAGGATGAAACTCAACAATCCACACATTGTAACGGCAAAGCACCCAAATATGGGCAACCCTAGTTAGTGTCACTAACGGGAGTCATAAATTTTGTGATTCACACTATCTCAGCAGTATTGATATACGTAATGACGACGACAGGGAAACAAGAACATTTAAAACAATAATTCACTATTTAACAGCAGAAAATACCTACCTCAAAAAAGAAAATCGCAGACTCCTGAAGATAAATCGTGAGATTGGCGGATTGTGCAGGATCTGAACCTACAGCCGAAGAAGTAAATCCGATGAGATACGATTAAGCTAACAACTTCTCTTATTTAATACAAGCATAGATCAAAATTTATCATCGTTTTTAGTAGCGAGGAATTCTTACATGAAAGATTTAATTAATATTGAAACAAAAAACATTAACAGTGAATTAATCCAAACGATTAATGCCCGTGATTTACATGCGTTTTTAGAAATTACTACGCGTTTTAATGATTGGATAAATAGGCGCATAACAGAATATGATTTTGAAGAGAACATTGACTATATTATTGTTGAAAATTTGCACTACTCAAATTTGAGTAGTGCAAAATCTCGCCAACGGCCTATGAAAGATTATTGCATCAGCATCAATATGGCCAAAGAGCTATAGCTAAGCGACATTATTTTGATTACAAAAAATATGTTTTTATCCAATATTAATTTACTGATGTAGAGTAATTAATTGTACATTTCTTTCGATATGTCGAAAGAGCTATCAATGGTTGAACGTAACGAAAAAGGGAAACAGGCAAGGCAGTACTTCATTGAATGTGAAAGACGAATTTTACAACCTCAAACATTACTACCAACAAAAAAAAGAACTTGCTATCATGGTCATTCGTGCCGAGGAAGAGAATGAAAAGTTATTACTGGAAAATAAAACCCTATCAACGGAAGTGGATTGTCTTAAAAATCTCTTCAAAGAAGGTATGGGGACCCCTACCCAATTTAGCAAAATGCTTAATGGCGTTAATAGTCAGCAGATAAATCATTTTCTGGCAGAGCGGAAGTGGCTCTACAACGAAAGTAAATCAGGCATGCGCTGGCGTGTTGCTTCTTATGCGCGGGATAAATATTTAACCGAAAAAAAAGCGAAATAAGCCCTCATGGTGCTTACAGATTCATCAGTTATCAACCTGTCTTGCTCAAAAAGGGTGTTCAACGTCTCTATGATTTGTATATGGATTACAAGCTGCCCATGAAATTAACCTGGAATGGAACACATACTTATGACAAATCCATTAATGGTATTCACTTGAAACATTAATTACTTTTTTCTGTTAACACATTAATTAATAAAGAGCTAAAAACATGAACCAGCTTAAACAGCAGGAGCTTCGCTATCGTTTAAATAGCGACAGTTTCGCTAAAAAAGATGCCATAAAAATTATCCCCACCTTGCTCATCATCGCGTTGGCAAGCCTCGTTTTACTCTTAGCAAAATAGGAGGTTAAATGAACCCTTACGCCATGCAAGATGACTGGTACGAACAACAGCAAGAAATTGCTTATTAGGAAGACAGGCTAGATGACGAAATCATCGAGCTTGTCCAGCCTATCTATGATTGCCTGCCTTCCTACGTCATGCGAAAACTCAATCATGAGGATTTTGACGATATCTGGCAGGCACTGTTTAACCATTTCAAAAGTGAGAACATACATCGATACAAAGCAATTCGAGTGCCAAAGAAGAAATATCTATGAGCGAAATACAACATACCGAAAAAGAAAAAAGTTTTTAACAGCAAGTTTGGGAAACCCTTTCTATGATTAATGTTAACGAAAAGGTAGAAAAGCAAAACGGCCTTTCCTATCTTTCATGGGCTTGGGCGTGGGGTGTATTGATGGCTCACTATCCCGAATCCTATTATTATACCATTGATACGGTTAGCTATAACAATAATGGCAGTGCCATGGTATCATTAACGCTCACCGTCAAAAAGGGAAATAATGATTTTTCCCGCAAAATGCGGTTACTGGTTATGGATTACAAGAATCAGGCCATTTCTAACCCTAATGCGGTTGATATCAATAAAACGCTGATGCGCTGTCTAACTAAAGCCATTTCCATGTTTGGATTGGGTTTTTACATTTATGCCGGTGAAGACTTACCCGAACAGGAAAAAATAATCATTCAAAAAGAAGTAACCCAACAAAAAGAGCGTTACGACCAATTAATTCGTGATTTAAAAACCGCCGCAAAAAACGGTGTTGAATCGATGAAAATGCATTGGCAACAATTAATACCCGAAGAAACCGATATCATTGGCGAAGAAAATAAAATGACTATTTACCGCAATATTGCAATGAAAAACGAGGCTAATCATGAAGCAGAAAACGGACGCGTGGTTTCAGGCAAGACTGGGGAAAGTCACCACCAGCAATTTACACAAGGTGTTATGCAAAAGCAAGCGAACAACCCAACGAAACTACCTCATGCAGTTAGTCTGTGAAACCTTTACTGGACGACGAGAAGACATGAAAACCAATCAGGCCATTGAACGAGGTGTCGCTCTTGAGCCTCAAGCCAGAGCGCGATATTGCCTCAATGAATTTGATGTTACTGTCACTGAAGTGGGCTTTATTCCCCACCCAAAACTATAACGCTCTTTGGCGCCAGTCCTGATGGGCTAGTGAATGATGACGGGCTTATCGAAATAAAATGCCCCAACACCACCACTCATCTCGAAACCCTCATCACCGGAAAACCCAAATACGAATACCTGTTACAAATGCAGGGGCAAATGATGTGCACAGGGAGAAACTGGTGCGATTTTGTCAGCTATGATGATAGATTTCCGCCTAACCTTGCCTACTATAAAATCCGAATTATCAAGGATGATAAATTAGTCAACGAGATTGAACAGGCTGTTAAAACCTTTATCGAAAAACTGAAATCAGAGATCAACAACATTCATCACTATATGGAGGCGCCATGGCAAACCAGAACCAGGGTCACTTTACCGGACGCATCGGAAACCTAGAAATCCGCTATACCCAAGATAACCTTCCCATCACCGCATTCTCTCTCGCTATTCGTAAATCAAGGAAAGATAACAACGGTAAATGGATTGATGACACAACATGGATTAATTGTAAAGCATTTAAGCAAATAGCGGAATATATCAATAATCATGCACAAAAAGGCGCTTTCGTTCGTATTACGGCAACTTATCAGGAAAACAAATGGACAGATAAATCCGGTCAGCAAAGGATATCACCTGAATTTCTGGTCAATGACATTGAAATATTGGGAAACTGGAAAGCAAAAAAACAACAGGAAAGCCAAGGTAAACTGAATATGCTAACAACAAGCCAGCTAAACAGTAACGCTATTCATCAAGCTGATTTTGAAGACCAAGACATCCCCTTTTAAACAGAGGAGCACCAACCATGAGGATATTAATACCGTCCATGTACACTAATTATACCGGAGGTTAAGTTATGAAACTTAATATCATCAAACTATTAATCACGACATTATTTTTTATCAGTGCAGCGTTCGCCTTTGAAATGGTAGTGGGACATCGCGCTCATGCTGATACCGTCGTAGACCCGCAAATTAGATTTAAGCGTGGCGAATTAGGAAGCATTCATTTAGGCGGGCAAGAGCTACTGGCTATCGCTGTCATGATAGTGCCAGCACTCTTAATTTATATAGGAATATTCATCGATACCCTAATAGTTACCAAGCAAGAAATCATTACCCACCTAATCTATTCCACTTAATCAACATCAATACTCATTCATCAATTAACTTTGAGAAATTATTATATGCAAAATTTAATTAACATCGAAACAAGGAATATCAATGGTGAATTAATCCAAACGGCTAATACTCTTGATTTACATACGTTTTTAAAGATAAAAAACCATTTCAAAGATTGGATAAAAGACCGCATTGAAAAGTATGGATTCATTGAAAATGAGGACTTTGCAACTTTTGCGGAAAAAACCGCAAAAGGTAGACCGTCTATAGAATACGCAATCTCCATCAATATGGCCAAAGAGTTATCCATGGTTGAGCGCAATGAAAAAAGTAAACAGGCCAGACAGTATTTTATTGAATGCGAAAGAAAAGCATTAGAAGCTGTCAATCCGGTTGAGATACTAAATAATCCATCAGCGATGCGAGGATTGCTACTCAATTACACAGAAAAGTCATTGCGCTTGAACATAAAGCCGATGAGATGAAACCGCAAGTCGAAGCACTTAAACGAATTAGCTACTCAGAAGGCTCGCCTTTGTATTACTGATGCGGCTAAATCACTCCAAATGAAACCGAAAGCCCTTTTTTCATGTTTACAAGGACATGACTGGATTTATCGGCGTATTGGCGGAAAAAGCTGGGTAGGCTATCATGATAAAATCAAGCAGGATTTAATTGAGCATAAAGTGACTGTCGTTGCCAGAAATGATGGTTCAAAAAAACTAACGGAACAAGTAAGAATTACGCCTAAAGGACTCAGCAAATTATCCATTCTTGTAATGCAACATGCTAAGTAAAAAAGACCAGCGCAAGGCTGGCCAACACCAGGGAAAATTACGTTGTGGTTACCAACACACAACAGCAATAATGCTACCAAAAATAATTAAAAAAGTAATCGCTTTCTGATCAACATTCACATTCAACGAATCTCATACTGCTGACCTAACCAAGAACGAATGCAACCATTCGTGCTTTGTCATTGTTTTATGTGGGGCAACCAAGTACCTGAGAGTGTGTGTTTTTCAAAAAGCTAAAAAATTTATATCTCTATTAAGATTTAAGGATTTTTAAAATGAATACGAATGACGAGATTCTTTTAACTCATCATGTGGCAGCCCTTTTAAAATGTTCAGTCAGGAAAGTCAGGCGATTAATTAAAGAGGGTGAGTTACCCGCCCGTAGAAGGGGAAAAAGAAACGAAGGATCTTATGAAATACTAAATTCTTCCTGTATTGCATATATGCATCAGTTACATCAGAATGTCAGTGTGAAAGCTTATTGTCGTGATAAATCAAAACAGAGGCTTAAAACATTTCAATCAAATTACGATATATATAATGTCTGGCACTGTGATTTCGTTTCGCCAAGCGGTAAACGAATTAGACAGAGTCTTGGCACAGCCAATAAAAAATTAGCACAAGAGCTACACGATAAACTCAAATCGGATATTTGGAAAGTTGAACGTCTCAGTGAAGAGCCAGAGTATCTCTTCGAAGAAGCGTGTTTGCGCTGGCTAAAGGAAAAGCAACACAAGCGAAAATAGATAAAGATAAAGGAAAAATTAAATTTTGGCAGCAGTATTTTTCAGGTCGAAAGATTAGTGAAATCACGAATAATGAATGTCAGGATATTGTTTCAAGGATGAAAAATAGAAGAGGTAAAGTGGGTTTCTCATCGCAATCATCAAGGTATGCTCAATTGGGCTTTTATTCGTGCTTTACTAAAAATAGCCTCAAATGAGTGGGGATCGTTAAAAAATGCACCACCCCCTAGACAATCAAGGATTAAGTGGCTCACAAAAGAACAAGCGCATGCCTTAATTGATAATGCCGTTGATTATCTCAAGCCAGTAATAACATTTGCTTTGGCTACGGGTTTACGAAGATCCAACATTCTAGAATTAGAATGGTCACAGGTTGATTTGGCTCGTAAAGTTGCTTGGATTAATCCTGACCAGTCAAAAAATTTTAGAGCAATTAGCGTTTCGCTCAATGACACAGCCTGTCAGATTATCCATGATCAAATGGGTAGACATAGCCAGTATGTTTTTGTCAGAGAGAAAAAATTAAAGGGTATTACTGATATGATACCAATGAGAACGGATACTAACAAGGCATTTAAATCTGCCATGCGTAAAGCCGGAATCGAGGGATTTCGATTCCACGATCTGAGGCATACTTGGGCAAGTTGGTTAATTCAGTCGGGTGTGCCTCTATCGGCATTGCAAGAAATGGGGGGATGGGAGAGGTTAAACGGTATGCTCATTTATCCCCTTCACACTTGCAAAAGCACGGTAAAAATATCGATGGGATACTCGGGTTTCATGTCACAAATATGGCACGCAAGAAAGTTGTATAAGATGAAATTAACTGTAACTCCTTGTTTTAATTGGTGGGTCGTACAGGATTCGAACCTGTGACCAATTGATTAAAAGTCATTTGCTCTACCGACTGAGCTAACGACCCATCTGAAGTTACCTAAGGTGATGGCGGAGTATATTACTTATTTTTGCTAAGGGTGCAATGTTTTTTTTACCGAAAGAATTTAAATGCTTATTAAGCATACAATTATCCCCGAAATAGATAGCAATAAATACTTCGGGGTTGTTCATATTAGAGTGACGCTAATTTCTTTTCTGCCAATTCCGCGCTAGGGCTATTAGGATATGCCTTAATCACCTGTTGATAAACAGCACGTGCTTTATCATTTTGTCCTTTTTCTTGCATCAGTAACCCTACTTTATAAAGGGATTCTGCCCCTTTAACTGAATTAGGGTAACTTTTAACAACAGTAGCAAAATAAAAAGCCGCATCATCTGTATTTCCCTGATTATAATTCAATTGTCCAAGCCAATAATTCGCATTAGGCTGATAATTAGATTTAGGGTAAGTTTTGATAAAATGCTGAAAAGAACTAATTGCCTGCGCAATCTGCTGTTTAGATTTGCTCTTTATTGCAAGTGCAACGGCTGCATCATACTCAGCTTTTTCATTCGCTGGTTTAGCCGTAACAACAGTATTATTGCTATTACTACTGTCGGTACTTGCCTTAACTTTATTTGCACCAGTCGTCAATGAATCCAACTGCGTATAGAGATCTTTTTGTCGCTCAATAACTTGACTTAATTGATATTGGTTTTCCTGAATTTGACCACGCAATACATCAATGTCCCGCTGAGCATCCGATAACTGTTGCTGAATTTGATATAATAATTGCCCTTGAGAATTGACCGCTGTCTCAATTTGAATTAGACGATCACTTGTAGAGCCTGAGCCGACATTAATGATTGGCGCTTGGGCGGTAGCGACTACTGGAGCCGCTACGCCAACCAATAACGACAGACTCAAATAAAGATGTCTGAAGTTACTGTTCATATAATACTCTTAATAAACAAGTATCGCACGACGGTTTTTGGCATATGCCGATTCGTCATTACCTTGTATAGCCGGTTTTTCCTTACCATAAGATACGATAGCAATTTGCTCACCGTTTACACCTTTACTCTGCAAATATATTTTGACAGCATTAGCACGGCGCTCACCAAGTGCAATATTATACTCTGGTGTACCCTTTTCATCAGTATGCCCTTCCACAGTAATCTTAACTGAAGGGTTACCGCGTAGGAAGAAAGTTGCATGTTGATCTAACAGCTGTGCATATTCTGGTGTAACATCATACTTATCAAAACCAAAGTAAACAATGTTGTTACTTTGCAATTCTTGCATTTGCTGACTAGCAAGTTGCTCAGCTGTTAAGCTAGCATTGCTATCTGCTACATTGTTTTCAGCACTCGTTTTGTCATTGCCCTTTTTTGAGCTACATGCTGCAACGGCTAGCATAGGTAACGCTAACATTAGCCCTTTAAGCACTTTATTCAATTGCATCTTGTTCGATCCTTTAATTATTATTGCTATACTTATTATTATGCATCACAAATACGGCGACCAGGCAGGAAATTTAACTTTTCCATCAGTCGCCGGCAGACGCGCTTTGAAACGCCCATCCGTTGACACCAGGTGTAATACAGTACCTAACCCTTGTGAGACACTATAAATTACCATAGTACCATTAGGTGCAATACTCGGCGTTTCATCCAGAAACGTATCCGTCAAATATTCAACGTTACCCGTTGCCAGATCCTGTTTAGCAATGTGCTGTTTACCATTACTCGAGTTGACCATTACCATAAATTTACCATCAGGGCTGACGCTTGGATCCTGGTTTTGGTTGCCTTCCCAAGTAATACGTTCTGGCACACCACCATTAATATTTAGTTTGTATATTTGTGGACGCCCTGCTTGATCAGAAGTATAAATCAGCGTTTGGCTGTCTGGCATCCAACTAGGTTCAGTATTGTTACTACGACCATCTGTTATTTGGCGAGTTTGACCACTGGCCAAGTCCATTACATAAAGATTTAAACTTCCGCTCTTTGACAGGGCAAAAGCAAGCTTGCTTCCATCGGGGGAGAAGGTAGGAGCACCATTATGACGCGGGAAAGCAGCAATCTGGCGGACTTCGCCTGTTACTAACGTTTGCATAACTAATGCTGAACTACCACTTTCAAAGGTTACATAAACTAATTTTTCACCATCAGCTGACCAAGCTGGCGACATCAGCGGTTCAGGCGAGCGGTGGACAGTAAATTGATTATAACCATCATAATCTGAGACTCTTAATTCATAAGGAAACTTTCCACCATTAGTTTTAACCACGTAAGCGATACGTGTATGAAATGCACCTCGAATACGGGTTAATTTAGCAAAGACTTCATCACTAATAGTATGTGCCGCATAGCGTAGCCATTTGGCTGCCACTTTTAATTGGTTTTGCGTCAATATTGCACCGGGTGAATTAACCACATCAACCAGTTGATAATTAATAATGTACTGACCATCAGCAGCCGGTTGTACCTGACCAACAACAACTGCATTAATACCTAATCCCGTCCAAACATTCGGTGTAATTTCCGATGCGGTAGTTGGTTGTTGAGGCATATGACTGGGATCGATAGGATTAAATTTACCGCTATTGCGTAAATCTGCAGCAACAATTTGTCCTACATCATCGGGTAAAGTACCAGCTCCAGTCCATTTAAAAGGCACAATAGCAATAGGCTGTGCAGTATTGATGCCTTGGGTAATTTCAATCTGAATTTCTGCCTGGGCACATGCCGCCCATAATATTAGAAAACTTAATAATAATTTAAATGCCTGCTTCATTTTTTCTCACTTATCACGTGTATCCCCCCGTCCGTAATAATTAATTTGAATATTAACAAAGGTGAATGCACAAAACCAGAATAACTGAAAAACTTTTGTTAATTTTCCTAGCCTTATGCTATTCATAACATTCATTAACTAAGGCTTGAATACTAAAGTACTTCCCTGTTCATTAAATGCATCGTAAATACTACGACTAGGCGGTTTAGGCATTGTCGCTGTTTTGGCTGCACGTATCGCGGCGTCACAGAGTGATTGATCGTTTACTGCATTACTTTTAGCCGCAATACTAATTAACATGCCGTCAGGAGCGAGTTTTATGCTTAATTTACATGTTTTACCGCGATAAATATCAGCATCATAAAATTTGCTTTCAATTGCGGCTTTGATCTTACCAGCATAATTAGCCACATCCGAACTGGATGCCCTGCCTTTTCTATTTCCTCCTTGACCCGCTGCTGCTGCACCTCCCATTTGCTGAGTTGGTTGTTGGGCAGTTAATCCACCAAGCAGAGAGTCAACTGCAGCAGCCTGTTTAGCCGCATCTGCTTTTTTCTTAGCTGCCGGCGCCTTAGCGGCTTTTTCTTTTGCCTCTGCTTGTGCTTTAGCCGCCGCTTCTTCTGCTTGCTTGCGTTGCTGATCGGCTTCTCTTTCTATTTTTATACGCTCCTTTTCAACCATTTTTAAGCGTTTTTGTTCTTCTTCCTGCTGTTTTCCTAGTTCTTCTTCTTGCTGTTGAAGACGTTTTTTTCGCTCAGCATCGGCTTGTTTGGCACTATTTTGCTGTCGTTGTAGCTGGTTATACTGTTCTATTACTACTCCGGGATCAACCATGATCGCATCAACCACTTCACCGCCTTGACCACCGCCGCCAAGCTTAATAATTTCATCCAATGAACCCAAAATAATAAAACCAAATAACAAAACGTGGAATATAATAGAGAGTACCACAGAGCGACTTAATTTATTTTTTTGCTCTTTTGTCTTTCTCACAACAGATTTCCAAACAAGTAATTATGGAATTACATCAAATAGGCTGAGTCATAAAACCAACCGATTTGATGCCAGCTTGATGAAGTATATTCAGCGCTTTAATAACTTCTTCGTATGGTACATCTTTAGCTCCACCAATTAAAAAAATGACCGGCGGATTTTTTGCCAATGCAGCTTTTGTTATTGCTGCAATCTGTTCTGGCGGTAAAAGCTCTTCTCGATGGCCATCAATAATGACACTATATTGTCCTACTCCAGAGACTTCAAGAATAATCGGTAGATTATCAATACCTGACACAATTTTCGATTGGGTCGCATCAGGCAATTCCACTTTCACACTTTGCGAGATAATCGGCGCCGTTGCCATAAAAATCAATAATAATACTAACAGTACATCCAATAAAGGAACGATGTTAATTTCAGATTTCAGTTCACGCCTATGTCGAGTCCGCGCCATCTTTCTGTTCTCCGCATTTATTGCTTTTCAGAAGCAAAAGCTTGACGATGCAAGATGGCTAAAAATTCTTCCATAAAATTGTCATAACTTTGATCCAATTTATTGACCCGCTGGTTTAGTCGATTATAAGCCATCACAGCTGGAATGGCGGCAAACAAGCCGATTGCCGTTGCAATTAACGCTTCAGCAATACTAGGGGCGACCATTTGTAATGTTGCCTGTTTAACCGAGCCTAATGCAATCAAAGCATGCATAATTCCCCAAACGGTACCAAATAATCCAATATAGGGGCTTATTGATCCTACAGTACCTAAAAAGGGAATATGCGACTCTAATGATTCTAACTCACGATTCATCGATATTCGCATAGCTCTAGAAGCACCGTTCATCACCGCTTCTGGTGTATGAAGATTGGCTTGGCGTAAACGAGCAAACTCTTTAAATCCAGAATAGAAAATCTGTTCTGCTCCCGTGAATGCATCACGCCGAGCCTGACATTCTTTATAGAGACGCGATAGCTCAATACCAGACCAAAAACGATCCTCAAAAGCTTCCGTTTCTCGGGTTGCGGTATTTAAAATTTTGCTTCGTTGAATAATAATTGCCCAAGAAGCAATAGAAAATCCTATTAAAATCAACATGATGAGTTGAACCAAAAAACTCGCTTTTAAGAATAAATCTAAGATATTCATGTCAGTCACTGCTTAAACTCCGCGACAATAGACTCAGGAAGCCTGGTTGGCTTCATTTTAAATGTATCAATTGAAACAATAACTATTTCTGCTGTGCAAATTTCTTTCCCTTGCTGATTAATTAACCGCTGAAAAAAAGCCAATGATGTATGTTGAACATAGCTAATTGTTGTTTCAACGGTTAATAAATCATCCAATTTAGCGGGGTGTAAATAATCAATTGTCATTTTACGTACGACAAAAGCTAAATTTTCTTTTCGTAATTTCTGCTGTTCAAATCCTTTTTCTCGCAACATTTCCGTTCTCGCACGTTCGAAAAAATGCGCATAACGAGCATGATAAACTACACCTCCCGCATCAGTATCCTCATAATAAATACGGATAGGCCAGCAAAACAGCATATTTTTACTCCCCTTGCTATAAATAAATTACCGATCACTATACTTAAGTGAATCATCTATTGGAATGATTTATAAACAAAGTTACAAAAAAATAGTGAAATATAAACTTATCTTATGAAATGAAACTAATACGAAAGAAATAAAATAGTCCACAAACTAGGATCAAAACAGCAGGTAAAGAATGAAAAAGATAACGCCAAAAAGCATTTTTAGGTAAAAACCCAATACCAAAAATTATCCCATTACATGTTGCCCAAATGAGCAATAATCCCTGCCATATAGCAAGAGAACTGGGATTTGAGGCAAATAAGGTTGGATCCCAGATCACACAAAAAGCCATGACAAATGCCATAAAGAGAATAAGGATCCGAAACGGACCCTTATGCATTGATGAGTAAATTTTATCTACCATTATCATTCACCAGTATGTTTAGCTTTGTTAGCAGCATTAGCCTCAACCTGTTCGATAGCCAGAGCTGCAATGACAGCGAAACTACAGACAAGAAGCGTTCCTAAAATCCAAGCAAAATACCACATGCCATTCGCTCCTTAATATAATGAATGTTTGTTATTTTCAATATGCGCTTTGTCAATTCGACCAAACATTTTGTAATAACACCAGGTAGTATACGCCAAGATAATTGGCACAAAAATGATGACGACAACTGTCATCACTTGCAATGTAAATAAGCTCGACCTGGCATCCCAAATCGTCAAACTGGCATTAGGCTGTATATTTGAAGGCATAATGAATGGGAACATACTAATACCGAAAGTTAAAATAATACAAGCAATTGTTAGTAATGAAAATAAAAATGCCCATCCTGCTTTATCAAGCTTGGTAAATAGGATAGTCAGTATTGGAAAAAATAAGCCAAGTGCAGGTAATGTCCATAGTCCTGGATTATTATTAAAATTAACCAACCATGCCCCTGCTTCTTTTGCTACTTCTTTATGTAGCGGATTAGAAACAGCGTAGGTATCGATTGTACTTTTAATCGCATAACCATCAATTCCATATATCAACCAAAAACCAGCTACAGCAAAAGTAATTAAGGTGAAAAAGGCGGTGATATAAGTGATATTACGTGAACGTAGATGTAATTCACCTAGCGTGCGCATTTGCAGATAAGTCGCGCCTTGGGTGATTATCATCATAATAGAAATAATGCCTGCTAATAAGCCATAAGGATTGAGTAAACCAAAGAAAGTGCCGGTATAATTCAAATACAATAGGTCATTAACTGTAAAAGGAACGCCCTGTAGCAAATTACCAAAAGCAACACCAATGATCAACGGAGGAACAAAGCTACCAATAAATATGCCACGATCCCACATATTGCGCCATTTGGAATTCTCAAGCTTAGAGCGATAATCAAAACCTACTGGTCTGAAAAAAAGTGCAGCCAAGACTAATATCATTGCAACATAAAAACCTGAGAATGCCCCAGCGTAAACAATCGGCCAAGCCGCAAATAGTGCACCACCCGCAGTCACTAACCAAACCTGATTACCATCCCAATGAGGTGCGATTGAATTGATCATGATCCGACGCTCAGTATCAGTTTTTCCCATAAATGGCAATAAGATACCAACGCCCATATCAAAACCATCGGTCACGGCAAAACCGATCAGCAACACACCAATCAGTAGCCACCATATAAATCTTAGAACTTCATAATCAAACATAATGGACTCCTGTTTACTAAGCGTCTTGGGCTGAAATATTTTGTTGCTCATAATGATAACGACCTGTTTTAAGACTACTCGGCACTTTACGTGCGAATTTGAACATTAGGAACAATTCAATAACCAAGAACAAAGTATACAGACCACATATTAGTCCCATCGAGAAAAGTAGATCTGCACTACTTAATGATAAATGTGCAACAGCTGTCGGTAAAATTTCACCAATTGCCCACGGTTGACGGCCATATTCTGCAACAAACCAACCTGCTTCAACGGCAATCCATGGTAATGGAATACCAAACATGGCTAAACGTAAAAGCCATTTTTTCTCACCAATACGGTTACGAATAACAGACCAGAATGATAAAGCAAAAATAAGTAACATTAAGAAACCACAAGCCACCATAATGCGAAATGCCCAGAATAGAGGCCCGACTTTAGGAATACTATCTTTAGCGGCCGCTTTAATATGTTCTTCGCTGGCATCAATAACATTAGGTGTATAGCGCTTTAACAACAATCCATAACCAAGATCTTTTTTATTCGCATCAAATGCTTTTCGTATAGCAGGATCATTATCACCAGCTTGTAATTTTTTTAACAGAACATAGGCATTCATACCATTGCGGATACGAACTTCATGTTGCGCCATTAAATCTTTTAAACCCAAAACCGGGGTATCAATAGAACGGGTAGTGATAATTCCCATTAACCATGGAATTGCTACTGTGAATTCATTTTTCATTTTTTCGCTATTCGGTACAGCAATAAGATTAAATGAAGCCGGCGGCGGTTGGGTTTCCCATTCAGCTTTAATAGCGGCTAACTTGGTCTTCTGAACATCACCCATTTCATAGCCAGATTCATCACCCAAAACAATAACAGATAGTACTGAAGCAATACCAAAGCTTGCCGCTATCGCGAAAGAGCGTTTAGCAAAAGGTCGATGACGGCCTCTAAAATAATAAGCACTGATGCCTAAGACGAACATAGCACCTGTACAATAGCCGGCGGCAACGGTATGAACAAATTTAACTTGTGCCACGGGATTTAAAACTAATTCTGAAAAACTGAGCATTTCCATCCGCATGCTTTCAAAGTTAAAATCAGACGCAATCGGGTTTTGCATCCAACCATTAGCAACTAAGATCCACAGCGCAGAGAAATTAGAACCTAACGCAACCAGCCATGTGCTAGCTAAATGTTGGGTTTTACTTAAACGATCCCAGCCAAAAAGAAATAAACCAACAAATGTTGACTCCAGGAAGAACGCCATTAATCCTTCAATTGCCAATGGCGCACCAAAAATATCACCAACATAGTGTGAATAATATGACCAGTTAGTCCCGAATTGGAATTCCATGGTCAAACCTGTTGCAACACCTAAGGCAAAGTTAATAGCAAACAACTTACTCCAGAATTTTGTCATATCTTTATATATCTGTTTACCTGAAATGACATACACCGTTTCCATTATCGCTAGTAAAAACGACATACCAAGTGTTAATGGTACAAACAGGAAATGATACATTGCAGTTAAGGCAAACTGTAACCGGGACAGTTCGACAATATCAAAAATCTTGACTCCTTGCTCCTAGCAGGAAGACACCGACTTACGGCGACCTGACTTTCATAATGCAAAAGATGAAAGCCTCATAACTACCAGCTTTATACATCTTAAAATAACGATAAAAAATTTATTAAAATACAACAAACATCTTAATAATAGTACGCTTATATACACTTATAATAAATAGATTTAATACGATTAAGATTGAAATTTTGCGATTAAATCAACATACCGGCTACATTTAAATACTCACTAAATTTTATCAACAACAATTTCATCGAAAAAATAAATAAAACTTATTTTATTGTTTGATTTAAATCAATTTTTATTAAAGTCATCAATATAGTAAATAGCTGTTTATTGTTTTGTTCATGCCAAAAAAATAGGCAATAATTCATTTTAAACATATACTTGTTGTTGACTTGAGAAAACTCGCCAAAACGCTATTAAAAAAACCATCAATAGGATATTTTTAATCCACATAATGCCACTTTTGATATCGAAAAAATCAAGTTTACCAGTATTACTCACAGCCTAAACATAAAAAAAGCCGCTATCTATGAGTGGCTTTTACTAATCATAGTCTAAATCAGGTTATTTACTAGTCACTAATTGCTTAACGGCTTCACCAATATCAGCTAAGCTACGAACAGTTTTTACCCCTGCTGCTTCTAATGCAGCAAACTTCTCATCCGCAGTACCTTTGCCACCAGCAATTATGGCGCCAGCATGCCCCATACGCTTACCTTTTGGTGCGGTTACGCCGGCAATATAAGCAACGACTGGTTTTGTTATATGTTCTTTTATATAAGTGGCCGCGTCTTCCTCAGCGGTACCACCAATTTCACCAATCATAACGATAGCTTCAGTTTCGGGATCTGCCTGGAATAGTTTCAATATATCAATAAAATTTGAACCAGGAATAGGATCACCACCAATACCAACACAAGTAGATTGTCCTAATCCTGCATCAGTTGTCTGTTTAACGGCTTCGTAAGTTAATGTACCAGAGCGCGATACAATACCTACTTTACCCGGTTTATGAATATGTCCAGGTTGGATACCAATCTTACATTCTCCCGGGGTGATAATACCCGGACAGTTCGGTCCTATCATTTTTACCCCAGTTTCATCTAGCTTTGCTTTCACCGTTAGCATATCTAACGTGGGGATCCCTTCGGTAATGGTAATAATCAGTTTGATACCACTATTGATAGCTTCAAAAATCGAATCTTTACAAAATGGAGCAGGAACATAAATAACCGATGCGGTTGCACCCGTTGCTTGTACCGCTTCACGGACTGTATTAAAAACAGGTAATCTTAAATGTGTTGTTCCACCTTTACCTGGCGTTACACCACCGACCATTTTTGTCCCATAAGCAATTGCCTGCTCTGAATGAAAAGTTCCTTGGCTACCTGTAAACCCCTGGCAGACAACTTTAGTATTTTTATCAATTAAAATAGACATTACTTATTTATTTCGCCTCCGCTGCTGCTACTGCTTTTTCGGCCGCATCGGTCAAGCTGGTTGCAGCAGTAATTTTTAGGCCACTATCCGCTAACTTTTGCGCACCAAGCTCAGCATTATTGCCTTCAAGACGAACAATGACCGGGACTATTACCCCAATTTCTTTCACTGCTCCAATAATACCATCAGCAATCAAATCGCAGCGAACAATACCACCAAAAATATTGACCAAAACAGCTCTAACATTTTCATCAGATAAGATAATTTTAAATGCTTCTGCTACACGTTCTTTAGTTGCCCCACCACCCACATCAAGAAAATTAGCTGGAGCACCGCCATGTAACTTCACAATGTCCATGGTTCCCATGGCTAAACCGGCACCATTAACCATACAACCAATATTGCCATCTAAAGCAACATAGTTTAATTCCCTCTCCAACGCATGGGCTTCACGGGGATCTTCCTGAGAAATATCACGCATCTCCTTTAATTCTACTTGGCGGTATAGTGCATTGCTATCCACACTAAGCTTGCCATCCAGACAGATTAAATCCCCTTGTTTAGTTATCGCGAGAGGATTTATCTCGATTAAAGCCAGATCACCCCCGAGAAAAATTGTCGCTAATCCGATAAATATTTGGGTAAATTGCTGGACTTGTTTACCACTCAAACCTAATTTGAAAGCAAGCTCGCGTCCTTGATAAGGCATAGGTCCGGTTAATCGATCAATAATAGCCTTATGAATAAGTTCTGGTGTCTCTGCTGCAACTTTTTCAATTTCGATCCCACCTTCAGTCGATGCCATAAAGACAATTCGACAAGAGGCGCGATCTATCACCGCACCTAAATAAAGCTCTTTATCAATATCCGTTGCTTGCTCTACCAAAATTTGACTAACGGGCTGTCCATGGGCATCGGTTTGGTAAGTCACTAAGCGTTTTCCTAACCACTTTTCAGCAAATAACCGGATTTCATCGCGATTATTAACAACTTTTACGCCACCCGCTTTGCCTCGACCACCAGCATGTACCTGACACTTTACAACCCAAGGACTATTACCCAATTTTGTTGTTGCTTCTTCTGCCTCTTTTGCTGTTTTACAAGCATAACCTGTCGGTACTGGCAAACCATAATGCGCAAGCAGTTGTTTTGCCTGATATTCGTGTAAGTTCATGATACACTATCCATAATTTAGCCTGACAGAGAGTTAACAATTCTCTATATATTTTTATTTAAACATTGGTCAATAAAAAATTAACCAAGCTTTGCTCCAGACTGAGTAAATAACTTCACTCTAAATTGGTTATCTAGACGTCTAACAATAAACGAGCCGGATCTTCCAACATATCCTTTATTGTCACCAAGAAGCTAACAGACTCACGTCCATCAATTAAACGGTGATCATAAGAAAGTGCTAAATACATCATTGGCAAGATTTCGATTTTACCATCAACCGCCATCGGCCGATCTTTGATAGCATGCATACCTAAAATTGCACTTTGCGGCGGATTAATGATCGGAGTTGACATTAAAGAGCCAAAAACACCACCGTTAGTAATAGTGAAGTTTCCACCGGTCAATTCTTCAACCGTTAATTTGCCGTCACGCCCCTTACCTGCCAACTCTTTAATACGCTTTTCAATTTCTGCCATGCTCAACGCATCTGCATCACGTAATACTGGTGTGACTAAACCTTTAGGTGTGGAAACAGCAATACTAATATCAAAATAACTATGATAAAGCACATCTGAACCATCAATCGATGCGTTCACTTCAGGATAACGCTTTAAGGCTTCAACAACCGCTTTCACATAGAAAGACATAAAACCCAAACGCACACCATGCCGCTTTTCAAAGCTTTCACCATAATGTTTGCGCAAATCAAAAACAGGCTTCATGTTGACTTCATTAAAGGTAGTCAACATAGCAGTATTATTTTTTGCCTCCAGTAAACGCTCTGCTATACGCTTACGCAAACGCGTCATTGGTACCCGTTTTTCACTTCGATGAGAAGAAGTTGATGATGGCGTTGTAGATGCGTCATTCTGTTGCTTAATTGGTCTCTTTTCGCTTGCTGTTGATTGGTTTTTAATATATTTCTCAACATCATCACGCGTTATACGCCCACCTACACCGCTACCTTTGATATTGGTCGGGTTTAAATCATATTCTGCAATTAAACGACGGATAGCCGGTGTTAGTGCATTATGAGTCTCTTCCTCAAGGCTAGCAGTCTGGTGTTTCGCTGGTGCTGACTCAGTAGTCTCTTTTACCTCAGCCGGAATTCCGGTACTATCACTAAGATGTATGCGACCCAATAACTGCTTCGATAGAACAGTAGCTCCCTCTTCTTCTAAAATTGATTCCAGAATACCTGAATCTGCTGCTGGTACTTCGAGTACAACTTTATCCGTTTCAATTTCCACTAACACTTCATCACGCTCTACATGATCACCTGGTTTTTTATGCCAAGTTGCAACTGTAGCATCTGCAACAGATTCAGGAAAATCAGGAACAAGAATTTCTATGTTACTCATTTTCTATCCTTTTAATTTATTTATTTTTAGTGCATCATCAACCAATGCTTTTTGCTGTTCTTGATGAATAGAGGCGTAGCCTACGGCTGGTGAAGCAAATGCGGGGCGTCCCGCATAACTTAATAATGAACCTTTTGGAATTGCTTCCCAAATATTGTGCTGACTACAGTACCATGCCCCCTGATTGAGAGGTTCCTCTTGACACCAGACAAAATCGCGAACATGCGCATAAGGCTTGAGCGTAGTTTCTAAATCTTTATGGGGAAATGGATATAATTGTTCAATACGAACGATAACGATATTTTTTTGTTTGTTTTTACGACGTTGTTCAAGTAGATCATAATAAACTTTACCGGAACATAAAACGACACGTTTGACCTCTTTCGCATCTATTGGATCAATTTCATTAATTATCGGCTGGAATTCACCATTTGCTAACTCTTCCAAACTAGAAACCGCAAGAGGATGACGCAGTAATGATTTGGGTGACATAACAATCAATGGACGTCGCATATTACGAAGTATCTGGCGACGGAGCATATGATAAACCTGAGCTGGAGTAGACGGAACACAGACTTGCATATTTTGTTCCGCACATAATTGTAAATAACGCTCTAAACGGGCTGAAGAGTGCTCTGGGCCTTGTCCTTCATAACCATGGGGTAACAGCATCACTAATCCGCACAGACGCCCCCATTTCTGTTCACCAGAACTAATAAACTGATCGATAACCACTTGCGCCACATTAGCAAAATCACCAAACTGAGCTTCCCAAATAGTCAAAACCCGTGGCTCGGCTGATGCATAACCATATTCAAAAGCAAGTACCGCTTCTTCAGACAAAACGGAATCCCAGCCAGACGTCAAATATTCCTTGATTTTCACGTATATTAGCCAGAGGGACGTAAACTGAACCATTAGTTTGATTATGAATAACCGCATGACGATGAAAAAAAGTACCTCGGCCGGCATCTTCACCTGATAAACGAACTTGTATCCCTTCATCAACTAATGTTGCATAAGCCAAAGTTTCTGCTGCTCCCCAATCAAGCAATTTTTTACCGTTCGCCATTGCCAGACGATCACTGTAAATTTTTTCAACCCGAGGCTGCATGACAATCTCCACCGGAATAGTACTTAAACGTTTTGCTAAGTCTTGTAGTCGTTTCTTTTTAACTTTAGCGGAGTAAGCATCATTCCATTCATGATTTAAATAAGGTTTCCAAACCGAATAGTCAGTTCCCATTGGACGCCATTCATCAACGACACAATCACCGTGATCTAGCTTATCACGGTAAAGATTAACCATTTCTGTTACTTCGTCGCTAGTAACTGTCTTTTCTGATATCAATTTATCCGCATAGATTTTACGCGGTGTAGCGTGTTTTTTAATTTTTTGATACATAATTGGCTGGGTAGCACTCGGCTCATCCGCCTCATTATGACCATGGCGACGATAACAAACTAAATCAATGACCACATCACGTTTAAATTTATTGCGAAAATCTAATGCCAGTCGAGTAACAAAAGCAACCGCTTCCGGATCATCGGCATTAATATGAAAAATAGGTGCTTGCACCATTTTCATAATATCAGTGCAATATTGTGTTGAACGTCCATCTTTAGGATTGGATGTGGTAAAACCTATCTGATTATTAACCACGATCCGTACTGTACCGCCAACCTCATAACCACGAGTCTGAGACATGTTCAGCATTTCCTGAACGACTCCCTGGCCTGTTACCGCTGCATCACCATGGATAGTAATAGGCAGTACCATATTACTACGACTTTCATCTAAACGATCACGACGAGCACGGACAGAGCCGATGACTACCGGACTAACTATTTCTAAATGTGATGGATTAAAAGCCAAGGCTAAATGAACCAAAGCACCTTCTGTTTTAAAATCAGAAGAAAAGCCCTGATGATATTTAACATCACCAGTCCCTAAATGATCTTTATGCTTACCTGCAAATTCATCAAACAGCTCTTTTGGTTGCTTACCTAAAATGTTAACTAAAACATTTAATCGCCCACGGTGCGCCATTCCCAATACGACTTCACACGTATCCTGTTGACCTGCATAACGGATCAAATCTTTTAACATGGGAATGAGCGAATCACCCCCTTCTAGGGAAAAACGTTTTGCACCAGGAAATTTTGCCCCAAGATAGCGCTCTAATCCTTCAGCAGCAGTTAATTCTGATAAGAAGCGAATCTTTTCTTGTGTGCTAAATTGTTGACTAACCGGCGTTGCCAGTTCTAGGCGCTGTTGGATCCAACGTTTATCTTCAGTATTAGTAATATGCATGTATTCGGCACCAATTGAAGCGCAATAAATACGCTTCAGTAAATTATACAGCTCACTTAATTTCATTGTTTCCTGGCCAATTGCAAAAGAACCAACATTGAACGTTTTTTCAAAATCAGCATCTGTTAAATCATGAAATGCAGGATCTAAATCAGGTACAGTTTCTTGTTTCCAAAGCTCTAATGGATCAAGGTTTGCATTTTGATGTCCTCTAAAACGAAATGCGTTTATTAATTGAAGGACTTTAACTTGCTTCGCATCCAAAGACGGATCACTAACCGAAGTTTGATAACGTGTAGAATCTTTCGCCAATGAACAAAAATATTCACGTGTTTGAGAATGGGAGTATTCACCGTTAGAGCTTGCACCTGGTAATTTATTAAAAAAGTCTCGCCAGTCTGCATTAACGGAATTAGGGTCAATTAAGTAGTTTTCATAAAGCTGTTCGATATAAGACTGATTTGCACCAGCTAGAAAACTTGAATCTAGCCAGTCCTTCATTACGCCGTTGTGCATTGTGATCCCTTAAGGTTATAGGCTTTAGTTTTCGTCGTAGTTAACAGTACCGCTTTTTATATAAACGGTTTCAATAAAGATTCTTTAAACGTGTTCTATGCACGATTATTAATCAAGGAGCGCTTAATTAAATTCCCCTTATTTATAAGAACCTTTAAAAACCGCAACCGGTTTTTAAAGGTTCTTTCTGTAATTTACCACATAAAATAAATATCAATTTTAAATAATAGCTTTCCATTTTTTATTTCCCGTAACATTTCGATTACGGGAATTTTTGCCAAAACTATGCACTACGTTTTAATAACATTGATTTAATATGCCCAATAGCTTTAGTTGGATTTAAACCTTTTGGACAAACACTGACACAATTCATAATGCTATGACAGCGAAATACACTAAAAGCGTCATTTAAATTATCTAATCTGTTATCGGTTTCGGTATCCCGACTATCGATTAAAAAACGATAAGCAGCTAATAAACCGGCAGGACCAATAAATTTATCCGGATTCCACCAAAATGATGGACATGAGGTTGAGCAGCAAGCACAAAGAATACACTCATATAAGCCATCCAATTTTTCTCGTTGTGCAGGAGTCTGTAAATACTCACGAGCTGGTGAATTCTTGCCATCATTGATAAGGTAAGGCCGAATTTTTTCATATTGAGTATAAAATTGAGCCATATCAACAATTAAATCTCGAACAACCGGTAAGCCTGGTAATGGGCGCACAACAACCTTTTTTTTATCACGACACAAAGCTGACAATGGAGTAATACAGGCCAAGCCATTTTTACCATTCATATTTAATCCATCAGAACCACAAACCCCTTCACGACAAGAACGACGAAATGCTAAAGTAGGATCTTTTTCTTTTAGTTGGATTAAAGCATCCAGCAACATCATGTCACGCTCTTTAGCGATCTCCAAACTGTAGTCTTGCATACGTGGCATATTATAGACGTCTGGATTGTAACGATAAATGGAAAATTCAATTTTCATAATCTACTTTCTCCGCAACACTATTAACGCCACGCATTAATAAGTACGTATTTTAGGTGGGAAGGGATCACGTAACTCGGGTTGCATATTGACTGCTCGGCGAGTCATAGTTCCAGACTGTGGTAAATATAGCGTATGACATAACCAATTTGTATCATCACGATCAGGGTGGTCAAAACGACTATGTGCTCCCCGACTTTCGGTACGAAAATTTGCCGCCTCTGCCATTGCAAACGCTGTTTCTACCAAATTATCCAACTCTAAACATTCAATGCGTTGGGTATTAAATTCGCGTGAAGTATCATCCAAACGGGCATTTTTCAAACGCTCACGAATTACCTTTAATTCTTCTAAGCCCTTAGCCATCGCATCGCCTTCACGAAAAACGGAAAAATTATGTTGCATACAGGCTTGTAATGCTTTGCGAATTTCTACCGGATCTTCACCGCTTTGTGTATTATCCCAGCGATTTAAACGCGTTAAGGCCGCATCAATATCAGATTCACTGGTATCACGCATTGAACCTTGTTCCAGTAAAGATTCTTTCAGATGTAAGCCGGCAGAACGCCCGAATACTACTAAATCAAGCAATGAATTTCCGCCCAAACGGTTTGCGCCATGAACGGAAACACAAGCTATTTCACCAACAGCAAATAATCCCGGGATCACAACATCTTCACCTTTTTCGTTAATCATCAATGCCTGTCCGGTGACTTTAGTTGGGATCCCACCCATCATATAATGACAAGTAGGGATAACAGGAATCGGTTCTTTAACCGGATCAACATGAGCAAAAGTCCTGGATAATTCAAGAATACCTGGTAATCGTGATTCCAACACTTCTTTACCTAAATGATCCAGTTTTAATTTAACATGTGGTCCCCAGGGGCCATCACATCCCCTTCCTTCACGGATCTCTATCATAATTGAGCGAGCAACAACATCTCGGCCAGCCAAATCTTTTGCATTAGGCGCATAACGCTCCATAAAGCGCTCTCCATCTTTATTAAGTAAATAGCCGCCCTCTCCCCGACATCCCTCTGTCACTAATACACCCGCACCAGCAATTCCAGTTGGATGAAATTGCCACATTTCCATATCCTGCAATGGCACACCTGCCCTGACGGCCATGCCAACACCGTCACCGGTATTAATATGGGCATTAGTTGTTGATTGATAAATTCTTCCTGCTCCACCTGTCGCAAGAATAGTGGCTTTAGCTTTAAAGTAAACAACCTCACCGGATTCCATACATAATACGGTACAACCGACTATGTCACCATCCTGATTTTTAACTAAGTCAATTGAATACCATTCGGAGAAAATCGTGGTATGGTTTTTTAAATTCTGTTGATAAAGAGTATGCAAAAGGGCATGCCCAGTTCTATCCGCCGCCGCCGCAGTGCGAGCGGCTTGTTCACCACCAAAATTTTTTGACTGGCCACCAAATGGACGTTGATAAATACGACCGTCGTCTAAACGTGAAAATGGTAACCCCATATGCTCAAGTTCTAGTATGGCCTCAGGTCCGTTTTTGCACATGTATTCGATGGCATTTTGATCACCTATATAATCAGAGCCCTTGACAGTATCATACATATGCCATTGCCAATTATCTTCATGCGTATTACCTAACGCAACGGTGATCCCGCCCTGAGCAGATACAGTGTGTGAACGAGGCGGGAAAACTTTAGAAACTAATGCACATGACAAACCTAACTGAGAAATTTGCAATGCAGCTCGCATCCCAGCGCCACCAGCACCAATAACAACGGCATCAAACTCTCTTACTGGTAATTTCATTTACGCTCCCCACACTACTATTGTTCCATAAATTAAATAAGTCATTAATATAACAATAAAAAATAGTTGTAATGATAATCGCAAGGCAATTGACTTAACATAATCGGTTAATACTTGGCATAAACCTATCCAGGCATGTATTAATATGGAAATGAGCGTTAAAATAGTAAAAATTTTTGTTATTGGAAAAGCAAAAAAAGTCCGCCAAACAATATAATTTAAATCAGTTGTGACTATAAAACTAACAATATAAAACGTATAAAGAGCGATAATAATGGCAGACGCTCGAAGTAGCAGCCAATCTTGTGTGCCAGTGCGGCCTAATGTTGATGCATTAACTACCATACAAAAACCCCCGCTAAGATCGACAAAATAGCGGTAATAATAAACGCAACTATCGCTGAAATACGTCCCACAGACAAACTCTCATCAATAAAACCAAAATCCATTAGCATATGACGAATACCGCCACAAATATGATATATCAGTGCAGTCAAAACACCCCAAATAATGAATTTTATAAAAAAGCTACCCATAATTTCAGTAGCATATTGAAAACCTTCCAGTGAAGAAAGCGATAATCCCAGCAGCCATAACAAAATACCGACCGCAATAAAGGTAATAACGCCAGAGACACGATGTAAAATCGAAGCTATTGCAGTAATCTGAAAATGAATTGTCTGCAATTGAAGATTAATAGGTCTTTGTTTTTTCAAAATTTTTGCCCACACAGCTCTTTATTGTTTTCCTACCTCCGGACCTGGAGCAGAAATCAAACAGCGATCGTGATAACAAAGTTGTTACTCATTAACGCTGGGTACTCCTGCCACAAGGTAATCCGGAGACCTCATTTGCAGTATATGACCTTCACATGCCCATTACAATTACAACACATTATGTTTGGAGAGATTTAGCTTGAACAGTGAGTGTGATCACGATTTAAACATCGGTCATTAAATTGATAATGTAATTTGACAAGAAACAAACATTTATCTTACATATGATTAAGTTGAATTAATTAGTGATTATCGCCACACAAAAGAAGAAATTATGTAAAATAAACATGCTAGATTGTTATCTATAAAAAACCTAATGTTATTGTTGGTATAATTTAAAATATATAAGGAACAAAATAGATTATGAATTGTTAATAAAAAATTTTATTAGATAAAAACTTCGTTAAAAACATGATTCAAGCCTTTTAATAAATGAAATATCATGCAATTTCTAAGCGTTTTATCATGCTTTAATGGTTGTCGGAAATTACCTTTTAGCGCTAAGGAGACCCGTAATGGCAGGCAAAGAAAAAAAGACTATAAAATTAGTCGATAAAGATGCAGAAAAAATTGAGCTTGAAGTACTAACCCCTACACTTGGGATCGATGTAATGGATGTCCGAGGATTAGACTCTAAAGGTTATTTTACCTACGATCCTGGCTTTACCTCAACCGCATCCTGCGAGTCTAAAATTACCTATATAGATGGAGATAAAGGTATTCTTTTGCACCGCGGATATTCTATTGATCAATTGGCTACCAATTCTACTTATTTAGAAGTTTGTTATATACTACTTTACGGTGAAAAACCTTCACAAAACGACTATGACAACTTTAAAAAAATTGTCACCGAACATACAATGATCCACGATCAAATTACTCGGCTTTTGCAAGGTTTCCGTCGTGATTCTCATCCAATGGCAATCCTTTGTGGTATAACCGGCGCACTAGCGGCTTTCTATCACGACTCATTGGATGTGAATAATCCGCGTCATCGTGAAATAGCTGCATTTAGGTTACTATCAAAAATGCCTACCGTTGCAGCAATGTGTTATAAATACTCTATTGGTCAACCTTTTATTTACCCACAAAATTCCCTCTCTTATTCTGCGAATTTCCTTCATATGATGTTTGCTACACCTTGTGAAAAATATCGGGTTAATCCAATCATCGAACGGGCCACGGATCGTATTTTTATTCTGCATGCTGATCATGAACAAAATGCATCAACTTCAACAGTAAGAACAGCTGGTTCTTCTGGCGCTAATCCATTTGCTTGTATTGCTGCGGGAATCGCCTCTCTTTGGGGGCCGGCTCACGGTGGTGCCAATGAAGCCTGTTTACGCATGCTAGAAGAGATTGAAACTGTCGAAAATATTCCTAAATTTATCAAACGGGCAAAAAACAAAGATGATCCCTTTCGTTTAATGGGGTTTGGCCATCGGGTTTATAAAAATTATGATCCCCGCGCAACTGTTATGAAACAGACCTGCGATGAAGTACTTAAAGAACTTAAATTAAATGATAATATATTAGAAGTCGCCAAGCAATTAGAACATATTGCCCTAAATGACCCCTATTTTATTGAGAAAAAACTTTATCCCAATGTGGATTTCTATTCTGGCATCATTTTAAAAGCAATAGGGATCCCAACAACCATGTTTACGGTTATTTTTGCTATTGCTCGTACAATTGGTTGGATTGCTCACTGGAACGAAATGCATGATGAAGAATTAAAAATAGCACGTCCCCGTCAATTATATACCGGCTATAAACAAAGAGATTTTCATAGCGATTTAACCAAAAAATAGTTAATTATTATTGATAAATAAACTGTGTCTTACTATTTTATTTTGCATAAACAATCATCATATAGAATACAAGACACAGTTTAGTGATAACCCTTTGTTTTAATACTTTTTAGCTGGCTTGGTGTTTATCTTTACAAAAATTAGGCAGGATTGACTATATCGATAAAAGTCACCTCAAATCCATAATCTTTTTGCAGCCATTCACCTAACATTTTAATGCCAAATCACTCCGTTGCATGATGACCTTCGCCATAAAAATGGATCCCCATTTCTCTGGCAATATGGATCGTTTGCTCAGAAACTTCACCCGTCACAAAAGCATCAACACCTGCCTCTGCTGCTTGTTGAATAAAATTTTGTCCGCCCCCTGTACACCAGTCAATAGTACTGATCTCTTTTGGGCCATTATCACCACAATACAAGGGTTGTCGAACTAACTTATTGGTTAAACGCGACATTAAATCATCAGCCGTTATCGGTTGAGCAAAACTACCCATTGGCAATAAAGGCGAAATAAGCTTTTCAAACCGAACCACCATGATATTCGCCAACTGCACGTTATTACCTAAAATGGGCTGGGCATCAATGAGCAAATGATAACCATAAAGGTTAATATCATTACAAAGCAATGTTTTTAATCGATTACGCTTCATATTAAGAATAATGGTGGCCTCATTTTTCCAAAAATAACCATGATGAACAATAATCGCATCTGCAGCTAATTTTACCGCTTCATCAAGTAACGCTTGCGATGCAGTCACACCACACCGGTCATGATTTTTTTACCTCTGAGCGCCCTTCCACCTGAAGTGCATTGGGCACATAGTCTTGATATTCATAAATATTCAAGTGCGTATTGATTAGTTGTTCTAATTCAATATTATGCATTACTTACCTATCCTATTTGTAAAACTAATTTATTTTATTAGATATTAAACTTAAAAATATGATTCACAGCGGCTTAAAACAAAAACGCCTTATCACAACAAGTAATAGGACGTTTTATTTTTTTAATCAATTAATTACTTCATCGATTCGGTATCTTCATCGCTAGCCAGCCAAACAGGTTTATCACTAGTCTTTAGCCACATACGATGTAGCTAACTATAAAAGCAGCTACGATCATGTCGAAAAATCATGATATGAAAAGCCACAATGCCTAATAATACAACACCAACACGACGCAAGAGAACTTGATGACAAGGGTATTGTCGATACTCAGACATAAAGACCCGCCTTATAATGAATGAAAATTTTATCTAATAAATACCGGTATTACTACTCATCAGACCACTTTTTTACTGTTTTTTTCAGCACTTTTCTTTATATCGTGATTTATTTGCTTATTAAACAATAAAAAAGCAGCCATTATTACAACAAATAAACATTATATTAACTATAGTTTATTTATTGTAACAAAAAATAGCGATCATAGTAATAACAGACAAACTATTATATTGGTATTTTTATACTATTTTTACACTATGTGTAGACTTTTTATCAGATTCTTTGGATTGAAAGACTTAAGCTCAGTACATTAAAATCATCAGGAGACAAACTGTGTCCATCTTTTCTATCACAGGGATCATTCTAATTGGAATATTATTTCTCTATTTGATTTATGCGCTTATTCATGCGGAGGATTTTTAAATGGTAAGTAGTGCTTTATTAATTGCCAGTTTTTTAATTCTCCTACTTGTTATAGCTAAATTTGTAGGAAATTATATCGCTTTATTGATTGAAAGTGATTTACCGATTTAGGTTTTTAAAATAGAATCCGGCTTATGGAGTTGCTGTCGATTGCGCAAACCTGGCGGTGAAATAGATGAAATGAATTGGCGACAATACATTACTGCTGCGCTGCTGCTGTTTAACGTTATTGGTGGCGTATTTCTCTTTCTGCTATTAATCAATCAATACAATCTACCGCTCAATCCACAAAAATTTGTCAATCTAAATTGGGATCTTGCACTTAATACCGCAATTAGTTTTATCACCAATACTAATTGGCAATCCTATAGTGGAGAACACACCTTAAGTTATTTTAGTCAAATGACGGGGTTAACGGTACAGAATTTCTTATCTGCCGCTACCGGTATTGCAGTAGCTTTTGCGCTGATCCGCGCCTTTGCACACCAAGGTGTAAAAACGCTGGGCAATGCCTGGATAGCGATTGCTCGTATTACACTCTATCTTTTACTACCGCTGGCGATTATTTTTGCCTTATTTTTTGTCAGCCAAGGTGTGTTACAAAATTTTTCGCCATATACGCCATATATAGTAGTAGAAACATTACAAAATCAAAACCAAATTATCCCAATGGGACCCCTCACTTCACAAGAAGCAATCAAATTATTAGATACTAATGGCGGTGGATTTTTTGCCACCAATTCAGCACACCCTTTCGAAAATCCTACCGCGTTAACCAATTTTAGCCAAATGATTGCCATTCTTTTAATCCCCACTGCACTCTGTTTTACATTTGGCCGCGTAGTCGGTGATAGTCGGCAAGGTACAGCATTAATTTGGATAATGGGGATCATTTTCACTCTTGCTATCGCTATCGTTGTTTACGTAGAAATGCAGGGTAACCCACAATTGATGCTTTCAGATGCTAAGAGTAATATTAATCTGGAAGGTAAAGAAAGTCGCTTTGGGATTTTAAATTCGGCACTCTATGCTGTCATCACAACAGCAACCTCCTGCAGTGCGGTAAAAACGCCATGCATGATTCTTTTACTGCATTAGGAGGGGTGATACCAATGTGGCTCATACAACTTGGTGAGGTGGTATTTGGTGGCGTAGGTTCCCGGGTTATATGGCATACTACTATTTGTTATGCTAGCGGTTTTCCTGGCTGGTTTTAATGATAGGTCGAGCGCCTGAATATCTGAGGGAAAAAATCGAAATTCAGGAAATGGAGTTAACCGCTATCGCTATTTTAATCACCCCCTACTTTAACATTGCTAGGAACAACACTGGCGCTCGCGGCTTTAGTGAAGTTCTTTATGCGTTTTCCTCAGCTGCGAATAATAATGGTAGCGCTTTTGCAGGATTAAATAGCAATAACCTATTTTATAATATTACGCTAAGTATTGTTATGTTTGTCGGTCGTTTTGGCTTAATCACTGCAATAATGGCTATTGCGGGTATTATGGTAGGGAAACAGCGCCGGCCTGAAAGCTTTGCCACATTACCCACTTATGGTCCACTCTATATTGGCTTGTTAATACTAACTGTTTTCGTTATTGGTGCACTCACTTTTGTGCCTGCACCGGCACTAGGGCCAATTGCTAAAGATTTACAACTTTGGCATTCCGCTCAATAAAGGAATATAAATGAACAAAAATATCAGCCTATTGTTTGATAGTAAATTGATCCACCAAGCATTATTTGACGCTATAAAAAAATGTGCTCCGCAAATTCAGTGGCACAATCCAGTTATGTTTATCGTTTATCTCGGTAGTATATTGACGACATTAATCTGGTTTTATTAATTATTCATGCCATCAGTTGATAATAATGCGCTATTTACCGGCATAATTGCGGTTTGGTTATGGTTTACCGTTCTATTTGCTAATTTTGCCGAAGCACTGGCCGAAGGACGCAGTAAAGCACAAGCAGCTAGCCTTAAAGGTGTTAAAAAATAAAGTATTACTACTCGTTTAGCCAGTGCCGATTATCAGGCAGCAAAAGAGAAAATTAACTCTGATCAAATAAGAAAAGGCGATATCGTACTGGTTGAAGCGGGCGAAATTATTCCTTGCGATGGTGAAGTACTTGAAGGCAGTGCTTCCGTTGATGAGAGCGCCATTACCGGTGAATTAGCTCCTGTTATTAGGGAGTCTCTGGCGGTGATTTTTCTTCAGTAACGGGAGGAACGCGGGTACTATCTGATTGGTTAATTATCCAATGTACGGTCAATCCTGGTGAAACTTTTCTTGATCGCATGATCTCGATGGTTGAAGGTGCACAATGACGCAAAACACCTAATGAAATCGCCTTAATCATACTATTAACTACATTAACGATTATTTTTCTATTAATCTGTTCAATACTCTATCCTTTCAGTTTATTTAGCGCTGAAATCAATGGTAGTGGTAGTCCAATTTCTATTGTGGTACCGATTGCGTTATTAGTTTGTTTGATCCCGACTACGATCGGCGGATTACTCTCTTCAATTGGCGTTGCCGGTATGAGCCGAATGTTAGCCGCAAATGTGATAGCAACTAGTGGATGCGCTGTAGAAGCTGCCGGTGATGTCGATGTCTTATTGCTCGATAAAACAGGTACTATTACGTCAAGCGTCTAAATTCTTACCCATTAAAGGTGTTTCAGAGCAACAACTGGCTGATACTGCCCAACTATCGTCACTGGCTGATGAGACACCAGAAGGACGTAGCATTGTTATCTTAGCTAAGCAATTGTTTAATTTACGTGAACGTGATCTACAGGCATTAAATGCTACTTTTGTTCCCTTTTCTGCCATGACACGTATGAGTGGCGTTAATGTGGGTGATCGTGTGATCAAAAAAGGCTCGGCCGATTCTATTCGTCGTTATTTGGAAACCAGTCATGCCAGAGTCCCAGCTGAAACAGAAAAATTAGTCGAAGAAGTTGCACGTAAAGGGGAAACACCATTAGTTGTTGTTGAGAATCAACAAATTCTTGGTATTGTCGCCTTAAAAGATATTATAAAAGGAGGCATCAAAGAACGTTTTGCTGAAATGCGTCGGATGGGAATTAAAATCGTGATGATCACCGGTGATAACCATTTGACGGCTGCAGCCATTGCCGCTGAGGCCGGCGTTGATGATTTTCTGGCCGAGGCAACCCATGAAGCTAAACTGGCATTGATCCGCCAATATCAGGCAGATGGGAGCCTGGTTGCTATGACAGGTGATGGTACTAATGGATGCGCCAGCATTGGCATAAACCGACGTTGCTGTTGCCATGAATTCTGGTACTCAAGCAGCAAAAGAAGCCGGTAATACGGTCGATCTTAACTCAAATCCGACTAAGCTTATCGAAGTCGTTCACGTTGGTAAGCAGATGTTGATAACCAGAGGCTCTCTTTCAACCTTTAGTATTGCTAATGATATTGCCAAATATTTTGCCATTATTTCCACTGCTTTTTCAGTGACCTATCCTCAGCTTAATATATTAAATATCATGCAATTACACTCGCCCTCTTCAGCGATCCTGTCAGCAATTATTTTTAATGCATTAATTATTGTTACCCTGATCCCATTAGCGCTAAAAGGCGTTAGTTACCATCCGATGAGTGCAATAGCATTATTACGCCGTAATTTATGGATTTATGGATTAAGTGGTTTAGTTATACCATTTATTGGTATCAAGCTGATCGATCTACTGCTTAGCCTGTTTATGTCCTAATAAGGTATTGAATATGAATGTGTTACGTTCTTCATTTGTGTTATTTATTTTTCTAACTATCACAACCGGAATTGTTTATCCATTATTTATTACTGGTTTATCAAATGCTTTCTTTAATTATCAAGCTAAAGACTCATTGCTCGAAAAGAATAACCACACTATCGGTGTTCGGCACTGATCGGCCAATCGACTACTGATGTTAAATATTTTCATGGGCGGCCATCAGCAACGCCTGACAGCCCTTATAATGGATTAGCCTCGAGTGGCAGTAACTTAGCGGTCAATAATCCCGAATTGCACAAACAGTTTGCTGTTCGTGCTCAACAAATTAAAATTTTCAATAATCAAAATAACGTGGCTGTTCCTGTCGATCTGATAACGGCTTCAGCCAGTGGATTAGATCCTTATCTTTCACCAAGTGTAGCATATTATCAAGCAGTTAGAATTGCTAAAGGGCGCCGACTCACTTTACATAAAATTAGACACTTAATTGCCGATAACACTGAACGACCTTTTTTTAGTTTCTTAGGTGAACCTGTCATTAATGTGCTTAAACTTAATATAGCTCTTGATGTGCTTGAACAATCTGAGAATGCAAAAATACAATAAGGTTGATAGATGGAGAGCCAGGAACCTAAACGCCCTACCCCCGAAGATTTATTGAGTATTGCCAATGAAAAAATTCGCTGCAACTTAAAGATCTTCTTCGACGCCTACGCTCGAGTAGGAAAAACCTATGCAATGCTACAAGAAGCCCAACGGCTTCGCTCTCAAGGGCTTAATGTTGTCATTCTTGTGGTAGAAACGCACAATCGATCAGAAACTGCTGCGCTATTGGAAGGTTTGCCACAACTGCCAGCAAAACGGATCCGCTACCACGGACGTAAAATTAATACCTTTGATATTGACGGCGCTTTAGCACGTCACCCGGCCATTATTTTAATGGATGAATTAGCTTTTAGTAACCCCCATGGCAGTCTTCATCCTAAACGCTGGCAAGACGTTGAAGAGTTATTAAATGCCGGTATTGATGTTTTAACCACCATCAACGTACAATACTTAGAGAGTTTAAACGATATTATCGTCAGTATTACCGGTATTCGCGTACGTGAAACGGTACCTGATCATGTTTTTGACCAAGCCAGTGAAATTGTTTTAGTCGATTTACCACCTGACAACCTACGCCAACGGTTCAATGAAGGAAAAGTCTATATTGCCGGACAAGCAATTGAACATTTCTTTCGCAAAGGCAACTTAATTGCCCTAAGAGAGTTATCACTAAGGCGTACCGTCAATCGTGTCGATAATCAAATGCGTGAGTATCGCGATACCCAAGGTTACTTTCAAGTTTGGCATACTCACGATAATTTATTAGTTTGCATTCGTCACAACATAGGAAATGAAGAATTGGTTAGATCGGCAGCCAGATTAGCCGCTAAGCTAGGTTGTAGTTGGCATGCCGTGTATGTAGAAATCCCTAAATTACATGCTATAGCAGAAGAGAAACGACGCGCTATTCTCAAAGCACTAAAATTGGCGCAAGATTTAGGCGCAGAAACCTCAACCCTGGCTGTTGCAAATGAAGAAAAAGCTATTTTATATTATGCTCGCGAGCATAATTTGGGTAAAATTATTATTGGCTGTAAGCAAAATAAAACGTGGAGACTACTAAACTGTAAAATTCGCCCTGATTTTGCTGAACGCTTAGGCAAGTTAGGGCCTGATTGAGATCTGATTATCATTGCACTGGATGAAAGTACCTCATGGGAAAAGAGACTGAACGCCGGCCGCTAAGTGACAAATGGCGAGGAAATATCCAGGGTTATCTGTTCGCCGCTCTGTTATGTATTACCATCACCTTATTTTCTAATCGCTTTTTGCTTAATTTTGATCAGGCTAATGTTGTCACTGTTTATGTATTAGCGGTTGTTATTATCGCTCTGCTGTATGGCCGAAATCCTTCTATCTTTGCTGCATTTATTAATGTTATCGGTTTCGATCTATTTATTGTCCAGCCCCATTTTTCCTTTGTTGTTTTTGATATGCAATATTTGATAACCTTAATTGTCATGGTGGTTGTTGGTCTTTTAGTAGGTAATCTCGCTGCTGGTATGCGCTATCAAGCTAAAGTCGCTCGTTATCGTGAACAACGGACGCGCCATCTTTATGAAATGACCAAAGAGCTAAGCCGAGCTCTGAATGAAATTGATATTGCAAAAACAGGTTATCACTTCTTTTCCAATGCCTTTAAAGCAAAAGTCAGTCTGTTGCTACCCAATGATCATCAACAACTGGTTCCGCTTAAACTGGCTGACTATGGTCAAGTACAAATTGATCAAGCAATTGCATTATGGAGCTTTGATAAAAATCAACCAGCGGGGGTGCCGGAACAGATACATTACCTAGTGTGCCTTATCAATTACAACCCATTGCGACTTCAAAAGAAACTTTAACCATATTAGCTATCGAACCACAAAATTTGCATCAATTATTGATCCCGGAACAACAACGACTGCTACAAACTTTTACTGGCTTAATTGCCAATGCATTTGAACGATTACAACTTGCTAGACAAGCAGAATCTGCCAAACTGGATGCTGAACGCGAACAACTGGGAAACTCTCTATTGGCAGCACTTTCTCATGATTTGCGAACCCCACTCACGGTAATATTTGGCCAAACAGAAATATTGATATTGGAATTAAGTGCTGAACATTCACCTCATACCGAAAAGGTTAACCAAATACGTCAGCAAATCCTAAGCACCTCAAGATTAGTCAATAATCTGCTAGATATGGCGCGGATCCAGTCCGGTGGCATTATACCAACTCTTACCTGGGAGTCATTACAAGAAATTATCGGTAGCGCATTACGTTATCTCGAATATGCATTAAAAAGCCACCCAACTAAAATTAATGTTCCTGCTGAGCTATTACTTTATTGCGATGCCAATTTACTCGAACGTGTGATCATGAATTTACTGGAAAACGCAATTAAATACTCAGCTAAAAACTCTCCTATATTGGCATTGATGCCTATCCTCAAGGTAAATATGTCCATATTGAAATTTGGGATAAAGGTATCGGCATACCGGAAGGACAGGAAGAACTTATTTTTGATAAATTTTCTCGAGCTAAAAAAGAATCTTCCATTCCTAGTGTGGGTTTAGGCCTGGCCATTTGCCAAGCGATTATTGAGCTACATAATGGCGAAATTTGGGCGGAAAATAACAAAAAAAAGTGGAGCAACTTTCCACTTTGTTTTACCTTTAAAAGAAGTTCCTACTATAGAAGAGGAATTGAAACGGAGTGATCCAGCACAATATTTTAATCATTGAAGACGAAAAAGAGATACGACGATTTGTCAAACTGACATTAGAAGATGAAAATTTTCGTGTATATGAAGCAGAAATCTATCAGCGGGGACTTATCGAATCAGCGACTCGTAAGCCGGATTTGTTGATCCTCGATCTTGGTTTACCTGATGGTGACGGTATTGATTTGATCCGTGACTTACGCCAATGGAGCCATATTCCGGTATTAGTATTGTCGGCACGGGCAGATGAAACAGATAAAGTTATGGCGCTGGATGCCGGTGCAGATGATTATTTAACCAAACCATTTGGCATCAGTGAACTACTGGCCAGAGTGAGAGTTTCCCTACGCCGCTATGCACGTAAAAATCAGTTAGACACAGTATTTCGTTTTGGTGATATTAGTGTTGATTTAATCAATCGACGAGTAACGAAAAATCAGCAAGAACTTCACCTTACGCCAATTGAGTTTCGTTTGCTCAGTGAATTTATCGCTAATAGCGGCAAAGTGTTAACTCAATGTCATCTACTACGACAAATATGGATTCCTAACTATGTTGAACATAATCATTACTTACATATTTATATGGGACATTTAAGGCAAAAATTGGAAGACGATCCAACTTAACCAGTACACCTACTGACTAAAACTGGAATTGGCTACCGTTTTATGCCTTAATAAAAACCAATTTTATCTTTATTATGATAATGCACTTATATTTTGCATTATCACTGTTTTATCAATATTTAACCCAACAAATCTATTATGTGACCTTTATAGATTAACAACCTTCCGACCCTATAGGGCAAAGGAGTGTCAAAGGGATATTAATATAGAACCTAACCAATCCGCTCTTATTTCGGATAATTAATTTAGGTTAGAATCAAATAAAGCAATTCTGGGAATTAAAATTTACCGGACTCGGGAAATTTTATTATAAGAAATGAAAACCTTGTCAATGTTATATAAACATCAGTTTGTACTATAGAATCAATAAATAAATCCGCTGAACCCCTTTTATGTTTTAGCGACTAAAATTCAGCGCCATCCTTAACTACTCAATATTATTGTTACAGAAAATTTACTTTTCCATTGTTTCACCAATACTATTTAAGTTATATAATTTAGACACGAGTATAACTATAAATAAGGGATTATTTAAAAAACGAATTATTCAAAATGTTTATTCTTTTCACTTGTGGTATTAATACTCACTAAAAATACAGCACATGCTGCCAGAAATTTTTTATGGCATAAAATAAATGAAAATTGTGTACCAGAATACATTAATAAAGACAATTATCAACCATGCAGCCTAGTTGATATCAATGAAAAAATCGCGATATACAAAGTTGATAAATATCAATATCTTTTATTACCAACTGATAAAGTAACGGGTATTGAAGATAATAAATTACAAAAAAACAATTCACCAAATTATATTTATAGCGCATAGCTTGCAAAAACATTTTTGATAGAACGACTTGGTAAGCAGATTAAGGAACGTTTTATTTCATTAACATTAAACGCCAAAAATTCTCATAGTCAGGACCAGCTTCATATTCATATATCATGCTTATCTAATTCTGCAAATAAAATCATATCAAAAATACCAGTGAGAGAAATAAATATAAACTGGTCTAAAAAACAGATAACAATACCACCTTATTCTTTTTATTACAGAAAAATAAGTCTAAATGAATTAATGAATAGCAATCTATTTAAATCTGTAGCAGAGAAAGTTAAAAAAATAACAAGGCAAATTAGTACATACAGGAGTTGGGCTGATTAATAGATATTCAGACACCTTCATTATTTTAGCGGGGATAGGAAAAAACTCCAAAGGAGTATCTGCTGAACGGATTCAGGATCATGAATGTGAGCTTGCAGAGCAATAACATAGAATCAATAGTTATAATTATATGAACCAAGGAAATATATTTTTTATATATCTAGCAATTTTTATTGAGAATAACTTCCTTGTATTAATTTTTTATTATTAACGCGAAATAAGAGCTCAAATTTAAACTGACAGTTTTCTATTCATATAATTTAATTAAACATACCCCATTAATAACGCAATATAATCTCATTATTAATGAGTTAAATGACAAAAGGTAAAAATACTAGCTCTCCCGCTGAAATCAGGCATTGATAGCTAAACCTTACCGGTTTGTTATACCTCATTTATTTAAGAATCATGTTGGTATACTCGACACTAGTCCCTCTGATATGCTAGCTGTTTTCATCATCGGTAGGCATTATTAATGCATGAACTATTTCATAATATTTTAAAAAAATAATATGGAAAACTTCAATTTGACATGACTAAGATATCAACTGACAAGTTGATTAAACACACTGGGATCTCAAATAGTGAGCAAAATGAGATCGCTGTAACTGTACCAATCGTTTTGATTGCTCGGTGTTCGAGCTATTTATTGGGGAAATAAAAAAGAGGCACCAGCGTTTATTTTTTAGTAATAAATTATTTATGTAATATATTTTTGTACCAATGGATATAACGTTTTTTTTGTTAAAAAATTATTATTGACTAATAAAATAAAAAATTGAATTTAACATCGTTATTTTTCGGTATTTTAAATCCATTTCTGAAAATAAATTTAAATGTTAATCAAGAAGAAAATAAACAAAATTAAATATAAAATAAATTAATATAAAAATCATGTCCCAGTACCAAAATAGTTTTTATTGATATATATATATATTTATTTAAGTTAAATATATTTAACTTATCTAAATGATCTTATCAACTATTATTATATATTAACATTTCTATTTTATTTAGAATAATTTATTTTATTTTTATTTTCATTATTGTTCTTTTTTAATCTCATTATTATTTAAATAATAATAAAATAAGATCGCTTTTTTATTATATTTTAATGATGAGGAACAATAATGAAATATAGACACGCAAAAAATACTGATTTAGAAAATGTCAATGATATTCTAGCGACGGCCTTTTCTGAAAAACCGGTACACAAGCTTATGTTTCCAGATCGTGACCGTGATAGTCTTATTGATGTATTACGGAATTTTTTTCGTATATACGTTAACCTTGCAAGCAAATATGGCGGTATACTTATTACAGAAAATGAGGCTGGCGCTTTAGTTTAGTCTATTTCCGACCTGAATCTATGCCAATGCCAAAAGAAGAACTCACTCAAATTGATAACCAGTTACGCAAAATCTGTGGATCAGACTATTCAAAAGCCGTAGCGTTTATAGACGGACTTGAGCAATATCATCCACATAACTTTCGTCATTACTATATATCTCTTCTTGCGGTAAAACTTTCGTTCAGAGGTAAAGGCTTAGTTGATGATTTATTCAGCGAATTGAATACTATTCTCGATAAAGAAAACTTACCCTGTTACGCTGAATGCATAAGGTTTAGTACACGAACCTTAATTAGACGATGAAGGTATATTGATGCTAGTTCGCCGATAAGTATTAATGGTTTCCCTAAATTATATCAGATTATGCGTTATCCTCAGGTTAGATTTACTTTTTATCCGTTGGACGAGAAATAAGCTTAAGTTTTACACTTAAGCTGATGGCATGTTTGGCATTAATAACTCCAAGCTTTTTACAACATTTCCAATATGAAATTTTACAGTATAAGTACTTATATTAAGTATGGTGCCTATTTCTGAATAGGTTTTTCCAATACTGCACCAGTATAGTACTTCTGATTCACGGGGTGAAAATATAATCTTTTCGGTTGTATTTTCATCCTTATAAAGTGAAATCAACATTTCATGGGTATGAATTAAGAGTCCTTGAAGCTCATATTTATTACTATTAATAAAAAAATCAATATCCTTTATTAAAAATTTATCTATATAGAGAGATAGTATGGCTAAGTTATTAAGGTGATCATGCAAAACAAAAGCATGCCGGATAATATTAAGCGTTTTGATTGGTTCAAAGACTTTTTTAACTAGAAATATGGAATTAATTTTAATATTTTCATCCCAAGAAAAAGGCGAAACCTGATTTAATGCTTTAATAATGACCGGATCAATATCTTGAATTTTTTTATTAAGATAGTTATTGACAAGATCATCAGATAAATCACTAATAATTATCATATCATCTGTATTTTTTTTATTCATCACAGTGTAGACGTAGTTTACCTTGTCATATTTCGCTAATTGTTTATCCAGATGCTGCTTGATGTAATTATTTTTTTCTCTATTCGAAAAAAATTTTTAGGCATTAAATTTGTTCCTATTGTAAGTGATGATGATATTTTCTTAAAATTCCTTAATGATTTATGAGATCTCTGACTTAGACTGATAGACGCTGTTAGCTAAAAATTCCTGCTCATGATCGGTTTTGGTAAAATCAATTTTTTCCCCTTGACTAACGTAACGGTAAGGGGAAATTTCTTGCAAAGAAGTTTACTAAAAACCATTTTACCACATCACTGTTAATGTAATTTATTGTCATACTAATCGGAATTGATTTATAAAAATAGCTTTTTCGATGAACAAGGGGTGTTTTGTGGCATGTTAGGCTTAATTTCCCGCGCCCTATCTTTTGAATAAGCATTCAATTCAATTTTTGTTAAACCTGTGAATTTCTATTAATAAGATTTGTTTAACATTTTACGATAGCAATCTTCTGATTAATATCAGTCGCCCAATATTAGATAAAAATATCACCATAATTCCTTTGTGATAGATCTTTAATCTTTAAATAGGTTTCTTAATTTTTACTCTGTTAATCCATTGAATTTAATAATAAATTTTATGTCCATAAAGAAACACCTCCACTGGCGTGGGGAAGACAAAATTTTGTTTCATTTAATTTAGTTCGAACAATCTTCACGTTAAATAAAACAAAATCAGGTTATTCATTTGCCAAAAGTAAAAGATAGCTGAACTCAATATCAGATATTTTGCTACTCATGATTGTGTTAGTTTCTTCTCTTTTTTGCCATGATATCAAACTTATTCCATACATTTTCGCACATATGGTTAATGCCCTGTAATTTAATAAAAAATCAAAATGTAATTTTTGATAAGCAATATAGAGGAAGATAAACAAACTGAAAATATATACCGGAAAGATAAATTACCTTAATCAACAACAGGAAAATACTGAAAGGACAAGGTGTTATTTAGGGGTACGAATAAGGACTTGGTCCGGGAATGTATTTTGAACACATGATTAAATAACTCATCAGTGCCGAAATTCTGAGCGGTCTTATCTCAGGGGCTGAATACCTTTCTGATAATAAATCAGATATGCCCGCTTGGCTACAGGCACTATGTAAGCCCAGTTTACCCAATTTAGATGGTATACTGAAACAACCACAGCTAAACGGTAAGGTCAATATTATCTACCTGGGATGCAGAGCTCGGTATACCAGGTATTAGCGGTAAAACCCGGGAAGATGTCAGCTACGCTCTGGGTTTTATTCACGCACAAGATCAATTTCCACAGATGGATTTAATGCGTCGTCTGACCGCAGGTGAACTGGCTGAATTGTTAGGGGTACTTGCTGCGCTAAAAACGGACCAGCAAAACCGGCTATGGCAATTTCGCACAAAAGCACGCGACACTCTGACAAAACTCCCTGTCTCAGAAAAGAAAATTCTCACTCAATACAGCCGTGGAGTTAACGCTGGGCTAGCTTCATTAGCGAGCCGCCATTTTGAATATCTTGCATTACTGACAACTCCCGCTGACTGGAGGGATGAAGATAGCTTACTTGTTTTGTATGCGTTGTCATCCGCGCTTCAACAAAATCAGGCTCCGCGGCTTTATGCGCGTGGCTGGTTTGCTAGACACATCCAAACAGAACAACTGGCGTTTCTTATGCCAGATACGAGCGAATGGGATACCCCATTAACAGGTACTCCGCCTGCACCACCTGTATGGTGGGGACAAAACAGTGACAGCGCTCCCTTATTACCTTCGGAACATACATATGTCGAGAGTAATGGCTGTATTGTCGATGGTCAGCACAGCGAAAGTGGACATGCTATGCTGGCCAACGATATGCATCTTGAGCTTATGCTGCCTAATTACTGGTACCGCGCAAAAATAACATATTGTACCGACAAGGTAAAAATATCACCCTTTCTGGACTGACCCTTCCGGGATTACCGGCGACTGTTGTGGGAAGTAATGGCAGTATTGCTTGGGGGCTCACAAATGCTTATGCCAGTACTTTTGATTTTATACGAACCAAGGAACCAATAACACACTGGACAGTTCATCAAGAAATGATAAAAGTAAGAAAATTGTTGGGAGGATATGACACTGTTGAACTAAATATCACCGTTAGTCCTTTTGGGGCCTGTGGTGTCGACCCAGGAAGGAAATTTAGCCATGCGTTGAGTTCTCCAGTTACCACAAGCCATTTCACTGAATTTCTTATCCTTAAACGAGACTAACAATGTTCGTGAGGCGATCGATGTTACCAAGGCATCAGGCATGCCAGCTGAATACCTTTATATTGGCGATGGTAGCGCAGATATTGGGGTTCCACTCCGGGGAAAGAAAACGCTGCCTTAAACAGGCTGATAAAATCTCTGCCGATGTTATGAGATCGATTCAACTAGATGATAGAGCGCCTTTTATACAAAAATGGAAAAACGTATTATTATTACCGTTACTAGATGAACATGTGATGGGTTATAAACTTTGTAAAGAGGCAGCGGATTTTATTACTGAATGGCAGGATTCTGCTTGCATTGATTCTGTCGGATATCTGCTATTATCAGCATGGCGTGACATGATTTATAGTGGCATATTCAGTAAGGTTGATAAAATACTAACCGCGCAATGGTCTCAAGCCAGCTATATGAAAGCCAATAACCGTTGGGATGAGACGGTGATAACCTTAATCAAGGCTGAAAAAATGGATCCCTTCTCCATATAATTGTTGGGCTGATTTTCTTGTTAATCAACTGGATACCGTACTGACTTCACTGACCAGTGGAGGAAAAAAACTCACTGAGGCAACCTGGGGACAGAACAACAAGGCTGATATTGTTCATCCGTTTGTACATGTGCTTAGTTTTTTGCACCCCTGGTTTGCGGCACCATCGAACCCATTATCAGGTGATCATAATATGCCCCATGTTAATCGCCCTGGTTTTGGTGCATCCAGTCAGCTGGTTGTTGCTCCGGCGAAAGAGCATCAAGGTACGCTAACAATGCCTGGCGGGCAAAGTGGTAATCCGATAAGTCCATGGTTCCTTGCCGGACATGATCACTGGGTAAAAGGGGGAGCCACTTCCTCTACAACCAGGAAAAACGGCCAACACACTCGTTTTGGAACCTGGGAAGAGCTAATATTTGAGGAATCAATACTGAATATTCTATTGCAAAAAATCCTGCGTGTCTAGTGGGTGTTCAAACAGAATGTTACTTCATTTAACTAAGCAACAATATTGATTGAAATCCTCCCCGCCCTGAAGGGCTAGGATCCTACTAGGTTCAGACCGAAGTCTGGATCATTTCGGTATGTTCCTGCTTCAACGGGCGGTCTAATTGCACCATCCCTCTACAGGTAAGCACGGCTTATCCTGCCGCTAAAATATTACGAGCACTGTTGATATCTGCGTTCGCATTATATCCGCATACCTGACACTTATGTGGCGGTGCTCCAATATCGATCATTCGGCAATATATTGAACAGTGGCAAAAGTTAGCTAATCTGAAGACCACGCTTTACATACCCATCTAAAGGACGGAGTTTTACGGCGCAACAGATAATAAACTGCTCAATCTGCAATAACTTGATTAACAATTTGGATAGCTTCCTGTTCAATCAACTTAAGATGCTCCTTACCACGAAAACTTTCACAGTAAATTTTATAAGCTTCTTCAGTGCCTGATGGTCGTGCAGTGAGCCAACCATAATCTGTTATTACTTTTAAACCACCAATCGCTGCGCCATTACCTGGCGCTTTGGTTAAGTGGGCAATAATCGGATCTCCGGCCAGCATATATGCAGATACCATTTCCGCGGACAATTTAGCTAAACGTTGTTTTTGTTGATGGCTAGCTTTAGCCTGGATACGACTATAGCAAGGTTCACCAAAACGATGAGCAAGTTCTTGATACCGCTGCTGCGGGGGTTTCCCTGTCACCGCGGTCATTTCAGCGGCTAACAAACAGAGAATGATACCATCTTTGTCAGTCGTCCATGGTGTTCCATCAAATCGTAAGAAAGTTGCCCCAGCGCTCTCTTCACCAGCAAAACCATACTTACCCTGATATAAACCATCAACAAACCATTTGAAACCAACCGGTACTTCAACTAATTCACGTCCTAAATCGGCAACCACACGATCGATCATGGCACTAGAGACTAATGTTTTGGCCACCGCAACCTCTTTTTTCCATTGAGGTCGATGTCGAAAGAGATAATCGATAGCAACCGCGAGATAATGATTTGGATCCATCAATCCCGCTGACGTTATAATTCCATGACGATCATAATCCGGATCATTAGCAAAAGCTAAATCAAATTTATTTCGCAAATCCAATAAGCCTTTCATCGCCCAACGCGAAGAACAATCCATCCGGATCACACCATCATGATCTAAAGGCATAAAACTAAATGTTGGATCTATTTGTTCATTAACTAACTCTAAATCGAGTTGATAATGTTCAGCAATACGTTTCCAATAATTTATTCCGGAGCCCCCTAACGGATCCACACCTATTTTTAATCCAGCTTTTTTGATCGCAGCGATATCAATAACATCGCTCAAAGCAACCACATAAGGCTCAACAAGATCTTGTTGTTGATAGTGAGGATCTTTAATAGCGACCTGATAATTGATACGTTGGATAGCTAATAATTGATCGGCAATAAATTGATTTGCCCGGCGTTCAATTTTAACCGTTAGTGCTTCATCAGCCGGGCCGCCATGAGGTGGATTATATTTGATGCCACCATCTTCTGGAGGATTATGTGAAGGCGTGATCACAATACCATCAGCTTTTGCTTTATGCTGACGATTATAATCCAATATAGCGTGAGAAATAGCCGGTGTTGGTGTAAAACCATCGTCTTGTTGCGCGATGACTTCAACCCCATTTGCGATCAACACTTCAACAACCGTCATAAAAGCAGGCGCGGACAAAGCATGAGTATCTTTTCCCACTAAACACGGGCCAGTAATTCCATTTAATCGACGGACTTCGATGATAGCTTGTGTAATCGCTAAAATATGTTGCTCATTAAAACTATGACGATAAGCGCTACCACGATGACCTGATGTACCAAATTTAACGCTATGAGCAGGATTTTTTACTTGCGGTTGTAGTGAATAATATTGTGCGACCAACTGTTCAACATTTATTAAATCACTTTGTTGGGCAGATTGCCCAGCACGTTTATGTAATGCCACTTATTTCTCTCCGCAGCAACAGTGGTACACATAGCAATAATAACTAAGCGACCAATAATATTTGTTTAAATCGTACCACATACCTTCTCAACCAATTCAACAGGAAATTTCATATCTTGCATAATTTGTTCAATCATATTGCGTTTACGATTGGTGTTGGTATTGGTAATTACCCAATAAAACGTATCAGGTATCAGGCGAGGTTTTGTCTGCTTACCGCTAGCCAATAAGGTCTATTTATCGTTCGCAAAATAAATGCGCGTCCTTCCATGGGTTGATTCTGTTGCTACCACAAAAGCTTGTTTATTTAAATTGTATAGAGTGGATAAAAGATAAAATAAGCATAAAGCGATCAATCGCTTTGCTTTTAGTTGTATAATTGTTGGAAAGCAATAAATCATGCATCACTTTTACTGCATCATGGGGAAAAACTACTTTATCTTTTTTTACTCCTGCCGTTATATTACTTACGGTGACCGAGAGTGGAATATGCGACTGACTAACGTCAAACCCTAATAGACGTTGTAATATAACCGATGCATTTTCACCTATATGCTGGGTATGATTAGCGATATAGCGGTAAAGTTCTTCGTCAACTTCAATCGTTTTCCTGTTATTTCAATCTGTTTTAATTAAAATTAACTGTCAATTATAAGATATAAACTTAAAAAACAAAACAATCAATGTTTCAATTACTTAAGCTTAGTCTTTTAATAAAAAAGTTTTCGCTTTGATTCTCAATGAGTATAGAAACTGCTTAATAATTTTACCTTACCATGAATAAAAATATCTTTATTGAGATCGGACATTAGTCACATTATTTATATAAATAGTAAAATATTTTCATGGTAGCCTTGCCGATTATATTAGCGAAGCATATCGCAAAGATATTATTGCTCAATTTCCACAAGCTCATCGACAGATTATTATGGGATGTGGTCACTAGGTGCATGCTGAAAATCCAGCAGCTGTCATCCGAGCTATTCATCGTTTTCTCGCCATTCCAGCTGATAAACAATAAATCATCTACAATATATTATTCCTTTAATTCTTTTCATATTCATAAACTAATTTGTAACAAATAATAATTTTAATTCAGCCTAAAAATATAACTAGTCTTAAAAATAAGACGATAGAATAAACTTTTCAACTAATAATAAAGCCTTTTATTAAAATTAAATATATTTAAATTGCTTTATATTTTAATTTGTGATTATTTAATATGGATGAAAATGACCAAAAAAACCTTAAATTAATTTCTATTATCATAAGATTGAATAATAAAATAAATTTAAATGAATATAATAAAGAAATAACTCAGCATGATAATTATGTTGATTGTATAAAAAATCCAACAAAAATATCAAATTACCGTAAAGAAAAAAAGCTGCCAAAAAAAAGAGCTATCGCGTCTGATCCTACCCGCTATTATTTATGATAACGCTAATATCCCATATATACTAGCGAGCTATAATGATGAGCAAGTTTTAATACAAGCGGCTGATAATAAACCACCAGAAATTTGGCAGAAACAAGCTTTTCTTCAACAATGGAATGGAAATTGGCTCAAAATAAATCAAAAACAATCCCGTTTTGATATTCGTTGGTTTATACCTGAATTCTTAAAGCATAAACAGACATTCATTGAAATCTTGTTTTTCTCATTTGTATTACAAATACTGGCTCTATTATCACCGATTGTTATTCAAGTTATTATGGATAAAGTACTTATCCATCAGGCTTTTAGCACTTTAGATGTGCTTATTTTTGTCTTAATAATTGCCGCGTTTATTGAGGTTATATTAAAAGATTTCAGAGAATATATCTATGTCCATACCGCTAACCGTATTGATATCCGGCTCGGATTAAAACTGATTAGGCATCTATTACACTTACCCTTCTCCTTTTTCAAGACCCGTCAAGTAGGCACAATTGTTAATCGGGTTAGAGAATTAGAAACAATCCGTGAATTTTTAACCGGCAGTATGTTTACTTTGATGGTCGACGTGCTTTTTTTATTCGTCTTCATCTACGTAATGTCGATTCTATCAACGACACTAACACTCATTTTTTACTGTCTATTCCCTGTTATTTACTGTTAGCCTGGCGAATAACGCCAAAGATAGAAAAAGCGGCCGAAAAACAATTTATGCATGCGGCAATCAATACCTCTTTTTTAACTGAAAGCGTCGCTGGCAGTGAAACCGTTAAAAGTTTAGCGGTTGAGCCACGTTTTATCCGCCGTTGGGATACGCAAACCGCCGACATGGTTGCGAGTAACTTTCAGGCACAGCAAATACATTCACAAGGCAGTCATATTGTCATGCTCATTGAAAATTGACTATGGCGATAATTTTATGGCTTGGAGCTGCGGAAGTACTGGCATTAAATATGACGATAGGCCAATTAATCGCCTTTCAAATGATGGTCTCTCACAGTAGTCAACCATTGGGGAAATTGGTGCAATTATAGGGGGATTATATCCGTACTCGGGTTGCCATTGATAAACTAGCACAAATCATTAATTTACCAGCCGAACAACATAGTGATGGTTTGCACCCGCAATTAACCGGCAAAATCCAGTTTCAAAATGTGGATTTTCGCTATCAACCAGATCTTCCCCTTATTATTAATCAATATAATTTATCCATTAAAGCCGGAGAGATGATAGGCATTGTCGGTGCTTCAGGTTCCGGTAAAAGTACCTTAGCACGTCTGTTATTACCCCTTTATACACCAGAAAAAAGCGGCATATTACTTGATTATATTCCCCTTTACCAAATCAACATCGCTAGCTTACAACAACAAATTGGTATCGTATTACAGGAAAATTTTCTGTTTAATCAGTCAGTATTTAACAATATTGCTCAATCAAAACCTGATGCGACTTTAGATGAAGTGATTACCGCCGCTAAATTAGTCGGTGCCCATAATTTCATCTTAAAAATGCCTTTAGCTTACGATTCACTAATTGCTGAAGGTGGCCAATCATTATCAGGCGGTCAGCGCCAGCGTATTGCTATTGCTCGCACACTACTTAGCAATCCTCGTATTCTGATCTTTGATGAAGCCACCAGCGCTTTGGATGATCAAACACAAGCCATGATCCAACAAAATATGCAAAAAATTGCCCAAGGGCGTACCGTAATTACTATTCCACACCGCTTATCAACGGTTAGTCATCACCATCATATTATTGTCATGGATCGAGGCAAAATTATTGAGCAAGGAAGCCATACACAATTATTGCAACTTAAAAAACATTACCACTATCTGTGGTCATTACAACAATCGTTAAAGCAGTAGTAGGAAACTTCATGACAAATCGCATTACACGGAAGTTAAAGCCGTTTTCCCCGCCATATAATTATGACTTCTTGCCGGCACATCTGGCGCTGATGAATAGCCCACTATCCCCTTTTGTACGTTTAACCGCACTGACCTTAAGTATTGGTGTTGTTATTACTATTAGTTGGGCCTACTGGGGACAATTACATGTTCAAGCCACTTCAACCGGACGACTTATCGTGTCGGGGCACTCACAAGTTATTCAAGCTTATGAGCAGAGCCGATTAACTGAATTACATATAAAAAAAGGGGAACCGCTGCTCACCCTTGACGCACTGGGTGTTAGTCAGGATATCATCGGTATTTCACATCAAATCAAGTATCATACAATTGAGAAATTGCTTTACCAATCGCTACTGGAAAACAAAATTCCGCACCAACAACTCACCTTTCATCAATTAACAAAACGACAACAAGAAAAAATCAGCCAAAATTATCACCATAAAAAAGCCCAATTTGATGCGCAAATGACTAGTTTAACCTCTGAGATTGAAGTTAATCATTCATCGCAAACTGCAAAAAATAATGATCTTAATGTGCTTTCTTTATTAAAAAAGAATATCAAACAGAGTTTATAAGCCCGTCAAACCTTAAGTCAAAAACAGATGATCAGTAAATCAGAATATTTAGAGTGGGAAAAAGAATTATTAGAAACTAAGCGTTTAATTGCTCAACAAACATCTGAATTGAATATTTTAGTTTCACAAGAAAAAAACCTAAAAGAGCGACTCAATGCATTTCAATCACAAAAACACCATGCATGGAACGATAAAAAAAAAACAGTCAGAGATCCAGCTGTCAATGCTAGAACAAGAATACGTAAAATTTGACGAACGAGAGCAGTTAGAAATTGTACGCTCACCGGTTACTGGCACCGTTCAACAGTTAACCATTTATACTTTAGGCGCAGTATTACAACCAGCACAAAACTTGATGGTCATTGTACCGGATAATGATGTGCAAATTGCTGAAGTTAAGATCTTAAATAAAGACATTGGTTTTATTCGCCCAGGGCAAAACGTCGCCGTTAAAGTTGATGCTTTCCCTTATACCCGTTATGGTACTATCGAGGGGGGAAGTATTATCAATCTCCCGTGATTCAGCCCAAGATGAGCAATTAGGACTTATCTTTCCCGCGCAAATTAGCCTGAAACAAAATAATCTGATGGTTGATGGTCATTCAATTGATATCACACCAGGCATGTCCATTGTGGCAGAAATCAAAACCGATAAACGGCGTGTGATTGATTATCTCTTAAGCCCAATTAGTGAATATCTGTCCGAATCAATGCGGGAGAAATAAGCGATGGAAACTTTTTCTAGCGTAGCAATAGCTAATAATACCACTAACCAAGCCCTAGATGCAATAATCTAGCTGGGTAAAAAACTGAATAAATCCATCACAATTGAACAGCTAACTCACTCCTTAGGATTAGAATCTGAGCATCTAACCGATTGGCAGTTACGAGAGTGTGTGGATTATATGCAATTAAAAAGCAAAGTAAGCTTTTTTGCACCCCGCTGACTGGAACATATCCCGTTACCCGCTTTAATTGAAATAGAAGGCGTATGGTGGATATTTACCAATATAACGCTACAAATTATTGAAGTAATAAATCCGCGTTCAGAGAAAACATTAACTTTTCCTCATTATAATAAGCCCCAAAAACCAATCAAATTTAAAGTACTGCTCGTGGCTGAAAAAAAAATTAACTGCTAAAAAAATCAAGTTTGGATTAGATTGGTTTTCCCCTTCAGTTTTTAGGCAAAATAAAAAACTAAGAGATATTTTTATATCTCGCCAGAGTTGTACAAATATTTGCCCTTATTCACCTAATTCTTTTTCAACATCTGATTGATAAAGTTTTGGTATGACGTAGCCTAAATAGCTTACATATTTTAGCATTTGTCATGTCTCATTAGCAATAGCCGAACCTATTTATAGTTTTATTCGTAATAAAATTTTTAATCATACCTCTGGCCAGATTAATGCTGAATTATCCGGCCGCTTATATCGTCATCTATTAGGACTGCCGCTTGACTATTTTAAACAGCGACAAACAGGGCAAATTATTGCCCGAGTTCGTGAGATGGCGCAAATTAGGCAATTTCTGACTGGCTCAACATTAATGCTGTTTATCGATCTATTTTTTGTCGCATTATTTATTGTCGTGTTATTCAACTACAGTGCCCAACTTGCTGGCATCGTCGTTGGTTCATTCGTTATTTATTTTATCTTTTAGCTATTAATTGGCCCGATTATTCGTAAACGGGTAGAAAAAGAGTATGAAGCTCAAGCCGATAATACCACTTTTCTTACTAAAACAATCACGGGTATTTATACTTAGCGCTCATGTTACTCAGCCGATTCTTCGTCTGGCGCAAGTATGGCAAGATTTTCAGCATACCCTTATCGCACTTAAACGTGTTGGTGATATTCTTGATGAACCTACTGAATTTGACCAAAAGGGGTTAGCCAATACAGCATCTATTAATGGTAATATTGAATTTAATCATATCAGATTTCGTTATGCTAACGACATGCCAGAAGTATTGCAGAATTTATCCTTGTCAATTAAGGCCGGACAATTTATCGGTATCATAGGCCCTTCAGGATCAGGAAAAAGTACCTTAACAAAGTTATTACAACGACTTTATGTTCCTCAGTAGAGTCAAACTACTATTGATGGTATGAATCTAGCTGTCGCCGATCCTGTTACTTTACGTCTTAATATGAGTGTAGTACTTCAAGAAAGTATTTTGTTTGCAGGCTCGGTTCCGCTTAAGCCAACCGGCAACTTCTGACGAAGCCATGACCCAGGCAGTGCAAATTGTAGGCACACTGGATTTTATTCAACAACTTCCTCATGGTTTCAATACGCAGTTAACAGAGAGAGGTATGAACTTATCAGGAGGACAACGGCAACGTATAGCACTTGCCAGAGCCCTGTAACACAACCACGCATTTTAATTCTTGATGAGGCCACTTCCGGCACTAGATTATGACTCAGAAGCCGCTATCATGAAAAATATGCATTATTTGTCTGCTGGTCGGACTGTTATTAGTATTGCCCACCGCCTTAATACCATTCGTCACGCTGATAAAATTTGTGTGATTAATGAAGGTCAAGTGATTGAATTCGATAGCCATGATAATCTGCTCAAGTTAAATGGGTTTTATGCTCAACTTTGGCATCAACAAATAGGAACAATGACAAAAATTAATGCTTAAAAATAGCGCCAGTCGCCAGTAAGATCACTTTTTATACGTTTTACTGGCTATTGCTAACTGCAATTACTCACTAATAGGCTGCTTCAACAATTGAGTATATTTTATCTGTTAGTAGCGATAGTTATCATGCTAGGGTATGATTGGTTTAAGTAATTAGCAAATTTCCATCAACATTTAAATTTATGGCAAAAGAGCAGACTGATCGCACGACCCGGGATTTATTCGCCGATGAACCTAAACCAGGGCGTCCAAAAACCAATCCTTTATCTCGACATGAACAATTAAAAATTAATAAACGTAATCAGTTAAAACGTGATAAAAGCAAAGGTTTACGCCGTGTCGAATTAAAAATCAATGAGCGTGCTGTTGCGGCATTAAATATGCTAGCTCAAGAACAAAAAATAAGCCGTAGTGAATTAATAGAACAAATATTATTGACACAATTAGCAAATAAAAACCGATGAATTGCAATTTTACTGGTTTATTTTGCATAAAACACACAAAATTGACAGAATTATATAGTTATTTTCGTCAAAATAACGGTTATTTAATTATTTATTAATAAATCGTTATTATCTTTGCTATTACTACTGTTAATAACGATAAGATAACAAAACAACTCAAATTAAAATTAAGAGGTTTATTTACTTTATGGCAATCATAGGTATCTTCTTCGGCAGTGATACTGGCAATACAGAAAATATTGTCAAAATGATCCAAGAAACCCTTGGTGGCGCTGATATTGCTGAAATTCATGATATTGCTAAAAGCAGTAAAGAGGATATTGAAGCATTTGATATTTTACTATTCGGTATTCCTACCTGGTATTATGGTGAAGCACAGTGTGATTGGGATGACTTCTTTCCGACATTAGAAGAAATTGATTTTACCAATAAGCTAGTAGCTATTTTTGGTTGTGGCGATCAAGAAGATTATGCGGAATATTTTTGTGATGCCATGGGTACTGTGAAAGAGATTATTCAACCTAACGGTGCTATCATTGTTGGCCATTGGCCGACAGAAGGTTACCACTTCGAAGCATCAAAAGGGCTCGCTGATGACTCTAACTTTATTGGCCTTGCCATTGATGAAGACCGGCAACCGGAACTAACCGCTGAGCGAGTGGAAAGCTGGGTAAAACAAATATCCGAAGAGCTAAATTTACAAGCTATCATCAATTGATAGATGTCATTATTTTTTGTATATGATAATTCCTGCAAATTGTGTAATGATATTATGACATATATAATTATAAAATTAGTTTGAAATAAACAGTATAACTACTGTTAACGATGTTTTGATATTATTGAATTCACTGCTAATGTAACAAGGTAGGATCCGCATGACCGACAACAATAAAGCATTGAAGAATGCAGGGCTTAAAGTAACACTTCCACGTTTAAAAATTTTAGAGGTATTACAAGAGCCAGAATGCCATCACGTCAGTGCGGAAGATCTCTATAAAAAACTCATTGATATGGGAGAAGAAATTGGCCTCGCAACGGTTTATCGTGTTCTAAATCAATTTGATGACGCGGGTATTGTAACTCGCCATAATTTTGAAGGCGGTAAATCGGTTTTTGAGTTGACACAACAACATCACCATGATCACTTAATTTGCTTAGATTGTGGTAAAGTCATTGAATTCAGCGATGAATCCATTGAGACACGACAAAAAAATATTGCGGAACGTCACGGCATCAAACTTTCTAATCACAGTCTTTATCTATATGGACATTGCTCCAAAAAAGATCATTGTGATGAAAACGATTTGGGCCACACTGCCCGCAACCGTAAAGAAGAAAAATAACCCAGCCTATTACTATTTTTGTTATTAATCAGTTAAAAGTAAAAGGAGAATTGCAACCCAATTTCTCCTTTTACTTTCAAGTTTGTAGCGCATAAATAAGACTATGCTTGACATAATTTAAATGTGCCGTTAAAAATTTGTCTTTTTTGTTAGTTGCTTGGGGAATAATATTAATTTTACCAATATGATCAACCGCAAAAAACTTATCCATCTTCGGAATAACATCACCTTCCGACATAATGATGATTGATATTGCGCATAGCTTTCTCTAAATCTAAACTACCATGTTGCTTTAACAAATCGCGCTGCAAAACCTCTGCCAAATTGAGCACTGCTAAAACATTCCGCCAAAATAACATTTTCTTTGCTAGATACCTTCAGTGGTGCATAAGCAGCTAAACCACCACCTAATGAATAACCACTGGTTGAAAGCCTGTATCCATTCCCCATTCATTTGAACTAGTTGTTGCAGATTATGCATTAATTGCGCAGCCTATATATAGCAAGCAGGAATACCGCCAAATACATTATGAATATTTGCCTCGCATTGCTTAATAAAATTATTAATATTTTTTATATAACGTGGAGCCCCTCACCGCTCACTCCATGACCGCTGGTTGTCCCACCAAATACCAATCGAATTTCCCGCTCAACCTTATTGCGAAAGATATAAGCCACCAATCCAGTATGACTATCTTCTAATAGACCATCTTGTGGATAAAGTTTTATATTAGTCATTTTAGACACAAACCTTACCAATCCACGATCAATTCCCCACCGGGTTGCTTCTAAAATTGTGAAGTCACGATTGTAAACAAAATCAGCCAATAGAGCATTATGATAACATTGCTCACTGCTTGCTTTATCTATTAGAAAACTTAATTTTTGACAAGTATGCAAATCCTTTAATGGCCTTTTTTGTACCGATATAACAGCATCACTGTTATAAATACTTTTTAACGGACAGGTGGAAATTGACCTTAGGTGATATCGTTTGCAGTTCTGCTTGTAAAACCGCTTTTTTATTGGAAGAGATGAATTAATAAACTTAAGCATGATATAACATCCTTGTTAGTAACCAATTGATTTTTTTGATAAGGATATTGACTACATATTTTTTGACTTGCTCTAAACGAATAAAAATTTATAACAGAAAGCCATTTTTCTGTTCATAAAAATATCTCGTGAACAATAATGACGATATTTTTTAATAAAAAGCGTGGTTTATATAGCCACGCTTTTTACCATAACTCTTAACGGGGTAATTTCTTAGCTGGCTATTTTTGCCCAACTATCTCTTAAGCCTACCGTGCGATTAAATACCAGCTGCTTAGCAGTGTGATCATGGCTATCTGCACAAAAATAACCCTCGCGCTCAAACTGATAAGCTTTTCCTGGTTGCGCGGTAATTAAACTTGGTTCAACAAATCCATACCGAATCGCTAAAGAATCAGGATTAATGGTAGCTAAAAAATCCGCTTCTGTGGCAGGATTGGGCACAGTAAATAAGCGATCATATAATCGGATCTCTGCTAGCAGGGCATGTGATGCACTGACCCAATGGATAACGCCTTTGACTTTACGTCCATCAGCAGAATCTTTATTTAATGGATCAGCATCATAAGTACAATAAATCGTGGTAATGTTACCTTTTGCATTTTTATCAACCCGATTAGCTTGTACAATATAAGCATTACGTAAACGCACTTCTTTACCCAAAACTAAGCGCTTATATTGCCGATTAGCTTCTTCACGAAAATCAGCCCGATCGATATAAAGTTCCCGACTAAATGGCACTTGTCGAGTGCCCATCTCAGGTTTATTGGGGTGATTATACATCGTCAGCATTTGCTCATCAGCAGACATATTTTCAATCACTAACTTTATGGGATGTAATACAACCATTGCCCGTGGTGCATTTTCATTTAGATCATCACGAATACAAGATTCCAATGCTGCCATTTCAACAGTATTATCTTGCTTAGTCACGCCAATACGCCGACAAAATTCACGAATCGACGCTGCCGTATAACCACGACGACGTAAACCTGAAATGGTTGGCATTCTGGGATCATCCCAGTTTTCAACCCTATTTTCCGCCACTAACTGATTTAGTTTACGTTTTGACATCACCGTATAGGTAAGATTTAGACGCGAAAACTCATACTGTCTTGGATGACAATCAATGGTAATATTATCTAATACCCAATCATATAACCGGCGATTATCTTGAAATTCCAGGGTACAAAGTGAGTGGGTAATCCCCTCCAATGCGTCCGAAATACAATGAGTAAAATCATACATGGGATAAATACACCATTTATTACCCGATTGGTGGTGTTCAGCATATTTTATCCGATATAATACCGGATCGCGCATGACAATAAAAGAGGATGACATGTCGATTTTAGCACGTAGACAGGCCTTACCTTCTTCAAATCCACCTGCTCGCATCTTGTCAAATAGCTGCAAATTCTGCTCAATAGTGCGATCACGATATGGACTATTTTTACCTGGCTGCTTTAAAGTTCCGCGATATTCACGAATAGCATCGGGACTTAATTCATCAACATAAGCTAAGCCTTTTTTAATCAGCTCAATAGCATATTGATAAAGGTCATCAAAATAATCTGACGAATATTTTACGTTACCACTCCAATTAAACCCTAACCACTTCACATCTTCTTGAATAGAATTAACATATTCAACATCTTCTTTAACCGGATTAGTATCATCAAAACGCAAGTTGCATTGACCCTGATAATCCTCTGCAATACCAAAATTCAGACAGATTGATTTGGCATGACCAATATGTAAATAACCATTAGGTTCAGGTGGAAAACGGGTATATACATGAGTATGCTTACCGGTAGCCAAATCTTCTTCAATAATCTGGCGAATGAAATTTGTTGGGCGATGAGTATCTGCCTCATTCATTGTCATAGTTCCTCAATGCAAAAGCATGTTAATAACGCTTTTATCATCTACGATATCTGAATTAGAAACAACCGTTTATTAACATATATTATTAGGCTTTATTTAATCAATAAAAAGCTCATAAAGGAAAAACGGGAGGTTGATAACCCTTCCGTTTTTATTCATTATTAATTATATGGTTATCATATCAAATCATAATGATAAAACACATTACTTCAATACATCATAAATTGGTGTTACTCCAGCGATTACTTCACCAGTTGCAACTATTGTCAATCCCTGATAATCATCAATATTACTGATAACGACTGGACTTATCATTAACTTAGCATGCTGTTCCAAATAATCGAGATCTAATTTCAGGATAGGCTGACCTACCTTTACATCACTATTTTCTTCAACTAAACGCTCACAACCCTGCTCCTTTAACGTTACAGTATCAATACCCATGTGAACGATCACTTCAACACCTTCATTCGTCTCGATGCAGAAAGCATGATTGGTAGCAAAAATTTTTACAATCTTGCCCGATACAGGCGCTAAGACCTCACCACTCGTTGGCTTAATCGCTAAACCATCACCGACAATACCGCTAGCAAAAGCTTCATCCGGAACTTCATCAAGGGAATAAATTTCACCACTAACCGGCGCCACCAGCGTTAAAATTGTTTGTCCCACATGCTTATTTTTTACTTTTACTGCTAACTGTCGATTATCTTTCTCAACAAAATTTAACGGTGCAACAACTTCTCGTGCGGCAATCTTTTTCATTGCTTCCGCAATCATTTCTGCTCGGTTTCCGACAATAATTTGCACATTATGTTTATTTAAACGAATGATGCCTGATGCGCCCAGTTTTTTTACCAAGTCATCATTAACAATATCAACGGCTTTTACACCTAAACGTAAACGAGTAATACAGGCATCGATTACTGTTAAATTATCGGTTCCCACCACCGCTGCAAGATATTGGTATGCTTCATGGGTAATATCTTTAGCACTGATGGTGATATTTTTGTCATAATCATCAACGGTTTGATAGTCATTTATTTCACGACTTGGGGTCATCAAATTGAACTTATTAATCACAACACGAAATATGACATAGTATAAACAAAAGAAAATTATCCCTTGGAAAATCAACATATACCAATGCACTGCTAATGAGTTATGACTCTGCAGTAACATATCGACTAAACCAGCACTAAAACCAAAACCCGATATCCAGTGCATTGCATAGCTGCAATATAAACAGAAAATCCAGTTAATAAAGCATGAATGACATAAAGAACCGGCGCCACAAACATGAATGAGAATTCGAGCGGCTCAGTGATCCCCGTAAAAAAGGCGGCGAAAGCACCTGCCATCATGATACCTACGACTTTTGCTTTATTTTCAGGACGAGCACAGTGATAAATGGCCAATGCCGCACCAGGCAAACCAAACATCATGATAGGGAAAATCCAGCTTGATAACATCCAGTAATACCTTTTTCGGCCAGACCTGCAGCTAATGATTTAGCGCCAGCCAAAAAGTTAAGAATATCATTAATACCCGCCACATCAAACCAAAATACTGAATTTAATGCATGATGTAATCCAACCGAGATCAGTAGACGATTAAAAAAAGCATAAATACCGGCGCCTAATGAACTCAAATCTTTAATATTTTCACCAAACAGCACTAATGCATTATAGATAAATGGCCAAACATACATCAGAACGAAAGATAACAGAATCATCAAAAATGAAGTCAATATAGGTACTAAACGGCGGCCACTAAAGAACGACAATGCTTTCGGTAACTCGACACCGCTATAGCGATTATAAAGTTCCGCCGCCAATACACCAACCAATATCCCAACAAACTGATTATTAATTTTACTAAATGCTACAGGAACTTGCTCGATAGCAATACCCATGATCATCGAATAAGCCGCTGGTGAACATAGGGTTGTTACCACTAAAAAAACAACAAAACCGGTTAATGCCGCCGAACCATCTTTATCTTTTGATAAACCATACGTAACGCCAATTGCAAATAATATTGACATATTATCTATAATTGCTGAACCTGATTTAATCAGTAAAGCAGCAATAGCACTATTAGCTCGCCAGCCATTAGGATCGATCCAATAACCGATCCCCATTAAAATCGCAGCGGCAGGCAACACAGCAACAGGCGCCATCAAAGCACGGCCTATTCGCTGTAAATAACTTAACACATTCACTATGTTTTCCCCTTGAATAACCTCATTACTGAGATCTTATTGCTAAATATTATAAATATTCAATTTTTTTCATATATTATCATTAAGTCACTCAGACCCAATTATTTTGCATCACAAATTATATCAGCTAAAGTTTTGATAAAAGTCTAAATATCACCCTGTTATTTGATTAAAATAGTGGCTAAACAAAAAACCTTTTTTCATGAAAAATATCTTATTTTACTAGAATTCAGGCGTTAATAAATAGACAATCTTTGAGTTATAAAAACTCAAGTAATAACAAAGAATAATACAAAATCATTAAAATATAGCTGATATGAAATAAAATTAAGTGAGGTAAAAAAATAATGAGGCTTATTCCTCTAACAACAGCAAAAGATGTCGGTCTTTTTTCCGCCAATTACATTGCAAACAAAATTAATCAATTTAATCCAACGGCTACACATCCATTTGTATTAGGGCTGCCCACAGGCGGAACACCACTAGCTACCTACCATGAGCTAATTAATCTCTATAAAGCAGGTAAAATTAGTTTTAAACATGTAGTTACTTTTAATATGGATGAATATGTCGGCATCCCAAAAAATCATCCACAAAGCTATCATACTTTCATGTATGAAAATCTGTTTAACCATATTGATATTACAAAAAATAATATTAATTTACTCGACGGTAATGCAAAAGATATCGACGCTGAATGCAAACGTTACGAAGATAAAATTAAGTCTTATGGTAAAATACATCTATTTATGGGAGGCGTTGGTAGTGATGGCCATATTGCCTTCAACGAACCTGCTTCATCTCTTTCTTCTCACACCCGGATCAAAACGCTCACACCAGAAACTCGACAGGCAAATTCTCGTTTTTTTGATAACAATATTGATAGGGTGCCTAAATATGCTGTCACTGTTGGGGTAGGAACCCTACTTGATGCGGAAGAAATTTTAATCTTAGCAACCGGTGCAAATAAAGCATTAGCCGTTGAGGCGGCGGTAGAAGGTTCGATTAACCATATGTGGACAATTAGCTGCCTACAAATGCATGCAAAATCAGCTTTAGTTTGTGATGAACCAGCAACCCTTGAGCTAAAAGTAAAAACTTTAAAATATTTTCGTCAATTAGAATCTTACATCATTAATCAATTTGCTAGTTAAATTAAAATAGCAAAATTCAATATAATAAACCCAAAAAATACCAACAATTCGATAAATTATACTATTTTTTAGCCATTATAGAAGAGTAAAATATCATGTATGCATTAATCAAATGCATTATTTACACAGGTTATGAACGACTGGACAATCATGCAGTTATTATTGAAAAAGAACAGATAAAACAAGTTTGTCCAATTGTAGAATTACCTCAGGATATTGAAATTCATGATTTACAAAATGCGATCCTAGCGCCGGGATTTATTGATCTACAAGTTAATGGCTGCGGTGGTGTACAGTTCAATGGTAATCCAGCAAATATCTCAATTCAGACGCTGGAAATTATGCAAAAAGCAAATGAACGAAATGGCTGTACCAGCTTCCTACCTACATTTATCACTAGCCCTGATCCACTGATTAAAACAGTAATAGAGACGATGCGAGACTACCTGGCCAAATATAAAAACCAGGCATTAAGGCTACATCAGGCATTAAGGCTACATATTGAAGGGCCTTACATTAACCCCGTCAAAAAAGGTATCCACAATGTTGAATATATTCGTTAGCCTTCTGCCGAAATGATCAACTATCTATGTCAAAATGCCGATGTAATCACTAAAATTACCTTAGCACCAGAAATAGCTGCAGAAAAATATATTCACCAATTAGTTGAAACCGGTATTGTTGTTTCAGCAGGCCATTCCAATGCCACTTATGAAGAGGCACAAAATGGCTTCAAGGCAGGTATTCAATTCTCAACCCATCTTTTCAATGCTATGCCTACTATTTCAAGTCGAACCCTGTGATTAGTTGGTGCTATTTACAACACACCTAATGTATATGCAGGAATTATTGCCGATGGATTACATGTTCACTGGGCTAATATTCGTGACAGTAAACAATTAAAAGGCGATAAATTAGTTCTAGTAACAGATGCCACCGCACTTGCTGGTCTGGATTCTAATGGCAGTGAAATGGATTATTTTACCTTTGCTGGTAAAACCATATATTATCGCGATGGATTATGTGTTGATAAAAATGGTACATTAAGTGGTTCATCCTTAACGATGATAGATGCTGTCAAAAATATCGTTGAACATGTAGGTATTGCATTAGATGAAGCATTACGAATGGCCACACTTTATCCAGCTCGTGCTATTGGTGTCGACAAAAAACTTGGGAGCATAGAAAAAGATAAAGTTGCAAACCTTATCGTATTTGATCACGACTTCATCATCCGCAAAACCATTGTTAATGGCCGTGAAATAGAACTGTAACGAGCATATATACTGATGAGTCACAATTACATCTTGAAGCAAATTGGTAATATTGATTTAGTTAAACAATTAAATAGTGCTGTTGTATATCGAATTATTGATCAAAATGACCCTATTTCTCGAATTCATATCTCAGAACAAAGCCAGTTGGCGCCTGCTAGTGTAACCAAAATAACCCGCCAATTACTGGAGCGTGGTTTAATTAAAGAAGTCGCTCAACAAGCCTCTACTGGTGGGCGCCGACCAATTTCAATTATTTCTGAACATCATATTTTTCATAGCATCGGTGTCAGATTAAGCCGTCGTGACTATACATTAGTACTTTACGCCTTAAACGGCAAAATGCTCGCCGAAGCGCATTCACCCTTTACCCTTACCAGAAACCGGTCAACAAGAAATAGAAAATCATTTAATTGCCGCCATTGAAAATTTCATTCAACAACATCAACGCCCTAATCGCGAGTTGATTGCTATTTCAGTTATTTTACCTAGCTTAGTCAATCCACAAGCAGGAATTGTCCATTGTATGCCTCATATAAAAGTACATAACTGGCAGTTACTGCGTAATCTGAAAGAGCATTTCAAAATAACCTGTTTTATCGGTCATGATATTCGTAGTTTTGCACTGGCAGAACATTATTTCGGCGCTACGCAAAATTGCGCCGATTCAATTTTTGTACGCATTCATCATGGCGCTGGTGCAGGTGTGGTTATGGGTGGTGAAATTTTATTGGACAACCGTTACAATCTGGGTGAAATCGGCCATATACAAATAGATCCATTAGGAGAGCGTTGTCATTGTGGTAACTTTGGTTGTCTGGAAACCGTTGCAGCTAATAGCGCTATTGAAAATAGAATTAGGCAACAACTTGAACAAAATTATCCGAGCCAATTAAAATCAAATAACTGTTCTATTAAAGCAATTTACCAGGCGGCAAATAAAAACGATCCGTTAGCAATTGAAGCGATTAAACATGTAGGCCATCATCTTGGTAAAGCAATTGCCATTATTATTAACCTATTTAATCCGCAAAAAGTCGTCATTGCAGGGGAAATTACAGCAGCTGAAAAAGTTCTCCTACCCGCCGTACAAAACTGTATCAAAACCCAAGCGCTAAAAGATTTCCACAATGATTTACCAATTGTTACTTCACAACTGGCACATAATTCAGCTATTGGCGCTTTCGCCTTAACTAAACGTGCTATGTAAATGGCGAACTTTTACAACATTTGCTTGAATAGCAATAGTGTTGTAATACATTTATCTATGCTTTTACTAGCGCGAATATAAAGAATTTATGATGCCACTCACATTTATCTTTTATTTTAATAGACAACAGCAATTATTAATAGCTGCAAAGTAGCTGCATAGATATACAATATTACACGCTAGTTTGTTTACTTTTGCCCACTGACAAGTTGCTCAATGGCCATCAACATTTTACCGCAAGATACCAATAAGATGCTTTTGATTGTTAATGAAAATTATCACTACCATTGAAATAAAAAGCATCGATTCACTTCACGAGCAAAAATATCTTAACTTAATTAGCTTTTATATTTAACATATCAGGCTATTATTATTTGGCAACAACGTCGTTATTTTTTGTCGATTTTATCAACAAAATGATTAAAACCCAAACAAACAGATACTTTTCTGTAGAAATCGTAAAAAAATCAGTTGACGACTCGGGTCGATATACGCATAATGCGCCCCACAACGCCGATAAAGGTTATGCAAAAAGATGGCTACGTAGCTCAGCTGGTTAGAGCACAGCACTCATAATGCTGGGGTCACAGGTTCAATTCCCGTCGTAGCCACCATAATTTGCGGGAGTGGCGAAATTGGTAGACGCACCAGATTTAGGTTCTGGCGCTGCAAGGTGTGCGAGTTCAAGTCTCGCCTCCCGCACCATTTTTTATAAAAATTATTTATATTCCCGTTGGGGTATCGCCAAGCGGTAAGGCACCGGGTTTTGATCGGCATTCCCAGGTTCGAATCCTGGTACCCCAGCCATCAGCTTTCAATTAGCTACAAAATTAAATAATTTTGCAAAGAATTCAAAAAGAAATATCCAGTAAGAATATTTTACTTTCCATAAATTAAATTTAAATGCAACGATACGACATACTTAATGGCGTGTTTTATCTAATTTGAATATGATTTTAAAATGTCTCTGACTGACTGAAAGTGTACCGCCGCCAACAGCCAGCTAACTTAGTAAATTAGGCAAATCAAAAATCCCGAGCGGCATTGAAAAAGAATAAGTTACATATAAAAATTATTTTTTGTTAATAATGATTTTACCACTATATCTCTAGCATTTTACTTAAACATAGCTAAGAGTAAAAAATCCCCAAAGTAAGATAAACTAAAAATTTAATTAAGAATTGCTTGATAATTTGTTCAAATAATTACCAACCATCACAAAATAGCCATTAATTACTTTTTATTAATTATCGTGTAATACGCCTTTTTTTTGCCAAAAACTTAGCTCTATAACCAGTTAAAGAAAAGGAAGTTGATGGTTAATGGCTAATAATTAATAACGCCGCTGAAAAACAGCGGCGATCTACTTCAAACGCGTAAAATAAAAAGTATCAAAACATAGTTATTAATATCACAAGTAACATGACAGAAATAATCAAAAACATATGCCAAGTTGGACTACCAACACCAGTAAAAATGATAAACTTTATGAATAAAAACAAACATCTATATACAGTATAACCCGTGAATCATAAAAAAATAACCAAAATAATGGTTTTTTGACGCATCTCACAATTTAATTAATCTTGACACTCTCTCAACCTGAAAAACAGGGTTTCACAACATAACAGTCAAAAAATATCATGATCGACTTTATATTATAAACCTAAAGCATATTTAAGTAGCTTTTTCTTAAGTGTATTTAGTCGTTGTACTAAACATTAATGCTAAATTTCGACCTGATTTTACACCCGCTAGCTGAGAACTAAATAGTGTATAAATAGCATCCATACCGGCCTGCATCAATTTGTTATCTATCATCCTATCCTGTTGATAAGTAAGTAAAATTTTTCGATCATAAAAAGGTAATAAATAGGTCTTAGCATCAATTAATACTTTCAACAAACTATCAACATCACGGTAACCAAGATTAACTCCCTGACCAGCAAGTGGATTAATGGTATGAGCAGCATCGCCAATCAACGCTAGCCCCTCTTCAACATAACGATTAGCGTGATGGCGGGTCAGTGGAAAACTCCCTTTAGCAACAACTTGCAATGAGCCAAAGCGAGCAGGGAAAGCTGCTATAATTTCTTGCTTAACCTGCTCCGGGGACATAGCTTGCAGTTGTCTAATTCGGGCAGGTGTATTATACCAAACCAAACAGGCCCAATGATCAAATAACGGCAAAAATGCTCGCGGACCAGAAGGAAAAAATTGTTGCCAAGTAATATCCTGTTGCGGTTGGTCAATCTTAACTGTAATAAGCAGACATGATTGATTATATTGCCAACCGCTACTGCCAATTCCAGACAAAGATCGTACCTGAGAACATGCGCCATCAGCAGCAATAATTAACTTTGCCGATAGTTGCAGATTATTACTTAAAGTCATTTCCCACTGTTGATCCTGACGCTGCATTGCTACCAATTTGGCGGGACATAACCAGCTAAGATTGGGATATTGAGAAAATTGCTGCCATAATGCCAATTGCAAAATACGGTTTTCAACCATATAACCCAGCTCAGATAAACCAAGGCTGTCTGCTTCAAACATCACATGTGAGTTGTCCCCTTCCCACGTTTCTAACCTTCGATAAGGTGCTGCGCGCATATTTAAAACACTATTCCACACACCAAGTTGCTTAAGTAGATCCACCGAAGTATAACTTAGCGCTGAAACGCGTAAATCAGGCTGCTCTAACGGATCGAAAGGTGCAGGTTTAGTGTGTTCAAGTAACAGGATCTGCCAACCTTCTTTGGCTAATCCAATTGCCATGGCTGCTCCTATCATACCAGCACCAACCACTACAATGTCATAATTTTCATCTATTCTATTCATATCAACTTAGCTATCAAATAGTCATCAATCTAATAGTAGGCCTAGTTTTTTTAAAGTCATTTACTAATAATCTATCCAACATACTGGTCACCGATGCCCCAAACGAATACAATACATATCAAAATTTTCTAATTTAATACATAATGTTTCCAGTATGACAGATTCTGCTACTGAAAACTTCGGATATACAAAATGTTGACGAATAAAAAACTATACATTAAAACCTGGGGCTGCCAGATGAATGAATACGATTCATCAAAAATGGCTGACCTGCTCAACAGCACCCATGGATATCAATTAACAGAGATAGCCGAAGAAGCCGATATTTTACTGCTAAATACCTGCTCAATTCGTGAAAAAGCGCAAGAAAAAGTATTTCATCAATTAGGGCGTTGGAAAAATCTAAAAGATGTTAATCCCGATATTATTATTAGTGTTGGTGGTTGTGTCGCTTCACAGGAGGGGGATTTCATTCGTCAACGGGCTCCCAGTGTTGACATTATTTTTGGCCCACAGACTTTGCACCGTCTACCAGAGATGATCAATCAAGTCAAAGGTACACGTAGCCCAATCGTCGACATCAGTTTTCCAGAAATTGAAAAATTTGATCGATTACCGGAACCTCGAGCAGAAAGCCCTTCAGCTTATGTTTCAATTATGGAAGGCTGTAATAAATACTGCTCATTTTGTGTTGTTCCTTACACGCGTGGTGAGGAAGTCAGCCGACCATGTGATGACGTTTTATTTGAAATCGCACAATTAGCTGCGCAAGGTGTGCGTGAAATTCACTTATTGGGTCAAAATGTCAATGCCTATCGTGGAATAACTTTTGACGGTGCAATTTGTTCATTTGCCGAATTATTACGTCTGGTTGCCGCCATTAACGGCGTTGATCGCATCCGTTTTACCACCAGTCATCCAATTGAATTTACTGACGATATTATTGCTGTCTATGAAGATACCCCTGAACTTGTTAGCTTCTTGCATCTTCCCGTTCAAAGTGGGTCAGATCGTATTTTGACGATGATGAAACGCTCTCATACAGCCCTTGAGTATAAAAGCATTATCCGTAAATTACGTAAAGCACGACCCGATATTCTCATTAGCTCAGATTTCATTATTGGTTTTCCGGGTGAAACAGAAGATGATTTTCAAAAAACCATGCAGCTTATTGCCGATGTTAATTTTGATATGAGTTTTAGTTTTATCTACTCACCACGCCCTGGTACCCCGGCCGCTGATTTACCTGACGATGTCAGCGAAGATGAAAAAAAACAACGCCTCTATCTACTTCAGCAACGTATTAATCAGCAAGCAATGAATTATAATCGAACAATGTTGGGTAGCATTCAACGTATTCTGGTTGAAGGACCTTCACGTAAAAATATTACGGAACTTTCTGGCCGTGCCGAAAATAATCGGGTGGTAAACTTCGAAGGTAGCCAAAATATGATCGGAAAATTTGTTGATGTCGAAATTGTCGATGTCTATGCCAATTCTTTACGCGGTAAAGTAGTTAAAACAGAAGATAGTATGGCATTAAGGAGCCATGAATCACCTGAATCGGTTATTTGCCCGGACACGCAAAGAAGACGAGCTGGGTGTAGCAAATTACCAACCTTAATATTAAGTAGAGAGACTCAGTGATCGCAAAAGATAATCCACAAATTGCTACCCGCGAAATATTTTTAGAGCCAGCCGATAACCAACGGTTAATCAGCCTTTTTGGCCCGTTCGATGATAATACAAAACAATTGGAACGTAGACTCGGAATCGAAATTAATCGTCGAAATAACCGTTTCAAATTAATTAGCAAATCACTTAAAATCAACATATCACAAAACGCCAGCCAGCAACGTTTTACGCCGCCTATATGTTGATACAGCCCCTATACGTGGCATTATCCCTGAACAAATCCACTTATCTATTATGGAAAGTCAATTTCTTAAGCAATCTATTGAAAATGTTGGCAGTTACGACAAACTTGTAAACATTAAAATCAAACGAGGCGTTGTCAAACCATGTACAGCGAATCAGGCTCAATATATTACTAATATACATAACCATGATATTACTTTCGGCATCGGACTTGCCGGAACAGGTAAAACCTATCTCGCCGTTGCTGCTGCCGTTGATGCTTTAGAACGTCAAGAAATACGTCGTATTCTACTCACTCGCCCCGCTGTTGAGGCCGGTGAAAAACTCGGCTTTCTGCCAGGTGATCATTAGTCAAAAAGTTGATCCTTATTTACGGCCACTTTATGATGCCCTATTTGAAATGCTGGGTTTTGAAAAAGTAGAAAAATTGATTGAGTGCAATGTGATTGAAGTGGCACCATTAGCCTATATGCGAGGTCGCATACTCAATGACGGTTTTATCATTCTTGATGAAAGCCAAAATACCACCATTGAATAGATGAAAATGTTTCTGACCCACATCGGCTTTAACTCTAAAATCATGATCACCGGCGATGTAACTCAAATTGATCTGCTTCGTGGCCATAAATCAGGTTTACGCCACGCAATTGAAGTACTCTCTGAAGTTAAAGAACTTAGCTTTAATTTTTTTCATAGTGATGATGTAGTACGCCATCCTGTAGTAGCAAAAGTGGTTATTGGTTATTGCCTACGAAAACTGGGAAACAAAAGAACAAGAACGAAAACAGTTACTTCGTCAACAAAAAGAACCATCAAGCGCCCTATAGAAAAGGAGATATTTGCTTGCAATCAGTTATTCTTGATCTCCAGCTTGCCTGTAGCGATCATAATGGATTACCCAGTGAAACAACTTTCCAACACTGGCTTGAAGCTTTCCTGCCACAATTTCAATCTGAAAGTGAAATCACAATTCGTATTGTCGATATAGCAGAAAGCCAATATTTAAATCTGACATATCGAGGAAAAGATAAACCAACAAATGTGCTATCCTTCCCTTTTGAAGCGCCAGAAAACATTACATTACCCTTACTTGGCGATCTGATTATTTGTCGTCAAGTTGTTGAAGAAGAAGCGATTAAACAACAAAAAAACCAGGATGCTCACTGGACGCATATGGTAATACACGGTTGTCTTCATCTATTAGGTTATGATCATCTAACTGACTTTGAAGCAGAAGAAATGGAGACAATAGAAACTGAAATTATGCAAAAATTAGGTTATCCTGATCCTTATCAGCATGAAAAAGCATAACTATAATGCTACTTTTATGCTAAATAATTATGATACGATAAACTACTTAGAGAAATTTTAATAAAACGCCATGAGCGACGACCATCCTGCAAACAATGATAATCATCACTCGAAAAAGAGTTTTTTCGGGCGCCTAAACCAATTATTTCACGGTGAACCCAAAAATCGTGATGACTTAGTTGAACTGATTCGTGATTCAGAGCAAAAAGATGTTATTGATCCTGATACCAGAGAAATGCTTGAAGGGGTAATAAATATTTCCGCCGAGCGTGTTCGAGATATCATGATCCCACGCTCTCAGATAGTAACCTTAAAACGAAATCAATCGTTAGATGAATGCCTTGATGTGATTATCGACTCAGCACATTCTCGTTTTCCAGTAATTAGTGAAGATAAAGACCATATTGAAGGTCTATTAATGGCTAAAGATTTACTGCCATTTATGCGTACTGATGCTGAACCTTTCACTATCGATAAAGTATTACGTCCCGCCGTTGTTGTGCCTGAAAGTAAACGTGTTGATCTGTTATTAAAAGAGTTCCGTTCACAACGTTATCATATGGCAATAGTCATCGATGAATTTGGTGGCGTTTCTGGTTTGGTAACAATCGAAGATATTCTCGAATTAATTGTTGGTGAGATTGAAGACGAATATGATGATGATGAAGAAGACATTGATATTCGCCAGTTAAGCAAACATGCTTATTCTGTTCGTGCGCTAACCCAAATTGATGATTTCAACAAAGCATTTAGTACACACTTTAATGATGAAGAAGTTGATACCATTGGTGGCTTGGTGATGCAAGCATTCGGACATTTGCCTGCCCGAGGGGAAGTCATCACAATTGATGGTTATATATTTAAAATTACCATGGCTGATAGCCGCAAAATCATTCAAGTTCAGGTAAAAATTTCTGATGAAGCACCTATCCCAAATCTTATAGAAGAATAGCATTAATGAAAAAAATGCCACTCTATCAACGTCAGTGGTTACGAGCTTTGATCGCTTTAATTTTCGGGCTCTGCGGAACACTGGCTTTTTCACCTTTTGATATTTGGTTAGCCGCGCTTTTTTCTCTTTTTGGCTTACAGCTGCTAATTGTTAATTGCTCAAGCAAACAAGCAGGTTTAATAGCATTTTGTTGGGGAATTGGTCTATTTGGCAGTGGTATTAACTGGGTTTATGTCAGTATTGCCGATTTTGGTGGTATGCCATTAGTAGTTAATGTCTTTTTAGTCATTTTATTGGCAGCTTATTTATCACTTTATCCTGCGCTATTTGCTTATCTACTCAATCGATTCTTTCCGTGCCTTAATATTGCTCGCTTTATTTTTGCCGCACCAGCAATATGGCAAATAACTGAATATTTACGTAGCTGGATACTAACTGGTTTCCCTTGGCTGCAATTTGGTTATAGTCAAATCGACGGGCTGCTTAAAGGCATCGCGCCGATATTTGGCGTTGAGATGATAACATTACTACTGCTGATTATTAGTAGTTGCTTGGTGTTTACTTGCCTAAAACGTAGAATTATTCCGCTAATTACAGCAATTATCTTATTATTGTTACCCCTAATATTTAAAAATTATCACTGGTTCACTCCGGCCGCAGAAAAAAAATCACAAATTGTTTTAGTTCAAGGTAACATCCCGCAAAGCTTAAAATGGCAACCAGGATTTCTCGAACAAACCATTAGTACTTATCTCGATCTCTCTAAACCTTATTTTGGCAATGCCAATATCGTTATCTGGCCTGAATCCGCTATTCCATCGATCGAATTGGATAATAACCTTTGGCTAACCTCATTAGATAAACTACTGCGCTTACAAAATACTCGCCTAATTACTGGTATAGTTGATGCTAAACCAAGCACACAGGGAGGGAGTGATTTTTTTAATAGTATTATTGTGTTGGGAGAAAATAAACCTTACCAATATCCAACCAGTAATCGTTATCAGAAACACCACCTGGTGCCTTTTGGTGAATTTATACCATTAGAAAATATTCTTCGACCAATTGCTCCTTTATTCAATTTACCAATGTCAGGTTTTAGTCGTGGTGATTATGAGCAACAGCAGTTAATTGCTGGTAATATTCATCTAACTGCTGCTATCTGCTATGAAATTATTTTAGGCTCCCAAGTTAGAGACAAGTTTCAATCAGATACCGATTTTCTATTAACGCTTTCAAATGATGCATGGTTTGGGCATTCTATCGGCCCATTGCAGCACTTTCAAATGGCGCGCATGCGGGCACTCGAGCTTGGTCGGCCACTATTACGTGCCACTAATAATGGTGTTACAGCAGTGATCAAACCTAATGGCGATATTCAGGCAGAACTTCCTCAATTCACTCGCTCAGTATTAAATACTGAGGTAATACCAACATCTGGTCTTACACCTTATGCACGTTGGAGTAACTGGCCTATGTGGGCATTGGTTGCCCTATTTATTATATTGGCATGTTTTATTAAACAAAAAGAAGACTAATCAATTTAGCATATATTAATCATCATCATGTCTTAACAACCGATGATACGGTTTTATCTTGTTTATTGATATTTATCATTAAATTTAGTTAATGAGCTCTTTTATTATAATAATTTGTTAAAAAAATTAATATTTGATTAATTTATATAGATTTATGCTGGTTAGCTATCTGAAAAAAGACTATTAATGATTTCTTTAAAAAATGTTTCTAAATGGTATGGACAGTTTCAGGTGCTTACTGATTGTTCGATGAATGTAAAAGAGGGGAGTTGTGGTTATTTGTGGCCCTTCTGGTTCAGGTAAATCAACATTAGTAAAAACCATTAATAGCTTAGAACCAATTCAACGTGGTGAAATATATATTGATAATATTCATTTTAATGACAAAAAGACAGATTTGGCTAAATTGCGCTCAAAAGTCGGTATGGTATTTCAACATTTTGAATTATTCCCTCATCTATCAATTATTGAATAACTTAACACTAGCACAGATAAAAGTCTTGAACAGAAATAAAAAAACCGCTGAAAGTACTGCCTTAAAATTATTAGAGCGAGTTGGATTAGCTAACCATACCAATAAATTTCCAGCTCAATTATCTGGTGGGCAACAACAACGCGTTGCCATTACCAGAGCACTCTGTATGGATCCGATTGCGATGCTTTTTGACGAACCGACCTCCGCATTAGATCCAGAAATGATCAACGAAGTACTAGACGTAATGATAAAGCTTGCTAATTAAGGAATGACCATGATAGTAGTCACTCACGAAATGGGATTCGCTAAAAAAGTTGCTCATCGAATGATTTTTATGGGCGAAGGAAAAATTATTGAGGATAGTAATAAAGATGATTTCTTTGCTGCGCCGAAATCAAAACGTGCTAAAGAATTTTTTGCTAAGATCATACATTAATTCCTCTATCCTTGTTGGGTGACAAAAAATCGTCGCCCAATCGGCTAAATAATAATATTAAAATAGCGCCTAAAGTGGGCTAGACTGACCATCTAACATGCTACCCTCTGAAACAACCCACCATTTGCATTAATAAAATTAATTTAACTTGATCGTTAAATATTTATCAATAGTTGTTGTTAGAGGCATTTATCCGCTATTCTATGCAGATCTAAAATAAACTATATCATTCGCGGCCAATGCCGCATTATCGCCATAGGAACATTGGTGTCATGCAAGAACAATATCGACCAGAAGAGATAGAGCAATACGTACAACGTCATTGGGAAGAAAAACAAACATTTAAAGTAATAGAAGATAATAACAAAGAAAAATACTATTGCCTGTCAATGTTACCTTACCCATCTGGTCAGCTACATATGGGGCATGTACGCAACTATACCATTGGTGATGTTATCTCACGTTATCAACGCATGCTAGGCAAAAATGTACTGCAACCTATCGGCTGGGATGCTTTTGGTTTACCGGCAGAAGGTGCCGCAGTAAAAAATAATACTGCTCCAGCGCCTTGGACTTATACCAATATTGATTACATGAAAAATCAATTAAAAATGCTCGGATTTGGTTATGACTGGAGTCGAGAAGTCACAACCTGTACACCGGAGTATTATCGTTGGGAGCAATGGTTTTTTACTAAGCTTTATGAAAAAGGTTTGGTTTATAAAAAAACGGCTGCCGTTAACTGGTGTCCAAATGATTTAACGGTGTTAGCAAACGAGCAAGTCATTGATGGTTGCTGCTGGCGTTGCGATACCCAAGTCGAACGAAAAGAAATTCCCCAATGGTTCATAAAAATTACCGCTTATGCTGAAGAGTTACTTAATGATTTAGATAAACTCGATGGTTGGCCAGAGAAAGTTAAAACCATGCAGCGTAATTGGATCGGCCGATCAGAAGGGGTTGAAATTACCTTTGAACTAGCAGACATGGATGAAAAGCTAACGGTCTATACTACTCGGCCAGATACTTTTATGGGGGTGACTTATCTCGCTATTGCAGCAACTCATCCGTTAGCAAAAAGCGCGGCAGAAAAAAATGCTAAACTTAGCGCTTTTATTGATAAATGCCGTAATACCAAAGTTGCTGAAGCAGAAATGGCAACCATGGAGAAAAAAGGTATTGCCACCAATCTGTTCGCAATTCACCCGCTAACTAATGAAAAAATTCCGATCTGGATAGCCAATTTTGTATTAATGGAATATGGTACAGGTGCAGTAATGGCGGTTCCAGGGCATGACGAACGTGACGGGGAATTCGCAACCAAATATCATTTACCGATCAAAGCGGTTATTGCTGATAATGAAGGCCAGCTCCCCGATCTAAAAGCGGGGCGGTTGACTGATAAAAATGCACTGATTAATTCAGGCGAATTTAGTGGCATGGACAACAAAACAGGCGCCAATGCCATTGCCGATAAACTGATTTCACAAGGTTTGGCGCAACGTAAAGTCAATTATCGTCTGCGTGATTGGGGGGTTTCTCGTCAACGTTATTGGGGAGCACCAATTCCTATGGTAACCATGGAAGATGGTTCTGTCATGCAAGTACCCGAACAACAACTACCTGTCATCTTACCTGAAGATGTGGTAATGAATGGCATCACAAGTCCTATCAAAGCGGACCAACAATGGGCCAAGACTAACATCAATGGTCATGCAGTATTACGTGAAACGGATACCTTTGATACCTTTATGGAATCTTCCTGGTATTATGCCCGTTATACCTGTCCTAATTATGACCAAGGGATCCTAGATCCAGCCGCTGCCAATTACTGGTTGCCTGTTGATCAATATATCGGTGGTATTGAACATGCCATTATGCATCTATTATATTTCCGTTTTTTCCACAAACTAATGCGTGATGCAGGCTTAGTAAATTCTGATGAACCAGCTAAACGTCTGTTATGTCAAGGAATGGTATTAGCCGATTCCTTTTATTACTTAGGTGAAAATGGACAACGAGTTTGGGTGTCACCTATTGATGTAACTGTTGAACGGGATGAAAAAGGTAAGATTGTCAAAGCAACTGATCAGCATGGACATCAACTCTACTATACCGGGATGAGTAAAATGTCTAAATCGAAAAATAACGGTATTGATCCACAATTAATGGTAGAAAAATATGGAGCGGATACGGTTCGCTTATTTATGATGTTTGCCGCTCCGCCTGAACTTACTTTGGAATGGCAAGAATCAAGTGTAGAAGGTGCAAATCGTTTTGTTCGTCGTCTCTGGCGCACCGTTTTTGAACATACGCAAAAAGGTAAAACAGTGCCATTAGACAGCACCAACCTTTCACCAGAGCAGAAAAACCTACGGCGTGATCTACATAAAACCATCACTAAAGTGACCGATGATCTAGGCCGCCGTTATGCATTTAATACTGCGATTGCCGCTATTATGGAGTTCATGAATAAACTGACGCGAGCCTCCCATGATAGTGAACAAGATCGGGCATTAATACAAGAATCTTTAGAGGCTATTGTGCGGATGCTGTCGCCCATTATCCCCCATGCTTGCTTTATCCTGTGGAAAGCACTTGGTCAGCTGGAATATATCGATAATGCGCCTTGGCCAGTTGCTGACGAACAAGCAAAAATAGACGATACTAAATTAGTCATTATTCAAGTTAATGGTAAAGTTCGTTGGCGTATTACTGTCGATATCAATGCATCACAAGATTCTGTGTTAGCTATGGCAACGCAAGAATATGGTGTGGCAAAATACCTTGAAGGTATGAACATCCGTAAGGTAATTTATGTGCCAGGCAAGCTGTTAAACCTTGTTGTCGGCTAACTTAATAAGGAGACCATGTGCGTTATTTAATTACCTTATTTCTAAGCTTAGCCATGTTGATAACGGCTGGCTGCGGATTTCGCCTACAAGGTACGACGCAAATACCTGAAGAACTAAAAACATTAAGATTAAGTAGTGGTAATCCCTACGGCCCGCTGGCACGTGGAATTAGACAGCAATTACGCCTAAATAATATCAACTTAATCGATGAAAATCTTCAGAATGTGCCGGTTTTAAAAATAGTGGGTTCATCTGAAAACACCAAAACCGTTTCCATCTATCAAGACGGTAAAAGTGCAGAAAAACAATTAAATTTCTGGGTCAGTACACAAATTATCCTCCCTAACGGCACTGTTTATCGGATCAAAACACGCATCGAGCGCGCTTTCTTCGACAATCCGTTAGAAACACTAGCTAAAGACGCCGAAAGCGAACTTGTTAAGCAAGAAATGCGTGAACAAGCGGCTCGCCAATTAATTCGTAAATTACTGATTGTTCATAGCACTATTCAGAATGAGCCAGAAGGATCAGTGGTTGTCGAGAAAGCGCTATCAGTAGACTCAGAATGATCCGTATTTACCCTGAGCAGCTAACTTGGCAGCTTACTGATAAGCTGCGAACCTGTTACCTGATTTTTGGCAATGATCCGCTTTTATCACAAGAAAGCATGGATAAAATTTGTCAAGTTGCTCAACAGCAGGGGTTTTCTGAACGTTATACTTATTCGCTAGATACAAGCACCGACTGGGACTCTATTTATCACCTTAGTCAATCACTTAGCCTCTTTTCTAGTCGACAAATCCTGATCTTAATATTACCTGAAAGTGGCCCCACAACCGTCATAGCGGAAAAGCTGCTTAAGTTGGCTGAATTATTACATCCTGATTTATTACTCATATTATGCGGCGGAAAATTAACGAAAGCACAAGAAAATAGTGCCTGGTACAAAAAAATAGGCCAAGATGCAATCTATATTAATTGTCTGACACCAGAACAGTCCAGACTACCTCAATGGATAACCCAACGAACAAAAGCCATATCTGTTACCTTAGATAAACAAGCTAATGAGCTTCTTTGTTACTGCTATGAAGGCAACTTACTAGCTCTTAACCAAGCTCTTGAACGTTTATCACTCTTATATCCCGACGGTAACCTAACACTATCTCGTGTCAAAGAGGCGGTAAATAATGCCGTTAATTTTACACCTTATCATTGGGTTGATGGGCTACTTGCAGGTAAAATTAAACGCGTTTGGCATATCCTACAACAATTACAACGCGAAGATTATGAAGCAGTGATTCTATTACGTATAATTCAACGTGAACTCATATTGCTTTTGACATTAACACAACAAAATAGCGATAAAGATTTAAAAAAATTATTTGATCAGCATAAAATTTGGCAAGCCCGCCGCCCTCTGATTAGCGCTGCGCTACAGCGTTTATCACTTCGCGAACTACAGCTTGCAATACAGTTAATTACCCATGCTGAATTACATTTAAAACAAGATTATGGCCACTCAATTTGGCCAAAATTAGAAACTTTATCTATGCTATTGTGCGGTAAATCACTGCCTGAGAGTTTTATTAATGACTCAACAAACTAAGCAAACAGCTAATTCTAAATCTATTCAAGCACTATTTGGTGGTACCTTTGATCCTATTCACTATGGTCACTTACTTCCCGTTGAAGCGCTAGCCAAGCAAGTCGGTTTACAACAGGTTGTTTTACTTCCCAATCATGTGCCACCCCATCGCCAACAACCTGAAGCAACCGCTCAACAAAGATTAGCAATGATAAAATTAGCTATCAAAAATAATCCGCTATTTAGTATTGATACCCGTGAGCTTAAACGTAAAACTCCCTCTTATACCGTTGAAACACTACTCTCTTTTCGGCAACAAATCGGTAGGCAAAAACCACTAGCCTTTATTATCGGACAAGATTCACTACTATCAATCAATACCTGGTTTGATTGGCAAAAAATTTTAGACCTTTGTAATTTATTAGTATGCGCTCGCCCAGGCTATACCACTTATTTTTCAACTCCATCAATGCAACAATGGCTGAAACATCATCAAGTGCATGAGCCGGAAATACTCAGCCATAAACCATGTGGTGCCATATATCTGGCTGATACTCCCTTGTTAAATATTTCTGCAACTGAAATTCGTGAACGAAAACGTGATAGAAAAAGTTGCAAAGATATATTGCCACCTGCAGTTTTGCGCTATATTGATAAACATCATCTTTATCAAAATTGCTCATAATTAACAATAAATATAAAAAATTGACAAAAATACCCTTAAACTATTGTGAGTATATAAGGTGATTGGTAATATCTTGGCGCTTTTTACATTGCTGATGAAAATAAGGCATAATTTCCGATAATTTATCTTAAAACTAATTATAAATATTCAGCTGGTTTTACTAAAAATTAGATTAAAATATAGATTATCTTATGCTTATTTCTTTCAACAGAATTTTATAACTGAATAAAATATAACATTAATATTTTTTATTTAACTTGAAATTAAAGGTGAACCTTTGCAAGAAACTGAACTCCAACAATTTATTATCGACAGGCTTGCCGATACAAAAGCACAAGATATTGTCACTATTGATGTACGTGGAAAATCTAGCATTACCGATTGCATGATAATCTGTACCGGAACATCTAATCGCCACTTGACATCAGTTTCGGACAAATTAATTGAAGCATGCCGTGAGACAGGAATAATTCCTCTGGGTGTTGAAGGACAAGGTGTTTCTGATTGGATCGTTGTCGATTTAGGCGATGCAATTGTTCATATCATGCAAGAAGATAGTCGCCGTATGTATGAACTTGAAAAACTCTGGAGTTGAATTTGAAATTACAACTGATTGCCGTTGGTAGCAAAATGGTTGATATTGGATCCAGACCGGTTTTCAAGATTATCTTCATCGTTTTCCAAAAGATATGGCTTTTGAACTCATTGAGATCGCTGCGGGAAAAATGCTGATCTCAAACGTATCATCGAGAAAGAAGGATAACAGATGCTAGCTGCAGTTGGCAAAGGTAACCGCATAGTTACCCTTGATATACCAGGCACAAGCTGGACAACTTGACAGCTTGCTGAACAATTAGATCAATGGAAACAAGATGGACGTAATATTAGCTTTCTAATTAGTGGCCCAGAAGGTCTTGCCCCTCCTTGTAAAGCAGCAGCAGAACAAAGTTGGTCACTGTCATCCTTAACAATGCCTGATCCTTTAGTTCGAATATTTGTTGTAGATAGCCTTTACCGGGCATGGAGCATTACAACAAATCATCCTTACCATCGGGAATAACATATTTATGTAGGTTTTTAGTATGAATGCGAAGAAAGAAACAAAAAAAAAGAAACGCACCCCTTTTCGCGATTATACCGCTGAATCTACTCTATTCATTCGTCGGGCGTTGATAGCTTTTATTATCATTGTGATATTAGTCAGTATTTTAATTGCTAATCTTTATCATCTACAAGTGGTTCGGCATGGAGACTACCAAACTCGCTCTAATGATAATCGGATAAAATTGGTTCCTGTTCCACCTAGTAGAGGTATTATTTATGACAGAAATGGTATTCCACTCGCGTTAAACCGAACATTTTATCAGTTAGAAGTCATTCCTGAAAAAGTCCCTGATTTAACAGAGTTATTGGCACAATTGAGTGATGTGGTTGATCTCACTGACGACGACATTGCAAACTTCAAAAAAGAGCGTAAACGTTCACGCCGCTTTACCTCTATACCGTTAAAAACCTCACTAGATGAAGTGCAAGTTGCACGTTTTGCCGTTAATCAATACCGGTTCCCCGGGATTGAAGTCAAAGGTTACCAACGCCGCTATTATCCTTATGGCTCTGCGCTAACGCATGTTATTGGTTATGTAGCCAAAATTAATGATAAAGATATTGAACGTCTAGAAAATGATGGTCTACTGAAAAATTACACTGCCACCCATGATATTGGTAAATTAGGTATAGAACGGTATTACGAAAATATTTTACATGGCAAAACAGGCTATGAAGAGGTCGAAGTTAATAGTCGGGGAAAAGTCATACGCCAACTTCATGAACAAGCACCTCAGGCAGGCAAAGATATTTATCTCACTATTGATCTCAATTTACAAATTGAGATCGAAAAGTTGCTCGCCACCAGCCGAACTGCAGTTGTTGTAACCGATCCTCGCAACGGTGAAGTACTGGCCCTGGTATCTACCCCCAGCTATGACCCTAATCTATTTGTTAATGGTATCTCTAATAAAGATTACCAAGCTTTATTAAATAATCCCAATCACCCGTTAATTAATAGAACTACCCAGGGATTATATCCGCCCGCCTCAACCGTTAAACCATTTATGGCGGTCGCAGCGTTAAGTGAAAATATTGTCACCGCCAACTCCACCATTTTCGATCCTGGTTGGTGGCAGTTACCAAATTCCGAAAAACGTTACCGAGACTGGAAAAAATGGGGACACGGTAGATTAAATGTCGTTAGAGCCATTATCGAATCAGCCGACACCTTTTTCTACCAGGTTGCTTATGATATGGGTATCGATCGTATCTCCGATTGGATGCAGAAATTTGGCTATGGGCATTACACCGGTATTGATCTTGCCGAAGAACGCTCTGGCATTATGCCAACCCGGGAATGGAAACTTAAACGCTACAAAAAACCTTGGTATCAAGGAGACACTATTCCAGTCGGCATCGGCCAAGGTTATTGGACCACAACGCCGATCCAAATGGCAAAAGCATTAATGACGTTGATTAATGACGGCACAGTTAAAATTCCCCATCTACTTTATGGCACTAAATTAGGTAATACTATGCTGCCTTATGAGCAGAAAGAGCATATCCAAATTGGTGATATTCATTCAGGCTTTTGGGAGTTAGCTAAAGAAGGTATGTATGGCGTTGCTAATGCACCAAACGGTACAGCACGCAGAAGTTTTACCAACACTCCCTACAAGGCTGCTGTCAAATCAGGTACAGCGCAGGTATTCAGTTATGAAACCTATAATGCAAGTAAATTGGCTGAGCACTTGCGTGATCATAAATTAATGATTGGATTTGCCCCTTATCAAAAGCCGACCGCTTCCGTTGCTATTATTCTAGAAAATGGTGGAGCTGGCCAGGCCGTTGGCGATCTTGTCCGCAATGTTCTTGATTATGTATTGATTGGTAAAAAAACGATATCACAAATACCAGATACCAGTGTATCTACAGCAGAAGAACAGTAATATATGACCGATAAATCACATAAATTACCTATTTGGACACGTTTACATATTGATATTCCAATGTTGCTGATTATTCTTGCCTTAACGATATATAGTGTCATGATCATGTGGAGTGCTAGTGGGCAAGATATTGATATGATGCAGCGTAAGCTGATACAAATCGGGATTGGATTTGTTGTCATGATTGTTATGGCGCAGATTTCACCGCGTATCTATGAAAATTGGGCGCCCTACCTGTATATTTTCTGCTTAATGCTGTTAATTTTTGTCGATGCCTTTGGGCAAATTAGTAAAGGTGCGCAACGATGGTTAGATCTTGGCTTCGTTCGTTTTCAACCGTCTGAAATTGCAAAAATTGTGGTTCCATTGATGGTTGCACGTTTTGTTAATCGAGATCTCTGCCCTCCCACCTTAAAAAATACCCTACTGGCATTGATACTTATATTTCTCCCCACACTACTGGTTGCCGCTCAACCTGATCTGGGCACATCTATTTTAGTTGCTGCCTCCGGTTTGTTTGTCCTGTTCTTAGCGGGTATAAATTGGAAATTGATCGCCATTGCGGCCACGGGCATCGCTTGCTTTATTCCTATTCTATGGTTCTTTCTGATGCATGACTATCAAAGAGATCGTGTTATGATGTTACTCGATCCAGAAATAGATCCGCTCGGTGCTGGTTATCATATTATTCAATCTAAAATTGCTATTGGCTCAGGAGGATTATTTGGCAAAGGCTGGTTACATGGCACGCAATCGCAATTAGAATTTCTACCAGAACGCCATACTGATTTTATTTTTGCCGTATTAGCTGAAGAACTCGGTTTAATTGGCGTAGTTATTTTACTGATATTATATCTACTACTAATCATGCGAGGGCTAATAATTGCAGCTAATGCACAAAATACCTTTGGTAGAGTTATGGTTGGTGGCTTAATGTTAATTCTGTTTGTCTATATATTTGTCAACATTGGCATGGTTAGCGGTATCTTACCTGTAGTGGGTGTTCCTTTACCGTTGGTAAGTTATGGCGGCTCGGCATTAATCGTTTTAATGGCTGGATTTGGAATTATTATGTCGATCCATACCCACCGAAAATTTCTGTCAAAAAGCTTATAATCACGAGGTCTGTAATGCACTACCACTGGCTTATATTTAGCATTACTATAGCACTTTTAGCAGGCTGTGTTTCTCAAAAGCTAAACAAAATATCAACATGCCTATGGCGCCGGTACAAGATATATCAGGAGCAGAGCCGCGTTACGAACCTTATCACTCTGGCGCTAATAATAACATCAACTTAATGGCCAAACTTATCAAATAGTAAAAGATCCTGCCCATTTCAGTGAAACAGGCTTTGCTAGCATTTTTGGCTCTGAAGTTATCGGTAAAACAACTACGACGGGTGAAAAAGCCAGCCCTTATGAGTTCACAGCTTCGCACCCTACTTTACCTATTCCAAGTTATGCCCGTATTACTAATTTAATCAATGGCAGAATGATGATAGTCCTCATTAATGATAGAGGCCCCTATATAGCCATAGCCGGTAAAAATATAGCGCTATCACAGGCAGCTGCCGATCGGTTAAATTTAATGCTAACAGCACGTATTAAAATTGATCCGATTTTAGTTTCCCCTACCGGCGCCTTAACTGGACCTGGCACGATTGGTGTTAATATTAAAAAGCAGAGTTATACATTGCCTAAACCACCAAAATTAGAGACCCACTCCTCAAGCAGCAATCAATACAATCAACAAAAATCTCTAGTACGGTATCAACCAATGTAGTGAGTCAAAATAATCCTGCTAATCCGTCTTCAATGAAATCAGCAAGTGTGGCTACTGAACGTTATTTCGTACAAATAGGCGCGTTAAGTGATCAGGTGAGAGCAGCAGCATGGCAACAGTCTGTTTCAAAAAAGCTAAACACACACCTGGGCGTATTCAACCATTTAATAATATCTATCGTGTGCAACTTGGCCCTTTTCAAAATGCTAAAATAGCGGAACAAATAAAAAACAAAATATTAATAGAATTAAATCAATCGGGCATTATCATAAATACCAAATAATCTATTGATTAATCAATAAAATCTCATTAAAGTAAAATAAAAAGCAACTAACCAAGCAGGCATCTCTGTTCCAGAAATAGTATATGACTTTTTAAGCTGATATTACGATGCCCACTCTATTAACATATTGCCAGCGGATCCCGTATATTATTATGAAATATGCAATTTTCTCCCGTTCTATCGGTAGCCTAATACTTAATATTAGCCTTATATTTTCCAGCGCTCTATTTGCTAATAGCAATAATGCTATGCAAATCAACGTGATCCCTTCTGCATCAAATATTGACGCTGAAGCTTATATTCTTATTGATTATTATTCAAGCAAAGTGTTAGCGGAAAAAAATACCGATCAACGTCGTGACCCTGCCAGTCTGACTAAAATGATGACGAGTTATATCATTGGTCAAACAATTAAAGCCGGTAAAATTAGCATGAACGATATCGTCACTATCGACGAGAATGCCTCGGCCACAGGGTAACCCAGTATTTAAAGGCTCTTCGCTGATGTTCTTAAAACCCGGTTATCGTGTCCCTGTATCTCAATTGATACGTGGTATTAATTTACAATCGGGTAATGATGCTTGTATGGCAATGGCTGAGTATGTGGCGGGTGACGAAGCGAATTTTGTCAAATTAATGAACAACAATGTTCAACGCCTTGGTTTAAAAAACACCCACTTTCTTACTGTCCATGGCTTAGATGCTGATGGCCAATATAGTTCCGCACATGATATGGCTCTAATTGGCCAAGCACTGATCCGCGATGTTCCGGAAGAATATGCCATTTACAAAGAAAAAGAATTCACTTTTAATAAAATCCGTCAATTAAATAGAAATGGTGTGTTCTGGGATAAAAGCCTAAATATAGATGATATTAAGACAGGACACACTGCCGCGGCAGGTTACAACCTGGTTGCCTCCGCTACCGAAGGAAATATGCGATTCATATCTGTTGTATTAGGTGGTCATAGCAGTAAAGGGCGAGACCCCGAAAGCGAAAAATTACTCACTTGGGGCTTTCGCTTTTTTAAAACCGTTAAACCATCAGAAGGCGGGGTGGAGTTTGCCTCTCAACCATTTTGGTTTGCTAATACCGATCAGGTAAAATTAGGTATTGAAAACGATCTCTATCTGACTATTCCCCGCGGTCGTATGAAAGATTTAAAAGCTAGCTATACATTAAACAATACTGAACTACAGGCACCATTAGCGAAAAACCAAGTTGTTAGTACCATTAACTTACAATTAGATAATAAGATCATTGAACAACGGCCGCTTGTTGTCTTGAAAAAGGTCGATGAAGGTGGATTTTTTAGTAACATATTAGATTATATTAAATTGTTTTTTCAGCGCTGGTTTGGCTAAAAATTGAAAAATAACATTGCAACCTCCATTATGGTAAATATGTTCAATTTATAACTTAATTTTTATTTAAAATAATATGAATAAATATACTATCTAAATCATATAACATTTAATATGGCAATAAGCGGGGTGGTAGTATTTTAGGAGAAGCTATGAAAACCAAACTGCATGAGTTCCTAGAGTTTCCTTGCTCATTTACCTACAAATTGATGGGTCTTGCTAAACCTGAGTTAACAGATCAAATCGTTGAAGTGGTTCAACGACATGTTCCAGGTGATTATGTACCATCGGTTAAACCAAGTAGTAAAGGTAACTTTCACTCAGTATCAATTACCATCACAGCAACCAATATTGAACAAATAGAAAAACTGTACGAAGAATTAGCTAAACTAGAATTAATTCGTATGGTGTTGTAGACACAAGTTATTGTTGCGCTTGAAATTATAAACCCGAAGATAACAGATTTTCAGGTTTATAATTTCAAGCGTCACGCTAACTATACTAGCAAGAATCATTTATGCAGGTTATACTGCATAAATATTGCATATCCCTATAAGTGGCAGAAAAAGTTTGTTAAAAAAAACCATTATATTACGTCAATTTGAGCTGCATGCTTACCAACCCATTTCTGATGAGATGCATCAGTTTACTAAAAAACGCACGGTTAATACACCAGATGAACTTTGGCTAGTGGAACATTTCCCTGTTTTTACCCAAGGCCAAGCGGGTAAAAAAGAGCACCTACTCGCGCCTGGAAATATTCCAGTTATCCAATCTGATCGTGGCGGACAAATCACTTATCATGGCCCCGGTCAGCAAATAATGTATATTTTATTAGACTTAAAGCGTAATCAAATTGGTGTGAGAGAACTGGTAACTGCACTCGAAAATACGGTAATTAATACTTTATCCGAATTTGGTATTACCGCATACACACAATGCGAAGCCCCCGGGGTTTATGTTGAACAAAAAAAAATATGCTCTCTCGGGTTACGTATTCATAAAGGTTATTCGTTTCATGGCTTAGCATTAAATATTAATATGGATCTTGCGCCCTTCGAACGTATTAATCCTTGTGGCTATGCCGGTATGCAAATGACGCAACTAAATGATTTAGTCCCTGGCAGCCAGGTTAAAGATGTCGAACCTTTATTAATAAAACATTTCTGCAACCTACTAGGATTTCAACTTACAGAATAAGTTGTTATAATTTTTTTATAATTATTAAAAAAATTGAAACATGACATAAATAATGATCACATGTGATAGCATAAAATATATCTATTATTGATCTGCAGCAGGAACCTAATGGAACTGACATAATTATGAGTAGACCAATTCAAATCGAGCGTGGCGTTAAATATCGTGACGCTGATAAAATGGCACTGATCCCTGTCAAAACAATAAGAACGGATCATACAGAAATTTTACCTAAACCTGAGTGGATGAAAATAAAACTTCCCGCTGATTCCAGCAGAATAAAAGAGATAAAAAACGCAATGCGTAAGAATGGGTTACACTCAGTCTGTGAAGAAGCCTCTTGTCCTAACCTCGCTGAATGCTTTAACCATGGTACCGCCACTTTTATGATTTTAGGGGCTATCTGTACTCGTCGCTGTCCATTCTGCGATGTTGCCCATGGACGTCCTAATGCCCCTGATCCTAATGAACCAGCAAAATTAGCAGAAACCATCAAAGATATGGGATTAAAATACGTTGTAATTACTTCAGTAGATCGTGATGATTTGCGCGATGGAGGAGCCCAACATTTTGCTGACAGCATTATCGCTATTCGAGAAAAAAATCCAAATATCAAAATAGAAACGCTAGTGCCTGATTTTCGCGGTCGTATGGATCGCGCCTTAGCAATTTTAGCCGCTGCGCCGCCACCCGATGTTTTTAATCACAATCTTGAGAATGTTCCGCGTATCTATCGCCAAGTACGTCCTGGCGCTAATTACCAATGGTCATTACAACTACTAGCAAAATTTAAGCAAATGCATCCTGAAATACCGACAAAATCAGGATTAATGGTTGGACTAGGTGAAACTAATGAAGAAATAGTTGATGTTATGCGAGACTTACGCCGCCACGGCGTTAACATGCTAACCTTAGGCCAGTATCTCCAACCCAGTCGGCATCATTTATCAATAAAACGTTATGTCAGCCCTAAAGAATTTGAAGAAATGAAAAATGAGGCAATAGCAATGGGCTTCACGCATGCAGCATGTGGCCCATTAGTACGCTCATCTTATCATGCAGATTTACAAGAAAAAATCATAGAAACCCGTCTCAATTATTGAGACGGACTATTATAAATTCTTATAGTAAATCAAATAGCGACAACGTTTATAGCAGATGGCCCTTTCTCCCCCTCAGTAATATCAAACTCAACTTTCTGACCTTCGGCCAAAGTCTTAAAACCTTCGGTTTTAATAGAACTGAAGTGAATGAACACGTCTTTACTGCCATCTTCCGGAGTGATAAAACCAAAACCTTTTGCTTCGTTGAACCACTTAACGCTACCTTTAACTTTTGACATCAATATTACCTTTACATAAATAAAAACACACAGTTTGTGTCTTATATAGTACAGCAAAAATTATGCTTCATTGTCTACTACTAAGATCACGAAATTAATTAAAAACTTAAATTATCATTGTAATATAGGATAACAACCTAAAAAAACAATCAAAAAAACGAATAATAGTATTTATAAATGTTTATTATAACATTTTTAGCCAATTTTTCGACTATTCCCATTTTTTTCATAATCTAAAAGCCAACTTTTTATATCTAACCTACCATTGTAACCTACTAATTTACCATCATGACCAATAACACGATGACACGGAATAATAAGCGCAATAGGATTACGCGAATTTGCCATACCAACTGCTCTACAGAAATTAGCAGAACCTAGTACAATTGCGAGTTCCTTATAACTCCAACATTGGCCATACGGAATTTCACCAAGTTGCTGCCAAACTCTTTTGTGAAAATGAGTACCGGAAGGATTCAAGATGACAGAAAAATTGTCTCTTTCACCATTAAAATATTGCTGTAATTCTTTTATACACTGTTCGGTATGAGCATTTTTACGTTCTTTTTCATTTATTTGGTTAACAAAATCAACACCGATTATTCCATTATGATCAGCGGTAATGTGAATGAAAGGTCTTGGAAAACCTTTTGGGGTAGAAAAATAATGGTGGTACATAACAACTTCCTTAAAATAGTGAACTATTTTAACAATTCATTTTATCCCTCAAGCAAAATTACCGCTGTTGGCAAAAATATTTTTGCCTATTGGAATATTTGTTAAAAAAATATAATAAAAATACAATTTTTTTATTTTTTGTTGAAATAATAAGTTAGATAAAATTCCCACCAAAAATTAGATGACACTATATCAAAAATTAGATGACACTATATATAGCATGGTTAAATAAAAATAAATCAACATATAGTATTTATAATGGCTAACCAATTGTAAACTTAATTATTACCAAATTAAGGAGCCAACGATGAATATTATTGTCTACAGTAAACCAGATTGTGACAGTGCAATGCAATTTGTCTAGCACTAAAACGTAAAAATTTACCTTATGATGTTGTGGATTTAACCCAAGATCATGAAGCATTGCATTTTATTACCAAATTGGGCTATCAACAAATACCCGTTGTTATTACCGGTAAGCAACATTGGTCAGGCTTTCGCCCTGATATGATCAATCAATTAGCCAGTAATTAACATAATATGATGAAAAATCAGTCACTTATTTACTATTCCAGTAAATCGGAAAATTGCCATCGCTTTGTGCAAAAATTGAGCTTCCCTGCTACACGCATTCCTATTGATAGGAATGAGATATTACCAAATGTGACCCAATCTTACGTTTTACTGCTCCCTACCTATGGTGGCGGTGGCACAACCGGTGCTGTACCCAAAGCTGTTACTTACTTTTTAAATCAACCCCAAAATCGAAAGTTTTTACGGGGCGTCATTGCATCAGGAAATAATAATTTTGGTGAAACTTACGCTATAGTAGGCAACATTATTTCCGCTAAATGCCAAGTACCATTGCTCTATCGTTTTGAATTACTCGGTACTGAAAGGGATCTTCAACAAGTACGCCAAGGGTTACAACAATTTTGGCAACAACAAATGCAGTGAAGTAATACGGAGCTTCCTTATGACAGTACAGCCTCAAGAACAACTGGATTATCATGCACTCAATGCCATGCTAAACCTGTATAATAAAGATAATAAAATTCAACTCGATAAAGATAAGCAGGCGGCCCATCATTATTTTCGCCACCATGTCAATCAAAACACGGTTTTTTCATAATTTACAAGAAAAACTGGATTTTTTAGTAGCAGAAAATTATTACGACTCGGCAATACTGGCACAATATGCATTTACTTTTATTAAAAAACTTTTCCAGCAAGCCTATAACCACAAGTTTCGTTTTCAAACATTCCTTGGTGCCTTTAAATATTATACTAGCTATACCTTAAAAACTTTTGATGGTAAGCGTTATGAAGATAGAGTTTGCATGGTTGCTTTAACGCTTGCACAAGGAAATCAAGAGTTAGCTAGTCAACTGGTGGATGAAATTATTAGTGGCCGCTTCCAACCAAAGCAACGCCCAACTTTTTTAAATTGCGGTAAAAAAACAGCGTGGTGAACTGGTATCTTATTTCTTACTACGAATAGAAGATAACATGGAATCGATAGACTGCTCTGTCAATTCCGCCTTACAACTGTCAAAACGTGGCGGTGGCGTAGCTTTCTTATTGACTAATTTACGTGAAGTTGGGGCACCGATAAAACTCATTGAGAACCAATCTTATGGCGTAAGTACCTGTAATGAAAATGCTTGAAGATGCTTTCTCTTATGCCAATCAACTTGGCGCAAGACAAGGGGCTGGAGCAGTCTATCTGCACGCTCATCACCATGATATTTTAAGCTTTTTAGATACTAAACGTGAAAATGCCGATGAAAAATCCGGATTAAAACCTTATCACTGGGTGTAGTGATCCCGGATATTACCTTCCATCTAGCTAAAAATAATCAAGATATGTATCTTTTCTCACCTTACGATATTGAGCGCTGTTATGGTGTCCCTATGTCCGAAATTAACATTACTGAAAAATATTCAGAAATGGTAAATAACAAAAACATTCGCAAACAAAAAATCAATTTGAATCAGGTTATCCCTATATTTTATTTGAGGATAATGCCAATCGCCTAAATCCTATTTATGGTCCGATTAATATGAGTAATCTGTGCTCAGAAATCTTACAAATCAATGATGCCAGCATCTACGACGAGACTTTAGAGTATCGGCATGTAGGTAAAGATATTAGCTGTAATTTAGGCTCAATAAATATTGCCAAAACGATGGATTGCCCTAACTTTGCTCATTCAATTGAGATTGCCATTAGAGCATTAAGAGCTGTTTCAGATATGAGCCAGATCCAATCAGTGCCCTCGATTCAAGCAGGTAATAAAAAATCACACTCTATTGGTTTAGGACAAATGAATTTACATGGCTATCTGGCACGTGAGCGTATTCATTATGGTTCAGAAGAGGGAATTGATTTTAACGATATCTACTTTTATGCCGTAACTTACTACACATTACAGGTATCGAATAAGCTAGCTATTGAGCGCCAACACTATTTTAGCCGTTTTGAGCACTCTCAATATGTCTCTGGCGAATATTTTGATAAATATATTAATCAGCAGTGGCAACCTAAAACTGAAAAAGTAAAACAGCTATTTCAACGCTCAGCCATCCATATCCCAACTACTGAAGATTGGCAAAAACTCAAGTAATCTATTATAGAGCACGGGATCTATAATCAGAATTTACAAGCCATTCCACCCACAGACTCTATCTCTTATATTAATTATTCAACTTCCAGCATTCATCCTATTGTTGCGCGTATTGAAATTCGTAAAGAAGGAAAAATTGGCCGCGTCTATTATCCAGCCCCTTACCTGACGAACGAAAATTTAGAGTATTATCAAGATGCTTATCAAATAGGTGCTGAAAAAATCATTGATACATATGCTGCTGCTACCCAACATGTCGATCAAGGGCTGTCATTGACCCTTTTCTTTACTGATGACGCAACCACGCGAGATATTAATCGTGCTCAGATATATGCTTGGAAAAAAGGGATTAAAACCCTTTATTACATACAGATCCGCCAATCAACATTAGAAGGAACAGAAGTCAAAGGCTGCGTTTCATGTGTACTATAATTTATAGGTTTAACAAATGGCGATAACAAATTCAATAGTACGAGCAATCAACTGGAACCGTATTGAGCTATCTTTTCAACCCTTAGTCTGACTTCCGATGTTGATGATGCTTATCAATGGAGTAAAGAAAATAGCGCTTTACAAAAAAAAAAGCCCATTTAATACTGGAGCACTACTGTCACACTCATCCTCTAAAGAAAAAAATTGCCAGTGTCTTTCTCGAATCCTTTCTCTTCTATTCCGGATTTTACCTGCGAATGTACTGGTCAAGCGGAGGAAAACTAACCAACACGGCCGATCTTATTCGGTTAATCATTCTCGACGAAGCGATCCATGGCTACTATATCGGCTATAAATTTTAAAAATCACTCATCAAATATAGTGATAAAGAAAAAAATGAAATAAAAGATTTCGCTTATGAATTATTATTAAACTTATACGATAATGAAATTAAATATAGTGAATCTTTATATGATGACGTTGGTTGGACAGATGATGTAAAAAATTCCTTCACTATAATGCCAATAAAGCATTAATGAATTTAGGCTATGATTCTCTTTTCCCAGAAGAGATGATTAATGTCAGCCCAGCAATCTTGTCAGTGCTCTCGCCAAATGCTAACGAAAACCACGATTTCTTTTCTGGTTCAGGTTCCTCTTACATCATTGGTAAAATGATCACCACAGAAGATGAGGATTGGAACTTTTAATTTATTAATATTCTATTAAATAATGATAAAAAAGCAGTTAAATAAATACGACATATAATATTATACATGCATATTTTATTTATGCTGTTTTTTATTATCAATAACAGCTAGCAAATCAATTTTTTTAGTTGATAGCACAAAGCAAACCTATCTTTACACTTTTTATTAATCAATTACTCATATTATTCTTCTATAATATAAAAAAACAAAAAATAATTAAATTTATAAATTAATTTAATTAGTAAATAAAAAATCACATTAAAGATTATTTGATAATAAAAAAATGCCACCCTCAAAGCAAAAATCAATATATTTACAACAATAACAATTGGTTAAAAAAGAAAATTTCATTTGTTAAAAAATAATTTAGCAATAAAAATAACGTTTTATGCAATATTGGTTAAAAATCACATCCACCTTTTTGATTAATTTTGTTAAACATAGGGTTGTCATCATATTTCATTATGTTAGGTTATATAAAACATAAATTTAAATAAGGATACAAAAAATTAATACGCCAATTAACTAACCATAGGATATTGTTATTGCATGTCATTTAAAATAGAAGTGAAAAATTTGTACAAAATATTCGGAGATCACCCTAATCAAGCTTTTAAACTTATCAATAAAGGCTTAACAAAAGAACAAATATTTAATAAAACCGGTTTAGCTATTGGTGTTAAAGACGCCAATCTGGCCATTAAAGAAGGCGAAATTTTCGTCATTATGGGTCTCTATCGGGTTCAGGAAAGTCTACCCTAGTGCGCCTCCTCAATCGCCTAATTGAACCGACTAAAGGCCAAGTCTTAATTGACGGCGAAGATATTGCTAGCATTTCGCAGGAAAAATTACGGAAAGTACGGCGTAAAAAAATCAGTATGGTATTTCAATCCTTTGCGTTAATGCCCCATCTCAATGTATTGGATAATATAGTATTTGGTATGGAATTAGCTGGTGTTGCCAAACCAGAACGAACAGAAAAAGCATTAGCTGCTTTGCGACAAGTTAATCTTGAACAATGGACACAATCTTTTCCAAACGAATTATCAGGTGGTATGCGCCAACGTATTGGCCTGGCACGAGCATTGGCAAATGATCCTGATATTTTGCTGATGGATGAGGCATTCTCTGCGTTAGATCCACTAATTAGAACAGAAATGCAAGATGAATTACTGTCATTACAAGGTGATAAACAACGCACGATTATTTTTATCTCTCATGATCTGGATGAAGCTATGCGGATAGGTGACCGGATAGCAATTATGCAAGATGGCGTTATTATCCAAGTCGGTACCCCTGATGAGATCTTAAATAATCCGGTTAATAATTATGTTAAAACGTTTTTTCGTGGTGTCGATATTAGCCACGTCTTCTCTGCCAAAGATATTGCCCGCCGTCGAGCCGACGCCCTGTTACATATTGCTCCTGGTTTTGGTCCACGTTCAGCATTAAAAATACTGAATGATGAAGATCGTGATTATGGTTATTTAATTGAAAGAGGTCAAAAATTTGTCGGTATCGTTTCAATCAACTCATTGGAACAAGCATTACACGATAAAAAAAATATTGAACAGGCAATCTTAACCTCACCTTGTGCTATTGATGCCAACACTCCACTTAATGAACTTATTTCAACTATTGCTCAATCTCCCTGTGCAGTTCCAGTTATTGGTAATAATCAACATTATATTAGCGTTATTTCTAAAGGGATCTTACTACAAACATTGGATAAGGAGACAATAAATGGATAACCAAACTCACATAAATCAAGAAATAATTCATGATCCTTGTAACACTATAACGACAGAAACCTCTACAGATTGGTTAGACATCCCGGTAACTAATGAACCAATAAAACATTTCGATATCATGAATCCCTTTCAACAGCAACTCATACCGCTAGACTCATGGGTTTCACATGCTATTGATTGGATAGTTTTACACTTCCGCCCATTATTTCAAGGGATCCGTCTGCCGATTGATTTTATGTTAAGTCGTTTTGAACATACCCTAACAACATTACTTGCTACTTTTATCATTATTTGTTTCGCACTATTAGTCTGGCAATTATCAAATAAAAAAATGGCAGTAGCAACTTTCATCTCATTGGTCTCCATTGGAGTTATTGGCGCCTGGCCAGAAGCAATGATAACTTTATCTCTGGTATTAACTTCCTTATTTTTCTGTCTGTTAATAGGTTTACCATTGGGAATATGGTTAGCAAATAGCAAAAGAGCATGCCAAATAATTCGGCCTCTACTAGATGCAATGCAAACTACACCAGCATTTGTTTATTTGGTACCTATAGTTATGTTATTTGGTATTGGTAACGTCCCTGGTATTATCGTCACAATTATTTTTGCTCTACCGCCAATTATTCGACTAACTATTTTGGGAATAAGGCAAGTACCCGATGATCTTATTGAAGCTGCAGAATCATTTGGTGCCAGTCGAAATCAACTTTTGTTTAAAGTTCAGTTACCGCTTGCTGCGCCTACTATTATGGCCAGAGTTAATCAGATATTGATGTTATCACTTTCAATGGTTGTTATTGCATCTATGATTGCTGTTGGTGGGTTAGGACAAATGGTACTAAGGGGAATTGGTCGATTAGATATGGGATTAGCAGCGGTAGGTGGTACTGGTATTGTTATATTAGCTATTATTCTGGATCGGCTAACCCAATCATTAGGTGAAAAAGTTTGCATTAAAAAAATACCGCTTGGTATCACTCGGGGCCTATTGGCTTAATCACCTGTTTATTGCAAAAAACTAAAACTCATTTCTGCAAATAAACATGATGTTATTTTTATCATATAAACAATTTTAGCCTATTCATTTTGTCTATACCCCTGGAGGTGAAATCATATGCGTAAAACTATTTTCCTGGCTGCGGCTTTAACAACATTAATCAGTATTAAACTTTCCGCCACTGAACCTACCAGGTAAAGGTATAAAAGTACAACCGATACAAAGCACAATTGCAGAAGAGACTTTCCAAACTTTGATTGTTAATAAAGCATTGGAAAAATTAGGCTATCAAATTTTACCCATCCAAGAGGTCGACTATACCGTTGCTTACGCATCAATTGCGGCCGGTGATGCAACGTTTATGGCTGTCAATTGGCAACCTTACAGAATGCACAATATGCAGCGGTAGGTGGAGATAAGCGCCTATACCGTAAAGGCATTTATATTAGTAATGCCGTTCAAGGTTATCTTATAAATAAAAAAACGGCAGATAAATACCACATCACCAACATAGCGCAATTTAAAGATGCTAATATTGCTAAATTATTTGATACCAATGGTAACGGTAAAGCCGATCTCATTGGCTGTAATCCGGGTTGGGGCTGTGAAACCGCCATTAATAACCATTTAAATGCTTATCAGCTAAACACAACCGTTGAGCATAATCAGGGTAACTATACGGCGATGATAGCGGATACCATTACTCGTTACAAAGAAGGTAAACCCATTTTCTATTATACCTGGGCACCTTATTGGGTCAACGCCGTGCTTAAACCGGGTAAAGACATTGTTTGGCTGCAAGTTCCTTTTTCTTCATTCCCCCAATAATGATAAAAGTGATACCACGCTAGCAAATGGTAAAAATTATGGTTTTCCACCTAGTACAATGCATATCGGCGCAAATAAAGTTTGGGCAGCAAAAAATCCTGCGGCGGCAAAACTATTTGCCATTATGAAAATTCCAATTACAGATATTAATGCCCAAAATCTTCGTATGCATGATGATGAAGCTTCGCAAGCTTACATTGAACGTCATGCTCAAGGTTGGATAAAAGCTCATCAACAACTTTTTAATAACTGGATAAAGATTGCTTTTAAAACTAACTAGCAAAAATCCTGTTGTTACACATTTTATGTGATTTTCTATAAATATGCTTAATGTTATCTTTTTAACCTTTTTTATATTATATGGCAACTTAATGGCAATAAAGGCATTCGCCTTTATTTAAACGAATAAGGATATTAATTGTTAACTTATCATCTAACAATCAAGTAGATAGCTAGTTTATATTAACCATTATTAATTTTTACTTATCTATATTTAATTTAACATTAGTGTTATAACAAAACAATTAATTAATATTAAATGTATATAATTTATTGCAAATGATATTTATTTTTTATTAATTAGATAATGAAATAATTTTGCAAATAAAAAATTATAGACTACTTAAAGCCTATTTTAAAATCTATTTTTCTTATATTAACATTTAAAATATTTATGAAATAAATACCAATAACAAAATAAATTTCGCGATAATAAATAACTATAATTGATAATTTTAGCTTTTGATATACCATTTAGATTGATTATGACAGTTGCTATCTTAGCAACTGAAACTAATAAGGTATATAAATAATGGAAAACACACAAACACAAAAAGAAACTTCATTTTCTCCCATAGAGCAATTACTTAATGAACGCAAACAGCAACAATAAAAATCAACTATTCCGCTACCCTATCAGCAAATTTTGCTAACGCGTTTATGTATGCATGTGCAAGGAAAATTGTTAGAAAATAGAAATAATATGCTTAAAAAAACAAGGAATTAATGAAACGTTATTTATGGCATTAATCATTCTCGACACCCAAACAACACATAGTATTTAACCGTCTGAACTTAGCGATGCTTTAGGCTCCTCGAGAACAAATGCAACGCGCATTGCAGATGAATTGGAAAATCGAAAATGGATTGAACGCAAAGAAAGTCACAATGATCGCCAATGCTTATATCTCCATTTAACCGAAGAGGGTTCAAGCTTTCTAAAAAAATACTTCCTCGCCAAAACGAAAATTTAGAAAAGATTTGGTCTGTTTTTAGCGCTGAAGAAAAAAATACTATCGAAAAATTGATGAGAAAGTTATTAGTTAAACTTGATGATCTTGACAATCAAACTGTATGTTAATGATTACCCCACAGCCATCCCAAATCATAAAAAATTATTAATAATAACCATACCGTTTCCAGTGGTATAATTATAAGCTACTGGAAACTTTTGCTTATTAAGCGTAAATTAAATATTAGTAAAATGAATAATATGGAGTTTAATACAACATGGGCGTTAATGAACAACAATTAATAGCGACTAAAACCCAAAAACTCCAAACTATAATTGTACTAGTTAGCATTTTTTTATCATTACTGCACTAATATATGGAATTTATTGGTTTTTAGTGCTCCAACACCATCAAAGTACTGATAATGCGTACGTTGCAGGCAACCAAATTCAGATAATGTCTCAAGTACCTGACAGCATTATTACCGTTAATGTTGAAAATACTGATTTTGTAAAAAGTGGCACAGTACTGATTAAACTTGATCCCAGAGATGTTATTTTAGAATTGGAAAAAGCAAAAACTAACTTAGCTAACAGCGTCAGGCAAACCCATTAGCATATGATTAATAGCCGACAGTATCAAGCTAATATCTCTCTTCGTCGTTCTGAACTGAATAAATTACAACAAGATCTTCAATGTCGCGAAATACTTGGCCAATTAAAAGTTATTGGTAAAGAAGAATTACAACATGCTCGTGAGACGGTGACCAGTGCTAAAGCTGCCCTCGATGTGGCTGTTGAGCAATTTAATGCCAACCAAGCTATCGTGTTAGATACTCCACTAGATAAACAACCTACAGCTTTACAAGCTTACCACTAAACTTCGTAACACTTGGCTAACATTAGAACGGACGCAAATTGTTACCCCTGTTTGATGGGTATGTTTCACGTCGTAGTGTTCAAGTCAGCGCTCGTATCACCCCGGCAACACCATTTATGGCGGTAGTACCAACTGACAATATGTGGGATTGACGCAAATTTTAAAGAAACTCAACTTGCCGATATTCGTATCGGTCAACCAGCAAAAATCACTACCGAGTTTTATGGTAAAAACATTATTTATCAAGGACGTGTTGAAGGCTTAGATATTGGTACAGGTAGCGCGTTTTCACTATTACCGGCCCAAAATGCAAGTGGTAACTGGATCAAAATTGTGCAGCGCTTACCTGTTCGTATAACCATTGATACAGAACAATTAAAAAAATACCCTTTGCGGATCGGGCTTTCCAGTGAAGTTACTGTCGATACAAGTGACAAAAATGGCCCAATACTTTCACGAAAAACTCGCGATAACCCCGCTTATCATACTAATGCGTTTAAAATTAATATGGCTCCTGTCGATCAACTAGTTACCGATATTATTAATAATATTCAGGAACAAAATAAAAAGGAGCTTATCGTGGCTAAAGAGCCATTACAAGGTAAAAAACTGGCATAGATGACATTTGCGCTATCACTAACTACCTTTATGCAGGTTTTGGATTCTACCATCGCTAATGTTGCAATCCCGACTATCGCTGGTAATTTAGATGCTTCAAATTCACAAGGTACCTAGGTGATCACCTCCTTTGGCGCGTAGCTAATGCAATTTCGATCCCTATCACAGGTTGGCTGGCTAAACGCATTGGCGAAGTTAAACTTTTTCTTTGGTCAACCGCGCGCTATTCACCCTAACCTCATGGTTATGTGTTATTGCTGGCAGTTTGGAAACATTGATTTTCTTTCGCATCTTACAAGGAATGATGTCAGGTCCGCTTATCCCTTTATCACAAAGCCTGCTGCTTAATAACTATCCTCCTCTTAAACCCGTAATATGGCACTTGCATTTTGGTCAATAACAATTGTTATTGCGCTCATTTGTAGGCCGATCTTAGGCGGCTATATTAGTGATAATTATCACTGGGGATGGATTGTTTTATTAATGTCCCATGAGGTATTGCTATTATTTTCATTATTATGCAAACACTCGCTGATCGTGAAACCGCAGCTGAGATAAAGACAATTGATACCATTGGATTAACATTACTGATCGTTGGTATCGGTGCATTACAAATTATGCTTGATCGAGGTAAAGAGTTAGATTGGTTTAATTCAACATAAATTGTTGTGCTGGCAATAACCGCAGTAATTGCATCTACTGTGGTACTATTGTATTACTACCACAGTTATTACAGGAAGTGTTTGGTTATACGGCAACATGGGCGGGTTTAGCCTCCGCACCAGTTGGGATTTTACCACTATTAATAACGCCATTGATCGGGCGCTATAGCCATAAAATTGATATGCGTGTTATCGTTACTTTCAGCTTTATTGTTTACGCCGTCTGCTATTATTGGCGAGCATGGACATTTGAGCCATCGATGGATTTTGCCGCTGCGGCATGGCCACAATTCGTGCAAGGATTAGCTATTGATTGCTTTTTCATGCCACTTACCACCATTACTTTATCTGGTTTGCCAGCTGAAAAGCTCGCCTCAGCATCCAGTCTATCAAATTTTGCCCGGACACTTGCCGGAGCGATAGGAACGTCTGTGACAACCACTTTATGGACACAAAGGGAAGCTATGCATCATGCCCACTTTACTGAAATTATTACCCCCTAAATCCAGAGTCGCAACAATTCTATGCAAAATTGTCCGCATTAGGATTAAATGAGCAACAGTCATCCGCTTATCTAACAAAAATCATTACTGATCAAGGATTAATTATCACAGCCAATGAAATTTTTTGGTTATCAGCAGGTGTTTTTACTGCTCTTTTAGTTTTACTTTGGTTGGCAAAACCCCCTTTCACTGCCGGCGATAGCCAAAGCAGTAGCGGCGCACATTAAATAGCTAGACTGATAAAAAAATAGGCTAGATAAAAGAAATGATAGTTATTGAGATAGTTTTATACTAACTATCTCAATAAAATATGACTAAATTTTATTTTGTTGCCACCATTTAGCCAATATAATACCGGCAACGACCGAAACGTTTAAACTTTCCACCTGACCTGTACCAACAATACAGAGATTTATACTGTCTTCCTGCCAAGCATTTTCAGTTAACCCATTACTTTCCTGCCCCAATAGTAGTAACATTTTTGCTGGTAAGTCAGCTTTGGCAATATCAATATTACTATTACCTTTATGACTAGGTGTCGTAACAATGGTATAGCCTGCATGATGGAATTTTTTCAGTGTAGCAGAAAAATTATCTGATTGGATGCTTTTAATGTACTCGGCGCCACCTGCTGCGGTTCTAACTGCGGAGCCTGATTCCATCGCTGCAACATCATGGAGAATAATGCCTTGTACGCCGAAATGAGCACCACTACGCATAATCGCCCCTAAATTATGTGGATTGCCAATATCCTCAATAGCTAATACACAATCAATGTTAGTCGACTGGGCTAGATAGGCTTCAGCGTCAAATCCGATTCGTTTTTTAATTAAGAAACAAACACCACCATGATGCTCAGTACCAGAAGCTTTTACTAGCTCTTCTTCGCTAACCACATGATAGGCTTTACGGTTTGCCGCCATCCACTTAAGGGCTTCGCGAAAATGCGGGGTGATGGACTGAACAAACCAGGCGCGAACAATGGCTTCCTGGCGATGTTTAAACGTTGCTTGGCAGGCATATTCGCCGTAAATACGCGTCTCTTCTAAACGCTGACGACGAATTTGTTCGGGATCAACCTGGCTTTTACCACTGATACCAGTATGCCTAGTAATAGGTTCTTTCCGTTGAGAAACCACTTTCCAAGCATCATCAGTTAAACGTTCATTATTACGATCACTGCGGCGTGATGACGATTTTCTATTTTTAACAGAAAGATGTTTATTCTTTCGTCGATCATTATTTGTGTTGTTTTCCCTATTACGAGCATACCTCACTTTTACTTTACCGTTTTTACCGCTATATGAATCGTTCATGAGTGCCTCCAGCCAGGTTATGCCAGGCAGATTATATGATGTTAGGATCTAACGCTACTGACTTTTTATACTTTATCACTAGCACAAGAAAGAAAGCTTATGCATTAACACAAGATAATTTAATTTAGATTGTTTAGAAGGATTTTTTAGCCAACTCCAGCATAAAAGATATTTACCTGACATGTTGTTAGTTATTTTAATCATTTGATCACGCCTAAGTTACCTTATTTTTAGCTAGCAATGTGTATTTTGACATAATTTGAAATATTTCAGGTCTACACCTGATCATGATTGATTTTTATTCATTGAATAATTAAACCATCTAATTTGTATTATTTGAAAGAGATAAATATATGAGAGACGAATTTGCGGCTCAATTAACATTACTATATGAAAATATTGGACTGAAATTGCCGGGAAATTTTCCGTTAGATTGATTGAATACCCTGTGGGTAGATTAGTTTTATGCACGGTTTTACAAAATATCAGTCAAGAAAAAATTATTGATTTAATGAAATATAATTTAATAAGTCACCAGCTCTATCAACCAGTATTAGCAATCAGTGATGATAAACAGCTAGTTATTTGGCAAGGATTTACCGATATTGTTTTTTCTGAAAAAAATTTAATCGGCAGGTTCGATGACTTTGTTCAATTTTCTGAATTAATGCTAACGATAATAACATAATAAATTTGCCACAATAAACTTACTTGCTAGTAAAAATAGCAATCTATTGCCATTACTTAAGCATATTGAATAAGTTTTTCACGAAAAGTTTAAATAGATATAACTAATTTTAAGATCTGCGATTAAATACTTAACTAGGGGGAAAAATGAAGATATTGAATGATTTTATTGCCGGCGTTAAATCAAGCGCTATTTCTAAACCAAGCCACTCCTCAGCAATTAAACCAAATTCGACAGCTGCTTTCTGAGCAGACGCAAAATTGCCATCAACCGTTTGGCAGAGCAGTTTATAATATAAGCGGTAGTATGGGAACTCATTGGTGCAGAGATAGCCAGCTGGAAAGCCAGACAGTATGCGCAAGATAACACTGATGTTGAAATGGTCTCAGGTCAAATACCTCTGCCTTTGCCAGATCATCGGTAGGTTTGGCCCAAATTGGTAATCCTGCTGGTACCATAATGAATTTTGGCGGAGCATTATTAGCCGGCGCAACAATAGATATAACTAATTATACTACAGGAAATATTCCCCGTCTAGAAAAATTAGTTTAAGTTAAATAAATAGCCATATACATATATTACTGCGAGTTCTGTGAGTATTAATTCTTATCATTAGCCAATATTTTGGCCTGCATGTTATCGGTATTATTTTAAGGTTTAGCGTTACAACATGACATTAATACTACACCATGCAAATCAAATGTTGATGGGTAAATGGCAATATGAAAATGTACTTTTACCCTAACTCAGAGAACTCGCTGTTATTATTTGCTAATAACACTATTAAACAATATACAGTTTAAAGCTAAAAAAATTCTATCGGTAAAAATCTAAGATTAACAGTTAATACCAATTAGGCGGTAATACTGTTGCTAATACATTAAAAAATTGCTCCCTTGCATGACATATCATTACACTCGACAATATGGCAGTACAAGAAAAACTTTTATCTAAGCCAAGCAATCTATTTTTCCACTCTTTAATTTATTGTTCAGAATTAAAAATGGTCGGGCAAAGTTGATAAGCTTTATTCAACATCGCGCAGGAAAAAAATCTTAATGCATTAGGCGATTCCATCTCCGTACTAAAAATAGCACTCGAAGTATATTTGACAAATACAGCCGCTAAGCTAAAAATTTTTTCTGCTTTTTCTTTATCGCTTGCCTCTTTTAATTCATAGGTATTGATAAATATTCTGATAAAAATTTTCAGTTAATTTATAATCATCTGGCTCAATAAATTGATATGTTTTATGCGCGAATAGTTTTTCTAGCTGAATTTGTGCTTCTGGGTCAACTAATTTCTCTATTGAAATAGATTTTTTGTTGCCTCAATAAATAAATCTTGCAACACTTCACCAAGATCTAACAACTCTAGCAAACGGTTAAAAGTATTTATTCGTTGCCGAGATTAATATCCGCTATAAAATATTGGAAATTTATTTTTAAAAATATCCTCTAATTGATAATCAGCTTGATTTAAATTATTTTGTTGCTGATAGAGAAGAAATTGATTTAATCTTTGATCTTTTTCTGTCAGATTTGGCTTAAGCATTTCAGTTAATATATTCTGCGACAGCATCATGACATAAAAATTTTCGTTAGAAGAGAAGAGAATATAGTTTGCCGCATTTTTGTCTGACCAATCGGTTTTATCATTGCCATAATGACCAAAATCATCCATCTGTACATAAGGCTGGGTTTGACTACTTTTCAAGTAGTGATCATAAATAGCTTTTGCTTTTAATTCCTCTGAATTAGTTTCATATATAGCTTGGGAAATAGTCTGTATAAAGGCTGAATTATAATTAAAAAATAAATCAGAATAATATTGGAAAGTATCTATCATTAAATCAATAACAGAGTCTTTTTGTAATGACATAGGCCAATCACTAAATTTTCCAATATAGTTAATACAAACACTTTTTAGCCAATTTGAAATTTCAGTATTTGCATAATAGGGTTGTTCAACTAAAATATCGATTAATGATACTGTAATGGTGGAAGTATCAACTTTCTGTTTTGTTAATGATGAAATTATTTGCTTTATCATATCTATTTTTGCAACATCATACATTTTATCAATGTTAGCTATTTGCGTTAATACACTATTCGTCTATCGATTATTTATATGATTTAAACATAGATCAAGGTGATACTGATCCCACTTAAAATCTATCGATAAATTGATTGCTTTATTCAACACGACCGAATTGAGATCTAAATTAATTAACGACTCCAAAGATATTGTCACGCCAGTTAAATTGCTGTTAGTAAAATTAACATTTGTTAGATTAGCTTTTTTTAAATTAGCATCCGTGAGATTCACATCAGTCAAATCTGCGCCCCATAAATCGGTATTCAGTAAAATCGCATTGGTCAAATCTACATTTTGCATATCAGCGCAACGAAAATGAGCTCACGTTAAATTTGCACCTTTTAATTTAGCATTTGTTAATATTGAACTTTCACCCTTATAATAAAAATGTTTGCGACAAATTTGCTGACATTAATTTAGCATGGGTTAAATCAGCATATTTTAGTTCAGTTCTACTCACAATTAGCCCTTGCTAAATTACAAAATTTTAAATCAGCATTATTGAGATTTGCGCCTTGCAAATCCGCATTATATATATTCATATCTGTCAGAACCACCCAGTTCAAAAGAGCTTTATTTAATTTTGCATCACTTAAATCTGCTTTGCTCAAATCAGCTCAAAATAAATTGCTACCTTGTAAATATGCATTTTTCATTTTAACCGTGATTAATCTACTACGCATTAAGTTAACGTGACTAATATCAATTTCTGCCGGTAACTGCATGCCCGTCAAATAAATTTCAGCTAACTCAAAATAATCACCAGCTTCTCTTATTTTTTGTAATTGCTCCATTAAACTGGCTAATTTTTATTTTAGCCTGCTCTTCCGTAATAATATTAGGCTCCAAAGAAGAAAATAAAATATTTTCCTCTTTTGAGATCCTAAACATATTAACCTCTATGATGTTGAGTTCTCCATTATTGCCAATAGTGTATCGCTTAAAAACACCATCTTATTAATTTTGTTTAGGGCAATATTCATTGATAATAATATGAATAAATAGTTTTATATTTTATTAATAGCAATATAATATTCCGCACTATTTAAAATGATAAACTTTTATCATTTTTTTGCTTTTAAATTCCGCTCTCAATAGCAAGCTAATTTTTTAACACCATTTAATTTTATCGTGTATATATGCGACGTTAAAATAACCACCATTTAAGAATAAAAAATCCATAAAAAACTAATAATTATGAAATTATCACTACATAACTTATTTTTACAAATAATTTCCAGCAAACATACTTTGTCTTCACGCAGCAAAAATCACAGAGAAATGCGAAAAAATCAGCTACATTGATAGACAATACCCATAAAAAGGTAAATATCTATAAGCCAGCGTGGACTCGACGCATTATTGCTACCTAAATCCATTGCAGTTATTGGTGCCTCAGAAAAACCAGAACGAGCAAGTTCCGTTATTATAAAGAATCTACTTTCTAGTGGCTTTACAGGCCCGATCCTGCAGGTTACAGCAAATAAAAATGCGGTAATGGGAATACTCACTTACCCTACGATTGATAAATTACCATTCTCACCAGACTTAGCTGTTATCTGCACAAATTCAGACAGAAATTTAACCCGCCTAAAGTAACTGGGAAAAATGGGTTGTAAAGCGGCCATTATCCTCTCATCACCACCCTCTCAGTTTGTAAAACTTAAAGCATTAACTCAGCAGTACAATATAAGACTATTGGGACCCAATAGTTTGGGGTTCCTTGCCTCCTGGCAGCAACTAAATGCCAGCTTTTCACCAATTCCAATTCTAAAAGGCAAATTGGCTTTTCTTACTTTATCGCACTGGTAAATAGTTTGAATATTGATATCGATGATCTACTTGATTTTCTTGCCAGAGATAATAAAACTAGCGCCATCTTACTCTATATAGAATATATTTAACAGGCACGGAGATTCCTTTCAGCAGCTCGCAGTGCATCACGTAATAAACCCATTCTGGTTGTTAAAAGCGAGCGTACCCAGCAAGCACAATATTTACTAGGTGAAGTACAAAGTTTTGATGCTGCTTATGATGCAGCTATTCAACGAGCGAGATTACTTCGAGTACAAGAAACCCATGAAATGTTTTCTGATGCTGAAACACTCAGTCACATGTCTCCTCTAAAGGGAGACAGACTTTCTATTATTAGTAATGGTAACGGACCTGCCACAATGGCACTCGATGAGCTTTTTCGGCGCAAAGGAAAACTGGCAATTCTTAATGCTAATACTCAACAAAAAATTCAAGCCATTTTTCGCAATCTTCACTCGAACCAAAATCCAATTAATATCGGTGATGATGCAACCATAAAATATTACATCAAAATCCTAAATATTATGATATTATGTTAGATAGTCAGGATCATGATGCTATATTACTTATTCATTCACCTAGTACCATTGTTCCCTGTTTATTTACTGCTGAAAGGATCATTCAAACCATTCAATCGCATCCCCGTAGCAAGTGGATAACCATATTAACTATCTGGTGTGGCGAATATTCATCACAAGATGCACGTAAACGTTTTAGTGAAGCGAGTATTCCAACTTATCGAACACCGGAAGGCGCCATTACTGCTTATATGCATATGGTAGAATATCGCCGTAACCAAAAACAATTGACTGAAACACCTGCACTGCCTATTGGATTAACGGCTAACACACACAAAAAAACCATGCATTAATCAAAAAGCATTAAAAAAAGGGAGCACCCAACTTGATACACACGAAGTGGAACCCATTTTACGCGCATATGGCTTAAAAATTTTACCCACCTGGATAGCTCATAACAGTGATCAGGCAATCACTATCGCTGAAAAAAATTAGCTATCCTGTTGCTTTAAAATTACGCTCTGCAGATATTCCTCACAAATCTGATATTCAAGGCGTTATACTCTATTTACGTAATGCCAAAGAGGTAGCAGATGCTAGCCAAGGAATTTTTGATCGCACGGCGTAACACTTTCCTAATGCCATGATCCAAGGTTTATTAGTACAAAGTATAGCAAATAAAGCAGGCTCTCTCGAGTTAAAAATAGCCATTGAACAAGATCCTATTTTTGGTCCTTTGATCTTATTAGGTGATGGAGATATCTAATGGCAGCAAGAAACCCATGCTGCGGTGGCAATCCCTCCTTAACATGACATTAGCCAGATATTTAGTTATTCAAGCAATTAAAAATCACAAAATAAAATCAACCAATTCATCCCATCAATTGAACATCGATGGTCTTTGCCAATTACTTGTCCGCGTTTCAAACTTACTAATAGATTGCCCGCAAATTGTACGATTAAATATTCATCCACTTTTAGCATGTGATGAAGAATTCACTTTACTGGATGTTGCTATGGAACTCTGTCCAATTGTCGGTGATTCCAAAACAAGATTAGTAATTAGACCTTATCCTAATGAATTAGAAGAAATTATCTCTCTTAAAAATGGCATAGAATGTCAACTTAGACCTATCCTGCTGGAAGACGAACATTTACTCAAAGATTTTATTACTCAAGTAACAAAAAAAGATCTTTATTATCGTTACTTTAGTGAAATTAGCAAATTTAGCAATATGATACAAATCGACTATGATCGAGAAATGGCTTTTATCGCTATTAAAAAAATTCCGAGATTATTGGCGTGGTTGGTGTGGTAGAAGATCCTGACAATCAACAAGCAGAATTTGCCGTTTTAGTACGTTCTGATATGAAAGGTAATACACTTGGATATCAGTTAATGGACAAAATTATTAGATATAGCCGTAGTCGAGGCACTCGACGACTTACTGCAATCACCATGCCTGAAAATAAAAAATGCTACAGTTAGCACAAAAATTAGGTTTTAGTCTCGATATTCAATTTGAAGATAGTATTGTCAATCTTGATCTAGCACTATGAAGAAAATAATCTTATAACTAAATAAATAGAATTAATAATACAATAAATAGTGGCTGAACAATCGGTCAACATGGCTAGGATTAATAGATACAAAAAATTAAACTAATGGTATCATGAATCACCAATTTTCAATAAACCTAAACCAGAGTATCTAATCTACTCCTTTAATAAAAAAGAGAAAATTTACACTGTGATGTTGTCCAAATTAAAAAAAGTAAAGCATCAACAATATCTTGAGCAATTAGCAAAATTACCTCAGCCTGCTGCTGGGGTTGTCACCCTATACCAAACAGAAAGTTTTCGAAAAGCTCTGTTGGACAAAATTGCCAACGCTCAACGCTATATTTATATTACTGCGCTTTACTTCGAACATGATGATGCAGGACGAGACATACTAAATGCGCTTTATCAAGCAAAAATGGCACGACTAGAATTAGATATCAAAATAATGGTTGACTGGCATCGTGCTCAACGTGGTCGCATTGGTGAAGATGCCAGCGCAACTAATGCCGATTGGTATTATCAAATGGCAGTGGCACACCCAGGATCGAGTATCGCTATTTTTGGTATCCCCGTCAATACACGTGAGGCATTAGGTGTTTTACATCTAAAAGGTTTTATCTTCGATGATACGGTTATTTATAGCGGTGCCAGCATTAATGATGTCTATCTCCAGCAACACCAACGTTATCGTTACGATCGTTATCATATATTAAATAATACCCAATTAGCTGCAACTATGAAAAGCTTTATCGACCAAAGCTTGCTATCTTCACCCGCCATCCAGCGTCTAGATCAAGCACATCGTCCCCGCAATACTCAAATTAAAAGTTTAATTAAACAATTTCGCCATAGCTTAAAAAGTTGTCACTATCAATTGCAAAATAATGCGACAAATGAAGAGTTAGCAGTAACTCCATTAATCGGTTTAGGCAAAAAAAACAAATTAAATAAAACTATTATGCATTTAATGAACAGTACAGAAAAGAAAATGACTATCTGTACACCCTATTATTAATTTACCCGCTATTTTAACGCGTATAATTAGTAAATTATTGCGTGACGGCAAAAAAATTGAAATTATCATTGGAGATAAAACGGCTAATGACTTTTATATTCCACCAGAAGAACCTTTTAAAATTATCAGTGCATTACCTTATTTATATGAAATTAACCTACGCCGTTTTATCTGTCGGTTACAACGCTTTGTAGATAACCAGCAATTAACTATTAGATTATGGAAAAACGGCGAAAATAGCTATCATTTAAAAGGAATTTGGATAGATAATAACTGGCAATTAATAACCGGTAATAATATCAATCCTCGTGCATGGGGACTGGATTTGGAGAATGCAATATTAATTCATGATCCCCAAAAAGTTTTGTTACAGCAAAAAAACAAAGAATTAAAATGTATAACAACTAATACTCATATTGTGAGTCACTATCAAGAGCTTGAAAATATCCAGCGCTATCCAGTAAAAATTAAGAAACTTATTCGCCGTTTACGCAGGATCCGCGTTGATAGGCTAATACGTCGCATTCTTTAATAGATTAGCTCAATTTCCGACTACAAAATAATAAGCTTTCTAAATCAATAAGTTATCAATAATTAAAACGTCAAAAAGCCACCCAAGGGTGGCTTTCTTAACATACATAATTAAAGCATGGCAACTCCCTACTCTCACATGGGGAGGAGACCCCACACTACCATCGGCGCTACGACATTTCACCTCTGATTTCGGCCGGCATGGGGTCAGGTCGGACCACTGCGCTATTGCGCCGCCAGACAAATTCTTTTTTTTATCCCGTCTTATTTCGCGCTGCCTTCCTTCCGGCCTGCTAACCTACCTCAGTAGCGACCACACGCCTCTTACCTTCAGCAAAATCCGACCAGATTCAATTCAAAACAAGCTGAAATTCTTTCTCTCTCAAAACACCTACGGTGTTGTCAGGTTAATCCTCTCGGGTCATTAGTACTGGGTTAGCTCAACGTATCCATACGCTTACACACCCAGCCTATCTACGTCCTCGTCTTGAACACCCCTTATAGGACATTACTGTCAGGGAAGACTCATCTTAAGGCAAGTTTCCCGCTTAGATGCTTTCAGCGGTTATTTCTTCCGCACTTAGCTACCAGGACGATGCCATTATTGAGCATGACAAACTATACACCAATGGTTTAGCCCCGTTACATCTTCCGCGCAGGCCGACTCGACCAGTGAGCTATTACGCTTTCTTTCAATGATGGCTGCTTCTAAACCAACATCCTGGCTGTCTTCTAAGCCTTCCCACTTCGTTTCCTACTTAACCATGACTTAGGGACCTTAGCTGGCGGTCTGGGTTATTTCCCTCTTCACGACGGACGTTAGCACCCGCCGTGTGTCTCCCGTGATAACATTCTTCGGTATTCGTAGTTTGGTAAGTCGGGATGACCCCCTAGCCGAAACAGTGCTCTACCCCCCTAAGATGAGTTCACGAGGTGCTACCTAAATAGCTTTCGGGGAGAACCAGCTATCTCCCGGTTTGATTGGCCTTTCACCCTCAGCCATAAGTCATCAGTCGGTTTGGTCCTCCAGTTAGTGTTACCCAACCTTCAACCTGCCCATAGCTAGATCATCGGATACCCTGCAACTTAACGCCCAGTTAAGACTTGGTTTCCCTACGGCTCCCCTATGCGGTTAACCTTGCTACAGAATATAAATCGCTGACCTATTATACAAAAGGTACGCAATCACACCCTTTCGGGTGCTCCCACTGCTTATACGTACACGGTTTCAGGTTCTATTTCACTCCCCTCGCCGTGGTTTTTTTCGCCTTTTCCTCACGGTACTGGTTCACTATCGGTCAATCAAGAGCATTTAGCCTTGGAGGATGGTCTCCCACACCCCCCCATATTCAGACAGGATAACAAGTGTCCCGCCCTACTCTTCAAGCTCAGAATACTTACCGCTTCAAATACGGGGCTATCACCCTTTATTGCTAGCCTTTCCAGAGACCCTTCTCCTGCGGTAAATATTGATGTTGACTCTGGGCTGCTCCCCGTTTGCTCGCCGCTACTGGGGGGCAATTTCAGTTGATTTCTTTTCCTCGGGGTACTGAGATGTTTCAGTTCCCCCGGTTCGCCTCGTTTGACTATGAATTCATCAAACGATAGTGCATTAATGCGCTGGGTTTCCCCATTCGGACATCGCCGGCTAGTACGCTTCATATCAGCTTACCGACGCTTTTCGCTATAGCGCCTCTGACTGCCTAGGCATCCACGGTGTACGCTTCATTCGCTTAATCTCACAACCCGAAGGTGTTTTTTTATCAAATAATACGGAAGCGTCATGGCTGCGCCCCCGTGCGAAATTTTTTGTTGTGCGGTGCTCGTCATTCTCACGTACTTATGTACGCTGCGCTGACTTTGCGTCTACGCCGCAAGTTTCACTCTGCTCGCTCATGCCACTTGTCTGCCTATTTGAATAACACTTTAAATTGGAGTTTTGAGAGTTTTCCACACTATTTTTCAATAATGTGTATTTCAATTTTCAACTTGTTCCAGATTATTAAAAAGCATAATTGGTAAACCAACTCACTGAATTGGCTTAATTATTATTACGTAAAGCTTAAACAGTGCATAACACTAAAAGGGTGATGCGCCGCCTTTCTAAATCACTAAAGTGGCGTCCCCTAGGGGATTCGAACCCCTGTTACCGCCGTGAAAGGGCGATGTCCTAGGCCTCTAGACGAAGGGGACTTCAAGCTCTTCAGTCAATCTTAGATTGGCTTTACGTGCTATTTCATCAGACAATCTGTGTGAACACTCACATTCCATCTATCTAGGTAAGGAGGTGATCTAACCGTAGGTTCCCCTACGGTTACCTTGTTACGACTTCACCCCAGTCATGAATCACAAAGTGGTAAGCGCCATCCAAAAGGTTAAGCTACCTACTTCTTTTGCAACCCACTCCCATGGTGT
>NZ_OUND01000011.1 GCF_900343025.1 Arsenophonus endosymbiont of Aleurodicus floccissimus | reverse complement strand
TAAAACTGCATGTTAATTTGAATTTTGCGGTATGTCGAGGTAAGCTAAAACTGCACATAAATAGAACCTAATTTCTATATCGTACGTGAGAATTGAAAATTGGGTGTTCACCCATTACAGAGTTAGTTTGAAACTTGAACAGTACATCGTGACAAGTCTACTATTGTATCACACTTAAATTTTTTACTCTAAATCTTTTTATTTTTACTTTCTCGTTACTCCGAAGGAGTTGAGAAAGTATTGTAATGGTGCAGATTTTGGAATTTGAGCTGAGAGTGTTTCTATATGTTTCATGACTCCCTGATGCCAAAAAAGTGGTTTTTAAAAAAGAGTCTGTGTGAACGTCCGTCCGTCCGTCCGTGACAGGCCATAACTTTTGATCAAATTGTCCAAATTCATCCATATTTTACAGTTTTACTTGATTCTTGAATGTCTAGAGGGAGTTTTTTCATTTTTTTGAAATTCTAAAAATTAGGGGGGTTAGGGGTGAAAACACCCCCAAAATAGGGGTTTTTTTGGTGTTACGAAAAAACTGGCCCAACAAATTTTTTTAAATTCTTCAAAAAAACTCTTTTCATATGTACAAACAAACTTAATTTTTTCATTTCCCCTTTGAATCACTTTGAAGGGTTGTTAGAGGGGTTGAAAGGGACGGAAAATTACGTAGCTCCTAGATACCACTATTTCAAGCCTAATTAGGGAGTAGCCCACTCAATTTTTTTTTAATAACTGAAGGTAAAACTCCTAATGTATAGGTAAATGAACTGATCATTTGTTTTTTCAAGTAATTTACAAATAAGAAGTAATAAAACGCGTTTTTCTCTTTTAATAAAATCACATGGGGTATTAAAAAAACATTGTCACTTCTTGAATTCGTTAAAAAAAAAAAAGATAAAAAACAATAAATTACCTAGCATAAACTTACTAGAATACTTCTTCTCATAAAGATAGTTCAACAAAAACTTGTTAGGTTTTTTCAAAAATAAACATCAGTAGTGGTTTTACACTGGTCGAAGTACGCAAATTTCAAATTTTCGAAATGAATTTGAGAATATGTGGACTTGTTCTGATTAAACTCATGAAGAAAGATGAAAAGGAGAGAATAAGACAAAATTAATCTGAAGAGAGGAAAAAAACCACTATATTTTGGCCACTGAAAATAATTTAAGAGATAATAATCACCAAAGTTTAACTCACCGCTAGTTACAATATTTTAATATCATTAGAAATTTACAGAGCCTTCTGTGAAGGTAGAAAAAAACAAAAATTCACTCACAACACTACAAAGAAAGAGGTATAATTGATTTAGCACTTGAACTGCGATATTAAATAAATTCTTTTCGTTTCGTATGTATGGTTTAGTTATTAAGTCTTAATTAAGTCACACAGTCAAAAATTAAGAAGATATTAAACTTCCTTACTTTCAAAAAGAATAAGTAAAAAGCACTGTTCATATTAGTTTGAAACGAGCACTAAGTACTACACTGCAGTATTTTTCTATTGTAGGCACAAAAAACTATAGGTAAATTGAAGAATGCACTTGTCCTAGATGGTCGAGACAACTTCATAAGTTATAAATCTTCAATATGAGACCTCAAAGAAGTTTAACTCCCCTTTGAATAATAAATGAAGAAAAAGTTTTTTTTGTTGAGATTAGGTTATAATTCCAAAAAATCCAGTGTCAAAAAGTCTCGGAAAGAGTGATTATAAAGAGCCAAGGAAAACAGATGATAAGAATTGATTTAAATCCCCTCAAACTATCAGATGAAAGGAAAAATCATGAGAGACTTGTAAGACCCTATAGATTGGAAGTGAAAACCTTTGAAAAATTAAAACGTATACTTGCTTCAAACACAAAATAATATAGGCAACAATATTAATCTAATAAATAAAAACAATTGATGCATCTTGAACTCGGCACGTCAATCATTGATCTTCAAGTCAAACTCAAACATAAACATAACCAAACGAACATCGTAGCCAATTTGACAGAAAAAGTATAGGTTAATAATAGGGAAAAGATGAGAAATGCGTGTCGGTGGTGACCGCTGAGCAACGAACTAGTGCTTATCTTAACCTGTCAAAGTGATCAATTCATTTGGAGTAAATAACATTACATTAAGTTCATAAAAAAATAAGGTTTTTCCTTTTTAATATCGATACATATGACTGAAATGTCTTTTATAACTTTAATAAATTCTGAATGGGAACCAAATAAGATGTATAATCTGTAATAACAAAAATCACTTGTTTCCTGTCAGTCAAGTAATGTCAAATAGTTGTAGGTAGAGCCAATGATCTCGATTTTAAAAAATTCTAAAAATGTCTTACGATGCTCAAATATATTCTAATTATTCTAACCAAATGAAGTTTCAAAATGAGGTAGTGTATATAAACCATCTATTCATAAAAAAATATGCATGTAATTTACTTGTGGGAACTAATTGAAAAAATTACAAATATTAATTTAGCGTTAATAGGGAAGTGTAAGAAATTTGCTGGATAAAAATAATGTCGGTCGTGGTATAGGTAACTACCTAGGGTGGTAAAAGAAAAGTCAAGTAAGTAAGTAAGAAAAGATATTTCTTATCGTTAAGTCCAATCTCTTCGGCTAAGAACAAAAACCGCTTAAATGAAGAAAACATTTGTTCAACAATACTTTTAAATTAATCAATTATATAGTTATCAAATTAACAACACTTCTTAGGAAGCATCTTCTGAATGTGTCGTTGGGGTTTCTCATGTTTACAAAAATTGAAAATTCTATGCACGCAGTTATCCTTTCTGTAATTTCCTAAGTATTTGAGTAAGCAGGTACCGACATGAACAAATGAAACAAACGCACGAAGAGTAAACTCTAAGGTATAACTCCTCTTAACTTTCTTCGCGAAATTTTGAGTTCAGTTTTCTGATAAAATAATATTAAATTTTGATTTATGATCAAAACACTCATAATCTCTTCCTATCCTACACAATGAAAGTTTGTATCTACCAACTTACCTACTTCTCTGTGAAGTAGGTAATGTTAAGAGATTGTTTTAACCTCGAGTGTCTCGAAACAAGCCAAAACTTCAGTAAGATCAAAGAAAAACAGAAATGAAGAAAAAAGTTGTGCTTCGATTGATACTAATGACCAAATGTATAAACTTTTATTCTCTATTATCAATATTTCAATGCCAAGCTATTTTGCTGTGATTAATGAATACTGTAAGAGATTCCACCGGTACCTGCTTGAATGTGCTTAGCTGTATGATATTCAACTAACGTTTAGTGGATGAATTAGAAAACTAGAGTAAGGTATACAATCTTCCCATAATTTTAAAGGGTCAGTCAAAAGAAGTCGGTCATTTTCTTAATTCGTAGAAACATTCTTGCCTACTTGGTCATACTGAAGCTCAAGTAATGATGCTTTAGTTTTTGATACATCTGAACTGTAGCTGTCACTGTTTTAAAACAACCTACTGCTCAAAATCCATTGAAGTTCAACTTAAACACTATATTAGAGTGATAAAGCAGTAAGCAAAATATATTTCTCAGATAGAAACAAATAAAAATTGCTTCAAGAGTTGTGAATTAAATAAACCTGCTTACCCGGCATCTAATCAAGATGATAATTATCTGAAAATTTTTCATTCAAAATATTTCTGATAGATAGACTTTAACGAAGAATATTTCCAATGAATAAACCAAGGTTAAAACAAACAGCCTTGAACATTTATTCTGTTGAAAATACCTAAGAAATGTTTAATGGAGAATGTGCTTCAAGATGTAGAATCAGTTTAAAAATTTCTTTTCTTCTTACTTACCTCATACCTATGGAACCAAACTTTTGTCTTCATGCAATATCTCATTCAAACTATCATAAACTATTAAGGTGAAATTTCCCTAAAATGTTCAATTTTACTAGATTTTAAGGGTAGCTCAAATGACTGCAGAACTATCAATAAAATTTTTCCAGTTAATCCAAATTCTAACTAGGTAATGCTCAATCTCATTTGACTTTAGCAAAGTTTGTACAATTCAAAGTCTAAGGAAGTTTAAAAAGTACTCTCTATAATTGTGACTCAATAAAATAGTTAGCGCAAAGTTCAATTCACTCTCTTCAGCCTAGAAACAATATTTGAAAGGGTTGTATACCTAACGAAAGACAAACATCTAGTCTTGTTCCTTTCATCATCATAATAAAAGTCTCAAAAAGAACAATTTTATACATTAAAACTTAACATCTTTCTTTGAAGCGAACTCCTTTTAGCGTAACTGTTCAAATAGCAACAAACATTTAGTAAATTTTACTTGATATAAACGCAAAAAATGAATATGAGAAACCTTAGAACATGTTCCAAACATTAATGCTTTTTAAACCACAATCAATGAACAACTTGGTTCTGAGTGGTTAGAACAGGTTTCATCACATTAGCTTTGAATTTAAAGCCTAAAAATTTGCTCTCAACAACCATTACCGTACTGTCTACTACATTATACTCTGTGTAAATATACTTAATTTTCTTCTAAGGGCTTTTGTTCCCTCTCCTTTCATTGCTGTTATTTTCAAAAATACTTAAGTAGAAAGCATCTGTCTAGTCATGGAGACCCTTCCAGGTATGGATTTAAATTTACACTCTAACTTTTCATTTAGTCAATTTAATAGTCAAGCAAATAAAACAAAAATGTTGGTACACCCAAGGGAGGACTCTGCTTTAAGCCTGGTTCACAATAGATATAACGTAACGTCAACACTTACTTTCATTTATATTGAACCATGGCAAACTCTGCTTTCCGTTCACAATGCAAAATAAGTAAGGTAAGAAATATTGTTATGTAAGAGGTTGAGTGAATTCAACTCTTAAGATCTTTCCTCCAATCTATTACATTTTGTTTTACATCATGTTCTGTATTTCCCACTGTATCCTTACGATACGTGATACTCAATGTGAACTAGGCTTTACATGTATTATTTTCTCAAACCGTTGGACTTATTTAAAGAAACGCTTTTCCCTGGAAAAGCCCCATACCCCATGTCAGTAGGTTTTGATAATGCACATAGTAACTTAATTACTTATTCCACTTAATTTTTAATGATATTTATTGGGTTAATGCTGTATCAAAATGAATTTAGGAAGAAAATTTGCTTCTTTAAATTTTAAGTGCATATCTAATCCGAATTTGGAATACTTTCGGGGTATATAGATTTGAACCCAAAAACAAGGCCAATAATGCCATTGCAGTCATGATTGTAAAATTTATAATAACCCTTTATTTTTCGTGATGTATAGATATGCAATTTACTGTTATTTTAATAATTTTCACATGCAAATTTCTAGTAAAAAAAAAGGATAAGGGAGAATGATAAGCTTTAACTGAGTTTCTTTAATATATTTTCAACGTATCTAAACAAACGCAGCTTTTGATACGGCTACTTGCCTCTACATCAGTTTCCTCCTTTGCTTATTACGCTCACTGATCCAGAATTTTAGAGAGATGATGACATAACCTTACACCTATTCATTATTGAAGTGAATAACTTTACATAATTAATACCTCTCCAATTTTAATTTTATGGACTTACAGAGATCCAAAACAAACACATTAGCTTTTGAACTATGAAACAGGGGCATTGCAATGAGCATCAATGGAAGGAAATACTAGCCACTTAGAAAATTTCTGGCGATATTTTCTTTCTAAGACTTTCCTCACAAGATTATGAAAGAACGCTAAAAGCTTGGTAAGGTAGTAAAATTCAATGTAATTAAGGATATCAATTCCGAAAATAGTCTCTTGGTTACATTAAAGTGTATTTTTCCTGGATTTTTTCTGAAATTTTGAGTTTTATCTCGAAACACAGAGAATAGTAATCTGGGTTGTCTGAAGCAAATTTCAGATTTATAATCGAGAATAATTACTGAGAGTACAAAAGTAAGCTGAGCATGACAGACACCCTTCATCTTACTCACTGCTCAGGGTCACAAAGTACTAACGAGACTCAAGAAGGTGGATCCACCATTAACAAAACCATGAAGTAAAATTAATTAGGTTTATTTAATTTCATGACAAAACTGGAGATAGAGGTTAACGTAAACACAGACATAAACATCAATAATCTCCAAACATCGATGACGCCGGTTTACGTTCACAGTCAAAGATCTTGTATACAAGATCTTTGTTCACAGTGCACCGAATCGTGGGCACTCTAGGGCATCTAGGGACTCTGATGCCCTACAAACTAGAGTTCCTTATACAGAAACTCTATTACAAACAAGGAAAACATGAGGATATTCCCTGAGTATTATGCTGTTATATGGTCACAATGTTTTTGTCTTACATTTTAAATAGAATAGAAATATTTTCACCAACGTATCACAGAATATTCTCACAATATTACTTCCAGAATATTTTAACAGTAATATTTTGGGCTTATTCACTAGCATCAGAAAGTCTATGGCATTAACATATTCTAACAATATTCTACATACATTTTAATTTTAGAAAGAATTCTCTGAGAATATTGTGATAATATTGTATTGCTTACAAGGTGTTAGGCTGTGGAGTTCCCAGGATTTTAAGCAGGGGGGGAGGGTGGAAGAAAGAGTTTTCGACAGAACCCCGTAAGCAATGGAATATTATCACAATATTCTCCGACTATTCTTTATAAAATGAAAATGTGCGTAGAATATTGTTATAATCATGGTTGTTTTTTTCATAATGTTGAGAGGATGGGAAGAGGGTATAATTTGTGGATGGACCGACAGAACTCGCCATTATTGTCCCAGGAAACAGTTTGACGACTCGACCGAGCTTCTAATTCAGGGGGGGGGAGAGCATTTTGATCATGAATGAGGACAAGCTCTCAATATTACTGTTAAAATATTCTGGAGGTTAGGACTTTCAATTTCTGTATAAATTTACTGAGCTGCTAGAAGTCTGTGGAGTAGCGAGAAAGTTTAGCTCCGCTTTGCGGTGCCGATTTAAATTTTGAGTACCCCTACGTAGGGGTACCCAACATTTAAATCGGCCGAAGGCCGATTTTTTTAATTTAATTATAATAACATTTGGTATCTGCTAATTTGTTTCCGATTTTTTTTTCCTTCAGACGCTAAAATCCTTCATTTTTTTATTTTTAAACAAAACCAAACTTTGTATT